>NZ_CP088084.1:0-2784676 GCF_040784895.1 Cupriavidus sp. Agwp_2
CATGTTTTCGGCCTTGGGCGATACAGTGCGCTTCTCCAGGTGGTCGGGCGCGGTGAAGAGCAGTTCGCCGGAAGACTGCACCGGCTTGGCCAGCATCGCTATGTACTTGGTCTCGGTGAAGCGGACCCGGCCCGATTTGCGCTGCGCCAGCGTGGACATCAGCTGGTCGACGCCGAAGGCGGGTGCTGCCTGTCCCGCGGCAGGCGCGGCTGGCGAGGGTGCCGCGGCGCTGGCTGGCATCGCGATGCCGAACGCAGCGCCTGCCATCAGCAAGGGCAGCAGCAAAGGCAGCAGCGGACGTGCCAGGCGCCTGGCGGAAAAGATCGGGTCAGGGTTAAAGGC
This sequence comes from Cupriavidus sp. Agwp_2, assembly GCF_040784895.1. NCBI lineage: Bacteria > Pseudomonadati > Pseudomonadota > Betaproteobacteria > Burkholderiales > Burkholderiaceae > Cupriavidus > Cupriavidus sp. Agwp_2. The sequence goes on from NZ_CP088084.1 coordinate 343, forward strand.
TTTCAAAACGCTCGGGAAGTCATGGCTCATGGCTCGTTGCCCGGCGGCGGCTGCTCGGACAGCGGCGGGCCGGCGTGCCAGAAGTCATAGAAGTTGAACCAGTTGTACGGCGCCTTGCGGCTGAATTTCTCCAGCAGGCGCACGTAGCCGTCCAGTGCCGACTGCACCGCGGCTTCGCGCTGGCCGCGCCCGGTTTGCGAGAAGTCCGCCAGCGGCACGAAATGGACATCGTAGCGGTTGCCGCCGCGATACAGCCCGGTGATGAAGAATACCGGCCGGCGCAGCATGGCGGCCATGCGCAGCGGCCCGGTCGGAAAGCCGGTGGGCGCGCCGAGGAAGTCGCATTGCTGCACCGGATCGGTGGCGCGCTGCGACAAGGTGCGGTCGGCCAGCATGCCGATCATGTAGCCGCGGTCGAGGTAGTCGCGCACGCGCAGCATGGTGTCGAAGCGGCCCAGCGCGATCACGTCCTGGCGCATGGCGGGGTTGATCGACTGCAGCACGTCGTTGAGCTTGTGCGCGTTTTCCTCGTACATGGTGATGGCGACTTCCATGTCCGGATGCTGCCGGCCGAGTGCGCGCACGACCTCGAAGCTGCCCAGGTGCGCGCCCAGCAGGATCGCGCCGCGGCCGCGCGCCATGGCGGCTTCAAGCAAGCCTTCGCCATGCAGGCGGATGTCGAACAGGTCGAAGCGGCTGTTGAGCAGGTAGATGCGGTCGTGGATGGTCGAGGCAAAGGTGAACACATGCCGGTAGCCGTCGATCCAGTTGGCCTCGCGGCCCAGCGCCCGGTCCAGGTAGGCGCGCGAGGCATGGCGCGCCGCTGGCGAGAACAGCGTGAAATAGGCTGCGATAAAGCGCAGCACCACGCGCCCGAACGGCCGGCCCAGCGCCAGCGAGATCCACGTCATGATGCGCAGCAGCGGGATGTTGCTGCGCTCTTCGCGCCGGGACCAGTCCGTGGTCGCCACCGGCGCCTGCCGTTTCCACAGCCAGGTCAGCATGGCGCGCCCTCCGGCGTGGAGCCGCGCAGTTGCAGCGTGCCGCTGGCCACTTCGCGTCCCGCGCTGCGCAGCGTGAGGCGCAAGCGTTCGCTGCCGTCAGTGGCTGGCTCGGTGTCGTGTTCGATCTCCACCCGTTCTCCGGGGCGCACCGGGCTCAGGAACTTGATGGTCCCGGCCTGTGTGGGCACCAGCGGCCGCCCCAGCGCTGAGCCGAGGGCCAGCAAGGCGTGGTCGAGCAGCACCACGCCGGGCACGATCGGATTGCCGGGGAAATGGCCGGCCATGGCGGGGTGGGCGGCGTCGATGACAAAGGCGGGCAGCGCGGGCGCGCCGTCGCGGGCGCCGCACAGCTGCGCCACCAGCGCTGCCAGCGCGTCGCGCGGCAGCTTGCCGGCGGCATTGCGCGGCAGGCGTTCGGCGAACAGCAGTGGCCGCGGCAGGAAGGCCGGGTCGATGCGCTCGCGCAGGGCCTGCAGGATCGTGGCCGACGCCACGCCCGGCGCGACGACGACTGCCACCAGCCGTACCACGTGGCCCTGTGCATCGCCTTCGTGGCTGTCGCCGGGCATGAAGAAAGCGCCGTCCTGCACGCCGTCGATGGCATTGAGCTGGTGGTCAAGGTAGCCCAGCGAGGTGCGCTTGCCGGCGATATTGAGCAGGTCGCCCTTGCGGCCGTGCAGCAGGAAGTGCCCGGCATCCAGCGGTTCGATGGCATCGCCCAGCGGCACCGGTTGTTCGATATGCCCGCCATCGGCCCATGTCATATTGTCTTCTCCGCCATCCGCCGCACGCGGCAGCAGGCGGACACCGGGCACCAGCGTCCAGATGTCTTCCTGCGCGGTGCGGCGGGTGGCAAGCTGGCCGGTCTCGGTGCTGCCGTAGATTTCACGCAGCGGGCCGTGGAACAGGGCTTCCGCCGCGGCCGCAAGCTCGCGGCCGAGCGGCGCGGTGGCGCACAGCATCAGGTCGGCGGCCGGCATGGCCATGTCCGCCTGCACCAGAGTGCGCAGGTGTACCGGCGAGCTGACCAGCGCGCGCGGCGCGGGCACCGCGGCCAGTGCGTCGCGGACGTCGGCCGGATAGAACGCCGGTGCCGATGCCAGCGCGGCACCGCCCTGCAGCGCCAGCATGACGGTGGCCTCGAGGCCGAACATATGCTGTGGCGGCACTGTGCCGACCAGGGTCCATTCGCGCCCGTCGCCCAGGCCCAGCCGTTGCGCCGCCGCACGCGCGCCCCGGGCCATCGCGCCCCAGGTCTTGCGGTGGGGCACCGGCGTGCCGGTCGAGCCGGACGTGAAGACGTAGGCCAGCACCCGGTCGGCAGGAATCAGCGGCACATCGGCGCGTGCGTCGGCATCCGAGACCGCTGCCACGGGAAGGCCCTCGTGGTAGTCGAACACCGGCATCGCCATCGGTGCGGCCGGCTGGTCCTGCAGGCAAAAGACGTCCGGCGCGAATGCGCTTAGCTGGCGTACCGTCTCGGGGGTTTGCGACGACGGCAGCAGCGTGGCCTTGCCCCGCAGCAGCGCGGCGCACAGGCCGACGGTGAAATGGTAGCGGTCGGTGCAGGCGTTGAAGACATGGCCGCCGGCCGGCAGCGCGGCGGCAAGCTGTGCCACGTCGGCCAGGAACCTGCCCATGGTGACGGGCCGGCCCTGCACCCACGCGAGGATGGCGGCAGGGGAGGTGTGCGCGACGAGCGGGATCGCAGTCATGGCGGATGCGGTGCGGCGCGCGTCAGCGCGGCATCCCGGTGGCGGCCGGGGTCACGGCGCGGGAGGCGCGGGCCGCCCGGGCTGCCCGGGCCGCCCGGGCCGCCATTACGGCGCGGTAGCCATGCACCGCATCGAGCAGGCCGCCATGGTGCATGTCGGGGAAGGCGATGCGGCGGCATGCCGCCTCGGCAGCGAACATCGCGGCGATCAGCAAAGGCGTGCCGAGGTTGGCGAAGTTCGACCACGTTGCCACCGGGGCCAGCGCGAACAGCAGCGTGGACGCGCCGGCCATGGCGGCGAAGAACAGGGTCCAGCCCTGCGTCACGCGCCGTGCATAGCGGGCGTGCGCCGGCGTCAGGTCGCCATGCAGCGCCGCGGCGATCTGTGCACACAGCGGCGTGCGGCCGTCGCGCAAGGTCAGGCCGAACATCACGCCAAGCGCGACGTTGACGCCGGCGTGCTGCAGCAGGTAAGTCCAGCCGAAATGGTGCGACAGCGGGGCACGCCAGAGCCAGAGCGCCGCGCACGCGGCGACCAGGGCAAACAGCGCCGGCTTGCGCCCGGCCGTGCGTAGCGCGGCCAGGAAACCAAGCGCAAGGAACGGGAGGACACCCAGGAACAATGCGGCGACTTCTGCTCCCGGCCGATGGGCGGCATAATGCAGCCCGCATTCGTAGGCGACGAACCCGGCGACCCCCGCGAGCCAACCGCGGCCGCGGCCCACGGCCGGAGCCTGCGGCGTGCCAGTCGCAGTGGTCCGCGCGTCCTTGACGGGCCGGGCGCGGGCGTGGTGTGAAGAAGGTTGGCTCGAGGACATCATTGGTGTCGTTATCATGTGTAGCAAACGGCGCTTCGCGCGGTACCTTTACGGCCCCTTTACGTCAGCGGGACCTGGGCCCGCTGACCGTGCGTCGGGCTGCGAAGCGAACGCTTTATACCTTAAAAGACCCTGTACGCGGTGCCAGGATTCCCCAAAGCCCTGCTGATGTTGTTACCAAAGTTCTCTCGGCTAGCCCGCCACCGGGGCCTTTGGTAGCATCGGCTGGCCCCCACGGCGCGCCGGGACGATCCGGCCCGGCAGCGTGCCGCGGCGGCCCCTCTCTTGCAACATGACCGAACTCGAAACCGAACTCGCCCGCCTGATCATCGACGAACTTGACATCGCAGACCTGCGGCTGGAGGACGTCACTGCCGAGACGCCGCTTTATGGCGAAGGCTTCGGGCTGGACTCCATCGACATCCTGGAGATTGCCCTGCTGGTGTCGCGCAAGTACGGGGTCGAACTGCGTTCGGACAACCCCGACAACAAGACCATTTTCGCGTCGCTCGGCAGCCTCGCCGCCTACGTCGCGGCGCAGCGCGCCAGCTGAGCACGCCATCCGGGAACCCGAGCGCGACATGCCCCAGCATGCCACGCCGCACCCGGCGTCCGCTCCCGACGCCGACGCCGATGCAGCGCAGCGTTCCCATCTGGTTCTGATCCCCAGTTACAACCCCGGCACGCGCCTGCGCGGCACGCTGCAGGCGGCGCGCGCCGCCTGGGCTCCAGTGTGGGTCGTGGTCGATGGCAGCACCGACGGCAGCGAACACTGGTTGCAGGCCGAAGCCGCCGCCGACCCCGCGCTGCGCGTGCTGGCATTGCCCACCAACCAGGGCAAGGGAGCGGCTGTGCTGCACGGCATCGAAGCCGCGGCGGCCGAAGGCTTCACCCATGTGCTGGTCATGGATTCGGACGGCCAGCACCCCGCCCACCTGATCGCCGAGTTCATGGCCATCTCGCAGCGCGAGCCGGACGCGATGGTGCTGGGCCGCCCGGTATTTGACGCCAGTGCTCCCCGCGAACGGGTCTACTGGCGGCGCATGTCCAATTTCTGGACCGATGTCGAGACACTGTGGGCCGGGATCGGCGATTCGCTCTATGGTTTCCGCGTCTACCCCATCGCGCCACTGCGCGCGGTAATGCGCGAGACGCACTGGATGCGCCGCTTCGACTTCGATCCCGAAGCGGCGGTCCGCCTGTGCTGGCGTGGTGTCCGCCCGATCAACGTGGCCGCGCCGGTCCGCTATTTTGCGCGGGGCGAAGGCGGCGTCTCGCACTTCCGCTACCTGCGTGACAACCTGCTGCTGACGGGAATGCACCTGCGGCTGCTGGCGGGTTGCCTGGTGCGGCTGCCGGTGCTGCTGTGGCGGCGCTTGCGGGTTTCCGGCAAGGCTGCTCCCCGGCACCTGCGCTGAATCCGGCGTACGGATGGCCAGCAACGTACCGGCGGCCAGCAAAGAAGGCCGCGCAATGCGGCCTTCTTGCTTTCCCATCAGTTTCCCATCAGCGCGACGCTGTTACTTGCCCAGCTCGTGCCCGATCACACCGCCAACCACGGCACCGCCGATGGTACCGGCCGTACTGCCGTCAGTCAGTTCATGGCCTGCCACACCGCCGGCCACTGCGCCCGCCGCGGTACAGCCAGCCAACGCCATGCTTGCGCCTATCAGGAGCGCGCCTGCGAGTTTCCACATGATGGTCTCCTGCATCGTTGCCGGGCCGGCCCCGATGGACGGGCCCATGCGTCCAGCTTAGGCACGGGCCGGCCCGCGGCCCTTCCGGCACGCGCCGAAATCGCTGTAGGAATCGGACGACGGCAGGAGACGCGGCCGCTACATCAGGCTTCCCTGGCGTGCTGGCGCAGGCGCTTGATCAGCGAGGATGTGTCGGCGCGGCCGCATCCCATCTGCTGCAAGTCGGCATAGAACTGGTCGACCAGCGCCGTCACCGGCAGCGCGGCGCCGTTGCGGCGCGACTCGTCCAGGCACAGGCCAAGGTCCTTGCGCATCCAGTCCACCGCGAAGCCGAAATCGAACTTGTTGTCGATCATGGTGGGGCCGCGGTTTTCCAGTTGCCAGGAGCCGGCGGCACCCTTGCTGATGACGTCAAGCACCAGCGGCATGTCCAGTCCGGCGCGCTCACCGAAGGCGATGGCCTCGGACAGGCCCTGGATCAGGCCGGCAATGCTGATCTGGTTGACCATCTTGGCCAGTTGCCCGGCGCCCGCCTCGCCGATGCGGGTCACCGCGCGGGCGTAGGCGGCGATGACCGGCTCGGCGCGCGCGTAGACGTCGGCATCACCGCCGCACATGATGGTCAGGATGCCTTTCTCCGCGCCGACTTCGCCGCCGGAGACGGGGCCGTCGACAAAATGCAGCCCGCGCTCGCTGGCGACTGCGTAGAGTTCGCGCGCGACATTGGCGCTGGCGGTGGTGTGGTCTACGAAGATGCAGCCGCTGGGCGCGCCAAAGAAGGCGCCGTCAGGGCCGGTCAGCACCGCGCGCAGGTCGTCGTCGTTGCCGACGCAGGAGCACACCACCTGCGCGTCGCGCACGGCCAGTGCCGGGGTGGCTGCCGCCTTGCCGCCGAACTTTTCGACCCAGGCCTGCGCCTTGGCGGCGGTGCGGTTGTAGACCGTGACCTCGTGCCCCTTGGCGGCGAGGTGGCCGGCCATGTGGAAACCCATGACGCCCAGGCCGAGAAATGCGACACGCATGCTGCTGCTCCGTTGCTTGATTTGTTTGGGGAATCGGTGAGGGCGCGGGGCTAGGCCGCGCCCGGCCCCAGAGTATACGGGCGAGAGCAGGCGGGGCACAGATACAGCAGGGCGGAACAGGGGGCATAACAGGGTGACTAAGGAGGCATCTATGCCCCTGTATCACTGGTGAATCGGAATCCCTACTCCGGCTTCACCCCCGCCTCCCGGATCACCGTATTCCACTTGCCCACCTCCGCCTTGATCCGCGTGCTCGCCTGCGCCGGCGTCGTCCAGGAGGCAATCGCCCCTTGCTTGAGCAGCGTGGCCTGCACCTCCGGCTCGGCCAGGATCTTCTTCAGGTCGGCGCTGAGCCGGTCGATCACCGGCGCCGGCGTGCCGGCCGGTGCGACGATGCCGAACATCGAGCTCACTTCGAAGTCCTTCAGCCCGGCTTCGGTGGCGGTCGGCACGTCGGGCAGCGCGTTGACGCGCTCGGACGAAGCCACCGCCAGGGCGCGGATCTTGCCGCTCTTCACGTAGGCCTGGGCCGCGGGAACGGTCTCGACCATGCTCAGCACCTGCCCGCCGATCAGGTCGGTCATGGCAGGGCCGCTGCCCTTGTACGGTACATGCAGCATTTCCACGCCGGCCATGCGCTTGAACATTTCGCCGGCCAGATGCTGCGGCGAACCGTTGCCTGCCGAGGCGAAGGTGATGGCGCCGGGTTTGGATTTCGCCAGCGAGACCAGTTGCGGCAGGCTGCTGGCGCTGACCGAAGGATTGACCACGAAGACCAGCGGCACCGTACCGACGATCGACACCGGCGCGAAGCTTTTCTCCAGGTCGTATGGCACACGGCTCTTGTACAGCGCGGCGTTAATGGCGTGGCTGGTGAGCGCGCCCATCAGCAGGGTATAGCCGTCGGCTGGCGACTTGGCGACCAGTTCGGCGCCGATATTGCCCGCGGCGCCGGCACGGTTGTCGACCACGACCTGCTGGCCGAGCGAGGCGGACAGGCGCTGGGCCAGCGTGCGGCCGATCACGTCGGTGGCGCCGCCGGGCGGGTAGGGCACGACCAGCCGGATCGGCTTGGCGGGATAGGCCTCCGCGGCCAAGCCCGACAACGGGGCGAGCAGCATGCCGGCAAACGCAAGCGAAGCGGCCAGGATGGAGCGGCGAGGGGTGCGGTGAAGGGTGTGGCGCGGCGCAGTGATGGCGCGAGAGGCCGTGGGCGAAATGCCAGGCATGTGGGGTCTCCTGTGCCGGGGAATCGTTGGAATGGGATGGGATCGGCGGGCGGCGGGTGGCCGCCGGCGGATGACGCCCGGCTCGTTATCGGGGCCAAGTGTAGGCCGCGCCTATTGATTGATGAAGTCGTGTTTTTCTATCGACTGATCTGAAATTCAAATTAATTAAGCCACTGCGATGCCGGGCTTGCGCCGCGCCTGCATTGGCCGCTAAGCTTCTGGCCATCGATTATCAATAATCCTATCGGAGATAGAGACCATGTCCGCCAACGACCCCAGCAAGCCCGACGCAGCCCGGCCGCAAGGCCTGGCCAAGGGCCTGACCAACTATGGCGACACCGGCTTCTCGCTGTTCCTGCGCAAGGCCTTCATCAAGGGCGCGGGCTATACCGACGACGCGCTGTCGCGGCCGGTGATCGGCATCGTCAACACCGGCAGCAGCTACAACCCTTGCCATGGCAACGCGCCGCAGCTGATCGATGCGGTCCGGCGCGGCGTGATGCTCGCGGGTGGCCTGCCGGTGGATTTCCCGACCATCTCGGTGCATGAGAGTTTTTCCGCGCCGACCAGCATGTACCTGCGCAACCTGATGTCGATGGACACCGAGGAAATGATCCGCGCGCAGCCCATGGACGCGGTGGTGCTGATCGGCGGCTGCGACAAGACCGTGCCGGCGCAGTTGATGGGCGCGGCCTCCGCCGGGGTGCCGGCGATCCAGCTGGTGACCGGCTCGATGCTTACCGGCGCGCATCGCGGCGAGCGCGTGGGCGCATGCACGGACTGCCGCCGTTACTGGGGCCGTTTTCGTGCGGAGGAGATCGATGCCGCCGAGATCGCCGATGTCAACAACCAGCTGGTGGCCAGTGTCGGCACCTGTTCGGTGATGGGCACGGCCAGCACCATGGCGTGCGTGACCGAGGCGCTCGGCATGATGGTGGCGGGCGGGGCGTCGGCGCCCGCGGTGACAGCCGACCGCATCCGCGTGGCCGAGCGCACCGGCACCACGGCCGTGGCGATGGCCAAGGCGCGCCTGACGCCGGACCGCATCCTGACCGGCAAGGCGTTCGAGAACGCACTGCGCGTGCTGCTGGCGATCGGCGGCTCGACCAACGGCATCGTCCACCTGACCGCCATCGCGGGCCGCCTCGGCATCGATATCGACCTGGCGGGCCTGGACCGGATGAGCCGCGAGACGCCGGTGCTGGTGGACCTCAAGCCCTCGGGCCAGCACTACATGGAGGATTTCCACAAGGCGGGTGGCATGGCGACGCTGCTGCGCGAGCTGCGCCCGCTGCTGCACCTGGACACGCTGACCGTATCCGGCCGCACGCTCGGCGAAGAACTCGACGCGGCGCCGCCGCCGTTCGCGCAGGACGTGATCCGCACCGCGGCGGATCCTATCTACCCGGCCGGCGGCCTGGCCGTGCTGCGCGGCAACCTGGCGCCGGGCGGCGCCATCATCAAGCAGTCCGCCGCCGATCCGGTGCTGATGGAGCACGAGGGCCGCGCCGTGGTGTTCGAGAACGCCGAGGACATGGCGCTGCGCATCGACGACGAAGCCCTCGACGTCAAGGCCGACGATATCCTGGTGCTCAAGCGCATCGGGCCCACCGGCGCGCCCGGCATGCCGGAAGCGGGCTACATGCCGATCCCGCGCAAGCTGGCGCGCGCCGGCGTCAAGGACATGGTGCGCATCTCCGATGGCCGCATGAGCGGCACCGCGGCCGGCACCATCGTGCTGCACGTGACGCCGGAAGCGGCCATCGGCGGTCCGCTGGCGCTGGTGCAGAGCGGCGACCGCATCCGCCTGTCGGTGCGCGAGCGCGAAGTGACGCTGCTGGTCGATGACGCCGAACTGGCCCGCCGCGCCGCGGCACAGCCGGTGGAGCGCCCGCGCGCCGAGCGCGGCTACCGCAAGCTGTTCCTGGAAACCGTGACGCAGGCCGACCAGGGCGTCGACTTCGATTTCCTGCGCGCGACGCAGACAATCGATTCCGTGCCGCACCAGCGCTGAGCCATGCACGACATCACCCCACAGGCTGACGCCGGGGCCGTGCAGCAGGCGGTCGACACGCTGGAGGAAGACATCGTCTTCGGCCGACTGCATCCGCGCGAGCGCCTGACCGAGGACGACCTGATGGCGCGCTTCGGCCTCAAGCGGCATGTGGTGCGGCAGGTGCTGGCGGGACTGGAGGCGATCGGCGTGGTCGAGCGCAAGCGCAACGTCGGCGCGGTGGTGCGCGCGTTCTCCGCGCGCGAGGTGCTGGAACTGTACGCACTGCGCGAAATGCTGGAATGCCATGCCGCCGCGCAGATCGACCTGCCGGTGCCGGCCGCGCGGCTGGCGCCGCTGGTCGCGGTGCAGAAGCAGCATGACGCGGCCGTGGCCGCCGGCGAGGCGCGTGCGGTGTTTCGCGTCAACCAGGCTTTCCACCGCGAATTGTTCGCGCTGACTGGCAATGCCGTGCTGCAGCAGGCCATCGGCGACTATGCGCGCCGCACCCACCCGATCCGCTTCGGCACGCTGGCGGCCGCGGCCTACCGCGAGCGGGCGCGGCAGGAACACTGGGCCATGATCGAGGCGCTGCAGCAGGGCGACCGCGACGCGCTGGTCGACCTGTGCCGCCGCCACTTGCTGCCGTCGCGCGATGCCTATCTCGCCGCAGAGCAGGCCCGGGGCGCTGCCTGAATGGAGCCCGACAGCGCAGCCGGACCGCATCGCCGCCACCGCCGCGTGGCAGCGGCATCACAGCGAAGTCAGAACCCGCCTACGCCGTCGTCCGCCATCGTCCTATCCCTTGCGCGCGTGGCGCTGCCTACATTGGAAGCAGCGTCACCACCGCAAGGAGCCGATTCATGTCATTCGCGCTATACATCATTGGCTTGCTGGTCCTGGTCGGCGGCATCGCGTGGGCGATGTCAACGGCCGGCCTCGCGACCGTCTATATCGGTATTGCCTGCCTGATCGTGCTCGGCCTCGGCATCATGATGGCCGTTTCGCGTACCCGCACCAAAGACCCTTCCTGAAGCCTGGGGGCCCGGCTGCGTGCCGGGCCTGACCTGGCGGCTTCCGGACTGAACGCCGCGCAGCGGCGGACGTACCAGGTTGGCTTGCCATGCCTGCTGTATCGCCTGGGCGATCTGGTTGAACGCCTGCTTGGAAATCACCGCTTCTTCACGCATCGTTTCCAGCGAGAGCCGGCCCTTGCGCAGCGCGAACAGCATCAGCAGCCGCCGTTCCAGCGCCTCGGTGTAATCGCCGAATTTCTCGCGCATGTCGGCCAGCCCTTCGCCGGCGGCCTGGAAGCGGTCCTCCAGCACACCGTCGAGCACCGTCGCCATGCGTGCGCCGAACACCGGCGTCAGCATCGAGCGGTTGTAGCGGCGCAGGCGGTCCAGCACCGTCTGGCGGCAGATCAGCAACTCGAAGCGGTCAGCCAGCGCGCGCGCCAGCGGACGGTCGATCGACAGCCGGCGATGCAGGAACAGCGCCGCGCGAAAACCCACGTGATAGTCGAGGATGTGGCGCGCCGCGCGGTTGTAGCCGATGCGCCCCTGCTCGCGCGCGGCGTCTATCATCTGCGTGGTGTTGCGCATCATGGCGTCGAGGTTGGCCACCGAGATCACGCCGTCGCCGTACTCCGGGATCAGCTCGCGTTCGCGCGTGGCCAGCGTGACCAGGCCGATGGTGAGGCGGTCGCGTTCGGACAGCGCGGTATTGAAATCAAACTCGGCCGAGCCCAGCTCGATGCCGTGCCGGTAATGCTGCGCGGCGTCGCGCGCGGCGGCCGGCGGCAGGTCGAACGAGTCGGCAACGCGCGCCAGCATGGCCTCGACTTCCTCGGTCGAAAGCCGGATTGCCTGCTGCTGCAGCGCGCGCTCCTGTGGCGACAGCTGGTCCAGCCCCAGCCGGTGGATCAGGCTGCGCAGCGTGGTGCCGTTCAGCAGCAGGCTCACCAGCACGAAGCCGGTGGCCAGGATGGCGACGAAGTGGCGTGCTTCATACGTGAGGCTGGTGTTTTCGGCAATGCCCAGCGCCAGCACCAGCGTGACCGCGCCACGCAGGCCGCCCCAGGCGATGGCCAGCTTGAAAGCATTGTCGATCGGCGCGCTCGCGCGCATCCATGACAGCAGCGGCAGCAGTCCGAACAGCGTGACCAGCCTCGCGGCGAGCGCCGCGGCCACCAGGATCAGCAGCAACAACCCGTGGTGGCGCGTCACGCCCGCCAGCAGCGACGGCACCCGCACGGCGGCCAGCAGGAACACCATGGCGCCGGCAATGCCCGCGAATTGCTCCCACATCATGCGCAGGTGGCGCCAGTTCGGCGGGTTCAGGCGCGTCGGCCCGAGCGCACTCACCATCAGGCCGGCGCAGACCACCGCGACCACGCCCGACACGCCCAGCGCCTGTTCGGCCAGCAGGTACAGCGGGTAGGGCAGTGCCAGCGTCAGCGCGCTTTCCGCCATGGCCAGCCCGGCCAGCCGCGGCAGCAGGTCAGACAGCAACCGCCCGGCCAGCACGCCGCACAGCACGCCGCCGACGAACGACCACGCCAGCTCGCGCAGCCCCGCGCCCAGCGTCGCCTGCGCGCCGTGGCCGGTCAGCATCGCCACCAGCACGCCGACGATGGCGATGGCGGCGGCGTCGTTCAGCAGGCTCTCGCCTTCGACCAGCCGGATCAGCCGCGCGGGCGCGCCCACGTCGCGGAAGATCGCGATCACCGCGGCGGGGTCGGTGGTGGCGACCACCGCGCCCAGCAGCAGGCACACCGCCAGCGGCATGCCGCTGGCCGCGGCAGTGGCTACGCCGATCATCACGGTGGCCACCACCACCGCCACCACCGCGAGCAGCAGGATCGGCGCCGCATCGGGCAGCATGCTGCGCACGTCGGCGGTCAGCGCCGCGTGGAACAGCAGCGGCGGCAGGAAGATCCACAGGTAGGCCTCGGGCGGCAGCGCCGGGTCGATCAGCGGATGCAGGAAGTGGCGCGCGAAGTCCGGATGTGCGGCGTCGATGGCGACGTAGCCCGCGCCGATGGCGATGCCGATCGCCGACAGCAGCGTCGATTCCGGCAGCACCAGCCGCGCGGCGGCGACCTGCACCACCGCGACGATGGCCAGCAGCGCGCCGGCCAGGATCAGGATGTCGACGATGATGCTCATGCGCCGGCCTCCGTGGCAGCGGCGCTGGTCGCGTCGGGATGCGCCAGCTGCGCCCGAACCGCGGCCGCCAGTTCGGCGGCCGCGGGCGACAGCGTGCGGTTGCGCGAGGTCACCAGCCCGATCGAGCGCTCGGTCACCGGCGCGGTCAGCAGCCGCTCGACGATGCCGGGCTGGCGCACGGTGCCGGCCGCGATTTCTGGCAGCGCCGCCACGCCGAAGCCGCATTCGACCATGGCCGCGATGGTGGCAAGGTGCTCGGCCTCGAACACAGGCTGGAAACGGATCTTGTTCTGGAGGAAGGCCCATTCAGCGTACTGGCGCACGCTGCTGGGATGCGTCATCGACACATGCGGCGCAGCGGCGGTATCGGCCCAGCGCAGCGGGCCGCTGCTGCGCGCCATCGGGTGCGCCAAGGGGATCAGCAGCACGAAGCGGTCGGACAACAGCGGTTCGTAGTGCAGGTCGGCCTGCTGGGGATCGGCCGCGGTCAGGGCAAAGTCCACCTCGCCGGCGCGCACCAGGTCAAAGGCGGGGCCGGACAGCGTGTCGATGACCTTCAGCGCCACTTCCGGGCGTGCCCGGTGGTAGGCCATCAGCACGCGCGGCAGCAGGCGGGCCGCCAGCGACGGCAGCGCGGCCACGGCCACCTGGCCACGCTCGGCGCTGGCAATGCCGGTGACGGCGTCGATGGCGCCGCGAAAGGCCGCCTGCAGCAGCGCGGCCTGCTGCATGAAGACCTGGCCCGCGGCGGTCAGGCGTACGGTGCGGGTGGTGCGGTCGAACAGGCGCACGCCGAGGGATTCTTCGATGCGCAGGATCTGCGTGGACAGGGCGGACTGCGACAGGTGCATCTGGCTGGCGGCCTGGCGGTAGTTGAGCGTGCGGCCGAGCACCAGCATGGTCTCGATGTCTCGCATCGACAGGTTGAATTTCATGGTCGGGCAGTGACGGGCGCGGTGTGCGCCGCGGAGAACATGAGATGCACGACAGGTCGGATCGTGCCGTGTCGTGCGATTGATCTGATTTGTGGATCATTTTATCCATAGAATCGACTTCATCAATCAAAGCGAGTTCTCTACACTGCCGCGATTCCGTTGTCCGGCGCGCAACTGTGGCCGCCGGGCAGCCCATCCATCCCGCAGGATTTCCCCGGAGAACCTATGCCGAATCCGACCGAACCGGTCACCGCCAGCCTGCCGGGCCGCCCTGGCGCCGCCCATGCGGTGGTGGTGGGCGGCGGCACCATGGGCGCCGATGTCGCCGTGGTGCTGACCCGTGCCCTGTGCCGCACCACCGTGATCGAGCCCGACGCCACGCGCGGCGCCGCGCTGCCCGAGCGGGTGCGCGACAACCTGGCCACCATTGGCCGCGCCGAAGGCGCCGGCGGCCTGTCCGTGGCCGTCTCGCTCGACGAAGTCGACTGGGCCACGGTCGACCTTGTGATCGAATGCATCCCCGAGCGGCTGGAATTCAAGCAGCAACTGTTCGCCGAACTGGTCCGGCGCGCGCGGCCGGACACGGTGCTCGCCAGCAACAGCTCCAGCTTCCCGATCAGCGCGATCGGCGCCGGGCTGGATACGCGCGAGCGCATGCTCGGCCTGCATTTCTTCATGCCGGCTCACCTGGTGCCGCTGGTCGAAGTGGTGATGGGCGAGGACAGCGGCGAAGCCTGCGCCGACGCCCTGATCGCGTTCATGCGCCGCTGCGCGATGGTGCCGGTGAAAGTGCGCAAGGACCTGCCGGGCTTCCTCGCCAACCGCCTGCAGCACGCGCTGTCGCGCGAGGCCTTCAGCCTGATCGACCGCGGCATTGCCTCGCCCGAGGACGTGGATGCGGCGGTGCGCTTCGGCTTCGGCTTCCGCTTCCTGGCCGCGGGCCCGGTGCTGCAGCGCGACCATGCCGGCATCGACGTGCATGCCGCCGCCGGTGCCACCATGTACCCGAGCTTCTGCAACGACGACCATCCGGCGCGTTGCCTGGCCGAGCGCGCCGCCGACGGCCGCCACGGCATGAAGCGCGGCGAAGGCTTCTACGTCTGGAGCCCCGAAGCCATTGCCACCGAGCGCGCGCGCTACGACCGCCTGCTGCGCGCCGGCCTTGACCTGATCGCCCCTGAATTGCCCGAGATCCAGCCATGACCCAAGCCAACCCGTCCGCCTCGACACCTTCGGCCGCCGCCCGCGTGGCGCTGGCCGATTCGCCGCTGATCGTCACGGTCGCGCCCAACGGCGCCTACAAGCAGGCCGCCGACCATCCCGCCGTACCGCTGACCGCCGCGGCGCTGGCGCAGGAAGCGCGCGCCTGTGTCGATGCCGGCGCAGCCATGATGCATATGCATGTGCGTGACGCGCAGGGCCGCCATTCGCTCGACGCGCAGGCCTACCGCGATGCGCTGGCCGCCGTGAAGCAGGCTGTCGGCGATTCGTTGCTGGTGCAGGTGACCAGCGAAGCCGCCGGCGTGTACAAGGCACCCGCACAGATGGCGATGGTGCGCGAACTGCGGCCCGAAGCCGTGTCGGTGGGCCTGCGTGAAGTGGCCGTGCCGGAGATCCCGGAAAGCGAGCTGGCCGCGTTCTTTGCCTGGCTGGCGCGCGAACGCGTGATGACGCAGGTCATCCTGTACGACGCGGCCGACGTGCGGCGCTGGCATGCGCTGCGTGAGCGCGGGCTGGTGCCGGCGGGGGCGTGGTCGCTGCTGTATGTGCTGGGGCGCTATTCGGCGGGGCAGGTTTCATCGCCGCACGACCTGCTGCCGTTCCTGCAGGTGGCCGCGGAAAGCGAGGATGCGCTGCCGTGGGCGATCTGTGCCTTTGGCCGCGAAGAGAATGCCTGCGTGACCGCGGCCGCCGCGTTTGGCGGCCATGTGCGGGTGGGCTTCGAGAACAACCTGCTGCTGCGCGATGGCAGCCGCGCGCCCGGCAACGCCGCGCTGGTGGCGCAGGCCGTGCAGGGCGGGCTCACGCTGGGCCGGCCGATCGCCGACGCCGCGGATGCGCGCCGTATCTACGGCGCGGTGCGCTGATGCAATCCCGTGTGGCGGGCGGCGGGCATCAGGCCCCGTCGCTGAAGCTGTCGCGCGGGCCGTTCGGGTTGTGCGCGCCGTCGGTGAACGTGCTGCGCGGGCCGGTGGCGGTGTGCGCGCCGTCGGTAAAGCTGCTGCGGGTGCCGGTGGCCGTGTGTGCGCCGTCGGTGAACGAACTGCGCGTGCCGTGGACGCTGCGTGCGCCGTCGCTGAACGGATCGACGCTGCGCGGTGCAGCTTGCGCGGTGCCGACCACGGTCGCAACCAACGCGGTGGCGACAAAGACTTGCCTGAGTGCTTGCATGGATCGCTTCTCCATAAGAGTGCCGGCCCCGGGGTGGAGCGGCGGTAGAGAGAAGTCTAGGCACTCGCCATCCACGCCAGCATGACGCCTACATGACATTGCCGTCATGCAGCATTTTCCTGCTCGGCAAGCGCATGGCAATTTCGAGGAAATGCACTGCGCCGTACGCGCAAATCGCGGCAGCGCCGGCAAAGGTTGTAGAATCATGGCTATCCGACCGGCCCGCGGTTCCATCGCCGGTATTCATTGCCCGCGGAAATGCAGCGGGCCTCTCACGATAGTCATGTCCGAGTCTGATTCAGCCAAACTCGCTGCGGTGGCCTGGATCCACGAGCAAATGGATCGTCATGCATTGACGCTTGACGACCTGGTCGCCGCGGGATGCTTTGACAACGTTCCGGCGCCTGCAGTGGAATCTCCAGTTAAGGCCGCGCCCGAGGCCGGCGCCGATGTTGTCCGCGCCAAAACCAATGGCGCACCGCGCCCGCTCTACCGCAATGCCATGGGGCAGAGCTGGGATGGCGAGGGCGAATACCCCGACTGGCTGCAGCGCGCGGTCAACGCGGGGCAGTCGATCGATTTTTTCCGCGTCGAATAGGCCGCATGCGCAGCGCCAGTGGCGCTGCGTGGCAGTCAAATCGGGGAGAAAACAGGAACGCCGCGCGCGATGCGGCGCGGCCAGCGCGTCAGCAGCGCGTGGCGAAATGCAGCAGGTCGTTGATTACGGCCGGCGTTGCCATCGGCGCCACATGCGCCCAGTGGGCCATCACCTCGGGCGGCAGTTCCGGCAGCTCGCCCATTGCGGCGGCAGGCGGGGCGGGCAGCGTCGCGGCGTCGTCTTCCGATGGCTGGGGCGAGCCGGCGTCCTGCAGTTGCAGCGGCGCGCCGTGCCCGCCGGGTTCGACCATCACCTGCACGGCAGCACCGCGGCAGCTGCCATCGCCGCCACCGCCCAGTGCCGCTTCGGCTTCCATCTTGGCCGCCACATGCCGTTCCGGCAGCGACAATCCCGCGGCCTGCACCGCGCTGCATACGGTCGTCACGGCCGCGGCGGCGCCGGACAGGGGCAGCGCGATCAGGGCAAGCGACAGCAGCAGGGAATTCGGCAGGCGCGGCAGGCGTTTCATCAGGCGGGCGAAGGCAAAGCGGACGGGAAAGCGCGTGTGCGCAGGGGAACCATCGGGGAGGGTCGGCGGTCAACGCGCATTTTACTGGCAATTACCCGATAAATGCCGCGTTTCCGATGACATTTCTGAAATCTTTGACCATTTTCGGCCATCCTCGGCTAGCGTTACGCCATGGCGGCACTGGTGCCGCCGGAAAGTGACTGACACATGCGTATCCTGATTGTCGAGGACGAACCCAAGGCGGGCGATTACCTGCTCAAGGGCCTCACCGAATCCGGCTTCGTGGTGGACCTGGCGCGCGACGGCGTCGACGGCCTGGCCCACGCACGCGAGCATCCCTATGACCTGATCGTGCTGGACGTCATGCTGCCGAACCTCGACGGCTGGCAGGTACTGCGCGAGCTGCGCCGCGAGCGCGACACGCCGGTGCTGTTCCTGACCGCGCGCGACGAGCTGTCCGACCGCCTCAAGGGGCTGGAGCTGGGCGCCGACGACTACATGGTCAAGCCGTTCGCGTTCGCGGAACTGGTGCTGCGCATCCGCACCATCCTGCGCCGCGGACCGCTGCGCGAAAGCGAATTCATCGAAGTGGCCGACCTGCAGATCGATGCCATCCGCCGCCGCGTGGTGCGCGCCGGCCAGAAGATCGACCTGACCTCCAAGGAGTTTGCTCTGCTGTACCTGCTGGCGCGCCGCCGCGGCGAGGTGTTGTCGCGCTCGCTGATCGCTTCGCAGGTATGGGATGTCAATTTCGACAGCAATACCAATGTGGTCGATGTCTCGATCCGGCGCCTGCGCGCCAAGGTCGACGACCCCTTCCCGCGCAAGCTGATCCACACCCGGCGCGGCATGGGCTATGTGCTCGACGATGGTGAGGACAGCGATGGCTACCGGCCGGCCGAGGCATGATGCGGCTGCCGTCGTCCATCACCACGCGGCTGGCGCTGGCGTACGGGCTGGCCACGGCCGTGATCCTGGTCGGCGTGGCCGCCTACCTGTCCAGCGCGCTGTCCGCGCAGCTCGAAAGCCGCGATGAAAGCGAGCTGGTGGGGGAAGTGCTGCTGGTACGCCACCTGTTGCGCGAAGTGCGCAGCGAGGCCGAGATCCGCGCCGATACGCACCGCTTCGCCGATATCGCCATGGGCCATGAAGGGCTGATCCTGGTGGTGCGCTCGCGCCAGGGCGAGCCGCTGGTCACGCTCAACCCGCGCAATGAATCCGTGCCGCCGCTGCGGGTGCTGCCGGCCACCACGCAGCCCGAGAAAGACATGCTGCAGACCTGGCATTCGCGCAATGGCGTGCCTTCGCGCGGCATTGCCGCGCTGGGCCAGCTGGGCGA
The DNA here is from genome assembly GCF_040784895.1 of Cupriavidus sp. Agwp_2. Classification (NCBI taxonomy): domain Bacteria; kingdom Pseudomonadati; phylum Pseudomonadota; class Betaproteobacteria; order Burkholderiales; family Burkholderiaceae; genus Cupriavidus; species Cupriavidus sp. Agwp_2. The sequence goes on from NZ_CP088084.1 coordinate 18,782, forward strand.
TTCCGACAAGGCGGTCGAGATCGTGGTGCTGCGCGATGCCGGCTACCGCGTGGCGCTGATCCGCGAATACCGCTACCGCTTGCTGTGGGCGACGCTATGCGGCGCGGCGGTGGCCGCCGGTCTCGGTTTCGTGCTGGCGCGACGCGGACTGCGGCCGCTGCGGCGCATGGCAACGGATGCGGCCGCGGTGACCACCAGCCGGCTCGCCACGCGGCTCGATGTGGGCAGCGCGCCCGCCGAGCTGCGCGAGCTGGCGGCCGCGCTCAACGACATGCTGGCGCGGCTGCAGGACAGCTTTTCGCGGCTGTCCGAATTCTCGGCCGACCTGGCGCACGATTTCCGCACGCCCATCAGCAACCTGATCGGCCAGACCCAGGTGACGCTGGCGCAAAGCCGCGGCGTGGCGGAATACGAGACGCTGCTTGAATCGAACCTGGAAGAGTACGAGCGGCTGGCGCGCATGATCGAGAACATGCTGTTCCTGGCGCGTGCCGACCATGCGCAGGTGGCGCTGGGCGTGCGCACGCTGGACGCGCGTGAAGAGCTCGACAAGATGGCCGAGTATTTCGAGGCGGTTGCGGCCGACCGCGACGTCGCGCTGGCGGTTAGCGGACACGCGCCGGTGCAGGCCGACCAGACGCTGCTGCGGCGCGCCGTCACCAACCTGCTGGACAACGCGCTGCGCCACGCGCCCGCGGGCAGCACGGTGCAGGTGGATGCCACGCGCGTCCCCGCGCCGGAAGGCGCCACCACCTGCATCCGCGTCAGCAATGCGGGCCCGGCGATCCCGCCGGAAACGCTGCCGCATATCTTCGGTCGCTTCTACCGCGCCGACCCGTCGCGCCGCAATTCTGCCACCTCGACCGGTCTCGGGCTGGCGATCGTCGACACCATCATGCGGCTGCATGGCGGCAGCGTGACCGTGCGCAGCGTCGACGGCGAAACGGTGTTCTCGCTGCAATTCCCGGCGGAAGGCGCGGCGGCTGCGGCGCAGGCTCCTGCCACGGTGGCCTGAGGCGGCCCGCTGCGCTTGCATGTGCCCGGCACGCGCGCATAATGGCGCGCGTGCCGGCAGCGGCAACCCCGGCCGGCGCATCGGTAGGCAACCAGGATGGCAACCCACAAGGAGAGTGACATGCAGGTGCAACCCTATCTGGATTTTGGCGGCCGCTTCGACGAAGCCGTGGCGTTCTACAGCAAGGTGCTGGGCGCGCAGGTGACATTCGCGATGCGCTACAAGGAGGCGCCGCCGGACCAGGGCATGCAGATCCCGGAAGACTGGAAGGACAAGGTAATGCACGCCAATATCCAGTTCGGCGAGACCCAGCTGATGGCTTCCGATGGCCGCCCGGGTGAGCGCCCGGCCTTCAGCGGCTTCAGCCTGTCAGTCGGCGCGGTCAGCAAGGAAGAGGGCGAGCGCATCTTCAACGGGCTTGCCGAGGGCGGGCAGGTGGTGGTGCCGTACCAGAAGACCTTCTGGGCCGAAGGCTTTGGCATGCTGGTCGACCGCTTCGGCATGTCGTGGATGGTCAATTGCGAGCACTGAGGCGAGCACTTGCGCGCCCCCCTGCGCGTCTTGGCGCGCTTGACTCTGTAGCCGCTACAGGGTCTTCAATGTCATCAGGTTAAACCAGCGCGAACAACAAGAAATGGCTCGCACGTCACCTGAAGACGCACTGCCCCGGGATCATTCCGGCCCGGGGCACGATCACTCCGCACACCGCCATGAGCATGGCCACGATCACGATCATCACCACGATCACGATCACGATCACGATCACGGCCATGGACACGCGCACGCGGCTCCGGCCGCCACGGCGCCCGCCTGCTGTGGCGGCGGCTGCGGGTCGACGATCGCCCTGACACCGCCCGCGACAGCCGCGCCGCTCGAGGTACCGGCCGGCGCCCGCAGCGCCGCCTATCGCATCGACGCGATGGACTGCCCGACCGAGGAATCCCTGATCCGCAACAAGCTGGGCAATATGGCCGGCGTGGCGGCGCTGGAGTTCAACCTGATCCAGCGGGTCCTGACGGTCCACCACACGCTGGCATCGCCGGAGCCGGTGGTCGCGGCTATCCGCAGTCTCGGCATGCAGGCGGTGCCGCTCGACGCCGGGGCCGCGCAGGAGGTGCTGCCGGAGACCACCGCGCGCAAGCCGTGGTGGCCGCTGGCGCTGGCCGGCGTGGCCGCGGTCGGCGCGGAGGTGACCGAATGGCTGGCGCTCGGCCTGCCGTGGCTGCCGGCCGCGCTGGCGCTGGCGGCGGTGGCTCTGGGCGGCCTGACCACTTACCGCAAGGGCTGGATCGCGCTGCGCAACGGCAACCTCAATATCAATGCGTTGATGAGCATCGCCGTCACCGGCGCGCTGCTGCTGCGCCAGTGGCCCGAAGCGGCGATGGTGATGGTGCTGTTCGCGCTGGCCGAGCGCATCGAGGCCGCCTCGCTGGACCGCGCGCGCAATGCGATCCGCGGGCTGATGGCGATGGCGCCGGAGCAGGCGACGGTGCGCCGCGACGATGGCAGTTGGGAAACCGTGTCGGCGGCCAGCGTGGCCGTTGGCGCGCTGGTGCGGCTGCGCCCCGGCGAGCGCGTGGCGCTGGACGGCAAGGTCGTGCGCGGCCAGTCCGCGCTGGACCAGGCCCCCATCACCGGCGAAAGCGTGCCGGTCGACAAGGCCGAGGGAGATCCGCTCTTCGCCGGCTCGATCAACCAGTCGGGCGAGCTGGAATACGCCGTCACCGCGCCCGCCAGTGACTCCACGCTGGCGCGCATCATCCACGCCGTGGAAGCCGCGCAGGGCAGCCGCGCGCCGACGCAACGCTTTGTCGACCAGTTTGCGCGCATCTATACCCCCACCGTGTTCGCGATCGCGCTGGCCGTCGCGGTGGTGCCGCCGCTGCTGGCGGGCGGAGGCTGGGCCGACTGGATCTACAAGGCGCTGGTGCTGCTGGTGATTGCCTGCCCGTGCGCGCTGGTCATCTCCACACCAGTGACCATCGTCAGCGGCCTGGCCGCCGCCGCGCGCCGGGGCATCCTGGTCAAGGGCGGGGTCTACCTGGAGCAGGGCCGGCACCTGGCCTGGGTGGCGCTGGACAAGACCGGCACGATCACGCACGGCAAGCCGGTGCAGACCGACCACGCGCTGCTGGGCGACGCGCCGCTGCAGGCGCGCGCGATTGCGGCCAGCCTGGCTGCGCGCTCGGACCACCCGGTGTCGCGCGCGGTCGCCGCCGCGGCGGCCGGGGAGGGCATCGCAACGATGCCGGTGGACGATTTCGAGGCGCTCCCCGGGCGCGGCACGCGCGGCAAGGTGCAGGGCGTGGAGTACCAGCTCGGCAACCACCGGCTGGTGCATGACCTGGGCGCCTGCTCGCCGGCGCTGGAGGCACGTCTGGAAGCGATCGAGCGCGAAGGCAAGACCGTGGTGCTGCTGGCGCGCGTCGAAGACAACGGCGCCGCCACCGCGCTGGCGCTCTTTGCGGTGGCCGACACCGTGCGCCAGACCAGCCGGCAGGCGCTTGCCGAACTGCATGCGCTCGGCGTGAAGACGCTGATGCTGTCGGGCGACAACCCGCATACCGCGCAGGCCATTGCGGCAGAGGTCGGCATCGACGAGGCGCGCGGCAACCAGCTGCCGCAGGACAAGGCCGACGGCATCGCCGCGCTGGCCGATGCCGCGCATGCGCGCGGTGGCCGCATCGGCATGGTCGGCGACGGCATCAACGACGCGCCGGCGCTGGCGCGTGCCGATATTGGATTCGCCATGGGCGCGGCCGGCACCGACACTGCCATCGAGACGGCCGACGTGGCGCTGATGGACGACGATCTGCGCAAGATCCCTGAATTCGTCCGCTTGTCACGCCGCACTTCGCGCATCCTGGTGCAGAACATCACGCTCGCGCTGGGCATCAAGGCGGTGTTCCTGGCGCTGACGGTGATGGGGATGGGGACGATGTGGATGGCGGTGTTCGCCGATATGGGCGCGAGCTTGCTGGTGGTGTTCAATGGGCTGCGGGTGGGGCAGCCAGCAGCAGGGACTAAGTGCTCCCGCGGGTTTGCTCCCCTCTCCCGCAGGCGCTGAGCTTTACCCACAACTTCTGGCGGCTTACTCGTCTTTCTGGAAGATCCGATACATTTCGGTGATTTCGTGCAGGGCGAGGAAGCCGCGCCAGAGGACGGTGGCTCCCGGGGGATCGTCGTTTTTGCGACCCAGGTAGCCACCGAGCTTGGCGATCCAAAGGACCGCGTCGCTGAGTTTTGGCGCCTCTTCCGGTGGCTTGGTTGTGCCGTGCGTGCGGCAGTACAAGGCCCGCCATTCGAGCGGTTGCAGTAGCACCGAGCAAGGGATATCGGCTTCGAGCCGGCCCAGCATGGTCGCGTACATAATGCGCCAGCCGATCACGGCGAACAGCGCCGTGGCCCGCAGGAACCGCTCCAGCGTCCCGAACTGCCGGGCTTCGATCTGGCAGCCACTTTTCAGGACACGATGCCAGGATTCAATGGTCCAGCGCCGGGCATACCAGCTCAGCCGCTCGAGCACATCTTCCAGCGTTTGGGTGGGCATCGAACTGAGCAACATCCATTCGAGCGGCTCAACGCCTTGGGGCGGCTCGATCTCCAGCGCGTGAATGGCAAACACTTCGAGACTCGGTAGATCCTCTGCACCGCGGCTGCGCGGTGGTCGCAGTTGGACGGGCACACAACGCAAAGCCAGTCGGGCGCTACGCGCCTGCCTGGCGCCGCTCCTGGGCACGTGCAATACGGTCTCTCCAAGTACAGGAGCCGCAGCAACCGTCTCCCACAGATACTTCTCTGGGTGGTCCACGCCTCGATTCCAGGCGGCCCGCACCAACCAGTCCACCCCCGCTGGGCGCGGCGCCAGGAACACGTCGTACACATCGCCCTCGCGATCGCTGACGGCAACAAGGTGCGTGTCCGGACACTGCATCTTGAGCGGCTCAAGGCATTCCAGCCCCTCCAGCCACTTCACGCTTTCCTTGTCACGAATGGACAGCGCCCGGCGCTGCCCGGCCTTGCCCGATGCTTGCGGCGCACGCACCCACGTCTTCATGCTCAACACGCCCAGTGGCAGGCCCTCAGGCGTCACCGCCAGCACGCTGTGCAACATGAATCCGTGCAAATTGCCGCCCGTGCCGTGACCAAGCCTCTCAGTCGCGGGCAAATTTGCCAGATTGAATTCCGTGGTGTCCTGCACCGCCAATACGGCAGGTACCTGCTGCATGCGACCCACGGTTTGCGTGACGTGGCTCGCCAGGATTCCGTCCGGGTCGACCGCCTCATTATCAAAGAAGCGATATGCCGCCTTGAGTTGGGCACCACTCAAGGCCTGCGGGAACGAAACATGGGCTTTTTGCGCCAGTCCGCGCGCCAATGCCACAAGGCGCTGCGTGCGACGCGCATCGCCCAATTGTGCGCCACCGAATTCGTCGCCGGCCCAGTCTTCTAGGTCTTCCATATCAGGCAAAGTCGCCACCAATGATTAACAACTTCGCCTGAAGTTAACACCGTCCAATCCGGTTTACAACCTCTCCTATCGAGATGTGGGTAAAGGTAAGCGCAGGCGGGAGAGGGGAGCCTGGTTCCGACGGCGTTCGCTGGGGCTCAGCGCGATACCACTTGGGGCTGAATAATCAACTCCCCGCTGCGCCCCGGAATCTCCCCCCAGGTCACCGGCAACTGCGGCAACCCGCTCCGCTCCAGCCCCCGATACCACGCCGCCATCGACACCAGTTCGTGCCCTTGCGCGCGCCATCCCGCCAGCAGTCGCTCGAACACCGGCGCAAGCTTCCCGCCTTCCAGCTCGGTATGCAGCGTGAAGACATGGTCGCCCGGGCCTTCGGTCAGCTTCAGCAGCGCGGTATGGACATTGTCTTCGGTCAGCCCGTCGGTGCCGATCAGTTCGTCCAGCGTCGGCAGCGTGGTTGGCATCTGCACGTGGCGGCACGGCACGCCGTCGATGGTGGGGATATAAGGCGCCGTGCCGCGCCCGTCCGACGCATAGGCCATGCCCCAGTCGTCGATCTGCCGGAACGCATCCTCGTTCATCTGCCAGCCGGCGGCGCCGTGGGTCGCAGGCGGCTCACCGAAGACCTCGGTGTAGCGCGCAAAGGCCTGCTGCATCTGGCGCCGGGTCCATGCCGCATCGCGCTCGCGCACGTTGTCCTGCCAGTAGACGTGGTCCCAGGTGTGGATGCCGCACTCGTGGCCGGCGGCGCGGGCCGCCCGCATTTCCGCCGCGCCCTTGCGCCCGATGTCCGGGCCAGGCAACAGCACGCCGTACATCAGCGTGCGCAATCCGTAGTTGGACACCACCGAGGTCCGCGACACCTTTTTCAGGAAGCCGGGCCGGAACACGCGCCGCAGCGCCCAGCCGGTATGGTCGGGCCCGAGGCTGAACAGGAACGTGGCCTGTGCCTGCGCGGCGGCCAGCATCGACAGCAGTTTCGGCACGCCTTCGCGCGTGCCGCGCAGCGTGTCGACGTCGACCTTGAGGGCAATGCGTGCCATCTGCGGTGCGCGCTCAGTTGGCCGAGTCGACCAGCGTGCGGGCTTCGACCACCTTGCCGCGATAGGCCTCGAAGATGCGGCGCAGCGACGCTTCCATGTTCACCTCGGGCTTCCAGCTCAGCTCGTCGATGGTGTTGTCGATCTTCGGCACGCGGTGCTGCACATCCTGGTAGCCCTTGCCGTAGAAGTCGCCCGACGAGGTCTCGACGATCTGGGTCTTGCGCGCCTCCTCGGCGTATTCGGGATAGTCCCCCGCCATCTTCAGCATCATCTCGGCCAGCTCGCGCACCGAGTGGATGTTGGCCGGATTGCCGATATTGAAGATCTTGCCGCTGGCGATGCCGTTGGGGTTCTCGATGATGCGCATCAGTGCGCTGATGCCGTCCGAGATATCGGCGAACGCACGCTGCTGCGCGCCGCCGTCGACCAGCTTGATCGGCTCGCCGCGCACGATATGGCCGAGGAACTGCGTCACCACGCGCGATGAACCTTCCTTCGATTCGAAGATCGAGTCCAGGCCCGCGCCGATCCAGTTGAACGGACGGAACAGCGTGTAGTTCAGGCCTTGCTCCATGCCGTAGGCGTGGATCACGCGGTCCATCAGCTGCTTGGAGCAGGCATAGATCCAGCGCGGCTTGTTGATCGGGCCGTAGACCAGCGGCGAGGCTTCCGGGTCGAATTCTTCGTCGCTGCACATGCCGTAGACCTCCGAGGTCGACGGGAACACCAGGTGCTTGCCGTACTTGACCGCGGCGCGCACGATCGGCAGGTTGGCCTCGAAATCCAGCTCGAACACGCGCAGCGGCTGGCGCACGTAGGTGGCCGGCGTGGCGATGGCGACCAGCGGCAGCACCACATCGCACTTGCGGATGTTGTACTCGATCCACTCCTTGTTGATGGTGATGTCACCTTCAAAGAAGTGCATGCGAGGGTGGTCGACGAGGTCACCGAGGCGGTCCGTGTTCATGTCCATGCCGTAGACCTCCCACGGCGTGGTTTCCAGGATGCGGCGCGTCAGGTGATGGCCGATGAAGCCGTTGACGCCGAGAATCAGGACCTTTTTCATCGGTTTTCCTCGTTGGTTTGTTTTTTGAGAATCTGGAAAAAGGCATCGGGCGTGACGGGCGATCCGTCATGCGCCAGCAATCCGGTCACGAGCACCATGCCGCCATCTCCGCACAGGCCCACGATCTTGCCGTCATGCACGTGCAGGCCGGGCGGCAACCCGCCGGCGGCGTTCGCGGGGCCAGCCTGAAGGCGGCGCGCCTGCGCCACGACAAAGCGCTCTCCGGCCACCTCGGTGAACGCGCCGGGATAGGGCGGCGCGACCGCGCGGATCAGGTTGTAGACAGTGGCGGCCGGCTGGCTCCAGTCGATGCGGCCGTCTTCCGGCTTGCGCCCGGAAAAATAGCTGCCTTCGGCGAGCAAGTTGGGACGTTGCGGCGTCTGCCCGGCGAGCATCGCCGGCAACGCGCGCCACAGGGTCTGCTCGGCGGCCACCGTGACCTTTTCAAAGACTTCGCCGGCGGTGTCGTCCGGCAGGATCGGCACCGAGGTCTGGTCGACGATATAGCCGGCGTCGGGCCTGGCCTCCATCGCATGCAGCGTGGCGCCGGTCTCGGTCTCCCCGTGCAGTACCGCCCAGTTCACCGGAACGCGGCCGCGATACTTCGGCAGCAGCGAGCCGTGCATGTTGAAGGCGCCGCCAGGGGCCAGCGCCAGCACCGCCGGCGGAATCATCGCGCGATAGTAGAAGGAAAAGATCACGTCCGGACGCGCATCGCGCACTGCCTGCGCGACCGCGGGATCGGCAGGGTCCTCGCCGTAGATGACAGGAAGGCCCAGCTCCGCGGCGGTGTCCGCAACACGGCGGAACCAGATATTCTCGTCGGCACGATCGCGGTGCGTGATGACCAGCGCCACTTCCACGCCGCGCGCATGGAGCACGCGCAGGCAGCGGTCGCCGACATTGTGGTAGCCAAAGACGACGGCGCGCATCATGGCTCCAGGCCCGTGCGGGCCGGTGCGGCGTGAGCCGGGCCAGCTTTTTCCAGCACCGCCTGGATGCGGTAGCGCGGGCGGCCGCGCACTTCCTGGTAGATGCGGCCGACGTACTCGCCCAGCAGGCCCACGCCAAACAGCAGGATGCCGATCAGGAAGAAGTTCATGGCGAACAGCGTGAACACACCCTGCACTTCCGAGCCCAGTACAAAGCGGCGCAGCAGCAGCATCACGAACAGCACGCCGGAGAACAGCGACAGGATCGTGCCGATTGCCGAGAACCACTGCAGCGGCACGATCGAGAAGCCGGTCACCAGGTCGAAATTCAGGCGGATCAGCTGGTACAGCGAATACTTCGATTCGCCCGCATGGCGCGGCTCGTGGCCGACCTCGATCTCGATGGGATTCGAAGCGAAGGTGTAGGCCAGCGCCGGGATAAAGGTGTTGACCTCGCGGCAGGCGTTGATGGTGTCGATCACGTTGCGGTCATAGGCGCGCAGCATGCAGCCCTGGTCCGTCATGCGGATCTTGGTGATGCGCTCGCGCAACCGGTTCATCGCGCGCGACGCGTAGCGGCGGAACGCCGTGTCGTTGCGCTGGCGGCGGATGGTGCCGACGTAGTCGTGGCCGGCGCGCATCGCGTCGACCAGGCGCGGGATTTCCTCCGGCGGGTTCTGCAGGTCTGCGTCCAGCGTGATCACGATTTTGCCGCGGGTATGCTCGAAGCCCGCCAGGATCGCCATGTGCTGGCCGAAGTTGCCGTTGAACAGCACCACCCGGGTCACTTCCGGGCGCTTGTGGAACTGCGCGGCCAGCAGCGCCGCCGAGCGGTCGACGCTGCCATCGTTGATGAAGATGATTTCGTACGAGGCGCCAAGGCCATCCAGCGCCGGATAAAGGCGGTCGAACAGGGCTTGCAGCCCGTCTTCTTCGTTGTAGACCGGAATGACGACCGAAACTTCGACCGGGCTCATTTGGAGAGACGTTTGCATGTTTCGCTGAGGGTTGCGCAGACCCGCTCGACGTCGGTGGCCTGCATCGCGGGAAACAGCGGCAGCGTGACGATGCCGCGCCCGATGCGTTCGGCGTGCGGCAGCATGCCTTCGCGCCAGCCGAGCGAGCGGTAGTAGGTGAAAAGATGGATGGGCGGGTAGTGCACGCCGGTGCCGATGCCGCGCTCGCGCAGGGCTTCCATGACCTTCTGGCGCGCTTGTGCCGGCCCGCCTTCGATGCGCCCGGTCGGCAGCACCACCTGGAACATGTGCCAGTTGGTGGTGGCTGCCTGCGCGTCGAGCGGCTGCGGCAGTTCGATGCCCAGTCCGGCTAGCCCGTGGTCGGCAGCGCAGCGGAAGTAGGCCTCGGCCAGTTCGGCGCGGCGCGCGGTAATGGCATCGAGCCTGGCAAGCTGCGCCAGCCCCACCGCGGCATTGACGTCGGTCAGGTTGAACTTGCCGCCCGGCTCTTCCACGTCCATGCCGTCCATGCCGGTGCGGATCACGCCCTGCAGCCGCAGGCGTTCGGCACGCAACGCTTCTTCCGGCGTGTTCATCACCAGGCAGCCGCCCTCGATGGTGGTGATGTTCTTGTTGGCCTGGAAGCTGAAGCTGACCAGGTCGCCGATGGCGCCGATGCGCTGGCCCTGCCAGCGCGAGTCGATCGCCTGCGCCGCGTCTTCGATCACGCGCAGGCCGTGCTTGCGGGCGATCGCGTAGAGGCGATCCATGTCGACCGGCAGGCCCGACAGATACACCGGCATGATCGCGCGCGTGCGCGGCGTGATCGCGGCCTCGACCGCGTCCAGGTCGAGGTTGCGCGTGCGCGGGTCGATGTCGACGAACACCGGGCGCGCACCGACCGCGACCACCACGTTGGCGGTGGCGACCCAGGTAAGCGGCGTGGTGATGACTTCATCGCCGGGACCGATATCCGCAATGCGCAGCGCGATTTCCATCGTCGCTGAGCCGTTGGCGAAGGTGCGCACGGGGCGCCCGCCGAACAGGTCCGACAGCGCGGCCTCGAAGGCCTGCATTTTCGGCCCGGAGGTGATCCAGCCGGAGGCCAGCACCTTGCCGACATCGGCAATGGCCGCGGCATCGATCTCGGGCCGGACAAAAGGCAGGAATTCGGGCTGGTTGGCGGCAGCGGAAGCAGTCATGGGCGTGAAAAGAAAAATCGGTCCCGATCGGAGGGAATAGGGCAAAGGCGCCGGGCGGCCAGGTCAGGAGCGGGCGATCAGGAAGACGCCAGCCAGTATCAGCAGGATGCCGGCCACGCGCAAGGGGCCGATCATCTCGCCGAACAGCCACCAGGCGGCAAGCGCGTTGACCACGTAGCCGAGCGACAGCATCGGGTAGGCGACCGAAACGTCCACGCGCGACAGCCCGACGATCCACACGCCAACGCTGACGACATATAGCGTCAGGCCGGCCAGCACCGGCCATTGCGTCAGCACGCGCAGCGCCGTGACCAGCAGCGTGCCGCGGTCCAGCGTGATCGCGCCGATGGCGTTGACGCCGGCCTTGAGCAGCAGTTGGGCGGCTGCATTGAGCAGCACGCCGGTAACGATAAACAGGAAAGTCGAAAGCGTCATGGCGCCGGGTCGTGCAGGGTTAGTGTCCTTGGGATGGCGCGTGCGGGGCTTCGCCCGGCAGTGCAAAGTTGGCGACCGCCACGCGTCGGCGGTCGCCGGCGATCCGGTGCATCGGCACGCCGCGCGCGGCCAGGGCCTCGTAGGTATCGGGCATCATGATCGCCACGGCGCGCTGGCCGTCCTGCCAGCGCGAGATAAAGCCGTCGATGGTCGGGATCCACTTCCGCGGCTCCTGGCCGATGCCGAATTCAAGTTCGTCTTGATGCGCGACCATGATCGCGGTGCGGCGCAGGTAGAACGGCAGCGTGTGGTCCAGCATGCCCACGCTGTAAAGCGGGGTAGCCGGCGTCAGCACGGCATTGATCGCCGGCACCAGGTCCGCGCCGGAACTGGGCCGGCCCATTGCTTCATGGCCACGCAGCGCCACCGTGCAGCAGGCGAACATTGCCAGCGCGTACACCACGATGCTGGGGAACACGCCGCGCGTGCGCAGCACCCGCCGCGCAGCCACGGCCCCGGCCAGCATGATGGCAAAGGCAATGCCGATCCACAGCGTGAATTCGCGGTAGACAGCGTTGGGCGTGCTCGGCTTGTCCAGCATGGCGACAAAGGGGCATGCCAGCAGCCCGACCACGCCCAGCGCAATCATGGCATTGACCTGCCAGCGCCATGTGCGTTCCGTGACCGTGTCCAGCGCCACGCCGGCCAGCAGCGCCAGCGCCGGGAAGATCGGCACGATATAGCCCGGCAGCTTGGAACCCGACAGGCTGAAGAACACGAAGATCGCTACGGCCCACAGCGCCGCCATCAGCGCGGGCTGGAACGGCCGCGGCGAAGTGCCGCGAGCGACGCCGGCGCGCTCGCGCACCGCCTGCCACATCTGCGGCACCAGCCCGAGCCAGGGCATGAAGCCCGCCAGCAGCAGCGGCACGAAGAACCAGATCGCGCCTTCGCGCTGGTGCACGTGCGAGGTGTAGCGCTGCCAGTGCTCGTGGATAAAGAAGAAATGCGGGAATTCAGGGTTGCGCACCGACACCAGCCAGAACCAGGGCACGGTGACGGCCAGCAGAGCTACCGCGCCGACCAGCAGATGCAGCCTGCGCCACAGGCCGAAATCGCGCGTGACGAGCGTGTAGACCACCAGCACCAGGCCCGGCAACGCCAGCCCGACCAGTCCCTTGACCAGCACCGCCACGCCCATGGCGGCCCAGCACGCCAGCATCCAGTTGCGCCGCGCCGCGGGCGTGGCGTCGGGGTGCTGCGCCAGCAGCATGCAGGCCAGCACGCACGCCATCGCGCCGGCCAGGGTCATGTCCAGCGAATTGAAATGCCCGGCGACATTCCACATCGGCGCCGCCACCAGTGCCAGTCCGGCCAGCAGCGCCACGCGCTGCCCATACCAGCGCGCCGCGGCCAGCATGGTCATGGCCAGGCCGACCATGCCGGACAGCGCCACGCACAGGCGCGCCTGCCAGTCGCCAACGCCGAACAGCGTATAGGCCAGCGTGGTCACCCACAGGTGGAAGGGAGGTTTCTCGAAATACTTGAGTTCGTGGTAGCGGATCGTCACCCAGTCGCCGGTGACAAACATCTCGCGGGCGATTTCGGCGTAGCGGCCCTCGTCCGAGCGCAGTAGGTGGCGCATGTCGAGCGTGCCGAACCAGACCAGCAGGATCGCGAGGCTGACCAGCACGACAGCACTGGTGGTGGTACCAACGGACAGCCCGGCATACCGCGAGGTCGATGAACTACGCATAGAGCTCCTGGAAAACATCACGATTTGGGATGGTCTTGCGTGGGTGCACGATGACGGGAAGCCATCACAACGCTTTGCGCCGTCCGTTGGTGGACAGCCGCTGGCGGCTTTGTCAGATCCAGGCGGCAGCGCTGCGGGATGACTGCGCCGATGGCCGCTGCCAGGCGCCTGGGACGCCACAGCCGCCGCGGGGGCACGCGCGGCGGGCAATGGTAGCACGGCGGCAGGGGTGCTCCGTCAGGCGCGAGGGCTTGGGCGGCAGTCCGCCGCCGGCAGGGCCAGCCGGGCTGCCGGGTGGCGTTCAGGCCGCCCGCATGCCGGCGGCGGCCGGACGCGCGCGGCGCAGGCGGAACGCAACGCCGATCAGCATGGAACCTCCCTCTGGGCCCACGTGCGGGCCGGTACACGAGAAAAACCCGGCGGTCACGGATGGTGGCGCAAGCTACGCCAAGGGTCAGCGAGATAGCCACTTGCCCGAAAAACACGAATAATCTGAGTGGCCAGGCGGGCCTGGCAGGCCGGGCGCGATTTCGGGGGCGCCAGGTCATTCTAGACAGGGATTCATGTGAAGACAAAGGCGCAGCAATACCGGCTGGCAAGCTTCGCCGCGGTCGCGGGCATGGTACTGGCCATGCCGGCGGGGGCACAGCCGGCCGCAACCGGCGGTGCGGCAGCGACCGCAGTCAGCGCCGCCGCGCAGGTGGCTGCCACCCAGATGGCAGCGTCGGCGGCAGCCGTGCTGTGCAACGCCCCCTGGTTCCGCTCCGGCTCGCATGTGCAGATGGAGGGCGACGGCGCGTTGCCGATGTCGATCCGCATGACGCTGCGCGACGTCGGTCGCAGCGCATCCGGTTGCCGCGCGCAGCTGACGGTCAGCTCCAAGTCCGCAATGTCGGCGCTGATGGGGCCGCCGGTGATCATGGAGCAGGTGCATGAGGTCGTGATCGACCGGCGCACGCCGAATGACCAGACCAGCATCGAAAGCCAGCATGCCGTCATCAATGCCCGCGCGCGCTATGCGCGCATGTACGGCGAAGCCTCGTTCCGGGGTAAGGGCGTTTTCAACTACGCCGGCATGGACCTGCGCGAAGGCAGCATGCTCGACGGCGAGACGTTTCAGTCCAGCGTCTCGCTCAGGGTCTACCCCCTTGGCTCCGATGAAGTGGTCAGCACCATGCGCGCGCTGCATGCGTCGATCCATATCGGCTCGCGCCAGGTTGGCCGCCGCCAGATGATCGAGACCGTCATGGGGCGCAAGGAATGCTTGCCTATCACCTATGAGAAGCGGACGTCGCTGGGGCCGGTGATCGTGGGCGAGGAAGTCGTGCAGGTCGAACCGTCGGTGATGCATGTGACCGACTGGTACTGTCCGTCCGACGCCTTCGTGCTGCGCACGGAGGTCCGGCAGGATGGCAATGTGCAGCGCATCGACGTCACCGCGCTGGAGCGCGATACGCAGGCTCCCTAGGCAGCGGTTGGCCTGGCCAGGATGGAAAAAACCCGCCGAGGCGGGTTTTTTTCTGGACAGCCGTTGCGGTTCAGCTGGCAGCCGGCGCCGGGGTTTTCTTCTTGGCCTTCTGCTTGGAGGACTTCTTGGCCGGCTTGGGCTCCGCGGCCGGCGCGGCGGGGTTCAGGTCGCTGCGCGTGCTCTTGTTCGCGCCCTGGCTGTACGGGTCGAACTTGTCGCCGGCCTTGGCACCCTGCGAGTACGGGTCGAACTTCTCGCCCGACTTGGCACCCTGGGAATACGTATCGAACTGCTTCTTGCCGGTTGCCTGCGCGTGAACGGCCAGCGAGGCTGCACCAAGGCAGAGCGCGATCGCGGTGGCGACAAACTTGTTCATGGTTTCTCCTGAGAAATGCCGCCGTCGGGCGGTCGTGTATGTGGCCTGTCCCACGCAGGGATGGCTCAGGCCAGTGTCGCCAACATCGTTTGTCGCTGTCAACTTGGGGCTTGCCCGGCGCGGCACTCTCATGGAAACCCTGAATTGCGGCCCCAGACCACTTGCGGCCGGGGCCTTTTTGGCGAAATCCGGGCTACTCGGTGACGGCGTCCGACGGATGCTTCCAGGCCGCGCGCACCTCGCCGGACGGTGCCAGCGCCAGGTTGATGCCGCGGCTGCCGATGGGCTGCTGGAACCAGCGCTTCTGCAGCGCGATCACGTCCGGCCCGGTGAAGGCCGTGGCGAGCGTCTGGTCGACCAGGCGTTTCCATTCCGGATCGGCCTTGGACAGCATCAGCGCGTTCTGCTCGATTGACAGCGACGGGCCGACGATCACGTACTGCGACGGATCCTTGGCGCGGGCACGCAGGCCGGCCAGCAGCACGTCATCCATCACGAAGGCCTGGGCGCGGCCGGACTCGAGCAGCAGGAACGACTCGCCATGATCCTTGGCGTAGACGTCGTGGTAGCCGTACTGGTCCTTCAGGCGGCGCACGTGGCGGTCGCCGGTCGAGCCCGCGCTGGTGACCACGTTCTTGCCGCGCAGGTCGCCCAACGAGCGGATGCCCGAGTCGGCGCGGACCAGCATGCGCACGGTCGAGACGTAGTGCGAGACGCTGAAGGCCACCTGCTTCTGGCGCTCGAGCGAATTGGTGTTGGGAGCGCAGTCGAGGTCGACCAGCCCGTTGACCACCGCGGGAATGCGGTTCTGCGGCGTCAGTGGCATCCAGCGCACTTTCAGGTCTTTCAGGCCCAGCTTCTGGCGCGCCGCTTCCGCCGCGCGCAGGCACAGCTCGACCGCGTAGCCAGCCGGCTGGCCCTTGTCGTCGGCAAAGGAAAAGGGCAGCGCCGATTCTCGATAGCCCAGCACGATGGTGCCGGAATCGCGGATCTTGTCGAGCACGGGCGTTTGCGACTGGGCATTGGCGGCAGCCGGCATCAGCGCGGAGGCGATGACGCCGAAGGCGAGCGCCGCCAGCGGGCGACGGGCGCGGGACAAGCGGGTTAGCAGGGAAGACAGGACGGAGACGGACATTCGGGAAACCGGGTAGCTGGCCGATGGTGCGGCAAAGTCGCTAGGGTATACCCGGTCCTTCGATGGGTGAAGGACAAAGTCGTCATAAGCAAATGCTTCCTTGTTGAGACATGACTTTCAGAGTGAGCAGAGTCGGCAACAATCGCGGCAAGTGTGTAACCAATCCGCAATTTGTGGATGTGACGCCACATGTCAATCAGGGCAAACAGGTAGAATCGCGCCTTTCGTGCGCTTTGTCAGACTCCAAGAACAATGAGCCCCCGTCCGTCACGCCTGCCCTGCATCGACGCGCTCAAGGCGGTCAGTTCCCAGCTGATCGTGCTGCACCATCTCGCCTTCTACGGCCCGATGTCCGACACGGCCTACCGTCTCGCGCCGGGCCTGGTGGACTGGCTGTATGACTACGCCCGCATCGCGGTCCAGGTGTTCCTGGTGATCAGCGGCTTCCTGGCCGCGCGCAGCCTAGCGCCGCACGGCCGGCTGGAAATCCGCGAGCATCCGCTGGCGATGCTGTGGCGCCGTTACCTCAAGCTGATCGTGCCCTTCGCCGCGGCGCTGCTGCTGAGCATTGCCGGCGCCGCGCTGGCGCGGCAATGGATGATCCATGAATCGATTCCGGCCCCGCCGCACCTGATGCAGTTCCTGGCGCACCTCACGCTGCTGCATAACGTGCTCGATGTCGATGCGCTGTCGGCCGGTGTCTGGTACGTCGCGATCGACCTGCAACTGTTCGGCCTGCTGCTGATGGCGCTGTGGGCGGCTCGCACCTTTGCGCCGCGCGAGGCGCAGGCGGGCGCCGCGGCCGGCATCGGCGTGGTTGCGCTGCTGGCGGTCGCGTCGCTGTTCTGGTTCAACCGTGATGCCGCCTGGGATATCTGGGCGGTGTACTTCTTTGGCGCCTATGGCATGGGCACGCTGGCGTGGTGGGCCTCGAACCCGGGCCGTTCGGCCATGCCGCTGCTGGTGCTCGGCGCGGTGGCGCTGGCGGCGCTGATCGTCGATTTCCGGCTGCGAATCGCCGTGGCGCTGGCTACCGCGCTGCTGCTGGCGGTCGCACGCCGCGGTGGCTGGATGGAGCGCTGGCCGCGCGGCCATGTGGTCGGATTCTTCGGCCGCATTTCCTATTCGGTCTTCCTGGTGCATTTCCCGGTGTGCCTGCTGGTGAATGCGCTGGTGTCGAACCTTGCGCCGGGGCAGCCGGTGCTGAACGCGCTGGGCATGGCGACGGCGTGGGCGCTGAGCAACGTTGCCGGCGCGCTCTTTCATCGCTACGTGGAAAGCGCAAGCCCGCTGGCAGCGCTGCGCGCGGCGTGGGTCTGGCTGTCGGACGCACGCGGCTCGGCGAGCCGTCCTACTATGTAAGCCTTGCAAGCCTGCGCGCCCGGCAGATTGCCTCCTGCTGGTGCGCGCGCACCGTCGGCGTCATGTCCCCGGCACGCCATGCGTGCATGCGCGCCGCCCCGCTTGCGTACGGCGCCATACAGTGCGCGGCAAAACTCGCGTAAACCGGCATTGGGCGATGGCATGAACGTTGCCTAGTATGGAATCGTAAACCTGACCATTTGGTCAGGATTCCACCGGGAACCGAGGGTGCCATGTCCGACCATATCGTCCTCACCTCGCACGCGCGCCGCGACAAGCCCGCCGAGCCGATTCACTGGGGTGCACCCACCGCCGCCGAACGCGGCCCCGTGATTGCCAGCCTGGCGAACCCCGCGCAACGTAACGTGATCGGCACCCACGCCGGCGCCTATGCCATCTACCGCGCACTGGCGGTTGCCTCCGGCTCGCTGCAGCGCGACCATCGCCCCGACCTGACCGATACGGCACCCGCCGAGGCCATCGGCCCGCACCCGCAGTGGGCCGATCCGGAAAAGATCGTCTCGCTCGATCCCTGGGGCCACCTCGTTTCCTCCGTCTTCGCGGACCGTATCGCGGCGGGCGTGGATATCCGCCCGACCATCGCCGTCACGCGCGCGCATATCAATATGCCCGAGCTGATATCGGCGATGGCTGCCGGCCGGCTGAAGCCGGACGGCAGCATCCTCTACGCCAATGGCGACGTGCGCGTGACCAAGGCGGCGGTCGATCCGGTCTGGCACCTGCCGGGGCTGGCGGCGCGGTTCGGCATCAAGGAAAGCGCGTTGCGGCGCGGCCTGTTCGAGCAGACCGGCGGCATGTTCCCGGAACTGGTCACGCGGCCCGACCTGAAAGTGTTCCTGCCGCCCATCGGCGGCATGACGCTGTACTTCTTCGGGGACGTCAGCCAACTCGGCAAGACCGAGACCAAAGTGGCTTGCCGCGTGCACGATGAATGCAACGGATCCGACGTATTCGGGTCAGACATCTGTACCTGCCGCCCGTACCTGGCACATGGCATCGAGGTGTGCATCGAGATGGCGCAGCAGGGCGGCGTCGGGCTGGTCGTCTACAACCGCAAGGAAGGCCGCGCGCTGGGCGAGGTGACCAAGTTCCTGGTCTATAACGCCCGCAAGCGGCAGGCGGGCGGCGATCGCGCCGAGACTTACTTTGCCCGCACCGAATGCGTGGCAGGCGTGCAGGACATGCGTTTCCAGGAGCTGATGCCGGATGTGTTCCACTGGCTGGGCATCCGCCGCATCGACCGTTGGGCGTCGATGAGTAACATGAAGCATGGCGCGCTGGTGGCGCAGGGCATCGAGGTGGTCGAGCAGGTGGCGATTCCCGAAGCCCTGATCCCGGCGGACGCCCGTGTCGAGATCGACGCCAAGGTGGCGGCCGGCTACTTTACGCACTACACGCCGCCGGATGCCGATGAACTCGCCCTGGCAAAGGGCAGGGGGTTGAACGAATGACAATGTATCCCGAAGAGGATCGTGGCGGCATGGACCGTCGGGGAGCAGGCGAGGAAATGCGTCCGGGCGGGGGCTGGCTCAGCCCTGTGCCGGAAGGGCACCCCGCTTCCGCGCTGCTGTGCGCTGAAGCCGTGCGCACGCATTGCGCGGCGGTCACCGAGCACGTGGCCAGCGGCGCGTCCGAGTTGTTTACCTGGCACCCCGATCGCGTCCATGCGATCGCCGATTACGTGGCCAGCACCATCCGGCAGCGCTATCCGGACCTGCAGGTGCCTTACCACAGCCGCTGGCGCCACTTCGAGAGCGGCGGCGTCGACCAGCGCGTCGACCGCTGGCATGTGCTGTGCGAGCGTGCCGCCATGAGCGGGCCAGAGCACCGCGAAGAGCGTGCGCGCATCGGCATCGACCTGGTGATCCCGAGCGTACTGCTCGACGCCGGCGCGGGACCCGACTGGCGCTACCGCGACCCGGCCAGCGACCTGGTGCTGACCCGCTCCGAAGGGCTGGGCGTGGCCAGCTTCGACCTGTTCGCACGTGGCGGCTTCTCCGCGGCGCCCGGCGACCCGCTGCGCGCCGATGCCGAGCGGCTGCAGCGCATCGACGCCGACAGCATTGCGCACGCCTTCCAGGTGGCCCAGCACAACCCGCTGGTCGGGCTGGAAGGCCGCGCCGGGTTGCTGCGCCGGCTGGGCGAGGTGATGGAGGCTACGCCGGCCCTGTTCGGGCGGCCCGCGCGGCTGGGCAACCTGTATGACTACCTGAAGGCGCACGCGGTCAACGAGCGGCTCGACGCCAGCTTCCTGCTGCGCACGCTGCTGGTGGGGCTGGGGCCGGTCTGGCCGGGACGCATCGTGGTCGAGGGGGTGTCGCTGGGCGATTGCTGGCACCATCCGGCCGCGCCCGGCGGGCTGGTGCCGTTCCACAAGCTCACGCAGTGGCTGACCTATTCGCTGCTGGAGCCACTGGAAGACGCGGGCCTGACGGTCACCGGGCTGGATGCGCTGACCGGGCTGCCTGAATACCGCAATGGCGGCCTGCTGTTCGACTTCGAACTGATGGTGCCGCGCGATGCGTCCTTTGTCGCCCAGGCGCATGCGGTGGACGAGCCCGTGATCGTCGAATGGCGCGCGCTGACCGTGACGGGCCTGGATCTGGTGGCCGATGGCGTGCGCCAGGCCCTGGGGCTGGCGGAAGCCGACTTCCCACTGGCGCGCGTGCTGGAGGGCGGCACCTGGTCCGCCGGGCGGCGCATTGCCGCCAAGCGGCGCCCGGGCGGCGCGCCGCCGTTCAGCATCATCAGCGACGGCACTGTGTTCTGAGCAGGGCGGGCGCGGCTGCGCCCGCTGCGATTGCGCAGCAACCGACAAGGTTTGCGTTGGAAAACGTGGCATCAAACATGGCATCAGGAGCGTCCCGATGAACGACATGTCCGCTGTTCCCGCCGTAGCCACCCCCGACGACGATGCTGCCGGCATGCCCGGCGTGCTGGTCGTCGACCACCCGCTCGTGCAGCACAAGGTCACGCTGGTGCGCAGCGAGGAAACCACCACCGACAACTTCCGCCGCCTGGTGCGCGAAATCAGCCAGTTGCTGACCTACGAGGCCACGCGTGACCTGGCGATGGAGACCATCGCCATCCGCACCCCGATCGCGCCGACGCAGTCGCGCGTGCTGTCGGGCAAGAAGCTCTGCCTGGTGTCGATCCTTCGCGCCGGCAACGGCTTCATCGACGGCATGCTGGAGCTGCTGCCGGCGGCGCGCGTCGGCCATATCGGGCTGTACCGCGATCCCGAGACGCTCGAGCCGATCGAGTATTACTTCAAGATGCCCGAAGATATCCACGAGCGCATGGTCATCGTGGTCGATCCGATGCTGGCCACCGGCAATTCCGCCATCGCGGCGCTGAACCGGCTGAAGGAGGCGGGGGTCACCACCATGAAATACGTGTGCCTGATTGCCTCGCGCCCGGGGCTGCGCGCGCTGCGTGCCGCGCATCCCGAGGTGAGCATCGTCACCGCCGCGATCGACGACACGCTCAATGAGCACGGGTATATCGTGCCCGGCCTGGGCGATGCCGGCGACCGGCTCTACGGCACACGCTGATGGACTCGCGCGCCAGCGCCCCATCGCGCCGGCCGCTGCCGATGCACGGCGCGCTGCTTGCGCACGAAGGTCCCGCCGGCCGCATCCGGCAGGAGAACCAGGCCATGATCCTGCGCGCGGCCGAGTATGTGTTCGCGCGCGCGGGGTTTGCCGGCGCCACCATGGCCGAGATCGCGACGCGCGCCGGCGTGCCCAAGTCGAACCTGCACTACTACTTCCGCACCAAGCAGGCGCTGTACCGTGCGGTGCTGGCCCACACGCTGCAGCTGTGGCTGTCGGAGACCGATATCATCCGGGCCGAACTGCCGCCGCAGGTGGCGCTGGAGCAATACATCCGCGCCAAGATGCGGCTGTCCGCCAGCCATCCTGATGCCTCGCGCGTGTTTGCCAACGAGCTGCTGCACGGCGCCCCGGAGATCGGCGAGATCCTGCGCCATGCGCTGCGCGAACTGGTGGCGCGCAAGGCCGCGGTAGTGCAGCAATGGATCGACAGCGGCCAGATGGCGCCGGTTGACCCGCAGCACCTGTTCTTCACCATCTGGGCCGCGACGCAGACCTATGCCGATTTCGAGTCGCAGGTATGCGCGGTGCTCGGCGTGAGCCAGCTGGGGCGGCAGGACTATGCGCAGGCGACCGAGCACCTGGTGGCGCTACTGCTGCGCGGCTGCGGCCTCGCGCCGGAGGCCATGAGCATGCAGGTGCTGGCCGACGGGCAGGGGTGAGCAAATCGTCCGTACCGTACGAAACGTCCGTACGCGCGCTACCTGCGTCCCGCGCGGCCATGCGATCATGCGCCGTGCTTTTCGTCTGAACCCTTCGCGTCACGAGGCGCCATGCTCGACCTGATCCTGCGGCACTGCAACCTGCCCGACGGGCGCACCGGCATCGATATCGGCGTTGCCGATGGCCGCATCGCCGCGGTGGAACCGGCGCTGGCCGCGCGGGCCGCGGAGGAAATCGATGCCGCCGGGCAGCTGGTGTCGCCGCCGTTTGTCGACGCGCATTTCCATATGGACTCGACGCTGTCGTACGGGCTGCCGCGCGTGAACCAGTCAGGCACGCTGCTCGAGGGGATTTCGCTGTGGGGCGAACTCAAGCCGATGCTGACGCAGGAAGCGCTGGTCGAACGCGCGCTGGCCTACTGCGACTGGGCCGTCGCGCGCGGGCTGCTGGCGATCCGCTCCCATGTCGACGTCTGCGATCCGCGCCTGCTCGCGGTGGAAGCGCTGCTGCACGTGCGCGAGCGTGTGCGTCCTTACCTCGACCTGCAGCTGGTGGCGTTCCCGCAGGACGGCGTGCTGCGCGCGCCCGGCGCGATGCAGAACCTGACGCGCGCGCTCGACATGGGCGTCGACGTGGTCGGCGGCATCCCGCATTTCGAGCGCACCATGGCGCAGGGCGCGGAATCGGTGCGACTGCTGTGCGAACTGGCGGCGGAGCGCGGGCTGCGCGTCGACATGCATTGCGATGAGAGCGACGACCCGCTGTCGCGCCATATCGAGACGCTGGCGAGCGAAACCGTGCGGCTCGGCCTGCATGGCCGCGTGGCTGGCTCGCACCTGACCTCGATGCATTCGATGGACAACTACTACGTGTCCAAGCTGATCCCGCTGATGCGCGAGGCCGGCGTCGCGGCGATCGCCAACCCGCTGATCAATATCACGCTGCAGGGCCGGCATGACAGCTATCCGAAGCGCCGCGGCATGACGCGCGTGCCGGAACTGCTGGCGGCGGGCGTGCCGGTCGCCTTCGGCCACGACTGCGTGATGGATCCGTGGTACGGCCTGGGCTCGGGCGACATGCTCGAAGTCGCGCACATGGGCTTGCACGTCGCGCAGATGACCGGGCAGGAGGCGATGCGGGCCTGCTTTGCCGCGGTGACCGCGACGCCGGCACAAATCCTTGGTCTGGACGGCTACGGCATCGCGCCGGGCTGCCGCGCCGACCTGGTGCTGCTGCAGGCGCGCGACCCGGTCGAGGCGATCCGGCTGCGCGCCACGCGGCTGCGGGTGCTGCGGGCCGGCAAGACGATTGCCAGCACGCCGCCGGCGACGGCGGCGCTGCAACTGCCCGGGCGGCCGGCGCGGGTCGATTTCATGCGGCAGGGTGCCGCGCAGTAGGCCCGGCGGATGCTCCCCCAGGATTTTTGCTGAGAGGTGTTGACACCGCCCGGTGCTGGCGGCATAATTTCGTTCTTCGCATCGCAGCAGCAATGCAGCGAAACGAAGCCCAGATGGCGGAATTGGTAGACGCACTAGGTTCAGGTCCTAGCGGTGGCAACACTGTGGAGGTTCGAGTCCTCTTCTGGGCACCAATATTCGGAAAGGCTCGCGCAAGCGAGCCTTTTTTCGTTTACGGTCTCGATCGCAGGCCCTTCCGATCGACATTCCGCGGCGGCAAGATCAGGCCGCCGGCACCCCTTCCTCGCTCTGCGCTTCGCGCACGCAATTGCGCCCCTCCGCCTTGGCCCGGTACATCGCCGCATCGAACTGTCGCAACTGGCCGGGCCCGCCCACAACGAGCAGCCGTTCGCTTGAGCGCGTGGCATCGACCAGGCTCTGCACTGGCATCGGCTGTCGCGCCGCCACGGGCGCCATGATCTGCGAGGCGATGCGCCCGCCGTACTCGCGCAGGTCGCCCAGCATCTTGCCGGTCAGCGCGGGCGCGGCGAGGCCTTCATGGCAGGCCGACAACTCGCGCACTTGCCAGGCGATGGCGGGCTGCAGCAAGTCGACCACGTCGAACATGCTTTCGACGGCCTGGCGGATCGCCTCCATGTCGCGTTCTGCAAGTGGGCGCGCGGCCAGTTCGTCGATCTCGGCGCGCGCCCGCTGCAACCGCTCGCGCACGCGCTCGACCATCAGTGGCGGCAGGTGGTGGCTATGCAGGCCGAAGGACGGCGCGGGCGTTGTGGTCAGGCGCTGCAGCGCGGCGTCGCTGAGCCCGCGCATGGCGCGCAGCCGGGCGCGCGCGGCGCTGTCGGCCAGTGGCGGTTCGCCCAGCACGCTGTTGGCCGGCCCGCGTTCGGCGGACAGCACGTTGGCCGTGTCGAGCACGACGCGGTACGCCGAGATGTCATGGAGGTTCTGCCGTGCGGCCATGAAGGTGCCGAACGAGCGCGCGATCACCAGCGCGGCCAGCGCGAGCGTGCAAAGGCTGCCGACCGCGGTGGCGATTGCCAGCTTTCGCTGCAGGCTGCTGCCGCGCCGTGCCGCCGCCACGGCGCTACGCCGGCGCGTGCGTTGCCACCGTGCCATGGGTTCCGCTCCCGGTTGCTGTGTGCCGGGCAATGCATGAAAGGTTTGTCATTCTCGCCATTATTGACGAAAAAGGATCATTTCAAGCGCAATCCCGCTGCGATTTGATCCCGGCCGCCTGCGCCGGCGCGCATTGGCTGTCTGCCGTGCCGGCCGTGCGCGCCATTGTCACCGCGCGCTCACGAACATTCCCCGCTTACGCAAGCGGTTGGATTGACCTATGCTCAAGCTCATCGGGCAAGCAGATATAACGTCCGAAGGTGGTTGCCATGACTATGGTCTTGTCATCATCGAGAGAGAGGGAGGCGGGGTCTTGCCCCGGTTGGCACCCGTGTGCCGCGCATCCGGGTCCGATCCTGCACCACCTGCAATGCTGCAGCATCCTGGCCGTGCTGATGTGTGCGCTGGCCCACGCGGATGATGCGGTTCCCGAAAGGATTGCCGACAGCCACGGCGTCTCCGGCTGGGACCAGCCGCTGCAGGCGCAGGGCATGCCAGCGCCGCTCGCCGGGGCGTCCGAGATGCCCGGAACGCCCGAGACGCTGGTGGCCGGCGCCGACATACCGGCCAGCGCCCCTGCATTCTTCAGTAGTACCCCCGAACCGGTCACCATCGAGTACGCGACACGGGCGCCGCAGCAGCCTTCGTCGTCATTGCCGCTTGCGATGGGAGCGGGGCCGGATGACGATGCGCCGGGCCTCGCCGCCGTGGACCGCGACCTCGTCGCCATGGTCGATCGCCCGCGCCGCTTGACGATGCACATGGACGATGTCACCAGCGCCGGCGGCTTTGTCGACGGGCGCGTGCGCACCATGGCGCTGGCTGTCGATGCAGTGGTGCCGCGCGCCGGCGGCCTGACGATCCAGTCGCGGCTGCAGCTGGCGTACCAGCCCGGCATGTCACCGGTCAGCGGCGTGCAGGCGCAGGGCATGCCCGGCGATTCCAGCGCCACCGGCATCGGCGTACGGCTCTATGGCGCGCAGCCGACGCGGCTGGCCGGCATCTATCCGTTCGTTGAAGCCGACTGGTGGCAGGACAGCCGCAAGCAAAGCATCAACATCAACGGCACGAAGATCGATGCCGACCTGCTGCGCGGGCTGTTCTCGTTCAATATCGGCGCGCACGGCAACACGGCGACCGGCGTGAAGCTGTGGTTCAAGGTGAGGGCGGGGCGTAATCCGGGCGGTACGGTTGGTGCCAGGTACCGTTGGTAGTTTCAGAGTGGCGGCGAGCGCTTGCGCACCGGGTGGTGCGCGTCCTTCGCGCAGAGGCGCCATGAACAGAGGCGCCATGAAAAAAGGGCTTCCGTTTCCGGAAGCCCTTTTCCTTTCTGCATAGGTGGCGCGGCTGGCAGGATTCGAACCCACGACCCCTTGGTTCGTAGCCAAGTACTCTATCCAACTGAGCTACAGCCGCACACGAGAGGCCGAATTGTAGCGGAATTTCGGGATTGCGCAAGGGGTTCGCGAAAAAACTTTTATGCCCGCTGCGGGCAATGCGCCATCCTCTTATGCCGTCTCTTATGCCGTCACTTCAGCCCAGGCACCGTCCGCCTCGCGTGCCTTGCCTTCGTCACGCAGCTTGAGCAGGTGCGCCAGCAGCGAGCGCTGCGCGACCGGATGCATGCGCGGCGGCACGTCGTCATAGACGCGCAGCACCAGCGCTTCGATTGGCGCGGGCCCCAGTTCTCGCAGCGCGGCCGCGACCTTGGCTTCACGTTGCAAGCGGTGGCGGACCAGCAGGCGGATCGCGTCCTGCGGACGCGCGATCAGGAAGCCGTGCCCGGGCGCGAGCCATTCCAGGTCTTCTTCCTGCAAGGCAGCGAGAGAATCGAGGTAGGCGCGCATGTCGCCGTCGGGCGGCCCGATCACGACTGTCGAGCCCTGCATCACGTGGTCGCCGGTGAACAGGGTCTTCTCTTCTTCAAGCAGGTAGCACAGGTGGTTCGACGCGTGGCCCGGCGTATGGCAGACGCGCAGCGTGCAGTGGTCGCCGATGGCGATGCGCTCGCCGTGCGCGAGTTCGCGCTGCGGTGCGAAGCTGGCGTCCTGCCACTGCCCGGCGGGCGCGCCACGGCCAAGTACGACGGCGCCGGTGGCAGCCTGCAGCGCGGCGGCCGCGGGCGAATGGTCGAGGTGCGTGTGCGTGGCGAAAATCCAGCGGATCGGACCCGGCGCCGCGGCCAGGATGGCGCGCACATGTTCGCCGTCATCGGGGCCGGGATCGATCACGGCCCATTCGTTGCGCGCGCCGCCGCCGATCAGGTAGGTGTTGGTGCCGGGGCCGGTCATCACGCTGCCGTTGTTCGCGGTGACGCGCCAGACGCGCTCGGACAGCTGCACCGGCAAGCCGGGGCACAGTTCGTAACGGCCATGGTGCTTGCCCTCGGGATCGATGCGGCCGATCTCGGCATAGCATGGCTCGTTGGGCATCACCGGCCGTACGCCGGCCGCGCCCGTGGCCAGCCGCGGCATGATGCAGGCGATGCCGCGCAACTGGGCGGCATAGGCGAAGCAGGCCTCGGCGTTCTCGAATTGCGCGATTGCCGCCAGCGTCCGGCGCGTGACATGCATCAGCGTCAGCCCGCTGGCCGGATCGGCGGCTTCGGCGGGGCGGATCCAGCGGTGTTCGACAATCTCGGCGCCGTCGGCGACCACCTCCTGGCCTTCCGGCGCGATGGCGACGAAGAAGCGCGTATCGAAGCGCTTGGGCAGGCCCGGTGGCGTGAGCCAGTAACTGTGGTAGGCGAGCCGGTCAGTTGCCAGCCTCAGTCCCAACTGCTCGCACGCATGCGCCAGCCCGGGCCCGCCGCGCTGCACGGCGGCGCGCAGCAGCGCCTGCTGTCCGGCGTCGAGGGCATCGGGCGACAGCGGGCGTCCGTCGCTGCCATAGGCAAGCAGCACGCCGGCTTCTTCGAAGCATTCGCGCACCGCGGCGACGTAGAAGTCCAGGCCGCCGGCCGGCAGGCCCAGGCGCTCGCTCGCGACAATGTCGTCAAGGCCCTGGGCATGCGCATGCAGCGCCTTGTCTTGCAGCGCGTCTAGCGTGCCGCCGGGAAACACGTAGGCGCCGCTGCTGCGGTCGTTGGCGCGCTCGACGCGGCGGACCAGCAGGACTTCCATGCCGGCGGGCGCGTCGCGCACGACCAGCAGGCTGGCGGCATTGCGCAGCAAAGGCGCGGGGATGGCGGTGGTGGCAGGGCGTGCGCCGCTTGTCTCTGTGGTTGTCATTGTGTCGGCATCGTGATGTCTTGCGGCGCCGCGCGCTGCGCGCCGGCGCCGGGAGCCGATAGTGTAGCCGCGTTGAAAGATTCGCAATCGCGGGCAAATCCGGATGCAGCGGGCGCCGCCGGGGCCCGCCCGGCTTTGGCTTTTCTGCCCGAAGGCATTAATCTGATAGCTCCGCTTCACTTTTTGGGAGGGCGCGAAGGTGCGCGCTCCCGCTGCGAGGAGGTCCGCGTGAACCGAGCTTCAATCCTGTGCCTGCCGCTGGCGTGCCTGCTGGCCGCCTGCGAAACGCCGCCGCAGACCGCGCCGCGTCCGGTCGCGCCCGCCACCACGCGCATCACGGTGGATTCGCAGACCGTGTCCAGGGCGGCCTCGGGCGCCTGCGAGCCGGCCGTCGCCGAAGCGCTCAAGCGTCGCTATCCGCAGCCAGGCAGCGTCATGCTGATGGCCGACCGCGAGCAGTACTACCAGCGCCCCAACGCGCAGACCTCGGTCAATGGCGAAGGCGTGTTCGAGCCTGACGACAGTTCGTCGGCGATCAGCTTCCACTATGCCTGCCTGTACAACGCGCGCACGGGCAAGGTCGACGATGTGCAGATGCGGTATTGAGCTGGCCCGCGCAGTCATTCCGGGCTCCATGGCCTTGGCCAAACGGTCCAGCGGCCACGGCGATCCCCGCCACGGGTGCTTTCCCGTTGCGCGCAGCGGACACCTTGTGCTTCCATCGTGCTCGATACGTGCATTATCATGCACGATTTTCCGCGCGCTCCGCCTTGCGTGTGCTTGCCCGCGCTCCCCTACGCGCGAGTAATTGACACGGCGCAGGGGGAGGGACAAGATGCGGAAGCAAACAGATGCGTCTCCCGGACGACATGTCGGCAGTCATAGCCGCAACCCGGGAAAAGTCGCGAGAAACGGGAACGGGGTCATGAAGCCTTCATTTCGCCTTATGGCGAGCGCGGTCACGCTCGCAGTCATGCTTTCCGGCTGCGCCAGCGCGCCGGATTCGTCCGCCATCCAGGCCGCCGCCGCCATTGAACAGCCACCGTCCGACCAGACCATGAAGGCCCTGTCGGCCGAGGTGTTCACCTATGCCTATCCGCTGGTGCTGATGGACGTGACGCGCGAGCTGATGACGCTGCGCACGCCGGTCAACACCTTCACCCACAAGCGCACGTTCCCGGACGCCAGCTTCACCGATGTGGTCAGCCCTAACGCCGACACGCTGTCTTCGTCGGCATGGCTGGACCTGTCGCGCGAGCCGGTGATCCTGTCCGTGCCCGACACGCAAGGGCGCTTTTACCTGATGCCGCTGATGGATGCGTGGACCAATGTGTTTGCCTCGCCGGGCAAGCGCACCACCGGCACCCGTCGCGGCATTTTCGCCATCACCGGCCCCGACTGGCGCGGTACGCTGCCCAAGGGCGTGCAGGAGATCCGCTCGCCGACTTCGATGGTCTGGCTGATCGGGCGCACCCAGGCCAACGGCAAGCAGGATTATCCGGCGGTGCACCGGCTGCAGGACCAGTACCGGCTGACGCCGCTGTCCGCCTGGGGTGGCGGCCGCCGCGTGCCCGAGCGCCCCGCGCCGCGCGCCGCTGCGGTCGACACGCAGAGTTCGCCGGTGGAGCAGGTCGCGGCGATGGACGCGCAGGCCTTCTTCACGCGCTTCGCCGCGCTGCTGCCGGCCAATCCGCCGGCGCCGGGCGACAGCGCCATGGTGGAGAAGCTGCGGCGCATGGGCATCCACCCTGGCGTGCCGTTCAAGACCACGGTGTTGGAACCGACGACCGCGCGCGCGGTGCAGGAAGGCGCGACCGCGGCGCTGGCGGCGATCGTGCAGGGCGCGCGCAAGGGTAATGCCGATGCCGGCAACGGCTGGGTCATGCACCGCGATCTCGGCAACTATGGCACCAACTATGCCCGCCGCGCGGTGACCGCGTGGGTGGGGCTGGGCGCCAACCTCCCGGAAGATGCGATCTACGCGTCGGCACGCACCGATGCCAACGGCACGCCGTTGCAGGGCGGGGCGCGCTATGTGCTGCATTTCGACAAGGGCCAGCTGCCGCCGGCACGCGCATTCTGGTCGCTGACGCTCTACAACGACCGGCAGGCCTTCATCCCTAACCCGATGCAGCGCTACGCCCTCAGCAGCCGCGACCGCCTGCGCTACAACCGCGACGGCTCGCTCGACATCTATATCCAGCACGAACGCCCGGCAGGCGCCAGGGCCGCCAACTGGCTGCCGGCTCCGCCCGACGGCCTGAACATGATGTTGCGCGCGTACTGGCCGGAGCAGGCGCTGCTCGATGGCAGCTGGATGCCGCCGGCGGTGATGCGGGTGAACTGAAACAGGCGAGTATCTCGCTCCCACTGCCGTTTGTGGGAGTGGGAACAAGATCTCCAACTTTGTCAGTACGCAAAAAAGGGCCGCATGCCCGTGGGCATGCGGCCTTTCTTGTTTGACTGCGCGAGGTGCGGGGTCGCTCAGTGCGCGTGCGTCGCGCAGGCGGTGCAGGCGGTGCCGCCGGCAGGCGTCGCGCCGACGTGGCCGGCCGGCTTGCCGACCCGCTTCCACGCCATCGTGCCGGGGCTGGACCAGCGCTCGCGCAGCGCGCGCGCCGCACTGACCATGTTGGCCAGCGCCGTCTCGGTTTCTTCCCAGCCGCGCGTCTTCAGGCCGCAGTCCGGATTGACCCACAGGCGCTGCGGCGGCACCACCTCGCAGGCACGGTCGAGCAGCCGCTCCATCGCCTGCACCGACGGCACGCGCGGCGAGTGGATGTCGTAGACGCCGGGCCCGATCTCGTTGGGGTAGTCGAAGTCGCCAAAGCCTTCCAGCAGTTCCATCGCCGAGCGCGAAGTCTCGATGGTGATCACGTCGGCGTCCAGTGCAGCGATCGACGGCAGGATGTCGTTGAACTCGGCGTAGCACATATGCGTGTGGATCTGGGTCTGGTCCTTGACACCGCTGGCCGACAGGCGGAAAGCGGTGACCGCCCAGTCCAGGTACGCGTCCCAGTCGCCGCGGCGCAG
Source organism: Cupriavidus sp. Agwp_2 (assembly GCF_040784895.1). Lineage (NCBI taxonomy): Bacteria > Pseudomonadati > Pseudomonadota > Betaproteobacteria > Burkholderiales > Burkholderiaceae > Cupriavidus > Cupriavidus sp. Agwp_2. The sequence goes on from NZ_CP088084.1 coordinate 49,094, forward strand.
CGGCAGGCCTTCGCGCAGCGCGGGTTCGTCGATCTGGATCACGCGGATGCCGGCGTGTTCCAGGTCGCACACCTCGTCGCGGATGGCCAGTGCAAGCTGGCGTGCGGTGGTTGCGCGCGGCTGGTCGTCGCGCACGAACGACCATTGCAGCATGGTGATCGGGCCGGTGAGCATGCCCTTCATCGGCCGCTCGGTCAGCGACTGCGCGTAGCGGGTGGTGTCCACCGTCATCGGCTCCGGCCGGTACACATCGCCGTAGATCACCGGCGGCTTGACGCAGCGCGAGCCATAGCTCTGCACCCAGCCGTTCTCGGTAAAGCCGTAGCCGCACAGCTGCTCGCCGAAATACTCGACCATGTCGTTGCGCTCGGCCTCGCCGTGGACCAGCACGTCCAGGCCCAGTTCTTCCTGCTTGCGCACGGCCAGCGCGATTTCGGCGCGGATGCGCTCCAGGTACTCCAGCGCGCCGATGTCGCCGCGCTTGAAGGCCGCACGGGTCTGGCGAATGGCCGCGGTCTGGGGGAACGAGCCGATGGTGGTGGTCGGCAGCAGCGGCAGCTGCAGCGCCTCGCGCTGGCGCTCGATGCGTTGTGCGAACGGGCTGGCGCGGCGGGCCATGTCGGCGCTCACGCCGGCCAGGCGCTGCTGCACGCGCGGGTTGACCACGCGGCGCGATTGCCGGCGCGAGGCCTGCACGGCGTCGGACGCGGCCAGCTGCGCGACGGCGGCGTCGCCTTCGTTGAGCGCGCGTGCCAGCAGCTGCAGTTCGCCGAGCTTCTCGGTGGCGAAGGCCAGCCACGACTTCAGCTCGGCATCGAGGCGCACTTCATGCGCCAGCGACACCGGCACATGCAGCAGCGAGCATGACGGGGCCAGCCACAGGCGATCGCCGAGCGCCGCCTGCACGGGGCGCAGCGTGTCGAGCACGCGGCGCAGGTCGGTGCGCCAGATATTGCGGCCGTCGATGACGCCGGCGGACAGCACGGCATGCGCCGGCAGTGCGGCCTGCCATGCGGCCAGCTGGGCCGGAGCGCGCACCAGGTCGATGTGGAAGCCGTCGACCGGCAGCACGGCGGCGCGCGCGGCGTGGTCGGCGGCGGTGTCGAAGTACGTCGCCAGCAGCAGCTTCGGGCCAGCGTCGCGCAGGCCGTCGTAGGCGCTGTCGAAGGCATCGAGCCACGCGGGCTCCAGGTCCAGGCACAGCGCGGGTTCGTCGATCTGCACCCACTCGATGCCACGCGCCTTCAGCTGGCCGAGGATGCGGCGGTAGGCCTGCACCAGCTTCGGCAGCAGCGAGAGGCGGTCGAAGCCGGCCACGTGGCTCTTGGACAGCCACAGGTAGGTGACCGGGCCCACCAGCACCGGGCGCGCGCGCAAGCCCTGCGCCAGCGCTTCGTCGGTTTCCTCGAAGAACCAGGCCGGGCCGCCGTCGAAGGTGGTGTCGGCATCCAGCTCGGGGACCAGGTAGTGGTAGTTGGTGTCGAACCACTTGGTCATTTCCATTGCCGGCTGCTCGCGGTTGCCGCGCGCCAGTTCGAAATACTGCGTCAGCGTCAGCTGCGCGGGATCGAAGCCGAACCGGCGCGGCAGTGCGCCCAGCAGCGCGGTCAGGCTGAGCATCTGGTCGTAATAGGCGAAGTCGCCGGTGGCGACGGTGTCCAGGCCGCGCTCGGCCTGCAGTTGCCAGTGCCGGCGGCGCAGTTGCGCGGCCACCTCGCGCAGCGTGGCTTCGCTGCTTTCACCGCGCCAGAAGGACTCCTGCGCGAATTTCAGTTCGCGGCGTTCGCCGATGCGGGGAAAGCCGAGGATATGGGTGCGTGCCATGGGGAACTTGCTCCGGAAGATGACTGGCGCACAGTGTCGGTTTCCCCATAAAATGAATCAAGCGACAAGTTTTAAACAACATATGAATATATTTCATACAACAAGAGGGCGGTCCCGCGCCCTGGCCTGCGCATGATCGAAGTCCGCCATTTCCGCTCGCTGGTTGCGATTGCCGAATCCGGCAAGCTCGCCACCGCGGCCGAGCGCGTGCATGTCAGCCAGTCGGCGCTGTCACACCAGATCAAGGCGATCGAGGCGCACTACGGCCTGCCGCTGTTCGACCGGACCCGGCAGGGGCTGCGTTTCACGCCGGCGGGCGAACGCCTGCTGGCACTGGCGCGGGAGGTGCTGGCCGCGGTCAGCGCGGCCGAGCGCGATATCGAACGGCTCAAGGGCGACACCCGCGGCGAACTGCGCGTGGTGCTGGAGTGCCATACCTGCTTTGACTGGCTGATGCCGGTGATGGACGAATTCCGCCGCCGTTGGCCCGAGGTGGAGGTGGACCTGGTGGCGGGCTTCCATGCCGACCCGATCTCGCTGCTCAGCGAAGGCCGCGCCGACATGGTGATCGGCTCGCAGCCGGCGGTGCGGCGCGGGCTCGACGTCGCGCCGCTGTTCCGCTTCGAGATCCTGGCGGTCATCGCCAACGAACACCGGCTGCGCAACAAGCGGCGCATCGACGCCGCCGACCTGGCCGGCGAGACGCTAATCACCTACCCGGTGCCGGAGCAGCGCATCGACCTGATCCGCGAGGTGCTGGAACCCGCCGGCATCCGGCTGCAGCGGCGCACGGCGGAACTGACGGTGGCTGTGCTGCAACTGGTGGCGAGCCGGCGCGGCGTGGCGGCATTGCCCAACTGGGGCGTGAAGAACTACGTCGACCACGACTACGTGCTGGCCAAGCGGATCGGCGCCAGGGGGCTGTGGAGCGAGCTCTATGCGACGGTTCCGGCGCCGCTGGCGCGCCGGCCTTACGTGGCGGATTTTGTCGCGATCGTGCGTGACACGTGCGCGGCGCAGCTCGACGGCATTGAACTGCTGCCGGCCTAGCGCAGGCGGCTAGGCCGGCAGCGCCAATCCGGCGTCGCTGCTCACCTGTGGGGTGGCGGCGCGCGGCGCGGCAGGTGACCCGCATTGCGCTTCGCTGTCCGGGTCGTCGACGTCCGCGCCCAGCACGGCCATGTCGATGCCGCTCTCCAGCCGGCGCAGGAACAGCCACAGCAGGCTGGCATCGGCCGCGGTCAAGGTTGCATGGAGCACCGGCTTACTCGCCGTGTGAAAGCGGGGCGAGTCGAAGCGCAACTGTTCAGGTGCCAGTCCGGTGCGGCGGGCGCTGGCAAACACCCACTCCATCGCGCCGAACGGGTCGGTGCTGTCGAGTTGCAGGGAAAGGCGCAGGGTGGGAAGGACAGTGGCTGGCATGTGGCGATTCCGGCAGATTATCTGATGAGGTTAATTTACCAGCCGGACTGCAAAATGAGCTTCTTTCTTTTCTCCAATATCCTGGGATATGAAAAAGAAACATCTGCATATGGCAGAATTCTCGGAATATTCTTTCGATAAAAAGCGTAGCCATGGTGCAACCTCCCAAGCTCGACGACACCGACCGGCGCATCCTGCGCGAACTCCGCCGCGACGGCCGGCTGTCCAATGCGAAGCTGGCCGAGCAGGTCGGCCTGTCCGCCACGCCTTGCTGGAACCGGGTGCGCGCGCTCGAGGAAGGCGGGGTCATCGAAGGCTATGCGGCGCTCCTGAACCAGAAAGCCTTGGGATTGCCGGACACGGTCCTGATCGAGGTCACCCTGGAGCGGCACGACGACGACATGCTGTACCGCTTCGGCCAGGCGCTGGCCGAGCTGCCTGAAGTGATGGAGGCCTACCTGCTGACCGGGGACTATGACTACCTGATCAAGGTCGCCGTTGCCGGGACGCAAGGCTATGAGGAGTTCCTGCGCCACAAGCTGTACAAGCTGCCCGGGCTGCGCCACAGCCGCTCGACCTTCGTGCTGCGCACGCTGAAGCGCGAGCCCTCGGTCGAACCCTGAGCCGCCAGCCGGCGCAGCAGATGGCTACGCCGTCCGCATCACTTCGGCCGTGGAGTTGCGCAGCGCGCGCATCGCATCGTCGCATTGCTGGGAGGAGGTGGGGTGGACCAGCAGCGCCCAGCGGCCGTGCTGCACAGCGTCGCGCACGGGTGTGATGACCAGTTGATGGTCGGGACGGGCGGTAGCCAGGCCGGCCAGCAGCATGCCAAGCACGATGCCAATGAAAATCGCCGCGCCGGCCGCCGGGCCCGGGTTCTGGATTACGGCATCTACCTCCTGCCGGTGCAGGATGCCGATCACCGCGAGGCCGATCACGGCGCCGAGCGCGCCCAGCATCAGGTGCGAACGCACTGCCGTGCGCACGATGCCGTCGTTGTCGGGCTCGAGCTTGCGCCCGAAGTGTGCATCGTAAGGATGCACCAGCCGGAGCTGGCCACGCTTCAGGTGCGCCTCGTAGCACACCCGCTCGGCGGCGCTGTTCGCTGCTGACTTGGTGTCGAACAGCGCGGCAATCCTGGTGCTGGCTTCTTCCCCAATCAGTGGATTCCGGGTCATGGCGAACTCCTGAAGATGTGATGCCGGATGCCCGCCAGGTTGCGGCCGGTGCCCGGCTTCCGTCTCTGTAAACAAGTCTAGAGACCATTGTGAAGCGGTTGCATAAGTCGGTCGCGCGCCCTGCTGTAGGAATATGCCGACGACCCGCAACGGTGCATTCCATGCCCGAATCAAGCGCGAACGCGCAATTCCGCTCATAATGTCGCCGGTGCCGGGCCGCCCCGTGCCCATTGAAAAGAATTCCGGTATGAATGACACAGAAATTGAGCTGATCGATTCGGCACGCCTGCCGACGCGATTTGGTGACTTCACGGCACACGCCTTCAAGGGCGCTCACTCAGGTATTGAACACCTGGCCCTCAGCGTGGGCGAGGTGGCGGGCGACGACGTCCTGATCCGCATGCACTCCGAATGCCTGACCGGAGATGTCTTCGGTTCCTGCCGCTGCGACTGCGGCCCGCAACTGGAACTGGCCATGGAAAAGATCGCGGCCGAGGGCCGCGGCATCCTGCTGTACCTGCGTGGCCACGAAGGCCGCGGCATCGGCCTGGCCGAGAAGATCCGCGCCTACCGCCTGCAGGACGGGGGGCTCGATACGGTCGACGCCAACCTGGCGCTGGGCCAGGCCATCGACGCGCGCAACTATGCCTTTGCGGCCGACCTGCTGCACCAGTGGGGCGTCACGTCGGTGCGGCTGATGAGCAATAACCCGCTCAAGGCCGCCGCGCTGGAAAAGGCCGGCATCAGGGTCAACGAGCAGCTGCGGCACATCGTGCCGTCCAATGCCGAGAACGAGAAATACCTGGCGACCAAGCGCACGCGCATGGGACACCTGCTCGACTGACGACTGCCGGCCAGGCGGCTTGCCGGGTGACTTCCCGGCTCCCCACGGGCCCGTCAGGACGAAGCGCGACGGGCTTTTTCCTCACATGATTCCTGCCGGAGTCGGCCGGCACCGCGTTTCCGGGCGCTGGCGGATACGCTGTCGCGGCAGTGGACTGCCGGGGCGGCACGATGCCTGCGCCGCGCCGGCAATCCGTTCTCCTAGCTTTCGGGGATTTCCTGGTCGGCGCCCTCACGCGGGACCACTTCGGCCGCGATGCGCTCGCCCAGATCCCGTTGTGCGACCTTCAGGTTGTAGGTCACCTGCAAATTCATCCACGAGCGCGCATCTCCCCCGAAATAGCGCGTCCCCTTTCCGAACTGTTACACTGTATGGATGTACAGTGTATGGACTACACCTTCACAGGCCTGCCCCCGGGCCCTGTGCTATGGTGGTCTGCTCCAGGCCCGCCTGGCCGATAGCCTCCCTCCGTCCACGCCTGTCCCTCCCTTAACGCATTGATCCGAAAGAAAAAATCGTGTCGAGCAAGCAGCTGATTCGCATTCGCGGCGCCCGCCAGCACAACCTCAAGGATGTCGACCTCGACCTGCGCCCCGGCGAGATGACCGTGGTCACCGGGCCGTCCGGCTCGGGCAAGTCCAGCCTGGTATTCGACACGCTCTATGCCGAGGGCCAGCGCCGCTACGTCGAGACCTTCAGCGCCTACGCGCGCCAGTTCCTGGACCGGATGGACCGCCCGCAGGTGGAGCGGGTCGACGGCGTGCCGCCGGCGATTGCCATCGACCAGACCAACCCGGTGCGCAGCTCGCGTTCGACCGTCGGCACGATGACGGAGCTGAACGACCACCTGAAGCTGCTGTATGCGCGCGCGGCGGAGCTGTTCGACAAGCAGACCGCGCAGCCGGTGCGCCACGACACGCCGGAGACGATCTACGCCGGGCTGCTGGCGCGCACGGCCGCGGGCCAGCCGCACCACGATGCACGGCTGGTGGTGACGTTCCCGGTCGAGCTGCCCGAATCCACCACCGACGAAGAGGTCCAGCAATGGCTGTCTGTCAGCGGCTACACGCGCGTGCAGGCGCAGCGCGTGGTGCAGTCGCCGACGGGCGCGCGCAAGCTGCTCGACGTGGTCGCCGATCGCTTCCGCATCGGCAATACCGAGAAAGTGCGCGTGGTGGAGGCGATCGAAGCCTCGCTCAAGCGTGGCGGCGGACGTGTCAACATCTACGTGCTGGCCGATGGCGACGACGGCCCGGTGTGGCGCTTCTCCACCGGCCTGCATAGCCCCGACAGCGACCTGCGCTACGCCGATCCGCAGCCCGCGCTGTTCTCCTTTAACTCCGCGTACGGCGCCTGCGAAACCTGCCGCGGCTTCGGCCGCGTGATCGGCGTCGACCTCGGGCTGGTGATCCCGGACGCGCGCAAGACGCTGCGCGAAGGCGCGATCAAGCCGATGCAGACCCCGGCATGGAAGGAGTGCCAGGACGACCTGATGCGCTACGCCGGCAAGGCTGGCATCCCGCGCGACACGCCCTGGGCCGACATGACCGAGGCCGAGCGCCACTGGGTCGTCCATGGCTCGCCGGACTGGAACGGTCAGTGGAACAAGCAGTGGTACGGGGTGATGCGGTTCTTCAGCTACCTGGAGTCGAAGGCCTACAAGATGCACATCCGGGTGCTGCTGTCCAAGTACCGCAGCTATACCCCGTGTGAAACCTGCGGCGGCGCGCGCCTGAAGACCGAGTCGTTGCTGTGGCGCCTGGGATCGAAGGGCAATGCCGACGCGGTACTCGCGGCCGAACGCCGTTTCCTGCCGCGCGGCGTTGACTGGGACCGATCGCAACTCGAAGCGCTGCCCGGCCTGACGGTGCACGACCTGATGCTGCTGCCGATCGAGCGCATCCGCCGCTTCTTTGACGAACTGACGCTGCCCAGCGCGATGCTGGACGATGCCCTCAAGCTGCTGCTGGCCGAAGTGCGCACGCGGCTCAAATATCTTTGCGACGTCGGCCTGGGCTACCTGACGCTGGACCGCCAGAGCCGCACGCTGTCCGGCGGCGAAGTGCAGCGCATCAACCTGACTACCGCCCTGGGCACCTCGCTGGTCAACACGCTGTTCGTGCTGGACGAGCCCAGCATCGGCCTGCACCCGCGCGACCTGAACCGCATCGTCGAGGCCATGCACCGGTTGCGCGACGCTGGCAACACGCTGGTAGTGGTCGAGCATGATCCGTCGGTGATGCTGGCCGCCGACCGCCTGATCGACATGGGCCCCGGCCCGGGTGAACGCGGCGGCAATATCATCTTCGACGGCCCGCCGTCCGATATCCGCAATGCCAACACGCTGACCGGTGCTTACCTTGGCGGCCGCCGCCGCGTGGCCGACGCCTCGCACTGGCAGCGTCGACCGGTCGATGACGAGCTGCCGCGCATCGTGCTGGAAGGCGCGACCGAGCACAACCTGCAGGACGTCACCGTCGAGATCCCGCTGCAGCGGCTGGTGTGCGTGACCGGCGTGTCGGGCTCGGGCAAGTCCACGCTGCTGCAGGATGTCTTGCATCCGGCGATGGCGCGGCATTTCGGCAAGGCGACGGAGTCGCCGGGTGCGTACCGCAAGCTGACCGGCGCGGACCTGGTCGATGACGTCGTCTTCGTCGACCAGTCGCCGATCGGCAAGACCGCGCGCTCCAACCCGGCCAGCTATGTCGGCGCGTTCGACGAGATCCGCAAGATCTTCGCCAAGGCGCCGATGGCGCTGCAGCGCAGCTACACCGCCGGCACGTTCAGCTTCAACTCCGGCGACGGGCGCTGCCCGACCTGCGGCGGTTCCGGCTTCGAGCACGTCGAGATGCAGTTCCTGAGCGACGTCTACCTGCGCTGCCCGGATTGCGACGGCACCCGCTATCGCCCCGAAGTGCTGGAGGTGAAGATCGAACGCGCCATCGCCGGGCAGCCGCCGCGCGCGCTCAGCATCGCCGACGTGCTGGAGTTGACTGTCAGCGAAGCGGCGTCCTATTTCGCCAGCGATGCCGCGGTGCTGCGGGTGCTGCAGCCCATCGTCGATGTCGGCCTCGAATACATGAAGCTGGGCCAGCCCGTGCCCACGTTGTCGGGCGGCGAGGCGCAGCGCCTGAAGCTGGCCGGCTTCCTGGCCGAAGCCGCGCAGGCCACGCCGTCGCGCACCCGCGGCAGCACGCTGCCGCGCCGTCTGTTCATGTTCGACGAACCGACCACGGGTTTGCACTTCGACGATATCGCCAAGCTGATGCTGGCCTTCGGCAAGCTGCTCGACAGCGGCCATTCGCTGATCGTGATCGAGCACAACCTCGACGTGATCCGCGCCGCGGACTGGCTGATCGACCTGGGACCCGAAGGCGGCGATGCCGGCGGCCGCGTGGTTTGCACCGGCACGCCCGAAGACGTGAAGGGCTGTGCCGCGTCGCATACCGGCCAGGCGCTGATCCACTATGACGCCGCGCTCGGCGAAGCCGGCACGCTTGCCGCTGAACGTGCCGCCGGCGCCGAAGCCGAAGGCGTGCCGCTGCAGGCGGTATTGCAGGCCCGCCGCGCGCGCCGCGAGATCGAGGGCGAGGACGTGGTGCGCATCGTCAACGCGCACGAGCACAACCTGAAGTCGCTCAACGTCGATATCCCGCACGGCAAATTCAACGTGGTCACCGGCGTGTCCGGCTCGGGCAAGTCGACGCTGGCGTTCGACATCCTGTTCCACGAAGGCCAGCGCCGCTACCTGGAATCGCTCAACGCGTATGCGCGCTCGATCGTGCAGCCGGCGGGGCGGCCCGAGGTGGATGCGGTCTACGGCATCCCGCCGACCGTCGCCATCGAGCAGCGCCTGTCGCGCGGCGGCCGCAAGAGCACGGTGGCGACCACTTCCGAGGTGTGGCACTTCCTGCGCCTGCTCTACGTCAAGCTGGGCATCCAGCACTGCGTGCATGACGGCGCGCCGGTGACGTCGCAGAGCCCGGAATCGATCGCCGCGCAGTTGCTGCGCGACCATCGCGGCCAGCACGTCGGCTTCCTGGCGCCGCTGGTGGTCAACCGCAAGGGCGTCTATACCGACCTGGCCAAATGGGCCAAGGCGCGCGGCAATACGCATCTGCGCGTCGATGGCGAGTTCCTGCCGGTCGATCCGTGGCCGCGCCTGGACCGTTTCCGCGAGCACACCATCGAGCTGCCGGTCGGCGACCTGGTCATCACGCCTGAAAACGAGCCGCAACTGCGTGCACTGCTGGCGCAGGCCCTGGAAGCGGGCAAGGGCGTGATGCACCTGCTGGCGCCGCTCGACGGGCTGGACCATGCCATGACCAACGGCGGCACCGCGCACGTGGGCGAGGTCAAGGTGTTCTCGACCAAGCGCGCCTGCCCCGAATGCGGCACCAGCTATCCCGAGCTGGACCCGCGCATGTTCTCCTACAACAGCAAGCACGGCTGGTGCGGCAGCTGCGTCGGCACCGGCCTGGCGCTGACGCGCGAGCAGCGCGCGGCGTACGACGATACCGTGCTCGCCGACGACAACCGCGGCCGCGAGCAGAGCCTGCCATCGGAAGAGCTGGAACCCGAAGGCGTGGGCGAAGCGCCGTGCCCAGACTGCCATGGCACGCGCCTGAACCCGGTGGCGCGCGCGGTCACGTTCGATACGCAGGCCATCGTCGACGTGGCGCAATGGACCGTGTCCGACACCCGCCGCTGGGTCGACGGCCTGCGCCTGACCGGCCGCGATGCCGAGATTGCACGCGACGTGGTCAGCGAAATCGGCAGCCGGCTGCAGTTCCTGGAAGAAGTGGGCCTGGGCTACCTGAGCCTGGACCGCGCCGCGCCGAGCCTGTCCGGCGGCGAGGCCCAGCGCATCCGCCTGGCGGCGCAGCTTGGCAGCAACCTGCAGGGTGTGTGCTACGTGCTGGACGAACCCACCATCGGCCTGCATCCGCGCGACAACCAGATCCTGCTCGATGCGCTGCGCAAGCTGGGCGACAAGGGCAATACGCTGGTGGTGGTCGAGCATGACGAGGACACCATCCGCCGCGCCGACCACATCATCGACATCGGCCCCGGCGCGGGCAAGCGCGGCGGCACGCTGGTGGCGCAGGGCGGCGTGGCCGACCTTGCCGCGGCGCCGACTTCCACCACCGGCCAGTTCCTGGCGCAGCCGATCATCCATCCGCTGCAGGCGCGCCGTCCCGTGAAGCCGGGCGCAGCAGGAAAGCCGGCCGATCCGTCCGAATGGCTGACCGTGCACGGCGCCTCGTTGCACAACCTGCGCCACGTGACCGCGCGCATTCCGCTGTCACGGCTGGTGGCAATCACCGGCGTGTCGGGCTCGGGCAAGTCGACACTGGCGCGCGACGTGCTGATGACGAACCTGCTCGATGCGGTGGGCCGCTCGGTGTTGTCGTCGCCGGCCACGCGCCGCGCGCGCAATGCGGCCAAGGAAGAGGCGAAGGTGAGCAAGTCGACGGCGAAGAAGCCCCTCAAGGTCGATCACGACTGGTATGGCTGCGATGCCATCACGGGCTGGGAATCGATCGACCGCGTGCTTGAAGTCGACCAGACGCCGATCGGCAAGACGCCGCGCTCATGCCCGGCCACATATATCGGCGTGTGGGACACGATCCGACGGCTCTTCGCCGATACGCTCGAGGCGCGTGCGCGCGGCTATGCCGCGTCGCGCTTTTCGTTCAACACCGGCGATGGCCGCTGTCCCGCGTGCGAAGGGCAGGGCGTGCGCACCATCGGCATGAGCTTCCTGCCGGACGTGAAGGTGCCATGCGATGTCTGCCACGGCCAGCGCTTCAATCCCGAGACGCTCGCGGTCACCTGGCGCGGCAAGAACATCGGCGACGTGCTGACCATGGAGATCGACGAAGCAGTGGAATTTTTTGCATCGATGTCCAATATTGCGCACCCGCTGCAGCTGATGAAGGACGTGGGGCTGGGGTACCTGACGCTGGGCCAGCCGTCGCCGACGCTGTCAGGCGGCGAGGCGCAGCGCATCAAGCTGGTCACCGAACTGAGCAAGGTGCGCGACGACGTCACGCGCCGCGGCCAGAAGGCGCCGCATACGCTGTATGTGCTGGACGAGCCTACCGTTGGCCTGCACATGGCCGACGTGGCGCGGCTGATCCGCGTGCTGCACCGCCTCACCGACGGCGGCCACAGCGTGGTGGTGATCGAGCATGACCTCGACGTGATCGCCGAGGCCGACTGGATCATCGACCTGGGGCCGGAAGGCGGTGCGGGCGGTGGCACCATCGTCGGCGCGGCCGATCCGGAGTCGCTGGCGCGGATCCAGGCCAGCCATACCGGCGCGGCGCTGGTGCCGGTGCTGGCGCGCGGCAAGGCCGGCACGCCGCAGGCAGGCGCGCGGGACAGGGTCAGCATGGCCTGAGCCTCACGTCGCGAGCGCGGGGCGCAGCCTGGACCATAAGGTACAGGCACGCCTTTCGCTTGCTCATGGTTACTGGCGCGCACATCGCGTCCTGAACGGAGGTAACCATGAAGCATATCCGACCCAGCCGACTCCTCGCCGCCGTCGCCCTCGCCGCCGCTGCGATTCCCGCCATGGCGCAGATGACGCCTGGCACGCCGCGCGGCACCTATGACCCATATTCGCAGGGCGCACGCAGCACCGACAAGTTCGACCCGTACACGCAGGGCGCCAACACTGCTACACGGCAGGACCTCGCGCCGGCGCCCGAAGCCCAGCCTTCTACCGTGCCGGCGCAGCCCGGCATGACCACCCCGCCCATTCAGCGCACGCCTGACCCGTATATGGACAGCGGCACCCGCTGGGTCAGCCCGGACCTCGGCCGACGTCTTGGCCCGCGCAGCCAGTTCCTGGACGGTGCCTGATCCCGAGCGCCTGACAGGGCAATTCTCGCAATGGCCGCCTGGCCCGCGCGCGGCGTCCTGCCGCCGCGCTGGCCACGGCCTTTCCACCCGGCAGGGCGCGGCAAAATGCGAATGCAACCGGACTTACCGCCTCTTGTAAATCCTGCGCAAGCGGCCGACGGCCAGTGCAGCGTGCCGGATGCCAGCCAGGCACTCCATTGCGGCCCCGTGCGCACCGCGGGGCTCGCGCGCATGACGGTGGCCAGCTACAACATCCATCGCGCAGTCGGTACCGACCGCCGCTACCGTCCCGACCGGATCGCCGCGGTGCTCGAAGAACTCAGCGCGGATATCGTCGCGCTGCAGGAAGTCGAGTCGGGCAGCAGCAATGACCACACGCTTGAATACCTGGCGGGGCACACCGGCATGCATGTGGTGTCGGGTTTTACCCGCGTGCGCGGCAACGCGGACTTCGGCAATGCCCTGCTGACGCGCTTCGCGCCGCAGGCGGTCAACCAGATCGACCTCACGGTGAAAGGTTGCGAGGCACGTGGCGCGATCGACGTCACGCTGGCCTGTACCGCGTCGGGGCACATCAGCGCGTTGCGCGTTATCGCCACGCACCTGGGGCTGCGCCCCGGCGAGCGGCGTCACCAGGTGCAGCAACTGCTCAATTACATCGCCGCGGCGCCGCCGTTGCCCACCATCCTGCTGGGCGATGTCAACGAGTGGTTCTTGTGGGGACGTCCGCTGCGCTGGCTGCACGCGTATTTCGAACACACTCCCCACACCGCCACGTTCCCCTCGCGCATGCCGGTTTTTGCGCTGGACCGGATCTGGGTATCGCCGCGCGCGCATCTGGTCTCGGTGGCCAGCCATCGCTCGCCGCTGGCGCGGGTCGCCTCCGACCACCTGCCGCTGCTGGCCTGCTTCGAGGTGCCGATGGCGGAAGCGCCGCCGGCCGCCGCGGGCGCGGAGATCCGTACTGAGGCATAGGGACACATAGGAGCACGACGATGAGACATAGCGACGACAACTACCTGCGCAGGCGCCCCGACCAGCAGTACGGCAGCAATGACCAGGGCTACAGCGGCATCCCCGCCCAGTCGCGCAACCGGCGCCAGCGAGAACTGAGCGGCGGCCGCTACGGCAATACCGCCGAGCGTCTGCCACGCGACCAGGCCGAGGACGTGGCACGCGGCGACGAAGGCTGGTATGGGCGTCACGTCGAGGAATGGCGCCGTCCGGCCGACCCGCGCCATAGCGCCGGCGGCCGTGGCGATCCGCGTTATGAAGACGAGTGGTCGCGGAGCAGTGCGGCGGGTGCGAGCCGCGGTCGCGATGAACGTGGTGGCGGCTATGGCGGCTATCGCGGCCATGGCGGCTACGGCGAGCCTGAGCGCTACGGCTACGGGCGCTGGCAAGACGAGCGCCTTGAGCGCGAGGCCCGCGGCTATGGTGGCGATGGCGGCTACGGCGGCTATGGCGGCAGTGACGACGAGTGGGACGCGCCCGCGCAGCGGCGTCCCGCCGGTCCGCGCAATTACCGTCGTGAGGACGACCGCATCCACGATGAGGTCTGCAACCGGCTGGCGCGGGATGACGAACTCGATGTCAGCGATGTCGAAGTCCGCGTGCAGGAGGGCGTGGTGACGCTGGAAGGCAAGGTCAACGACCGTCACACCAAGTACGACATCGAGGACATTGCAGAGCGCGTGTTCGGCGTGCAGGACGTGATCAACCACATCCGCGTGCAGCGCTACGGGTTGCTTGCTTCGGAGTGAGGGTGAGGGAACGAGAAGGGCGGCGGCGCAGCGAACCTGCGCCGCCGCCCTTTTTCCCTGCCGGCTTGTCAGATGTCAGGGCTCGCGGCGGGGCAGGTTGGGCGGGTGCTCGTCGCGGTCGTCGGTACGGTCGGCCTTGTCGACCGGCACCTCGGCCGGCAGCCCCTCGGCGGCGCGCACCACTTCATCGGCGATCTCTTCTTCCGGAATTTCGTCTTCCGGCGGCATGTGCGATTCTTCGTCGCGCTGCTCGAGTTCGCTCTCGATATCGTTGGTCTCCTGGTCCAGATCCGGATCCAGGGTGCTGGGGATATTGCCGGCCTGGGCCCGCGCGGCGCCCGTTGCGGTCTTGTCACGCGGGCGGCCGCCTCCGGCCGAAGCTTGCGCGCTGTCCCGTCGCGTGCCGCTGGTGCTGCCGACACGGTCCCCGTGGCGGGCGCCGGTACGTACGGTCTTGCTCATGGTCTCTCCTGTGCGGTGCGGTGTGGCATGGTGGCGCGATGCAGCGGTCAGGTGTTTTCCACCGGCGGCTCGCTTTCCTCCGGGTTGCCGCCGCGGCGCTTCACCGAAGGCGGCTCGCCGTTCTCGTCGGGAATATCGTGCTCGCGCTCGACGTCGTGGCGGCGGTCGCGTCCCGGCTTGCCGCGCTCGTGTTCGATGTCGGGCCCGCCCTTGTGCGGGTCGGGCCGCGGCTCGCTGTGGCGCCGCGTGGTGTCATGGTCGGGCTGGCGATGGGTGCTCATGGTGTCTCCAGGCTAGATTCGAGCGGTCTTCAATCCGGGTTTTCAATCGGTACCGGCGCGCAGTTCATCGGATACCGCGGTCACGCCGCGTACCGAACGGGCCAGTTCCATGGCCATGGCGCGCTGCTTGTCGTCGCGTACCGAGCCTTCGAGCTTGACCACGCCGTCGGTGGTCGACACGCGGATCTTCGCCGGGGCGAGCGTGCGGGCGTTAGCCAGCCGTGCCTGGACTTCGGACGTGATGGTGCGGTCGCTGGTAATTTCGGTGTCGCGCGGCGCGGCGGTGCGCCCGGTTGAGGATGGCGCGGCTGGCGCATCGGTGGGTGCCGCCGGCACCGCCGGGGCGACTGCCATGGCGAATACCGCCAGCGGCAGCGCCAGATGGCGAATGCGGGAGCGGAAACGAGTTGTCATGGCGGTCCTCCTGTACGGTGCGCCGGCGTCAATGACGGGGTCAAGGACGCGACGGCGGCTACTACGCAAGCGGCGGGCTGATGCAACCCTGCCCGCACCTGCTACCAACCTGCAAGCTCCGTTCCCGGGGGGCGAAAGGAGGTTGTGCGGCTTGCGCCGCAGCGTAGCGCCCGCCAGGGTGGTGCTTCCGCAATGAGGCGCGCCGTAGTTTTTACAGTAGCTGCAGAAAGTGCATGCGCCATGCAGCCAGGCCAGATCGTGCCGTGGACGCCGCCCGCACCGGGACGCACCGCGCCCCGTGGCGCGCCGCTTGCGTACCGTCGTGTGCTTGCGTGCCGTCCTGTCTATAGTGAAGCAATGCTGGCCACAACTGGCGTTCGGCATTGTGCCGCCGAGCACAACCCGCCACGCCGGCCCCACGCCGCGGCGGCTCCGTGTGCCGCGCGCTGACGGGGCTATCAGCGCAGCCGGCCGGGGGGAGCGGCACATCCTGTTGCGAGGGTAGAAATGAATTTCGCCAGCATCCTGTCCACCGTCATCCTGGCCTCTTCGGTGTCGGTTTCCTCAGCGCCGGTCGAACGCCAGTTGCTCGCGATCACTCCGCTGGATTTTGCCCAGCGCTTTAATACGGTCGCGCAGGACACAGGCTCCGGGTTGACGCTGCCCAGTTTCAAGATCAAGCCCGGCTGGCACCGCGCCGCGCCCAGTTCCGGCGTCTCGGTGCTGGTGCGTGCCAGCCGTTCCGGCTATGCGCTCGATGAAGTGGTGGTGGTCTGCCGCGAAGTCGAGCGCTGCTTTCTGACCATCTGCACGGCGGCGCTTGCCATCGACGACAGCGTCAACCCGCTGCTGCTGCAGCGCTTTATCGTGGCGCGCATTGCCACCGAACTGGGCGAAGTGGGGCTGGTGATGTCCGGCCTTGCCTATATCGTGGTGACGCCGAAGGAAGACGACTACGTCGCCGTCGTGATCCGGCCCTACCTGCCGCAGGACCGCAGCGCCTCGCCCAGCCAGGCGCAGCGCGAGCCGCCCGCCGAGGCACAGCCATTCCATCACGGCCAGGCGGTGCCGCCGCACGACCCGCACGGGTTGCATGGTCCGCATGGACCGCATGGGCCCTATGCGCCCAGGGTCCCGCGCCCGCCGCTGACCCCGATCGCATCGCAAGCCCCGATCCCGCACATGCCGCCCTTGTGACATACACCTGTGACGCGCTTTTCAGGGCTCGCGCAGCAGCAGTGCCACCGGCAGCCCGCCCAGCACATCGCGCAGGCGCAGGCGGCCAGCGGGCGCATCGAGCGGATGTCCCGTCAGCGCGTCGATCCAGCGGCCCGGCTGTGGCGCGCCAAGGTTCAGCGTGGTGTCGCCCCAGTACGCCGGCGGAATGCGCGGCACGGCCGGGTCGACCCGGGACGCCGACAGCCGCGTGACCACGGTGACGGCCTGGCGCGACGCAGTGCTGCGCGCAAACGCGAGTACCTGCGGCGCCAGCGCGCCCTGGGCAGCCAGCATGCTGTACTGGCCGTCGGCAAACAGCCCGGGGTCGGCGTCGCGCGCCGCAAGCACATGGCGCACCAGTTGCTGCTTGAGCCGGCCGTCGCGCCAGTGCGCCAGCCAGTGTGCCCAGCCCGCGCCGCACGCCAGCCGTGACTGCAGCCGGTTGAAGTCCGGCGCGCACCGGTTGTCCGGATCCACCAGGCTGAGGTCCCAGCCTTCGGTGCCCTGGTAACGGTCCGGGATGCCGGGCGCGGTCAGTTGCACCAGCACCTGCGCCAGGCTATTCACCGCGCCGGCAGTGGCAATCCGCTGCGCAAAGCTGCCGATATGGGCCAGCACGCCCTGCGGCCACGCCGCCGCGATCCCGCGCAGGAAGGCCTCGCATGCCCCTTCGTACTCGGCATCGGGGCAGGTCCAGTTGCCATGGCGCTTGGCTTCGCGGATGGCCTTGACCTGCCACGCTGAAATCCGCGCCAGCAGGGCTTCAGGTACCGGCGCCGCTTCGCCGGCATGCTCCATCGGCCATGCCCCGATCAGCGCCTGGTACAGCATCAGCCGGCTGGCCGGGTCGGGCGCGCGCGGCAGCGTGGCGAGCAGTGACGCGCAGTCGCGCTCCCACGCGGCGACCGCGTCGGCGAAAGTGCCCGGCAGCTCGCTCAGCACGGCCAGCCGCATGCGTGCGTCCTCGCCCCGCTTGTGGTCATGCGTGGCAGTGGCCAGCATCGCATGCGGGCCGGCCAGCCGGCGCGCCGCCATGCGGGCGTGGAATTGCGCCGGCGGCGTGGCCAGCTGCGCCGGGTCGCTGCCCACCTCGTTGCGCGACAGCAGCCGGCCGTAGCGGTAGAAGGCGGTGTCCTCGCCGGCCTTGGCCGCCAGCGCCGGCATTAGCTGCTGCAGGCGGCGGCGCAGCACGCCAGTATCGCTGTCCGGCGCGGCCTGCGTGCGCAGGCAGCCGGCGATGAATGCCAGCGCCACGGCCTCGTCCGGTGCCAGGCCGCCGCGCGCGGACAGCAGGGCCTGGTCGACCATGGCGTCATCGGCATGCGCGGCGCCGGCGTCGCGCGCCGTCGGCTGCGCGTCGTAGTAGCTGCGGTAGACCGGCACTGCGGCCATCAGCGCCATCAGTGCTTGCCGCAGCGCCGCCGGCGTGAGGTCGCGGGTGCCGGGCTCCTGTTGCGCGCAGGCGTGCAGGCGGGCCGTCACGCCTTCGCATTCGGTGACGAGGTGCCGCTGCAGCACCAGGCAGCGGGCCTCGCGCACATAATCGGTGTACGGGCGCGCGTCGCCGCTGGTCATGGCCCACAGCGCAGTGAGCGCCGCTTCGCCGGCCTCGTCGTGCAGCACCGCGGCCACTTCATCCATGAAGTCGTAGCCGGTGGTGCCGTCGACCTGCCAGTCCGGCGGCAGCCGTTCGCCGCCGCCGAGGATTTTCTCGACCACCAGCCACGGGCGCTGCAGCCGCAGCAGCGGCGGGCGCGCGGCGGCATGCCGGTCGAGTCCGTCGCGCAGGCGGCGGCAGTAGCCGGCAGGATCGGCCAGCCCGTCGACATGGTCCACGCGCACGCCGTCGATCCAGCCCTCGCTCAGCAGCCTGAAGACCAGCGCATGGACCGCGTCAAAGACCTGCGGGTCTTCTTCGCACACGCCGACCAGGTCGCTGATCTCGAAGAAGCGGCGCCAGTTCAGCGCGGCGGCAGCGGTGCGCCACCAGGCCAGCCGGTAGTGCTGGCGTTCCGCCAGCGCGTGCAGGCGGCTGCGACCGGAGGCCTGCGTGGTGTCGTACCAGCCGGGGTCGGTGGTGGCCTCGGCATCGGCGCTGCCGGGCGCCAGCGGCAGCACGTGGTCGAAGTAGCGCAAATGGGCCGGCTGTCCGCCGCTGGCGGGCACCCACTGCAGCTCGCCCGCGACTACCGCGTCCCAGTACGACTGCCCCAGGATTGGCAGCAGGACCTTGCCATGCAGCGCCGGGTCGCGCGGCGTCCAGTCGATGTCGAAGCAGCCGGCATGGGGGCTGGCGCGCCCGTGCGCCAGCACATCGCGCCACCAGCCGTTGTGGGTGCAGTCCGCCGCCATGTGGTTGGGGACGATATCGAGGATCAGCCCGAGGCCGGCGCTGCGCGCGCGCGCGGCGAGCGCCTTCAGGCCGGCCTCGCCGCCCAGTTCCTCGCGCACGCGGGTGAAGTCGGTGACGTCGTAGCCGTGCGAGGAGCCCGGCCGTGCCTCGCAGACCGGTGACAGGTACAGGTGGCTGACCCCCAGCGCGGCGTAGTAGTCGACCACGCCGGCGGCATCGGCGAAGGTGAAGCCAGGGTGCAGCTGCAACCGGGCGGTGGCGCGCGGCAAGCCGCGCGCGGCTGCCGGCGCGGTGCCTGCCGTGGCCGGCATTACCTGGCGCGCGCCGCGGCGGGCTCGCACAACGTGGCGACGCAGGCCAGCGGCGGCAGCATGCCGGCGGACAGTTCCGCGGCAGCGCCCGGTGCGCTCTCATGCAGCGCCGCGCGCTGGTCGTGACAGGGTTGCATGGCGGGCACCGCTTCGTCGCCGAGGTTCAGCCACAGGCTCAGCTCCATGCCGTCCATCAGGTGCCAGCGCGCGCAAAGCGCCGCGCGGCCCAGGATGTCGACACCGGCAGACTGGCAGCCCGGCAGCCGGTGCAACAGCTCGCGTCGCCGGATCGACAGCAGCTCGCGGTAGTACGGGGCCCAGTCAGCGTCGTCCTCCAGCGCAGGCCGCGACGCGTCGAACGTAGCCAGGTCGTTGGGATCGGGGATGGCGGCGGCGCGCGCATCGTCGCCGAAGGCCGCGCTGGCGGCGAATTCGCGGCGGCGGCCTTCGCGCACGGCCTCGGCCAGTTCCGGCGGATGGCTGGTGAAGTAGAGGAACGGCTGCCGCGAGCCGGTCTCTTCGCCCATGAACACCAACGGCACCTGCGGGCACAGCAGCTGCAGCGCCACGGCGGCACGCAGCGCGCGCGGGTCGGCCAGGCTGGCCAGCCGTTCGCCGAGCGCGCGGTTGCCGGCCTGGTCGTGGTTCTGCAGGAAGCTGACAAAGGCCGTGGGCGGCAGGTGCGCGCTGGGCTGGCCGCGGCACACGGCGGCGGCCGCGCCGGCGGAACGGTGCCGCGAGGGCTCGCCCTGGTAGGCAAAGCCTTCGGCCAGCACGCGCGCGAGGTGGCGCAGCGCAGGCTGGCCACGCTCGGCGGCAGCGGGAGCAACGCCGGCGGGGCCGGCATAGTCGCGATAGTAGCCGTCGTCCTCGCCCGTCAGCAGCACATGCAGCGCGTGGTGGGCGTCATCGTTCCATTGCGCATCGAAGCCCTGCGCCAGCAGCGCGGCGTCGTTGTTGTCGTTCTCCAGCACCAGGTGCACGTGGCGATCACCGCCAGTGCCGCGAGCGCTATCGGCCAGCGCCGTACGCAGTTCGCCGGGCAGCGCCGCAAGCCAGCCTTCGTCCTCGATGGCGTGGACTGCGTCGAGCCGCAGCCCGTCGAAGCGGAACTGTTCCAGCCAGTAGCGCGCGTTCTCGGTGAAGAAGCGCCGGACCTGCGGGCGCCGGAAATCGATGGCCGGGCCCCATGGGGTCTGCCGGTCGGTGCGGAAGAAGGCGCTGGCGTAGCGGTGCAGGTAGTTGCCCTCGGGCCCGAAGTGGTTGTAGACCACGTCCAGCAGCACCATCAGGCCGAGCGCGTGCGCACGGTCGACCAGCGCGCGCAACTCGTCAGGGGTGCCGTAGCTGGACTCCGGCGCGAACGGCAGCACGCCGTCGTAGCCCCAGTTGCGTGCGCCGGGAAACTCGGCCACCGGCATCAGCTCGATGGCGGTGAAGCCCAGCGCGGCCAGCCGCGGCAGTTGCTGCGCGGCGCCCGCAAAGCCGCCGCACAGGCCGACATGCATTTCATAGACGATGGCCTCATGCCAGGGCCGGCCGCGCCAGTCGGGGCATGTCCACGCGTACGAGGCACTAGCGTCGCGCGCCGGCACGATGCTCGGCCCGTGCACGTCGTCGGCCTGCCAGCGCGAGGCCGGGTCGGGCACGGTGGTGCCGTCGTCGAGCCGGAACCAGTAGCGCGCGCCTTCGCAGCACGGCACGATCGCCTCGAACCAGCCGTTGGGCCCCGCCGCCATATGGACGGGTCCCAGGCCCGCGATTTCCAGCCGCACGGCGTGGCCTTGCTCGGCCGCGTCAGGCGCCCACAGGCGGAAGCGCACGCGCCCGTCAGGCAGCCAGGCCGGCCCGAACAGGTAGTCCTGCGCGTGTTCGTCGTTGGAGGAAAAGGCCCGTGAAGAGGGCGCGGCAAAGCAGTCGAGCGGGGCCAGGTTTGGCAGGGTGGACCTGGCACCCGGGGCGACTAGAATCGGGTTCGCATTCAAATTCGGCTCCTGCCAACGGTTGGCGTCTGGGTCTGGGTCTGGATCTGGATCTGGGGACCTTGAGGTAGGCATTGCGGCGGCTCTTGCGCAATGCGAACTCCATGCCAGCAGAACAGCGCATTGCGGCGCGGCGCGCGGGCAGGAGCGGGCCGTGCCGACAGTTTTGTTACATGGGCGATTGTAGAAAGTACCGGGGTTCATTCAGCGTCCCGCGCATGCGATACCGCACACTTCGCGCGTGCGCGCATGAAGGCATCTATGCCGCGCGCGGCCCCCGGGCGCCGGGATCTACCTGCCACGGGGCGCCGCTGGCACGGTGCAGCAGCCGCACCGGCACCGGCTCGACGTTCCAGATGCGCTCGCAGTATTCACGGATGGCGCGGTCGGACGAAAAGCGGCCGGAACGCGCGCACGACAGGATCGACATGCGTTGCCAGCGATCCTGGTCGGCATAGGCGTCGGAGACGATCTGCTGGCATTCGATATAGGAAGCGAAGTCCGCCAGCAGCAGGTAGGGGTCGTGCCCCGCCTGCGGGTTGCACAGCGGCCGGAACAGCGCCGGATCGCCGCGCGAGAAGAAGCCCTGCTGGACCAGGTCGATCACAGCGCGCAACTGCGGATTGCTGTGGTAGTAGGCCGCCGGGTCGTAGCCGCTCGCGCGCAGGGCATAGACCTCGGACGCGGTCAGGCCGAACGGGAAGAAGTTGTCGTTGCCGACGGCCTCGCGCAGCTCGATATTGGCGCCGTCCATGGTGCCGATGTTGAGCGCGCCGTTCATCGCGAACTTCATGTTGCCGGTGCCGGAGGCCTCCTTGCCCGCCAGCGAGATCTGCTCGGACAGGTCGGCCGCCGGGTAGATGCGCTGGCCGTAGGTGACGTTGAAGTTGGGCAGGAACACCACCTTGAGCCGGTCGCGCACCTGCGGGTCGCGGTTGATCACTTCGGCGACCGAGGTGATGAAGCGGATCATCAGCTTGGCGTATTCGTAACCCGGCGCGGCCTTGCCGCCGAACAGGAAGGTGCGCGGGGGGATCTCCGCGTTCGCGTCGGACTTGATGCGGTGGTACAGCGCGATCACGTGCAGCACCGCGAGGTGCTGGCGCTTGTATTCGTGGATGCGCTTGACCATCACGTCGAACATCGACGACGGATCCACCACCACGCCGGTGGTGTCGCGGATCAGCTGCGCCAGGTCTTCCTTGTTGGCGCGCCGCATCGCCTGCCATCCCTTGCGGAAGCCGGCATCGTCTGCATAGGGCTCGAGCACGCGGATGCGCTCCAGGTCGGAGATCCAGCCATCGCCGATCGCATCGGTCACCAGCCGCGTCAGCCTCGGGTTGGACAGCGCCAGCCAGCGTCGCGGCGTGACGCCGTTGGTGATGCTGGTGAATTTCTCCGGCCACATCGCGTAGAAGTCCTTGAGCACGTCCTCGCGCATCAGCCGCGAGTGCAGCTCGGCCACGCCATTGATGGCGTGGCTGCCCACGCACGCCAGGTTGGCCATGCGCACATGGCGCTCGCCCTGCTCGTCGATCAGCGACAGCCGCGACAGCCGCGATTCGTCGCCGAAGAAACGGATGCGAACCTCGTCCAGGAAGCGCGCGTTGATCTCCAGGATGATTTCCAGGTGCCGTGGCAGCACACGGCGGAACAACTGCAGCGGCCAGCGCTCCAGCGCCTCGGGCAGCAGCGTGTGATTGGTGTAGGCGAAGGCGCGCTGGGTGATGTCCCAGGCCTCGTTCCATGACAGGTCGTTCTCGTCGACCAGCAGCCGCATCAGTTCGGCGATACCTACCGCCGGGTGCGTGTCGTTCAGCTGCACCGCGAACTTCTCGTGGAAGCGCGTCACCGGGATGCCATCGACGGCCAGCAGCCGCAACATGTCCTGCAGCGAACAGGCGACGAAGAAGTACTGCTGCTCCAGCCGCAGCTCCTTGCCCTGCGCGGTCTCGTCGTTGGGGTAGAGCACCTTGGTCAGGTTCTCCGACGTCACCTTCTTGCTCACCGCGCCGAGGTAGTCGCCGCGGTTGAAGGTATGGAAGTCGAAGGCCTCGGTGGCATCGGCGCGCCACAGCCGCAGCGTGTTCACGGTATTGACGCGGTAGCCCAGGATCGGCGAGTCGAAGGGCACGCCGGCCACGGTCTTGGCCGGCACCCAGCGCACGCGGTAGTGGCCACGGTCGTCGGTGTAGTGCTCGGTGTGGCCGCCGAGGCGCACCTGTACCGCCCATTCGGAGCGCTGGATCTCCCACGGGTTGCCGTTGCGCAGCCAGGTATCGGTCTTCTCCACCTGCATGCCGTCCATGATGGTCTGCTGGAAGATGCCGTATTCGTAACGGATGCCGTAGCCCAGCGCCGGGATCTCCAGCGTCGCCAGCGAATCCATGAAGCACGCCGCCAGCCGGCCCAGGCCGCCGTTGCCTAGCCCCGGCTCGACTTCCTGCTCCAGGATGCGGTCGAGATCCAGCCCGGCCGCCGCCATGGCCTCGCGCACTTCATCGAAGATGCCGAGGTTGATCAGGTTGTTGCCCAGGTGCGGGCCCATCAGGAATTCGGCCGACAGGTAGGCGACGGTGCGCGAAGGCTGGCCCAGGTAGGCTTCGGCGGTGCTGATCCAGCGCTGCACCAACCGGTCGCGCACGGTGTGCGCCGCCGCCTGGTAGAGGTCGTTCTGGCTGGCGTGCCCGGGCAGCTTGCCCTGGGTATGGAACACGTGGTCCAGGAACGCGCGCCGCAGGCTGGCGCCGGACAGGGCGGTACGGGTGTCGTCGGCGTGCTCGGGCCGGATCACTTCCTTCATGGCGGGACCTCCTGCGCATGCTGGTGGGTCAAGCTTAGCGGATGGGAGAGCAGTGCGCGCCCGGATCGCGGCGCGGGTGGGGTGGGCGCCACCTTCGCGCGCCGATCCTTGCGGCTAGCCGCGCGGTGGCGGATCCAGGGTGCGGTGACGGCCACTGCGAACGGCTTGCCGAATCGATTGCGCGCGGGCGCGCAGTTCCGGCGCGTCGGCCAGCGCGCGCACGTCGGCATCAAGCCGGCGCTGCCAGTTGGGATGGACGCTGGTGGTGCCGGGCAAGTTGGGCTGCTCGGCCTCGCCCAGCAGGTCTTCCAGCGGAACCACGCGCATGGCGGTGCGGGCTGTGCCCAGCCAGGCAAGCACGGCGTCCAGCGGTGCGTGCGCGGGATCGGGCTCCTGGCCCTGGCATAGCCCGGCCTGGTTCAGCGCCTGCCACAGCGCGCTGCGCTCTCGGGCTCGGCCAGCATGCGCCTGCGCCAGGGTTTCGCCGGGCGCGAGCAGCTTCATCCGGTCGCGCCAGTCGAGGTCGCGCCCGGCCCACCAGCCGGCGACGGTGGGCAGGTCGTGCGTGGAGGTGGTGGCGATGGCCTCGGGCGGCCACTGCGCGGGTGGCTGGAACGGCGCGACGGGATCGGCTTCGACGGCTGGATCGGCATCGGCTTCGGCATCGGCTTCGGCATCGGCTTTGGCCGCCGTCACTGCCTCGCGCTGGAACCACAGCACGTCGATGCCGAGCACGCCGCGCGCGGCCAGCGCCGCGTTCAGCTCGGGCGGGACCGTGCCGAGGTTCTCGCCGATGATGATGGCGCGGTGCCGCCAGGATTCCAGCGCCACCAGCCGCAGCAGGTCGTTCAGCGGGTAGCGCAGGTAGGCGCCGTCGCTGGCGGATGCGCCGGCGGGCACCAGCCACATCCGCGCCAGGCCCAGCACATGGTCGATGCGCAGCCCGCCGCAGTGGGAGAGGTTCGCGCGCAGCATTTCCAGGAAGGCGGCGTAACCGTGCTGGCGCAGGCCGCGCGGCGAGAACACCGCGACGCCCCAGTCCTGGCCGAGCGGGTTGTACAGGTCCGGCGGCGCGCCGGCATGGAAGCCGGCCAGGATTTCCTGCTGGCGGGTCCATGCCTGGCTGCCGCCCGGGTCGGCGCCAACGGCCAGGTCGCAGACCACGCCGACCGCCATGCCGGCGTCGCGCGCGGCGCGCTGCGCACGCGCCATGCCATCGGCGGCGAGCCATTGCAGGAAGGCGTGGCAGGCCACATCGTCGGCATGGTCGCGGGCAAAGGCCGCCACCGCGGCGTCGGTGGGCGAGCGCAGCGTGACCGGCCAGCAGCGCCAGTCGGGCGCCGACGCGTGGTTCATGCCGTTGGTGGAGCCGGCCAGCCGCTGCGCCTGGATCGCCTCGTAGCAGGCGTGCGCATGCAGCGCAGTGCCCCCCCGCGCCCGGAAGGCGGCGCAGTCGTCCAGCGCCGCACGCGGCAGCAGGCTTTCGCGCCGCTGCCAGAGCCAGTGCAGCACGGCGTAGCGCAGCGGCGCCAGCGCGATCCAGTCGATTTCCGAGAGCGCTTCGAGGGCGGCCAGCTGCTCGCCGATGCCAAGCGAGGCGATGGCCGCGTCCAGCGCTGCCTGGCCGAACATCGCGGCGGGATCGGCGTACAGCGGATTCAGGAACAGCCGGCTGGAAGGCGCATACGGGCTGTAGCGATGCGGCAGCGCGGCAAAGCCGGCATGCAGCGGATTGATCGCGACCGCGTCGGCGTGCAGGGCAGCGGCGCTGGTGCAACACCCGGCCAGTGCGGTCAGGTCGCCCATGCCGCAGTTGGCGCCGCGGCGCAGGCTGTAGAGCTGTACTGCCAGGCCCCATGGGCGTGCGCCGGCGCCGGCAGCGGCGCGGCCGGCGTGACGTAGCGCGTCCGCTACGCCATAGCAGCGTGCGGGAGCCACCGCCAGCACCGTTTGCGCATCGCCCAGTTCGAGCCGGTGGTAGCCGCAAACATCGATGGGCGGCAGCAGCATGGTGCCGGCCGGATTACCGTCCGCGTGCGCGCGCACTGCGGTGCCGGTCACGATGGCGCCGTCTTCCAGCGTCAGCCGGTAAGCGCGCTCCGGCAGCGTGTGCGGCCATGGCACCGCCACCGGCTGGCCGCGTTCGGCGGTGACCAGCGGCGGCAGCGTATGGGCGGCGTCATCGGCCGCGAGCCAGGCGCGCGAGGCTTCGCACTGGCCAGGCGTCGAGCAGGGCAGGCCAAGGCCGTCCAGCACGCGCCGCAGCGCGTCGTCGGACACGGTTTGCGGCTGGCTCCATGCATCCGTCCAATGCGGCTGCAGGTCCGCGCGCAGCGCCAGCTTCTGCAGTGGCGTGGGGGGTGGCGCGTGCGTACGTCCGGTCATTCCTGTGTCTCCTGCGGCGCGCCCAGCGGAGGGCTTTCCTGGTGCGGGCTCTCACGGCTGCGGGCCGGGGCGGCCAGCAGCACCAGCGAATGGCCCGGCACCACCTGGCTTTCGCCCACCGCATCGCCGGCAAGCTCGGACTCGGTGGCTTCGGGACGGCTGCTGTCGAAGAGCCGGGTCCAGGCCAGCCTGGGCTCGGGCAGCAGGAACGACGCATCGGCCTCGCCGGCGTTGAGCAGCAGCAGCGTCACCTGCACGGTGCGCGCATCGTCTTCGTCCTCCTCCTCTTCCGGCATCGAACCCAGTTGCGGACGCTCAGGTTGCGGCGGCGGGGCAGCGCGGCGCAGTGCCAGCGTGCGGACTTCCGGGTCTGCCCATTCCTCGGGGGTGGGCGGTTTGCCGTCGGTATCGAACCAGGCAATGTCGGCGATGCCGCGCGCCGGTTCCTGGCGCCCGTGGGCAAAGCGGTCGCCGGTGAGCGCGTGCAGCCGCCGGCGCAGTGCGAGCAGGCGTCGCACCATGTGCTGCAGCGGCTGCGCACCGGGCGTCTGGGCCTGCTTCCAGTGCAGCCACGAGATCTCGTTGTCCTGGCAATAGGCGTTGTTGTTGCCGTGCTGGGTGCGCCCCCATTCGTCACCGGCGGTCAGCATCGGCGTGCCTTGCGCGAGCAGCAGCGTGGCCATCAGCGCCTGCGCCACCCGATTGCGGCGCTCCAGGATCTCCGGGTCGTCGGTCGGGCCTTCGATGCTGCCGTCCGGGCTCCAGTTGGCGCTGGCGTTGTCGTCGGTGCCGTCGCGGTTGTCCTCGCCGTTGGCTTCGTTGTGCTTGCTGCTGTAGCTGACCAGGTCCGCCAGCGTAAAGCCGTCGTGCGCGGTGATGAAGTTGACGCTGGCCCACGGGCGCCGGTGGCGCCGGTCGAACAGGTCGGCCGAGGCCGCCAGCCGCGCAGCCAGTTCGCCGCGCTTGCCGGCATCGCCGCGCCAGAAGCGGCGCACCGCGTCGCGGAACTTGTCGTTCCATTCGGCAAAGCCGGGCGGGTGGTTGCCGAGCTGGTAGCCACCGGGGCCCAGGTCCCATGGTTCCGAGATCAGCTTGACGCGGCTCAGCACCGGGTCCTGCATCAGCGCATCGAAGAAGCCCGAGCCCTGGTCGAAGCCGTTGCCCTCGCGCCCGAGCGTGCTGCCCAGGTCAAAACGGAAGCCATCTATGTGGTAGCACTCCACCCAGTAGCGCAGCGAGTCCATCACCATCTGCAGCACGCGCGGTTGCGACAGGTTGAGCGTGTTGCCGCAGCCGGTGTCGTTGATGTAGTGGCGCTCGTCGCCCGGCATCAGGCGGTAGTAGCTGGCGTTGTCCAGGCCGCGCCACGATACCGTCGGCCCCAGTTCGTTGCCCTCGCAGGTGTGGTTGTAGACCACGTCAAGGATCACTTCGATGCCGGCCGCATGCAGGCGCCGCATCGCCACCTTGAATTCCTGCAACTGCCCTGTGCCCAGGTACGCCGGTTCCGGGGCGAAGTACGCGATGGTGTTGTAGCCCCAGTAGTTGCGCAGCCCGCGCTCCAGCAGGAAGCGGTCCTGCAGGATGGCGTGTACCGGCAGCAGCTCCACGGTGGTGATGCCCATCTGCACCAGGTGGTCGATAAAGCGCGGGTCGCACAGCGAGGCGAAGGAGCCGCGCAGGTTGGGCAGCAGGTCGTCGCGCAGCATCGACAGGCCACGCAGGTGGGCCTCGTAGATGACGGTGGCAGGCCACGGCACCGCGGGCGGGCGGTCGTCGCCCCAGTGAAAGCTTTCGTCGATCACCACCGCCTTGGGCATGCTCTGGGCGCTGTCGCGGCGGTCCGGCGTCAGGTCGCCGCGCGCGCTCTGCAGGCGGTAGCCGAACAGCACATCGGCCCAGCGCACCGGGCCGCTCAGCTGGCGCGCGTACGGGTCCAGCAGCAGCTTGTGCGGGTTGAAGCGGTGCCCGTGCGCGGGATCGTAGGGGCCATGCGCGCGGTAGCCGTACAGCGTGCCGAGTGCCGCGTTGGGGAGGTAGCCGTGCCAGATCTCGTCGGTGCATTCCGGCAGCGGCATGCGTGCCAGTTCCTTGCGGCCGTTCTCGGAGAACAGGCACAGGTCGATGCGCGAGGCATGCGCCGAGAACACCGCGAAGTTGACCCCCAGCCCGTCCCAGTGGGCGCCCAGTGGATATGGCTTGCCGGGGAGAAGCCGGTCCGCGAAGGGTCGGGTCATGTCGTTGCGCCTTGTTCACCCTCTGCATGGCCGAGCCGCAGCACGAGCGTGGCCAGCGGCGGCAGCGTCAGCGCCAGCGAGGCCGGCTGGCCGTGCGAGGGCACGTCCACCGCCGTCACGGCGCCGCCGTTGCCGACATTGCTGCCGCCGTAGCACCCGGCGTCGGTGTTCAGGCATTCCTGCCAGGTGCCGGCAAAGGGTACGCCGATGCGGTAGCCCTGGCGCGGCACCGGCGTCATGTTGACCACCACCAGCACGACCTCGCGGCTGCCCGGCGCGGCGCGGCGCAGCCACGCGAACACGCTGTTGTGGTTGTCGTCGCCGACCACCCACTGGAAGCCCTCGGGGCTGTGGTCGAGCGCGTGCAGCGCCGGCAGTTCGCGGTAGAGCCGGTTCAGGTCGCGCACCAGCGTGTGCATGCCGCGGTGCATGGGGTGGTCCAGCAGCGCCCAGTCGAGTTCGGCGTCATGGTTCCACTCCTGCCACTGCGCCAGCTCCCCACCCATGAACAGCAGCTTCTTGCCCGGATGGGCCCACATGAAACCGTAGTAGGCACGCAGGCCCGCAAAGCGCTGCCAGTCGTCGCCAGGCGCCTTGCCAAGCATCGAGCCCTTGCCGTGCACGACTTCGTCATGCGACAGCGGCAGCACGAAGGCCTCGGACCATGCATAGACCAGCCCGAAGGTCATGTCCTGGTGGTGCCAGGCACGGTGTACCGGCTCGTGGCCGAGGTAGCGCAGCGTGTCGTGCATCCAGCCCATGTTCCACTTGAAGTCGAAGCCGAGCCCGCCGCTGGCCACGCTGGCGGTGACGCCGGGCCAGGCGGTGGATTCCTCGGCGATGGTCAGCGCGCCGGGGCAGCGTTCATGGACCACGCTGTTGAGTTCGCGCAGGAACGCGACCGCCTCCAGGTTCTCGCGGCCGCCGTAGCGGTTCGGCACCCATTGCCCCGGCTGGCGGCTGTAGTCGCGGTAAAGCATGGAAGCGACCGCGTCCACGCGCAGCCCGTCGGCATGGAAGTGCTCCAGCCAGTGCAGCGCGCCGGCCAGCAGGAAGCCGCGCACCTCGTTGCGGCCGAGGTTGTAGATCAGTGTGTTCCAGTCCTGGTGGAAGCCTTCGCGCGGATCCATGTGCTCGTAGAGCGCGGTGCCGTCGAAGCGCGCGAGCCCGTGCGGGTCGGTCGGAAAGTGCGCCGGCACCCAGTCCAGGATCACGCCGATGCCAGCCTGGTGGCAGCGGTCGACAAAGGCGGCGAAGGCCTGCGGCGGCCCCAGCCGCGCGGTCGGCGCGTACAGCGACAGCGGTTGGTAGCCCCACGAGCCGCCGAAGGGGTGCTCGGTGATGGGCAGCAGTTCGATATGCGTGAAGCCGAGCTCCTGCACGTATGGCACCAGCCGCTCGGCCAGGATGTCCCAGCCGTGCCGGTTGTCGTTGGCGGCGCGTAGCCACGAGCCGACATGGATTTCGTAGACCGACATCGGCAGGGTGTAGGGATCGGCTGCGTCGCGGCGTGCCATCCAGTCGGCGTCGTGCCATTCGAACGGCGGCGCGCCCTTGCCCGGTGCGGTCACGACCGAGGCGGTCTCTGGCGGCGCTTCGGTGGCGAGCGCGAGCGGGTCGGCCTTGTCGGGCAGCTCGGTGCCGTGCGGGTCGAGCAGGTCGTATTTGTAGCGGCTGCCGGGCTCCGCGCCCAGCGCGGCCGGCACGAACAGCTCCCAGATGCCGCTGGGATGGCGCAGCCGCATCGGATGGCGCGCCTGGTGCCAGCCGTTGAATTCGCCGATCACCGACACGCGCCGCGCATTCGGCGCCCACACCGCGAAGCGCACGCCGTCGATGCCGTCGACGCGTTGCCATTGCGCCCCCAGGCATTCGCCCAGCTCGAAGTGGCGGCCCTCGGCGATCAGGTGCAGGTCCAGTTCGCCCAGCAGCACGTCAAAGGCGTAGGGGTCGGCGCTGCACTGCTCGGTGCCGTCAGGCCAGGTCACGCGGATGCGGTAGTCCGACGCCGTGGCGCGGCGCTCGTTCCCGGGCAGGCGCGCGGCGAAGATGCCGCCGGGGTGCAGCCGTTCCATCTCGGCCAGCGTGGTGCCGTCGGCAGCAGCCAGCTGCACCGCGACCGCGCCGGGCAGGCAGGCGCGCACCAGCAGGCCGCCATCCCCGTCGCGGTGGGGGCCCAGCACGGCGAACGGGTCGTGGTGGCGCGCGCCCAGCAGCGCATCGAGTTCGTGTCCCGGCAGCATGCCGCTGCGAGGTGCCCCGCGCGTTGCCGTGGTCGGGGGGCTCACGGCTGGCCTCCCGGCTGCGCCAGCAGCTTGCGCAGCAGGCGTGCCAGCCCGCTGACCGGCAGGTCGATCCACGCCACCCGGTTGGCGGCTTCGTAGTCGACCTCGTAGGCGGCGCGTTCGAGCAGGAACAGGTCCAGCAGCGGCTGCAGCTGCGCCGGGTCGGCCCAGGGCGCTGGCGACGCTTCCATATGCTGGCGGTAGCAGTTCAGGAAGGCCTCGTTGGCGGTGGTGCGGAAACGATCGAGCAGCAGCGCGCGGCGCTCCGCCAGTTGCGGCGGCAGCTCGGTATGGGTGCGTTCCTGGCGGTCGGTGCCGACGGTGGCGGCGGCATAGTCGAGCGAGCGCAGCAGGCCGGCCACGTCGCGCAGCGGCGAGGTCTTGCGCCGGCGCCAGTCCAGCGGCATGCCAGGCTCGCCTTCGAAGTCGACCAGGTAGGTGTCGCTCTGCGCGATCAGCACCTGGCCCAGGTGGAAGTCGCCGTGGAAGCGCGTCTGCAGGCTGCCGGGCGCCGCCGCGGCCAGTTGCGCGACCAGCGCGGGCAGCGCGTCGCGCGCGTCCCTCAGCGTCTGTACGTCGGCGTCGAACGCCTGGCGCACCGAGCCCTGGACGCTGTCGGCACGCTTGTCGACGAGCGCCAGCGCGCGTTCCAGCGCCTGCATGGCCTGCGCGGCCCAGTCGCGCGCGTCGGCCTCGGTGGCGGGCACCGGCGCAAAGGCCTCGTCGTCGGACGGGCGCGCCAGCACGGCATGCAGCTCGGCCAGGCGACGCCCCAGCGTGCCCGCCAGCGCGGCGTAGCCATTCATGGCTTCGGCGAACTCGTCCTCGCTTTCCTTGGCCGGCAGCGCATCGTCGATGACGCGGCTCAGGTAATCCAGGGTCCAGTCCCAGCCGTTGCCCTGGTTCAGGATGTAGCCCTGCAGCAGCATCAGCGTATGCGGTACGCCGTCGGCGCCGGTGCGCACCACCTCGCCCAGCAGCGGCGCCGAGTGCGCATAGCCTTGCGCGGTCAGGTAGCGCGTCATCTCGGCCTCGGGATGGATGCCGCCGGAGAGCCGCCGCACCAGCTTGAGCACCGCGGTGTTGTTGTATGACAGAGAGCTGTTCGACTGCTCGGCCGACATCCACTCGATCGGGTCGCGTTCCAGTTCCAGCGCGGCCAGGCCCGGTTCGGCGCGGAAACGGATCCGGTCCGGGCCGGCCTGCAGCTCCACGCCCTTGCGCAGCGCCTGCACCACCTCGCGCGCAAACGGTTCGACCACGAAGCCGTCGGTGGCCAGCCCTACGCGGCTGCCCTGGCGCACGCGCGCCATCGACAGCCCGTGCGCCAGCTGCGATACGCCGTCGGCGCTCTCGCGGTCCCACAGGATGCCGACCGGCAGCTGGTAGCGTTCGGTGCGTCCTGACAGCGCCACCTCGACTTCGCCAAGGTAGACATCCTCGCCATTGCTGCCGCGCGTGAAGGGCAGCAGGTACGCCATGCCGACGCGCTCGATGCGCTCGTGCTTGCTGCCGAACCAGCGGCGCCGGCTGATGTAATGGGGCAGCACCTCGGTGGCCAGGGCACGGCGCGACGCATCGGTCAGTTCGGGGCGGCCGATGTTCTGCATCACAAGGGTGATCTGGTCTGGCATCTGCTCAGGCGCCTCCACGTGCCACGAAGGCGGCTGTGCCTCGTCGCTCAGTACGAACCAGTAGAAGCCATAGGGCGGCAGCGTCAGCAGGTAGGTCAGCGTGCCGATGGCGGGGAAGGGTGTGGCGCCCATCATCTCGACCGGCACGCGGCCATTGAAGGCGGACAGGTCGAGCTCCACCGCCTGCGGCGCGCGCGACAGGTTGGCCACGCACAGTATGTGTTCGCCCTCGTGCTCGCGCAGGTACGCCAGGATCTTGCGGTTGCCGGGAAACAGGAAGCGCAGCGTGCCGCGGCCAAATGCGCGGTGCTTGCGCCGCAGCGCCAGCATGCGCCGCATCCAGTTGAGCAGTGAATGCGGGTCGCGCGCCTGCGCCTCCACGTTGACGGCTTCGTAGCCGTACAGCGGCCCCTGCAGCGGCGGCAGCACCAGCCGCTCAGGGTCGGCGTGCGAAAAGCCGCCGTTGCGGTCGGGCGACCACTGCATCGGCGTACGCACGCCGTCGCGGTCGCCCAGGTGGATGTTGTCGCCCATGCCGATCTCGTCGCCGTAGTAGATCACCGGCGTGCCCGGCATCGAGAACAGCAGGCTGTTCATCAGCTCGATGCGGCGGCGGTCGCGCTCCATCAGCGGGGCCAGCCGGCGGCGGATGCCCAGGTTGATGCGCGCGCGCCGGTCGGTGGCGTAGACCTCCCACAGGTAGTCACGCTCGCTGCTGGTCACCATTTCCAGCGTCAGTTCGTCATGGTTGCGCAGGAAGATCGCCCACTGGCAGTTGGGCGGCACCTCCGGCGTCTGCCGCATGATGTCGGTGATCGGGAAGCGGTCTTCGCGCGCGATGGCCATGTACATGCGCGGCATCAGCGGGAAGTGGAAGCACATGTGGCATTCGTCGCCTTCCGGTTCGGGGCCTGTCAGCCCAAAGTACTGCTGCGCGTCTTCCGGCCACATGTTGGCTTCCGCCAGCAGCATGCGGCCGCGAAAGTGCTGGTCCAGATGCGCGCGGATGCTGCGGATGACGGCGTGGGTCTCGGGCAGGTTCTCGTTGCTGGTGCCTTCGCGCTCGACCAGGTACGGCACCGCGTCCAGCCGCAGCCCGTCGATGCCCATGTCGAGCCAGAAGCGCATCACCGACAGCACTTCGTTGAGCACCTGCGGGTTGTCGAAGTTCAGGTCGGGCTGGTGTGAATAGAAGCGGTGCCAGAAGTACGCGCCGGCGACAGGGTCCCAGCTCCAGTTCGACTTCTCGGTGTCGCAGAAGATGATGCGCGTGCCGGCGTAGGACTGGTCATGGTCGGACCAGACGTAGTACTTGCGCGCGGCCGAGCCGGGCTTGGCCTTGCGTGCCCGCTGGAACCACGGGTGCTGGTCGGAGGTGTGGTTGATGACCAGCTCCGTGATCACGCGCAGCCCGCGCGCATGCGCCGCGGTGACAAAGCGGCGCGCCTCTGCCAGCGTGCCGTAGTCGGGGTGGACGCTGCGGTAGTCGGCGATGTCGTAGCCGTCGTCGCGGCGCGGCGAGGGGTAGAACGGCAGCAGCCAGATCGTGTCAACGCCCAGGTTGACCAGGTAGTCGAGCTTGGCCTGCAGGCCGGCGAAATCGCCCACGCCGTCGCCGTTGGCATCGAAAAAAGACTTGATGTGCAGCTGGTAGATGACCGCGTCCTTGTACCAGAGCGGGTCGGCGTTAAGCAATGCGGCGCTGGCGGTTTCGGTGAGGCGTTTCATCCGTGTCTCCACGTATGCCGGTCAGGCGCCGTGCGGGTCGGTCGATATCGGGGCGGCGGCGGGGCGTGGCGCCGGCCGGTCCAGCGGGCGTACCTGCCATACCGCGAAGGGCAACTGCGCCGGGTCGAGGCGGATGCGCTGGTGCTTGCCCTGCAGCTCGAAGCGCTGGCCACGCATCAGGTCGTGCACGGCCAGGCGCGCATGGTCGGGCAGGCCCCATTCCCACAGCGGCAGTTCGATATCGGTCTCGTGCGCGCTGCGCGGGTCCAGGTTGATCGCGGCCAGCAGCACGTCATCGCCGAACAGGTAGTCGGTGCCGGGAACGAAGCGCGCGAACCACAGCACCGCATCGCTGCCGGCATGGTAGAAGCGCAGCCCCAGGTGGCTCTGCAGCGCGGGGTGGCCGGCGCGGATCTCGTTCAGGCGCGAGATCTCGGCGACGATGTTGCCGCGCTGGTGCCAGTCGCGGGCGCGCAGCTGGTACTTCTCGGAGTCGAGGTATTCCTCGCGCACCTTGCCGTCGAGCACGAACGGTGCGCTCTCGCACAGCTCGAAGCCGTTGTACATGCCCCACAACCCCGACAGCAAGGTGGCCAGCGCCGCGCGGATCAGGAACGCAGGGCGGCCGCCGTGGTGCAGGAAATAGGGATTGATGTCCGGCGTATTGACGAAGAAGTGCGGGCGGAAGAATTCGCGCAGCGGGCCCTGCGTCAGCTCGGTCAGGTACTCGGTCAGTTCCCACTTGGTGTTGCGCCAGGTGAAGTAGGTGTACGACTGGCTGAAGCCCAGCTTGGCCAGCCGCGCCATCATCTTAGGCCGCGTGAAGGCCTCGGCCAGAAAGATGGTGTCGGGGTGGCGGGCGCGCACGTCGGCGATCATCCACTCCCAGAACGGCAGCGGCTTGGTATGCGGATTGTCCACGCGGAAGATGCGCACGCCGTGGTCGGCCCAGAACATCACCACGTCGCGCAGCGCCTGCCACAGCGCGGCGCCGGCGGGTGGCGCGGCGTAGAAGTCGACGTTGACGATGTCCTCGTACTTCTTGGGCGGATTCTCGGCATAGCGCAGCGAGCCGTCGGGGCGGTGCGCGAACCATTCTGGATGGTCTTTCAGCCACGGGTGGTCGGGCGAGCACTGGATCGCGAAGTCGAGCGCAATCTCCAGCCCGTTCGCGGCGGCGGCATTGCACAGGCGGCGGAAATCGTCAAACGTGCCCAGCTCGGGATGCAAGGCATCGTGCCCGCCCTCGTCGCCGCCGATCGCATACGGGCTGCCCGGGTCGTCGGGCTCGGCGCGCAGGCTGTTGTTGCGGCCCTTGCGGTGGGTACGGCCAATGGGGTGGATCGGCGTGAAGTAGAGCACGTCGAAGCCCATTGCGCGGATGGCGGGCAGCCGTGTGATGACATCGTCGAAGGTGCCGTGGCGCTGCTCGTCGTTGCTTTGCGAGCGCGGGAACAGCTCGTACCAGCTGGCATAGCGCGCCGCGAGACGGTCGGCCTCTACCGGCAGCGCCACCGGGTGGCGCGAGGCGAACTGCCTGCCCGCCGGGGTGGCCATGTGAGCCTGCATGGCGGCCGCGGTGCGGGGCGACAGCAGGATCTGAAGACGGCGTTCGTCATCGCCCGCCGCGGCGGTCAGGTCCTCGACGATGGCGGACAATTCGCTGTCCGGCGCAGGCTTCTGGCCGTTCTTCCTGCCATTGCCTTTCTTTCCGTTCTTGCCGCTCTTGCCCCCGGGACCCAGCAGCGCGTCCGCGATCAGTCGTGCGCCTTCCTCGGTTTCCAGGCTGACGTCGAGCCCGGCCGCGCGCTTCTTGCTGATCTCGTCGAGCCAGCTGGCATAGGCATCGCGCCAGGCCTCGACGGTGAATTCATGGCGGCCCAGCGCCACCAGCGGAAAACTGCCTTGCCAGCGGTCGTTGACCACGGGCTGCAGCGGCTCTTCGTGCCAGTCGGTCTCGCCCGGGGCACGCCACAGTACGACGGCGGCGAGCTTGTCGTGCCCGTCCATCCAGATATCGGCGCTGACGTCCACGCGTTCGCCCACTACGCGCCGAACCGCGAAGCGGCCGTCGTCGCAGGCGGGTTCGACGCGTTCGATGGCGACGCGCGGCGCTTCCATGGCGGCGACCACGCTGCCCAGCCCGGTTGCGGCCAGGGTCTCGTGTCCGTGCGGCGCGCGCGCATCGGCGCGTGGCATGCCGGGCCGGGTCAGCGGCACCGGCGGCGCTTCAAAGAGGCGGATGTCGGCGGGGGCAAGCGTGATCGACCCCAGGGCGTCGAGCCGGTTGCTGGCATTCACCGTGCCGCCGGGTCCGCCTGGCGTGGCTTCAAGGTGGGCGCTGGCGTGCGGCAGCGCGCTCAGCATGCGGTCTGCGCCAAGCGTGCCGGGTGCCATGGGATCGGGATTGACCACCACCATCAGCGCCGCGGCGCCATCTGGCTCGGCAAAGCCGTTGCCCGTGGCCGGATCCGTGCACAGGCCGTTCGGTGCGGGCAGCCGCGCCAGCACCGTGAGCGGCGCCTCGGGCCCGCTGAGCAGCCGCACCGCCAGCGCCGGCGCGGGATCGCGCGAGGCGAGCCAGGTGGTGGCCTCCAGCAGCTCATGCGTGATGTCGTATGGCGCCCCGTCCTGGCCGGCGCCATCGGGAGCCAGGGGGTCGCGTGCAAGTGCGCCACCGGTCTCGAAACCGGCTGGCACCAGGATGCCGTCGCCGATGGCGGCGGCGGTCCACAGCGCGCGCCGTGCGCTCAGCGCATCCTGGCTGGCAGGGGTCAGCGCGGGTGCGGCCAGCACCCGACCGAAGCGGCGCAGCCGCGCGATCTCCTCGGTCAGCCAGGCGCTGCGGAAGTCCCACCACGGCAGCGAGCAGAAGGCGCCATCGAAGCCGGCGGAAGCCAGGTCGTCGAGCTGCGCGGGCGTCAGGCCGGGCGTCCACGCCAGCAGGAGCGGCGTGCCGCGCGCTTCGGGCGGGGTGGCGTCGTTGCGCAGGGTGTCGGCCAGCGCTGCCCAATGCCTGCCGGGCACGCGTGCCGGCGCGCGACAGCAAAAGCCGGCAGCGCCCGAGGCCCATGCCAGCCGCAGCCGCGCGGCCCACCATTGCACCAGCGCTTCGGCCACGCGCGGGTCATGCCAGCGCAGGCGCGCGCCGGGCAGATGGTTGTCGGTTTCGTGAGGCGCGAAAGCGGGGGCCGCGGCATCGATCCAGTCGGGATCGGTGGCGCCTTCCCCGTCGGTGCTGGAGCGGTCCAGTGAAATGTCGAGCAGCGGCGCCAGCCCATGCCGGCTGCACGCCGCCAGCGTGTCAGTCCCGGACAGGTGCGGCCAGCCGCCGATCAGTACGTGGTCGAAGCCCAGCGCCGCCACGCGTTGCAGGGCGTGTTCGTCGGCGTCCGGCGTTCCGGTCAGGTCCATCTGGCAGATCCGCACAAAATCCTCCCGGTGGTTCGCTCCGGCGGAGCAACAATGTCCCGCCCGGCGCCAGACGGCCAGCCGGCGGGATGGCACACCCATGCGAAGTGCGTGCCAGCGCGCCTGCACGATTGAAGATATGCGGCGGAGCCCGTCCGCGCCAAAGGATTTCCGGCGAAAGGCAATGTGCGCCTGACGCTACCGCTTGTAAAAAGTACCGGCTTCGCCATGACCGATGGCAAGAAGCGGCCGGGTGAGCGCCCGGGTGCCACACAGGCGGCCCGAAGGCGCGTTGCCCGGTACGCTTCTTGCCCGGTGTCACGATGGACCAACCGGGGAAACGTGCATGGACTGGTGGCTGGAGGCTACGCAGTGGCCGGCGATGGTGGTGACGGTGCTTGCCACATGGCTGGTCGGGTCGCGCTCCATTGCGCGGCGCCGCGCAGGTTTCTGGGTGTTCATGGCCAGCAACGTGCTGTGGATCGCCTGGGGATGGCATGGCGATGCCTACGCGCTGATCGTGCTGCAGCTGGCGCTGATCGCGATGAACCTGCGCGGCATGCGCGAAGCGCGCAAGGCCGGGCAAGCGGCATCGCACCGGGCCTTCAACGCGGCGCGCGACAGCACTGGCAACGCGGGCGCGGGGCCACTATCCTTGTCCGGCGCCGACATGCGCCAGCTGCGGGGCGACCGCCGGCAACCGCCGGGCTCGGCCGGCCCTGATCGATGACTCTACGGGTCCGGCCGCGGACCAGGCAGGTGTGCGATGGCAAAGAAAAAGATCCTGGTGCTCAACGCGCTCATCGCGGTCTCGCGCGAGGGCGAACACGATTGCCGGCGCGCGGCGCTCGCCGCTGCCAATCCGCATCTCAAGTCGGTGCTGACCAGCCGCGCCAATGCCTTTGCCCTGGCGGCGCAGGAACTGCAGGCGTGCCTGCTGCAGCTCGGGCAGTTGCCGGAGGCCATGCCGGCCGCGGCGTGCAGCGCCGGGTCCGGCAAGCACCGTTCGGATCGCGCCATCCTGCACGCGGTCAGCAAGGGCGAACAGGCGGTGCAGCGGCGCTATGCACGCGCGCTCCGCGCGCACGTGCTGGGCTCGCGCCTGCGCGCGGTGGTGCGGCGCCAGTACCGCGGCGTGCAGGTCAGCCATGAGCTGTTCCGGGTGCTGCGCCAACAATACCGTTCGCAACCGTCGCAACCGGCGCGTCCGTAACGGAACAATCGGGACACTGTCTCATCCACCATGCCCACTGCTGCTGCAGACCTGCAAGCGTTCGAACATGCCGCGCGCCTGGTGCTGATGTACGGTCTGGTGCCGCTGTGGCTGCTGGCCGGCGCGGGCGACTGGCTGTGCCACCGCCTGACGCACATCGAGCGCAACGCCGGCGTGCGCGAATCCTGGCTGCACATGCTGATGCTGGCCGAGGTCGGCCTGCCCCTTCTGATGGTGCTGTTCCTGGAGGTCAATGCGCTGGTGATCGCCGTGGTGCTGGCGGCGCTCGTGCTCCACGAGGCCACGGCGTGGTGGGACGTGCAGTACGCGAGCAAGCGCCGCCGTATCGCGCCGGTCGAGCAGCATATGCATAGCCTGCTCGAAGTCCTGCCGATGGCTGCCGCCTCATATGTGGTGGTGATGTACTGGGGCCAGTTCCTGGCGCTGTTCGGCGCGGGCAGCGAACCGGCGCGGCTGGCGCTGGCATGGAAACCCGCACCGCTGCCGCCGGGCTACCTGGCCGGACTGTTCGTCGCGGTAGCCTTGCTGGCCGGCCTGCCTTACCTGGAAGAGTTGTGGCGCTGCCACCGCTGGCGCAAGCGCGAGCGCGAAGCCGCGCTGGCGCAGGCGACCCGGGCGCTGCGCGGGGATACCTAGGCAGCGCCCATCCGGCGTGAGCCCGTCCGCTGCAGCTCCGCCGGGATCGCGCTTACTGCTTGGGCGCCGGGTCCGGTGAATCGCCCTTCGGGCCGCTTGGCGCATCGGCGGTCGGTGCCGACGGCGTGCCCTGTTCGCGTGGCTTCTTGCTGCGGGCGGTGTTTGCCTCCTTGCCGGATTTCGCCTTGGACTTCTTGGCGGTGTCCTTGGTGGTGTCGGCCGGTGCCGTGGTCATGTCGGTGGCGGCTGGCTGGTTGCGCGAAGCGCCGGCGCCTTCGATCGGTGGCGCGCTTGGATTCGGCGCGGTAGGCGAGGCCGGAGCCTGTTGGGCGAAGGCCGGCAGGCAGAGCGCGGCGCCGACGACCAGTGCCGTGGTAGCGAGGATGCGTTTCATATGGGTCTCCATTGCAAGACTACGTCGGTCGGGCCCAGGGCCCTGGGTTATGCCGTTGCGCCGCGAGGCGTGGCCGGCAATTCAGTCGCGGGCCGCGGTGCGGTTGCCTTCGCCGCGGCGCGCCAGTTGGTGGTAATGGCAGATCCGGGCCAGCGCCCAGTCCGCCGCGGCTTCCCGCACGGCGTTGCGCTCGCCGGGGAAGCGTCGGGTTTCCGTGAACACCGCCACGCCCGCCGGCGCCGCCAGCACATCATGGCCGGCATGGCCGGGCCGGCGGAATACCCACGCAAAGCACTGCGTGCCGGCCGGCGTGTCGCCATCGCCGCCGTCATCGGCGACACCAGTGTTCGCCAGAGCCAGGTCGGCGCCGCTGAGTTGCATCGCGCCAAGCGCCATCGCCGTTGATACTTCTTCGCTGGTCAGGCCGTGCCGGCGGATGGTTTCCGTGGGCACACGCAGCAACTGCTCCTTGGCCGACGGCGAATACGCCACGATGGCGCAATACAGGACATCGCCGCAGCCCGGCACCTCGGCGATGCGCGAGGCGATCAGTCCCGCCGTGCACGATTCCGCGGTGACTACGTGGATCCCTTGGCGCCGCAGATAACGGGCGACGCTGCGG
Organism: Cupriavidus sp. Agwp_2; assembly: GCF_040784895.1. Taxonomy (NCBI): domain Bacteria; kingdom Pseudomonadati; phylum Pseudomonadota; class Betaproteobacteria; order Burkholderiales; family Burkholderiaceae; genus Cupriavidus; species Cupriavidus sp. Agwp_2. The sequence goes on from NZ_CP088084.1 coordinate 89,385, forward strand.
TGATCGCCGGAACCGGTGGCAGCCTCGGGGCGGCTCATTGACGCGCACTCCGGGGCCGGACCGGCACCCCATTGCCGCGCGACACGGTCGGCGTGGCCGCAGCCGGGCTTTGCTTCGCGGGCTCGTCGTCCCTGGGCTGGCGCACGAACGTCACCTTGCCGTCGCGCTCGAGCACTACGCGCGTCAGGTCGGCAAAGCTGTCGGTCTGCAGCGTCGCGCGCAGGTTGGCTTGCAGGTCTTCCTCGGTCAGCATGGCACGGCGCACCCGCCCGCTATCCAGCTCCCCCTGGCTCAGCAGGTCGAGCGCATGCCCGCCGGTGAGACGGTCGAAGGCGGGATAGCGGCCCGACAGCCAGCCCACCGCGCGGTGCAGCAGTACCAGCACGAACGCGGCGGCGAAGGCCACCGCGAACGACGTCGCACCTACCACCACGCGCGCCAGCACCGCGCCCAGCAGCAGCACGATGCACAGGTCGAACGAAGACTTCTGCGCGAAGGCCCGGCGCCCCGCCAGCCGCAGCATCGCCCAGGTGCCGACGAAGACTATCGCGGCGCGCACCGCGCCTTGCCACCACAACAGGTCATCGCCTTCGCCCACGGCGTTTCGCATCAGATCGGCCAGAATTTCCACGATGTCCATGTCGGCACCCGGAGTGGAATTTATGGCAGCGGCGGCAGGTTCCGTGCCAGCGTGGTGTCACCGGCCAGGCGCCGCCCGGGCGTCGTGCCCGCGTCATTGGCGCGCCCAAGCGGGGAAAAATGTACATGCAGCGTCAGCCGGGACCTTGTAAAAGCTGCGTGGCAGCGCGCGGCGCACTTGGTGACGGACGATGGCGTCTATCTTGCATGTCCGGTAGCAGGGCATGCACGAGAGAACCACGGAGACACCTATGCCAGACCCGACGCACAAGCCGGACCCGCCGGCGCCGGATGCACCCCGCAAGCCGCGCCATCCGGGCGACCCCGCCGACGTGCGCATAGGACAGGTGACCGGGCCGGTTCCGCGCGACACCTTCCGGCTGCGCTTCATGGCGCGCTTCACCGACCCTGCATACCGCGCGGAGGATGATGCGCTGGCGCGGCTTGAGCGCATTGCGTGGGAGGCGTACCACGAAGGCCGCAAGGCGCCGCTGAAGCGCAAGGCGGGCCCCGGCTTCGCCGATCCGGACTATGAGTTGTCCGACGAATGGCGTGCCGCCAGCGAGGCGATCCGCGCGGCCCAGCAACGCCAGGCCGACCCCGCCACGCCGTCGCGCGTGCTCCTGGTCTGTGCTGCCGCGCGCAACGACTACACCTGCCCCGGCGAGATGTCGAAATCCTGGCGGCTGGCACAACGTGCGCGCGCCACGCTGGAAGCGCAGGCGATGGAAGTCGATATGCTCGACCTGAGCCTGCTGAGCTCTGATGCCGACCTGCACATCCATCCATGCAAGGGCTGCGTCTCGACGTCGATGCCGCTGTGCCACTGGCCGTGCAGTTGCTACCCCAACCACGCGCTCGGCCAGGTCAACGACTGGATGAACGAGATCTATCCGCGCTGGGCCGGCTGCCATGGCGTGCTGATCGTCACGCCGGTCTACTGGTACCAGGCCACCAGTCCGCTGAAGCTGATGATGGACCGGCTGGTCTGCGCCGACGGTGGCAACCCGGATCCGACGAGCACGCAGGGCAAGGACGCGGTGCGTGCCAAGTCGATCGAACTGGCGGGGTGGGACTACCCCAAGCACCTCGCAGGCCGTACCTACGGACTGGTGGTCCACGGGGACGTGGCCGGCATCGAAGGCGTGCGTCGCGCGCTGTCCGACTGGCTCGACTGGATGGGCCTGGTCGATGCCGGGCAGCAGGCGCGGCTGGACCGGTTTATCGGCTACTACAAGCCCTATGCCACCAGCCACGCTGAACTGGACGAGGATGAAGGCGTGCAGGTCGAGGTGGATAACGTGGCACGCGCGCTGGCGTGCGCGGTGCAGCAGCTGCGCGCCGGCAAGCTCAGCGAGCCCGACCGCGGCCTGCTGCCGCCGCGGCAGAAATAGCGGTGCTGTAATTAGCGGTGCTGCAAATCGCGGTGCTGCAGATTGCGGTGCTGCAAGCGGAGACGACAATGGACCGTAGAGACAACCGGCGTGGAGAACCCTGGCATGAAAGCGCCGGGCCAGACACCGACATGCGCAGCCACTACGTGGGCGCCTATGGCGTCTACGACTATGACGAGCCGGTGGACCCCGGCGAGTTCGGCGGCACGCAGGGCACGCAGGGCGGGCAGTCGGGCAGCCCGCCCGAGGCACGCGCCCGGCAGGCGCCGCGCGGGCGCGATCCTTACCGCCAGTTCACCGGCTACAACGAGCGCATGGACCTTTACCGCGGTGGCCCGCGCCAGGCTCGGCCGGTAGGCCCACGCAACTATCAGCGCAGCGACGCGCGCATCCTGGAGGACCTGTGCGAGCAGCTCGCGCACAGTGCGCGGTTGCAGGTGGAAGATGTCGAGGTTCGGGTCGAGCAGGGCGTGGTCACGCTGGAGGGCAGCGTGCCGCAGCGCCAGCAGAAGTACGGGATCGAGGATGTCGCCGATGAGGTCTATGGCGTCAGGGAGGTGGTCAACCACCTGCGCGTGGCGCGGGGCGACACTTCGGCGGTGCACCCCGGCCACGGCATGCGCATGTACTGACGCCGGAGGGCCACGCATGCAGGATCCGTCGAATCCGCCGCGCACCAATCCACGCGGCACGGCTGTCACGGCCGCCGACACCGCACTGCAGGCAAAGCTGTGCGCTCGCCTGTGGGACAGCGGCCTGGATGTCAGCGAAATCGCACTCAACGTCGCCGATGGGCGCGTCACCATCGAGGGCGCGATCGGCACGCATGCGGGCAGCGAAGCGATCGAAGCCTGCATTCGCGCGGCTGGCGGCGTGCGCGAAGTGGTCAACCACGTGCGCGTGGCGCCGGACCGTACCGGGGGGTAGGCATCGTCGCGTGAGGGCTATGGCACGACTTTCGCATCGGCCCCGGCTTCACGGCCGGGAACAAGCGTGTTGGCCGACCGATCAAGGAGACCGCCATGAAGCACCTTGCAAGCTTTGCACTGGCCGCGTTGCTGAGCGTGCCGGCCTGGGCACAGACCACGACCACGCGGCCAGGCGCCGACACGCGCGCCCCTGGCACAGCCGCATCCGACGTCAAGCCGGGGCAAGGCGATACGCGCCGCGCCACGCCAGCCACGCCAGCTTCCCCTTCTGCAAGCAGCGGCCGCGCGACACCGGCCACGCCCGCCACGCCGGGGTCGCCCGCGGTGAACGAGGGACCGCAGTCGGCGCAGCGATACGACTATCCGGCTTCAGAGCCGAAGGCGCCGAAATCCCGCAAACAGATTTTGTAGCCAGGTTTTATAGCCGGGATGGCCAGGTTTCCGGCGCTCCCGGCGCGGTCTCGGGATCGGGGCTTAGCCCGGTATGGTGCGCGGATCGTGGCCGAAGCTGTTGCGCGAGCGGATCTGGCCATCGCGGCCATGGATCAGCAATTCAACACGGTCGCGCTGCGCCTGCGTAGTCGCGGCGGCGATGGCTTCTTCCTGGGTGGCATGGTGGGATTCGGCGTAGCGGGCGCCTTCGCGGATCACATCCCAGCCGTCCTGATGCGGCACAACGTGTATGCTGGTGCCCATTTTGCTGTCTCCTCGGCTGTCGATTCCTTTATTGTCGGCGATCTACGCCGGCTGTCTATCCGGCGGCGTCTGACAGGCCGGAGAAGTAGCCCTGGACAATGCGCGGAGGGCAGCAAGCCAGACTTCCGCACTGAAATTTCTGGTTATTTGGCGGCCCTCTTGTAAGCTGGATTTGGATTGCATTAGAGGAGCGGGCCATGCGTGCAAGATTTGCCAGGGGGCTGACGCAGTCGCCGGTGACCGTGGTGGCACGGGCGTTCGACGGAGAAGCTGTGCGGGCACCCCAGGTTGGCGACCTGGTGACCGTGTACAGCCAGGACCAGGACACCGAATTCAATATCCGCCTGAACGAAGCGGTCGAGCCCGGCCGCTGGCGCGGCGTGGTCTACGCGATCGGCCGCGGACAGGATGTGCTGGTGACGGCTGAAGGGCTGGAGATCGACGATGTGGTCGAGGTGGTGCGCGAGGAGATCGCGCAGGTCATCCCCTGCGGCCGGTCCCACTAAGCGCCGCACCCGCTCGGGTGCGGACATTCCGGTTTGACGAAACCCGTGGCAGGCCTGCCTTCTGATTACTCCTGGTCGGCCTGGCGGGATCCTTGCGCGGGCTGGCGTGGCACGCCCAGCCACATCGCAAGCCCGCTGGCGAGCAGCAGCGCCGCCAGCAGCAACAGCGCATGGTCGAGGCTGCCGGTGCGGGTCTTGATCTGCCCGATCACCCACGGACTGACGATGCCGCTGGTAATGCCGACGCTGCTGATCATGGCGATGCCGGCCGCTGCGCTCGCACCCGGCAGGTAGCTGGGCGGCAGCGACCAGAACACCGGCAGCGCGGCAAAGATCAGCACCGCGGCAACCGACAGGATCGCCAGCATTGCCGCCAGGCTGGTCGGGTGCAGCGTGAGCGCGGCCAGCGCCAGCGCGCCGCCGGCGGTGCACAGCAGGAAATGGCGGTGGCGCTCGCCGCTGCGGTCCGAATGGCGCGCGATCAGGATCAGCCCCACCGCGCCGACGGCATTGGGCACCACGGAATACAGGCTGACCGACATCACGTCGCTGATGCCGAAGTCGCGGATGATCAGCGGCATCCAGAAGCTCAGCGCGAGCGAGCCGCACGTCAGCGAAAAGTAGATAAAGGCGAACAGGTACACGCGCGGGTTGCGCAGCACCGTGCGTAGCGCCTGCAGCGAATGGCCGCCTTTTCTCGCTTCGGCCGCGTTGCCCGCCTCGCCCGCCGCGGCGCGTGTCAGGTAAGCGCGCTCGTCGGCGCTGAGCCAGCGGGCCTGTTCCGGGCCGTCCACCAGGCAGCGCGCGGCGATCAGTCCCAGCAAGACCGCGGGCGCGCCTTCGATCGCGAACATCCACTTCCAGCCCTGCAGGCCGAGCACGCCGGCCATGTCGCGCATGATCCAGCCGGAGACCAGGCCGCCGAGCACACCCGCCACCGCCACGCCGGCAAAGAAGATCGCCATCACCGCGGCGCGGCGCCGTGCCGGGAACCAGTAGGTCAGGTAGAGCACGATGCCGGGAAAGAAGCCCGCCTCGAACACACCCAGCAGGAAGCGCAGCGTGTAGAACTGCGCCGGCGTCGACACGGCCATCATGCCCACCGAGGCCAGGCCCCACAGCACCATGATGCGGGTGAAGGTGCGGCGCGCGCCGAAGCGCGCCAGCAGCATGTTGCTCGGTACTTCGCACAGCACGTAGCCGACGTAGAAGATCGCGGCGCCCAGGCCGTACATGGCATCGCTGAAGCCAAGGTCCTGCTTCATCTGCAACTGGGCGAAGCCGATGTTGATGCGGTCCAGGAACGAGACCACGTAGCAAATAAACAGGAACGGGATGATGCGCAGCCACACCTTGCGGTAGAGCGCGTCTTCCTCGCGCGCCGCCAGCGCTGGCAGTCCGGGAAGGGTGGTGGGGGTCGCGGGCGTCAGATGCAGGGACGCAAGGTCCCCTGAGACCGGATGGCTCATGCTGTTTGTCTCCGTACGGTGGTGGCTGCGGGCGTTGCGTCGGGATGGTTGCAGCCAGGGATGGCGCCGCCGGGCGCGTCTGTTGCGCGCTCGTTGGCGGCCCGGGGTCAGCCGGGGGAAAAGCGCGGGGAAAGAGCGGAATGGGACGCGGCCTGGCCGCGCCCGTGCCGGGTCAGGCTGCCGGCGCTACCGCGGACGGCATGTCGGCCACGCCTTCGCGCGCTGCCTGCAGCGCGGCCAGCAGCACGTCGTGGTCGCCGATATGGTTGGCCAGCAGCAGGATCAGCTGCGCGTTGGCGGCCTGGCTCTGGGCGTCGTCGAGGCCGCGGTGCATCTCGATCAGCGCTTCATAGAAATCGTCGGGCCGGGCCAGGTTGGGTTGCGTATTGAGGGTGGCGGGCATGTTGTCGTCTCCTGTTCTCGTGCTGTCCGGCGTGCCTCAGGCGGCGATCCGGTCCGGGGCCGGTGCGGCCAGGCCGGCGCCGGTGGCGCGCGCCAGCGCGGCGCGGATCGCGGCAGGGTCCGCGCGGCGCCAGCGTGCGCACACATGCTGGTCGGGCCGCACCAGGTAGCAGGTGCCGGGCCTGGCGCCGTAGCGGGCCGTGGCCAGGCCCTGGTCGTCGCGCAGCACGATGGCGTTGGTACAGGTCATCGCCGGCTGCTCCGCATCCGTGACGTAGACCAGCCGCAGCGGTACGTTGCCTTGCCTGAGCGCGGACAGGTCTGCCAGCGTGGCGGCATCGATGGCATCGGGATTGCCGAACAGCAGCACGGTGAAATCCTGCCCCAGGTGCGACAGCAGCCAGCCGGCACCCTGCGGCCCGGACACCGGCGCATCGGCACAGACCGCGCCCGGCACCATGTTGCCGGCATAGCCGTCATCGGCGTCGCCGGTGTTCAGCGGCGAGCCGTGCAGCACCGCGGGCACCGACAGGCGACCGCTGTTGACCAGGCCGCGGGCAAAGGCGTGCCGCTTCGACAGTGTCAGCACCGCGTCGCGGAACACGCGGCTGACGGCGCTTTTTGGCGTGATGAAGTCGGTGGCGCGGGTCGAGTTCAGGAGGTTCTCGTCAGCGGCGTATTCGCGCTCGCTGGCGTACGTATCGAGCAGGCTGTCGGCTGCATGGCCCTGCAGCACGTAGGCCAGCTTCCACGCCAGGTTCTCCGCATCCTGCACGCCGCTGTTGGCGCCGCGCGCCCCGAACGGCGACACGCCATGCGCGGAATCGCCGGCGAACAGGATATTGCCGTGGCGGAAGCTGTCCATGCGCAGGCACGAGAACGTGTACACGCTGACCCATTCCAGCTCGAACTTCACGTCGTTGCCGAGCAGCGCCTGCACGCGCGGGATCACGCGCTCGGGCGTTTTCTCCAGCACCGGGTCGGCGTCCCAGCCGAGCTGGAAGTCGATGCGCCAGACATTGTCCGGCTGGCGGTGCAACAGCACAGACTGGTTGGGGTGGAAGGGCGGGTCGAACCAGAACCAGCGCTCGCTGGGAAAATCCGCTTCCATCTTCACGTCGGCAATCAGGAAGCGGTCGCGGAAGGTGCGGCCCTTGCTGTCCAGGCCCAGCAGCTTGCGCATCGGGCTGCGCGAGCCATCGGCCGCCACCACGTAGCGCGCGCCCAACGGGTAGCAGCCTTCTGGCGTCTCGATGGTCAGCACCGCGCCGTCCGCGCGCTGCTCAAGCCCGACCACCTTGTTGTGCCAGCGGATCTCGATATTGGGCAGAGCCTGCGCGCGCTCCAGCAGGTAGCCTTCGACGTAGTACTGCTGCAGGTTGATAAAGGCCGGGCGGCGGTGGCCGCTTTCCGGCAGCAGGTCGAAGCTGTAGACCTGCTGGTCGCGCAGGAACACCTTGCCGACGTTCCAGCTCACGCCTTTTTCCACCATGCGCTCGCCGCAGCCCAGCCGGTCGAAGATATCCAGCGTGCGCTTGGCGAAGCAGATGGCGCGCGAGCCGGTGGACAGCGTGCAGTCGTCGTCGACCAGCACCACGCGCACGCCGCGCTGCGCCAGGTCGATGGCGGTGGCCAGCCCGATCGGGCCAGCGCCCACCACCACGACAGGATGGACCGTGCTATCCGCCTGCCCGGCGCCTTGTTCCGCGCACGGCTGGTACTCAAACGACATCCGCTGGTAGTCGATGCTGCTCATTGCCTGTCTCTCCATCCAACTCTGTGTTGCCCGACTTGTTATGGGTCTTCGGTTGCTCAGTCCTGCAGCGCGGCCCACATTTCCTTGTCGCGCTGCGCGGTCCAGATGCGCGGGTGGCGGATACCGCTGGCTTCGTCATAGGCGCGCGAGACGTCGAACGGCAGGCAGTGCTCGTAGATAAAGACCTGGCCGAACTTGGGATCCATGGCGCAGCGCGCATGCGCCATCGCGGCCTTCAGGTCGAGCTTCTCGGCTACGGCTTCCTTGCCCGACTGGAACAGCGTGGTGACAAAGTCCTTGGTGTAGGCGAGGCCTTTCCTTACCTCTTCCGGCGTGGTCAGCGCGGGGCCGCGGCCGGGGACCAGCTTCTCGGGGTTGAGCGCCTGAAGCGCGTCGAGCGTGGCGGGCCATTCTTCCAGCTGGGCGTCGCCGCAGTAGCAGGCGGCGTCGTACTCGACCAGGTCGCCGGAGAACAGCACCTTCTGCTGCGGCAGCCAGACCACGGTGTCGCCCTTGGTGTGGCCCGAGCCCAGGTGGGCGATGCGGACTTCCAGCTTGCCGAGGAACAGCGTGATTTCCTTCTCGAACACCAGCGTCGGCCAGGTCAGGCCGGGCACGGTTTCGACACCGGCGAACAGGCGCGGGAAGCGCTCGATTTCGGACTTCATGTCCGCCTCGCCACGCTCCACGATCATTTCCCACGTACCGCGGCTGGCGATGACCTGCTGCGCGCCCTCGGCGAAGTAGGCGGAGGCGCCCAGCACGCGCACCGCGTGATAGTGCGACAGCACCACGTACTTGATGGGCTTGTCGGTGATGGTGCGGATGCGCGCGATCAGGTCCTGCGCCATCGCCGGCGTGGCGGTGGTGTCGACGATCAGCACGCCGTCGTCGCCGATCACGACGCCGGAATTGGGGTCGCCCTCCGCGGTGTAGGCCCAGGCGTTCTCGGACAGCTGGGTAAACGTGACTTGCTTGGCTTCGAGGTCGGCCTGGGATGCGAATGCCTTGGACATGGCGTCTTCCTTGGTGTGGGGGAGGCAAGACGGCACGTGCGCTCGTATTTGCGCTTGCATGTGCCGCAGGACTGGACGGCGGCACGGGCTGTCTCGCCCCCGTTTCTATGGGTCTTCCACGCGGTGGTGCCTGCGTGTTGCGACGGGGTAGTGCAATCTTAGGAAACGCCGCCAGATTAATCAATAGCTAATTCGTTCGTCTATAACAAATTTATAGAAGGCCGCCGAGGGAACGGGTTCTCGCTGTAATTTGCCGCGGGTTAACCCTGATCCGAGGGCGCGCGGATGGCGTTCGATTAATATCCGGGTTTTCCGATCACACAGGGTGGCGATGGCCAGGGGCAAGGCAACCGGCGCGGCCGGCAAGGCTGAAAGGGAAGGCAAGCCGGAACAAGCAGGCACGGCAGATAAGGCAGACAAGGCCCAGCGCGGCATCCAGAGTGTGGAGGTCGGCGGCCGGCTGCTGGCTGCGCTGGCGGCGGCGCGCGTTCCGATGCCGCTGGCAGCGCTGGCCGAGGCCGCGCAGCTGGCGCCAGCGCAGGCGCACGCCTACCTGGTCAGCCTGACGCGCCTGGGCCTGCTCAAGCGCGACCACGTGTCCGGCCGCTACGAGCCCGGGCCGTTGTCGCTGCAGCTTGGCATGCTGCGTCTGGAGCAGGATCCGGCCTACCGCGCCGCGCTGCCGCGCGTCGACGCGCTGGCGCAGTCGTCGGGCTTCAGCGTGGCCATCAGCATCGCCGGGCCGCAAGGGCCCACCATCGTGCGCTACGTACCCGCCAGCGCGCCGCTGCACGTGAACCTGCACGTTGGCACGGTGATGGCACTGGCGGCCACGGCCACCGGCCGCGTCTACTGCGCGTTCGGGCCGCCGGCGCAGTGGCAGCCGCTGTGGCGCGCGCAGCAGCCGGACGCGACCGACGCACAGCAGGCGGACTTCAGCGCCGCACTGCAGGCAATCCGCGAGCGCGGTATCGAGCGCAGCATCGACACGCCCAGTCCCGCGATCAGCAGCCTCAGCGTGCCGGTGCTGGACGCTGCCGGGGCGTTGCGGCTGGTGCTGACGCTGGTCGGTTCGACCGGCGCCATCGACGTCGCCTGGGGCGGCACCGCCGCACGGGCGCTGCTGGCAGCGGCGGCGGATATCGCCGCGGCCTTGCGCGACGAAGGTGCGGAAGGAAAGGAAGAGGAAAGCCCTGCATGAGCCCGAGCCGCATACCCGATCCGGCCGGCATCGCCAGTCCGGATACCGACGCCGAAGGCGGCAAGACGCAGCGGGGCATCCAGTCCCTGGACAGCACCGGCCAACTGCTCGGCGCGCTGGTGGCCGCTGGGCGCCCGCTGGCCTTGCGCGACCTCGCGCTGGCCGCCGGCATGCCCGCGGCCAAGGCATTCCCGCACCTGGTCAGCCTGCAGAAGACCGGGCTGCTTGCGCGCGATGCCGCCGGCAATTACCTGTGTGGCGCGCTGGGACTGGAGCTCGGGCTGGTCGCGCTGCAGCGGCTATCGCCGACGCGCGAGGCCGAGCCCGAAGTGATCGAACTCGCGGGCACCACCGGCCTGAGCGTGGCCATGGCCGTGCTGGGCCCGATGGGTCCGACCGTGGTCAGGCTGGAGGAATCGGCGCGGCCGCAGCATGTCAGCCTGCGCGTCGGCACGGTGCTGTCGCTGGTCCATACCGCGATCGGCCGCACCGTGGCGGCGCACTTGCCCGACAACGTGCTCGCCGGCCTGCTGCGGACCGACCATTTGCGCATGGCCGGTGCTGCCGCCGAGCAGGTGCTGGCCGAGGACGGCAGGCTGGCGCCCGATTACGCCGCCCGGCTGGCACGGGTGCGCGCGGCGCAGATCGACAACGCGCTGAGCCACCCGGTGCCGGGCATCGATACGCTGGCCGCGCCGGTGTTCGACCATACCGGCAGCCTGGCACTGGTGATCGCGGTGATGGGGTCGACCGGCAGCTTCGACAGCGGCACGGAAGGCGCGCCCGCCGCGCTGGTAAGCCAGGCGGCACGGCGGCTGTCGTGGCGCTTCGGCGCGCTGCGCGGCGCGGCAGGCTGACTCAGCCGGTTACTGGTCCAGCCGGATATTGGCGGATTTGATCAGGCCGTCCCACTTCTCGTACTGCGCGCGGATATAGCTGCCGAACTGCGCGGGCGTGGCCGGGAACGGCACCGTGCCCTGGCTGGCCAGCTTTGCCGACAGCTCCGGCTGCTTCAGCGCGGCAACGATCTCGCCGTTGAGCCGGTCGATCACGGGCTTGGGCGTGCCGGCCGGCGCGGCCACGCCGAACCACGCGGTCAGTTCATAGTTGGGCACGCCCGCGGCGGCCAGCGTCGGCACGCCCGGCAACTGGTCCGAGGGCTTCTGCGTGGTCACCGCCAGCGCGCGCACGCGGTTGTCGCGGATATACGGCAGCGCGGTGGAGACGCTGTCGAACATCATGGTGATGCGGCCGCCGATCAGGTCGGTCATCGACGCGGCGCTGCCCTTGTACGGAATATGCGCGATATTGACACCGGCGAGGTGGGTAAACAGCTCGCCTGCCAGGTGCGAAGACGAGCCGTTGCCGAACGAGCCGTAGGTCAGCTTGCCCGGCTCCTTGCGCGCCAGCGCCAGCAGTTCCTGCACGTTGCGCGCCGGCACCGAGGGGTGTACCACCAGCACGTTGGGCAGGTAGGCCACGGAGGCTACCGGAGCAAAATCCTTGAGCGGGTCGTAGCCCGGCTTGTCATACAGGCTCTTGTTGACCGCGAGCGAGCCAAAGGTGCCAAACAGCAGCGTGTAGCCGTCGGCCGGGGCGCGCGCCACGGCGATAGCCGCCAGGTTGCCGCCGGCGCCGGGCCGGTTGTCGATCACCACCGGCTGGTGCAGCCGCGCCGACAGGGCATTGCCGATTTCGCGCGCCAGCAGGTCGGTCGCGCCGCCGGGCGGAAAGGGCACCACCAGCCGGACCGGCTTGTCCGGGTAATCCGCCAGTACCGTGCCTGCCGCGGTGGCGGCGAATGCGAACAGCAGCCCGCTGGCTGCGCGCCTGATCCAACCCTGCATCGCTGTCTCCTTCATCTGTTTATTGGCGATGGAACGGGCCTCAGTGTGTCGCAGTGCGCGCAGGCGCGGGTTTGGCTTTGGCGAAGGTGGCCTTCCGCCGCCTGCACGCGTGCAGCGGGCGGTCGCGGTGCAGCTTATTCGGGCCGCTGCAGCCGGGCGATGGTGCCGAACAGCGTTTCCAGCTCCACCGGCTTGACCAGGTGCGCATCGAACCCCGCGCGCTCGCTCTGCTGCCGGTCGGCGGGCTGGCCGAAGCCGGTCAGCGCGACGTAGCGGGTGTGTTCGGTGCCGGCCACGCCGCGCATGGCGCGCACCACCTCGAAGCCGTCCATGCCCGGCATGGCCAGGTCGATCAGCGCGATATGCGGGCGGCAGCGCGGCGCCACGTGCAGCGCTTCGGCGCCATCGTAGGCAATGGTCACGTCGTGGCCGCACATTTCCAGCAGCATCGCAAGGCTGTCGGCGGCATCGCGGTTGTCGTCGACCAGCAGGATGCGCTGTGTCTGCAGCGCGGCGCTGGCCGGGCTGCCGGCTGCGGCACGTCCCGGAGGTTGCGGCGTGGCGGCTTCATGCACCACCGGCAGCGGCAGGCGCAGCGTGAAGGTGCTGCCCATGCCAGGACCGGCGCTGGCGGCGGCAATGGTGCCGCCATGCAGCTCCACCAGCGCGCGGCACAGCGACAGGCCGATGCCCAGCCCGCCCTGCGTATCGGTGCCGGGGCGGCTTTCCTGCACGAACATGTTGAAGATGTCTTCCATCGATTGCGGCGCGATGCCGCGGCCCTGGTCGATCACCTGTACCAGAAGGGTACGGTTTTGTACGGCGGTGACGATGCTGATGGTCGTCTGCGCCAGCGAGAACTTCGACGCGTTCAGGATCAGGTTCTGCATCACCTGCACCAGCCTGGTCTTGTCGGCGTGCATCCGGATCGACGCGGCATGGGTCTGCACCGCGACGCGCTGCGACTTGGCATCGAGCGACGGCCGTGCCGCCTCGATGGCGAGCGCGATCACTTCGTTGAATTCCAGCGTTCCGGTGCGCAGCTCGATGCGCCCCGAGGTGATGCGGCCGATGTCGAGCAAGTCGTCGACCAGCCGGCTCAGGTGCGTGACCTGGCGCTCGATCAGGCTCAGGCCCCTGTCTGCCAGCGCCGCGTCGCCGGGTGCCAGGCGCATCGCCGCCAGCGCGCTGTGTACCGGTGCCAGCGGATTGCGCAGCTCATGCGACAGCGTGGCCAGGAATTCGCTCATGCGCTGGCTGGAGCGCTCCAGTTCCTCGTGGCGGCGGCGCTCGCTCATGTCGCGGGTGACCTTGGCAAAGCCTCGCAGCGCGCGCGATTCGTCGTAGACGGCGGTCAGCGTGACGTTGGCCCAGAACAGCGAGCCGTCCTTGCGCACGCGCCAGCCTTCGTCCTCGACGCGGCCGCCGCGCCGGGCCTGTTCGAGCAACCGCGCCGGCTTGCCGGCGGCAACGTCGTCGGGCGGGTAGAACACCGAGAAATGCCGGCCCAGGATCTCGTCGCGGCGGTAGCCCTTGATGTATGAGGCGCCGGAATTCCAGCTGACGATATTGCCGGCGGGATCGAGCATGAACACCGCGTAGTCCTTCACGCCTTCCACCAGCAGCCGCAGCGTTTCCTCGCTCTGGCGCAGCGCTTCGGCGGTGCGGCGCTGCGCGGTCATGTCGCGCGTCACCTTGCCGAAGCCGATCAGCTTGCCGTCGGCGTCCCTGAGCGCCGTGATCACCACATTGGCCCAGAAGCGGCTGCCGTCCTTGCGCAGGCGCCAGCCTTCGTCCTCGAAGCGTCCGAGCTCGGCGGCGGCCTTGAGTTCGGCATCTGGCCAGTGTCGTGCCACCGCATCGGGCGTGTAGAAAGTAGAGAAGTGCTTGCCCAGAATCTCTTTGCGCGTATAGCCCTTGATGCGTGCCGCGCCCTTGTTCCAACTCGACACATACCCGTTCACGTCGAGCGTGAAGATGGCGTAGTCCTGCACGGCCTCGACCAGGGTCCGGTAGGGTGCGTCGGGGGACGCCTCGGCCCGCTGCTCGCCGGGCGACGCGCCTGCGGCCGGGCCATCAGGGCCGGCGGGGGCTTTTTTCATGGCGAATTCAGGTTCGCATGCATGCCGGCATGCCGCCGGCGTGGTCCGGATATGCGCGCTCGCGGCACGGCGCTGCGCGTCACATAAGGATACCGCGCTCCGCGCCGAAGCAGGCGACCGCCGCGCCGGCGCGGTCGGAAGCTTCGCGATGATGATTCGGAATATACAGATTGTTACGCGATGTGCGATTCATAGAATGGGTCACAAGTTCTTTACGCCGTCAATCTTTGTCACGAGACGATGCAATTGCCACCTACCAGCGAGCGGTCCGCGCCGCCCGACGCCCAGCCGTGCTGCCACAGTTGCCCCCAGGCGCGGGGCTGCCATGCGGCCAGCCTGGTGCAGCACGCGCATCCCGCGGGCGGGCCGCAGCGCAGCGTCCGTCTGCGCAAGGGGCAGCCGCTGTACCTGATCGGCGATCCGGTCACCGCGCTCTATGCGGTCCGCGTCGGCACGGTCAAGACGCATGTCAGTACCGAAGACGGACGCACGCAGGTGGTCGGCTTCCATTTTCCCGGCGAACTGGTCGGGCTCGACAGCCTGGCGCGCACGCGCTACGTGTCGTATGCCACGGCGCTGGAAGACACCATGCTGTGCATGATCGCGGTCGACCTGCGGGGCGTCGCCACAGCCGCCGCGCCCGCGCTGGCCGGCCTGCTGTTCCTGGCGCTCGACTGCCAGGCGCAGCGCGCGCGGGCCATGCAGACCATGCTGGCGCTGATGACCGCCGAGGAGCGGCTGGTGACATTCCTGCTGTGGATGGCCGACGGCTTTGCGGCGCGCGGCTTTTCGTCATCGGCATTCATCCTGCGCATGAGCCGCGAAGAGATCGGCAGCTATGTCGGCCTGACACTGGAGACAGTCAGCCGCCAGTTTTCGCGGCTGGCCGAGATCGGGCTGATCCGCGTACGGCACCGTTGCGTCGAGCTGCTGGACAAGCCCGCGCTGCGCGCCATCGCCGAACGCCCTACGATCTCGGCGTACACCGCCACGGACACCGCTGCCGATAGCGCGGCACCCGTCCAATGACGCGCAAGCCTGCGCACCCGGACGCCGCGGACGCGATCGCAGGCACGACGCCAGACGGGATGAGCCGCGGCGTTGCCGGCACCGACATCCTGCGCGATATCCAGCAGTTGAACCTGTCATACCTGCTGCTGGCGCAGCGCCTGCTGCGCCAGCACGAAGCCGAGGCGCTGTTCCGGCTTGGCATGCGGCAGGAACTGGGGCACGCGCTCGCCGCGCTGACCCCCGCACAGATGATGTCGCTGGCGCGTTCGAGCCTGCTGCTGTGCCGCTTCCGGCTGGACGACTGCAAGCTGCTGGCATCGCTGACGGCGCCCGAGGCGCGGCACCCGCTGCAGGCCCTGCATGCGGCGATCGTGATGGCTTCGCAGTCTGCCGACGGGGCGCCCTGATGGCCATCCCCGGCCAGTCCACGCCCATCCCCGGCGCGCGCCGCGCCACCGCCCGACACGGGCACCGCAACCAACCACGGAGGCATTGATGACGGGTACGGCCCTGAACTACGTCGAGACCAGCCTGCGCCTGACCGGCACCGCGAGCCGGCCGGGCGCCTTCTTGCGGACCCGCACCGAAATCACCGGCATGCCGCACGTGCCGGCCCTGGTCGGCGCGCTGCCGGGGGACGGCAACGCGCAGCGCTCCATCGAAGCCGCGCTCCGCGTCCTCGCACAGGCGGGGCACCAGCCGGTGCGCACGGTGGTTTCCAGCGAGCACGGCCGGCAGGCATCACTGGACTTCTATGTCGAGGCCGACGTGGCGGCCTGCTGCGAACTCGACGGCGCGCTGCAGCGCCAGTTGGCCAGTCATTGCACCAGTGTGCTGCCACCGGGGCTGGCGCTGTCGGTGCGGCCGCTCGGCACGTATGTGCCCGACGGCCCGCCGGCGGGCGAGCACGGCGCGGCGGAGCGCTTGCGCAGGTGTGCCAGCGAACTGCTGTGCCGCGGCGGCGAGATGAACCAGCGGCTGTCGGCGGTGTGCGCCTATTTGGCGGCGCTGCACGAAGCGCAGGCCGCCGCCGAGCGGCTCGGCCATCTCGACCAGAGCCTGTTCGGCCAGGGCCAGGAAGCGCTGTCGTGGCGCCTGCGCCGGCATCGCAGCGTGGAAGGGAGGGCCCTGGCACAGGTGCTGGAAGGGCTGTCGCGGGCCGCCGACGGCGCGCTGCATGAGTTAGGCAGGCCATACAGCGCGGACCATGCCCGCTACCAGTTCGAGCAGATGCAGCGCTTCCACGACCAGATCGAGCGCTTCCGCTCGGCCTGCTCGCCGGAATAGCCCCGTGGGCCCCGCTGCGAGATCAGCGCGGCAAGGGGGCAGGGCGGGTGCAGGGCGGGCGCAGGGCGGGCGCAAGCGCGGCGGCGCGCGCTGAGCGGCGCGCCGCCGCGGCTTCAGATCCCGGCCATGCAGGTGTACTTGATGACCAGGTAATCCTCGATGCCGTAGTGCGAACCCTCGCGGCCGACGCCCGACTGCTTGACGCCGCCGAACGGCGCCACCTCGTTCGAGATCAGCCCCGTGTTGACGCCGACCATGCCGTACTCCAGCCGTTCCGACACGCGCCAGACGCGGCCCAGGTCGCGCGCATAGAAGTAGCTGGCCAGGCCGAATTCGGTGTCGTTGGCCATCGCCACGACTTCATCCTCGGTCTCGAAGCGGAACAGCGGCGCCAGCGGCCCGAAGGTTTCCTCGCGCGCGACCAGCATGCCGGGCGCGACATCGGCCAGCACGGTCGGCTGGAAGAACGAATGGCCGAGCGCGTGGCGCTGGCCGCCGTGCAGCACGCGCGCACCCTTGCCGACGGCGTCGGCGATATGCTCTTCCACCTTTGTCACGGCCTTGTCATCGATCAGCGGCCCGATGCGCACGCCGTCTTCCATGCCGTTGCCGACCTTGAGCGCCGCCACGGCTGCCACCAGCTTCTGCGCAAAGGCCTCGTACACGCCCGCTTGCACATAGATGCGGTTGGCACAGACGCAGGTCTGGCCTGCGTTGCGGTACTTGGACACGATCGCGCCTTCCACCGCGGCGTCGAGGTCGGCATCGTCGAACACGATGAAGGGCGCGTTGCCACCCAGTTCCATCGAAACCTTCTTGATGGTCGACGCGGTCTGCGCCATCAGCACGCGGCCCACTTCGGTCGAGCCGGTAAAGGTCAGCTTGCGCACCAGCGGGTTGCTGCTCATCTCGCCGCCGATCGCACTCGCCGAGCCAGTCACCACTGACAGCACGCCGGCCGGAATGCCGGCACGCTCGGCCAGCGCCACCAGCGCCAGCGCGGTCAGCGGCGTCTGTGAGGCGGGCTTGAGCACCATGGTGCAGCCGACCGCCAGGGCCGGGCCGGCCTTGCGCGTGATCATCGCTGCCGGGAAGTTCCATGGGGTGATCGCCGCGCATACGCCCACCGGCTCCTTGGTGACGACGATGCGCTGGTTGGTGGCGGGTGCCGGAATGGTGTCGCCATAGACCCGCTTGCCTTCCTCGGCAAACCATTCGATGAACGAGGCTGCATAGGCGATTTCGCCGCGCGCCTCGGCGATCGGCTTGCCCTGTTCGGCGGTCATGATGCGCGCCAGGTCTTCCTGGCTGGCCAGGATCAGCTCGAACCACTTGCGCAGCAGCGCCGAACGTTCCTTGGCCGTGCGCGCGCGCCAGGCCGGCAGGGCGCGGTTGGCGGCTTCGATGGCCTGGCGGGTTTCATCGGCGCCCAGCTGCGGCACCTGGCCGACGCGTTCGCCGGTGGCGGGGTTGGTCACGTCGATACGGCGCTCGCCATCGATCCAGCGGCCGTCGATATAGCACTGCTGCCGCAGCAGCGAAGAATCCTGGAGGTTCAGCATGATGGTTCCGGTGGGAAGCGGTAGGGGCTGTGGGCGGAAGGGCTGGGTAGCCTGAAGGCGATTGTAATCCCGCCCGCGTTGTGGTTCTTGCCGCCACCGCGTGCGACACTGCCCGATCCCGTGATCGGGCATCCGCGCGACGCCATCATCAGTTTGTGGAGTTGCGCGGCCGGTTAAACCGGTGCGGGTCCGCGCGCAGTGGTGTCAGGGACGTCAATGCCCCAGTCGCCGTAGTCGAGCCAGTCGTCACCGAGCAGCTCGATGGGATGCTGCGTCCGGCTGGAGCCGTTGCCGCATCCCATGGCGTCCGTGGGGCAATATTTGTCGCAACCCCAGCAGACGCGCTCGGGATGGCTCGGGTGGAGGGGAAATTTCTTGGCCATGGCGTGAGGGGCGGGCGGAAAGGGCCCGTCTGAGCCAAATTATCCGGCCGCCCATCCAATGCAGATTTGCCCAAGATCAAGGCGGGCCGAAGCACAGCGTTGGCTTGCCGATTGCGCCGGGCGCAGCTTCAGCGCCAGCCCTCGGCGTCCAGCCGGGTCCACCGGTCCGGCGCCTCGCCGTCGGCGGAGGCCAGCAGCAGGCTTTCGCCGCAATCGCCGCAGCGGTACACGAAGGCATTCTGGCCGCTGGTGGTGCGCAGACGCGCCGACTTCAGCAAGCTCGAGTGAGGCGGGAAATGGCCCGGCCGGTCCAGTTGCGACAGGCAAAGCTCGCACAAAGGCATGTTGGTTCCTCCAGCACGAATTCCACAGCAGGAAAATGCTGTGGTGCAGCATCCGTGGGTTGAGTATAGGTGCGGGGACTTGCGCCGGTGTGGCACGGGATGGTGGGGAAGCGAACGGACTATTCGCCAAGGAACTCGGCCACCACTTCCAGCCCTTCGATATGGTCGGCCACCACCTTGGCAATGGTGATCAGCGGGATGGCGAGGAGCATGCCCCATACGCCCCACAGCCAGGTGAACAGCAGCAGCGCGACGAATACCGCGACCGCATTCATCCTGGCCATGCGCCCGGTCATCCAGGTGGTAATGACCGAGCCGATCAGCGTGGCGATCAGCAGCGACCCGCCCGCGGCTGCCGCAGCCATGCCCAGCGTGCCGAACTGCATGAACGTCACCATGCCCAGGCACACCGCGATCGCCATCGCGCCGAAGTAGGGCACCAGGTGCAGCGCCGCCGCGGCAATCGACCAGCTCCCCGCGTTATTGACCCCCAGCCATTTCAGCAGCAGCCAGGTACAGACGCCCAGGGCCGCATTGGTCACCAGCAGCATGCCCATGTAGCGCTGGATCGAGCGGTTGACCTCGTCCAGCATGTGCACGCTGATTTTCTTTTCCGAGATGGTATTTCCGACCATCTTGACGAACTTGCGCTTGAAGGTGTCACCCGCCAGCAGCAGGAAATACAGCAGGAACACCACCACGACTGCCTGGCCGGCCATGGTGAAGACGCTCACGGAACCGGCCAGCAGCATGTTGTTGATCTGGTCGGGCGAGTGTTCCACCACCACGTGCGGCACGCGCACCGGCGGCGGCTGCCCGGTGCCGCTGAGCACGGTGGCGGCGCGCCGGACTTTCTGCCACATCGAATCGTCGCCACTCAGCAGGGCGCCGACCGAGCGGGACAGCTTGCTGGCGACCTCGGGCAGGCTGTTGACGATGGACTCCACCTGGCCTTGCAGCAGATAGGCGCCGCTGAGCAGCGCGCACAGCACTGCCAGCAGCACCAGCGTGCCGGCCGCCACGCGGGGCATGCCCAGCCGCTGCAGCGCGCATACCGGCGGGTCGAGCAGGTAGGCGAGCACGATGGCGATCACGACCGGCACGAGGAAATCGCGGGCGATATGCACGGCGTAGAGCGAGAACAGCACCGCCAGTACGACCAGCGCCGTGCTGGCACGCTGCAGCGCCGCCGACACCGTGGCAGACGCGACCGTGACCATCGGTCCGTCGGCCGGGGCCTCCGATCCGGCCGCTTCCGTGGGGGCACTGTCCTCGGGCGCGGCGGTGTCCGGCACGCGCACGCTCCCTTCGCCCGAGGCAGGGGCGGGCGGCGCGGCATGCGGCAATGGGGAGGGAGCGGGGTCGGGAATGGTCGACATAGCCGGGCGCTTCGGCAAAAGGCGTGGCACCGTCCTTGAAAGATAGCTGTCTGGTGGCGCGCGGCTGTCGGACGCTGCCGGCTACTGGTGTCAGACAAGCACGGCAGGGCGGCGCCGGGGGGCCGCCCGCATGGGCCCCACATTTGCACGTGAAGCACCTGATGAATATCGCCCGGGCGCCCGAAATAACCGCAATTGTGGTGTCTCCATGTTGTATTTCAGAAGCTCGTGAAAATGTTCCATCCAATGTCCCATTGAGGTGCCAATAAATCCTTTGATATCGTTCGCAACCGGCTGAAAGAGCCGCATTGCCCCCTGACAAGCCCAATATTTCAAGGGCTTGCCGGCTACCTCCCGATGACCATGGCGAAATCCAATTCACCTGTGCCGCGTTATCACCAGATCTACCTCATACTGCGCCAGCAAATTGCCAGCGGCATTTTCGACCAATCCGGCTTGCCCCCCGAATTAAGGCTGGTCGAGCAATACCAGGTAGCGCGGGTAACCATGCGGCGGGCGCTGTCCGAACTGGTGAAGGAAGGCCTGGTGTACCGGCGCGCCGGGCATGGCACCTTTGTCAACAAGGACCACGCCAGCCGTTCGCCAGGGGTGGCGCGCGCGTGGCGGCTGGCCGACGGGCTGCTGGAGGATCACGGCGAAACCATGATCCGGCTGATCGACTACGGCATGCTGCCGTGCCCGCCGGAAGTCGCCGAGCTGCTCGGCGTACCGCCGTTGCAGGCGGTGCTGCGTATCGTGCGCGTGCGCAGCCTGGCGGGTCGGCCGGTGTCGTGCGTGACCATGTACATCCCGCCTGAGATGGCGCCTCTGTTCAGCCCGCAGGCAATCACGGAGACCTCGGGGCTGGCGCTGCTGGAGCGCGGCGGCGTGCGCATCAGCCAGGCCGACCAGAGCATTTCCAGCTGCCTGGCCGATGCGCACGTGGCGCCGCTGCTCGACGAGCCGATGGGCGCCGCGCTGCTATCGGTGCTGCGCGTGGTGCGCGACAACGACGGCCGGCCGGTGCAGTGGCTGCGCGGCCTCTACCGGCCGCACTACTACGACCACCGCATGGTGCTCGCGCGCGCGGGCGCCGACAACGCGCGCACCTGGATCCCGCGCGACATCACCTGCGCCGTGCGCTGAAGCCCGCCATGGTGACGCTTCTGGCGGCCGAGGCCTCAGTCTCTCGTTTGGCGGCGTGGCCATGACCGATCGGGCCCCGCTTTGCGTGGTCAGGCGGTGACGGTCTTGGTTTCGAGATACTCGGCAATGCCTTCCGGACCGAACTCGCGGCCGTTGCCCGAGGTCTTGTAGCCGCCGAACGGCACCGAGATGTCCATCGTCGCGCCGTTGATGCGCACGCTGCCGGCGCGCAGGCGCGCGGCCAGCTTGCGGGTACGCTCGGGGTTGGACGACGCGATGTACGCCGCCAGGCCGAACTCCGTATCGTTGGCGATGGCCACGGCTTCTTCTTCCGTGTCGTAAGGGAGCATGCACAGCACCGGTCCGAAGATCTCCTCGCGCGCGATGGTCATGTCGTTGCGCACGTCGGCAAAGATGGTCGGGCGGGCATAGAAGCCTTGCGCGAGCCCGTCGGGACGGCCCGGACCGCCGGCGGCCACGCGCGCCCCTTCCTCGATGCCGATGCCGATCAGCCGCTGCACCTTCTCGTACTGCGCGCGGTTCGAGATCGGCCCCATCCTGGTCTGCGCATCGGCGGGATCGCCGACCGTGACCGCGTTGGCCACCGCGGCGGCGATCTGCACCGCCTGCTCATACTGTGCGCGCGGCACCAGCATGCGCGTCGGCGCGATGCAGGTCTGCCCGGAATTCAGCATCACGTGCGCAACGCCGCTGGTCACGGCGGCCTGCAGGTCGGCGTCGTCCAGGATCACCAGCGGCGACTTGCCGCCGAGTTCCTGCGTCACGCGCTTGACCGTGGGCGCGGCGCTGACCGCCACCTCGACGCCGGCGCGGGTCGAGCCGGTGATCGAGACCATGTCGACATCGCGGTGCGCCGACAGCGCCGTGCCGACCACGCGGCCCTCGCCAAAGACCATGTTGAACACGCCCGGCGGGGTGCCGGCGGCATCCATGATCTCGGCGAAGATCTGCGCGTCGAGTGGCGCGATTTCCGACGGCTTGAGCACCACCGTGCAACCCGCCGCCAGCGCCGGCGCCACCTTGGCGGCGATCTGGTTCAGCGGCCAGTTCCAGGGCGTGATCAGCGCAGCCACACCGATGGCCTCGCGCAGGATGTAGCTCTTGCCGCGCTCGCTTTCGAACTCGAATTCGCGCAGCGCCTGCACCGTGGCCTGCAGTTGGGCGAGGCCGATGGCGGCCTGCAGGTTGGTGGCGACGCTGATGGGCGCGCCGATCTCCTGCCGCACCGCCTGCGCCAGGTCGCCCAGGCGCGCCTGGTAGGCGGCCATGATGCGCTCGAGCAGGGCGATGCGTTCCTCGCGGGTGGAGGCGGACCACGCGGGGAAGGCGGCGCGTGCAGCGGCGACCGCCTGGTCCACGTCGGCGGCGGTGCCCATGGCAACCTTGCCCGCCAGCGACTCGGTGGCCGGATCAATCAGGTCGGCCTGGGTCACGCCTGGCGCGGGTTGCACCCACTGGCCATTGATATAGAACTTGTCGACGAGTTTCATCGGGTTGGTCTCGCGGATCGTTGGGAAAGGGCCGCTCATACCGGGCGGTCGCCGATGATGGTGGCGCGGTTCATGTGGCGCACGGCGGGGAAGTAGTCCTGCACCGCGTAGTGCTGCGTGGAGCGGTTGTCCCACAGGGCGATGGTGTCCGGCTGCCAGCGCAGACGCACCTGGTATTCAGGCGCCGCCGCCTGGCGGTACAGGTATTGCAGCAGGTCCAGCTCGGCCGGACGAAAGTCCGAGCCGATGCGGTAAGGCTGCTCCTTGACGAAGTTGGCGAAATGCGTGGTGAAACCCTCGTTGACGAAGAGGATCTTTTCGCCGGTTTCCGGATGGGTGCGCACCACCGGATGCACCATCGGCGGGTACTTGGCGCGCATCTCCTCATACCTTTCCTCGGACATCGCGGCGCCGAAGGTAGGCATCGCGTCATGCACCGCCTTCAGGTTGGCAATGCGCGCCTTCACGTCCTCGGGCAGCTTTTCATAGGCGGCGGCCATGTTGATCCAGATGGTGTCGCCGCCGACCTCGGGGCACGACACACAGCGCAGCATCGAACCCATCGACGGCACCTCGCGCCAGCTGACGTCGGAGTGGTAGAGATTCTCGCGTCCGCGCTGGTTGCCGTCACGGCCGAATACAACCAGTTCCGGATGTTCGGGATGGTTGCCGAGCATGGGATGCACTTCGAGCTCACCGAAGCGGCGCGCCACGGCCACATGCTGGGCCGGTGTGATTGCCTGCTTGCGGAAGAACAGCACCTTGTGCGTGAGCAGCGCGGCGCGCAGCGCCAGGTAGGTGGCGTCATCCAGGGCTTCGCGGAAATCGATGCCTTCGACTTCGGCGCCGATGGTGGGCGTGCAACGGCGCACGGTGAACGGCCAGGAGGCCGGGTCTTGCGCGCGGAACGCCTCCGGGCTCAGGGTGGTGGCTTGCATGCGTTGTCTCCTCTGTGGTGGCTATTGCGGATGCAGTTTGCCGCCCGGACGAGCCGGGCGGCGACGGTTTTCAGCGGGCCGAGGCCCTGATCAGGTCCGCGGCCTTCTCTCCGATCATGATCGCCGGCGCGTTGGTGTTGCCGCCGACCAGTGTCGGCATCACCGAGGCGTCGGCGACGCGCAGCCCGTCGATTCCATGCACGCGCAGCTCGGCATCGACCACCGACATGTCGTCGATGCCCATCTTGCAGGTGCCGACCGGGTGGTAGACGGTGTCCGCATGCGTGCGGATGAAATGGCGGATCGCGTCTTCGTTGCTGTTGTCCGGCCCGAAATCGTCGGTGAGCAGTTCGCGGCCACCGTGTTTCGCCAGCGCCGGCTGGGCGAAGATGCGGCGGATGGCGCGCACGCCGGCTACCATGCCGGCCATGTCCTCTTCGGCCGACAGGAAGCGCGGATCGATCAGCGGCGCCTCACGCATGTCGGCACTACGCAGGCGCACGTGGCCGCGGCTCCTGGGACGCAGCACGCAGGCATGGCACGAATAGCCGTGGCCGAGCTTGCTGCGCTTCTCCATGTTGCGGTTGCCAACCAGCGCCACCACGAATACCAGTTGCACGTCAGGGATGGACAGCTCTGGACGGCTGCGGATAAACGCGCCGGCCTCGGCGAAGTTGGAGGTGACCATGCCCGTGCGGTGGCGCCGGTAGCGCATGACCTCGCCCGCCATGCGCAGCAGCCCGCCTGCGGTCTGCCCGAACAGGTCGGTCGAGTGCAGTTGCTTGTTGACGATGATGTCGAGGTGGTCCTGCAGGTTTTCGCCCACGCCGGGCAGGTCGTGGACCACGTCGATGCCAAGGCTGCGCAGTTGCGCCGCCGGGCCGACGCCGGAAGCCATCAGCAACTGCGGCGAGTTGAAGGCGCCCGTGCTGAGCACGATCTCGCGCCGCGCGCGCAACACCTGTTTCTCGCCGTTTCGCACGATTTCCACGCCGGTCGCGCGCCTGCCTTCGAACAGTATGCGCAGCGCCTGCGCGTCGGTCAGCACCGACAGGCCGCTGCGGCCGCCGTTGAAGGCCTTGTCCGCGGCATCGCCGCGATGCAGGTAGGCGCGCGCCGTGTTCCAGCGTTCGCCATTGCGCTGCGTCACCTGGTACAGGCCGGCACCTTCCTGTGTCTGCCCGTTGAAATCGGCATTGGGCGCCATGCCTGCCTGCAGCGACGCTTCGACGAAGCGCTGCGAGAACGGATTGGGCGAGCGCAGGTCGCTGACATGCAGCGGACCGTCGCTGCCGTGCAGGGGATCGTTGGCCAGCCTGGCGTTGTGCTCGCTGCGGCGGAAGTAGGGCAGTACGTCGTCAAAGCCCCAGCCCTTGCAACCCAGTGCCGCCCATTGGTCGTAGTCGTCGCGATGGCCGCGCACATACAGCATGCCATTGATCGACGAACTGCCGCCCAGCCCGCGCCCCCGCGGCTGGTAGGAACGGCGGCCGTTCAGGCCCGCCTGCGGCTCGGTGTAGTACGCGTAGTTGCGCGGCCCGGCCTTGGGCACCGTGTTGGCAAAGCCGATGGGCGCCCAGACCGAAAAGTGGTGGTCGTGCGGGCCCGCTTCGAGCAGCGCCACGGTCACGCGCCGGTCTTCGGCGAGCCTTGCGGCCACGGCGCAGCCCGCCGAGCCGGCCCCGATCACGATGTAGTCGAATTCCGCCGTTACGCGGGCGGCCCGTGTTGTTGCCTGGGTTTCCAATTGTGTGTCTCCTGAGTCGCCCGCATGCAAGGGTCGAAGGGTCGGTTAGGGAAGGCGGGGGCGTTGGCATGCACTGGCGATGCGATACTGCCATTACCTGTTATAACAGGTCAACCGGGTTTGCTGCCTGACCTGTCATGATAGGTATAATCCCTGATCCCCCGCATCGGAGTCCGCCTTCAGGCGGAGCACAAACGTGGCGCTGCCAAGATTCAAAGAGATCGAGAACGAAATCCGGGAGCGGATCGTCCGCAACCTGTTGGGGCCGGGCGCCAAGCTGCCGTCCGAGGCAGAACTCATGACGGAGTTCGCCGTGAGCCGGATCACCGTGCGCCAGGCGTTGTCGGGCCTGCACAATGCCGGGCTGATCGAGAAGGTCAACGGCAAGGGCAGCTTCGTCACGCGCCCGACCGATACGCCGAGCCTGGGGGCGCTGACCGGTTTCTATGAGACTGCCCGCGCGCGCGGCAAGCTGGCCTACGGCAAGCTGGCGTCGGTCAGGCTGGTGCGCGCCCCGGCCTTCGTGACGAGCGTGCTCGACCTGGAACCCGCGGAGAAGGTGTTGAGTGTGTCGACCGTGCGCTTCTGGGACGATGCGCCGGTAGCGTATTTCACGCTGCTGGGGCGCGAGCCGCTGATGCGTCGGATGGTGCAGGAAGACCTGGAGACCAACGATGCGATGTCGGTGCTTGAAAACCGCCTCGGCTACCGCTTCAAGGAGTCGACCATGGAGGCGAGCGCCGTGGCCGCGCCGGCGGACGTGGCCAGGCGCCTGGGCGTGGCCGAAGGCGAGCCGCTGCTGCGGCTGCGCAGCACGCCATACGACATCGACGGCACGCCGCTGCTCTGCGCCGAACTGCTGTTCCGCCCGGACCGCTACGCGTACAAATGGACGCTCAAGCGCTAGCCAGGGTTTTCTTTAAGCGCTGAACTACATGCGGCCAACGCCTGGCCGCGCGGTAAGCCGCTGTAAGCCGCGGGCAGTCGCGGGCAGTCGCAGTAAGTCGCGGTAAGTTTTACCCGCGCCGCGCACTTCTTACTGCAGCAATCCCGCACACTGGTCCTTTCCTGCCGCAGCATCGGCAACACAACCCCCATTCCTGCCATCGCCGACCTCCACTGGTACGTCAGTTGCGTCATGTGCAGCGGAGCGGCGATTTCAGCGCGCTCGCCGGCCGGTCCTGCATCGATGCGAGGGCCGGCCGCAACCAGCAAGACGGAGGACCACATGAAAACGACGCTACGCATCGGCATTGCATTGCTTGCCTCGCTCGGCATCCTGGCCGGCTGCTCGGCAACCGGCAGCACCAGCGGCTCGGGATCGCTGTCGGGTTCCGGCTCGGTGTCTGAACAGAACCGCAGCCGCAGCGGCTATGGCTCGCCGGGCAGCACTTCCACCGGCACGTCCGGCGCGACCAGCACCACCAGCCCTGGTGGCACGTCCAGCGGCTCCAGCGGCGCGACCAGCGGTTCCGGTACGGCGCGCTGACACGCGCAGCCGCACGCGCGGCCGACCGCAGGCGGGTGCGGGCGGCCGCTTTTCTGTGGCGCGTTTCCAGTCGTCAGCGGTCCCTTCCCATATTCACACGCTCGTCGCGGCGCGCAGGCACCACGCCTTCGTCGGCCAGCCGCTGCTGCAGGTCGTTGTTGGGCACGTGGATCAGGTCCTTGCCGATCTCGCGCGTTACCACGCCGGTGACCGAAGCGGGCAAGGTCTTGCGCAGCAGCCCGAGGAAACGGGGCGCCGCGATCAGCACGAGTTCTTCATAGCGCTGCTTGTTGCGGGCGTCCGAGAGGAGGTCCGCGACACGGTGCGCGAACAGCTGCGCTTCCTGGTGCAGTTCGTCCTCCCCCGCGGACGAGGTGACAGTCGACGGACCAACCTGGTGCGCGCCCGGGTGGCCGGCATCGCCCTGCGAGGCGGCCTGGCCACGCCGGCCGTAGGCATCGCGGCGCAGGTCGGCGCGGTCGGCATGCGCGGCGGCATCGGTAATCTCTTCGACCACCGCCAGCGGGGCGGCGTCGCCATGCGAGGCAAAGACGCGGGCGACGGATTCATCCGCCACCAGGATCCAGATGTTCTTCATGATCGCTCCGGTTGCCGGCCCGAACGGTGGGCCTGATCACCGGTGTTGCAAGGGGTACGCCACCGTGCGCCAACCCGCCGCGGCGCCGTCACGCAGGCCTGGCGGGTGCCTGGGTGCCGTATCGGCCATGCCGTTGCAGTATCGACAGGCACGCCGTGCAACTTTTTCAGGCTGGCGGCGGACGCCACAGCGTCGATTTGCCGAACAGGCTTTCCATCAGGTCCACGGCCAGTAGCCCGGTCTGGTTGCGTACGTCGCAGGCCGGGTTCAGCTCCATCACGTCGAGCGACGCCAGCCGGCCGGTATCGGCGATCATTTCCATGCAGAGCTGGGTCTCACGGTAGGTCGGGCCGCCCGGCACGGTGGTGCCCACGCCGGGCGCAATCGCGCAGTCGAGGAAATCCACGTCGAAGCTGACGTGCAGGTGCGTCTGCGCGTCGATGCCGGCCAGCGCTTGTTGCATGGTGTGGCGCATGCCGTTCTCGTCGATGTAGCGCATGTCGTACACCGCCAGTTGCAGTTCGTGCAGGCGGCGCTTTTCCTCCGTATCGACACTGCGGATACCGATCTGCCGGATCGCGCTGCGGTCCACTGCGGGCGCCGCGCCGGCAAGCGTGGTTAGTGGCGCCGGTCCGTGCCCGCACAGGCAGGCCACCGGCATGCCGTGCATGTTGCCGGTGGGCGTGGTGGTGCCGATATTGGCGTCGGCGTGCGCATCGAGCCACAGCACCATCAGGGTCTTGCCGGTATCGCGGCAATGGCGCGCCGCCGCGCTGATCGATCCGATTGCCAGGCAATGGTCGCCGCCCATCAGCAGCGGCAGCCGGCCCGCCTGCAGCGTGCCCAGGCACGCGTCGTAGACGGCCTGGTTCCAGGCCACGACTTCGTCGAGATGGCGCATGCCGCCTTGCGGCGGCTGCCAGGGATTGGCGGGGCCGCCAAGGTTGCCGGCGTCCTCGACCTGCAGGTTGTTGCGTGCCAGCGCCTGCGCCAGGCCGGCGACACGCAGCGCCTCGGGGCCCATCGAGCAGCCGCGCGTGCCGGCCCCGACATCGGTGGGGGCGCCAATCAGCGTGACAGGTTTCATGGCGGGGTGGGGGAGTGCGGTGAGTGCGGACGCCAATGCGTTTGCAGGTTCCGTACCCGCCGCGTTCACCACACGCCGAAGAACACGCCGGCCTGCTTGTACACGTTGGTCTTGGCCGCGACTTCCTCGTTGGTCACGGTCACGCGCGGCTTGAGCGTGCAGAACCAGTCCAGCAGCCGCAGCCGCATGGCATTGCGCACGGTTTCATGGGCGGGGTCGGCGCCCAGGTCGAAATACTCGTCCGGATCGTTTTCCAGGTCGAACAGCTGTGGCCGGAAGCAGTGTCAGTGGACGTATTTCCAGCGTGCGTCGCGCACCATCCAGGCGCGGCATTCGCCCGGATGACGGCCTAGCGCGACCCGTGCGCCGCGGTAGGCGTAGTCGAGTTCCGAGACCACGAAATCGCGCCAGTTGCCCGCATTGCGCGCGCGGGTCAGATCGAGCAGCGAGCGGCCCTCGATGCGATGGTCGGCTGGCGGCAGCCCCAGTGCGTCGAGCACCGTCGGCACCACGTCGACTGCCGAAACCATGCTCTGCTGCGCGCTGCCGCGGGTGACATCGGCCTCGGGCGAGGGATCGTAGACGATCAGCGGCACGTTCTGCACGGTGTCGTAGAACTGCTCCTTTTCACCCAGCCAGTGGTCGCCGAGGAAGTCGCCATGGTCGGCGGTAAAGACGATCAGCGTGTCCTGCCAGCGGCCCAGCCGTTCCAGCTGGTCCCACAGCAGGCCGAGGCGGTCATCGATCTGCTGGATCAGGCCCTGGTAGGCGGGGCGCACCGTATCCGACCCTGCTCACGCGCCTCGCGCCGCACTAGCCCGCGTTCGACCAGCGCGTGCACGGCCCGGCTGGCCAGCACCTTGTCCAGGCCGGCGCTTTGCGCCAGCTCGGTCAGCCGCGTGCCGGGCTGCTCGGACCGGCGCGCCGCCGCGTTCACGCTGACGGAGGAAGGCGAAGCGGTCTACCGCCGCGCTTTTGCGCAGGCGCGTGCCTTCAACCGGGAACTGGCGGCGTGCCTGAGCGCCGAAGAGGCGCGCGTGCTGTCGCGCTGCCTGGACAAGCTGCAGGCGCGGGCCGAGGCCATGATGGAGCAGGCGCAGGCCTTGCCACAGCCGGAAGACGCCGCGCCGGCCTGGGATCCGCTGCAGGTGTGGCGCGGCGGCAAGGGGTAGGGCAGGCGAAGCTTGCCACGGCAAGGAGCGGTTCTTGCGTGGCAGCGGGCGCCGGGGTGACAGGAGCGTGCCATGTCAGTCTCACTACGATCTTCGCTGTGCCAGTGGTTCCTTGCCGCCTGCCTGGGCCTGGCGGCGTGCGGCGGCGGTGGTGGTGATGGCGGCAGTACCGGTAGCAACCCCGGCAACGGCTCCGGGGGCAGCAATGGGCCGGATGGGCCGGGAACGCTGTCGGTGGCGGTCACGGGCCTGCCGGCCGGATCGCCGGCCGCGGTCACGGTGACCGGCCCGGGGCAATACCGCCAGACCGTCACCCAGTCGGCAACCCTGTCCAATCTCGCCACCGGTACCTACACCATCAGCGCCGCCGATGTGCTCGCCGGCACCAGCCAGTACCAACCACAGCAACCTGCCCAGTCGGTAGATGTCGGGGCCGGGGCTACGGCAAACGTCGTCTACGGCGCGCCCCGGTCGGTGCGCCTGTCGCTGGTGCAGGTGGCGGGCGGGCTGGGCGAGCCGATCTATCTCACCGCGCCCGCGGGCGACGCGCGCCTGTTCATCGTGGAGCGCGCAGGGCGCATCCGCATCGTACGCAATGGCGCGCTGCTGGCCACGCCCTTCCTCGATATCGATGCACTGACCACCACCGACGGCGAGCGCGGCCTGCTGTCGATGGCCTTTGACCCAGCCTATGCCAGCAACGGCCGCTTCTACGTCTACTACACCGATAACAACGGCGCCATCACCGTCGCGCGCTACCAGGCTTCCGCAAGCAATCCCGACGTTGCCGATACGGCCGGTACGGTGTTGCTGTCGATCCCGCACAGCAACTTCCAGAACCACAACGGTGGCCAACTGGCATTCGGCCCCGACGGGATGCTCTATGTCGGCACTGGCGATGGCGGCGGCGGGGGCGATCCGTCCGGCAATGCGCAGAACCTCGGCGTGCTGCTCGGCAAGGTGCTGCGCATCGATGCCAGCGGCGCATCCGGACAGCCCTATGGCATTCCTGCCGGCAATCCGTTCACCGGCCAGTCTGGCAGGCGCGGCGAGATCTGGGCATATGGACTGCGCAATCCCTGGCGCTTCGCCTTCGATGCCGGACAGTTGTATATCGCGGATGTTGGCCAAAACCAGCGCGAAGAAGTCGACGTCGCGGCGGCCACCAGCGCCGGGCTGAACTACGGCTGGAACCGCATGGAAGGCACTGCGTGCGTGGGCGCCGCCACCTGTGACACGGCCGGGCTGACGCTGCCGGTGTTCGAGTACGGGCACGATGCCGGCGGCTGCGCCATCGTCGGCGGCTATGTGTACCGGGGCAGTGCGCTGGTTGCGCTGCAAGGGCGCTACTTTTATTCGGACCTGTGCACCGGCAAGCTGCTGAGTTTTGTGTTCCGCGATGGCGGTGCGGCCGAGCAGGTCGACTGGAACGTCACGATCCCCGGCAGCATTCCTTTGGCGTGGATGCCGCGCAGGCGCTGTATGTGCTGGCGGACAGCGGGACTTCGGCGACCGGTGGGGCGGTGTACCGGGTCGATGCCACAGTCGGCGGGCAGTAAGCCTCGCCCTGCGTTACACGGCGTCGAAGGCCGCTCGCATGCAGGCGGCGAAATGGTTGGCGTGCGTGTCGCGTGGCGCCAGTTGCGCGCGCAGCATGTAGCTCCTGAACGGGATATCGGGCTTGAACGGGATGGCGACCACGCCCGGGAACTTCATTGTCCGGCTGACGATGGGGTTCACCAGGCTCACGCCGAGGCCTTCGCTGACCATCCTGCAGATCGTCGCGGCGAAAGGCGTTTCGAGCGCCATGATGCGGTCGCCGTCACGGAACACGGCATCGATCGCACGCCGTGAGGTATTTCCGCCGGGCAGGGAAATAAAGCGCTCGCCGGCCAGGTCTTCCGGAACGAGCCGCTTCTTCTTCGCCAGACGGTGACGCGCCGGCACGACACACACGGCGCTTTCGGTGTGTATGACCGACGCCACGACACCCGGCTTGTCGGAGATGTTGGAAACAAAGCCGATGTCGCAGTGCTGCGTGGCAATCCAGTTGGCGATGACATAGGACTCGCTGGTGTCACAGACGATGCGTACCTGTGGGTACTTTTCGCTGAAGCGCCGGACTGCCTGCGGCAACACGCTCAGCGATATCGACGCGGCGGCTGCCACCCGCAGCGTGCCGACGCCGACGTCGCGGATGGCGCGCGCCGAGTCGCTCAGGCTGTCCAGTCCGACGAAGGCACGTTCCACTTCCTTGAACAGCGCCTCGGCGCCCTTGGTTGCCACCACGCGTCCCGGCAACCGGTCGAACAGCTCGAAACCGAGCTCCGCTTCCAGCTTGCCGATGACGCGGCTGACGTTCGGTTGCGAGGTATGCAACTGCTTCGCCGCGACGGTCATGGAGCCGGTCAGCATGACGGTGCGGAAGGTCTCGATCTGCTTGAAGTTCATGCCGGCAATGGTACAGGCATTCCCGGATGCCCATATCAAAAATGCATGCGCCCCCGTGAAACTGTCATTTGACCGGTATGCCGCTGGCTTCGATACTGGGTTCACCACACAACGTATCCGGAACCATGGAATCGAAAGTCAGCCGCCGGCTCAACGAGCCGCTTGCCCAGGAAATCTGCGAGCACATTTACGGTCCGCGCCTTGCGCGCGACTTCACGAGACAATTCGCCTACCTCACCGAGGTGAACCAGGCGCACCTGCTGATGCTGCACAAGACCGGCCTGGTGTCACCGGAAGTCGCACGGCAGCTGGCAGGCGGCCTGCAGCGGATGGAGGCCGAGGGGCCTGACGCGGTGACGCTGGATCCCGCCCGCGAGGATCCGTACTTCAACTATGAAGCCCGGCTGATGGAAGTGAGCGGCCGGGACATCGGCGGACGCCTGCACATGGCGCGCAGCCGGAACGACATCGCCGCCACCATCGACCGGATGCGCGCCCGCAGCATCGTCCTCGACACCATCGAGGCGCTGGGCAGCGTGCGCAGGGTGGCGCTGCAACGCGCAGGTGAATTCGCCGATGCCGTCATGCCTGGCTACACGCACCTGCAGCCCGCGCAGCCCATCACGTTCGGCTTCTACCTGAGCGCCGTGGCCGAGACGCTGGGGCGGGACATGGACCGGCTGCATGCGGCTCTGGCGCGGATCGACGCCATGCCGCTGGGTGCAGGCGCGCTGGCCGGTACGCGGTTCCCGATCGACAGGCAAGTCACCGCGACCGCGCTCGGCTTCGGTGCGCTGGTCCACAACACGCTGGATGCAGTGGCGTCACGCGACTTCGCGTGGGAGGCCATGTCCGCCATGACCATCGTCGCACTGACATGGGGTCGGGTGGCGCAGGACTTCTACGTGTGGTCCACGCCGGAGTTCGGCCTGCTGTCCTTCCCCGACCGCGTGGCGAGTACCTCGAGCATCATGCCGCAGAAGAAGAACCCCGCCGTGCTCGAATACCTGCGCGGCAAGAGCGCCCATGTCGTCGGGCTGCTGACGACCGCGCTGATTGCGGTCAAGGGCACCCACTTCACGCACACCGGCGACAGCAGCCGCGAGAGCATCCGCAGCTTCTGGGAGTGCTGCGAGGAAACGGCGCGCTGCCTGGCGCTGTTCAGGCTGGTCGTCGGCAGCGTCGAGCCGAAGCGGCAATCCATGCTGCAGCGGGTCAGGTTCGACTTTTCCGTGGCCACCGACCTGGCCGACGGGCTCGTTGCCGACGCGGGACTGTCGTTCCGCGACGCCCACCACGTCGTGGGCGGCCTGGTGCGCATGGCACTGGATGCCGGCCAGTCCGCGGGCGAAGTGACCAGCACCATGCTCGACCGCGCGGCGGTGGACGTCATCGGCCGCGCGATCGAATGGCCGGAAGCCAGGCTGCGCCAGTACCTGGACCCCGTCGAAAGCATCAACTCGCGCGGCAACGGCGGCCCTGCGCCGGCGGAGGTGACCCTTGCCATCGAGCGCCAACGCGCTCATCTTGAAGCCGTGCTGGCTTCGGTGACGTCGACACGGCAGCGCCTCGATGCGGCGCGCGACCAGATGAAGCGCGATATCGCCGCCCTGGCAGCGGCCTGATCCATCCATCCACTTCCTGCCCAAGCCCCATGAAGCTCATCGCCAAGTTACTGATTGCGGCCGTAAGCGCTGCTTGCGTTGCCCCAGGCGCGTCCGCCGCGTATCCGGACAAGCCGATCCGCCTCATCGTTCCGTTCCCGGCGGGAGGCACCGTCAACCTGGTCGGCCGAGTGCTGGCGCAGCGCCTTTCCGAGACGCTGGGCCAGCAGGTCATCGTGGAGAACAAGCCCGGTGCGGGCGGCACGCTGGGTGCGGACCTGGTCGCCAAGTCGCCGCCTGACGGCTATACGCTGCTGCTCGCGTCTTCGGGCCACCAGTCCATCCACCCGCTGATCTACAAGAAGCTGCCGTACGACGCGAACAGGGACTTTGTGCAGGTGGCACTGTTTGCCGCCGTGCCGAACGTGCTGGTGGTCTCGAACAAGGTGCCGGCGAAGACCGTCAAGGATTTCGTCGCCTATGCCAAATCTGGCGGCAAGCCGCTGTTCATGGGCTCCGCCGGCAACGGAAGCGTCAACCAGATGGTCGGGGAGCTGTTCCAGCACAAGACCGGCACCAGCTTCGAGCATGTGCCGTTCAAGGGCGCGGGCCCGGCGGCGGTTGATCTCATGGCGGGGCAGATCGACCTGATGTTCGTCAACCTGCCAAATGTCCTGCCGCAAATCCAGGGCGGGAAGATGCGCGCCCTGGCGGTCGCGAGTTCGCGGCGGGTGGCTTCGTTGCCGGGCGTTCCCACCATGGCGGAGGCCGGCATCCCTGACCTGGTGGTCGACTCCTGGTCCGGCGTGCTGGCGCCGGCGGGAACGCCCAAGGCTATCGTCGACCGGCTCTCGCTCGAGATCAACAGGATCGCGAAAGAGAAGAAAACTGCCGAGAGCCTTGCAGCCCAGGGGGCCGTCCCGATGCCCGGCACCAGCGCCGAATATGCCGCGCTGGTGCGCGTCGAGACTCAGCGCTGGAGCGAGGTGATCAGGAAGGCAAACATTACGCTGGATTGAATCTCCGGCGAGGACCGCGCGGGCCGGGTGCGTGCATTGCACGGATCCGGCCGTTTCCTGCCGCGGGCTCCTGAGCTCAGTACAACACGTCCAGCTCGTCGAACAACTCGCTGTCCTTCTGCGCCGCCGAGCGCGCGCGCCGCCGGATCTCCTGCAGCAGGCAGTCGGTAAAGCACTGCGCCGCGGGACTGCGCACCGCGTTATGGCGTGTGATGATGCCAAGCCGGCTGGTTTCGAACTGCTCCTCCAGGGCAAAGGCGTGGACCCAGCCACGCATCGGCTCGGCCAGCAGCAGCGGCCGGGGGCAGTAGCTGATCATGCCGGCATTGCGGATCAGTTCCAGCAGCAACGAGGTGGAGTGCGCGCAATGCAGCCGAGACGGGTCGATCTGTGCATCATGCTGCCAGAAGAGGTTGCGCATGAAGGACTCGTAGCTGGCCGTGGTGTAGTTGACGACCCAGTCCTGCTCCAGCAGTTCGTGCAGCGAGCGCGCCTGCCCGCATGGATGGCCGCGCCGGGCGATCACGCACGAGGTGTACGCAAGCAGCGGCTCGCACTCGAATTCCTGCGTTGACATCGCAGCCGTGAACGGCCCCACGGCAAAGTCCAGCGTGCCTTCGCGCAAGCGGGGCAAGGCCACTGCGGTCAGGCCCTCGAAGATCTCCACCTGCACGCCCGGCATGCGTTCGCGAAAACGCAGCAGCACGCGCGGCAGGAACGTCAGCATGACCCACGGCGTGACGCTGATGCTCAGCCGCCCCACGCCTTCGCCGCGCAGCGTCGCCAGCTCTTCGCTGGCGCGTGCGAGCTGGCCCACCACCAGCCGGGCATGGCCCAGCATCCGCTGTCCCGCCGCGGTCAGCGCCACGCCGCTGGCAGTGCGCGAGAGCAGGGGCAGCCGGGCTTCGCTTTCCAGTTCGCGCAGCGCCTTGGTCACCGCCGCCTGCGACAGCCCGGCCAGCCGGGCGGCGGCGCGGATGCTGCCGGCATCGGCAACGGCGACCAGCGCCTGGAGCTGGTGCAGTTTCATCGACATGCTGGATCGGGTGGGTGACAACCAAAGGTTGTCAGGGTAACAGTTTTGCGGCTATCGGCACGAGCGGGCGATGCCTAAGATCGCCGCACCCGATTCCCCGCAATCGCACCCGCAATCACCCCCACAAAACGCCGGAAACCCCATGCATCCAGATCCCGTCCTGCCCGGCATCCGCGCCATCGAAGCCGAGATGGTGGACCTGCGCCACCGCATCCATGCCCATCCCGAGCTGGGCTTCGAGGAGTTCGCCACCAGCGACCTGGTGGCCGAGTGCCTGCGGGCATGGGGTTATGCCGTGCATCGCGGCCTGGGCGGCACCGGCGTGGTCGGCACGCTGCGCCACGGCGACGGCCCTGCCATCGGCCTGCGCGCCGACATGGATGCGCTGCCGATCCGTGAAACCACCGGCCTGCCGTATGCGAGCAAGATCGACGGCAAGATGCACGCCTGCGGCCATGACGGCCACACTGCCACGCTACTGGCCGCGGCGCGCTACCTGGCCGTGCACAAGTCCTTCCGGGGCACGCTGCACGTGATCTTCCAGCCGGCCGAGGAAGGCATGGGCGGCGCGCGCGAGATGATCAAGGACGGCCTGTTCCGGCTGTTCCCGTGCGATGCGGTGTTCGCGCTGCACAACATGCCCGGACACCCGACCGGCAAGTTCGGCTTCCTGCCCGGCCCGTTCATGGCGTCCTCGGACACCGTCACCATCCGCGTGACGGGCCGCGGTGGCCACGGCGCGGTTCCGCATCGGGCGGTCGATCCGGTGGTGGCCTGCGCGTCGATGGTGATGGCGTTGCAGTCGGTGGTGTCGCGCAACGTGAACCCGCTTGACATGGCCATCGTGACCGTCGGCGCGATCGAAGCCGGCAAGGCGTCCAACGTGATTCCCGAGAGTGCCGAACTGCGGCTGTCGGTACGCGCGCTGAAGGCCGAAGTGCGCGACCTGCTGCAGGCGCGCATCACCGCGCTGGCGCATGCCCAGGCGGACAGCTTTGGTGCCAGTGCCGAGGTGCACTACGACCGCCGCTACCCGGTGCTGGTCAACGACCCCGCGACCACGGAACTGGCGCGCGAGGTTGCCCGCGAGTGGCTGGGCGAGGGCGGCCTGATCGGCGACATGGTGCCGCTGACCGGCAGCGAAGATTTCTCTTTCATGCTGGAGGAATGTCCTGGCTGCTACCTGATCGTCGGTAACGGTGATGGCGAGGGCGGCTGCATGGTCCACAACCCGGGCTACGACTTCAACGACGAATGCCTGCCGCTTGCCGCCACCTACTGGGTCAAGCTGGTCGAGCGCTACCTGCGCTGAGGTGCTGAACGTGGTGCCTGCCGTGGTGCCCATCACCGAACTGTTCCCGCGCCGCATCCGCTGGATCAAGCCAACCATTCCAAAGGGCCAGGGCAAGGCCCGCTCCCGCTTAAGCCGGGAGGTGGCCAGGCAAGGCGATGCCTGGTCATGCGAGGAAACTGACGCGGCCAGGCGGTGGTTGCCCGGCCGCGCCGGCGTCGCGGCTGGGTTCAGGCCAGTTCGCCGGAAGTCTGCGCCACTTCGTCGTGCTGCGCCTCCTCGGCGGCTTCAGCCTTGCCGCCCGGCAGCACCAGGTTCAGCGTCACCGCCACCAGCGACCCCACCGAGATGCCCGAGCCGAACACTTCCTGCACGAACAGCGGCAGCCTGGACAGCAACTCCGGGCGGAAGGTCACCGCCAGGCCGCAGCCGATCGACACGGCCACGATCAGCGTATTGCGCTGCGTGAACTCGATCCGGCTCAGCATGTTGATGCCGCCCGAGACGATCATGGCGAACATCATCAGGCCGGCGCCGCCGAGCACCGGCTGCGGAATCGTCACCACCAGCGCGCCCAGCACCGGGAACAGCCCGGCCAGCAGCAGCATCACGCCGGTCAGCGCCACCACGTGGCGGCTGGCGACACCGGTCAGCGACACCACCCCGACGTTCTGCGCGAAGGTGGACAGCGGCGGGCTCGAAATCAGCGCGGCAAAGGCGGAGCCGAAGCCGTCGCACAGGATTCCGCGCGACAGCTTGTTGCCCGTGATCGGCGTTTGCGTGGCCGAGCCGAGCGCCATGAAGGTGCCGGTGGATTCCACCGTCGTCACCAGGTAGGCAATCGCCATCGCCACGATGCCGGACACCGGGAACGCCAGGCCGAAGTGCAGCGGCTGCGGCAGCGCCAGCACCGGCGCATTGCGCATCTGCGTGAAATCGACCAGCCCCAGCGCCAGGCACAGCAGGTAGCCGCCCAGGATGCCGATCACGATGGCGGAGGCCGAGATCATGCCCTTGCCCCACTGCACCATGGCGATCACCAGCGCCAGCACGAAGGCCGCGATCGCCAGGTTGCCGACCGCGCCATACTGGGGGCTGCCTCGGCCACCGGCGGCCCAGTCCACCGCAACCGGAATCAGCGACAGGCCGATCATGGTGACGACCACGCTGGTGACCGTATGGGGAAACAGCTTGCGGATGGTGGGCATGAAATGACTGCCGACGATCATCAGCAGCGAACCGGCCAGCGCCGAGCCCAGGATGCCGGCCACGCCGTGCTCGGCGCCCACGCTGATGGCAGCGCCGACGAAGGAAAAGCTGGTGCCCATCACGCACGGCAAGCGGATCCCCACCGGGCCCACGCCCTTGCATTGAATAATCGTCACCACGCCCGAGCCGATCAGGGCGGCATTCACCAGGGCAATGATTTCCGGGGTTGGCAGCTTTAATGCCCCGCCGATCACCAGCGGTACCGCGATAATGCCGCCGAGGGCGGCGAGCAGATGCTGAAGTGCCAACAGCACGGTAGTGATGCGCGGCGGACGGTCTTCCACCTTGAACAGCAAAGGCGCCATTCACGTCTCCTGATTATGCGGGTGGATGGTTCCACCTTTTTCATTTGTTCCGGGCCGGCCGGCATATGCCGCCGGGAGGGGCAATGCACGTGCCGCGGAAGCATCGATCCGGCTTCCGCGGCGCGCCCGGCATGCTATCCGGAAAGTAAATAGAAAATCAATCGATTTGATTATTACGCTGCCGTGATGCGGCAGGGGCTTGAATTGGTGTATATAGAACCGGCCGGGCGATATATTGTCGGTCGATAATAATCGGAGGCGATGCGTGTCGATAGATGACGGGAATCGGTAATGGAAATAGCAGGTGAAATCATCAATTGATTCCGCTGGCCGGGTTTGTCAAAACAATAATCGGCGGCGACATGTATCTTCGGTTTCCCTTGTCAGTGCCGGTCTGTCTGCGCCGCGTTACGCTTGATATTGTCTTGCCGGATTGTCGTGCAATGGACTGTGTGGAAAATGAAAAAAAATTGCCGCCCGGCGCCTGCCAACGCCGGGCGGCACGTCTGGCGGTACCGTGAGGCGGTCAGCCAGACCTCCGCTTCGGAGGGTCAAGGAGGAGAGGGAAAATCAGAGCACGTCAACCACCGCCATGGCGGCGGCACAGCATGCGAGCGATAGCAGAACCCACAACACCAGCAGCAGCGAATTGTCTGCCGCCCGCGCGGCGCGATGCGCGGGCTTGTCAGGGGAGCGGTGGGGTATGACCCCGAATGGCCGGTAGCTGGTGATCTGCACGATGGGCTCCATGAGCTGTCGTTTCACGGCAGATGATCGGCGCCGCTCCCCTTAGAGGAAGCATATGAAAGCGCCGCCTTCGCCGCTCCCGGTTGCGCGCTGATAGCCGCGTCGGCGTCCGTCTGACAGTAGTCCATCCCGCCCCGGCTGAACGGGATGGACCCGCCTTCAGCGCACCAGGAACCCCGCCCCCACCGGATCGTTCCGGTCGATCAGCCAGCGCGCCGTGCCCAGGATGCTGGCGGTGCCCTTGACCGTCGGGCGCACTGCGCGGGTGCCGTTCAGGCTCACTTCGCCAAGCAGGCAGCCCTCGAACGTGCCGCTTCCGAGCAGGCCCTCGGACAGGATGGGCTGGTTCATGCCGAGCTTGCCGCGTGCCTCGAACATCGCCATCATCGCGCTGGTGCCGGTGCCGCCGGGCGAGCGGTCCAGCTGACCGGCGCTGAAGACGTGGACATTCTTGTAGAAGGCGCCTTCGATCGTGGGCTGGTGCCAGAAGGTGACGAAGTTCAGGTTGTTGATATGCGCTTCGGTCGGATGCTGGATGCGCATCTGTTCCTTGATCTGCTCGCGCACCAGCATGCCCAGGCGCGACAGCTCGGTGCCGTTGTCGGGCGAGATGCGCAGCGCGCACGGCGACAGGTCGACGATGCCGAAGTAGTTACCGCCCCAGACCAGGTCGGCCTTCAGGTCGCCGTAGCCGGGCAGGTGCACCGGGATGTCCTGCGCGGCCACATACGCGGGAGATGAACGCGAAGATCGATCCCGTCACGATGCCCGCGCGGATCTGCGGCAGCGTGACCAGGACGAAGGTGGTCCACGGGTTCGCGCCGAGGTCGGCGGAGGCTTCTTCCAGGGCCTTCTGCTCGGGCGTCATCAGCGCCAGCGTGGCCCGCAGCACGAACGGCGTGCAGCAGCCAGCTACCGTATTCGAGCCGCAGCGAACGCTGGAAGCTCATCGGCGACATCGCCAGCGCCTCGTGGAACGCGCGTTCGAGCTGGCGCCGCCCCAGCCCTACATAGCGCGCGATGGCATCAAGCGAAGGCGGGTTGTCGATGCGCTGCTCGATAAAGTGGGCCGCCTGGCGTACGCGCGCATCCTGGATATGGGTCAGGTCGGCATAGAAATGCGCCTGCGGCAGCTTGGCCGGCCGCATCCCCTGCAACATCATGTGGCGCACCGCCTGCTGCGCCTTCTCCCTTCCGCAATGGCGCGCAACGAGATACAGCCCCAGGTCAATGGCCGCGGTCGACCCGGCACAGGTAATCAGGTCGCCTTCGTCAACCTCGCGTGATTTCCGTGCACGGTTCGGAATGACGCCGCGGGAATTCAAGCGGCAGCAGCGGCCGGAGTAGCTGGCGCGCCAGCCAACGTTGTCCGTACATACCCTCAGTTGACGATGAAATTTATGGGCATAAAATCCAATTCATAACCATGAATAATGACGGGCCCTGGCGATGTGCCGGCGGCCCGCTAACCGGAGACTGCCCGATGACCGTCAACCTGCGCCGCCGCCTGATGCTGTGCGCCGCCGTGCTGGGCACCCTGCCCACGCTGGCCTGGAGCGACACCTATCCCAGCAAGCCGATCCGCGTGGTGGTGCCGTTCTCTCCCGGCGGCGCTACCGACGTGGTGGCGCGGCTGATCTCGCAGAAGCTGGGCGAGGCGCTGAAGCAGTCGGTAGTGGTGGAAAACCGGCCCGGCGCCAACGGCATCATCGGCACCGACATCGTGGCGCGCGCCGCGCCGGACGGCTATACGCTGCTGCTCAACAGTGCCGGGGCGCAAACGCTAAGCCCGCTGCTGTACAAGGCCGGTTATGAGCCGCTGAAGAGTTTTGCGCCGATTTCGCTGATCAGCAATATCGGCTTCGTCATGGTGGTCCACCCATCCGTGCCGGCCAGGACCGTGCAGGAATTCGTGGCGCTGGCCAAGTCCAAGACCAGGCCGCTGAGCATGTCAGTCGGCAGCAGCATGATCGAGCTGATCGGGGCGAGCTTCAAGGCGAACGCGGGGATTCCTGATGTCGTCAGCGCTTCGTACAAGGGCACCGGGCCGCAGATGCAGGCCGTGGCGTCGGGCGAGGTCGACATGACCATCGATCCGTTCAATTCGATGGCGATGATCAAGGCCGGCAAGCTGCGTCCGCTGGCGGTGTTTGCTTCCAGGCGTTCACCGACGCTGCCGCAGGTGCCGACCATGCAGGAGGCGGGCTTCGACGGCATGGCGTTCAACTCGTGGGCGGGCTTGCTGGCGCCTGCCGGCACGCCCAGGGAGATTGTCGCCCGGTTGAACCAGGAGGTGACGCGCATCGTCGCGCTGCCGGAAATCAAGGAAAAACTGGCGGCGATCGACTACGAGGCGGTCGGCAGCACGCCGGAGCAGTTCGCCACCACCATCGCCGAAGATACGGCCCGCTGGGCCCGAATCGTCAAGGAAACCAACTACAAGGCCGGTTCCTGATCCGATGCAAGACCCGCCGCGCGCGGGTTGACCCGCTTCCGGCGCAGGCATTACACTGCGCCCCGTTCTGATAAACGGAGCTATCCGTGGACAGTTGTCCCAGTTATTCTCGCGGAAGGGGATCGCCCCGGGCCGCCGTGGCGCGCTGAGCAACTGCAGTCTTGTGGCTGCAGGCGCGCGCTGACGCGGCCTGCAGCGTCCTTGCCACCGGCAAGGCTTCATTCACGTCAATCCGGCACACGCGCACGCTGCTGCGGTGCCGCCGGCGTCCCTTTCCTGCTCATCGAAATCCTGTCACGACCGCCGTGTATCGTCGCCGGCCGTGTTCCCGCATGTGTTCAGGAGGGCTGCCATGGCATGGCACCATGTCTTTGTTCGTCTCGCCGCGCTGGCCTTGCTGGCCGCGGTCACCAGCCGGGCCGCGATCGCCGCGCGGCCGCTGATCACCGACGATGCCCGCATCGTCGATCCGAAGTCCTGCCAGCTTGAATCGTGGATGCAGTTTCAATCCGCCGGCAATGAGTTCTGGGCGCTGCCGGGCTGCAACCCTACAGGGAACCTGGAGCTGAGCCTGGGCGGGTCGCTGCAGCGCGTGGACGGCGGCACGGATTTCACCAACGTGCAGTTCCAGGGGAAGACGCTGCTCAAGCCGCTGGAAACCGGCGGCTATGGCGTTGCCTTGACGGCTGGCCTGATTCACCATCCCACCGCGGAACAGCGCAAGCTGTTCGGCAACGTCTATGTCAACGTGCCGGTGTCGTTCTCGTTTGCCGACGATCGCTTCCTGGCGCACCTTAACGTCGGTGCCAATCGTGACACCGAAGCGGGACAGACGCGCATGACATGGGGTGTAG
The DNA here is from genome assembly GCF_040784895.1 of Cupriavidus sp. Agwp_2. NCBI lineage: Bacteria > Pseudomonadati > Pseudomonadota > Betaproteobacteria > Burkholderiales > Burkholderiaceae > Cupriavidus > Cupriavidus sp. Agwp_2. The sequence goes on from NZ_CP088084.1 coordinate 132,027, forward strand.
GCACCGAAACCCAGGTACATCCGCGTGTGGCCGTCGTCGCCGAGACCTTTGGCGAGAACCGCGGCAAGCCCTCGTTCCAGGCGGGGCTTCGCTTCTGGGTCGTGCGGGACCGGGTGCAGGTCGATACCACCTATGGCAATGTGTTCGGCGGAGGGACTGGCGAGCGGTTTTTTACGATCGGATTGCGGTTGCTGTCGCCGGCGTTTTTGCCTTAGCGTTCAGCAATCCCTCGACTTCTTCCCGCGACGGCGGATATGCCCCGGCCCTCGTCGCCGCCACCGCCGCCGCCGCAGCGGCAAGCCGCGCCTGCGCCGCCAGGTCGTGTGCGGCGCCCGACAGCACGCCTGCCATCCACCCGCCCATCGCGGCGTCACCGCAGCCGACCGTGTCGGCGACTTCGACGCGCAGCGCCGGCTGTTCGACCGTGGCACTGCCTTTGAACAGCGTCATGCCCTCGGCGCCGCGCGTCAGCATCACGGTGGCGTCGGGCGCCATGGCGCGTACCTGCGCGAAGGCGGCAGAAGTGTCGAGGGTGGGAAAGAGGCCTGCCAGGTCCTCGTCGGAGATCTTTACGTAGCTCGCCAGTCGCAGCATATGCGCCAGCACCGCGCCGTAGTGCGGCGTACGCATCAGGTCGCGGAAATTGGGATCGAAGGCGATGCGCTTGCCGGCTTGCGCAGCCTGCGTGGCTTCTTCGCACAGCCGCGCGGCCAGCGGCTGGCGCACCAGGCTGATCGAGCCGAAATGCACGACCTCAGCGGCCTGGCGCCAGCCCCCAGGCAGCGCGGCGGGATCGAAGTGCAGGTCGGCGCTGTCGTCGCCGACAAAGAAATACTGCGGCGGATGGCGCGAGGCGACGAAGGCCAGGAAGGGAGAGCGCGGCACGCGCTGCAGGAAGCGCGTGTCCAACCCGGCCGCGGCGCTGGCGTGGGCAAGGTCGTCGCCAAACAGGTCCTGGCTGACGCTGCCGGCGAATGCGGTGGCAATGCCCAGCCGCGCGCCGGTGCGCGCCACGTTCCAGCACGAGCCGCCGGGCAGGCCAAGCCAGCTGCCGTCGGGCTGGCGCACCATGTCGGTCAGGGCTTCGCCAAAGACGACATAGCGGGGCAGGGAGGTAGGCGTGGACATCGGTTGTCTCCGGCGGAAAACTCAGGCCTCGGCGCCTTGCGCGGCCAGGGCGGCCTGCGCGCGGCGGATCAGTGCGGCGGTGGAGGCGTCGTGCCGGGTCGCGGCCGCCGTGCCTTCCAGCTCGCGCTGGATCGGTGCGGCCAGCTTCTTGCCCAGTTCAACGCCCCACTGGTCAAAGGAGTTGATCTGCCACAGCGCGCCCTGCACGAAGGTGCGATGCTCGGCCAATGCCAGCAGCGCACCGAGGTGCCACGGATCCAGCCGCTGCAGCAGCAGCGTATTGCTGGGCCGGTTGCCTTCGAACACCAGGTGCGGCACCAGCGCTTCATCGCTGACGCCTTCGGCGCGCACTTCGTCAGCGGTGCGCCCGCGCAGCAGCGCCTCGCCCTGCGCGAAGCAATTGGCCAGCAGCTTGGCATGGTGCCCCGGCAGGTCGCTGACCGGCTCCAGCGTGGCGATGAAGTCTACCGGAACCAGCTGCGAGCCCTGGTGCATCATCTGGAAATACGCGTGCTGGCCGTTGGTGCCGGTCGTGCCCCACACCACGGGGGCCGAGCCTGCCTGGATGCTGCCGCCATCGAGCCGCACCGACTTGCCATTGCTTTCCATCTCCAGTTGCTGCAGGAAGGCAGGCAACAGCTCCAGCGGTTCGCAGTAAGGGGCAACACAGCGGCTGCCGGCGCCGAGGAAGCTGCGATACCAGACATCGAGCAGTCCCAGCAGCATTGGCAAGTTCTGCGCCGGCGGCGCGCTGGCGAAATGCAGGTCCATCGCGCGCGCGCCGTCGAGCAGTTCGCGGAAGCGCGTGAAGCCCACCGCCACGGCGATCGACAGTCCCACCGCCGACCACAGCGAAAAGCGTCCCCCTACCCAGTCCCAGAACGGGAACATGTTGGCCGGGTCGATGCCGAACGCGGCCACCGCCTCGCGGTTGGTCGAGACCGCCACGAAATGGCGCGCCAGGTCCGCGCGAGACGCACCCTGCTGCACGAACCAGTCGCGCGCGGTGCCGGCATTGGCCATCGTTTCCAGCGTGGTGAAGGTCTTGGAGCAGACGATCACCAGCGTCGTCGCGGCGTCCAGCGGCGCCAGCGTGCGCGCCAGGTCGCTGCCGTCGACGTTGGCGACGAAATGCATGCGCGGCCCGGCGTGGTCGGCCATTCCGGCGCTTGCCAGCGCACGGCAGACCATGCGCGGTCCCAGGTCCGAGCCGCCGATGCCGATGTTGACCACATCGGTGATCGCGCGGCCGTCAAAGCCGGTCCAGGCGCCGCTGCGCACGGCATCGGCAAATCGTTCCATTTGCGCCAGCACCGCGGCAACGTCCTCGCCGACCGGCACGCCGAGCGCACGGTAACCGTCTTCCGGGTAAGCGCGCAACGCGATATGCAGCGCGGCGCGGCGCTCGGTGGTGTTGACCGGCTCGCCGGCGAACATGGCATCGCGCCGTTCTGCCACGCGTGCCTGGCCTGCCAGGTCGAGCAGCAGTTGCAGGGTCTCGCCGGTGATGCGGTTCTTGGCGAAGTCGAGCGTCAGGCCGCAGGCCTCGGCGGTGAGGCGCTCGGCGCGCACAAGGCCATGCGGGCCGTCGAACCAGTCGCGCATATGGGTATGGAGCAGGGTCTCGGCATGGGCGCGCAGCGCTTGCCAGGCGGGGAGGGTGGTGTGCATGTCGATGGCTCCTACATTTCCTCGTGCCAGGCCTGGCCGTCGCGAGACAGCAGGGCGCTGGAGGCCGCCGGCCCCCAGGTGCCGGCGGTATATGGCTTGGGCGGCGCGGTAGTGTTCTCCCACGCCTGCAGGATCGGCGCGACCCAGCGCCACGCCTGCACCTGCTCGTCGCGGCGAACGAACAGCCCCAGCCGGCCGCGGATCACGTCGAGCAGCAGCCGCTCATACGCACCCACGCGCCGCACGCGCGGGGCCGCGCTGGTCAGCTGCAGGTCGAGCGAGGCGGGCAGCAGCGCCTGCGTGTCGCCCGGCTGCTTGGTCAGGAAATAGAGGCGGATGCTCTCTTCCGGCTGCAGCGTGATCACCAGACGGTTGCCGGCCATGGTGCCCAGCGGATGCGGGAACAGCGGGTACGGTACGTCGTGGAAATGGATCACGATCTCGGCCACGCGCGATTGCATGCGCTTGCCGGTACGCAGGTAGAACGGCACACCGGCCCAGCGCCAGTTGGCGATCTCGGCGCGGATCGCGACAAAGGTCTCGGTGCGGCTGTCCGGGGCGATACCCGGCTCGCTGGCGTAGCCCGGCACCGGATTGCCGCCGGCGGCGCCGCGGCAATACTGCCCGCGTACCACTTTCTCGGCCACGTCCTCGGTGCGGATCGGGCGCAGCGCCTTCAGGATCTTGAGCTTCTCGTCGCGGATGGCGTCTTCCGACAGGCTGGTGGGCGGCTCCATCGCCACCATGCAAAGCAGCTGCAGCAAGTGGTTCTGCACCATGTCGCGCAGCGCGCCGATGCCGTCGTAGAAGCCGCCGCGCCGCTCCACGCCCAGCTCTTCGGCAATGGTGATCTGCACCTGGCGCACCCATTCGCGCCGCCACAGGGGCTCGAACAGCACGTTGCCGAAACGCATCGCCATCAGGTTCTGCACCGACTCCTTGCCCAGGTAATGGTCGATGCGATAGATGCGGTCCTCGGCGAAATGCCGCGCCACTTCGGCATTGATGGCTTCGGACGACGCCAGGTCATGGCCGAGCGGCTTCTCCAGTACCACCCGGCTGCGCTCGCCGGCCAGCCCAACGCGCGCCAGCTGGGCGCAGATGGTGGCGAAGAGGTGAGGTGCCGTTGCCAGGTAGCACACCACCACCGGCGCCGCGCGGGCGTTGACCAGTTCGGCGAGCGCATCGAAGCCGGCATCGGCGTTGGCATCGACCTGCAGGTACACGATGCGCTCCAGGAACCCTTGCCAGGCCGCGACGTTGCCGGCCAGCGCCGGCAGCACCTCGTCGTTCAGCATGGCAACATAGGCGTCGTGCGACAGCGGCTGGCTGCCCAGCGCCAGGATGCGCCCGCGCGGGTGCAACGCGCCGGCGGCGTGCGCATCGAACAGCGCCGGCAGCAGCTTGCGCCGCGCCAGGTCGCCGGTGGCGCCGAACAGGACGAAGCCGAATTCGGGCGCGTGGGCCGCGGCCGGGGCCGCGGTGGAAAGGCTGTCCATCATGTCAGGAAGAAACGGTGTGTTAGGCAAGGCGATTTGAAAAGATGGCAGGCCATGCCGCTCAGCGCGGCGCGGCCCAGCCCTTGTACTGGCCGACATTGGCGCGCGTCACCAGTGTCGATGGCAGCATCACCGTCGGCGCGGCGGGACGTTGGCCGTTCATCATGCCGACGCCCAGCCGCACCGCGGTGCGCGCGATGGCCCACGGGTCCTGGCTGGCCGACGCCTGCACCAGCGTATCGGCCTTGAGCGCGGCTTCGATATCGGGTGCGCCGTCGACCGAAGCGATCAGGATGTCGCGGCGGTTGAGCTGGCGCGCGGCCAGGTCGGCGCCCACGGCCTGCGGGTCGTTGATGGTGAAGACCGCGTCGACCTTGGGAAAGCGCGTCAGGTACAGCTGCATCACGTTCAGGCCGCCCTCGCGCGAGCCCTTGGCGTCCTGGTCGTCCGACAGGATGCGGATGTCGGGGTGCCGCGCCAGCACGGCCTTGCAGCCCTTCACGCGATCGAGCACCGCCGACACCGGCGGCCCGTTCTGGATGATCACGTTGCCGCGCCCCTTGAGCCGCTCGGCGATAAAGCCGCACGCCAGCTCGCCGGCCTGGGTGTTGTCGGTCTGCACCGTGGCATCGGCACCGGCGGCCGCCACATCGACCGCCACCACCACGATGCCGGCCTTGCGCGCCTTGCGCACGGCGGGCTCGATCGCCCGCGCATCCGCCGCGTTGATCAGGATCAGGTCGACTTTGGCGACGATAAAGCTGTCGATATGGGTGAACTGCTTGTTCAGGTCATAGTCCGCCGACAGCACGGTGACCTTGACGTCGGGATTGACCTGCCGTGCCGCGGCTTCGGCACCTCGCGCCAGCGCGACGAAATACGGGTTGCCGAGCGAGCCCAGCGTTACGCCGACCTTCTTGAGCTGGCGCGGCGGGGTTTGTGCGGCAGGCTGCGACGGCGCCTGCGCGGCGGCCGGCGGCGCGCTGAGCGCGGCCAGGGCGCCCACTGCCAGTGCGCAGAGGAAAGGCTTGATCACGATCTGTCTCCTGTCAGGGCGTTGTGCAGGGGCGTTAGTCACGTCCGCGCCGAGCCTTTCTGGCGGTAGCGGTCCAGCGCCACCGCGCCGATGATCACCAGCCCCTTGATGATGTATTGCCAGATATCCGACACGCCCAGCAGGATCAGGCCGTTGGACAGCACCGCGATGATCAGTGCGCCGACCAGCGTGCCGGTGATCGAGCCGACCCCGCCAACGAAGCTGGTGCCACCCAGGATCACCGCGGCAATCGCGTCCAGCTCATAGGACTGGCCAAGCTGCAGGCCGTTGGCCGCGTACAGCCGCGATGCCGACATGACGCCACCCAGCCCCGACAGCAGGCCGGACACGGCATAGACGAAGAGCAGCACCACCCACACCTTGATGCCCGACAGCCGGGCCGCCTCGGCGTTGCCGCCAACGGCATAGATCTGCAGGCCCAGCACCGTGCGGCGCAGCACCAGCCACGACACCGCCACCACTGCTGCGGCGATCACGACCAGCCAGGGCATGCCCAGCAGGTCGCCGTTGCCGATGAAGGCAAAGGAGATGTCGGGGTTGTAGACGGTGCTGTCATGGCCCACCAGCCGGGCCAGGCCGCGCACCGCGGTCAGGCTGCCGAGCGTCACGATGAACGGCGGCAGTTTCATGAAGGCGATCAGCGCGCCGTTGACCAGCCCGAACAGCAGCCCGCACAGCAGCGCAGCGGGCACGCTCAGCGCCGCCAGCTGCGGCACCAGCGAAACCAGCATCGCCACTACCGCGGACACCGACAGGATCGATCCCACCGAAAGGTCGATGCCGCCGGTCAGGATGACAAAGGTCATGCCCGCGGCCAGCACCAGGTTGATCGACGCCTGCTGCGCGATGATCGACAGGTTCTGCAGGCTGGCGAAGTTGTCGGTCAGCAGCGTGAAGCCGAAGCAGAGCAGCACCAGCACCGGCAGCATGCCGAGCGCGCGCAGGCGCTCCTGCGTAGTGGCGCGGCCGGCGGCGCCCGGCAGGGCCGGGCCGGTGGATGGGGCGACGGCTGCAGTGGCGTGGGCGGTGGGATGGAAGGGGTTGCGCATGGTGTCTCCTTGTCGGAACGTCGTGCCTGCGGGGGCCGAAGTGCTTATGTGCGTATATGTCTTGCAATTGGCGACTGCTGAACCGATTGTTTGCTCCCCTCTCCCGCTTGGGAGAGGGGAGCAACCGCGGGCCTCGTCAATGCAGTGTGGTGTGTTGAATGTCCCCACCCGCGCCTGTCGCCAGCGCAATGATCCGTTCCTGCATGCCAGCCGCATCGGCACAGCCGGCCACTTCCCCGACCAGTTCGCCTTCGCGCATCACCAGCACGCGGTCGCACAGGCCGACCACCTCGGGCAGTTCGCTGGAGATCAGCAGCACGGCTACGCCCGAGCGGGCCAGCTCGTCCACCAGCCGATAGATCTCCGCCTTGGCGCCGATATCCACGCCGCGCGTTGGCTCATCCAGGATCAGCACGCGCGGCCGCGTTTCCAGCAGCCGCGACAGCATTACCTTCTGCTGGTTGCCGCCGGACAGGGCGCCCACATTGACCTGCGCATGCGCCACGCGGATGCCGAGCGAGCGGATCGCCTGCGCGGTGCGCTGCCGCGCGCTGGCGCGATTGAGCCGGCCGCCGCGCAGCGCGTCGCGGGCCGCCACGATCAGGTTGATGTTCTCGTGCACGCTCTGGTCCAGGAACAGGCCCTGCAGCTTGCGGTCCTCGGTCAGGTAGGCGATGCCGGCGTCTATCGCTTGCCGCGGGCTGGCAATCGCCAGCGGCGTGCCAGCGACGAACACGGCACCATCGGTGCGCGCATCGGCGCCGAAGACCAGCCGCGCCAGCTCGGTACGGCCGGCGCCGACCAGCCCGGCCAGCCCCAGCACTTCGCCGGCGCGCAGGTCGAAGCTGCATGGCCGCACGCGCCGGCCATCGGACATGTTGCGCACCGACAGCATGATCTCGCCCCGGCGTGTCTCGCCATGGGTCTTGGTGTAGAAGCCGGACAGGTCGCGGCCCACCATCATCTTGACCAGTGCGGCCCGGGTCAGGTCGTCGCGTTCCAGCGTGCCGACGAAGCAGCCGTCGCGCAGCACCGTGACGCGGTCGGCCAGCTCGTCGATCTCGGCCATGCGATGGCTGATGTAGATGATCGCCATGCCTTCGGCGCGCAGCTGGCGGATCAGCGCGAACAACCGGTCGGTCTCGCGGGTGGACAGCGGCGTGGTGGGTTCATCCATTACCAGGATGCGCGTCTCGAAGTGCACCGCGCGTGCGATCTCGACCAGCTGGCGCTGCGCGATCGACAGCGTGTGCACCGGCGTGGCCGGCGTGAAATCCGCCCCGAGCCGCGCCAGCGTGGCTTCGCACGCGCTGGCCATGGCGGCCCGGTCGACCATGCCGCGGCGGTGCAGATGCCGGCCCAGGTAGATGTTCTCGGCCACGCTCAGGTTCGGCGCCAGGCTCAGTTCCTGGTAGATCACGGCGATGCCGTGCTCGCGCGCCGCGGCGGGGCCGCCGAAGGCGACCGGCTCTCCGGCGATGTGGCACTCGGCGCCAGGGTCGGCGGTGTAGGCGCCCGACAGGATCTTCATCAGCGTCGATTTGCCGGCGCCGTTCTCGCCCATCAGCGCATGGACTTCCCCCGCGTAGACGGTCAGCTGCACGTTGCTGAGCGCCTTCACACCGGGAAAGGTCTTGGAAATATTGCGCAGCGCCAGCAGCGGCGCGCCAGCGCCAGCGGCGGCGGCGTCAAGCGGGCGCTGCGACAGGGGCAGGGTGCGCGATGCTTCAGACCATGGCATGGCTGGCCTCCGGGACGATGGCCGAGGCGCCCTTGAGCAGTTCGGCGCGCGGCGAGAAGTTCATGAACATCGGCAGCGACGCGGCGCCGACCGCGCCAGCGTTGGCGCCGAAGCAGCCGCGCACCACGGTGGCGGGCGCGCGCGCTTCGGGCGCGCTGTCGGCCAGCGCCTGCTGCAGCCGGTCGATCAGGGTCGACACCAGCCCGCCGTCGATGTCGGCGTCGAAGATCACCAGCGGCACGTCGAGCACCGCCAGCGCTGATTGCAGGGCGGGCGCCAGCGCGTCGACGCAGTCGTCGATCCATTCCGCCACCGCCGGATGGCCCAGTTCGGCCTGTCGCTGCAGGTCGGCATGGCCGTTGACCGCCACGCCGTGATAGCGCAGGTGGCGCGTCAGCGCATTGAGCGACGCGCGCGACAGCAGCAGGTCGCGCCGCTTGCCGCCGGGGGCGGGCGCGGAGGGCAGGGTGCTGGGCGGCACCGGCATCATGGCGATATCGCCGGCATTCCCCGACACGCCGCGCACGCAGTCGCCATTGAGCACCACGCCGCCGCCGATGGCCGGGCCCAGGAACACATAGAGGAAATGCTGCGCATGGTGGCGCCCGTAGAACAGCTCGGCCACGGCGGCGGCGGTGCCGTCGTTCTCGCTGAACACCGGCAGGCCGGTGACGCTATTGAGCATCGCAGCGAAGTCGGCTTCGTCCCAGGCGCGGAAGCTCGCCTGGAAGTCCTGGCCCTGCACATCCAGCTCGCGCAGCCACGCCCCGAGGTTATAGGGCTGCGCCACGCCGATTCCCAGCAGCCGCTTCTGCTCGTCCGGGCTGAGCTGGGCGCGCATCGCCTCGATATCGCGACGCACCAGTTCCAGTGCCTGCTCGGGGTGGGGCAGGACCAGTTGGTGGGCATGGCTGGCGAGCAGTTCGCCGGCAAAGTCCACCATCACGGTCTCGATGCTGCCGCGGTCGAGCCGCACGCCGATGCCGAAGGCGCCCTTGGCCTTGAGCCGGATCAGGCTGGCGGGCTGGCCGCGCTGGCCTTCGGTGCGGCGCCCGGCCTGCTCGACCAGCCCTTCGTCGGCGAGGGTTTGCACGATGCTGCCGACGGCGGTGTTGGTCAGCTGCGCCATCCGCGCTAGATCGGCCTTCGACGCCTCTCCGGCCCGGCGCAACGCCAACAGCAGCGCGCGTTCGTTGTACAGGCGCAGGCTGGCGGAATTCACGCCACGGCCTGCCTTGGATGCGGTCATGTTGTCTCCGTCCTCTGGCCGACGCACATGGGCGCCGGCTCCGGTATTAATTAATTCATGTTGAATTAAAGATTAGTCGAGGGCAGAACTCAACCACGGGAAAACCCGCACGGCCGATGCGCCGCATGACTTATGGGTTGCTAATAGCGCACTTTGCTTGCGCGCCGCCCGTCAGCTGGCTAGCGTAGAAACCGGACAACCGGAGGTGGAGCAAGACGATGAAGGCCCGCGCAGAACCCGGCCGCTGGAGCCGCTACTACGTCCTGGACCTGAAGAACCGCCCGGTGGAGGTGGCGGGGCGCGAGGCGTGGGAGCGCTGGATGGCCGAGAACGACCCCATATTCCGCCGCACGCTGTTGCAGGACAGCGGCGGCGTGGTCACCACGCGTTTTCGGGGACTGGCGCAGGCGTCAGGCGACGCACCGCTGTTCGTGACCCGCGTGACCGGCATGGGCGAGCACGACAATCAAAGCTACGGCGCGCCGACGCTCGCTGCCGCGCTGGATCTGCACGACGAAATCGTGAAGACGCTATTGCGGCAGCTCGGCGGGACGGTGCCGTAGTTCGAAGGCCCTAGCCGCCGCCGGTGCCTCTTGGCGCGAGAGCCGTTCAATCCGGCAGTGCCCCGACCTGCCGCAGCGCCGCGCGTACGATCTCCATCCGCGCCTTGGCGTGCTCGGGCTTCAGCATGTCGAGATTGAGCGCGAACAGGTAGTTGTCGCCGCCGCGCTCCACCCATCCGACCAGCCAGCCCACGGCCGGCTGCGTCGAATCGGCCCAGCCGGTCTTGCCGTGCAGCGTATAGCCCGTCGTGCGTTCGATCACTGTCAGCCGGTCCACGCCATCGAACGCGGCCGGCGAGAACGGCAGCGTGCGTTGCACCAGGCCCTTGAGGAAATCGATTTGCTGGTAGGCGGAGATCTGCAGCCTGCCATTGAGCCAGAAGCGGTCCACCGGCCCCGAGCTGTCGGCATTGCCATAGTGCGAGGCGCTCAGGTAGCGCTGGTACGCCGCGCTGCCGACCCGCCGCGCCAGCGCCTGGTAGGCGGGCACGCACGAATTGGGGAAGGCCACGCTCAGTGGCACGTCTGCATTGCAGGCTTCGGGCAGGATGGCCTTGCCGCCGACCAGCCAGACCTTGCCGTCCCAAGGCAGCTTGTCGTGGCCGGTGTCGGCGACGGCGCCGCTGTCCAGGCCGATCAGCGAGTTCATGATCTTGAAGGTGGAAGCGGGTGAGTATTGCGTGGCGGCGCGCGCTGCGTTGTAGGTCAGCACACGATCGCGGCGCAGGTCATGGATGACGATGGTGCCGGTGGTGCCGGCCTGGCGGAACAGCGCGGCGGCGTCGAGCGTCGCGTCTTGGCGCGCGGCAGCGGGCAGCGTGGCGGCAAGCAGGGCGAATCCCACGGCCAGCGGGGACAGCAAACGGGCGATTCGGATAGGCATGGCAGTAGCGTGTTGGGGTGAGATGGAAATCTTCTGTTGGCAATCCGGGCCCGGACCGTGGTGCGCAGCATAGGAGAGCGCCCTGAGCACGCCAACCGCGCACGCTGTAACTTGCGTAACATGGCGGCGCTGCACCCCCCTTCGACCCGATCCAGCCTGCCACTGCTTCCGCCATGCCCGCCGCCCAGCTTTGCATCGACGTCTGCGCACCGTACCGCGTCAATGGCGGTCCAGCCCGCTTCCAGTCGGTCTGGCTGCTGGCGCGCGCCTGGCATGCGCAGCGCAGCGGCCTCGACGTGAAAGTAGCGGCCGTGCGCAGCGCCTTCCCCGCTGCCGCCAACCTTCGCATGCTGGTCTCGCGCGCCTTCGCGGACTTCGCGCGATGGGGCGTGGCGGTGGGCTGGGGCGCGGACCGGCAACGCGATCCGGCGACAGCCAACCCCGCGCAGCGCAGCCGGGGGCCGTTCTGGATGACGGAGGCGCAGGCCGGGCGGCTGCGCTTCGTCGCGCACGGCCGCACGCTGGGACCGGCGGCGCTGGCCCGGCAACTGGGCTTTGGCGAGGCGGCGGCGCCGGCGCCTGGCATGCCGGACGGCGCGGCCTACGTGATGCGCGACATGGCTTTCTGGAGCGAGCTGACGCAGGCCATGCGCAGCGCGCAGGACGGCTATGCCGGCGCGCACGGCACCGCCGTGGCCGAGGCATTCCGCGCGGCGCAACGCAGTGCCGGCGACCCGTTCCAGCAGGCGCTGTCGTTGCTCAAGGAAAGCCTGGCGTGGCGCCGCTGCGGCAGCCTCGGGCAGAGCCGCGCCGCGCTGGCTCGCTTTGACCGGCTGGCGCGGGCCGGCAGTCCCGCCGCCGCCATGCCCACCTTCGCGGCGATGGCGCACGTGGTGCGCGCCTGGGCCCGCTATACGCGCGGCGACCACGAGGGCGCAGGCGCCGGGCTGGCCGCGCTGCGCGCGGATCCGGAGCTATCCCCGGCGATACGCTACAACCCGCGCCTGCGCTTCGAGGTGCTGAACCTGGAGGGTTTACTGTACAAGGCCGGTGCGATGGGCAAGGCCGCCGCCGGTAACGTGGCGCCGGCGCTGTCGGCGCAGCATGCCCTCGATGCTTTCGCGGCAGCCTTGCAGGCGGGCTACGAAGCCGATTCGGTCGATGCCGTACAGCATGCTTCGGCCAATATCGGCCTGTGCCTGTGGCTGTTCTGGCGCCATGGCCTGGTCGATCCCGGACGCGCGCTCGATGCCGGCGCAGTGCAACGTCAGGCGATGCGCTGGCTGGGGCTGTCGGAATGGATCTGCGACCGCTTCGGGGTGGGCGGCGGCACCGCGTGGAACGCGATATTCCTGCTGCGCATCGCGCGCGGCAGCTGTGGGCCGGATGCACCCGGCGGTGCAGGGGCCGGCGAGGTCAAGGGTGCGGCCAGCGTGGCCGCCTTTCGGCGCCAGCGCCCGCTATCCGTGGCCGATGCCATCGACGCGTTGCGCCCCTTCCATGCGCCGTTCGCGCCGGCCAAGGGTTTCGTGCGCTGGTCGGCAGTGGCCGCCTTTGCGCTGGAGGACCACGACGCGGGCCATGTCAGCCTGGGGCCCTTGCAACTGGCCAACCTGTTGCTGGAATCGGCCTGGTACCTGACGCACGAACAAGGCGCCACGGCAAAAGCCTGCGCGGCGGTGGAGCGGCTGGCGGCGCAGTTTCCGGCGCTGCGCGCCGCCGAGCGGGCGTTCTTCGCGGCGGAGCTCCGCGCATTGCCGCCGGAACTGCGCGACGCGGCTGCGGAGGTAGCGCGCCGGCGGCGCAAGGGTTAGCAGGACCGCCGGATTACTCCGCTCGATGGCACGCGATTGCGCGCTGCCGGCGTTCAGTCGAACAACTCGTGCCAGATGCTCTTCTTGCGATAGTGCTTCTGCTGGCGATCGTCGTAATAGCGGTCCCGGTCATGGTCACGAGTGCGGTCACGATCATGGCCGCGGTCCCGGTCGCCGTAGCCTTGCTGGGGCGTCGCGGCGGGCGCCACGGCCTGCGGCGCGGGCGCCGCGGCGACGGAGCGCTCCAGGATCTTGTCGAGTTCGCCGCGGTCCAGCCATACGCCGCGGCACTTCGGGCAGTAGTCGATCTCGATGCCCTGACGTTCGGACATCACCAGTTGCGTCTGCGGGCACACCGGACAATCCATGCCTTCTCCTAGTTGCTTTCGATAAGTCGAGGTATGACCGGCCCGCCACGCAATTGGTTCGCGGAAGCGCGGTTGTTGCCTGCGTAGTGACGGGGGCGACACCCGGCGGCGTGCGGAATTTGTCTGCCGCGTTGCCGTCGAAGCGGATATGCCTCAATTCGATCCCCATCGCGGCCCGGCTCCTGACCCGTCCTCTTCGCCAGAAGGGGCCGGCGATGCCCCCCGTCGCCGGCCCTTGCTGGCGCGCCTGGCCGCAGCGGCGGTGGTGGCCGCCATCCTTTGGGCCGCATGGCCATGGCTGCAGCCCCAGCTGGAACGCGCCATCTACGCGGCCCGCCTCGCCACCCGCCCGGCGCCGGCGGCGCTGCCGGTCCCGGTGCAGGGCGTCGCGGCGCGGGCGCTGCGCGATACCTGGCACGGCGCGCGCTCTGGCGGCCGCAAGCATGAAGGTATCGACATCTTCGCGCCACGCGGCCGACCGGTGCTGTCGGCCACGGAAGGCATCGTCTCGCGGGTGGGCACCAATTCGCTCGGCGGCAAGGTGGTCTGGGTGATGGGACCGGGCCGGCAGATGCACTACTACGCCCACCTCGACGACTACGCGGCGATACGCGCGGGCGATATCGTTGCGCCGGGCACGGTGCTGGGCTATGTCGGCACCACCGGCAATGCCCGCGGCACGCCGCCGCACCTGCACTACGGCATCTATGCCGCCGGCGGCGCGATCAACCCGTTTCCGCTGCTGAAGCCGCCACCGGCGGCCAGCGCGCCGCGGCGCTAGCCAGGCACCGCGCCGGGATCAGACCAGGCCGTTCTGCACCGCATAGTGGTAAAGATCGGCATCGCTGCGCAGGCCCAGCTTTTCCATGGCGCTGTGCTTGTGCGTGCTGATGGTCTTGATGCTGCGGTGCAGGTGCTGCGCCACCTCCGACACCGACATGCCGCCGACGTACAGGCGCAGGACCTCGATCTCGCGCGGGCTTAGTGCCTGCGCCGGGACTGCCGAGCCGCGCGCACTGCGCAGCGTCTCGATTGCCTTCTGCACGGACTTGCCAAGGAAGGCGCGATGCCGGTACGCGCAAATGATCGCGGCGGGCAGTTCGGCCATGTCGCCGCGCTTGCTGAGCAGGCCGAGCGCGCCGGCATCGCGCATGTTCTGCAGCAGCGCCGGGTTGTCCAGCATGGTCAGCACGACGATGCGCACGGCGGGAAAGCGCCGCCGGATCATGCCCAGCATCACCAGGCCGTCGGCATTGCGCTCGCCCGGCATGGAGAAGTCCGTCACCAGCACATCGCATTCGACGCTGCCAAGCAGGTCGAACAGCGCGTCGGCGTTGTTGGCCTCGCCCACCAGCGTGAGGCCGAGTTCGGCGCCCAGCACCTGGCGCGCCCCCAGCAGGATCAGCGGGTGGTCATCGGCAAGCATGACACGTATGAACATCGAAAGCTCCCGTCAAAGTCTTGCGATCGCTGGCCTGGTCGTGGCATCGCCGGAGAGCCGGAGAGCCGGAGAGTCGGTTGGCCGGCCATCAGTCCACGCCAGTTGTGTCTGGCTGTTGTTGTTGCCCGAGCAGGCCGAGCAGGTGCTCCATCATGGCCAGCACGACGGCGCCGACTGCGCGGATGCGTGCCGGATCGCTGGCCTTCAGGGCGGCGCCGAACCGGTCGACGAGCTGGTCGACATAGGCATGCCCGAACACCGACATCGCGCCGCTGGCACGGTGGCACCAGCGCCGCAGCTCGCCCACTGCCGCGCCGGGCAGCAGCGCCTTCAGTTCATCGCGGTCGGCCCGCAGCGCCCCGATGCAGGTCGCCAGCATGGGCCCGGACCAGGGCGGCGGCCCCAGCGCACCGCCCAGCTGCCCGGCGCACAGACGGGCAGGCTCGAAGCGCAGCGGCGCGGCTTCCGTCGGCGGGCCTTGCCGGCCGCTGGGGATGATGGCATCCGCGATGGCTTCCGGAAATTCCAGCGCGCGCGACATCGCAGCCTGCAGCGAAGCGAGCGTGGTGGGCTTGAGCACGCACTGGTTCATGCCCACCGCAAAGCAGCGTGCATGCTCTTCCGCGAGCGTGGTGGCGGTCACGCCGACAATGGGCAGGCCGCGCACGCGCGCGTCTGCGCTGGCGCGGATGGCGTGCGCCAGCTCGAAGCCGTCCATGCCCGGCATATGGCAATCGGTCAGCACCAGGTGGAACCGCGACTGCTGCAGCCTGGCCAGCGCCTCGGCGCCGTCGCGGCAGACGGTGCGGGCGTAGCCGAGCACGTCCAGCTGCTGCCGGATCAGTTCCCGGTTGATCGGATGGTCTTCGACGACCAGCACGTGCACGGGTTCGCCGTCGGGTGTGGTCACCACAACAGGATCGGCGGGATGCGTGGAGATGTCGGGGCCGTCGGCGCCCGCGGCGGGCTCCTGTCCGGCACCGGCACCGGCGTCGGGCATGCCCAGCGCCGCATCCATGGCACCCAGGAAAGCCGACCAGCGCAGGGGGTTCTGGCTCAGCCTGACGCCCGATTCGCAGACGCGGAAGCCGAGCTGTTTAGGCGTGCTCGTGATATGGACGACCCGGTCCGCGGGGGCAGCGGCGGGAGCTTCCCCGGCAGGCGGCCCGGCATCGGTCAGGCGGATGCAGTCGGCCCCGGCCCCGGACTCGGACTCGGACCCGGACTCGCTTTGGCCCGCTGGATCGAATACGCGCATGCCCGCGGCCCTGGCATGCTGCCGCAGGGTGCCGGCCAGCGCGGCGTCGGCCAGGTCCAGCAGCACGGTGCGCCCGCGCAGCGCCGGCAGGTCGTAGTCGCGGGCAACGACCGGGCAACGCAGCCGCAGCGACACCAGGGTGCCTTCACCGGGCTCGCTGTGTATCGACAGCTTGCCGCCCATCAGGTCCGCCAGCCGCTTGCAGATCGACAGTCCCAGGCCGGTGCCGCCATGCTGCCGCGCGGAGCTTTGCTCGCTCTGCACGAAGGGGGCGAACAGCCGTCCCTGGTCTTCCGGCGAGATGCCGATGCCGGTATCGCTGACGCTGAGGATGACCAGCACCGCGCCGTCCTGTACCGGAGCGGCTTCCAGCCGCAGCGTTACCGAGCCGTGGTCGGTGAACTTGATGGCGTTGCCCAGCAGGTTGAACAGGATCTGGCGCAGCCGGATGGTGTCGGCCTCGATACTGGCGGGCACCTCGGCGGCGATATGCACGCGCAGGTGCAGCTGCTTGTTGTGCGCCTGCGGCGCGAGCAGGCCGAGCACGCTGTCGGACAAGGCGCGCAGGTCCATCGGCGCAGGCAGGATGGCCAGGCGGCCGGCCTCGATGCGGGCGTAGTCGAGCACGTCGTCGAGGATCTGCGCCAGCGCGTAGCCTGACTCCTGCGCCAGCGCCAGCATGCGGTGCTGCTCGGTATCCAGTTTCGTGCGCCGCAGCACCTCGACCATTCCGAGCACGCCGTTCAGGGGGGTGCGGATTTCATGGCTCATCATCGCCAGGAAGCTTTCCTTGGCGCGCAGCGAGGCTTCCGCGGCATCCTTGGCGCGCGCCAGCGCCGCGGCCTGGCGGTGCTGGTCGGTGACGTCGGCCACCACGCCGCTCCATACCGTGGCATCGCCCTCGTAGCGGCCGACCGACCGAATTCTGGCCCAGCGCAGGCCATGCCGGCCCAGCACACGGACGTCGAGATCTACCGGCGTGCAGGGTGGCGGCCGCGAAAGCGCATCGTGCACCAGCGCGATATCGTCCGGATGCAGGTGGCGGCCCACTGCACCGGGCGGCGTCATCAGGGCCATCGGCGTGATGCCGAGCGAGGAGTCGGTGCCGCCGGCGGCGTAGGTGTAGGCCGGCGGGCTGCCATCATGGGGCTTGCGGATCTGGTAGACGATGGCTGGCAAGCTGCTGGTCACGTCCTGCAGGCGCCGTTCCAGCAACCGCGCACGCTGCTGCGCTTCGCAGATCTCGGTGATGTCGACCAGTGTCGTGATCACGCCGCCGGTGCTGCCGTCACCGTCACCGTCGCGGAAGGGGCTGGCCCAGTAAAGGACGCGGCGGATATTCCCGCCGTTGCTGCGGATGTCCAGTTGCAAGCAGGCCGGCGCCATGGTCGCCAGGGCCTCGCGGCAGAGCGAGTCGGTAGCGGCCGTGACTTCGGCGCTCTGGCCCGAGATGGCGGCGCCGGCGGGCCGGCCGATGATGTCGTCGCGCCCGAATCCGCACAGGGCCTCGAAGGCCGGATTGACCTCGATGTAGCGCTGCGCGGCATCGCGCGCAGCCACCGGATAGGGCAGCGCGCCGAGCAGGGCGTTCTTGAATGCCAATTGCCGCTGGAGCAGGGTCTCGGCATGGATTGTGAGCCGTACCTGGCGGCGCAGGCGCAGGTAGTTGACGGCCAACGCCAGCAGCGCGGCGGCACTGAGCAGCGCCAGCGGCCACGCCCAGGGCGCCAGCGCGCCGTGGGGGGCGGGCGGTTGTGCAGCGAGTTGCGCGGCAGCCGGCGCCAGCAGGCAGGCCAGGAGCAGGGCGAAGGTGGCGGCGCCGGCAACGCGGCGCGGCGTGCCGCCAGCCCGCCCAGCCCTGTGGCGCCGGCTCCGATCCTGGTCCATGCTGATTTCCCCCTGGGCCGGTGTGTCTTGTCCCGGCAATGCTGTATGGATGGGGTCGGTGCCAGCGTTTCTGGATGGAAAATGCCGCAGCGCGCGCGCCCCTTTTTGATTCTCGACTATGCACAGTTCGCAAGATGCGACACTGACGTTGCGCAAGCGGCAGTGGTTGCCGCAGGGCGGAAAGGGCTCCGCAGGGCGAATAGTAGGAAGGCCACCGCAGGTGCCGGGTAGGAGTATTCCGAATCCGGTGCCCTACGCCCGGGGGGGCGGGCGACAAAGGGTCAGGCGGCGCTTCAGGCGTGCTGCACGTCGGCATGCCAGGGCACGCATGGCCGCGCCAGCGATGCCGCGGGCCACAGTCCGCCAACCACCGGCCCCTGCATGAAATCGCATCCCAGGTCACGCAGCACGGCAAAGTCCTCCGGCTGCGCCACGCCAGTGGCGACCACACGGATGTCCAGCCGCTTGGCCAGCGCGACCATGCCGGCCACCAGCTGTTGCACATGGGGGTCGAACGCCACGCCGTCGGTCAGCCCCGGCGCCAGCTTGAGCTCGCTGACCGGCACGTCGAGCAGCGTGGCATAGCCGATGCCGTCATGGCGTGCCCCGCAGGACACGGCAAACTCCAGCTCCTCCGCACGCAGGTCCAGCAGCGCCGGAGCCATGGCATGGAGGTCGTGGTCGCCGCCGGACAGGTCCAGTTCGAAAGTAAGGTCCCTGGCATGCAAGCCGTGATCCTGTATCACGCGCGCCACGCGCCCGGCGCAGTCGTCGAGGTCAAGCAGCGCCAGCGGAAAGGGGCAGGAGAGCGACGGGTGGAAGCCAAGGGGCAGCCACGCCGCCAGCGCCGCCGCGGCCAGCCCCAGCACCTGGCTGAGCCGCCGCAGCGCGACTTCGCCGTCGGCCGGCGGCGGCAGGAAGCGCTGGCCCGCAGGCCCGCCATGGAGGGGATGGCGCCAGCAGGGCACCACCTCCACCGCTTCGATATCGCCTGGGTCGGTCGCGCAGGCCTGCGGCAGGAATGCCACGGCGATCTCGTCGCGGCCGGGCGCCGCATCCGGCTGGCTCCCGCCGAAGCCATGCACCGGCGGGATGGCGGGCCCTGGCACCGCGGCGTTACCCCGGCCATGCAGGAGCGCCGAGACTGCAGCGCCGTCGAGCGGTCCGCGCACGTAGCCTTGCACGGTGACGCCGCAGCCGTGGGCGTAGCGCATGGCTGCGGTCAGCAGGGCGGGGTCGTCGGCGGTGGCCAGCACCAGCAGCGGGCGCTGCGGGCGCCGCGACAGCGCCTGCACCAGGCGCGCGAAGGCGGTACCGCGCAGCGGCGCCGCCCACAGCAGCAGTTCCCAGCGGGCTGCGCCAAGGCGCTGCACCGCTGCGTCGATGTCGGTGACGGCTTCGCAGCGCAGGCCTGCGGTTCGCTGCAGCAGCTCGAGCGCAGGGGCGCATGCCGTGGCGCGGTCGAGCAGGACGAGTACGTTGGAGGTCATTGCTGGGGTATCCCAAGAATCGGCAAAACCGATGATCAAAGACGTGCGGCGCTGTAGCGGCTTTCCAT
The DNA here is from genome assembly GCF_040784895.1 of Cupriavidus sp. Agwp_2. NCBI lineage: Bacteria > Pseudomonadati > Pseudomonadota > Betaproteobacteria > Burkholderiales > Burkholderiaceae > Cupriavidus > Cupriavidus sp. Agwp_2. The sequence continues at coordinate 151,193 of NZ_CP088084.1, forward strand.
GCCGCGTTGACTTCTTCAAGAAGATAGGTTTGCCCGCGATGTCGATGCATCGGATTTATCCGAAACGGCTCCTGCATTGCCTCCTGTTCCCTCCTGTGCTGGCTCCCGGGCTGCGCCCGACGTGACCTCACCGGCATTGGCTGTCCGGCAGCAGCAGCCAGGGCGCGTCGCTGCGCTGGCCGTCCGTGACCGCATAGTCGAAGGCGCAGGATTCGGCCGCGCCCTTGCCCCATGTCACCGTCAGGCGGCCCTGGTCTTCATGCAGCCCGCGCACGATCGCGCGCCCGCCCTGGCCGACCGTGCCGAGTTCGTTGCCCAGCGCGTCGAATACCTGCGCGCCAAAGGGCACCGGGGTGCCATCTGCGCCCGTGGCACGGACCAGCGCGCTGCGGCCGGCATTGACCGTTTCAAAGGCCATCCTGACGACGGCGCCCGAGGTCGGCGCCACGTGTTGCTGCGTGGCCTTGAGTTCGACGCTGAGTGGGAGTCCCTTGGGATCGATTTCGACCTGGTTGCTGGCGAACGGCGTCAGCGTCGGCACGATCGCATGGCCCCACGGGTCGATGCGCAGCCCGCTGCCGTTGGTGATGCGCGCACCGGCGGCATCGCCAGCCTCGATGATGGCCATGGTGTCGCCCACCGTCGGCGTAAAGGCGACACCGCCGGCGTAGGCCACGATGCCGCCGCTCAGGCCCAGCCCGGCCTGGGTGTAGTCGCGGCTGGTGCTGGCATTGGCGGTCAGCGTGGCCATCGGCGACGCATAGCTGGCATTGGCGCCGACGCTGGCGCTGTCGCGCGCGCCGCCGCCACCGATATAGCCGGCGTTCACGCCATAGCTGAAGGCATTGTCGACGCCCAGTGTGCCCGTGACCGATTCCTGCAAGGTGGTGCTGCCGCGCGAGTCGCGGCTGAAGCTGGTCAGCGCGTAGGGTGCATGCTGGCTGGTGCCGAGCGGGACGCCGACATTCAGCATGACCCGGTTTTCCCAGCGGCCTACGCCGACGTTGAACTGCCGGGCGGCGGTCACACCGTAGCTGATGCGCTTGTAGACGTTGTTGTAGCCGAACTGGAACTGGGTGTCGGTGCCGTCACGGTTCCAGTAGTCCTGCACCGAGCCGGCCAGGAACACGTTGCCGTATCCCGGCGCCAGTGCCTGGCTGATCGTGACCTGCAGCCGCCCGCGCGTGACGCCGTTCGACAGGTATGCCAGGTTGCGGCTGTCCAGTTCGTGTAGCGCCACGGCGTCGGTCAGGCTGAGGAAGCCGCTGCTGGAATAACGGTAGGCAGCCAGCGTCAGGTTGGTGCTGGTCGGCAGCAGCAGCTTGCTGTACGACAGCCGCAGGCTCTGGCCGTTGCGGCTGGCCTGGTTGGGCAGGCGCGCGTAAGCCTGGGTCAGGTCGGCGCCGATTGCGCCCAGGTCGGTGTTCAGCGCAATGCCGGCGACCGCGGCGGCATAGTCGCGCGCCGCCGTCACACCGCCATAGCCGGTCACAAGGTTGGTGAAACCGTGCTGTACCGTGGCCTGCACCATCATCGGCGTGCCGTGCACGGCGTTGTTGCGGTACTGCCCGGCGGTGACGCTGTAGCGGGTCACGCCGGGGCGCAAGGCGTTGACCGCGGCGGCGTAGGGCACGCGCGAGCTGTGCACGCTGCCGTCGGCCTCGGTCACCAGCACTTCCAGGTCGCCGCCGTAGCCGGTCGGGTAGAGGTCGTTGATCTCGAAGGGGCCGGGCGCGACCGTGGTTTCGTACAGCAGGTTGCCGTTCTGCCGCACCTGCACGCGCGCGTTGCTGTTGGCGATGCCGTGCACGGTCGGCGCGTAGCCGCGCTGCGATTCGGGATACATGCGGTCGTCGGTGGCCAGCTGCACGCCGCGGAAGCCGACGCTGTCGAACATGACCCCGTCGGTGAAGGCATCGCCGAAGATGAGCTGGCTGCGCAGCGGTGCGATCGCGCGCTGCAGGCTGGTCTGCACGCTCTGGTAATGCGTGCCCGCCCATTCGTCGCGCGTCAGGTTGCCGACGTGGCGGAAGCGCCATGGACCGACGTTGAAGCCGGCGTTCAGCCCCAGGTACGCCTGCGTGCTGGACAGGCCGGCGCTATCCAGGTGGTAGACGTTGCCCATGTATTGCAGGCGCGCGGCAGGCACGCCGTCATCCCAGTAGCGTGGATCGACGTAGCCCCGCGCCTGCCGCACCATCGAAGCCTGCGGCACCGACACATCGAGACGCTGTTCGCCATTGTCGAAGATGGCGCTTGCATCGGGCACCAGCTCGGGCAACGGCGCGCAGGCATGCGCGTCCTCCAGCCTCGCGGCGGCCTCGGGCGCAAGCTTGTGTAGGTCCACGCCGATGCGCTCCAGCAGTCCCCGGTCGAGGCACGGCTGGACATTGCGCGGGTCGTCGCCGACCTGCTTCATCAGCACCGGCGCGCGGCCCAGCCAGACCTGGTTCACGTAGAGGTCGGCGCGGTATTCGCCGGGCGCGGCCGGGTTGCCCTGGTTGAAACGGCTGAGGTCAAGGCGGGCGCCGCCCGGCTGCCGCAGGAAGGTGTCGTTGAAGTCGACCTCGGCGACCAGCGGCGCGCCGCCGGCGGCTGTGGCCGCTGTAGCCGCAGCTGCCGCCGCGGCCGCTGTGACGGCCATGCCAGGCTTGGCGGCGAAAGTGCCGACGCTGGCGAACAGAGACAATGCCACCGCGCTTGCCGGGCGCAGCCTGGAAGGAATAGGAGGGAATGTTTGCATGCTCGTTGCTGTCAGTGCCGGCCCGCGGGCAAGCCGCGGACGATCCGCATGCCAGCCGCGGGCAACAGCGGGCCCTGCCGCGTAGGCGGCATCGTCGGGCGGGAGGGGAGGGTTCGGGTGGGCCGGGCCGGAAACCCGGCGCACCCGTACAGGAGGGCCGCTAAGGCTGATGGGTGTCTTGCTTGGACGGCGCAGGCGGCTCGGCTGGCACGGACGTGTCCAGCATTGCTTCGCCGGTGATCTCGCCGCCGTAGTCGCTGATCGCGCGGTAGCGCACCTTGCTGTCCGCGCCTGACATGGCATCGCCGGCCAGTTGGAAGATGGCGGTCTTGCCAGGCGCGACCATGCTGCCGTCCTCGGACCTGGCGGTCTTGCCGCCGCCAAGCAGTTCCACACCGGAGAAGGAGACGTGGTACGCGGTCGGGTTATGCGCTTCCAGTGCGGCATGGGAACCGGCGCGCGTCATGCGCCAGCGGATCGCCGCCGGCGCATCGGCGGCGCTGTCCTTGAGGCCGGACGGCCGGAAGAACAGCTTGATGCGCGAGCGGAACGCCAGTTGCAGCTTGTTGCTGTCGGCGTCCTCGGCAGCGGGCCGCGGCGGCACTTCCAGCACGTTGAGCCAGAACACGGACTCCCGATCCTGCGGCAGGGGTTCGCCGGTATAGACGATGCGCAGCGTCTGGGCCTTGCCGGGATCGATGCGCGACACCGGCGGCGTCAGCATGAACGGCACGTCGATCGCCGATGGCGCCGCGCGCAGGTCGCCGCTGTCGATCCACGATTGCGTCAGCGCAGGTGTCTGCCCTTCGTTGGAAAGCTTGATGGTCACCTCGGCATCGGTGGCGTGGTAGATGACCCGGGTGCCCGCGATCACCACTGAAGCCTGCGCGGGCAGTGCGCCCATGAGCGAAACGGCGCAGGCGCAGCCGGCAACGAGAGTCTTGAAGGTCGATGTCATTGGATTGGCGGCATCGGTGCGTCATGACCGGCGGCTTGCCTGGCAAGCCGCGGAGCGGCCGGTAACACGCTCCGCGGTAGCGCCGTGACGGCTTATTCGTAGGCGATGGTGTACATCACGCTCGAATTGGCCGAGCCGGCGCCGGCGTTGCCGGTCGACACGTACTGGGCGTAGTACTGCAGCGTGGCGGCGCCGTTGTTCAGCGCCACGGCCTTGGAGTTCTGCTGGGCATCGGCGAAGCCTGCCTTGATCGGCGAAGCGTCGGCGTTCAGCAGGCCGATCTGCACGTTGGTGGCAACCGGTGCCGGGCCGCTGTCGAGGATCAGGTTGCCGGTGCTCAGGTCGGTGGTGGCGCCGGACTCGAAGAACGTATGCACGTTGCCCGACGTCGGCGTGCAGTTGGTCAGCGCAATGGAGAACGGCGTGCGGCCGGCCGTGGAGGCGCCCTGCAGTGTCGAGGCCGAAACCGTCGGCAGGTTCACGCTGAAGTTCTTGCTGCCGCTGCCGTTGCCGTTGATGGTGCAGGTCTGCGCGGTGACCATGCCGTTGAAGGTGATGGTGCCGTCGGCGGCATGGGCGTACTGCGCGCCCAGTGCGGTCCCGGCCAGGAGGAGAGCGGCGAAAAGCTTGGTTTGCGTCATGATGGCTTTGTCGAGGGTTGATGGACCGGCGGCAGCCGCGGCAACCTGTCGGTGCGCTGCAGAAGCGGGCTGCTCGCCCTGTCCCGCCGCGCCCCCCGGCAGGCCGCTGTGGCCTTGCCAGGTCCGGGCGTGGCGGGGACAAGGGGCAGTGTATGGAGGCCCCCTTGGTGCCACCCTAGGAAATATCCGAAAGGACTCGGGGTGGGCCGGCAAGCTCGGCCGGAATGGGTGGCGTGCCAGGAGGGGTGCCGTCGCCATGGACGGCAAGAGAGAGGAAAGCAGGCGCGCGAACGCGCGCCGGAGGGGTCAGGGCCTGGCGGCAGCCAGGGCCTTCTGGATGGCCGCCTCGGTCTGGGCATAGTTGCCTTCGCCGAAGTGTTTGTAGACGACGTTGCCGCCGGCATCTACGAGGTACAGCGCGGGCCAGTACTGGTTGCGCCAGGCATTCCAGGTTGCATACATGTTGTCCTGCGCCACCGGGTAGCGGATGTCGAAGCGCTTGATCGCGGCCTGGACATTGGCGGTGGACTTCTCGAAGCCGAACTCGGGCGTATGCACGCCGACCACCACCAGGCCCTTGTCGCGGTATTTGTCGTACCACTGGCGCACATGGGGCAGGGTGCGGATGCAGTTGATGCAGTCGTAGGTCCAGAAATCGACCAGCACGACCTTGCCGCGCAGGCCGGCAAGGGTCAGCGGTTCGGAGTTGAGCCATTTCTCGATGCCGGTGAATTCGGGGGCCTTGCCGAAGTCCGCCGGCGCGGCGGAAGCGGGGGCTCCGTGGGTGGCGGCGAGGATGGCGGTGGTGGCAAGCAGGGTGCGCAGGATGCGGTGCATGGTGCAGTCTCCGTGTCGGACAGTCGGGAAGGATTCAGCCAGGGGATTCAGGTGAAGGAAACCAGCGACGTCAGCCACGCGACGGCGAGGGTGTCGTACTGGAAATACATGGCGATGGCCGTGGCCACCACCAGCGCGCCGAAGCCTTGCTGCAGCCGCTGGGTGTGGCGCGCCAGCCGGCGCACATGGGTGGTGGCGAACTGGCCGCCGTAGGCGATCAGCAGCATCGGGATGGCCGCGCCGGCGGCATACACCCCCAGCAGCGCGGTGGCGCGCCGCAGGTCCTGGGCCTTGGCCACCAGCGCCAGGATCGACGCCAGCACCGGCCCGGCGCACGGGGTCCAGACCACGCCCAGCGACATGCCCAGCACGAAGCCGCCGGCCATGCCGCTGCCGCCCACGCTGCCGAACCTGTCCGCCAGGCGCTCGGCCATGCCGCCGAACGGCCCGGCCAGCCGCGCGAACCCGGCGGGCCACAGCCGCGCCAGTCCGGTCACCAGCAGGATCAGGATGGCGGCGTTGCGCACCACGCCATGGGCATCGCTAAAGGCGCTGGACAGCGCGCCGAAGGCAATGCCGAATGCCGAGAACGCGGCCACGAAGCCCAGCGCGATGGCCAGCGGGCGCAAGCGGTCGGATTGGCCGAGGGAGGCGCCGAGCAGCATCGGCAGCACCGGCAGCACGCACGGCGATGCGATCGTCAGCACGCCGGCAAGGAAGGCGAGCAGCGCGTCGATCATTGGCGGCTCCGGCGGGAGTGCGGCGCGGCACACCGCGCAACACAGGCAGGCAGGGCAGGGCAGGCGGGCATCGTCGGGCTCCGGTTGGGTCGATGACCGCATTGGAGCGCCCACGCGTATCCCGCTTGTTTCCCCGCAGCGCCGGAATGCAACATTTCATGTCCGGGACCGCGCCAGATACAGTGCGATACAAAGTGGCGGGCTGGCCGAAGTGGCTGGCGTCGTCCCCGGCCAGGAGATGGACGCCGCTGCCTACTCGGTCACGCGGGCCAGGTGGTTGGCCGCCGCCCCACGGCCGGCATTTAATCGTTCATAAATCCGCCATTTGGTTGAGTTATGGAATTAGGGACATTTGCCGGCTCGCGAAATAGAAAAGATATTCGGGAGCATGGGTTATGTCGGCCATTACCTACGTTCGCGGAAAACCCGCCTCAAAACCCCCGCCTCACCCTGCGGCCCGCGCGGCGCCAAGCCAGGCCGGACAAGGCAAGCCGGTAAAAAGTGTGTAATGTTTCCCCCGAACGGGTATTGCCCTGTATCGCGGATTGCGAACAGAATTCGCACCTGGAATTCGAAGCAAGTTGTAAATTCGTTTGCGAATGTTAACGATTTGCAGCGCTAAACAGCGCTTACAATTCCCCCCGATTTGCGACAACGCACCCCGCCCCAGGCGGCGGTAGCGTCTGCACGACGCCATGCCCATCGCGGGCTGGCCATCCGGCGTGGTTCCTCGGTGCCCGCCGGATCCCGTAGGGCTGTCCTGCCGCCTCTCTCTCCTGCGGCCAGGCCCGATCGGGTTCCGTGTCTCCGTGCCGCATGTCATCTGCCGATAACGGACCCCAGGCGCGCGCACGCTTCCAGCAGGCGGGCCGGCGCTCGGGCATAACAAGAGACAGGCTGCGAATCCCATGGATTCACTGATGACGCAACCTTCGCGTGCCGGCACCGGTGCGGCCCGGCGCAAGACCTTGCGCCGGCGCATGCCGGCCGGGCTCGCGGCGGGCCTGGCGGCAGCGCTTTGCTGCATGCCGGCACCCGCGCAGGCTGACGCCGCATACGATGCCCTGATCCAGCGCGCCCGCGCCGGTGACTACGCCAGTGCGCTGACCATGTTGCGCGAGCGCGTAGCCAGCGCTCCCTCGGACCGGCGCGCGGCGTTTGACCGGATCATCATCGCCGGCTGGGCCGGGCGCCCCGGCGAGGTGCTGGCCGCTTACGGAGCACTGGAGCAGGCGGGCGTCGCGCGGTCCGCGCCGCCGCAGGTGCTGGCCGCGGTGGCGGGCGCGCTGCGCGACCAGAAGCGCTGGGACGAGGCGCTGGCGCGCTACCGCGAAGGCCGCCGGCGTTTCCCCGACGAGGCGGTGTTTGCGCTGGGCGAGGTCGGGGTGCTGTCCGACAGCGGCCAGGCCGCGGAAGCCGTCGCAGCGGGCCAGGCACTGGTGCGCAGCCAGCCGGATGACGTCGACAGCCGCCTGGTGCTGGCCTACGCGCAGGCCAGCGCCGGAGAACCGTACGAGGCCCTGTTCGAGGCCGACCAGGCCTACACCCGTGCACCCAAACGCGCCGACGCCGTGCGCGCATACGTGGCCGCGCTGCAGCGTGCCGGGCTGGCCGATGCCGCGCTGCGCGTTGCCGGCGAGCATCCGGCGCTGTTCGATAGCGCGGCCCGGCAGACGCTGGAACTGGATGCCGCCGCCGAACTGGTGCGGCTGGCTGACATGCCCACGCGGATGGAAGCCGAGCGCTTTGCCATCGCCGACCGCGCGCTGGCGCGCTACGATGCGCTGCTGCCCGTGCTGCAAGGTCAGGGCGCGAAGGCAGGACAAGGCGAGACCCTGTACCGGCGCGCCCGCATCGACCGTCTCGGCGCGCTGCACGCGCGCTTCCGCATGCAGGACGTGGTCGACAGCTACGAGGCGCTGCGCGCCGAGGACGTTGCGGTGCCCGTCTACGCGCTGGGCGACGTGGCCTCGGCCTACCTCTACCTGCGCCACCCCGAACAGGCCACCGAGTTGTTCCGCCAGGTGCGCGAAGCCTATCCGCTCGGTCTCGACCCCGAAACGCGCCTGAAGGCCCAGACCGGCCTGTACTACGCAAACGCCGAAGCCGAAGCCTTCGAGCCCGCGGGCGAGGTGGTGAGCGAGGCCCGCACCGAGCAGCCGCAATGGCTCTGGGTGCGCGGCCAGCCGACGCGGCAGCCGAACGACCTGTGGCTGTCCGCCGAGCAGACCGCCACGCGCGCGCGCCTGCAGGCCGATGACACCGTGCAGGCCCAGCAGCGCACGGAAGACCTGGTGCGCAACGCGCCCGGCCATTCCGGCCTGCGCGCGGGCCTGGCCAATGTCTACCTGGCGCGCGGCTGGCCGCGTGCCGCCGAACAGGAACTGAAGGCCGCCGAAGCGCTGGCGCCGCGCGCGCTCGCGGTGGAAGTGCAGCAGGGCCATGCCGCGCTCGACCTGCAGGAATGGCGCCAGGCGGAAATGCTGCGCGACGATACCCTGGCTCGCTTCCCGGAGGACCTGACCGCCCGCCGCCTGGCGCGCGAATGGGCCGTGCACAACAAGGCCGAACTGCGCATCGAAGGCTATCGCGGCCTGGCCAACGACAGCCCGGTGGTGGGCGACGGCAACTTCGGCATCGAGTCGGTGCTGTACACGCCGCCGATCCACTATGACTGGCGCGCCTTCGGCGGCGTGGGCTATGCCACCGGCCGCTTCGACGAAGGGCGTGTCGACTACCGCTGGGCCCGCGCCGGCGTGCAGCGGCGCGTGCGCGACCTGACCGTCGAGGCCGAGCTGTCCACGCACTGGTATGGCTATGGCGTGCGGCAGGGCGGCCGGGTGGCGGTGGACTATGACCTGGATGACCGCTGGCGCATCGGCGCCTCGGCCGCGCTGCGCTCGACCGCGACGCCGCTGCAGGCGTTGCTCAATGGCGTCTATGCCAACACCGTGCAGGTCTACGGCCGCTGGCGCGCCAGCGAGGCCAGCGAGTGGATGCTGACGGTGGCGCCGTCGCACTTCAGTGACGGCAATGACCGGCTCGAAGGCGGCATCGCCGGCGTGCAGCGGATCTACACCGCGCCGCACCTGAAGGCCGACCTGCTGGTGGACCTGTGGAGCTCGCGCAACAGCCGCACCGACGTGTCGTACTACAGCCCGCGCGCCGACCTGACGGTGCTGCCGTCGGCCCGGCTCACGCACACGCTGTACCGCCGCTACGAGACCGCCTGGGAGCAGCAGTTCCTGGCGGGCGCCGGCACGTACAGCCAGCAAGGCTTCGGCACCGGCGCGATTCTGCTGCTCGGCTACGGCCAGCGCTTTCGCACCAACGACGTGTTCGACGTGGGCGCCACCGTCACCGCTACCAGCCGGCCCTATGACGGCCAGCGCGAGCGCGAGCTGCGCATCGTGTTCGACCTGACCTATCGATTCTGATCCCGACTCTGACCCGGACCCCGCCATGACACGATTTCCGCTGCACGCCTGGCGCCGCCTGCTCTGGCTGCTGCTGGCCGCATGCCTGCTGGCCGGCTGCGCCAAGGACATCCCGGTGTTCACGCCGCCGGCGCAGCGCCCGCTCGCCGCCGCCGAACAGCCCTGGCCAGACAACCACCTGGTGGTGCTGGCCTACCACGACGTCGAGGACAAGGACCCTGACCAGGCCTACCTGAGCGTGCGGACCGACCACCTGATCGGCCAGCTGGCCTGGCTGCGCGAGAACGGCTACCAGGCGGTCTCGGTCGACCAGGTGCTGGCCGCGCGCCGCGGCGGCAAGCCGTTGCCGGCGCGCGCGGTGCTGCTGACCTTCGATGACGGCTACCGCAGCTTCCATGCGCGCGTGCTGCCGATTCTGAAGGCCTACCGCTGGCCCGCGGTGCTGGCGCCGGTGGGCGCGTGGCTCGACACGCCGGCGGGCCAGCCGGTCGATTTCGGCGGCACGCCGACCGCGCGCGACCGGCTGCTGACCTGGCAGCAACTGCGCGAGATTTCCGCCTCCGGGCTGGTCGAGATCGGCGCGCACACGGACGCCCTGCACTACGGCATCAACGCCAACCCGCAAGGCAACACCGAGCCGGCCGCGGCGGTGCGCGGCTTCGACGCGGGCACCGGCCGCTATGAGACCGACGCCGCCTACGAGGCGCGCGTGCGCACCGACGTGCAGCGCATCACGAAGAAGATCCAGGCCGTCACCGGCAAGCCGGTGCGCGTGTGGATCTGGCCGTACGGCGCCGAAGGCGGCACCGCGCTGCGCATCATCGGCGAGAACGGCTACCAGATGGCGCTGACGCTGGAAGACGGCCTGGCCAAGGTCGACAAGCTGATGTCCGGCGCGCGCATGCTGCTCGCCGACAACCCCGGCCTGCGCGCCTTCGCGCAGTCGGTGGCCACGATGGAAGAGCCGAGCGCCATGCGCGTCGCGCACGTCGACCTGGACTACGTCTATGACCCGGACCCGGCCCAGCTCAACCGCAACCTCGACCAGCTGGTGCAGCGCATCTACGACCTGAAGATCAATACGGTCTTCCTGCAGGCCTTCTCCGACGACGATGGCGACGGCCTGGTCAAGTCGGTGTACTTCCCGAACCGCTGGCTGCCGATGCGCGCCGACCTGTTCAACCGCGTGGCATGGCAGCTCGACAACCGCACCAACGTCAAGGTCTACGCCTGGATGCCGGTGCTGAGCTTCGACATGGACCCGTCGCTGCCGCGCGTGACGCGCTGGGACCCGGCCACCCACCACGCAGAGGTCGACGCGAAGCAGTACCGCCGCCTGTCGCCGTTCGACCCGGTGGCGCGCCAGCGCATCACCGAAGTCTATGAAGACCTGGCCCGCCACGCCTTCTTCGAGGGCCTCCTGTTCCACGACGATGCCATCCTCAGCGACTTCGAGGACGCCAGCGCGCCGGCACTGGCCGCGTACCGCAAGGCCGGGCTGCCGGACAACATTGCCGCGCTGCGCGCCGACCCGGAGATCATGCAGCGCTGGACGCGCGTGAAGAGCCGGGCGCTGGTCGATTTCACGCAGGAGCTGACGCAGCGCGTGCGCGCGATCCGCGGCCCCGCGATCAAGACCGCGCGCAACATCTTTGCCATGCCCATCCTGCAGCCGGAAAGCGAAGCCTGGTTCGCGCAGAACCTCGACGACTTCCTGGCGGCATATGACTGGACCGCACCGATGGCGATGCCGTACATGGAGCAGGTGCCGCGCGGCCGGGAGAACCAGTGGCTCGACCGCATCGTCGATGCGGTGGCGCAGCGTCCCGGCGCGCTCCGGCGCACGGTGTTCGAGTTGCAGGCGCGCGACTGGCGCAAGCCCGAAGGTGGGGCCGCAAGCCCGGTCGACAGCAAGGTGCTGGCCGGCTGGATGCAGCGCCTGCAGCAGCGCGGCGCGCGCAGCTTCGGCTACTACCCCGACGACTTCCTGAACAACCAGCCCCGGCTCGACGTGATCCGCCCGGCGCTGTCTAACGCCTGGTACCCCGCACCATGATCGAAAGACTGTTTGCCCTGGTCATCCTGTGCGTCGCGCTGGCGCTGCCGTTCGCGCTGGCCGCGCTTGCCACCGGCGACCTGCTGCTGGCCTTCGTGTTCTTCTATCCGCTGTTCATGTCCGGCTTGTGGATGGCCGGGGGCGTGTACTTCTGGCTGCATTGGGAGCGCAAATGGCAGTGGGGCGCGCAGCGCGAGGCGCCCCAGGTGCCCGGCGCGCCGTTCATCTCGATCCTGGTGCCCTGCTACAACGAAGAGCAGAGCGGCGAAGAGACGCTGCTGGCCGCGCTGGGACAACGCTATCCCAACTTCGAGGTGATCGCCATCAACGACGGCTCGCGCGACGGCACCGGCGCCGTGCTGGAAGCGCTGGCGCAGCGCCATGAACGGCTGCGCGTGGTGCACCTGGCGCAGAACCAGGGCAAGGCGATGGCCCTGCGCATGGGCGCGCTGGCCGCGCGCGGCGAGTACCTGGTCTGCATCGACGGCGACGCGGCGCTGGACCCGGACGCCGCGGCCTACCTGGTCGCGCCGATGGTGGCCAACCCGCGCGTCGGCGCGGTCACCGGCAACCCGCGCATCCGCACGCGCTCCACGCTGGTGGGGCGCATCCAGGTTGGCGAGTTCTCGTCGATCATCGGGCTGATCAAGCGCACCCAGCGCGTCTATGGCCAGGTCTTCACCGTGTCCGGCGTGGTCGCCGCGTTCCGCCGCCGCGCGCTGGACCGCGTCGGCTACTGGAGCCTGGACATGATCACCGAGGACATCGACATCAGCTGGAAGCTGCAGCGCGACCACTGGTCGATCTTCTACGAACCGCGCGCGCTGTGCTGGATCCTGATGCCCGAGACCGTGCGCGGCCTGTTCAAGCAGCGGCTGCGCTGGGCCCAGGGCGGCGCCGAGGTCTTCATGAAGAACGTGCGCTCGATCTGGATCTGGCGCCACCGCCGGCTGTGGCCGCTGATGGCGGAGTACTGCCTGTCGGCGGGCTGGGCCTTTGCCTTTGCCATGTCGATCGTGCTGTGGGCGCTGGGGCACTTCGTCGAGCTGCCGCAGCATATCCGCATCCAGAAGCTGATGCCGCCGGGCTTTACCGGCATGGTGCTGGCGGCGGTCTGCATATTGCAGTTCATGATCAGCGTGGCGATCGACCGGCGCTACGAGCCGCGCCTGGGGCGCACGCTGTACTGGATCATCTGGTACCCGCTGGCGTACTGGCTGGTCGGCATGTTCACCACGCTGCTGGCCTTCCCCAAGGTCATGCTCAAGACCCGGCGCAAGCGCGCGCGCTGGGACAGTCCCGATCGCGGCATCCAATCGATGAAATCGTCATGAATCCCGACAACATGATCATCCGCACCCGGCGCGCACCGCTGCGCTGGGCGTTCGACGCGGTGCTGACCGCGCTGGCGTGGATCGGCTTCTTCTACCTCTTTGCCAGCGGCATCCGCGACATCCTGCTGGAAGCGTCGACCGGCCTCGACGTGCCGTTCTGGTCCGCGATGATGCCCACCATGGGCACGCTGTCGGTGTACGTGCTGGTGGGCGTGTTCAACGGCGTGGTGCTGCTGGCGTGGGCGCTGTACAACCAGATCCGCTTCTCCGGCATGGACCGTCGCAAGCCACTGCCGCCGCTGGGCGACGACGAGCTGGTGGCCAGCTTCGGCCTGCCGGGCCAGCGCGTAGAGGCGCTGCAGCGGGCCAAGGTGACGGTCATCGACCACGACCACGACGGCGGCATCGCCGGCGTGCGGCTGGGTTACGAATGGATGGTCGCGCCGGTCAAGCCTGCAGTGGCAGCTTCGGCAGAAGCTTGTCCAGCGTGATCGGGTAGTCGCGCACGCGCACGCCGCAGGCGTTGTAGACCGCGTTGGCGACGGCCGCCGCCACGCCGGCGATGCCCAGTTCGCCCACGCCCTTGGCTTTCATCGGCGAAGAGAGCGGGTCGGTCTCGTCGAGGAAGATGACCTCCTGGTGCGGGATATCGCCATGCACCGGCACCTCGTAGCCGGCCAGGTCGTGGTTGATGAAGCAGCCCAGCCGCTTGTCGATGGCCAGCTCCTCCATCAGCGCCGCGCCCACGCCCATGGTCATGGCACCGATCACCTGGCTGCGTGCCGACTTGGGATTGAGGATGCGGCCCGCGGCGCAGACCGCCAGCATGCGCCGCACGCGGATCTCGCCGGTGGCGGCATCGACCGCCGCCTCGACGAAATGGCCGCCGAAGGTGGATTGCTGGTAGCGCTTGTCGAGGTCGCCGAACTCCAGCACATCCTCGGCCGCCAGGCTGCCTTCGGGGGCGCTCACGGCAATGCTCGCCAGCGGCACGCTGCGCCCGCCGGCGCGGACCTGGCTGTTCTAGAACACCGCCTGGCGCGGATCCAGGCCGGCGTGCTGCGCGATGGCGTGAAGGGCTTCATGCCTTGCTCCCCGCAACCTCGGTGATCGCGTTGCGGTCTGTGCAACCTGCGAGCCGCTGGCCGCAGTGTCCTGCGCAGCGGCGGGCAGGGCGATGCCGGTGGCCGAGGCAGCGCCAGCCTTGAGCAGGTCTCGCTGCGTGATCTTGATATCGCTGAGGTCTTCCATGCCTGGGGCTCCTTGCGTCGTGCGCTTTCCGGAGAAAAGGCGAAACGCCGCCTGGGCGCGGCGTTGGGTTCGCGGGGTGGCGGAATGCCGGGCGGCGTGCCGACGCGCCTTTTCGGACGGGGCGTGCCAGGCTTGCATATGCGGGACACGCCTCGTGCGCAATGAAACGCAGAATTGGGCGAATGGGATCAGAGGCTGCTGGCCGCAGCTGGTGTAGCCCCGCACTGTGCTGTCGCGTACACAGACAACGGGTATTCCATTAGTCGCACCCCTATTTATTTGCCGCAGATAATCGCTTATAAATGCATGACATGTTGCGGCTGATGTCCCGCACCATGACTCCGCCCGCCGGGACGCCTGCGGGCTTTTTTTTATTCTTATTATTCAGGATCGATATTAATCAGGAATCTTATTTTGCCGCCTTCTGATTCGGGCTGGTGAAAACCCTGATTTTCCCAGAAACATTACAAAATCGCAATGTTTCTGCGTTGGTCTGCATTTGACCTGCTTTTGAGGTGATCGTCAAGACTCGCCGCAACGCCGCGTCGGTATTGGATTTCCGGGAATATACGCGGCTTATTCATGTGCCCCACGCACTGATGCGGAAATAACCTGAATTACGTTTTCCAGCCACTTCCCTCATTAATCGCTGGGCTAGTGAAAACCCTGCCGCTGGTTCGCCTTGACTTACTTGATATATCACATACTGTGTATCCCATCGCTACTCGGATTTGGAAACAGGTGAGTGCGGGAGACGTCGATCAGGCGTCGCGATAAAAGGCAGTAAATGCCAACGACACAGGAGACAGAAAATGCCAGGAGCCACCTGCAAGTTGACGCGCATGGCGTCCCCACCTTCATCCATTCCCACGGATTTCCCGAAACGCACGGTTCAAGGAGCGCGCTATGAGTAACGCAACGGCAGGGGCGTTGAGCCCCAATCACGGGACTTCCGAGTCCACGCGCTGGATCCAGCTGGTCGTCGGCGTGGTCTGTATGATCGCGACCGCGAACATCCAGTACGCCTGGACCCTGTTTGTGCCCGAAATCCAGGAAACCTACGGCTGGTCGCGTGCCAGCATCCAGATTGCCTTTACCGTGTTCGTGCTGGTGCAGACCTGGCTGGCGCCGATCGAGGGCTACTTCATCGACAAGTTCGGGCCGCGCATGATGGTGGCCTTCGGCGCGATCCTCATCGGCACGGCGTGGTGCATCAACTCGCAGGCGACCACGCTGATGGGCTTCTATGTCGGCGCGGCGGTCGGCGGCATGGGCGTGGGTTCGATCTACGCGACCTGCATCAACAACGCGCTCAAGTGGTTCCCGGACCGCCGCGGCCTCGCGGTCGGCCTGACCGCCGGCGGCTATGGCGCGGGCTCAGCGGCAACCATCCTGCCGATCGCGGCGATGATCGAGTCGCAGGGCTTCCAGCACACCTTCCTGTTCTTTGGCCTGCTGCAAGGATCGCTGGCCTTTGTCGCGGCGTGGTTCCTGCGCTCGCCCAAGACCGGCGAGGTGCGGGGGTCGAAGAAGCTGGCCCAGGCCACGCGCGACTACACCCTCAAGGAAGCCCTGTGCACCAAGCTGTTCTGGCTGATGCTGGTCATGTTCGTGCTGGTGGTCACCGGCGGCATGATGGCCGTGGCACAGCTGGGCGTCATTGCCAAGGATCTGGGCGTGAAGGAATTCCAGGTCGACCTGCACTTCTTCGTGATGGCTGCGTTGCCGCTCGCCCTGATGCTCGACCGCATCATGAACGGCATCTCGCGTCCGCTGTTCGGCTGGATCTCGGACAACATCGGCCGTGAAAAGACCATGGTGATCGCCTTCACGCTGGAAGGGCTGGGCATCATCGCGCTGGGCTACTTCGGCAGCAACCCGTATGCCTTCCTGATCCTGTCGGGCGTGGTGTTCCTGGCCTGGGGCGAGGTCTACTCGCTGTTCTCGGCACTGGCCGGCGACGCCTTCGGCACCAAGCACATCGGCAAGATCTACGGCGTGCTGTACACCGCCAAGGGCATCGGCGCGCTGTTCGTCCCGATCGGCAACCTGCTGATGGAAGCCACCGGCACGTGGTCGACGGTGCTCTACACGGTGGCGGTGATGGACCTGACGGCTGCGTTCCTTGCCATCATGGTGCTGCGGCCGGTGCTGGCCTCGCACGTTGCGACCGCGAGGCAGAAGTTTGCGAAAGAATCCGCTGCAGCTGGCGCACAAGTGGCGGCTTAGTCCACGCGCGGCGCTGCAGATAGACCGATCCACTGGTAGCTGACTGGGCGGGCTTCTTCGGAAGCCCGCCGTTTTTTTTTGCGCCGTGGCGGCTTCGCATGCTGACCGCCTGCAAACTTCGTCCTGGACGGTGATGACGAGATTTGAATATTTCGACAGATGTCCCCGGCAGATTAAAATGCGAAGCTTCGTCCACTGGGACAACAATGCCTCTTGCACGCGCAATCACCATAGGGCTGCTGCTGTCCACGCTGACGGGCTGCGACTTCCTGCGTGGCTATGCCGACGGAGAATCCACGGTCATGCGCGGGTTTGCCGCCGGTGGCACGCCGGAGCAGATCGGCGCGGCCCGCTTTGTGTTCGACGACTTTGGCGGCCTGAGCACCGATACGCTCGAGACCAATGCGCTGCCGTGGAAGCTGGCGACGACCGCGCTGGTGCTGGCCAACGCCCCGGATGCGGCACCTGCGCCGGAGACACTGCGGCGCGCACTGCGCGAGTTCGGGTTTATCTATCCCGACGGCATCCTGAACTGGCCGCTTGCGCAGCAGCCAGGGTTCGACAAGCCGCTTGGCATCGTCAGCGGCAACGTTGGCCGCGACCTGCCCAGGATCCGGCTGGAAGTCTCGAACCTGGGGTGCGCCGCGTGCCATGCGGGGGTGACCTACGGCAAGGACGGTCAACCGACCGGCAAGGTGTGGCTGGGTTTGCCGAATACCTCGCTCAATCTCGACGGCTTCGTCAACGCGGTCTACCAGGCGGTCAAGCGGGTCAAGTCCGACCCCGACAAGCTGCTGGCCGCCATTCCGCGGCTGTATCCCGATACCTCGGCGGATGAACTGGCGACCATCCGCAGGTTCGTATGGCCGCGGCTGGTCAAGCGGATCGACGAACTCGCGGCCAGGGGCGATGCGCCGTTGCCGTTCAGCAATGGCGCGGCCGGCAGCACCAATGGCGTGGCGGCGCTGAAGTTCCAGTTCCATCTGCTCTCTGGCGGAGCGGGCGCGAGCGGCTCGACGTCGATCCCGGAACTGGGCGACCGGCAACTGCGTTCTTCGCTGCTCTATGACGGGGTCTATACCAGCAAGGGCGCGGCGCGCTTTGCGCCGGTTGCCTCGGATGACCCCAATGACCCCGGGCGACTCGCGCATATCGTGGCGTTCTTTACCGTGCCGACCATGGGCATGCCGCCGGATCGCGCCAGCCGTGCCATCCCGCAGGTGGAAGACGTGATGCGGTTCATGGCGGGCTACAAGCCGCCGCCGTTTCCCGGACCAGTCGACCGGGTCCGCGCGGCACGCGGCGCCGGCATCTACGCGGCGCAGTGCGCGCAGTGCCATGGCCGCTACAGCCAGGACATGGACGTAGACACGGCACGGCCCCGGCTGGTCAGCTATCCCAACCGTCTGGTGGCGCAGGCGGAGCTTGGCACCGATGCCACGCGCTGGCAGGCGATCGATGCGAGCCTGCTGCAGGCCATCGGGCGCTCGGCGCTGGGCAAGCATATCGATGCGGCCAACACCGGCGGCTATGTAGCACCCGTACTGTCGGGCCTTTGGGCGACGGCGCCTTATCTGCACAATGGCTCGGTTCCCACGCTGTGGCATCTGATGCATCCGGAGGCGCGGCCGCGCCGGTTCTGGGTGGGCGGCCATGCGCTGGACTACGCCAGCGTGGGGATCGCCGGGCGGTTCGGCGCGCAAGGAACGTGGGTTTATCCGCCGCACTACCAGCCATGGTCGAGCCCGGTGCTCTATGACACCACGACCGCGGGGCGGGACAACCGGGGCCACGAGCGGGAGTTCACCGCCCTGTCGGAAAGCGACAAGGACGCGCTGCTGGAATTCCTGAAGCTGCTCTAGCGCGGGCCGTCCGCCTGCAACAGCTCCGACGCTGGCAGCCTGGCACTGCGGGGGATCGCTACGCCAGCGACTGGGCCGAAACGCATCACGTTGACCAGCCGGTGCCCCGCTGGAAGCGCCTGGCACTCCGTCAGCAATGCGGCGTGGCGGGGCGAATCGGCCAGCGCCGACATCGGCACGCCGGCGATGCCCCGGCTGGCCATGTCCAGCCAGAAGCGGTACCAGCGGCGCCCGACCTCGAAGTCCGTCACGTCGCGCGCGGCGTGGATCAGCACGATCCGGGCGGCGCTGTTGACCTTGGCGCCGTCCCCGGCCAGTACCCCGGTCAGCGACAGCGCTGCCAGCACGCGCACTACCGTGGGCCGCAGTGCGACCGATGCTGCCATCGTTTCCCAGCGCGACAGCGCCATGCACTCGGCCGACAGTCCGTCGCGGGCCCAGCCAGCGGCGCGCGGGGACAGGCGCAGCCAGTAGAAAAGCTCGCGCGCAAAGGCCGGATCGTGGAAGGCGGCCGCCGCGGCGTCGTCATGCCATTTGGCGAACTGCGCTGTGCTGGCCAGTTCCGCCACCATGGCAACCCCGGCATGCGCGGCGATGCACTGGTCCATGGCCGCGAACTGCGCGGCGTCGGCACGGGCGAACGTGCCGCGCCAGGCGCGGCGCTGGTCCGGGGCGGCGGCCAGGGGATCCGCGCTGGCACCGGGCCGGAGCTGGCCGGAGGCCGCGACCCGCAAGCCGGCGGCTGGGGGCGGGTAAGGCAACGCCTCAGTCTCCGGCGGGGAAAGCGAAATGCCGATCGTCGATAAAGCCAGCGCCATGCCTTCCCACGCCATGCCCAGCGCGATCTGGTTGTCCCGGCCGGTCGGGTCGCCCACGGACAGCCAGCGCGCCGGGTCTTCCAGCAGCAGGATGCGGTCGCCGGCAAAGTGCCAGCGGGCCGGCTGGATATTGTGGGCACTCGGGGCGCGCGCGGCCTGCGCGACCATGGCCAGTTGCTGGTCAGGTGTCAGCATCGTCAGTTGCCTTGATCCGGTGCCAGCGCCCTGCGGAACAGGTGCAGGCGGTGCAGTTCGGTGGCGCCCAGCTTTTCCATCTGCCGCAGGCTTGCGCCATTGGTGTCCGACACCCAGCTGATGCCCAGGTGCGAATAGCCGGCACCGCGCATCGCCGTCAGCAGGCGGTGCAGCAGCACGCCGTTGACGCCCTGGCCGTGGAACGCCTGGCGTACCGAGAAAAAGATGACCGCCGCGCGCTTGCGGCTGGCGCGGAACCGCAGCAGGTGCCACAGCGTCGACCATTTCAGGCGGAAACCGGTGGCGTGCAGGAACGGATTGAGGTCCGGCACGCAGAGCAGCACCCCGACCGGCTCGCCGCGGTAGTAGGCCGTGTAGGACAGGCGCTCGTCGATGATCCACATCATGCCGGCGCAGGGGTAGAGGAATTCTGCTTCCGTCAGCGGCACGAACATCGGGTTGGCGGCAAAGCCATCGTTCAGCACGGCGCACGCCTCGCGCAGGCGTCCTTCGAAGCCGCGGCGGCGGATCGGAGCGAAGCGCCAATCCGGATCGCTGGCCAGTGCACGCTGCCGGTTGCCGAGCAACTGGTCGGGATCGTAGCCGCGCACATCCATCTCGAAGGTGCGCATCGGGAAGATGCGCTCGAAGCCGCAGGCTTCGAGCAGCCGGGCAATATGCGGCGGCGTGTATTCCTGGTAGGTGTACGGCGCGTGCCCGAAGCCATCGGTGACGACGCCGATCATCTGCGTGATGGTCAGGTTGAAGCTGCCCGCCAGTTCGTCGCAGCCTTGCCGGCTGACCCACCCCGCAGCGGCATCGAGCAGCGAACGCGCCACGGCGATGTCGTCGATGCAGTCGAACAGGCCGAAATACCCGCGCTTCTGCGCGTACAGCCGGTTCGAGGCATCGTGCACATGCGCCAGGATGCGTCCCACGATGCGTCCGTCGCGGTGCGCGGTGTACCAGGTGCGGCGCGCAAACTGCCGGAACAAAGGATTCTTTTCAGCATCCAGTGCCCGCGCGAGGTCGCCCTTCATTGGCGAGACGAAATGGGTATCGTCGCCATAGCAGGCGAACGGCGCAGCGAAGAAGGCATTGAAATCGCCTTCGCGCAGTTCCAGGTTCATGCGGGCTCCTGTCGGCGCAGGTGCCGCGCCAGCCGCAGGATGACAGCGGCGCGCAGCTCGCCGATGGCGGCATTGGCGCCCTGCGGCAGGTTCAGCAGTACCACCATGGCGGGTTGCCGTGCGATCAGCAGGGCGTGGGTCATTTCGTGGCGTTCCATCAGGTCGACCAGCTGTTCCGCGGCTTCGATGCCGCTGCCGATGCCGCTTGCGTGGGGCTGCCGGGCCCACGCCCTGGCATCGCCGATCGATACCGGCTCGCGCCGCTTGCCGGCCAGCGCGAACAGCTCGCCCAGCGCATAGCCTGCCAGCTCGGCGTCGCCCAGCACTACATGGTCGGCGGTTTGCGGCAGACGCCGCAGCGAATGGAGGAATCCGTCCGGTGTATCGAGCCGGGCATGGAGCAGCCAGCGCAGGAAGGCGTTGCCGTCGCCCGCGAGCGACACCGCGCGGATACGGACGAAGATGGCGGTCAGCAACACCCACGCCAGCGCCACCGGCATGCCGCGCAGGCCCGCCTGCAGGAACCCCGGGCCCGGCCCATGCGACGCCAGCGCCATGGCGCCGGCCAGCACCACCGCGAAGACCAGTGCCGCGGCAATATGCGCCAGCAGCCCGCGCACGACCCGCTGCGAATCCGACAGGCTCAGCAGCACATAGACAAAGGCCAGCGCCCCGAGCGCGCCCAGCCGGACCGGCACGTGCCCGAGTTCCTCGCGGAAATCCGTCGCCGCCAGCGGCACGGCCAGCGCCACCACCACGACCACCGCGCGCGCCAGCCGCTCTTCATTGCTGGACAGGTCGGCATCGCGCAGCCAGAGCAGGAACCAGCCGTTGCTCGCCGTCACCACTGCATAGCAGGCCAGGAACGCCAGCAGCAGCGGCACGTTCGTGGACAGGTCGGCAACGAGGTTGATGGCGAAGAACACCACCGACACACCAAGCGCCAGCAGCTTCAGCCACAGCGGATGGTGGCGCCGCAGCAGCTGCTCGGCAAACAGCGTGGTCGCGATCGGCAGCAGCGTGGCCGCCGCGAATACCAGCCGGCCGAGTAGTGGGCTGAGCATCGGGCCGCCGAGCAGCCAGGCAAAGCCCCGCACCGCCAGCAATGCCGTCAGCACGCCGAACAGGAACAGGCCGGTGCCGATGCCGGTGCCGGCTTCGCGGCGCGTCCACAGGAAATGAAGGTAGAGTCCGCAACCCAGCGCGCCCAGCCAGGTCACGGTGACATCGCTGGCCAGCGCGTTAATCACGGAGCAGCCTCGCCATGAAGCGCCGCACCGTGGCGCGCAGCAGCCAGGCGGCCAGTGCGTTGCGCGGCGTCTCGACGCGCATGGTCCAGGGGTTGAAGAAATAGCCGCGTGCATCCGCCAGCCGGGGACGGTCCAGCACCAGCTTGGCGGCTTCAAAGGCCATCAGGTTGCCGGTGGTGATCACCATCGGCGCAAACGACATGCGCTTGCGTTTGCCCGAAAGCAGGTCCTTCGCAATCGCAAGATCGACATGCCGGACCGAACTGGAATGGATCATGACGTACTCCAGTTCCTTGCCCAGGCACGCCTGCCGCAGCGCCGGCGTCAGCGCCTGCCAGTCCATGCCGATGCTCGGATAGCCCAGGCGCGTCTCCGGCCGCGGGTCGTGTGGCCGCACCACGGTGACCGAGGGCAGGGGAGCGGTATAGGCGTCGATGACGGTGGCGCCATGCTCGCGCGCCTTGCGGTAGAGCGCGATGCCCGCGGCCATGTCATCCATGCCGTTGACCACGATCTTGTAGCGCGCCAGCAGGTCGTCGAGCCGGCCCGGCCAGTCTTCGCCCAGCGTCTCGATCTGCAGCGCCGGATTGACCTGGTGCAGCTGCGCGACGGTGGCCTCGACCTTGCCGATGCCGACGGTGGCCAGGCTGGCAAACACCTGCCGGTTCATGTTGGACACTTCGAACACGTCGAAGTCGGCCAGCGCGAAGCCGCCGATGCCCATGCGCGCCAGCGCCTGCAGGCAGGCGCCGCCCATGCCGCCGACGCCGCAGACCAGGATGCGCGCGTCGCGCAGCCGTTGCTGCTCGGCCTCGGTCACGAAGCCGATATTGCGGGTGGTGAATTCTTCGTAGGAAAAGGCAGGGTTTGCTGTCATGCGTGGTTCCTTGCGCGCAGGTCTCCCATCGGCTCGCGCGGGTTCAGCCAGTGCACCAGCGGCAGGACGATCCGGCCGAGCGCCAGGAACGCCACCTGCGACAGGATCGCCGGCAGCGAGTCGCGCGGGACTTCGCGCAACAGGTATTTGCGCGCGCTGGCCAGGTCCAGCCGCGCGACCTGCAGGAAGTCGTCGCCGCGCTGGTAGTCGAGTTCGCGCTGGCACAGCGCATTGACGCGTTCATCGCGATGCCTGGGCGCTGCGTCGAAGGTCTTCTTGAGGTTATCCGAGCCGCCCCGGTAAGCGTCGGTGATGACAAAGCGGGCCTCGTCGAAGCCGGCGCCCTCGTCGACGCCGAAGACGTGGCGATGCGATTTCATGATCTCGCGCGCCACGCTCAGGTGCTCGAAGCTGCGCCGTGCCGGCGCGAACGGATTGGGATACGCCGTGACGAAGACCTCGGCCACCTTGCCGATGATCGCCGGCACCTGGGTCACGTTGCTGATCCAGATCGGACGCAAGCCGCGGCGGAAGAACAGCAGGATGCAGGTCAGGCCGTACAGCACCCAGGAAAGCCCCTGCGTGCGATAACCCGGGTCGACCATCACCAGCCCGAGGTGGATGGCCTCGACCGGTCGCCCCCTGAGCTCGATCGGCATGATCGACAGCGCGTTGAAGGCGATGGGGCGGCCGCTGTCCCGGTCGTAGAGCAGCGTGACCACGGCGCGGCGCAGCCGCTCGGGATCGCCGGACAGCACGCCATAGTCGAGATCCTTGCCGATGCCCCGGTGCACCACGCCGCGCATCTCGGCCAGCATGGCGTCGAGCCGGGTGCTGTCCATCCACAGCCCGGGCCGCTCGACGACCCGGATGCGCACGCTGCGGCTGGCGTTCAGGGTCAGGTCCAGGTAGCGCAGCCGCTGGCGGATTCGACGGATGACTTGGAACATGCAGGTTTGCCCGATGCCTTTGTTCTTATGTAAGCGGTCCAGGAATTCCCGGAGATTCCAGGAAATGGAGGTGCAGCGCGCAGCATATAACAAGATCGGGGCCCGTACGCATTTCGTCGGCCAGGCGCAGTCGGGCGCACCGCCACCTGAGGCGGGTGGTATGGCCCGGGCGCAAGGTGGCCTACGCTGACAGCACAGCCGGCTTGCAATTCGCATGACCGGCGCTGAACAAGACCCGGCGCATCAGCCGCGGGCATAAAGGAGACACCCGAGATGACCATTTCCGCTGCCGTTCGCAAGCCCGAAGCCAGGCAAGAAGCCAGGCAAGAAGCCAAGTACAGGCCGACCGTGTTTGTCGAACGCGCCACGCTGGTCGAGCACCGCAAGGATGGCAGCATCCTGCTGCGCAGCGCGGCTCCCGCGCCGGATCCGGTCCAGCGTGGGCTGGGCGATTTCGTGTCCTGGTGGGCCGAGCGGCGCCCGGACGTGCGCGCCTTCTGCGAACGCGACGGCGAGGGCGCCTGGCGCTCGGTCAACTGGGGCGAACTGTGGCGGCAGGTGCAGGCGGTCGGCGCGCGCATGCTGGAACTGGGCCTCGGCCCGGAGCGTCCGCTGATGCTGCTGTCCGGCAACTCGGTCGAACAGGCGGTGCTGCTGCTGGCGGCGGAGTATGTGGGGGTGCCGACCGCGCCGGTTTCCCCGGCGTACTCGCTGCTCAGCAAGGATTTCGTGCGGCTGAAGGGGGTGGCCGAGCTGGTGCCGCCGGCAGCACTGTTCGTGCAGGACGGCGCGGCGTACGCGCGGGCGGTGGATGCGCTGGCCCTGCCCGAGGTCCCGGTCATTGCGGTCGGCAAGGTCGCAGCGGGGCAGCTTCCCTGGGCCTCGCTGGCCGGCGCCGAACTGACGGCGGAGCGGGACGCGGCGGTGCGCGCGGCCCACGCCGCGGTGCGCGATGAAGATACGGGAAGGGTCCTGTTCACCTCCGGGTCGACCGGCGTGCCCAAGGGCGTGCCGCTGTCGCATCGCAACCTGCGGGCCGTGGCGGCCTACTTCTCCGATCTCTACCAGCCGCTGGTCGACCGCCAGCCGGTGTTCCTCGACTGGCTGCCCTGGCACCATGGCCTTGGCGGGGTGCTGAATCTGAGCCGTGCCGTGACGCTGGGCTCGACCCACTATATCGACGACGGCAGGCCGCTGCCCGGGCAATTCGCCCGCACGGTGCGGAACCTGCGCGAGGTATCCCCGACGATTTTCACCAGCGTCCCCTCCGCGTGGGGCATGCTCGCCACCGAGCTCGAACGCGATCCCGAGCTGGCGCGCAGCCTGTTCGCCAAGGTCGTCAATTTCTCCTACGGCGGTGCCAGCCTGCCGCGCGACGTCTGGGACCGCATCCACCGCGCGGCCGAAGACACCATTGGCGAGCGCATCGTGTTCTGCTCGGGGCTGGCCTGCACCGAGACCAGCGGCATGGGTATCTACTGCAGCTGGCCCACCGAGGACACCGGCAACGTCGGCGTGCCGATGCCCGGCGCCGAGGTCAAGCTGGTGCCGCTGGAAGGCGAGGAAAGCGGGGGCGGCGCGGGCGGCGCGGGCGGCCGCTATGAAATCCGCATGCGCGGGCCGTTCCTGTTCAACGGCTACATCAAGCGGCCCGACCTGACCGCCGCCGCGTTCGACGAAGAAGGCTACTTCTGCCTGGGCGATGCCGTGCGGCTGGCCGACCCTGCCGATCCGGCCAGGGGCGTGCGCTTTGCCGGCCGCGTGGTGGAAGACTTCAAGCTGGTCAATGGCACCTGGGTGCGGGTTGGCGCGGTCAGGCTGGGACTGGTCGAACAATGCGCACCGCTGCTGACCGATGCCGTGATCTGCGGCCATGACCACGACTACGTGGCCGCGCTGGCGTGGCCGAACGTCGCCGCGTGCCGGGCGCTGCATCCCGAACTGGCGGAGCTGGATGCGCAGGCACTGGTGCGCCATCCCCGCGTGGTCGATGCGATCCGGGAGCGGCTGCAGGCAAGCGCCGGTTCAGGCGCCAGCCTCAGCGTCAGGCGCGTGCTGCTGATGGCCGAGCCCCCGTCGATCGACGCCAACGAGATCGCGGACAAGGGCTACGTCAACCAGGCCGCCACCCGCGCGCGCCGCGCCGGGCTGGTCGAGGCGCTGTTCCAGGCGCAACCTGCGGCGCATGTCGCTTGTGCGGCATAGGCATGGCCAGGCCGGCAGCCAGCCGGCCTGACGCAACACCGCATGGGCGGCGGCCGGGCCGCCCGGCGAGACTGTACTCCCCGGCCATCTCACGCTTTGTACGTCTCCCGCGCCACCCCGCCGGCCTACTCTGGTGTCACCGCAACGATCCGGATGCGACCCCTGGTCCAGCAGCCCCGGATGCCCCCGTCGTTACAGGACACCACGCCAATGAGCACCCCGACCCCCGAGAAAGGCCACATCGCCCCCTACACCCATCCCGCCGCCGGCTGGGGTGCGCTGAAGTACGTTGCCATTAACCTGATCAAGGAGAAGGTGGCCGGCGGCAAGTACAAGATGCTGTTCAAGCAGAACCAGGCCGACGGCTTCGACTGCCCTGGCTGCGCCTGGCCCGACCGCCAGCACGCATCGACCTTCGAGTTCTGCGAGAACGGCGTCAAGGCGGTGGCCGCGGAAGCCACCAGCATGCGGGTCACGCCGGAATTCTTCGCGCAGCACACGGTGACGTCGCTGATGGCGCAGACCGACTACGAGCTGGAGCAGCACGGGCGCCTGACGCATCCCATGGTCTACGACGCGCAGACCGACAAGTACCGCGCGATCCCCTGGGACGAGGCCTTTGCCATGATCGGCCGCCACCTGAACGCGCTGCCGGATCCGAACCACGCGGCATTCTATACATCGGGCCGCGCCAGCAACGAGGCCGCGTTCCTGTACCAGCTGTTCGTGCGCGCCTATGGCACCAACAATTTCCCGGACTGCTCGAACATGTGCCATGAGGCCACCAGCCGCGGCCTGCCGCTGACGGTAGGCGTGGGCAAGGCCACCGTAGTGCTCGATGACTTCGAGCATGCCGACACCATCCTGCTGTTCGGCCACAACGCGGCCACCAACCATCCGCGCATGCTGGGCGATCTGCGCGAATGCGCCCGGCGCGGCGCGACCATCGTGTCGGTCAACCCGCTGCGCGAACGCGGCGTGGAGCGCTTTACCAGCCCGCAGCATCCGGTGGAGATGCTGACCGGGTCCAGCACCAAGATTGCGTCGATGTTCGTGCAGCCCAGGCTGGGCGGCGACTTCGCGCTGATCAAGGGCATGGCCAGGCGCCTGGTAGAACTCGACGACGATGCGATCCGGCATGGCCGCGAACGGCTGGTCGACGTCGACTTCGTGCGCGAGCACACCATCGGCTTTGGTGCCTTCGTCGAAGACCTGCGCGCGGAAAGCTGGGCCGACATCGTCTCGGAGTCGGGCGTTTCGCTGGAAGACATCGACGCGCTGACGCAGGTCTATGCCCGCGGCAAGCGCGTCATCGCCTGCTGGGGCATGGGCCTGACGCAACACAAGCATTCGGTGCCGACGGTGCAGCTGTTGTCCAACCTGATGATGATGCGCGGCAATATCGGGCGCGAGGGTGCCGGACTGCTGCCGGTGCGCGGGCATTCGAACGTGCAGGGCGACCGCACCGTGGGCATCGAGGAAAAGCCGGAGGCAGCGTTCCTGGACCGCCTGGGCACCGCCTTCGGCTTCGAGCCGCCGCGCGAGCACGGCTATGACGTGGTCGAGACCATTTCCGCGATGCTGGAGGGCAAGGTCAAGGTCTTTGTCGGCCTTGGCGGCAATTTCTCGACCGCCACGCCGGACACGCCGCGCACCTTCGAGGCGCTGCGCCAGTGTGCGCTGACCGTGAACATCGCCACCAAGCTCAACCGCAGCCATCTGGTGCACGGCAAGGAATCGCTGATCCTGCCGACCTTGGGCCGCACCGAGATCGACCTGCAGGAGGGCGTGCCGCAGGGCGTGACCGTGGAGGACTCGGTCTGCATGGTCCATATCTCGTTCGGCATGAACGCGCCGGCGTCGCCGCACCTGCTGTCGGAGACAGCCATTGTCGCGCGCATGGCCGCTGCCACGCTGGGCTCGGACAGGATCGACTGGCTCTGGTATGCGCAGGACTATGCGCGCATCCGCGATGCCATCGAGCAGGTGATCGACGGCTTCGACGACTACAACGAGCGCGTCGCCGTGCCGGGCGGCTTTCACCTGACGCCGGCAGCGCGCAACCGGGTCTGGCAGACGCCGTCGGGCAAGGCGCAGTTCCTGGTCAACCGCATCGACAAGGACACGCCGATCCATCGCGCGCGGGAAAAATACGGCGACAAGCTGATGGTGATGATGACCACGCGCTCGCACGACCAGTACAACACCACGATCTACGGCCTGGATGACCGCTATCGCGGCGTGTTCGGCCTGCGCCGCGTGGTCTTCATCAACGCTGCCGACCGCGAGCGGCTTGGGCTGGAGTCCGGGCAGCATGTCGACATCACCAGCGTCTGGGACGATGACGTGCAGCGCCATGTCGAGGACTTCGTGCTGGTCGACTACGACATCCCGCAGGGCTGCCTCGGCGCGTACTACCCCGAGACCAACCCGCTGGTGCCGCTGGAAAGCACTGGGGACGGCTGCGGCACGCCTACTTCGAAGTCGGTGCCGGTGCTGCTGACCGCGTCGCGCCAAAAGCCGGCCGTGGCAGCGTAGTCGTTGGTTGGTGCTTGCCACCACCCCAGGCAGACGCTCCCCTCTCCCGCAAGCGGGAGAGGGGAGCAAACCGGTGGTAATTCACAGTTTCATGAGGTCCCCATGCATTGCATCGAACAGGTCGAACAGATCCGGCACACAGGCTATGAATCCCGCTCCATCGTCCGCCACAAGGACATCGAGGCACGGCCGGCGCTCGACAACGTGGCGCAGGAGCTGCCGGTCGCGCTGGTCTACAACGGCATCTCACACGCCGTGATGATGGCCACGCCGCTGGACCTGGAAGCGTTCGCCGTGGGTTTCTCGCTGACCGAAGGCATCGTCGCCCACAACGCGCAGATCCATGACATCGAGGTCCGCGTGCACCGGTACAGCGCCGAAGTCCAGCTGCAGATCAGCGAACAGGCCTTCGCCGCGATGAAGGCGCAGCGCCGGGCGCTGGCGGGCCGCACCGGCTGCGGCGTCTGCGGCATCGAGAGCCTGGAACTGCTCGACCTGCAGCCTGCGCGTATCCGCGAGCCGGCACGGCGGCTGGAACCTTCGCGCAAACTGCTCGGGCGCGCCGTCTCGGCGTTGCCTTCGCACCAGCGGCTGATGCGCGCCACCGGTGGTGTGCATGCGGCGGCGTGGTGCAACGCGAGCGGCGAGATCCTGCATGCGTTCGAAGATGTCGGCCGGCACAACGGGCTGGACAAGCTGATCGGCCACCTGGCCATGCGGCGCGTGGCGCTGGACGACGGGTTCGTGCTGCTGTCCAGCCGTGCGAGCTATGAACTGGTGCGCAAGGCCGCGCGCATGAACATCCAGATGCTGGCGACGATCTCGGCGCCGACCTCGCTGGCGATCCGCATTGCCGAGCAGGCCGGCGTGCGCCTGCTCAGCTTCTGCCGCGCCGACGGTTACGTCGACTACACCGGTGTTGCGCTGGAAATGACGGAAGACGCGACATGTTGAGCTTCGACGGGCAGCCGGGACAGCGTCGTGCAGGTCACCGCGCAGCAGGGCGCGGCGTCCGTATCCGCGCTCGGCCAGGCCAGCGGCTTTGTGCGCGTGGGGCCGCAAAGCGCCGGATCGCTCCATCATGTGCCGCTGCCGTACTATGATCTCCATCGTTGGCTTGGTTGAACAAGACCGGCGGCACGGCAGGCGGGGGGCGCAGCGTGAAACTCTATGAAAAACTGGCTGCGGATATCGAGGCACTGGTGCAGCAGGGCGTACTGCTGCCGGGCGAGCGCATTCCATCGGTGCGGCAGGCCAGCCAGCACCACCGCATGAGCATTACCACGGTGATCCGCGCCTATGTGCTGCTGGAAAGCCGCGGCGTGATCGAAAGCCGGCCGCAG
This sequence comes from Cupriavidus sp. Agwp_2, assembly GCF_040784895.1. Lineage (NCBI taxonomy): Bacteria > Pseudomonadati > Pseudomonadota > Betaproteobacteria > Burkholderiales > Burkholderiaceae > Cupriavidus > Cupriavidus sp. Agwp_2. The sequence goes on from NZ_CP088084.1 coordinate 180,587, forward strand.
TCCGGCTACTTCGTGCGCGCGCGTCCGGGCGAGCCCGCGATCGAACTGCGTACGTCCCGGCCCAGCGCCAAGCCCTCGGCGGTTGACGTCAGCGCGCTGGTGCTGTCCACGCTGCGCTCGATCCGCTCGGACGATGCCGTGCCGCTGGGTTCGCCGTATCCGGATCCGTCGCTGTTCCCCTGGCAGCGCATCAACCAGTACGCCAACAACATCGCCCGCCGCTATGCCAAGTGGACGCTGCTCGACGACCTGCCGCCCGGCAGCCCCGAGCTGATCCGGCAGATCTCGCGCCGCTACCTGGATAACGGCCAGGCCATCGATCCCAACGAAGTGATCGTTACCATCGGCGCCACCGAAGCCATCAACCTGTGCCTGCAGGCGGTGGCGAAGCCGGGCGATACCATCGCGGTGGAGTCACCGACCTTCTACGCGATGCTGCACGCGATCGAACGCCTGGGGATGCGCGCCATCGAGGTGGCGACCGACCCCGTGGAAGGCATCGACCAGGAGGCGCTGGCGCGGCTGATCGACGAGAAGGGCGTGAAGGCGTGCATGGTGATGCCGAACTTCCAGAACCCGCTCGGCTTCCGGATGCCCGACGACAAGAAGGCCAGCCTGGTGGCGATGCTGACCGAAAAGGACATCCCGGTCATCGAGAACGACGTCTATGGCGAACTCTATTACGGCGAAGTCCACCCCAGCTCATTGAAGGCCCACGACAAGGCCGGCATCGTGCTGCACTGCGCCTCGTTCTCCAAGACGCTGACCAATGCCTACCGCATCGGCTGGGCGCTGCCGGGCCGCTACCGCGAAGCGGTGGAGCGGCTCAAGTTCCTCAATACGCTGACCACGCCGGCGATCCCGCAGCTGGCGATCGCCGAGTTCCTGAAGAACGACGGCTACGATTTCCACCTGCGGCGTGTGCGCAAGGCCTACGCGCAGCAGGCCAGCATCATGGCGGCGGCGGTGCGCCGCTTCTTCCCCGAAGGCACGACCACGTCGCGGCCGGCGGGCGGCTACGTGCTGTGGGTGCAGTTGCCGGAAGGCATCGATGCCATGGAGATGTACCACGCCGCGCTGGACCACCGCATCACGGTCGCGCCGGGCCATATGTTCGCGCCCGGCGCCACCTACGCCAACTGCATCCGGCTGAACTACAGCGCCGAATGGTCGCCCGGCATCGAATCCGCGGTGCAGACGCTGGGCAAGATCGCGCAGCACCTGCTGGCGCGGAGCCGGCAGCAAGCACAGGAAAAACCAGGCCATGTTGGACACTGAGATCGATCCCGCCATCCTCGCCGCGCTGGAGGTGCTGCACCAGGCCGCGCACGAAGGCGGCGCAACGCCCTGGTCGCTTGCAAAAATCGCCAAGCGGGCGCAACTGCCGATGAGCGTGCTGAGGCGCGTGCTGACGCAGCTACAGTCCGCGGGGCTGGCCGAGTTTGCGATCGACGAGGCGGGGCACGGCCACGCCAGCCTGACGCAGGCGGGGGTGGAGCTTGCCGCGCAGGTGTTCCCGGAGACTGACTGAGCGGCTCAGCCGCCCACCAGCGACATGCGTACGGTCGGGTACTGCCTCGGGTGCTGCTCGCCGCTGGCAAGCCGTTCCGCGCGCAGTTCGGAGTAGCGGTCGCCGCGCGCCTGCCAAGCCTGGCTGATGGCAGCGGCGAGTGCTTCGGCAGGGCGGGCGGCCGACAGGTGCGGGCGCAGGTCAACGGAGCTGGTGGCGAACAGGCACAGGTGCAGGCGGCCTCCATCCACCGAAACGCCGTCGAGGCTGTCCAGGCTGACCGTGACGCGCCCGAGGCCGGCATCGCGCAGCGCGCGGGCCTTGCGTGCCAGCAGGCTGCCGTTGGTGGTCATGGCTACTTCCACCTGGGCCCCGTCGAGGGTGCGCATGCTGGCAATGCCCTCGACCAGCGACTCGATGCCCTTGCGCAGCAGTGGCTCGCCGCCCGTCAAACGCACTTTCTCCACGCCCAGGCCGACAAAGGCCCGCACGATGCCGAGCAACTCGGTGTCTGACAGGCGTTGCGCGGGGGAGAGGAAGGGATAGCCGCGCCCGAAGCGCTCCTTGGGCATGCAATAGGTGCAGCGGAAGTTGCACTGGTCGATCACGGAGAGCCGCAGGTCCCGCAGCGGGCGGCCAAGCTGGTCCCTGCAGGCCGCCGGTGCCGGCTCCGGCACGTAGGAGCCAGCGTGGGTGGCGAGGGGCATTTGTTGCACAAGCGCTGCTTGCATGGCGGATCTCCGGTGGGCAATGGCCCCAATGGCCCGGCAGCATGGGGCCGGTTCAGTCTCCATGGTAGGGAGGGGCTGCGCCCGGCAGGGCGCACACATTGGCCGCCGCAGGAGCAGAACAGTTGGGGCGAGGCGGCAGCGCGCCTACTCGCGCAGCTCGCGGATGCGCACCGTCGCGGTCTGGCCGGCGATCAGGCGTACCCCGGGCGGCGCCTTGTCCAGCGCGATGCGTACCGGGATGCGCTGTGCCAGCCGCACCCAGTTGAAGGTCGGGTTGACGCTGGGGAGCATGTTCGGGCCGCGGTTGCGGTCCTGGTCTTCGACGCCGGGGGCAATGCTCTGCACACGCCCGCGCAGGGGCGCGGGCAGGCCCATGATGTGCACGTCCGCGACGTTGCCGACCCGGATCGCCTGCAGCTTGGTTTCCTCGAAGTAGCCCTCGACGTACTGGGAGCCGCTGGCCACCACCGACAAGGCCGGCCTGCCGCGCATGGCGAAATCCCCCGCGCGCGGCAGCCGGTCGCTGACGTAGCCATCCACGGGGCTGGTCACGCGGCAGCGGGCCAGGTTCAGGCTGGCCAGTTCCACGGCGGCATCGGCTGCGTCGATGCGCGCCTGGGCGGCCGGATCGCGCCGGGCCTGAGCGAGTGCCGCACGTGCCGAAGCCGCCTCGGCCCGCGCCTGGCGCAGCGCCAGGCTGAAGCGCTCCTGGTCCAGCACGAACAGGACCTGGCCGCGGTGCACGCGGGCGTTGTCATCGATCATCACGGCCGTGACCAGCCCGGAGACATCGGACGCGACCTGGATCACCTCGGCGCGCACATGGCCGTCGCGCGTCCAGGGCGCCTCGGTGTAGTACTGCCAAAGATGCCAGGCGGTCAGTGCCGCCGCGACCACGGCTGCCAGGGTCACCGCGTAGGGGCCGAGCAGCGAAAGCTTGCGATTCATGATGGAGCCTGCCAGACGAGCGCGACGATCGCGCCCAACACGAGGATATAAAGCGAGAGATTGAACAGGGACCGGTGCCACACGACGCGGTAGAAGCCGATCCGGGAGAGCGCGGCGCGCGCGCCGGCGGTGATGGCGAACGCCGCCAGCATCCACACGACGGTGGCCGGCACGAAGACGCCGTACAGGTCGAATTCAGTGGCGTGCATGGTGATCTCCATGGTCCGGGTACAGCGCGAGCCGCAGGGTGGTGAGTGCCGCCAGTGCCGCGCGGGGGCTGGCGTGAACCGTCGTGGCCAGCGCTGCGCAGGCCGCATCGATCTGCGCGGCGGGCGCCGTCGCGGGCGTGGCGGCATGGCCGATGCGTGCGCACTGCCGGTAGTGGCGCGCCACACCTGCCAGCGCGCGCTCGACGGCACGGCAAGGCACGGCCCGGGTACCGACACAGGCGCGCCGCAGCACCAGTACGGCGGATTCCACCAGGAAGTCGGCAACGGCATCGCCGGCCGGCTTGTCGCTGGCGTTATTGCGGCGCGTCAGCGGCGGCCACTGGCGCAGCAGCCGGTCCAGCATGCGGCCGCGCAGCCGTGCGCTGTTGACCGCCGCGCGCGGATGCGCGGCCAGCGCGATCTCGTTCCAGTTGGCCCTGGCCAGCCGGTACGCCACCAGTTGCTGGCCGAATGGCTGCATCAGCACGGCCCATAACGCGGCGAACACCAGCGCCGCCAGGCTCGCCAGGCTGCCGTTGAAGATGCCTGCGAAGCTGGCCGCATCGAGGTGCCGAGGCCCCGGGAAGGACGCCGCGGTGACCGCCAGCAGCACGCCGAACAGCGCATTGCGCGGCTGTGTCGTCATGGCGCCGATCAACAGGTACGGAACGAACAGCAGCGCTGCCAGCGAGCCGAAGTCATGCGCCAGCACCAGCACCACGAACTGGTAGTACCAGGACAGCAGCGCGCAGGCGATGCCCCACGCGATCACCCGGCCGGCCACCAGGCGCGGCTCCGCGGTGCTGGCGATGAAGCAGCTGGCGAGCGCGACCAGCCCGACCGGAACGGCGCCGTCGATCCAGCCTGACACCATCCACAGCAAGCCCGCCGCGAAGGTGGCCGATCCGGCGGTGGCGGCGCGAAACAACAGTTGGGCGTGATCATGGTGGCGGGCCTGTCCGGCGGGCTCGACGCGATAGCGCAGCGTTGCCGGCTCGCCGCCATCGTGGCGCAGGCTCGCTTGCAGCAGGCGGCAGTCTTGCCAGAGGTCTGCCAGTTCATCGAGATAGGTGCCGGTGGCCGCGGCCAGGCGCGCATGCCAGTCCGCGGTTGCGGCCGGTGCAGCGCCTGAGGGTAGCCAGCAAGGCGCGGGGCGGCTTGCGCCCTTCTCGCCGGCGATCCAGGCCAGCGTAGCGTGCAGCCGCTGCGCAAGCGCGTCGGGCATGCCCGACGGGTGCCGGCGCAAGGCGCCGACGGTATCGGCAAGTGCCAGCACCAGTGGCAGCAGGGCCGTCATGCGCTGGTGCAGGGCGCGGGCGCGCCGCAGTGCCGGTGCGCCGTCGGTTTCATAGCTGAGCGGGGCGAACTGCGTTTCCATCGCCAGGATGTCGGCGGCCAGCAGGCTGAAGCTGTCGTGGCGCTGGCCCGCGCTGGCATCGGTGGCCAGCAAGTCATCGATCCAGCGCGAGGCGTGGTCCAGCCAGGCGGATGCGCGCGCGGCCAGCGCCGGGGTGGTGTGCACGGGGAAGACCACCGCGCTGACCACGCTGGCGCAGACGATGCCGATCACGATTTCCTCGATGCGGACAAGAGCCACATCAAAGACGGTCGCCGGATGGCTCACCGTGGGCAGCGCAACGATCGGCAGCGTGTAGGCGGCCAGCAGGCAGATGTAGTTGCGCGGTGCCGGCTCCAGCAGGGACAGGTAGAGCAGGGCCCCGGTCCAGCACGCGATCGCCGCCATCAGCAGCACGGGCTCGTCGACCAGCAGCGGCACCAGTGCCACCGCGCATACCGCGCCCAGCAGCGTGCCGAGCACGCGGTAAGTGCCCTTGGCATGGGTGGCGCCGGCCAGCGGGCTGGACACGAGGTACACCGTGGCCATGGCCCAGTAGGGTCGCGGCAGGCCGAGCGCCAGCGCCACGCAGAGCGCCAGCATGGCCGCGCCGAACACCTTCAGAGAATGCAGCCACGGCGCAAAGTCCGGGCTCCGTGCCCATGCTGCCGCGAGCGTGCCGGATGCATCGGGCGCATGTGCCGTGGCGCGGGGGATCGGGGTGGACGAGGCCATGTTCAGCTCGAGAGCCCGACCGCGCGCATCAGCAGCCGCATCAGGCTGGCGCACGCGAAGACCGTGCCGACGCCCGCCAGCCACAGTGCCAGCAGCCAGCCCAGGCGCGACGCGAGCCCGGAACGCATGAGCCTGGCCATCAGTGGTACCCCTCCCCGCGCTTCACCTTGCCGCGGAACACGTAGTAGGACCAGGACGTGTAGGCCAGTATGATCGGCACGATAAACAGCGTGCCGACCAGCGCGAAGCCCTGGCTCTGCGGGGCCGACGACGCGTCGAAGATCGAGATCCCCGGCGGGATGATATTGGGCCAGATGCTGATGGCCAGCCCGGTATAGCCCATGAAGATCATCAGCAGCGCGTAGAGGAACGGCGCCACGTTCGGGCGGCGGTGCAGGGCGCGGTAGATGCCCGCGGCGGAGACAAGAACCAGTAGCGGCACCGGCAGGAAGAAGAACACGTTGGGCAGCGCGAACCAGCGTTGCGCGATCTCCGGGTGCGTCAGCGGCGTCCACACGCTCACTGCCGCGATCATGGCCACCATCACGCCAGTCAGCACGTTGGTCACGCGCAGCATGGTCCATTGCAGCCGGCCTTCGGTCTTCATGATCAGCCAGGTGACACCCAGGAAGGCGTACGTGATTACCACGCCCACGCCCGCGAAGATCGGGAACGGTGCCAGCCAGTCCAGCGCGCCGCCGGTGTAGGTGGTGCCGTCCATGGCGATGCCGTCGATATAGGCGCCCAGCGTCACGCCCTGGAAGAAGGCGGCAACCACCGAGCCCCATGTGAAGGCAGCGTCCCAGTAAGGGCGGCTGCGGTCGCTGGCCTTGAAGCGGAACTCGAAGGCCACGCCGCGGAAGATCAGGCCCAGCAGCATGAACATCAGCGGCAGGTAGAACGCGGTCAGCAGCACCGAGTAGGCCAGCGGGAAGGCGCACAGCAGCGCCGCGCCGCCCAGCACCAGCCAGGTCTCGTTGCCGTCCCAGACCGGCGCCACGGTGTTCATCATGACGTCGCGGTCATGGCGGTCGCCGACGAAGGGGAAGAGGATGCCGATGCCCAGGTCGAAGCCGTCCATGATGACGTACATCATCACGCCGAAGAAGATCAGGGTGGCCCAGATAACGGGAAGGTTGATACCCATGTCGATCACCTGTTCAGGGTTCAGGATTCGCGGCGGCCGTGCCGGGCCATCGCGTGGGGAACGGAAGCCGCGGCGATGGCGGCGGGAACGACGCTGCCGGGGCCGTAGGAAGGCCTGTCGTCTGGATGCGGGTGCGGGTGTGCATCGGGAGCGGGGCCGGCGCTGGCCAGCTTGAGCATGTAGCGGATGCCGACGCCGAAGCAGACGAAATAGACCACCACGAACAGCGCCAGCGACAGCGCCACCGGGCCGGCCGCATGCGCGGACACGGCATCCCGGGTACGCAGCAGCCCGTACACCACCCACGGCTGGCGGCCGATCTCCGTGGTCATCCAGCCGGCCAGCAGCGCGATCAGGCCGGTGGGGCCCATCACCACGGCCAGGCGCAGGAACGCCCTGGACCGGTACAGCGCGCCGTTGCGGCGCAGTATCCATCCCAGCAGGCCGAAGCCGATCATCGCCACGCCCAGGCCCACCATGGTGCGGAAGGTGAAGAACAGCACCGTGGCATTGGGGCGGTCTTCCCTGGGGAAGTCCTTCAGGCCGCGGATCTGGCCGTCAAGGGTGTGCGTCAGGATCAGGCTGCCCAGGCGCGGGATCTCGATGGCGTAGCGGGTTTCCTCGCGCTCCATGTCCGGGATGCCGAACACGATCAGCGGGAAGCCGTTCTTGTCATCCCTGGGGGCCGTGTGCCAGTGTCCCTCCAGCGCCGCGATCTTGGCGGGCTGGTGTTCCAGCGTGTTCAGGCCGTGTGCGTCGCCCACCATCGCCTGGATCGGCGCGGTGATCAGCACCATCCACATCGCCAGCGACAGCATCTTGCGTGCGGCGGGCACGGCGCGCCCGTGCAGCAGTTGCCAGGCCGAGGACGCCGCCACGAACAGCGCGGTGGACAGCAGCGCGGCGATGACCATGTGCGCAAGGCGGTAGGGGAACGACGGGTTGAAGATTACTTCCAGCCAGTCGGTCGGGACCACCTTGCCGGCAACGATGACGTAGCCGGCGGGGGTGTGCATCCAGCTGTTCGATGCCAGGATCCAGGTCGAGGAAATCATGGTGCCGAGCGCCACCATGACGGTCGAGAAGAAGTGCAGCCCCGGCCCGACGCGGTTCCAGCCGAACAGCATCACGCCGAGGAAGCCCGCCTCCAGGAAGAAGGCGGTCAGCACCTCGTAGGTCAGCAGCGGGCCGGTGACGCCCCCGGCGAACTGCGAGAAGCCCGACCAGTTGGTGCCGAACTCATAGGCCATGACCAGGCCGGAGACGACCCCCATGCCGAAGTTAAGCGAGAAGATCTTGATCCAGAACTGGTACAGGGTCTTGTAGACGGTGTCCTGCGTGCGCAGCCAGCGCGCTTCCAGGAACGCCAGGAAGCAGGCCAGCCCGATGGTGATGGCGGGAAACAGGATATGGAAGGAAACCGTAAACCCGAACTGGGTTCGGGCAAGGTCCAGGGCTGTGAGTCCGTGCATTGAGGTGCTCTCCGTGGGGCGCCGCCGGCACGATGGGCCGTGCCGCGACATTACGGACAAGCGTACGGATGACAGCCTGCCCGCCAGGGATACAGTTCCTGCGGAACTGTTCAAGCTCAGTTGTGCGGGCCGGAAGCAGGGCTGGCCAGGCACATGGCGCCACCAGTACAGATGGCGCCGCTGCGCGGGATCACAGTCATGGGCAGACCCCGCCTTGAACTCGGCGGGATCGCGCCCGCCGCCGCAGGCACGGAGCGTGATGCGGCGGACAGCCGCCGCGGCGGCTCAGGTGAAGAGCGTCATGGCCTTGCCGAGGGTCGACCAGATGCCCGCGCCAAGCGGGATGAGCACGTAGGTCCAGAACGCGAGCAGCAGCAGCGTCTTGCCGAAGGTGCGGTCGTTTTGCATGGCTTGTCTCCTGGTTGTTTTGATGGCAGGCGCGGTCAGGCCGCGCTGGCGGCTTCGCGCAGGTGGTGCCGCGCATGCACGGGCCGGATCAGCAGGTTGCAGATGAAACCCACCACCAGCAGGCCCGCCATGATGTGCAGGGTGTCGACGTAGACCTCGGAGCGGGGCACGCCGAGCGCCAGCTTGTGTTCGCGGATGTAGTTCACCAGCGCCGGCCCGGCAATGCCGGCTGCGGCCCAGGCGGTCAGCAGGCGGCCATGGATGCCGCCCACGTAGGCGGTGCCGAACATGTCGGCCAGGTAGGCGGGAATGGTGCTGAAGCCGCCGCCGTACATGGTCAGGATCAGGAAATAGCAGGCCACGAACATGGCTACATTGCCGGCCGCGCCGATCGCCGGCACGGCCAGGTAGAGCGCGGCGCCGAAGGCGAAGAAGATGGCGTAGGTCAGCTTGCGGCCAAAGTAGTCGCTGGCGGAACTCCACAGGAAGCGCCCCGTCATGTTGCCGATGCTGAGCAGGCCGACGAAGCCAGCCGCGGCGGCCGCGGTGATGGTGCCCTTGAAGGTTTCCTGGATCATCACCGCCGCCTGGCCCAGCACGCCGATGCCGGCGGTGATGTTCAGGAACAGGATCAGCCACAGCAGGTAGAACTGCGGCGTTTTCAGCGCCTGGTCGATATGCACGTTGGCGTGCGTGACCATCTTGCTCGCCTTGGCCTTGGGCACAAAGCCGGGAGGCGCCCAGCCCGGGGCCGGGATGCGGATGGCCAGCGCGCCGAGCGACATCGAGATGAAATAGATCACGCCCATGACCAGGAAGGTCTCGGCCACGCCCGCGCTGGTGGCGCTCTTGAAGTGGTTCATCAGCGCGACCGACAGCGGCGCGCCGATCATCGCGCCGCCGCCGAAGCCCATGATCGCCATCCCGGTGGCCATGCCGCGGCGGTCCGGAAACCAGCGGATCAGCGTGGATACCGGCGACACGTAGCCAAGCCCGAGCCCGATCCCGCCCAGCACGCCGTAGCCCAGGTACAGCATCCAGATCTGGTGCAGCCAGATCCCCGCCGCCGACACCAGGAAGCCGCCGCCGAAGCAGCAGGCGGCCGTGAACATGGTGCGGCGCGGACCGACCTTCTCCAGCCACTTGCCCGCAAACGCGGCCGAGATGCCAAGGAAGAAGATCGCCAGCGAGAACACCCAGCCCAGCGTGGTCAGCTGCCAGTCGCCCGGCGCCGGGCGCGTGACGCCGAGGATCCGGGTCAGCGGTTCATTGAAGACCGAGAACGCGTAAGCCTGGCCGATGCACAGGTGCACCGCCAGCGCAGCGGGTGGCACCATCCAGCGGTTGAAGCCCGGGCGCGCGATGATCGCTTCTTTGGAGAAGGGCGATGGCCGCGATGCCGGCCGGGATGGCGATGGCCCGGCACGGTGTTGCGTCTGCTCGGCGGGTGTTTGCGCTTGCGCGGAATAGGACATGTAGTTGTCTCCTACCTGGAAGTGGCAGCCTCTTGTTGCGCGGGTGCGCAGGGCTGGAGCGCGTCGTTCAGCAAGAGCTGTGCCGATGGCGGATGCCGTTTGCCTTCAATGGGTTGCGGTGTGTGGCCTGCCTGAAGGGCTGGCCGATAGACAAAATGTCCGGACGCGGACCCCGCGGGCGGGTCAAAATGTCCATCCGCGGCGGCCGCAGCGCGCGGCTGGGTCGGTTTAACCCCAATACAGGCGGATCGAGCACAGTCGCTAGACTCTCCTACTGCCCCCGCAACAGCCAAAGTGATGAGCGAACGACAAAGCAACGCCGCCGAAGCCGACAACTGGCAGCGCCGCACGATCCTGGTGGTGGACGACGAGCCCGGCATGCGTTCGTTCCTGTCACGGGCGCTGGAAGCCAAGGTGGGCAGCGTGCTCACGGCCGACAGCGCCGAAGCGGGCGCCGCGCTGCTGGAGCAGCGCCATGTGGACCTGATCCTGCTGGACGTGGCACTGCCCGGTGCCAGTGGCATGGAATGGCTCCAGGCACTGCGCGCGGCCGGCAATCCCGCCGACGTCATCCTGATGACCGCCTTCGCCGACATGGACACGGCCATTGCCGCCTTGCGCTCCGGCGCGGCGGACTTCATCGTCAAGCCCTTCCGCGTCGACCAGGTGCTCAACGCCATCCGGCGCTGCTTCAACCAGGCCCGGCTCGCGCGGGAAAACTACCTGCTGCGCCGCGAGCTGGACAAGTACACCATCCACAAGGACTTCATCGGCGATTCGGAAGCCATGAAGAAGGTGATGGCGCTGGTCGCGCGGGTCGCGCCGATGCCGTCCACGGTGCTGGTCACGGGCGAATCCGGCACTGGCAAGGAAGTGGTGGCGCGCGAGTTGCACCGGCTCAGCGGACGCCAGGGGCAGTTCGTGCCGCTGAACTGCGGCGCGATGGCGCCCGAGATCATCGAAAGCGAACTGTTCGGCCACGCCAGGGGCGCGTTCACCGGCGCGGCCGGCGCGCGCCACGGCCTGTTCCTCTATGCCGACGGCGGCACGCTGTTCCTGGACGAGATCTCGGAACTGCCGCTGGCGATGCAGGCCAAGCTGCTGCGGGTCATCGAAGACCGGCGCATCCGCCCGCTCGGCACCGAACGCGAGATCGCGGTGGACGTGCGCATCGTTGCCGCCTGCAACCGCAACCTGGCCAACGAGGTCGCCGCCGGGCGCTTCCGCCAGGACCTGTTTTACCGGCTCGACGTGGTCGGCGTGTCCATCCCGCCGCTGCGCACGCGGCCGGAAGACGTGGTGCCGCTGGCCGAGCATTTCTCGGAGCAGCTGTCGGCGCAACTGGGGCTGCCGCCGGTGCCGCTGTCGCCGTCGCTGGTGTGCCTGCTCAAGGGCTATGACTGGCCGGGCAATGCGCGCGAGCTGCGCAACCTGGTGGAGCGGGCGCTGATACTGGGCGAGTACCCGGTCGAACTGCTGGCCCACGCCGCCGAGAGCGGAGACGCCGCTGCACCGCAGACGCATGGCGCAGCTTCCGTGACGCCCGCCGACGACGCCACGCTGCTGGAATCCGTCGAGCGCCGGCACATCCTGCAGGTGCTGGCGGCGGAGGGTGGCAACCGCGTGGAAGCGGCCCGGCGGCTCGGCATCTCGCGCCGCACGCTGGATCGCAAATGCCTGCAGTGGGGCCTGCGCGCTTGACGCCCTCAGCGCTGCTGCGCCGCTATCGCGCCTCGCTGCGCGCCAAGCTGGTGTCGATCGTGGTCGCGCCCTTGCTGGTGGCGCTGGTGGCGCTGCTGCTGCTGATGGCGTTGTGGGGCGACCGCGTGTTCCAGGCCCTGCTGGCGTACAAGGTCAACAGCGACCTGCTCGTTGCTCATGAGTACTTCGAGCATATGGTCGATGGGGTGAAAGACCGCGTCCTGCAAGAGGCCAGGTCGCACGCGCTGGTCGAAGGGCTGGAAGATGGAGCTGACCGGGGCAGTGCCATGGCCGCCGTCCTGGACGAGGCGCGGCGCGCGCACGGGCTGGATTTCCTGCAACTGCTCGACCCGCAAGGCTTCCCACAAGGCTTCCCGCAAGGCTTCCCACAAGGCCGGGTGCTTAGCGCCGCGCCGGCCGACGCTTCCGGGACCAGCCAGGCTGGGTGGCGCGTGGTATCCAGCGCGGCGGCCGGCCGCGCCGACGCCGCCACCGATGCCTGGTCGGCGGCGCAGCTGGCCGCGGTGTCCGGCGATCTTGCCCGCCGCGCCCAGGTGGCGCTGCGCGCCACGCCCAATGCCGCGCCGACCGACAGGACGCTGGAAACCCGCGGCATGGTGGTGCATGCCGCGGCGCCGGTGTTCAACGCAGCCGGCGAGCTGGTGGCGATCCTGCACGGCGGCACGCTGCTGAACAACAACCTTGGCTTTATCGACACCATCAACGCGCTGGTCTACCAGCCGGAATCCCTGCCGCGCGGCAGCCAGGGCACCGCGACGCTGTTCCTGGACGATACCCGCATCGCCACCAATGTGCGGCTGTTCCATGGCGAACGCGCGCTGGGCACGCGCGTCTCGCGCGAGGTGCGCGACAAGGTGCTGCTGCGCGGCGAGAAATGGCTGGACCTGGCCTTCGTGGTCAACGACCGCTACATGAGCGCCTACGAGCCCATCGCGGACAGCGGCGGCAGGCGCATCGGCATGCTCTACGTGGGCTACCTGGCGCGGCCGGTGAGCCAGGCCAAGGACCTTGCGCTGGGCGTGCTGGTGGGCCTGTTCATCTTGCTGGCGGTGGCGGGCGCGCTGTTCTCGCTGCTATGGGCCCGTCGCGTATTCATGCCGATGACGAAGATGGTCGGCACCATGCGCGCGCTCCAGGCCGGCGATGCCTCTGCGCGCGTGGGTCCGGTGGGCAGCGAGGATGAACTGGGCCAGCTCGCCGGACAGTTCGACCAGTTGCTGTCGGACCTGCAGCAGCGCAATGCCGCGCTCAGGGACTGGGCGGACTCGCTGGATCGCAAGGTCGCCGAGCGCACCCGCGAGCTTGAGGATGCGAACGCAGTGCTTCGCGCGACCCGGCAGCAGCTGATTACATCGGAAAAGCTTGCGCTCGCGGGGCAGCTTACGGCAGGCGTGGCACATGAGATCAACAATCCGATTGCGGTGATCCAGGGTAACCTGGACGTGGCCCGCGATATTCTCGGTCCGGCTGCGGAGCCGGTCCGGCATGAATTGCGGCTGATCGATGAGCAGGTGCGACGCATCTACCTGCTGACCAACCGGCTGCTGCAGTTTGTCCGGCCAGAGGCATACGCCGGCAATACCGAGCGCCTGGATGTGGGCGAGGTCGCTGCCGGCTGCGTGGACCTGGTCCGGCACATGCTGAAGGACGCGGCCATCCGGGTCGAACTGGCCTGCCTGGCCACACGCCGCGTGCGCATCAGCCGCAGCGAACTGCAGCAGGTCATCGTCAACCTGCTGACCAATGCCATCCACGCCATGCCGGAGGGTGGCAACCTTACGCTGGCCACGCGCGACTGGGAAGGGCACGGCGTGACGCTGCATGTGCGCGACACGGGCCGCGGCATCCGCGAGGAAGACCTGCCCAATCTGTTCAATCCGTTTTTCACCACCAGGAAGCAGATGGGGACCGGCCTCGGCTTGTCCATCAGCTACGCGCTGGTGGAGCGCTATGGTGGCCGCATTACCGTGGAAAGCACGGTGGGGCAGGGCGCGGAGTTCATCGTCTGGCTGCGCGAAGACGGGTCTGCGGCGACGCCAGGGATTGATGACCGCGTGTCATGACGTGCTGGAGACGCAGTCGGGGGAGCGACAACTATCCTGACATGGAGGGAAGCTTTCCCTCATGCAGCGGTAGTGTCAGACTTTCGACCCACTCCACAACCTGTCAGCTCTCGGGGTCATACCCAAACTCGCGGAGTTCCTGCGAGCAGCGGCAAGCTTTGGCGATCTTTGCAGCCCACAGGATGGCGGCTTCGCGCGACGGGAGCTCCAGGACACAGAAGCCGCCGTCGAACTCCTTCGTCTCGGGATAGGTTTCGTTTGTGACCGTGCCGTCTGAGGCGACCATGAGTGGTGCGACATCCTCGTTGATACCACCACCGAACACGTACACGCCTGCAGCCTTCGCCTCGCGGATGACCTCGTGCGCAGCTTCGCCCACGGCGGCAAAGTCCTCGGCGGGGACTTCCATCGCCCTTGCAGGAAAGGAGACAAGGTATTTCGTCATCGTTCGGTCCTTCGGTTGAGGTCGGTGCTGTTTGTGAGGCCTAACGTGTCATGCGGCGACGTGTAACGCGCCCTGACACGGATGATGCGCTCTGACACGTGCAGATTCCGAGCATGCAAGCAGTTGATCCTGCATCGTCTTTGCTCTCATTGGCTGTATTTTCATCCAGCATTGAATTTGCCGTGTTTTAGCGCCTGCTCGTTACACCTGGCCAGCGGCAGTGTGATCTTGCCATGAGGGTCATCAGATGTCGTGGTATGTTTTGCCTTTTGCTCCTTTGTGTACACGTGTGTCGCCGCACATCTGCTGCAAAGTGCCGGATAAAAAAACGCCAACCCGTATGGGTTGGCGTTTTGCCCAGGGGTACTACTGGTATCAGAACTGGTTCATGGTGTTGTCTTTACCCGCCGCCTTCAGGGCCGCTTCGCCGCTGAAATACTCCTTGTGGTCGTCGCCGATGTCCGAGCCGGACATGTTCTGGTGCTTGACGCAGGCGATGCCCTGACGGATTTCCTTGCGCTGCACGCCAGCCACATAACCCAGCATGCCTTGCTCGCCGAAGTATTCCTTGGCCAGGTTGTCGGTCGACAGTGCGGCGGTGTGGTACGTCGGCAGCGTGATCAGGTGGTGGAAGATACCGGCTTCGCGGGCCGCGTCGGCCTGGAAGGTGCGGATCTTTTCGTCGGCGGCGGCCGCCAGTTCGGTCTGATCGTATTCCACGCTCATCAGCTGGGCGCGATCATAGGCCGACACATCCTTGCCCGCGGCCTTCATCGCGTCATACGCTTGCTGGCGGAAGTTCAGGGTCCAGTTGAACGACGGGCTGTTGTTGTACACCAGCTTGGCGTTCGGGATGACCTTGCGAATCTCGCGGACCATGCCGGCGATCTGCTCGATATGCGGCTTTTCGGTTTCGATCCACAGCAGGTCAGCACCGTTCTGCAGCGAGGTGATGCTGTCCAGCACGCAGCGCGCTTCGCCCGTGCCGGCGCGGAACTGGAACAGGTTGCTGGCCAGGCGCTTGGGACGCATCAGCTTGCCGTTCTGCTTGATGACAACGTCACCATTGCCCAGTGCGTCGGCCGAGATTTCGTCGCAATCGAGGAAGGAATTGTATTGGTCGCCCAGGTCGCCCGGCGTGTGGGTCACGGCGATCTGCTTGGTCAGGCCGGCGCCCAGCGAGTCGGTACGGGTCACGATGACGCCGTCGTCCACGCCCAGTTCCAGGAAGGCGTAGCGGATGGCGCGGACCTTGGCCAGGAAGTCCTCGTGCGGCACGGTGACCTTGCCATCCTGGTGGCCGCACTGCTTCTCGTCGGACACCTGGTTCTCGATCTGGATGCAGCATGCGCCCGCTTCGATGAACTGCTTGGCCAGCAGGTAGGTGGCCTCGGCGTTGCCGAAGCCCGCATCGATGTCGGCGATGATGGGCACCACGTGGGTGACGTGGTTGTCGATCTTTTCCTGGATGGCGGCCTTGGCAGCAGCGCCCTGGGCGGCGTCCAGCTCGCGGAACAGGCCACCCAGTTCACGGGCGTCGGCCTGGCGCAGGAAGGTGTACAGCTCGCGGATCAGCGCGCTGACGGAGGTTTTTTCGTGCATCGACTGGTCCGGCAGCGGGCCGAACTCGGAGCGCAGCGCGGCTACCATCCAGCCGGACAGGTAAAGGTAGCGGCGGTCGGTGCTGTTGAAGTGCTTCTTGATGGAGATCATTTTCTGCTGGCCGATGAAGCCGTGCCAGCAACCCAGCGACTGGGTGTACTTCGACGGGTCGGCATCATAGGCGGCCATGTCGGCGCGCATGATCTTGGCGGTGTACTTGGCGATGTCCAGGCCCGTCTTGAACTTGTTCTGGGCACGCATGCGGGCGGCATACTCGGGATTGATGGCATTCCACGCGCTGCCATGGTTCTCTTTCAAACCAGCAACTGCCTTGATGTCGTCTTGATACTGGGCCATGTCAATTTCCTAAAAAATAAGCGCGTTTTGAAAAAATCGTTGAGTTTGCCGACGGGTGTCGATGCAAGCAGCGTGGACTCATTGTAGGGCCTTCCTGATGCGTTGCGGCAAGGTCTTATATAAGACATAAGACTTGATTTTTCCTTATTTTTCAATAGGATAGGCGCTAAATTTTGCGATGTGGAATGCTTTTTCAAGAAACGAAAACGGGCGGAGCAGGAAAAGTCGCGTCAATTCCACCATGTGAAATGCGCTTTCAGTTGTCGGAGGGGGCGATGAAGTTGCGCTGGCAAAACTGGCGAGAATGACCGGCCTTCGGCGCTCATTGCGCAGCCGGAACTGGTCGGCATCCATGGACCAGGGGCCGGGCGCCTCCTGCGGACCAAAGCGGCTGGTGAATAACTCAGCGAGCTCCCATTCAAAGATCGAATGGGTTGTGGGCTAGTTCCACGCGAACTTGATTGGACAAGGTCCTGGCAACGGACGATCCCGCACCGGCCCCCGCGAAGCTCACGCCTGCCCTTTGTCCCACAACTTCAGGCGATGACCTTCTGCTCTGCGGCAGGCTGCTCACGCATGCGGCGGGCTTCGTCGCGCAGGAACTGCTGGTAATCGTCCAGATCGCCGTCGAAGGGCTCGACGCCGCCCTTGGTGACCAGCCAGAACTCGTCGCATACGGCGCGCAGCAGGGCCCGGTCGTGACTGACCAGCATCACTGTGCCTTCGAATTCGTTGAGCGCCATGCCTAGCGCTTCGCGTGTGGCCAGGTCGAGGTGGTTGGTAGGCTCGTCGAGCAGCAGCAGGTTGGGGCGCTGCCACACGATCATGCACAGCACGAGCCGCGCCTTTTCGCCGCCGCTCATCGTGCTGACCGCCTGATGGACCATGTCGCCACTGAAGTTGAAGGTGCCGAGGAAGGTGCGAAGCGATTGTTCGGTGCCACTCTGGCCGGGGGCGCGCATGTGCACCGGCGTGTCCTTGGCAAGGCGGATCATGTGTTCCATCGGCGTGTCGAGAGGGCGCAGCACGTCGAGTTCCTGTTGTGCGAAGTAGCCGATATTCAGCCCTTTGCCTTCGCTGATTTCGCCGGCAATCGGCGCCAGCGCGTGCGCCACCGTCTTCACCAGCGTGGACTTGCCCTGGCCGTTGGCACCGAGGATGCCGATGCGCTGCCCGGCCAGCACGGAACGGTTGATGCCCCGCACGATGACCGTGGGCGGCGTGCCCGGCAGTGCGCCGGTCGGCGCCGGGTAGCCAAAGCTCGCGTCCAGCATCGACAACAGCGGGTTCGGGACGTTGAGCGGCTCCTTGAACTCGAAGTTGAACTCTGCGTCGGCGAGCACCGGTGCGATCTTCTCCATGCGTTCGAGTGCCTTGACCCGGCTCTGCGCCTGCTTCGCCTTCGAGGCCTTGGCCTTGAAACGGTCGATGAATTTCTGCAGGTGGGCGATCTTGTCCGCTTGCTTGGCCATCGCGGCCTGCTGCAATACGAGTTGCTCGGCGCGCATGTCTTCGAACTTGCTGTAGTTGCCGCCATAACGCACGAGCTTGGCGTTGTCGACGTGCATCGTCACCTGCGTGACCGCGTCGAGGAATTCGCGGTCGTGGCTGATCACTACCAGGGTTCCTTGATAGCGCTTGAGCCAGGCTTCCAGCCAGACCAGCGCGTCGAGGTCGAGGTGATTGGTCGGCTCGTCGAGCAGCAGCAGGTCGGACGGGCACATGAGCGCGCGCGCCAGTTGCAGCCGCATGCGCCAACCGCCGGAGAAACTGTTGACCGGCTGGCCAAGCTGCGCAGCACTGAAGCCAAGGCCCAGGAACAGCGCTTGAGCACGTGCGGGGGCATCGTGCGCACCCGCGTCGTGCAGGGCCATGTAGGCGTGCGCCATGCGCATGCCGTCATCGCTGGCCTCGGCGGCGGCTACTTCGGCCTGCGCGGCCAGCAGCACGGTGTCACCCTCGACTACGAAGTCGGTCGCGCTTTGCTCGGTCTCCGGCATCTCCTGCGCGACCTGGCCCATCTTCCACGCAGCGGGAATCGAGAACTCGCCACTGTCTTCGTGCAGCGTGCCGTTGAGAAGGCCGAAGAAGGACGACTTGCCGGCGCCATTGCGGCCGACAAGACCAATCTTTTCGCCGGGGTTGAAGGTGACGGACGCCTGGTCGAGTACGACATTGACGCCGCGACGCAGCGTGACATTACGGACGGAAATCATAGGGAGCTACTTCGGAGGGGATTGGCATGATAGCCGACCTGACGTGCAGGGCTGTCTCTTTTCTGGCCGCATGCGTGAAGAGCCGCTTGCGCTCCGCGGCGCCCGTCGGCCACAAAGGTCGACATCCGCCGGATCGGCGGCAAATCCCGGCGAACCTGCCAGTGGTTCATCACGCCACGCGCCGGCCCGGCAGCAGGCCGGCATATTCCTTCCCAAGGAACTCCGCGGTGTGCTCGAGCAGGTAGGCCCTGCAACTCTCGCCCGCTGGCGACAGCCGCTTGCTCGCCATATGTGCCACATGCCAGACCCGTTCGATCGGTGTCCCGGTCACGTCCAGCAAGGCAATTTCCGCGGTACGCAGTTCCAGCGACAGCGTATGCAGCGACAGCAGGCTGATCCCCATGCCCGCCATCACTGCCTGCTTGATGGTCTCGTTGCTGCCCAGCGTAATCACCTTGGCGGGCGTGAACAGGTGATCGCGGAACATGAACTCCGCCACCGTGCGGGTGCCAGACCCGGGTTCACGCAGCAGGATGGTCTCGTGACGCAGTTCCTGCAGGTCGAACCGCTTCTCGGCGCGCAGCGGATGCCGCGGCGACGCCACCAGCACGTATGGATGCGCGGCGATCGGTTCTGAAACCGCGTCCAGCTCGCGCGGCGGGCGCCCCATCAATGCCAGGTCGATGGCATTGTCCTGCAGCAGCTGCAGCAGCGTTTCCCGGTTGCCCTCGGCGATGCGCAGGTCGATGCCGGGGTGCAGCGCCGTAAAACCCGCCAGCAGCTTGGGCGCGAAGTACTTGGCCGTACTGATCAGCCCGATCGTGATCGTTCCCTGCTCGACGTCCTTGACCGCCTGCAGGCCTTCTTCCGCATCCTTGATCTCGCCAAGGATGCGCGAGGCATGGTGCAGCAGCCGGTCGCCGGGCTCGGTCAGCGTGAGCTGGCCCCGGATCCGCTCGAACAGCGGCAGCCCCACCACGGATTCCAGCTGCTTGACCTGCATCGAGACTGCCGGCTGCGTTAGGTGCAGTTCTTCGGCCGCGCGCACGAAGCTGGCATGCCTGGCCACGGTGACGAAGATCTGGAGCTGGCGAAGGGTGAGGGCGCGCAGAAAGGACATAGCGAGTGTTCCGTGGATGTGCGGTCTGCGCCTCACTTAAGGGATTCCTTATATAGGGGCTAAGAATATCTGAATTTACCTTATGTTGGGCGCCCGATATCTTTCATTCCAACGCGCAGTCACGCCGCCAAACCACGGAAGGGAGACCAGCATGAACGCACCTGAAATGATCCAAGCCAAGCCGCGCAAGCGCTATGACGCCGGCGTGATGAAGTACAAGGAGATGGGGTACTGGGACGCGGACTACGTGCCCAGGGACACCGACGTGCTGGCGCTGTTCCGCATCACGCCGCAGGACGGCGTGGACCCGGTCGAGGCTGCCGCCGCGGTCGCCGGCGAATCGTCGACCGCCACCTGGACGGTGGTGTGGACCGACCGCCTGACCGCGTGCGACATGTACCGCGCCAAGGCCTACCGGGTCGAGCCGGTGCCGAACAACCCCGAGCAGTTCTTCTGCTACGTGGCCTATGACCTGTCGCTGTTCGAGGAAGGCTCGATCGCCAACCTGACTGCATCGATCATCGGCAACGTGTTCAGCTTCAAGCCGATCAAGGCGGCGCGGCTGGAAGACATGCGCTTCCCGGTCGCCTACGTGAAGACCTTCGCCGGCCCGTCGACCGGGATCATCGTCGAGCGCGAGCGCCTGGACAAGTTCGGCCGCCCGCTGCTGGGCGCCACCACCAAGCCCAAGCTGGGGCTGTCGGGCCGCAACTACGGCCGCGTGGTTTACGAGGGTTTGAAGGGCGGGCTTGACTTCATGAAGGACGACGAGAACATCAACTCGCAGCCCTTCATGCACTGGCGCGACCGCTTCCTGTTCGTGATGGACGCGGTCAACAAGGCGTCCGCCGCCACCGGCGAGGTCAAGGGCAGCTACCTGAACGTGACCGCCGGCACCATGGAAGAGATGTACCGGCGCGCGGAGTTCGCCAAGTCGCTGGGCTCGGTCATCATCATGGTCGACCTGATCGTGGGCTGGACCTGCATCCAGTCGATGAGCAACTGGTGCCGCCAGAACGACATGATCCTGCACCTGCACCGCGCGGGCCATGGCACCTACACCCGCCAGAAGAGCCATGGCGTGTCGTTCCGCGTGATCGCCAAATGGCTGCGCCTAGCCGGCGTCGACCACATGCACACCGGCACCGCCGTGGGCAAGCTGGAAGGCGATCCGCTGACGGTGCAGGGCTACTACAACGTCTGCCGCGATGCCTATACCCACACCGACCTGACGCGCGGGCTGTTCTTCGACCAGGACTGGGCCTCGCTGCGCAAGGTGATGCCGGTGGCATCGGGTGGCATCCACGCCGGCCAGATGCACCAGCTGATCCACCTCTTCGGCGACGACGTGGTGCTGCAGTTCGGCGGCGGCACGATCGGCCACCCGCAAGGGATCCAGGCGGGCGCGACGGCCAACCGCGTGGCGCTGGAAGCAATGGTGCTGGCGCGCAACGAGGGGCGCGACATCCTCAACGAAGGGCCGGAAATCCTGCGCGATGCAGCACGCTGGTGCGCACCGCTGCGGGCGGCGCTCGATACCTGGGGCGACATCAGCTTCAACTACACGCCGACCGATACCTCGGACTTCGTGCCCACCGCGTCGGTGGCCTGAGCCCCTGAGCCCCTGAATCCCACAGAACGAGAGGACATCATGCGCATCACTCAAGGCACTTTCTCTTTCCTGCCCGAACTCACCGACGAGCAGATCACCAGGCAGCTCGAATACTGCCTGGACAAGGGCTGGGCGGTCGGCATCGAGTACACCGACGACCCGCATCCGCGCAACACGTACTGGGACATGTTCGGCCTGCCGATGTTCGACCTGCGCGATGCCGCCGGCATCCTGATGGAAATCAACAACGCGCGGAACACCTTCCCGAACCACTACATCCGCGTCACGGCCTTCGATTCGACGCATACGGTGGAGTCGGTGGTGATGTCGTTCATCGTCAACCGGCCCGCCGACGAGCCCGGCTTCCGCCTGGTGCGCCAGGAGGAGCCCGGCCGCACGATGCGCTACACGATCGAGAGCTACGCCGTGCAGGCGCGGCCCGAAGGCAGCCGCTACTGAGCGGCGGCAATCGAGCCGGCGCGTAGCGCCCACGCGCTGCCCGCCGGCGACCTTTCCCTGTGCAATCCCATTGGGGGCGCGGCCGCCAGGCAGCGCGCCGGGGAAGCTGCGCCCGGATTTTGATGAGCACCCACGGAGCCTGCCATGTCCGCACCTGAAACGACAGCACAGTTGCAGCCGCCGCCTGCCTTGCCGGGATCGCTGGCCACGTCGCTGGCAGAAACGCTGGCCAGCGCCGGCATCACCGAACTGCTGGCCCAGCTCGACCGCGAGCTGATCGGCCTGAAGCCGGTGAAAGCGCGCATCCGCGACATTGCCGCCTTGCTGCTGGTGGACAAGCTGCGCGCCGCGCGCGGCTTCAGCGCGGGCGCGCCCAGCCTGCATATGTGTTTCACCGGCAATCCCGGCACCGGCAAGACCACGGTGGCCATGCGCATGGCGCAGATCCTGCACCAGCTCGGCTATGTGCGCCGCGGCCACCTGGTGGCCGTGACCCGCGACGACCTGGTCGGCCAGTACATCGGCCATACCGCGCCCAAGACCAAGGAGATCCTGAAGAAGGCCATGGGCGGCGTGCTCTTCATCGACGAGGCCTACTACCTCTACCGGCCCGAGAACGAGCGCGACTACGGCCAGGAGGCCATCGAGATCCTGCTTCAGGTGATGGAGAACAACCGCGAAGACCTGGTGGTGATCCTGGCCGGCTACAAGGACCGCATGGACCGCTTCTTCGAGTCCAACCCCGGCATGTCGTCGCGCGTGGCCCACCACATCGACTTCCCCGACTACCAGCTCGAGGAACTGCGCCAGATCGCCGACCTGATGCTGGCCGGGATGCAGTACCACTTCGACGACGAGAGCAGGGCCGTGTTTGCCGACTACCTGGCCCGGCGCATGGCGCAACCGCATTTCGCCAATGCCCGCAGCGTGCGCAACGCGCTGGACCGCGCGCGGCTGCGCCATGCCTCGCGCCTGCTCGACGATCCCGGCACGGTGATTGACGACCGGGCCCTGACCACCATCACGGCCGAGGACCTGCGCGCCAGCCGCGTGTTCTCGCAACCTGTGGCCGCGGAGTAAGCCATGAAAGCCCTGATCTTCGATGTCGACGGCACGCTTGCCGATACCGAGACCGCCCATCTGCAGGCCTTCAATTCCGCCTTTGCCGAGGTCGGCCTCGACTGGTGCTGGGACGAGGCGCTCTACACGCGCCTGCTCAGGGTGGCCGGTGGCAAAGAGCGGCTGATGCATTACTGGCGCATGGTCGATCCCGAGGAAGCCCAAGGGTGCAAGGTCAAAGAGACGATCGACGCCGTGCACGCCATCAAGACCCGCCACTATGCCGAGCGCGTCGGCAGCGGCCAGCTGCCGCTGCGCCCTGGCATTGCCCGGCTGATCGAAGAGGCCGGCAATGCCGGCGTGCCCATCGCCATTGCTACCACTACCACGCCGGCCAACCTCGATGCGCTGCTGCAGGTGCCGCTGGGCCAGCGCTGGCGCGAGCGCTTCGCTGCCATCGGCGACGCCGGTACCACCGCCATCAAGAAGCCGGCCCCGGATGTCTATCTGGCCGTGCTGGAGCAGCTGGGGCTGGAGGGCGGGGATTGCCTGGCGATCGAGGATTCGGAGAACGGGCTAAGGGCGGCGCAGGCGGCCGGCATTGCTACCGTGATCACGCCCACCGCCTACACCGCGCAGGATCGCTTCGACGGCGCGCTGCTGGTGCTGCCGCACCTGGGCGACCCGGCGCAGCCGCTGCCGCGGCAGCTGCCCGGCGCGGCACAGCGCTGGGCTGACCTGGGCGCGCTGCGCAACTGGCATCGCGGCACCCGGTGCGAGGCAGCCTGACATGCACGCCACCGACCAACGTACCGACCAACACACCGTCCGCCTGGCGCCGTCCATCCTGTCGGCGGATTTCGCGCGGCTGGGCGAAGAGGTGCGCGCGATCGAGGCAGCGGGTGCGGACCTGGTGCACTTCGACGTGATGGACAACCATTACGTGCCCAACCTGACCATCGGGCCGCTGGTGTGCGAGGCGATCCGCCCGCATGTGTCCATTCCCATCGACGTGCACCTGATGGTCGAGCCGGTCGACGCGCTGATCCCGATGTTCGCCAAGGCAGGCGCGGGGATCATCAGCTTCCATCCCGAGGCGAGCCGCCACGTGGACCGCACCATCGGCCTGATCCGCGACCACGGTTGCAAGGCGGGCCTGGTGCTGAACCCGGCCACGCCGCTGGGCTGGCTCGACCACACGCTCGGCCAGCTCGACCTGGTGCTGCTGATGAGCGTGAATCCCGGCTTCGGCGGCCAGGCGTTCATCCCCGGCGTGCTGGACAAGCTGCGCCAGGTGCGCGCGCGCATCGACCGGCAGGTGGCGGCCGGTGGGCGGGCGGTCTGGCTGGAGATCGACGGCGGCGTCAAGGCCGACAACATCGCGGCGATTGCCCGCGCGGGCGCCGACACCTTCGTTGCCGGCAGCGCCGTGTTTGGCGCGCCGGATACCGACGGCGGCTACCGCGGCATCCTGCGCCGCCTGCGCGAGGCCGCCACGTTCACCTAGCCCGCGTCGGCGCCATGCAAGCACACACAGCAAATGAAAAGGAGACCTGCCATGCCCGAAGTCCAGAGGATGACCCTGACGCAGTTCCTGATCGAGGAGCGCCGCCGCTACCCGGAAGCCAGCGGCGGCTTCAACGGCCTGATCCTCAATGTGGCCGTGGCCTGCAAGGAGATCGCGCGCGCGGTGGCCTTCGGCGCGCTGGGCGGCCTGCACGGCCGCGCCGGCAGCGCGGATGGCGAGGGCGCGGCCATCAACGTGCAGGGCGAGATCCAGCAGAAGCTGGACGTGCTGAGCAACGAGGCCTTCCTGCGCGTCAACGAGTGGGGCGGCCACCTGGCCGGCATGGCCTCGGAGGAATTGGAGACGCCATACCAGATCCCTGCGTGCTACCCGCGCGGCAAGTACCTGCTGGTGTTCGACCCGCTCGACGGTTCCTCGAACATCGACGTCAACGTCTCGGTGGGCAGCATTTTCTCAGTGCTGCGCGCGCCCGATGGCGCCGACCCGGTGACCGAGCAGGACTTCCTGCAGCCGGGAACGGCGCAGGTCGCGGCCGGCTACGCGCTCTACGGCCCCACCACCATGCTGGTGCTGACAGTGGGCAACGGCGTCAACGGCTTCACCCTCGATCCGAACCTCGGTGAATTCTTCCTGACACATCCCGGCCTGCGGGTTCCCGCCGAGACGCAGGAATTTGCCATCAACGCCTCCAACAGCCGCTTCTGGGAAGCGCCGGTGCGGCGCTATATCTCCGAGTGCATGGCCGGCAAGAGCGGCCCGCGCGGCAAGGATTTCAACATGCGCTGGATCGCGTCGATGGTGGCCGAGGCGCACCGCATCCTGATGCGCGGCGGCGTCTTCATGTACCCGCGCGATACCCGGGACCCGGCCAGGCCGGGCCGCCTGCGCCTGCTCTACGAGGCCAACCCGATTGCCTTCCTGATGGAGCAGGCCGGCGGGCGCGCCAGCACCGGCCGGCAGGCGCTGATGTCGGTGGCGCCGGGAGGGCTGCACCAGCGCATCGGCGTGATTTTCGGTTCGCGCAAGGAAGTGGAGCGGATCGAGGACTACCACGCCGACCAGTCCGATCCCGATCTTCCCAATCCCCTGTTCAACGAGCGCAGCCTGTTTCGCGCGTCCGCCTGAGGTTCACGGCCATGTCAGAACGCTACCCCATCATCGCCATCACCGGCTCCTCCGGCGCCGGCACCACGTCGGTGACCCGTACCTTCGAGAATATCTTCCGCCGCGAAGGCGTGAAGTCAGTCGTGATCGAAGGCGACAGCTTCCACCGCTATAACCGAGCCGAGATGAAGGTCAAGATGGCCGAGGCCGAGCGCACCGGCAATATGAACTTCAGCCACTTCGGCCCGGAGAACAACCTGTTCGCCGACCTGGAAAACCTGTTCCGCTCCTATGCGGAATGCGGCACCGGCACGCGCCGGCACTACCTGCACAGCGCCGAGGAGGCCGCCCCGTTCGTGCAGGAGCCGGGCACCTTCACAGAGTGGGAGCCATTGCCCGCCGACACCGACCTGCTGTTCTACGAGGGCCTGCACGGCGGCGTTGTCACCGACGAGGTCGACGTCGCCAGGTATCCCAACCTGCTGATCGGAGTGGTGCCGGTCATCAACCTGGAATGGATCCAGAAGCTCTGGCGCGACAAGAAGCAGCGCGGCTACTCGACCGAGGCGGTGACCGACACCATCCTGCGCCGCATGCCGGACTACGTGAACTACATTTGCCCGCAGTTCTCGCGCACGCATGTGAACTTCCAGCGCGTGCCGTGCGTGGACACCTCCAATCCCTTTATCTCGCGCGAGATCCCCGCGCCGGATGAAAGCATGGTGGTGATCCGCTTCGCCAACCCGAAGGGCATCGATTTCCAGTACCTGCTGAGCATGATCCACGACTCCTTCATGTCGCGCGCCAACACCATCGTGGTGCCGGGCGGGAAGATGGAACTGGCCATGCAGCTGATCTTCACGCCGTTCGTGCTGCGCATGATGGAGCGCCGCAAGCGCGCCGCCCTGTAAGCCGCAGCGTTGCCAGGACACCAAATATGAATGCACCCGAACGTATCGACTCCGCGGCCCGCTGCGCCAACGCGCTGCGATTCCTCGCCGCCGACGCGGTGGAACAGGCCAGGTCCGGCCACCCCGGCGCGCCCATGGGCATGGCCGAGATGGCCGAGGTCCTGTGGCGCCGCCACCTGCGCCACAACCCGTCCAACCCGGCCTGGCCCGACCGTGACCGCTTCGTGCTGTCCAACGGCCATGCTTCCATGTTGCAGTACGCGCTGCTGCACCTCACCGGCTACGACCTGCCCATGTCGCAGCTGCGCCAGTTCCGCCAGCTGCACGCGGCCACGCCGGGACATCCGGAACTCGGCGTGACGCCCGGCGTGGAAACCACGACCGGCCCGCTGGGGCAGGGCCTGACCAATGCCGTCGGCATGGCGCTGGCGGAGAAGCTGCTGGCCGCCACCTTCAACCGGCCCGGCTTCGACATCGTCGACCATCGCACCTATGTCTTCCTGGGTGATGGCTGCCTGATGGAGGGCCTCAGCCATGAGGCCTGCTCGCTGGCGGGCACGCTCGGGCTGGGCAAGCTGGTCTGCCTGTACGACGACAACGGCATCTCCATCGACGGCGACGTTGCCGGCTGGTTCGCCGACGACACGCCGAAGCGCTTTGCCGCATACGGCTGGCATGTGATCGACGGTGTCGACGGGCATGACGCGCATGCCATCGATGCCGCGCTGCACGCGGCCAGGGCGGAGCGCGGCCGGCCTACGCTGATCTGCTGCCGCACCGTGATCGGCCAGGGCGCCCCGGCCAAGGCCGGCGGCCACGATGTGCATGGCGCGCCGCTGGGCGCGGCGGAAATCGCCGCCATGCGCGAGGCGCTGGGGTGGGAGGCCGAGCCCTTCACTGTGCCGCCGGACGTGGCCGACGCCTGGGACGCAAGCGTCCAGGGCGCGGCGAGGGAGGCCGAATGGGAGGCGCGCTTCGCCGCCTATCGCGCCGCGCATCCCGAACTGGCCCAGGAATTCCTGCGCCGTGTCGATGGCCGCCTGCCGGAAGGCTTCGATGCGGGAATGATGGCGCTGCTCGACGCGCCCTCGGCACTGCAAGGCAAGATCGCCACGCGCAAGGCCTCGCAGCTCTGCCTTGAGGCGCTGACGGCGGCCTTGCCAGAGCTGCTGGGCGGCTCGGCCGACCTCACCGGTTCCAACCTGACCAACGTGAAGGCGTCGGTCTGGGTCAACCACGAAGGGCACGGCAATTACATCAGCTATGGCGTCCGGGAGTTCGGCATGGCGGCGGTGATGAACGGTGTCGCGCTGCACGGCGGGCTGATCCCCTACGGTGGCACCTTCATGACCTTCTCGGACTACTCGCGCAATGCCATCCGCATGGCGGCGCTGATGCGGCTGCGCGTGATCCATGTGCTGACGCATGATTCGATCGGCCTCGGCGAGGACGGTCCCACCCACCAGCCGGTGGAGCACGCCGCCAGCCTCAGGCTGATCCCCAACAACCAGGTCTGGCGCCCGTGCGACGGCGCCGAGACCGCGTACGCCTGGCAGGCCGCGCTGTTGCGCGAGCACGGTCCCACCTGCCTGGTGCTGTCGCGGCAGGCGTTGACGCCGTTCGAGCGCGATGCGGACCAGCGCGCGGCGATTGCGCGTGGTGGCTACATCTTGCGCGATGCCGCGCCGCCGCGCGTGGTGCTGGTGGCCACCGGCTCCGAAGTGGAGATCGCGGTGCGCGCCGCGCAGGAACTGGCCGATGCGGGGATCGCCGCGCGCGTGGTGTCGATGCCGTGCGTGGAGCTGTTCTACGCGCAGAACGCGGCCTACCGCGCCACGGTGCTGCCGCCGGGCGTGCCGCGCGTCAGCGTGGAGGCGGGTGTCACCTGGTTCTGGCGCGGCGTGGTGGGCGAAGGCGGCGTGGCGTTGGGCCTCGACAGCTTCGGCGAATCCGCCCCGGCCGAGGCGCTGTACCAGCACTTTGGCCTGACCCCGGCGGATGTCGCGGCTGCTGCGCGCGCCTTGCTGGAGGGCACGTCATGACTACCGTATCCCTGCCTTGCGCCGCGGTGCTGATCGACCTGGACGGCACGCTGGTCGACAGCGCCCCGGACATCGTCGAGGCCGCCAACCGCATGCTGGCTGACCTCGGCAGCCCGCCGCTGCCGTTCGACACCGTGGCCGGCTTTATCGGCCGCGGTGTGCCCAACCTCGTGCTGCGCGTGCTGGAGACCGCGCGGCTGGCGGTGGCGCCCGCCGATGCCGAGGCGCTGTTCCATCGCCACTATGACGACACCAACGGCCGCCTGGGATCGGTGTTCCCGGGCGTGGAAGCGGGCCTGGCCGCGCTCAGGCGCGAGGGCTACCGGCTGGCCTGCGTCACCAACAAGCCGCGCGCGCTGGCGGCGCCGCTGCTGGCCATGACAGGACTGGCGCCATACCTGGAAGTGCTGGTGGCGGGCGATTCGATCGCGCAGATGAAGCCGCATCCCGAACCGCTGCGCCATGCCTGCCGCCTGCTCGACGTCGATCCGGCGCAGGGCGTGCTGGTGGGGGACTCGCCGGTGGACGTGGCCGCGGCCCGCGCGGCCGGCATGCCGGTCTGCCTGGTGCGCTACGGCTACGCCGGCCCGGGCGGGCCCGGCGCGCTGGGCGCCGATGCGCTGGTCGATTCCATGGAGGGTTTGCCGGCGCTGCTGACGCCGGCGCGGCTGGCGCCCGCCGCCTGACAGCCGGGGCAGGCCGGCAGAGATACCAGGACAAGTCAACGGAGACGGATGGCAATGACGAATATTTCCCACGCTACGGGGCAACCGAAATCCACGGCGCCGCACACGCTGGCCGCGCTGCTCGCATCCGGCGGGCTGGCGGGCAAGCGGGTCTTTATCCGCGCCGATCTCAACGTCCCGCAGGATGATGCGGGCCGGATCACCGACGACACCCGCATCCGCGCTTCCGTGCCCGCCATCGCGGCCTGCCTGCAGGCGGGGGCCGCGGTGATGGTCACCTCGCACCTGGGCCGTCCCGAGGAAGGCCAGCCGGACCCGCGCCACAGCCTGGCGCCGGTGGGCCGCCGGCTGTCGGAGCTGCTGGGCCGGCAGGTGCCGCTGCTGTCCGGCTGGACCGCGGGCGGCTTCCAGGTACCGCCCGGCCAGCTGGTGCTGCTGGAAAACTGCCGCGTCAACAAGGGCGAGAAGAGGAACAGCGACGAACTGGCGCAGAAGATGGCCGCACTGTGCGATATCTACGTCAACGATGCCTTCGGCACCGCGCACCGAGCCGAGGCCACCACCCACGGCATCGCGAGGTATGCCCCGATCGCCTGCGCCGGCCCGCTGCTGGCCGCCGAGATCGACGCGCTGGGCAAGGCACTGGGCCAGCCGTCGCGGCCACTGGTGGCGATCGTGGCCGGCTCCAAGGTCTCCACCAAGCTGACCATCCTGAAGTCGCTGGCCGACAAGGTCGACAACCTGATCGTCGGCGGCGGCATTGCCAACACCTTCATGCTGGCCGCTGGCCTGAAGATCGGCAAGTCGCTGGCCGAGCCCGACCTGGTGGCGGACGCCAGGGCCATCATCGACATCATGGCCAGGCGCGGCGCCTCGGTGCCCATCCCCGTCGACGTGGTCTGCGCGAAGGAGTTCAGCGCGACCGCCGCGGCCACAGTCAAGGATGTGAAGGACGTGGCCGACGACGACATGATCCTGGACATCGGTCCCAGGACCGCCGCCCAGCTCGCCGGGCAGCTCAAGTCCGCCGGCACCATCGTCTGGAACGGCCCGGTGGGCGTGTTCGAGTTTGACCAGTTCGGCAACGGCACCAGGGTGCTGGCGCAGGCCATCGCCGATTCCAGGGCGTTCTCGATCGCAGGCGGCGGCGACACGCTGGCCGCCATCGCCAAGTACGGCATTGCCGACCGCGTGGGCTACATCTCCACCGGCGGCGGCGCCTTCCTGGAGTTTCTGGAAGGCAAGAAGCTGCCCGCACTGGACGTGCTGGAGCAGCGCGCCGCCAGCTGACCCCGCATCACCGAATCCGCATCGACCAAAGGAGCTTCACCATGGCACTCATTTCCTTGCGACAGCTGCTGGACCACGCGGGAGAGTTCGGCTACGGCGTCCCGGCGTTCAACGTCAACAACCTGGAGCAGATCCACGCGATCATGGAAGCGGCCGGGGAAACCGACAGCCCGGTCATCCTGCAGGCCTCGGCCGGCGCCCGCAAGTATGCCGGCGAGGCCTACCTGCGCCATATGGTGCTGGCCGCGGCCGAGACCCATCCGGACATCCCCATCGTGCTGCACCAGGACCACGGCTCCAGCCCGGCGGTGTGCCAGGCATCGATCCGCTCCGGTTTTACCAGCGTGATGATGGACGGCTCGCTGCGTGAAGACATGAAGACGCCGGCGGACTACGACTACAACGTCGACGTCACGCGGCGCGTGTGCGAGATGGCTCATGCAATCGGTGTCTCGGTGGAAGGCGAACTGGGTTGCCTGGGCTCGCTCGAAACCGGCCAGGCTGGCGAAGAGGACGGCGTGGGCGCGGCCGGCACGCTGTCGCACGACATGATGCTGACCGACCCGGCGCAGGCGCGCGACTTTGTCGCCCGCACCGGCGTGGATGCGCTGGCCATCGCCATCGGCACCAGCCACGGCGCCTACAAGTTCTCGCGCAAGCCTACCGGCGACATCCTGGCGATGGACCGCATCCGGGATATCCACGCGCAGATCCCGGACACCCATCTCGTGATGCACGGCTCCAGCTCGGTGCCGCAGGAATGGCTGGAGATCATCCGCCAGTACGGCGGCGACATCAAGGAGACCTACGGCGTGCCGGTCGAGGAGATACTGCGCGGCATCAGGATGGGCGTGCGCAAGGTGAATATCGACACCGATATCCGCCTGGCCATGACCGGGGCGATCCGCAAGTCCCTGGCCGAGGACCGCAGCGAATTCGATCCCCGCAAGGCCTTGCTGGCGGCCAAGAAGGGAGCGAAGGGCGTGGTGAAGCTGCGCTTCGAGGCCTTCGGGTGCGCGGGGCAGGCCGCGCGGATCAAGCCGGTGGGGATGGAGAGGATGGCGGGGCGCTATCGCTGACAGTGCTCGCAGCACCACCAACCCATGCATACGTTCCCCTCTCCCGCGCGCGGGAGAGGGGTGGGGGAGAGGGGAGAGGGGCCGGAGCATCAACGAAGCAAAGCCTGCCGGTTGTCACCGCCTTCCCGAGAACGGCGAGGACGTGAAGATCCTGCGTGACAACATGCTGTTCGGCCAGCCGGGCAAGGGCGAGTTCAGCACGTTCTTTATCGGCTATGCCCGCTCTCCCGCCCGGCAACTATGACCGGCTGCTGGATTTCAGCGAGGCGGTCAGCGGCAACCTGTTTTTCGTGCCCTCCGCCTCGCTGCTGGAGGCGCTTGCCGAACGCCGGCCGGACGGCGCCGGTGCTGATACCGGTCAGGCTCCTTAGTTCTGCGTGGCGGTCCGAGATGGCCCGCACGCCCGTCGCTTGCGCAATCGCATCGAGGCGCCAATCCTTGTTGCTATACCCCCTCACGGAGCAACGTCATGGACCAAGCAAGCGAACTGCAAGCCACCGTCGATGCCATGGTGCAGGGCGCCAAAGGCCTGCTGGCCGCCGACGAAAGCGGGCCGACCATCGCCAAGCGATTCGAGCGCATCGGTGTAGCGTCAAATGAAGAAAGCCGCCGGGCGTGGCGCAACCTGCTCCTGTCCACGCCGGGCCTGGGCGAGTTCATCAGCGGCGTGATCCTGTACGAGGAAACACTCGGCCAGCTGGCCGACGATGGCACGCCGCTGCCGGAACTGGCCGCGCGCCAGGGCATCGTGCCCGGGATCAAGGTGGACAAGGGCAAGCTGGCGCTCGCCCATGCGCCCGGCGACGAGATCACCGAGGGCCTCGACGGTCTTGGCAAGCGGCTTGCCGGCTATCGCCAGCAGGGCGCGAGGTTTGCCAAATGGCGCGCCGTCTACAACGTGTCCGACACGCTGCCGGGGCCGCTTGCCATTCACGCCAATGCCGAGGCCCTGGCGCGCTATGCCGCGATCTGCCAGGAAGCGGGCGTCGTGCCGATCGTCGAACCCGAGGTGCTGATGGATGGCGCACACACCATGGCGCGCTGCGCTGCAGTCACCGAAGCCGTGCTGCATGCAGTCTTCGACGCCTTGCAGAGGCACGCGGTGGTGTTCGAGCACATGCTGCTGAAGCCCAGCATGGTGCTTCCCGGCAAGGACGCAGGTCACGCGGCGCCCGAAGAGGTCGCGAAGCAGACCGTGCAGGTGCTCCGGCGCACCGTGCCCGCCGCGGTGCCCGGCGTTTTCTTCCTGTCCGGCGGCCAGACGCCCGCCGAAGCCACGGCCAATCTTGACGCCATGAACCGGCTGGGCCCGTTGCCCTGGCGGCTGAGCTTCTCCTACGGGCGCGCCTTGCAGGAGCCGCCATTGCTGGCCTGGCGCGGCGAGGCCAGCAATGCGGGGCAGGCACAACAGGCGCTGCTGCAGCGCTCGCGGCTGAATGGCATGGCGTGCCTCGGGCAGTACGAAGCCGCAATGGAAAATGCGGGGAGTTGAACCTTCCGCAATGCGCTGGCGGTGCTTGTCGCCGACCGGCGCGCATGCCCCGGCGGCTGCCGGGCCGGTTGCAGTTACTTCGCGCTCGATTGAAAGACTTTCCCGCTACACGCCGGGAGGGCGTGTGATGCCGTCATCCAGGTGATACCCGGGTGTACCGCTTCTGCAACGCCGGACATATTTCGCACTCCACCTCCGTCTCGTCACCTGCGTACTGGCACGCCGAATGCAGACGCAGCCACCGGGAGATAGCGCCGGGCCGGTCCCGCTGCCGCTATCCCGTCCCCCGGAGACATCGTGGAGAAGACAAATGTCAAAAGACATGCAAAGCAAAGTTTCGCCAGCGACTTTCAGACTGGCACCCCTCATCGTCGTGTCGGCGGCCGGCCTGGTGCTGAGTGCCTGCGGCGGCGGAGGGGACGATAATCCGCCCCCGCCGTCAAAGACGCCGGTAGCCTGCCAGAACCTGCCGGGCAAGACTGTCGCCGCGGGCAGTATCGGCCTTCCGACCAACGGCGCGACCGTTGCCGATGCCGTCATGGTGCCGGCTACCGGTGGCGGCCAGCTGGGTACTGGCGCGTACTGCAAGGTGACCGGGACGATCGCACCGGTCGACCCCACGGCGCCGTCGATCCGGTTCGAGGTCGACATGCCCGCCAGTTGGAACCAGAAGGTCGTCATGTTCGGTGGCGGCGGCTATGACGGCACGATCCCCAATACCGCGGGCAATGTTCCGGCGGGCCCGACCGACCAGCCCTCGCCACTGGCGCGCGGCTATGCCACCTTCGCCAGCGATTCGGGGCACCAGGCGGGCGCGCTCGGCAGCCGCGACGGTTCGTTCGGGACCAATGACGAGGCGGTCCGCAATTTCTCCAGCGACGCGCTGAAGAAGACGCGCGACGTCGCGATCGCGCTGATCCAGATGCACTACCAGGCCGACGGCCCGAAGAAGGCCTACTTTGCCGGCGGCTCGAGCGGCGGCCGCGAGGCGCTGGCCGTGGTGCAGCGCTGGCCGCAGGACTGGGATGGTGCCATCGTGCTTTACCCCGCCTGGAATGCTGCCAGCCTGACCTGCAGTTCGGCCGCATCACCCGCGCGCTGGCAGCGCCGGGTGCATACCCGAACCAGCCCAAGCGCAAGGTGCTCTACGATGCCGCCATCGCCGCGTGCGATGACCTCGATGGCGTCAAGGACGGCCTGATCAGCAATATCGCTGCCTGCAACGCCAGCTTCGACCCGTCAACGGCGATGCTCAATGGCCAGCCAGTCCGCTGTGCCAACGGCGCCGACACGGGTGACACCTGCCTGTCCGACGCGCAGATCAGCGCGCTGAAGGTCTACGCTTCGCAGATCGTGTTCGGCTATGCGCTGGGCAGCGGCGAGACGCAGTATCCGGGCTTCAACGTCTGGGGCGCCGATCTGGGCATGGCCGGCAACGCAACGGTCCAGCCCACGGTGATTGCGCTGGCGCTCAACACCGATGCCCCGGCCAACCCGATGCCGAACACCGCGCCGTACTTCAGTGTGTTCTGGGACCAGTGGGTGCGCTACTTTGTCACTCGTGATCCGACCTTCAACTCGCTGACGCTTGACCCGCAGAACCCGGGCCCATGGCAGGACCGCATCAGCCAGCTGACCGCCTTGCAGGACATCAACAAGACCGACCTGTCCGCGTTCATGAACAAGGGCGGCAAGATCCTGATGGCCCACGGCATGTCCGACGCACTGGTCAGCACGCGCGCGACGGAGGACTACTTCACGCGGGTGCAGGGCGCGATGGGTGCTGGCAATGTCAGCAACTTCATGCGCTACTACGAGATCCCGGGCTATGGGCACGCGACCAGCTCCGTGTTCAATGCCTCGTGGGACTCGCTGACCGCACTGGAAAAGTGGGTCGAGCAGGGCACCGCGCCGGCTTCGCTGACGGTGACCGACACGGTTGGCGTGCCGGGCCGCACGCGTCCGCTGTGTGAGTATCCGAACTGGCCAAAGTACAACGGTGCCGGCGACGTAAACGTGGCAGCCAGCTTTAGCTGCGCGACGCAATAACCGCACGCAGGTTGTCAAGTCCTGACATAGGTTGACAGGTTCTGCTGGGTCATTTGAACCTAGCAACCCATAGCAACGGACGCCCGATGAACCTCATCGGGCGTTTTGTATTTCAGGGCTTGATGGGGGCGTTCACGGTTATAGATCTCAACTGACTCCCTTACCATGCGAGCCGCTTGCTGCAGATCAGCCGGTCGGTTCAGCAGGAATTCGCTCTTGAGGATGCCGTTGATGCGCTCTGCCATGGCGTTCTGGTAGCAGTCGTAGCCGTCGGTCATGGAACAGGTCAGGCCATGCCGCTGATGGATGGCCTGGTAGTAGGTGGCGCAGTATTGAATTCCTCGGTCCGAATGGTGCACCAGCGCCTGCCGGGACTGGCGCGAGCGTAGCGCCATCTTCAGCGCCTGGCTTACTTGCTCGGTCTGCAGGCCGTCATGGACGTGGTAGCCCACGATCTTTCGCGACCAGGCATCCGTGACGAGGCTCAGATAGACCGTCTGCCCGGCGGTGGGAAGATACGTAATGTCAGCCACCCAGACCTGTTCGGCGGCGGTAGGCACCACCTTCTGCGGCCCGTCCTTGAGTAGGTTGGGATGGCGTCGGAAGCGGTGATGGCTGTTGGTGGTCTTGTGATACGCCCGATGCGGCTTCACAAGCAGCCGCGCCGCGCGCAGGACATCGAACAGCCGATCACGGCCCACTCGGATATCCGCCTTCTCCAACGGCACCTGCAGCACCCGCTGCAGTTTGCGAGTGCCTATGCGCGGCTGGCGCAGTCGCACCTCGGTGACCAGCGCGCAAATCCTGGCATCCCGGGCGGCCTGCCTAAGCTCACTGTCGCGGCGCTTGTAGTATGCCTGGCGGCTGATGCCGAAGTAACGGCAAGCCCTGCTAACGCTTAGCCCTTGGATGAGCTCTTGCGCGAGGACTTGCCCGAAGGCTTTTTTACGATGCGAACCCCGTGCTCCTTCTGAATCACGTCGATCACCGTCTCGAACAGCCGCGCTTTCTCCTGCGCTTCGCGCAACTGAGCCTCCAGCTCCTTGATCCGCTGCTCAGGGGTACGGGGCTTGGCTTTGTCTTGTTTTCCCATCGTGGCGTACCGGGTGCCCTGTGGCAACGTGCCGCTCCAGTCCTGTAGTCCGTGCTTGCGTAACCATACCAGCACCGTGGACCGGCCCTGGATTCCATACTTGCTTTGCGCCTGCTTGTACGTCAACTCGCCTCTTTCTACTTCCTCCACAACCGCCAGCTTAAAAGCCAGCGTGTAATCACGCTGGGTTCGCTTTCGATCCGTCTCCAAGGCACTCTCCTCGTCACAGCCAGAAAAGTGTCAACCTTATTCAGGACGGGTCAGGTGCAAGAGAAAGGGGCGGGCCCGTGCGGCCTGCCTTTTTTGCTTTCCGTTAGCCGGCGCTGCGCATTGACTGCGCCAGTTCGGCGTACCCCCGTGCCTCCAGCGCTTCCGCAGCGCCCAGCCGGTCGCGCAGTTCCCGGTTCTGGCTCAGCTTGACCTTGCCCTGCAGCGAGGTCACGGCGATCTCGATGCCGACGATATGGCGCAGCAGGCCGTCAATGAACTCGGGTGCGGAATCGCCCATCTTCCACGGCCGCGATTCGTCCGCCTCGTGCCGGCGCGTCAGGCGCGCGACGAGGCGCCTGACGAAGCGTTCGTCGTCATGCACGGTGAGCGTGCCGTGCGCGTGTACCACCTCGTAGTTCCAGGTCGGCACCAGGCGATGCGACTCGTGCTTGCTCGGGTACCAGTTCGGCGAGATATACGCCTGTGCGCCGCGAAACACGACCATGACCGGCGTGCCCGAAGGGCAGCGCTGCCAGAGCGGGTTGGCGCGGGCCACGTGGGCGGTGAGTATGCCGTGCGTGCCGGCATCGGCATCGAACTCGAACGGGATGTGGTCGGCATCCAGCGCGCCGTTTGCCTGGGTGACCAGCATGCCGAGCGGATGCGCGCGGATGATGCGCGCGAGTTCATCGGGGCGGGATTCGGCGAAGTGGGCAGGGATGTACATGGGGCGAATCGTGGGCGATGGAGTCGTGGATACTGTCGCCTGTAACTGGCACAATCGGAAGATCCAGTTTTCTACATTCTTTATGGGCCAGTCACCACCGCCTACTCGACCGCCTACCCGACCGCCTACCAGTAACCGGCCCGGCGCTACGGGCGCGGGGCGCCGGATCTACGACCTGCTACGCAGCCAGATCGCGGACGGCACGCTGCCGCCTGGCGCGCCGGCACCGTCCACGCGGGCGTTGGCGGCAGAGCTGGCCGTGTCCCGGACCACGGTCACTGCAGCTTACGAGCAGCTGGCGGCAGAGGGCTTTCTGGTTACATCAGCAGGGCGGGCGGCGCGGGTTGCCAGCGCGCTGGCAACGCCGGCACCGGCCACGGCGGCCACGGCGGTTATAAAGCAGCGGCCCACGTCACGGTTGCCCTTGTCCCGGTTTGGACGCCGGCTGGCGGGCCTCGGCATGCCGGGATTGCCCGACGCGGAACCGCTTCGCTTTGACTTCCGCTATGGGGCGGTGGCGTCCCGGGATTTCCCCACGCTGCCCTGGCGGCGCGCCTACCAGGCCGAACTGCTGCGCCAGCAGGACGGCCTCTACTACGCCGCGCCGGAAGGCGATGTGGCGCTGCGGCGCGCGCTCCAGGGCTATCTGCGACGGGCCCGGGGGCTTGCCTGCGACGCCGCGCAGATCGTGGTGGTGAATGGCTCGCAGCAGGCCATCGACCTGTGCGCGCGATTGCTGCTGGATACCGGCGACGCCTTCGTCTTTGAAGACCCCGGCTACCTGATGGCCCGATGCTGCTTCGCGGCCACCGGCGCCACGTGCCTGCCCACGCCCGTGGACGAGCATGGCCTGGATACCGCCAGCCTGCCGCAGGACGAGCGCGTCCGTCTGGCTTACGTGACACCGTCGCACCAGTTCCCCCTGGGCGGCGTGCTGCCGGTCGGCCGGCGCGTGGAGTTGCTGCAATGGGCACAGCGCCATGACGCCTGGATCGTCGAAGACGACTACGACGGCGAGTTCCGATACGGCCAGCGCCCGATCGACACGCTGCGCTCGATCGACACCGACGGGCGCGTGATCTACGTCGGCACCGTGTCCAAGGCACTGTCGCCGCAACTGCGGCTCGGCTACGTGGTGCTGCCGGCCGGTCTGGTGCCGGTATTCCGGCAGGCCAAGCGGTTGTCCGACCGCCATGCACCCGTGCTGGAGCAGCGCGTGCTGGCCGCGCTGATCGAAAGCGGTGCCTACGAACGCCATGTGCGGCGCATGCGCCGCGAGAATGAGCGCCGCCGTGCGGCCTTGCTGGATGGCATTGCCCGCTACCTGCCCGCGGACGCGCAGGTCAGCGGCACCGCGGCCGGCCTGCATGTGGTGCTGTGGCTGCCGTCCCTGCGTCCGCAGGATGAGCCGGCGCTGGTGGCCGCTGCGCGGCAGCAGGAAGTGGGCGTCTATCCGTTGTCGCCGTTGTTTGCCATGCCGCGGGCGCAAGGCCGGCCGCCCGGGCTGGTGCTGGGCTATGCCAGCCTGACGACCGGGCAGATCTTGCAGGGCATGCGTACGCTCGGCACGGTCATCGCGGCGATGAACCGATCCGGGCGCCGGCAAGACTAACAGGGAGCAAACCGCAGGAGATAAGCATGTCGCACATCACTTATCCCAACGAAAGCGCCGAATACCGCAAGGCGCGCAACGCGCTGGTTGACGAGGAAATTGCATTGCGCAGGCATATCGAGGCCGTCACGGCACAACGCCGCGCGCTGCCGCCAGGCGGCGAAGTGCCGGAGGACTACCGGTTCGAGCGGATCGGCGCCAACGGTATGCCCGAAAAGGTCGAGATGTCGAAACTCTTCGGCCCCCATCGCACCCTGATCCTGTACAGCTTCATGTACGGCCCCGACCGCGACACGCCGTGCCCGATGTGTACGCTCTTGCTCGACTCCGTCAACGGCGCGGCAAGGCATATCGGCCAGCGCGCCTCGCTGTATATCGTGGCCAAGTCGCCAATCGCCCGGCTGGTCGCGTGGGCGCGCGAGCGGGGATGGGCGCATTTGCAGTTCCTCTCGACCGCCGGCAACAGCTACGTCGCCGACTATTTCGGAGACTCAACCAAACTGCCGGCGGAGATACGGACGTTGCGCGGCGGGAAGGCCGGCGAGGAGTGGGACGATACCGCATTCAACGTATTCCGCCTCGACAACGGCAAGGTCCGCCATTTCTGGGGCAGCGACCTGACCTGGGCGCCCTCGGAGCCTGGCACGGACCACCGCTCCGGCGATGCCGTCAGTGCGCTCTGGGGCCTGCTCGACATGACCCCCGAGGGGCGTGGGCAGTTCATGCCAAAACTTGCCTATTAGCGTCCCCCGAGCGTCCCCCGAGCGTCCCACGCGCGACCCCCTGAGCGTCCCACGCGCGACCTCCTTTCCGTCACCGAATGCCGGAAACCGCAGGCCACCGGAATGGCCTGCGCGGCCATCACTTCTCCTGCATCTTGGCGGCCTTGACGATCTCGCCCAGTCGCTTCCGTTCCGCGCTGACGAACTTCACGAAGTCCGCACGCGTGCCGCCGATGGGCTCGATGCCCACGGCCTTGAGCTTTGCCGAGGCGTCCGGATCTTTCATGGCCTTGTCTACCGCTGCGGCAACCTTGTCGAGGATGGCGTTAGGCGTACCCTTCGGCGCGTGGATGCCCGCCCAGTGGGCGATCTGCAAGTCCGGAAAGCCTTGCTCGACGGCGGTGGAGAGCTGGGGGTAGGCCGAGATGCGCTGCGTCCAGGTGGTCGCCAGCGCCTTGAACTTGCCTTCCTGCAGGATATGCGGCAGCGCGATGATACTGGCCTCTGAGGTGCCTTCGACCTGGCCGCCCAGTACTGCCGTGGTGCTCTCCGACCCGCTCTTGTACGGCACCGGCTGCAGCTTCGCGCCGTATTTCACGTTAAGGATTTCGGCGACGAAGTGGGGCGTGCTGCCGGTCCCCGCGGTGGCGAAGTTGAAGCCGTTCCCTTTCCTGGATGCCTCGACAAAGTCGCGCAGGTCCTTGTAGGGCGCGTTCTTCGGCACCACGATGACCGACGGAGCCAGGCCGATCATGGCGACGGGAACCAGGTCGTCGTCCTTGAACGGGATCGACTTCTTGATCATGCTGTTGGAAATGACACCGGCGGCGCTGATCAGGAAGGTGTAGCCATCGGGCTTGCTCTTGGCCACCATGTCTGCGCCGACGGTGCCGCCCGCGCCGGGGCGGTTTTCGACCAGTACGGTCTGGCCCAGCTCCTTGGAAGCCCCCTCGGCCGCCGCGCGCGCCATCAGGTCATTGGCGCCGCCGGCGGCAAATGGCACGACAAAGCGGATCGGCTTGGCCGGCCACTGGCCCTGGGCGCAAGCGGGCGCGGCTGCGATCAGGCTTGCCGTGGCAAGCAGGCCCAGGGTGAATCGGCATTTTATTGTCAAGGCATGTCTCCGTCTGTGGGTCGGTGATTCGGGCTCATCATACCGTCGCTTGCCTGACAAAGACTTTTCGGATCGCTGGGCGTCGCGTCCTCAGTGCTTGTGCGCTGCCGGCGCTTTCAGGTCGGGCACGGTGACGTTGACGATCTCGGTGGCCAGGATCTTGTGGTTGGGATCGGCCAGTTCGAGCCGGAGCTTGTGCGCACCAGGCGTCAGCCCGACCACGATGATGGGATCCTGGCTGGTATGGGCCCAGGTGCCGGGTGTCTCGTCAACCGTGACATGCAGGTGCCCGATCCGCGGGGATAGTTCGGCGGCGGTCTTGCCAAAGACAGGCATGACACGGAAATGCTCGGTGCGGAACTGGACGATGACGACACCGCGGGCAAGCGGTTCGGGCAGCGGCGCGTACGGAACCAGCCTGGGGGCGGGCTCCGATGCCAGCGGGAGAACTGCGGGAGGGGACCTGGTATCTGGCGCCGCCTGGGCGAACGCGATGAGGCTGAATGCCGCGCCGGCTGCGGCGACTGACAGGTCTCGGAGTAGATGGGGCATGATGCGTTCCCTTTTCTTCGCAAGGCGGATTGCCTCGGCGCGCGAGGCTGTTTCGCTCCTCGCGCGTAAGTACAGAGTAGTGTGTTCGTGACGACTTTCATGCGATCGCTGCCGGATGTGGCGTCGCGTTCCCAACATGGCGGTTGAGATACAACACGCAGGCTGATCGCTGCAACCATGTCACGCCGTAGCCATGCGCCATATGCGCGGGCCGCTCTCGTGGACGCTGTCACCGGTGGCATCCACGGCGACGACGACGGGCAGGTTCTCCACGTCGAACTCGTAGATGGCTTCCATGCCGAGATCGCCAAACGCCAGTACCCGGGAGGATCGGACCGCCTTGGAGATCAGGTACGCGGCGCCTCCGGTTGCCGCCAGATAGACGCAGCGGTTCCTGACGATGGCACGGATCGCAGCTGGCCCGCGTTCGGCTTTGCCGATCATGCCGAGCAGGCCGGTGGCGCCGAGCATGCGGTCCGCAAACTTGTCCATCCGTGTTGACGTGGTGGGGCCGCAGGGGCCGACCACCTCATCGCGCACGGGGTCGACGGGGCCGACGTAGTAGATCATGCGATTGCGGAAGTCGACCGGTAGCGGCTCGCCACGCGACAGCATCTCGTCGATGCGCTTGTGGGCGGCATCGCGTCCGGTCAGCATGCGGCCCGACAGCAGCAGCGTCTCCCCGGCGCGCCAGCTGCCGGCTTCCTCCCGGGTCAGGGTGTTCAGGTCCACCC
This sequence comes from Cupriavidus sp. Agwp_2, assembly GCF_040784895.1. Classification (NCBI taxonomy): domain Bacteria; kingdom Pseudomonadati; phylum Pseudomonadota; class Betaproteobacteria; order Burkholderiales; family Burkholderiaceae; genus Cupriavidus; species Cupriavidus sp. Agwp_2. Next base: position 222,158 of record NZ_CP088084.1, read on the forward strand.
GGCGGATTGCCGTGCCATCGGGCATTGGCAGCTCCGGCCAGATATCGGGAGACGGGGGTGTCAGCATGACCGGACCGCTGCCGTCGAGTTCGAAGCGCGCGTGTCGCGTTGCCGCGCAGTTAGGGACGACGGCGACCGGCATGCTTGCCGCATGCGTGGGGTAGGTCTCGATCTTGACGTCGAGCACCGTGGTCAATCCGCCGAGGCCCTGCGCGCCGATGCCAAGCGCATTGATGCGGTCGTGGATATCGATGCGCATCGCTTCCACCGGATTCCGCGGGCCCCGGGCCTTGAGTTCGAGCATGTCTGGCGGCGCCGTCAGGCTCTGCTTGGCCAGCAGCATGGCTTTCTCGGCCGTGCCGCCGACGCCGATGCCAAGCACGCCCGGCGGACACCAGCCCGCGCCCATCGACGGCACCATGCCGACGATCCAGTCCGCGACCGAATCGCTGGGCATGAGCACGGCGAACTTGCTCTTGTTCTCGCTGCCGCCGCCTTTCGCCATCACGTCCACGACAACCGTATTGCCCGGCACGAGTTCGACGTGGACGACCGCCGGCGTGTTGTCGCCGGTATTGCGCCGCGTGAACAGCGGATCTTCGACGATGCTGGCACGCAGCGTATTGTCCGGGTCGAGATAGGCCCGGCGCACGCCCGCATTGGCCGCGTCGATGACGCCCGACGGAAATCCGTCGAGACGCACGTCCATGCCGACGCGGACAAACAGGTTGACGATGCCCGTATCCTGGCAGATCGGACGCCTGCCCTCCGCGCACATCCGCGAGTTGATCAGGATCTGCGCAATCGCTTGCCTTGCCGGCTCGCTGGCTTCTCGTTCATAGGCGCGGGCAAGGTGCCGAATGAATTCCGGCGGGTGATAGTGGCTGATGAACTGCAGTGCCGCGGCGATGCTGTCGACAAAGTCTTCATACGAAACGACGGTGGTCACGGTGCCGGCCTCCGCCTTCAGAAGCGCTGCTCGCGGAACAGGCCGAGCTTCTCCTGCGCGACGCGATCGGAGTACGAGAACAACACAAGATCCCGCTCGGCATGCAGCGTGAACCGGCTCCAGCCCGGTACGACGACAATATCGTGCGGCGCGAAGTCCAGCCTTTGATCGCCGATCATCGCGTAGCCGGTACCTTCCACGCAGATAAAGACGGTGCTATCGGTTGAGCGGTATGGCAAGGTGCCGAAGCCGGAGGGAAGCAGCCGGATCATGGTGGCGATGGTCGGCATGGCCCAGCCGCCGTCCACCGGGTTTGTGTAGCGCATCAGGTAGCCGGCGTGCGGATCCGGTTCGCCGGCATGGGGCAGCGCGTACAGCGCTTCGCGCGTGCGCGCGTAGGGATAGTTGAATACCGGTGAGTTCAGCGTAGACGGCTGATAGCCCACCGGCATCAGGCCCGAGCCGTAGCGCGCCAGCGCATCGCCGGCGGGCCGCGTGACCGGCGCTTCGTCGGCATCGAACTCCTCGCGGAAGCCGCCGTTGAAAAACGACACGATGGGAATGTCGAGCCCATCGACCCAGACCATTGGCGCGCTGCCCTCGTGGCCATGATGGTGCCAGGTCCATGCGGGGGTGATGACGAAGTCGCCGGGCTCCATGCAGGTCTTCTCGCCGTCGACCGCGGTGTAGGCGCCCGAGCCTTCCACGATGAAGCGCAGTGCCGACTGGCTATGGCGGTGCGCCGGCGCGACTTCTCCGGGCAGGATCAACTGCAGGCCGGCATACAGGGTGTTGGTGATGCGCGACGTGCCTGGCAGGCCGGGGTTCTCCATCAGCAGTACGCGCCGCTCGGCTTCTTCGGCCGAAATCAGCGTCGCGGATTCCATCAGGTACGGGCGCGCCGTGGCATAGGCCCAGCGGTGTGCCACGCCGGCCGGCGTGGGCTCCACCGGGATCAGCTTGCGCAACCGGGTCCAGAGGGCGGCCATCGCGTGCGGTTCCAGGTCGCGGTAGAAGGCATCGCGCCGGTTTGAAAGGTCGGGAGTGGGGTTCGTGGTCATGATCGGATGCCTCTGGCGGCAGTATCAGTGGGCGGCAACGTAGTCCGGCTGCGCGCTCGGCGCCGCAAGGCGGAAGGCCTCGTGGCGCATGCAGTGCGCGTAGGCCTGGCGCACGCGCGGGAATGGTCCGAGGCTGAACGTCGCGCGCAGCGCGTTGGCGACCTGCGGCACCAGGCAGCAGTCGGCCAGCGTGGGTGCGTCGCCGACGCACCAGCCGCCGTCCGCCGGCAGCCAGGGCTCCAGGGCGCTGAAGCCCGCGTCGAGCCAGTGCGCGACCCATTCGGATCCGGCGGCCTCATCGATCCCAAGCGGGTTGCCGAGGTACTTGCGCACGCGCATGTTGTTCAACGGGTGCATGTCGCAGGCGATGGTCAGCGCAATCTCCAGCACGCGCGTGCGGGCCGGGCCGTCGGCAGGTATCAACCGCGGCACTGGCCACTTGCGGTCGAGGTGGTCGATGATCGCCAGGGACTGCGTGATAGTCTCGCCGCCGTCGTGCAGCACCGGCACCAGCTGGTTCGGGTTGCGTGCCTTGTATCCGGGCTGGTGCTGTTCGCCGGCGCGCAGGTTGACGCCGACATGGTTCCAGGGGATACCCTTAAGCGCCATGGCGATGCGTACCCGGTATGCCGCGGAGCTATTGAAGAAGTCGTACAGGTCCATGGTCAGCCCGCCTTCACGCGACACGCACTTCGATGCTGGTGAGCCCGTCGATGCCGCCACGCATGACCTCGCCGCTGCTTACCGGTCCGACACCCTCCGGGGTGCCGGTGAAGATCAGGTCGCCGGGCTGCAGTTCGAACAGCGTCGACAGGTTGGCGACGATTTCCGGCACCGACCAGATCAGCTTGTCCAGGCTGCTGCGCTGGCGGTCCTGGCCATCGACCTGCAGCCAGATGGCGCCGCCGGCGGGATGGCCGACCTCGGTGGCGGGATGCAGCAGCGAGACCGGCGCGGACTGGTCGAAGGCCTTGCCGGGCTCCCAGGGTCGGCCGCGGTCGCGCGCCGCGATCTGCAGGTCGCGCCGCGTCATGTCGATGCCGACCCCATAGCCCCAGATGTGCGAATTGGCGTCCTCGACCGCAATGTTGCGCCCCGCGCGGCCGATCGCCGCCACGAGTTCGATCTCGAAATGGAACTGTCCGGTCGCCGGCGGATAGTCGACCTGCGCGCCGGCGCCCTCCGGCGCGACCACGGTCGCATCGGCAGGCTTGCAGAAGAAGAAGGGCGCTTCCCGGCTCGGGTCCATGCCCATCTCGCGGACGTGCGCGGCGTAGTTGCGGCCGACGCAGTAGATGCGGCGCACGGGAAACTGGCCGTTGCCACCGGCGACGGGAATGGTGACAGTGGGAACGGGCGGAACGACAAAGGTCATGTGGGACTCCAGGTTTCGGGATCGGGATTCGTCATGCATGGCGGTGTTCAGGCGGACAGGCAGGTCTCTGCCTTCCAGCCATACAGCCACTCCAGCGCGTCGTAGAAGCGCTCCGGCGAGCGGCCCTTCCACAGGGCATTGCGCACCAGCCGCTCCACGCCGGATGCGTGGCACAGGCGGCCGAACTCGCGGGTGGAAAGCACCACGCGCGCCGTGCGGGTGATGCGGGCGTCCTGGTACAGCGAGAACGCGCGCAGCAGGTCGCCGTCGCAGGCGCGTACCGCGGCGCCAAGCGTGACGGCGTCTTCCACGGCCATGCAGGCTCCCTGTGCCAGGTATTGCAGCAGCGGATGGGCGGCGTCTCCGAGCATGGTGATGGCGCCGTGCGTCCATTGGCCGATCGGCTCGCGGTCTGCCGTGGCCCAGCGGCGCCACGTCGGCGGCAGCGACAGCAGGCCGAAGGGCCGGGCATCGATGCCCTGGAAGTAGGACAGCACCTCTTCCTGGCTGCCGTCGCTGACGCCCCAGGTCTCCTGCTGGCGGCTATGGAAGGTCACCACAAGGTTGTACTGCTCGCCGGCGCGGACCGGGTAATGCACCACATGGCAGTTCGGCCCGACCCAGAGCACCGGCGCGTTCCATTGCATGTCGCGGGGGAACTGCGCGGCATCGATCACGGCGCGGTACACCACATGCCCGGATACGCGCGGCGGATCGCCGACCAGTTGCTGGCGGATGGCGGACTTCACGCCGTCGGCAGCAACCAGGGCACAGCCGCGATAGGTGTTGCCGTGTTCGTCGAACGCAGTGACGCCGCTGTCCGACTGACTGACCTCGACAATGCGGGTCGCGGTGACGAATTCGATCCGGTCGGTCTCGCGCACGCCTTCGAGCAGCGTGCTGTGGACGTCGGCGCGATGCGTGACCGCATACGGGTTGCCGAAGCGCTTGCGAAAGGCCGCGCCAACGGGAATGTCGGCGATGGTGCCGCCGTCGACGGCGTCGACCATCATCATGTGATCGGTGTAGACGGCATGCGCGCGCGTGCGCTCGCCCACGCCGAGCGCGTCGAATGCGGCGAAGGCATTGGGGCCGAACTGCACGCCCGCACCGATTTCACCGATGACGCTGGCCTGCTCCAGCACCTTGACATGACAGCCCTCGCGCGCCAGCGCAAGCGCCGCCGCGAGGCCTCCGATGCCGCCGCCAACGACGAGCACCGGGTTGGATTGGGTGGAAATACGCATGAGACTCCTTGCTTCTTCAGGCGACACGGGTCACGACGAGCCGTGACCGCCGTCGCGTACAACGAATGGATGGAAGGGAAGCGGGGTAGCGGTCGATAGCGGTCGATAGCGGTCGATAGCGACCGTCAGCGACCGTCAGCGACCGTCCAGCGCCGCGGGCAGCGCGGTCCTTTCGGCCGGTGCGTCACCGTGAGCCGGGGTCGCGGCCTGGGCCACGCGCAGCACCAGGATCGCGGCGGCGGCAATGGCGGCTGGAACGGCACTGCACAGGAAGATGGTCTTGATGCTGAAGCCGCTGGCGAGCAAGGCGCCGACGATGAGCGGGCCGGTGACCTGGCCCATGCGGCCCAGCGCCATCGCCCAGCCCACCCCGGTGGCGCGCATGCCGCTCGGGTAGCTCAGCACGGCCAGGCCCAGCAGGCCCGAACTGCCGGCACCCATGAACACGCCGCACAGCGTGGCGGCGATCGCAAGCGGGGCCAGCGAATCGGTGACGTAACCCAGGCCGGACACGCTGAGCGCGCCGAGCATGAACAGCAGCGGCAGCGTCAGGTACGGGCCGAAACGGTCCACCAGGCGGCCCCCGGCGGCGGTGCCGGCGACGCTGCCGAGATTGATCAGGGCGACCACCAGCGCGGCATCGTGTTCGCCGACGCCCTCGCCGCGCAGCAGCGCGGGCGTCCACAGCACCAGCACGATCAAGAGCACAAAGCACATGAAGAAGCCGGTCCAGAGCAGCAGCGTGGAAGCGAGACGCCCACCTGACAGGAGTTCCCGGAAGGGCAGGCCACGCACGTTTTCCTCGGCGTCGACATAGCTCGCATTGCAGTCGGGCGCGGACGATCGGCCCGCGATGCGCGCGACGATAGCTCGCACGGCATCCTGGCCGCCCTTGCGCTTGAGCAGGAACGGCAGCGACTCCGGCAGGCCGACGATGACCAGTACAGCCAGCGCCAGCGGCAGCACGCCGCCGAGATAAAACAGTGCCGGCCAGCCGTAGTGCGGCACGATGTGCGAACTGGCGAGAGCGCCCACGGCACCGCCCAGCGGGAAGCCGGCATAGAGCACGCCGGTCATCATGCCGCGCATGCGCCGCGGCGTGTATTCGGCGGACAGCGCCAGCAGGTTCGGAATCGCGCCACCCAGGCCAAGGCCAGCGACGAAGCGCACCAGCAGCAGTTCCGGCAGCGTGGGCGCATGCGGCGTCAGCAGCGAGAACACAGCAAAGATCACGATGGACGCCGCCAGCAGCCAGCGGCGGCCAAAGCGATCGGCAAGCGGTCCGAGCAGGAAGGCGCCAACCATGGCGCCCAGCAGGCCCGCGGAGAAGACCTGCCCGAAAAGTGCGATGGGAATGTCGAGCGAGGATGACATGGCCTTGGCCGCAAAGCCGATCGCCTGCGTGTCGAAGCCATCCATCAGCACGATCAGGAAGCAGACGATAAAGATGCGAAGGCGATAAGCGCCAAGTGGCCGAGCGTCGATCACCGACGCAATGCTGATCGGGGGCGGGTACATGTGTCTCCTTGGATGCGCGGTGCTATGTCTTGTAGTCAGGTCGTGTTCCGTTGGCATTTGCCGCGCTACGGGCCAATCCGGATGACCGAAGTCTCGTTTCTTCCCTATCATTCGGCAATCAAATGACGGGAATGACGGTCATGAGCGAAATGGATAACTTCGATATGAACCTGCTGCGCGTGTTCGACGCGCTGTGGCGGCATGGTCACCTGGGGCGAGCGGCGGAGGAGGTTGGCGTGAGCCAGCCGGCCATGTCGCACGCGTTGCAGCGGATGCGCGACCAGCTCGGCGATCCGCTGTTCCTGAAAGTGCGAAAAGGGATGCAGCCGTCGCCCCGCGCGGTAACGCTGGCGCCGGTAGTGCAGGGCGTGCTGGCGCAGGTGCGGGAGCATCTGTTGACGGCCCCGCGCTTCGAGCCCGCGCAGGCTCGCCGGACCTTTACGCTGGCCCTGTCCGACGTGGGCGAAGCGGCATTCCTGCCGCGCCTGCTGGCCCGGCTGATGAAAGAGGCGCCCCATGTGGACGTGCGCACGGTGTCGGCGCGGCACACGGACATCATGGATCAGCTCGAACGCGGCAGGATCGACCTGGCCATTGGCTACTACCCGGACCTCGGCGGCTCGGACGTGTTCCAGCAGCGCCTGTTCCGGCACGGGTTCGTGTGTTTGGCGCGAAGGGACCATCCGAGCGCAAGGGGACGCATGACGGCGGAACAGTTCCGTGCGCTACCTCATGCCGTGATCCAGAGCGAAAGCCGTAGCCAGGAGATCGTCGAGGAATACCTGCGGCAGCATGGCATCGTGCGCCGCGAACTGCTGCGCTCCCCGCATTTCCTGAGCATCCCGCTCGTGGTCGCATCGACCGACCTCGTCGTCACGGTGCCGCTGCCGGTGGGCGAGCTGTTCGCGCGCATCGCGGATGTGCAGGTCCTCCAGCCACCGTTTCCGATTCCCGCTTTCGACCTCAGGCAACACTGGCACCGCTGCCAGCATGACGATCCGGGCAATCGCTGGCTGCGGGGGCTTACGCAGGAGTTGTTCGGTGAAACAACGGGCGAGCAGGAATGAGATGGCGGCCCGGTCAACCTGGCCCTAAACTGCCCCGAAGCCCCAATCCCCCCAATCCCCCCCAATCCGGATCTCCGTGATGCAAGCACATCCCCTGCGACTCTCTCCCGGCGACGATCTGCGTGGCGCGCTGGAAGACGCGCTGCGCCAGCTCAAGGTGCCTGCGGCCTTCGTCATCCAGGGCATCGGGAGCCTCAGCGTTGCACAACTGCGATTTGCCGGAAACGAGGATCCTGCCGAGTTGCGTGGCGATCTGGAAATCCTGACGCTCGCCGGATCGCTGTCACCAGATGGGGCCCACTTGCATATGTCGGTTGCCGACCAGCGCGGGCGGGTGTCCGGCGGTCATGTGGCACCCGGCTGCACGGTCCGTACCACTGCCGAGATATTGCTGGCGCTTCTTCCCGGGCATCGGTTTGCGCGGGAGTACGATACGGATTCGGGGTTCGTGGAACTGGTGATACGAAATGAGCAGCCTATGGAGGGACCATAGGCTGTCTACGCCTTTACACGTGTAACTTTTCGCGGGTAAACCGTTGTTCGGTGACCCTGGTCCCCCATTGGTCTCCCTCGAATTCGGAGGCCAACGCAAAGCCAAACGCCTCATACAAGTGGCGCGCCGAATCCAGGCCCTTGAACGTCCAAAGGTATGTTTCCTTGTAATGCTCGTCGACAAAGGCCATCGCGATCGACATAAGCTGTCGCCCGATGCCGGAGCCACGCAACGAATCGTCCACGATAAACCATCGCAGATGCGCGACGCCGGTCCCGGTATCTCCGTCAATCGCAAGCGAGGCGAGCGAACGGCCATTTTCGACGTAAAGCCAGAGTGCCTTGCCTTCCGCTGGCAGCGTGCTCGCGAACGCCGCAAGCTCGGTTGCGACGCGCTTCTCGAAGAAGGCGCCAAAGCCCCAATGCTCCGAATAGAAGCGTGCATGGAGGCTTGCGACATCGCCAATGCAGCCCGGTTGATAGCCCTGGCGAATTCCCGAGGTTCCGCTCTCTGCTCCGGTCGGCTTGCTTGCGTTGTCTTGCGCCAGTGCGTCGGCGTAGAGCGCAAGGGAACGCAGCAGCGCCTGCTGGTCAGAAGGCACCATGCGCCGCAGTGCGTTCGACACCTGATCCGTAGCGAAGCGGTCGATTTTTCTCCGAAGTTCTTTCCCGGCGGCTGTCAGGTACAACTCCGATGATCGCGCATCGTCGGCTGAGGCACGGCGCTCCACATATCCCTCGGATTCGAGCCTCGCAAGCTGCCTGCTGGTATTTGACTTGTCGAGCCTGAGCGTCTGTCCCAGGTCCTTCGCGCTAACGCCTGGCGCCATGCCGATTTCCAGCACGGCATGAACCGCCGATGGGGCCAGGTCGCTTCCCGCCAGGGTAGAGCGCATGAAACCCAGTTCACGGACAAGACGGCGGGAGAACTCCCGCAGTTCGAGGATGGTTGCCTCTTGTTGGGCGGCGGGGGAATCGGCGGGCATGGCTTGTCTTGATGTGGGTTGCGCAACGCAACCAATATAGTTGCGTTGCGCAACTTCGTCAAGCCGCGCGCAGCGGCCCCGGCCTCGCCCGCTCAGGTGGCGTCCGCGTTGATTTCGATGACCGCGTCTGCCGCAAAAGCCCCTTCACCCTGCGGCATCGCAAAGACGGGGTTCAGGTCGATCGACTGCAGCCGCGGCCCTGCGGCGGCGGCGAATGCCGACAGGCGCGACAGCGTGCGCGCCAGCGCGGGGATGTCGGCCACCGGCCGGCCACGGGCGCCCAGCAGCAGCGGGGCACCCTTGATCGACCGGATCATGGCCTCGGCGACGTCTTCACCGAAGGGACAGCGGTGGAACACCACGTCCTTCAGTACCTCGACAAACACCCCGCCCAGGCCGAACATCGCGATCGGGCCAAACACGGGGTCGCGGTTGATGCCCATGATGCATTCGACGCCACCGCCCAGCTGCCTGGCTACCAGCACGCCTTCGATGCGCGCGTCCGGCGCGGCCGCACGGGCGCGTTCCATGAGCGTGCCGAAGCCGCTGCGCACCGCCGCTTCATCGCGCACGTCGAGCAGTACGCCACCGATTTCTGACTTATGCAGGATGTCCGGGGACAGGATCTTCAGTACCACCGGATAGCCGATCTCGCGCGCGGCCAGCACGGCGCTCCCGACGTCGCCGCACGCGCGCTCCGGCGCGCTGGCGATGCCCGCTTCGGCCAGCAATTGCTTCGCCTGCGCCTCGCTCGGCGTCTGCGCTGGCAGCGTGACCGTGCCGCCCGTTGGTGCCGGTGCCAGCGGCTGCATGGCGAAGGCGCGGCCGAAGCGGCCCATGGCTGCAATGGCGGCCACGGCGCGGGTCGGGTCTTCGAATACCGTGAAACCCTCTGCCTCGTAGCTGCGCATCACCTCGCGCGGGCCACGCAGCACCAGCACGTAGAGACGGTCCGGACAGGCGGCGCGTACTTCGGAGAGCTGCTGGCGCAGCACCGGTGCCACTTCGGCCGTGGTGCCGGCATAGCTGAAGAAGCCCAGCATGGAGCGGTAGCTGCCTTCGTTGAGCATCATCTCCATGAACGGCTTCACCAGCGTCGGGTCGTTGATGAACTGGGCCGTGGTGTCCACCGGGTTGCGCGGGGCGCAGATCGGCAGCATCTTCAGCATCGTGGCCTGGGCGGATGCGGGCATTTCCGGTACCGGCACGCCGTATTCCTCGGCCGCGTCCGAGATGATCACGCCGGCGCCACCGCTGACGGTGATCACGCCCAGCGTGTTATCCGCCGGGAATACGCCGCGCGTGGCCAGCCGCACGATATCGAGCATGGCTTCGGTGGTGTAGGCGCGCACCACGCCAAGCTCTTCGAGCACGGCGTCGACCACGGCATCGTTGCCCGCAATCGATGCGGTGTGCGATTGCGCCGCGGCGCCGCCCACTTTGCTGCGGCCGACCTTCATCATCACCACCGGCTTGCGCGCCGCGCGCGCGGCCTTGAGCGCCTCGACCAGGCCATCGCCATCATTGATGCCTTCGGAGTACAGGGCGATCACGTCGGTGTTGGGATCGGCCACCATCAGCCTGACGATCTCGCCCAGGGTCAGGTCGGCCTCATTGCCGGTCATGACGATGTTGGACAGGCCCACGTTGGTATCGACCATGGCCGACACCAGGTGGCTGCCGTAGGCGCCGGACTGGCTGACAATGCCGACGCGGCCTGCGCGCACGTCGTCGAGCCCCGCCAGCGAAGAGAAGCTGCCGACAAAGCCGGTATGCAGGTTCACCAGCCCCAGGGAATTCGGCCCCAGCAGGCGCATGCCGGTGCGCCGCGCCGCGGCCACCAGTTCGGCCTGCATGGCGACGCCGCTGCCGCCGACCTCGGCGAAGCCCGCGCTGAACAGGATGGCCGCGGCCACGCCGCGCTCGCCGAGTGCCGTCACCACTTCCAGCACCTGGCCGGAGGGCACGGCGACAATGGCCACGTCGGGCACTTCGGGCAACGCGGCGACCGAAGGCCAGGCCTGCAGGCCCTGCACTTCACGGCGGTTGGGGTTGACCGGCAGGATGCGCCCCGCATAGCCAAGCTTGCGCATGGAGGCGATGGGCCGTCCGCCGATACGGGAGGGATCGTCCGAAGCGCCGATAACGGCGACCGAACGGGGGTTCAACAGTCTTTCCAGGGAGGCAGTCGTATTCATAACAGGCTGGCTAGGTTGGGTGCGGGGCAGGGCCGATGTGGCTCAGGCAAGCGTGAAGGTGGGCAGCGGCGCACCGCCGTCCGACGGCGCAAAGCGCAGCAGCACCTTCTGCCCGATCCGCACCGTGTCGAGGTCGCAGTCGACGATCTGCGTCATCATGGTGACGCCTTCGTCCAGCGTCACGTACGCCATGCAGAATGGCGTCGGGCCGGCGCGGCGCGTGACGCTGTACGAGTAGATCGTGCCGCGGCCGCTGGCCTGCTTCCACTGGGTCGTGCCCAGGCAGAACGGGCACAGCGTGCGCGGATACCAGTGGGGCTTGCCGCAGCTGTCGCAGTGGCGCAGCAGCAGGCGGCCTTCGCGCGCGGCGGCCCAGAATTCGGTGTTGTCGGGGTGTTCGGCGGGCGCCTTGAAGGGGGTAGGGGTATAGGGTGTCGTCATGGCTGTGCTCGATGCCTGCGTGCAGGGGTTATTCACGTTCCAGGATGAGGGTGGCGCTGCCGTGGCGCGAGCCAAGCAGGCCGCCGGTGCCCTGCGCCAGTGCCAGCCCGCAGTTCCTGACCTGCACGGCCGGATGGGCCTCACCGCGCAGCTGGCGCACCGCCTCGATCACCTTGGTAATGCCGCCGCGATTGGCCGGGTGGTTGTTGCACAGGCCGCCGCCGTCGGTGTTGAAGGGCAGCTTCCCTACGCCCGAGATCAGGTTGCCGTCGGCCACGAACTTGCCGCCTTCGCCTTTCTTGCAGAAGCCCAGGTCTTCCAGCTGCATCAGCACGGTGATGGTGAAGCTGTCGTAGATCGAGGCGTACTGGATGTCGGCGGGCGTGACGCCGGCTTCGGCGAAGGCCGCGGCGCCGGATACCCTGGCCGCGGACCAGCTCAGGTCCACGTTGCCGCCAAGCTGCCCCTTCACGTGCTCGCCCGCGCCGAGGATGCGGACTTTCGGACGGTTCAGCTTTGCCGCGATCTCCGGCCGGGCCACGATCAGCGCGCCGCCGCCGTCGGAGACCACGCAGCAGTCCAGCTTGTGCAGCGGGTCGGAAATCATTGGCGAGTTCAGGACGTCTTCCACGGTCACCACCTCGCGCAGCATGGCGTTCGGGTTGTACTGGGCGTGATGGGAGGCCGCCACCTTGATCCACGCCAGCTGTTCGCTGGTGGTGCCGTATGCGTACATGTGGCGCATCGCCACCATGGCATACGAATTGACGGTCAGCGGGCTGTAGGGCGCTTCGAAGGGCAGGTCGGGGAGGTTGTCGCCCCAGTTGCGCGGCTTGGTGCCGCTGGAGCCTTCGGAGCGCGGGCGGCCCGCCAGCGTGATCAGCGCCACGTTGCACTTGCCCATGGCGATGGCCTGCGCGGCATGCGACACGTGCGCGAGGTAAGACGAGCCACCGGTCTCGGTGGAGTCGACGTGGCGCACGTTCAGGCCAAGGTAGTCGACCATGTTCAGCACGCCCAGCCCGGGGGCGTCGCCGGCGCAGAAGTAGCCGTCGACATCGGCCAGTGTCAGGCCGGCGTCTTCCAGCGCCCCTTTGGCGCTTTCCGCGTGCAGCTGCGCCACGGTCTTGTCCGGTGCCTTGCGGGTCGGGTGCTCATAGGCGCCGACGATATAGGCCTTGCCTTTGATGCTCATGTTTGATTCCTGTAGGTCGGTAAGGTGGGAGGGCGGGCGCGCCCGGCATGCCGCCGGGCGGCTGAGGTGGTGTCAGAGGTTGTGTCAGAGCAGGTGCTATTCCGGCTCGATGCCGGCCAGCGTGATCAGCCGCTTCCACATCTGCTGGTCGGCGGCGATGGTCTTGCGCAGCTCGGCACCGCCAGCGGGATACGGCACGCTGCCGCGTGCGCCGTAGTGCGCCATGGCTTCGGGCGAGTTCACGAATTCCAGCGTGTACCGGGTGAGCTTTTCCACGATGGCCGGCGGCGTGCCGGCCGGCGCGAACAGGCCGGTCCAGCTGTTGATCGCCGCCGCCGGCATGCCGGCCTCGGCCATGGTGGGGACATCCTTGAGTTGCGGCATGCGCGCGTTGGCCGTAACCGCCAGCGCGCGCAGCTTGCCCGACTGCACGTGCGGGACCACCGCCGAGACCTCCACCACGCCGTAATCGACCACGCCACTCATCAGGTCTGGCAGCAGCGTGCTCATGGCCTTGTACGGAACGCTCATGGCCTGGATCTTCGCGGCGTCGTTGAAGGCGGTGATGATGGTCCGGTAGCCGGTGCTCGACGTGCCGAAGTTGAGCGTGCCCGGTCTGGCTTTGGCCGCACTGACCAGGTCGGCCACGGTGCGGTACGGCGACGTGCCCGGCACGACCAGCGCCACCGGAATCACCGACATGCGCGCGATCGGCACGAAGTCCTTCAGCGGGTCATAGGGCAGGCGCTTGAACAGGAAAGGATTGGCCGCCATGGCGCCGGAGGCGGACAACAGCAGCGTGTAGCCGTCGGGCGCGGCCTTGGCGACATAGTCGCAGGCCAGGATCATGTTGGCGCCGGGCTTGTTCTCGACCACGAAGCTCTGCCCCAGCTTCTGTCCCAGGTGTTTGGCCAGCAGGCGCGTGTAGTCGTCTGCCCCGGTGCCGGCGCTGGTGATCGACACGATGCGCACGGGCCGTTCCGGGTATGGCTGGGCGGCCGCGGGTGCTGCCAGGGCCGGCAGGCAAAGCGCCAGCAATGCGCGCCAGGGTGCGCGGGTCCGTTCCGCAAAACAGTTCATGTCTCCTCCGTGGTTCTCATGGTTGCCGGCCGCGCAGGGCGTGCCGGGGTTCAGGCTTCCTGCGTGGCGGGCCTGCGCCGGTGCACTGGCCACAGCTGCTTCGCCGCCTCGCCATCCTCGTGGTAGGTATGGCAGCTGCCGATCAGCACCGGCTTCGGCATGGGGCCGGTGCCTTCGCCGGGCCAGCGGCCATTGCGCTCGCGGCGGCCGATGGCCATGGTGGTCTGCGTGGCGGTGGTGGCCAGTGGACCGAGGAGTTCGGTCAGATGGGTGCAGCCGTGCACGCCGCCGACGATCGCCTTGGCCTGCTGGCGGAAGCCGCCACGGATCTGCAGTCCTTTCAGGCCGGCGTAGGCCGACTCGATCGCGTTGCAGTACTCGGTGGGCCCGGCTTCGATCACCGCCCTGACGTCCCGGATCACCAGTGCCCGGTCCATGGTCACGACGATGCGCATGTGGTGGATGGCGCCGCCCGGCGACACCTGCCGGAACAGCAGGTCGGTGCCGGTGGGGCTGATATCGCGCATTTCGGCCTCGATATCGAGCAGGCCATCGCTGCGTTCATAGCCGCGGCAGGTCACTTCGCGGGTGTGGATGGCGATGCGGTCAGTGGTGGTCTGGGTCATGGCATGGCTTCCCTGCCGGCGCGCGCAGCGCAGCCGGCGGCAGGTCGATCGGTAGCGTCAGTCTCGGTGGCGTGCGGGGCGGCATCGTCAGCACCAGGTCATTCCCGGCCTGCCGTCGCGGCCGCCTGGCGCCCTGCATGCGGCGGTGCGCGGCCCAGAACAGCACGCGCAGCGCGAAGCCCGGGCCACCGGCCATGGCCTGCCTGCAGTGTTCCGCGGGCAGCTCCACCGGCACGCCCAGTTCGGCCGCCGACGCGTAGCAAACGATGCGCATGCGGGCATCGCCGCTGCGCATGCGGTCGCTGAGCATGGCGTGAAGGACCTCGGCATACGCGGGCTCGTCATCGCAGCGCGCCAGTTGCCGCGCCTTGCGCTGCAGCTGGCGGCTGACGTGGCGGACTTCCTGCAGCAGGTCCATCAGCCGCTCCATCGGCGCGAGGCCATGCAAGGGCTGGATCGTTGCCGGCGGCGGGTCGGCCTTGAATGGCGCGGAAAGCGTCGGGGAAGGGTGGCACTGCATCGGCTTGTCTCACTGGTGGCAGCCGGCATTCGCTGATGGGCTGCGGTTTCTGCTGGACAGTGTCACGCAGTGCCCCGGCCTTCGCCCCACTCGACCAAGGGGGGGCATGCGGTCGATATGCGGGCAAATACGCGGTGGCCCAGCGGATAAGCCTTGCTATCAGCGATACAGGGGGGCGCATTGGCTGCACGGGCGTATGTGAGCCATATTCCGCTTCGCCTACGATATTTTGTAGATCTATACGAAATGACGTAGTATTCAATTTGTACGAAATTCCGTGATTGACTACGGGTATTCGTAGATAGCAGGAGTGCCACGCCGAGTGACGGTAGCCAGCCGGGACGTCCCCGGTGCGAACAGGAGACCTGGGTAATGCAAAGACAAGGGCAAACGCATGGCAAGGTGCCGCGCCTGCGCGCGTGCGGGAGAAGGCTGGTCGCGGCGAGTGCCGCGGCACTGGCATGTGGCGTACTGGCCGCGTGGATGCCCATTGCGCGGGCAGAGGCGTTCTATCCGGAGAAGCCGGTCACGCTGGTGGTGCCAGGGCCGCCCGGCGGCATTACCGACCAGCTCGGCCGACTGGTCGCGGCACGCATGGCGCGCGACGGCGGCATCCGCGTCGTCGTCGACAATCGCCCCGGCGCGGGCGGCAACCTGGCCACCGAGCTGGCGGCACGGGCCGAGCCTGACGGCTATACGGTGCTGATGGGCACGCAAGGAACCATGGCCAGCAACCAGTACCTGTACAAGGCGCTGCGCTTCGATCCGGCCCGGGATTTCGTTGCCGCGCAGGGGCTGGTTTCGATCCCCAATGTGCTGGTCGTGAACAGCCGCCTGCCGTACCAGTCGGTCAAGGACCTGGTCACGTTCGCCAAGGCGAATCCGGACAAGCTGACGGTGTCTTCCGCCGGCAACGGTACCGGCACGCACCTCGCCGCCGAACTGTTCCAGGCGCAGGCCGGCGTCAGGTTCGTGCATATCCCGTACAAGGGCAGCGCGCCTTCCATCAATGACCTGCTGGCAGGGCAGGTCGACATGACCTTCGACTATCCGGTTTCCACCCTGGCGCAGATCCAGGCGGGCAAGCTGCGCGCGCTCGCCGTCACTGGCGCCACGCGCCTGCCGGCGCTGCCGCAGGTGCCAACCATTGCCGAGGCCGGCTATCCGGCGGCGGAGTCCACTTCGTGGATCGGCCTGTTCTTCCCGGCGCGCACGCCTGCCGCCATCGTGGCCAGGTGGCAGGCGGAGGTCGGGCGCATGTTGAAGGATCCCGCCGCTGTGGAGGCCCTGAACAAGATGGGCGGGGTGCCGTTGCCGCTGGCCGGCCAGCCGTTCGCCGGTTTCATCCAGGCCGAGCGCAGCAAGTGGAAGGCCACCATCGAGCGCTCGGGCGCCACCATCGACTGAACGACATCGACTGAACGACATCGACCCTGGCGGCGGCAGGTCCCCGGGGCGCAAGAGAGAGGAGACGCAAGACAATGTTGCACCATCGGCCACACGCTACTGACGCCACCTCGTCGACGAGCGACATGGCACGAATGCAGCCGCGGTATCGCGACGCCGCTCTGCGCACCGCGCAGGCGATCCACGAGGTGCGCCCCGATGGCACGCTGCTGCTGCGCGCCGGCACGGCGCCGGTGCCATCGCCGCACCTGGGCTTCAGCGGCTTCGTCAAGGGCTGGGCGCGGCAGCGCGCCACGCAGACCGCGCTGGCCCAGCGCGACAGCGCCGGCGCCTGGCGCACGCTTTGCTGGGGCGACTTCCACCGGCAGATGCTGGCGGTGGCGGCCGGATTGCTTGAGATGGGCCCGTCGCGCCAACAGCCCCTGATGATCCTGTCGGGCAATTCGATCGAGCATGCCGTGGTGGTGGCAGCCGCCGAATACGTGGGCATTCCCTGCGCCGCGGTATCCGCCGCCTATTCGCTGCAGAGCCAGGACTTCGTGCGGCTGAAAGATGTCCATAAGCTGCTGGCGCCGGCCGCGGTGTTCGTGCAATCGGCGCCCGGCTTTGCCCGCGCGCTGCGGGCACTGGCGCTGCCGGCGCAGGCGACTATTGCCGTGGAGGAAGCCGCCGACGGGAATATGAGGTGGGACGCGCTGCTCGATACCGAGCTGACACCGCAACGCCTGGCGCGGATCGAGGCAGCGCACGGCGCGGTGCGCGCCGAACACATCGCGCGGATTTTCTTTACCTCGGGGTCCACCGGCGTGCCCAAAGGCGTGGTCACGCGTGAGCGCCGCAAGGCGCTGATTGAAGCGCTCTATCAGGAGCCGGTGCCCGCGGCCATTGCCGCACTGGGCTGAAACGTCGTACCGGCGGCGCGGGCATCCGAACCGCCGGCGCATTCCCTTGGCAGGCTAGCCACCGCCAATCCGCAGAGGTTGCTTATGCGTGTTGCACCCCGAATCTCCCTGACTGAGCACGAACGCGCCGAGCTCGAGGCAATGACCCGAGCCCCCGACGCCCCCGCCCGCCTGGCACAGCGCGCACGCATTGTCCTGCTCGCCGCCAGTGGCGAACAGAACAAGGCGATCGCCCCGCAGCTTGGGATCAGCCGGGCCCAGGTGGCACGCTGGCGTGAGCGCTATGCGATGTCCGGCGTGAGCGGCATCCTGCGCGACCTGCCGCGTGGCGCGCCGCCGGTGCGGGTGGACGTGGAACGCCTGGCCATGCTGACCGGCTGCGAAATGACGGGCGTCTCGCGTGGCTGGAGCACCCGCAGCCTTGCCGCGGAACTCGGCGTGAGCGCGATGAGCGTTTCGCGGCACTGGCGCGCGGCCGGAGCAAGACCGGGCGCCAGTAGCCAGGCCGGCGGCATGCCGATGCAGGAGTCTGGTGGCGCAGCGGAGGCATCCTTTGCTCCGGAAGCCCCGTCGCCAGAAATCATCGCGCTCTACGCCGCGCCGCCTGCTTACGCGCTGGTGCTGTCGGTGGCCGACACGGCAGACCAGGCAGACCAGGCAGACCAGGCAGACAACGATGCCGCTGGACCGCTCCCACCGCATGGCAGCAACCACATGCGCACGCTGCCCGCCCATCGGCGCAGTCTCGCTGTTTCGCTGGTCACGGCACTGGCGATGCTGGAGGGCGGCCTGCCCGGTGCCCCGGCCAGCGACACCGGCCATGAAGCATTGGCATCGTTCCTGCAGAAGGCGCAAGCCGCGGCTGCGCCGGGGCGCAGGTTGCTGGCGCTGGCGGTCAGCCACGCTGGCGCCTGCGATGCGCCATTGCAGCACTGGCTACGGGCGCACCCGCGCATTACCGTGCAACTGGCGCATGGCCCGGCCAGCTGGCTGCGCATGGTGCATCGCTTCGTGCGCGACACGCAGGCCGAGCGGGCAGGGGCCTTTCCCGCCGGCATCCCCGAATTGCTGGCGGCCGTGGAGGCCGCCATGCGTGCCGGCACCGATGCACCCTTCCAGTGGGTCCGCACAACGACCGGCGCACGGCACGTGCCTCCGGCGGCAGAGCCGGCGCGCATCCAGCCCGCCACGGTGCCATCGCCCGCCGGCTGGCAGGCACCCACTGCCGAGGCGCGCGAGCGTACGCCGATCGCCGGCGACAGGGTCCTGCCGCCGCGGGGCACGCGCCAGCTCATGCCGCGCGACACGCTGCTGAAGCGCCTGATGGAAGCGCGCCGCCAGCGCTGCGTGGTGATCCAGGGGCAGGCCGGCAGCGGCAAGACCAGCACGCTGATGGCATGGCGCAAGGCAATCCTGCCGCTCGGGTACGACGTCTGCTGGCTGACGCTGACGGCCGAAGACGACGAGCCGGTCCGCTTCTTCGACTACCTGCTGGCCAGCATCGGTGAAGTCGATCCCGCCGCAGCCAGCGAAGCCGCGCGGGTGGTCGGCGCCGACAGCAGCGACACTGCCGTCGAACTGTGGGTGATCACCCTTGTCCGGGCGCTGGCCCGGCGCCAGCGCGAACTGGTGCTGATGATCGATGACCTGCACCATATCACCGACATGCGCATCCTGCAGGCGCTCCAATGGCTGCTCGACTATGCGCCGGCGCCACTGCACCTCGCCTTCAGTTCGCGCAGCGCGCTCGAACTGTCGATGGAGCGGTTGCGCCTGCAGGGCGCGCTGGCGGAATTCGACATGCGTGACCTGCGCTTCACGCCGGACGAGTCGGAACGCTTCCTGCGCGAGCAGCTCGGCAGCATCGGCAGCAATGACGCAGCCACGCTGCATGCGCTGACCGACGGCTGGGTGGCGGGGTTGCAGCTCTTTGCCATCGAACTGCGCACCAGGCAGGGAGGCAGGTCGCCGCTGGCCCGCGTCGGGGGTACCGGCGCCTTTTCCGGCTACTTCGAGCGTGAAGTGCTGGTGCACCTGGCACCAGCCAATCTTGACATGCTGGCCAGCGTGGCCATCTGCCAGCGTTTCTGCGCGCCGCTTTGCGCTGAGATCGTGGGCCGGCCGACGGCGATCGCGCCGATCCAGTCGCGGCTGGGCCAGATGGTGCTGGATCATCTCTTCGTCACGGCGGAATGCGGCGCGGACCACGTGACCTGGTATCGCGTTCATCCGTTGCTGCGTGAAGCGCTGCTCGAGCGTCTTCCGGCGCGCGGCGAGGCCGGGCAGCGCGCGCTGCACCAGACGGCGTGGCGCTGGTTCGAGCGCCACGGCCATATCGAAGAAGCCGTGTTCCACGCCGTCAAGGCCGGCCAGGTGGACGCCGCGGCGAGCATGGTAGAAGGCTGCGCCCAGGCGCTGCTGACACGCGGCCAATTGCGCCAGCTGGCCGCGTTGATGCGCCTGCTGCCGGTCGAGCTGGTGCAGCGGCGCTTCGGGCTCCATGTTGTCAATGCGTACATGCAGCTCTATTCGAGGGACTTCGACCAGCTCCAGCGCAGCCTGGACCAGATCGAGTCCCGGAGCGAGCAGCTCGACGCGAGCGAGCGCTACGCGTTGTGCCTGTTGCGGGCAGGCTTTGCCTTGCAGCTGGACAACACCGACGCCGCGGCGGCCATGCTGCCGCGACTGCTGGACGCGCCTGCCGATCTCGACGATTTTGCGTGGCATGCACGCGGCAATGTGCTGTCCTGGCTGCTCACCGCGCGCGGCGAGTACGACCTGGCCCGGCGTGTGCTGGAGGAGGCCGAGTTACGCACCGGTGCGCACCGCAGCGGGCAGCTCGGCCGTTGCATCCATGCCATCAGCCTGGCTCGGGAAGGCAGGATCAAGCAGGCCGGCAAGATCGTGCGCGAGGTGATGGAGGAAGCCGAACGCCGCGGCGCTGCCTACCAGGGACTGGCATGCATGGCTGCGGGGCTGCTGGCCGATACGCTCCACGAATCGAACGAGGCCGAGGCAGCGTGCCAGTTGCTGGAGCCGCGCATCGACATGCTTGAGCGCGTGTCATTGCCGGAGATCGTGCTGCGCGCGTGCCGGGTGCTGTCCAATTCCCACTGGCTGGCGGGCCGCCAGGCGCAGGCGCTCGCCTACCTGGACCGTCTCGAAAATTACGCGGTGCGCTACGGTCTCGACCGGCTCCTTGCCGAAGCGCTGGTGCTGCGCCTGCGCCGCCACCTGCAGCAGGATGAGATGGAGCGCGCCAGTGTCGTGCTGGAGTGCGTGCAGGGGGTGGCGGAGCGCTATGCCGGAGCGGGCCCGGAGCGTTCGGGGCAGATCGCGCTGGCCGCTGCGCGTGGCGGCGTCGAGATGGCACTGCATACCAAGGACTATGCCAACGCCATCGAACGCATCCAGTTGCTGCTGGCAGGCAGCGAGCAGGCACCGGGAGCTGCCGGCTTGCGCCTGCAACTGGCCATCGCGCGGCTGGGCCTGGGCGAGCAGCAGGCGGCGCGCCAGGACTTCCTGCGCGCGATCCGGCAAGGTCATCGGCTTGAGCTGACACGGACGCTGCTCGATGTCCTGGAAAGCGCGCCCGATCTGCTCATCCGGCTCGGCCGCGACGCCGCACCCGACCCAGTGCTGGCCTTCTACGTCGAGCGCCTGCACAAGATGTCGTCCGTGGCCACGGCTCGGCAGGGGCAGGCGCGTGGAAGCGAGGACGCCGGACCCATGGCCGCACTGAGCGAGCGCGAGCGCGAGATCCTGCATCTGCTGGCGCAAGCGATGTCGAACAAGAAGATTGCCAGGGTGCTCAACCTCTCGACCGAGACGGTCAAATGGCATCTCAAGAATGTCTATGCCAAGCTTGGCGTGGGGGGGCGCGGCGGTGCGGCGGCGCGCCTGCGCGACCTGAGCGGCGACTCGATCCAGCCCACTCTCCGCGCTGCCTGATCCGGCCGGAATTCAGCGTGCTCGATGGCTGCTTGCCGCAATGGCAAGGCAGCCATTGAGCGCTTGCGCCGGCGCCTTATCCCTCATCTCCGCGTTTCTTAAGCTACGTTTTCGCCCGCCCCCCGGGTCGGGGAGTGCCCGCCTGCGCGCCTCCCGCAATCATGGTTACCGAGGCAGCAACCCGATTCGCCCTGCCGACAGCCTTATCCAAACGATTCATTCCGGAGTACCAAACATGAGCTTGCTTGAAGGGAAAGTCATTATCGTCACGGGCGCCGGTGCCGGCGTCGGCAAAGGTATCGCGCTGGAAGCAGCGCGCCAGGGCGCGCGCGTGATCGTCAACGACCTGGGCGTCAACATCGACGGGTCCGGCGGCAGTGCGGGCCCGGCCCAGCAGGCCGTTGACGAGATCAAGGCGGCCGGCGGCGAGGCAGCGGCCAGCACCGACAGCGTGGCGGACTGGAACCCGGCGCAGAAGATCGTGCAGCAGGCGCTGGACCTGTATGGCCGCGTCGATGGCGTGGTCAACAATGCCGGCAACCTGCGCGACATCATCTTCCACAAGATGAGCGAAGACGACTTCGATGCCGTGATCCGCGTGCACCTGAAGGGCAGCTGGAACGTGTCGCGCGCCGTGGCGCCGCATTTCAAGGCGCAGGAAAGCGGCGCCTTCGTGCACATGACCTCGACCGCAGGCCTGATCGGCAATTTCGGCCAGGCTAACTACTCGGCGGCCAAGCTCGGCGTCGTCGGCCTGTCGAAGTCCATCGCGGTCGATATGCAGAAGTTCAATGTCCGTTCGAACTGCATCGCACCGTTTGCCTTCACGCGCATGGTGGGCAGCATTCCGACCAACACGCCGGAAGCGGCCGAACGCATGAAGATCAACATGCGCCTGGAAGCCGGCAAGATCGCGCCGTTCACGCTGGCGTTGCTGACGGATCGGGCGAAGCACGTCACCGGACAGGTCTTCGGCGTGCGCAACAACGAGATCTACCTGTTCTCGCAGCCGCGCCCGATCCGCACCGCCCACAACGGCGAAGGCTGGACCGTCGACAGCTGCGTCGAGCGCGCCATCCCGATGTTCCAGGATTCCTTCTACAAGCTGGACCTGTCGCGCGACGTGTTCGGCTGGGATCCGGTCTGACGGCCGGAGACGAACATGGATTTTGAACGTGACCTGGGCCTGGAGGCCTTTCGCGAGCAGGTGCGCGCCTTCCTGCGCGAGAACCTGCCCGCCGAGCTGGGCGGCCGCATCCGCATCGGCACGCGCTCGCCCGCGTCGGAACTCAAGCACTGGCAGCGCATCCTGAACGAGAAGGGCTGGGGCGCGCCGTACTGGGCAACCGAGCATGGCGGCACCGGCTGGAGCGTGCTGCAGCGCCTGGTGTTCGACGAGGAGTGCACGGCGGTTGGCGCGCCATCGCAAGATACCGGTGCGCAGAAGCTGCTCGGTCCCGTGCTGAATGCATTCGGCACGCCGGAGCAGAAAGCCGAGCACCTGCCGCATATCTTCAGCGGCGCACGGCACTGGTGCCAGGGCTTTTCGGAGCCGGGCTCCGGCTCGGACCTGGCCTCGCTGCGTACCAGCGCCGACCGCGATGGCGACCACTACGTGGTCAATGGCCAGAAGATCTGGACCAGCTACGCGCATCGCGCCGACTGGATCTTCCTGCTGGTGCGCACCGACACCGAGGTCAGGAAGCAGGCAGGCATCAGCTTCCTGCTGGTGGACATGAAGACGCCGGGCATCACGGTCCGGCCCATCGTCACCATCGATGGCTGCCACCACCTGAACGAGACCTTCTTCGACAACGTGCGCGTGCCGGTCAGGAACCTGGTAGGTGCCGAGGGCGAAGGCTGGAAGATCACCAAGTTCCTGCTCAACAACGAACACGCCACGGCCGCCGACCTGCCGATGCTGCGCCGCTACCTGGCGCAGATCCACGCGCTGGCGACACGCCGGTGCGAGGGCGGCAGCGTGCTGCTGGAGCGGCATGAGTTCGCGCTGCAGCTGGCGCGCTTCGAGGCGGAGCTTGCCGCCATCGCCACGCTGGTGCAGCGCGTGGCGGCGATGGAAGAGGATCACAGCCCCGCCGCGCATGCCATGGGCTCGATCCTGAAGATCCGCGGCACCGAGCTGCTGCAGAAGATGAGCAGCTTCCTGGTCGAGGCGCTGGGGGACTACGGCGCCGTCGCTTACCCGACGCCACAGGACGCCGCCGCCGATGCCGCCGCGCCGCTGCCCGCACAGGACGTCGCCCGCGGCATCACCAACGAGATGTTCTTTCGCCGCGCGTCAACGATCTATGGCGGTACCAGCGAGGTGCAGCGCACGATCATCGCCAAGTCAATGTTCCAACTCTGAAGGCACTGACCGATCATGAATTTCAACCTGACTGACGAACAGCGCCTGCTTCAGGACAGCGTGCGCCGCTTCGTCGACAAAGATTACGACTTCGAGGCGCGCACGGCCAGGATCAGGTCCGCCGAGCCCTGCAACGCCAGGCACTGGGCCATCTTTGCCGAGAACGGATGGCTGGCGGCCGCGCTGCCGGAGTCGGCCGGAGGCCTGGGCGGCTCGATCATCGAAACCGTGCTGATCGCCACCGAACTGGGCCGGGGCCTGGTGGTGGAACCGTATCTCGGCAGCGCGGTGCTGGCCGCACAGACCCTGGCGGCGGCTGCCGGTCCCGACCAGCTGGACGCACTGATCCCCGCGCTGGCGGACGGCTCGCGCCGCGTCGCGCTGGCCTACAGCGAGGCGCAGTCGCGCGGCCTGCCCGAACCCGTGGCGACGCGCGCCGAGCCGGCGCCCGGCGGCTACCGCCTGCACGGCACCAAGACGCTGGTGCTGGGCGGCTGCGATGCCGATGCCTTCATCGTGTCCGCCATGCTGCCAGGCGCGTCCGGCGAGGCTGCCCTGTGCAGCCTGTTCCTGGTCCCGGCCGACGCGGCGGGCTTGCAGCGCGTTGCGTTGCCGCTGCACGACGGCAGCTGGGCGGCGGAAGTCACCTTCGACCAGGCTTTTGTACCGGCTGATGCATTGCTTGGCGAAGCGGGCACGGGACAGGCTGCGCTGCGCCACGGGCTCACGCATGGCATCGCGGCGCTCTGTGCCGAGCTGGTCGGCGGCATGGAGAAGACCATCGAGATCACGGCCGGGTACCTGAAGGTGCGCAAGCAGTTCGGGGTGCCCATCGGCAGCTTCCAGGCGCTGCAGCACCGCATGGCGGACATGGCGGCCGAACTCGAAGTCGCGCGCTCAATGCTGTATGCGCTGCTGGCGTCGATCGAGAACGACGACGATGGCGACCTGGCCCGAACGGTGTCGCAGGCCAAGGCACTGATCGTCCGTGCCGCCCGCTACGTCAGCGGGCAAGGCATCCAGCTCCACGGCGGCATCGGCATGACCGAGGAGTACACCGTGGGCCACTACTTCAAGCGCGCCGTGGTGGCGGACGTGCTGTTTGGCAACGCAGACCTGCACGAGGCTTGCAACGCTCGCGCCCTGCAGGCAGCCCTGAACCAGGAGGCATTGCAAGCATGAAGATCTACGAGAACATCAGCGACCTGCAGCCGCTGGTCGGGGAAGTCATCGGCACCAGCGAATGGCTGATGCTGGAGCAGGACCGCATCAACCTGTTTGCCGATGCGACCGGCGATCACCAGTGGATCCACGTGGACCCGGTGCGTGCCAAGGACGGCCCGTTCGGCGCGCCGATCGCGCACGGCTTCCTGACGCTGAGCCTGTTGCCGGCGTTTTCCCATACCGCCTACAAGGTGAAGCACAGCAGCACCGGCGTGAACTACGGCCTGGACAAGGTGCGCTTTCCCGCGCCGGTTCCGGTCGGCAGCCTGCTGCGCGCGCATTTCAAGCTGGTGTCGTTCGATCCGCTGGAAAACGGCGGCGCGCAGCTGAAGCTCGAGATGATCGTGGAGCGGCAGGGCGGCAGCAAGCCGGTCTGCATCGCGGAATCGATCATCAGGCGGTTCCCGTAACCCGCCGGACCTCTCTACAAGACCAGCTGCCCCGTACCGGGGCAGTACAAGCAAGGAGGAGACACGCATGCAAGATCGCATTTCACGCCAGCGCCGCCGCATTCTCGCTGCCGCCGCCAGCGGCGCGCTGGCGGTCCTGGCCGCCCCGGCGGGGGCGCAGGCACAGAACTATCCGGAACGCGTGATCAGGATCGTATCCGTTGCCAGCCCCGGCACCGGCATCGACGACTACACCCGGCTCCTGGCGAAATTCCTGTCGCAGAAGCTGGGGCAGGGCGTCGTGGTGGAGAACCGGCCAGGCGCCAACATGATCATCGCCAGTGACTATGTGGCCAAGTCCGCGCCTGACGGCTACACGCTGCTGCTCACCGCATCCAGCGCGATGTCGGCGAACCCCTACCTGTTCAGGCAACTGCCGTACAACCCGGGCAAGGATTTCGTGCCGGTGGCGCGCATGTCGTCGCTGCCGGTGGCGCTGGTAGTCGCCGCGAGTTCTCCGTACAAGTCGGTTTCGGATCTCGTCGACGCCGCACGCGCCCGGCCCGGCAAGCTCAACGGCGCCAGCAGCAGCACCGGCTACCGGCTGATGGCAGCGGCGTTCACGGAGGCGGCGGGCATCAGGACGGTGGATGTACCCTACAAGGCGACCGCAACGCTGTTGCCGGACCTGATTGGCCGCAATGTGGACTTCACCATGGTCGAGTTCACCGCGGCACTGCCGCTGATCCAGTCGAACAAGCTGCGCGCGCTGGCGGTGCTCAGCCCGCGGCGCGTATCGTTGCTGCCAGAGGTGCCGACGCTGGCTGAAGCCGGCATGCAGAACAACACCGTGGTTGAGGCGGTGTCGCGCATCAACTGGAGCGGCCTGTTTGCGCCGGCAGGCACGCCGGCGCCGATCGTCGACAAGATCGCCAGGCTGACGCTGGAGTTTGTGAACTCGCCTGAAGCCATGGTCCACTACGCGAGCCGTGGCAGCTTGCCTAACCCGGGCAGCGGGGCGGAACTTGGCAAGGCCGTGATGGCGGACCAGCAGACATGGAAGCGGCTGATCGCGGCGTCCGGCCTGCAGCCCGAATAGCAGTCGTAGTCGACCCTGCCGGTTGCAAGAGTCCTTCGGGCGGTATGCCGAAGGACATTCTTGCTTTCCGCGGCTTCAGAACTGGAACAGCGATTTGGCGATGATCGATCGCTGCACCTCGCTGGTGCCGCCATAGATGGTGGTGGCGCGGCGGAAGAACATCTCCGACGCCATGCCTTGCGCGACCTCCGCCATCGGCAGCATCGGGGCCGTTGCCGTCGGTTCCGCATCCGGCGTGGCGAAATGGTTCAGGACCGGGCCGACCAGCTTCTGCGCGAACGCATCCTGGGAGGGAGCTCCGGCGCTCGCGCATTCTTCGTCGAACACCAGGCGCTGCTGCACGCTCCAGCCGGTGCCGCCATGCTCGGTTGCCCAGTAGGGCGCGCCCCGGCCCTGGGCATCGAGGATGCGCTGCCAGCGCACCACGTCGGCACGCGGCGAGCGCAGGCCGTCCTTGCGTCGCGGCAGGTCCGCCGGCTGGTGTTGCCGCAGGAAGTCCCGTACCTCCTGACGGAACGCAGCGAGATTGGGGTCGGGGGCAAAGTTCATGAAGGCGCTCCAGTTGGTTGGCGGCAGGCAGGCCAGCCTGCATTGCCGATGCCGTCCACATTAAGCCCGGGCCACGCCGGGAACGCCCCCCACCACTGGGGGTGCCGCTGGCGCATAGGCGCTGGCTTATGGACACGCTGGGAGCATCCCCCTTGAGATGAGGGGGGCGGCAAGACCATGCGCAGCGCCACACTGCCGCCAACGGCTTTCCGCCACTTCCTGGAGGACATACGACGATGCAGGCCCGGCAAATCCCGATGCGCCACAGCCACCTTTCCATTGCGGACGGCGTGGCCGAGTTCACGCACCAGCGTCCGGCGTCGCGCAACGCCCTGACGCTGCAGATGCGGCAGGACTACCACGACATGCTCGATTGCGTGGAAGCCGACCGCGGTATCCGCGCGCTGATCCTGACCGGCTCAGGCGGCAGCTTCTGCGCGGGTGGCGACCTGAAGTCGATCAGGGAGATCTTCGCAAGTCCCGATCCTTCCGCGCGCGCGCCGGAGGCCATGCGCCGCCGCCTGCAGGACATCCACAAGTGGCTGCGGCGGTTGCGCGACCTGGAAATCCCGGTCATCGCGGCGGTGGACGGGCCGGCGGCCGGCGCGGGGTTCTCGCTGGCGCTGGCGGCCGACTTCGTGCTGGCCTCGGAGCGTGCGTCGTTCTGCATGTCGTTCGCCAAGGTCGGCCTGCTGCCCGACATGGGCTCGCTGTATGCGCTGCCGCGTGCCGTGGGAATGATGCTGGCCAAGGAACTGATGTTCACCGGCCGGCGCCTCGAAGTCGTCGATGCCAGGCGCTGCGGCATCGTGCATGCGATCCATCCGGCGAAGGAACTGGCGAAGGAGGCGCGGCACTTCGCGCAACGCTTCGTGGCAGCGCCGCAAGAGGCGCTCGCGCTGATGAAGCGCGCGCTCAACCGCACCTTCGAAAGCTCATACGACACCCTGCTGGAGCTGGAGTGCCAGGCGCAGGCGCTGGCTTCGGCGGTGCCGTACTACGCGGAGGCGGTGGATGCCTTTCTCAACGGCAAGCCGGCACGGTTCGACTGGGACAGGGAGGCGCGGCCCTGACCAGGGTTGGCGGAGCCTCGACACGCAAATGTCTCCATGCCCTGTCACAGGCTCGATGTGACGGGCGTTTCATCTCCGGCACTGGTGCCGGAGTTTTTTTTGCGCGCGGGATTTTTTTAGACGCCTGGTGCTGCTTGTCCCCCCTCGACATGAGTGGGGGTGTGGGCAGGGCCAACGCCTCCCGACAGGGGGGTATCGGGAGGTCCGCGCAATGTTCTCCTAGTCACCGCGCACACGGAGGAAACGGCGTGCGCCGCGCTTCTGGAGGAGGCGTGCCCGCACCGGACGGGAAGCTTGCGTCTGGCGCAGACGATTGACAAGGAGAAGACAAGAAATGAGGAAGACGATTTTCGCCCTGGCGGCGATGGGCGCCCTTGGGGGGTTTGGCGCGACGGCCCGGGCAAATTCCAGCGTGACGTTGTATGGGGTGGTCGACGGGTCCATCGAATACGTGAATCGCGTCGCGACGGCGCAGCCTGCCGTCGTCAATGGCCAGCCGGTCTTTGCCACCACCGGCGGCAAGCGCGTGGGGATGCCGACGCTGGGCGGCCTGTCGCCTTCGCGCTGGGGCCTGCGCGGCGTGGAGGACCTGGGCAGCGGCAACAGTGCCATCTTTGTGCTGGAAAGCGGCTTTGCCTGGGACACCGGCGCGATCCAGTCGAGCCGGCTGTTTGGCCGCCAGGCCTTTGTCGGCCTGCAGAACCAGTCCTACGGCAAGCTGATGCTGGGCCGGCAGTACACCTCCTTCTTCGAGGGCATGGCCAACTTCGCGCCGCTGCGCTTTGCCACGACCTATGAACCTGTCGCCTGGCAGCTCGGCACGAACTACCGCGAAGACAACACGGTCAAGTATGTGGGGCAGTTTGGCCCGGTGCAGGCCGTCGCGCACTACTCGTTCGGCGTTGGGGTGCCGGCGATCGGCGCCACCGCGCTGGCCAACGGCGGCGCCGGCGAAACGCCGGGGGCGTTCCGCGACAACAATGGCTACGGCGCTTCGCTGACGTGGCTGAGCAACGGCTTCGGCGCCACCCTCGCTTATGACGAATGGCATCCGACCGTGACCTCGGGCCAGCAGGGAACCAGCCGCAAGGCCGGCACCGCGTTCAGCTATGCCACCGGCCCGTTCAAGGCGATGGTGGGCTACCGCTGGGCCAAGGTTGACTTCGCCAACGGCAATACGCTGGCGCGCGACGACTACTACTGGGCGGGGGTCAATTACCAGGCTACCAGGGCACTGGGACTGTCGCTGGCTTACTACTACGCGGATTTCAAGCGCCTGAGCCTGGGCCAGACGGCACCTGCCAGCAATCCTGCCAACCCGTGGCAGGTGTCGTTCCTGGTGGACTACAACCTGTCCAAGCGCACCGACGTCTACCTGTCGGCGGCTTACTCGCGCAATGCAGGCCTGAACTTCGACTCGTCACAGACGCTGTTCCTGTACGGCTATCCGTCGATGGCAGGACAGAAGGCCATGGTCGGCGTGACCACGGGCATTCGCCACGTCTTCTGACGCCATCCGGCGGTCGCGGGAGTACGTGCGGGGACCCGTGGTGCACGCGTCCCCGCACGGCATTGCCCTCGCCGGTACCGATACAAGCCATGTATTGAGCGACATACACAAAGTATTTTTCCAACCCTGCGTGCTTCCGTAGGATTTCCATCAACGCGATTCAAGGAGGCATGATGACTTTCAACGCATTCACTTTCCCCGTCTCCGCACGGGCGGGGAGCGCAACATGAGCGGCCCGTTGCAGGGCGTGCGCATCGTCGACATGACGACGGTGCTGATGGGCCCCTACGCCACGCAGATCCTGGGCGACCTCGGGGCGGACGTGATCAAGGTCGAGCCACCGGACGGAGATACCGTGCGCGAGGTCGGCCCGCGCCGTAACGCCGGCATGTCCGGCATCTTCCTGCACGCGAACCGCAGCAAGCGCAGCATCGTGCTGGACCTGAAGGCCGCGGCCGGGCGCGAGGCACTGCTGCGCATCGCCGCCGATGCCGACGTGCTGATCTACAACGTGCGGCCGCAGGCGATGGCGCGGCTGAACCTGAGCTACGAGGAAGTGGCGAAGGTCAATCCGCGCATCCTGTACGTGGGGTTGTATGGATACGGGCAGGGTGGCCCCTACGCGGCCAAGTCCGCATACGACGACCTGATCCAGGGCGCGGTCGCGATCCCGGCGCTCGCCAAGCAGGCCGGCAGCGACGTGCCGCGCTACGCGCCGAGCGCCATTGCCGACCGCATCGTCGGCCTGGCGGCGGTCAACGCGGTCACCGCGGGGCTGTTCCACCGCGAGCGTACCGGAGAAGGGCAGTCGATCGACGTGCCGATGTTCGAAACCATGGCCCAGTTCATCCTCGGCGACCACATGGGCGGGCTGACCTTCGAGCCGCCCATCGGCCCCAGCGGCTATTCGCGCATTCTCAACGAACACCGCCGTCCCTATCGCACCCAGGACGGCTACCTGTGCGTGCTGCTCTACAACGACAAGCAGTGGCGCAAGTTCCTGGAGCTGATCGGCCAGCCCGGCCTGATGGACAGCGACCCGCGCTTCAGCTCGATCGTCGAGCGCAACAAGCATATCCACGAGCTGTACCGCATGGTCGCGGAGATCATGCCCACGCGCACCACGGCGGAATGGATCGCCGTGCTTGAAGCCGCCGACATGCCGGTGATGCAGCTGCACACGGTGGATTCGCTGATGGCGGACCCGCACCTCGACGCGGTGGGCTTCTTCGACGTTGTCGAACACCCCAGCGAAGGCGCGATCCGCTCGATGGCGATCCCGTCGCAATGGTCGAAGTCGCAGCCGACGGTCACGCGGCAGGCGCCGCGCCTGGGCGAACACAGTGCCCAGGTGCTGGCCGAGGCCGGCTACAGCGAGCAAGGCATCCGCGAGCTGGCCAGGCAGGGCGCCACGCGCCTCGGCGGGAACGCCGGCGACCGAACCTGAACCCAAACCGGGAGTTAACTTGAACTCGACCCTCGATTCCCTTCCGCTCGTCAGCATCCCGCCCGAGGACGAGGCGCTGCGGACCCCGATCCGCCAATTCCTGCAAGCCGCGCTGCGCGACGTGCCGGCGCCGGTGCGCGCGCGCACCTGGATGGGCTTTGATGCCGGCTTCAGCCGTGCGCTCGGCGAGCAGGGCTGGATCGGCCTGGCCCTGCCGCCCGAGTATGGTGGCGCGGGCCGCAGCGCCTTTGCCCGCTTCGTGCTGGTGGAAGAGCTGATTGCCGCCGGCGCGCCGGTATCCGCGCATTGGTTCGCCGATCGGCAGACTGCCCCGCTGATCCTGCGCTATGGCAGCGAAGCGCAGAAGCAGTTCTTCCTGCCGAAGCTGATCCGCGGCGAGATCTTCATCTGCATCGGCATG
This sequence comes from Cupriavidus sp. Agwp_2, assembly GCF_040784895.1. Classification (NCBI taxonomy): domain Bacteria; kingdom Pseudomonadati; phylum Pseudomonadota; class Betaproteobacteria; order Burkholderiales; family Burkholderiaceae; genus Cupriavidus; species Cupriavidus sp. Agwp_2. The sequence goes on from NZ_CP088084.1 coordinate 253,253, forward strand.
AGCGAGCCGGATACGGGTTCGGACCTGTCTTCCGTACGCACCCGGGCGGTACGCACCGAGACCGGCTGGCGGCTGAACGGCCGCAAGATCTGGACTACCAACGCACACCGGGCGCAGTACATGTGCGCGCTGGTGCGCACCTCCGGCCAGCATGGCGACCGCCACAAGGGCCTGTCGCAGGTGCTGATCGACCTGAGCCTGCCCGGCATCACCGCGCGGCCGATCCGCGACCTCGCGGGTGATGGCCACTTCTGCGAGGTGGTGTTCGAAGACGTGGACCTGCCGGCCGATGCGCTGGTGGGCGAGGAGGGCTCCGGCTGGAAGCAGGTGACCGCCGAACTGGCGTTCGAGCGCAGCGGGCCGGAACGCATCCTGACCAGCCTGATGCTGGCCGAGACATGGCTGGCCGAGGTGAAGGCCTCCGGCCTGCCGGTGCCGGATTCGGTCAAGGCGATTGCCGGGCGCATCGCCGGGCGCATGGCCGTGTTGCGGGCAATGTCGCTTGCCGTGGCCGACCGCCTTGACAAGGGCGAGAACCCGGAAATCGACGCGTCGTATGTCAAGGACCTCGGCACGGAGTTCGAGCAGACCGCACCGGGCTGGATCAGCGAGGCGATGGAGCAGATGCCTGACTTTGCCCCGTCCGACGACCTGCTGCGCGCCCACGCCTATATCACGCAGCTGGCGCCGAGCTTTTCGCTGCGCGGCGGCACGCGCCAGATCCTGCGCGGCATCATCGCCCGATCGCTCGGGCTTCGCTGATACGAGAGACACCATGACTGATTCCCTGTTGGAAGCCTTCGAGCGCGCGCTGGCCGGCCTGTGCCAGGATGAACAAGTACGGCGCAGCGAGTCCGGCGAAGGTGCCGACGCGCAATGGTCCGCCATCGATGCGCTGGGTTTCACCGACGCGCTGGTCCCGGTGGAGCGGGGCGGGGCGGGACTGCCGCTGGCGGAAGCCTTCCCGCTGTTCCTGGCCGCCGGGCGCGCCGGGCTGAGCCATCCGTTTGCCGAGACCGCCATCGCCCGCGCCATCCTCGCCGACGCCGGCCACGAGCACGATGGCGAATGTATCGCCATCGCCCCGGCGCTGACCCAGGCAGGCGATGCCATCGTCTGCCGTGAAGTGCCGGGCGGCGCGCTGGCGCACCAGGTGCTGGTGGGCTGGCGTGGCGAGTGGCTGCTGATGCCGCGCGCGCTGGCCCAGGCCACGTCCGGGGCCTATCGTCCGCAGGCTTCGGCCACGCTGCGCTGGGATTCAGCGGCCCAGGCCATCCGCCGGCTGCCGGCCGGCGAGGGCGACGTGCTGGCCATCTGCAACGCCATGCACGCCGCGGGCATGGCCGGCGCCATGGTGCGCATCCAGGCCATGAGCGTCGGCTACGTGAACGACCGCCAGCAGTTCGGTCGCGCCATCTCGCAGTTCCAGGCGATGCAGCAGGAGGTGAGCGTGCTGGCCGAGCAGGCCAATGCGTCGGCCTTCGGCGCGCGCCTGGGCTGCGCCGCGGACAGCTACCTGCCGCGTCCCCTGCTGGCAGCGGCGGCCAAGCTGCGCTGCAGCGAGGCGGCCAGCCGCGTCGCCGCGATTGCGCACGCGGTGCACGGCGCCATCGGCATCACCGAGGAACTGGCGCTCGGCCTGTTCACGCGCCGCCTGCATGAATGGCGCGCATGCGCCGGCACGGAGACCGCCTGCGCCACCGCGCTTGGCGATGCGCTGTTTAGCCAGGCGAGCGGCACCGGCCAGGAGATCCTGGACTTCGTGCGGCTGCAGCTGGCACCGGCCGCGGCCTGACCCCCTGACTGGCTGGAACCTGACATGCAGAACACTGATTCGATCGTGATCGTCGGCGCCAGGCGCACGCCGATCGGCGCCTTCAATGGCGCGCTGGCGCAGCACACGGCGCCGCAACTGGGCGCGGTGGCCATCCGCGCCGCCGTAGCCGGGGCGGGCGTTGACCCGGCCTCGGTCGACGAAGCCCTGATGGGCTGCTGCCTGTTCGCCGGCCTGGGCCAGGCACCGGCGCGGCAGGCTGTGCTGGGCGCTGGCCTGCCGGTTTCCACACCGGCCACCACGCTAAGCAAGATGTGCGGCTCCGGCATGAAGGCCGTGATGCTGGCGCACGACCTGCTGCGCGCCGGCACCTGCTCGGTGGCGGTGGCGGGCGGCATGGAATCCATGACCAACGCGCCCTTCATTGTGCCGCGCGGCCGCCATGGCTACCGCCTCGGCCACGGCCAGTTCCTCGACCATATGTACTGCGATGGCCTGGAAGACGCGTATGAGGGCCACCTGATGGGCTACTACGCCGACCTCTCCGCGCAGGAGCGCGGCATCGGCCGGGAGGCGCAGGACGCCTATGCCCGTGAGAGCCTGCAGCGTTCGCAGCGTGCGGTGCAGGAGGGAACGTTCGATGACGAGATCGCGCCCGTCACGCTCAAGCGCAAGGGTGCCGAGACGCTGTTCACCCGCGACGAAACGCCGGGCCAGTGCGATGCCGACAAGCTGCCAAAGCTCAGGGCCGTGTTCCGGCAAGACGGCACCGTCACCGCCGGCAATGCGTCGTCGATCTCCGACGGCGCCGCCGCGCTGGTGCTGATGCGTGAAAGCGATGCGCAGCGCCAGGGTGTGGCGCCGCTCGCCCGCATCGTCGGCCATGCCACGCATGCCCAGGCCCCGCAGCAGTTCGTGGATGCTCCGGCTGCCGCGATCCGCCGTGTGCTCGACAAAGCCTGCTGGACGGCGCAGGACGTGGATCTCTACGAGGTCAATGAAGCCTTTGCCGTGGTCACCCTGGTGACGCTGCAGGAACTGGGCATTTCCCGTGACCGGCTCAACGTCAACGGCGGCGCCTGCGCGCTGGGCCATCCGGTCGGCGCCACCGGCGCGCGGATGCTGGTGACGCTGATCCACGCGCTCAGGCAGCGCGGCCTGCGCCGCGGCATGGCCAGCCTGTGCCTGGGCGGCGGCGAGGCCACGGCCGTGGCGATCGAGCTGTGCTGAACGGAGCCTGACGATGAGCCATCTGCATGAACTTCGTGGCGCCGTCGGCTGGCTGACGCTGGATCGGCCCGCTGCCATGAACAGCCTGAGCCGCGAGCTGATGCTGGGACTCGACACGCAACTGCGGCGCTGGGCCGACGATCCCGCCGTGCGCGTGGTCGTGCTGGCCGCCAATGGCCGCGCCTTCTGTGCCGGCGCCGACCTGAAGGAAGTCTCTGCGCCCGTTGCCGCCGGCGAGCCGGATTTCATCGACGTGGCCACGGCGTTCTTCGCCACGCTGCGCGCCTTCCCCAAGCCGGTGCTCGCCGCCGTCAACGGACTGGCCGTGGCTGGCGGACTGGAGCTGGTGCTGGCCTGCGACCTGGTGGTGGCTGCCGAATCGGCGCGCCTCGGTGACGCGCATGCCAATTTCGGCGTGTTTCCCGGCGCCGGCGGCGCGGCCGTGCTGCCGCGCAAGGTGCCGGTCAACGTGGCCCGCTACCTGCTCTTCACCGGCCGCACCTTCACGGCGGCGCAGATGGAGCGCCATGGCCTCGTCAATGAAGTGGTGCCCGACGGTGAACTGGCCGGCCACGCCCAGGCACTTGCCGAAGAGCTGGCCGCCCGCAGCCCGCTGGTGCTGTCGCGCATGAAGCGGGTGGCGGCGCAGGCCACGGACAAGACCGTGAGCGACGCATTGCGCGATGAGTTGCTGGCGTTCCGCGACCACCAGCGCTCATACGACATGCAAGAGGGGCTGCGTGCCTTCGCGGAGAAGCGCGCGCCTGTATTCAAGGGGTGCTGAGCCCCAACCAACGGAAGGACAACCATGGACCTGCTCTATTCCGGGCAACACAAGGCGTTCCGGCAGGAAATCCGCGACTTTATCGCCACCAACCTGCCCGACGATATGCGCCAGCGGCTGCGCGCCGGCGGCTTTGCCTCCAAGGCCGACACTGAACTCTGGCAGCGCCGGCTGAACGCGCGCGGCTGGGGCGCGCCGGCCTGGCCCAAGGCCTTCGGCGGTGCCGGCTGGGATGCCGCCGAGCAGCAGATCTTCGCCGACGAGTGCGCCTGCGCGCCCGCGCCGCCGCCGCATATCTTCAATATCACCATGCTGGGCCCGGTGCTGGTCCACTTCGGCAGCGACGCGCAGCGCGAATACTTCCTGCCGAAGCTGCTGAACGCCGACATCCAGGTCTGCCAGGGCTTCTCGGAACCGGGCTCCGGATCGGACCTGGCCTCGCTTAAGACCCGAGCCGAGCGCACGGCGGACGGCTACCTGGTCAACGGCCAGAAGATCTGGACCAGCCAGGCGCATTACTCGGACTGGATTTTCTGCCTTGTGCGTACCGACCCGGGCGCGGCCAAGCCGCAAGCAGGCATCTCCTTCATCCTGGTCGACCTGAAGTCGCCGGGGATTACGGTGCGGCCCATCATCAGCATTGACGGACGGCACAGCCTGAACGAAGTCTTCTTCGACAACGTGCTGGTGCCGGCGGCTAACCTGGTGGGCGAGGAGAACAAGGGCTGGGACTACGCCAAGTTCCTGCTCGGCCACGAGCGCGCCTACATTGCCGGCATCGGCCGCAGCAAGGAGCGCGTGGCCTATGCCAGGGACCTGCTTGCGCGGCACCAGGCCGAAGGCCGGCCGGCCGAGATGCTGGCCCCCTGGCGCGGCCGCATTGCCATGATCGAGACCGACCTGCATGCGCTGGAGGTCACGCAATTCCGCATGCATGGCGGCGATGCCGACATGAATCTTTCGCCGATGCTCAAGGCGCGCGGCAGCGAGATCTTCCAGGCCATCACGGACGTGATCTGCGGCATGAGCGGCACCGATGCACTGCGCGCGGATACCGGCACGCTCACCAGGTCTTACCTGTACTCCCGAGCCGTCTCGATCTTCGGCGGCAGCACCGAGGTGCAAAAGAACATTCTTTCGGTCACTGTCCTGGACCTGCGATGAACCTGCAACTGAACGACGTCCAGCAGCAACTGCTGGACAGCCTGTCGCGGCTGCTGGGCCGCGAGTACAACTTTGAGAAGCGCCAGCAGTACGTGGTGCACGACGACGGACACAGCTCGCAGGTATGGGGCGCGCTGGCCGGGCTTGGCGTGCCAGGGGCGGCAATCGCCGAGGAATTCGGCGGCTTCGGCGGCGATGCCGTCGACCAGATGCTGATTTCCCGCGAGCTGGGCCGTGTCCTGTCGCTGGAGCCCTACCACGGCACGGCGGTGATGGCCGGCGCCGCGCTGGCGGCTGCGGGCTCGTCCGCGCAAAAGGCCCGGCTGCTGCCGCGCATCGCCCAGGGCGACGTGACGCTCGCATGGGCGCATGGCGAAGCCATGCCGGGACGCGTGTCCGTGCAGGCCGCGTCCGGGGTCGGCGGCTGGGCGCTGTTCGGCAGCAAGCCCTGCGTCGTGCACGGCGCGGGCAGCAACTACCTGGTCGTCAGCGCGCAGGTGCCGGCAGGCGGGGCAGCGCTGTTCCTGGTGGACGGAAACAGCGTCGGCGTGCAGCGCGAAGGCTACCGGCTGATCGACGGCACGCCGGCCGCCGATGTGAGGCTCGACGGCGTCCAGGCCGAACTGCTGGATGGCGAGGCGGACGGGGCCGCGCTGCGGCGCGTGCTCGACGCCGGCATCAACGCCGCCTGCGCCGAAATGGTCGGGGCCATGCAGGGCGCCTGTGACCTGACGGTGGATTACCTCAAGACGCGCAAGCAGTTCGGCAAGCTGATCGGATCCAACCAGGCCTTGCAGCACCGCGCGGTGGACATGCTGGTGGCGCTGGAGCAGAGCCGCAGCCTGTCGCTCTCGCTGGCCGTGGCGTTAGCGGGCCGCAATGACCTGGCCGCCGGCGCGGACCAGGTGCATGCCGCCAAGGCCTACATCGGCCGTGCCGCACGGCAGGTCACGCAAGAGGCGATCCAGATGCACGGCGGCATCGGCATGACCGAAGAATATGCCGTCGGGCACTACCTGCGCCGCGTGCTCGTGCTGGACCAGCTGCACGGCGACACGCAATACCACATGGGCTGCCTGGAAGGCCGCCAGTACCACTGAACCGTTGAAAACACCGAGGAGAACACTATGTCGGATCTTATGTCCCTGAAAGGCAAAGTCATCATCGTCACCGGCGCCGCGCAGGGCGTCGGCAAGGCCACGGCGGAACTCGCGCTGCAACTGGGCGCCAGGGTCGGGCTGGTCGACATGCAGGGCGAAGCGCTGCAGGAAATCACCGCGCGCTATCCGGGACAGACGGTTGCCTATACCGGCAGCGTGTCCGACGCTGACTTCGTCGCGTCGTCGATGGAGCACGCGTTGTCGCACTTCGGCAAGGTGGACGGTCTGGTCAACTGCGCCGGCATCGTGCGCGCGTCGATGATCGAGAACATGACGCTGCCAACGTGGAACGAGGTCATCGACTGCCACCTGACGGGCTCCTTCCTGTGGCTGCAGGCAGTCGGCGCGCACCTGGTGGAGCGCGCGAAGAAGGGCGAACAGGTCAGCGGTTCCATCGTCAATATCTCGTCCGAGGCAGGCCGCCGCGGCTCGATCGGGCAGATCAACTATTCCAGCGCCAAGGCCGGCATGCTTGGGATGACGATGAGCGCCGCGCGCGAGTGGGGCAAGTACGGCGTGCGTACCAACTCGATCTGCCTGGGCGTGGTGGAAACGCCGATGACGGAGACCATCCGCGGCGACCGCTTCCGCGACGGCATCCTGTCGATGATCCCGATGGGACGCTGGGCGCAGCCTCAGGAGGTGGCGCAGCCGATCTGCTTCCTGCTGTCGGACGCGGCGTCGTACATCCTGGGGCAGCATATCGGGGTGAATGGGGGGTATCACCTGGCGAGCTGAGGTAAGGGCAGCGGACTGCTGACAAAACCAATACTGCCAGGGTTGTCTCTCGCGATCCTTCGCCTGGAGTATTCCCTGCCAGTGGCGCAGCGCATCCATACGCTGGACGAGGCCAACCAGTGGCAGGGGGCGTCGCTGTACCTGCACGAGGCGGGCAGCTTCGTGCCGCTGGCGCGCCACGAGACAGCTATTGCCTTGGATGTGAGAAGGATGAGGCGTTATGTCTTTTGGAAAGTTACGGGCGCTGGTGCGTGTACTACAGCGGGCATGGACAACATACAGAGGAGCAGTCTTTCGACTCGGAGGCAGCCGCTTGCGCTGCTTTCTTGACGCCGCTTCGGAAGATGCTCCGGCTTTGAAACGGCCCTGCTCAGAAACGAACTAGCCTCAGCAAAAGCGAAAACCCATGTCCTCGATTGCTTATGTAGGCGATGCCACAACTCCCGGTGGCGTCATTCTTACTGGTTCGGAAACGATGGTGGTCATGGGACGCCAGGCCGCGCGCAAGGGTGACCTGGTGTCGTGCCCGCTGCCGGGCCACGCACTGACCAGATTCACGGGATTCCCTGTAAACCGCGCCGGACAAGGCCCGCTGGCAGGGTCGCCAGATCAGTCTGCTTCCGGCTCCGTTGTCCCCGGCGCCGCCGGCATGATCTCCCGCGCAATGGCAACGAAATTGCGCGTGGTCGCGTTGACCGTTTCCGGAAGCGTCACTAGCGCGATGCCCAACTCCATCCTGGGCGGCATCCCGGTCAGGCGCACCAGCTTCACGCCATCGCCGGCCTGCCGGGAGGCCGTGGCCGGCACCAGCGCCACGCCCAGCCCGCTTTCCACCAATGCCAGGATGGATGGCACCTGCACCGCTTCCTGGGCGATGGGAGGCTGGATGCCGGCCTCATGGAAGGCCATCATCGTCATCGCATGCATGGCGGGCACGAAGGTCCGCGAATACAAGATGAACGGTGTGGTGCCCAGCTCCGAGATATCCACCACATCACGCGCAGCCAGCGGCGAATCGACGCTGACGGCCAGCACCATCGGATCGGGCTGCAGCAGCAGGACGCTGGCGCCGGACCGTTCCAGGATCGGATAGCGCACCAGGGCTACATCCAGCGAGTGTTCGTCCAATCGCCGCAGCAGCTCTACCGTGGTCGATTCCTCGATCACCAGGTCGACACGCGGATACTGCAGGCGGAACGTGCGGATCAGCCGCGGCATCAGCGAATACACCGCCGAGCCGACGAATCCCACGCGCAGCTTGCCTTGCTCGCCACGCTCGCCTTCACTGGCGGCACGGCGGATTTCGTCGGCGAAGAACAGGGTGTTGCGCATCTGGCGCAGCACGGTTTCGCCCACGGGCGTCAGGCGCAGGCCGGATGGCAGCCGCTCGAACAAGGTCACGCCCAGTTCTTCTTCCAGCTTGCGGATGGCGGTGGACAGGGGCGGCTGCGCCATGTGCAGCCGCTCGGCGGCGCGGTGGAAGTTGAGCGTTTCGCTCAGCACCAGCGCCTGCTTGATCTGACGGAGGTCCATGCGGATAAGGCGGGTCGGGCGCGGCACCAGTGCCGCGCGACCGACTATGCGGCAAGCGGGGGCAATGCGCAATCGGGCATTGCCCCGTGCGCGATTCAGCGGCCGGTGGCGCCCAGCGTGCGTACCTGTTCGATAGTCTCGGGCGGAAGCCAGCCGGCCAGCACCTCGCCATAGCGGCTTGCGTCGGGCGCGCTCGGCGGCACGGGCGGGGCGCTCCGGGTACGGCTGAAACGCGGCGCGGGGCCGGGCTGGGGAATGCCGTCCACCTCGACGAAGGTCTCGCGCGCCTTCAGGTGGGCGTGTTGCGGCGCCTCCTCGAAGTCCAGCACGGGGGCGAAGCAGGCGTCGGTGCCTTCGAGCAACCGGCACCATTCGTCCCGGGTACGGCTGCGGAAGACCTCCGCCAGCCGGTCGCGCGCGGGTTCCCAGGTGTCCGCGTCCAGCTGCTCGCCCAGGCCGGCGGGATCGATGCCGATCCGCGCCAGCAGGTCGCGGTAGAAGCGCGCCTCGATCGGTCCCACCGAGATCCAGCGGCCGTCCTGGCACTGGTAGACGTTGTAGTAGTGGGCGCCGGAGTCGAGCACATTGGTGCCGCGTTCCTGCCGCCACTGGCCGGCCGCCGTCATGCCGTAAAAGACAGTGCCGAGTGCCGCGGCGCCGTCGACAATGGCGGCATCCACCACCTGTCCCTGTCCGGACTTTCCGGCTTCGATCAGCGCCGCCAGCACGCCCGTGACCAGGAACATGGCGCCACCGGCAAAGTCGCCCAGGTAGGCCGGCGGAATGGCGGGTGCCTGGCCGCGTGCGCCGATGGCGTTCAGCGCGCCGGTCAGCGAGATGTAGTTGATATCGTGGCCGGCGGTGTGGGCCAGCGGGCCGGTCTGGCCCCATCCGGTGACCCGGCCGTAGACCAGGCGCGGGTTGCGCGCCATGCAGTCCTGCGGCCCCAGGCCCATGCGCTCGGTGACACCCGGCCGGAAGCCTTCGATCAGCGCGTCGGCCTGTTCCACGAGGTCCAGCACGATGGCCACGGCCCGGGGATCTTTCAGGTCTAGCGCGATCGACTTGCGGTTGCGCAGCATCAGGTCGAAACGACGTTCGCGCCTGACGCCCAGGTCGGCTTCGCCGGGGCGCTCGATACGCAGTACCTCGGCGCCCATGTCGGCGAGCACCATGCCCGCCATGGGGCCGGGGCCGATGCCGGCCAGTTCAATGATCTTCATGCCTGCGAGGGGGCCCATCGTTCTCCTCTTGCGGTCGGTTGGATCTGGTTTGCGGGGCGTTATTCCACGGGAATGCCGGCAGTCTTGACGATGTCGCGCGTGCGCTGGATCTCTGCCAGCTGGAACTGCCTGAGCTGCTGCGGACCGCCGGAGAACACGCTGCCGCCCAGGTTCTCGATGAATTTCACGCTGTCGCGCTGCTGCATGGTCTCGCGCACCGCGTCCGACAGGGACTTGACGATTTTCTCCGGAACCCTGGCCGGTGCGAACACGCCGGTCCAGGCAAACACCTCGAAGCCGGGCGCGCCGCTTTCGGCAACGGTGGGTACCTGCGGCAGTTCCTTCAGTCGCTGTGTGTCGGTGACGGCCAGTGCTCGCAGGCGGCCCGCGCGGATCAGGGGCAGCACTGAACTGATCTCGCCGATCGAGTAGTCGACGTTGCCTGCGGCCACGTCCGTCATCGCCGGCGCCGTGCCCTTATAGGCGATCGGGTTGCCCTTGATGCGGAAGCGTTCATGGAAGAGTTCCACAGCCACCTGGTAGCCTGCGCTGCCGCTGGCATAGTTGAGCTTGCCGGGCGCCTTGCGGGCGGCCTCCACGAGGTTGTCGAGGGTCTTGTAGGGCGAACTGGCCGGCACTACCACCACCATGGCAAAGCGTGCGATCCGTTCCACCGGCACGAAATCCTTGACCGGGTCATAGGGCATGTTGCGGAACACCGCCACGTTGGTCACCATCGACGAATTGCTGCCGACGAAGAGGGTGTAGCCGTCCGGGGCTGCCTCGGCCACCGCGCGCGCGCCGATGAAGCTGTTGGCGCCGGGGCGGTTTTCCACCACGAAAGGCTGCTTGAATTTTTCGCCCAGGTGCTGGGCGATGAAGCGTGCCGTGGTGTCGGCGCCGCTGCCCGGCGGCAGCGAGACGATGACCTTGACCGGCCGGTTCGGGAAGTCGGACTGCGCCGTGGCCGGCATCGCGCTCAGCGCCAGCGATGCCGCGACCAGGCCATGCATGAAATGGTGGAATGCCATGTTGTCTCCTTGCTGTATTTTTTTGTCCGCCCGCGCACTTCGGCGCGGGCGGCGTACCGCCATCACGCCCTCAGACGCGGCGCTCGAGGAAGGCGTCCAGCGCGGCGTCGTGTTCGGGCGTGTTGTGTGCCAGCGCCTGGAAGCCCGCTGACATCTCCATGATGGTGTCCAGCCGCGCATGGACCGACTCGCGCAGCAGGCGCTTGGTCATGCGCAGCGCATGGCCGGAGTTGCGCGCGATACGCCGGGCCAGTTCCATGGCGGTGGGCAGCAGCGCATCGGCGGCGACCACCTGCGACACCAGGCCCCATGCCAGCGCCTGGCGCGCATCGATGGTGTCGCCGGTATAGGCCAGTTCGCAGGCGCGCGACATGCCCACCGCCTGGGGCAGCAGCCATGCGCCGCCGTCGCCCGGGATCAGCCCGAGCTTGACGAAGGTGGCGGCGAACTTTGCATGTTCGGAGGCGATGCGGATGTCGCAGGTGCAGGCAAGGTCATTGCCGGCGCCCAGCGCGGGGCCGTTGACCGCGGCGATGACCGGCACTTCAAGGTTGCACATGGCCAGCGGCACGCGCTGGATGCCGTCGCGATAGCCATAGCGGCTCAGCACGGGGTGGGCCAGGCCGCTGCCGAGCTTGTCGCGCAGCGTCTTCAGGTTGCCGCCGGAAGAGAAGGCCGACCCGGCGCCGGTCAGGATGACGGCGCGCACCGTCAGGTCCCGGTTGATGGTCTCGCACATCTGCACCAGGGCTTCGATGGCGTCGTCGTCCGAGATCGCATTGCGTGTCTCGGGGCGGTTCATGGTGACGATGGCGACAGCGCCATCGCGCCGGATATCCAGGAAGCTGCTCATGTCCAGGTCGATTTAAAGGGTGGAAGGACCGGCGCGGAAACGTGCACGGCGATTTCCAATCGATGCTAAGGACAGAGCGGCGCTGTGAAAAATACTTTCGGTATGTCGCGTAATACATCGCTTGTATCGCGCCTGGCACCCGGCGCGCGGCTATGCCTTCTCCATCAGTGCATCGCGGACTTCAATCAATGCGGCGAGGTAGGCGTCATGGTTCCTCTTCATGCGATCCGCCGGGCCAGCGAGGGAGATGCCCGCGGGTTGTCCGCCGAGCAGGCCGGTCACCGCCAGGCCATAGACGCCCTCGCTGCCTTCTTCGCGCGCCTCGTGCCAGCCGCGCTTGTGGCCGCGGGCAATCTGCGCCATCAGCGTGTCGACGTCGACAATGGTGTGCTCCGTGATCTGGCGCAGCTGGCTACGGCCCAGCGCAGCGCGCGCCTCCTCGGGCGGCAGCAGGCTCAGCAGGCCCTTGCCCAGCGCCGAGGCGTGCAGCGCGGCGCGCGAGCCGACTTCAATGATGTAGCGCAGCGGCTGGCGGCTGGACTGGGCGGCAACGACCTTGACCGCGGCGGTATCCAGTACGCCGAAAAAGACGCTTTCGTTGGTCTTCTCGCCGACCTGTTCCACGGCTTCCTGCGCGACGGTGCTGAGCGGGTCGTTCTCCGCGATCTGGCGCGCGACCTCGAACAGGCGCCCGGTGGGATAGAAGCGCCGGCTGCGGGTGGTGCGCACCAGGTAGCCGAGCGACTGGAGCGTGTGCAGCAGGTCGGAGGTGCTGCTCTCCGGCAGCGACAGCAGGCGCGCCATGTCGGAGTTGGACAGCTCGCGCCGCTCGCGGGCGAAGACTTCGAAGACGGCCATGGCGCGGCCGGCAGCGGGGATCAGGGTAGGCATGGGTTGGCAGTTGGGGATTCGGTCAACGACAGTACTATACGAAATTTCGTAGTCTGCCGGAAGCCGGCCCCGCCATCACGCCACGCCCACGCGATATCCCGCCGCCTGGGTCGCGCCTGTCAGGGCAGCACGTTGCGCGGGTCGTCCTTCAGGACCAGCTGCCATGCCTCGCGCGCCATTGGTTGCTGTTTCTCTTCCAGCACATGGGCCAGCAGGCCGGCCGAGCGGCCTACCAGCGCCAGGCCGCGCGCAATCAGCGGGTCCAGCCCCATCGCCGCGACGATCGCGCCGATGGCGCCCACCACGTTCATCGGCAGCTTGCGGTGCTGCTCCTTCACCAGCACCTCGACGATGGCGTCCATCAGCCGCCAGTGCAGGCCGTAGTAGCCGTGCTCGCGCGACAGCACGCGCAGCGCCGGCACGCGCGGGTCGCCGTCGACGTGGATGGGGTGGCCCACGCCGAAGATCTGCTGGCGGCGCTCCTTGTAGCGGCGGATCAGCGCGCGGACTACATCCAGGATTTGTTCGTCCGTGGCGCCGTCGGCCAGATCGGCGGCGCCTTCGTTGAGCATTTCCGCCGCGTTCTGCATGGGCCCGAGGAATACGCTGCCCGCGCCCAGCAGCCCGGTGGCCACGGCGCCCTGCAACGCTTCCGGCGCGCCGATGTAGGTGAGGCGCGCCGACAGCGAGCTGGGCGTGATGCCATGGTCGGCCGTGGTCACCAGCAGCGCATTGACCATGACTTTCTCGCGCGGGGCCGGCAGGCGCGACAGCGTGGTGAAGAAGATCATGTCGACAAAGTCGAACTTGCCGATGATCTCGGTCGAGAGGTTCAGGCCACGCACCATGATGGTGTCGGTGGTGGTGTAGCCGATGTCAGTCTTTACCATGCCGAAGGCTCCGTGCCTTGATACGAGAGAACCGCGTCGAGCGCGATCACTCCCTCGCCTTGCGGACGTACCGCGAGCGGGTTGATTTCCAGTTCTTCGATGCTGTCCGCGTGCCTGGCGACAAGATCCGAGAGCTTCACCAGCATGTCGGCCAGCGCATCGATGTCGAAGGCCGGCTGGCCGCGATAGCCCTTGAGCAACTCGTAGCAGCGCGTTTCCGTGACCATTTCGCGCGCGGCTGCCGGGGTCAGCGGCAGCAGGCGCCGGCTGACATCCTTGAACAGCTCGATGCTGACGCCGCCGAGGCCGAAGGTGCAGACGTGGCCGAACACCGGATCGCGATGGATGCCGACCACCGCTTCGACAAACGGCGCGGGCAGCATCGGTTCCACCAGCACGCCCTCGATCCGCGACGGATCGCAGGCTTTGGCGCCGTTGGCATGGATTTCCTCGTACGCTGCCATGGCGTCGCCGCCGGAGGCGATGCCCAGCCGCACGCCGCCGATGTCGGTCTTGTGAGTGATCGCGGCGCTGACGATCTTCATCACCGCCTTGCCATTGCCGGCATTGCGGAAGGCCAGCGCGGCGTCGGCGGGTGAGCGCGCCACCACGCCTCGCGGTGTCGGAATGCCGGCTTTCTCAAGCAGCGCCTTGGTCCTTGCTTCAGACAGGTTGGCAGTGGCCTCGGTGCCTGCCACGTTGGCCAGTGGCTGCCATTCGCGTTCGAAGCCGGATTTCCAGCGCCCGTACTCGATGAAACGCTGGATGGCAAGCACGGCGTTGCCCACAGCACGCATCGGCATCAGTCCGCCGTCGATCATCTTGCGATGGCCTTCGCCGGTGCGGTCGCTCATCCAGACCGGCACGATCGGCGTGCCGGTCTCTTCCGACTGCACGCGCACCATGCTGTCGGCCAGCATGGCCGTGGTCTTGCCGTATTCCACCGGGATCGGCACCAGCACCAGGTCGGTGTTGGGGTCGGCGGCGGTGGCCTTCAGGGTGGCATAGCTGACTTCGGTATTGACCAGCACCTCGGCGGTCACGTCCACCGGATTGCTGAATGCCGCAAAGCCGGGCAGGGCGTTACGCAGCGCCTCGATCGTCGCGGGCGCGAATTCGGACAGCTTCAGTCCCGCCAGGCCGACCATATCGGAGGCCAGCGCCGCGGTGCCGCCGGAGAAGCTGTAGACAGCCAGCTGCTCCTTGCCGGTGGGCTTGCGCCGCGCCAGCAGCGAGGCTACGTCGATCAGCTCGTCGATGTCATCCACCTCGATGATGCCGAGCTGGCTGAACACCGCGCTGTTGATCTCCGCCGAGCCGGCGATCGCCGCGGTGTGCGACTGCGCCGCCTTGGCGCCATATTCCGACTTGCCGACCTTGATGGCGACGATGGGCTTGCCGCGCCGCGCCGCATGCAGTGCGGCGGCCATGAAGCGCGGGCCGTTGCGCACGCCTTCCAGCGTGGTCACGATCACCTCGATGTCCGGCGCGTCGGCCATGTAGTGGATATAGTCGCTGACCTCCAGGTCTACTTCATTGCCGCCGGAGCACCACAGCCCCACGCCCACGCCGCGGTCCATCGCCTGGATGAACGAGCGGCCCAGGCCGCCGCCCTGCGTGGCCACGCCGATCGGGCCGGCGCGGCGGTCGATGCGCCAGGCCGGCGAGAAGGTCAGGCCCAGCCGAGCATTCATGTTGTTCAGGCCCGGGCAGTTCGGGCCGTAGATGCGCATGCCGGTGCTGGCCACGATCTCGCGCATCCCGGCTTCCACCGCGCGGCCGTCCTCGCCGGTTTCGCCGAAACCGGAGGTGAAGACGATGGCGAACCTGATGCCGCGATTGCCACAGTCGCGCAGCGTCTGGAGGACCATGTCGGCGCGCACGGCCAGGATGGCGAGGTCCGGCGCTTCCTTCAGGTCATTGACCGAGGCCACGCACGGCCTGCCGTGGATCTCCGCGCGGCCGGGATTGACCAGGTAGAGGTCGCCCTTGAACTCGGAGAAGGTGGTCAGGTTTTCCAGCGTACGGCCACCGATGCTGTCCGGCTTCTCGGAGGCGCCGACCAGCACGATGGAGCGCGGGTTCACCAGCCGCGACAGGTCGCTGAACCAGGTCGGATGGCTGCTCATTGCGCCTCTCCCTGCGGGCGGCGCTTGAACAGGCAGGTGGCTGCCATCTCGGCCACCACTTCGCCGCGCTGGTTGATGCCCTTGCGCAGGAAGGCAATGATGCCGCGGTCCGGTCGGCTGGTGGCCTTCTGCTCAACCACTTCGATTTCCACGCGGATGGTGTCGCCGATAAACGTGGGCTTGGGGAACTTGAGCCGGTTCTCCAGCACGCTGAACAGCGAGCCTTCGAAGAACTGGTTGGGGATCGAGCGCGAAGTCAGGCCGGCCATGAAGGCGGCCACCAGCATGCCGTGGGCAATGCGCTGGCCGAAGATCGTGCCCTTGGCGTACTCGGCATCGACGTGCACCTTGTTGAAGTCGCCGGTCAGTGCCGCGAACGCGGCCACGTCGGCTTCAGTGATGGTGCGCGACGAGGTGCTGTACGTCATGCCCGGCACCAGGTCTTCCCAGTAGAGCGTGGTGTTGGCGATTTGTTCGAGGATGGCGGGTTGGGTCATGTCTAGTGTCTCCGTATTGTCTGTGAGCATCAGGTCAGTGCGCTGATGCCCAGGATTTCCCGGCCGATGATGAGCGTCTGGATCTCGGTGGTGCCCTCGGGGATCATCCCGCCGCGCGTGTCGCGGAAGATGCGCTCGATCGGGTAGCCGGTGGCGTAGCCCATGCCGCCGTGCACCTGCAGCGCGAGGTTGGACACCTCGAACGCGGCTTCGGTGGCGTACAGCTTGGCGATCGAGCATTCCGTGCGCGACGTGCCGTTCTGCATCGACCGTGCCGCGCGGTAACCCAGTGCGCGTGCGGCCTGCGTGCGCATGGTCATGTCGACGATGTGCTTCTGCACCAGCTGGAACGAACCGATGGGGCGGCCGAACTGCTTGCGCTGCAGCGCGTAGTCCACCGACAGGTCCAGCGCGCATTGCGCCGCGCCCACCGCCCCCATGGCAACGTTCAGGCGGCCGAAGTTCAGTCCGATCAGGATCTGGCGCAGGCCCTGGCCTTCCTTGCCCAGCAGGTTGGCGGCCGGGACCTCGGCGTTCTCGAAGGTGAAGGCCGCGGTGCCGGTGCTGCGGGTGAACATGGTTTCCACCGGCGTGGCGCTGTACGGGGTCACGTCGCGCTCCACCAGGAACAGCGACAGCTCGCCGTTGCAGGTCTCGCTGAAGGTGCGCGCCACCACGATGCCGAAGTCGGCGAACATGCCGTTGGTGATCCACAGCTTGCTGCCGTTGAGCACGTAGCGGTCGCCGCGCTTGTCGGCGCGGGTCTTGATCTCGGCCACGTTGGAGCCCACGTCCGGCTCGGAGATCGACACGAAGGTCTTGCGCTCGTTGCGCAGCAGCGGACGCATGAAGCGATCCTTCTGCTGCTCGGTGCCATAGGCATTGATGATGCCCGAGACGATATTCAGCCCGTTGAGCAGGATGCGCAGCGACAACCAGCAATAGCCTGCCTCTTCCATCATCACCGCCCAGGTCAGGTAGTCCAGGCCCAGCCCGCCGTCGGCTTCAGGCAGGTGGCCGCCGAAGTAGCCAAAGTCGGCGAGGCCTGTCAGCAGCTCGTGCGGGAACTGCTTGTCCTGCTCGGCCTGGTCGATGCGCGGGGCGATGTTTTCCTTCAGGTAGCGACGAATGTTGTCGCGCAGCAGTTGCTGGCTGGCATCCAGGCCATCGACGTCGACATTGGGATCAACCATAGCGGCCTCCGGTGACGAACAGGGTGGTGCCCGTGATGTAGCGGGCATGTTCGGACGCCATGAAGGCCACGGCGCCGGCGATATCGCTGGTTTCGCCGGGGAACGTCACGGCGTTCCTGGCCATCACGTTGGCCAGGATGGTGTCGTAGTTGGGCAGGCTCTTGATGTACTCGGTCTCGATATAGCCGGGCGCGATGGCATTGACCGTCACGCCCTTGCGCGCCTGCTCCAGCGACAGCGCGCGGGTAAAGCCGACGATGCCGGCCTTGGCGGTGGAGTAGTTGGCCTGGCCGGGGTTGCCGAACAGCGCGCGCGAGCTGATATTGATGATCCGGCCCCAGCCTTTCTCGTGCATGAAGGGCAGCGCGGCGCGGCAGGTGTGGAAGGCGCCCTTGAGCGTCACGTCCAGCACCAGGTCCCAGTCGGACTCGTCCATCTTGAGGATGGTGCGGTCCTTGACCAGGCCGGCGTTGTTGACCAGCACGTCGATGCTGCCGAACGCTTCCTTGCCGGCGCCGACCATGTTTCGCACCTGGTCTTCCATGCGCACATCGCACTGCACGGCGATTGCCTTGCCGCCGTCGCGCCCGATGCCGCTGGCGGTTTCGCGCGCGGCGTCGAGGTCCAGGTCGGTGATGACCACGGCCATGCCTTCTTGTGCCAGCATGCGGGCGGTTTCCGCGCCGATGCCGCGGGCCGAGCCGGTGACGACCGCCACGCGGCCATTCAGTCCAAGATCCATTTCTCCTCCTTCGTTGGAATTGCGCAGGTTCAGTGGTCGGCCAACAGTGCGTCGCGCACTTCGCGCAGGGCCGCAAGATAGAAGTCGCGTTGCCGTTCGATGCGCTCCGTTGGGCCGGCCACGGAGATGGCTACCGGCCGCTCGCCCAGGCGCGCCGAGACCGCAAGCGCCGTTACACCGGCCGTGCCTTCATCGATGGCTTCGTACCAGCCTTGTTCTCGGCACCGGGCAAGCTGCGTCATCAGCTGGTCCAGCGCCACCACCGTGTTCGGTGTGACCGCCGTCCGCTTGATGGTGTCCAGC
Organism: Cupriavidus sp. Agwp_2; assembly: GCF_040784895.1. Taxonomy (NCBI): domain Bacteria; kingdom Pseudomonadati; phylum Pseudomonadota; class Betaproteobacteria; order Burkholderiales; family Burkholderiaceae; genus Cupriavidus; species Cupriavidus sp. Agwp_2. The sequence continues at coordinate 271,388 of NZ_CP088084.1, forward strand.
CGCGACCGGGCCTCGTCCTCCGGCAGCAGGCCCAGCATGGCCTTGCCCAGGGCAGAGGCATGCAGCGCGACGCGCTCGCCGACGTCGAGGATGTAGCGCAGTGGCTGGCGGCTCTGCGCCACCGCGGCGACGCGCACGGCCTGTGGCTCCAGCAAGCCGAAGAAGGCGCTTTCGTTGGTGGCCTCGGCGAGGCGGCGCACGGCTTCCCGCGCAATCCGGCTCAGCGGGTCGTTTTCGGCGATCTGCCGCGCAGTCTCGAGCAGGCGGCCAGTGGGATAGAACCGCCGCGTGCGCGTGGTGCGCATCAGGTAGCCAAGCGATTGCAGGGTATGCAGCAGGTCGGAGCAGCTGCTGTCGGCGACTGCCAGCAGTTTCGCGATCTCGGAGTTGGACAGGTCGCGCTGTTCGCGGGCGAAGACCTCGAACACGGCCATGGCGCGGCTCGCGGCGGGTATATTGACAGGCACTTTTATCTCCGAGATGTCGTAATAAATTACGATATATGGAAATAATGTACGTGCCGTCGGAGGGCCGTGCAAGCGATATTTCGAGGGGGTGGAGATAAGTACGACGGGTTGTATTAAGCGCGCTTAAGCGAGGGATTTGTTCCCCGCCGTTTCTTTTCCTGTTCCTGCCGGTGCCTGTATTCACGCGCTTGGCGCACCTAAAGTGGCCACGACAGGCCGGCGGCGGCGGTCAAACTGTGCCGTCCCGCCGGCTCGGCCAACGCGCACGGCGCACCCGCCCGTTGCGAGCACACCTGATCCGATTGGAGCAAGAATGTCCGTACATGAACGACTCGCAGCGCGCGGCCTGGCGCTGCCGCAGCCCCCGCAGCCGCTGGGGAGCTATACCGCCGTCAGCCAGGCCGCAGACCTGCTGTTTATCTCCGGGCAGTTGCCATTGCAGGATGGCAAGGTGGTCTGGCAAGGCCAGCTCGGCAAGGACCTGACAGTGGAGCAGGGCAAGCGCGCCGCCGAACTGGCGGCGCTCAATGTGCTGGCGCAGATCGACGCCTATCTGGGCGGCTTCGAGCGGCTGGACCACATTGTCCGCGTCGACGGCCATATTGCCGGTGCGCCGGGCTGGTTCGACCAGCCGGCGGTCCTCGACGGCGCTTCCGACCTGTTCCGTGATGTGCTGGGGGACAAGGCCGGCCATGCGCGGACCATTTCGTCGCACTTCCAGCAGCCCGCCAATGCGGCCGTGATCCTCGTGGTCATTGCGCAGGTCAGGCCTGCCTGAGTCCGGGTTCTACGCGGAAAATTTCTCGACCAGGAAGTCGACAAAGACCCGCACGCGGCGCGTGACATGCCGTGCCGACGGGTAAAGCAGCACGAACGGCCGCGTACTGCCGGCATATTCCTGCAGCACTTCTACCAGCGTGCCGTCGCGCAGATCCTGTTCCACGACGAAGCGATAGGTCTGGAACAGGCCCGCGCCGGCGCGCACCAGCGTGGCTCCGCCGAGGATGTCTTCGGTCGCCGCATAGCCGCCGGTGGTGGCGATATCGACGTCTTCGCCATTGACGCGGAAGGTCCAGGGAATGCGCCGGCCGCTGCTGGGGCGTTCGAACTGGATGCACTCATGCCTGAGCAGGTCTTCCAGTGACCTGGGCGTGCCCGCGCGCTGCAGGTACGCGGGCGTTGCCACCACCACCAGCTCGGCATCTTCCAGCTTGCGCGCGATCAGGTTCGAATCGTCCGGCGCGCGGCCGCGCACCGACAGGTCATAGGTGTCATCGGCGAAGTCGACGTTGCGGTTGCTGATGTGCACGTCGACCTCGACTTCCGGGTACTGCGCCCGGAACGCCGGCAGGATCGGCAGCACGCGATAGTGCGCGTAAGGCGTCGGCAAGCTGATCCGCAGCCGGCCCGCGGGTGCCGCGCGCTGGCCGCTGACCTGCCGCTCCGCATCCAGCAGCTGCGCCAGCGCGCCGCGGCTTTGCTCGAAATACAGCCGTCCTTCATCCGTCAGGCGGATCTGCCGCGTGGTGCGCACGAACAGGCGTACCCCCAGCCGTTCTTCCAGCCGCTGCACGGTGCGGCTGACGGCGGGCGGTGTCACGCCGGCCGCGGCCGCGGCGGCGGTAAAGCTGCCCAGCTCGGCGGCCAGGCAGAACAGCTCGATGCTGCCGAGCTGGAGGTCATCGAATTGCCTTTTCATGGCGTGGGATCGGGCGCTGCAAGGTGTGGCTGGAAGCGGTGCCGCCATCATATGTGGGCCAATGCCAGAAGTCGATGGCGGGAGCCTCAGGGACGGAAATGTGGCCGGGACCCCACGTCATGCAGCTTTAAACATCGCTCTGGCAACCGTGGTCTCGGCGCCATTTGTTCCGCGCGTGCATAACTGTTTGTTCCGTGGAGGTCTTCGAATGCCAGGACGGTTCTCCTAAATTTGAGCCCATCGGAGCCGTCGGCCCGATCGGCCGGAAGGCCGAGTCAACAGACATCGAGGTTAGAAAATGAGTGCAGCACAGAAGGTTGTCGTCATCACCGGCGCATCGCAGGGCATCGGCGCAGAACTGGTCAAGGCATTCCGCGAGCGCGGACATCGGGTCGTCGCCACGGCGCGCAGCATCAAGCCGTCGGACGACCAGGATATCCTGGCGGTGGCCGGCGATATCGCCGATCCGTCCACCGCGCGCCGCGTCATCGCGGAAGCCGTGTCGAAGTTCGGTCGCGTCGATACGCTGGTCAACAATGCGGGGATCTTCGTCGCCAAGCCGTTCACCAGCTATACCGACGAGGACTATGCCACCGTCACGGGCATCAACCTGAACGGCTTCTTCCATATCACGCAACTGGCCATCGCCGAAATGGAGAAGCAGCGCAGCGGCCATGTGGTCAGCATCACGACCAGCCTGGTCGACCATGCGATCAGCGGCGTGCCGTCGGTACTGGCTTCGCTGACCAAGGGCGGGCTGAACGCGGCGACCAAGTCGCTGGCGATCGAGTATGCGAAGACCGGCATCCGCGCCAACGCTGTGTCGCCCGGCATCATCAAGTCGCCGATGCATCCGGCGCAAACGCATGAGGCGCTGGGCGCGCTGCATCCGATGGGGCATATGGGAGAAATGCGCGATATCGTCGATGCCGTGCTGTACCTCGACCGCGCGCCGTTCGTGACCGGCGAGATCCTGCACGTCGACGGCGGCCAGAGCGCCGGCCATTAAGCCTTCCGCCGCAAGGCGTCGACGGCGCGACGGGGTAGATGCCTGTCGCGCCGTCTTGCGTTGGCCCGGTGCTATTCGCTCTGCTGAACCAGCTTGAATGCGGCCCTGCATGCCGTGGTCCATTCCCGGGCCAGCGCTCTGCGCCGTGCGGGCGGGGCCGCCATCGCCTGGTCCATGCCGGACGCAACCTCCTGCACGGGCACCGCGGCCGGCGCGCCGGCAGTGCCCCAGGCCGCGGCGAAGGCAACCTGCTTGCTGGCCGCGGGCGGTTGCGCGGGCCGCAGCAGGCCCAGCCTTGGCAAGGCAAAGGCGCCTGCAACAATGCCGCCGTGCAGGCTGCTGCCGACAAAACCCTGGCTGTGCGCGATCAGGGCGCAGATATCCCAGAGGTCAAGCGAGCCAAACAGCGCGACGGGCGTGCCGCGCAGCCGGGCCGCTAGGCGCTGGTAGCAAGCCAGGTCGTCATGCCACGGCGCGGCGCCGGCGCGGAACAGCACGACGCCCAGGCGCCTGTCCCGGGCGACGCGATCGAGCTGGGCCGCCAGCTCTGAAAGGGTTTCGTCGTCGCCAAAATCGGCGCTGCACTGCACCGCGAGGTATCCGTCAGCGAAGGCCGAAACGATGCGGGCGCACTCGCCGCGGCCGGCGCGCCGGCGGATGCCGTCGCCGAACAACTCGGCCACCAGCACCGCCGGATCGGGCTCCAGGCGGCAGTCAATGCCGCTTTCAGCGAGCAGCGCCTGGGTCTGATGGTCGCGGATCCCAACGCTGGTAGCGGCACCGAGCTTGGCTGCAACTTCCGCCCGCATGCCAGCATCGACCGAGCCAAGGTCAATGCCGCCGGCGGCGTGGACGATCACGCGCCTGACGTTGGCAAACAGGCCGGCAGGCAACAGGTAGGGAACCAGGTCCGGCAGGCCCAACTGGTTCCGTGCCCACGCCGTGCGCGCTTGCGGCCGGCTATCGAGCTGCGCCACTACGGCCTCGGCCTGCCCGGGCGGCAGCAGCATCACGGCGGCTTCCCACAGCGAGCAGGTCAGGATTTCGCCGCCTACGTGGATGACATCGACGGGCGCGTCGCCAACAATGGCCGAAAGCCGCCGCAGGGCATCGACCCGATGGCCGCCCTGCACGCTGAGGTCGCGGTCGGCAAGTCCTCCGTAACAGGGACTGCCCAGCCCGGCCATGCGTTGCACCACGTGCGCCAGCAGCAGGTCGCCGAAGTTGTGGCGGTCGAAGGCACCAAACAGGATCGTGAGAACAGGGGTGGCATCTGCCGGCGGCTTGGATCCGGACACTGCCATGGCATCAGCGGCAGGCAGGCACGATGTCCTGCATGCCCTGCATGTCCTGCATGTCCGCGCTGTCGAAACCCTCGGTGAATCCCGCCCGGACGGTGGCCATCAACTGTGTGGCGGGTTCCTCCTTGCCTTGCTGCCGCCATAGCTGCGCCAGATCCAGCGCGGCCCGCAATTCCAGCGACTTCGCATGCTGGTGGCGGGCGACCTCGATCGCCTTGTGGAAACACGCTTCCGCTTCCGCATCGCATTCCGGACCAGGACCTTGCCGTATCAGCTTGCCCTTGAGCCGGTGCCATTCCGCTTCGCAGTATTGCTCCCCGGTCCTGTCCAATGCGTCCTTGGCTTCGGCAAGCGCATCCAGACCAGCCTGCCATTGTCCCTGGCGTCCATAGGCGTGGGCCAGCAGGCACTGGAAATGCGGATTCCCCAACACCGCCCCGGTGGCGTGATAGGCCTCCAGGCCTTCGTGCATCAGCGCGATGCCAGCCTGTTGCTGCCCCTGTTCGGCCAGCGCCCAGCCGCGAAGGATGGTCGTCCATGCGAGCCAGAGCGGGAAACCCTGCTCGGTCGAGAGCGTGATGGCGGCCTCGGCATATTCCTGCGTGAGCTGGGGCTCGCGGCGGAACTGGTGCAGTTCTGCTGCCTGGCACAGCGCATGCGCCAGGCTGAAGGGGTGGGAAAGCTGCCGCGCCAGCGCAAGCCCCTCCTGCGCGCACTGGCAGGCCTGGTCAGGATAGCCAAGGCACCACAGCACCAGCGCCGACATCGACAGGGCGCGCACTTCGGGGTCCACGCCATGGACATTCAGGTGGCTGAGATGCGGCCCTGCGCCATAGACCGCGAGGGCATCGCGCAGGTGGGAACGCGCGATGCCGAATCTTCCCAGGTAGAACGCGGTCATCCCGAGCGCGACATGCGCTTCTCCGAGCCACTCCCGGTCGTTCGATTGCCCGCCCATCCGCAGCAGCTGCTTGCCGAGCCGGTAGGCCTTCGCATGCTCCGCGCGCAGCGAGAAATAGGTACGCAAGCCGACCAGCGTTGGAAACAGCTGTGGCGTGTCGCCGCCCTGGCCGCACAGTGCCAGCGCGCGGCTGTAGGTCGTCTCCACCTCGGATGCGGCAAAGCCCCGCGCGGCGATCAGCGCCGGCCCGATGGCAAGCCGCAGCGCGAGCTCCTGGTGCGCGCGTTCCGGGGTGTCGGGCTGGCGCCCGAGCAATTCCAGTGCGGCACTCAGGTGGTTGATTGCCTCGTGGTAGGCGGAGCGCTGGACAGCCTGCTGTCCCGTGTACTGCAGGTATTCCACCGCCTTCGGATCGTTGCCGCTGAGGCTGTAATGCCGGGCCAGCTCGCCGTAGTGGTCCTTCAGCTGGTTCTGGAAGAGCGCCTCGATCGCCTGCGCCGTGCGCTGGTGCAGCGCCGTGCGTTGCTCCGTGAGCAGGCTGTTGCCGGCCACCTCCTGGGTCAGCGCATGCTTGAACGTGTATTCGGTGTCGGGGAACGCCGGCCGCTCGTAGATAAACTCGCCCGCCTCCAGCTGCGCGAGGAGCGGGCGCAACTGGTCATCCGGCTGCGCGACTACCCGCTGGATCAGGCTGAGGGAAAACTCTTTCCCGATCACCGCCAGTGTTTGCAGCAAGTCTTTCTCGGCACGGGACAGCCGGTCGATGCGGGCGGCCAGGACCCCTTGCACCGTCGTCGGGATATGCAGCGCGGTGGGCGTCGTCTCGATGCGGTAGTGGCCAGGTTCGCCAAGCAGGGCCTTCTCCTCGCAAAGGGTTTGTACCACCTCTTCCATGAAGAAGGGATTGCCCTCGGTCTTTGCCAGGATCAGGCGCTTGAGGGCCATCAGCGTCGGATCGTCGCCAAGCAGCGCGGTAAGCAGTTGCCCGGCCTCCGCCTGGCCCAGCGGCGCCAGCCGCAGTGGCGTGTAGCTGTCCTTCTGGTCCCAGCCATGCTGGTACTCCGGCCGGTAGTTCAGCAGCAGCAGGATCCTCGCGTCGGCAAGGCGCTCGACCAGAACATCCAGGAAGGCTTCGGTCTCGCTGTCCAGCCATTGCAGGTCCTCGAACAACAGCACCAGCGGCTGGTTGCGGCTCTCGCGCGCCAGCAGGCTGGTGATCGCCTCGAACGTGCGCTGGCGCCGGATCAGCGGATCCATGTTCGGCAATGCCGAGCCGGGCTCGCTGATGCCTAGCAGATGCAGCAGGTAGGGCAGCACGTCTTCCAGTGCCCGGTCGAGCATCACCACGCGGCCCGCCACCTTCTCGCGGCACTTCCGTTCGTCGTCCTGGGCCTCGATCTGGAAATAGTTCTTCACCAGTTCGATCAGCGGGAGGTAGGCAAAGGCCTTTCCGTGGGACACCGAGAACGTCTCCAGTTTCAGGCAACTGCCGGGCGAACGCGCCTTGAATTCATGGAAGAGCCGCGACTTGCCGACCCCGGCCTCGCCGACCACCGCGACGATCTGCCCCTGTCCACCCGCGGACCGCTCCAGCGCATGGTGCAGCGTCTGCAGTTCCATGTCGCGCCCGACGAAGCATGCGAGACCCCGGTGCGCCGCCAGTTGCAAGCGCGTGCGCAGCGGCCCGATGCCGGTCAGCTCGTAGACGGCCAGCGGCATGGGAATGCCCTTGACCTGCGCAACCCCAAGCGGCTTGAAGGCGAAATACCCTGCGGCGAGCCGCTGGGTGGATTCGCTGACGAAGATCGACGAGAGCGCGGCCATGGTTTCCATCCGCGAGGCAATGTGGATGGTGTGGCCGACCGGATCGTAGTCCGTGTGCAAATCGTCCTTGCGGATCGAGCGCACGACCACCTCGCCGGTATGGATGCCGACCCGGATCTGCAGCGAGATGCCTTGCTCCAGCCTGAGCCGGTCGCTGTGCCGCTGCATCGCCTTCTGCATCCGCAGCGCGGCGTACAGCGCACGCTGGGGGTGGTCCTCGTGGGCGATCGGAGCGCCGAACAGCGCCAGGATGCCGTCGCCCAATGACTTGGCAACGTAGCCCTCGTAGTAGTGCACCGCCTCCATCATCAGGTCGATCACCGGCGTGATCAGCCGGTGGGCGTCTTCCGGGTCCAGGTCATGGATCAGGGCGGTCGAACCGGCCATGTCCGCGAACAGCACGGTGATGGTCTTGCGCTCGCCGGCGGCCTCGCCCCGGGCTTCCAGCGCCGCCTGCTCGTTGCGGATGCGCTCGGCCAGGTGGGGTGGCGTATAGGAGACAGGGGCGGTGGGCGCAGCGGATGCCAGATCGCCGCAGGGTTCGCCGCACGCACTGCAGAAGCGCGCCGCCGGCGCCAGGGCCTGGCCGCAGCGGCGGCATTGGCGGGTGAGGGCGCTGCCGCACTGCTGGCAAAAATTGGCCCCCGCGGTGTTATCGCATCCGCACTTTGTGCATTGCGCCATGGGGCCTCCTCGGGACGCTTCCCTCATAGGAGTAGTGCGCAAAGCCGTCCATCGCAAGAGGAGGTCGCCGCCGGGGCATTGCCATCTGCTGAAGCTGGCGGATAAGTCAGGCCTGCAGCGCGGCGATGACCTCGTCGGCAGTGCGCAGGCGGCCAATCCGGGGGAAGGTGTATTTCAGCGTGTTGGCATGTGCTTGCGCGGACGGCGAGCCCATCGCATCGGTCACGAACACCTGGCCATAGCCACGTTCAAAGGCGTCACGGGCGGTGGACTCCACCCCTACGTTGGTCGAAATTCCGGCCAGCACGATGGTGCGGATACCACGGCGGCGCAGCTGCAGGTCCAGGTCGGTGCCATAGAAGGCGCCCCATTGGCGCTTCATGATGCGCAGGTCGGTCGGCTCGGCGCCCAGTTCCGCAACCACGGTCGACCAGTCGGGGCCGCGCTGGCTTTGGGGAGCGGGTGTATCCACCGTCGGCGCAAGCGCATCCTTGCCATCGGGCGAGTTGCCAACCGTGACAAGCACGACGGGCGCCTGGAGCTGGCGGAACGTTGCCGCAAGCTGCCGCGCCCTGGCGACAATCTCGCTGGCCGGCTGCGGCTGCACTTCCAGGGCGACGATGCCGTATTGCAGGTCGATCAGGACGAGCGCCGTGGTTGCAGGATCCAGTTTGAGTTCAGCGGAGGTCATGTCGTGCTTCGGCCAGGAAACTGCGCTTCAAGATCTACGAGATGTTTTCCAGGTTGTCCTGTTGCGCCCGGATATCCTCGGGACTGAACACGATATACCCGAGCGCCTTCAACAGCTGCACCGCTTCCAGCTCGGCATCGAGATAAACGGGACGATCCGGTGGCCGCAGGCGTGGCGCGGGCTGCCAGCGCGGCGGGGCGCTGGCATGCGGGCCGGCCGCGGCCAGGCTGTCCGGTTGCCGCGCGGTCAGGATGCGGCAATGCTCCACGCTGGGCTTCCATGACACGTCGACGGCGACATTGAACCGCGCGGTGCACAGCCGCAGACGCTTCAGCGCCTGCAGCCAGTTGATGAAGGCGTCTCGATCCGACGGCTGGTATCCCTTCAGCAACGTATTGAGCTGTTCGTGCGCCGCGGGGTTGGCCGCGGCCGAATCCTCATCAAGCAGTGCGATCTCCAGCGCGACTCGCTGGCACCTGTCCTGGTCGTAGATGGTGCACTGGCAGTCGAGCACGCCTTCCTGCAGCAGCTCGCACAGCAGCGCCCACACCCGCGGATTCTTGTCGAGCCGGCCTTCGAGGGTGGGATCGATGTCGCCCAGGATGTCTGGCAGGGGACGATTGCCGTCTGCCTGCACGGCATGCGCGAACGCCATCGCGTTTTCCGAGGGCGTGTCGCCGCGTGCCAGGCGCTGCAACGCGGCTTCCTTCAGTTCTTGGATCTCGGCTACGGCATCGGCGGCGTGCTTCCAGGCAAACGCTTCCAGGCCGCCCACCAGCTTGCGCGCGGGCCTGGCAAGCTGGCCCGCCAGTGTCTGGATAAAGCCGGTGCAGATGCTGCAGTGACACTCCAGCCGGCCCGAGTGCAGGAAGCCGGCATACAGGCGCTCCAGGTGCCCGCAATGCGGACATTCCACCGAAAAGCCACCCTGCCGCGCGGCGCGCTGCGACGCGAGCAGTCCATCGACCTGGTAGTGCGCCTGGCCGTCGCAGCACGGGCAGATCCATTCGAGCTTGTGCGCGCCGTCGCGAGGCGCGACCGCGCGGTCGAACTGGCGCTCGATCGCGCTGCGCGGAATGCCTAGCGAGCGTCCCAGCACGTCGGCGGAATAGCGCCAGTAGCAATACGAGTGGGCGGCAGCCGCCGCTTCCGCATCCAGGCGCTGCAAGGCCGGGACCAGGTGCGTGCTGCGCCGGATTTCGTCCGCCTTCGCGTCGACCAGCGCAACCCCGCCGGGCATGACCGCCTCTAGCGCGGCACGGCTCTGCGCGAGGAAATCCGGCACGTGGACGCGACGGATAAAGTCCTCGTTCTCGAGCCAGAACATATGTCCGGGCAGGGATTCGAGCGCATCGACGCCAGCCCTGACTTCCGACATGCCGGGACAGGCGAGAAAGGTGAAGGGCTTGCTGAACAGGAAAGCATCGGCCATGGTTTGTCAACGGAGTATCCCGCCCACGGCCGGGACAGCGCCGCGTGCGATGGTTCCACCCCGTGGTTACAGCCAGGCCGATCGCGCGGACGGCGCATGCTTGGTGCATCGGCCCGCTTTTGGGGAATATCCCCTTGTTATTGTTCAGTCTTGTTCAGCTATGTCTTGTTCCGCACAGTTCGCCGTGTCGGTTAGGACAGGATAGGCGACGGTGACGGATCCCCGCAATGGCCAATGCCCGGCGCTTTCACCATGAGAAATGTGCCGTGTAGCCATGGCCCGAACGGGGCAGGGTTTGTTCACGCGCTGTGCCTGCCGACCGGACGCGCCGGCCAGGCGCCGCTGTCGACCAGCCCACCGGTTATCTCCAGCAACTGCGTCCACACCGTGCTCGTGGCCAGTGAAGCCGGCATCGTCGCCGACCGGCAGATGCACACCTGCCGCGTCATGGCCGGCTGCACGATGCGTGCGCACGATACCTGCCCGGTGCGCCATTCCTCCTGCACGGCCGCATGCGACAGGATGGTGAAGCCGACATCCGCGCCGGCCAGCGCGATCAGTTCGGGGATCGCATTGACTTCGGCGATCACGTTCAGCGCTGTCCTGTGCATGGCGCTATGGTGGTCGATCACGCTGCGCAAACCGTGCAGTCCGGCGGGCAAGACCAGCGGGTAGCGGGGCAGATCGGCAAACGGCACCACCATCGCCTGCGCAACGCTGTCCTCGCCGAAGCCCGAGAGTTGGCCCGGTGCGGCAACCAGCAGCAACTCCTCCTCGAACAGCACCTCGGTGCGCAGCCCCGCTTCCGGCGCGGGGCCGAAGGTCATGCCGATATCGATATGGCCGGTGAGCAGGTTCTGCGGGATATAGCCCGTGCTCTGCTCGATGATCTGCAGGTCGATCCCCGGCCAGCGTGCGACCACCTGCCGCACGAGCGGTACCGTCACCAGCTTGGCCAGCGACTGGGGCAGGCCGACCGCCACCCGTCCCTGGGGCTCCTTTACCGCGGTGCGGATGTCTTCGCAGGCCACGTCGACGCGGCGCAGGATATCGGCCGCATGTGCCAGCAGCATGTTGCCGGGCGCGGTGGGCGTGACGCCCCTGGGCGTGCGCTCGAACAGCGCGGTGCCCAGTTCTTCTTCCAGGTTCCTGATCTGCAGGCTCAGCGCCGGCTGCGCGATGTGGATGCGCTCGGCAGCCCGCGAGATCGAGCCGGCGGAAGCGACAGCCATGAAGGCACGCAAGGCGCGCAGGTCTAATGCCATGGGTTGGGTTCCGGAAAAAGCGCCGGGGGCACCCCGGGGTATCGTGAAATCTTATATCAGTCATCCTGTATCTGTCTTGGACTTATGGCTGGTGCGCTGCCATGATCGGCCCACGAATCCGGTCAGGAGACACCAAATGAATCCAAAACGACGCACTTTGCTGCTGGGTGCCGCTGCCGCCGCGCTGGCACCGCCCGCTTTCGCCAATGACTGGCCCAGCCGGCCGATCCGGCTGGTGGTGCCCTTTGCCGCCGGCGGGCCCACCGACTTCATCGCCCGGCTGCTGGCGACGCCGCTGTCCCAGGCGCTGGGCCAGCCGGTGGTCATCGAGAACCGTCCCGGCGCCAGCGGCAACCTCGGCGCGCAGAACGTGCTGGACGGCGAGGCCGACGGCTACACGCTGCTGCACAACACCGTGGGCATGCAGGCGGTCAATCCGCTGATGTACCCGCAGGCGCGTTTCCAGCCCGCGCGCGACTTCGTCCCCATCGCGACCACGGCGGCGATGCCCAATGTGCTGGTGGTGCATCCGGGCAAGCTGCCGGTGAAGTCGCTGGCAGACCTCATCCGGCTTGGCAAGGCCAGCGCGAACGGGCTCACCTACGCCACCTTTGGCGCCGGCACGTCGCCGCATATCTACGGCGCATTGCTGCAAAAGGCCGCCGGCTTCCGGGCCGTGGCGGTGCCGTACAAGGGCAGTTCACCGGCGCTGACCGACGTGATGGCGGGGCAGGTGGATTTCGTCTTCGACTCGTTCACCACCTGCATCGGCCAGATCCAGGGCGGCAAGCTGCGCCCGCTGGCGATCACCGCTTCGCAGCGCTCGCCTTTGCTGCCCGACGTGCCGACGCTGAAGGAGGCCGGCTATCCGGACGTCGACCTGAAATACTGGTTCTCGCTGCAGGCGCCGGCGCAGACGCCCAAGGCGGTAATCGAGCGGTTGCGCGCCGCCGCCGCCAAGGCGGTCAACGATCCCGGCTACATCGCCGCGCTGCGGGCGCGCGGCGCGGAGCCGATGGCCACCCGGCCCGCCGAACTGGCGGCCTTCGTGCGCACCGACGCCCAGCGCTGGACCACCGTCGCGCGCGACATCGGCATCAAGCCGGAATGACAACAAGGGATCTGACCATGCAAGCACTGAAAGGCATTCGCGTACTGGACCTGAGCAAGGTCCTGGCCGGGCCGCTATGCGGCCAGTATCTCGGCGAGCTTGGCGCCGATGTCATCAAGGTAGAGCCGCCGGGCACGGGCGACGACACGCGCGCATGGCTGCCGCAGGAGGCGGGCCAGTCGGCGGTGTTCCTGTCCGTCAACCACAACAAGCGCAGCATCGCGGTCGACCTGAAGACCCCGGCCGGGCAGCAGGTCGTGCAGCGCCTCGCGGCGCAGGCGGATGTCGTGCTGCAGGGCTTCGGCGGCGGCACCGCGGCCAGGCTTGGCGTGGACTACGACACGCTGCGCGCGCTCAATCCGCGGCTGATCTACTGCGAGATCTCCGGCTACGGCCGCGATGGTCCGCTCGGGCAGGAGCCGGGCTACGACGTCATGCTGCAGGCCTTCAGCGGCATGATCAGCACCATGGGCGAGCCGGGCGGCAGCTTTGCGCGGGCGAGCTTCTCGCCGGTCGACCTGGGCACCGGCATGCACGCGTTCAGCGGCATCCTGGCAGCGCTGATCGAGCGCCAGTCGACCGGCAAAGGCGTCTACCTGGAAGTGGCGCTGATGGAAACCGCCCTCGGCTTCATGGGCTACATGGCGCAGAACTACTGGCGCACGGGCCAGGTGCCGCAGAAGATGGGGACGGCCCATCCGTCGATGTCTCCCTACCAGGCGTTCGAGGCCGCCGATGGGCCGCTGATGCTCGGCGTCGGCAACGACGCGCAGTGGCGCCGCTTCTGCGCCGTGGCAGGGCTCGACCAGTGGATGGACCACTCGGACTTTGCCACCAATGCCAGCCGGGTACGGCATTTCACGCGTACGGTGGCACTTGTGCAGGACCGGATCGGCAGGGATACGGTCGCTTTCTGGCTGGATCGGCTGCGCCAGGCCGGCGTGCCGTGCTCGCCGATCCAGACGCTGGACCAGGCGCTTGCGCATCCGCAGGTGGCCGCGCGGCAACTGATCGTCGAGTCCGACCACCCGGTGCTGGGGACGGTCAGCAACGTCGGCCTGCCGGTACGCTTCGGGCAAGCGCCACGCGCGGCACACCGGCCCGCACCGCTGCTGGGCGAACATACCGAGGAAATCCTGCGGGAGGCGGGCTACCCGGTCGACCACGTCCATCGCCTGGCCGACGATGGCACGATTGGCATCGGTGTGGCGCAAGCCGATGCCGCCTGAGCCCTCTGTCTATTCATCTTCAACATTCGCCATGTCACTTGTCACCTACACCGTACGCGACCACGTCGCCGAAATCCTGCTGGACAACGCACCCGTCAATGCACTGACCATCCCGATGGTCGATGCGTTGATTCAGGCATTGCAGCGAGCCGCCGCCGACGATGCTGCGCGAGCCGTCATCATCGCCAGCAAGGTGCCCGGCCGCTTTTGTGCCGGGCTGGATATCAGCGCGCTGCAGGGCGCCTCCGCGGCCGACGTCCATGCCCTGCTCGACAAGCTCTATGTGCGCCTGAGCGATGCGCAATACCAGCTAGGCAAGCCCTCGATCGCGGCGGTGGCCGGCGCGGCGCGCGGGGGCGGCATGACCGTGGCGATTTCCTGCGACCTCATCGTCGCTGCAGGGAACGCAAGCTTCGGCTACCCGGAAATCGATGTCGGGATGCTGCCCGCGATTCACTTCACCCACCTGCCGCGCATTGTCGGGCGGCATGTTGCGTTCGACCTGCTGTTCACGGGCCGCACCTTCGATGCCGCCGAGGCACATGCATTGCACCTGGTCAACCGCCTGGTAGCCGAGGAGGAAGTCCTGGCCGAGGCGCGCCGCCTGGCCCGGACGCTCGCGTCCAAGTCACGCTCGGCCATGACGATCGGCCGCGCCGCGTTTCACCGCGCAGCGGACAGCGACTATCGTCGCGGGGTGTCGTACGCCGTCGATACGTTCTGCCAGGTGGCCGCGACCGACGATGCGAAGGAGGGAATTGCGGCGTTCGTGGAAAAACGTCGGCCGCAGTGGCGCGGATAGACCCGGCATGCCGAAGCCCGCAACCCCAGGGAACGGGCTGACTAGGCGCTTTCCCTTGCCTGCTCCTGCAGCCACTCCCTGAACACCTGCAGCGATTGCAGCGCCGCGGACTCCTCGGGATAAACCAGGTAATAACCTTTGGCATAGCGCCATTTGCGGCGCGACAGGCGCCTTAGCCGCCCAAGCGCCACCATGTCGTCCGCCATATACGGCGGCAGCAACGCCACGCCCATCCCGGCCACCGCGGCATTCAGCGCCATCGACATGATTTCATAGCGGGGGCCTTCCCGGCCGCCTTCGCCAGGGATGCCATCCAGCCGGAACCATTCGTCCCATGCGTCGGGCAGGGTCTGATGGTGGATCAACGACGCGCGGGGCGTATTGGCGTCGACCGACTTCCCGTGCCTGGCGATCCAATCCGGCGCCGCATACGGCGAAAGCACCAGCGGCAACACAAACTCGTTGTGCAGGCCCGTGCGCCGGCCATCGCCGAATTCCAGGGAAGCGTCGACGGCCATGGTGCGGAAATCGACAGGGCCCACGCGCGTTCCCAGGTTGAGCGTGATTTCACCATGGGCCCGTGTGAAGGCCGGCAAACGTGGAATCAGCCAATACGTGCCTACCGAGGCGCCGACCGACAAGGACAGGGCTCCCCCGCGCCCCTTGAGTGCCATCACATTGGCCGTGGCACGCTCGAGCTTCTGCAGCAGCGGTCCGATCTCGCCCAGGTAGTAGCGCCCGGCATCCGTCAGCACCAGGGCTTCCCGCGTGCGGGTGAAGAGCCTCACGCCAAGCCGGTCTTCCAGCGTCTGGATCTGCCGGCTCACGGCCCCCTGCGTCAGCTGCAGCTCTTTCGCCGCCGCCGTAAAGGAGTGCAGGCGGGCACTGGCTTCCAGGCACAGCAATGACATCGTCGAAGGCGCGCGTACGTGAAGGTTCATGAGAAAAGCGGGGGCAGGAGTGTGGTGGAGGCGCCGGTACCTGGGCAATCCGCCAATTAGCCATGAGGAAATCTCATGCTATCCGCAGTAAATGTGGTTTGTCCAATGTCGAGGCCCTTTCTACCATCCGTGCTGAACACACCCAGTGTTTCCAACGAGGAGAGGTGAGTCAATGACAACGAGACAACTAACCCGCCGCGACGTGCTGAAGCTTGGCATCGCGGCGGCATCCCTTGGCGTTTCCGGCCTGCCGCGTGCCGCCGGGTGGCCCAGTCGCCCGGTCAGGCTGGTGGTGCCCTCCGCCGCGGGCGGGTCGCCCGACGCCATTTGCCGGCTGCTGACGGAAGAGCTGTCCGTCTCGCTGGGCCAGTCTTTCATCGTCGACAACAAGCCCGGCGGCGCGGGCAACGTGGGCATGGTCGACCTGGTCAATGCGGCGCCGGACGGCTACACCATTGGCTATGGCAACGTGGGCACGCTGGCCATCAACAAGGCCCTGTTCAGGAAGCTGCCCTATGACCCGGACAAGCAGCTTGTGCCAGTCGCGCTGCTCGGCTATGTCCAGAATGCGCTGGTGGTGCGCAAGGACCTTGGGGTGAGCAATGTCAAGGGGCTCATCGCAATGGCAAAGGCGAAGCCGGGCGTGCTGACCATGGGTTCCGCCGGCAACGGCACGACCGGGCACCTGAGCGGGGAGCTGTTCAAGGCCATGACCGGTACCTCGATGACGCATGTGCCGTATCGCGGCAGCCCGCAGGCCATCCAGGACCTGATGGGCGGGCAGGTGGACCTGATGTTCGACAACCTGAGTTCGATCACGCCGCATATCAAGGCGGGGCGGCTCAAGCTGCTGGCCGTGACCGGCGCGCAGCGCAGCGCCCTGTTTCCGGAAACGCCGACGATTGCCGAGTCCGGCGTGCCGGGCTACGACATCGTTGCCTGGGGCGGCATCGTCGCACCCGCCAGGACCCCTAAAGCCATCGTCGCGCAGCTGAACAGCGTCATCAACACCGTGCTGGCGAAGCCGTCCGTCCGTGAAAGGTACGCCGCGATCGGATTCGAGACGCTGACCGGTGCACCCGAGCGGCTGACCGAACGTGTCGCGCGCGAAACCCCGCTCTGGGCCAGCGTAGTGCAGCGCTCCGGCGCGCAAGTGGACTGAGTACCGACCATCCCCGACTGGAAATCATGAAGACTTCATTTCGCGCACTGCTGGCGTGCTTTGCCATGGCAAACCTGTTCATCCTTCCCGCCACCGCTCAACCGGCAAAGGAATCGCCGCAGCCCGGCGCCGCACCCAAGCCCGGTGTGGTCATCCTTGCCACAGGTGGCACCATCGTCAGTTCGACCCGCTCGGCCACCGACATGGCCAACTACAGCGGCCCGCTGGCAGGTGTCGACAGCCTGCTGAAGGCGGTGCCGCAGATCCACAACTACGCGAACGTGCGGGCCGAGCAGATCGTCAACGTCGGCAGCAACGTCATCACCAGCGAGAATATCCTCAACCTCGCGAAGCGGGTGAATGCGGTGCTGGCGGACCCGGACGTCGCCGGTGTCGTGGTCACGCACGGCACGGACACGATGGAGGAAACGGCCTACTTCCTGAGCCTGGCCACGCGGTCCAGCAAGCCCATCGTCGTGACGGGTTCGATGCGCCCGGCAACGTCGCTCAGCGCGGACGGGCCCGTCAACCTGCTCGACGCCGTCATGGTGGCCGCCGACCCGGGCTCGCGCGACCGGGGCGTGATGGTGGTGATGAACGACCGCATCAGTGCGGCGCGGTACGTCACCAAGATGAACACGCTCAATGTCGATGCCATGGGCTCCGTCGAGCAAGGCTACCTTGGCGCAGTGGCCGGCGAACGGGTGATCTACTACTACGAGCCGGCGCGCGCCAAGGGCGAGTTGTACTTCGACGTTTCAGGCGTCACCAAGCTGCCGCGCGTCGAGCTGGTGTACCGCTACCAGGGGCAGGAGATGCAACTGGTGCGCGATGCGGTGAACGAGGGCGCGCAGGGCGTCGTCATCGGCTTCACCGGCAACGGCAATGCCAGCCCGGATCACGAAGCGCTGATCCGCGAATTCGGCGGCAAAGGTATCCCGATCGTGCGCGGCTCGCGGGTGGTAAGCGGCATCGTGACGCCGAAGGTCTCGGGAAGCATGGCCGCCGGGGCGCTCACGGCAGCGAAAGCGCGGATCCTGCTGATGCTTGCGTTGACCAGGACAAAGGACATCCGGCAGATCTCCGACTTCTTTGCGCAGCAATGAATGCCAATGGCGAGCGAGGCGACTGAATGAACACCATGCTTGATCTCATCATCGAAGGCGGCGCGGTGATCGACGGGACCGGGGCGCCGCGGCGGCAAGCGGATGTCGGCATTGCCGGGGACCGCATCGTCCGACTTGGCGACCTGACGAATGTGCCGGCCAGGGAGCGCTTCGATGCCCGGGGGCGCGTCGTTGCCCCTGGCTTCATCGATGTCCACACACATGACGACCGGCTCTTGCTCGATGCCCCCGCGGGCCCGCATCCGAAGCTGTCGCAAGGCGTGACGACGGTCGTCACGGGCAATTGCGGCATCAGCCTGGCACCGCTGCAGGCCGTGGCGACGCCGCCGGCGCCGCTGGACCTGCTGGGAACGGACGCCTGGCGCTTCGGCAGTTTCGGCGACTACCTGGACGAACTGGAGCAGACCGGGCCAGCGGTGAATGCCGCCTGCCTGGTGGGCCACTCGACGCTGCGCGTGCGGCGCATGGACCGCCTGGATCGCGCCGCGACCGCGCATGAGGAGCGGCTGATGGCGCTGGACCTGGCCATTGCGCTGGAAGCCGGCGCCATCGGCATGTCTACCGGCCTCTATTACCCGCCTGCGAAAGCCGCCAGCACGGACGAGGTCATCGCGGTAGGCGCGCCGCTGACGAGTGCCAGGGGCGTCATCACCATGCATATCCGCGACGAGGGCGATGCCATCGACAGTGCCCTGCGCGAGGCGCTGCTGATCGGACGCGCCCTGGGCATCGACACCGTGCTGTCGCACCACAAGCTGGTCGGCAAGGCCAACCATGGACGCTCGGTGGAAACGCTGGCGATGATCGAGGAAGCGTCGCGGAACCAGTCGGTTTGCCTGGACTGCTATCCCTACAACGCCTCGTCGACCATGCTGCTGCCGGGCCGCGTGGCGCAGTCGGACGATGTGCGGGTCACCTGGTCAAAGGCGGACCCGAGCGCTGCCGGGCGCTCGTTGTTTGCCCTGGCGCGCGAGCGCGGCGTGGCGCCTGAAGAACTGGCGCAGACGCTGCAGCCGGCCGGCGCGATCTACTTCGCCATGAGCGAGGACGACGTCAGCCGCATCCTGCAGCATCCGCTGACCATGGTCGGATCCGATGGGCTGGCACATGACGTGAGCCCGCACCCGCGGCTGTGGGGCACGTTTCCCCGAGTGCTGGGGCACTATGTGCGCGAAAGGCGCATATTGGCGCTCGAACAGGCTGTCCACAAGATGACTAGCCTGAGTGCAGCCCGATTTGGCCTGGCAGGCCGGGGCGTGCTTGCCGAGAGCGCTCATGCCGACGTGGTTGTGTTCGATGAAGCGACCGTCAGCGGTACCGCGAGTTTCGAGAACCCGACGGCGGTCAGTACCGGCATCCTCGCGGTGTTCGTCAATGGCAAGCTCGCCTGCCGGAACGGCCGGACGGTCGATGTGCACGCGGGCAGGGTGCTGCGGCATGGCCGATCGGAATGAGAGGCCTCGCGTTCAGTCCACCCGCCCCGCGCGCAGGTCGCTCTTGCGGATCAGTTGCTGGAGCGTCTCGGCGGGCTTGCTCAGGCGCCGCGCCGCCAGCGTGATGAATTCGACGCCGGGCAGCGGCGGCAAGGCCTCGACATTGACCGGGGGCACCAGCCCGCCGCCGGTCAGGTTCTGTGCCCGCACCGTAATCCCGAGGCCGCCGCGCGCCGCCGCAATGCAGCCGGAATGACTGCTGCTGGTGCAGGTCACGCGCCAGCGCCAGCCGGCCTTGGCCAGCGTGTCCAGCACCACCGAGCGGGTCACGCTCGGCTCGTTGACCAGGATCAGCGGCACCGGCTGGCCCACGTCGACAACGGTGCCGGGCCGCGCCAGCCATTCGAGCTGGCCCAGGAACAGCGGCACGCCACGGCGCTCGCCTTCGCGGCGCTTGCCGACGATCAGGTCCAGCGTGCCGGCCTCGATGCCCTCATACAGCTTGCTGGTCATGGCGATCGTGATCTCCAGCTCGACGTCCGGGTGCGTGGCCCGGAACGCCGCCAGCAGGTTGGGCAGCGGTCCCTGCGCCAGGTCCTCGGACGTGCCCAGCCGCACCCGGCCCTGCAGCCGGGGCCCGCTGAATTGCGACTCGGCGCGCGCCAGGGACTCAAGAATCAGGCGCGCATGCACCAGCAGTGCCTCGCCATCGGGCGTCAGCGACAGCGAGTGGGTGTCGCGCACGAACAGCCGCCGGTTCACGCTCTGTTCCAGCCGGCGGATGTGATCGCTGACCGATGACTGCGACAGGCCGAGCTGGCGCCCGGCGTCGGTAAAGCTGTGCGCCGTGGCCACCGTGGCGAAGGTCTGGATCCATATGGGGTTGAGCATCGCGGCATTGTCATCGGATTTGCCGATGACAGTCAATAAGGCCAGAGGGGTTCCCGATGAGGCGGCGCATGCGTAGCATGCAAGACAGTTGCCCGAGCTCTCCGGGCAGGCATCACCGAAGGTTCCCATGCATACCGCCTCAGCCCCCGCCGCAGGACAGGATTTTTCCCGCAAAGCCATGCTCTGGATCGTCTTTGCCGGCTTCTTCATGCAGACGCTGGACACGACGATCGTCAATACCGCGCTGCCGTCGATGGCGCGCAGTCTCGGCGAAAGCCCGCTCGACCTGAAACCGGTGGTGGTGGCCTATACGCTGACCATGGCGCTGCTGACGCCGGCATCGGGCTGGCTGGCGGACAAGTTCGGCACGCGGCGCGTCTATTTCTGCGCAATCCTGATCTTCGTGCTCGGCTCGGTGTTCTGTGCCACTGCCTGGACGCTCCCGCAACTGGTGGTCGCGCGCGTGCTGCAGGGCATCGGCGGATCGATGCTGCTGCCGATCGGCCGGCTGGCCGTCTTGCGCAATGTCCCGGGCGAGCAGTACATCGCCGCGTTGGCCTTCGTGTCCATTGCCGGCCAGGTTGGCCCGATCTTCGGCCCGGTCCTGGGTGGATGGCTGGTGCAGAGCGCCTCATGGCACTGGATCTTCCTGATCAACGTGCCGGTGGGGCTGGTCGGCCTGTTCGCGGTGCGCCGCTACCTGCCAAAGGGCGAGGCGGGCGTGGCGCCGCCGTTCGACTGGATCGGCTGCGGCCTGCTGTCGCTATGCATGGTCACGTTTTCGCTGGCGCTGGAAAACGGCGCGCATAGCCTGTGGAGCGCATTGCTGATCGCCGTCAGTCTCGGCAGCGGACTGCTCTATATCCCGCATGCCAGGCGCCACGCCACGCCGCTGTTCCGGCTGGCGCTGTTCCGCGAGCCGAACTTCAGCGTCGGCCTGGTCGGCAACCTCGTCTGCCGGATCGGCTCGGGTGCGGTGCCATTCCTGCTTCCGCTGCTATTCCAGCTCCAGCTTGGCTACTCGCCGTTTCATTCGGGCCTGATGCTGTTGCCGATCGCCATCGCGGGCACGATCTCCAAGCGCTGGATCGTGCCGCTGGTGAACCGGTTCGGGTACGACATGTTCCTGCTGGTCAACACCTGGATCGTGGGCGTGTCCATTGCATCGTTCGCGGCCATGGCGCCGGGCTGGCCGCTGGCGCTGTCGATCCTGCAACTGTCGGTCTTCGGCTGCGCCAATTCGATGCAGTTCGCCGCGATGAACAGCGTCACGCTGAAGGGCCTGTCGCGCGAGGACGCCGGCAGCGGCAACAGCCTGTTCTCGATGGTGCAGATGCTGGCGATCGGCCTGGGCGTGACCATCGGCGGCGGGCTGGTCAGCCTGTTCTCGGCCAAGCTCGGGGTGGCCGCGCCGGCCTACCGGCTCGCCTTCCTCAGCATGGGCCTGGTTACCGTACTGTCCGGGCTGGTCTTCCGCCGACTCGATGCCGGGCAGATCAATCCCAAGAGCGTGAAGCGCGAGGCGGTGCAGGCACGCTAGTGCCTGTGTGTGGCGCTCACGGCATATTGGGGGCGGCGAGATAGGGCTAATATCGACGTCTGAGGCGGACGACCGGCACACCGTGCCCGGCCGCTGCCCTGGAGTGTTCGACGACCACGGATGCCCCGTGCTCACCTTTCCAGGAGACACAGTATGCCGAGCAAGAATACGATCTGTTTGTGGTACGACCGCGATGCGCTGGATGCCGCGAACTTCTATGCCGAGACCTTCCCCGACAGCGCTGTCAAGGCCGTCCACCGCGCCCCCGGCGACTATCCCGATGGCAAGCAGGGCGATGTCCTGACAGTCGAGTTCACGGTCGCCGGCATTCCCTGCCTTGGCCTGAACGGCGGCCCGCACTTCAAGCACAGCGAGGCGTTTTCCTTCCAGATCGCAACGGACGACCAGGCCGAGACCGATCGCCTGTGGAATGCGATCGTCGGCAATGGCGGGCAGGAAAGCGAATGTGGCTGGTGCAAGGACCGGTGGGGGCTGTCGTGGCAGATCACCCCGCGGGCGCTTACCGCGGCGGTCTTCGATTCCGATCCCGCGGCGGCCAAGCGCGCCTTCGAAGCGATGATGACGATGCGGAAAATCGACATCGCCAGGATCGAGGCGGCGCGGCGGGGAGCCTGATCCGGCTGCTTGCGCCCCCGCGCCTACACGTGCTGCGATGACCCAAGGTTAGTGGAACTCGCGCGAGGCGAGCGGGGCGGGGGCGTTCAGAATTCGAGCCCGATCTGGGCGGCGATGTTGGGTGAGTGGGTGCGGAAGAACTCCGGCTTCTTGACCGGCCAGCCCAGCGTTATCTCGTAGGTCAGCGCGGCATAGCGGCTGGCTGCCCAGCGGCCTCGGGCCCCTATCACGGCGCCTATCAGTGTCTGTCCCACCAGGAACGCGGCGGACGGCCCGCTGACATGGCCCATGTCGAAACCGACGAAAGCCTCCTGCCCGGCGCTGCCGAGCTGCCACGCCAGGTCGTTGCGCATAGTCACGCCGTTCTCGGCGGCCAAAGTCAGCTGCTCATCGAAGCCGCGCACCGAGTACCGATAGTGAAGTAGTCGGACGGCAGGGTGCGCGTGCGGGCGTACTGGGCGCGCACGTTGCCCTGGTAGCGCAGGCGTTGGCTTCCGGCCTGGAGCGGCACCATCAGGCCGGCATTAGCCAGCAGGATCCCGGACTTGCCATCCCAGGTCGGATCCCCCAGGACGAAGCCGGGGGACTTGGAGTGGGCCGGTAACGACGCGCGCCAGCCAACACCGAGATCGAGCACGCTCGCGCCGAAGTACTGGCGATGCGCGGCGCCGACCTCGTAGCCGACAAAGTCCCGGGATTGCACCGGGATGTCCAGGCCATTGATGGTGGTGCGCGCGGTCTTGCGGAAAACCTTGCCGTAGAGGCTGGCCTTGCCCGAGGCATTGCGGAAGGGCACATAGCCCAGGCCCGCCTCGATCTGCGTGCTGCGCCCGCCGTAGACGATGTTTTCCTCGAAGCCTGCCACGGTCTGCTTGTAGCGCGACTGATTGGCATTGAAGAAGGCATTCCAGTAACCGAACGGGATGCTGTAGTTGATGGCCGAGGAGCGCGTACCCGCCGCGCCGTTGCCATAGTTGGCATTGGTGTTGGCGGAGAGAGTCAGGCTGTCGTAGAGGAAGAGGGGCGAGTCCACCGTCAGCGTGCCGCCCATCTGGTACTTGCCGGTGTTCTCCAGGCCGGCGTTGTCGCCGGTGATGAGAGCGTGCCAGCGCTTGCCGGTGCCGGGTTTGATGACCAGGTCGGTGGCCCCCGGCGCCTCGCCGGGCACGAGGTCGATGCTGGCATCGGCCTGGCCCTGCAGGCGGCGGATGTTCTCCATGCCCTGGTCCAGGTCGCGCTGGTTGACCACGCCGCCGGGGCCGGTCGGCAGGGCGGTGCGCCACCAGCCTGCGGTGTCGTCAGACTTGACGCCGGTGATATGTCCGGCGACGACGCGCAGCCGCAGTTCGCCGCTGGCGAGGTGCTGGTCCGGGATCAGCACGCGCGTGGTCATGTAGCCATGGCTGACCAGACGCGCGGAAAAGTAATCCTGGATGGCTTCCAGTCCCTGCTTTCCGACGCACTGCCCCACAAGAATGCCGACTTCGGCCTGCAGCCAGGGGAAGTCCCCTGCGCCCTCCCAGGTCACGGTCTGGACCGGGAAGCAGGGCGCTTCGGCGGGCAGGAGCAGCGGGCCGGATGGCGCGGGCTCGGTGGTGGTGGGAGAGAGCACATCGGGCCGGGCCATGGCGCGCTGCTTAGCCGCTTCCTGCTGCTGCTCCTGGCGCCGCTCGATGGCGTCGTTCGGCGTGACCGGCGGGAAGAACGGCAGCGCCTGGGCCACCGCCAGCGAGGGCAGGGCCAGGAAAAAAGGGACAAAAGGGGAGACGCCGCGCGTCTTGCGGCGCGTGGTGCATAAACTCTGTAACATGGATCAAATTGTCTGCGACGGCTTTATTGATTGCGATATTTCGAATCAATGTTCACTTGGTGGCGTTCCTTCTTGCTATAGCGATTAGGCGTTTTTATGGAATCAAGAACACCCATTGAGAGCGAACAAGATTCACGACTGCGGAAATCAGTACGGCAATAGCTATTGCCATCCAATATCCAAGAGAAGGCTCCTTATACAACAGCCAAGCCAACAAGACACCGCTGGTGATTGCTGTGGACTTAAGCCAGTATAAAAATCGACCCTTCCCGGTCCCATCTAAGGATTTTCCAAAAATTAACCAGGTTAAGATTAGCGATAATGCCGTTAGTATTGCCGTACCAATTTCCAAGCTCATTGTTTCTTTTCCTTGACTTGTTTGATCGTATTGCTAAGACACCATCACGGATTGGTGATCGGCATGTATTGCTACGGTTGGAGGGCCAGGAAACGGAACTTATGAAAGTGGCTTGCTATTTATCCTTTTCTTCATAAGTTCTTTTCGCTTTGCGCCACGGCGATTCTCCGAACGGGCGCAATCCTAGTGCTTTGGCCCTTCCCGCATATCCCGCAGATGCGACACACACAAGGCCCACTGAGAAGCTGGCAAGTCGACCAAGATAGCTTTCAATCCAGGAGACACAGGCATATACCAGCAACAAACCTACCACCAGCAGGACAATAATCGCGAAGCCACTTAGGTTTCCGTCTTTTAAGAGATATTTCATTTCTGAAGGGCCTTGTTCAATTTATCCTGTGCTGCAGAAGAAGCTGCTGAATTCTTGCCGAGTTCGATAAATTCATTTACAACCGGCGCCAGCGCCTTTCCATAGCCAGGTATAGCATTTGCCGCCTCCC
The DNA here is from genome assembly GCF_040784895.1 of Cupriavidus sp. Agwp_2. Lineage (NCBI taxonomy): Bacteria > Pseudomonadati > Pseudomonadota > Betaproteobacteria > Burkholderiales > Burkholderiaceae > Cupriavidus > Cupriavidus sp. Agwp_2. The sequence continues at coordinate 296,201 of NZ_CP088084.1, forward strand.
CCAATCCAGCCGAGATAGTGTCCGCTGCCAGTCCTCCGGGATTAGGTTTCGCAACCTGCTGAATAGCAGTTATCGCAAGGTTTGCGGCGGTGGCCACTGCCGCGAGTGCGTCAGCTGCGACGACGTGAGGCCCGGGTACAGTTCCCGCAGCTGTCGCTGCGGCACCTACGCGCCCAGCCTGAGTTCCCAAGTAGCTCGCTGCGTCAGCGACCGCTGTCCTTCGATTCGCAATTTCCTCAGCGCTGTAGCCTGCAGGAAGACCGGCAGCGCAGTCCGCTTGGCCGGCGCCACACTTCGCAGTCGTTAAGACTCCCGGTGCGTAGCTGGTCTTCTGTGCGTTGCCAAAGTCAAGCCGGCTGGTATATGGGACGTCACCTTGCATGGTTGTCTGCTGGGCCTGGATGTATGCAATAGCTTCAGCGTCCGGTTTCGCTTGAACTTCCTTGGCCTGAGTCGTACCTGCGATCGATGTCCATTCCACACCTGTGTCGCTCGGCTTGGTCTTGGCTGCATCGATTTGGTCGGGCGTGCCGTATTCCAGTACCTTCCCGTTCATATCCACTCGATCCGACAGACGCATTTGCGCTTCGATCTGCTCGGCGGTGTACTTGCCGCCGCTGTTTGCAGCCATCTTTCTCGCAAGTTGCTTTTCATCGGGATGCAACTGACGATTGTAGCGGTCTACATTCGCTGCCGTAGCCGCACCAGACCCGCCGCCCACTACTGCGCCGATGTTCCCCGCTACGATGTTGGCGGCAATATTGCCGAGAGTCTCGTTCAGTGCCGCGTTGCCGGTATCGGCACCGCCAGCCACCGCGCCGCTCAGCTCGCCAAGCTTCCCACCAGCAAGCGATGCGGCTCCAGCTCCAGCGGCTCCTGCCAGCGCATTGCCGCCACCAAGACCGGCAATCAGTGCACCACCGGCGATGTGTAGCGCTGCTCGGTAGCTGCCTCCGTCCTTCCAACCGTCAATGTCGGCTTGCGCCGCGTCCATTGCAGTCTGGTTCTCGGCGCTAGGATTCAGCTTGTTTGCCTTTTTCTGCTGCGGCATATCGTTTGTTGGCATCATCGAGCTTCGATTGCGCGATATCCCCTACGGTCTTGGCAACCGCCTCGCCCGCTGCCTGCGCCGCCGCCATTATGTCCGACTGCTTGTCGAGCACGTGCTTCAGGTCGGGGTTCTTGCCCACCGTGGTGTTGGCGCCAGTGGTGTCCCGCTTGAGGTCCGCCAGGTCCTGCTTCTGACTGGCCTCATCGCGGATCGTGATGGTGCCGTCCGCAATAGCACTGTGCGCCACGCCGTCCTGGCTGCCGCTCTCGTGCTGCGGAATCATCGGACTGATGCCGCCGGTGTTTCTGCCGGCGGTCTGACCGCTGTTCTTCTCGCTGTTCTGTGGGCCAGCGGTAATGCCTCCCGCCACGCCGAACGAGGTTGCGCTGTAGTCGGAATGATTCTGGATGTCGCTGAAGCTGAGCGTGCCGGTGTCGAGGTGGTTCTTGTCCTTGCCTGCAGTACTGGCGATCACTGCCCCCTTGAGGTCCGTATTGCCTTCCACGCGGATATCGAAGCCACCTTCGCCCGCTTGGATGCCCGACTGTTCGCTCACGTTCGCATAGCTGCCGCTGGCCTTGCCCTTGCTCGCCGAGAAGCTCGCCGAGCCTCCGCCCTGGCTGATGCTGAAGCCGCCGCCCATGCTTTCCTGCTTGGCGCGCATCTCCTCGGTGTCCTGCCGGCTCGCGATATTCAGGTTGCCGCCCACATCGCCCATCACCTTGCCGCCGGTGGCCGTGGCGCCCAGGATGTTGGTGTCATTGCCGGAGACGAAGGTGACGGACTCCTTGCCGGTCACATGGCTGTTCGCCTGGGTTGTGCCCTGGCTGTCCGAGTTACCCGTGGACTTGGAGGCCGAGGCCGATACGCCGAAGCCTGCGTTGTTTGGACCAGTGCCGTAGGAGACACCCACGCTGGCGCTGCTCGACTTGTTGGTGCTGTGGCTCTCGTTCGTGTCCGTGGCCGCCACGATGTTGATGTCGTTCTTGGCACCGAGCGCAACCTTGTTGGCGTCGATGTTCGAGCCGATGATGTTCAGGTTGCCTGCCGTCTTGTTGCCATTGGCATCGACGCCGGTGGCAATGAAGGCAGTGGTTCCGCCTGCCGACACGTTGGATCCGTTATGGCTGAGGCTGTCCTCTGTGAGCGTCTGCTTGCTCTGGCTGGTGCCGAAAGACAGCGTAAGCGCGGCGCCGCCGGTAAGTCCGTCCTTGGCGAGCGATTTGGCGGCGTCGTATGCATCCCGTCCGGCGGCCATACTCCACAGCGCAGACGCTCGTCCGTCCTGGCTCTGGCTGGCCGAACTGACCTTGTTGCCCGCGTTGATCGCCGCGCCGATGGCACCGCCCGACACGCCCAGCGTCAAGCCGCTTTGCTTCACCTCGTGCGTCTCGTCGTGGTGCTGGCGGTTCTGTGCGGCCTCGATGGTCACGTCAGCGCCCACGCCAGTGATGTCCTTCGCGGCGATCAGGTCGCTGCCCGTGACCTTGAGTGTACTGCCCGCATTCATGTGCACGCTGCCATCCGTGGAGCCGACCAGACTGCCCACCTGCTGCGTGCCATTGTCGTTGACGGTGTCCTTCTGCTCGCGCTTGCCGTAGGACAGGCCGGAACCGGTGGCGCCGAAACCGGTCTTCTTCTCCTCCTTGAAGCTGTATGCCGACGACGTGGTTTCGGCGGTGCCGACGGTAATGTTGCGCCCCGCGTCGAGGTTCACATCGTGCGTGGCCGCAATGGTGCTGCCTGAGGTGGTCAGGTCACGTCCCGCCGCCATGTCAACCGTATTGCCCGAGAAGGTGCTGCCCAGGGCCTCGCTGCGGCTCGCCGCATCGATGGTATGGGTGGACTTCTTCGACAGGACGCCGCCGCTTTGCTTCGACTGCTCGTCGCGGATGGTGGCGCTGGCCTCGCCGGCCTTCACGTTGATGTCACGCGCTGCGCTGACGGCGAGCGCGCCATCGGCGTTCACGTACGCAGCCTTGGCATTGATATCCTGGCCGGCAACGAGCGCCACGTCGTGGCCTGTGATCTGGGAGCCGATCTCCGCGCTGCGCGCCACACTGGTGCGGTTCTTAGCGTCCACGACGGCATCGAAGCTGTCGGCCACCTTCACGGTGTCCAGGTTGATGTCCCGCCCCGCGCCCATGCCGAGGCTGCCGGTTGCCGTGATGCTGGCCGCCTGGCTATTGACGTCGCGGCCCGCCGCGAGGATGGCATTGTCCACGTCCACGCTGGCGACCCCACTGATGACGGTGCGGCTGGCAGTCGATTCGCCGACCTTGTTGCTGGCCGATGCCGTGGTGGTGGTCAGGTTGATGTCCCGGCCTGCCGTCGCCGCCAGGTTGCCTGCGCTGATCTTGCCCGCCAGGTTGTCGATATCCTGCTTTGCATTCAGGCCCATGGCGCCGGTGGACAGCGTGCCGCGCTCGTTGCGGATATTACCCGCGTCGATCAGCATCACGTCCCGTGCCGCGATCGTGCCGCTGTTCTTCACATCCCCGCCGGTCTGGATCGCCATGTTGCGCGCCGTGATCAGCGTGCCGTCGCCCTTGAGGTCCCCCTCGCGTACCTTCAGATACACCTGCGGCACCAGCACCTGCTGGGTGGAGTCGTCCGGCAGCGTGACGGTCTTCTCGACCAGCCAGACGATGTCGGTGGTCAGCGCCCGCATCTGTTCGGCGGTCAGAGCCGTGCCGACGTTCAGGGAGAACTGTTTGGCGAACTCCACGCCAGACTGCATCAGCGCCTTGTACTGCGACTCGTTGTCGGTGTAGTCGCCCATGAAGCGCTGGCCGGTGGCGAGCATCACGGCGTCGGCCACCAGTCGCGCCTCGTAGTAGCCATCGCCGAGGCGCTTGAGGACCCGGGTCGGGTCCTGGCCGAGTTGCGTCAGCATGAAGTCGCTTGATAGCCACTGGCGCTGGTTAGTGAAGCGCGGGTCGGTCTCGATCAGGTAGCGCGCGCCGGGATCGGTGCGCGTGACGAAGAGCGCATTGTTGGGCATCGCCAGCGAGGGCGTGACGGTGCGGATCACCTCGCCGCCCAGACGGCCCCCGGCGGTGCTGCCCCCTGGGTTGAGCGACACCTGCGTCAAGGTTGGCGCCGTGGCAATCGGGGCGAGACCTGCCCTCGGGTCGAGGGCGGCGCCGCTGCCCGGGACAGTCTGCAAGTGCTCCTGCGTGGTGCCGGTTGCCAGTACCAGCGGGAGCGTCAGATTGAGCGGCGGCAAGGTGGAACTATCGCTGCGCCGGTCCGGGGCATTGACGCCATGGTTGATGTAGTGCCACGCCTGCGTGCCGGTTTCTGTCTCGTACCGCGTGCCGGTATAGCCTTCGTTGCGCACCGGTGCAGGCACGGTCAGCGTGCCGCCAATGGCGATCTCGCTCTTGTCATTGACCACGGCCCCATTGAGCGCGGCATTGCCGCCGACCAGAATTCGGGCGGGATCGGTATGCAGAACGACTTCCTCGCGCATCTGCGTCTGCTTATCGACGGAGTAGAATTCGTCGACGGTGCGCGCGTGGAAGTCCTGGTTGAAGGCGATGATCTTGTCGTTCAGCACCTTATACCGGTCGTTGTTGACCGTCTGCCAGTCCACGTACTGCTGGCGCGCCGCAAGACACGCTGGCGGGGCGTTGACCTCGCAGGGTGCGGCATAGGGCGGTGGCGCGCTGTCGGGCCGCGCGACCTTCAGCTTATCCCAGATCGGGTGGTCGAACGGGTAGTGGTATTGCTCCGTCACCGGATCGTTGTTGGCATCCGTCACGTAGCCCGATGTATAGGCCAATCCCACCGGCGACCAATGGTCTTCTGGCAGTCCGCCGTAGAAGTCCGGGTTAGAGAAGCCTAGCCAGGCGCTTTGCCAAGGCATGACAGGTCCCGCCTTGCCATCAAGGCCGCGTGACCAGGCGAACGGCGGGCCGAACTCAGCAAATGGATACTGCTCCGAGGGCAGCAGTAGTACGCGTGCGACACCTTTCTGGTTGCCGTCTCGGTACAGCCAGCCTACATCCGTGCCAGGATGGAAGTAATCGTCCTTACCGCTCCAATCGAAGATGAGCGCCGTCGTGGCGTCGATATCCTCCAGGGAGCCCTTGAGACGATAGACCAGCGACGTTTGGACGCCAGTGTCCTTCACCTGCGTTTCGAAATGGCTGTTCTTATTGCGGATGCTGGCCGCATTAATGTTGGCGTCGCGCGCCACATCGATAACAGCCGAGGCGTTGGTCAGCGAGTTGGCCTGTCCCGTGGCCTTGCCCTCGGCATCCAGCGCACCACCCACCCTCAGGTCCCGCGAGGAGAGGATAAGGGCGTGCTCCCGGTTGACGATGTCCGGCGCGCCAAGGTCCACATCGCCTGTGCGCGAGGCGATCACGCCCCCCTTACCGGTGGCGGCGTTCCGGTCGTTCAGGATTTGCACGCCCGCGCCGATGGCGACAGAGTCGCCGAAGATGCGGTCGGTATTGGTGACCGTTATGCCGGCCTGCACGCGCACCGCGCCACCGTCGATCAGGCCGCTGTTGGTAACCGCCGCGTCGGCACGGACGGTATTGGCGCGGGCTCCGAACAGTTCACCGCTGTTGTTCACATTTTTCCCGTGGAAGCTGCCGTCCCGTCCAGCCACCATCTTGCCATCATTGGTGATGTCGCCGATGGCGTTGCCGTTACCATCCTCGATCAAGACCTGGAGGTCTTGCGCAGCGGCCAAGGTCTTGGTGTTATGGAAATCGGTTTGAAGCTTGACAGTGACGTCACCCGCATTCGACTGCAGCGTGCCATCGCTGGTAAGACTGCTGCCCTCGATGCCAAGCAGGCTGTTGGCGGACAGCAGGCCATCGGTGTTGGTGGTGGCGCCAACCTGGAGTTGCGCCGTGCCGCCCGAGGTCACTTCGCCACGGCTGTTATCCAGCTTCGTCGCGCCAACGGTCATGGCCGTGTCAGCCCGCAGCGCGCCGTCGATGTTGTCGATGGTGCTAGCGGCAATCTGGACAGTGCCGCCTTCCATGCCCTTGGGAGACGCGTCTGTGCCGCCGAGCGTGCTGCGGTTCACCACCGTGCTCGCCTGCACGTCGAGCAGGCCGCCAGCGTGGGTAAAGCCTGCGGTGTTGTCGAAGGCGCCGGTTAGCTGGATCTTCGCGTCGCCATTCGTGGCGAGATAGCCATCCTGGTTGGCGAGGCTATCGCCTTTCACGGCCAGCGAACTGCCGGACACGATCTTGCCGCTCGTGTTATTCAGCGCGGTGCCCGTCACGGTGACGGCCTGCTGCCCCGAGACGGTACCGTCCTGGTTGTTGAAGGCGCCGGTATGGAGGCTCATGGCGCCGGTGGCCACGGTCAGCCCGCCCTGGCTGTTGTCGTACAGTTGCCCGTGCGTGTCGACCACCAGGAGGCCGGTGGACTGCACGATGCCCGCGTGGTTATCGAAGAGAGCTGAATCGGTATGGACGTTGCTGCCAGCAATGCCGCCCGAGGTGTTGACCAGTTCTTGCCCGGCGGTATCCAGGCGCAAGTTCTGGCTGCAGAAATCAGCCCATGGTCATTGATGATCTTGCCGCCCGCTACAGTCAGGTCGGTGGCGGCCAGCGCCTTGCCCGAGGTGTTGTCGAGCGCGCCGGTAACAAGTAGCTTGTCATTTACCGAGCCGATGGTGCCGCTGCGGTTGACGAGGCTGGGAGCGGAAAGGGTGGTGGTGCCGTTACCTGCAACGGTGCCGCCGGTGTTGTCCACCGCCTGCGTGCCGGACACACCCAGCGCGCCGGTGCTGGTGATGGCGCCGTTCTGATTCAGAATGCTGGCGCCATTGACTTGCCCACCATAGGCACCCGCCACCAGTGCGCCGCCCTGGTTGTCCACGTTGCCACCTGCGACGACCTGGAGCGCCGCGCCCTCGACGCGGGCGTTACGGCTCACAATGTCGCCAGAAGCCGACAGGTTGGCGGTGATGTGCGCGACGGTTGTGCCGTTGGACAGGTCCAACGTCGGCGCCGAAAGGTTGGTATCCGCCCCGGTGACGATTTTGCCGCTGGACTGGATGGCGGTGCGTGCGGCCAGGTTCGCCGTGCCCGCACCGGTGACATTGGTGTTGGCGTCCACCCCCGCGCCGATGGTGCCCGTGTTCGCGATCCGGTCGGCCATGCCCAGCAGGTCGATGCCCGCCGCCAGGGTGCCGCTGTTGGTCAACTGGCCCGGCGTGGTGGCCGTGATGCTGCTGCGCGTTGTGACGGTGCCCGCATTGCTGATGTTTGCACCGGTCATCGTGGCGCCGCCTTCGGCCTGCACCCGTCCGCTTGCCAGCACGCGGACATCGCCGTTGTTGTCCACCGTGATATCGCCACCGCGCGCGCCAACTACGCCGCCCAGGTTGAAGCCGAGGCCCTTTTCGGTGCCGATCAGGCGGATTGCGCCATTCGCGAACATTGAGCCCACTGCGGAGGCATCGAGCGCGAATTGGGGTGCGGCACCGCTGCCCACCTGGGCGGTGGCATTCAGGCTCTGGTAATCGACCTGGTTGGCACCGGTCACGGCATTGAGATGTTTGGTCCAGAGTTCGGCATTGATCGAGATTGAGCGCGCCAACAAATCCACCTGCGCTTGCGGGCTGGACAGACCCTGTCCATCGATGGCAATGTGCCCCGCGCGTACGTCGAAGCCGGCCAGATTGCCATCGGCACCGAATACCGGTCGGCCCGTGCTGAGCGTGAAGCGATCCGCATTGATCACGCCGCAGCCCGAGCAGTTGATGCCCGCAGGATTGGCCAGGATTACTGTCGCGCGGCTACCCGCCACTTCTTGCATCCCGAGCAATTGGGATGGGTTGGGCGCGGTGACCTGGTTGACGATCACGCTGGCGCTGTTGTTGCCCAGCTGCATGTTCCCTTGTACCCAGCCCTGCAATTTGAGTCTGCGAGTTCTGGCCGGAGTTGTTCAGCACGAGGCCAGACGGTCCGACGTGGTACTGCGTGAAGTTGTTCACACTGGTACGGCCATTGTGGTTGGGCGGTGCGATATTCACAACCGGGACGCCATTCGCGGCCACGCCCACCACCGGGCGTGCACCCGGCGCGCTCTTGTCCACCTGGATGGGCAGCGTTTGCGCGTGTGCGGACTGCTCCAGTACCACGGGAATGCCCATCATCGATGCCGCCAGCACCGTCAGCCACAATACCGGCGCGAACGTCATGCCGTCACCCTGACGTGCCGCGCTACCATGGCGGCCCTTGCCGCGTCCCACCGCACTTTCCTGTACTGCCACCAGCATGCCGCGTGCGGCGCTGAAAACCAGGCGATGAATTTTGTTGTTCATTGGGTACGTGTCGGGGAGAAACGAGCAAGCCCGCCATGGGCTTGGGTAACGCCGCACTGCGCCTAAGCTGGGCCGAAAATAGCGAATCGAGGTCTGGAATAAAATCGGACGATTCCGAAAACGAGAGGGATTTTCGGAATAAAAATTACTGAATACAAAATTATGTAACCTTGAATTCGAGTTCTTTTTCTTTATCCAATTACTGTCGGGTCTGCGGCTTGCGGAAGGAATAGGTGTAGCCGAAATGTCACACTCGTTGACTTTGCGTTGGATGCGCGCGACAGGCTCAGTTGATGGTTTCTCGAAACCCGCGATGACGTCGAGCACGCGCCAGAAAGCGATCTCGACCTAGCAGCGTTCGAGGCTGAGTTGCAAGTGGGGAGCCCGGTTCGCCGCCAAACGAGGGTGGCGGGCCTGACGGCAGGGTTGGCGAACCGGCGTCACAGGGAACTCCGATCCCGCGGCGGCCAAGCGCGCCTTCGAAGCGATGATGACGATGCGGAAAATCGACATCGCCAAGATCGAGGCGGCGCGGCGGGGAGCCTGATCCGGCTGCTGGCGCCCCCGCGCCTACACGTGCTGCGCCTGCGGCACCTGCTGCACCTGCTGGGTCCGCCACTTTGACACGCTGCAGCCAAACTCCCCGCTGAACCAGCGCGAGAACGTGCTCAATGAAGTAAATCCCAGCAGCGTTGCCACCTCGGACAACGGCCTGTCGGGGTTCTCGATATAGCCGACCACCAGCCCCGCGCGCACCTGGTTCAGGATTTCGGAATAGCTGGTTTCTTCCCGCGCCAGGCGGCGGTGGATGGTGCGTCGGTCCACCCCCAGGTGCTGCGCCACCCGGTCCACCGAGCACATGCCGGTGGGCAGCAGCACATAGACCAGCTTGCGCACCTTGTCCGGCGCGGTGGCATTGGCCTGCGCCAGCAGGCCGCCGAGGTAGCGCTTGACCTGGCCTGCCATCACCGGATCGTAGGACGGCAGCGGGGCCTCCAGGTCGGCGGCGGAGCAGACGATGCCGTCGAAGTCCTGGTTGAACAGCGGCTCGATGCCGAACACGCGCATACAGGTCGCCCCGCTGGCGGGGGCGGGGTGGGTGAAGCAAATGCTGCGCGGGCGCCATGACGCCCCCAGGAAGAGGCTCAGCATGCGGAACATTACGCCTACGGCGAGGTCGGTGGCCTGGCGCAGCACGCCGGGCTCCTCGCTCAGGACATGGAGCCGGATGAGGACCAGGCCTTCGCCTTCCTCTATGCGCATGGCCAGCGCTTCGTTCTGCAGGCCCATGTATCGCACCATGGATTCCAGCGCGCGGCGCAGCGTGGGCTGCTCGCGCACCACGAAGGCCAGTGGCCCCAGGTTCGAGAACTGGCGCAGCTCCGCCATGCGCAGGCCGAAGTCATCCACCCGTGCGGCGCGTGCCGAAGCATCCAGCAGGCGTCCCACCAGCGCGGCGGGAATGCGGATATCGGGATCGAGCAGCACGTCGCGGCTGATCTTGGCCGCGCGCATTTGCTGGTGCGGATCGAGGCCGACGGCGCGGGCGACTTCGACGTAGTGGGTGAGGCTGGCGCTGCGGAGGTAGTAAGACATCGCGTTATCCGATAGTCGCGAAATGCAAGCGGATGGCGTCCGGACGGGCGGCGCTCATCGTTGCGTGCCCTCGGCGCCGGGCGCGCTTGCGGTGGCGTGGCGCCGGCGCCATGTCAGCGGCGGTTCGCCGAACTGGATCGAGAACCAGCGCGTGAACGTGCTGGCCGAGCTGTAGCCCAGCAGCTCCGCCACCCGCAGCAGGGCGTATTGCGGATTCTCCACATAGCGCAGCGCCAGATCGCGCCGCACTTCATTGAGGATGTCGGTAAAGGTTTCGCCGGCTTCGTCGAGCTGGCGTTGCATGGTACGCAGGCTCAGTCCCAGTCCCTGCGCCACGCCTTCGCAGGTGGCGCGGCCCATCGGCAGCATCAGGTAGACGGCATTGCGAACGTCGCGCCCGATGCTCGGCGCGTTGATGCGCGGCAGCGTGTCGACAAAGCGCTGGGCATAGCGCGCCATGGCCGGATCGCCGGTCGGGTTGGCCGCGTCGAGGTCGGCCGCCCGGCACACGATGCCGTTGAATTCGCTGTCGAACTCGATCGGGCAGCCGAACAGGCGCCGGTGGACCCGGAGGTCGTCCGGCGCCGGATGCGTGAAATTGATGCTCAGCGGGCGCCAGTGCGAGCCGAGCAAGGCCCGGCACAGGCGGAACAACACCCCCAGCGCCAGCTCGGTGCCCTGGCGCGAAGGCTGGTCCAGCACGATTTCCTGGCGGATGATGACCGCGCCGCCGGCTTCTTCCAGCAGGATCGACACCGATTCGTTGACCAGGTGCCGGTAGCGGATGATGGTGGCGAGCGCGGCGCGCAACGTGGGCTGCTGGCTGATCAGCAGGCTCATCACGCCAAAGTCCGACAACTGCCGCGATTCCGCCATGCGCAGCCCGAAGGTCGGGCAGTCCGCGGCCTTGGCGGCGGCTTCCAGCAGCGTGGCGCAGGCGCCCACCGGGATGCGCTGGTCCGGCTCCGCCAGCAGCGCCTGGCTGAGCCTGGCGGTGCGCAGCAAGGGCTGCGTATTGAGGCCAAGCGCGCCGGCCACTTCAAAGAAATTGGTCAGTACCGCCGCCCGTACCAACGTGTCCAAGGTTGTCTCCCACTTATGGCGGCGGGCCGTCGGAAGGCCGCCGCATTGTCTTTGCAGCGGCATGATAGGCGGGGTTGGCATGAAATGCAAAGCCGCTGGAGTCTATTGCAAAGCTGGCCGGGCCGCGGCGTCCTACATTGCATGCATGCGCGGCACACATCGGTGCCGCAACGTTTCAAGGAGACAAGTGCATGGCAAAGATCGTCCGTATGTATGAGACTGGCGGCCCCGAGGTATTGCGTTACGAAGACGCACCGGTGGGAGAGCCCGGCGCGGGGCAGGTGCACATCCGCCACGTGGCGGTGGGCCTGAACTACGCCGATACCTACTTCCGCAATGGCACCTATCCGGTGCCGCTGCCGTCCGGCATGGGCGTGGAAGCCGCGGGCGTGGTGCTGGCCATCGGCCCGGGCGTGACCAACGTTGCCGTGGGCGATCGCGTCACGTATACCGGCTTCATCAACACGCTGGGTGCCTATAGCACCGAGCGCCTGGTGCCGGCCGCGCCGCTGATCCGCCTGCCCGACACCATCGGCTTCGAGACCGCGGCGGCCATGACCATGCGCGGCCTGACCTCGGCCTACCTGATGCGCCGCATCCATGCGTTCCAGCCGGGCGAGTCCATCCTGCTGCACGCGGCCGCTGGCGGCGTGGGCCTGATCGTTTCGCAATGGGCCAAGCTGCTGGGCCTGACCGTGATCGGCACGGTGTCGAGCGAGGCCAAGGGCGAAGTGGCGCGCGCCCATGGCTGCGACCACGTCATCAATTACAGCCATGAAGACGTGGCCAAGCGCGTGCGCGAACTGACCGACGGCGTCGGCGTCTCGGTGGTGTTCGACAGCGTCGGCAAGAGCACCTTCGCGTCGTCGCTGGATTCGCTGCGGCGCCGCGGCACCATGGTCTGCGTAGGCACGGCCTCGGGACCGATCCCGCCGTTCGACCCGGTGCTGCTGGCGATGAAGGGCTCGCTGTTCCTGACCCGCCCGGCGCTGGCCGACTACATCTTCGATCCTGCCGAGAAGGCTCAGCTGGCCGGGGAACTGTTCGATCACGTCGGCTCCGGCCGCATCCGGATCGAGATCAACCAGCGCTACGCGCTCGAAGACGCGGTGCAGGCGCACCTCGACCTGGAGTCGCGCAAGACCACCGGTTCGTCGATCTTTGTCATTTAAGGAGCCAAAGCCATGCGAGTCCAACAACTCACCTGCGCGCTGGGCGCCGAACTGAGCGGCGTCAACCTGGCTGATGCCGTACGCGACGACAGCCTGTTCGCCGAGATCCGCGCGTTGCTGCTGCAGCACCGCGTGCTGTTCCTGCGCGACCAGAAGCTCAGCCGGGCCGATCACGTTGCCTTCGCCAGCCGCTTCGGCGAACTGGAAGACCACCCGGTGGCCGGCAGCGACCCGGAACACCCGGGCCTGGTGCGCATCTACAAGACGCCCGACCAGCCCAATGACCGCTACGAGAACGCCTGGCACTCCGACACCACGTGGCGCGAGGCGCCGCAGTTCGGCGCAGTGCTGCGCTGCCTGGAATGCCCGCCGGTCGGTGGCGACACCATGTGGGCGAACATGGCGCTGGCGTACGAACGGCTGCCCGACCACATCAAGTCGGAGATCGCCGAACTGCGCGCACGCCACAGTATCGAAGCCAGCTTTGGCGCCGCCATGCCGATCGAAAAGCGCCTGGCGCTGAAGGCGCAGTATCCCGATGCCGAGCATCCGGTCGTGCGCACGCACCCCGACACCGGCGAGAAGGTGCTTTACGTCAACGCCTTCACCACGCACTTCACCAACTACCACACCGCCGCACGCGTGCGATTCGGCCAGGACGCCAATCCGGGCGCTGGGGACCTGCTGCGCTACCTGGTAAGCCAGGCCTACATCCCCGAATACCAGGTGCGCTGGCGCTGGGCGCCGGACAGCATGGCGATCTGGGACAACACCGCCACGCAGCACTATGCGGTGATGGATTACCCGCCTTGCCACCGCAAGATGGAACGCGCCGGCATCATCGGCACGCGCCCGTACTGAACAAGGCTTAGAGCAAAAGAGCATGCAAGACAACCTGATTACACCGGCCAAGTCGGCCTACGCCTATCCGCTGCTGGTCAAGCAGCTGCTGACCAACGCCCTGAGCCTCTATGGCGACCAGGAGATCAGCTACCGCGGCGAGATGCGCTATACGTTCCGCGATTTCCGCCACCGCATCGGCAAGCTGGCCTCGGCGCTGGCTGCGCTGGACGTCCGCCATGGCAGCACCGTTGCCGTGATGGACTGGGACAGCCACCGCTACCTGGAATGCTACTTCGGCGTGCCGATGATGGGGGCCACGCTGTTCACCGTCAATGTGCGGCTGTCGCCCCAGCAGATCCTCTATACCCTCAACGATGCCGGCGCCGCGATCGTGCTGGTGCACCCGGACTTCCTGCCGGTGATCGAGCAGATCCGCCCGCAGCTGACCGGCAACCCGCGCTTCGTGCTGCTGGCCGATGGCCAGGACGTGCCGAAGACCAGCGTGCCGTTCGCCGGCGAGTACGAGGCGCTGCTGGCGCAGGCGTCGCCGGACTTCGAGTTCGCGGACTTCGACGAGAACACCAAGGCGGCCACCTTCTATACGACCGGCACCACCGGTGACCCGAAAGGTGTCTGCTACAGCCACCGCGAGATCGTGCTGCACACGCTGGCGTCGGCGACGAGCCTGTGCTCGCCGCGCGAAGGGCAGCGCATGCATCGCGAAGATGTCTACATGCCGATCACGCCGATGTTCCACGTGCTGGCGTGGGGCATCCCCTACATCGCCGTGATGCTGGGGCTGCGCACGGTGCTGCCGGGCCGCTATGTGCCCGACCAGCTGCTGAAGCTGCGCGAGACCGAGAAGGTCACCTTCTCGCACTGCGTGCCGACCATCCTGCAGATGCTGTTGCAGGCGTCCGCCAACGGCAAGCCGGACCTGTCCGGCTGGAAGATCATCATCGGAGGCTCGGCGCTGCCGCCGGCGCTGTGCGAGGCGGCCCTGGACCGCGGCATCGACATTTTTGCCGGCTACGGCATGTCGGAGACCGGCCCGATCGTGTCGCTGGCGCAGCTGCCGCCCGGCCGCAAGCCGAAGGACCGTGCGGAAGAAGTCCGCATGCGCTGCTCCACCGGCCGTCCGGTGACGCTGGTGGACTACCGCGTCGTCAGCGAAGACATGCAGGACCTGCCGCGTGACGGCAAGAGCCGGGGCGAGATCGTGCTGCGTGCGCCGTTCCTGACCAAGGCGTACTTCGGCAAGCCGGCGGCATCGGAAGACCTGTGGGCAGGCGGCTACCTGCATACGCAGGACGTCGCGGTGATGGGCCAGGATGGCTTTGTGCAGATCGTCGACCGCATCAAGGACGTGATCAAGACCGGCGGCGAGTGGGTGTCGTCGATCGAGGTGGAGAACCTAATCACCGAAGTGCCCGGCGTGCTGGAATGCGCGGTGATCGGCGTTCCGGATGCACGGTGGGGTGAGCGGCCGATGGCTTTCGTGGTGCGCAAGGCGGGCGTGGAGGTGGATGCGGAGCAGGTTCGCGGGCATCTGCTGGGACATGTCGCGTCGCAGCGCATCAGCAAGTACGCGGTGCCCGAGGCCGACCGCATCACGTTCGTCGATGCGATCCCGAAGACCAGCGTAGGCAAAATCAACAAGAAGCAGCTGCGGGAAGACGCAGCCTGAGAGAGAAGGTAAGGAGCTTGGCGCCAGTCCTCAGGCGGGGACTGGCGCCTTTTTTTTGGCTCCTATATGAACGCGCCTCGACAAGTGATGATTGTGAGTTGGATTTCATCTCTCTTTGTCGCTGTGATCAAACTCTATGGACGACATGAGTTCAGCGATTTCATCAAAAAACGAAACGGGAATACGCAGAGTTCCATTAAAATTTTCCGACGCCCCAATCAATACATTGCTGCCTTGAACGATGCAAATATTTATTCGCTCAAGCTTGGTTTGATTATTGCGATGGAGATATGCAACTACGACTCCCGACCATCCTTTCCCATCAAGCGCGCGAAACTTCACGCCTTTACCCATTGAAATTGGATTCCAGGCATTGTTGGTAAATTTGGCTGGACACCTGTATGAATTTGTGGCTATTATTTGCGTCAATTCCGGAGTGACATTTTCGATATTTTTAATACCCCATGAAAAGTTGGATGTGCTTTCGCACATTATTCCAATCCATCTGTCATCAAGTCTCCCTTTCTTTTTGAACGACCAATCATAGCCGGCCGCCATTTCGGTCTGCGAAAGATATGGCATTCTATTATCAGAAAATCGCGTCGCTGATCGATAAATAATCATATCAGGATCATTGAATCGAATGTGGTCGTCTTTGGCAAGATTAATCGAAAATTTGCAATCCCCTAGGGTAACAGCGATATTTCCGGGCCCATCAGCGAACTGTGAGCTTCCAATATCGTTTCCCACGGAGGTTTTTGGTACTGGCGCTATTTCAGCGAATGTTAAATTGCTTGACAGGATGAATGTCATCCCAATGGCTTTTGCTGCCATGTTTGCGTTTTTCACGGAATCTCCCGGCGAACGTAATCTACTGGAATCTGGCTAAAACTTCCGTCTATCTGGTTGAATGCCGGTGCATCTAGCAATACAACTTGTGCGTTCCCAAAAGCCAGAAATCTAGCCTGGATGCCCCATATGGCTGAATAACTGCTTGAGGGGGATCCGGTATTGACGGTGCCGGCAACTTTCCCAAAAGCTCTGTTCTCATAATAATGCCTTGGGCCACTATTGGTGTTGAGAACCTTCAAAGTTCCGTTTGGTGTGGAATAATATTCATCGGCTCCAGAAGCCGCATTCGACCAGGCCCAGTAGGAGCCCGCGCTATCTGCAGCCTCGAATGCATTCTTTGTGTCATTTCTTCGATTTATAATTTCGGCAGAAATATGTGTCGATGTGTCGCTCAACGAATTTGCTGGGTCGAACATCGTCCTCTTGCCGTTAATAACGGGACGATTATTATTCGCCTGGGTGGTATGCTGCTGCAAAATAAGCTTACTCTGTTCATTGGTGGTAAGCCCGCGAAATGTCCAGTATTTGATGTAATTGGCTGCGTGAGTGAGTTGGAGGAATCCTCGCCCATCCCACGGCCTATACCAGTATGGCGACCCCTCATGATATTTTTGAAACCACTGCGTTTCTTGGGTTGCATTTCCAAAGAAACAAGCCATGCGAACTAGAGGGGTTATTCCGTATTTTCGGAGTGCTGCATTTAGTTCGAGCCGGCGAGAAATGGCATCACTACAATCATTGGAAAGAAGCGATGCGGCTCCATTCAATGATATATTCGACCACAGCCAGTTCGCCCCGTTTTTATCGAATGTAAAGGCAGGAAGAAGTTGCAGAAGTTCATTTCTAGCCAGCCACCCACATTTCCTGAAATGGCGCACAAACGCCAGGGGGTGGAAGAACCAGAATTTCTGCCCACTGTCCAGCGGTGTCTTGTCAAGAAACTGAAGTTGCTTCTGGAATTTGAGGAAATTGTTGTAGCCATTTGGATCGGTTTCCTTACGCTTTCCGAAGAACCCATTCGGGTCATTCAACCGCTCGTAGCGCTCCTCGTTGCCGCTTGCATCCCATTCGCTCGGGGCGTGGCAAATGAAACCCTTGAGTTTTTCCCTTACCTCGGCGTGAGTTTGGATGTAAGCGGCCAGCTTGTCTTCCTGCCCCCATTCAGGGCGCAAACGCTCGGTTGGTGTTTCCAGGTCCTCGACTACCTTGACAATGTTGCGCAGTGCGTCTTGATCGCAGAGTCCGTCCTGGCTGAACAGCGCATTGCCTTCGTCGATCTTCTGCCAGCCCGTAAAGAACGGGAAATTCGCATCGGAGAGTTTCTGGATTGTGCTCTGGCTGATATCAACATAGCCCTGCTTGCCCGCATCGAAGGTCACCGCCACCCACGTCTTTGGCGGGGCAGCAGGCGGAGTCAGATCTTTGCTTAAAATCCGCCCGAACCGGAGCATCTCGTAGCCGTCGCTCGGGCATGACGGATAGAGCGCGGTGGCGCGCGCGTACATCTTGTACTCGTAGTCTGCATAGGCGTCCCGTTCTGGAGCAGGCGTCAGCAGCGTAATGGTGTCGACCTTTTCCAGCCAGGAACGTGTGTAGCGTTGGCCCTTGTGAAAATAGGCTTCGACATACAGCTTGTTGCCGGCGTCCAGTGTGCCCGCCTGCAGCGCTGGAAAGTACTCGGCGGCTGCTCCGACCGCATTCGGAGTACTGACGAACGCTTGAGGGCCTGTGATGACGAAGTAGCTATGCCCCCAGTAGTCTTTTGACGCTGGGGTAGTGGGAGCCGCATTTCCAAGCTGCACCGTGTGGCCAGCCTGTTCGAACCATGCCCCGAAGTCGACTTCGGTCATGAAGATCTCGAAGTGAAGGTGCGATTGCCCGTGGCAGGCTCCGGGATATCCGAGCATGTCCTTGCGGTAGACCTTCAGGTTTTGCGGCACCTTCACGCCATCGCTCGGATAGCAAAGCCATTTCGGAAGCACCGTGGATGATCCGACCGCCGGTGGGTTAGCCGGCAACGGCTTGATGTTCGTGCGCGTGCTTTCGAGATCCAGCAGGTGCATGTACAACGAATAAAAGGTAATGGTTCTGCCATCCCCTGTCTCTGTGGTGTGCTTGAGCAGTACAAAGCCGGTGTTCGAGTTCAGTGCATCGCTGCCGTCGTTCTTCTTTTGCCCATCTCCAATGGCTTTCTGGCTGACGCGATAGGCAACGACTTCACCATCCGCGATGGCTCGGACCGCCTCATTCTGGAGGCTTGGCTGCAGATGCGCACCGCAATGCCAGCGGCGGTCAAACGCGATTGGGTAGACGCCGTGATGGGGCAATTCGAGCTTGTCCACGACATCCATCATCGGGTCAATCCTGGCCGGATCGCTGGATTCCATGCCGTTGGCCGGCAGGAAGGGGGGGCTGATGATCATGATCAGTGGGATGATGGATACAGGTTGCTGAGCTGCAATTGGCTATTCGGCAGGGTCGGCAAGGCAAAGTCCATCCCGTCCGGACCTTCGAACGTAAAGGACGCGGCTTTCACCTTGAAGGCGCCGGAGCAATGGAAGGTGGCGCTGTGGCCGTCGAATGCAGGTAGGCACCCTGCTGCCTGTCACGGCCTTCTTGGCAGCGTGGTTGCCGTCGGGGAAGGCCAGCAGTACAGGCCCTCCTGCGCCATCAACAGCCGGATATTGTCCCAATCCGGCATCTGATACCGCATGCGGAAGGCGTGGCGCGGGCATTTGTGGCGTGTCTTGAAGATGAACCGGTGGCCCTTGAGGTCGTGCCGGCGCAGGATCGCCTCGATGATTTGCGGAGCGGTCTGCTGCTGGTAGATTCGGCTGGCGCGCGTGAGCGGCAGTCGCGCGACCAGCGGCCCGACCACGCTCTCGTAGCCACCGAAATCGCGGGTCTGGCGGGTCTGGCGGAAGTGGGTGATGCACCCCGCGAACTTGCGTGGCTCGCCGCCGTTGGCGGGAGCGATCAGGAAGGTCGCTTCGCGGCCCAGGTAGTCGGCACGGGAGAGTGCCAGCGGGTGCGTGAGCTGGATGGTGACGACATAGGGGGCGCCCATCCGTTCCACCGCTTCGAAGGACACCACCGACAGCGCGGCGGCGCTGGCCGTGCCGGGTACTTCGAGGAAGTAAGCCTGCCGCCCGGTGGTCAGCTCGTTGAGTGCGCGGGCGCCGGGAGCCTTGAGTTCGTCAAATCCTTCCGCCATTCTTGTTCACTCCGCTTTCGCCATACCGTTACGCTTGGTACTTCGTGCCAGGTTGGACATTCGCTGCCGCAGGCAGCCAGGGATTGGCAATTGTGCGGAGCATCGCTGCGCCCGCATTTGAGACGCATCAATAGATGTCGAACGGTACGGAAGGGGCGCAGCGGAATATCGGACGCCTCCTGGAAATCATCCGATCACGCTGAAATCAGTATTAAGATAATCTGAATTCGCCAGAATGATTTTCATTGGCAGGTGCCCCAGCGCGCCCGCGTCGTACCGGGCGTCGGTGGCGAACGAGTTGTCGATGGTGATCAGGGCTCAGGCGGGAGGGGATGGGAGAGATGGGAGAGATGGCCGACGTGGCCGGTCTTTGGAAAACGGCAGGCAGGCTCCTTGGGTAAGAAAACCCGCCGCTCTTTATCACGTGAGGGTGGCGGGCCCGACGACGAAGGCAGCAAACCGTCGGAAAAGAAGTGCCCGCTCAAGGCTGAATATTGAACGCCTTCACAATCGCGCCATTGCGCTCGAACTCATCGTGCAGCGACTGTCCAAGCTGCTGCAACGACTGCGCCGGCATCGGTTCATAGCTCAGCGCCTGCATCCGCTCCTGCACCTTCGGCGTTGCCGCGGCTTTGTAGGTTGCGGTCTGGATCTTCTGCGCCAGCTCGACCGGCACGCGCGCGGAGGCGATTACGCCAACCCAGTTGCTGAACTCGACATCCGGATAGCCCAGTTCCGCGAAGGTCGGTACCTGCGGCAGCAGCGGCGAGCGGCTCTTCGACGCCACGGCATAAGGCTGCAGCTTGCCCGCCTTGATCATCGGCAGCGACGTTACCATGCCGTCGTACATCACCGCGATCTGTCCGCCCATCACCTGGGCCAGCGCAGGCGCCGAACCGGCGAACGGCACGTGCTGCAGGTCCATGCCGGTCTTCTGGTTCACGATCACGCCTGCATAATGCGACGCCGTGCCGGCGCTGTAGGAAGCGAAGCTGAGCTTGCCGGGGTTGGCACGCGCGTAGCTCACCAGGCCGTTGAAGTCCTTGGCGGGCAGCGTGGGAGCGCCCACCAGCAGCAGCCGCGACCGCGCCACCGCGGCCAGCGGGCGGATGTCCTTCATGGTGTTGTAGGGGGTCTTCAGCACGTGCGGCACTTCCGTCAGCACGTTGGTCGCGGTCACCATGATGGTCTGGCCGTCGGGCGGCGCGGCCAGCATGGCGCTGATCGCGATGCCGCCGCCGGCGCCCGGCTTGTTGTCGACCACCACGGGCGTGCCGAGGTCGGCCGAAAGCTGGTCGGCCAGCAGGCGTGCGATCACGTCCATGGTGCCGCCGGCAGGCGCCGGCACCAGCATGCGCACGGGCTTGCTGGTCCAGGCCATGGCGGCGGGCATTGCCAGTGCCAGCATGGCGGCAACCGCGGCGTGGCGGGGACGGAACAGGGTGGGGCGGGTTGACATGGTTGTCTCCAATTTAAAGATATGAGATGGAACTGGCCCATGCCAGCCTTCTTGCCGGGACGGTCATGGGGTCAGGTTTGAAGAGATCGGGGGCGCGTGCGCCGGTGTGCCGGCGCAGGCAGATTCAGCCGGCGGCCAGCGTGGCGCGCTGTTTTGCGCGCGCAAGGGCCCGCTTCATGGCTTCGAGCAGCACGGCGGGCGGTCGTGCGCCCGACACGCTGTGCGTGCCGTTGAAAACGAGATAGGGCACGCCGGAGCCGGCGCGCAGCGGCCGGTCTTCCGTGTCGTGCAGTGGTGGCAGCCAGTCCAGGTCCCGGCGGCCGGCGTTGGCGCCGTCGTCAGGCAATGCGATGCCGCAGCTTGCCGCCGCGCGCCGCAGGACCAGCGGATCGCCGATGTTCTCGCCACGGATGAAGTAGCGCGTGAACAGTTCGTCCAGCAGCGGCGAAGCGGCAGCGGGGCCGGCTTGCTGCACGGCGTGGCGTACCAGGCGGTGGGCCAGCAGCGTGCTGGGAAAGGTTTCGATGCGGTCCAGCGCCAGCGCGATGCCAGCGTCGAGTGCCGCGGCGCAGACTTGCGCCTGGCGCGCGGCCAGGGCATCGGGGCCTCCCAGCCGTGCCAGGTAGAACTCGCGGTAAGGCGTGCCTTCCGGTGGCGTGACTGGAAGCAGTGGGTAAGACCGCCATGCAACCTGGACGGCAACGTTCGGGTGCTCCTGGCCCAGCCATTCGATGGCGGTTTCCAGGTGCTTCTTGCCGATCATGCACCAGGGGCAGATCAGGTCGAAGTAGGCATCGACCGTAAGCGTGGATGGGTGGTTCATGGCAACAGCTCGATGACGCCCGCCGGCGCATGCGTGCCTGCCAGCGGGCGATGGGGAGTCAGGGCGCGGTCGCGGCCTGCGTGCGGCGCCAGGGCTGGCGGGCAGGCAGTTCGGCCAGCACCTCGGCGCGCCGGGTGTCGGTCATGCTGTCCCAGGTGCCGATTTCCAGCGGTGTCCTGCCGCAGCCCTGGCAGTACTTGCCGGCCACGTCCAGGCGGCAGATGTTGAGGCACGGGTTGGCGACGGCGACAGCAGGGTTCATGACTTCAGCAGTGTGGTGGTTCGCTCGGCGGGTGGGCCGGTAAACGCCTGGCCGGGACCGGGGCCCGCGGCCAGGCGACGCACGTCAGGCAGCGCGCCGCGGCAGGTTCTTCTCCCCGGCCTTGCGGTTGGGCGCCATGCCGTGCGCCGCAAGAGTTTCATCGGCGCTGTCGTACCAGGTGCCGATGCGGTAGATCTCGCGCGCTTCCTTGCCCGAGGCGATCTCGCGGCCAAGTTCCTTGGCCACGCGCACGCATTGCTCGATCTGCTGCACCGACGTCATGCGGTTGCCGTGCTGGTCGATGATGGTGTCCTCGATGCCGCAGCGCGGGTGCAGGCCCATCGACATCGCCATCATGTTGAACGGCAGCACGTTCTTCAGCAGCGACTCCGCGGTCAGCGTGCAGCCATCCGGCGCGCGGTGGACGAAGTTGAAGAAGTTGAACGGGTTGGGGCCGTCGAAGCCGCCGCCGATGCCGATCCACGTCAGGTTCAGCGGGCCTTTGTAGAGGCCGGCGCGCACCATGCGCTCCAGCGTTTCCATCGCGTGGATGCCGGTGAGCTGGAAGTGCGGCTGGATGCCGGCGTTGCTCAGGCGGCGCAGGTGCTCTTCCACCCAGCCCGGGCCGGCCGGCACCGTCATTTCGCGGTAGGCAGCCTGGTAGGCGGGATGCTCCAGCGAGGTACCTTTCAGGTACTCGGGATAGAGCAGCTCCATGATGTTCATCTGCGTGGTGTTGATCGCCACGGTGACCTGGTCCGGCTTCGGGTCCAGGTCAGCCAGCATATGGCGGGTGTCGTCGGACAGCCACTTGGCAGCCTGGCCATCGTCTTCCGGCGCGAACGAGATCGAGCCGCCGACCTGGATGATCATGTCGGGCACGGCGGCGCGCACGCCGGCGATCAGCTCGTTGAACTTCGACAGGCGCTTGGAGCCCTTGCCGTCCAGTTCGCGCACATGCAGGTGCAGCACGGTGGCGCCAGCGTTATAGCAATCCACGGCCTTTTGCACCTGCTCTTCCATGGTCACCGGGATGTCTTCGGGGAAGTCCTGCGGCATCCACTCGGGGCCATACGGGGCCACGGTGATAACCACCTTGTCCTGGTTCTCGGGGTGCAGGGAATCGTCGAGGAATTGCATGTGTGTTGCTCCTGTGATTTGTCGGCATGGGCGCTTGCGAGCACGCCGGCTCGCA
The DNA here is from genome assembly GCF_040784895.1 of Cupriavidus sp. Agwp_2. Classification (NCBI taxonomy): domain Bacteria; kingdom Pseudomonadati; phylum Pseudomonadota; class Betaproteobacteria; order Burkholderiales; family Burkholderiaceae; genus Cupriavidus; species Cupriavidus sp. Agwp_2. Next base: position 318,741 of record NZ_CP088084.1, read on the forward strand.
GTCCGTGAGCCTGTAGTCGTGGCCATTCGGATGTATCGAAGTATCGGCGAACGGCGTCCGGAGATTTGGCGATCCGGGACGCTTGTTTGGCATTTCGGGACAGTCAGGGAAAACACGATGTGCGGGGATCGGGCGACGTTGCAAAGTGTCGGAGCGTTGGCGCAGCACGCGCCGTCTTTCCTCTCCGTCCCCCCAGTGAACTGCCTGTCCCCCACCGTCCCGGTCTCCTTCGTCCATGGCTTCCTGCCAGGTGCCGACCCGGCATTGATCGCGCGGCTTGCAGCCCGCTCTGGCATTGCGACGGAGCTGATGGACGAGCCCGCGGCGCGCGTGACGCAGGAGCAGTTCGCGACCCTGTACCGGCTGCTGGCGCACGAACTCGACGATGAAATGCCCGGCATCTTCAGCCGTCCGCTGCGCAATGGCACGCTCAAGTACCTGTGCCTGAGCTTGCTGGATGCGCCACGGCTGGAAGTGGCACTGCATCGCTTCGGGCAATTCTTCCGCCTGCTGCTGGACGAGTTCCGCGTGGAGTCGCGGCGCGACGGCAACGCGGCCTATGTGGAGCTGGTGGAGCCCGCCGCGGGGCCGACGGTGAACGCGATGGCGCGCGAGCTGATGCTGAAGCTGGTGCATGGCGTGGCGTCATGGCTGATCCGCCAAAAGATCCCGCTGCAGGCGGTACAGCTGCCGTCCGGGCGGCCCGCGCAGGCAAGCGACCATCTCTACCTGTTTCCTGGCCCGGTGCACTTCGGCTGCCAGCGCGGCGCTATCGTCTTTGACGCGGCATACCTCGGCATGCCGGTGCGGCAGCGCAAGGCCGACCTTGAAAAATTTCTCGCCCGCGCGCCCGAGGACTGGATCTTCGTCACGTTCGCGGAGCCGATGACCTGCCATCGCGTCAGGCAGCACGTGGCGGATTGCCTGCCGGTCGCGCCGACGATCGAGGCGGTGGCGGCGGCGCTGCACTGTTCCGTGCGAACGCTGTGCCGCCGGCTCTCCGCGGAAGGCACCACCTTCCAGGCGATCAAGGATGACGTGCGTCGCGACATCGCCATCCAGCGCCTGACACGCACCGGCGACGCGATCGCGGCCATTGCCTTCGACGTGGGCTTCGACAATCCCACAGCCTTCCATCGTGCCTTCCGGCAGTGGACCGGCAGCACGCCCAACACGTACCGCCGCGCGCCGTAGCCGCGCATGCGGCTGCCAATGCCGGCCGCGTGACTGACAAATCGTGCCATCCCGGGAGGACTCGGCAGCGCTTTGCGCGCACGCTGCGCCGAGGCCGTGCAAAGCGGCAAGCATTGTCAACGATTGGGCAGGTTTTGGTAGCTGTTCTGGCGCGCCTTGCCACTACGATGCGGCAGACAAACAAGCGTGTGTCCGACGCGGTCGGAGGCACAGAACCAGGGTTAGCAAGGAGGCATATGGCTATTGAAGGCTACAGCATGAGCACGCTCGGCGCATTCGTCGGCACGGAGCTCGGCGTTTCGGAATGGATGGAGGTGGATCAGGCGCGCATCGATGCATTCGCGCAATGCACCGGAGACCACCAGTGGATCCACGTGGACGTGGAACGCGCGCGCCGCGAAAGCCCGTTCGGCGGCACCATCGCGCACGGCTACCTGACGCTGTCGTTGCTGGCAGGGAAGCTGGTCGAGATGGGCGTGGTACCCGCGGATGCACGTGCCGCGGTCAACTACGGCGTAGAGAAGACGCGCTTCCTGGCGCCGGTGAAGACGGGGGCGCGCGTGCGCAATCGCGTCAGGCTGATGTCGGCCGACAGCAAGGGCGATGGCCGCGTGCTGCTGCGCACGGAAAACACGATGGAAATCGAGGGCGAAGCCAAGCCGGCCATGGTGGCCGAAGCCCTGGCGCTTGTCATGGCGTGAAGTGGCAACAGCGGATATAGCAGGAAAGCAAGCAGGAACGAAAGATGAGAAGCAACATGACAAGTGCAGCCAACGTGGAGGCGCCAACCGACCTTCTGGCGGGACCCAATCCCTTCGTCGGGATCCGTCCCGAAGACTTCATCACGGCCGCGCAGCAGATCGGCGCACAGTGCGTGCAGGAGCCGGTGCTGGTGCTCGAGCAGCAGGCGCAGCTGGCCCATGACCTGGTCAGCGTGCTGGATGGTTCGGCACCGATGCCGTCGGCGCGCGACCGGCGCTTTGCTGACGATGCCTGGCGCGAACATCCGCTGTTCCGGATGTCGCTGCAAGGCTACCAGGCCTGGCGTGACGCGCTCGAGGGCACGGTGCGGCGTTCCGTGATGGACCCGCGCAGCAAGCATCGCGCGCAGTACTTCACGTCGCTGCTGGCCGATGCGCTGGCGCCGACCAACACGCTGGCGGGCAACCCGGCGGCACTGCGCAAGACCTTCGAGTCGTGCGGCATGAACCTGGTCAGCGGTCTGGTCAACCTGGCCACCGATGTCCTGACCAATGGCGGCATGCCCGCACAGGTCGACAAGAGCGCATTCAGCGTGGGCAAGAACCTGGCTGCCACGCCTGGCGTCGTGGTGTTCCGCAATGAGGTGCTGGAGCTGATCCAGTACGCCCCGACCACCGCGAAAGTGCATGCGCGGCCCCAGCTGATCGTGCCGCCGCAGGTCAACAAGTTCTACGTGTTCGACCTGGCACCGGGCAAGAGCATGGTGGAGTACATGCTGGGCCAGGGGCTGCAGGTGTTCGTGGTCAGCTGGCGCAACCCCACGGCGGCGCAGCGCGACTGGAATCTCGATACCTATGTCGGCGCGCTGGTCGAGGCGATCCATGCGATACGCGATATCACCGGCAGTGCCGACGTCAACCTGCATGGCGCCTGCTCCGGCGCGATGACGATGGCCGCACTGCTGGGCTATTGCGCGGCGAGTGGCGAAAAGCTTGTGCATGCCGTCACGCTGATGGTGGCAGTGTTCGGGCTCGATGCGGAGTCGCAACTCGGCCTGTTCAGCACGCCCGAGGCGGTTACGGCCTCGCGGCATGGCAGCGCGTCGCAAGGCGTGCTCGACGGCGAGGCGCTGGGCCGGGTCTTTGCCTGGCTGCGGCCCAATGACCTGGTGTGGAACTACTGGGTCAACAACTACCTGCTCGGCAACGCGCCGCCGGCGTTCGACGTCCTCTACTGGAACAACGACACCACGCGCCTGCCGGCTGGGCTGCATGGCCAGTTCCTGGACATGCTGACGCTGAACCAGCTCGCCACGCCAGGCGCGCTGAACGTGCTTGGCCACGCCATTTCGCTGTCCGACGTCGACTGCGACAAGTACGTGCTGGCCGGCATGACCGACCACATCACGCCGTGGAAGGCCGTGTACCGCTCGGCGCAGGCGTTTGGCGGGCGCACCGAGTTCGTGCTGAGTTCCAGCGGCCACGTGCAAAGCCTGGTCAATCCTCCCGGCAATGCCAAGGCGAAGTATTTCCGCAACGGCACGCCCGATGCGCAGCCCGAGACCTGGCTGGAAGGCGCCTCCGCCGAGCAGGGCTCGTGGTGGGAGCACTGGACCCAGTGGCTGAAGAAGCGCTCGGGCCCGAAGCGCAATGCGCCCGCCGAGCCCGGCAGCCTGAACTTTCCCCCCCTGGGCGAAGCCCCGGGCCGTTATGTGACCGAGGCCTGATGCGCCGCCGGAACACTGCAATCTGAATTCCTCAACCCAACTGTCAGGAGAAACCAAGATGGAAACGACCAACACCGCAGGTGCATCGGCCGCACAGGCCCCGCACAAGAAACTGCTCGACTTCGTGCGCAACAACCGCCTGGACCCGTCCGCGGTCCTGGAATCGCGCCGCAAGGACATCGAGGCGCTTGCCAGCGTCAACGTGATGCTGCTGGGCGGCTTGCAATCGCTGGTGCGCCAGCAGGCCGAGTTCCTGTGCGATGCCGCCGCCGACCTGCAGGCGCTGTCGCGCGGCAGCCAGGCTGTCGACGGCAAGGCCCCCGCGAAGCTGGCGGAAGCCCTGCCGCGCTCGCTGCAGAAGGCGGTAGCCGGCGTGCGCGGCCTGACCGACACGCTGTACAAGGCCCAGGCCGACAGCATTTCGGTGGTCGGACGCCGCCTCGCCGAGAACGTTGAGGAGGCGAAGGGGATCCTGCGCCCGAAACAATAAGTGGCGGCGGGCATGGCTGCCCCCGGCCATGCCCGTGCGCTGCGTCTCCAGGATGAACTGATGACAACAACAGACGCCGGCACGCATGCCGGTCACAAGCTGCAGGTCCTGACCGTGGACCTGGACGGCCAGGTAGTAAAGGCCGGTATCCGGCCCGGCAGCGATGCCGGGCCGCCGTTGCTGATCTTCAACGGCATCGGCGCCAACCTTGAACTGCTCGCCCCCTTTGTCGATGCCCTTCCGGGCATCGAAGTCATTCTTTTCGACGTTCCCGGCGCCGGCGGCTCGCCCGCGCCGGTGCTGCCGTATCGCCTTTCCAGTGTTTGCGTGCTGGCTGACCGCCTGCTGTCGCACCTCGGCTATCAGGGCCAGGTCGATGTGCTCGGCGTGTCGTGGGGCGGGGCGCTGGCGCAGGAGTTTGCCCGGCTTTATGCCGCGCGATGCCGGCGCCTGGTGCTTGCCGCCACGTCGCCCGGCGTGCTCATGGTGCCGGGCAGCCTGTCGGTGCTCACCAAGATGATCGGCGTGCGGCGCTATACCGATCCGCAATACCTGCGCAGAATCGGCGCCGACCTTTACGGTGGCGCCTTCCGCCGCGATCCGGACTTGCTCGACGAACACGGCCGGCACATGCAGCCACCGCCCGGGCGCGGCTATCTCTACCAACTGCTGGCGGCGTGGGGCTGGAGCAGCCTGCCGTGGCTGGGCGCGCTGCGACAGCCCACGCTGGTCATGCACGGCAGCGACGACCCGATCGTGCCGCCGGTCAATGCCAGGATCCTGGCAGCCCGCATCCCCGACTCGACGCTGCAGATGGTCGAAGACGGCCACCTCTTCCTGGTGACCGGGCCGGAGCATGCGGCCGGCATCGTCCACGGCTTTTTGCGCCGCTGACACGGCATTGAAGCGCCAGCAACGGCGCTTTCGGCTCGTGGCCGCCGGAGCCACCCCCAACCACCACCCATAAAAAAAAGCGGCCGTCCCGGAATCCGGGCGGCCGCAAAAGAGCATCGGTTGCAGGGTCGATGCTGCCAGACGCGTTGTCAGAACTTGTGGCGGATGCCCACTGCCGCGCCGAACATGTTGCTCTGCCCGTTGGCCAGCGCGTAGCTGTTGCCCAGAGACAGGCTGTTGGCGTAGACCGTGGCCAGCGATTCCATCATCAGGCCGGCATTCTTGGCGTAGGCCGTGGTCAGGTACACGTCGGTACGCTTGGAGAACGCGTAGTTGGCAATGAAGGCGACCTGCCATGGGTTGGGGACATGGGTATCGCCATACAGGGTCTTGACGTTGTCGTAGGCGTATTCGAGCGTCAGGCCGATGGCCGGAGTGACCTGGTAGGTACCGCCGATCCAGTAGAAATCGTCACGCTGGATCACCACGTCCGCGGCGTTCTTGTTCTGGCCCCAGCGGTAGCCGCCCATGATCTTTGCCGGACCATACGAATAGCTGGCGCCGACCACGGCCTTCTTGATCTCGCCGTTGCTCGTGCCGATGGTCGGGTTCCACTGGTCGTAGCCGAAGGTCACGCCAAACGGGCCGCCCTGGTAGGCCACCGCGGCACCCCAGGCGGTGTCGCGCCGGAACTGGCCGGGCACTTCGCCGTTGCCGCCGATCGGCGTGGCAATGCCCACGGTCGCCGGCAGCGCCAGGCCGGTCCCGAAGGACCAGTGCGCCAGCGCCGTGACCGGGCCGAACTGGCCGGTGTACTTGATGGTGTTGTCGGCGCGGAAGTTCGGGCCGGATTGCAGCACCACCGGTTCGTACTGGGTGGCATAGGCGGCCGGCGAGAAGTTCGCCAGGGCTTCGAACATCGAGGTGTACTGGCGCCCCAGGCTGATCTGGCCGATGCCTGCCTTCTGCAGGCCGACGAAGGCCTGGCGGCCGAACAGGCGGTTGCTTTGCTGCATCGTGCCGGTATCGAGGTTAAAACCGCTTTCCAGCACGAACAGGCCCTTCAGGCCGCCGCCGAGGTCCTCGGTACCGCGCATGCCCCAGCGCGACCCGGAGACGCCGCCCGAGTTCATGCGGTAGACGTCGTTCGCCGGGCCGCGGTTGAACTGGTTGCTCGCCACCGGCACGGCGCCGACATGGTTTGCGTATTCGACATTGATGTCCACCACGCCGTATAGCGTGACGGTTGACTGCGCGAGGGCGCTGCCTGAGCAGGTTAGCGCTGCGGCTGCAGCCATGGTCCTGAGCTTCATGGAGTGTTCTCCCCTTCTTTTCCTTTGGTTTGGGATGCGGATGAATTCCGTCTGGTCTGGTATTGCCGGGTACTGCGATTCAATGCGTTTTCTTCGCGTTCTTCGCGTGCTTCAGTTGGCGCGCAGCAGATCGTCGATCAGGGCGGTCGCGCGTGGCCAGGGGCCGTAGCCCGCGGCGGGATTGAGGTGGCCGACTTCGCCCAGGTCGACCAGTGTGCTGCCCCAGTCGCTGGCCATCTGGGCCGCGCGCGGGTAGCTCGCCAGCGGATCGTTGCGGCTGGCGGCGAGGATGGTCGGGAAGGGCAGCGGGTCCTTCGGGATCGGCAGCCAGCCGTGCTCTGCGAGCGTGGCGATGTCCGGGTACCCGGCCGGCATGGGGCTTTCCAGGTCGGCTGGCGTGGCGAGCAGCGCGCCGCGGATCTTGCGGTGGTGCCGGGCGGCCCAGTGCACGGTGATCATGACGCCGGCGCTATGCGCGACCAGGACGACCGGGCCGTCGATGTCGGCCAGGGCGGCGTCCAGCGCCGCGACGCGGGCATCGCGGCTCAGCTTGTCATGCTCCAGCGGCGGCACGGAGCGCGCGTTGGGCAGTTGTGCCTGGAGCAGGGTCTGCCAGTGTTCGGCCACGTGGTCGCGCAGGCCGGGCACCAGCAGCACGGTGGTATCAGGGGAAAGGCTCATGGTTCTGCAGGAATGTCAGTCAGAAGTTCGGGAAGCGCAGGCCTCGTGCCGGCTCTCCAGGCGGCGCAGGTCCGCAGCGTAGTAACGGCGTCCGGCAAGGAACGCGGCGGCGGCCAGCAGCGACGCCATCGGCACCAGCTGCAACGCACCGCGCAGGCCGATGTGGTCGGCCAGCAGGCCGGTGACAAACGGCCCGGGCGCCAGCCCCAGCAGGTTGTTGGCCAGCGTCAGCGTGGCAAAGGCGGTGGCGTGGATGGCCGGGCGGGTCAGGTTGGCGACCGCGGCGCTGGCAGGGCCGGCGGCGCCGCCGACAAACAGCATGCCGGCACCGATCAGTACCAGTTGCAAGGTGCCCGCCGGCAGACGGAACGCCGTCAGCAGCAGGGCGCAGCAGATCAGGCTGTAGGCCGTCGCGATCACCCACTTGCGGCAAGGCGCATGCCGGGCCAGCCAGTCTGTCATCGCCCCGCACAGCACCATGCCGACGCCGCCGGCCAGCACGAATCCCGCGGCGACCGCGCCGGCGCGGTCCGTCGCCATGCCGTAGTAGCGCGCCAGGTAGCTGGGCATCCAGGTGATCAGGGCGCCCATCACCAGCAGCTGCAGGGCGCTGCCGACATAGGCGCAGAGGATCGAGCGCGCGGAGAACAGCGCGGCGAGCAGCGGGCGCAGGGGCATGGCGGGCCCGCGCGCTCCGGTATCAGCGTCTTCGCCGAGCTCCTTGCGCCGTGCCCGCAGCCGCGGTTCGGTCACGATCAGGCGGAAGACCACCACCAGCACCAGCCCGAACACCGCCATGCCGGCAAAGGCCCAGCGCCAGCCGAAATGCGCCGACAAGGCGCCGCCGAGCCCCATGCCCAGCACCGAGCCGAACGCGCCGCCGGCGATAAAGGCGGAACTCAGGCTGGCGCGCAGGTGGCGCGGGAATACCGACAGCACCACGGCAATGCCGACGCTGCCGTATGCTGCCTCGCCGATGCCCACGCACAGTCGCGCGATGAACATCTGGCCAAAGCCGTTTGCCAGTGCGCAGCCCAGCGTCGCCAGGCTCCACAGCGCCGCCATCAGCACCAGGCTGCGGACCCGGCCCCAGCGGTCGGCCAGGATCGACAACGGGAACGTCAGCAAGCCGACCATCAGCGCCACGATGCCGCCCAGCGCACCCAGTTCGGTGTCGCTAAGCGACCATTCGGCCTTCAGCAGGGGGAATACCGCGTTGAGCACCTGGCGGGACATATAGTCCGACAGCAGCAGGCCAAAGCTCAGGGCAAAGACAAGCCAGGCATAGAGGCTTGAGCGCGATGTCTTGTCCGACGGCGTTGCAACGGTGCGATGGGTAGTGGGTTGCCCGATCATGAGAATTTTTCCAGTAGTGGACCGGCTGAGCCACGGCGTTGCCAGCAGGAAAAAGCAGTCCTCTGGGGCGTGGTCGCAGGCCGGTTGCGACTGGCGAAGTATCGGATATTGGCGACCGCGGGTTTGGCCTGGCGGGACATCTCCTTTGCATTCAGGGACAATCGGGGAAAACGAGAGGGAGCCGCGTGGGGGCGGCCGGGGCAGACGGCGCCGCGACCTCGCCGTGCGTTTGGCGCGCGACCTGGCGCCGCCGGCAAGCGCCCGGGCCATGGCATGGCGAGACCGTGTCGCCACCGCCTATAGTCGATGCGTGTCGAACGAGATTGCTGCACATGGAGCCCCAGAAATTGACGCACTTCGCAGGGCAGGACGCCGGCAAGGCCGTCGGTTGGCTACGCTGGCTCCCCGGCGTCCGGGTGCTGAAGTCCTATCGGCCGGACTGGCTGCCACGGGACCTGGCGGCGGGACTGGTGCTGACCACCATGCTGATGCCGGTGGGCATCGCCTACGCCGAAGCCTCCGGCGTGCCCGGCGTTTATGGGCTCTACGCCACCATGGTCCCGCTGCTCGTGTACGCCTTGTTCGGGCCGAGCCGCATCCTGGTGCTGGGCCCGGATTCGGCCCTGGCCGCGCCGATCCTGGCGGTGGTGCTGCAGGTCGCCGGCGGCGATCCGGCGCGCGCCGTGCTGGTGGCCAGCATGATGGCGGTAGTCTCTGGCGCGGTCTGCATCGTGATGGGGCTGCTGCGCCTTGGCTTTGTCGCCGAACTGCTGTCCAAGCCGATCCGCTACGGCTACATGAATGGCATCGCCCTGACGGTGCTGGTCAGCCAGTTGCCCAAGCTGTTCGCCATCCCGGTCGAGGATGCCGGGCCGCTGCGGGAGATGCTCGAACTGGGCAGAGCCATCCTGGACGGGCAGACCAACTGGTACAGCTTTGCCGTCGGCGCCGGTAGTCTGGCGCTGATCCTGGGCCTGAAGCGTTTCGAGCGCGTGCCGGGCATCCTGATCGCGGTGGTCATCGCCACGCTCGCGGTCAGCATGTTCGACCTGGACCAGCACGGGGTGAAAGTGCTGGGCAAGACGCCGCAGGGGCTTCCCGCCTTTGTCCTGCCGTGGCTGGACGGCGCCGACCTGATGAAGATCGTGCTGGGCGGATGCGCGGTCGCGCTGATTGCCTTCGCCGACACCAGCGTGCTGTCGCGCACCTATGCGGCACGCACCAACACCCGCGTCGACCCGAACCAGGAGATGGTGGGGCTGGGCGCCGCCAACCTGGCGGCCGGACTGTTCCAGGGCTTCCCGGTCAGCAGCAGCGCTTCGCGCACGCCGGTGGCCGAAGCCGCTGGCGCCAAGACACAGCTCACCGGCGTGGTCGGCGCGCTGTCCGTGGCCATCCTGCTGCTGTTCGCGCCGAACCTGCTTCAGTACCTGCCAAGCAGCGCGCTGGCCGCGGTGGTCATCGCCGCGGCCATCGGCCTGTTTGTGATCGGCGACCTGAAGCGCATCTACCGCATCCAGCAGTGGGAGTTCTGGCTGTCGATGGTTTGCTTCGCGGTCGTTGCCGTGTTCGGCACCATCCAGGGGATTTTCCTGGCCGTGGTCATTGCCGTGATCGAATTCCTCTGGGACGGCTGGCGGCCGCACTACGCCGTGCTGGGGAAAGTGGACGGGCTGCGTGGATACCACGATATCGAGCGCTACCCGGAGGCCAGGCTGATCGACGGACTGGTGCTGTTCCGCTGGGACGCGCCGCTGTTCTTCGCCAATGCCGAACTGTTCCAGGAACGCCTGATAGAAGCGATCGACGCCTCGCCGACACCCGTGCGCCGCGTTGTGGTCGCAGCGGAACCGGTGACCAGCGTCGACGTCACCTCGGCCGACATGCTGCGCGACCTGGGCAGCATCCTGCGCGAGCGCGGTATCGACCTGCATTTCGCCGAGATGAAGGATCCGGTACGGGACAAACTCAAGCGCTTTGAGCTGATGGAATCGTTCGGCGACAAGTTCCATCCCACCGTGGGCAGCGCGGTCGATGATTACCTTGGCAAGCCAGACTGACGCCGGGCCCGATGCCCGGCCGCAGCGCTTGCAGGTCACGCCAAGCTCACCGGGGCACCACCTCGAAGGAGCCGACATGAACAGCCGATACCGGGTCTTGCACGTGCTGGCATGCGTCGCCGCATGCCTTGCTGGTCTGGCACCGGCAGGGACGGCCGTTGCCTACTTCGATCACTACCTCTCCGGCACCATCGTCGGCACGCTGACAAAGAGCCAGCTCGAAGTCCTGACCGGCGTCTTTCGCAAGACGCTGGAGCAGGGCGCCGATGGTGCCCGCGTGCCGTTTACGCTGCCGCCCGACATGCGGGAGCGCCCGGTGGAAGGCGCTTTCACGCCATTGCGCACGCGGCAGGACCGCGGCGACCGGTGCCGGCAGCTGCACAGCGAGTTCCGCCGTGCCGGCGAATCGGAGAGCTGGACCGGCTGGTACTGCAGGGAAAGGAGCGGCGACTGGAAGTCGCGCAAGCTCGCCAGCTAGGCGATCGCGGCCTGCAGCTGCTGCAGCGGCCTAGAAGCGCGACTCCACGTACCGGTACGGGTAGTCCGGTTCCTGGTATCCGTGTGCCTTCTGCCTTGCCGGCAGCTTGACCGGCTTGCGCTCGACCTCTTTGTACGGGATGCGGTCCAGCATGTGCTGGATGATGTTCAGCCGCGCCCGCCGCTTGTCGTTGGAATCGGCGACAAACCACGGCGCGTAGTCGCTGTCGGAGGCCGCGAACATGGCGTCGCGCGCGCGGGAATAGTCATACCAGCGGCTGTATGAGCGCAGGTCCATGTCGGTGAGCTTCCAGGTCTTGCGGTCGTCGTGGATGCGTCCCTTCAGGCGGCGGGTCTGCTCTTCGGGGCTGACTTCCAGCCAGTACTTGATCAGGATGATGCCGGAATGGACAATGGCCCGCTCCACCAGCGGGACGGCCCGCAGGAACTCCTCGGCCTGCGTTTCGCTGCAGAATCCCATCACGCGCTCGACCCCGGCGCGGTTGTACCAGCTGCGGTCGAAGATGACGATCTCGCCTGCCGCAGGCAGGTGCGGCAGATAGCGCTGGACGTACATCTGGCTTTTTTCGCGTTCGGTCGGGGCGGGCAGCGCGACCACGCGGAACACGCGCGGGCTGACGCGTTCGGTCATGGCCTTGATGGTGCCGCCCTTGCCGGCGCCGTCGCGGCCTTCGAACACCACGCAGACCTTGGTGCCGCTGGCCTGCACCCATAGCTGCAGCTTGACCAGCTCGCCATGCAGGTGGCGGAGTTCCTTCTGGTAAGCCTTCTCGGACATGCGTTCGCGCGGCTCGTCCGCTGCATCCGGGCGCTCCCCGGCGTCATCCCGCGGGCGCGGCGGCTCGGTCTCGGCCTGCTCCCTGTCGTGGCGCTTGTCCTTGTGCTTGGCCATCTTCCACCTCCATTGGGTTCGGACACCTCGAACGGCAAGACGTCCGGGGTTGTTGTGCTGTCTCACCTTCCTCACATTCCTCACAATAGACAATTCGGACAGCAATATCGGATCTCGAGCATTGCGCGTGGTGTCCTGGCTCTCGCCGCAAAAGTTTTTCCTATATCACTTTCGTAAATTTTTCATCTCTGCGGCAGGCGCCGACACCTATAGTTTCTCAGGGCAATAAGACGTCGCGATCGCTTTTATCGTTTCCCGGACCTGGCGCGGGCAGGGCGCTGGCGGCAGGCCGGAAGTTCAGCCCCGGACGGTGGTCCGGCAACGGGGCAAGGGAGACTGGCCATGGAGGGGCGGGGGATGCGTCTGTGGCGCCGGGTCGGCGCCTGTCTGTGCGCCGGCCTGGCATGCCTGGCGCTGAATGTCCATGCGCAGGATGCGCCAGCCGCGCAGGCGCCGTTCAAGCCGGAAGAACTTGAAGCGCTGGTCGCCCCCATCGCGCTCTATCCCGATTCAGTGTTGTCCCAGGTGCTGATGGCCTCCACGTATCCGCTCGAGATCGTGCAGGCGGCCCGCTGGGTCAAGGCCAACCCCAAGGTGAAGGGCGACGCCGCGCTGAAGGCAGTCGAGAGCCAGCCCTGGGATGTCAGCGTCAAGTCGCTGGTGGCCTTCCCGCAGGTGCTTGAGCCGCTGAACGACAAGCTCGACTGGACGCAGAAGCTGGGCGACGCCTTCCTCGGCCAGGAGAAGGAGGTGCTCGACGCCGTGCAGCGGTTGCGGGCGCGTGCGCAGCAATCGGGCAACCTGAAGTCGAACGAGCAGCAGAAGGTAATCGTCGAGCCTGCGCCGGCGCCACCGGTACAGGCGGGGCAGGAGGCACCGCCGGCACAGGCGTCGCAGACCATCGTGCGAATCGAGCCGGCGAACCCGGAAGTCATCTACGTGCCAGCCTACAACCCGACGGTGGTGTATGGGGCCTGGAGCTATCCCGCCTACCCGCCGTACTACTGGCCCCCTTATCCCGCTTACTATCCTGGCGCCGCGCTGATGACCGGCTTTGCCTGGGGCGTCGGCCTGGCCGCGGCGGGTGCCATCTTCGGCAACTGCAACTGGGGCGGCGGCGACGTCAATATCAACGTCAACAAGGCCGCCAATATCGACCGCAACTTCGACCGCACCAAGGTGCAGGGCGGAGGGAAATGGCAGCATGACGCCTCGCACCGGAAAGGCGTGGCATACCGGGATAACGCTTCGCGCGAGAAGTTTGGTGGCAGGGATGCCGCCGGCGCCAACCGGCGCAACGAATTCCGCGGCCGCGACGGCGCCGGTGGCGTGTCGGACCGTATGGCAGGCGGGGATCGCGGTGGGCGCGGTGATCTCGGCGGCGACCGTGGCGGCGAACGCGGAGGCTTTGGCGACCGCGGCGGTGAGCGCGGAAGCCTTGGCGAACGTGGCGGTGCAGGAGATCGCGCCGGCGTCTCCGACCGGGCTGGAGCATCCGACCGGGCGCGCACTTCCGACCGGGCCGGAGCATCCGACCGGGCTCGCACTTCTGACCGGGCCGCGGGCGGCGGACGCGACAACGCGTTCCAGGGCGTGGGCGGTGGAGGCGCGGCCGCGCAGCGAGACTTTGACCGCGGCCGTGCCAGCACGCAATCGGCCTCGTACCGCGACAGTGGCGGCCAGCGTGGTGGCGGTAACTTCAGCGGGGGCGGCCAGCGTGGCGGCGGCGGGGGTGGCTTCAGTGGCGGCGGCGGCCGCGGCGGCGGGGGCTTCAGCGGGGGTGGCCGCGGTGGCGGGGGCGGTGGCCGTGGCGGTGGCGGACGGCGTTGAGCGGGGGACAGCGATATGCAGCGCACGAAACGATCGGGCCTGGCATGGCCGTGCCGCAAGGCGTTGTCCCTCGGCGGGATGCTGGTCGCATTGGCGACGGCGCCAGCCTATGCGCAAAAGGACTTCGCTACGCCCGAGGCCGCAATGAATGCCTTCGGCGAAGCCGTCGCCACCAGCGACGACGCCGCCATGAAGTCTCTGCTCGGCGCCCGCTACACCGACCTGATCCCGCCGGTCGGCGCGGATATCCGCTACAAGTTCCTGGAGGCCTGGCACCAATCGCACGCGATTCGTTCCGACGGACCCGACCGGGCCCGCATTGCCGCGGGCAAGGACGACTGGACCATGCCGGTTCCGCTGGTGAAGACGGCAAAGGGCTGGCATTTCGACACGCGCGCCGGGGTCGAGGAGATGCGCCTGCGCCGGATCGGCCGCAACGAACTGTCGGTGATGCAGACCTTGCTTGCCGTGTGCGATGCGCAGAACGAGTATGCGCAGCTGATGCGCCAGGACCGCGGCGTGACAGCGTACGCATCGAAGCTGGTCAGTTCGCCCGGCAAGCACGATGGCCTGTACTGGCCAACCCGCTCCGGCGAACCGGAAAGCCCGCTTGGCCCCGCGTTCCTCAGCGCCGAACATCGCAGCGCGCCGGGCGGCGGCTACCATGGATATCGCTACCGGCTGCTGACCTCGCAAGGCACGCATGCGCCCGGCGGCAAGTATGACTATGTCGTCGGCGGCAAGCTCTTTGGCGGGTTTGCCGTGATCGCGTGGCCGCTCCGCTACGGGGATACCGGCGTCAAGACTTTCATGGTGAGCCACGACGGCCGCGTCTTCGAGCGCGACCTGGGCCCGGACAGCGCGGCCCGGGCCGGCGCGATCCGGTCATTCGACCCGGGGCCGGGGTGGACCGAGGTCAAACCATGACGCCCCGGGTGACGGCACGCTGGACACCCTTGCGCGACCTACGGAGGTGAATCATGTCCGTTCTCATGCTCAGCAACATCGATGCCGAAGTCACCGATGAAGACATCGGCGCCTTCCTGGTGAAATACGGCTTCCCGGAATACAACAGCATCGAGCACCTGGATGGCGACGGCAGCAGGCCGTCCGTCCGGCTGACCTTCGACACGCTGGACGATGACACCCTGGACAAGCTCAAGGCCCGCATCCACCAGATGTTCTGGCATGGCCACAAGGTCAGCGCGCTGGTATTGCGGGAGCGCTTCAGCTGAAGCAGGCAGCCATCCGCGTGCCCATCGGCCTGCCGGCTACTCCGCGCGGTTGAGCCTTCGATACTGGTTGAAGTGCCGCACCGCCTTCTGGAAGTGCCCCAGTTCATGATGCAGCCGCGCGGCGTTGTAATGCGCATCGGCATCGCCGGGTGCCAGTTCGATGCAGCGATCGTAGGCGGACAGCGCAGACTGGGGTGCGCCGATATCTTCCAGCGCGACACCAAGGTTGAAATGCAGTTGCGGCGCGTCCGGCAGGCAGGCCAGCGCGCCCTCATATAGCGCGATCGCTTCATCGAAGCGCTGCTGGTCGGACAGCAGGCACCCCAGGTTCAGGTACGCGTCCAGCATGCCGGGCGACAGCGTCAGTGCGCGCCGGTAAGCGGCTTCGGAAGCTACGGCGTCGAAGGGCTCCAGCGCCTGCGCGCGCGCAAATACCTCGTCGGCCGCCGCTTCGCTGGCGGCCGCGCGTGCCAGTTCAACGACGCGCACGTCGTCCGGGGCCGGCTCGAATTCCATCAGCCGTTGCCCGCTCTCCACCAGCCACGCGCCGTGACGGTCGCGCACAGATACCTTGCCGCTGCTGGCGGACATGCGCACGCCTGACAGGTGCCGGTCCGGCGCCAGCCGTTCGAGCCGATGCAGCGCCCGCAGGATCTGCGCCGGTGCCACGCGCGCCTGGTACAGGGAGGCCGCGGTACGGATCAGTACCACGTCCTGGAAGGAGAACAAATGTTCGCCGCGCGGGCCGCGGGCAGGCGTGACCAGCCCGGCGCTGACCAGGCTGCCGATCAGCCGGCGCGACACGCCCAGGCGCGCCTCCAGCGCTCGCGTGGTCAGGCCTTCGCTGCGGTTCACGCCGATTTCTTCGCGGTGCGCCGGATCGGCGTGGGCGCCGCCGGCGTTGCCGCGCGTTTGCCGGGACGGCGGGCTGATGCAGTGTCGGCGGCGGCCTTGCCTTTGGCCGCCGGCGCGCCCTTCCTGGACAGGCTGGCGCGCAGCGCATCCATCAGGTCGATGACCTCGCCGCCGGCGGCGACTTCGGCCGGCTCCGGCGACACGATCTGCTTGCCGGTGATCTTGGCGTCGATGGCGGCGAGCACCCTGGCTTTCTCTTCGTCCTTGTACTGGGTCGGATCGTACTGGTCTTCCGATGCCTGCTCGATCAGCTGGATCGCAAGCTTCAGTTCGGCATCCGAGACCGACACATCCTCGATATGCAGTTCGGTGATACTGCGCACCTCATCGGCAAACAACAGCTGCTGGAACACCAGGCCGCCTTCGACCGGCCGGATCTGCACGATATGCGACTTGCCCTTGGCGGCCCACTTGGCGATGGCACACCGCCCGGTCTTCGCCATGGCTTCGCGCAGCAGGCTGTAGGGCTTGCCGCCGCGTTTGTCCGGCGCGATGAAATAGGCCTTGTCGTAGTACAGCGGATCGACGCTTTGCTCGGGAATGAACGCGACGATATCGACCATGTGGCTGGCGCTTTCCTCCAGCGCCTTGAGTTCGTCCGGCGAGAAGG
Source organism: Cupriavidus sp. Agwp_2 (assembly GCF_040784895.1). Classification (NCBI taxonomy): domain Bacteria; kingdom Pseudomonadati; phylum Pseudomonadota; class Betaproteobacteria; order Burkholderiales; family Burkholderiaceae; genus Cupriavidus; species Cupriavidus sp. Agwp_2. The sequence continues at coordinate 335,137 of NZ_CP088084.1, forward strand.
TCACGAAGCGCCCTTTCTCGAATTCGTAGCCCTTCACCATCTCGGCCCGCTCGACCACCTTCTGCGTCTGCTCGGAGATGTACTGCTGCTTCAGGCGCGAACCCTCCTTGCTCAGCAGGTTGAAACGCACTGCCGAGCTGGCTTCGGTGGCCGTGTAGAGCTTGACGGGGATCGAGACAAGACCGAAGGACAGGGACAGCGAGGCGAGGGATCGGGCAGGCATGGAGGTCTCCGCAATGCAATACGGCTGGAATCAGCTTAAGCGCTCGATGGCGGCGGTCAAAGTCTGGCTTGTGTCCCAATAGGACTGCCACGGGTCGGCGATCTGGAAGCTGAGGTACTCGCGGGCATCACGGATCGTCCACTGTGCGCCACTTTTCAGCTTGCCAAGTTGCTCCCACGACACCGGCATGGATACCCCGAGCCCCGGCCTGGCGCGGGCCGAGAACGCGGCCGCGGTGGTCTGGGAAAAGCCGTTGCGCAGGTAGTCCACGAATATCCGCCCCTTGCGGTTGGCCGCGCCGGAGCGGGCAGTGAAGCGCTGGGGGAGGGTGGCCGCCAGGTGTTGCACTGCGGCCCGCGAAAACGCCTTGACCTCGTCGTACGAGCGGTGCGGCGCCAGCGGCACAACCACGTGCAGGCCCTTGCCGCCGCTGGTCTTCAGCCAGGACTGCAGGCCGAGTTCATCCAGCAGCGTGTGTACCAGCATGGCGGCTTCGAGCATCGACTCCCACGCCACGCCCTCGCCGGGGTCGAGGTCGAAGATCACACGGTCAGGGCGGTCGATATGGCATGCGGTGGAATTCCATGTGTGGAACTCGACCACGTTCATCTGGGCCGCGGCGACGATGGCGTCGGCCGAGTCGGCCGTCAGCAGTGCGCCATGGCCGGGCCAGAGCGACGCGGGGCGTTCGGTCAGCCCCGGCATTGCCGTCTCCGCATGCTTCTGGAAAAACGTCGGCGCGTCGATGCCCTCCGGCGCGCGCACCAGCGACAGCGGGCGATCGGCGAGGTGCGGCAGCATCAGGCTGGCGACGCTCTCGTAATAGCGCACCAGTTCGACCTTGGTGATGCCCCTGGCCTTGTCGATGATGCGATCTGGGTTGGTGACCTTGATGGCGGCCATGCCATGCGGCGTCACGGCGGTCTGGACCGCTTCGCGTCGGACCGACCTGGCGGGGCGGTCGCTGCGCAGGCCCTTGAAGGAGGCGTGGCGGATCTGTCCTTCCGGGGTCCAGTCGGAGAACTCGATCTCCGCCACGAGGGTTGGCCTGACCCATCGCCCCGGCGCAGCACGGCCGCGGCCCCAGCGCCCGCTAGCACGCGCCTCGGTCGCGAACGGGCTGTCGTCAACCTGCAATGCCGCCAGCCGCTTGCGCAGTTTCGCGGCCATCTCGCTATCCCAGCCGGTGCCGACGCCGCCGACGTAGAGCAGGCCGCCTTCATCGCCCTCGTCATAGACGCCAAGATGCAGCCTGCCGATTTCAGTCTTCGACCCTTCGCGGTCCGCGAACCCGCCAATGACAAACTCCTGGCGCAGCTTGCACTTGGTCTTGAGCCAGCTCTGCGTGCGCGCCGAAACGTAGGCCGCGTCCGCCCGCTTGAACATCAGCCCTTCCAGCCCCAGCCGGCACGCCGCCTGGAACATCTGCGCGGGCGGCGCTTCGAAGGCCTCGCTGAAGCGGACGCGGTCGGTGCGCGCGCCGACCAGCTCGGCCAGCTTTTCCCGGCGCTGGGACAATGGCAAGCCGCGCAGGTCGCGCCCTTCCCAGTAGGGCAGGTCGAAGGCAAAGAAGACGATCGCATCGTGGCGATGCCCGTCGATGGCGTTCTGCAGTGCATTGAAATCCGGCATGCCATCGCGCAGCACGACGATCTCGCCATCCAGCCAGCCCTGCGAGATATCCAGCTTCTCGATTTCGGCGGCCACCGAGCCCAGCTTCCTGGTCCAGTCATGGCCGTTGCGGGTGTAGAGCGTTGCGCGGGCATCGTCGATCCTCGCCAGGATGCGGTAGCCGTCGAACTTGGTTTCGATGATCCAGCCGGCGCCGTCCGGCAGCGTGGGCGAGGGCGTGGCGAGCTGCGGCGTCAGTCTTGCCGGGAGCGGCGCGCGTGGCGCGTGCCTGATGGCCTCGGCCGCGTCTTCGACGACGCCCGGCCCGGATGCGTTCAACGCGCCCAGCGGCCTGGCGATGACGCTGTCCGGCAGCGCTGCCAGTACGTCGAACTCCGACAACGGGCGCGCCCAAGCGTCGCGCTTCTTGAAGAGAATCCATTGTTCCGACTTGTCGCCCGGCCGGGCGATGCGGACCAGTTCCCAGCGGCCGGCCAGCTTTTCGCCGGACAGGTCGAACACCAGCTTGCCGGCCGCCATGCCGTCATGCGCGTCGCCGACGGGCGCCCAGGTGCCGCGGTCCCAGACGATGACCGCGCCGGCGCCGTATTGTTTCGGCGGAATCTCGCCTTCGAAGTCCGCATAGTCAAGCGGGTGGTCCTCGACATGGATGGCAATGCGCTTTTCGGCAGGATCGTAGCTGGGTCCCTTGGGCACGGCCCAGCTCAGCAGCACGCCATCCAGTTCGAGCCGGAAATCGTAGTGCAGGCGCCGGGCCCAGTGCTTTTGCACGACAAAACGCAACGGCTGCGCCTTACCCCTGCGCCGAGAGCCGGCAGGCTCGGGGGTGATGTGGAAATTCCGCTTTTCCTGGTAGTCCTGGAGGCTGTCCGGCTGCTCCGCTGCGCGGCGCCTGGCCGTTGTCGCCCTTGCATTCGTTGCCATAAGACTCACGCGCCTCAGCCGCGCCACGAGAGCGCCCGCGATTCAAGAAGTCTAGGGGGTGCCACGGAGGCGGTGTATCGGGCGGCGTCTTACGCGCGGGGGGAAAGTGCGGGGGGAAAGTGCGGTTATCGGCATGCCTGTTTGAGGTTTTTCCCGCTGGCTCTCGGCCCGCTGCCTCGCCGGGGGCCTGATTCCCGACCTGTTATGGGATAATCCCCGGTTTGCCCAGGGCGCAGCTCAAGAGGTTGTCCGCACGGGCGCGCGCAGGGCCGGTCATCCCGTGGCCCGCAACCTTTCTGGCGACATTCCTTAGCAAAACAATGCCCACATACCGTTCCAAAACCTCTACCGCCGGCCGCAACATGGCGGGGGCCCGCTCGCTGTGGCGTGCCACCGGCATGAAAGACGAAGATTTCAGCAAGCCCATCATCGCGGTGGTCAATTCGTTCACCCAGTTCGTGCCCGGGCACGTGCACCTGAAGGACCTGGGCCAGTTGGTCGCGCGCGAAATCGAGGCTGCCGGCGGCGTGGCCAAGGAATTCAACACCATCGCGGTCGACGACGGTATTGCCATGGGCCACGACGGCATGCTGTACTCGCTGCCCAGCCGCGACATCATCGCCGACTCGGTCGAGTACATGGTCAACGCGCACTGTGCCGACGCCATGGTGTGCATCTCCAACTGCGACAAGATCACCCCGGGCATGCTGATGGCCGCGATGCGCCTCAACATCCCCGTGATCTTCGTCTCCGGCGGCCCGATGGAAGCCGGCAAGACGCGGCTGGCCAACCCCGTCACCAAGACCATGGAGTTCCGCAAGCTGGACCTGGTCGACGCCATGGTGATGGCGGCCGACAGCGCCTATTCCGACGCCGACGTGGCCGAGGTGGAGCGCTCCGCATGCCCCACCTGCGGTTCGTGCTCGGGCATGTTCACGGCCAATTCCATGAACTGCCTGACTGAAGCGCTGGGCCTGTCGCTGCCGGGCAACGGCACGGTGGTCGCCACCCACGCCGACCGCGAGCAACTGTTCAAGCGCGCCGGCCGCCGCGTGGTGGAACTGGCACGCCAGTACTACGAGCAGGAAGACGCGCGCATCCTGCCGCGCTCGGTGGGCTTCAAGGCGTTCGAGAACGCCATGACGCTGGACATCGCCATGGGCGGCTCGACCAACACCATCCTGCACCTGCTGGCGATCGCGCAGGAAGCGGGCATCGACTTCACCATGGACGACATCGACCGCCTCTCGCGCGTCGTGCCGCAGCTGTGCAAGGTGGCGCCGAACACCAACAAGTACCACATCGAAGACGTGCACCGCGCCGGCGGCATCATGGCGATCCTGGGCGAGCTGGAGCGCGCCGGCAAGCTGCATACCGACGTGCCGACGGTCCACGCCCCGACGCTCAAGGATGCGCTGGAGCAGTGGGACATCGGCCGCACGCAGGACGAAGCGGTCCGCACCTTCTACATGGCCGGCCCCGCTGGCATTCCGACGCAGGTCGCGTTCAGCCAGAACACGCGCTGGCCGAGCCTGGACCTGGATCGCGCCGAGGGCTGCATCCGCTCCTACGAGCACGCGTTCTCCAAGGAAGGCGGCCTGGCCGTGCTGACGGGCAATATCGCGCTCGACGGCTGCGTGGTGAAGACCGCCGGCGTGGACGAGAGCATCCTGGTGTTCGAGGGCACGGCGCATGTCACCGAGTCGCAGGACGAAGCGGTGGAAAACATCCTGGCCGACAAGGTCAAGGCCGGCGACGTGGTGATCGTGCGCTACGAAGGCCCCAAGGGCGGCCCCGGCATGCAGGAAATGCTGTACCCGACCAGCTACATCAAGTCCAAGGGCCTGGGCAAGGCCTGCGCGCTGCTGACCGACGGCCGCTTCTCGGGCGGCACCTCGGGCCTGTCGATCGGCCACTGCTCGCCCGAGGCGGCAGCCGGCGGTGCGATCGGCCTGGTGCGCGACGGCGACAAGATCCGCATCGACATCCCCAACCGCACCATCGACGTGCTGGTGTCCGACGAGGAACTGGCGCGCCGCCGCGAAGAGCAGGACGCCAAGGGCTGGAAGCCGGCCAAGGCGCGCCCGCGCAAGGTGTCTGCGGCGCTGAAGGCCTACGCCAAGCTGGTCATGTCGGCCGACAAGGGCGCCGTGCGCGACCTGTCGCTGCTGGACGACTGACGCCCGCGCGGATTTCGCGCTCGGCAGAAGGCCGCTCTCCGGAGCGGCCTTTTTCTTGCGCCGATTTTGTATCGGCGTATCTGACATGTGCTCCCAGATACATGCGGATACAAGACCCCCTGCAATTCGACACATTGCGCTTGCCTTCGCCTCCTAGACTCGTTTTCGGTTCGATCACTTGCTAGGAGAAAAGGATGTCAACAACCATCGATCTGCCGCGCCGCGGCTTCCTGGGCGCCGCCGCCCTGACGCTGGCCGCCGCGCACGTCAGCCTGTCGCATGCCGCCCAGCCCCAGGCCGGATTTCGCAAGACGGCCCCGTTGCCGCCGACCGCGCCAGGCACCCATAAGACTTTCGCGGCGATCCGCCAGGTCAACGCCGGGGTACTCAACGTCGGCTACGCCGAAGCCGGCCCGGCCGACGGGCCCGTCGCGCTGCTGCTGCACGGCTGGCCGTATGACATCCACAGTTTTGCCGACGTGGCGCCACTGCTCGCGGCACGCGGCTATCGCGTGATCATTCCCTATCTGCGCGGTTTCGGCTCGACCACCTTCCTGTCGTCTGCCACGATGCGCAACGGACAGCCGTCGGCCATCGCTGCCGACATGATCGCGCTGATGGACGCGCTGCGCATCCCGACCGCCGTGGTCGCCGGCTTTGACTGGGGCGCGCGCACCGCCGGCATCATGGCCGCGCTGTGGCCGGACCGTTGCCGGGCGCTGGTCTCGGTCAGCGGCTACCTGATCGGCAGCCAGGCCGCCGGCAAGAAGCCGCTGCCGCCGGAGGCCGAACTGCAATGGTGGTACCAGTTCTACTTCGCCACCGACCGTGGCCAGGCCGGTTACCAGCAATACACGCACCAGTTTGCCAGGCTGATCTGGAAACTGGCGTCGCCGAAATGGGAGTTCGACGATGCCACCTTCCATCGCAGCGCGGTTGCCCTGGACAATCCGGATCACGTTGCCATCACCATCCACAACTACCGCTGGCGCCAGGGTCTCGCTGCCGGCGAGGCGCGGTTCGACGACTTCGAAAAGCGCCTCGCCACCGCGCCGACCATCAGCGTGCCAACCATCACCATGGAAGGCGACGCGAACGGCGCGCCGCATCCGACGCCCAGTTCGTATGCGAGCAAGTTCACCGGGCCGTATGAGCACCGCGACCTGACCGGCGGGATCGGCCACAATCCGCCGCACGAGGCGCCGGTGGCGTTTGCGCAGGCGGTATTGGACGTTGATAGCCGCTGAGGCATGGAGGGATGCCGGTAGGCAGGCGGATCCGGCATCGTTCACTCCACTCACCGCGTTCACCGCGTTCACCGCGTTTGCCATTTACGAAGGCTGGACGCTGCACTAATCTGCACGGATGCAGATTCGTTGCCTGCCTTCGTCTCGTGCCGGGAATGCCATCGCCATCGCGCTGGCAACCGCGCTTTCCGGTTGCGCAACGGCGCCATCTCCCACATGCCCGGCCGGAGAACAGGCGGCGATCAGCGAATTGCTGTACTTCGGCATGGCAAAGCCCGGCGGAACGGTGTCGGAGGCGGAATGGGACGCCTTCGTTCAAACCTCCGTGGCACCGCGCTTCCCGGACGGCTTCACGGTCTGGCCGGCTTCCGGCCAATGGCGCGGCGCAAACGGCAAGGTCGTCAGCGAGGCCACGCGCGTGCTAAGCCTGATGCATGCCCCCGACGAGCGCAGCGAGGCGGCGGCACGCGCCATCGCCAGCGAGTACAAAACCAGCTTCCAGCAGGAAGCGGTGCTCAGGGTCCGCAGCTACGCCTGCATGTCGCTCTAGGACTTTCCCATCCTTGCCAGTCGCTCGCCGATGACGGAAAGCGCATCCCTGAACAACGATTGCCACTGCTCGGATGGAGCCTCGCCTAAGGGATGCCAGAAGAACCTGAACACATGGCCGTCATCATCGGCGGTGTGATGCTCCCAGGTGTCCGGCAGCGGCTGCGGCTGCGTTGGCTCGCAGAGATGGAGCGACCATATCTGTTGTTCGAATCCGGATTCCCACAAGCCCAGGTCGGCCGTAGCCACGCCCGTTATCCCTGACTCCTCGCGCAGTTCGCGCACTGCGGCATCTGCCGGGGGTTCGCCAGGCTCGATCGTGCCTTTGACGATCTGGAATCCGGAGAGGGGATGCTCGAAGGCGAGGATCTCCACACGGTTCTGCGTGCGTCTGAGGACAATCGGACAGGCTTTGGTTGGTGTCATCTGAATGTCCCTGTAAGGATTTGCGCGGACTTGCGCCACCCGGAACGCCATGGGTCCGGGACTTGTGTCACAACAAGCCATCTTCCGGCGCTACCGCGGGGAGATCAAGCGAACCATGAGGCACCCGCAAGGGGAGTCGGGCGTGCAGGTGCCCGCCTGGAGGAAATACCACCAGCGGCCGATGACTATTGGATCGGATCGGTGACGCTTCCGGTGGTCATTGCGTGCCGGGCCGCACATCGGCCAGCATCGATGGCGATGCCCGGTAGGTGCTCCAGAACCGGACAGGCAGCGGGCCACTCCCCGGCCGTCAGAACTTATGCCGGATATTGACCATCACCCCGGTCTGGTTCTCGCCCGGCGTGACGGTGCTGCCGAAGCCGTTGAGGCCGAGGTTGGAGTTGTCCTTGTTGCGCACGTAGCCAACGTTCAGGAACGCGTCGGTGCGTTTGGACAGCGCATAGTTGGCCGATGCCACCAGCATCCACGGATCCTGCCCGTTGCGCTTGTTGTTCAGGTAGTAGCCGGCTCCGGTCAGCATCAGGGCAGGCGTCGCCTGGAAGCGGTAGCCCAGCCAAAACAGGTCGTTGCGGCGCTGCGGCGAACCCGGCGCGACGCCGATATCGCCATTGAACCAGCGGTAGCCCGCCAGCACCGTCGACCTGCCGAAGCTGGCATTTGCCGCCGCCGCGATGCGCCGGTCGGTCTGGCCCGAGTTCTGGCCGGTGATGCCGCGCGTGCCTTGCTGCTGGTCGTAGATGAGGGTGGCGCCGAAATTGCCGCCGGCATATTCGAGCCCGGCACCGAAGGCACGGTCGCTCTTCACGTCGCCGGGCACTTCGGTCGCCAGTGTCGTGGTGCCGCCGCTGGTGATGCTGGTGCCGCGCGCAAAGCTGTACAGCGCGGTGGCGGTGACAGGACCGAACTTGCCGGTGTACTTGGCGGTGTTGTCATAGCGGCCCGCCAGGTTGGCATCGATCGCCAGCGCCGAGTAGCGGGCCGCCAGCACCATCGGCTCGTAGTTGATCAGCAGGTCGAACAGCGCGTTCTGCTGCCGGCCCAGCGTCAGGCGCCCCCACTGGTGGTCAAGCCCGACAAAGGCCTGGCGCCCGAACAGCCGGCCGCCCTGGCTGGAAACGCCGCTGTCGAGTTCGAACCCGCTTTCCAGCGCATACACCGCCTTCATGCCGCTGCCCAGGTCCTCGACGCCGCGAAGGCCCCAGCGCGAACCCGACACGTTGCCGGACGTCATGCGGAACAGCTTGTCGCCGGCGGCGTTGGCGTGGCTCAGGTATTCCAGTCCGATATCCGCCACGCCGTACAGCGTGACGGACGATTGCGCGGCGGCGAATGGCGCGGCCGCCGATAACAGCATTGCTGCGTAGATCCGGGTCTTCATGCATCTCCTCCGTTGTGGTCTTGTGTGGGCGGAGTCTGGAGATGCCATGGGGGCGCGTCAAAGCGCACGCCGCAATTGTGCCGTGCAATGAAAATCCCGTCGGCGCCGTTTCAAAGTACGGCACAACGCGCCCATGCCGGTTGACTGCGGCCAGGCCGGCGAGCACGCTGAATCCATGCGATGGCGAGCGTCCCAAGGCGCTGCCGACGCGGCACGAGCCGGCCCTGCCGTATCGCGCCGCGGCAACCGTGCAACCCTACCGCTGGATTTCCGATGAGTGATTCTCTGCACAATGACTGGGTCCCGACAAGCGACGATATCGCCACGGCGAACGTATCGGCGCTGGCCGCGCGCCTGGGCCTGAAGGACTACGACGCGCTGCTGGCGTTCTCGAATGAAAAGCCGGACGCGTACTGGAACGCCGTCATCGACTACTGCGGCATGGTCTGGGACGTGCCGTACGAGCAATACGTCGACGCTTCCAGGGGGCAGCCGTTTCCGCGGTGGTTTCCAGGCGGAAAGCTCAACTGGGTCAAGTCCGCGCTGCGCTGGGCCGACGATGCCGCGATGGCGTCGCGGGCCGCCGTGGTGGCAGAAAAGGAGGGCGGTGCGGTCGAGCAGCTGAGCTACGCCGACCTGGCGCGCAAGGTGGCCGGCTTTGCCGGCGGCCTGAAAGCCCTTGGCATCCGGCGTGGCGACCGTGTTGGCCTGCTGATGGAAAACGGCGTCGAGGCCACGGTGACGGCGCTGGCCATCGCGTGGATCGGCGCGGTGGCGGTGCCGCTGTTCAGCGGCTTCGGCGTCGATGCGATCGTGTCGCGCCTCGAGTCGTGCTCGGCCAGCGCGCTGGTGGCTACCACCGGCTTCTCGCGCAGAGGCAAGTGGGTCGATACCCGCAGCCTGGTCGACCAGGCGCTGTCGCGCCTGCCGGAACTCGGCACCACGGTCTGGAAGCATGCAGGCGAGGACATCGCCTTCGGCGGCAAGGTGGCGGACTGGCAGCAGGTCGCCGGTGCGCAGCCGGATGCCGCGCCTGCGGTCATGTCGCCGGATGATCCCTTCATGATCATCTATACCTCGGGCACCACCGGGAAGCCCAAGGGCACCGTCCATACGCACGGCAGCTTCCCGATGAAGATCGCGCATGACGCGGCGATCCACTTTAACCTGAGCCCGAAGGACGTGTTCTGCTGGCCGGCTGACATGGGCTGGGTCGCCGGCACGCTGGTGATGTCGTGCGCGCTGCTGCGCGGCGCGACGCTGGTCTGCTACGACGGCGCCCCCGACTACCCGGACTGGTCGCGCATGTCGCGCATCGTCGAGCGCTACGGCGTGACGCATTTCGGCTCGGCGCCGACGCTGATCCGCGGCCTGGCCGCCAATGAAGCGGTCGCCACGCAAGGCGATACCTCGACGGTCCGGTTGCTGATCACCGCGGGCGAGAGCATCGCGCCCGAGCATTTCCTGTGGTTCCAGCAGGCGTTCGGCGGTGGCCGCAGCCCGGTCATCAACTACACCGGCGGCACCGAGGTCTCCGGCGCGCTGCTGTCCAGCGTGATCGTCAAGCCGATCAGCCCGGCCGGATTCAATACCGCGTCGCCATCGGTGGCGGCCGACGTGGTCGACGCGGATGGCAAGCCGCTCACCAACGCCGTGGGCGAACTGGCGATCCGCCGGCCCTTTGTCGGCATGACGCAGTCGTTCTGGCAGGACGATGAACGCTATCTCGACACCTACTGGCACACCGTGCCGGGCATCTGGGTGCATGGCGACCTGGCGCTGCGCCGCGAAGACGGCAGCTGGTTCATGATGGGCCGCTCGGACGACACCATCAAGCTTGCCGGCAAGCGCCTCGGCCCGGCCGAGATCGAAGACGTGTTGCTGGAACTGCCCGACATCGCCGAAGCCGCCGCCATCGGGGTCGACGACCCGGTCAAGGGACAGAAGCTGGTGGTGTTCCTGGTGCCATCGGCTGCCATGACGCAGTCGCATGAGGCGCTGGCAGCGGCCGTCAGCACGCATGTCGACGGCCGGCTGGGACGTCCGTTCCGCCCGTCGGTGGTCCACGTGGTCGCGCAACTTCCCAAGACGCGCAGCTCGAAGATCATGCGCCGCGTGATCCGCAGCGTCTATACCGGCCTGCCCGCGGGCGACCTGTCCGCGCTGGACAACCCGCCCGCGCTGGAAGAGATCCGCGCCGCCGCGGCGCATTGAGCGCGTACTGACTCGCGGGGCGTGTGCATTTCCTTGTTCGCTGCACACGTCCCGCATTTTTTATTCAGGAGATTCCATGTCGAAGAGCAACACCGCGCCTGGCGCGGCCTACGAGCACTATTCCAGCCTGGCATTCGACCGCCCCGGCGATGGCGTGCTGCGCATCACGCTGAACCGCCCCGAGCGGCTCAACGCGCTGGATGCGCGCGGCCATGATGAGATCGCCCGCGTCTGGCGCGATATCGACGCCGATCCCAGCGTTCGCGCCGTGGTGCTGTGCGGCGCCGGCAAGGCATTCTCCGCCGGCGGCGATTTCGATATGGTCGAGGAGATGATCGATTCCTTCGAGGCGCGCGCGCGCGTCTGGCGTGAGTCGAAGGACCTGGTCTACAACATCATCAACTGCGCCAAGCCGATCGTCTCGGCCATCCACGGCTCCGCCGTCGGCGCGGGGCTGGTCGCGGCGCTGCTTGCCGATATCTCGGTGGCGGCACGCACCGCGCGGCTGGTGGACGGGCATACGCGGCTGGGCGTTGCCGCCGGCGACCACGCCGCGATCGTGTGGCCGCTGCTGTGCGGCATGGCCAAGGCCAAGTACCACCTGCTGCTGTGCGAACCGGTGAGCGGCGAGAAGGCCGAACAGATGGGACTGGTGTCGCTGGCCGTTGACGAGGCGGAACTGCAGGACACCGCGGTGTCGATCGCCACGCGCCTGGCCAATGGCGCACCCTCTGCGATCCGCTGGACCAAGTATTCGCTGAACAACTGGCTGCGCCAGGCGGGCCCGACCTTCGACGCGTCGCTGGCGCTGGAGATGTTCGGCTTCGGCGGCCCGGAGGTCAAGGAGGGCGTGGCATCGTTCCGGGAGAAGCGCGCGCCGGTGTTCCCGACCACGACGTCAGCCTGAGTGCTTGCGTAGCAGCCTTCCTCGGCCGGTCCCGCGACCGGTCCCGCGGCTGAATCCGGCAGCATCTGCGAGCGCCCCGTGCGGTGGCGGCGAATGGGGCGTTCGGAAATTGCAGAGGCAGGAATTCTCGCGGGCGGCGATGATAGTCATCGTCACAGACCGCTTTCCGAGCCATCATGCAAGTCCATCTGCAGTCCCCCATGCATGTCAGCCTGCAGCGGCTGCTGCTGGCCTTCCCGCTGTCGGTCGCCGCCACGCAGGGACGGGCGGTGGTCAGGCGGCGCGGCTACGAACGCGTGCTGCTGCCGGGCCAGGAGATCGCGGTCGCGCCGTTCGAAGCCGTTGATCTCCATCTTGACGGCTGCGGCGCGCAGCCCGCGGCATGCTACCTCGAACTCCACGGCGTGATGCCCGCCGCGCCACAGGCGCCGCTGCATCACCGCATCTGCAAGCGGGTGTTCCTGCAGCCGCAATACGCCTGGAGCGCCGCGTTCATCGCCGGACGGCTCGACATGTCTGCCGCGCAGGTCCGGCGCACGCTGTTCGCGCAGGGCACGGCGCTGACCGACCTGTGCCGGACGCAGCGGCTGATGCGCGTGCTGTTCGAAGCCATGTCGGGGCATGTGGCGACGGCCAACCTGGCGCGCTTTGCCGGCTGGCCCGCCAATAGCGACCTCGACTGCGCCTTCTACGACCGCTTTGGCCTGTCCATGCATGCGGCACGTCGGCTCGCGCTGCCTCGCGCCCCGGAACGGCACCGTTCGGTAGCCTGAGCCGCACGGCGCGGTCGCTTCCCCGCCACCCGGCACTGCATTTTCGAAGCACGGAACACCGCGGGTATCTGCGTTGACTGCCAGGCGTGCGGCGGCCACGATCGTTTCCAGCATGGCAGTGAAGTCAACATGGAAACGAACAAGATGTCCAAGGTGCTTGAAGGAATCCGCGTCCTCGATTTCGGACGCTTTATCGCCGGGCCGTTCTGCGCGGCATTGCTTGCCGACTACGGCGCCGATGTGATCCGCATCGACCGGGTCGGCGGCAGTGAAGACCGCTTTATCGTGCCGGTCACGGAATCGGGTGAGGGCGCGCTGTTCCTGCAGTGCAACCGCAACAAGCGCTCGATCACGCTGGACATCGACAGCGACGCAGGCCGCGAGGTGGTACGCCGCCTGGTCGAGACCGCCGACGTGGTGGTGGCCAACATGCCGCCCCGGACCCTGGCGAATCTCGGGCTGGACTACGCCACGCTGAGCGCGATCAATCCCGCCATCATCCTGACCGCTTCCACCGCATTCGGCTCGCATGAAGGTGCGGGCCACCGCGTCGGCTTCGATGGCGTCGGCCAGGCGATGAGTGGCGCGGTGTATATGTCGGGCACGCCCGACAGCCCGACCAAGGCGATGGTGCCGGTGGTCGATTTCTCCACGGCGCTGTCTTGCGCGCTCGGCACGGTGATGGCGCTGTATGAACGCCGCATGAGCGGGCGCGGGCAATGCGTCGAGGCCTCGCTGCTGCAGACCGCGCTGAACCTGTCCAGCGGCGCGCTGATCGAGGAAGCCGCGCTGTCCCTCGACCGGCGGGCGATCGGCAACCGTAGCCCGTCCTATGGCCCCTCCGACATCTTCCGCGTGACCGATGGCTGGATCATTGCCCAGGTGATCGGGCAGTCGCTGTTCCGGCGCTGGGCCACGCTGGTCGGCATGCCGGAACTGGCCGACGATCCGCGCTTCGGCGATGACCTGGGGCGCGGCGAGCACGGCGAATTCCTCAGCGGCCTGATGGGAAAGTGGTGCGCCGGCCGCACCCGCGCCGAAGCGCTGCAGGCGCTGGAGCAGGCCAGGATCCCGGCCGCCCCGATCTATTCACCGCGCGAGGCGCTGGACGATGCCTCGATCCAGGATTCCGGCGCCTATATCTGGCTCGACTATCCCGGGCTGCCACGCAAGGCGCCCATCGTTGCACCCCCCGCCATGCTGTCGCGCACGCCTCCCGATGTGGCGCGGCGGCCGCCTACCGTTGGCGAACACACCGAAGAAGTGCTGGCCGAGGTCGGCTACGACCGCGTGCAGGTGCAGGCGATGCGCCAGGCCGGCATCGTCTGAGCGCGCCCGCGCGAGGGCGATTCGCGCAATGCGAATCACCGGTTCGCCAGTGATGACTTGAGCGCAACCGGGGCGCTCCACTAGCATCGAATCCACACACATGGCGCCGGCCACGCGGTCCGGCGCAAGAAAAAGGAGACAGTCGTGGCAGCAAATCAATCGCGGCCCCTCGAAGGGATCCGGGTGCTCGACCTGACCGTGGCACTGGCTGGGCCATATGGCTCGCTGTTACGCCGGCTTTGGCGGGGTGGCGACGTCGCTGCCGCTGGTCAAGGCGGGGCGCCTGCGCGTGCTGGCAGTCACCAGCGCGCGCCGGTCCGCGTATTTCCCGGACGCGCCCACGCTGGACGAGGTTGGCCTGAAGGGGTATGAGGCAGGCCATCGTCAGCCAGCTTTCCACGGCCATGACCAAGGCTGCCGGAACACAAGCCTTCAAGGAGTTCGGCGCCACCCAGGGGCTGGAGCCCGCTATCCAGCCCGAGGCCGGGGCCCGCGCCGCACGGGCTTGCGTGCCGGTCTCGGCCGGATCCCCTCGAACAGGATGCCGCACAACTGGTCGACGACTTTTTCGGCGGTGCCCTTCTTGGGATTGAACCAGGTCTGCGCCGAGGCAATGGTGCTGAGGATAAGGACGCGGCACAGCGCGATATCGACCTCCTCGCGCAAGCGGCCTTCGGCGCGCAGGTCTTCCAGCAAGCCGTTCCAGAACTCCTGGTGCCTGGCCCGGCGCCGGATCTGGCGCTCGCGCACCTTGTCCGGCAACTCGGCCAGCTGGCGCCCCTGGGCCAGGGTGTAGTCGCCATACTCGACCATGGCGCCCAGCAGTCCCAGCAGTCCGGCGCGGAAACGCTGCTCGGCGTCGGCGCCGGGCGGCAGCGCCGCGATGCGCGCGCGCGTATGGGCGACGATGCTCTGCGCGCCATGCTCCATCACCGCTTCGAGCAACTCTTCCTTGGAGGCAAAGTGATAGTAGATACTGGCCGCCTCGATGCCGGCCTGGTCGGCGATGCCGCGCATGGTGGTGGCGGCGTAGCCCTGCGTGCCGAAGGCGCGTGCCGCCAGGCGCAGCAGCTTTTCGCGGGTGTCGACGGGGAGGGCGTTGTCGTTGCGCTTGGGCATGATGGGGGGATGTTGTCGGGAAATCGCGGGCAGGCCGCCAATGTGGCGGATGCTGCGCCGCGACAGCAACGCAAATTCTACCTAACGTCTGTCAGCCCTCAGCACAGGCCACCATCGCTGGGCGATATTCGCCCCCGCAGTGCGGCATTCGCACCGGCGTCGTGTACGGGCGGCGCCTTTGCGCGATAATCCCGTACCACGCTAGGGAACGATGTAATGCGCTTTGATCTGGTCGATCTGAAACTGTTTACGCATATTGCCGAGGCCCAGAGCCTGACCGGCGGCGCGCAGCGTTCCCACCTGTCGCTGGCCGCGGCCAGCACCCGGATCAAGAACCTGGAAGAGTACGTCGGCGTCAAGCTGCTGAGCCGCAGCAGCCAGGGCGTGAAGGTCACCGGTGCCGGCGAGACCTTGCTGGCCCACGCGCGCCGCGTGATCCGCCAGCTGGAGCAACTCAGTGGCGATCTGCAGGAATACGTGGCCGGCGTGAAGGGCCATGTGCGCGTCTTTGCCAACACCACGGCGATGAGCGAGTTTTTGCCCGCGGTGCTGCGCACCTACCTCGTGAACAATCCCGACGTGACCATCGACATGCAGGAGCGGCTCAGCCCGGATATCGTGCGTGCAGTGCAGGAGGGGATGGTCGACATCGGCATCATCGCCGGCAACGTGCGCACCGAAGGACTGGAGGTCATGCCTTACCGGCGTGACCGGCTGGTGCTCGCGACCGCGCTGAGCCACCCACTTGCCGAGCGCGACACCGTCGATTTCATCGATACGCTCGACTACGACTTTATCGGCCTGCCGGAAGCCAGTGCCATCCACAATTTCCTCAAGCGTGCCGCGGTCGACCTGCAGCGTGAGCTGCGCTGGCGTGTCCAGGTCAGCAATTTCGAGACTGCCTGCCGCATGATCGAGGCCAATGTCGGCGTCGGCGTGCTGCCCGAGAGCACGGCCGCGCGGCATGCCGGCACGATGGCGCTGCGCATCATCCAGCTCAACGACGAATGGGCCGAGCGCAAGCTGCAGGTGTGCGTGGCGGATGTCGGCGCGTTGCCGCTGTTCGCACGCAAGCTGGTCGACTTGCTGGTCGAGGACGGACTCGGGCGGCAGGACTGATCGCCCCCGCCTGATCGCCCCCGCCGCCGCTACCGCTACCACTATTTCTGCTGCGAAACCATCTGCTTGAGCTGGTGCTTGAGCAGCTTGCCGCTGGCCGTGGTCGGGATGCTGGCGACGCGCAGGATCTTCTCCGGGCGCTTGTACGGCGACAGGCGGTCGACCAGGTAGTCGTGCAGTGCCTCCGCATCGAACTTCTCGCCGTCCTTGATCTCGACAAAGGCAATCACTTGCTCGTTACCGTCCGCGGCGGGCTGGCCGATCACGGCCGACACGCGCACCGAGGGATGGGTGTTGATTACCGATTCGACCTCGATCGGATAGACGTTGAAGCCCGAGTGGATGATCAGGTCCTTGGTGCGGCCCACGATGAACAGTGCGCCGTCGGGCCCCAGCCGGCCGAGGTCGCCGGTATTGAGCCAGCCACCGGAGCGCAGCGCCTCGGCGGTCAGCGCCGGTGCCCGGTAATAGCCGCGCATGACACCGGGGCCCCTGACCCACAGCTCGCCGGGTTCGCCGGCCGGCACCGGCTGGCCTTCTGGCCCGACCACTTGCAGTTCGGCACCTTCGACGATCTCACCCGCCGAGCAATCGGCGCGCGGCCGGTTCATGCGCGTGACGAACAGCGAGCCCGCGTATTCGGTCATGCCGTAGCCATGGTGCAGCGGCTGGCCGAACATCGCTTCGACTTCCTGCTTGAGCGTGGGATCGAGCGGCCCGCCGCCGGTGTACAGGTAGCGCAGCCTGGGTGACGGCGCCAGCGGCATGCCGCTGGCGCGCACATGCGCGAGGATGCGGCTGAACATGGTCGGCACGCCCTGCAGCAGGGTGATCGCCCCTTTCCGGATCGCCGCGGTGACGTCCGCCGCGTTGAAACGCGCGCTCAGGTAGAGGCTCGCGCCGGCCTGGAAGGTCGACACCAGCAGCGTGCCCAGTCCGAAGACATGCGACATCGGCATGACCGCATAGGCACAGTCGTCAGGCTGCATGCGGCGCGATTCCACCGTGACGCGGGCAAAGTGCAGCAGGCCGCGGTGCGTCACCATCACGCCCTTGGGCTGCCCGGTGGTGCCGGAGGTGTAGATCAGCACGGCGACCTCGCGTGCCAGGGCTTCGGGCTCGCGCTCGCTGGCGTTGTCGGCCGCGCTGGCCATCAGCGGGCCGAGGCCGGTGGGCGCGATCTCGCGGGCACGGTAACGCACGCCGTGCCGCAGCGCGTCGGGCGATGCTGCGTGCGTAAACAGCATCAGGCGCGGCTGGCAGTGCGAGCGGATCACCTCGATCTCGCGTTCCGACAGGCGCGCGTTGACCACCACCGGCCACGCGCCCAGTTCGGACAAGGCGAATACCAGCGTGATCACGGCGAGGCAGTTCTCGGCAACGACCAGCACCCGGTCTCCGGTGCCGACGCCCTGCGCCTGCAGCCAGGCCTGGGCATCTTCAATTCCCTGCCACAGTTGGGCGAAGGTGACGATGCGGCCATCCTCGAATACCGCCGCGCGGTCAGGGGCCTCGGTGGCCCAGTGGCGGGGGATGTCGCTGATCCGTTGTAGGTTGGCTCGGTCCGGGGGCATCGCGCGGAAAGTCCTTGTGCGGGGTAGAAAACCGTCCGGCAAAGCGGACGACGCCAGTGTATGTGCGCGGCTGGTGCGCTGCAATCGCGCATCGGCAAAGGCCCCTTTCGAGGTTGCCGAAAGCGCGTGGGTCAGGCCATCTGCTGTTCCAGCCAGCGCGGTACGAACGCCGCGGCGCGCGTGGCATCGGCGGCAGGCCTCCGGGCGCCGGATCGTGCCAGCGCGTGCAGCGAGACGCCGAACCAGTCGTAGAAGGCGGCCTCCAGGTCGGTGCGCGGCAACCAGCCGATGCGGCGCTTCAGTTCCTCGGCGCCGGGATTGTCATGCAGGACCTCGAACAAGGCCCGCATCAGCCGCTGCGTGCGGCACAGTTCCGTCAATGCGGCACCTTCCGAGAACAGCGTGCGCCGCACCTGCGTGGGCGAAGCGCGCAGCAAGCCGGCGATAAAGGCCGCGCTCCATGTATGCTGCGGCTGCATGAAGACGCGCCGCGACAGCCGGTGATGCAGCGACGTGCCGGGCGCGCCGCCGGGCCGCAACCGCATTTGCAGGCTGCAGCAGGCCGGCTGCATCGCGCCGCCGTCGAGGTACAGGTCGACGGTTTCGAAGGGTGCCACCACCAAAGGCTGCCCGGGAACGACCACGCGCTCGAAGCCGCGGCGCCGTACCAGGGTCTTGCCCTGCGCCGCGGCGATCACCAGCGGGAAGGCCGGCAAGAGCCGCGACACATGCATATGCGAGAAAGCCTGGAGTTCGATGCGCATGGTCTTCGGGCAACCGTGTAAGCGCCTGAGCGCCTTGTCGTCGTATCGGCTTACACCACGCCCCTGGTGCGCAGCGCCTCCACCTGTTCCGCATCGAGCTTCAGGTAGTCGCGCAGCACCTCCTCGGTGTGCTGGCCCAGCGCCGGTGGGGCATAGCGCAGCGTGGGCGGCGTCTCCGACAGGCGCAGCGGACTGGCGGCGGTCACTACCCGATTGACGCTCTGGCCGGCGGGCGGCTGCTCGCCCGGATAGCGCGACTGCTCGATGCGCAAGCCGCGCGACTGCACATGCGGGTCGGCGTACGCCTGCGCGATGTTGTTGA
Organism: Cupriavidus sp. Agwp_2; assembly: GCF_040784895.1. Classification (NCBI taxonomy): domain Bacteria; kingdom Pseudomonadati; phylum Pseudomonadota; class Betaproteobacteria; order Burkholderiales; family Burkholderiaceae; genus Cupriavidus; species Cupriavidus sp. Agwp_2. The sequence continues at coordinate 353,838 of NZ_CP088084.1, forward strand.
TCGGGCCGCACGGCACGGAATTGGCTTCGAGCAGCGTGACCCATCCGGCGGTGGTGCGGGTGCGCGTCAGCTCCATCATCATCGCGATCAACACCTTGCGGTTGTTGACGCGGCCGGTGTTGGTGGCATAGCGCTCGTCGCGGGCCCAGTCCACGCCCGCGGCCTCGCAGAAGCGCGCGAACTGGCCGTCGTTGCCGATCGCCAGCAGCATGTTGCCGTCGGCGGTGGGGAAGTCCTGGTAGGGCACCACGCTCGGGTGGATATTGCCCTGGCGGCGCGGCACGTCCTCGGCATTGAGGAAGCCCGCGCCCTGGTTGGCCAGCACCGCCATCGCCACGTCCAGCAGGGCGATGTCGATATGCTGGCCGCGGCCGGTGTAGTGGCGCGCTTCCAGCGCGCTCAGGATCGCGGTGGTGGCGTACATGCCGGTGAACAGGTCGATCACCGCCACGCCCACCTTCATCGGGCCGCCGCCGGGTTCGCTGTCGGCATGGCCGGTGATGCTCATCAGGCCGCTCATGGCCTGGATCAGCAGGTCGTAGCCGGGGCGGGCGGCGTACGGCCCGGTATGGCCAAAGCCGGTCACCGAGCAATAGACCAGGCGCGGATTGATCGCGCTCAGGCTCTCGTAGTCCAGGCCATAGCGCTTGAGGCCGCCGGTCTTGAAGTTTTCGACCACGACGTCGCTGTGGCGGGCCAGCTCGCGGATCAGTGCCTGGCCTTCCGGCTTAGACATGTCCACGGTGACCGAGCGCTTGTTGCGGTTGGCCGCGGTGAAATAGCTCGCCTGCCGCGTGGGCGCGCCATCGTCGCCCGACAGGAACGGAGGGCCCCAGTGGCGGGTATCGTCGCCTTCGCCGGGCTTTTCGATCTTGATGACATCGGCGCCCATGTCCGCCAGGTTCTGGGTGGACCACGGCCCGGCCAGCACGCGCGACAGGTCGAGCACGCGCAGGTGGCTCAGCGCGCCCGTGCGCGGCGAAGGGGGCGGCAGGTCGGGAAGGGAGTTGGTGGCGGAATCGGTCATGGAAATCGTGGCGGTTGCGTCGTTGCTGCCCGGTGCGGGATGTTGCGGGGCGGGCAGCGTGGGGGCATCTCGGCAGCTCGGCCCTCAGGCGCCGCGCGCCTCGCGGATCATGTTGCGGGCGATGATGACCTGCTGGATCTGCGTGGTGCCTTCATACAGGCGGAACAGGCGCACGTCGCGGTAGAAGCGCTCGATGCCGTATTCCGAAATATAGCCGGAACCGCCGAGAATCTGAACCGCGCGGTCGGCCACGCGGCCCACCATCTCGGTGGCGAACATCTTGCAGCATGAGGCTTCGGTGGAAACGTTCTTGCCTTCGTCGCGGCGGCGCGCGGCGTCGATCACCATGCATTCGGCGGCGTAGAGTTCGGCCTGGCTGTCGGCCAGCATGGCCTGGATCAGCTGGAACTCGCAGATCGGCTGGCCGAACTGCTGGCGCTCCAGCGCGTAGTTGAGCGCGTCGCGCAGCACGCGTCTGGCCACGCCCACGCTGACCGCCGAGATGTGGAGCCGGCCCTTGTCCAGCACCTTCATTGCGGTCTTGAAGCCCTGGCCTTCCTTCAGGCCGATCAGGTTGGACGCCGGCACCCGCACGTTCTCGAAGATCACGTCGCAGGTATGCGCGCCTTTCTGGCCCATCTTGACGTCGCGCTTGCCGAAGCTGATTCCCGGCGTCTTCGCGTCGACGATAAAGGCCGAGACCCCGGCCGAGCCCTTGATGTCCGGATTGGTCCGGGCCATCAGCGTAAACATCCCGGCCTGCGGCGCGTTGGTGATGAAGCGCTTGGTGCCGTTGACCACGTAGTGGTCGCCGTCCCTGACGGCAGTGGTGCGCAGCGAGCCAGCATCCGAACCCGCATCCGGCTCGGTCAGCGCGAACGAGGCCAGGATCTCGCCGGTGGCCAGGCGCGGCAGCCAGGCTTGCTGCTGCTCGGGCGTGCCGTCCATCAGGATGCCCTGCGAGCCGATGCCGACGGTGGTGCCCAGCAGCGAGCGGAACGCCGGCGAGGTCTGGCACAGCTCCATGACCACGCGCGCTTCTTCTTCCATGGTCAGTTCCAGGCCGCCGAAGCGCTCGGGAATGGTCATGCCGAACAGGCCCATCTCGCGCATGTCCTGCACGATGTCCTGCGGGATTTCATCGGTTTCGGCAACCAGTGCCTCGGCGGGCACCAGGCGTTCGCGCACGAAGCGCCGCACGCTGTCGAGCAGGGCTTCCAGGGTGTCGTTATCGCGGATCATGTCGGGGTTTCCTCAGTGTCGGGTCGGTGCGGGGGCGAGTGGGGGGCAATGTGCGCGGCATAGGGGGGGGCAATGTGCGGGACGAGAAGGAGGCTCAGTCCAGCGTCACGCCCTTGAGCACGCCGGCCCACTGCGTGCGCTCGCGCGCGGCGGTGTTGACGACGTCCTGCGTGGTGCCGCTCCACTGCTCGTAGCCCAGTTCGGCGTAGCGCTTCTTGAGTTCGGCATCGTCCACGGCCTGCCGCACCGCGGTCGCCAGCTTCTGCGTCAGTTCCGGCGCCAGCCCCTTGGGCGCGTAGATGGCATACCAGCCACCGGCCTCGTAGTCTTTCAGCGCTGGAATGCCGGCTTCGCGGAAGGTCGGCACGTTGGGCAGCGACGGATTGCGCCTGGGCGAACCCACGGCGATGGGCTTGACCTTGCCGCTCTGCACATAGCCGCTGGCGGTGCTGATGATGTCGAACATCATGTCGATCTGGCCGCCGATGGTGTCGGTCATGGCAGGGGCATTGCCCTTGTACGGGATGTGGTTCAGATCGACCTGCGCCTGCCGCGCGAACAGCGCCATGGCGACGTGGTTGGAGCTGCCCACGCCGGAGGAGCCGTAGCTGAGCTTGCCCGGATGGGCCTTGGCGTACGCCACCAGTTCCTGCGTGGTCTTGAACGGCTCCTTCGTGTTGGCCACCAGCATGTTGTAGTAGCGCGCCACCGGGGCCACCGGCGTCAGGTCGCGGGCCGGGTCAAAGGGCAGGCTCTTCATGATGTTCGGCGCCACCGTCAGCGCGGCGCTGGCGGCAAACCACAGCGTGGCGCCGTCCGCCTTGGCGCGCACCACTTCATACCCGGCCAGCGTGGCATTGGCGCCGGGCTTGTTGTCGACGATGACGGTGGCGTTGAGCGCCTTGCCCAGCGATACCGCGAACAGCCGCGCGGCCTGGTCTGCGGGGCCGCCCGCGGCATAGCCGACCACGAGGCGGACCGGCTGGCCGTTGCCCTGCGCGGCGGCAGGGCCGCTGGCCAGGGTTGCGGCGCACAGGGCCAGTCCGGACAACAGCAGGTGGCGGCGTGAGGTGGAAATCAAGATACTTCTCCTACGTAATGCGTAATACGTAATGCGGATAATGCAGACAGCCATGCAAGCAGGCAGGCACGGCTCCTCGCTCCCGATGGGGCCGTGCGGTACTGCGGACAGGTAAGGCAGATCGAAAGCGCGCGATCAGCAGCGCTCGAATACCGCGGCGATGCCCTGGCCGCCGCCGATGCACATGGTTTCCAGGCCATAGCGGCCGCCACGGCGCTGCAGCTCGTGCAGCAGCGTGGCCAGGATGCGCACGCCCGTGGCGCCGATCGGGTGGCCCAGCGAGATGCCCGAGCCGTTCACGTTGAGCTTCTGCTCGATCGCGTCCTGGTCGTTCCATTCCCAGCCCTTCAGCACGGCCAGCACCTGGCAGGCAAAGGCTTCGTTCAGTTCCACCAGGTCCATCTGGTCAAGCGTCAGGTTCAGGCGCTTGAGCAGCTTCTTCACCGCCGGCACCGGGCCGATGCCCATGTGCGACGGCTCGCAGCCCGCGGCGGCCCAGCCCACCAGCGTCGCCATCGGGGTCAGGCCCAGTTCGGCCAGCTTGTCTTCGGCCACGATCAGGCAGGCGGCCGAGGCATCGTTCTGCTGGCTGGCGTTGCCGGCCGTGACGGTGCCATTGGGCATCAGCGCGCGCAGCTTGCCCAGGCTTTCCATCGAGGTGCCGGGACGGAAGCCCTCGTCACGCGCGAACGTGACCGGGTCGCCCTTGCGCTGCGGCACTTGCACCGGCACGATCTCGGCGTCGAAACGGCCCGATTCCCACGCCGCCGCTGCGCGCTCGTGGCTGCGCACGGAGAACGCGTCGGCCTGCTCGCGGCTGATGCCGTAGTCGCGCGCCAGGTTCTCGGCGGTCTCGATCATTCCGGAGATCTTGCCGAAGCGCTCGACCGGCTGCGAACGCTCGCGGCCGCGGTCGAGGCGGTCGTAGAACTTCACGTTGCCCGAGCGCGAGCCCCAGCGCATGTCGGTGGTGTAGTACTCGATATTGCTCATGCTCTCGACGCCGCCGGCGATGACCACGTCGGCAGCGCCGCTCTGCACCATCATCGACGCCGTGACGATGGCCTGCAGGCCGCCGCCGCAGCGGCGGTCCAGCTGCATGCCCGGCACTTCGACCGGCAGGCCAGCCTGCAGCGCGGCCCAGCGGCCCACGCAGGGCACTTCGCTGTTGGCGTAGGACTGGGCAAAGACCACGTCGTCGATGCGGGCGGGGTCGATGCCGCTGCGTTCGACCACGGCGCGCACGGTGGTGGCGGCCAGTTCCTCGACGGACACGGGGCGCAGGCTGCCGCCGAAGGTGCCGACGGGAGTACGGAGGGGGGTGACGATTGCGGCTCGGCGCATGGAAGTCTCCTTGGAAATTCTGTTGGGTAGCGAAGCTGGGGCCCGGTCAGGCCGTGCCCCGGTGGCAACGAAAACCGCGCCGCACTGGCGCAGCAGGGCGTGGGCCTGGCGCTCCAGGTCTTGGCGGTGTTCCGGCGCGGCGATGTCCAGCATGCGGCGCACGCGCTGCGACAGGGTCTGGCCGCGCAGGTCGGCGACGCCGTGTTCGGTGACGATCAGGCCGGCATCCGAGCGCGGCGTGCTGACCGGGCCCGACAGTTGGGCCACGATGCGGCTCGCGCCCTTGGCGGTCGCGGGCAGGGCGACGATGGGCAGGCCACCGCGGCTGCGCGCGGCGCCGCGCAGGAAGTCCACCGCGCCGCCAACCGCGCCGACATAAACGCCAGCCGCCACTTCGGCATTCACCTGGCCGGTCAGGTCAACCTCGATCGCCGAATTGATCGCCGTGAGCTTGTCGATGCTGGCCAGCACCTCGGGATGATGCGTGTAGCTGGTCTCGCGCAGCTGCAGCTTCGGGTTGCGGTGGGCCCAGCGGCGCAGGCGCTCGCTGCCCATCAGGATGCCGCCGATGCCGATGCCGGTATCGATGCTCTTGCGCGCATTGGTCAGCACGCCGGCCTCGGCCAGCGCGGCAATGCCGTCGCCGACCGCGCCGCTGTGCAGGCCCAGGTCGCGGCGGTCGTGCAGCGCGGCCACCACGGCCTCGGGCAGGTTGCCGATGCCCATCTGCAGCGTTGCGCCATCCTCGACCCAGCCCGCGATATGGCGGGCGATCGCCTGTTCCGCCGCGCCGGGAGCGCTGCGGTCAAGGCTGATCGGCGCATGCGCGGCATCGACCAGCAGGTCGATCTCGTCAGCGGTGAGGTGGCGGCTGCCATAGGTCCATGGCACTTCCGGGTTTACCTCGGCGACGATCACGCGGGCCCGGTCGAGCGCCGCGGGAATGTACTCATGCACCAGGCCCATGCTATAGCGGCCTTCCTCGTCGGGCGGCGACACCTGTACCAGCACTACGTCGGCGCGCAGCGCGCCGTCGCGGATCAGGCCGGGCAGGTGCGAGTAGTGGCTGGGCACGATGTCCAGCACGCCGGCCCTGGCCAGCGCACGGTGCGGGCCGCTGGCGGCATAGCCGAAGAAGTCGATCACGTCGGCCTGCGCCGGCTGCAGCGTGTCGGACTGGCCGATGCCGACAAACACGCTGAGCCTGCCACCTTTAGCGAGCGCGTGACGCTGCTCGACCAGCGCGCGCGTCAGCGTCAGCGGCTCGGCGGTGGCCTGGCCCCACCAGATATGGTCGCCGGGGTGCAGCAGTGCCTGCAGCGCGGCGGCCAGGTTGTTGTTGTCCACGGTAGCGGGATGCATAGGGTGCATGGGGCGCTGCGAACTCAGGCGATCTCGGCCCAGCCGTGGCTGAGCACAACCTTGTCGCGCTCGGCCACGCGGGCACGCACCTGGAAGTGGTTCGGGCTTCCGGACGTGCGCGGCGTGCGCCAGATCTCGGTGACCAGCGTTTCGCCGGGAAATACCGGCGCGGTGAAGCGGATATCCAGCGCGCGCAGGCGGGACGGATCGTGGTCCGCGCACTGGCGCACCAGTGCATGCGCGACCAGCCCGTAGCTGGCCAGGCCGTGCAGGATCGGACGCTCGAAACCGGCTGCCTTGGCGACTGCCGGGTCGGCATGCAGCGGGTTGAAGTCGCCCATCAGGCGATACAGCAGCGCGGCTTCGGGGCGGATCGCCTGGATGTCGGTGAAGTCCGGCGCGCGGTCCTCCGGGGTGGGGCGCAGAGCGGGCAGCGGATCGTCGCTGGGCTGGCCGCCGTCGCGCTGGCTGTAGCCGCCGTCGCCGCGCAGAAAGCTGACCTGCTGCACCGTCGCCAGCAGTTCGCCGTCTGCCGTTTCGAGCCGGCGCTCGGTCACCATGATCGCGCCCTTGCCTTCACCCTTGTCGGTCAGGTGCGTGATGCGGTTGTGGCCGACGATGTCGGCGCTGGCCGGCAGCGGGCGGTGCAGCCGCATGCGTTGCTCGCCGTGCAGCAGATTGACCCAGTCGATGCCGGTATCGGCCTCGCGTGCCCAGAAGCCGGGATAGCCCAGCACCACGGCCTGCGACGGCAGCGTGCGCAACCCACCGGCGGCGCCCTCGAACACGAAGGGCAGGGCGGCCGCGTCCAGCGGATCGTTGCCCAGCCCCAGGCTGAGCGCATACAGCATGGTGTCGCGCTCGGTATAGCGCTGGCGTACGGGGGCGAACGGGCGCTGCTTGAGGTGCTGGTAGCTCACTGCCATGTGCGGGTCCTATGTCTTCATCAGGAGATAGCCGTGAGAATGTCGCCAAAGTGGGTTTTGCGCTATTTGACAATGCCAATGGTCGGCTTCGGCGTTTGCGAAAACGGCACCTCGGGCCCGGGATGCCGGCCTTAAGCGCAGTGGAAGGCGCGCTTTCGCAATGGCTGATTGCCCGAGGCGGCGATCGCAGCGACTATTGCGGCCAAGACAGCCTCGGTCGTCCCCATGAGCCATCCGTGGGACCGAAGCGCCGCAAACTCCGTCCGCAATTTCGTCCGTACCTACGCCAACGACGCGCCATGATCGAACAGACCCAATCGAACAACTACCAAGAAATCCGCGACGCCGTGCGCGCGCTTTGCGCCGAATTCCCGGATGAGTACTTCCGCAAAGTCGACGAGCAGCGCGCCTACCCCGAGGCCTTCGTCAACGCACTGACCGCGGCCGGCTGGCTGGCGGCGCTGATCCCGCAGGAATACGGCGGCTCGGGCCTGGGCCTGACCGAAGCCTCGGTCATCATGGAAGAAATCAACCGCAGCGGCGGCAATTCCGGTGCCTGCCACGGCCAGATGTACAACATGGGCACGCTGCTGCGCCACGGCTCCAAGGCGCAGAAGGACAAATACCTGCCGAAGATCGCCTCCGGCGAATGGCGCCTGCAGTCGATGGGCGTGACCGAGCCCACCACCGGCACCGACACCACCAAGATCAAGACCTCGGCGGTCAAGAAGGACGGCCGCTATGTCGTCAACGGCCAGAAGGTGTGGATCAGCCGCGTACAGCACAGCGACTTCATGATCCTGCTGGCGCGCACCACCGCGCTGGCCGACGTGAAGAAGAAAAGCGAAGGCATGTCCATCTTCATGGTGGACCTGCACGAAGCGCAGAAGAAGGGCCTGACCGTGCGGCCGATCCCGAACATGGTCAACCATGAGACCAACGAGCTGTTCTTCGAAGACCTGGAAATCCCCGAGGAAAACCTGATCGGAGAGGAAGGCAAGGGCTTCAAGTACATCCTCGACGGCCTCAACGCCGAGCGCACGCTGATCGCCGCCGAGTGCATCGGGGACGGCTACTGGTTCATGGACCGCGTCACCAAGTACGTCAGCGAGCGCGAAGTCTTCGGCCGCCCGATCGGCCAGAACCAGGGCGTGCAGTTCCCCATCGCCGAGTCCTTCATCGAACTGGAAGCCGCCAACCTGATGCGCTGGAAGGCCTGCGAACTGTTCGACAAGCACGAGCCGATGGGCGCCCAGGCCAACATGGCCAAGTACCTGGCGGCCAAGGCCAGCTGGGAAGCCGGCAACGCCTGCCTGCAGTTCCACGGCGGCTTTGGCTTTGCCTGCGAATACGACGTCGAACGCAAGTTCCGCGAGACGCGCCTGTACCAGGTTGCGCCGATCTCGACCAACCTGATCTATTCGTACGTCGCGGAACACATCCTGGGCCTGCCGCGCTCGTTCTGAGCGGGCAGGGCGGCCGCCGATGCCGCTTCGGGCCAGCGCGCTTGCGCGCCGGCTTGTGCATACCGGCCCTGAGCGCTAACGCTGGCGTTTCAGGTGCCCCGACGCACCAGCGTGTCATTGGCGATGCGCAGCGCATCCTCCGCGGTGTCGAACGGCATGACCGCGGCGACCGGGCCGAAGATTTCCTCGCGGGCGATGGTCATGTCGTTGCTGACGCTTACATCCGCAGCATCACGGCCTTGACCTGGGTGTAGGCGTCGATCGATTCCTGGCCGAACTCGCGGCCCCAGCCGGACTGCTTGTAGCCGCCGAACGGCATGACGGGATCGGACTCGCCGTAGGTGTTGATCCATACGCGGCCGGCCTTCAGTGCACGTACGACCTTGTGGGCGCGGGCAACGTCGCGCGTCCAGACCGCGGCGGACAAGCCGTAGGTGGTGTCGTTGCCCTGGAACACGGCATCGTCTTCGTCGCGGAACGGGATGATCGACAGCACCGGCCCGAAAATCTCTTCCTGCGCGATGCGCATGCCGTTGCGCACGCCGTCGAACACCGTCGGCTCGACGAAGTAGCCGCTGCCTTGCCACGGCTTGCCGCCCAGGCGCAGTGCCGCGCCGTCGGACTGGCCGGCATCGATGCAGGAGCGCACCCGGTCGCGCTGGCGGGCCGAGATCAGCGGCCCCAGCTTCGTGTCTGGCGCAAGCGGATCGCCGACCGTGTAGGTGGCGGCCAGCCGGGTGACGCGCTCGGCAACTTCGTCATGCACGCTCTCATGGACGAAAAGCCGGGTGCCGGCGGAGCAGACCTGGCCGGAATTGCCGCAGAACGTCTTGACCGCGGCCTGCACCGCCTTGTCCAGGTCGGCATCGGCGAAGATCACGTTGGGCGACTTGCCGCCGAGTTCCAGCGTCACCTTCTTCAGGTTCGAGGTCGAGTCGCGCACGATCTGCTTGCCGATCGCGGTGGAGCCGGTGAAGGCAATCTTGTCCACGTCCGGGTGCAGCGCCAGCGCAGCGCCGGCGGTGGTGCCGAAACCCGGCAGCACGTTGATGACGCCCGGCGGCAGGTCGGCTTCCAGTGCCAGTTCGGCCAGCCGCAGCGACGACAGGCAGGCCAGTTCCGCGGGCTTGAGGACCAGGGTATTGCCGCAGCACAGCGCGTTGGCGAGCTTGATCGACGCCATCAGGATCGGCACGTTCCACGGGATGATCTGCCCGCACACGCCCAGCGGCTCGCGCAGCGTATAGATGAAGGTCTGGGCGTCGGAAGGGATCGTGCTGCCCAGCACCTTCGAACACCAGCCCGCGTAGTAGCGGAAGATATCGGCGGCGTTATTGGCCACGGCGGTGCTGAACCACAAGGGCATGCCGTTGTCGAGGGTCTCGATCGCGGCCAGTTCGTCGGCATGGCGCTCGACCTGGTCGGCGATGCGCAGCAGCGCGCGTGTGCGCGCGTGCGGCGACAGGCCGACCCAAGGGGACTTGTCGAAGGCCTGCCGCGCCGCGGCCACGGCGGCGTCGACATCGGCGCTGTCCGCCTCGGCCACCCGGCACAGCACCGCCTCGGTCGCGGGATTGATGACGTCGAAAGTCTTGCCGGAAGCTGCCTCCACCCAGCGGCCGCCGATCAGCAGGCGCTTGGGGCGGGCGTCGATCCACGCGCGGGCGCGGGAGAGGCCGGTGTCCGGGAGATTTGCGGTAGGGGTGTCAGTGGCCATTCTTGGTTCCTTGTCTGGCGGTGAGGGGGCAATGGCTGGATCCGCATCGGCGCGCCATATGGACGAAAAGGGCGATAAGGTCCATAAGGGCCATAAGGGCCATAAGAGCGGGGCCATAAGGGGCGATAAGGGGATAGCGGGCCATTTCATCGACGGATGGCCCGCGCGGCAAGCACGTTCACGCATCTGTGCCGTACTTTGGGAAGGCTTTGCCACGAACGCGGGACGAGCGCGATCCTGCCGCGCAGGCTTGCCGCAATCGACTCGAATCCGGGAAAGCTGAAGAGAGGGGCTACGGTGCGCCACACAACTGGCGCACTGCAGCCCCCGGTGAGACGGGCGGCGCGGCCCGCTTACAGATGCGACCGGAAGAACGGCGCGAGCTTCGAGAGAGCTTCGTCGACGTACTGCGGCACGTCATAGAGGGACATGTGGCTGGCGCCCTCGACCACGTGGAAATGCTTGTCCTGGCTCGCCGCGCGGTGGAACAGGTCGTCGCTCATCCACTTGCTGCCTGACTCGCTGCCGGCCACGATCTGCAGCGGCTGCGTCAGGAAGACATCGGCCATGCTGTAGGCAGCGTAGGTGATGATCTGGTTCAGGCTGCGCGCGGTGGCGAAGCCCGGCGCGGTCGGGTGCCGGGCCCGCGGGGTGTGGTAGTACTCCCAGGCTTCTTCCAGTTCCTGGTTGGGCGCATCTTCCTTGCGCAGCGGCGCCAGCGGAATGGTGACGGTGCCGGCGCCACCGGCCTCGGTGGTGCGGGCCTGCGAGCCGTGCTCCAGCAGCGGGATGGCGTCGGCTGACTTGACGTTGTTGTCCCAGCCATTGCGGAACATCGAGCCGATATTGACCGCGCTGACCGTGCCGACCGCCTTGATGCGGCGATCGTTGATGGCCGCGTTGGCGGTATAGCCGGCGCCCGCGCAGATGCCCATCGCGCCGACCCGCTCGCGGTCGACGTACGGCAGCGTGGTCAGGTGGTCGATCACCGCGCTGATGTCCTGCGTGCGCACATGGGGGTCTTCCAGCTGGCGCGGCTCGCCGGTGCTTTCGCCCTGGTAGGAGGCATCGAAGGCGATGCTGACGAAGCCCTGCTCGGCCAGCTTGCTGGCATAGAGGCCGGCGGTCTGTTCCTTGACGCCACCACCCGGGTGCGCGACGACCACGGCGGGGTATTGCCTGCTGCTGTCAAAGCCGGTGGGGAAGTGGATGATGGCGGCCATGGTGATGTCGGCGCCGTTGCGGTTCTTGAAGCGGATCTTTTCCATGTCAGGTTCCTGCGCTTGCGCTGCGATGGCGGCAGGCTTTGCCGCGCACGTCATGTCTCAGAGGTTTTCCTTGAAGAAGGGCACCACCCTGGCCAGCGCCTGGCGCACCGGCTCGGGCTTGTCGTAGAGGTCGTAGTGCGACCAGCCGGCCACGACTGCCAGTTCCTTCTGTTTCGATGCGGCACGGCCGATGATTTCGCAGCCATCCCGGTACGCGCCGAAGCCGCCGACCTTGTCGCCGACCACCACCAGCAACGGCTGGGTGAGCAGCACTTCGGCAAGGTGGAACGCGTCCCAGCCGACCGCCGCCGCATTGCGCGAATAGCGCGCACTGGTGGCGCCATGTGGCTGCTGGCCGCGCGGGGTCTTGTAGTACTCGGTCGCTTCCAGCACGTCGATGTCGGTGATGCCATGCTGCTTGCCTGCTTCGACCGAGGCCGGCAGAAAGTTGTCGACGCGCGGCTGGGCGCCGCGGACTTCGGCGGTGCGCTGCGTGGCCATGGCTTCCAGTGCCGCGATGGGGTCGTAGCCGCTGAATCCCTCGCGCATCAGGCGGCCAAAATTGACGCCGGTGATCGACGTCACGGCCTTGATGCGGCGCTCGGTCATGGCGACGTTGATGGCGTAGCCGCCGCCACCGCAGATGCCGAGCACGCCGATGCGACCTGCATCGACGTAGGGCAGCGTGACCAGGTAATCAACCACCACGCGGAAGTCTTCGACCCGGCGCGTCGGGTCTTCGATGAAGCGCGGCTCGCCGCCGCTGGCGCCCTGGTAGCTCGCATCGAAGGCGATGACGACAAAGCCTTCGCGCGCCAGCGCGGCGCCGTAGACGCTGCCCGCGGTCTGCTCCTTGCAGCTGCCGATCGGGTGCGCGCTGATGATGGCCGGGTACTGCCTGCTTTCGTCGAATCCGGGCGGGAAATGGATATCGGCGGCGATGTCCCAGGTTTGATGCTTGATCTTGACGGTCTTCATTCGGTGTGCCTTGACAGGGGGGAGAGGCCAGGCCCTCCGGCATCCCGGAACCTTCGAGGTCCGGAGCGCGGCGGCTGCGTAGACTGAATGTAGAGCCCGGATTGGCGCTAAACAAGCGCATAATTTGGACTATAGTGGTAAGCACAGCTTAACAATCAATCATGGATCCCTGCCATGGACCCTTCCCAGCTGCCATCCCTTGCCTGGTTCGCCCACATCGCCCATCACCGCAGCTTTACCAGGGCAGCGGCCGAAATGGGGGTGTCGCGCGCCGCGTTGTCACAGAACCTGAAAGCGCTGGAGCGGCAACTCGACGTCAGGCTGCTCTACCGGACCACGCGCGACATGTCGCTGACGGAAGCCGGCCAGCGTCTGTTCGACGCACTGCGCCCGGCGCTGCTCACCATCGACAGCGCGGTGCGCAACCTGCATGAGGTGCGCGATGAGCCCACCGGCCTGCTGCGCGTGAACACGTCACGGATCGCCGCAAAGACACTGGTCGAGCCGCACCTGGGCGAGTTCATGGCGCGCTATCCGCAGTTGCGGCTCGAACTGGTGATGGATGACGGGCTGTCCAACATCATCGCGGACGGCTGCGACGCGGGCATCCGGCTGGGGGAGAGCCTGGCCGGGCACATGGTGGCGGTGCCGATCACGCCCATGCTGGAAATGGCGGTGGCCGCGACACCGGACTACTTCGCGCGGCATGGCAAGCCGGGCGAGCCGGCCGACCTGATCCGCCACAACTGCCTGTGCTACCGCCATGCCTCGAGCGGCGCGATCTTTCGCTGGGAGTTCACGTCACCGACGATCAAGGACCACGACTTCGTGGTGGAGCCCCAGGGCAGCGTGATCACCAACGACGACGACGGCATGATCCGGGCGGCGTTGCAGGGCGTCGGCCTGATCCAGCACATGGAGCTCGCCTTGCGCGAGCATTTGCGGGATGGCACGCTGGTGCGCGTGCTGCAGGCGTGGAGCAAGCCGTTTCCCGGCTTCTACCTGTACGCGCCTTCGCGCGAGCAAATGCCGGCGAAGGTGCGCGCGCTGGTGGATTTCCTGGTGGACAAGCGCGAAGCGCTGGCCGCGCCGGTACCGGCGGCAATGCCAGGCAACAACCGCCGCAAGCGGGCGTGATGCTGCTTGCACGCGTGCGTGCGTGCGTGCGTGCGTGCGTGCGGGCGTGCGGTTCAGGAGGCGATCGGAAAGCCGGTGTCGAAGGTCTGCCGTACGTCGAGCCGTTGCTTGAGCAGGCCCACTTTCTGGTAGAAATCCGCGGTGCGCTGCTGTTCGGCGATCAGTTCGGCGTCAATGTTGCGCCATTGCGTGTGGCGCCGCTCGAACTGCAGCCGCGCCGCCTGTGGCGTGATGCCGATAATGCGCGCGAGTGTTGCCGAGAACTCGGGCACGTGCTGGTACGACCACCGCTGCGCGCGCACCACGCGGGCCAGGAAGTCCTGCAGCACGGCGCGCTTGGTCGCCAGCGCCGCATCGGTGGCGGCAAGGTAGCTGAGGCCGGACCACAGCCCGCGCCCGCTGACCAACACGCGCGCGTGGCCGCTGGTCTCGGCCATCGCGGTGTACGGCTCCCACGTCGCCCAGGCATCGACCGAACCGTTGCTCAAGGCGAGCTTGGTATCCGCGGGCGGCAGGAAGCGGATATTCGCGTCCTCCGGCCTGAGCCCGGCCGACTCCAGCGCCTTCAGCGTGACCAAGTGCCCGATCGAGCCGCGGTTGGTGCCGATGCTCTTGCCCTTGAGGTCGGCCGCCTGCCGCAGCGGCGAATCGGGCCGCACCAGGATCGCGGTGCCGAACGGATCGGAGCGGTTGGCGCCGATCAGCTTGATCCGGGTGCCGGCTGCCAGCGCAAAGATTGCCGGACCGTCGCCGATCGGGCCGCTGTCGACGGCGCCGGCGTTCAACGCCTCCGCCAGCGGCGCCGCGGCGGGGAACTCGGTCCATTGGATGTCATAGGCCAGCCCTTCGAGCGCGTTGGCGGATTCGAGCAGCGCGCGCAGCCCGCCTTTCTGGTCGCCGGCTTTCAGCACGGGGCGCCCCTGCGCCTGCGCGTTGCCGCTGGCGAGTGTGGTGAAGGTAAGGATCGGGCCGGAGGCAAGGGCCGCCGTGGCGGCGGCGCCGTGGCGCAGGAACTGGCGTCGTGAAGCGGTCATGGCACTCGCTGGAAACGTGGGAACCCATGACCGTACGCGCGCGGCAGGCGAAATCCAACGAATAAAACCGGCATTCCATATGCGCCTCGGTGGCGTGGTGCGGAATGCCTGGCGCCGGAAAAAAAGGAGCCACGCTCCGACATCGGGGCGTGGCCCGGAATGCCGACCCTCCCTCTGGCCGGCGGGGGAATTTATTGTTCTGGCACCAGGACTGATTCCGCCTTCCCATGAAGGCGGCTCGCCCGGCCGATGCCAGGGCAGCGGGCGCGTTCTTGCGTATCTCTGTTTGCGTCACCATTGAACGCCATAGAGCCGGTGCGTCTCTGTGCGGCCCCTGACAGAGACGCGTTTCAAAACCGAGCTGCGCGGCCGCTCAGTGCGCCACCAGGTCGTGCAGAGCCGCGGTTTGCGCGTCCGCCGCCGCGTCACCCTTGCTGCGCGAACATCGCCACGATGATCCCGCCCATTTCATGCCGGCGCGCCGCCGACATCCGCGACGCAGTCGAGACGATGCTGATGGCCGCATCCGCGCCCATTGCCAGCGGCAAGGCGTAGCCCACGCCGGCCACGCCTTCTGCGCCGGCCAGCGCATAGCCCAGCTTGCGGCTGCGTTCGACGCCGCGCATCAGCTTGAGCAGGCTCAGGCCGCCGGCTTCGTACTCGGCGCGGTGGCGCTCGTAGTGGGCGCGGACGGCCTCGTTGTCCATCTTGGCCAGCAGCGCCATGCTGCCGGTGCCCTGGCCCAGCAGGCGCGAGGTGCCGGTCAGCATGTGGAAGCTCTTGATGCGGTGGCTGCCTTCCTCCGTATGCAGGCAATGGCCGTGGTCGCCGATGCGCACGATCAGGAAGACCGCGTCGCCGGTCAGGCGGGCCAGCGCCTTCATCCTGCTGACGAGGGCGCTGTTCGGCGGCGGCCGGTTCATGGCGCGCAGCCCGAGCGCCATTGCGGCGGTGCCGAGGTGATAGCGCTTGCCGGCCGACTCGCGCTCGATATACGCGCCGGCTTCCAGGAAGCGCGCCATGCGATGCGCGGTGGTGCGGTCGATGCCGGCCAGCGCGGCCAGGTCGGGCAGCGCCAGGCCGGCGTCATGGTGTTCAGCCAGCAATTGCAGGAGGGTGAAGGCACGCGCCAGGCTCTGGACGCCGCCGGGGGCGGAGGGTTTGGTGGGCATGGGCGGAAGCGTCGGCGGAGCATCGGAAGACACTCCCAGGGTAGACAGATTGTGCACATTATGCACAATCTGCGCGATTGCGGTTGTCGCGCGGGGCGCCGTGGTTTGCAATCCATCCATCACGGACCCACAGGCACGCGCCATGATCCCCATCGAATCCCGCATTGACCCGTCCTCCGACGCCTTCGCCGGCCAGCGCGCCGGCATGCAGGCCCTGATCGACCGCCTGCATGGGCTGGAGCAGCGCGCCGTCGCCGCTTCCGAGCGCTCCCGGCCCACCTTCGCCAGGCGCGGCGCGCTGCTGCCGCGCGAGCGGGTCGGCCGCCTGCTCGATCCGGGCGCGCCGTTCCTGCCGCTGTCCACGCTGGCGGGATTTGGCATGGACGATCCGGACCCCGAGACGTCGATTCCCGGCGGCTCGCTGGTGGCCGGCATCGGCTTCGTGTGCGGCGTGCGCTGCATGGTGCTTGCCACCGATTCCGGCATCGACGCCGGCGCCATGACCGAGGCCGGCAACATGAAGCTGGTGCGCTGCCAGGAAATCGCGCTGGAAAACCGGCTGCCCTTCATCCACCTGGTGGAGTCGGCCGGCGCCAACCTGCGCAAGTACCGCGTCGACAAGTTCGTGCGCGGCGGCGCCATCTTCTACAACCTGGCGCGGCTGTCCGCGGCCGGCCTGCCGGTGATCACGGTGGTACACGGCTCGTCCACGGCCGGCGGTGCCTACATGCCCGGCCTGTCCGACTACGTGGTGATGGTGCGCAACCGCGCCCGCGCCTTCCTGGCCGGCCCGCCGCTGCTGAAGGCCGCCACCGGCGAGATCGCCACCGACGAGGAACTGGGCGGCGCCGACCTGCACGCCACCGCCACCGGGCTGGCCGAGTACCTGGCGGAGGATGACGAACACGCCATCGCCACCGCCCGCGACATCGTCGCCAGCCTGGACTGGCCCAAGGTGGAGCCCCAGCCGGCGCAGCCGGCCCGTGCGCCGCGGCTCGACGCGTCGGAACTGGACGGCGTCATGACACTGGACATGAAGCGCCCGGTCGACATGCGCGAGGTGATCGCGCGCATCGTTGACGATTCGGCGTGGCTGCCGTTCAAGCCCGACTACGGCCCGGGCACCGTGTGCGGCCATGCCCGCATCGAAGGCCATACCGTCGGCTTCATCACCAACAACGGTCCGATCGACCCGGCCGGGGCGACCAAGGCCGCGCAGTTCATCCAGCTGTGCAACCAGTCCGGCACGCCGATCGTCTTCCTGCAGAACACCACTGGCTTTATCGTCGGGCGCGCCTCGGAAGAGGCCGGCATGATCAAGCACGGCTCCAAGATGATCCAGGCGCTGTCCAACTCCAAAGTGCCGCAGATTACGCTGTACTGTGGCGCCTCGTTCGGCGCGGGCAACTTCGGCATGTGCGGGCGGGGCTTCAGGCCGCGCTTCTGCTTCTCGTGGCCGAACGCGCGCACGGCGGTGATGGGCGGCGAACAGGCCGCCATGACGCTGGAGATCGTGGCGCGCCAGCAGGCGGCGCGCAAGGGCAAGCCGGTCGACGAGGCGCAACTGGCCGGCCAGACCGCCGAGATCGTCGCCAACTTCGAGCGCCAGGCGAGCGCCTTCGTCACCAGCGGGCTGCTGCTGGACGACGGCGTGATTGATCCGCGCGACACGCGCGCCGTGCTGGCCTTTGTGCTGGCCACCGCGCGCGAGGCGGCGCTGCGCCAGCCGCATGCCATCCAGTTCGGCGTCGGGCGCTTCTGAGCGCCGCCGCCCCACAGACAAACAGAACGCAACGAAATCCAGGAGACCAGCATGCTTTACACCGAAGACCACCGCAACATCATGGACAGCATCCGCCGCTTCGTTTCGGCGGAGATCGATCCCTTCGTCGATGAATGGGAAGCCGCCGAGGTGTTCCCGGCGCACGAGCTGTTCAAGAAGATGGGCGGCCTCGGCTTCCTCGGCATCACCAAGCCGGTGGAGTACGGCGGCATGGGGCTCGACTTCTCCTACGCCGTCGCCGCCGCCGAGGCGCTCGGCTATGCGCGCGCACAAGGCGTCGGCATGGGCGTGGGCGTGCAGACCGACATGGCCACGCCGGCGCTGACCGCGTTCGGCTCGGAAGAACTCAAGCGCAACTACCTGGCACCTGCCATCGCCGGCGACATGGTGTGCTCCATCGGCGTGTCCGAGGCGGGCGCCGGCTCCGACGTGGCCTCACTCAAGACGCGCGCCGTGCGCGACGGCGACGACTATGTCATCTCAGGCTCCAAGATGTGGATCACCAACGGCACCCAGTCGGACTGGATCTGCCTGCTGTGCAACACCTCCGACGGTCCGGTCCACAAGAACAAATCGCTGATCGTGGTGCCGCTCAGGGAAGACGGCAAGCGCGTGCGCGGCGTGGAAGTGCAGAAGATCAGGAAGTTCGGCATGTGGTGCTCGGACACCGCGCAGATCTTCTTCGACGAAGTGCGCGTGCCGGTACGCAACCGCATTGGCGAGGAGGGCATGGGCTTCATCTACCAGATGAAGCAGTTCCAGGAAGAGCGGCTGAACGGCGCGGCGCGCCGGCTGGCCTGCACCGCGCTGATCGAGGAAACCGCCGAGTACCTGCGCCAGCGCGTCGCCTTCGGCAAGCCGCTGCTGGACAACCAGTTCATCCAGTTCAAGCTGGCCGAACTGAAGACCGAGATGGAGGCGCTGCGCGCGCTGGTCTACCTGGCCACGCAGACCTATATCGCCGGCGGCGACGTGGTCGAGCTGGCATCAATGGCCAAGCTCAAGGCCGGGCGCCTGTCGCGAGAAGTGGCTGACTGGTGCATGCAGTTCCAGGGCGGCATGGGCTACACGTGGGACAACCACGCGTCGCGCGCGTACCGCGACTTCCGCCTGGGTTCGATCGGCGGCGGGGCGGATGAAGTGATGCTGCAGGTCATCGCCAAGCAGATGGGCCTGATGTCGCGCGAGTCCCGCGGCTGACAGGCAGGAACCGCCATGACCCAGCAAACGCAAACCGAACCCGTGATCGTGCGCCGCGCCGGCGGCGTGCTGTTCGCCACCCTCAATATCCCGGCCACGCGCAATGCGCTGGCGCCCGAGGTCGTTGCCGCGCTGGCCGCGGCGGTCGAGCAGGCAGAAGCCGACGTGGAGGTGCGCGCCCTGGTGCTGCGCGGCGCCGGCGGCATGTTCAGCGCCGGCGGCAACGTCGGCAACTTCCAGGCGCGGCTCGATGCCGATGCCAGCCGGGAAGACCCGGTCGCCACCCGCAACCGCCAGTTCGGCTATTTCATGCAGCGGCTGGGCGCGCTGCCGGTGCCGGTCATCGCCGCCGTGGACGGCGCCGCGATGGGCGGCGGCATGGGCCTGGCGTGCGCCGCCGACATCGTGCTGGCCACGCGGGACGCGCGCTTCGCGCTGTCTGAAACCACGCTGGGCATCATCGCCGCGCAGATCGCGCCGTTCGTGGTGCAGCGCATCGGCGCGGCCGCCACGCGCCGCCTGGGCCTCACCGGCGAACGCATCAGCGGCGAGGCCGCGGTGGCGATCGGGCTGGTCGACCAGCTGGCCGCCGACAGCGCCGAGCTGGACGCGCTGGTCGCCGAATGGCTGACGCGCATCGGCCGCTGCGGGCCCAATGCCAACCGCGTGTTCAAGACGCTGGTCAGCCGCTGCGGCCAGGAGCCGGCGGGGCCGCTGCTGGACGAAGCCTCGCGGCTGTTCGCCCAGTGCATGCGCAGCGAGGGTGCAGAAGGCGTCGCGGCCTTCCGCGAGAAGCGCGACGCGAACTGGACGGTGCGCTTCGATGCCGATGCCGTGCGCGGCGCCCAATCGGCGAGCTGACGACTGCCGCCAGCCAATTCCCGGAA
Source organism: Cupriavidus sp. Agwp_2 (assembly GCF_040784895.1). Lineage (NCBI taxonomy): Bacteria > Pseudomonadati > Pseudomonadota > Betaproteobacteria > Burkholderiales > Burkholderiaceae > Cupriavidus > Cupriavidus sp. Agwp_2. Next base: position 373,462 of record NZ_CP088084.1, read on the forward strand.
ATTCACAGGATTCCCCCATGTCTGCAACCAGCCGACCCTTCCATACGCTGCTCGTCGCCAACCGCGGCGAGATCGCGGTGCGCATCATGCGCACCGCGCGCCGCCTCGGGCTGGCCACCGTGGCCGTCTACTCCGAGGCCGACCGCCACAGCCCGCACGTGGCCTTCGCGGACCGCGCGGTCTGCATCGGCGCCGCGGCGCCACGCGAGTCGTACCTGAACATCCCCGCCATCATCGAGGCCGCCCGTGCCAGCGGCGCCGACGCCATCCACCCCGGCTACGGCTTCCTGGCCGAGAACGCGGCCTTTGCCGAAGCCGTCGCGGCGGCGGGCCTTGTCTTTGTCGGCCCGCCTGCCGGGGCAATCCGCGCCATGGGCAACAAGGCCGAGGCCAAGCGCCTGATGCTGGCCGCCGACATGCCCTGCGTGCCGGGCTACCAGGGCGCGGCACAGGACGACGCCACGCTGCTGGCCGAAGCCGGTTCGATCGGTTTTCCGCTGATGGTAAAGGCCGCGGCGGGCGGCGGCGGGCGCGGCATGCGGCTGGTGCGGGAGGCAGCGGCGCTGCCCATCGCGCTGGCCAGCGCACGCTCCGAGGCCGCGGCCGCGTTCGGCTCCGACGAGCTGATCCTGGAGCGCGCCGTCATCGCGCCGCGCCACGTCGAAATCCAGGTCTTCGCCGATACGCACGGCCATGTCATCCATCTGGGCGAGCGCGACTGCTCGGTGCAGCGCCGCCACCAGAAGGTCATCGAAGAGGCCCCGTCGCCCGCCGTTGGCCCGGCGCTGCGCGCGCGCATGGGCGAGGCCGCGGTCCGCGCGGCAAAGTCGATCGGCTACGTCGGCGCCGGCACCATGGAGTTCCTGCTCGATGCCGACGGCAATTTCTACTTCATGGAGATGAACACGCGCCTGCAGGTCGAGCATGCGGTGACCGAAGCCATTACCGGTTTCGACCTGGTCGAATGGCAACTGCGCGTGGCCGCTGGTGAGCCGCTGCCGGTGACGCAGGAACAGGTGAAACTCAACGGCCATGCCATCGAGGTCCGTCTCACCGCCGAAGACGTGCCGGCCGGATTCCTGCCGCAGGGCGGCCCGCTGATGCGCTGGCGCCCGCCCGCCGCAGGCCGCGACGTGCGCGTCGACCATGCCCTGGAAGAGGGCGGCGCCATCCCGACGCACTACGACTCGATGGTCGCCAAGCTGGTCGCCCATGGCGCCGACCGCGAGGAAGCGCGCCGCAAGCTGCTGCGCGCGGTCGAAGACTGCGCGCTGCTGGGCGTGCCGAGCAACCAGGGGTTCCTTGCCGACTGCCTCGCGCATCCGGCCTTCGCGGGCAATGACGTGCACACCGGATTCGTCGATGCGCACATGCAGGGCGCGCTGCAGGCGCCGCAGCCGCCGCTGCACGTGATGGCCAGCGCCGCGCTGGCCGCGTCGGGGCTGCTTGGCGACAACGGCAAGCCGGCCACGCTCGCACGTGCCGCGGCCAGCGTGGTGCTGTACGCGGCCGGCACGGCGTGGGAAGCCACCTTGCGCGTCGCTGCCGAAGGCTGGCGCGTGATGCTGCGCCAGCGCGAAAGTGACCAACTGCCCGGCCAGCAGCCGGTCGCCTGCGCGCTGCGCGTGCTGCGCGCCGACGGCGACAGCGGCACGGCCCTGGTCGAGTGCGACGGCGTGGCCTATCCGCTGGTGTTCGCCGCCGACAAGCAGGTGCTGCACCTGTTCCAGGCCGGCCGCGCCTGGCAATTCCCGCTGCACGACCCGCGCCGCCGCCGCGATGCCGGTGAAGCCGACGGGGTCCTGCAGGCACCGCTGACGGCGCGTATCGTCGCGGTCCATGTGGCCGAGGGCGAGCGCGTGGAAGCCGGCCAGCCGCTGGTCGTGCTGGAAGCCATGAAGATGGAGCACACCATTGCCGCGCCGTTTGCCGGCGTGGTCGCTGAACTGCCCGCGCGCGCGGGCGGCCAGGCCAGCGCCGGTTCGCTGCTGGCGCGCGTCGATGCCGATGTTGCGGCGAAGGAGCCGGCATGAGCGAACTGACAAATACCGAAGCCGCGGAGGCACGCACCGGCAAGACCGTGCGCATCGGTGGCGCGTCCGGCTTCTGGGGCGATTCCGCTATCGCCACGCCGCAACTGCTGGCCGTTCCAGGCCTGCAGTACCTGGTCTACGACTACCTGGCCGAGACCACCATGTCGATCCTGGCGCGCGCCCGCGCCAGGGACCCGGCGCTGGGCTACGCCACCGATTTCGTGCAGGCGGCGATGGGGCCCAACCTTGCCGGGATCCTGCAGCGCGGCGTCCGGGTAGTTGCCAACGCCGGCGGGCTCAACCCGGAAGCCTGCCGCGACGCGCTGCTCAAGATCGCCGCGCAGCAGGGCCTGAAGCCGCGCATCGCCGTGGTCACCGGCGACGACGTGCAGCCCCGCTTTGCGCAATGGTGCGCCGACGGGCTGACCGACCTGGCCGGCGACGCCGTGCCGACCACCGAACCGTGGTCGGCCAACGCCTACACCGGCGCGCAGTGCATTGCCCGCGCGCTGGCGCTGGGCGCCGACATCGTCATCGCCGGCCGTTGCGTCGACAGCGCCGTGGTGGTCGGGGTGCTGGCGCACGAATTCGGCTGGGACTGGACCGACTGGGACCGCCTCGCCGCCGGCACGCTCGCGGGCCATGTGATCGAGTGCGGCGCGCAGGCCACCGGCGGCTTGTTTACCGACTGGGAGCGGGTGCCTGCCTGGGACCGGATGGGTTACCCGGTGATCGACTGCGCGCACGACGGCAGCTTCGTGCTGAGCAAGCCGGACGGCACCGGCGGGCTGGTCGACCCCGCCGCGGTCGCCGAGCAGGTGCTGTACGAGGTGGGCGACCCCGCCAACTACCTGATGCCGGACGTGACCTGCGACTTCCGCATGGTCCGCACCAAGCTGGTCGAACCCGGCCGCGTGCGCGTGGATGGCGCACGCGGCCGGGCGCCCGGCACCCACTACAAGGGCAATGCCACCTGGCAGGACGGCTTCCAGATCAGCCTGATGATGGCAATCCGCGGCATCGACGCCCCGGCCAAGGCCCGCCGCACCGCCGACGCGCTGCTGGCGCGCACCCGCGCCATGCTGGCCGAACGCGGCATGCCTGACTACAGCGAGACTGTGGTGGAGCTGCTGGGCTGTGAATCGCAATACGGCGCCCATGCGCGGGCGCTGCCAACGCGCGAGGTGGTGCTGCGCATCGGCGCGCGCCACCCGCTGGCGCGGGGCCTGAGCTTCCTGCAGCGCGAATGCTCGTCGGCGGGAACGTCGATGGCGGCCGGCACGCGCTCGTCCTTTGCCGGGCGTGTCGATATCCAGCCGGTGGTGAAGGTGTTTTCGTTCCTCGTGCCCAAGGCGGACGTGCCGATGCGGGTGGAATTCGAGGGGGGCGTGATCATGCTGCCCGATGCTGCAACCAGCGCCGCAACCAGCGCCGCACCGGAGGCGCCCGCCGTGGTTAGCGGCCCGGCACTGTCGCCGGTACCCGACGAGCCGCGCGTGCGACTGCCGCTGGTCGCGCTGGCCTACGCCCGCAGCGGCGACAAGGGCGACGACGAGAACATCGGCGTGATTGCGCGCAAGCCGGAATACCTGGCGTTGCTGCGTGAACAACTGACGCCGCAGGCCGTGCGCGCGTACTTTGCCCACCTGGTGGAGGGCGAGGTCGAGCGCTTCGACGTGCCCGGCCTGCATGCGCTGAACTTCCTGATGCATGGCGCGCTGGGCGGCGGCGGCGTGGCCAGCCTGCGCTCCGACCCGCTGGGCAAGAGCTACGCGCAGATGCTGCTCGATTTCCCGCTTTCCGTACCGCGCAGCTGGGCATAGACCCGGCCACCCGTGACAAGGAGGAGACACATGACCCGATCCAAGCGCAACGCGCACGTACGCCGCCTGCTGACGCTGAGCCTGCTCGCCGGCAGCCTTGCCGGCGCCATCCCGGCACTGGCGCAGGGCGACGCCTATCCGAACCGGCCGGTCCGCGTGGTGGTGCCATATACGCCCGGCGGCGTGTCCGACGCCGTGACGCGGCTGGTCATGCAGAAGCTGTCCGAGCGCATCGGCCAGCCGGTGGTGGTGGAAAACCGTGGCGGCGCCAACGGCATGATCGGCTCGGAGAACGTCGCCAGATCCGCGCCGGACGGCCACTCGCTGCTGGTCGTGGTCGCCGCCCACGCCATCAACCCGAGCCTGTACGCCAGGATGAGCTATGACCCGGTCAAGGACCTGACCGGCGTCAGCATGATCGGCCGGATCCCGCTGCTGCTGGTCGGCAGCGCGCAACTGCCGCCGACCAGCGTCAGGGAGCTGGTGGGCTGGGGCAAGGCGAACCCGGACAAGATGACCTTTGCGTCTAGTGGCACCGGCTCCGGCGCGCACCTGGCGGGCGAGTTGTTCGCGCAGGCGGTCGGCATGAAGATGACGCACGTGCCATACAAGGGCATCTCGCCGGCGTTGCCCGACCTGTTCTCAGGGCAGGTTGCGGTGATCTTCGATTCGGTGCAGACCATGATGCCGCAGGTGAAGGCAGGCAAGGTGCGCGCGCTGGCGATCACCAGCCCGACGCGCTGGCCGGCCGCGCCGGACGTGCCGACCATGGCCGAAGCCGGCTTCCCTGCGGTGACGGCGGGCAGCTGGATCGGCCTGCTGGCGCCGGCGAAGACGCCGCCGGCGGTGCTGGCGAAGCTGTCGGCCGACATGGACGCCGTGCTGCACCAGCCCGACGTGCGCGCGCGGCTGATCGACTATGGCATCGATCCGGTCGGCGGCAAGCCCGATCAGTTCCAGGCCTTTATCAGGACGGAAGCGGTGCGCTGGGGCGAGGTGGTGAGGAAGAGCGGTGTGAAGCTGGAATAAGCAGGACTTGCCCGGGGAAAGCGCCCGCAGCGGAAGCCGCGGGCGCTTGGCGCTTACAGCCCCAGTTGCTTTGCCGCCAGGTCCTTCATGATTTCCTCGGCGCCGCCGCCGATCATCATCACCTTGACTTCGCGATACAGCCGCTCCACGCGGCTGCCGCGCATATAGCCCATCCCCCCCAGCAATTGCACCGCCCGGTCCGCGCAGAACTGGAAGGTCCGCGTGGCCATGTTCTTGGCCATCGCGATCTGCGCCACCGGTGCGGCGCCGTCGTCCAGGCGCGCGGCCAGGTCGTCGAGCAGGGCGCGCGTGGATTCGATGCGCGTAGCCATGTCGACCAGCTGGTGGCGCACCACCTGGTGGTCGGCCAGCCGCTTGCCGAAGGTATGGCGCTCGCGTGCCCACGCCAGCGCGTCGTGGAAGCACACCTGGGCATAGCCGCAGGCCGCCGCCGCCAGCGCCAGGCGCTCGTGGTTGAAGTTGCGGGTGATGGCGGCAAAGCCCTTGCCTTCCTCGCCGACCAGATTTGCCACCGGCACGCGGCAGTCCTCGAAGAACAGTTGCGCGGTGTCGGACGCCCACCAGCCCATTTTCTTCAGCGGCGTGCGGCTCAGGCCCGGCGTGTCCCCCTCGATCAGCAGCAGCGAGACACCGCTTGCGCCCGGGCCGCCGGTGCGCACGGCCACGGTGAAGTAGTCGGCGCGCATGCCGGAGGTGATATAGAGCTTGGTACCGTTGACGACGTAGTGATCGCCTTCGCGGCGCGCGCTGGTCGACAGCCGGGCCACGTCGGAGCCGGCGTCGGGCTCGGTGATCGCCAGCGCAGAGATCTTCTCGCCCGACAGGATCTGCGGCAGCACGCGCGCCTTCAGCGCCTCGCTGCCCACCGCGGCGATCGGCGGCGCGCCGATGGTGTGCGAAAACAGCCCCGAGGCGATCCCGCCCGAGCCGCCCCAGGCGCGCTCCTCGAACAGGATCATGCGGTAGAAGGCGTCGCATGGCGCGCCGCCGTACTCCTCGGGAAAACCGGGCGCCAGCAGGCCGGCTTGCGCCGCCTTGCGGTACAGCTCGCGCGGGAAGCTGCCGGCTTCGTCCCAGGCCTCGGCGTTGGGCGCGACTTCCTTTTCGAAGAAGCGCCGCACGCTGGCGCGGAACGCTTCATGGTCCGCGCTGTAGTAGCGCGGGTTGGGTGGTTGCAGGGTCATGGTGTTCGCTTACTCGTTGGACGGCGTCAGGCATTGCGGCAGCGTGTAGAGCGGGAAGCCGTTGTAAGGCTGCGAGCGCTGGTGCTGTGGCTGCGGCCAGGTGTGCTTGGCATTGGGCACGCCGCCGTCGACGCGCAGGGTCGAGCCGGTAATGAAGGCCGCCGCCGGAGACAGCAGGAACACCACCGCCGCGGAAACCTCGGCCTCGGTGCCCAGGCGCTGCAGCGGCACCTTGCGGGCCAGCTGGCGGATCTTGGCCTGGAATTCGGATGGATAGGTGTCAAAGCCGCTGGAGGCGATCCAGCCCGGCGCCACGGCGTTGACGCGCACGCCTGCGGCGGCCCATTCGCACGCCGCCGTCTCGGTGAACGACAGCATGCCGGCACGCGCCGCGCCGGAATGGCCCATGCCCGGCATGCCGTTCCACATGTCGGCGATGATGTTGACGATGGCGCCACCGTTGGCTTCCATCCATTGCGTGAAGCATTCGCGCGCCACCAGGAAGCCGCCGGTCAGGTTGTTGCGCACCACCGCTTCCCAGCCCTTCAGGCTGATGTCGCGCAGTGGCGACGGGAACTGCCCCCCGGCGTTGTTGAAGAGGCCGTCGATGCTGCCGTGCGCCGCCAGCACCGCGGCCACGGTCTCGCGCACCTGCGCCTCGTCGCGGATATCGCAGCTGTGCAGCGTCAGCCGGTCTGCGGCGTCTGGCTCGGCGTCGATGATTTCCTCGCGGACCTGTTCCAGCTTTTCCAGCTTGCGGCCGGCCAGCGCCACGCGCGCGCCCAGGCTGGCCAGTTCATGCGCGGTGCAGCGGCCAATGCCGCTGCCGGCGCCAGTGACCAGCACGGTACGGCCGGCGAACAGGCCGGCGTGGAAGACGGATCGATATTGCATGCGGGCTCCGAAATCAGGCGTCAGGGGTTGGCAGTCAGGCCCAGGCGCTTGACCAGCTTGCCCTGGCTTTCATAGCGCTGGCGCGCGAAGGCGGCGTAGTCGGCGCTGTTCAGGTAGGCGTTCTCCTGGTCGAGCCGCTCCAGCAGCTTCTGCATCGCCGGCTCGTTCAGCGCCTTGCGGAAGGCGTCGTGCAGCAGCTGCACGGCCTGCGCGTCCATGTCGCGCGGGCCGGCGATGCCGAAGGGCGAGGTGGACACGATGTCGATGCCGACATCGCGCAGCGTCGGCACGCGCGGCCAGCGGCGCGAGTGTTCGGCGGTCCAGAGCACCAGCCAGCGCGCCCTGGCGCTGTCGACATAGGGGCCGATGCCGCCGGCCGTGACGCCCAGGTCGATATGCCCGCCCATCAGCGCGGCGATGATCTCGGACTCGCCCTTGTAGGGCACATGGTTGAACTGGACGCCGAGCTTCTGCCCGATCTCTTCCATGGTCACGTGCATGGTGCCGTTGGTGCCGGTGCTGCCGTAGCTGATCTTGCCCGGACGGCGCCGCGCATCGTCAACCATTTCCTGCCACGATTTCCACGGCGCGTCGGCGCGCGCCGCCACGCCCAGCGTGTAGCCGGTCAGGTGGATCACATAGGTGAAATCGCGCAGCGGGTCGTATTGCGTCTTTTGCAGGTGCGGCAGCCGGAACACCGGCTCCGGGATCACTGTCAGGGTGTAGCCGTCGGGTTTGGCGCGCGCGACCACGTTGGCGCCCAGCACGCCGGCTGCGCCGGGCTTGTTCTCCACGACGACCGGCTGGCCCAGCGTCTTGCCGGCGCTGTCGGCCAGCGTGCGCACCAGCGTATCGGTGGCGCCGCCGGCCGCGAACGGCACGATCAGCGTGACCGGCCGCGCGGGGAAATCAGCCGCCCGCGCGGCGCCGGAGGTCAGCATACCCAGCGTGCCCAGCGTGCCCAGCGGCGCCAGCGCGCCCAGGCCCAGCAGCCCCAGCGTGTCGCGGCGGCGGGTGTCGATGGTGTCGTCTCTCATTGCCGGTCTCCGTCGTGGTTCGGTTGCTGCGTCAGCACCAGCGCGTCAAGCGCGACCGCGCCGCGGCCAGCCTCGCGCACCAGCAGGGGGTTCACTTCCAGTTCAGCGAGCGAGTCGCCGAGCGCCATTGCAGCGTCGGAAAGCGCGGCGATGGCGTCCGCGGCCGCGTCGATATCGGCTGGGGGCTTGCCGCGGAAGCCGGTCATCAGCCGGTAGCCGCGCAGGCTGGCAAGCATCTCGCGGGCCATGGCGCGGTCTACCGGCAGCAAGCGGTGCGCGACGTCGTGGAAGACTTCGGTAAAGATCCCGCCCAGGCCGACCGTCATGGCCGGGCCGAACACCGGGTCGCGCGTCACGCCGACGATCAGCTCGCAGACGCCGCTGGCCATCTGCTGCACCAGCACGCCGCGCTGGCGTGCCTGCGGCCTGGCGTGCGCCGCGGCGGCGACCACTTCGGCGGCGGCGTCCTGCACCTGCTGCGCGTCGCGCAGTCCCAGTTGCACGCCGCCGACTTCGGTCTTGTGGGCGATGTCGGGGCTGAGCACCTTGACCGCCACCGGGAAGCCGAGGCTCTCGGCGGCGCGCGCGGCATCGGCGGGAGTGGCGGCGACCGCTTCCACGCCTGTCGGCACGCCGAAGCCGGCCAGCCAGTGCCTGGCCTGGTACTCGTCCATGGCGGCGCCGGGCGCGTCGCTGGCCGGCGCGTGGCCGGCGGCCTGCGCACGCAACGCCATCCAATGCGCGGTCGGGGCCCGCGTGCCCAGCCAACCGACGTACGTGCCCAGGGCCTTGGCCGCACGCGCCACATCCGGGAACAGCGCCACGCCGGCCGCGGCCAGCCGGGCGCGGCTGGCCGGCTCGCCGGTGGTGGCGACGACGATCAGCCGGCCGGTCTTGCCCGCCACGTCGATCAGTTCGTCCGCCACGCGGTCGAGCAGGTAGGCGGTCGCGTACAGGAAGATCACGTCGACGCCGTCGACCGCCGCCAGGTTGTCGAGCACGGTATAGGCAAGGCCGCTGCGGTTGAACAGCTGGCCGGTCAGGTCGACCGGATTCGCCACCGAACCGATCTCCGGCACGGCCGCCTGCAGGCGCTGCTGCACCGGCTCGGCCAGGCACGGCACGTCCAGTCCGGCGGCACTGAGCAGGTCGGCGGACAGCGCACCCATCGCACCCGACACCGACGCCACCACCACGCGGCGGCCCGCGCTGCGCTGGCGGAAGCCCGACAGGTAGGCCAGGTCGGTCAGGTGGGTGGGATCGGTCGCCTGCATCGCGCCGACCTGGGCGAAGGCGGCGCGGTAGATGGCCTGGTTGCCGGCCAGCACGGCCGTGTGCGACTGCGTGGCCGCCGAACCGGCCTCGCTTTCGCCGGCCTTGAGCACGACCAGTGGCTTGTCCGCCGCGCGCAGCCGCGCCGCGGCGTCGATAAAGCGCGGGCCGCTGCGCAGGCCCTCCACGTAGCCGACCACGGCGCCGGTCCGGGCGTCGTCGGCCAGGTAGTCGAGGTAGTCGGCGTAGTCCAGGCAGGCTTCGTTGCCGGTATTGATGAACTGGTGGAAGCCCACGTCCATCTGCCGGCCGGTGGCATAGACGATGGCGCAGACATTGCCGCTCTGCGTCAGCAGGCTGACGGCGCCGGGGCCGTCCTGCGGCGGGTAGGCGCGGAAGGTGGTGGCAAAGGCGGTGATGGCGCGCGTGGTCAGGTTGGCCAGCCCCATGCAGTTGGGCCCGGCGATGGCCATGCCGCTTTCACGCGCGAAGGCGGTCAGCGCGGCCTGGCGCGCGACACCGGCCTCTCCGGCCTCGGCAAAACCCGACGCATAGAGGATGGCGGCCCGGATGCCGCGGACATGGCAGCGCTGCAGCTGCGGGAGCACTTCGTCGGCGCCAAGCGCCAGCACCGCCACGTCCGGCACCGCCGGCAGGGACTCTACATCGGGATAGCAGGCCAGCCCGGCGATCTCCGCATAGCGCGGATTGACCGGATAAACCTGTCCCTGGTAGCCGAGGCGCTGCAGGTGGTCCAGCGCCACGCCGCCGATGCGGCTGGTATCGCGCGAGGCGCCGATGATGGCGATCGAGGCGGGCTCAAGCAGCTGCGCCAGTGCGGTGCGATCGGCGCGTACCGGTGGCCGCGCCGTGTTGGGAATAGGCATCTTTGTCTCCATCCTTCCTCTGCCGGAAGGGTGACCCGATTCAAGCGTATCGGGTCCGCGGGGACAAGGGCGCCGGCGTCAATTGTGCACATTATGCACAGCCGACGGGCTGGGGGCTTCGGCTTCGGCTTGCGGTGCGGCGGCGACTTCGTCGAAAAACCGGACTGCGTTCTTTCATGCCGGCAGGGGCAACATCGGCCTTCTCACGCGCGCTGACGACGAGGCTTACGGACCGCGCCGGGCATTCATGGAATGCGTCCGCCTGGCGGGCGAACCGTCAGGCGACCACGCGGTCGGCCTGATGCCCTTGGGCTCCCGTTCGAACAACGGGACGCCGAGGTCGTCCTCCAGTTCAGCCAGCCACTTCGACAGGGCGGACTGGGTCATGTCGAGGTTCGCGGCGGTCCGGCTCAGGTTCCGGATGCGGTGCAGTTCGACAAGGACGTGCAGTTGCCGGATGCGCAATCGCTGTGTCCATCGCATAGTTTTCGCTACCCCCTTACACAATGCGTCAAAGTTGTTGTAGAATCCGCGCTTCGCTGAAAACGCGATGAATTCCCCGATAGCTCAGTCGGTAGAGCGACGGACTGTTAATCCGCAGGTCCCTGGTTCGAGCCCAGGTCGGGGAGCCAAAGTACGCGGGAGTAGCTCAGTTGGTAGAGCGCAACCTTGCCAAGGTTGAGGTCGCGAGTTCGAGACTCGTCTCCCGCTCCAAATCCTTCCGGTTTTCGCCGGAGCGTGTATGCCCATGTGGCTCAGTGGTAGAGCACTCCCTTGGTAAGGGAGAGGTCGGCAGTTCGATCCTGCCCATGGGCACCACCCCCTCTTGTTTCCCCTTCTGTTTTTCCCTTTCGTTGCGCACGGCGCCGCGGCTAGCCGCCCTGGTCCTTGGGCCAGAACGTGATGTTGATGTTAGAGGGCGCGACACCGTTCTCGTCGCGCGGCAGCGGGTCCGAGCGCGCAACGGCGCGCAGCACGGCGTTGTCCCAGCCGGCGTTGCCGCTTGACTTGGCCAGCCGCGTCGACAGCACCGACCCGTCCGGCGCCATATGCACCGCCACCACCGCCGCCGGATTGCCGGGGACATCCTCGTTGAAGATGATGTTTGGCTTGACCCGCTGCCGGACCCGCTCGGCATAGCCGGACGAAGGCCGTGCGGACGTGCCCGAACCCGTTCCCGCGTTGGCGTGGCCTGCCTGGGCCTGCAGGCGCGCGAGTTCGCCCTGGCGCCGCGTGCTGTCGGCCTGGCGTTGTTCTTCCTGTGCCTTGCGTTGTGCCCCCTTGCGGGCCGCATCGGCGCGGGCCTGGTTTTCGCGCTGGCGTGCCTGCTGGGCGTCGTCGCGGGCGGCACGTTCGGCCTTGCGCTGCTTTTCCTGCAGGGAGATATCGGCGTCTTCCTCGACCGGCTTTGGCGTCGGCGCCGGCTTGACCGCGGGCGGGGGCATGACGATTTCGGGCACGGCTTCCCACAATTCGGCTGTCACACCCTCGGGCACTGCGTTGCGCCAGCGCACGCCGTAGTAGAGCAGGGCACCCAGCAACAGGTGCATCAGCAGGGCCAGCACGAAGCAGCGCGTGGTGCCCCGTTCCGGCACCGGCTGGTAGGGATAAGCGACAGCTTGCATGGCGGTTGCTGCGGCGGGATCCGGGCCGCTTTTTCCAAGAGGCAACTTCATTCTATGAAGTGCGGCCTGCCGAACCAAGGTAGAGGGAACGGCATCTTCACCAGACAGACTGCATTTTGGGTGGCGAATTCGCCGCTTTTCTGGTGTTTGACTTTTTAAGACGACTGGTCATATTATTCATCCCATGGCCCGCACCGCAGACAAGACCGACATCCCGAACCGCCTGACCAAGGCGGGGCGCGAACTGTTTTCGCGCCATGGCTACAACGCCACCGGCATCCAGCAGATCACCGACCATGCCGGCGTGCCGAAAGGGTCGTTCTACAACCATTTCGACAGCAAGGAAGCGTTCGCCGCGGCGATCATCGCGCAGTACGCGGCGTACCTGCAGCGGTCGTGGGAAGCCATGATGGAAGCGGCACCCCCGCAGCCGATGGCGGCAATCCGCTATGTGTTCGACCAGATGGTTGCCCACCATGAATCCAGGACGGAGCGGGCCGGCTGCCTGGTCGGCAACTTCGCGGCGGAGATCGCCTCGTCGAGCGAGACCTGCCGTGCCGCGCTGCAGGCCGCGCAACTGGCCTGGCGCGAGCGCCTGGCCGGGATGATTGCCGAAGCCCAGGCGGACGGCGCCATCCGCACGGATATCGCGGCCGCCGAACTGTCCGGCCTGGCCTGGGATACCTGGGAAGGCGCCTTGCTGCGCATGAAGCTCGAACGCTCGGTCGAGCCGCTGCGCCGCAGCGTCGACCTGATGTTCAACCACCTGTTCCAGCCGGCCGCTGCTGCTGATGCTGCTGCGGCCGGCCATTCACCAACCTCGGAGTAAGCGATTCATGGGTGCACAGAACGAAGCCTTTCTCGCAGATGCGCTGTTCCAGCCGGCCAGGCTGGGCAAGCTCGAACTCGCCAACCGCATGGCCATGGCACCGCTCACGCGCAGCCGCGCCGACGACGACCTGGTGCCGACCGACATGGTGGTCGAGTACTACAGCCAGCGCGCCAGCGTGGGCCTGATCATCGCCGAGGCCACGCAGGTCTCGACCACGGCCCAGGGCTACACCAATACGCCGGGCGTCTACACGCCCGAGCAGATTGCAGCGTGGAAGCAGGTGACCGACGCGGTGCACGCGAAGGGCGGCAGGATCTTCCTGCAGATCTGGCACACCGGACGCATGTCGCACACGCATTTCCAGCCGGACAACCAGGCGCCGGTGCACCGTCGGCCATCGCGGCCAATGCCAAGACCTTTATCAATGGCCAGGGCTACGTCGAATGCTCGTTGCCCCGCGCGCTGGAGGCGAGCGAGATCGCCGGCATCGTCGATGACTTCCGCACCGCCGCGGCCAACGCCGTCCGTGCCGGCTTCGACGGCGTGGAAGTCCATGGCGCCCACGGCTACCTGCTCGACGCCTTCCTGCGCGACGGCACCAACAAGCGCACCGACGCCTATGGCGGCAGCATCGAAAACCGCGCGCGCTTCCTGCTCGAAGTCATGGCCGCGGTGATCGCGGAGATCGGTGCCGAACGCGTCGGCGTGCGCCTGGCGCCGGTGTCGCCGGTCAACGACGCGCTGGAAAGCAACCCGCAGCCGCTGTTCGAGCATGTCGTGCGCGAGCTGGAAAAGCTGCACCCGGTGTATATCCACGTCGTGGAAGGCCACACCGGCGGCCCGCGCGACAACGTGCCGTTCGACTACGAAGCGCTGCACCGCCTGTACAGCGGCGTGTGGATGGTCAACAACGGCTATTCGAAGGAGATGGCCGAGGAAGCCATCCGCAGCGGCCGCGCCGACATGGTGTCGTTCGGCCGCAAGATGATCACCAACCCCGACCTGCCGCGCCGCTTCCGCGAGAACCAGCCGCTGAACAAGCCGTTCGAGGACGCTTCGCTCTATGGCGGAAGCGGCCCGCATGGCTACGTCGACTATCCGGCGCTGGCCTGATCCGGCCCGGGGCGTAATGATCCCCGGTGCATCGCCAGCGCACGCTCGATGCACCGGAGTACCTCGGTATCGTCAAACGGCTTGCTGAGGAAGCAGGCCGCCCCCACGGCCTGCGCGCGCCGCGCAAGGTCCTGCAGGTCGTACGCCGTCATGAAGATGACCGGCATGCGCAACCCGCGCCCACGCAGCGCTTCGCACAGTGCGAAGCCATTCATGCCGGGCATCTGCACATCCGTGATCACGCAGTCGATGCAGTCGATCGATGACGACTGCAGCAGCGCCGGCCCACCCGCGTACAACTCCACCGCCATGTCGAAGGCGCGCACCAGCCCGCCCATTGCATGCCGCACGGCAGCGTCGTCGTCGACGATGGCAATGACCGGGATGGCATTCACACGGATTCCCTGAGGCAGGCGCGTGACAACAAGAGCATGGGAATCAGTGGCGCGCCGCAGGAGCCGGCGGCAATCCGACGCCCAGCAGGTGCCGCACGCGCGGCGGCTTGTCGCCGACATGGAAGCGCGTCACCTCGCGCTGCAGGTCGGCATCGGCGTGGGGCACGCGCTCGTGCTGGCGCAAATGCTCGGCCCACGATTCGACCAGGAACCACTCCGTCAGCAACTCCGGGTCGGCCGGGTCTTCCATCACGCCCCAGTTGAAGGCCCCGTCGCGCAGCCGTTCTTCGGAAAGCTGGTGCACCGCGCGCAGGAAGGCGTCGCGGTCGGGCGCACGCACGCAGTATTCGATCAGTATCATGACCGGGCCGCGGTCATGCGCGATATCCGCGGCGCCTTCGGGTTCGGGCCAGTGCCGCGCCGGTCCCAGGTCCTCTTCGCCGCGGGGCAGGCGCAGCCGGTGCAGCAGCAGCGCTGCCACCAGCATGCCGGCCGCGGCCACCAGCAGCCCGCCGGGCGTCCCCAGTGCCTGCGCGACAAAGCCCCACACCAGGCTGCCCGCCGCCATCGCGCCGTTGAACACCATCTGGTAGACCGCCAGCGCGCGCCCGCGCACCCAGTTGGGCAGGATCGCCTGCGCCACGCCGCCCAAAGTCGTCAGCGCGATGATCCATGCCGCACCCAGGAACAGCAGCAGCAACAGCGCGATCCAGACCGGCGGCGCCACGCATAACCCGGCCATCACCACCGCGGTGGTGCAGGCAGAGAGCAACATCAGCCCGTCCGCGTCCAGGCGCCGCTGTAGCCGCGGCATGACCAGCGCACCGAGGATCGCGCCCAGCCCGACCGCGCCCAGCAGCACGCCATAGAGGCTGGCGCCGCCTTTCAGCAGTTGCCTGGCCACCAGCGGCAACAGCGCCCAGATGCTGCTGCCGAAGGCAAAGTGCACCGCGGCCCGCGCCAGCACGACATGCAGCTTGCTGTGGGCGCGGGTAAAGCGCAGCCCGGCGCGGAACGCACCGAGGAAATGCTCGCGCAGCGGGTCGGCGGCGCGTGCCGGGCGTTTCCACCACAGCAGCGCGGCGACCACGAAGACATAGCTGAGCAGGTCCATGCCATAAGTAACGGCCGCGCCGAACGCCGCCAGCAGCAGGCCGCCCGCGGCCGGGCCGATGGCGCGGGCGATGTTGACACCCAGCGCGTTGAGTGCAACCGCGCGCTTGAGTTCCTGCTGCGGCACCAACTCAGGCACGATCGACTGCCAGGTCGGCCCCATCAGCGCCGCCCCGATGCCACCCAGGAAGGCCATGCCGATCAGGATCTCGATCGTCAGCGCATTGCGCCAGGCCAGCATCATCAGCGTGCCGCTGACCAGCGCCAGCCCGACCTGGATCGCGATCAGGAAGCGGCGCCGGTCGAGGATGTCGGACAGCACGCCGGCCGGGATCGCCAGCAGGAACACCGGCAGCGTTGCCGCGGCCTGGATCGTGGCGACCGCGGCCGGCGACGACGACAGGTCGGTGACCAGCCAGGCGCTGGCCACGTCGCGCATGAAGCTGCCGACGTTGCCGAGGATGGTCGCCGCCCACAGCACGGCAAACGTCGCCTGCGCCAGCGGCGCGAAGGTGCCGCCGTCGGCGGGGCGGGAAGGGGAGTGCGTTGCTTGCTCTGCCATCTTGGTCAGCCGTGCCGGGTTGCGCGCTCGCGCAGGTCGTGCCAGGCGACCAGCAGGAAGCCGCCGGCCAGGCCCAGGTGTTCGAAGAACGCGTTGGTCATCATGAAGCGGGCTTCTGGCGGCGCTTCCCAGAAGCGGTTGGCGATGAAGGTCGCGCCGGCCGTGAACGCCGCCAGCGCCAGCGCGCCCAGCCAGCGCCGCCAGCCCAGCAGGATCATGGCGCACGCGCCCAGCTCGAGCACGATGGTGGCGATTGCCAGCGGCACCGGCGGGTTCAGCCCGAAGTGCCGCATCTCGGCCACCGCGCCGGGAAAGTCGGCCAGCTTGAACAGGCCGCCCTGCAGGTAGGCCGCGCACAGCAGCAGCAGGCCTACCCAGCGCAGCCAGCGCAGCCAGCGCATCCAGCGCATCCAGCGCATCCAGCGCGGCAATCCGGCGGCACTGGCTGGCGCCAGGGGAAGGGAAGTCATCGGTTCAGGCATGGCCGGTCTCGGTTGGCTGCGGTCGGCAGCAGGTCAGAACGCCCAGCAGGAACAGCCCAGCGCACCCCAGAACGTGCTCTCGTCCGAGGTCGGGACGCCCGAGGTCCAGGCTTTGGCATGCGCGTGGCCGTGGACACCGCACGAACTCGCGCACCCGCACGCCGTGTTCAGCGCCAGCTTGCGCGCTTCCGGCCGCGGCTGGTAGCCGCCGACGTGCCGCACCGGCGACCAGTCCGGCATGGCGGGAGGCAGCGCGGGCGACAGCTTGCTGAAGTCCGAATCGCCATAGACCACCTTGCCGCCGAGGATGGTCAGCACCGAGGTGATGTCCTGGATCTCGTCGCCGGGCACGCTGAAGTAGTCAGAGGACAGCACCGCCAGGTCGGCGAGCTGGCCGGCCTTGATCTGGCCCTTCTTGCCGACTTCCGAGGAGAACCACGTGTTCGCCTCGGTCCACAGCCGCAGCGCGGTCTCGCGGTCGAGCAGGTTGGCCTGCGGGTACATCGCCATGCCGCCCACGGTCTTGCCGGTGGTGAGCCAGTACAGCGAAACCCACGGGTTGTACGAGGCCACGCGCGTGGCATCGGTGCCGGCGCCGACCTTGACGCCTTTTTCCAGCATCTTCTTCACCGGCGGCGTGGCCTCGGCGGCGCGTGCGCCGTAGCGCTCGACAAAGTACTCGCCCTGGTAGGCCATGCGGTGCTGCACGGCGATGCCGCCGCCGAGCGCGGCGATGCGGTCGATATTGCGGTCGGAGATGGTCTCGGCGTGGTCGAAGAACCAGTTCAGGCCGTCGAAGGGAATGTCCTTGGCCACCTTCTCATAGACATCGAGCGCGCGGGAGATGGTCTGGTCATAGGTGGCATGCAGCCGCCACGGCCAGCGCTTCTCCGCCAGCAGGCGGATCACGGGCTCCAGGTCAGCTTCCATCGACGGCGCCATGTCGGGGCGCTCGACGCGGAAGTCCTCGAAGTCGGCCGCGGTGTAGACCAGCATCTCGCCCGCGCCGTTGTGGCGGTAGAGGTCGTCGCCCTGGCCCGGCTTGACCTTGGCGGTCCAGGTCTTGAAGTCGTTCAGTTCTTCCCTGGGCTTCTGCGTGAACAGGTTGTACGCCAGCCGCACCGTCAGCTGCCCGTCCTTGTGCAGTTCCTCGATGATGCTGTAGTCCTCGGGATAGTTCTGGTATCCGCCGCCCGCATCGATCACGCCGGTCACGCCCAGCCGGTTGACCTCGCGCATGAAATGGCGCGTCGAGTTCTTCTGGTACTCGGGCGGCAGCTTGGGGCCCTTGGCCAGCGTCGCATACAGGATGGTGGCGTTCGGCTTGGCCAGCAGCAGCCCGGTCGGGTTGCCGCGCGCATCGCGCACGATTTCGCCGCCTGGCGGGTTGGGCGTGTCTTTGGTATAGCCGACCGCGCGCAGTGCTGCGCCGTTCAGGATGGCGCGGTCGTACAGGTGCAGGATGAACACCGGGGTATCGGGCGCCACCGCGTTCAGTTCGTCGATGGTCGGCAGCCGCTTCTCGGCGAACTGGTGCTCGGTAAAGCCGCCGACCACGCGCACCCACTGCGGTGCCGGCGTGCGCGCGACCTGGTCCTTCAGCATGCGCATGGCGTCAGCCAGCGAGCGCACGCCGTCCCAGCGCAGCTCCATGTTGTAGTTCAGGCCGCCGCGGATGATGTGCATGTGGCTGTCGATCAGCCCGGGGATGGCCCGCCGGCCGTTCAGGTCCACGACCTGCGTCTGCGCGCCGGCCAGCTTCATCACGTCCTGGCGCGTGCCGACGGCCACGAAGCGCCCGTCGCGGACGGCCACGGCGTCTGCCTGCGGGTTGGACTTGTCGAGCGTGGTGAACTTGCCGTTGACGAGGATGAGGTCGGGTGCGGTGCCGGGCTGCATGCCGAAGATATCCTGAGATGCGGCCGCGCCAAGCGCGGCCGCGGTGCCAATGAATTGCCGGCGGGTAACCGTTCTCAACGACATCGTTGCTCAGCCCTTCACGAAGGCGAGCAGGTCGGCATTGACCTGGTCGGCATTGACCACGCACATGCCGTGCGACGCGCCGGGGTAGACCTTGAGCGTCGCACCCTTGACCAGTTCGGCGGCGCGCCTGGCCGAGGCGTCGATCGGCACGATCTGGTCGTCGTCGCCATGCAGGATCAGCGTGGGCACGTCGATCTTCTTCAGGTCTTCGGTGTAATCGACTTCAGAGAATTCGCGGATGCAGGCGTACTGCCCGACAATGCCGCCGGCCACGCCCTGCGCCCAGAAGGCATCGATGGTGCCCTGCGAGACCTTGGCGCCCGGACGGTTGAAGCCGAAGAACGGCAGCGCCAGGTCCTGGTAGAACTGCGAGCGGTTATCGGCCACGCCTTTGCGGATGCCGTCGAACACGTCCAGCGGCAGGCCGCCCGGGTTGGCGTCGGTCTTGAGCATCAGCGGCGGCACCGCGCCGATCAGCACTGCCTTCGCCACGCGCCCGGTGCCGTGGCGGCCGAGGTAGTGCGTCACCTCGCCGCCACCGGTGGAGTGGCCGACCAGCACCGCATCGCGCAGGTCCAGCGCCTCGATCAGCGCGGCGAGGTCGTCCGCGTAGGTGTCCATGTCGTTGCCCTGCGCGGGCTGGTCCGAGCGGCCGTGCCCGCGGCGGTCATGGGCGATCACGCGGAAGCCCTGGCGCTCGAAGAACAGCATCTGCGCGTCCCATGCATCGGCATTCAGTGGCCAGCCATGCGAAAACACGACCGGCTGGCCCGCGCCCCAGTCCTTGTAGAAGATGCGGGTACCGTCTTGGGTGGTGATGGTTTTCATCGATCAATCCCTCCTGGAATCGGGAAGCAGGATGAAGGCACCTCGCGGGTGCCGGGGGAGCCGGCTTGCGCGCCGCCGGGGTGACCGCTGTTTTGCGGGGTCAGGACTTCGACCGGCGGACGGCACGGCAGCGCAGCCCGGATAGAAGACTAGACGGCAAGCGCAGGGATCGCCATTGCATGATGGTATTAGTCGGCCCGGACACGATTGCACCGGCCGATTGCACCGGATTGCACCGGATTGCACCGGAATCGGGCGCACGGTTCGGCACCGGCGCGCGTCGGACTAACACAATGGTATGAGTGACCTGTACATCTCCCCATGCTGGAATGGCGGTCGTTGCCGATGGCGGTCTGCTGGTTATAATCCGCTGCTCGTGCGGCCACGCACGCATGCACTGGAGATCAGACCGTGACATCCCAAAGCCTGGAGCCTGCCGACGACAGTGCCTGCGATGACGCGACCGTACTGGTCGTCGACGACGATGCCGGCGTGCGCCATGCGCTGGGCAACCTGTTCCGCTCGGTCGGCCTGGACGCGGTGCTGTTCGCGTCCGCCGCCGAACTGCTCGCCTTTCCCTTGCCGGATACGCCATGCTGCCTGCTACTCGATGTCAGGCTGCGCGGCCCCAGCGGCCTGGACCTGCAGGGCCGGCTGGCGCAAATGGGCGTGCCGCTGCCCATCATCTTCATGACGGGCTATGGCGACATCGCCATGAGCGTGGCCGCGATGAAGGCGGGCGCCGTGGACTTCATTCCCAAGCCGTACCGCGACCAGGACCTGCTCGACGCCGTGGGCGCCGCGCTCGCCAAGGACCGCCTGCGCCGCGAAGGCGCGCGCAAGGCCGACGCCTTGCGCATCAACTACGAGACCCTTTCGCCGCGTGAGGCCGAGGTCATGGGCCTGGCGGTGTCGGGCCTGCTGAACAAGCAGATCGCGGCGGAGATCGGCATCAGCGAGGTGACGGTCAAGATCCATCGTGGCCACGCCATGCGCAAGATGAAGGCGCGCACTTTTGCCGAACTGGTGCTGATGGCCCAGCAACTCGGCCTCTGCCAGGTCGGGCAGTGACGGACAAGCCGGCGCTGCAAGCGCCTGTGCACCTGGTCGGGCGCGCCCGCGAGATGGCGCTGCTGACCGACGCGCTGGGCCGCGTGTGCCAGGGCGGCAAATCCGAGCTGGTGCTGATCGCCGGCGCCGCTGGCACCGGCAAGTCCTTGCTGGCCAGCGCATTCTCGCGCCAGGCCGCCGCGCAGAGCGGCGCCCGCACTGCCGCCGGAAAGAGCGACCAGCTCCAGCTCGATATTCCGTACGCGCCAGTGGCGCAGGCTATCCACGCGCTCACGCTCGGCTTGCTGGACGCGCCGCCGGCCACGCTGGCGCCGATGCGCGAGCGCTGGCTCGGCGCGCTGGCGG
Source organism: Cupriavidus sp. Agwp_2 (assembly GCF_040784895.1). Taxonomy (NCBI): domain Bacteria; kingdom Pseudomonadati; phylum Pseudomonadota; class Betaproteobacteria; order Burkholderiales; family Burkholderiaceae; genus Cupriavidus; species Cupriavidus sp. Agwp_2. The sequence continues at coordinate 393,991 of NZ_CP088084.1, forward strand.
GGCAGGGCAAGGCGGTGGCAGAACTCGTGCCCGAGGTCGAGCATGTGCTGGGCCGCACCACGCCGCTGGCCAACGTGCCCGCGCAGCAGGCGCAGGCCCGCGCGCAGGCTGCGCTGCTGGCGACCTTTGCCGCCTTTGCCGCACCGGGCATGCCGCTGGTCTTGTTCCTCGATGACCTGCAATGGGCCGATGCCTTTACCATCGCGCTGCTGGAGGCCTTCACCGTGCAGCGTCCCGGCGGCATCCTGCTGGTCGCCGCGTACCGCGACCACGGCCAGGACGTCGAGCAGCGCTTCTCGTGGCTGCTGCATGCCAACCGCAGCGGCGCGCTGGCGGTCACGCGCATCGCCGTCAGGCCGCTGGCACCCGATGACCTGGCCAAACTGGTCGGTGCAGCGCTCGATGAGCCGCCTACGCGCATCGCTGCGCTGGCGCACGCCGTGCACGACAGGACCGCGGGCAACCCGTTCTTTTCCTACCAGTTGTTGCGCACACTGGTCGACGACGGCGTGCTGACCCGCCGTGCCGGCGGCGCCGGCTGGGACTGGCGCGCGGACGAGGTCGACGACCAGCACTACACCGGCAACGTCGTCGATCTGATGATCCGCCGCTTTGCCAGGCTGCCCCGCGCCGGCACCGAACTGCTGCAGCAGCTGGCCTGCGTCGGGCTGCGCGGCGATGCCGGCCTGTTGGCCCGCGTGGCCAGTATCAGTGCCGCACAGCTGGCCAGCCAGCTGCAGCCGTTCGTCGAGGCCGGCTTGCTGGTGCAGGTGCCGAGCGGCTACGCGTTCCAGCATGACCGCGTGCTGGAATCCGCGTACTCGATGATCGAGCCGCATGCGCGCCCGGCCGAGCACGCGCGCATCGCGCAGATCATGATCGAACACTGGCGAGGCGATCTGGCGGACCATGCGTTCGAGATCTGCAACCAGATCGAGCGCGTGGCCGTCCGCGCCAATCATGCGTTGCCGGTACCGCAGCGCGAAGCCTTCGTCGAGGTGCTGCTGGTGGCGGGGCGGCGCGCCTGGCGCTCGGGCGCCATCGGCCAGGCGCTGCACTACACGGGCACGGCTCAGGCGCTGATGCTGCCAGGTTGGTGGGAAACGCACTATGCGCTGGCTTATGCCGTCAACCTGCTGCGTTGCGAATGCCTGCTGGCACAGGCCCGGGTGGAAGCGGCCTCGGACGGGATCGACGCGCTGTTGGCGCGCGCGCAAAACGCGCTGGACCAGGCCGCTGTGTACCGTCTCCGGGCGAGCCTGCAGACCGTGCGCTCGGACTACGAAGGCGCGATCAACGCCGCCTTGTCCGGGCTGGCGCTGCTCGATGTGCACCTGGAGCGCGCGCCGTCGGCGCAGCGCATGCGCGACGCCTGTGACGCCGTGCGCGCCGCGCTGGGCACGCGCCCGATCGCCAGCCTGGCGGCGCTGCCCGCCACCGAAGACCCGCGCATCCACGCCGTGATGGGGCTGCTGTCGACGCTGATTTCTTCGCTGTTCGTGCGCGATGGCATCAGCTTCCTGCATGTGGCAAAGATGGTCGAGCTGACGCTCAATCACGGCGCCACGCCGGAGTCTCCGTACGGGCTGTCATGGTATGGCGTGTTTATCGCCAGCCTGTACGAGGCGTATGAGGACGGGCTCGCCTACGGGCAGGCGGCGATGGCGCTGATCGACCACCACGGCTATGAAGCGGGACGCATCGCAACGCTGGTCGCGGTGGACCAGGTCAGCGCCTGGACGCGTCCGCTGTCCTATGCCCTTGGCCATGCGCAGCAAGCCGTGACGCTGGGCCGGGCTTCCGGCGATATCGGCATGGCCTGCTATGCCTGCAACCATATCGCCTCCGACCTGCTGGTCATGGGCGAGCAGTTGTGCCTGGTGGCGGAAGAAATCGCGCGCGGCCTGGCCCTGACGCGCCAGGTCCAGTACCGGGACATCGAGCTGATCCTGCATTCGCAACTGCATTTCGTGCAGCGGCTGCGCGTGGGCGATGAACGTGGGGAGAGCGGCAGGGGGGGCGGCAGCGGGGACGGCAGCGGGGACGGCAAGGCGGGCGGCGAGGGCGGGTGGCAGGAGGAAGTCGCGCACTGCGGGACCGCCGCGCAGCGGCTGGCACGCAGCAACTCGCTGCCGACGCGCTTCTGGATCTACCTGTACGACGGCATGGCCGCGGCGTTCCTGGGGCAGTGGGCGCAGGCGGTGCACAGCCTGCGCCACGCCGAGACGCTGGTCTGGTCCGCGCCCGCGCATATCAACGTGGCCGACTGCCGCCTGTTCCTCAGCATTGCGCTGGCGCACGCGCAGGCACCGCAGGCCGCCGCCGGCATCGCGGCACACCGCGCCTGCTTCGCGCGCTGGGCCGCACTCAATCCGCTGACGTTCCGCAGCAAGCTGTTGCTGGTCGATGCCGCGCTGGCACAGGCGGATGGCGATCCGCTGCGCGCGCTGGCCTGCTACGAGCAGTCGGCGGAGGCGGCCGCCGCGGCGGGCTTCGTGCATGAGCAGGCGCTGGCGCACGAACTGGCCGGCATGCTGTGCGCAGGGCACGGCCTGCATACGGGGGCCCGGCAGCACCTGCGGCTGGCGCGCGCGTGCTACCAGCGCTGGGGCGCCGATCACAAGGCAACGCTGCTGGCCGCGCAATATCCGCAGCTCGACGCGACAGGGGCCGGCGACACGCTGTACGCGCCGCCAGCCGTCGGCTGGGAACTTGGCAGGCAGGCGGCGCGTGCCTTGTCCAGCGAGATCGTGATGGATCGCCTGGTCGAAAGCCTGCTGAGCACCGTAATCCTGCACGCGGGTGCCCGCTACGGCCTGCTGGTGCTGATGCGGGACGGCGAGCCGATGATCGAGGCCTCGGGCCGCGTGCTCGACGGCAAGGTGACGGTGGCACTTGGTTCGGCGCCACCCACCGAGCATGCGCTGCCGCTGGGGGTGCTCAACAGCGTGCTGCGTACGCGCCAGACGCTGGTGCTCGCCGACGCCATGGTCGACGCCCCGTCGATCCGCACCAAGGCAGCCATTGCCACCGGGGTGCGCTCGGTACTGTGCCTGCCGCTGGTGCGCGGCGACAGCCTGATCGGCGCGGTCTACCTGGAGAACAACAACGCCCCCGGCGTGTTTGGCGCCAACCACGTCGCCGAACTGGAAATGCTGGCGCCGCAGGTCGCGCTCTCGCTGGAAACGGCGCGGCTGTATGAGCAGCTGATCGGCGAGAACAACCGCCGCGTGGCCGCCGAGATCAGCCTGCGCGATGCGCGCGCCGAACTGGCCCGCACCTCGCACCTCACCGTGATGGGAACGCTGGCAGCGTCGATCGGCCATGAAGTCAACCAGCCGCTGACGGCCATTGTCGCGACCGTCGATGCCAGCGTGCGCTGGCTGAAGCGGCCGCAGCCGGAACTCGGCGAGGCGCTGGAGGGCTTTGCCTTTATCCGCCAGCACGCGCTGCGCGCCGCCGACATCGTGCGCGCACTGCGCGCACTGGCGCGGCAGACTCCCGCGGTGCTCGCGGCGCTGTCGCCGGACGAGGTACTGCGCGAGGTGCTGGTCATGGTGCGGCCCGAGCTGGACGCGCACAACGTCAGGGCGGTGACCCGGCTGGCGGCAGGCGCCGCGCAGGTCGAAGCGGACCGCGTGCAGCTCCAGCAAGTGGTGCTCAACCTGGTCACCAACGCGCTCGACGCCATGGCCGGCACACCGGTCGAACAGCGCGAGCTGCTGGTGGCTTCCTGCCGCGAGCAGGACGACGTGGTGGTCAGCGTGCAGGATCACGGGACCGGCATTGGCGAAGACGTGCTGCCGCGGGTCTTCGACGCCTTTTTCACCACCAAGGTCGACGGCATGGGGATGGGGCTCGCGATCTGCCGCTCGATCGTCGAGGCGCACGGCGGTACGCTGGTGGCCAGGCGCCGCCGCAGTGGCGGCAGCGAATTCATGTTCCGGCTGCCGGTGTTTCACCCGGCAGGCGCAGGATCTGCAGCAACGCACGAGCCCTGACGGGCCCGCGCGCTGAAGACTCAGCGTTCCTGCCCCTGGCGCAGGCGCGGCGCCACCGCGCAGGCTACCAGCAGCAGCACGGCCATGATCACCAGGCCATTGCGCGTGCTGCCGGTCGCCTGCTCGATCAGGCCCATCGTCGACGGCCCGATAAAGCCGCCGACCAGGCCGCAGGTATTGATCAGTGCCAGCCCGCCCGCCAGCGCCACGCCGGTGAGCCGCGACGACGGGAACAGGAACACGATCGACTGCACCACGAAGAACATCAGCGCCGTCATCGAGAAGCCGACCAGTGCCAGCACCGGGCCCGAGAACGCGGCAATCAGCAGGCCGGCCGCCATCACGACCAGGCCCAGGCACAGCAGGCGGCGTCCGCGCTGCGGGGTGTTGGCGTGGCGCGGCAGCAAGGCCGCACCGATAGCGGCGGCAATCCACGGCAGGGAGTTGAGCAGCCCGATCTCCAGCGGCGTGAGCTTGCCGTACGTGCCGATAATGCCCGGCAGGAAGAAGATCACCGTATAGATCGCGATCTGGTGGCAGAAGTAGATGAAGATCGCCAGCCAGACCTGCGGATCGCGGATGGCGCCCAGGAACGAGTGGCCACCAGCGCCCGCGCTGCCGTCTGCGGCTTCGGCGGCCAGTTGGCGCCGGACTTGCTGCGCCTGCGCCGGCGTCAGCCACGGCGCGCTTTCCGGGCCATCGGGCAGCTTCTTCCACACTACCGCGGCCAGGAACACGGCCGGCAGGCCTTCGAGCACGAACATCCATTGCCAGCCCTTGAAGCCCCACATGCCGTCCATGCCCAGCAGTGCGCCGCCGAGCGGGCCGCTGACGATGTTGGCGATGCAGACGCCAAGCAGGAAATAGCCGACTGCCCGCGCGCGGTCCTCGCGGCCAAACCAGTAGGTCAGGTACAGCATCACGCCGGGGAACAGGCCCGCCTCGGCCGCGCCAAGGAGCACCCGCATGATGTAGAACGACGTCTCGCCCTGGACAAAGGCCATTGCTGCGGACAACAAGCCCCAGGTCACCATGATGCGGGTGATCCAGAAGCGCGCCCCGACCCGATGCATGATCAGGTTGCTCGGGACTTCGAGCAGGGCGTAGCTCAGGAAGAACAGGCCTGCGCCGAGGCCGTACGCGGCCGCCGAGATGTTCAGGTCGACGGCGATATGGGTCTTGGCCAGGGCAATGTTGGTGCGATCAAGAAAGCTGATCACGTACGACAGCACCAGCAAGGGCATGAGCTTGCGGAACAGCAGCCCGGTCAGCGGGCGGTCTGTCGGCGCGGCCAGCGATGGCGCGCCGGGAGCGGGTACGGTCTGCATGAGCGTGGTCTCCATTGGCGGATACGGCGCTGCGCCTCGCGGGCCGCGCGGCTGCCGTCCTGCCTGGTTGATGTGTTCGGTGCCCGCCAGTGGATGGCGGGTGTCGATGGTGGCGCGGAGCCGGCCCGCTGCGGCCCCGCCGGCGTTCAGAACGCGGTGCCTGCCGCGCCCTTGAGGTCGAGGATGTCGCGGGCTTCGTCCGGCGTGGCCACGTCGATGTTCAGCGCTTCCAGCACGGCGCGGATGCGCGTGACCTGCTCGGCGCTCGATGCCGCCAGCTGGCCCGGGCCGATCCACAGGGAATCTTCCAGGCCGACGCGCACGTTGGCCCCCATCGCCGCGCCGATCGTCGCCAGCGGGATCTGGCCGCGTCCGGCACCGAGGATCGACCAGCGGAACTGGTCGCCGAACAGGCGCTGTGCGGTGCGGCGCATGTGCATCAGGTCTTCGGGATCGGGGCCGATGCCGCCCAGGATGCCGAATACGGACTGGATAAACACGGGGCCCTTGACCAGGCCGCGGTCAAGGAAGTGCCGCAGATTGTACAGGTGGCTGATGTCATAACACTCGAACTCGAAGCGCGTGCCGTTGGCATTGCCGATGCGCAGGATGTTCTCGATGTCCTGATAGGTGTTCTTGAAGATCAGGTTGCGGCTGTTCTCCAGATGTTCGCGCTCCCAGTCGTGGCGCAAGTCCTTGAAGCGCTCCAGCATCGGGAACAGGCCGAAGTTCATCGAGCCCATGTTGAGCGAGGCCAGTTCGGGCTTGAAGGTCGTGGCCGGCAGCATGCGTTCTTCCACCGTCATGTGCGGGCTGCCGCCGGTGGTGATGTTGATCACCGCGTTGGTCTCGGCGCTGATTTTGGCGAGGAAGGGGCGGAACAGCTCGGGGTCCTGCGACGGGCGCCCGTCCTTGGGGTCGCGCGCATGCAGGTGCAGGATGGCGGCGCCGGCGCGCGCGGCGTCGATGGCCGCCTGTGCGATCTCGTCGGCGGTCACCGGCAGGTGCGGCGACATGCTCGGGGTGTGGATGGCGCCGGTCGGCGCGCAGGTGATGATGGCTTTGGCTCGCTTGGCCATGGTGGTTCCTTTTGTCTGGCGTTGTTTGGGGGATGCGGGCGGCGCGTGCAGGGCAGGGCGCCTTAGCTGAGCGCCTGGGTCAGGCCGTCGACGACCAGTTCCTGGCCGTGAACGTTGGCTGCCTGGTCGCTGCAGGCAAAGCGCACCATGTTGGCGATATCGCGCATCGTCACCATGCGGCCCAGCGCCGCCTGCGACGTGTAGTTGCGCGTGACTTCGTCGAGCGGCTTGCCGAGCGACTCCGCCTTGGCTGCAATGACCGCGCGGATACGCGGGCCGTCGACCGCGCCGGGCAGCACCGTGTTGACCCGGATACCATCCGCGCCCAGCTCCAGCGCCAGCGACTTGGTGAAACCCACCACGGCCCATTTCGACGCGGAGTAGGCCGAGCGGCCCGGCATGCCGAGATGGCCGGCCGCCGATGACAGGTTAACGATGGCCGGCGCGCGTCCCTGGCGCAGGCGCGGCACCGCGGCGCGGGTGCACAGGAACTGGCCGGTGATGTTGACCGCGAGGCAGCGCTCCCAGTCGGCCAGTGACAGCGTTTCGACGCCGCCGGTCGGGCCGGCCACGCCGGCGTTGTTGACCAGCACATCGAGGCCGCCGAGTCCCGCATCGAGCGCCTGGAACAGCGCGTCGACATCGTCCTCGCGGGATACATCGGCCTTGAGCGCCAGCACGCCGGGCAACTCCGCCGCAATCCGCTCCAGGCTCGCGCCCGAGACGTCACATACCGCAACGCGGGCACCGGCTTCCACGAAAGCCCGTGTGATCTCCAGGCCGATCCCGTCGGCGCCGGCGGTCACCAATACGCGTTTGCCCACCAGCGATTCATCCTTCCACATGTTTCCGGTCTCCTTGCTTCCCGTGCTTGAAAGTTCTCGCGACAGGCGTTCGCCTGCCTTCAGAAGCAAGATTAAAACTGTGATCACAGATCGCATATAGCGGATAACCCTATGTGATATGCTTCACCGCATGCCACTGAACGAACTCGTAACGCCGCTGACCCGCCAAACGCTGAGCCGTGACGTCTACACCCAGTTGCGGGAACTGCTGATCACCGGCCAGATGATGCCGGGGGAGCAGATTTCGCTGCGCAATATTGCTGCCGCGCTGGGCGTGAGCGTGATGCCGGTGCGCGAGGCGGTCCACCGCCTGGTCGCCGAGCAGGCGCTGGAACTGACGCCCAACCGCGCGCTGCGCGTGCCGCGCATGAGCGTCAGCCAGTTCGAGGAAATCACCAAGATCCGGATCCAGCTGGAGGGGTTGGCGACGGCCACCGCCGCGGAGCGCATCACCGATGCCGAACTGGCGCAGGTCGAGTCGCTGCGCGGCCGGTTCGCGGCCGAGATGTCGAAGCCCCGGCCCGACGGCGCCGCGGTCATCGCCGCCAACCAGGCGTTCCACTTTGCCGTCTACGCGGCGGCGCAAATGCCGATCCTGCTGCAGATGATCGAGTCGCAATGGCTGCGCATCGGGCCGATCCTGAACCACGACCTGCGCTCCGGATCGCGCCGCGTGGAAGAGCGCGTCGCGGTCAGGCATCACGACATGCTGGTCGAGGCGCTGCACGGGCACGACAGCGACGCGGCCTGCGCGGCGCTGCGCGGGGATATCGAGAGCGCGGCGGCCTACATCGTGTCGGCGGGCGTGCTGGTCAATGCGGACAGCATCGAGCCCGCCGCGGCCATGCTGGCGCCGGTGCAGCGCACGGCCAGGACGAGGGCGAAGACGGCGTCGTAGTCGTCCCGGGCGCTTCAACAATACGGTATGTGCGGAAAAGCGGGGATCATCCTGATATCCGCTGCAGAAACCCCCAACCTATAATCCAAAGCAACGTATCTTCGAAAAACCGGTTCGCCCGATTCGGGCAACCGGACCGCTCATGCTCACGGACCAGTCGGAAGCCAGGCAGACCCGCCGTTATGTCGAAAAGCGCGAGGGCATCCTCGATGCCGCCGCGGCGCTCTTCAACCGCAAGGGGGTGCGCGGCACGACCCTCTCTGACGTCGGCCAGCTGGTGGGGCTGAACACCAACAGCATCACGTACTACTTCCGCAAGAAAGAAGACCTGGTGCTGGCCTGCCTGATGCGCACGATCGAGGAAATGCGCGGCCTGGCCGGCGCGGCGTCGCAGCACGGCAGCGCCGGCGAGCGCGTTGCCGCCTTTATCGCGTTGTTTGTCGCACGGCTGGCGCGAACCGCGGCAGGCGAGCGGCCGGAGCTGATGAGCTTCCGCGAGATCCGCGCGCTGCCGGCCAGCCATGCCGACGTGGCGTTCTCCGCCTACAACGACATGTTCCGGCAGATCCGCGGGCTGCTGCGCGATGCCACGCCCGCCGACCCGGCACAGGACCCGGCACACCGCAGCGCGCTGAGCGCGCGGGCCCACCTGCTGCTGTCGCTGACCAGCGGCGCGATGAGCTGGATCGAACGCTACGAGCCGGCGGACTACCCCAAGGTCGCGCAGACGCTGGCGGACATCGTGCTCAACGGCATCGCCGCGCCGGGCACCGCGTGGCAGCCGGAACTGGATATTGCCGCGCTGCTGCCGACACTGGGCCAGCCGGAAACGACGCAGCAGGCGTTCCTGCGCGCCGCCACCGAACTGCTGAACGAGCAGGGCTACCGCGGCGCCTCGGCGGATCGCATCTCGGCCCGGCTGAACCTGACCAAGGGCGCGTTCTACCACCACAACGAGAACAAGGACGACCTGATTTCCGCCTGCTTTGACCGCATGTCGGCGGTGATCCGCGATACCCAGACGCTGGTCGACGAGATGCCCGGCACCGGCTGGGACAAGCTGTGCGCGGTGTCGCGCGCGCTGGTGCATTACCAGTTCTCCAGCCAGGGGCCGCTGCTGCGGCTGACCATCTATGGCGCGCTGCCGGAAGAGATGCGCGTCGCCAAGATGCAGGACATGGCGCGGCTGTCCACGCGCTTTGTCCGCCTGCTGGTGCAGGGCATGCAGGACGGCTCGATCCGGCCGCTGGACCAGTCGATCGCCGCGCTGCAGGTGCACGGCATGATCAACGCCGCGGTCGAACTGCGCCGCTGGGTCCGCGATGCCACCTCGGACAATGCCGCCGAGCTGTTCGTGCGCCCCATGATGATGGGCCTGCTGCGCTGAACCGAGCTGATCCGGCGCCGTCGCGCCGGGTTTGCCGCGCGCTGCCTTTCAGCCGTACAGGTGGCAGGCCACCATCTGCCCGTCGCCCTGGTCGCGCAGCACCGGATCGGCGCTGCGGCAGTGGGGCATCGCCGAAGGGCAGCGTGTATGGAAGCGGCAGCCTGAAGGCGGATGCATCGGACTGGGGACTTCGCCCTGCAGCACGATGCGCTGCCGCTGGCGTTCGGCGCGCACGTCGGCCACCGGCACGGCGGACAGCAGCGCGCGCGTGTACGGGTGGCGCGGCTCGGCGTAGAGCTGGTGACGGCTGGCGATCTCGACGATACGGCCCAGGTACATGACCGCGATGCGGTCGCTGATATGGCGCACCACCGCCAGGTCATGGGCGATGAACAGGTAGGACAGGCCCAGGCTGCGCTGCAGCGCCATGAACACATTGACCACCTGCGCCTGGATCGATACGTCCAGCGCCGACACCGGTTCGTCGCAGACGATCAGGCTCGGTTTCAGCGCCAGCGCGCGCGCGATGCCGATGCGCTGGCGCTGGCCGCCCGAGAACTCGTGCGGATAGCGGTCGGCCATGTAGGGCAGCAGGCCGACCATGTCGAGCAGCTCGGCCACGCGCGCCTGCAGCGCGGCACGATCGCCGGCCAGGCCGTGTACCTGCAGCGGTTCGGCGATGATGTCGCGCACCTTCATGCGCGGGTTCAGCGACGCGAACGGATCCTGGTAGACCATCTGCACGCTGCGGCGGAAGTGTTTTTCGCGCGCGCGGCTGAAACCGGCCAGGTCCTCGCCGTCGAAGGCGATCCGTCCCGCGCTGGCAGGCAGCATCTTCATGATGGCCAGCCCGGTGGTGGACTTGCCGCAGCCGCTTTCGCCCACCAGTCCCAGCGTCTCGCCCCGGCGCAGCGTGAACGAGACGCCGTCGACGGCCTTGACCGAGGCGACCTGGCGCTTGAGCAGCACGCCGCGCGCCACGGGAAAATGGACCTTCAGGTCTTCGACCTTCAGGATCACGTTGCCGGGCTGGAACGTCTGGCCCGGTTGGCCCGGTTGGCAATTGGCCGGCGCCTCGGCGCTTGTGCTGCCATGCGGGCGTTCCGGCGGCGCGACGCTGCGCGCCAGGGGCGTGTCAATGGGCGTCATGGAGGAAGCAGGCCTTGAGGTGGTGGTCGGAAACTGCGCGCAGTTCTGGCGGCGCCTGCCGGCACTGCTCCTGCGCCAGCCGGCAACGCGGCAGGAAGGCGCAACCCGGGCCGAGCGCGGTCAAATCGGGCGGCTGGCCATCGATTGGCACCAGCGGCTGGCTGGTGTCGCCGTCCAGGCGCGGCACGCAGGCCATCAGGCCGCGCGTGTAGGGATGCGCGGGATGGCGGTACAGCTCGTCCGCCGACGCTGTCTCCACCAGCCGCCCGCCGTACATCACCGCGACGCGGTCGGCATAGCGCGCCACCACGCCAAGGTCGTGCGTGATCAGGATCAGCGCCGTGCCGGCCTGCTGCGCCAGCCCCTTCAGCAGGTCCAGGATCTGCGCCTGCACGGTGACATCGAGCGCGGTGGTCGGTTCGTCGGCGATGATCAGCTTCGGCTTGCAGGCCAGCGCCATCGCGATCATCGCGCGCTGGCGCATGCCGCCGGAAAACTGATGCGGATAGGCATGCACGCGGCTGCGCGGCTCCGGGATCTGCACCTGCGCCAGCAGTTCCGCGGCCTCTTCATAGGCATCGCGCCAGGCGCGGCCCTGGTGCACGCGGATCGGCTCGGCGATCTGCTTGCCCACGGTCAGCGCCGGGTTCATCGACGACATGGGTTCCTGGAACACCATCGCGATGCGGTTGCCGCGGATGGCGCGCATCGCCGCCGGCCTGAGCCTTAGCAGGTCCTGTCCTTCGAAGCGGATCTCGCCGGACTCGATGACGCCGGGCGGCTGCGGGATCAGGCCGAGGATCGACAGCGCGGTCACGCTCTTGCCCGAACCCGACTCGCCGACGATCGCCAGCGTCTCGCCCGCGGCCACGTCGAACGAGACGCGGTCCACCGCGGTGACCACGCCGCGGTCGGTGTGGAAGCGCGTGGTCAGGTTCTTCACCTGCAGGATTGGCTCTGTCATGGTTGCATTCCGTTGGACGGTGCGGGTTGACGGTGCGGGTTGACGTTGCGCAGGTCAGAACCCGAGCTTCTTCTTCATCTCCTGGTCGATCCAGGCCCGTGCATAGATGGGCCCGTTACGCACGGCGCCGGCGCGCAGCTCGCCGTCGTAGTTCTTGACCCACGGCCACCACGCGGTGAACAGGTAGGGCGTGGGCAGCCAGATATAAGGGGCTTCTGCCAGGATGTCGCGGGTCATTCCACGCAGCGCTTCCTGACGCTTGCCCAGGTCGCGCATCTGGAAGGCCTGGTTGACGCGGGCATCGAACCTGGGGTCGTTCCACTGCGAGGCGTTCCACACCTGTCCCGCGACAAAGCTCTTGCGGATCGTCGTGGTCGGGTTGGTATGGCCGTTGCTCATCATGTAGCCCGGCGCATTGGTCTTGGTGGTCATTGCCGACAGGAAGGCGCCGTACTCCATCGGCTGGATCTCGATGCGCACGCCGACCTGCTCCAGGTACGCGGCGATCAGCGGCAGCATTTCCATATGGTCCTGGGCGCAGGCGCAGACCTGCACCTTGAACTTGAAGCCCTTCGGATAGCCGGCCTCGGCCAGCAGCTTCTTCGCTTTTTCCGGGTTGTAGGTGAACAACTCCTTGACCGATTCCGGCATGGCACTGAGCGGCTCGAAATAGCCGGTGTAGTCGGGGTGCTGCGGATAGGCGAACAGCTCGGCATTGCCGCCGTAGTACTGCTTGACGATTTCCTGCTTGTTCACCGCCATGTTCAGCGCGCGGCGCACGCGGATATCGTTGAACGGCTTGGCGTCGACGCGCAGCGCCAGGTATTGCCCGGTGTAGGACAGCCAGCGGGACCACTTGAGCTGCGGCGCGCTCTTCTTCAGTTCATCGACGGCGGTCCAGCGCACCATTTCCAGCACGTCGAGCTTGCCGGTGCGCAGCATGGTGTTGCGGGTGGCCTCGTCCTTGACGGTGCGCAGCACCACCTTGTCGGCAAAGGGCAGCTTGTAGTCCTTGCCGCCGATCTTCTCGGTGTCCCAGTACTGCGCGTTCTTCGCATACGTGCTGGAATTGCCCTGCACGAACTGGCTCAGCGTGAACGGGCCGGAGCCGGTGACGTTCTTCCAGTTCGCGGCGCCGGCGGTGGCGACCTCCCTGGGCATGATGCCGGAGTAATAGCCCCAGCCAAAGCGGTAGTCCCATTCCGCATTGAACTCCTTGAAGCGGAACACCACCGTATGCTTGTCCACGGCTTCGACCTTGCTCAGGTGGTCGAAGTAGGTGGGGATCTTCTTGGCGCTGGCGCTCTGGCGGCTGTAGCTGAACACGACGTCCTCGGCGGTCAGTTCGCGCTCTTCCATCACGCCCGGCTTGGCCGGGAAGCGCACGTTCTTGCGCAGCTTGACTTCGAGCGTGAGCGGGTCGGTCCATTTCCAGCTCTCGGCGAGTTCGCCACGGATGGCATCTTCGGGCAGCCAGGCGTCGGCCTGGAACGCGTACTTGCCACCGTTGCGCCGGGACTTGGACAGGTCGGCGGCGAAGAGCTGCTCATAGACCTGGCCGGTGTCGTAGTTCTGCTTCCAGTTCCAGTCGCCCAGGTCCCACGACAATGCGGAGATGGTGGGGTAGACCGAGCCGACTTCGATGGTGCCGCCATATTTCGGCGCTTCCGCCTGCGCGGCCGCCGTGCCGCAGGCCAAGGCCGCGGCCATTGCCGTCGCCGCCATCGCCACCGCCAGGGAAGCCCGCCTCGCCATTCCGCCGTCCGTCTTCACGCTGCGCACCATCGTCTGCTCCTTTGGGGATCATGATGTGCCGGCTCGTTATGCCGGCCGCTCGTCAATTTGCTGTTCTCAGCGGCTGCCCCGCATGCGCGGGTCGAGCAGGTCGCGCAATGCATCGCCATACACGTTGATTGCATAGACCACGACCGTCAGGCAGACGCCCGGCGCCAGTGCCAGCCACGGGCCCTGGAACATGAAGGTGCGGCCATCGCCCGAGAGCATCCCACCCCAGGTCGGGGCCGGCGGCGGCACGCCGAGGCCGAGGAAGGACAGCCCCGACTCCGCCAGGATCGCGGTGCCCACTCGCGTGGTGAACAGCACGATCACCGGCGGCAGCACATTGGGCAGGATATGGCGCCACAGGATGCGGCTGGTCGACGCGCCCATCGACTGCGCCGCATGCACGTACATGTTCTCGCGCACCGACACCACCGCGCTGCGCACGATGCGCGAGCCGCCGATGCCCAGCAGCAGGCCGAGCGTGCAGACAATCTGCCAGCTGCCCGGGCCCAGCACCGACACCACCACGATCAGGATCACCAGGTCGGGAAAGCTCATCCAGGCATCGACCATACGCTGCACGAACAGGTCGAACTTGCCGCCGAGGTAGCCGGTCAGGATGCCCAGCAGCAGGGAAATCGCCGTGGCCAGCGTCGCCGCCGACAGTCCGATCACCACCGACAGCCGGGCCCCATACAGGCAGCGCGAGAACATGTCGCGGCCAAGGTTGTCGGTGCCGAACGGATGCGCCCACGAGGGCGGCTGCAGCCGCGCCATCATGTTGATCTCGTTCATGCCATACGGCGCCAGCAGGTCTGCGAACACGCCGCAGAACAGGAACACCGCGCAGATCACCGCGCCGGCGGCGCCCAGCGGCTTGTCGCGGAACAGCCGGCGCAGCAGGGCAAAGCGGGGCTGCCGTTGCCGGGCGGCGCGGGGCAGGGCACCGGGCAGCGTGGCAGGCAGGGTGGCGGAAGCGGCTTGCGGATCGACGGTCGGGGGTGCCATCAGCGGTGCCTCACTTTGGGGTCGAACAGGCCGTAGCTCAGGTCGACGAGCAGGTTGATCAGCATCACCGCGACGCCGACCACGAGGAAGACGCCCGTGATCAGCGGATAGTCGCGCTGGTGCACGGCATCGAGCAGCAGCAGCCCCATGCCCGGCACGACGAAGATCTGCTCGATCACCACGGCGCCGCCGATCAGCAGCGGCGCCTGAAGGCCGATCAGCGTCACCACCGGGATCAGCGCATTGCGCAGCGCATGCCGCAGGATCACCAGCGGCTCGTTCAGTCCCTTGGCCCAGGCCGTGCGGATGTAGTCCTGGCGCAGCACCTCCAGCATCATGGTCCGCGTCATGCGCATGGTGATGGCCGACAGCGCCATGCCCAGCACGACGGCCGGCACCAGCATCTGCCTGACATGCTGCACCGGGTCTTCCAGGAAGGGGACGTAGCGCACTTCCGGCGACCAGCCCCACCAGACCGAAGGGAATACCATCACCATCGTGCCGAGCCAGAAGCTTGGCACCGCCAGCATCAGGATAGAAAAGGAACGCGCCACATAGTCCGCCGCGGTGTCCTGCCGGATCGCGGACAGCACGCCGATCGGCAGCGCCACCGTCAGTGCCACGCCCAGGGCCAGCACGCCCAGCGAGAAGGTAGCGGGGATGCGCGCCATCACCATCTTCAGCACCGGCTCGCCTTGCCACAGCGACTGGCCCAGGTCGCCATGCAGCACGATATTGCCGACCCAGTGCAGGTACTGCTCCCACATCGGGCGGTCCAGCCCGAGCGTGCGGACCAGGTCTTCGCGGGTGCGGGTATCGGCGCTGATGTCGTTCTGGCTCAGCATCAGGTCGACCACGTCGCCTGGCACCAGCCGCACGATGGCAAACACGATGATGCTGGCGAAGACCAGCGTCGGCAGCAGCGCCAGCAGGCGGCGCAGTAGATAGGCGCTCATGGCCGGCCTCCGTGCGTGTGCCGGCGTTGCGGCGTGGCGCCGGCAGATGCCTTCGTTGGCGGGAATGCGGGTGTCCAGGGACTTGCCGACATGCTGCCTCCTTGCTGGCGGTCGGGCCGGCGCGGGCCCGTGACGCCGCGGCCGGGGCGCCCGTTGCCGCCTCGGTGTTGCGTGATGTCCTGCAGGGCCCCGCCGTGGGGCCGCCTGTGTCAGTGGCTCAGATCCCGCCGCTCAGTAGCCGCGCAATGTGGCCCAGCGGTCGAGCTGCCAGTTGGCGTCGCCCAGCCATTCGTGCGCGGTGCGGGCGCGCTTCATGAAGAAGCCGATCTCGAATTCGTCGGTCATGCCGATGCCGCCGTGCATCTGCACGCCTTCCTGCACCGCCAGCGTGGCGGTATCGCCGGCCTTGGCCTTGGCCACGCAGACCAGCGGCTCGGGGCCGTCAGCGCGGCCTTCGTCGAGCCGCTGCTGGCAGCGCAGCACGGCAGCGCGCGCGAGCTCGATCTCGGCGAAGAGATGCGCGGCGCGGTGCTGCAGTGCCTGGAACTCACCGATGGCCTTGCCGAACTGCTTGCGTTCCTTCAGGTAGGCCAGCGTGCGCGCGAAGCTGGCATCGGCGATGCCGAGCAGTTCGGACGACAGCACCGCGCGGGCGATGTCGAGCACGCGCTCCAGCATTTGCGCCCCGGCACCCACGCTGCCAAGCAGCGCATCGGCCGGCACCCTGGCGGCGTCGAAGGTGATGCGCGCGGCGTTGGTGGCGTCAGCCAGCACGCAGCGCTCTACCTGTACGCCAGCGTGGTCGCGCGGTACCAGGAACAGCGAAATGCCGTCGCTCGCGCCGGCTGCACCCGTGCGTGCCGCGACCACCAGCGTATCGGCCACATGGCCATCGACCACGAAGATCTTGGTGCCATCGATTACATAGCCGTCGGCGTCGCGCCGCGCCTGCGTGGCGATGCGCTCTGGCCGGTGCCGGGCGGCTTCGTCCAGCGCCAGCGCCATCAGGTGCCGGCCCGCGGCGATCTCCGGCAGCAACGCGCTGCGCTGGCTGTCGCTGCCGTACAGGCCGACCAGCGCAGCGCCAAGCACGGCGGTGGACAGGAAGGGCAGCGGCGCCAGCGTGGTGCCGATCGCTTCCGCGATCACGCCGGCCTCGACCGCGCCGAGGCCACTGCCACCGTAGGCCTCGTCGATCATCACCCCGGCAAAGCCCAGCGCGGCGCAGCGCTGCCACAGCTCGCGCGAGAAGCCGACGGGGTCGCGGGTGTCGCGCAGCGTGCGCAGCGCGGAGATCGGGGCGTTCTCCTGCAGGAACGTCATGGCGCTGTCGCGCAGCATCTCCTGCGTGTCGGTCAATACGATGGGCATGGCGGCGTTTGGCAGAGGTGGGGTCTTGGAGGATTGCGCAGCAACTCAGGCGGCAACTCAGGCAGCAACTCAGGCGCCGGGCAGACCGAGCAGGCGCTTGGCGACGATATTGAGCTGGACCTCGCTGGTGCCGCCCTCGATCGAGTTCGCCTTGGTGCGCAGCCATGCCCTGGCCAGCGCGCCTTCCTGGCTGCGCGGGCCTTCCCATTCGAGGGCATCGGTGCCGCCGACCGACATCAGCAGCTCATAGCGCCGCTTGTTCAGTTCCGCGCCGTAGTACTTCAGCACGGACGAGAACGCGGCCATGCCTTCGCCTTGCCGGGCCAGGTCACGGGCGCGCTCGCCGGCGGCGGCGAACGCGGCTTCGTCTATTTCGAAGCGGGCGATCTGCGCGCGCAGCATCGGGTCATCGAGCCGATGGCGCTCGTCCACGCCGATGACCCTGGCGGCATGGCGCCCCAGCGGCTGGCGGAAGCCGCGGCTGCCGATCGCGCTGATCATCTCGCGCTCATGCGTCAGCAGGTACTTGGCGATGGCCCAGCCGCCGTTGAGCTCGCCGACAAGCTGGTGGCGCGGCACCTTTACGTCGTCGAAGAAGGTCTCGCAGAAGGGTGATTTGCCGGAGATCAGCACGATGGGGCGGGTCGAGACACCCGGCGACGCCATGTCGAACAGCAGGAAGCTGATGCCGGTATGCTTCTGCGCCGCGAAGTCGGTGCGCACCAGGCAGAAGATCCAGTCGGCCTTGTCGGCATACGACGTCCAGATCTTCTGGCCGTTGACCACAAAATGGTCATCGCGCTCGTCGGCGCGCGTCTGCAGCGCGGCCAGGTCGGAGCCGGCATTGGGTTCCGAATAGCCCTGGCACCAGCGGATCTCGCCGCGTGCAATCCTGGGGAGATGTTCCTGCTTTTGTGCCTCGGTGCCATATTTCAGCAGTGCGGGGCCGAGCATGGAGATGCCGAAGCTCTGCAGCGGCACGCGGCAGTTCAGCCGCTGCATCTCGGCGCGCAGCACCCGGGCCTCGGCGGCGCTCAATCCGGCGCCGCCATACTCGCGTGGCCATTCCGGTACGGTCCAGCCCTGTCCGGCCATCCGCTGCAGCCACAGCCGCTGCGCTTCTGACTGATAGCGGAAGTTGCGGCCGCCCCAGCAGATGTCTTCCTCGTCCTGCATCGGCAGGCGCATTTCAGGGGGGCAATTGGCCTCCAGCCAGGCGTGTGCCTGCTGCCGGAACGTTTCCAGTGCGTCCAAGCTCGTCTCCTTGTTGTGCACCTGTGGAGCCCGTTGTCCTGCGCTGTTGCCTGGCGGCCGGCGGGATCAGGGGCACTGCGTCAGCAGTCTCACTTTTCTAAAAACAGCAGACTCTGCGCAGCGGCAGGAACTTTTATACAAGTCGCTTCTGGCATCGTCAATACTCCAAAACCTAAACCGCGCGGCAGGATGGCGCCATCCGGAGCTGGAGGGAAGGGCCAGGATGGGACGGGAAGCCGCCACGGCAAAGGCGTCGCAGCGCTAATGCGGTGCAGCAAACTTGCGTGAATATGCGGAATTTTCATGATATGTATGGCCAGAATCGTGGGGCTCGTGCCGCATTCCCACCTGCCTGGCCGGGCTTGCCTCAGCGCCGTCGGTGCCAGCTTTTCGCCCCGATGCCGGAATTTCGAAATCGCCAACGATCCCCACGCTCGAAAAACGAATGCTTGTGCTACGATTCTTCGCAGCCATACCAACAATACTAAAAACATCCGGCACCGCACCGGGCCGGACTGATAGCGGGAGACAACGTGACAACGCAGGCCGGCATGAGCGGCGCGCTGCCGGGCGCGGCCGCGGAGGCGGAGCAGCAACGGGCCGAACAGCATTTCCGCGACCATGTCGACCGCCACTTGCCGCGCAACGCGAAGGCTTTCCTGATCCACGGCATGCTTGGCATGACCGGTTTCCGGCTGGTGACCGCGCCCACCTTCGTGCCCGCCTACCTGTACCTGTTGTCCGGCTCCAAACTCACCGTCGGCCTCGTGCTCGCGGCCCAATATGCCGGCATGGCGGCTTCGTCGATCTGGGGCGCGACGCTGATCGAGCATCGCCAGCGCGTGATGCCGCTGATCTACCTGGTGGGCTGGCTGGTGCGCGGGCAGATCCTGGGGCTGGCGCTGTCTGCGCTGCTGCTGAGCGGGCGCGGCGCGCTGGCGGCCGCGGCGGCGTTCCTGCTGCTGTTCGGTCTGCTCAACGGCGTGCAGAACGTGAGCTTCAACTACCTGACCTCCAAGATCATCCCGCTGGCGCGGCGCGGTCGGCTGACGGCGCTGCGCAATTTCTTCGGTGGCCTGACCGCGGCGGCGGTGGCGTGGATGGGCGGGCGCTACCTGGTCGGCAACGACGTGTTCGGCAATGGCTATGCCGCCACGTTCCTGGCGGCCTTCGTGCTGACGAGCCTCGGGATCTCGGCGCTGGCCGGCATGCGCGAGCCGGCGCTGCATGACGTGCGCGTGCGCGCGGGCTTTGGCCGGCGCGTGCGCGAGTTGCCGGCGCTGCTGGCCGCCGACCGGGATTTCGTGCGCTTCTTCGTGGCGCGGGCACTGGTGGCGCTGGGCATGATGGCGATGCCGTTCTACGCGATCTACGCCGGCCGGCTGCTCGGGCTGGATGGCTCCACGCTCGGGTACCTGAGTCTCGCCTACCTGCTGGCGCAGACGGGCAGCAACCTCGCCTGGGGCCGCGTCGCCGACCGCCTTGGCTACCGCGTGGTGTTCCTGGCCAGCATCGCCACCTGGATCGCCGCCACGGCGTGGCTGCTGGCATGCGTGACGCTGCCGGGCTTCCTCCTGGCTTTCTGCGGCCTGGGTGCGGGCTTCGGCGGCTTCTTTATTTCGGCGGACAACCTGGTGATGGAGTTCGGCGCACGCAAGGACCGGCCGATGCTGCTCGCGGTTTCCGATACGGCCACCTTCGGCATGATGGCCGTCGGGCCGGTGATCGGCGGGCTGCTGGCGCAGTCGGTGCATTTTCCGCTGGTCTTCGTCGTTGCCATCGCGGTCAAGCTGGCCGCCTTCGTGCTGGCGCTGCGTATCGCCGACCCGCGCTCGCGCCGCAGCGCAACGGACCGCACCGATGACGTGGCCGGGCTGCGTGACTGAGGCAAACCCGGACAGCCGATTTTTTTACCCAGCGCTTTCCCCGAACGCTTCCCCGAACAATCAAGGAGCTTGCATGACCGCCATCAACGCAGTCACCAGTCTTGCCATGGACGGCAATATCGCCGTGCTGACCGTCGATTCGCCCCCCGTCAACGCGCTGTCCGCCGCCGTGCGCGCGGGCATCCTGCAGGGGATCGAGCGCTGCGTCGCCGATCCGGCGGTGCAGGGCATCGTGCTGGCCTGTGCCGGCAAGACCTTCATTGCCGGCGCCGATATCACCGAGTTCGGCAAGCCGTTCGTGCCGCCGGGGCTGCCTGACGTGCAGGCTGCCATCGAGAACAGCCCCAAGCCGGTGGTCGCCGCCATCCACGGCACCGCGCTCGGCGGCGGGCTGGAGGTGGCGCTGGTGTGCCATTACCGCATTGCCGCGCGCAGCGCGAAATGCGGCCTGCCCGAAGTCCACCTCGGGCTGCTGCCGGGTGCCGGTGGCACGCAGCGGCTGCCCCGGCTGGTCGGCGTCGAAAAGGCGCTGGAGATGGTCACCTACGGCACCCACGTGCCGGCGCCCGAGGCGGCCGAAACGGGCCTGCTCGACGCGCTTGCCGACGATGCCACGCTGCGCGCCGATGCCATCGCCTTTGCGCGCCGGCTCGTTGCCGGGAAGCGGCCGCTGCGCAAGGTGCGCGACCTTGACGAGAAGATCGCCCCCGCGCGCGGCAATGGCGAGCTGTTCGCCACCTTCCGCAAGGCCAACGCGCGCCGGTTCCGCGGCTTCGAGGCGCCCGAGGCCAATATCCGCTGCATCGAGGCCGCGGTTGAACTGCCCTTTGACGAAGGCCTGCGGCGCGAGCGCGAGCTGTTCCAGGCGCTGATGGCGGGCACGCAGTCGGCGGCGCAGCGCTACGTCTTTTTCGCTTCGCGCCAGGTCTGGAACGTGCCTGACATCGGCGTCGACGTGCCGGCGATTCCGTTGGCCAGGGTGGGCATCGTCGGCGCCGGCACCATGGGCGGCGGCATCGCGATGAACTTCCTTAACGCCGGCATGCCCGTCACCATCGTCGAGACCACACAGGAGGCACTCGACCGCGGGCTGCGCACCATCCGCGCCAACTACGACAGCACCATGAAGAAGGGGCGCCTGAGCGCGGCCGATATCGAGGCGCGCATGGCGCTGCTGACGCCCACGCTGGACCTGCAGCAACTGGCCGATGCCGACCTGGTGATCGAGGCGGTGTTCGAGAACATGGAAGTCAAGAAGGAGCTGTTCGGCCGGCTCGACCGCATCGTCAGGCCGGGCGCCATCCTGGCTACCAACACCTCGGCGCTGGATGTGGACGAGATCGCCGCAGCCACGTCGCGCCCCGAGGCCGTGATCGGTCTGCATTTCTTCTCGCCGGCCAATGTGATGAAGCTGCTGGAAGTGGTGCGCGGCGAGAAGACCGCAAAGCCGGTGGTACGGACCTCGATGGAACTGGCCCGCAAGATCGGCAAGGTCGCGGCGCTGGTCGGCGTCTGCCCCGGCTTCGTCGGCAACCGGATGCTGGCGCAGCGGCAGCGCGAAGCGCAAAAGCTGGCGCTGGAGGGCGCGCTGCCCTGGGACATCGACCGCGTGCTGTATGACTTCGGCTTCCCGATGGGCCCGTTCGCGATGAGCGACCTGGCCGGGCTCGACCTGGGCTGGGTGCGCGAGCGTTCCACCGGCTCGACGCTGCGCGAGATCCTCTGCGAGATGGACCGGCGCGGCCAGAAGACCGGCGCGGGCTATTACGACTACGACGCGCAGCGCAACGCGCGGCCGTCGCCAGTGGTGGAGCAGGTCATCCGCGACTTTGCCATGCGCCAGGGCCGGAACCGCCGCGCGGTATCCGACCAGGAAATCCTGGAGCGCTGCGTCTATCCGATGATCAACGAAGGCGCGAAGATCCTGCAGGAGGGCAAGGCGCTGCGGTCGTCCGATATTGACGTGATCTGGAACAACGGCTACGGCTGGCCGGTGTACCGGGGCGGCCCGATGTTCTATGCCGATACCATCGGGCTGGACAAGGTGGTGCGGACGCTGCGGCAGTACGAGGAAATGCTCGGCGAGGCGTTCCGGCCCGCGCCGTTGCTGGCAGACCTGGCGGCGCGCGGCATGCGCTTTGCAGATCTGAAGTAGATATCGGAGGTACGGCCGGCCTGGACGGGTGCCACCACCGTGCAGCGCAGCGCACATCGCGGCGCCCGTCTTTGTTCCGCAGGGCGCGTTGTAACGTGGGGTGAGCTATCAATCTCTCCTAGAATGCACAAACACTTGCGTTGTTTGTTCCCTGTGCATTGCTTACAACCTCCGCCATTCACATGCGTCCAGAAAACCAACGCCTTGCCGACCTGTTGCAAGCCGAGCCGGACAAATTGATCGAAAGCTGGGCCACGGAATACCAGGCCTTGTCCGGCGGCCGGGGCATCACCGGCGGTCTTGCCTCCGAGCAGCGCGCCATCCTGCAAGGCCTGCAGGCCGCCTTGCACGCTGATGGCGATGCGGGCGCGTTCGACCAGCCGCCGTTTGCCGAACTGCGCGAGGCGCTCGCCCACTTGTCGGGTTCGCGCGCCGCGCAAGGCGAAACCGCGGACATTACCAGCGGCTTCGTGCTGTCGCTCAAACGGCCGATCTTCGGGGCGCTGCAGCGCGACCGCAGCAACCTGGAAACACAGATCGACGTGATCTGGGCCGCGTCCGCCATCATCGACCGCATGGCCCAGTGGACCATGTCCACCTACCAGCGCACCCGCGAAGACATCATCCGGCGCCAGCAGGTGGAACTGCTCGAACTGTCGACGCCGGTCATCAAGCTGTGGGACGGGGTGCTGGCGGTCCCGCTGATCGGCACGCTCGACAGCAACCGTGCGCAAATGGTCCTGGAGACCTTGCTGCAGCGCATCGTCGAGACCGGCTCGGCACTGGCCATCATCGACATTACCGGCGTGCCGACGGTCGACACGCTGGTGGCCCAGCACCTGATGAAGACAGTGACGGCGATCCGCCTGATGGGTGCGGAAAGCATTATCAGCGGGATCCGTCCGCAGATCGCGCAGACCATCGTGCATCTGGGCATCGACCTGCAGGGCATCGTGACCAAGGCATCGCTGGCCGACGCGCTGGCTGCCGCCATGCGGATGACGGGGCACACGGTGTCCCGTCATCCTGCCTGATCCGGGGTACCGGGCATGGAGCGCATTCCGATCCTGCGGATGGGGCCCTACCTGCTGGTCACGATCCAGATCGACATGGAGGACCAGACGGCGTTGCGGCTCCAGGAAGACCTGGCGGGCAGCATCGAGCGGAACACGGCGCGCGGCGTGCTGATCGACGTCTCGGCGCTGGAAATCGTCGATTCCTTTATCGGCCGCATGCTGGTCGGCATTTCCGATATCGCGCGCATCCTGGGCTCGGACACGGTCGTGGTCGGCATCCGCCCGGCCGTGGCGATCACGCTGGTCGAGCTTGGCTTGCCGCTGACGGGCGTCAAGACCGCACTGAACGTCGAGCGCGGCATGGCACTGCTGGACCAGGCGCAGCGGAGTGATCACAGGTGACGCAATCCGCGCTTGACGCCGCCGGATCGATCCCCCTGCGCGACGAGCGCGATGTCGTGCAGGCACGCTCGCTCGTGCGTTCCCTGACCGCCCACCTGCAGTTTTCGCTGGTCGAGCAGACTAAGATGATTACGGCGGCCAGTGAACTGGCCCGCAATGCGGTGGTGCACGGCCGGGGCGGCGAAATGCGCTGGGAATTCATCGACGAGGGTGCGCGCCGGGGATTGCGGCTGCATTTCGAGGACAAGGGCCCGGGCATCCCGGACGTTGCCCTGGCGCTGACCGATGGCTGGACCACTGGCCATGGCCTGGGCATGGGCCTGTCCGGAAGCCGCCGGCTGGTCAACGATTTCTCCATCCGTACCCAAGTCGGGGAGGGAACCTGTGTCAGTGTCACTCGGTGGAAGTAGCGGCCAGGGTCCCGCCACCGTCGTGCCCATGGACGACGCCAGCCGGGTCGGCCAGGCCCGCCGGCTCGCGGCCGACCTGTGCGCGCGGCTGGCTTTCGACAGCGTGCTGGCTGGCCGCATCGCCGTGGTGGCAAATGAACTCTGCAACAACCTGGTGCGCCATGCCGTCGGCGGCCGGCTGTTCATTGGCGGGCGCGCGGTCGGCGATGGCATGCTGATCGAGCTGATCTCGGTGGACAACGGCCCCGGCATGCGCGACCTGCAAGCCTGCCTGCGCGATGGCTATTCCAGCGCGGGCAGTGCCGGGCAGGGGCTGGGCGCGGTGCAGCGCATGGCCGACGACTTCGATATCGTCAGCCGCTTCGGCCAGGGCAGCGTCATCCTGGCGCGGTTCTACCGGGACCGGGAACCTGGCGGGCGGCCGGTACGCGAGGCGCCGGTGCACGGCTGCCTGGTCGGAGCGGTATGCCTGGCGGCACCCGGCGAACAGGTCAGCGGCGACGGCTGGGGCGTGGCGCAGCACGACGGCGGCGCCGATGTGATGCTGGCCGACGGCCTCGGCCATGGCCCACTGGCCGCGGACGCAGCCCAGGCGGCGCTGACGGCCTTTGCCGAAAAACCCGACAGCAGCCCGTCCCAGATCCTCGAACGCGCCCACGCGGCACTGCGCACCACCCGCGGCGCGGCCGTCAGCGCGGCGCGGCTGGACCTGCGGGCCAACCAGATCCACTTCGCCGGCGCCGGCAATGTGATGGGCCGCGTGATCACCGGCACCGCGGATCGCACGCTGCTGCCGCAGCACGGCACCGCCGGCATCCAGGTGCACACCGTCCAGGAGCAAGTGATGGAATGGCCGGCCCATGCCCTGGTCATCCTGTTCTCTGATGGCGTGCAATCGCGCTGGCAACTGGACGATGCCAGCCTGTTGCGGCACGATCCCACACTGATCGCGGCGTTTATCGTGTGGAAGTTCAGCCGGGGCCGGGACGATGCGACCGTGCTCGTGATTCGCCGCGCCGAGGGTTGAGCATGGCCAGCCGCGACTACTCCCGCCTGCCGCCCGGCACCCCGCTGAGCCCGGACGAACTGCGCGAGGCGCTGGAAGCCAGGATCCGCGAATGCGACGGCCTGCGCGCCGAACTGGAGGAAACCAACCGCGGCGTGGTGGCGCTGTATGCGGAGCTGGACATGCAGGCGGAGCAGCTGCGCCAGGCAACGGAGCTGAAAAGCCGGTTCCTGGCCTACATGAGTCATGAGTTCCGCACACCCATCGTCGCGATCCAGAGCATCACCCGCCTGCTGATCGATCGCGTGGACGGCCCGCTCACCACCGAGCAGGAGCGGCAGGTATTGTTCGTGCGCGAGACCGCTGTCGAGTTCGCCGACATGGTCAACGACCTGCTCGACCTGGCCAAGCTCGAAGCGGGCAGGGTGGACGTGTCGCCGGCCTGGTTCGACATGGTCGCGCTGTTCGATACGCTGCGCGGCATGTTCAAGCCGGTGCTGACGAACCCCGAGGTGTCGCTGATCTTCGAAGAACCGCATGAGGTGCCGACCCTCTACAGCGACGACCGCAAGTTGTCGCAGATCCTGCGCAACTTCATCTCCAACTCGCTCAAATTCACGCCGCGCGGAGAAGTCCGTGTTTCGGCAACGCGGGTCGGCGAGGACGAGGTCATGTTCTCGGTCAAGGACACCGGTATCGGCATTCCCGCGGCGATGCATGGCGCGGTGTTCCAGGATTTCGTGCAGATCGATTCCCCGCTGCAGCGCCGCCTGCGCGGCTCGGGACTGGGGCTGGCGCTCAGCAAGCGGCTGGCCGAACTGCTGGGCGGGCGGGTCGGCTTCGAGAGTGAGGTCGATGTAGGCTCCCGTTTCTACGTCACGCTGCCGCTCACCTATCCTGCACCGCCGGCGGAGGCGGGCGAGGCGAAGGCATGACCATGGATCCCCAATCCACACCTCGGACAGCGCAGCCCTTATCGTTGCCCTTGCCGCCCCACATACTGGTCGTCGACGACAACCCGGTGACCCGCTATTCGACCGTGCGCGTGCTCAATGGCGCCGGGTTCCGCATCACCGAGGCCGAATGCGGGCTGGACGCGCTGCGCCTGGCGATGACCCCCGGCATTTCGGTCGTCGTGCTCGATATCAACCTGCCCGATATCGACGGGATCCAGGTGTGCGAGCGGTTGCGCGCCGACCCCGATACCGCGACGCTGCCGGTGGTCCACCTGTCCGCCACCTACGTCCAGGACTACGACAAGGCGCGCGGGCTCAATGCCGGGGCCACGGCGTACCTGGTCCATCCCGCCGAGCCGGAGGTGCTGATTGCCACGGTCTCGGCGCTGGCGCGCGCCAGCGCGGCGGAGCGCTCGTTGCGCGAGAGCGAGGCGCGCCTGCGCGCGATCTACCAGCAGGCCGCCAGCGGCATCTGCGTGCTGGATGCGAACGGGCAACTGGTTGACGTCAATCCCGCCATGCTGACACTGCTGCGGCGGCCGGCCACGGACCTGGTCGGGCAGCCCGTGACCGCGCTGGCGCCCCCGGAATTCGCCCCGCGCGCGGCCGAGGCCACGGTTGCCGCGCACCAGGGATGGCAGGGATCGTTCCCGCTGCTTGACGCGGAGGGCGCGCCGGTCCACCTCGACTGGAGCATTTCCTCCGCCACGCCATCGGGCGACCGGGTCGCGGTCGTGACGGACGCGACCGAACGGATCCGCCTCGAACACCAGCAGGAGCAGCTGATCGAACGCGAACAGGCAGCGCGTGCCGGCGTCGAACGCCTGAACCGCATGAAGGACGAGTTCATCGCCATCCTGTCGCACGAACTGCGCAACCCGCTCAATGTGATCTCGGTCTGGACCCACGTGCTGGGCCGCCACGTGAGCAACGAGGAAGGGCGCCGCGGGCTGGCCGCGGTCGAACGCAATGTCGCCATCCAGCAGCGGCTGGTGGCCGACCTGGTCGACGTGTCGCTGCTCAACGTCGGCAAGATGAAGCTGGAGCGCGAGATGGCCAACCCGGCCGCCGTCATCCGCGCCGCACTCGACAGCATGCAGCTGATGGCAGGCGAGAAGCAGCTGTCGCTGGAGGCGGACATTGCGCCTGACCTGGTGCCGGCCGCATGGATCGATCCGGCACGCTTCCAGCAGATCCTGTGGAACCTCATCTCCAACGCGATCAAGTCCTCGCCTGAAGGCGCCACCGTCCGCGTGAGCGCGAAGTCCGATGCGGACACGTTGAGCTTGTCCGTGGTCGACGCCGGCCGTGGCATCGATCCGGAGTTCCTGCCGTTCCTGTTCGACCGCTTCACCCAGAGCGAAGGCGCGAACCGGCGCGGGCATGGCGGCCTGGGCCTCGGGCTGGCCATCGTCAAGCGCATTGCCGAGATGCACGGTGGCACCGTCCAGGCCTGCAGCGAAGGAACAGGCCGCGGCGCCACGTTCGAGATCACCATTCCGCTACTGGCGCCCACCGCCGAGCCGGACGATGACGAAGCCACTGGCGGCGCCAGCCATGGTGCACCGGAGACACCGACGCGGCTGGACGGCCTGGATATCGTGCTGGTGGAAGACGACAGCGATGCGGCGGCGGCCCTGAGCACCATCCTGGCCGGCTTCGGCGCCCATGTCCGCACCGCCCGCGACGGCGACGACGCGCTGGCCCAGCTGGCCAACGCCATGCCGGACCTGATCATCAGCGATATCGGCTTGCCCGGGCGGGACGGCAATGAACTGGTCCGCGAAGTGCGCGCGCAGGAGGTGGTCGCATCCCGCGCCCGCGTGCCGGCCATCGCCCTGACCGCCTTCACGCGCCAGCAAGACCGGCGGCTGGCGATAGAATCCGGCTTCGATGCGGTCTGCGCAAAGCCGCTGCGCTTGCAGGAACTGATCAGCGCGATCGAGATGGCGCTGCCCGGCGGCAAGTACGGGTAGGCTGCGCTCGCACCGCAGGCGCGGCATGCAACTCACTCAAGGCTGATGTTCGACGCCCTGATCGCTTCCCGCCAGAACCTGTCGTCGGCCTTCACCGTGCTGGTTCGGCCTGGCGATCTTACGCCAGCGCACCGTCGGTATAGACGTCGAACTTACGTGCCGGATCGGCCGAAACACCGCTGCGGTCCATGCCCGCCAGCGCTCCGTCGGAATACACATCGAACTTGCGCGCCGGGTCGGCCGATACGCCGCTGCGATCCAGGCCCGAGAGGGACTGCGCATTGGCGGGCGGTGCCCCGGCGCTGGCGCCCTCGGTGAAAACGTCGAAGCGGGCCGCGCGTGCTCCGTCGCCAGACACATTGCCCATGTCGCCCCGGAAGGAATAGCCGTACTTGTCGCCGGCATGCCCGCTGTCGCGCGGCGCGGCGGCATGGGCGATGGTGGCGGTGCAGGCCACGGCGATCGCGGCGGTGGCAAAGAGCGTGTGGGCGAACTGTCGAATCATGGCGGTACTCCGATTTGCGGTAAGGAGAGGCAGAACGCCGGGGCGTCCGCTTGTACTTACGCAGAAGCCGTGCCACCGGATGCAGTGCGAAAGCAAATGCAGCCGACGCCCCGCCACGCGCGTTTTGCAAGGCGTCCGGCCGCAACAGTGTTGGGCCCGATCAGACTTGCGGCGCATGCGTCGCCCATGCAAACCAACAACCGACACCGCCAGGGCGCATCCTGTCCCACGCCTCGACTCAGCGTTTACCCGGGGCCGATTTCTGCCGCGTGTAAGTAGCAGGTAAGGGGCGGCCATTAACTTATGCAGCACGGACTCGCGGCGTCCCGCCGCGGGTGCATCGGGCCAAACCCAGCGGGCCAAACCCAGCGGGCAAGACCACGCATAGATGGCAGGAGACAGGAATGCATGAAGATCTGGTCAGGCGACTGAAGACCAATCCCAATTATCTGCAGCTGGTGCGCAGGCGCTCGCGCCTCGGCTGGCTGCTGACCGCAGCGATGCTGGTGATCTACTACGGCTACGTGCTGCTGATCGCCTTCGACAAGGAACTGCTAGCCAGGAAGGTGGGCGAGGGCGTGATGACGTGGGGCATGCCGATCGGGCTGTTCGTGATCGTCTTCACGGTGGTCATCACCGGACTGTACGTGCAGCATGCCAACCGCACCTACGACGAGCTGACCGAACGTATCAAGCGGGAGGTCGCATGAACGCACGCCACGCAATTCTCGCAGCCGCGGCGCTGCTGCTGTCGGCCGGCGTGTTCGCCGCCGGTGGCGACATGGGGCAGGCCGTGCGCCAGCCGACCAACTGGACTGCCATCGGCATGTTCATGGTGTTCGTTCTCGGCACGCTGTACATCACCAAGTGGGCGGCATCCAAAACCAAGTCCGCCGCGGCGTTCTACACGGGCGGCGGTGGCATCACCGGCTTCCAGAACGGCCTGGCGATCGCCGGCGACTTCATGTCGGCGGCGTCGTTCCTGGGCATTTCCGCGGCGGTGTACGCCAACGGCTATGACGGCCTGATCTATTCGATCGGCTTCCTGGTGGGCTGGCCCGTCATTACGTTCCTGATGGCGGAGCGGCTGCGCAACCTGGGCCGCTTCACCTTTGCCGACGTCGCCGCCTACCGCTTCAAGCAGGCGCCGGTGCGCGCGTTCGCGGCATCGGGCACGCTGGTGGTGGTGGCGTTCTACCTGATCGCGCAGATGGTCGGCGCGGGCCAGCTGATCAAGCTGCTGTTCGGGCTGGAATACTGGGTCGCCGTGGTCATCGTCGGCGCGCTGATGATGGTGTACGTGCTGTTCGGCGGCATGACGGCGACCACCTGGGTGCAGATCATCAAGGCGTGCCTGCTGCTTGGCGGGGCCTCGTTCATGGCGTTCATGGTGCTGGCACAGTATCACTTCAGCCCCGAGGCGCTGTTTGCCAAGGCGGTGGAGGTCCATGCCAAGCAGGACTCGATCATGAGCCCCGGCAACTTCATCAAGGACCCGGTCTCCGCGATCTCGTTCGGCATTGCGCTGATGTTCGGCACCGCCGGCCTGCCGCACGTGCTGATGCGCTTCTTCACCGTGCCCAATGCCAAGGAAGCGCGCAAGTCGGTGTTCTGGGCGACCACGTGGATCGGGTACTTCTACATCCTGACCTTTATCATCGGCTTCGGCGCGATCGTGCTGGTGGGCACCAACGCCAGCTTCCAGGACGGCAGCGGCAAGCTGCTGGGCGGCATCAACATGGCGGCGGTGCACCTGGCCAGCGCGGTGGGCGGCAATGTGTTCCTCGGCTTTATCTCGGCCGTGGCCTTTGCCACCATCCTCGCGGTGGTCGCGGGCCTGACGCTTGCCGGTGCCTCGGCCGTGTCGCACGATCTCTATGCCACGGTCTTCAAGAAGGGCCAGGCAACGAGTTCGGTGGAGCTGCGCGTCTCGCGCATCACCACGATCATCCTCGGCCTGGTCGCGGTGGTGCTCGGCATCGTGTTCGAGAAGCAGAACATCGCTTTCATGGTGTCGCTGGCGTTTGCCGTGGCGGCATCGGCCAACTTCCCGGTGCTGTTCATGTCGGTGCTGTGGAAGGGCTGCACCACGCGCGGCGCCACGGTCGGCGGCTTCATCGGGCTGTTGTCGGCGGTGGTGCTGACCATCCTGTCCCAGGCGGTGTGGGTGGATGTGTTCCACTTCAGCAGCGCGCCGTTCCCCTACACGTCGCCGGCGCTGTTCTCGATGACGGCCGGGTTCCTGGGGATCTGGTTCTTCTCGGTGACGGACAAGTCGGCGCGGGCTCGCGTGGACAGGGCTGGCTTCGAAGCGCAGGAGCTGCGTTCCGAGACCGGCATCGGCGCGGTGGAGGGCGCCAGCCACTGAGGCAGGCAAGCACCCCACGGCAAATGTGAAGCCAGCGTGGCGCCCGGGCATTCGGCTACAGTCGGATGCCCGGGCGCCATGCTTTTGGGCCCCGCGCAGGGCTTTGTCAAATATTTTTGAACATTTTGTCAATGTCGATTGGGATTGTATAGGCTATTTATCCAAGCAAGAATGTTGGGCTGACCGCACCACACCACAGCCACGCCTGCCGCGCGTGGCGCCAGCCCGGCATGGGCTACGATTTCCCAGAGACGGCTCGTACCCCGAAACAGCCCAAGGAGACAAGAATTGCAGACGCCCGAATCATCCCAAGGCAACGACTTCCCGCTTGAGGGCGTGCGCGTACTCGATCTGTCGCGTGTGTTCGCCGGCCCGCTGTGCGGCCAGGTGCTGGCTGACTTCGGCGCCGAAGTCGTCAAGGTCGAGCACCCCGGACGCGGCGACGACACGCGCGACTGGGGCATGCGCATCGGCAAGACCGAGACCACGTACTTCAACAGCATGAACCGCAACAAGCGGTCGATCACGCTGGACCTGCAGAGCAAGGAAGGCGTGCAGATCGTCTACGACCTGCTGCCGCAGTTCGACGTGGTCATCCACAACTTCAAGACCGGCGGTGCCGAGAAGCTGGGCCTGGGCTACGAACAGCTCAAGGCCATCAAGCCCGAGCTGATCTACTGCGCGGTTTCCGGCTACAACAGCAGCGGCCCCGAGGCCAAGCGCCCCGGCTATGACCTGGTGATCCAGGGCGAGGCCGGGCTGATGGCGCTCAATGGCGAAGCCGACACGCCGCCGCTGAAGTTTGGCGTGGCCGTGGTGGACCTGATGACCGGCATGTACGCCGCGCAGGCCGTGCTGGCGGCACTGTTCCGCCGCGAGCGCAAGGGCAAGGGCCAGCTGATCGAAATGGCGCTGTACGACTGCGGCCTGATGGTCACCGGCTACTACGGCCTGGACGCCATGCTGCTGGGCCGCGATCCGGCCCGCTACGGCAATGCCCACCCGTCGATCGTGCCCTACGGCATGTTCGACGCCGCCGATGGCCCGCTGATCATCGCGGTGGGCAACAACAGCCAGTTCGACAAGTTCTGCCGCCAGGTGATCGAGCGCCCGGACATCGTCGAAGATCCGCGCTACGCCACCAATGTCGAGCGCGCCAGGAACCGCGAGACGCTGACCCCGCTGATCACGGGCCTGATCCGCAGCTTTGCGCGCGACCTGCTGCTCGAACGCATGAGCGCCTGCGGCATTCCGTGCGGCAAGGTGGCCGGGCTGCACGAGGCATTGACCAGCGAACGCACCCGCCAGGGCGGCCTGCTGCGCGAGATGCCGCATCCCGTTGCAGGCACCACCCATGTCTTCGCGCCGCCTTACCGGCTGGATGGCCAGCGCCTGCCGATCCGCAGCGCGCCGCCCACGCTGGGCGAAGGCACGCGCGCCGTGCTGCAAAACCTGCTGCAGATGAGCGATGACCAGCTGCAGGCCCTGCAGGCCAGCGGCGTGCTGACGCTGCCGGACGCACCCGCGTCCGCCTGAGCATTCGCGCCGCGCGTCGTGCCCATGGCATACCCATGGCGCACGCGCAGCGCGCCCGGCAAGGGGGCTGGATTGCCTTGCGCTGATTCAACTGGAACAAGAAAGTGCGTATTCGAGACATTACCCGTATGGTTCACTCCCGCCGCCGCGCGATCCTGGCGCTGGCCGCCGCACCGCTGCTGGTCAGCGGCGCCTTCGCCCAATCGTGGCCAGCCAAGCCCATCAAGCTGGTCGTGCCGTTCCCGCCGGGCGGGCCCACGGATACCGCATCGCGCATCGTCGGCCAGAAGCTGGGCGAAGCCCTCAAGCAGCCGGTGGTGGTGGAAAACCGCGCCGGTGCGTCGGGCTCCATCGCCGCCGCCCAGGTCGCCAAGAGCGCGCCGGACGGCTACACGCTGATGATGCTGGCCACACCGACGCTGCTGGCACCGTTCCTGTACAAGAAGGCGGGATACGACACCACCAAGGATTTCACGCCGGTGGCCACGGTCTATGACCTGCCCATCGTGGTGGTGGTCAACCCGACGCTGCTGCCCAACGTGACCGACCTGCCCAAGCTGATCGCGCAGGCCAAGGCGCAGCCGGGCAAGCTCAACTACACCAGCTCCGGCGCCGGCAGCTTCGGCCACCTGAGCATGGAACTGCTCAAGCAGATGGGTGGCTTCGAGATGCAGCACGTGCCCTACAAGGGCGGCGTGCCGGCGATCAGCGACACCATCGGCGGGCAAGTGCCCATCATGTACGCCGACCTGGTCGCGGCGCTGCCGCATATCCAGGCCGGCAAGCTGCGCGCCATCGCCGTCGGCTCGCCGCAGCGCGTCGCCATGCTGCCCGACGTCAAGACCATTGCGGAGCAGGGCTTCAAGGGCTATGAAGCGGTGTCGTGGGGCGGCCTGCTGGCGCCCCCGGGCACGCCCAAGGACGTGGTCGACCGCATCTCCGGCGAAGTCGGCAAGATCCTAGCCGACAAGGACGTGCAGGACAAGCTGCTGAAGGCAGGCGCCATTGCCAGCTACCAGGCACCGGCGCAGATGGGCCAGCGCATCCGCCAGGACTATGCCAAGTGGGGCAAGGTCATCCGCGACAAGGGCATCGCGGTCGAATAAGTCTCTGCAATCCGGGCGCGCCGCCATGATGCGTCCGGCGAATTCCCTCCTCGGCGGCCGGTCCCTCCGGCCGTCATGTCTTTACCTGGCGCCATCCACTGCGTGGGCCCAGCATACCTCCCGACATTCCTGCCGACATTCCTGCCAATGCGATTGACCGAATCCGCAATTGGTCTTGTCGGCGCAACTCACTAACGTCTTGTCATAAAACCGACCGCACCGTGGATACCCCGGCGCGGCATATCAAAACGACAGACAGGAGACGAAACGTGAGCATGAACATCCGTGGAACGCGCAGGAGCCTGCGATCGGTCGCCCGGCACGGCGTACTGGCATTGGCAGCATTGGCCGGACTGGCCGCCCATGCACCCGCCACGCTGGCGGCAGCGGACTTTCCCGCCAAGCCGATCGAATTCTGGATACCGTTCCCGCCGGGCGGTCCCACTGACGGCTCGCTGCGCACGCTGGTGGCGGCGGCCGGCAAGGAACTGAACCAGCGCGTCGTGCCGATCAACAAGCCAGGTGCCGGCGCCACGCTTGCCGCGCAGGTGATGTCCCAGACAGCAGCGCCGAACGGCTACACGCTGTCGATGGTGGCGTCGAACATCTTCCGCATGCCGCACCTGCAGAAGACGCCATACGACCCGCTCAAGGACTTCACCTACATCATCGGCCTGACCAACTACCGCTACGGGCTGGTGGTCCGGGCCGATGCACCCTGGAAGACGCTGGAGGAATTCCTGGCCCACGCCAAGGCGAACCCGGGCAAGGTCACCTATGGCGCTGTCGGCATCGGCAGTTCCGGCCATATCTCCATGGAAAAGCTTGGCAAGGCCACCGGCGCGAAATTCACCTTTGTGCCATACAAGGGCGGTTCCGAGGAAATGATGGCCCTGCTGGGCGGCGACATCGATGCCGTGCTCGATCCCGGGTGGGGCCAGTATGCCGTTGCCGGCAAGGTGCGGCCGCTGGCCATCGTCGGCGACGCGCGCTTCCCGCGCTTCAAGGATGTGCCGACGCTGAAGGAACGCGGCTACGACATCACGGCCAGTTCGCTGGTCGGCATCGTCGGCCCCAAGGGCATGGATCCGGCGGTGGTCAAGGCGCTGCACGACGCGTTCTACAAGGCGTCGCAGGATCCCGCCTACCTGCGCTCGCTCGAGGCGATCGACCTGGAGCAGGTCCACCTCAGTAGCGAGGCCTACGCGAAATTCGCGGCGGAGCAGTACGAGCGCGAGAGGGCCGTGGTGAGGCAGCTGGATATCCGTTTCTGACTGGTTGCGCTTCCCGCTTCGCGGGAACGGCCAGCGGGTTCAGCGCGGCCGGCGCAAGGCCGGTCATGCGCCAGGCTGCCCCGCGGCTTGTACTTTGGCGTGGATGAGCTAAACCAACAGGAGTCCAAAACGTTTCTCCGAGCAAAGGAGCCGAGCATGCGTTTCGACAGACTACTCCTGGCATGCGCGCTGGCCGCGGCCAGTGCTGCAGCGCTGGCACAGCCAGAATCCAGCGTGGTTGTCGCGTCCGGCGTCGGGGCGATGATGGCGACCGAGACTGTCAAGACCACCGCGACCGTGGTGGCCATCGACACCGCCACGCGCACGGTGTCCCTCAAGAACAAGCAAGGCAAGGTCACCGACCTGCAGGTCGGTGACGATGTTCGAAATTTCAACCAGGTACGCATTGGCGACGTGATGACCGTCGAATACAAGCAGGCGCTGTCCGTCAGCATGACCCGGCAGACCGGCATTCGCTCGTCCATCGAGCGCGAGACCATCGATCGCGCACCGGCTGGTGCCAAGCCCGGGGGCAGCATCGGGCGGGAGGTGACAGTGACTGCCGATGTCGTGAACGTCAACCGCAAGACCGGCATGGTGACGATCAAGGGCCCGAAGGGCAAGACGGTCGACGTGCATGTCAGCGATCCGCAGCAGCTCAAGGCGATCCGGCGCGGCGAACAGGTTCAGGCGGTTTACACCGAGGCGTTCGCCGTTTCCATGACGCCGAAGGCCGCCCGCTGACGGGTTGCCGCGAGAGCACGACAGCGCGCATTCCTGCCGGCCTGCCTGGCGCCATGTGCGCTGGCGCAGGCCTGCAAAATCCGGCACTTGCATGACCCGCCAGCTAGCGACTAGCTTGAAAGCCTTGGGCCGCTTGACGATGGGGCATCATCATGAAGAGGATCACAGGGCGCCTGGCCACGATGGTTTGCGCGGGTGCTGCAGCGTGCCTCTGCGCCGCCGGCGGTGCATGGGCCTCAGACATCGCCTGCAACTCGCCTGCGGGCGAATCCACGGTCCGCTGCAACAATCCGGATGGTTCCGGGGTGCGATGCACGCTGGCAACTGACGAGCCCGGGCCACGCGCTCGCCATGCGCTGATCTGCAATTCTTCCAGGTTGTCCGAGCGCTACGAGCGCATCTACGCCGAGCAGCAGCGTATGTTGCGCAAGGGCAGAATCGATAATGCCGACATTACCGCCTGGCGTGCCCGGCGCGATGCCTGCGAGTCGGCACGCTGCCTGGAAGGCCTTTTTGCCAGGTTCTGGCGGGAACGGGACTCGATGAAAAGTGGGGCGCCTGCCTCTACGTCTACGCCGCCCACGGCCAAAATCCCGACTACCCCCAACATCCAGGCGCCGGCAGCCGCGCTGCCGAGCCCCGCGCAGCCGAGCCCCGCGCTGGCCGCCGTACCGGACGGGACGCCGGCGAGCGCATTGCCTGCGCCGCAAGCCGTCCAGGAACCCGAGCAAGCACCGGTGGCCCTCACACAGCCGGTTGCCGCCACTGCGCCAACGCCGACAGACCCTGGAGCGGAATCTTTGCCGTACATCGAAACCTTCAACAGCAGCCCCGCCAGGTCCTACCCGGCCGCGCTGACCGCGGAGAGCGTGCTTTCCGGGCTGGCCGTGCTGGGCATGGGGGCGGGTTTTCTGTGGACGCGGCGAGCGGCTGGCGCAGCGCATGGTTGGCGCCGCGGTGTCCCGGCGGCCATCGCCATCGTCTTCAGCTTGCTGTTGGTGAATGCGCTGCTGCTGCCGTTTACGCTCGCCTTGTAATCATCGCAGGTGGCGCGCAAGGAATTCGCCGATCACCGGATTGACCACCTCCGGATGCGTCAATGGGCCCATATGCCCGAGTTGCGCGAACTCCACCACTTCCACGTGCGGCAACGCGGCCGTCAGCAGCCGCGCCACTGCATGCGCCGACGGCGGCGAGCGCTTGCCGAGCAGATAGAGCACCGGTACGTCGAGGGATCGGAATGCCTGCAGCGGCGTGGGCTCCGTGAACAGCGCATGCGCCCACCGGCGGACATTCTTCACCGATGCGGCGATTGGCGGCTTGCGCTGTCCGGGTGTCTGCCGCCACGCTCCCGTTCCCATCCAGTAGTCGATAAAGTGCTCGGCAGCCGCGTCCTCGTTGCCTGCATCGAGCGCGGCAGCCGCATCGGCGACGGTATGGCGAATGCCATCGGCGTCATTCGGCGCGGACTGCTGCGCATCGATCAGCGAAAACAGCGTTGGCTCGTAAAGCGCCAGGGCACCCACGCGGCCGGGTTGCGCCAGCGCGGCGACCAGTGCCAGCGCAGCGCCATACGAATGCCCCACCATTGCCAGCGATGCGCCAGCCTTGCCGAGCACCGGCTCGATCAGCGCCACCTCATCGCGCAGCGAAATCACCCGGTCCGACGGCCAGCGCGGACCCTGGCCGGCGTCATAGGAATCGGGCGCCAGTACGTGGAACCTCGGTGCGAGGTGCTCCATCAGCGCACGCCATTGACCGGAGGTGCTCGCATTCGCATGGAAGCAGACGACGCCGGGTCCGGTGCCCGCCTCGCGGAAGAAAGGCTGCGCCGGCGCAGCGAAGGATGTCGAGTGAAATGAACGCATGGCAGTCTCCTCAGGTGGGTTGGGCCTGTCCCGCAGCGAGGGGCAGGGGGCGTGCCTCGCGGATTGGCAGGTGCAGCAAGGCGGCAAGCAGGCAAAGCGCGATGTCGGCCTGCCACATCCAGTCGTAGCTGCCGGTCACCTCGAACGCCTTGCCACCAAGCCAGGCGCCGAGAAATCCACCAAGCTGGTGCGACAGCATGACGACGCCGAACAGCGTGGCCAGGTAACGCGCGCCGCACAGTTTGGCGACCAGGCCGATGGTCGGCGGGACGGTCGACAGGTAGGTGAAACCGAGTCCGGCACCGAACAGGGCGAAGGTCAACGGCGTCTTCGGCGCCACGACGAACGCCATGATCAGCAGTGCCCGTGCGAAATAGAGGACGGCCAGCGCATATTTCATCGGCACGGTCTGGATGGCCTTGCCGATAAACAGGCTCCCCAGGATGTTGCACAGACCGATCAGCGACAGCGACCAGGCACTGACCGTGGCGGGCATTCCGCAAAGCGCGACCACGCCAGGCAGGTGCGTCGAGATGAATGCAACGTGGAAGCCACAAGCGAAGAAGCCCGCGTTGAGCAGCAAGAAGCCGGGATCTTGCAGTGCGCCGCGTAATGCCGAGCCCACCGTTGCCGAGCCCACCGTGGCCGAGCCCACCGTGCCACCGCCCGCAGCGCCTGCATGGGCGTTGGCGTGCGCCGGCGCCGCGCGGGTAATGACCCGGATCGCCGGGATCGCGGCCAGCCCCGCCGCACCGAGCAGCACCAGGGCCGGCTGCCAGCCCGCGGTGCCAATCAGCAACTGCGTCAGCGGCAGGATCGTGAACTGGCCCACCGAGCCGCCCGCGTTGATGATGCCGCTCGCCAGGGCCCGGTGTGCCTCGGGAATCAGCCGGTTCGCTGCCGACATCAGCATGGCCGGACCGATCGCGCCAGCCCCGGCAGCGGCGGCCACGCCAATCAGCAGCATCAGCGTGATGGCGCTATCCGCGACCGGCGTGGCCGCGACCGCGATGGAAAACACCGTGGCGCCGGCAATCATCACCGGCCGCGGCCCCCAGCGGTCCGCGATCGCGCCCGCCACCGGCTGCGCCATGCCCCACATCAGCTGCGAGAGGCCGAAGGCCAGGCTGACGGTGGCATAGCCAACGCCGGTATGAGAGTTGAGTAAGCTGATGAAGAGCGGCAGCGACTGGCGCAGGCCCAGCCCCAGCGCGAAGACCGCTCCGGCCGCTAGCGCGATGGTCAGATGACTGCGGCTGCGCACATGCAAGGTGGTGTCCATGATCCAGTCTCCTTTCCGGTCTGTTCCAGGTCGTTCCAGTCCCGATCTTTGGCCGCGCGCGTGGTAGGTGGCGTGGTAGCCGGCGTGGAAATTCCCGTGGAATCGAACCTGCCGCCCGGAACCGGCATCCCGCCGGTGCAGATCCGGTTGCTTGGGCCGTTCCGCGTCCGGCGGCATGGCGTTGCGCTTTCGCTGCCGGCATCGAGGAAAGTCCGCGCGCTGCTCGCGTACCTGGCGCTTGCGCCGCGGCCGGTGCTGCGCAGCCAGCTCTGCGAACTGCTGTGGGATGTGCCCAACGATCCACGTGGCGAATTGCGCTGGTGCCTGAGCCGGATCCGCAAGCTCGTCGATTCCGACGCGCGGCAGCGGCTGCGCACCAGCGGCGAGACGATCTGGCTGGACCTGACTGACGGGTTTGTGGATGCGCTGGGGGTGGCGCAGGCCATGGAGGCAGGCGTCACGTCGCTGTCGCCAGAGCGGCAGCACGGCCTGGCGAAGCTGTTCGAAGGGGATTTCCTGGAAGGCCTCGACATTGCGCGCTGCCCGGCGTTCAGCGCGTGGCTCACCGCGCAACGGCGGCGTTTCCGGGCCTGCCAGACCGCGCTGCTGGAGCAGCTCGTGCAGGACGCTGCCGACGAAGAGACGTTTGGCTACCTCGACAAGTGGCGCGAGCTGGCGCCATTCGACCAGCAGGTGCACGCGTCTATCCTCGCCGCGCTCGCCCGGCAGGGTCGCATACGCGAAGGGGAAGAGCATGTCGCCGCCACCACCAGGCTGTTCGAGGCCGAAGGGCTGGACAGCCGGCCGATCCGCAATGCCTGGCGCTCGGCCATGGCCGGTTCGGCGGGCAGTGCGGCAGGCGGGGCAGGCGGCCGCACCTCGGTCGTCGAAGTGCTCGAAGTGGTCGAGGCCACCAGCGCGCCTGCGGCCACCGACGCCTCACCGGCAATTTCCCGGCACGGCTCCATTGCGGTGATGCCGTTCATCGATCCTTCCACCGCGGCGCTCGCGCACGGCGGCGCAGCCGATGCACTGGCGCACGACATCATCACGCGCCTGGCCAAGCTGCGCAGCCTGTTTGTCATCGCGCAGGGGACCGTGTTCGCGCTGCATGAGCGGCATGTCGGCGCGGAAGAAGCCGGCCGGACTCTGAATGTCGACTACGTCGTCGGCGGCACCGTCAGCATGCGGGAAGGGCGCCTGACGGTGACCGTCGAACTGGCCGA
The DNA here is from genome assembly GCF_040784895.1 of Cupriavidus sp. Agwp_2. NCBI lineage: Bacteria > Pseudomonadati > Pseudomonadota > Betaproteobacteria > Burkholderiales > Burkholderiaceae > Cupriavidus > Cupriavidus sp. Agwp_2. Next base: position 433,729 of record NZ_CP088084.1, read on the forward strand.
GACACGCAGCGCCCGGATCGTCTGGGCTGACACCTTCCACCACAAGCTGGACGACGCCTTCCTCGTGCTGGAAGAGGTCGGCAACCGCATCGTGGCCTCCATCGCCAGCGAGATCGAGACCCTGGAGCGAAACCGCGCCATCCTGAAACCACCGGGTTCGCTCGATGCGTGGGAGGCGTACCACTGCGGCCTTTGGCATATGTACCGGTATCGCCGGGCCGACAACGAGATGGCCCGGCATTTCTTCCAGACGGCACTGCGGCTTGACCCTACCTTTTCGCGCGCCTACGCCGGCCTGTCTTTCACGCATTTCCAGGACGCGTTCCAGAACTGGGAGAAGCGCGGACCGGAGATCGACAAAGCCTACGAAGCCGCGGTGCAGGGCATGATGGCGGATGACCGCGACCCCGCGGTCCACTGGGCGATGGGTCGCGCGCTGTGGCTGCGGGGCAATCCCGAAGAGTCCGTCGGCGAGCTGGAGCAATCCATCGACCTGAGCCCCAACTTTGCGCTGGGGCATTACAACTTGTCGTTCGTCCGCTCGATTTCCGGCGACCCGCAGGCGGCAATCGATGCGTCGGACCTGTCGCGCCAGCTGAGTCCGTTCGACCCGATGCTGTTCGGCATGCTGGCGACGCGGGCGATGGCGCTGGTCCGACTCGGGCAGTTCGAGGAAGCCGCCGGCTGGGCCGTCAAGGCCGCCGCGCGCCCCAACGTGTTCCCGCATATCCACGCGATTGCCGCCTGCACGCTGGCGCTGGCCAACTCGCTGGAGCAGGCGCGTTCCCAGGCTGCGGCGATCTACCGGATCGCCCCGCGCTATACGCTTGACGAATTCCTGCTGACATTCCCGTTCGATGCGGATGGCGAGGCGCTGTTCCGGGAAGGGGCGCGGCGCATCGGGTTCCGGTGAGCGACACCAAAAAACTGCGTTGCAACATGTGCAGTGCCGGCCCCTTGGGCGCGGTAGTCAAGCGACCTATGATCGCAGCCACGACGGGCGCAAGCGCCTTCAGCAGGGTTTCATGCGGCTCACTTAGGCAAAGACCTTCCGTGTGCTATGGTTTTGTATGACCTTTTCGGACAGGGCGCCAGCGCGCGGCTGGCAGCACAGACGCTGCCGGCCCGCCAATTGCTGCGCCTGCAACAGATCGAAAGCGGCGCGATGACGATCGGCTTCGACGCGCCGGGCGCACAGCCGCCGCGCTGACGGGGGCAGACAAACATGCTGACCGGCATCACACACGATGAAGCCTGTGACGCATCCTTCGAGGCGCTCCTGATGGCGTAGCACACCGGACCTTGACCGCGTACATCACTGGAAATGGAGGGTGTCACCATGAAGCTCAAGCGAATCGCCCTGATAGCCGCTGCCACCCTGACGCTGGTGGGCTGCACCTACTACGGCTACCCACCCCCTGCGGGCGCACCTGCCAGCTACGACCGTTCGTTCTATGCGGCCGCGGATGCCATGCGGGACCAGGGCCTGGTCATCACCAGTCAGGACGCGATGGCAGGCACTGTCGTCGGCAGGAAAGACAGCGATACCGTGACGGCCAGTGTCCGCCAGCAAGGCGACGGCAGCGTGCGGGTGGAGTTCAATTCCGCCAGCCCGCGCGATGGCGGCCTGCTCGATCGCGTTTCACGCAGCTATGACCGCCGCATGGGACGCTGAAGGGAAGCGCGGCTGGTGTCATGGCCGCGCAGCGCAAGGCAGAGCAAAAGGGGATACAGCATGAAAGGAACAACAGTACTGGCTGCAGCAGTGATGATGGTGGCTACCGCTTCCGCCTGGGCACAGCCTGAAACGCGCGTGGATGTCACGCAATCGGCAGGCCAGGCGACTGCCACCGGCACGGCGAAAATGACCGCCAAGATCGTCAAGATCGATGCGCCGACGCGAACGGTCTCGCTGAAATCCGGCGACGGCAAGGTCGTGGATCTCGTCGTAGGCCCGGAGGCCAGGAACTTCGAGCAGCTCAAGGTAGGCGACACCGTCACGATCGAGTACAGGGAGGCCCTGACCATGAGCCTCAAGAAGGGCACCGGACCCCTTGCGATGAATGAGCGCGAGATCTCGGACCGTGCCGCGCCGGGTGCGAAGCCGGGCGGTACGGTCGGCCGCGAAGTGACCGTCACTGCCGACGTCGTCGCGGTCAACACCAGCGCCAAGACCGTCACGCTGAAGGGACCAAAGGGTCGCACCGTGGATCTGGTGGTTGAGGATCCGGAGCGGCTCAAAGGCATCAAGAAGGGTGACAGGGTCGAGGCGGTCTATACCGAGGCCATCGCAGTGTCCGTACAGCCAGCTACAGGCAAGTAGCGGAGCAGTCCATCCGGGGGTCCGCCACCGCCTTGGCGGACCCCGGCAATGCCCACCTGTTGCGATCCATTTCGGGCCTGGCTCGAATTGAATCCGGTCGTCTCATCAGCTCAAATAATTTATGTCGACAATAAAAAATGCGACTGCTATGATCAATCGCACGATCGCCTGAGTCGTCAGGATCCTCGCCGCTGCCGCAGTGGCCTGGTGAGGCGGGCAGCACAACTGCGCACCGGGCGAATGACTAGAAAAGATGGGGACAGACAACGATGTCATTACTCAGAAAGCGGCTTGCCCTCACGCTATGCGCGGAGGCCATCGTCGGCTTGTGCGCGGTACGTCCGGTTCAGGCGCAGGAAAACTGGCCTGTGCGCCCGATCCAGATGATCGTGCCGTCATCTCCCGGATCCGGAACCGATGCGCTGGCGCGCGTCATGGCGCAACGCCTTTCGGAATCGCTGAAGCAGCCTGTGGTGGTGGAGAACCGGCCGGGTGGCAGTGGGGTGATCGGCACCAATGCCGCCCTCAAGGCGGCACCGGATGGCTACACGATCCTCTACACGACGGCATCCAACATGGTGGTTGCGCCGGCAGTCATCAAGTCTATTTCCCCGGAGTCCAGGAAGAGCCTCGTGCCGATCGCGCAGACTGCGGTGGGTGGCGTGTTGCTGCTGGTCAGCCCGGATCTGCCGGTGAACGACTTGCCTGGACTGATCGAGTACGTGAAGGCGCATCCGGACAAGATAAGCTACGGCAGCTGGGGCACGGGTTCGTCCGCGCACCTGACGATGGAGTGGCTGAAGAAGCAGACCGGCATGAAGACGGAGCACGTTGCCTACCGGACTACCACCCAACTGCTCACCGAGCTTTCCTCGGGGGTGCTGAAGATCGGCTGGACCGATCCCAGCGTGGCGGTTCCGTTCCTGCGATCCGGCAAGGTACGTGGCATTGCGATCGTGGGCAACGTGCGCTCGCCCCAGCTTGCCAACGTCAAGACGATGAGCGAGCAGGGCTACAAGTTCGGCACGGTGGGATGGTTCGGCATGTTCGCGCCGGCAGGGACCAGTCCGGCCATCGTGAAGCGCCTGTCCGACGAGGTCAACAAGGTGCAGGGATCGCCCGAGATCGCGGCCTTGATGAACAAGCTCAACTTCGAGCCGGCGCCGGTAAAGTCCTCCGCGCAGCTGGGCGAGATCGTCCAGAACGACCTGCGGGTCTGGACGAAGATCGCCAGCGACGCAGCCATCCGGGTCGAAGAATAAGAAGCCCCGCACCCCTCGCTTAGTCACGCAGTTTCCTGCCGGCGCCATCCGCCTGCCCGGCCTCGGGCTGAAGCTGGCTTATTTCAGGCAGCCAGCGGTGCAGAATCGCGTCAGGGACATGGGCATGGAGCAGGGGAGTGCCGCCACCACGGAAGACATGATGGCGGACTTGAAGCAGGCCTATCAACAACAGTCCGCGCTACTGAAATCCATCAATTTCCAGCCGGACTGATCTCAGATTATCCGCGGGCCGTCGCCGGGATATTCGCTTGCGAAAGCTCGCGAATGAACGCTTCGGCCTGCGGCCACTCGCCATAGCCCGAGGCAGGGTTCAGATGCCCGACCTCGCCAAGCTCGACAAGGCGGCTTCCCCACGACTGCGCCAGCTCGCGGGCGCGATCCAGGCGCGTCAGGGGATCGTTGCTGCTTGCCGCAACAATGCTGGGAAACGGCAACGGGCCGCGAGGAATCGGCAGCCAGCCATGGGCGCCCAGTGTCTCGGTCGTCGGATAGCCTGCCGGCATGGGCGTCTCGAGGTCCGCGGGCGCTGCCAGCAATGCGCCGAGAATCTCGCGTGTGGCGCCTCGCGCAGCCCAATGGGCGACCATCATCGCGCCCGCGCTGTGCGCGACGATGATGACCGGCCCGTCGATGGTGGCCAGGGCGCGGTCGATTGCCTCGACCCGGGCTGCGCAGCTCAGCTTGTCCTGCTCAAGCGGGGCGACGCTGACGACGCGAGGCAGCTTTGCGGCCAGCAGCGTCTGCCAGTGTTCCGGCACGTGGTCACGCAGGCCAGGGACGATAAGAACGGTTGGTTTCGTAGCGGTCATGTCGATCTTTCAGTAAGGTTGGTCACCAACGATGGCGGCTCGCTCCATCTTTCGGTGGCACGGGGGATAGTCCATCACTGCATAGTGCTGGGTTGAACGGTTGTCCCAGAACGCGACGCTGTTTCTCTTCCAACGAAATCGCACCTGGTATTCGGGGATGCTGGCCTGGCTGACCAGATAGTTGAGCAGGTGGCTTGCACCTGGCGCCTTATCCAGCCCGAAGCGCACGTTCGCCGGCACATTGAAGTTGGTGAAATGCGTCGTAAAGCTTCCATTGACGAACAGCACTTTCTCCCCGGTTTCGGGATGGATGCGCACAACGGGGTGCTCGGCGTCCGGGTACCGGGCCTTCAGCGCAAGACGCTTTTCAATCGGCATCGCGGCGCCGAAGCTCGCCTCGATGCTGTGCCGCGCACGCAATGGGGCGATCTTTGCCTTGATATCCTCGGGCAACTGGTTGTATGCCTCGACCATGTTGACCCACATCGTGTCGCCGCCCACGGGCGGGCATTCGATACAGCGCAGCACGCAGCCCAGTGGCGGCTGGTCGCGCCAGGTGGCATCGGTATGCCAGGAATTCTCATTGCGTTCGGGAGGACTGTCCGGGGTCTTGTAGATCTGGACCAGTCCCGGGTAGTCGGGATGGCTGCCTACCACCGGATGGTCCTCCAGTTCGCCGAAGCGGCGCGCAAAGGCCACATGCTCTGCGCGCGTGATGTCCTGGTCGCGGAAGAACAACACGCGATGCTTGAGTAACAGTGCCCGGATCTCCGCCATCTGCTGGTCGTCCTCGGCAGCCGCGCCAAGGTGGACGTTGCCGAGTTCGGCGCCGATCGTGCAAGTGATTGGCTCGACCCGGATGGAATTCCCAAGCGAGGTGGCGCGGACCACTGCGGGTGCCGCTTCGAGGCGTTGGATCATGAGCGTTGTCTCCTTCGTCGAGCTGGTCGATCGCCTTGGAGTTTGGACGCCACGGGTTTCTCCCGCTTGACAGTACATGACAGGCTTTTATCATTCCATGTCACTGTTTTACTCGCCCCTGCAATGTCGTCACTGGTCCGCGCCGCGGCCCTCACCAACTACAGCGAGGTCGCCCTGGCTGCCGGACTGGACCCGGTGCGAATGCTCCTTGACGCCGGCTTGAGTCCTAGCGTTCTGCGCGATCCGGACCTCATGATTCCGGTGGAGCGTGTCGGACGACTGCTGCACGCCTCCGCAACCCTGTCAGGAAACGAGAGCTTCGGGCTATGCATGGCCGAGTCGCGCCTGTTGTCCAATCTCGGGCCGGTAGGACTGCTGATCCGCGACCAGGCGACCCTGCGCGATTCGCTGCGCATCCTGATGCGCTATCAAGCCTTGCTCAACAGTGCGCTCTCGCTGGCGGTCGAGGAATGCGACGGACTGGTGATCATTCGCGAGGCGGTTATCGCCGGCAATGCACACCAGCCCACACGCCAACGGGTGGAACTCGCACTCGGGGTCATCGTGCGGTTGATACGCCAACTGCTCAACCCCGACTGGGTGCCGCGGCGCGTCTGCTTTGAACATCCCGCGCCACGCGACCTCAGTACGCACCAGCGGTTTTTCGGGCCTTGCGTAGAGTTCGACCATGAATTCAACTGCATCATCTGCCCCAAGGCCGATCTCGATGCCCGCAATTCCTCCGCCGATCCTGCCATGGCGCGCTATGCGCAACAGTTGGTAGACGCTTCCGCCATTTGCCGGCAGGTGACAATGCTCGAAGACGTGCGGCGCATCATCCTGTTGCTGCTGCCCGGCGGGCGCTGCACCATCGAACAGGTGGCGGACCATCTGGGCGTGGTGTGCCGAACGGTCCAACGCCGGCTTGCGGATGAAGGGCAGAGCTTTTCTTCGATCGTCAACGACGTCCGCATCGAACTCGCCGCGCGCCATGTCATCGAAAGCGATCGTCCCTTGACCGAAGTGGCGACCCTGCTCGGCTTCTCCGCGCCAAGTGGATTCTCGCGCTGGTATCACGTGCAATTCGGCTGCAGCCCCAAGGAAAGCAGGGCGGCACGCGGTGCCGTGCGCCGGCAGGCCGCACCTCTGCCGGTGGACAACGCATAACGCTTCACGAAGCCATGCCAGGCACGGGTCCTGGTTGCCTCCAGCCGGTTGCGCGGTTTAATATTGTCGACAAAAACTGAACAACGTATATCGGAAGGATGCGCCGCGCATGGCTCGACTCAAGACTACCAACACGCCAGACCTGCAGTCGCTGCTTGCGCCGCAAACGCCGCAGAATCCGGTCATGCTGGCAGTTGAGCAGGCGCTGATGCATGGGCGCGACTGGTCGGCATCGGTCGCTGATCAGATTGCAGTGCGGCTGGCGGGCCTGATCACGCTCGACGTAATCCACGCCGGCCAACGCCTGCTTGAAAATGACATTTGCGAGGTGCTGGAAGTCAGCCGCGCTCCTGTCCGCGAGGCCTTGCGCATCCTGGAGCGGGAGCGCCTGGTGGAGTTTCGCGCGCGGCGCGGCGCCATTGTCACCGAGCCCAACGCCCAGGATCTGCGCGATATCTACGTCGTGCGGGATGCGCTGTTTGAAATCCTGCTCAGGCAACTGGTGGAAGAGCGCGCGGACGCGCTGGACGCCTGGTTCGAAAAGTTCATGCCGCAGTTCAGCAAGGCCGTCGAAGAATCGGTAGACGCCTATATCAGCGTGACCTTCATCGCGAACATGGCCATGGCAGACCTGACGAGCAACCGGCTGGTCGGGGAACTGCTGAACTCCATCTCGCTGCGGGTCCTGCGCTATGTCCGGCTGGGGCTCGAATGCCATCCGGGCTCGCTGGAAAATTCCTTGAAGACCTGGCGTGCGCTGCAGCGTGCTGTCACCAGGCGAGACATCGATGCGGTCCTGCAGACCGCGCACAAGCGCATCGCAAATTCCCGCGAAGCTGCCATCCGAGCCTTGTCATCATCCGGCGTTCACAAGGACAAGGGTGGGGTCCGCCGCGAGGCAGTGGCGGTCCAGGGTTTCTGAGTTCCGGGGACCATGGCGCATCTCTTTGGTTTGCCTTGCATTTAACATAAGATAGATTATGCGAAACAAAAATGTAGCGGCAAAGTTGTAATGTCCGGTTTTGGCAAAGTTGAAATAATCCTCTAACGTAAAGTTGTCCGGTAACTCGACGTAAAAGTGTCATGCATTGATCTATGAGGCACTTTTTATCTTTTCCGTACGGCTTTACGTCGCGGTTTAGCTGCCTGACTTGGGTTCGGGCGCGGATTTTCTTCCCGTTCGGGAAGATCCAAGCGGCACAGTCTCTACAAGCACGCAAAACTTCCCGCTCGGGAAGAAATCTTCGGCTGAGAGGTCCTGGACGGTTTCGACCCGGCCATCTCACGTTCGGGTGTCAGCGCTCTGGCTCACGTTCAGGTGGCAGCGCTCTGGCAGCCGTGCGTGGCTCCCTCTAAGGTCACTTCGGCCAACATTCTGACTCGCCCACTGAAAACCGCTTTACCATCACAGATGGGAACGGAACGGGCTGTCTTAGCCAGAACTGCTATGTCACTGCAACAGAAGATGCGGCTCTTGTCGGCCTGGCTGCCGGCCGGGCTTCCTTACGTCGAGACTGAAGTCGGCTCCTACCTCTACCTGCATGACGTCCCGTACGAGTTGGAGAGCATCCTTGCTCGTTGGCTGCTTCTGCAGCCTGATCTTACCGACAGAGATCTCTCAACTTGCGTTCTGGTCGAGGGTGGCAAGGGTTTAGCCATTACCCGGGAAGGATGGGAAAGTTTCCTCTGCTGGCTCGTCGAAACACTTCGAGCCAAGCTTATCGACATGGAGCAAGCCCAGTAGCAACGCCTTCGTGCCCCCCTTTTCGGTCGCCCTCCGTCTTTGATACGGAAGGCGCGTCGCATTAAGGTGCCCATCCGGTGAACCAATCAGGCAAGGAACCACTATGTTGCGGGTACGCATTGAACTGCTGCCAGACGGCGATGAGGAAGCAGCTACGCTGCTTGCTGCTGTCGATATCAGCAATGACGGTAGCGGTACGCAAAGTACCGGGCATTACAACGCCGTCTTGAAGGAAGCGTGGCGAACTGCAGGAGACCAGCAAGCCATCTATACCACGGAAGCCAAAATTCACGATGTGGACCGCGAACTCATCAGGCCGGTCCAACTCGTTAGCATCGCGCTGCAAGTCCTCGCCCCGGTGAAGCGAACAACCGCGACCTCTTTAGATTCGTGGGGAGAAATCGTCCGCGGGCCCGAGTAGTCCTTCATGAGGACGTTTGCGGAGTCGCCGGGCCAAGCGCTGCCTAAACCGCCCGCCCTGCATGGTTATGCAATGCAAAAATCGCACAACCGTTATGTTCAATGATCCTGCTGGGCCACCTGCCGGCGGGAGGCGAAATTTCTTGCAGCGTTTGTTGAAACATAACTGTTGCCATCGCACTGTCTGACATGTCCATTCGTTCTGCCGCCCCCGCGCTCGCTGCTGCACTACTGTTCGGAGCAAGTACGCCGCTGGCCAAAACCCTGACGGGTTCTGTCTCGCCACTGTTGCTAGCGGGCCTGTTGTATCTGGGGAGCGGTTTGGGTCTAGGTGGATACCTGCTTCTAAGACGGCTTGCTCGGAAGCCTGCTAACCAGCCGCCATCGCAACCGCCAATCCCACGTCACGAGATTCCATGGCTGTTGGGAGCGATCCTGGCTGGCGGCGTTGCTGGTCCGGCGCTTCTGATGACCGGCCTTGTCGTCACGAACGCCGCCTCTGCCTCGCTCCTGTTGAACGTCGAAGGCGTCTTCACCGCGCTTATCGCCTGGATTGTGTTCAAAGAGAATGCCGACCGGCAAATCGTGCTCGGCATGATCGCCATCGTTGCCGGAGGCGTCCTGCTGTCCTGGCAACCAGAGGCCGCCGCCTTGTCCCCGGGTGCGCTGCTTATCGTCGCAGCCTGCGGATGCTGGGCAATCGACAACAACCTTACCCGCAAGGTGTCATCGAATGACGCCGTCCTGATCGCGTGCCTGAAGGGCTTGGTGGCAGGTGCATGCAATACCGGATTCGCACTGGCAGCCGGCGCCAAGCTGTCGGCCGGACTACCGCTGGCATCGGCGCTGCTGATCGGATTCGTTGGCTATGGTGTGAGCTTGGCGCTGTTTGTGATCGCGCTTCGCCACCTTGGTACCGCCAGGACGGGGGCTTACTTCTCGGTGGCACCACTGTTTGGCGTGGCGATCTCTTTCGCGTTATGGCCGGAGATACCCAGTGTCCTGTTTTGGCTTGCTGCAGCGCTGATGGCGTTAGGCGTGTGGCTGCATCTGCGGGAACGGCACGAGCATGAGCATATCCACGAGGCGATGGAACACACCCATGCCCACCGCCACGACGAACATCACCAGCATGAGCATGATTTTCCGTGGGACGGGTTGGAGCCGCACACGCATGCCCACAGGCATGCCCCGATAGTTCACAAGCATCCTCACTATCCGGATATTCATCACAGACATTCGCACTGAAGTGGCCGAGATGAATACCGTTCTTACCTAGGCTTCTTCTGCGATCAGGAACCTTTTGGGGTTCTTGCCAAGCCATGCCGGTTGGCGACCACGGCCGGACCAAGTCTTTTCTTTTGACACGATCATCAGGGGCGCTCAATCCAATAGGAAAGCCTCAATGTAATGCCACTTGAATTCAAGGAAAATTGGGCCAGGAGGATCAACGTGAAGCAATGACCGATAATAAGTGAGAGAAGATGCTGCGCTGACTTTTTCGGGTCATTAGGATCCACTATGGTGGAAGCCGGAGGCATCCCTTGGCTGGCTCGCTGGCGGGCCCGTCAAAGCTGGCTGCCGCTGACTATCCTTTGATGTCGTGCGAGCCACATTGTCGAACGAAGTCCACTCTCGGATTTGCCCTACCCTCGGGAGGCATCTTGGACGGTGAGGTCTGTGTGCAGGACAGCATCAGCTCTTCCATCAAGTTTGCGAAAAGTCCCTCACAGCCGCGGCGTGGCCATAGCTTCGAGCGGAATCGCTCGGCAGGCTGGCGACCACTGGTGCGAAAGCCGCGCTGCGATGCAGCACAGTCTTAACTTGCTTCCGGCAAAAAATCAGTTTAAGGTGGCCCCTCGGTGTGCGCGTCCTGCGTGTCCCTGACACCGGCGAGTCCATTTCCATTCCCCTCATCCTTCGTGGAGTTCGATCCACGGACCAGCTATCGTAGGTTCCATTTTCCGACCCCGGCAAAGGAGGCCACCATGCTAAGTTCGCACGAAATCGCTGCGCTACTCTTGCTTGGCGATGCGCACGATATCGATGATCTCGAACCTGATCAATTGGACGGCTTGCTAGCCCACAAGCTGGTCACGATGGAACACGGGCATGATAGTGGCAGTGCTTATCCTCGCCTGACCAGCCAAGGACACTCGATGCTCGAAGCCGTCCGCAGCATTCGATAAGGGCTTGGTTTTACCGCCGCGCCCCGGCAACCCAACCCCCACGTACGTCTGGGCCCTCTGGACGGCGGTAGTCTGACGCCGTTGCTCATCCTCAATTCCCGTCCAATGGCCTACCTCCTCGCTTGGGCCGCGCACGCCATCTTTCGCGCGGACGGACTATCAATTCATGATATGTGGCAGTGATTTCCGACAAAAGTGGGTTGACCCGTCTCTATCGGATTGATTGCCGCTAATGCGGGAATGCGTTAGGCAGTCGCTTCGCAGGCATTAGCTGCGGGCGAGGTCAGGCGTAGACCTGGGGCGTGGCGCACCAGTTAGAATACTCTTGCGTCTGGCCCCGATGCCCTGCCCTGTCCGGCGGGTGCCTTCCGAACGTCCTTTCTTTCCTGATGCTTCGACCCTAGCTCTTTCGCCAGCATGCCTCCTGCCCTTCTCCAGGATTCCGACACCCAACTGTTGCGCGAGCGCGCCGAGACGATCCTATGGATCAAGACGCAAATGGCCAGATATGGCCTGCATCTGGCCGACCTGCAGAACGCAGGCTGCTTTTCTGAAGGAGCGTCGCTCGCCAATGCCTCCGCCCGTCCGATTTGCTTCCGAGACGCTTATGGCCACGCGTGGGATGGTCACGGCGATCTGCCGGACTGGCTGCAGCGCGCCGTGAACGCTGGCCAGTCGATCGAGCATTTTCGTGTAAAGCCATAGGATGCGCTTATCGCGGCTGTGATTGTCGGCATGACTTTGCGGACCAGCGCACCGCTTGCTTCACCTTGCATAGAAAGCCAAGAACAGTTCCCAGAACTCCATGCCAGTCGATACTTCTTCGAGAGCGATGCATTACGACCGTACAGGTGCGCAGCGAATCATCGAGGCTTACCGTGAGATCTTTCCTCGCATTACCCCGGAGTTAGCGAGCTACTGGGATACCGCGCGGACGCGTCCATGGTCATACCTAACGTCGGATTTCCATCGGGCAACGCTCGAAAAGTACGAGTCCTTCAGTACAACCGTGGAGAAACTCGATACCGAGGTGCAGAACGGCCGCGCCATATCGGCGCCGGCGCTGGCCGCCCGCATGGTAGCGCTCTGCAGGCAGCACGACCTTGGCTTTAGCTTCGGCATCAGTCCCTGGACGGACCACGCTCTGCATCGCACTTACGGCAAAGCCCCGGTGCGCCGCCTGGTGATCATCGTGGGCCACGACTGGTATCCGATCGTGCCCAAGCGTGAGGGTAAGCCACACAGGCTGAACTGGCCCATGCGGCAGGATGGCCTGCATCTCTTGCCAGACAACGACGAGTCCGTCGCAAGGCGCTATTTCGCCGCCGTGACCGAGCCCCTATTGTCCGGGAAACTGGGCACGCTCCTGTTCGTCAACATCTACCCGGACTACCGCGCGCCCGATGAACGCGTCACTGGCCCTGTGAAAGCGGGCTACGCTGGCTGTCTGAACGGCTTCGAGGCGTTACTGGCCGGTACGCGCCCGCATTACCACCCTGACGACGTAACGATCATGTCCTGGGGAGACTCGCCCTGGCGACTGTTGAGACAACGCACGCGGGTCCACCGGCCGGGGGGAATCATGGCCATCACCGAGCAGTTAGCTGGCGGAATCCTGGAATTTCAATCCGGTGGCCACGCATATCAGTATCTGCCATTCGCCCATCCCAGCGAAGCACGCAATGCCCACATCGCCTTCCATCTGGATCATCAACGTTTGGGGTTCGCGAGATTGGGATTTGGAAGCCCCATGGCCACCCCTGTGAATGGCTGTCTAAAACCGGCACTAAACGGCGGCGCGGCTTAAAGATGCGGAGCAACTCCTGCATTGCAGGATTGTCTCGAGGTCTTCTGATTCGATATTGAAGGTGGCCACCGGGCGCGTCGGAGCGAGCCCGTAGGGCGAGTGCAGACGCGCCCGGTGATGGGCATTCCGCAAGGTGGTGACGTCGCAGTGGGGATGCGGTAAAAAGGTTGGCTTTACCGCCGAAAAGAAACAGGCACGACACCGGTCCAAACCGCCAAGTTCATCCCGATGTCGTGCCCCACTCGTGCCAAGGGCGCGCGTGCCGAGCCAGTATGGCACGGCTCGTCCATCCCGTCGAGGCCGTTTCGGCATGACTGGGGGATCGCCGATGCCGGCCACGGGCCGCCTCTTTGTGTGCGCCCATTGCCGGGCGCAGGTCGTTGTTTGCCGCCGCTGCGACCGCGGTCAGATCTACTGCAATGGCGGCTGCTCGCAAGCAGCGCGTCGCGCCAGCCTGCGCGAGGCCGCTCAGCGCTATCAACGCAGCCGCCGCGGCCGCTTGGCGCACGCGGAGCGGATGCGCCGCTACCGCTGTCGCCAAAAGAAAGTGACGCATCAGGGTTCCGCCGCGCAGGCCGCCGATGCTCTACTGCCGCTGACCTTGACGACGCCGGCCAGAGCACCGGCGCCCGCTGGCGCCTCAACACCGGTGCCTGAGCATTGCCACTTCTGCCGTTGCACATATTCGGGCTTTGTCCGCCTCGGACCACTGCGTCGTCGGGTCTTCCGTGATGTTCGTACGACTGACCGCACAGGACACGACCCATGACCATTGGAGTAGAACTTGAAGCCCAGATCCTGCGTTACTACCACGTCGAGAAATGGCGCGCCGGCACCATCGCGCGCCAGTTGCATGTGCACCGCGACACCGTCCAGCGTGTGCTGGCGCAGGCCGGCCTGCCCAGGATTGGCAGCGTGCAGCGGCCGTCGCAGATCGACGCCTACCTGCCATTCATCCATGAGACGTTGAAGAAGTTCCCGTCGCTCACGGCCAGCCGCCTGTATGCGATGGTGACCGAACGCGGCTACCGCGGGAGCCAGCACCACTTCCGGCACATGATCGCGCTGCACCGGCCGCGCCCACAGCCGGAAGCCTATCTGCGTCTGCGTACCTTGCCGGGCGAACAAGGGCAAGTCGATTGGGGTCACTTCGGCCATCTGCAGATCGGCCGCGCACGCCGGCCGCTGATGGCCTTCGTGATGGTGCTGTCATGGTCGCGGCAGATCTATCTGCGCTTCTACCTTGATGCACGCATGGACAGCTTCCTGGCCGGCCATGCCGGTGCCTTCGAAGCCTGGTCCGGCCTTCCCAGGGTCCTGCTCTACGACAACCTGAAGAGTGCCGTGCTGGAACGCCAGGGCGATGCGATCCGTTTCCATCCGACACTGCTCGCGTTCGCGGCGCATCACCGCTACGAGCCCCGGCCGGTTGCCGTCGCCCGTGGCAACGAGAAGGGGCGCGTCGAGCGCGCCATCCGCTATGTACGCGAGAGCTTCTTCGCCGGACGCACCGTGACCGACCTCGATGAGCTCAACGCCCAAGCCGCCCATTGGTGTGCGGGACTTGCGGCCGATCGTCCCTGCCGGGAAGAACCGACGATCAGCGTACGCGAGGCGTTCTCCCGCGAGCAGCCCAGCCTGCTCGCCTTGCCGGAGAATCCCTATCCATGCGAACTGCAACTGGCTGTCAAGGTCGGCAAGACACCGTATGTGCGCTTCGATCTGAATGACTACACGATATGCGCAAGCCAGGAACGATTTCATGATACTCGCAGGCTGTGTTAAAGCGGACACCCGCACAAACACAGCAGAGGATCTGCACGATGACGGCAAGACGAACGACCATCCGGCAACTGCCGCTGACCGAGGTCGTTGACCGCGACACACCCGGCGCGACGCCGGTCAGTATCACCACCCCCGAGGGCGGCACCATCTATCACACGGTCCCGCTCGCGGACCCCGACACCGGCAGGCGACGCGACGCCCGCGCGCAGTGGATCGCAGGCACCTTCCCTCTCTTTCCTGTTGTTCGACTCGCTGATGGTGCGCCGTGGGCTGAGGCGAACCTCTGGCTCATCGATATGATGGAGTCGAAGTCGTCGCCCAACATGCTGACGTTCGCCAGCATCTCAGACGACCTGGTGGCATTCCGTCGCTATCTGGATGACGAGGGCGTCGACTGGCTGACGTTCCCCGCGAACAAGCGGCAACGTCCAACCTACCGCTACAGCGCCTCGATCAGGCTGGCCGTGCAGGCAGCCGAACTGTCTCCGGGCGTCGCCAGGCGTCGTATGGGCGCCGTAGTGCGCTTCTATCGCTGGCTCATGAGCGAGGCAGGCTTCAAGCCCGCGAACGCGCCGTGGGTCGAATCTGGCCGTTTCATCGAGTTCAGGGACCAGAAAGGCTTCAGCAGCGCGATCGAGGTCAAGACCACCGACCTGGCGATAAGTGGTCGGCGCGCCGAAGACCCGTGGGACGATCACATTCAGGACGGCGGTCGCTTGCGCCCGCTCCCATCTTCCGAGCAGTCGGTGCTACTTGAATCGTTAGCCGCTCTCGACAACACCGAGATGACGCTCATTCATCTGTTCGCGCTGTTGACGGGCGCTCGCATCCAGACTGTACTGACCGTGCGCGCGAAACACGTAATGCGCAAGCCGGGCGAGTTTCACGGTGACGACATCCGTCTCGCCTGCGGGCCGGGTACCGGCATCGACACGAAGGGCGGTGTCAAGGGCGTGTTGCACCTGCCGCGCGTTTTCTACGAACGGCTGTACATCTACGTGCACAGCGATCGCGCGCGCAAGCGTCGTCAACTGGAAGACGGCGGCGATCACCCCGACCGGCCGCTTTTTCTAAGCCATCGCGGTGCGTCACTCTACGAGGACCGCGGGTCGCGCGACCCGGTCAGCACTGGCCCGCAGGTGCGTCGCCACGTCAAGACCGGGCAGGCCGTGCGCCAGTTCATCAGGGACGAACTCTTGCCCATGATGCGCGTGCGGCTCGACAACCCCAGGTACGAGTTCAGCTTCCACGACCTGCGTGCCACTTTCGGGCTGAACATGGTCGACTCGATGACAGCGAATGAGACGAAGTACACGCGGGCGCTCGATCAGTTGCGGCAGTTGATGTGGCACGTACAACCGTCTACGACCGAGCGCTACCTCGCTTACCGCGAGAATCGCAAGCTGTTCGACGCAGTGCAGGATGGCTGGGGTGCGCACCTGTCGACGCTGGTCACCCGCACCCTCGACACTACGGTGGCACCATGAGCCGACAGTACGAGGAAGTACACATGCCGCTCGCGGAGGGCACGCTGCTTCTGCATCCCGAGCGCGTGCTGCTCAGGTGGGAAGGCATGAGCAGACGTTCCGATATCGGCCAGATCTGCTATCTGGCGCGTGACACGTCAAGCCGGCAGCGCACACGACGCACTTTCGACCAAACAAGCTTCTGCAGCGAACGCGCCAGGGTCGTGCGTCTGCTGGTGACCCAGCTTTCCGGGCGTATGGCCCCTGGCACGAGGCGCCCGGAGACGATCGCCATGTATTTGCGCGTCGTGCTTGAGTTCGTCAACTGGGCCGACAGGCAGGGCTTGCATCAGGTGCTCTGTGACGAGAAGGCTACGGCGGAGGCGGTTCATCGTTACTTCCGTGAGAAGCGCGAACAGGTCTCGCTGGGCAACCTGAAGCGCAATTCCGTCGGCACCAATCAGCGTTATCTGTTGTCGATGCTACGTGAGTTATTCCGAAACGATGACTTCTGCGCCGATGAGAGGGCGCTACGCCGTCAACTGGATGCTTCTGTGCCTACCGCTGTCCCTGATGCCGAGGCACAGGCCGCCCTGCTAGCTTGGGCTGACGCGCTCTTCAGCGATATCAGCACGCTGGTGCTCGACTTCAAGCCGTACCCGTGGCGAGTGAGCACGGCGCGAGGCGAGAGTCTTTGCCTTGTTCCGCACAGACATCACCATCGTGAAGGCGACACCTCTCACGGCCCGGCTGGCTGGAATCTGGAAACGGGGGAGCCGCGCACCCGGGAAGAACTCATAACGCGCATGGCTAAGGCTGGCTCTAAAGATCCTCTTAAGCGTTCACGGGATGTCGCCTGGTTTTCGGCTAAACATCTCGCGGCGGCGAACAAGGACGCACAGTCACCGATCCGTCGCTCACACGCTTCGATGGCGGTCCTTTGCTTTGCCGCGCTGTTTCTGGCCGAAACGGGCGTCAACCCCGCACAACTGCTGGCCATGAAGTGGAGCCCGGAGCTTGCCGCGAGCCTGCAGGATGCGTCGGTTGCACGTCAGAAGTTTCGTGAGGTCAAGTATCGTGCAGGCGGGAGGGACGTTACATTCACCGTCTCGCTGGGCTTCATGCCGAAGCTCAAGGCGTATCTGGCATTGCGCGAGTATCTGGTGCAGGACGCAGACTGCGACGCGTTGTTTATGGTCGTCGGGTGTTCTGCACAGAGACGACAGCTAGTGTGTCTCTCACCCCAGTTTCTGGTTCAGCTTCACCGTCGACTCGACACATTCGGGATCGTGCTGCCTCGCATCAGCGCGCGTCAATGGCGTGCGGCGAAACAGGATTGGGCGGTGAGCAACCACGGCCCCGTCATCGCAGCCAGGCTGATGGGGCACTCGCTGGACACGGCGCTGCGCTCGTACTCGAACGGCACGGATGCCGCGCACAAGGCTGAGATGGGCGCGTTCCTCGCTTCGGTCGAGAAGACCGTGCTCAAGCCCGGCAACGACCCGGCGGGCAGCATCAGGAGCGCGGTGGGCGTCTGCATCGAGTTCCACAAGCCTGCACCGATCGCGGACCTGATCAGCGTACAGCCTGACTGCCGTTCGACCGAAGGATGTCTCTTCTGCAACCAGTACCGCGTGCACGCCGACGCCACCGACATCCGCAAGCTGCTGAGCTGCCGTCACTGCGTCAGGCTCGTGAGCGGGCGTGCTGACTCGATCGAGCAGTACGACAGCTCGTTCGGCGCCGTGCTGCGGCGCGTTGACTTCCTGCTGGATGAACTGCGTAAGCGCGACGCCGCGCTGGTCGATCAGATCGAGCAGGACGTTGATATCAAAGGCAATCTTGACGCTTTCTGGTCGGCCAAGCTCGACCAGCTCTACGAATTGGGGGTGGCATGAACAACACGCTGATCGCGCCGATCGCTGAGTGCCCCGACTGGTATCGGGTCGAAGACGATACGGTGGTCACGCGCGACAAGGCCGGGAACGCTGTTTCGCTGTTTGGTGACGACGCCTGGGACATCCAGGCATATACGATCGGACTGCGTCGCACCCACGTTCATTTCAGGGGGCACCTGCCTGACGGCGCGAGTCGCACCCTTTCAGAGGCAACTACGCGTCAGTGGAAGCAGGTGATGTACTTTCAGATGCACGAAGCGACTGATACGGTACCGGCGTCCGGTACGCTTCACGCTCGTTCAAATCACCTGAGGGCGTTCACGTTCTTTGCCGCCGCACGTCAGCTTACGCTCTACGAGGGCCTGTCCACTGTCGCTGTTGTTCTGGACTATGCGGCGCAAACCGGGATGGAGACGAAGGCCCAGATTCTTCATTCGATTCTGGTAAAGCTTCACCGTCTGGGCGTCGCGACCACAGGGCTGCGCGTACCGCTGGCCAAACTGCACAAGCCTCTACTCGAACGCTTCGCACAACGTGCTGGATACTCGCAACACCCTGTCATCCCGACGCGGATCTACCAGCACTTCCTGTCGGCCTGTGAGCATGACCTCAGCATCGCAGAGGGCGTCGCTGACATGCTGTCGGACTACCTCGCACGCAGGTACTCTGCTGAGAGGCCGGGCGTCTCTGTGGAACTGGCAAGGACTGCTTTGCACTTCGGGTGCAAGGACTCCCCTTACGTTGTACCGTTTCTTGTAGCGGCGATCGGCGCGCTATGCCAGCTTGTCATCCTGTCATTCACCGGCATGCGTGCGGCAGAAGCAGAGAACCTGCCGTACGACTGCCTGAGCGAGACCCGTCTGGATGGCGTGACGCACTACACGATCGAGGGCATCACGACCAAGCTATCGGGCGGTCGTCCCAGGCGCGCATGCTGGGTGACCAGCCCGATCGCTGCTCGTGCCGTCAGGCTCGCGCAACGGCTGTCGGGCGAGGCACACCGTGCGCACGGCGCGCAGGGCTACGCCGAATCGACGGACGGCTCGCACCTGCTGTTCTGCCGGATGGGGCTGCGTTTGGGGTACGTAGCAAACCGGGCGGCGAGTACCGTGCATAACGATATCGAAGCCTTTCGTGAGCGCGTCTTCCCGACGATCACGGTCGAGGACATCGCTGAACTAAAGCGTGTCGACATGCACCGCGCGTGGGAAGACGAGCCGAAGTACGCGGTCGGGCAGCAGTGGCCGTTCACGCGCCATCAGCTTCGCCGTACCCTGGCCCTCTATGCCCATCGGAGCGGACTCGTGACGCTGCCGACCCTCAAGCGTCAGCTGCAGCACGTCACGCAGGAGATGAGCATGTACTACGCTCGTGGCTCGGCATTTGCTAAGGGCTTCATCGACACCGACAAGACTCACTTCGCGAAGGAATGGGCCGGGGCACAGGGCCTGTCCGAGTACCTTGCGTACGCCGAGCAGGTGCTGTTCTCTGACGAGCGACTGTTCGGCGGGCACGCAGCATGGACACAGAGCCGTGCCGTGCAGGCGTCGCCTGTGTCGGTCTACTCGCGCGAGCAGACGATGAGGATGTTCGTGAAGGGCGAGCTGGCGTACCGCGAGACGGTGCTGGGCGGCTGCGCCAGTGTCGAGCAGTGCAAGTCGATGCCGCTCGACTGGATGCGTCTGGATTGCCTTGAATCGGACTGCCGTAACCTCGTGGTCGTGCCATCGAAGCTTCGGCGCGTGATCAAGGCGCAGCAGGTTACGGTCGAGAAGCTGTACGCCGTCGATGAGACGAGCGTCGAATACCGTATCGAGGCACAGACGCTGCAACGACTGCTTGACGCGCAGGAGAAACTGATCAAACCGGAGGCAGCATGAGCGACGCCATGACCGACTACTACGCCGCCCTTGAGCGGCTGAAGAAGCGCAAGGGTGCGCGGATCAACAACGACACCGTGGCGATCGAGGCGGGCCGCAAGAAGGGCAGCATCAAAAAGTCGCGCCCGCAGTTCACCGAACTGATCGCAGCGATCGACGCGGCCAACGCAGAGGCCGGGCGCCCGAAGCTCGAACTGACCGAGCGTCTGAACCGCGCGAAGGGCGACGCGAAGGATCTGCAGGGACAGCTTGACGAATCGCTGGCTCGTGAACTCGCACTGCTGCGTCAGGTGTTCAGCCTGCGCAAGGAACTGGTCGCGCTGCGTGGCGGTAGCGTCCTGCCCCTGCAGCCACGCTAGATTGGTGCGGGCGTCCCCGCTCGAAACGGGCGCCTGCCCTGCGCTGCTTCGCCTGCGTCGACCTGATGTTCGGGAAGGTTCCCGGTACGGCCCACCCCGCGTGGTGACGCATCAAATCCAATCATGGTTCCGTGACACCTCTGAACGGGTCAAGGGCGGGCGAAGCCCGGCGAAGTGAACCCTTGACACGCGATGGTTTGACACGCTCCAGCATGGTCGGACGCCCGGCTGTATTGGGCTTCCGACCATGCGAAACTTGCGGCGGAAGATGGACACCCCGATGGTCGTACTGTCCACTTTTTCAGCTGATCTGATGGACACGCCGTAGACTGCTGATACCAGCCTTTTCAAGGCTCCTGCTGATGTCCATTGTTTTTCTCTTGCGCATAACACGATCCCGCATACGCATGTGCGACGCACGCTCACGGTGCGGGCCAGTCCCCGGCAGGTACGCATCCTCGATGGCACGGAACTGCTCGCCACTCATGAGCGCAGTTACGATCGCGGCGCGCAGATAGAGATTGCCGCGCACATCAATGCCTTGGTCGAACGCAAACGCGAAGCCCGCCACCATCGCGGACTTGACCATCTGGCTCGGGCGGCGCCGGCCAGCCAGGCGCTGCTGCAGCGCGCAGCGGAACGGGGCGGCAATCTGGGCAACATCACCACCCACCTGCTGCGGCTGCTCGACCGCTATGGCGCCGCTGAATTGCAAGCGGCGATCGAGGAAATCCTCGCCAGCGATGCGGCGCCTCACCAGAATCCGGTGCGCCTGGCGCTGGAGCGCCGGCGCGAGGCGCGCCAGGCACCGCCGCCCGTGGGTATCCATCTACCTGAACACGTCCGGCACAAGGACAAGCTGGTGATACCCCACCGCCTCGACATCTACGATCAGCTCACGGGAGATGCCAATGAACACGCCTGAGAACCTGCAAAGCCGTGCGAACGCCTTGCGCCTGCATGGGCTACTGGCACACTGGCCGGAGGTCGCCGACGCCGGCTGGGTGGCGCCGCTGCTGCAATGGGAAGAAGAGGAGCGCTCGCGCCGCTCGCTGGAGCGACGCATCCGGGATGCCCGACTGGGCAACTTCAAGCCCTTGTGCGACTTCGACTGGGCCTGGCCGACGCGCTGCGACCGGGCCGCCGTCGAAGAATTGATGTCGCTGGAGTTCGTCAAGGACTCGGCCAACGTCGTGCTGATCGGCCCGAACGGCGTCGGCAAATCGACCCTGGCGCTGAATCTGGCCTATCAGGCGCTCGTCCAAGGGCACACAGCGCTGTTCACCACCGCCGGCCAGATGCTCGGCGAGCTGGCCGCCCTCGACAGCGATTCGGCCTTGCGTCGACGCCTGCACCGCTATGCCTCGCCGGACGTTCTGGTCATCGACGAGGTCGGCTACCTGTCGTACTCGAACCGACATGCCGATCTGCTGTTCGAGCTCATCAGTCGCCGATATGGCGCCACCAGTACGGTGGTTACAACAAACAGACCATTCGCCGAATGGTCGGAGGTGTTCCCGAACGCCGCCTGCGTCGTCTCGCTGGTTGACCGACTGGTGCATCGTGCCGAAGTCATCGCGATCGAGGGCGAGTCGTATCGCGTCAAGGAAGCGCGTGAGCGGGCCGATCAGCGAGCAAAGAAACGCAGCGTGGCCCGGGCGGAGAAAAAGCCATCATGACGCATCTGCACCTGCCTTCAGGAATCACCAACGGGCTGGACTTCCTGATCCCAGACAACTGGTCCCCAGAACAGGCCCTCGCCGTCGTCGAACTCATCGACGATCTACGCGAGCGAATCTGCGCGCACTACCAGCTCGCACTGCATGACCTGCTGCGTGAGCAGCGCTCGCCCCCCGAGAAAAGCCTCGACGATCCGTTCTAGCCTGCACCATCCAACCCAAACAGCAAGGGGCCGCATGCGGCCCCTTGCTGTTGACCTTCTGACCCAACCATACGCCGCCATTTACTGTCGCTTTTACACCGCCGTCAACAACCCCCGCGCCGCGCGAACGCCCGGTTCGCTGGGGCCGACGGCCGCCCCTGACTTTCACCACTGCCTAGTACACTGCGTCAGTTAAATGGCACCGGGCGAATTCGCCGAGTTGGGTCGTTGTACTTCCACTTGATGGGTGCCGGATTCTCGTTGTGCTGACGGATATAGCGCATCAGCTTCCGGTCCAGGTCCTTCACGGAAGTAAAGATGCCGCGACTAATTACGTCACGCTGGATACGGGAGAACCAATTCTCCACCTGGTTCAGCCACGACGAATAGGTGGGCGTGAAGTGCATGTGCACGTGCCGATAGGCCCGCAGGAATTCCTGGACGCGCGACGTCTTGTGGCTGCTCACGTTGTCACAGATCACATGGATTTCCTGACCCTCGGGCTGATGGGCCACGATATCGGTCAGAAACGCCACGAACTGCTCGCTGGTGTGGCGCGCCGCAGTCTTGCCTAGCACTTCTCCGGTGGCCGTGTTTAACGCGGCAAACAGGCTCAAGGTGCCGTTGCGCTTGTACTCGAATCCATGGCTTTCGGCACGCCCAGGAGACAGCGGCAACATGCGGTCTTTGCGGTCCAATGCCTGGATCGCGGTCTTCTCATCCACGCAGAACACCACCGCATGCGCCGGCGGGTTCAGGTACAAGCCAATGACGTCGGCAGCCTTGGTCTCGAAGTCCGGATCGTTGGAGATCATGTGCTGCGCCATTCGATGGGGGCGCAGACCATGTTTGCGCCAGATACGTTGCACGGTCGAGACCGACACGTTGCCCAACTCTGCGGCCAGCTTGTAACTACTCCAATGCGTGGAGCCGTCGGCTGGCTTGCGCTTGAGCGTGGTGTTCAACACACGCGCCTCAAGCTTCTCCGGCGCGCGCGCGGGGGCTCTGCCGGGATGGCGTGCATACAGGCCCGCCAGCCGCTCGGCCAGAAACCGACGCGACCAACGCGCGATAAAGCGCGAATCGCAACCGAGCCGCTGCATGATCGCCTCGCGCGATTCCCCGTCTTCGAGCATCAGGATCAACCTGGCCCGACGCACATCCCCCACACGCACCGTCTGGCTGCGCGTGGCTGCCAACAATTGCTCTCGTTCGAGCTCGTCCAAGTTCATCTTTCCCATGCATCCATCATAGATGGAAGGGGTGCTATTTCAAAGACGCAGTGGACTAGTGCGATTCCGAACATTGGGTGCGAACGAACCACACGTTGCTTCAAGGCATCGCTTGGCACCCCAACCTCATTGAGGGCGTTTCCCGACTCAACGACTAAATAGTGAGCACAAGCGGACGCTGAAGTTGCAACCCCCAGCGACCTTGCTGGGGCCGTTTCGGTGGCGGAAGTTAAGCCGTCGCGGATGTTTTGAGCGCTGGTGGCTCGAACGCCTGCTGTGCTATAGGCGTTGGAGCACCAACGTGTCGCCGTCGGCGATCTCAATCGATAGCTGATCTCCTTCCCTCCAGTCAAGGGACTCGACTAGCTCTGCAGACAACGAAATCATGAGATCCCCGCTCCCGTCTGCAGCAGCAATAGCGGTAACGCGCTCAGAAGCCGCTTCTTGTTCCTGACGCACCAAGTACCTCAGAAGAATGGTGCGCAAGGTCGCATCGTCATCCGGAAGTGCAAGCCACGTTGCGCAATTGTCGTCGGAATACTCTGCCCAAGCCGAGACTACCTCCTCGTCGGCCTTCTGGAGTTCAGCGTCATTCAGGCACCTGACCATACGGTCAACCGCTTTGGCGTGTTGCTCCAGGAGGTACTGGCGTTCTGTGGGACGGAGTTTCATATTTGCAGAGCCTCCCTAACGGACAACAAGCACCGGCACTTCAACGCCTGGTGCTCAAGTGCTTATACGGCCAATCTGCAGAGCCAGACCCATAAGACAGGCAATGTCCAGGTGCCTACCTTCCAACGGTACCTATGTGTGCATCAACCCACTTGGAGGCCGGAATTGGCATCCCGGGCTGCCATGGTTTCACCACGACACTGGCCTCATTACCGATAGTCCATACCGCTCATTTGCGTTGCTGTCGCATTCTTTTGCTTTCGCGGGCCACATGGTTCGTTGTGGCGTCGAATTTTTCGGCGTAGCCGAACCGCCGGAAATGCTCGATCACGAAGTCCACAAACGCACGTGTCTTCCCTGGTAATAGCCGTCGGGATGCGTAGTAGAGCGAGATCATTCCCGCGTCGGCGTGCCATTCCGGAAGCAGGCGGACCAGCCGGCCTTCCGCAAGGTCCGTCAGGACGTCCGGCACCGCAAGCATCGCCACGCCCAGCCCGACCCTCGTGGCTTCGCGCATGGATGCGGGATCGTTCATCACAATGTCCTCGTTCACCGCCGCCGTAGCCTGCGCGCCGTTCGGGCCTTGCATGGTCCATTTCCGAATACGGCCTGTCGCAATGCTTCGCATTACAACGCCTCGCAGGCTCCCCAGTTCATCGGGATGGTCAGGCAGCGCCCCAGCGTTGCGCAGATAGTCGGGAGACGCGACCGCGACGATATGAGCCGGCGCCAGGGCGCGCGCGACAATTCCGGCGGACAGTTCAAAGCCGCCGCCGATCGCCAGGTCATATCCCTCATGCACGAGATCGACCTGCCGGCTCTCGAAATGCCATTCCGGCCGCACACGCGGATAGCGCCGCAGGAACTCCGGCAGCAAGGGCAGGATATAGGCCGGACCCACCGTGGGGCTAAGGCTTACCTTCAGCACGCCCGCGGGTTCGGCCGCGCCTGAGGCGGTCTCCTCGATCGCCGACTGCAGCGTGTCCAGACTGCCGCCGGCGCCAGGTGCTGACGGGAACGCGCACAGTGGTGGACGACAAGATCACTGTATGAGCGCGATTACTTCAACCCCGCGGATTTTGAACGTCAATTCGCAGGATGGGAGTCTGAATGAACCGGGAGCAGATGGGCTGGGATCGGGCACTTTCAGCATAGGGTGCCTAGCTGCACCGGAACATCGGAATATCATCGACCAGAGAGCCCACCGGCGTGACTAGCTCGAGCTGGCCAAGGGGCGTCATTGGACGAAAGTGACATTTGGCGCATATTGAGCGCCGTTCACCACTCCGAGCGCCGCTCCAGCTGGTATTCGAGGCCGTCGATCTTCTTGTCCTTCCACAGCCCGAATACGTCAGCCCCAAGCCCCAGCTTTCGCTGCGAAATGTACGTCTTGACGGCATCGCGGATGACAGCGGCCCGTGAACGATGCTCGGCCTCCGCTATTGCCGCTAATTCCTCTATTTGCGTATCAGGTAAATCGATCAAGATTCGGCCCACATCTGTCTCCGATTGCGCAATATGCACGATATACCACACTGCAAGCGTCTTCAAACTTGGCTCCCCGTATCGCTGCCGCGACGGTACTAAAGAGCTTCTCAACTTGAGCGGTTAGTGCAACACCATCTTTCACCAAAGTCGGAACCGTGATTTCGATTCTGCGGTGATCATGCCTTTTCCTTCGATCAACGGAGGGTGCGCGGCCTACCTCGTCCTTACGTGCCCGTCACGCAATATAGACCTGCTCCGTCCACACCGAGACGTTACCCACGCCGGTGAGGTGTACCAACCCCTGAGCAGCGTCGTTCAACAACTGCTCTTCCATTGTAAGATTCCGTTGGTGGATTGTTTCTGGTTACGACGGCCGGAATGGCGTCGAGGAGGCCCTCAATCGACTTGCAAGCGCGGGGCGTTCAAGTTGCAGCATCCTAAGTGCGGCCAGCCTTGATACACCTGTATGCGTCGGCCCGAGAATGATTTGGTGCACAATATTGTCAAGACCGAAGTCATCGCCGGTGACTCCGTCGATCGGCGCCAACTTGAGCTTCAGCTTCGGATGCACTCCGTCTGCGCCAATGTGGTAGCCGAACATGGCGGAAAGACGCCCCGCCGAATCTCTATCTCTGAAATAGACGACCCGCCACTCCTTCTCTTCCTCAAATCCGCGATGCTTCGAGAACAAGGCGAACTGCTTTAAGCGCTCGAAGAACGCCGCTGCGGCCATTGGGGCACCGTCCTTTCGCACCTGTTGCCGCTTCAATTCCGCGGCGAGAACATCAAGCCTTTCACTTATCCATGCCCTTCGCTCTTCGGCGGTGCCATAATCGACGGGGGCGATGATGAATGGTGACTGTTCGTTTGCATTGATCTTCTTTGTATCAATCACGATGGCTGCGCCACTACCATTTCCACCGTACCCGCGCCACATCGATAGGCGACCATCGACATCCTTGGCCTCATCATGCTTCGAAAAGCAAACGACATACGTGTCAAACGCGTGCTCACTCTCAAACCGCCGGTAGCAAGTCGATAGGCTTTCGATGAACTCCGCATAGTAGCCGTGCTCTTCGCAAGTCGCCCGGAGGAGCGCATGCGATTCCGCCGCGCGCATGCCCTCACTCAACCCGTACCGCATCTCCTCGTAGTCATTCATGTTGAGAGGATTGGAGAACCAAAGCTCCGCTCCCTTCACGATATTGACCAAGTTTGCCACCGACGTATAGTGGGCGAGCAACGGCTGCGCCACAGGAAAGTGCTTGTCCTCGTCCACATCGCCCCACAGTGCGGGCACGAGCGCGTTGTATAACTCTGTCCCTTGCATATCGTTCTTTTCCGCGTCACATCAGTTCGAACGGGGACAGCACGCCAGCGAGCCCAGCATGACCATCGTCGACTAACCACAGTGTTGGTTGATTCGCTTGCGCACCGCTGAGGAGGTCAGACACCTCGTCCTCCGGCCCCACCACGTGCGCCGTAAGGAGGTCGAGAGCATTGTTCTCCAAGCCCGCAGCGTCTTGAATAGATATGCCCAGGGCCAACTTCCTGTCATCATGTCGTCGCAAGAATTTCGCCATGGATACCTCTGGAACCAGCTTCCAATCGCCGATCTTGACAGGGAGGAACGTGAACGAATGCATCAGCATCAGCTGGCGAGCGTATGCAACTGGCTGCCAGGGATGCACGATGATGGGTGACCGGACCATGTAGTCCTTGACCTTCGTTCGTACCAACTGTTGCTCTTTCATCAAGGCCTCCTCCAAACCTATGCACAATTCAATCGCTGCGGTGGTGACATGTCGCGCGTATATGCCGGCGTGCATGGCGTCGTTGCGCGCGATTTGCACGGTTTTGTATAGGGCATCAAAGCGAGAGAACAGTTGCGGAAATCGGTGAGGCATTTCGCTGAATGCAACAGAGTCTTCCGCTAATGCTCGTATCCGGTGGAAGTATTGATTCATCGTCGCCTCCCTTCCATCCAGGCGAAGACCTATTGCCTCCACAGCGAAACAGATCTCGCTGAACGCCTCGGCGTCTGCCAAAGCTGCATAGCGCGATGCGCGCAAGCGGTCGCGATAGTGGAGGCGCTCTTCCCACTGAAGTGTTTTCATTTCGCTGCTTTACAGGTGTTCCGGCGGTTCGCCATGCATCGCTAGCAGAACATTGGCCCGGTCGGCGTCTTGACTACGGGACCCTGCGGCCTCCCGCGGAACGTTGATCGCAAGTCTAGGCGAATCCGCAAGAGTCAGTGCCGGCATGGCGTCTCCAGCCCATTTCAGACTTTGAACTTCGGCCCGACAGACGCACGCGCCGTGTACTTCTCGAGCATCGTGAAAGAGTCGCTCTTGTACGCGTCAATCCATACATGGACCATGGCATCACACCTACCCGCGACGATTTCCTTTAAGGACGCACCATTGTAGGCAACCCCCGGGCGCAGCTTTTCGTTCACCTCGGAATCCGGGTTAAGGACCGCAATCACTCACCGTCTTCGTGGCTGCCATGCGCGCTGCCGACCAATAACACAGGCTTTGGTACCCCATCGACGTTCAGTGTAAACAGCCCCTTGAAGCGACCGCCATGGTCAGTGTGCTTCAGTGCGCCGAGGAAGATGTCAGTGGCAGCGTTCATCAGACGTTCGAGCACCGTGCCATTGTTTGCCGCTAAACTCATCGATTCCCTCATTTTCGGTGGTGACTCAGCTGTAACGACGGCGCGCAACTTCGGGTAAAGCGCCCGCCGTGTTCGCTGACTATCGCACGGCTTCCGCCACGCCCGTATCAGCGATGCGGGGCCTATCGTCGTTGTGATTTCGATTGCTTTTTCGATCAAATTGAAGCCGGCGCGGCCCCGAGGCGCCGTAGTAGCGCAGCAACTTCTTCAATGCCAAACATCTCTTCTGCAGGTGGCTCTACGCCGCGCATGGTCGCAACAGACAACGTCGCGCTGCGTGCGGCCACGCGCTCGCGCCAGAGCGCCTGGAGTCCCGCTACGAGCAGCGCACTGGTGGGCTCACCAAGCAATGCTGCCAGATCAAGGTCGCCGATCTCGACACCCACCTCCGTCCCAGTCGCCTGAGGGACGCCGCGGACGTAACGCTCGGCCTCCTCCGCGCTTGCGAGGACCGCGCCGCCTGCCTTGTACTCGGGTCCATATCGACGCGCTGACCAGGTCCCATCAGGGCGAGCAGTGACCTCTCCCAAAAACTGACCAGCCTGGTCCTGGATGGGATATGTCTGCAAAGGATGCTCCCTGATTGCAGTCGCAGTCGCGATGAACTTCAGCATGTTCTGTGCTTGCCGTTCGGTAATCTCGCCTTTAGCCAGGGCTGCGTTGATCGCCCCTACATCATTGCCGAATCTCAGTTCAGACAAGCGTTTCGCATTGGCCTTCGGCATGTTAGCTTCTTCGCATCTCAGGGGTTCTTCGTTGTGCGCCGACCTCGAACGGCGCAGCCACGCAGCGGGGCCATTCGACATTACGATCATAGATAGCCATCTGGGTCTTAGGGCTCGAGTCGTTCAATAGCTTGTTTCGCAAGCCAAGATTCCAGCTTACGGTGAAATCGCCCAAAGCCAACAGCGGCCGCGACCGACGCAACCAGTACCACATAAAAAGCATACGACGAAACACTGTGCGAGGCGTATGCAAAAGAAATCAGGAGCAATCCGCCGGCAGATGCATTGATCAGACGTAGCGGGATACGCACATGTTCGTAAAAACCATACGACTTCTCCCCCAAGAACAAGAAGTACTCGTTAATAAACGCGGAAAGAAGAAAAAGTGGAATTGCGATGCAGGAACAGATGACGCTGGCTACCGCATCATTCGTCCTGAGTTGAGTTTGTACCATGGTCAGTGCAATTGCGACGCATACGCCGGCAGCACCGAGGCTCGCGCTCCGGTTGATCGAAAACTGATCATGGGAATGTTCCGCAGCAAATGCTTTCAATACCGCATCTTCGTTTGAAGCGGCTTCCATACGCCCCGCCTTGGCCAGCGATGAGTCCATTGCTCGTTCCTAATGCCTCGCCTGAAGCTGCAAATGCGCCCCGTTCCAATACCTGACGTCGAGGTGCACGCGGTGGATTCCTCCCCTCTGCGCAATAGCATGGGCCACCCTCTGCCAGCTATCGCTAAGTTCCGGCGTCAGGCCGATTACCGTTTTCCAGCGTGGCAACGTTAGGTCAAGATTGGCCTCCAGCGCGTCGTGCTTCAGACCAGCCGCGACGTGGCTATCTAGCGGCACTTCCATCCACGCCTCCACCCGGTCAAGGCGATATGCTTCACACATGAAACGGTTGTAGGCACAGTTGCGCAGAAAGATGTTGACGAACTTTCGCGCGCTCCCCCAATGCTGTGCGTCCGCCGGGAGACGTTCGATCAATGCGTCGGTCAACTCATCCAGTCGTCGGCGATAGGCCTGCGGGGAGTTCGCCTTGATGGACCTCAGGTCGCACGCCTGCAGGAAGGACCTCGCTGCTTGAATCGTCCCGACAGGCCCCATTCCACGGGCAGTCGAAGCGCCAATCGCTGTTCTGCCTAAACGCTCCTGGAGAAGCCTGAGCATGTTCTTATCCATTCTCGCATTTCCTATTGCTCTCACAACGGGTATGACAATCGGGCCCGAGCCATTTGACCGCATTGCTACCCTCTTTTCCGGCTCCTGAACGATCGCTGGTGAAGGAGGAAACTTGCTCATGCATGATGTCGGACCAGTAGACATTTCGCCGGCAGCCCTGTCGAAAGACCGCCGCCGGGTCCCCTGTCATTTACACCCTATCGAGGCGACCCCGAATCTGAACTTGAATTGTGGTGCCACGCCAGAATCTCTTGGATGTATGCACGGCCCATCTCTGGCAAGCCCCGGGAGTCAGATGACTCACTCGGTAAGAGCCACTTGTCGAGCGTCCGCTTGGCCACGCTGAGGCGTGCCGCAAACTCTTCGCGCGTCATCCCGAGTTGGTTCATTGCCTCCCGCAGAAAATCCTGCTGGGCGGCTGGATAGCGTTTCTGCTTGGATCCCATTTATTCCAATTTATATTGGTCTAATTTTCCTGGTCACTTATATCCCCAGCGGGGATTATCGTCAACCCCTATAAATGAGGGAATCGAAGCTGGCGGACGCCTCCCGGAAGTCGCGAGCGGCCGCTGCGCTCTGACCGAGCACAATGATGAAGATGTGCCACCACATGGCGATCTTCTTGAACGAAACCAGGTAATCATGGGCTCTAGCGACCCGACTGAACTCGCGCAACAAGACGGCATTTACGGCGATACGCCGGATGACACCTTTGGCTTTTCGCCGCGATCTGTGTGCGTCAGAAAAAACAGAGTCCCCGCAGCCTAGGATGCTGCGGGGACTTATAGAATGCTGGGCCCCTGGGAGAGAGGCGTCAGCTGGCGCGATGGATGTCTCCGCTTACCCCGCCAAGCTCGGAAGCGCCCATCAGTCTCCAATGTACAAGGCGGTAGCTAACCGTGATGTTGCGCACGCATTACAAGATGGCAATCTAAATCGGGCGTAATCAACCAGGCTACGGGGGTACCGGCGTAGCGCGCTAGGTTTCGGCAGCATTGCAGTCAACGATATGCCACCCTCTTCCCTGAAAAGCCGCTAGATCGCCCTTGCCCAGGGTATCGCGTCGCATCGCCAAACACAGCATATGGGAAGGTCGGGTCATGGCAACGTAGTGCAATTTCAGACGTTCCTGTAGCGTCGGAGTTTCTGCCGTGTTGTCGCTCTTCGCTTCTGGCTTTTTTCCGGTGAGCCACGGAAGCAGCGCCTTCAGTTGGTGCGTCTTCTGAAAGGACTCGAGGACTAGCGTGGCGGTATGCGTCTCCCCTTTCACCCCGTGAATCGATGCGAGGCGAATCGACACTTTTGGATTCTTGTCAGGGTACTGAAATTGATTGACCAAACGTTTCGCGTCAGCACTCTCTTGGGCAGTCGACTCATCTGTCCATGCGAGAAACTGGAGGGCCGCCCCGTTGGTGATGGGGCCTCCCGTGACGCCAGCGGCTAAGGCAATCAACTTTGGGTGGATCGTGTCCTGCCATTGGTCCGCAGACACCTGACCTCTCTGTACGATGAGACTATCCAGAATCGTCAGATAGCTGCTGCGATCCCCGTCGCTGTTGAGTAGCGAGAGCAGGTGCCGATGAGCATGGCGGCCAGTCGGGATGGTTTGATCCGGACTTGAAAGCTCAATGAGCTTGAGCATTGCCTCCGCGCAATATCGCGTTACTGGATGGGTGCTTCGGGTTTCCTCCAGCTCCAGCCTTGCGCGCGCGAGAAACTGGAGAAACGAGGCTGGTTTGGGCTGACGGCCGGCGAGTTCGGGAAGGTAGTCAGGCGCATAGTGCCCCATGAACCGTGGCAAATGATCGTCTTTATCGGACCGATGCACTCCAGCGACCGCGGTGAACTCGCCTCTCGCGAGCGCCTCGTGATCAAAGGATTTGAGCAAATGGCGCGCATAGGCGGGAAGCACATCCAATACCGACGTGTCATCGAACAGAAAGAGCGTGTTCTTGCAGGTGGCGTGCTGGACTTTCGCTGGCGTCGGTCCCTGCCCAACAAGCGCTTGGGGGCGAACCCCCAGCGGCGCAGACACCAAGGCAATTTCGTTCCCAAATCGAAAACTATTCGGCAAATCGGCCTTTTGGGACCCCGGAAAGCAATCGGTTACGGCGCCGCCGGCACCTGATGCATGATAGATCGCCTGATTAGAATCACCGAAGCGTTGACGAATCACAGGATCCTCGCCGTCCACGAGCAGCCGGTGCAGAAATGCTGCTTGCAACTCACAATTATCTTGGACTTCGTCAATAAACACGAAGGGAAAGCGACGACGAATCGTGTGGATGACATGCGGGTGACGATCGAGCAATTCCGATGCCCAAATGAACATTTCATCAAAGCAATAGTACCCCGCCGCTGTCGACTCCTGGCAGGCGTCAAGCATGGCCTTGTATGTCGGCGTTGCACTGGAATACTCTTCCTTCGGCCCTCCCGTGTAATCCGGTCTGGTGTACGTCAGGGACCACCATCCCATACGCTTTTTGCCGAGACCGAGTCGAATGTTCCATGGGATCCGGCGCCACCGATCCTGCAGTGCAATGTCGGTATCAATCGCCCTGATGGGGAATCCCTTGGAACGCAGCCAAGGCACTGCCAGGAACTCATTCACGAACGAATGGATTGTGCCAACGAAGTGTGGGTGGCGCAGCAGGCGTACGCCGGCGCTTGATACGCTCAAGCGATCGCCAATTTCAGTTCTGGCGGCATTGGTATGCGATAGCACACAGATCCCATGGCGGCTCGATGTCCATCGGTTGGCGAGAATTGCCAGTTTCGCGACCAACAAGGTTGTCTTCCCGCTGCCAGGACAGGCCTCGACATCTAGCGTGTCCAGGGACCGCATGACGGTAAGCCGCGGATCCTCGCTCCCCTCGGCCGAGAAGGCGTTATCTGGCAACCCCATGATGGCACAGGCCCACGCGATTTCCGTATCGCTGATAGGGCTGAAGCTTGGCGCAATCGGTTCACGCATGATCGGCCCCCTGTGTCATCGCTGGGCAGCTCGCGTCGTCAAGCGCATTGTCAGCAGCCTTCGCCTCAGGCGTCGACGTAGGTAGCGGTTCAAACGGCTCCGTCACATGAGCGATCGCATCCCGGATATATTGAGGAAGGCGCCAAAGCAAACGATCCCGTTCCTTCTCGTCCCGCCGCACGCTCGACTCCAACAGTTCCGCCAAATACTGCGCGGCAATCGCCTTCGACACGCCCCCTGATCTGGCGAAGGGCTCGTACACGTGCGAGCAACGTTCCTCTTGCGACAGGCTAGCGATCTCCTCGTAGGCATGCAAAGCGACCCACATAACCCGAAATGGCGTCGCCTTCTTCTCGTTCAGCTTGTCATCGGCGTCGGCCAGGGCAGCCGCCAACCACAGTTCCTTCTCCAAGCCGAAGTACGCAAGATCGTACTCAAGCGTCCATTCGTCCGCCACGAAGGTGCGAACCTGCTGCTCCTGTGCTTTATCGCGGATCTTGTGCCGCCTCGATTCGAGCCCTCCCGGCAAGAAGTCGCTCTTTACCCTCCAGCGGCGCTTGGAACCGGGCAGCTTGGGGATGGTCGCGCCCGCCTCGATCTTCCCCACAATTTGCGGCGCACAATCGGGCATCACATCCATGTCGGTAATGCACGCGACCGGGACTTTCAGCTCGCGGCTAATGCCTGGATTCCGACGCATGAAGATCCGACCATAACGGCTGAGTCCGACACCCCCAACATTGACGACGGACACCCCAAACCGTTCGAAATCACGTCCCACAAGCCTGGCTAGCGTCGGAAGCAGGATGTTTTCCGCATCCCCCTCGACGATCACGACCCCACGGGCGAAGAACAGGTTTGCCTTCGTCACGTCAAGGAACCGTTGCAGGAAGCGGTAATCGGTTCTCTCCAGCTTGGTCTGGCCCTCGCCCATCGGATAGGCGCGACCGTCCCGTACGAGTACGAGGTTGTCCAGTTTCACGTGGGAAGCCAGATTCGGACTGTGCGTGGTCAGGATGACTTGAATTTGCTGGCCATCCGGCCGCACCTGAGATGCCTGATCCGCGAGGAAGCCCATCAGCCGCAGCTGACGTTGCGGATGCAAGTGAGCCTCCGGTTCCTCAATGATTAGCAGCGGAAAGCCATCCTCCTCCGTGCCTAGAAGCAGAAGCTCACAGGCCATAAACAGGACATTGTTCGAACCCAGGCCACGAGAGTGTGCGTCTTCCGACAGGTCGTTTGAGCCCAATGCGACTTCAAGCTTCTCGAGCAGCGTTCGCAACCGGGTACTGTCGTCGCGATGTCCGTTAATGCGGACGCGAGCATTCAGAGTATCCCCAGAGAAGGACAGATGCCTGAGATAGTCGTCGTTCAGCCGTTGGCGGGTCACTGTCACACCGCGCGACGTTTCGATTAGGTAATTCGTGTAGTCACCGACGCCTAATACGCTAAGATGTTCGGGCTTCAGCGTGTGGAGCGCCTGGACGTCAAACTCGACGCCGTCCTTGATCTCCTTTGTATGCTGCAGAATCTGCGATAGCCGGGACCCCCGCCCTGCCGACATCGCGCGTTCGGCGTCACGCAACGGCCGTAGATAGGTTGCCTGAAGCTGGAAGCGGGCTTCCGAGTCCAGTGAGGGGCCATCACCAATGGCTCCCGTCCGCCATTCCACCGGCAGGTATTTGCGCAATCCTGCCCCACCCTCCGTCCGCCGAGCAATCCACGTCACAATGAGACGCGGCTCGACAAGGCCGTCTTCGTGGTAGGTCAGATACTCGGCAAATGCGGCTCTGTCGCTTGGCGTCAACGCCGAAAACGTGAGCTGAATTCTGATGTCCTTGGCACGCGCCCCCGCGGGTGACTGATGAAAATCGGTACTATCCAGTCTCAGCGACTCCTGGTCTCGCGTGCCAATCACCAGACGTAACGCGTCGATGATGGCCGTCTTGCCAGCGTCATTTTCCCCGACCAAGGCTGTCAGGCCGGGGTTCAGCGACAGCTCAAAGGCGTCATCGCCCGCGCCAAACCGGCGAAAATTCTCGATATGGATCTTGGAGATATACACGAATTCGACCTTCTCAGATTCCGGTGACGCAGCAAACCGGCTTAGTACAGGGATCGGTGTTGTCTGCTCAACTCGCGGGCGCCAGGTGCTGCAACAGAACCCGCAGCTTGCCTAATAGCTCGTCAAACGTTACCACCTCGACATTCTTGCACGCGTTGCGGAAAATTTCGAAGCTGCGCCGCTGCCGTTCCTCCGTGGGCGTCAAGCCGGCAATAATCACGCATTTCGTCGCGTCGGGCCGGGAATCACGTAGCTCCGACCGAATCTGGTGAGCCAGCCAGTTACTGTGCAGGGCACTCTGCTGGTACAGCACCTGCGTAATGGCCCCGCTCAGCTCGGCACTTGGTCCATACACCTCGCTGTTCCGGTACGCGGCGTTCAGCATGAGCATGGTCGAAGGCTTCTTGATCTCGACAATCGCCAGCGATTGCCCCTGTTCCCCGAGCAAGAAATCGCCAACTTGCGCCCCAGAGCCACTCAAACTCGACCCTTGGGCGTGAAACTGGGTATGAAGCAGGCGAACGGGCCGAGCGAACAGCATCGTCAGGATGAAGATGTTGTGCTCGAAAAAGGACTGCCACCGGCCTTCCGGTAGCGTCTGTGCCAGCATCCCCTCATAACGCTCGATCATGCTGGCCAAGGTTACCCGCTCGATTTCCGCGTGGAGCTCCATTAGCTCCTCGGGGGCTTCGTGGGCAATCAGCGCGGCATTCTCGCGCACGGCCCGAACGGTAGCGCGTCGCTGCGCGCGAACTGCCGCAGTCGATTGACGCGCTCGATCCAGACGCACCTCGACCAGTTCGCCGGTGGCTCCGACTTGGACGATCGGCGGAAAGCGCTCGGGGATTAGTTGGGTCAGCAGGGTATTCCGGATGTGAGTGGTCTTCGCCAACTGGACACGACTGCGCACATGCCGATTCGCCCTGTCCAGCGCGCGCCGCAGCCTGTCCAATTCTCGCTCGGGCATCACAACCGCACTGCCTTCGAGCTTGGTCTCACCGTCTTTTGTCACGATGAGCGTGTCGACACCAGAAATCTGCTGGATGCCCAACCAGATTGCATCCAGCTCCTTCGTCAGTCCAAGGCCGTAAGCGCAATCATTGGAGGCACGCCAGGGCAGCACCGCTTCAATGAGCGAGACCGCGGCCTCCGGACTATCGGGCATCGCATGGTCTTCGCCACCCTGGAGGATGATTGTCCGAATGCGCCCATGCCGAGGCCTCAAATAGCGCTGCGCATGGGGATTGGTGTGAACGGGATACGTCACGATGCTGTGCGGCAGAATCCGCGCCAGCAAATGCCACTGCCCCTCCGGCTGCGAAATCCAATCATCCGGCCCATGTTCCGACCGTGCAAAGGTCTGGACGTAGAGATCCCTGCAGGGAAGACTTCCGTCGGCACCTACTGCCAGCCGGAAGCTCGGATTCATGACTTCGCCGTGGTCGTAGACGGCGGCTGACTCGGCGCCACGCACTGGTTCACCTTCCATATGTTCCCCTCACGCGGGTTCCTTTTTTTGCAACGGATCACTCGGCTAGTCACGATGGGCTGGGAAGGCTGTCCCAAGCTGTCGTGCCCGCTTCACTTCGTCACCGTGCAGATAGGTTGAGGTCGTAGAAATTGAGGCATGACGCAGGTTGTCCCGAACCGTCGTCAGTTCCGCGCCTCGTGCCAGCGCGTGGGTCGCATGCGTATGGCGCATCCAATGCGGGCTGGCACGCAGCAGCTTGTCTGCCGCAGCCGGATGGTCGTTGGCGATCAGCGCGCCAGCTTGCGCAAAAAATCGCCGCAGCACGTGCCACAGACGTGTGCTGGTGATACCGGCTGCCATGTCCTGGCCCAGCCCGCCCACGAGCGGCGTCGTGGGATCCCATCGCGCCGCCGACACCGGCAAGGCGCGCGCGACGAGGTAATGATCCAGCGCCGCCCGGGCCAACGGCGGCAGCGCCACCCGGCCGGCGCGACTGCCCTTGCCGACCAGCTTGAGCCAGTGGTCGCCCTGGTCGTCGGTCTCGATATCACCGAGGCTTGCACCGACCAACTCGCTGGCGCGCAGCCCGGTGGCATAGCCAAAGTCCAGCACAAAGCGCAGCCGCTGCGCGGCCGACGCGTCCCAACCATACGACCACTCCAGGCCATCGGCAAGGGTGCGAATCAGCAGCCATTCGCCTTCGGTGAAGGCATGCGAGCGGTCCAAGGCCGCCGTACGTCCCCCGCCCCGCACCTTGATGCCGGCAAACGGATTGGCCAGCACATAGCGTTGCTGGATCAGCCAGCGGAACATCGCCCCGAGGATGGACAAAGCATGGGCGGTGGAGTGCGCTGACAAGGCGCCGGTGAATGGGCGCCAATCGGGCGCGCTCCGCGCCCGCGCGGGCCCGACCCAGCGCGCATGGGGCGCCGGACGACGCAGGAAGCTACGGTAGGCCGTCGCGTCTTCCGTCGTCAGTGACGATAGCGGCCGCCCGCGCTCGATCATCGCCCACAGGATCAGGCGTTCGGCCTCCTTGCGGTACGTCCGCTGCGTGGCCGGGGCCTCGTGCAACGCCAGCCAGGCCTGGATCGCCGCGTAGTCGTTGTCCGCGTTCAGCGTGCAGGTCTCGCGCGGCGCGCGAAACTGACCGCGCGAGCCGTCGACCTGATGCGGCAGGCGCAACTGCTCCCAGGGCACCACGATGGGATGCGCCGGCAGTGTGACCAGCGCCCGGGCGCGTTCGGTCAGCTGCGGGTGCTGGGCAAAGAAGGCCTCGACCTGCCGGGCCCCGGCCGCGCCCAGGCCCGGGATTGCCGCCCACCAGCGGCGCCGGCGCGGCACCCGCACCGTCAGCGCCGCCAGGGTGTCGATGCCTTGTGCCCGCAGCGCCGCGACCGCGCGCGGCGCCAGCCACAGGCCGATGTCGTCGCTGATGGCCGGCACCGGTGCCGGCAGTGCGCGCAACCATTCGATCGCCTGGTCGGCCACCCGGCCCCGCTGCGCCCGCTCGGCCGCGGGCATCTCAAACAGCCGGGCCAGGTCCTCGCGCTGGCGGCTGCGGGCATACCCCGCCAGCTGGCGCCGGATCCGACCCAGGACGCCGCGCGACGACTGCCCTTGCGCCCGCGCCTCACCCAAGTAGCGGACAACGGCCTCCCGGCTCGACAGGCCGGCATGCCAGGCGCGCAGCGCGGCGAGCGCGGCGGCATCCGGGAAGCCGGCTTGCGCACGCGGTGGCGGCTCGGTCTGAGTGAGGCGGGATTGCATGCCCGCCAGTTTAGCGCACTAACAGTGCTATTACGATAAGGATAGTTATCACAATAGCCGAGGTGACCACGAAAGATTGTCATGTCCCCGTAATCCCTGTGACAGGCGGCCTACCCTAGCATCGGTGATGCTTGTCGCCGTGAGACATAAAGAGCGACCGGTCTTTGTCATGCGCGGTATCCACAGCGAGCTGGCGCGATGAGGCTTGCCCTCGGATCCAGCGATACGGCTCGCGCACACGTTGCAGACCTGGCTGGCCCGGCAGCGTTTCGATCTGATCGCCTTGCCAGCCATGATCGACACTTCTTCGAGAATTGCCCATGGTGACAGCCCTCAATATCTGTTTCCTGACCGGCACGCTAAACGCGATGGCCGGCGCTGAGCGCGTGGCGGCGACCATTGCCAATGCGCTGGCCGGGCTTGGCCACAACGTCACCATCCTGAGCTTGGTGGATGCACATAGTCAGTTTGCCCTGCATCCGCGTATCCGCCATGAGGCGTTGTTTGCGCAGCGACGTTCCTTCAAGCGCGCATACTTCGCCACCGCGGCAGGCATCCGGCGCCATTGCGCGGCGCACCGGACCGATGTGCTGGTGCAGGTCGACCCCCTGCTCGAACTCTTCGTACGGCCCGCCACCGTCGGCCTGCGCCTGCACCATATCGCCTGGGAGCATTGCCACTTTGACGAAGATCTTGGCAAGCCGGTGCGCAAGCTGGCGCGCCGGCTGGCGGCGCGATACTGCCGACAGGTGGTGGTGCTGACGGAACGGGACCGCAGCCGCTGGCTGGAAGCGCTGCATCCACGCAGCGAGGTGGTTTGCCTGCCCAATCCGCTGCCGTTCCCGCTGCCTGCCGAACCGGCACCACGCTCGCAGAAGACCGTGCTGGCGATGGGGCGGCTGGTGGCCGCCAAGGGTTTCGATGTCTTGCTGCACGCCTGGCATACGGTGGCCAGGCAGGCGCCGGATTGGCAACTGGTCATCCACGGTGAAGGCGAAGAGCGCTCTGCCCTCGCCGCACTGATCGGCAAGCTTGGGCTGGAAGGCCGGGCCAGCCTGCCGGGCATCTGCCACGATCCCGCGCAGGCCTATGGGCGCGCATCGGTCTTCTGCCTGAGTTCGCGCTACGAGGGCTTCGGGCTGGTGCTGATCGAAGCGATGGCCTTTGGTCTGCCGATCGTATCGACCGATTGCGAGACCGGCCCGCGCGAACTGCTCGCACCGGGACAAGATTCGCTGATGGTGCCGGCGGACAATGCCGATGCGCTGGCCGAAGCGCTGCTGACCGCGATCCGCCAGCCGGACACGGCCAGCCGCCTTGGCGCCGAAGGCCGCCGCAAGGCAAGCCGGTTTGCGCTGGAGCGGCTTGCCCTGCAGTGGGACGCGCTGGTGAAGTCGCGCTAGCTGCCGGTCCGGTTCTCGAGCACGGGGGCCAGCAAGCGTGCGTACGGTGGCGCCGCGATGCAAGCCGGCAAAGGCCTGCGCATGCGCACGTATGTCCGACCGCCGCGCCGGATCGCCAGCACGCCCGCTGCAGTACCCACCAGCTGATCGGCATTGCTCACGCGCAAACAGGCCCCCGCGGCAACGGCATCTTGCGTCGGCTGCGCGAAATTGTATGTGTCGGACCGATCAGAATGGGCGTGCCGAGCGCGCTGGCCTCGATCAGGTACACGCCCAGCGGCAACAGGCTGCCGCCGATAAAGACGAGATCCGACGCGGCAAAGTACATCGCCATCGCGCCCGGCGAATCGCCCAGCACGATATCCGCCGCCAGCGGCGCCTGCACGTTGTCGAGATCCGTGCTGGCCAGCACGCTTGAAGGCGAGGAGCCGTTGCTGCTCGACGCCTTCTCGCGCTGGCAATCGCTCGCCGCCGGAGCGTCGCGTCCGGCGATGCTGCTGATCCCGCGTCATCCACGGCGCTTCGATGAAGTGGCTGCGATCGCGGCACGCACGGGCTTTACGGTCGAGCGTCGCAGTGCGCTGGAAGCGGCAATTGCGCAGCCTGCCTGGCCACGAGCAGATAATCAGTCCACGGCCGTTACCTGTTGATTGAACGTCTGGACGACGAACCGATCGTGGTGGCTCGGCCGATCGAATTCGGCCGCAATCGTTATGACGCCGCCTTTAGCAGCCATAGCGGGCGCTGGGAACCGTGGCCGGCGCAGGCTCGCTCGAGGAGATGGCCCAGGAGGTCGTCGCGACGCTGCAGCCTATGTCTTGGCATGCCCCCCTCTCTGCGCCCGGTTCTGGCGTCTTCGCCATGGCGGCGGCGATTCCACATGTCCCATTATGCAGGCCGTGGTACTATACCCCCCTATACTATACTTGTGAGGCCATGAGTCATACCGTCCGAGAGAAACAGAAACTGCTTAACCGTGTCCGGCGCATTCGCGGGCAAGTCGACGCAATCGAGCGCTCACTCGAGGATGAGCAGGGCTGCGTCGAGGTCCTTCAGCAAATCGTCAGTTGTCGAGGTGCGATGAACGGGTTGCTTGCCGTCGTGCTCGAAGACCACATTCGCACTCACCTAGCCGAGGCCAGCGAGCACGAAGGTCATCGTGACGCGAAGGAAGAGCTCATCGAGATCGTCAAAACATACTTCAAATAGCAGTCCCAGTCCGCGGCCCCACGAATGATCCTTGCCTTGCCACCTCCTCGATAGCAAATAGCATGCATGCAACCGACCTCTCCAGATGGACCCACACCCATGTCTTTGATGACGGAAACGAGGTGGCCGAGCGCAAAACGCGGCTGGTAATGATCCTCACCGCCATCACGATGGTGATGGAGATCGCGGCAGGACTCTGGTTTAATTCGATGGCGCTGCTCGCAGACGGCTGGCACATGAGCTCGCATGCCTTCGCCATTGGTCTGACGGCATTCGCCTATGCGGCGGCCCGCACCTATGCGAAGGACCAGCGCTTCGCATTCGGCGCATGGAAGATCGAGGTCCTAGCCGGCTTCGCGAGCGCTGTATTCTTGCTCGGCATTGCGGCACTGATGGTATTTGGCTCCTTCGAGCGGATTTTCTCGCCCCAGGCCATCCACTACAAGGAAGCAATGGCCGTCACCGTATTTGGCCTGCTGGTCAACCTCGGCTGCGCGCTGATTCTCGGCGGCAGGCACGATCATGGGCATGGCGGCGAGCATGATGAACACCGGCACCACCGTCATCGCGAGGATCATCAGCACGACCTCAATCTACGGTCAGCATATCTGCACGTGCTTGCAGATGCTGCGACTTCGGTTCTGGCACTGTTAGCGCTGGCAGGCGGGTGGTGGCTAGGCTGGGGCTGGCTGGATCCGATCATGGGCATCGTCGGTGCAGCGCTGGTCGGGTCGTGGGCGCTGCGGTTGCTCAAAAGCACTGCGGTGGTCCTGCTCGATCGCGAAATGGACCACTCAGTCGTGGACGAGATCCGCGAGGTGCTCGACACCTTCAAAGACGGTGAAAAAGGAGCCCGCATGGTTGATCTTCATGTATGGCGCGTTGGCAAGGAGAAGTTCTCCTGTATCGTAAGCCTCGTGAGCCACGATGCGACGCTTACCCCGACAATGGTCAAGAAAGCCATCCAAATTCATGACGAAGTCGTCCATGTTACGGTCGAGATCCACCACTGTGGGGCATAGCCGGGCGGCACCTGGCTTGAGTACTTGCCGCCCTCTCTCTTTCGCCGCGAAACCCCAGTGGGCGCCATGCCGCGTAAGCGCAGCAGGTCGTCTCGCAGGCCAACGGGGTCGTAGCAACGTGCTAGCCGTGGAAGCTGCCGTGGCGAACGCCGCGAGGACGCCTGTCCATGACCATAGCGATCATGGTCTCGACGACGCAATTCCCAGCGGCACCCGTAAGGCAGAGGAGGCATTGCACGAGTTCAACACCCTCAGCAAGGATCTGTAGGGATCGCGGCCATGCTGGATGTTTTGACCAACCGCATCTATCGGCACCTGTTCCTGGCCCAGGTCATTGCGCTCGTCGGCACGGGCCTCGCGACGGTCGCCCTGGGACTGCTCGCCTATGACCTGGCTGGTGCGAACGCCGGAAGCGTCCTGGGTACGGCCCTTAGGCGTTCGAGGAACACCTGGACGAAGGCGAGCGCACGGGCCCTCACAGCCATCGACACCCCTTCACCATCGATGACCTTCATCCAAAGTGGCCAGATAATCACTAAAATCACCGTCCGGATGCTTCCCATGATTGCCAGTTGCGGATCGTTTGCACAGAATAGCGGCCAGCATCTCAAGAAGCATCCTGACCGCTGACTACCGAGCCTGATCCAGACCGCCAAAATTCCCATCGTGCAACGCCTCCTTTCGCGATTCGTGGTCCGTATGGTCTCGCTGCTGTTCATCTTGAACTGCGGCGCGAGCCTGGCCGCGTCGCACCAATGGCTGCATCACGAAATGGAGCACGCGCTGGAGGCTGCCGGGATGGATGGCGGTCATGCGGCAGAAGAGCTCATCATGGCCGTCGCCGAACCGGAGCATAACGACGATTCTGGTATTCCGCACGGTGCGCTGCACGCCTTCGCGCAGCTGCCGGCCACGCTCGCCTCGAGCCTTACCATTCCCATCCCGCTACTTGCGCGCAGTCGCCCACTGCCCGACGTCTGCCACTTGCTGACCGACCACGCGGACGGCCAGCCATTCAAGCCCCCTCGCGCCTGACGACCGTCGAGCGTCGGGCGCAACTCCGCCCGCACTGCCTTCGCCACACCTGGCCGAGCCGGGAGGTGGCGCGTCTCCATCGTTCCTGAATCTGAACATGATTGCATTCCCATGTCCTCGCGGGCTGCGTGCGACTGCGTTGGCCGCGCTAGGCCTTGCGCTTGCACCGCTCGCCCTTGCCCAGCAGCAGGCGGGCAGCGCTGCAGCGCCGACCAGCCTGGCATCCGCACAGACCACCCTCACACTGCAGGCCGCTCAGGCGCGCGCGCTCTTGGCAAATCCATCGCTGCTCGCGGCCGAAAAGGATCGGCTTGCCTGGGACGGCACCGTGCGCCAAGCCGGCGCCCTTGCCAACCCCGAACTGCTACTCGAGGGGGACCAACTACGTAGCGAGAGCCGGACCGAGGCGATCCGCCTGATCCAGCCGCTCGATATCAGCGGCAAACGCCGCGCACGAACCGCCGTCGCCGAGGCAGGACGCGACCGCACCGAGGCCACCCTCGCGGCACAGCGTGTCGAATTGCGCACCGCTGTGGCCAATGCCTTTGTCGGCCTGCAGGAGGCAGAAGCGTTCGAGCGCCTGGCACAGCAGAAGCTAGACGTCTTCAATGACTTCCGCGGTGCTGTGGCGCGTCGGGTCGAGGCGGGCAAGGTTTCGCCGATCGAACGGGAAAAGGTCGGAGCGGAAGCCAGCCTTGCCCTGATCGAATTGCAGGATGCGGCACAGCGCACCGTAGTGGCTCGCCGGCGTCTTGCCAGTCTGTGGGGACGCGCCGAGGCGCCGGATTTCTCGCTGCTTAG
The DNA here is from genome assembly GCF_040784895.1 of Cupriavidus sp. Agwp_2. Taxonomy (NCBI): domain Bacteria; kingdom Pseudomonadati; phylum Pseudomonadota; class Betaproteobacteria; order Burkholderiales; family Burkholderiaceae; genus Cupriavidus; species Cupriavidus sp. Agwp_2. Next base: position 477,392 of record NZ_CP088084.1, read on the forward strand.
CGGTCCATTCGGCGAGCCGGCGATCCTTCCTAACCGGCAAGTGCTTCTGCAGCGATTGCCGCACCGCCCGGAATACATGGCGCGGCAGCAGGCGATTCGGGAGCAGGAAGCGCGGCTGGACCTCGAGCGCGCGCGGCGGTTTGGCGACATTACACTCGCGGCGGGCGTCAAGCGTATTCACCAGCCGCCAAGCACTGGCCTGGCCGCGCAGAACACGCTGATGGTCTCCGTCGGCATTCCCCTGCCGCTCTTGGACCGCAATCAGGGCAATATCTACGAAGCCACCCAGCAGCTCGACCGCGCCAGGCTCGAGGCAGACGCCACGCGCAACGAGTTGCAGCTCCGGGCATTGGAACTCCTCGACGGCGCGGGCGTGGCAGCACAGGAGCTGCAGTCAATGCGCGAGCAGGTGCTGCCCGCCTCTCGCGAGGCCGTCCGTGCCGTGACCAAAGGGTACGAGCTGGGGAAATTCTCATACCTGGACGCCCTTGACGCCCAGCGCAATTACTTCCGCAACGAAGCGCTGTACAGCGCCGCCGCTGCGCGTTATGAGCGACTGAAGAACGCTTTGCTTGAACTCGCCGCGACGCCGGCCAGCCACCAGTTGGATGCACAATGAAAACGAGATCCGCCATCATTCTTGCCGTCGTCACGCTCCTGCTTGGCGCCGCTGCGGGCTACCAGCTTGCTCACCGCGGCACTGGGACCGGCGTTTCGGCCATTGCAGATCCCTCCGCCGCGGAGGACGCGGTACGGGGCCCGCATGGGGGGCGCCTGCTTGCAGACGGCAAGTTCCAGGTTGAAGTGACCATTTTCGAGCAAGGCGTGCCACCGCATTTCCGCCTCTTTCTCTATGAGGACGGCAAGGCGCTGACGCCTGGCGCTGCCCAGCTCGGCATCACGCTGAAGCGGCTTGGCCGGCCGGCCGAGCCGATTGCCTTCCGCGTGGAGCGCGATTACCTGCGCGGCGACAAGACCATCGTGGAACCGCACTCGTTCGATGTGAACGTGACGGCCAACTACAAAGGGAAGGCCGCCTCTTGGAAGTATTCGCAGGTGGAGGCCCGCGTCGAGATGGACGATGCGCAACTGAAGGAAGCCGGCGTGGACATCCTCGCCGCCGCTCCGGCGCGCATCCGTTCGGTGTTGGAACTTCCTGGCACCGTTAAGCCCAACGCCGATCGCTTTGTGCCCGTCTTGCAGCAGTTCAAGGGCACGGTGGTGTCCATCGCCGTTGGAGAGGGATCGCGCGTGCGGCACGGCGACTTGCTTGCGGTCGTGGAGAGTCCCGAGGTGGGCCAGCTGCGCAGCACGCTGGCGGTGGCACGGGACAAGGCAGAGCTGTACCGCAAGACTGTCGAGCGAGAAGAAAAGCTGTTCGCCGAACGCATCTCGCCAGAGCAAGACGTGCTGGCTGCACGGCAGGCCTACCGGGAAGCGCAGATCGCGGCAAACGCGGCCGCACGTAGCCTGGAGGCCATGCGCGTGACGGCCGGCGGCAGCGGCAACATTGCGCGCGTCGAACTGCGCGCGCCCATTGATGGCGTCGTCACGGCAAAGTCGGTCGCGCCAGGTCAGGCCGTCGATGCCGGCTCAGTGCTGATGTCGGTTGCCGATACCGAAACCGTCTGGGTCGAGCTGCCCGTGTATCCGAAGGACATGGCTATCGTTCGTCTCGGCCAAGCGGTTGTCGTGAAATCGACCGATGGCGCCCTCGAGGCCGAGGGCAAGGTGGAAATGGTCAGTCCGCTGGCCGGCGAGCAGACGCGCACCGCCACGGCGCGCGTGGTCCTACCGAATCCCAAGCGAGCCTGGCGGCCGGGTACCGTGGTGAACGCCACGCTTACCACTGAGGAGCAGAAAGTTGCCGTGGCCGTGAACAAGAGCGCGATCCAGACCGTCCGGGACTGGAAGGTTGTGTTTGGCCGCTATGGCAAGTACTTCGAAGCCCGCCCGCTGGAGCTCGGCCGCAGCGACGACACGATGGTCGAGGTCCTGGAAGGCCTGAGGGCCGGTGAGAAATACGCCGCTGGCAACAGCTTCACCGTCAAGGCAGAGCTCGGCAAGGCCGGTGCGACGCACGACCACTAAGGCACATCATGTTAGACAATCTCCTGAAGTTTTCGATCCGGCGTCGCTGGTTCGTGATGCTCGGCGTGCTGGCCCTAGTCGGCATCGGCGTACATAGCTTGCTGAAACTGCCCATTGACGCCGTGCCCGACATCACCAATGTCCAGGTCCAAATCAACACGACTGCCGAGGGCTATTCGCCGCTCGAGGTCGAACAGCGCATTACTTTTCCGATCGAAACAGTGATGGCGGGCCTACCCAGGCTGGAGTCGACACGCTCGGTGTCCCGCTACGGCCTGTCGCAGGTGACGGTCACCTTCAAGGATGGCACCGACATTTACTTCGCACGGCAGCTTGTCAACGAACGGATCACCGCGGCACGCGAGCGCCTGCCGGGCAACGTCACACCCACAATGGGTCCGATCGCTACCGGCCTTGGCGAGATCTTCATGTACACGGTTAAGGCCAAGCCCGGCGCGCGCAAGGAGGACGGCTCAGCCTACACGCCCACCGACTTGCGCGAAGTCCAGGACTGGGTCATCCGCCCGCAGTTGCGCACCGTCAAGGGCGTAACGGAAGTCAACTCGGTCGGCGGCTTCGTCAAGCAATTCCACGTGACGCCGGACCTCACCAGGCTGGCTGGCGTCGGACTGACACTCGCCGACGTTTCCAAGGCGCTCGCCGAAAACAACGCGAACGTCGGTGCCGGCTACATCGAGCGCCAGGGTGAACAGTATCTTGTGCGCTCGCCCGGCCAAGTAGCCGGCCTCGATGAACTGGCTGCAATCGTGGTCGACACGCGCGGCGGCACGCCGATCCGCGTTGGGGATGTCGCCACGGTGCATCTGGGGCAGGAACTGCGCAATGGCGCGGCCACCGAGAATGGGCAGGAAGTGGTGCTGGGCACGGTCTTCATGCTGATCGGCGAGAATAGCCGTACCGTCGCGTCGGCCGCGGCGAAAAAGCTTGAAGAGATCAACGGCAGCCTTCCGGCCGGCATTGTCGCAGAACCGGTCTACGATCGCACGACGCTGGTGGACCGGACCATCAACACCGTCAGCAAGAACCTGCTCGAAGGCGCGGCGCTGGTCATCGCCGTGCTCTTCGTGCTGCTTGGCAATATGCGCGCGGCCATCATCACGGCACTGGTTATCCCCCTGTCGATGTTGTTCACGGTGACGGGCATGGCCAACAACAACATCAGCGCAAACCTGATGAGCCTTGGGGCGCTTGATTTCGGCATCATCATCGACGGTGCCATCGTCATCGTCGAAAACTGCATACGCCACCTGGCGGAGCGCCAACGCGCGCTGGGCCGCCCGCTGACACGCGAGGAGCGGTTCTCCGTGGTCTATGAAGCGTCGCGGGAAGCCCGCAAGGCCATTCTGTACGGCCAACTTATCATCATGGTCGTCTACCTGCCGATCTTCGCGCTGTCCGGGGTCGAAGGAAAAATGTTCCACCCGATGGCGATCACGGTCGTGCTCGCCCTGGCCGGGGCCATCATCCTGTCGATGGTCTTCGTGCCCGCCGCGGTCGCCATGACCATGGCGGGCGCGATCCGCGCGGGGGAGAGCAAGGCGTACGCGGCGGTTCGCAACTTCTACGCGCGCCAGTTGGACCGTGCCCTGAAGCGGCCAGTCATGGCCTTGACGATCGCCGGCCTGATGCTGGTAATCAGCGGCGCACTGGCCACGCGGATGGGCTCGGAGTTTATCCCGAGCCTGAACGAAGGCGACATCGCGCTGCACGCCTTGCGCATCCCGGGCACTAGCCTGTCGCAGGCGATTCAGATGCAGACGGCGCTGGAGAAACGCATCAAGGCCTTCCCCGAAGTGGACCGGGTCTTTGCCAAGATCGGTACGGCGGAGATCGCCACCGACCCGGTGCCGCCGAGCGTGGCCGACAACTTCGTCATCATGAAGCCCCAGTCGGAGTGGCCGGACCCAGGCAAACGCAAGGAGGTGCTGGTGGCCGAAATGGAGGCCGCGGTCAAGCGCATCCCTGGCAACAACTATGAGTTCACGCAGCCAATCCAGATGCGCTTCAACGAATTGTTGTCCGGCGTCCGTGCCGACGTGGCATTCAAGGTGTTTGGCGACGACATGGAAACGCTGGAAAGTCTTGGCAAACGGACCGAGGCGGTCCTGAAGTCGATCCCGGGCGCCGCAGACGTCAAGGCGGAACAATTGACGGGCCTGCCGATGCTGTCGATCACCTTCGACCGCCAGAAGCTGGCGCGCTATGGTATTTCTCAGGCCAGCGCACAGCGCATCGTCAATGCGGCAATCGGCGGCCAGACCAGCGGCACGCTGTTCGAAGGGGATCGCCGCTTCGATATCGTAGTACGCCTGCAGGAGCATGTCCGTACCGATCCGGAGCGGCTCCGCATGTTGCCCATCCCGATCGGCAACGGCGGCAACGGCAGCAATGCGGCTATCAACTTCATCACGCTCGGCGATGTTGCGACGCTTGAAGTCACGCAGGGTCCCAATCAGCTGAGTCGCGAAAACGGCAAACGGCGCGTCGTGGTCACCGCCAACGTCCGTGGACGCGATCTTGGCTCGTTCGTGCAGGATGCGCAGTCGCGCATGGCCAGCGAAGTTAAGCTGCCGGCTGGCTATTGGTCCGTCTGGGGCGGGCAGTATGAGCAGCTGCAATCCGCCTCGAACCGGCTCAAGATCGTGGTACCCGTTGCGCTTGGCCTGATCCTGCTGCTGCTGTATGGGATGTTCGCGAGCGTCAAGGACGGGCTGCTGGTCTTTACCGGCGTGCCGTTTGCCCTGACCGGTGGCGTCATTGCACTCTGGCTGCGCGATATCCCGTTCTCGATTTCCGCAGGCGTCGGCTTCATTGCACTGTCCGGAGTGGCGGTGCTGAATGGCCTGGTGATGGTCTCGTTCATCCGCCAGTTGCGCGAGGAGGGACGACCCGTTCCAGAAGCCGTGCGCGATGGTGCTCTGCTGCGCCTGCGCCCCGTGCTCTGCACAGCGCTGGTGGCATCGCTCGGTTTCATTCCAATGGCCATCGCAACCGGCGCTGGCGCCGAGGTGCAACGGCCGCTGGCCACGGTCGTGATCGGGGGTATCGTCTCGTCCACGCTGCTGACCTTGCTGGTGTTGCCGCTCTTGTACCGCTGGGCGTATAGCCGAAGCGCGAAACAACCGATCCCCACGGGAAGCGAAGATCGGCAACTTGGGCGTACGCCTTCCTAGTCCAGTGCGTCATTGAAAAAGCACCCCATTTATGGTTAGATCAGGTGCATGGGAAAAATGAATCTGACCGAGCTCGAGCGTGAACAATTGCTGTCGGCGACTTGCAGCCGAACCATTCGGGCAGCCGACGCGCGCCGGGCCAAGCTGATCCTGATGCTTGAAGACGGTGAATCGCGCGACGCGATCATTGAGCGGCTGGGGTGCGATTCGCGTTTCATCTCGCGTTGGTCGAGTCGGTTTCTGGCGGAGCGGCTGGCGGGCTTGTACGCGCGCCATCCTGGACGAGCGCCCATGCAGCCGCCTGAGAAACTCGAGGCGCGTGTTCTGAGCTACACGCTCAAGCGCAAGCCCTCGGACGGATCGACACACTGGAGCAGCTACAAGCTTGCCGCGGAGCTGGGTGACGTGTCCATCTCGACCGTGCAGCGCATCTGGCGCAAACATGGCGTGCGCCCGCACAGGTTGGAGCGGCACATGATTTCCAACGATCCCCACTTCGAAACGAAGGCTGCAGACGTGATCGGGCTGTATCTGAACCCGCCCGCGCATGCGGCGGTGTTCTGCGTGGATGAGAAGACCGCGATCCAGGCCCTGGATCGCAAGGATCGGATGCTGCCATTGTCGCCAGGACGTGCCGAGAGCCACGGCTTCGAATACAAGCGTAACGGCACGCTCAGCCTGTTTGCCGCACTCAACACGGCAACCGGGGAGGTGATCGGCAAGACTGCGCCACGTCATACCAGTGAGCAGTTCGTAGCCTTCCTCACTGACGTTGTAGCCAGTCAGCGACCGGAGCAAGAAATCCACGTCATCTGCGATAACGTGAGCAGTCACAAGACCGAGCGCGTGCGCGACTTCCTCAGCGAACACCCCAACGTCCACATGCACCACACGCCGACCTACACGTCCTGGCTCAATCAGGTCGAGAACTGGTTTGCGCGCATTCAGCGCGATGTGATCGCACGAGGCGTCTTCACTTCGGTGAAGGACCTGGATCGCAAGCTGATGCGTTATATCCGTCAACACAACAAGAATCCCAAGCCAATCAAGTGGAAGTACGACGATCCATCGCGGCGAATTCGCCCGGTGCCAATTCACTGACGCGATGGACTAGGCCACTTTCTGAAGTACTCATCGCACAAGGGGCGAAACTTTCCCCGCAAGGCAGTTAGGCTCGATCTTTCACAATCTGGAAGCGGGCGTCACTGCATCGACTTTTTTACGGTTTGGTACCCGATTCCGCCGTCTTTACCGCGATTACTGCAACTGCGACGAATGATCCGTGAAGATCGATACGTTGCCCCATAGGCCACGCGCCTGGACGGCTGGATGGCCATGGCGTGCCGCAGACCGGGGGCGCGGGGTTCAACTCGGGACAACCGCTGACTTCCAACTCAATCCTTACGTCGGCGCTCCGCGCCCGGTCACCGCGTCAAAGTCCCGGGTCGGCTGGCGCGCCGGTGGCGGCTCCCCGAGGACATTGTCGGTTATGGCTATGTCCAGCCCGTTGGTCGTTAGCCGCAGTACGGTAAGCTTGGCCTGGAGAAAGGTATCGACTTGCACGAGCCAGTTCTCGATCTCCTGCTCGCTGGCGCCGAGCACCTGCGCGGCAGCGGCTTTGGACAAGCCTTCTACACGACAGAACTCCAGGGCCCGGCGCCAGGACGTTGGCATCTCCGCAATGAGGGCCGTCGCGACCCGGCGCATCTCCTTGGCACTCACCTCCTCCTCGGGGATGCTGCCTCGCACCTACATTACGTCCTCAAGCCGCAGAACCTCGTCGGGCTGCCAATACTCGAACAGGATCTCGTCATCGGCTTCCTGGGTCTCCCATAGCTGGAAGCGAAGCCTGCCTTCCAGGGAAATCCCTCGGCCCTCTTCGGCCTGTCGACGCGTCACTTCCTCGGCTGACAGGGTGATCGCGATCTGGTAGAGCCAGGGGAGCCGCGCGAGCCGGCGCGGGAGCCGCGTCACGTTTTCGAAGGCGCGGGCCAGCGACTCGTCGATGACCTCGTCAACTTCGAGATCCCCCGGCAGGAGATCGCCGCTCGTCTGTAAATACGCGAGCTCACGCTGCACGAAGCGCTTGAGATCGGACAGTAACGAGCGCGCCACTCGTCCTCTTGGCGAAAATGCACGAGGTGGCTCGCACTGCTCCAGTTCTGCGAAGGACTGCTCGAGGGCTTTGCGAAGTTCGGGCGCCTGGCAGTCGGAGGCGAGTATGGTGCTCGGCAATCCCAGCCTAAGCCTGGCTCGATAGAGACGGTGGTGGCTACTTCGTTCCAGGGTCGCCCGCAACGGGGAGTTCCGAGGGAAAATGGGACAAATGCCGCTGGAGGTAGCGAGTCACGAGCTTACCCGATCAGGCCTTCCAGTCGGAATTGGAACGCTCGGGAATGTCCGGTAATGGATCGTCGTTCTCATGATGACCCTACACGTGCTCAAGTGGCCGCCTGGCGGCGGCGCGGGATCGTCAGCTTGAGCACGCCGTCCTGCAGGTCCGCCTCGATCTTCGACGCCTCAAGGTCGGAACTCAGCGAGAAAGCGCGTGCGAAGTGCGGCTGGCGAATTTCCGCGTGTCGCACCCGCAGCCCGGGGCGAAGGGGCATACGCGCTCCCACCCGCCTGCCAAGCTGGTGGCAAACAAACAGAAACACGCAGCGCGCAACGTCGCGACTGCCTGAGCGAAAATAAAATAGTAAGCGCGCAGCCAAATTTCAAGGGGGAGACCTGCGGATTTTTCACGAAGGATGCCGGCTGTGGCTTCCTGGCCTGCGCAGGTTTGGGCATGCTCGCTAGGCGTGCCACCTCCGGCGGTGCTCCGCTCTCCATTTTTATGCCGTATGAGGCGCATCCATGGCGCCCCCAGGCCTAGTGGGAACAGCGTCGAGAGCCATGCCAGGGAACCCGATGCTAACCTTCGGCAAGACTCGTTGCTCATTGCGTCAACGGCCCGCCCCGAACATGCTGCTCACCTTAGGTGAGAGCGTCGACCGGCTCGCGCTACCGCGCAGAATCTCACTGGCGACGCGCTGGCTAGGTATCGTGGCGGGTGCCCTGCTCCCTCGCCGCTTTTGACCTGCTGGGGCAGTCCGTCCACGACATCCGCGACTGGGCCATCAGAAGCGCAAAGCGGCGCTGGGCGGCACGGCTGGCGGACACTCGGAACTGCACAATCGTTGGCAAGGGCGGGCTGGCGCTACCGGGTCATCGCATGTGGCGCAATCTGCCAAGCCCAGTCAAAACTTGGCATATCAAAGTAGCGCTATTAAGCTGGTCCTTACATGACCGAATACCTTCCCGCTGTAAGGAGAGCGCTTCTAAATGTCAATTGAAAAATATCGAGGTTACATTGCAGAGGGATTTGCGAACCCGCGGGAAAACGGTAAGTTCGAGGCGGTAGGTCGCGTGAGCTTGGATTTCCAAACAATTAGAGAGGCCGACGTACTGGGCTACCATGAGACCAGCGACGGCGCGCAACTGCAAGGGATACTATGGGCTAGGTATGTTATTGACACGCTGCATGCTACCAATGCCGCTTCAGCTCGCGGTTGAGTACCGAGTCGTTCTTGGAGAGCAGACATGCGGATTTTGGACAATGCAGCTGTCGATAGCAGCCGGTCCAGTGAGTCACGGTTCATCGGGCCCGCAGCGCCCAAGCCTGTCGATACCCTCCCTGAAAATCGGATTTGTCCGTGGGGTTGACCGGGAGTGCCTGCGAAAGGCCTGCAATGCGCCAGTCGCTTAGAGTACACTGACTCGGGCGTGGGCGCCGGCGCGGCAAATCAGCGTGCCGGCGCCTCAGCCGGTGAACGGGCGCCAGTCGGGGGTGCTACGCGTTCTCCCCGGCCTGACCTAGCACTCACGGGGTATCGGGCTGCCGCAGAAAGCGGTAGGCCGTCGCATCCTCCGTGTTGAGGGACGACAACGGCCGTTCGCGCTCAATAATCGTCCGCGGGGTCAGACGCTCGGCCTCCTTGCGGTAAATCCGCTGGGTTGCCGGCGCTTCATGCAGCGCCAGCCATGCCTGCACGGCAGGCGTAATCGTTGTCCGCGTTGAGCGTGCAGGTCGCGCGCGGCGCGCGGAACTGCCCTTGCGAGCCGTCGACTTGCTGCAGCAGGCGCAGTGGCTCCCACGGAACTACCACGCCACGCGGGGATTGCGCGACCAGCGCCTGCGCCCGCTCGGTCAGCTGCTGATGCCTGGCAATGAAGACCTCCACCTGCCGCGCGCTGGCGACACCCAGTCCTGCCTTGGTGGCCCACCAGCGGCGCCGTCGCGGCACCCGCACGGTCCGCGCGCCGCCGCGCCCGCAGCGCGGCCACCGGGGCTGCACTGGGCTTGCAGGCCACGCGCGCCGTAGACTTCACTACGGCGGTGGGCATGCTCGCTGAGTTGGGCGATCTCTCTGCGATTCACGCATCCGCGCCAACCAATTGCCTGGCCAGGCCGGACCCCGCCGAACACTCATCGGTGAAACGGCTGCAACGCAGCAGTACGGCCTTAGAACGGCTGATTCATTGGGCGGACTTCTGAAATGTGGTAAACCGACCCGCGTAGATCGGCACGAGCCTTCGTCGAAATTTACTGTTACGTCTTTTGACCACTGAATTTCAACCGCCCGTACGACCCTCGTGTCAATCGAGATTGACAGGGGTCTGACATGTCCATGCTGTTCCCAGTTTCCAGCCTGAGAGTGATAAGGCGCGACGCGATATGCGAATTGTTGCTCAATCGCATTCGCAGGAGCAAATTTCAACAGCTTGTTAGAAAATTTCCCGGTGCGCCACATAACTATCCGCGACGAATCTGCCTCGCTATAAGATGGTTTTATACTGCGGTTTATTCTCGCTCGCACTCGGCGATTTATGTCGGCTCCGTGAGCCGAACTGATGATTGATCCATGATCGCACCGGCCTTTCAACTATATAGTGGAGCAAGATCGAAAAAACTAGCGTGAGCGACAACAGAAGAAGCGCCTGCATCGCGCCTGGCATCGCAGCAATATCGGGCAGCCGGGATCTAACAAACATGAACAGGTGCTGCGGTATTCGCTGTACGATGTAGATGCAATACGAGATCTCGCCAAGAAATACTAGCGTCCTCATTGAGAGAACGCGAGTCAGAGCATCTTTCTCATACGAAAGTGAGAAGACCAGTCCGGCAGCCCCGGCGACAAAAATCGTATCTGCACCGAGCTTCACCCCAATCGCGCAAATGAGCAACGACAGCAACGCCCCCACTGCGCAACCGTCATAATTCGGTAGTGCTGCTCGTAAGCGGCAGACCAGGACACCTAAATAAAATTCGGGAATCAAGCGGGCAATGCCGCCGCTGAGCGATAGATGTTGAGGCGAGGTTGACTCTACCACGCCAAGCACTGTCAGAGCGACCCATGCCATCAGCACGATGCGCCCCCGATTAAGACGCGGAGCCATCAACAGGAACACGGGAAACCAAACATAGGCAAACCATTCGGCACTGACTGACCAGCCGACGTCGTTCCACCCCGTTGTTCCCGCGTATCGCCATGCACTAAGCAGGGAAAGCCCCAGCATAAAGTCCGACAATGTATAGTTTGTGGACCCAACCAAATCCTTATGCAACGTCAAGTCGCGAATAACTACCGCGGCCGCAAATGCCAATAGACAGACGACATAGACAGGATAGATTCGCGCGATGCGCGCAACAATAAACTTCTTCAAGTCTAGGCGGCAGTTAGGCGATGGATCGTAGTTGTAAGCGAGAATGAAGCCACTCAGGATGAAAAATCCATCCACACCGAGATAGCCATGATCAACGAGCGAGCTCGTAAAGCCAATATTAATCAAGGTCCCGTCGTCACCATAGTCGTGGAACCAGTGTAGGCTTAATACCCAAAGCGCCAGAAACAGACGTAAGCTGGTGAGGGGCCTGAATTGACGCATCTCCGTTCCCTGAACAATGCTATTGATGTTTGTTGCCAGTCCTCACTAGCGTCTTCTTGTCATTTTATTAGCCTAAGGGGGGTCATCAGTCACGGGGCCGCCGCTGTCGGTAATCAACGAAAATGAGTGTTGTGCATTTTCGGGTTGCGTCAGCAAGACTTCCGTGCGGGCCCGCACAAACTGCGTATGTTGCTGCGATTGCGTTAGTTTACTTGCGATAATGTCTGGTCATCGCGCTAGCAACCGAGAATCCTGTCTAGTTAGTTTGTCCGAAACGCCAAACTGCACTTTTCGCAACTTCTATTTCATCGAGGGAGGGCAAGTTGGCGATTTTCAAACTCGGTTCTGTGCGCCAGACGGCATCATCGGAGTTTACTCAGCAAGCTTTGCCAGCTTCTTCAGGTTTTTCCGTGGTAGTCAATAATCCAAGGGGGATCTATGTGGGTTATCGCACACTAGAATCTTATGGCTTGCGCGTTACGGGTTACTCGTTCCGCTGTTTGGCATTTGCTGGAGTTCAATGAGCGTAAAAACGTCTGCAATGTCGGCGTCATCTTCCGGTCAGGTATCATTTCCTAAAATCGGCCTAACCAGTGTCTTGTGAAACCTAAAGGCAAGCTGCGTCTTTTTGACCCGCTCGTTGCGCGTCTGCGTGGAGCGCTGCCACCGTCTGACTGCGGCAGCGTAGAACATACGGCCCATGCAGAAGATGCCACTGTTGCAGGACGATGCCGCCGCAGTGATGACCCTGATGCCGGCCGGGCCGGAATGCCGACCTTAGCATTACCCCTCCACGAACGGACCGTTGAGACAGTACCGAACAAGCACCACTTCGACCAGGAACGGATTACCTGCAGATTTAGCATCGGTTACCGATCTTTTTTTTGCATATGGAAGAAGTAATCATGAGTATTAGGGACAAGCAAGCGGGTCAATGGGACGTAATAGTGGTGGGCGGAGGGCCAGCCGGACTCAATGCGGCGCTGATATTAGGGAGATGCCGAAGAAATATCATTCTCTTTGACGATGGAGCGCCGCGCAATGCCGTCTCGCATGCGTTGCACGGGTTTCTGAGCAGGGACGGTATTTCACCAACCGACTTGCGCGCCATTGCGCGGGAGCAAATTGCTGCGTACCCATCGGTCAGGTTTGTGAAGGCCCGGGTGATAGACGCCAGGCGCGCCGATACTGGCTTTTCGGTAACCACGCGCGATGGGCGCGTTTTTTTTGCGCGCAAACTGCTGCTAGCCGCCGGCGTGGTCGACAAATTACCGGAACAGCCGGGGTTTCGCGAACTCTACGGGACCGGGCTATTTCACTGTCCTTTTTGTGATGGCTGGGAGATGCGTGACCAGCCACTTGCTGTCTACGGTCGCGGAGACGACAAGGGGGGTGGACTGGCGCTAGAACTGATGCATTGGAGTAAAGACACAGTCCTGTGCACTGATGGGCCCTCGGAATTGAGCGCTGACCTTTGCAGACGTTTGGGTCAGCATGGGGTCGCCGTGCGGGAAGAAAAGATAGTGTGCCTTGATATTCGTAGCAAAGTCCCGTACCAAGCCTCCTTTGATATCGTTTTTGATTCAGGGGCCCGTTTGCCGCGGTCTGCCATTTTCTTCAACACTGGCAGGCAGCAGTCCACAGACCTCGCAGAGCGCCTCGGTTGCGATATGTACGCCCCCCAAGGTTGCATCATAGATAACGACCAGCAGATGACCCACGTACCCGGTTTGTACGTGGCAGGTGATGCCTCGCGCGACGTCCTACAGGCCGTCGTTGCTGCCGGGGAAGGCGTCCAAGCGGCCATTGGGATTCATACTGCGCTGCTCCGTGAAGATTTAGAATAGTGCCGTGTCAGTCCAAGTTCCGCCGAGCTTGCGACTGACGAAGCCAACACGCGAGGTGAGCCAATGCTGGTCCTTGCGTATGCCGGTTTGCCAGAGTGGCGGAAAACACAGCGGGAGTGCTTGTGGCGGTCCGCACGGCTCTCCCCTCGTTTCGCGCGCGCATACAAGACACATGGACCTGCCCCACTGCCAACTACGGTGCTTCCGCCGTGCTCGCAGGATCCGGCTGCCGGGCTAGCGCCGCCCGCACGACTGAGAATCTGCGCATAGCTTGGTTGGCAGGGCTTGAGCGGAAGGCGCGGCAGAACTCATCAAACGTCAGCGTGGTCACCGCATAGCCTGTGCGTTCGTTTCAGCGTGGCAGGTGCGAGCCTCAAGACAGCGTTGGCGCTGGTAAAGAAGACTGTTCGGCGCTTTGCCGCGGATCCCTTCTCCTGCCAGGGCCAACGGTTATCAGCGAAACTGCCAGTGTGAACGTCAAGGTGCGCCCGCTGAAGAATCTGCACGGCGCGCATCGCATTTGTTTCCACAAGCCAAAAAAAAGAGACTTGCTACGGCATGCGGTCTCCAGGCTCTGCACACTGGACAAGAGTTACAAAACCGAATTGCGCACACCAGATTGCCGGCCGTGAGTTGCTAGGGGGCACGCCGGCCTCGGGTACTGCCTGCAGCCGATCCAACCCGAACTGGCACACAGGATCCGGTTGCCTTCTCTGGCAAGTCATCGGCGCGATCATCGGCCCGTTCCGTTACAGGCAGTAACGCCTGTATAGCTTCGCTAAAACCCATTGGCTACAAACGGCATAAAGTGCGAATGAAACTTCACGAGCTATCGGGCGTCGCCAGTACCGCGAATGCGTCGTTGGCGCGACGATGATTAACGGATTTGACGTACGATGGGTTCGCGCCGAACCGATCCAGACCTGCTTCCTCCCGGAAGTCTTGCTCAGACCGCTGTCGTTTAGTAAGGAAACTGTAATGAAAACCCTTGCCCTCCTATTCACTGCAACCGCACTACTGGCTGGCTGTGTTGTGGCTCCATACGGCGGCGGCTACCACGGTGACTCGTCCTACTATGGAGGCCATGGCCAGCGCGGACATCACGGCCGCCACGGATATGATGACTAGCACTCGAGTAACGCTTAGCTATCGTCAGCACCACCGATATTCTCGCCCTCGAGGCTGCTAGAAGGCGTTCGCCAGCACCACGATCATTGCGCCTGGTGCCCCTGCGAGGCATGCGAGAAAGCTGGGCGAGGACTCCAATTCACGTTGGATCAAGGCATGCCTTGGATGCCCCTGCCGTAGCAAGACTGCCGTGCGATAGCTTGAGCGGATCGTGCGCGACCACCCGTCCGCGACCAGCCTGCTTTGCTGTATAGAGCGCTGCGTCGGCCAAGCGATACGCCGACTCAAAATTCTTTGCAGGCGGAAGGCCACACAGGCCGATGCTGAGAGACAGAGCGCCGCAGCGCGTCTGCATCGACGCGACTTCGGTGCGAATCCGCTCGGCCAGTTCGATGGCGTCGTCAATCTCCATATTCAGCAAAAGGATCGCGAATTCATCGCCACCAAGGCGGCCGACAAGGTCATTGCTCCGTGTATTGTCCCGCACAGCCTTGCCAATGCTGGCGAGTACCTCATCGCCTTGCTGGTGACCGAACGTATCGTTGACAGTCTTGAAGTGGTCCACATCAAGCAGGAGGAGCGTCAAGGGGTGCTGTTGTCGTTGTGCCGTGGCAATTGCCGCGTGCACCTGAATCTCGAAATACGACCGTGACATGACGCCGGTTTGAAGATCAAAGTTGGCGCGTCGTTCAATATCCTGGTGGGCAGCGCGCAGCCGCTGTTCGGTCCGGTGTTGGATCAGATAAAGGACGCAGCAGACGCGCAGAAATGCGGCAAATACGGCGGTGAATGTTTGCAGCGGTAGCCAAACGTCTTGCTGCCACGATGTCACGGTATCCATGCGGCGAAGGATATGAAACATGCGTGCGAAGAGCGCTGCCGCCACCAGCAAGGTAGCGAACAGCAGCAGGCTCTGCACGAAGCGCAGACCGGCGCCACGCAGGCTCAGCACGTATGCCAGAAAAAGCGCGAGCTGGATCAGAAAAGCGACCGAAAACCCAATAACGCGCTGTGCGTAGGTCCATCCTTCGCTCCAAGTCAGAGCCCAACCAATGAAGGCAAGGCCGGCGATCAACCACCGCGTAGTCAGGCCGGGCCAGATGTCGTCTCGCAAAAATGCCCGCAATCCGGATTCGATTGTCGGCATATTGCAGAAAATCAGAAAATTCGATCCGACCAGAATTAGCCACGGCGGCAGCTTGCCCCAGGCGAGTAACAGCAGCGATGCGATGGAAAGTTGCAGGCCATCGAGGACCCACCAACCCAATCCCATGTCGGGGCGTTTCTTGCGCCAAAAATTAGCCAAAATACCGGCCAGCATGGCGTGCGAAGCAAAGGCGAAAACGTAACTCGTCCGGATATACAAAGAAGTCATCAAATCGGCGTTCATTCAGGAGCCCGTGGCGAAATTTTGTGACGGCGCATTTCAATCTGAAAGGGCTCCGAATGCAAGCAATTAATCACCTAGGGCAACCAAAGTCGGCGGGGGCTCGATATGTCTAAACGCTTGGCTCAGGTTCGGACTTGTCTTTTGCCCAAGCCATCGGTTTCAGACGCGACTAGTCACCCCCACCGTGTACTTCATATGTGCGTCGCAAGGCTCATTTTTTTCACCCAGTCGGGCCAAGGAGTTTGTTGACCAACTGCCTCTTTGTAAATGATAATGCGTCGCATTTTTATACAAATAGCGGGTCATTAAAAGCAGCAGCAGGGACATGAACAGCAAAATGAGAACAAAACTTCACCCGATTTACGCCGCGGTAGCCGCGAGCTTCCTTTTTCCCCCGATGCTGGCGCGAGCCGAGACCGTGCCGGCGCCGTCGGCGCAGTTGCCGGAGGTCATCGTCAAAGTCGACGTGAGCCGGGAGCTTGGCGAGGGGTACAACCCGCCCAATGCCGTCAGCGCGACCAAGACCGAAGCGCCGCTGCGCGATGTCCCGCAGACCGTCAACGTGGTCACCGCGGACGTGATGCGCGACCAGCACGCCACGTCGATGCAGGATGCGCTGAAGAACGTGCCGGGCGTGTCGTTCTCGCATGGCGACGGCCAGCGCGACCAGGTCTCGATCCGCGGCTTTACCGCGATCGCCGACCAGTTCGTCGATGGCATCCGCGATGACGCACTGTACTTCCGCGACCTGTCCAACGTGGACCGCGTCGAAGTGATCAAGGGCCCGGCGGCGGTGCTGTATGGCCGCGGCTCGGCCGGCGGCCTGATCAACCGCGTTACCAAGAAGCCCGGCATCGACGTCACCGACTTCGCGCTGAGCTACGGCATGTGGGCCGACCGCCGCGCCGAGGCCGACGTCGGCCGCGTGTTCGCCGATGGCGCCGCCGCGTTCCGCATCACTGGCGCCGTGGAAAAGGCCAACAGCTACCGCTCGCAGCAGTTCCTGGACCGCAAGGCGATCGCGCCGTCGCTCGAGCTGCGCGTAGCGCCCGAGACCACCGTGCTGTTCCAGGCCGACTACCTGGAAGACCGCCGCGTTACCGACTTCGGCATCCCGGCCTACCAGGGCCGCCCGGTCGACGTGCCGGCCTCGCGCTACTACGGCGCGGCCAATGCGCGCGATGCCGACTATTCGCAGTCACGCGTGTTCTCCGGCACCGCCACGATCAATCACCGCTTCAATGAGAACTGGTCGATCCGCAACGCCACGCGCTACTATCACTATTCGCTGGATCGCAACAACACACTGACCAGCGCCGTCAACGAAGCGGCGCGCACGCTAACCATGAACCACGGCAATGTCCGCCGCGAGGAACATGGCTGGTTCAACCAGACCGACCTGACCCAGAAGGCGACCTTCCTGGGCATGGAGCACGAAATCCTGTATGGCATGGAGATCGGGCAACAGAACAAGGACCAGGTCAACAACACCAAGCCGGTGCTGGGGGCCAACGGCCGCCCCGCGGTGTTCGACCTGTTCAACCCGGTGCTGATGACGCTGCCGCTGAAGGCACCGGGTTCGCCGACCACGTCGAACCTGGGCGTCTTCGACACCCTGGCGTTCTACACCCAGGACATGATCAAGTTCAGCGAGCAGTGGAAGGCGCTGATCGGGGTGCGCTACGACAACTTCCAGCAGGAGACCAAGAACCGGATCGCCGGCCAGCGCGACCTGTCGCGCACCGACACCGCCTGGAGCCCGCGCGCCGGCCTGGTGTGGCAGCCGTCGAAGGCGCAGTCGTACTACGTGTCGTGGAGCAAGTCGTTCCAGCCGTCGGGCGAGGCCTTTGCGCTGGCGGCCAACAACGCCGACCTGGCACCGGAGACCACCAACAACACCGAAGTCGGCGCCAAGTATGACTGGCTGAACGGCAAGGCCAGCACCACGATCTCGGTGTTCCGACTGGAGCGCAGCAATATCAAGGTGGCCAACGCCACCAACACGGCACTGCTGCCGATCGGCGAGCAGCGCACCGACGGCGTAGAGCTCTCCGGCGCGGCCGAGCTGGGCGGCGGCTGGCGCATGCTGGCAGGCTACGCCTACCTGGATGCCACCATCACCAAGTCCACCGCCGCGCTGCAAGGCAAGCGCGCCACCATCACGCCGCGCCACTCGGGCAACGCTTGGGTGACCAAGGACCTGGGCTACGGCTTCGGCGTGGGCGCCGGCGTCAACCTGGTGGGCGCGCGCTATGCCGATCCGCTCAACACCGTGACGCTGCCCGGCTACGTCACTGCCGATGCCATGGCCTGGTACCGCCGCGGCGCCTTCGAGGCGCAGCTGAACGTGTACAACCTGTTCGACAAGGGTTATATCGTCTCAGCGCATGGCACTAACCCCAACCTGAACATGCCGGGTGCGCCGCGCAGCGTGATGGCAACGCTGCGGTACCGGATGTAAGCGCCACGAACCCCGCGGGCTCGGCCTGCGTGGTTCCCTTTTTGATGCGGCCGTCAAGCTGTACTGGCAACTGCGTCATCGTTGATGCGGGGATGAGCTTACCTGCTTGCGATTTCCTAGCCATCTCATGTTCGCAAAAAGGCGATCCTTCTAAAAACCGGTCGTCTGTCCTGCGAGCGAACTTGAATGCCATCAAGCGACCTCGTGGTCGGCTTGCGAAAGCATCCTGTTGTTGGCTTATGCTTGGATCAGAAAGCGCTCTGGTCGCTTTCCAAGCCATGCAGGCGTTCGACCGCGCCCAGACCAGGTCTTTCCTGTTTTGGGATCCCTAAGCATGTGGTGTACGTGACGGACTGGAATGATGCACGCCGCGTGCCGGCGGTGGACGGTCCGTTCACCCTGGACGATTGCGTGGCAGAGCTGCAGACAGGTATTCGCCATGTTGGCGTGGAACAGCTGCACGTGCTGGCTATTTGCCAGGCGTCCGTACCGGCGCTGGCAGCCGTTTCGTTGCTGGTGGTTGTGGCTCTCGCGTGCCAACACGTCCGCCGGGCGCCTCTGGCGCGAAGCGCAGCAGACGGCAGAATGGACGGTCCAGTGCCACATCCTCGACCACAGTGATCTCATGGCCGTCATGGTTGACCGCACTGATGCCGAAGGCGGGCTTCTGATAGGCCTTACCAAACCGGTTCAGCATGTCCCAGCCGGCGGCAAAACACGACGCAGCGGGGAACGGCAACCAGGGACTGCCCGGCTCGATCCACGCGCTTGCGACTGTCTCCGCCCACGCCGTCCACGGTGCAAACAGCGAGCGCTGATATTCAATGAATGGATTCAGCATGTGAGCTCCCCAACGAGGGCCAGTTAGCACCGCTGCCAAGTCTGACCTCGCTAACGTCTTCCGAGGCAGGCATGACATCCGGCGCGACACGCTGCAACCACCGCGCCCCTTGGCATGGACAGCAGGCAACAGGTCACCATCACTGCGCGCACAGGTCGACTGCACACACTTCAATATATGCCGGCACAGCATCGCGACAAGGCCAGCCAGGGGCGCGCATTAATCGAAGCTATGACTGCATAGGCCCGACGAGCGCCCTGCACTCGTCAGCGCTTCGCGGTATGTGGGGCCCGCTCGACCGCTTGCTGTGCCGCAGCCGCGAGCACGTTTCGTTCAGCTGCCTCTACTTTTTTGTGTCGCGGTCTGGTACCACATCCCACACCAATTGTTGGTGCGGGTGATCACCGAGGCCATAGTGCCCCCGGCGGCCTCCGATCCCAACGGCGCGCTGTTCGCGAGCAGGCAGGTAACGGTGATCGCCCGGCCCATGGATTGCGCCAATCAAGCTCCTGACCTGACGCTGAGTCCCCTGCCTGCGGGTCCTGTCGTCTGCGCGCGTGCCCGCGTGAGAACGATGCAGAGCGCAGCCGCGTCGCCCCGAGATACCTGGCAAACATCAATCGACTACTGGCGCAGGAACAGTTTGCTTCGTGACCAGATTGTAATGTATGAGTAACGATATCGTCGGCATGGGCGCAATAGAGTGATTCAGGCTAAAATCTTTTCATCGTGCTGGAGCCAATCATGGCCACGAAGAAAATTATCACCGCTACCGCGCGGTTACTGTTGGCATGGAGCGCTGACAAGCGGCTGGGTGATGGTGGCGGCAATTGGCTCGAGCATGTTCGTGAACAAAAACTTGCGTCGATGATGCCGGCGAACCAGACGCCCGCCCTATTTGGAGGCCCAGCTTCCCTCGACAGAGCTGCCCGAGCCATTACTGCTGACAGCAGATATGAAGTATCTCCGGGTCGGCTCAGGAGAAACCATTGCATTACGCGCGGGCAAAAGACGGTGGACGTTGCTGGAGGCGATCGGCGACCGGTCGGTTGACATGAGCTTCATGTTCCCGGACCTTCCGGAAACGAAGGCTTCATTGTCATCATTGAACCGAGTACCCTATTTAGGAGACACTAGTCCCTGTACCGGCCATCCGGTAAGCGAGGGTCCGGTGCTGTGGTCAATTCCAGGAACCGCGCTGTGTCTGTGTATGAGGGGGGAGTGAAGTTCGTTATGATGAGGACATCATTACCTATCGCGCTAATTGGCTTGGCGACCATGTACAGCGTTGCGGCCCATACGCAGCCCTCTCCAAGCAAGCCGACTAGCGGGGTGCCAAGTTCTGCGCCTGCAGCAAGGCCCCGCGTGGGACAGCACATGAGCCCGCGGGCAGCTGACGTAAAGGATGTCACGCCGGCACAGCCGGCACAAAGCGCGGGGCGGCCGAGCATGCCATCCCCGGAAGCCGCCAAGCCATATCTGCTGCCAGAAAACAAATAACGCGCGTTTCGCCGTGATGACGCTGGAGCTGAGATACGCTAGGAAAAAGAGGGTTGGAGCTTGCGATGGATGAGACCGTGACACATCCTCCCGCTATCCCAGGGTCTGGCAGGTTCGCGGCAGGCGTCTCAGCTGGATCCGATTGTGCGCGGTCATACCCGGGCGCTGCGCTCGACCGGCCGGCGCCGCCGATCGACCAGTTCCTGCACGCGACCATTGCCCGCGCCACCGGCGGCGTTTCGCCGGCCGCGCTGTGGCTGGCGTGGCTGGATTGGGCCTGGCACCTGACCGGCTCGCCAGGTAAGCAGATGGCACTGTTCCACCGCGTCGCGCAACCAGCCGGCCTTACAGGCCGGCCCTCGCCCCCCGTTGAGCCAGACGACCCGCGCTTCGCCCATCCGGAGTGGGATCGCTGGCCGTTCCATCTGTTGCGTGACATGTTTTTGCAAGCCGAGGCGTTTTGGCAGGAAGCGACCACCGACCTGCGCGGCGTCTCTCCACACCATGAACGTGTCGTCAGTTTTTCGGCCCGGCAATGGACCGACATGCTGTCGCCGAGCAACTGTTGGTGGCTGAACCCCGAAGTGCTGCGGACGCTGGCCGAGACGGGTGGACGCAACTTCCTCGCAGGCGCTTGCCATTGGCTGGACGACCAGCATGACATCTTCGCTGGCCGCGTCCTGCATACCTCCCGGGGGCGATGCGGCCCCCATTGTGTCGGGCGAGACGTCGCGATCACGCCCGGTAAGGTCGTCTATCGCAATGCCTTGATCGAGCTGATCCAGTACGCGCCGCAGACCGCGACCGTCTGGCACGAGCCGGTGCTGATCGTTCCCTCATGGCTCTTGAAGTATTACGTGCTGGACCTGTCGCCTCACAATTCGCTTGTACGCTATCTGGTTAAGCGGGGGCATACGGTTTTCCTGATCTCGTGGAAAAATCCGCATGAGGAGGCGCGCGACCTCGGCATGAATGACTACCTCGAACTGGGCCTGCTTGATGCCCTGGCGCAGGTGCGCAGCATTTTTGGCGGGATATCGGTCCATGCGGCCGGCTACTGCCTCGGCGGCACATTGTTGGCGATCGGCGCAGCGGCACTTGGCCGCGACATCGAGTCCACATCGCCCCCCTTCAAGACGATCACGCTGTTCGCCGCGCAGACCGACTTCAGCGAGCCGGGTGAACTCGGCCTATTCATCGATGCGAGCGAACTTGCCGACCTCGACGCGCTGATGTGGGAGCAAGGCTATCTGGATGGGGCCCAGATGGCGGCCGCCTTCCAGTTGCTGCACTCGCGCGATCTAATCTGGTCCCGATTGACGCGCGAATACCTCCTGGGCCAGCGCACCGAGCAGACCGATCTGATGGCCTGGAATGCCGATACCACGCGCTTGCCTTACCGCATGCATAGTGAAAATCTGCAATGGCTGTATGTGCACAATGATCTGGCCGAGAGCAGGTACTGCGTGAAGGGCCGGCCGGTGTCACTCGCCGATCTCAAGCAGCCCATCTTTGTCATCGGCACCGAACGGGATCACGTGTCACCTTGGCGCTCCGTGTACAAACTCCACCTGTTGACCCGTACTGAAGTCAGTTTTCTTCTCGCCTCAGGCGGACACAATGCGGGCATCGTCTCCGAACCTGGGCATGCCGGACGTCGCTATCGCTTCAGCACGCGGCCCAAGGACGGCCCCTCTTTGAATCCGAACGAATGGTTCGCGCAGACACCGGTCTGCGAAGGTTCCTGGTGGCCGTGCTGGCACCAGTGGCTGGCCGCACACTCCAGCGAAAAATGCGCACCGCCGGTGTTAGGTGGGGGCACAGTGCTGGAAGATGCTCCGGGCACTTACGTACTCGCACCCTGAGACTCCCCCCATGCCAATTGACCCGCCTCATTGAGCCACCAGGCATAACCAAATGCGACTGAGCATCTCGAAGGTCCACTGCGCCGGCCGCGATGTATCAGCGCCGCCTTGCGTTCGATACGCGTTGGTGGCATGGCGGTTGTAGGTCCTCTTGCGTTGTCTGAAATGAGGAAAGCCTACTCTGCTGCAATCAACAAACGCTTCGGATTCTTTCCCAACCACGCCGGCGCCCGCGCCCGCAGGGCTTGGCCATCTCTGGTCTCTTGCCTTGGTTCACTAGTGCCGCTTCAAGTCAGGGAACGTAAGTGGCATTTCCAGGGTGCCCCCTGGTCAGATCAGAGATGCGTGTAACCGGATGGGCTTGGGGGCTCGCTCAAAGTTTTAGTCATTCAAGGCGTCTGTCGCCACCCGTTACCAAATGTAATCTCTGCGTAAGGCTTCCGTGGCTATTGGCTGCGTAGACTTCTTCTAGGAAGAGCATTTCCGCATTCCTGAATGGGGGGCTAATCATGAACACCAAGCAAACTCTCCTCATTGCGCTTGCACTCCCAGTCCTCGGCATTGCCTCGGCCTGCGCGCCCTTAACACCGGCGAAGGCCGCTGCGCTTCTCGGCAGCCCCGCCGCTGTCTCGACCGCTAGTCGGACGATTACCCTGGCACCAGGGATGAAGTATGTGAACGTGGATTCCGGTGAAACCGTTGCGTTCAGGGCGGGAAGTCGGACGCTGGCATGGACGTTCCTGGAGTCAATCCATGGCACGTCATCGCAGCTGAGTGTAATCCTCCCGGATGTGCCTGAAGCGAGTGGAGTCAAGGTCTACATCGAGCGGAGCAAGTTCCTTACCGGTGGCTAATCGAGCAAGCAATGGCTGGCGCCCATCTCCCGGTGGTCCGGCCCGTTTCTCGCCCCCGAAGAACTGCTAGTTGCGGGGGCATTTTTTTCTGTAGACGGCATGGCGATATTGGGTTCAATCGTGTCCGGCCAGCACGCAGTCTGCTGATACTGCTCCACGTTGCTGCTCAGCAAGCTGCGCGTAGCGCTCTCGGGTATCCTCAAGCATGTCGATGCGGTGGCTGAAGACGCGGTCGACATGCAGGCAGGTGAGCTTGGCCTGAATTGCCTTGGCGAGTTGTACCGCTACACGGACCGCACCTTCCGAGGGTGCCCACCCGCCGGTTGGCACCAAGAGATGCTGGAACAGCGTTGCCTCTTCACGCTTCGCCCGCCGCTGCATCGGCACCTGCTGGTTATAACGCTGCGCACAGATCAGAGACAGCGGCCATCCTTGGCCACCGAAGGCCGATCGTCTCAACCAGCCGCTTCCTCAAAAACGAAGCGGGTTCGCCGGTCGCGACGGTGGTAGGACGACAGCCGCAGCGGCGTGTCGCCAGGGTTATGCCTTCGCGGCCAGCGAGGTGTGCTCGACCTCCTGCTTCCCTGCCTTTGACGCCGCGTGGCTCGCCGCACCGAGGCTCTGTTCGGCGACCTCCACTGCTTGCTTTGTGGTCTGGTACATCGCTTCACAGAACTTATTAGTGGCGGTCATCACCGAGGTCAGCGCCCCCACCGCGTTCTCCGAACCCGCCGGTGTGCTGTTTGCGAGATTGTCGACGAGCTCCTGCATCCGGCGGCTGTGCGCTTCATATTGCGCTTCGGCGACCTTGGCGAATTCGGCTTGAGTGGCCGTTCCGATCTCAATGAGCTGGCGCTGGTATAACAGCGCCTTCTCGCCGATCTGCGGGATCATGCTCGCCTGCAAGGCTAGTAACTCCTGCTGGTCTTCGGCGCTAAGCGCCTTTTGTGTGTTCTCCCGCGTTTCTGTCAGCGTCGACTTCATTGCTTGCAGGTTAAGCTGGACCAGCCTCTCAAAGCCTTCGATGGCCTTGTTGGTCAGGCCAAGCACGATGGCGAGATTGGCTTGTTGCGCCGCAGCGATTTGCTCAGCGGACCACGGAGTCATCATGGGTCTCCTCAGAATTGACCAAGACACGCTCGCGCGGAATAGAACGACGTGGAGCGTCGGCGGGACGTCGGGATGGGCTAGTTAGCGAATGCGTGTAATGGCGTTGAGGAGGACGCCGCCTCTGGCGGTGATACAGGGGCGCCGCTGGCCCGAGTCAAGCCTTTCCAGTTGCACCAGTTCGCGCTCGAGGAGGGCATCCAGGTCCGAACTGTCCAATTCAGCGTGATCCGGTGCATCCTTGACGAGTAAGAGGGTGGCCACTTCATGAGGACTCAGCATCCTTGTCTCCTGGATTTCGGTTTTGGACTGCTGGGAAGTTGCATTGATAGCTGTCGCAGAGGAGCTCGATTCAAGGGGCGAAGACGTCGAGGTTCTTGCTGGCCTGCGTGCCTGCGCTGCGCGCCGGGAGACTCCATTCAATACCCCGAACGTCGATTGATCAAGGTGTGACATGAAGATTCTGTGAAGGCTTTGGATCAAATCCTCGCCAGCCTAACGCGGCAGGACATCGGACCGTGCGTTGAAGGTGCCAGGCAAAGGGTGTCCGCTGCACGGCAATGTGGTCGACGCTTCTGGACTGACTAGGCTAGTGACGTCTGGTACCCGAGTGCAACGGGGCGCGCATGCCGTCGTTGCATGGCAAAGCTCCTTGATTAAGCCGACGGGATGCGATCGAGACGCGACCAAGTGGCAGCAATTCTCGCGCCAGATGATTAAATCGGCTGTATTAGGTTCGTTACCTTACGGGAGCATTACGCAACGATGACGTGCCGTGGCACAACTGGTTCGCCAGGGAGAGCCCACTACCAGAGAGCTACCCGGCATGTCGGTGTCCGCACCGGCGCAAATGAATATCGAAGAACTCTTCACGGCGCTCGCCGGAGTGATGCAGGAAGTGAATCTGGCGCGCATCAGCATTCCGCTGGATCTGGTGGCAATAGCCTGGAGTCGCCGAGGGTAAGCCGTGGAACCTGATCGCAGCCCTCTAGAGCAGACAAAAAGGGGATGGCTGGACGCATTCCATCCTGCCCGGCCTGCAGGACCGACAACTGGCATCGATCCCAGGCAACTTTCGCAGTTGTTCCAAGAGGCGGCGCAGCGAAAGGGCGCGCACATCTTTGGTGGGCGATCGCGATCGACAACCGATTGCGGCGGCCATTCGGGCGCATTTTCGCTTTCGCTGGCTTTCCTCCGAGGTTGTCCGAGCGGCAACCAGTGCGTTGCCGCCGCTCGTTAGCCAACTCAATCAAGCCCTGACGGAAGAAGAGTGTTGGCGCGCCGCCTTGCATCCGGTATTGAAAAGCTCGCCTTTAGCCCTGCCTGAACGCGGCTTTTGCGCCGAGAAATCGCTCTCGGCGGTTTGGTCGATGTGCGAAGCCTTCAACAAGGAGGATGGCTTTTTTGAAGGCGTGGCCCGCCGCGTCCAGGCGTTCAAGAACCATCATCTGAAGAAATGGGACAAGCACAGCGAATGCTTCTTTATCGATGTGAACCAGCACGTCTGGAAGGATGAGGGCCCGTATCACGGAGATGCGCCGTTCCCCCGCGATTGGAAGTATTCGACCTGCATGCCCAACGGTTTTCATTTTGACGTGCAGCATCAGCAGGGGCGCGCGTTCGAGTATATCGACGCAGCTTCCGTGGAAAACCATGTCGCGGCAACGCAAACACTGCAATGTCGACGCACACGGCTATCTGTGCTAGCGACGAAGTGTTTCGTTAGACTTTCCCCCATGCCGCTGATCGTCCACCGCAACTGGTAAAGGCTGATGCAGCGCTTGCAATGCTCGCGTCATGTTCCGGTCAGGTTATCTCCTTAGAATTCAGCCGGTGTGCTTGATCGTGCCGGCGCAGGTAGCCGAGCAATGGGCAATGCCTTTGCTTGGGGGCCACGCTGCCGGGCATATTGCTATGGGGGCCGCGTACGGCCTGGGAGCCTGTCCACATGTCGCATGCCACCGAAGAACGCTCCCGTCTCGCTCAAGCTGCCGTCAGCATCGCTGTCTGCCGCGATCGTATCCGTCAGCATATTGAGTTCGTGCGATGGCTGCGCGGCGCGCCATTCGACACGGTGCGGGCGCAGACGCAGATGCTGGAGCTGCTTCGTGCGCAACGCGAGTTCCTGCGCGATTTGCGCACGAACCGGACGGCCATCCTCGAAGCGTTGAGCCAGGCGACATGCAAAAGGTAAAGCTAAGCGCTCAGCTATGCTCGGGACTGGCGGTGGGCCGAACGGGAGCGTTGCTGACTCCTAGATGTCCTTGCAGTGTGCGGAAAGCCACGGTGCGTGCGATGGCATGCCGAAGTGCAGTCGGCGCCAGCACCGGCTCCCAGCACCGGTTCGCGACAATAGGCGGTGCCCTGAAGCTTCGGTAGCAAAGTAGACCAGCAAGACTGGCAGGCGGGAAGCGAGCAATAGATCAAGCGGCCATGCCAGCGCAGAGTTCACCGATCATCTGTCGGGAGAGAGACCTCGCAATGCGTATGAAGATCGCCCGCAATGTGCTTTGGCTCGTTC
Organism: Cupriavidus sp. Agwp_2; assembly: GCF_040784895.1. Lineage (NCBI taxonomy): Bacteria > Pseudomonadati > Pseudomonadota > Betaproteobacteria > Burkholderiales > Burkholderiaceae > Cupriavidus > Cupriavidus sp. Agwp_2. Next base: position 504,119 of record NZ_CP088084.1, read on the forward strand.
TTGAGCGCGGCCTGCAAGTGGTGTTCGGCATCGTCGCCATTGGGCTGATCGCGCGCGCAGTTGGTCCGGAAGGTTTTGCCAAGTTCCAGTACGCCCAGTCCCTGGTGTTGATCGCGGCTTCGATCGCGCTGATTTGTGGCGGTGAAGTCGTTGTCCCGCGGCTTGTCGGCAACCCTGCGCCGGAGGCGCAATACCGGTTGCTGGCCCATGTGTTCGGCTTGCGAGCGCTCGCGGCAGTGACGGGCTACCTGCTGCTCGTGGGGGTGATTACGATGACGGAGGGGGACAAGGTCATTGTCCTGACCGCAATCGTCATGGGCATCCCCATATTGCTGTACGAACCCTTTGGCGCAGTCCGAGCCTGGCTGCAAGCGCGGACTGATAGTCGCCCAGCGGTGGTCTACGGCATGGTGGGCCTGACCTTCCGAGTGATCGCGGTCGCGGCGCTCTACTTGGCAGGCTTGGACTCGGCTCCGGCGTTTGCCTGGGCGTTCGCGGTGGAGTCCTTGCTGTGTGCCATGCTATTGGCCCGGTATTACAGACAACGCAGCCTTCGCGTGGCGGTGCACCTGAACTGGCCGCTAGCCAGGCTGCTGCTGCGCGATGGCATGGTGTTTTGGGTGAGCATGATTTTGATGCTCTGCGCCAAGCGCGTCGATCAGCTTTTGCTCAAGCCGCACATTTCCCTGTTCGAGCTTGGGGGCTATTCCGCTTCCATGCAGGTGCTGGACAATTTCATGATGCTCGGCGCCATCGTTGCCACCTCGGTGGCGCCGTTGATGATCTACGCGCAGCCAAGTCTAGCGCTGGTGCGGCGCAATGTGTTGTATGTTGCCGCAGGCATGGTCGCCTTAGGCGTCGCGGGCGGCGCAGTGCTGGCTTACTGCGCGCCCTGGATCATCGCCTTGATCTACGGCGAACACTATGAAGTCGCGGCAAACCTGTTGCGGCTTTCTGCGATGGCATCCGGACTGGTGTTCGCCGATGCGGCCCTGTCGCTACTGGTGATCTATCTACGCAAGCCGAACTGGTTGGTCGAGAAATGGTTCTTGGTGCTGTTCACCATGATCGTAGTGGACGTCATTGCGATCCCGATTCACGGTGCCCGGGGTGCCATCTATGGCTATATTGCGGGCAATGCGATGGCGGTAATTGCCGGCATCGGGTTCTTCCTCCGCTCCCGTGAACCGGTAGCCGTCCAGCAAGCCGTGTGACATGCAGATATGCCGATGCTTTCCGCCGATGTGTCGCCGGCGCCTGCAACGCGGACACACCGAATCAGCACGAAACCCCACATCCTGATCCCCGGTCGGCGCTTAACAGAGCCCCCCGCAGGATGTGTTTCCCTCCCCCGCCGGTCCGTCCGTGCGGGGGTTTTTTTCGCATCGCGCATGGAAGACGCTACGTCGCAGCCCGATCCCGCTACGCCACCACCTTCCGGCGACTTCCTCTAGTACTGCGATCGCTCGCAATGTCGGCGTCATGTTCCTGTCAGGTGCCCATATTAGAATCAGCCCAACATTTACACCGTATCCTGCCCGACAACAGGGCTGGATGCGCTGGTAGTGCCCTCCCGCCTTTCTAGGCTGAGACAAATGCAACGCGCCATCCGGCTATACAGCAGTGCCCTACCACGTGTGCGAACAAGCGCTGCCTTGCCGAGACGGTTGCGCAGAGTCTTATAGGTCAGGCCATGATTGATCGCGCAATAAGACTGCTCGCCGTGATAGCCTCATGTTGCGCGGTAATTCCTGCTATCGGTCAACCTGCTACCGGCGCCACTCCCTTCAATGGCGCGCCTACCCCCTTCCACCGGGCGTCTCCTTTCGCGAAGCCCGTCATCCAAGCCGAACCAATCGACGTTTCCCTTGGCGCCTTAACGCTGCACAACACCATCGACGCTGGCTTAGCGCAGAATCGGGATGTGCAAATCGCGCGAGCCGCATTAACTGCCGCAAAAGGGATTCTGGTTAATGCCGGAAAGCGGCCGAATCCAATGCTGACGGTAGGTGCGGGGCCTGGCTTAATTGGCCGATACCAACCTCGCGATGCCGACGTACTGGTCAACGTATCGCAGCTTGTTGAGCGCGGCAACAAGCGGGAGCTGCGCAGCGAAGTGGCAAGTCTGGCGGCCGATGCCGCCCAGTTCGATATCGAGGACATATTTCGCCAAGTGCGCCTGGCATTGGCCAATGCCTACTTCGCAGTGAAACAGGCGCAAGACTACGTGAATCTTGCGCAGGCCACTAGAAATGCGTTCGCGCGAAGCCGCGAGGCGGCCGAGCTCCGACTCAAAGCTGGCGACATCGCGCGCGTGGACCTGATACGACTTCGCGTCGAGGAGGGCCGCAGCGAGAATGAATTGCTACAGGCGCACACCGACCTTGCCGTTGCGCAAGTGATGCTTGCCACGTTGCTTGCGCGAGAACAAGAGGCTCCCTCCATCCGAGCCGTCGATCCATGGCCTGTTCCCGGCGATAGTATGCTACAAAGCGACCGTATCGAGGCCTTGGTGGACAAACGACCAGATATACGCGCCGCCATTGCACGAGTACACAGCCTCGAAGCAGCATTCGGCTTGGCCAAGGCGCAGCGTATTCGTGATGTCAATGTGGCGGTGATTGCTGAGCGCAATCTTCCCGCCAATGGCGGTACCACGCTGGTTGTACAGTTGTCGATGCCGATTTTTATCAACAACGACTATTTTGGCGACATCGTACGCGCCGAGGCGGAACTAACGAGCGCCCAAATTAACCTTGAAAAATTGCGCAGTAACGTACATGCGGACGTCGACCGTGCACTAGCGCAATTTGAATCTGCGCGCCAGCAACTCATGCGCTTCGAGGCGCAAATGCTCCCCGACGCCCTCTCCGCGTCTCAAGCGGCCGAATTCGCGTACAAAAAAGGGGGCATTCCATTGACTGATCTGCTGGATGCCCGTCGGCAACTCTATGCCACGCAACGTGAACTGCTGGAATCGCGTAAGGACTTTGTCAACGCACGTACGAGGCTCGAGTCCACTCTCATTGAGACGGACTTTCGGTGGTAAGCCTATTTTGGTGGCAGGAATTCCCTTCGACTGGAGCGAACGAGATGGCAAGGTATCGAGCTTTAAAAGAGATCGCGCAACACATCTTCCTGCTTCTTTCAGTCGGTCGTGATGTGAGGCTCTTTCTAATTAGCGCCAGAAGCGACGCCCGCCTCGAAGCGCTTCGATCTGAAGTTAAGGCGCCGTGCACCGCCTTCGATCAGCTTTACGCCGAAGCGCCACAAAATGACCCTTGGGTTTCCGGATCATCGAAGTATCAATATCAAAGGCGCAAGTACGATGCCATGATGAGCTTGCTGCAAGGCAAGACATTCCGGCATGCACTCGATTTGGGGTGCGGCATCGGACTATTCACAGAGCGCCTAGCCTCTTGTGCCGACCATGTATTGGGAATGGATATTTCCAGCGTGGCTATTTCGTGCGCAAAGCGAAGAAATATGGCCCTGGATAACGTTAGCTTCCAGCGCGGTGACATTGTTTCTCTTGGGCAGGAATTGAACGCCAGATTTGATCTTATTGTTGTGGCGGACACCTTATACTATCTACCCCATCCTATTGATGATAAAACTTTAAAAGAGATCGCATCTCGGCTTGGTCAGCTGCTCCTTCCCGGCGGTCTCCTGCTTGTTGTCAATCATTTCTTCCCCATTCCCACAGCAGATAGTCGCCTGACACGACGCATACATAATGCATTTCATTGGTCGCCCGCATTGATGCTGCTAGAAGAACAGCGTCGACCATTTTTCTTGTCGAGTTTAATGACGCGACCTGGCGCCGTACACGCGACGATTGACAAGAATCTTGACTGAATGGGATTGGCGACGCTGCGGTTATTCATTATCGCGACGATGCCCGTTAAGCGAAGCAACTAATGCTCTGGCGGAAAGAACACCGCCGTCTCCCCCGTCCTTGGCAGTCTATATCGCGGGTTGGCCAGAGATCTTAGCTAATTGGCGTTCGGGAATGCACCGGCCTCCCCGTTAGCCCGCATCATCAATCGCCACTGAACTAATGTCCGCCACCATGGCCGCCTCCGCCATGCCCACCGCCATGCCCGCCCCCATCGCTTCCACCATGGCCGGCACCATGGCCGCTTTCACTGTGCGCGCCGGCCGGGTTACCGTAGTGCCCTCCAAAATGTTGGCCGTAGGGGCCGCCGAAATGCCCGTCGCGATTATCGCCAAAATGCCTTCCACCGGAGCGATGCCGCTGGTAATATAGCATCGTCCCACTATAGGGATGATACGGATCATAAGTCTGGCTCGAGTAATATGGAGATCTTGCGCCATAATACGCATACGGGTAGAGCGCATCGTCGTAGGGTGCGACTGGACTCGCAATGCATCCGGACATCAATATCAAAAGTGTTGCGGCAGGTGCGGCAACTTGGATGGCATTCATGTTTTCACCCTCTATTACGCCCCCCTGCTCTTGGTACCGATTCAATTTTCCGGCGCCGTCGAACATTGAGCCTATATCAACCACTCGCATAGTAAACTTTACTCTTTGGCACTCAACAATTCGATTCCTTTCGCGAATGTAATCCTGAGTTTAGAGTAAGAGACATCGCGGCTGAAAATGTGCCGTTTAGTCGCCGATTTAAAGCAATGACGGTAGGATATGGAATTGACGTGGTGGGATGTCGTCCTTGGGTAACGTTGGTGTCATCTTCCCGTCAGCTTGGTGTGGATATAATTTTCCATTTGTGCCGTTATATTTAACGCATCGGTTCGCAATTTTGTTCTTTTGGGGCGCTCTCCGCCGTCGGTCATAGTAGGCCGAGGCCAAAGGCGCGCGCGCAGGTAGCACTTAAAAATGGCAGTTCGGTAAGTTTTGCAGCAAGTAGCGCTTGGCGAGATTGCTACTGGTCCAGCGACGTAGCGAACGCACTTTCACCACGCCATAGTCCGCCTTGTGACGAGCTTAGGCCAGTTCGGGGCAATGGCGCGGCCGACCATTCTTCGTCCAGCGGGAGCGGTGATGCTGGCGTATTCCATTTGTCCTGAATGACACATCGCTTGATGGCGCTATCCAGCTTTGCTTTCCTTTTTGCCGGCGTCCTGTGCAACGCGGCGGCACAGTTGTTGTTGAAGGCCGGTGTCAGCACCGTGGGAGCTATCCCGCTGGAGCGTGCGGCGCTCGTGAATGCCCTATTGCAGGTGCTGATCCAATGGCAAGTAGTTGCAGGCCTTGCGTTATATGGGATTGGCGTGGTGGTTTGGATCGTGGGTCTCTCGCGCATCGAGGTGTCGGTGGCTTACCCCATGTTGTCGGTCGGCTATGTGCTCAATGCCATGGCCGCCTCCTGGCTACTGGGTGAAATGATTGGCCCAATGCGAGTGGCCGGCATGCTGCTGATTTTGGGTGGCGTGCTTTTGGTTGCCCGCTCCTGAAGTGGCCGCGCGCCGTACCGCCACGCACCCATTTTTCAACCGGCGTCCAGTCGTTATCAATGGCATTTTGGCCATGCATTCCCGGTTTTCTAGTCATGCGTTTCTTCACCGCGGCACTGGCGCTGGTCTCGATGGAGAACCAAGCGCGACATGCAGGACGGCAACCATCGACAACATGTGAAGGCTCAACGACCCACCGCATGTCAGATTGGCGGCGCGAAGCCAAAGAGAGGGTCGGCCGGAATCCTGATGAAATCCGCCGCTTTTCGACCCGACCTGTTGATTGTTAAAGGGTGGACGCATTGAATTGCGGCGAAGCAGAGAGCGTCTGCTTTGCCCACTAACCGCATGCTCGCCTTGCAGTTCGCGCGGTCACCGGTTCGGATTGCGCTTCCATCCGGCCCTGCTGTAAGGCAAGTTTCTGTGCCATGGAATCACGCTCCTTCCGAATCTTCCCGCCTCCTCTGCGGCGCCCGTGAACTGCTGCTGCATACGCTCCGCCTAACGATGCTGGCTCGCCACTTCGGCCGACAACTGCTGGACTTGGCTGACAAGCTGCTCATTTCGCTGCTGCACCTTCGTGAGCGTGGTTCCGCGCGCTGCTGCGCGTGTTGGCCTCTTTGGCTTGCAGCATGACTTGCTTCTGCACGCCTTCCAACAGTGCGGTCGCCTTGTCGATCTCGGCCCGTGCCGCCGCTTCTCGTTCTGCCAGCGCGGCGCGCAGATCTTCCAATTCGCATGCGCTGTCACGCTTGGCATCCCGCCAGGACCTGAGTTGCCTCATTACGCTGGCTTGCCAGCGCCTTTCGACGTTCTGCAAGTGACCAAACGCGGCCTCCTTGGCAGCACTCGCCTGCTAGCTTGGACAAGGCGCGATCGGTGCTGCCTGGCGCTCAGGGAGCTGGACCCGGAGCGCGCGCACTTCATCCTGGAGCCTTCGTTGGCGATGACCAGCGCTTTGCCTGCTCGACGACCGCGGCCAGCTCAGCCTCCATTTCCTCATGCCGCTCAGCAAACACGCGCTCGCCGTGCTCCACGGCCTCCGCCCAGGCGGAGATCATCGCTTTGGCCACCGCCGGCGGCAAAGCCGCGCTGAGGGCAGCGAAGCGCGTCCGCTCATCGTTCCAGAGCTTCAACTCGTCGTTGATGGTCATACGGCTGCTTGCTTTTTCACGATGAGCTGTCACATCAGGAAGCCACCCTGAGGATATGTGAGACTTCGCATATACGCGACTACCGGCCGCCCCCATCCTTGGCCGGATAGTGACGTCGCGCCAAAAATATGAATTACAATCATTCGCATTTGTTCGCGAATTCACCGTTCCGCCGGTAAGCCCCCCATGCAAGCGCTGCGCATTCTCTCCCTTGTTCTGTGTTCTCTGTTCGTGACGGTCTCGACCGCGCATGCCGATCCTCTGGCGACGCAAGACAAGGCCAAGCAAATCTGGCAATTGCTGGACTACCTTGCTGTCGACTATGGTCGGTCCGTCAAGGATGGCCACGTCGCCAACGAGGCCGAATATGCTGAGATGCAGGAGTTCGCGCAGGCAGCCGAACGGCAGCTAGCCGAGTTGCCGCCAACGCCAGCCGCGCCAGAGCTGGCCAAGGAAGCGGCGGCGTTGCGTGCAGCCATTTCGGAGAAAGCACCGCCCGAAACGGTCGGGGAGCAAGCCCGCAGACTGGCCGGTGGACTCCTCGCGGCCTATCCGGTTCCGATGGCCCCTGGCAAGCTGCCCGATCTGCAACAAGGGGCAAAGCTCTACCAAAGCCAATGTGCTTCGTGCCACGGCGTCTCCGGGCACGCAGACGGCCCACTGGCTGCAAAGCTGAGCCCGCCGCCGATCGCCCTGGCCGATCATGAGCGGGCCCAGGAGCGCAGCGTCTTTGCGCTCCAGCAGATCATCACGCGCGGGGTGGAGGGAACGTCGATGCCGGGTTTTGCCCAGCTCTCGGACGACGATCGCTGGGCGCTCGCCTATTTTGCCTCGACCCTCTCGTATTCGGATGCCGACCGCCAGGCTGGTGCCAAGTTGTGGGCATCGCAACCGGCTCTCCATGCAGCCGTGCCCACGCTGGCCATGTTAAGCCAGGCCTCCGAAGCTTCGCTCGCCAAGACGATCGGGGCGGACGTCTCGCGCCAGTTGACGGCCTACCTGAGGAGTACGCCAGGTTCACTCGCGACATCAAACACCGACAGCCTGGTGATTGCCAAAGATAAGCTGAAGGAAAGCGTGTCCGCCTTGGACAAGGACGACAGGCAGGCGGCTTCGCGCTTGGCGTTGGCCGCCTACCTCGACGGCTTCGAGCCCGTCGAGCCGGCGCTCGCTGCCAAGAACCAGACGCTCTTCCAGGATATCGAGAAGACGATGGGGCTCTATCGCAATGCCGTGACCGCGGGCCAAGTGGAACGTGCCCACGAGATTGCACAGCAGTTGCAATCACAGCTTGACGAGGCACAGGAGGCACTGGGCGGCACCAATGACGCCGTCTCGACCTTCCTCGGCGCCCTGACAATCCTGCTGCGAGAAGGGCTTGAAGCCCTGTTGGTGGTCGTCGCGATGATGGCGTTCCTGAAGAAAGCGGATCGCACCGATGTCCTGCCCTACGTGCATGGGGGCTGGATTGCCGCGCTGGCGGCTGGCGGGTTGACCTGGGCGGTCGCCACCTACGTCGTCGACCTGAGCGGCGCCAGCCGCGAGATGACGGAAGGGTTCTCCGCAGTGTTTGCTGCGATCGTATTGCTCGGCGTGGGCATGTGGATGCACCAGAAGAGTCTTGCGGGTCGATGGCAAGCCTATGTGAAAGAAAAGCTGTCGTCGGCCTTGAACAAGAAATCGGCGCTGATGCTTTTCCTGCTGTCGTTCGTTACAGTCTACCGAGAAGTGTTTGAAACGGTCCTCTTTTACGCTGCTCTGTGGACAGAGGACAACGGCGTTTACTTGCTCGCAGGGCTTGCGTCGGGTATCGCCATCCTGGCTGTGATCGCCATTGTCCTCCTCCGCTCCTCGGCGCGCCTTCCAATCCGTCAGTTCTTCGGTTTCAGCTCGGCACTGGTCGGCGTGTTGGCGGTCGTCCTGATCGGCAAAGGCGTGGCAGCGCTACAGAAAGTCGGCTTCCTGCAGGTTACGCCGATCTCGCTGCCCCGTATCGACGTCCTCGGCGTCTACCCGTCTGTCCAGACCGTCACCGCGCAAATTCTGATTCTGCTCATTATCGCGGCAAGCATCGCCTACAATTTCCGGTCGCAGCGGGCATCTACCCAGGCCTAACGCCGCCAAGGCGGTGCCACGCTAGGGAGCACGGCTCCACGGCTGATTTCCCTGCCATAGAACGTCGGGCGCCTCGCCTTTTCGCCCCAACTGTGTGAATCCGGGCGCCACGATTCAGCCGTGCCGCTCCCGTGCGCCTCGCATGGGAGCGCACATCGTCCCGGCGCCAACCTGGCCTCAAAGGAATCGCCGTGACCGCATCCCCTCGCATCACGTTAAGCCAGATCCCTTCGGCGATCTGGTGCTGATGATTCTGTGGGCGAACGATTTCCGCGCCGTCTTCTGGGTGGCGGTCATCCCGGGCATTCTCTCCGTGCTGCTGCTGATGGGTGGGGGTGCGAGAACCCGAGCCTCATGTCGGCGCCAAGCGAACCAATCCGATCAAGTGGGCAAACCTTGTCCGTCTCGGCTCATAGTGGCAAGTCATCGCGATTGGGGCGCTGTTTACGCTTGCTCGCTTCAGCGAGGCGTTCTGGTCCTGCGTGCCCAGCAGGTCGGCCTGCCTCCGTACTTGGCGCCGCTGGTGTTGGTCGAGATGAACGTCGTATATTCGTTGTCGGCCTATCCGTTTGGCAAGCTCTCCGATCGCCTGCGTCATACCACGCTGCTGGCATGGGGTCTTGTGATTCTGATTCTGGCCCACCTCGTGCTGGCAATGAGCACACCCCCACGTACTCATCGTGGCTGAATCAGGCCGAGAACTGGTTTGCCCGTATCCAGCGCGACGTCATCACGTGTGGCGTGTTCACCAGTACGAAGGACCTCGATAAAAAGCTCAAGCGCTGGATCCGTCAATACAACAAGCTGGCCGCCCCGCTGAAATGGAAGTACTCCGATCCGACGCGCCGCATCCGGTGCGAATCTTCTGGTTCAGCGGACTAGTTGACCCTGAACGTGAAGGCGGGCTGCGCGAAGGCGGATTGTTGAATTCCGCTTCGCGCAGCGCGTAACGTGACAGATTCGTAACGCGAGCATCATGCTTGCGTGAGTCATGACCGGCTAGAGTGGTTTACAAGGCTGAAGAAGCCGCGTGTAGAGTTGGGGGAGACGATCATGACGATGATCCAACGTTGCGCTGTCATTGCCACCATTGTTGCCGTTGCAGGTGTGCTTTCCACAGTGCCGGCCATGGCCTCGGCCGGCAAGTTTGGGCCGTACACCGATGGCGCGAAGACAGGCAAATTCGATTCATATACCGATGACGCCAGAGCGGGCAAGTTCGACCCATACACCGATGGCGCGAACGCTGGAAGATATATGTCGTCTTCCGATGGGGCTCCGCTGTAACCGGGCAGTTTCTCGTGGGGCCGTCCCCTCCGACGACTGCATTTGCTTCGACGGGATGGCAAAAACGCCTATCTGAAGCAGGCGGGGGTGCCCATTTTGTTCGTTGTTGCACGATGCCAACCGCTGCCGTCGACTGGCCATCGTGCAAGCGTAAGCTGTCCCGCGGGGCGGGCCCTGCGGAACAAGGCTTGTCATCCGCTGCCGGCCGCCACGGTACGCTGACAAAGCGTCGGCGCAGCTCTTGCATTCAAAGCTGGCTGGATTCGTTACTGATAAAGGGATAAGAACGCCCCGTCAGGCGCAATTCGCCACAGCGGCGACCACTGGGCATAGTGCTCCGAAGGGCAAAGACTGCCGCCGTGCGGCCTGATCAAATATTGCGGCGCCATCAACATTGCGTGGCGCTGGCGCCGACTCGACTAGATTAAAGCGTATCGCCCGTAGGGCGGTGAGCGCTGCGAGTTGTACTTCCAGCAAGTTTTGCGCCCGGCCGTCCTTCGCTGCTGCTGGCCGACTGCGCACAAGTCGGCGACGTTGCAAGGCGGCGTTTGCCTGAAGCGACGCAATCAGGATGTCAAGGCGGGAGAGGTTAATGATGGCTAGATGATTGTTAGGCATGATGCATGAAGGCGAGGTCCGATAACAAAGGCACGCTGGCCGACGGTCAAACTGGCGGCGACTCCGCCGCCAGTTCGCCGCATTCCGCTACCGAATGAGCCGATCCCAGCTACCATAGTGCTCCCGGCTGCGCCAGCCGCGCGGCAGGCTCAATCCGATCAACGCAAGCCCTGCGACGGCCCCAAATGCCGCCGCCGCGGAATTTCCGCCGCTGAGCACCCACGGTGCGATGACCAACCAAGCGCCAAAGCCGACATTGATCCAGCGCAGTAACCTTGCTACCTCTGCGAGCGCGGCCACAGCGACAACAATTACGAGCGCACCGATCAAATGATCGCTGTCCGCTAACGGCGGAATGGTGCCAAACAACAGGCGCGTGAACATCAGCGCGATGCCAACTCCGACACACGCAACCAGTGTCCAGGGCCATTGCACACCACGCAACGCCGACGCCATCGCGTCGGACAATGCGCTATCGAAACCGGGACGCCGGTCGCGCTGGCTTCCTGGCGAGGCGCCGCCCACGAAGAAGAGGCGAAGTACCGGCTCGCCGCGCCGATGCGCTTGTCCCAGAAACTGACCCATTGCAACCAGTTCATCCAACGTATAAGGGATCATCAGCGTCATTGCGCCCGCAGCGATCAGGCACAACGTGCACCAGGTCCCGATCACGATTGGCTGGATAATGATGAAATAGATGCTCACCACGCCAAGGGGCACGACGACGATCCCAAATGCCGCCACCATCCAAGGCATGGTGCGCCAACGCTGGCGCCCACCCATCGCGCCCATCAACACCTCCAGCAGATAACTGACCGCGCCAAGGCCACCGTCCGGAATCGGCCAGGACCGGGACACGGCGGAGGTAATAATGGTTTCCGTCCCGTTTTTTTGCGCGTCAGGAGAAAAGAACGGCTCCCAAACCGCCGCCGCATGGCCGAGTTGATACGCCGTGAGCTGGCGTGCGATCAGGAACCCGAACAGGGCCAGCCCGATAATGGGCAGCCGCTGCAAATAGGTGGACGGCGAGTACGTCCACCCGACCGGCAGATCGGACTGGTCCTTCATCGACGCCATGCTCATGCCTGGCATCATGGGTACGAGGATGGCAAAGGCGATGAGGAAGCCGCCGACGATCACATCGTTGTTGTAGACGGCCGAGGACGGCGCCCAGAACACCAGTGGCGCGAACAGCAACCAGAGCCCGACACAGGCGTTGCCCCACTGCGCCCATGAAAAGCGACGCGAAAGAGACAATGTGGCGAAGCCCATGATCAGGCTGCCGCTGGCCATGTCGCTCCAGCCCAGCCACGTCATGCGCAACGCAGGGGGCGCAAGACCGCGTTCTGCGGTCACTTGCATTACCAGCGTGCCAAACTCCCGAGTATCAAAGGCGCCCAAGACAAAAGGGCTTGTGAGTAACCAGGCACCAAGCAAGATGTTGAGATAATGCGCCCATAACAGGCTGTAATGGGCGTCGCGCATATGCTGCTCGTGCTCGTGCTCGTGCTCGTGCTTAGCGGCGGAGCCGCTGATTTCCGGCGCGCCCTTGACGGTCACGCTGCCGTGTCGCACCACGGGGTGATGGTCGGCGATGATGGCCGTGTTTAGCCGGTTAGCGCGATACCAACTGACCGGGTCCTGCTTCAGCGCCGCGATGATGCGAGGCATCGTTTCTAGAATTCGGCGCTCAGGCCGCCAATTTAGCCTCTCGCGCGCGCTGGCGCTGTCCACTTCATAATGATCGCTTGCCAGCCATCGCAGTTCCGGGTCAGAGGCGTCACCGACATTTCGCGCATGCTGGCAGCGTGAGTAAAGGCGCGCCCCGACGCCGGCCTGCGGCCGCATCGCTTCGCCCGGGCCATCCAGTGCGTGCAAAATTGCCGCCCGCAGTTGCCTTGGTGTCACTGCCTCCTCCTCGGCAAGCACTAACGACAACTTGCAAGGCAACTGGCCGCGCGCTGCGACAGCGTGCGCGACCGCCGCTGCCGCGTCATCGACGTGCAGGAACACATGGGCGGTGTCCGGACGTGTGTCGGCCCGGGCGACAAGGCTGGACTCGTAGCTTGCCGCGATCTGCTGCACCAGGAAAGCGTTATGACCGAGATCGTCGTAGAGCGGCGCGAGCCGCAGCATCAACCGCGGTACGGCGCCGAGTTCGTGCTGGAGCAGGTGCTCCGCCCTGATCATCATCGCCCGCAATGGCGATTTGGGATCGATGGGCGAGGCTTCATTGATCGGATTGCCGGGTTGCGACGGGGCATGGACTAGCAAGGTGCCGGCCAGCACGAATTGACCCACCGCGCACCGCTGCAATTCAACAATGATGCGTTGCAGGTTGCCGACAAGGTCGAGTTCCGCCGCGATCCGCTGCACGCTGCCGTCCGCATTGGGCGCGTCTTCCATCTCGCTGACCACATAGACGACCGACGTTATAAGCTCGCCGTGACCGGCTATCACCGCATCGAATGCCTGCGCCATATCTTTTTCACGTGTCGCGTCGATGCGAAGCGCTAGCGCACTGGGGAACGCTGCGGCAAGGTCTTCGCCATCGAGCGCGACCACACGGTATTGCTCCAACAGGCGCGCCACTACGGCGCGGCCGAGCAGCGATCCTGCCCCCACTACCACAATCGTGTCCGTGCTATGTGCCAACGCCGACTCCTTGCCGGGGTGCTATCTGACTATCATGAAGAGACCGAGCAGGCCAGCCACGGCGGCCACACCGATCGCTGCGGACACTTGCCAGCGATGCACGCAGATCCACCACTGCGCACTGGTTGACTTCGCTTGATTGTCAAAGCGGCCATGTGCTGCAAACAAGCCCACGACCGGTACAAACAGGTTATCGGGCCGATCGGGGTGGGCGGGTTCCTGGGTCTGCTGTGCCTCATACGCCTGTCTGGCCGCCACACGATCACCCAGGCCTGGGAAAAATCGACTGGACAGAATGGTTTTGGCGGCTGGCCAGCCCACCCATACCTCGCGAGGGCCGTGCGTGGCTGCCCAGACAATGGCCTCGCCGGCGATTTCCGGCTGGAATATTGGCGGCACTGGTTGGGCACGGCGTGGCAACTTGCTGCGGCACCAATCGAATTGCGGCGTATTGAACGCCGATAAATGCACCATCGTCAGTCTCACCGACGAATGATCGTGAACGAGTTCCGAACGCAGGGAATCGGTAAAGCCACGGATCGCCGCCTTCGCCCCACAGTATGCTGACTGTAGCGGGATGGACCGATAGGCCAGCGCCGAGCCGGTCTGCACAATACAGCCATGATTGCGCGCCGACATGCGTTTCAGCGCGGCCAACGTGCCATGCACCGCGCCCAGATAGACCACTTCCGTGACGCGGCGATACTCGGCCGCCGTTGTTTCGGCGACCGGCGCAAACACGGTCGTAGAGACATTGTTCACCCAAATCGTGATCAGTCCCAGTTCGAGCTCAATGCGCGACGCTGCTGCCTCCACCTGCTGGGCATCGGCGACATCGACGGGGATGCCCAGCGCCAGGATCCCCAGGTCGCGCAATTCGCTACAGACCCGGGCCAGGCGATCCGGCTCTCTTGCCAGGATCGCGATCCAGTCCCCGCGCTGCGCAAAGGCCCGCACGGCAGCGAGCCCCACGCCTGCGGTGCCACCGGTGACGACAACAATGTTGGGCGGATGCATTCAGGCCTCCCCGCGTTGCTGCGCTTGCTGAATGTCCAGCGCAGCCTGGATCAGTGCCAGATGGGTATAGCCTTGCGGATAGTTGCCCAGCAGCGCCTTGCTATCCGGGTCGATCTCTTCCGCGAATAAGCCGAGATCGCTGGCAAACGAGCAGATGTGCCGAAAGAGTTTGATCGCCTCCTTGGCCCGGCCTTGTCGGGCCAGGACTTGTACCAGCCAGAAGCTGCAGATGGCGAGGGTCGCCTCTTCTCCTGGCACGCCATCGTGGATGCGGTACCGATAGACCAGCGAATCCTTGGTGAGATCCCGCTGAATACGGGCCACGGTTGCTTTCACGCGCGCGTCAGTCGCGGGGAGAAAGCCGGTCAGCGGGATCAGTAGCGCGCTCGCATCCAAAGCTGGCGATCCGAAACTTTGCGTGAACGCGTCAGTCCCGTGGTGAAACCCCTGCCCCTCGATGACGCGACGCAGCGCGTCCCGTTCGAGCTTCCAGACAGCAACGTTTCCGTCGAGTTGCCCAGCCTGTGCCAGCGCAATGGCACGGTCCAACGCCACCCAGCACATCAGCTTGGATGATACGAAATGCTGGGGCACCCCGCGCGTCTCCCAGAATCCTTGGTCCGGCTCACGCCAGCGCGCCGCGGCGGCGTCGGCTAGCCGGGCGAGCACGCGCCGCATTGGGGCGGACAGTGTCATTGGCATGCCCTGTTGGCACACCCAGGCCGCGTCGAGGACATGCCCATAGACATCCAGTTGCACCTGTTCCGCCGCCGCATTGCCGATACGCACCGGACGGGACGCACGGTACCCGTCAAGATGGCGAAGCTCCTGCTCAGGCAGGTTCGGGCTGCCATCGATCCGGTACATGATCTGCAGTCGTTCGAGATCGCAAAATCGCTCGATCCAACGAAAGAAGTCCATTGCGGCCTCGTGATGGCCCAGCGCCATCAACGCGCGCAGCACCATGGCCGAGTCGCGCAGCCAACAAAACCGATAGTCCCAATTGCGGCTGCTACCGATCCACTCCGGCAGCGAGGTGGTTGGCGCCGCCACCAGTGCTCCGGTCGGGCCAAACGTCAGCAACTTGAGAACACAGGCGCTGGTGCGCACTTCTCGTTCGAAGGGACCGCGATAGGTGCATTGCTGCTGCCACTCGCCCCAATGTCGTAGGGTCTCATCAAGGACCGCCTGGGGGTCGTGCACAGGGCGGTCCGGCCCGTCTTGTTGGAAGGACGCAATCGCCCACAGCGGCGCGCCGGGCCGCACGATGGCCACACCTTTGGCGCGGTGCGCTTCGGTCGCCAGCGGCAGCGGCAGCGGCAGCGGCAGCGGCGGCGAACATACCAGGCTGAGACGTTGGTGTTCGCATACAGCGGTCACGCCATGCGAACCGACTTCCCATTGGTGGGGCTTGCGCGCATAGTCAAAGCTCGGACTGAACACAAGTTCCACCCTCACCTCGCCAACGATCGCCTCAATGCGCCGCAACAGCCGATGGCACTCGGGTGAGTCATGGTCCAGCCGACTGCGTGCGAGCCGCTCGCTATGCATGAAGTCGGTCAGGCGAAGGATCCCGCCGCTGGCTTCAAACATGGTTTCCAGTACGCCCCCTGGGACCCGGTAATTGCGCGAACTGATCGCACGACCCGTCGGCCGGATTTGAAAGTAGCCTCCACGGTTAGCATCGAGCAATCTGCAAAATACGGCGCCGGCGTCAAAGTGCGGCATACAGCCCAGTCGATGGACCCCGACGTGCTCACCAACGCCACGCTATGCGTGTTGCCAATGACGGCATAGTCGGCAATGGGCGGATACCTGGGGTTGGTGAACACTCCGTCTCCTTGACCCTCGCCACGCTGGCAACACGCATTGCCGAGGTCGGGATCCTGGCTTACATCTGGCGCTAGCGCGGGAAAGAACTACAACGCGCTATGCCTGCCGTTACACGGCTCAAGTTCGCGGCGTGCCATGGCTTCACCGCCGAGCCGCGCGTTGCCGTCCAAGATCGAGTCGTTGGGCTACCTGGATCTACGCCATGGCGCGACAGACCTGCGCGCACTCCTGACAGGCACGTGCGCACTCTTGGCAATGCTGCGCCTCGTGCTTGGCGCACTCCGTCCCACACTCTTCACAGACCTTCGCGCACAGCGCGCAAATCGCGCGCGCGTACTGGCTATCGCGCGCCATCATCGCCGCGGCATAGGCACATGTTTCGGCACAGTCCAGGTCGAGTGCGATGCAGCGTTTCATGGCCTCAACCTCTGGCTCACGCAGACAAGACGCCGCACAGTGATGACAGGCGACTGTGCAGGCGTGACAGGCTTCAATACAAGATAGATAGTTTTCATGTGGCATGGCAAAGCTCCTAAAGAAATTCGACCAGCGTGCGAGACGCCGCCAAATTGAGAGCAATTCGCGCGCCACAGGAAGCAGACGACAGCCTGGGAGCGGCTACCTTACAGGAGCATTACGCGACGATGACGCAACCGGTGACAGCACATGTTTTGTCCAGGCTGATGACGCTAAAGGAGCTTTTGCTTCGACGTGGCGCGCACTATGCTAAGTGGACGTTTCACCATTGCGCGAGGAGACAACGTGTTCGAACGCCCTAGCGATGCCATGCTTCGCCCCGTCTCACTGGGCCGCCGCCGACTGCTGGGAAGCCTGATCGCCGGAGGCGGCTTGGCGAGCCTGGGCGCGTATCCACGCACCGCTTGGGCCTTGAAGAGCCAAGGCCATCCGGTCGTGCTGACAGGGACCACGTTTGAGCTGGCCATTGGCGCGACGCCCATGTCGTTTACCGGCCGTATCCGGCCTACCACCAGTGTGAACGGCTCCATCCCCGCGCCGATTCTGCATTGGAAGCAAGGCACCGAGGTCACGCTGCGCGTGACCAACTTGCTCGATACCCAAACATCAATTCACTGGCACGGCATCTTGCTGCCGTTTCAGATGGACGGCGTGCCGGGTATCTCCTTTCCCGGCATCGGGCCGGGCGAGACGTTCGTGTATCGCTTTCAAGTGCGGCAAGCCGGCACCTATTGGTACCACGCGCATACCCGTTTTCAGGAGCAGACCGGCTTGTATGGACCGCTGGTCATCGAGCCAATGCATCCAGACCCGATCAAGGTCGATCGCGACTATGTCGTGATGCTCAGCGAATGGACGGATGAAAACCCGGAAATGGTGTTCGCGAAGCTCAAGAAGATGAGCGACGTCTATAACTTTCAGATGCCGACGGTGGGCGACTTTGCCCGAGATGTGTCCGAAATGGGGCTGTCCGAGGCCTTGGCTAAGCGCGCGATGTGGAACCAGATGCGAATGAATCCGACCGATTTGGCCGATGTTTCGGGAGCCACTTTTACCTACCTGATCAACGGCACGCCCGCGGATAAAAATTGGACAGCGATCGCTAAAGCCGGGGAGCGCGTGCGGTTGCGCTTTATCAACGGCTCGGCGACCAGCAACTTTGACGTCCGAATTCCCGGCGTGAAGATGACGGTGGTATCGGCTGATGGGCAGGATGTCGAACCGGTACCGGTGGATGAAATCCGCATTGCCGTCGCCGAGACTTATGACGTAGTGGTGCAGATGCCGGACGATAAGGCGCACACCATCTTTGCTCAGTCGATCGATCGCAGCGGCTACGCCAGGGCGACACTCGCACCGGAAGTCGGGATGGAAGCCGACGTGCCCAAGCTCGATCCGAAGACCTGGCTCACCATGGCCGATATGGGCATGGGCGACATGGCGGACATGGATATGGGCAGCATGGAAATGGGGGCCATGAAGATGGATCAGAAACCATCCATGGCCATGGATCGCATGGGGATGGAGTCCATGGGTGGCGCACCCACGATGCAACCAATGACGCCGGAGGCGGGCATGGGCGCCATGGGGGGCATGGGGGGCATGGGGGGGCATGACATGTCGACCATGTCCGGGCCAGCGAAGGACGCCCATGCCGGAATGGCCGGCATGGACCACGGCAAGTCCGACGCGAAGCCGGGGATGCAAAAAACCGGTGGCGAGATGGGGCATGACATGGGCAAGATGGGCAATATGCCTGGCATGGGGCCACAGGTCGACATGCGCTCGATGAACCCTTCCCGCTCGCTGTCGGATCCGGGGCCAAGACTGCGCAACAACGGCAGGCGAGTGTTGACCTACGCGGACCTTAAAACGCTCGGCCCGGTGATCGACAAGCGCCCGCCCAGCCGGGAGTTGGAACTGCACTTGACCGGCAATATGCGCCGTTTCATCTGGGGCCTCGACGGCAAGAAGTTTTCCCAAGCCGAACCGATCCGGCTCTACTACGGGGAGCGCCTGCGCATCACGCTGATCAACGACACCATGATGAACCACCCGATGCACCTGCACGGGATGTTCAGCGAGCTGGAAAATCACGAAGGCCAGGCGCTGGTCAGAAAGCACACGATCAACGTCCAGCCGTCCAAACAAGTCAGCTTCCTGGTGACGGCCGATGCGCCGGGACAATGGGCCTTTCATTGTCACTTGCTTTACCACATGGAAGCCGGCATGTTCCGCAAGGTCGTGGTCGCATGAGCGGGTTGAACCGCGCCAACGCCAGGGAGATTGACGTGCCCAACCACCGTCTCATCCTTCTCGCAAGCCTGGCTCTCTTGGCCAGCGTGCAGTGCCACAGCGTGGCGGCGCAGACGATGGCGCCGATGCCAGGTATGACACACGATACGCCGATGCCGGGCATGGCGCACGATGCCCCGATGCCACCAAAGACCGCAGCTCCAGCCGGGAAGCCAGCGCCAAGCCATCCCGCAGTCAGTCCGACAGAATCTGCCTCAGTGCCCGGCGGCGCGAATGCGATCATCCAGGTGAAGGAGGCCCCGGTGCCGATGGCAGATCCGAACCGAGGCATTCCCATGCCTGGGGATACGATGGCCGATAACGATGTCTACTATCAGGTGCTATTCGATCGCCTCGAGTACGTCAAGGCACCCGGCGGCTCTGGACTGGCCTGGGACATGCTCGCCTGGGTAGGACGGGATCTGAACCGGTTATGGGTCAAGTCGGAAGGCACGCGTCTGTATGGCAACACAGAGGATGCCAGAGCTGAGGCACTGTGGGGACACGCCTTTGCGCCGTTCTGGGATTGGCAACTGGGCGTGCGCCAGGATTTCGGCAATGGGCCGCCGCGGACCTGGGGCGCCTTTGGCGTGCAAGGCCTGGCGCCTTATTGGTTTGATATCGAAGCCACGGCTTATCTGGGGTCGTCGGGACGCGCTGCCGCCCGAGTGCGGGCTACCTACGATATTCGCTTCACCCAACGTCTGCTGTTGACGCCGGAGTTCGAGGCGAACGCCTATAGCAAGGCAGATGAGGCGCGAGGCATTGGCAGCGGCGTGTCCGAGTTCAAGCTTGGCTTGCGACTGCGATACGAGATCCGTCGCCAGTTCGCCCCCTACCTAGGCGTGGTGTGGGGCAAGAAGCTGGGCAATACCGCGGATTTTGCGCGTGCTGCCGGAGAGCGGACCACCGACAAGCAAATCGTTGCCGGCGTGCGAATCTGGTTCTGAACCCATTTGAGACGCCGGCCAGGTTCAAGCCCGCTGCTGGTTAACCGCCAACTTACTGTGCGATTACATTTCGTATCACGCCTGCGAAGGCCGCGCGCGGGAAAATAGAATGGTCATTATGACGCACGTGCAAGCAGCCATAGGGGGGCCCCGTTTGATGGGGCGTTAGTCTGCGTCCTCTCCGCGTGCCATGCTGGCGCGCGTGGCACACGTCGCCGGCCAACTCAGGAAAGGACCCATGAAAGTCGGAAAGCTGCTGGTCCTGCTCGGTGGCGCGGCAATGGGCATCGCGCCCGGTGCGATTGGCGCCATTCAAATCGGCTGGGAGCCCAGGCAAGAGCTCAGCAGTAACTGGTGGCTGCAGTGCGGTGGCGTGCCGGCTCCTGCCGCGCCCGCGATGTGGCCTGCCGTGGACCATGAATGGGAAAGCAGGTCGCTGGACTGTACAGCGCAGCGGGACAAGGAAACCCCGCAGTATGCGCTTGCCGTGAACCCCCGGCACCGCTTATTCAAGCACGGCAACGGCGCCGCGGCGCCATCGAATACTGCCAAATCTAAGCCGTCGCGAGAGGCGAAGCGACAAAACCGTGACTGCGGCCAGCCCCGACCGGCGCCACCGCAATAGTCTAGACGTTCCCCCTTTTCGGTACGCGCTTTCCGCGTGTGCCAACGCAGTCTCAACCTGTGCCACCGAGCCAAAGGAGATCTTGAAGATGAAAAGCAAACTTGTCGTTGCAAGCCTGATTGCCGCGGTATCGCTTACTGCCGCCGCGACCGATTTGAGCACGGTCGTGAAGACCTATGAGCTCAAAGACGGATCAAAAGTCCACGTTTTCAAAGACGGCAAGATGGGCATGGAGAACAAGTACGGCAAGTCCGTCAGCATGCCAGAAGGCAAGGTCATGGAGACCAAAGACGGTAGCAAGATCCTGATGAAGGGCAATGAGGTGTTCCGTCTGGACGACGCCCTCATCAAAGGTCACCGCGAAGGCGGCTAAGCGGGCGACCTGACACGGGCTCTGAGCAAGCGGGCGCCGTGCAGTGCCCTTGCTCGGAGCCCGTCGGGGCCGCTTGCCATGCTCAGCGTCACCCACGCGGCCCGAGCGATGAGCGGGCGCTGCATTATTTCTCAGCGTATACGGACACGCTAAGCGACCGAGAGGCCTGCAGTGTCAGGGCATGGCGACCATGAGCAGGGATGCGCAGCGATACCGGGCGCGTTCCGGGCATCGCGTGTCCGGCGTCATCCTGGGAAATCACTACGGTGACCTCGGCTGGCTCGTTGCGGGGATTGTCCAGAACCAGCACACACCCCTCCCCCGCACCAAGTGTTCGGCGCCAGGTCGCGTCGACCCGCGCCCCGACGTCGATCAGCCACTCCGTAGGGCGCGGCTCGGCCAGGCCACCGGGCACGAAAGCGGCAGGGCCCCGATCGAGATCCAAAATGGGGGCGTGCGCCAACGCAGAAGCGCTAAGACTAACAAGCAACGCCGATAAGCCGGTTCGGATCAGATTCAATCGAAGTCTCCCTAAAAAAGAACTGGACGCAGGCTGTCTTCGTGGGATCTGACGGCCAGCATCATGACGCGGCATGCCACCTGGCACCTGAAAGAACGGGGCGCTCCTGTTGACCCAAGGCGGCAACGCCATTGATTCTAGGGCGGCCGGTCTGTCACAGAGATTACGAGAACATGACAAGACATCATCCCGCCGTCGCGCACTCCCCTGTCGTCTACTTCCCATTAGCCCAGCGCGAGCGCATGCCTGCTAATTCCGTGGGAAGGGGCGACCGCTGCGCGCTGCACAAGTTGCATCCGCCCCAACAATGTAACCGGCTTGCAATGTCGCAGTAAGCTTGGTCTCACTAGACTTCAGTGCCTATCGAATACCAATAACGTGGCGAACTGGAGACGCTATGAAAAGAAGAAAGATGACCGCCGCTGGCATGCTGCTGGGGTTGCTGTCATTGGGGGCTTATGCGCAGACGAGTGTTACGCTATACGGCGTCGCCGATGTCGGCATCGAATATTTATCGAATGTGCCATCGTCGAGCGGCGGCACCAACCAGGTGCGCATGTCGGCCGGCAATATGTCGACCTCGCGTTGGGGCTTGCGGGGTACGGAAGATCTCGGCGGTGGCCTCAAAGCGGTGTTCGAACTGGAGAGCGGCTTCGCCCTTGATACCGCGCAGTCGAGTAGCGCCGGCCGGTTGTTTGACCGGGGCGCGCTGGTCGGGCTGTCCAGCCCATATGGTCAGTTGACCCTTGGTCGCCAGACCACGGTGCTATACGACACCGCCATTCAGTTTGATCCCATGGGTTTCGCGCCGCGATACTCGCTTTTCAAGAGCGACGATACCATTGCCGGTCGCGCGGACAATTCCGTCAAGTACAAGGGCACGTTTGGCGGCGTGACCGCCATGGCACTGTACAGCTTCGGCCGCACTGGCGGCGGCGAAGTCCCCGGCGAGCCGAAGGTGGACCGGGAGATGAGTGCGGGTCTGGTGTATTCGACTGGACCGCTTTCCCTGGGCGCCCTGTACGACGAGTACCAGGGGTCAACCGTTGCATCGCAGGGGCAAAAGGACCGGCGCGCGTTAGTGGGGATCAGCTATGGGATCGGACCAGCAAAGCTGTATGCCGGTTATCGTTGGCTCAACGGAAATATCTCGAGCGCGGTAAGCGCAATGCGCTCCAACTTGTATTGGGCAGGCCTGCGTTATCAGCTGACCTCGGCGCTGTCGCTCACCGGCGCAGCGTACTATACCGATGTGCGGGGTTCCGGCGCCGATCCGCTGATGTTCGTGGCCTCGACCGATTACGCGTTTTCCAAACGCACCGACATGTACTTCAATGTCGGCTATGTCCGTAACAAAGGTGGCTCACAGTTGGGCTTGAACGGCTTTAACGCCAGCAGTGGCGCGCCGGTCAATGTCGTGCCGGGCGACAACCAGACCGGTGTCGTGCTGGGTCTACGCCATAAGTTTTAAGCAAAGCCGCCTGAATACCTGTTGATCCGGCACACAAATAGGGGACGTTCTCGAGAGGGTTAGTCAGATGATGCATGACAAAATCGACTCGAGGACGCTGTCGGTCGACGCGTTGAACGAGCGGCGACGGCGAGCGGTGAGAATGCGGCTTCAAGGCGTGAGCGTGAACGAGGCGGCGGCGCAGTGCGAGCTGACGCGCGCGACGGTGAGTGCGGCATTCAAGGCGTATGAAGCGGGCGGCTGGAAGGCGGTGGACACTACGCGGCCGGGACGACCCCGCGGCATTGGACGCACGCTGACGGCCGAGCAGGAGCGTGAAGTGCTGCGCCTGATTCGCGACCGTACGCCCGATCAGATGAAGCTGGGGTACCCGCTGTGGCAGCGCCAGGCGGTGGCCAAACTGATCCGCGATCGCTACGGCATCGAACTCGCTGCACGCACCCTAGGTCTTTACCACGAGCGCTGGGGCTTCACGCCGCAGAGGCCGATCCAGAAGGCCTACGAGCCGCCAGCGGCAGTGAAGCAGTGGCTCGATGAGGAATATCCGGTCATTGTGGCGAGCGCCAAGGCAGAAGCCGCCGAGATCCACTGGGGCGATGATACCGGCTTGCGCAGCAATGACGTACGCGGGCCCGGCCATGCTCCGCACGGCCAGACTCCGGTGGTACGGGTGAACAACGAGCGCCATGGACTGTCGGTCATCTCCAGCGTTACCAACCAGGGAACGATGCGCTGGTTGGTATTCGACGGCGCGCTCAATTCCGACATCCTGATCAATTTCGTGAAACGGCTGGTCAAGGGCGCCAAGCGCAAGGTCTACCTGATCCTGGACAATCTGCGCGTGCATCACAGCAAGCGGGTAAAGGCGTGGTTGGCCGAGCACAAGCGCGAAATCGAAGTCTTCTACCGGCCAAGCTACAGACCCGAACTCAACCCCGGACGAGAGGGCCTTCGCCGACCTCAAGCCGGCCGTCACAACGCTGACGCCGGCGCGCACCAAGCTGCAACTGGTCAAGGCGACGTCCATGTACCTGTGAAGGTGTCAACGACAGCCCGAGCGGACCAAAAACGAGTTTCGAGCCCAAACCGCTTCGTGATGCCGCATGAGATTGTAGATACAATGCCGGATCAATAGGTTGAACGGTCCTTTTACCGAAGGACCACTAGCCACGGCGCCGCAACGCCGTGGCTATTTTTATGCGGCGACGCGCTGGAGGCCAACCGTCTAGCTCCGGGCGGCGTTTCGCTGGCGGGGAAACGTCAAAATGAAGCGCGTAGTGCCTTCCGACGATTCCGCCGAAATCTGGCCCCCGTGCGCAAACATGATGGCTTGCGTGATGGAGAGACCCAGTCCCACGCTTTCGGACTCCGCACGGGTCCTTGATTTGTCGGCACGGAAAAAGCGGTCGAATAGCGATGGCAGCAACTCGGGACTGATTTCCTCGCCCTCATTCTCGACTACGATCGACGTGCTGCCGCCCTGCTCGCGCGTCTCGACCCGGATCTCTTTGCCGGACGGCGTATAGCGTAGAGCGTTCGAGAGCAGATTGCTGAGCGCTCGGCGTAACATCAGACGGTCGCCGGTAATTTTCGCTTGCCCATCAAGCCGTAGATTGACGCCCTTGTCCTCTGCCAGCGCGTCGTAGAATTCGAACAGCGCCTGTACTTCATCAGCCACGTTGATCGCTTCCTCATTCGGCAGTGTGATGCCGTGCTCCATCTTGGCCAAGTACAGCATATCGGACACCATGCGCCCAAGCCGCTGCAATTCCTCGGCATTCGAGGCCAGGACCTCTCGATATTTGGCGGCATCTCGCGGCTGCGATAGCACGACATGCGTCTGCGTCATCAGGTTGGTGATGGGCGTGCGCAGCTCATGCGCCAAATCGGAGGAGAATTCCGAGAGCCGCCGAAAATCATCCTGCAGTCGCTCCAGCATCGCGTTTAACGTGATCGCCAGATCTGCCATCTCGACCGGCACGGCTTCGACCGGCATGCGCGCATCCAGTTTGTTCGCGGTGACGCCCTTGGCGCGTGAGGCCATCATGCGCAGGGGTGCGAGCCCGCGTCGCGCCGCCCACCAACCAAAGAGACCGCTGGCGAGCACCGCCAATGTGGTATAGAACGCCAGCGAACGACGAAATGCATGCATGAAGTGCGCGTGGATTTCCGTGTCCATGCCAACCACGACGCGCAAAGGTGCAATGCGCGGGTCAGCCGCACTCACCTGCGCGCGCATGCCGCGATACTCCTGCTCGCCTTGCTGCCAGACGAAGGTATTGTCACGCGCCAATTCGCGCGGAATCGCCTCGAAAGCAATCGCAAAATCGAAGTCCTTGGTCGCATACAGCTTGTGGCCTTGTGCGGTCTGCACCTGCGCGACGAAGCCAGGATGGTGATCGACCATTTCCCGAAGCCGCTGGGGCAACCGCTCGGCCGGCGTTTCCTGCGCGATCTTTTCGATCAGGCGAATATTGTCGCCGAGCACCACATAATCCTCGGTGGCGAAGTGGCGGTCCATCGCCAGCCAGATGAGAACGCCCAAGCCCAGCAGCACCACGGCCGAGCAGAGCGAAAACAGGATGGTCAGACGCATCGTCAGGGACAGGCGATGCGTCATGCCTGCTCCTCCGGCGCTTCCAGCACGTAGCCCATGCCGCGCACGGTCTGAATCAGCTTAATATCAAAGTCATCGTCGATCTTCGCCCGCAAGCGGCGAATGGCCACATCGATCACGTTGCTATCGCTGTCAAAGTTCATGTCCCAGACCTGGGAGGCAATTAACGAGCGTGGCAGCACCTCGCCGCGCCGGCGAGCGAGCAACTCCAGCAGCGCAAACTCCTTGCTGGTCAGCGTGATGCGGCGCCCGGCCCGCGACGCCCGGCGCCTGCCCAAATCCAGCACCAGGTCGCCCACCTGAATGCGGTCCATCGCTAGCTGTACAGTACCGCGCCGCAATAGCGTACGTACGCGCGCCAGTAGTTCCGAGAACGCGAATGGCTTGACCAGATAGTCGTCAGCGCCCAACTCCAACCCCCTGACCCGATCGGCCACGCTGTCGCGGGCGGTCAGAAATAACACCGGAACCGGGTTGTCCGCGGCGCGGATCGTCTGCAAAATACGCCAGCCATCGAGATCGGGTAGCATGACGTCGAGGATAATCAGGTCGTACGCTTCGTTAAGCGCCAAGTGCTGTCCGTCCAGCCCGTTGGCGACCAAGTCGACCACGAATCCAGCCTCGGTCAGCCCCTGGCGCAGGTACTCGCCGGTCTTGGATTCATCTTCTACCACCAGCAGCTTCATCTTCGTCCCTCCCCCTCGTCTTTCGGATTATGTGCCCGCCTGTTGGACCGGCTCTAATACGGGGTAGTCTACCGAGACGCTCTGTGGGTAACCCAGACCTTACCGGAATGTAATGTTTGGGTAAGTTGACGGTAGCCTCGCTCTCGTTACTCTCTTGCTGCCGCCTTCCGACGCGGCCATTCAAGCAAAAAAGGACTATTTCATGCGACGTGATCGACCGTCTGGCCTTGTGCTGCCTAATCTGCTGCGCCGCCGTTTTGTACAGGGTCTGGCCGCCGGTGGCGTGATGGCGGGGCTGTCTGGCTTGGGCGGTGCGGCCTGGGCTCAGCCGTCAGGCCGACCGGCAGATGTCTTATCCGGCACAGCACCAGTGCTGCGCGGGACCGACTTCGACCTCGTGATCGGCGAGTCGGTGGTCAACTTCACCGGGACGCCACGCGTCGCGACCACCATCAATGGCATGTTGCCGGGGCCGACGCTGCGCTGGCGTCAAGGCGAAACGGTGACGATTCGGGTCACGAACCGGTTGCGCGAGCACACGTCGATTCATTGGCACGGGATCATTCTGCCGTTCGAGATGGACGGCGTGCCGGGGATCAGCTTTGCCGGCATTGCGCCGGGCGAGACCTTCACCTACCGCTTCAAGGTCGACCAGATTGGTAGCTATTGGTATCACTCGCATTCGGGCTTCCAGGAGATGACCGGCGTGTATGGCGGCATTGTCATCGATCCGGCCACCGGCGTGGATGGCGTGCGAGCCGATCGCGATTATACCGTGCTGCTCTCGGATTGGACCGACGAAGATCCGATGCGCGTGCTCTCGAAACTGAAGGTTCAGAGCGACTACTACAACTATAACCAGCCGACGGTTATCGATTTTTTCCGCGACGTCTCCAGTGAAGGGATGAAGAGCGCACTCGCCAAGCGCAAGATGTGGAACGAGATGCGGATGAGCCCGACCGATCTGGCGGATCTCTCGGGCGCCACGCTGACTTACTTGATGAACGGCGTCACACCGGCCGGCAACTGGACCGGCGTGTTTAAGCCGGGCGAGAAGGTTCGTCTGCGGTTTATCAACGGCGCAGGCAACACGTTCTACGATGTGCGCATTCCCGGCCTCAAGCTTAAGGTCATCCAAGTCGATGGACAGAACATCGAACCGGTAACCGTCGATGAGTTCCGCTTCGGCCCGGGCGAGACCTGTGACGTGCTGGTCGAGCCGCGCGACGAGGCCTATACCATTTTCTCGCAGTCGATGGATCGCACCGGCTATGCCCGCGGCACCCTGGCGACTCGAGCCGGGCTGGCGGCACCGGTGCCCGCCGTGGATAAGCCGCAGTGGCTCACCATGGCCGACATGATGGGCAGTATGGGAGGCATGGGCGGCATGGATCACGGCGCCATGGGCGGAATGAGCCATGGCGGCATGGCCATGCAAGGCATGGACCACGGCTCGATGGGCATGCAAGGCATGAACCATGGCGCTATGGCCATGGATCACAGCCAGCATGCCATGGGTAGCATGTCGGGGGGCATGGCGACCGGTGCGTCGCTGAAGGTGCCCAGCACCAAGGCGCGCCACGCCAAGACCGAGTATGGCGCCACCACCGATATGCGCGTTGACATGGCGCGCACCAACTTGGACGACCCGGGCATCGGTTTGCGCGACACCGGGCGCCGCGTCCTGACACTGGCCGATCAGCACACCATTGGCGGTCCATTGGACAAACGCGGTCCCGGGCGCGAAGTGGAACTGCACTTGACCGGCAATATGGAGCGTTACTCGTGGTCCATCGACGGGGTGGAGTTCGGAAATTCGACGCCGGTGCACTTTAAGTACGGCGAGCGGCTGCGCGTCATTTTGCACAACGACACCATGATGACGCACCCAATGCACATGCATGGCATGTGGAGCGAACTCGAATCGCCGGATGGCGCCTTCCTCGCGCGTCGACACACGATCGCGGTGCAGCCGGCGCAACGCATCAGCTTTCTCGTCACCGCCGACGCCTTGGGCCGGTGGGCCTGGCATTGCCACCTGATGTTGCACATGGACGCCGGGATGTTCCGCGAAGTGGTGGTGGCCTGACCCTAACCGATATGCACATGGAAAAACCAACAAGAACAGTACTTGCCGCCGTGCTTGCTTCCGCTGGCATGAGCGCAGCTTGGGCCCAGCACGCCCACACCGAAGCGGTTCCAACGCAAACTTCGTCGCCCGCCGTTGCGGAAAAGGCGAAGTCCATTCCGAAAGCAAAGTCTTCGGGCAAGGTTGGCGGCACCGCTGCGACCGACGGCCAGATGCAAGGCATGGACTCGATGCAGGGCATGGACCACAGCCAGATGCAAGGCATGGACTCGATGCAGGGCATGGACCACGGCCAGATGCAGGGCATGGACTCGATGCAGGGCATGGACCACAGCCAGATGCAAGGCATGGACTCGATGCAGGGCATGGACCACAGCCAGATGCAAGGCATGGACTCGATGCAGGGCATGGACCACAGCCAGATGCAGGGCATGGACCACAGCCAGATGCAGGGCATGGGTTCGATGCAGGGCATGGACCACAGCCAGATGCAAGGCACGGGTTCGATGCAGGGCATGGATCATGGTGACATGCAGATGCAAGGGGGGAGCGCGCCCGCGGATGCGCGCGACCCGCACGGTTACTCAGGGGGCTATCAGCTCGGCGTGGGTCAATACGCCATTGGTCCGCACCGTTCGCTGCACATGGCAGACGAACACCTATTTGCCTCGGTACTCGTTGACCGGCTGGAATGGGTCAAGGGAAATGAGAGCAATGCCGCTGCCTATGAGGCGCAAGCGTGGATTGGCAGCAGCTTTAACCGCCTCGTGATCAAGGCCGAAGGCGAATCCGAGAGGCGCAAGATCCACGAGGCGCGGACCGAATTGCTGTGGGGTCATGCCATTGCCACCTATTGGGACACGCAACTGGGTATCCGCAACGATGCCGGCTATGGCCGGCCAACCCGAAACTGGCTGGCCTTCGGTATCCAGGGCCTGGCGCCATACTGGTTCGAGGTCGACGCTACTGGCTATATCGGCACCGAAGGTCGCACTGCACTGCGCCTGTCAGCCGAGTATGAATTGCTAATTACCCAGCGCCTGATCCTGCAACCCCGAATCGAGGCCAATCTTTATGGCAAGAACGATCCCGAGGTCGGCGTGGGCAGCGGGCTTTCCAGCGGTGCCGTGGGTCTGCGCCTGCGCTATGAGTTCAGCCGTCAGTTCGCTCCCTATATCGGCATTGAACGGTACCAAACCTTTGGCAATACCGCCGACATGGTTCGCACCGCCGGCGGCCGAAGTGGCGAAACCCGTTTTGTAGCGGGTGTTCGCATGTGGTTCTAACCACGTATTTCAATCCACACTCATATTTGGAGTTCACCATGCAAGCGCCCCGCTTCACCATTCGTGCCGCTCTGGCAGCCGCCGCTGTGCTGGCTAGTACTGCAGCCTTCGCCCATCCAAAGCTGGTATCGTCCATGCCCGCCGACAAGGCCGAGGTGGCGGCGCCGCAGAAGATCGAGCTGAAGTTTTCAGAGAACCTCGCGACCCAATTCTCCGGGGCCAGCCTCGTCATGACCAGCATGCCCGGCATGGCCAACCATGCGCCGATGAAAATTGCCGCCAAGGTTGCCGGCAGCGACGACCCCAAGACCATGGTGATCACCCCGGCCCAGACGCTGGCGCCTGGCAGCTACCGCGTCGATTGGCGTGCAGTGTCGTCCGACACGCACCCGATTAATGGCAACATCGCGTTCACCGTGAAGTGATCCGCCGATGGACTGGGCAACTGTTGCAGTGCGTTTCGCACTCTATTTCGGCCTGACTGCACTGTTTGGTCTGCCGCTGTTTGGCTTGTACGCACTGCGCCGTGAGGAAATGGCGTCGCCAACGGGTGCGCGCTTTTTGACGCTTGGCGCGGCGGTCGCGGCCCTGGGCATCGTCCTGTCGCTGGCCAATATCACCATCATGGCCAAGGGCATGACCGGTGCCGCATCCTACGCCGAACTGCAAGGCCATGTCTTCGAAATGATTGTGACAGGCACCGCGTTTGGCGCGGCCTGGGTCGTGCGACTCGTTGCCTTGGTCCTCTGCGTGCTGGTCGCGTTGTTTGTCCGCAAACGGCCAGAACTTCAATTCTGGGTTCTGGCTGCAGCGGGCGGCGTCGCGCTGTCCACGCTTGCCTGGGGCGGCCATGGCGCCATGGATGATGGCATTCGACGCTACATTCACCTTGCCTCGGATATCGCGCATCTAATGGCCGCCGGCGCATGGGTCGGCGCTCTGCTCGCGTTCGTGTTGTTGTCGCATCCCTCTGCCACACCTGCCAAGGTTGCCCTACTGAGCCGCACCTCGAACGGCTTCGCTCAGGTGGGTACGATCGTTGTCGCAACCTTGGTCATTACCGGCGCAGTGAACTATTGGTTGATTGTCGGTCCGGTCTTGCCAGAACTGTCGCTGAACTCATACGGTGGACTGCTGGCGTCCAAGCTGGCGCTGTTCGGTACCATGCTCGCCCTTGCCGCGGCTAACCGTTTTCATCTGAGCCCGCGCCTGGAGCATGCCGTACGGACGGGCGACCATGCCGTCGCCGTTCGTACCTTGCGGCGCAGCCTGATGTTCGAGACCAGTGCGGCAACGCTCATTCTGGCTCTTGTCGCCTCGCTCGGCATCCTATCCCCCGCGGGCATGTAGCCACGTTTTCACGAACCGCGCAGCAAGGCTGCGCTTGTCTTGCTCTCAAACAACCGCCAAGGAGATGCCATGAAGACGCTCAAGTCGTTGCTGCTGGTGTTGGGGCTGTCGCCGATGCTGGTGTGGGCTGCCGGCAGCATGGAGGGCCATGCGAGCCCAGCTAGCGCCAGTAAGTCCGCTGCCGGTCAGCCGGGCAAGCCGGCCAAGGTCTCACGCACGGTTAACGTGACCATGAGCGACACGATGCGCTTCGCGCCCGACTCGATTCAGGTCAAGCGCGGTGAAACCGTGCGTTTTGTCGTCCGGAATGTCGGCAAAGTGGAGCACGAAATGGTGATCGGTACCGCCGCTGAGTTGAAAGAGCACGCGCAGATGATGCGCAGCATGCCTGATGCTAAGCACTCTATCCCGAACCAGATTATGCTCGCACCTGGCAAACAAGGCACACTCGTGTGGCAGTTCGACGGTCCTGGGACCGTCGACTTCGCTTGTCTGGTGCCGGGCCATTTCGAAGCCGGCATGGTCGGCAAGGTGGCCGTCAAGTAAAAAGCGCGACGACGGGTGCGTCCGGCGGCGAACAAAACGGCGGCACCGATGCTGAGGGTTCGACAGCGTAGGTTGGGTCATGGTGCCGCCGTGGCGGACCCGTTTACTGCGCGTGATCCTCCCCACTTGGAAGCGTTGACTTGTGGGGCATGACGTGGACCACATTGTTACCTGTCCAGAATGTAACGTTTGGGCAACGTTATCGTTGGAATGCCCTGATTAGACTAGATCGTGCGGCAACTCGCGTTTGGGTGCCGGTTGCCAGTTGCCCACAGATCAGCGCAGCACCAAGCTGCGTGCGTCCTTGGCGCGGGTGGAAGTCGGTTTGTCGCAGGCGGGTCCGTTAGACCTTGCGCACATCGACAGGGATGTCTCATTATGACTACTACGCAGGCTTTACGGATCACACTGGCACTCTCTGCCTTCGGCATGGCGTCGGCGTGCGCGCCTTTGCCACCTGCTAGGGCCGATTTGTATGGTACCGCCGCTGCCGTCGAGACGGCGACTCGGTCGATCACGCTGCGGCCAGGTGCGCGATACGTTAATGTCACCTCTGGAGAAACCGTTGCTTTCCGGGGCGCCAACCGCACGGTGGCTTGGACCTTTATGACCACAAGTAGTGGACGATCGGCAGTTGCGCTGAACTTCCTTTTGCCGGATCTGCCGGAAGCCAAAGGCATCACGGCCATCATCGCGCCAAGCCCGCTCTATCGGGGCAGCTCATGACGTATTGGTTGCTTACTGGACGCTATGCCAGACGACCACTTCGACAGCCATCCCCCACGCCGCATCCGGACCAGTAGGCGGTGGAACGTCCGCCTTGGTCCGCTGACTTGGCGCTTGCAGACCCGAGGGGCACCGCCGGTCTAGCCATATCGCGACATACTGCGCAACGCGCAACGCATAGCCTTCAGTGCGCAAGTGCGTTTGCAGACCAGCCTAATGCAATTTATCGAGAGCATGCAAAAAGTCACTGCCCCGCGGCGTGATGTGCAGACGATCGCCGTAAGCCAATTTTTCCAGATGCACCAGCTGCCGCTCAATCAATGCCTCGATCGACGCGTGATCGAGGTCGGCGAGATTGGGGGCTGCGTCGTCGATCAGCATAAGGGTGGCCACTTCATGTGGTGTCAGCATCGTAGTCTCCAGGACCCCTAGAAGTGAATCGGCGGATGGTTCCGCTCTCGTGGCGACGCGTTTCAGCATTCATTCAATGACCGCCGTGCAGACACGTCAAGGTAAATCACCGGCGCTGGGTCTACCATATGGCAATGCTCGACTTTCCATAACGGCTATGAGACTCGTCTTTCACCGGCGAGGCCATCCAGACCAGCCCCTGCATGGCATGCGCTACTACTCGATCATTGGGGCGGCGCTGGTCGTGCTTGGGCTTTTGTATCTCTTCTGGACGACGTAAGGGGATTAGTGCGGCGCAGCGTTCGCCGATCTTCGCCCACGACGAGTCATCGGCGTAGCGGCACGCGTGTTCGAGCCGTTTCGACGGCGCGCGACCGCTGCTCGCATACAGCTGTGTGCCACGCGCGAGCGGGCAGGCAGGCAAGAGACAGAAATTACCAGGCCGATCCAAGCGCCTGAATACCAGCAAGCCGGCCGCTCAACGCGACATGTTCGTCAGCTGTGGCGTACACACCGCGACAGCTCGTGCAGGGTCACTGCAGCAGCCCAGGCTAGGCTCGAAACGGACGTAGGCGCCATCGCTGACCGAAGCGCCTGCTTGCGGTGTTTGCTTGGGTCGCTACTTCGGGCTCGCATACTGCGCGGTCGCTTCGCGCTGCGCTACTGCCATTTTCTCAGGCCAAGTGCTCTTGATGTACGCGAGCACGGCAATGATGTCGTCATCCGACATCGACTGGCCGAAGGCTGGCATGTCACTGACATAGCCTCTCGGCGCGGTCACGCCGGCAACGAGCCCGTTCTTGGTAATGGCAAACAGCACCGCGTCCGCATGGTGCCAGGTATGACCCGATGCATCATGCGGGGGCGCCGGCATCCGGCCATTTGCGAGCCGCTCGCGCCAGTTAGGCTGGCCTTCGAGCTTGACGCCATGGCACGACGCGCAGGCCTGTGCGTACAGCTGCCTGCCGCGACCGAGCTGCGCGGCATCCGTGGCATCGATGCGCAGTTGGCGCCCTTCCCTGAGCGTCTGCGGTCCACCGGAGGGTGGCTCCAGATAGCGTTTCGCCTTGAGCGCGACCCCGGTGGCCGCCGCGGCGGCCACCACCAACCCGCAGGCCACGATCCAGCGCGACTGAGTTGACTCTTCCATGTCCTTTGTCTGGCAGTTCTGAAGTTCTGGCAACGCTTACCCGCGCAGCCCCGCTGCAGTCCTAGTCTTTCGAGAATGGCTTGCCGCTAAAATCCACTGTCACAAGCTTTCCGTCCATCTGCCCCATGCCTGGCGAGTTTGCCGGCATGCCGGGCACTGCGACCCCTTTCAAGGTCGGCTTCGCAGCGAGCTTGCGCACCGCTGCTGCCGGCACGTGCCCCTCCACCACCTGCGCGCTGCCATCGATCACCGCGGTATGGCAGGAGCCGAACTGGGTCGGGACGCCGAGCCTGGCTTTGACCGCCGTCATGTCGGACGAATCAATGACCTTGGTCTGAATGCCGGCCTGGTTCACGTGTTTGACCCATTCTGCACAGCAGCCACAACTGGGATCCTTGTACACCGTTAGCGTCGGCGAGGCCGCTTGCGCGCCGGTGGCGGCCGCGAGCAAAGCGGCAGTGGCCAAGAAATACTTCATGGATTCTCCGAAAAACATCATGTCAATAGACAAGTCAGCACCGGTCGAGTGCCTCATCGCCAGCTTAAATCTCTGCCTGCCGCAGGCGTAGCGCATTGGAGATCACCGAGGCCGAGCTCAGGCTCATTGCCAACGCGGCAATCATAGGCGAAAGCAGCAAACCGGTGAACGGGTACAGCACCCCTGCCGCTAACGGTACCCCGAGCGCGTTATAGATAAACGCGAAGCCAAGGTTTTGTTTCATGTTGCGAATGGTTGCCTCGGATAGCTCGCGTGCGCGCGCAATGCCACGCAGGTCGCCTTTGACCAACGTCACCTGCGCACTGTTCATCGCCACATCGGTGCCGGTGCCCATGGCGATGCCCACATCCGACTTGGCCAGCGCCGGGGCATCATTGATGCCGTCACCGGCCATGGCGACCACCGCTCCGCTTTGCTGCAGTTGGCTCACCAGTTGAAGCTTGTCCGCGGGCTTCACTTCGCCGTGGAACTCCGCAATGTCCAGCCTTGCGGCCACCGCCTTTGCCGTGGCCACGCCGTCGCCGGTGGCCATGACCACGCGGATGCCTTCGGCCTTCAGGGCCGCCAGCGCCTCGGGCGTTGAGCCTTTGACGGGATCCGACACCGCAAGCAGGCCGGCCAGACGGCCATCGACGCCGAGATACATAACGCTCGCGCCTTGTGCGCGCAGCGTATCGGCTTGGGCGCGCAGCGCCTCGGTGTCGATGCCGTCGGCTTGCATCAGCGCCGTATTACCAATGGCGAGTGTCTTCCCACCGACCGTACCGCGCACACCGATGCCCGTGCTCGACTCAAAGTCCTGTGACTTCTCCAGCGCCAAGCCACGAATGCGGGCCGCCTTAACCAGCGCCGCGGCCAGCGGATGTTCGCTGCCCTGGTCCAGGCTCGCCGCCAGCCGCAGGACTTCGTCGTCGGCATAGCCATTGGCGCCAATTGCACGCTCGAAAGCCGGCCGCCCCTCGGTCAGGGTACCGGTCTTGTCGACGATCAGGGTGTCGACCTTGCGCAGGTTCTCGATCGCGGCGGCGTCGCGGAACAGCACGCCGTTGGTGGCGCCCTTGCCGCTGGCAACCATGATCGACATCGGCGTGGCCAGCCCCAATGCACAGGGACAGGCGATGATCAAGACCGCAACTGCATTGATCAGACCGAACACCCAGCTGGGCTGTGGACCGAACAGGCCCCAGGCAAAGAACGTCACCACGGCGACGCCGATGACGCCGAGCACGAACACGCCCGCGACCTTGTCGGCCATGCGTTGCATCGGCGCCTTTGAGCGTTGCGCCTGCGCCACCATCTGTACGATCTGGGAGAGCACTGTTTGTGCGCCAACCTTCTCCGATCGGATGATCAGGCTGCCTGAGGTATTCATGGTGGCGCCAATAACGGGGTCGCCCTCGCGCTTGGTGACCGGCATCGGTTCACCGGTGATCATGGATTCGTCCACCGAACTGCTGCCTTCGGTCACGATGCCGTCGACGGGCACCTTCTCCCCGGGCCTTACGCGCAACAAGTCGCCGACATGCACATGAGTGAGGGGCACATCCTCCTCGGCGCCATCGCGTCCGATGCGGCGCGCCGTCTTGGGCGCGAGCCCGAGCAACGATTTTATCGCTGCGGAGGTTTGGGATCGCGCCTTAAGTTCAAGCAGCTGGCCGAGCAGCGTCAACGAGATGATGACGGCGGCGGCCTCAAAGTACACGCCGATGCGGCCGTGGGCGGCAAAGGTCTGCGGGAACGCATCCGGTGCCACGGTTGCGACCACGCTATAGGCATAGGCCGCACCCGTGCCGAGACCGATCAGCGTCCACATATTGGGGCTGCGATGCAGAAACGACTGGATGCACCGCACGAAAAAGGGCCAACCCGCCCACAGCACCACCGGCGTCGACAGGACCAGTTCGACCCAGCTCTGCGTCGCCGCCTCCATCCACCCAAATCGATGCCCGAGCATGGCCAACACCGTGGTCACCACCGTCAATGGCAGCGTCCACCAAAAACGGTGCCGAAAATCCACCAGCTCCGGATTCTCGGTCTCGTCCAGGTCCGGCAACAGCGGCTCCAGCGCCATGCCGCATTTCGGACAGTTGCCGGGATGATCCTGCCGGATCTCGGGGTGCATCGGACAGGTGTAGATCGTGCCGGGAGGCCCCGATTCCGCATCCGGGGCGGCTGAAGGGGCCGCGGTAGGAGCTGCCGCAGCCGCGGCGTGCTTGGCCGGGTCCGCCTCGAACTTGCGCTGACACGATGCACTGCAAAAGTAATAGGGAATGCCAGCGTGTTCGCTGTGGAATGCCGAGCCGGCCGACACCACCATGCCACAAACTGGATCCTTGGCGGTGCCGACGCCCGACACTGGGCTGTCGTGCGGCGCACCGTGGCGATGGGAATGGTGCTGGTCAGCATGCGCGCCAGGACCGGGGCCTGTTGCCTTGTCAGGGTGGCCCGCTTTCGGTGGGTGGCGCTGGCTGCTGGGTTCATTCATGGAAGGCCTCCTGTTAGTCGTGGCGCTGTCCGTCCACTGAGTCGCCGCCCTCTTTCGACGGCGCGCTGCGCCCGTGGCCGCCATGGAATAGATGCATCAACGGGCACAATAACACTAGTGCAAACGGCAACCAGGAGGCAACCGCGCTCCAACGGGGCATCCCGAGCGCGATGGCGGCGAAGATTGCCAGGGCGGCGAGGACGATCCCCCAACGCAGCGACCAGCGAAACCGACGGACTTGGCCGGCGATGGCGCCGTGATGCGTCGATTGGGAATGACATGCTTTCATGACAGACTCCTTACTTGACCATGACGGGAAGCTGACCGGCAGTCAATCGCCGCGCCCAGCTTTCTTGTGATAACGGTAGAGCTTCCGATAATGGGAAGGTCAAGCCGGTTCGCGTCAACATTGCGCCAAGTCAAAAGGCCTCACGGTGATACACTGCCCGGCAAAAATGCACACCATGACCGACACCATCCGTATCCTCATTGAGCGCTGGAAGACCGATCCCGCCGGCGCCTATCAAACCTGGTTTCTTTGGCCGGAGCGGCTGAAGAATTTCCGCTCGATTCGGCGTGGCATCGGCGCGGTGGTCGACGAGATCCACGCCGGTACATTCGGCAACGCGTATCGGGGCTCATCGCTCGAGACCGTGGTGTCGTCAATCGCAGAGCAACGGCAGATTTTCAAAGGCGCGGATCACGCCTTTCTGTGGAAGCCAAAACTGCGCATTCCAGATATCTATGAGCATGCCGACAATCAGCGTGCCTTTGCCAGACTGCTCCATACCTGCAACTGCTGTGACACCGAATCCGAAGTCCTTGATGCGATTCGTCAGCTGAGCAGCCTCGGCATCAAGGGTCTCGGGCCGGCGGCGGCCAACCTGCTGTATTTCATTCATCCCACGCTGGTGATGCCGTTCAACACCGCAATTGTCAACGGCTATAACGCCCTGACCGGATCGGCGGTCAAGCTTGGCAAATGGGATCACTATCTGGCGATGCGCGAGGGGGTACTCACCCTGAATCAGCGTTATCGGGATTTGCTCTCCAATGACCTTGGCGCGATCGCGGGCCTACTGTTTGACATCGGCATGCAGCGCTATCCGCTGCCACCGCGGCAAGCGCAGGCCGACGATGTGGCCGTCTGGCAGCAGGAACTGGCCAAGGTGCGCGAGCAGGCTGCCGCGCTTGCCAGGCAGATTCAGCTGGGGCAGGCCGAAGACGCCACCCATACCGAAGTGCAGGGATGGCTGCGCGATCTCGGCAAGTCGCTCGGCTTTGCCGTTTGGATTGCCACCAACGACCGAAGTCGGCTGTACAAGGGCGAGCCCTTGAGCCAGGGCTGTCTCTCAACGTTGCCGCCGGCGCTGCTGGTGGCGGGAGGCGATACCGTTCCATGGATTGACACTGTCTGGCTAAATGCCACCACCCTCGAGGTCGAAGCCGCCTTTGAAGTCGAACATACCACCTCGATCTATTCCGGTATCGTGCGCTTGCTCGATCTGGCCCTCGGCTCCGACCCGTCCGCCCGCAAGCATCTTTTCCTGGTCGCGCCGGATGATCGCGAAGGCGACGTGCGCGCGCAATTGAGCCGCCCGGCCTTTAGCCGCGTCTCGGCACTCAATATCCGCTATGTCCCCTATTCCAGCCTGCGCGAGCATCGCGAAAGCATTGCGCGCTTTGGCAGTGGCTTAAAGCCGATCGAGGCCATCGCGAGACAGTTGTGAGTCCGGTCCTGGCGGTGGTCGGCGACGGCGCGGGCAAGCTTTCGGGCCCTGGTGCGGCGCGGCGCTGCCTAGCCGGACGTTGGCCCGCAGCCCCCGCGCGAGTAGCAAGCTGACCGCCCACGCCACCCAGAGGGTTGCGAGCGTGTGCGACAAGAAGTGCGCGCCCTGCGCCATGCGCGCCGCGCCAAGCGTGCCGCCCAGCAGCAGTCCGCCAGCCAGCCCAACCCACGCCCAGCGACGGCCGGCAGGACGCAATGCGATCCCCCAGACGACCCAGAGAAAGCCGGTAGCGGCGTGGCCGGCAGGAAAGCATTGTCCCGGCTTGACGTCTGCTGGCAGCGGATCCAGCAACCGCATATAGGGCAAGCTGCCGCCGAATTGAGCCATGTCCCAGGGACAGTGGCGTCCCGTCATGAGCTTCAGGAGCGTGACGCTCAACGGGATCACCACCATGCCCGCAGCGGCAAGCAACGCATTGCGACGCGGCAGCCAAGGCAGACGCCCCCGCCAGCCCCGCCAGCAGACACCCATGGCCGCGGCTACGGCGACGTAAGTGAGCCACTTCGCGCCCTTGTGGAGCACCGCTTCAAATAGCCAGTGCTGGCGCAACGGGAAGACCGTCCGACCGACATCGTAGAAACGGCCCTCGAGCCAGAGGTCGAGTTCGGTGCGCTGGAACACGTAGGCCAGCACCAACGCGGCCGATGCCAGCATCCACCATTGCTGGCGCAGCCAACGCTGACTGGCGGGCGTCTGAACCAACGGCATTTCTCTCATGGGGGCATTATCCGTTGCGGCAGCGTGCCGACAAATCCATGGTGGCATCCTGGGTCTGGGTACGGATATCCAGCAGGCCCAGGACTGTGGAGAATAGGTGGTCATGTGTGGCCGGTTCGTGCGCCCGCGCGCGCAGGCAGGAGACATCGAGCCGCATGCGCTGGGCGAATGAGTCTGAGAACCACATCACCATCGGTACCTCGGTCTGCTCCCGCGGAGCAATCGCGTAAGGCATGCCATGCAAGAACAGTCCGCGCTCTCCCAACGACTCGCCATGGTCTGATACATAGATCATGGCCGTGTCATAGCGCGCCTCGAGTTGTTCGAGCCAGTCGATGGTGCGTGCGAGCACATGATCGGTGTACAGCAATGCATTGTCGTACGCGTTGCGAATTTGCTCTGGGGTACAGCGCGAGAGATCATCGGTGTCGCAAGTCGGACCGAACTGCGCGAATTGGGCCGGATACCGCCGGTAGTACGCGGGACCATGATTGCCAAGTTGGTGCAGGACCACGACCAAGCTGCCAGGTAGCTGGTGCCGCAAAGCTTCCGCCCCGGCTAACAACACTTCATCCAGGCAGCGGTCGCGATCGCATAATGCCGACATAGCCTGAGGATCCGGCTGCCACGTGGGCAGGCCTGCGCAGACGCCTTTGCATCCTGATTGATTGTCTGCCCACCCCACCTTCATTCCCGCTCGTCCGATGACGTGTAGCAAAGACTCGCTGGCCTTGATGGCATCTTCGTCGTAATTGCGCCGTCCCTGGGGCGAGAACATACAGGGCAACGAGACCTCGGTATTGGTGCCGCAACTGGTGACTTGAGCGAAATTGATCACAGCGCGCTGCGCCAGCTTCGGCGTCGTGTCATGGGGCGACCTGCCACTGAGCCCCCAGTCCGCCGCTCGTGCGGTTTCTCCCACGACCACGACGAAGAGCAGGGGCTTGTTGTGCTCGCTCCAGCTAGCGCCGAGCCGGGCGTCGGTGCCAACCGGCTGGCGCGGCCGGTTCGCGGTACTGGCATCGCGTGCCAGCGCCCCGGTGAAGGCGTACACCACATTGACCGGCGCGAGCAGATAGCGGATCTCTTTATGATTGCGCATCTGGGCTGCGAAGTCCTTAAACACCAAGGACAGCGTCCCCACGCCGGCAACAATCGCCACCAAAATCGCGACCAGGCGCAGGCCGACGCTTCGTGTCAGTGCGCGCTGGCGCAGCGTCACCCAGGGCAACAACAACAATGGTGGTAGTGCCAAGAGCGCGATGCTGCCCATCATACGCAGCGTTAGCAACTCGCGAGCTTCCGCCACGTCGGTGCGCAGCACATTGCGGGCCATGCTGGGGTCAAGGTAGATGCCGTATTGACCCATGAAATAGCTGGCACCGGCGGCCACTACGACCAAAATTGTCAGCAACGGTTTGGCCGTCCAGCGGTTTATGAACGGCGCCAGCAGCACAAAATGCGCCGTGACCAGCGCGGTGCCCACTGCCACGCCGTAGCCCAGATCACGGAGCCCGCTCAACGTCCGTTCGGCAAATAGCGCCCGCCAGAACGGACCGTTCAGGACGAGAACAAAGTATAGGCAGAAGCCGAGTAGCAAGGTCTCGACGCCGACCTCCAGACGCCAGGCGCGACCCACCCAATTTGCGCGCGCCCCGCTCGGTGGTGTGCCGGGCGAAGCCGGGTCACGGCGCGACCGGTTTAGATTCGGTTCCATCATTGGCGCATGGCGCGAAAGGCGGGACATTACCAGCCGCAGGCGTTGCAGTACGCAACGCTGTGTTGAGCCAGTGGTGGACAAAAAGAATCGCGCCGAAGGCGCGATGATCACTCGCTGGGCTGGGTGCGGTCCGACCGCTGCAGCCTATGCCGTCTGCCTGGATCAGGCCTGGTCCGACCCGAGCCGGCGCATCGGCAAGGCTGAATCTCGGCGCGTGCGCAAGCACGATAACGGGTATCGGGACAGTTTCCCCGATACCCGCCCCGCGTCAACGCACCGGCCCACCGAGCGGCCCATCGCCCCGACGAGTCGGCGCGTTGCCGAGATTTAGGCGCCGTCGCTGAACGTGTCGCGAGGGCCTACGGCGTGGCTACCGTCGGTGAACGGGTCCCGCGTGCCCATGGCGTGACTGCCATCGGTGAACGGATCGCGCGTGCCCATGGCATGCGCTCCATCGGTAAAGGTATCGCGCGGCGAATTGACGCCAGCGTTCGCGATGCCCGCGACGCCACCAAGGGTTGCCACGGTCAATGCCACCAAGGCAGTCTTCTTCAATGTACGCATTCTATTTCTCCTTGTTTCGATAGTGGCTCAGTGAGCCTGCATTTGCAGTGTAGAAAGATGTACCCCACCAGGGCCTGACGACAAAATTACAAATGTGTCATGTTGTCACTCCTGGCAAACCGGCCATTCTTAGCCACCGGTAAAGAGCTTGCTGCGCTCGATATAGACGCGCACGCCTTGGGCGTTGGGCATTGCCGGGAACAGGACGCCAAGATCCACGGATTTTCCTTGAACAAATTCGGCGAACGTCCAGGTGGCCTCCTGCGCGCCGCTGCGGAAGGTAACGGTGTCGCCGGAGGCCACATTGACAGACTTCAGGCCGGGAGCGAGCGTCACCGCGCGTGCGGCCGTGTTCGCCGGCGCCAGGCTACCGAAGAGCGTCGCCTGCGGCCCCAATGGGGTAGCAGCCTGCGCCGTAGCCATTGCGCTGGGCACTGTGAGCGATGCCGATGAGCTGGTTTGGTCGGCGGCTTGCCGCCGCACGTGCTCCGCCCAGTTGTCGCCCGCATTGGTTCTGGTCTGGTCCGCACTCCACGCCGGTGAACTGGATAGGACGGAAACGGCCGCCAGCGCCAATGCGGTCAAAGCGGTCTTCTTGGTGTTCATGATGCGCTCCATAACGTTTCGAGGCGTAACCTCTTAAGTGTCATGGTAGGCAACCGGCACTCACGCGGACGTTACTCGCGAATTACATCCCCGTAAGCTTTCCCGCATCCATCTGCGCCGCAGAAATGGGTACGTCGGCGAGGCTAACGACCTGGATTGTCAGGCGCGAGGGCCGCGCCTGCGACGCTGCCCTGACGGCCGCGCGAGCCAAGGCATTTCGGAAGAACCCAAGCCGACGCGTCCGCTCTTGCGCCACAGACGAGCCTGGCGAACGCTTGAGACGCGGCCCGCGGCGTCCTCGTCATTGACGTTAAACGCCGCGATGGGCCCACGCGTGACTGCGTCCTCTACAAAGTCCAGCCCTTCTTCCTGGCCACCAGCAGCAGCGAGCCGCCTGCCGGGAAACGCAAACCGGCCCGTATTAGGTTGTGCTCGAGGGTGCAAACACCCCCGAGCATGCCGTTCATGGCCGCCCCAATGCGAAACCCGTCGTCCATGGCATCGCCGGGCGGCTTGGCGCGCTGCCACACCCGGGAGATGGCCATCGCAGGCAGCAGCAGCGTCATGAAGGAGGTGACGTCCACGATTTCGAACCCGGCCGCCTCCACTTTCTTCACCAGTTCTTGGCGCGTATAGCGCCGCTTATGCTTGGCCGCATCGTCCATATGGCTCCACAGCGACGGATGCTGGGGCACTGTCAATACGATTCCCCCATCATTCCTGCAGGCCCGGTACATCTCCGCCAATACTTGGGCGTCGTCGTCGACGTGTTCGATGACGTCAAACGCCCCCAGGACATCGAAGGCTTGGGCAAAGGGAATGGCACGGGCATCCATTTGCAACAACTGAGCTTTGCATTTGCGCTGTCCCTGCATCAGGGCGCGCAACGATGCCTCGCCGCCGACCAAGCGTGCACGCGGGAAGCGGGCCTGGATCGCGCGCAGGTTCTCCGCGGTCCCGCAACCGACGTCCATGAACGAGCGCAAGGCCGGAAAGTAGCGCTGCAGCGCGTCCAGGATCAGTTTGCGGCGATAGACGAACCAGAAGTGCGTCGCTTCGAGCTTCTCGTACTCGACAAAGAGCGGTTCGTGAAAGCCATCATGGTCGACCATCATGGCGGGTGCCAGGCAGAGCACGCCGGCCAGAACACGGGGCTGCCAACCGCACGCGGTGCACGCCCACACGTCAATTTTGAGCGGGGCCTTACATTGATTACAGATGCGCATCGCTGTCTCCAATATGTGCGCGGGCGACCGCCAGGCGACAATCGCACGCCGCACCATAATTGCCCTACCTTGCTCTCGCACAGGGACGAGCGCAGGCAGGCTTGTTTCGTCTTCGGTCAGGCCGAAGGACGAGATCTAGGAAGGTGGAGGTAGCCAGCCCAGGAGTTGCTTGGGCGGCGTCAGAGATGATGGGAAGGCGGGCGCAGCAGCGTTTCAGGCGTTGTGCTGGCAAATATCCACTGCAGAGACGCCGGTAGCATGCTGTTCATGGACAATGCTTGGGTCCCCGAGAAGGCAAAGATGGCAAGTGTCGAGGCGGCCGAGCAGGCAGAACACGCATGACAACCGCGCCCCTTGCCGCGCTCTTTGCTTGCCGGACAGTGATGCGACCTCGGATCGCAGTGTGCGTCGGCCTGGTCGGCGCTCGCCTCGTCAGCGACGTCGATGGTGGCAACGATGGCGAAGAGACCGGCGCCCTGCCGCAACTCGGTCAGCTCGCCGCACGAAAGAGTAGCCGCTGCGCCAACGTTCTGAATCGGCAATGCCAATACAACGAGCCAAAGCGATAGGTGGCGCAACAGCCTTCTCATCCGGCGGCATCAAGCATCAATTGAGTCGAGAGTCTATACGAGCCGCCTGTCAGTAGAATGACGTGGACATGACAGACGCGGCGCTTCCCCTGACTTTTTCCAACGGACGCCGGCGTCACGGTAACGAAGGAAGCCTAGAAGCGATGCCTCTGATGAAAGCATCCGTATCATGCGGGAGTCCCCCGCTCCGGCCGGTGTCGGCACGCCAGCGGGCAATCAATAACAGGCGAGTGCGTCAGTGGTCGCGTGAACCGTGAGGGGCATTGTGCCGGCGGCGCTCAGGCTCACGTCGCCCATGTTCGATGCCGTGGCGCGGCTGGCGATGCGACTCGCGCAGCGCAGTGCCATGCCCGTACGAGGGCTGGGCATCATGTACCACCGCAACCGCGGGCACGACGTGCACAGCGGCAGGCGCCGGCCGTGACGGGTAGAGGCCGGCCCGACCATAGCCATCTTGCGTGTAGCCATGCGTCTGCGCATTGGCGTAACTGAACCCGATGACCAGCGCGGTGCCGACTA
Organism: Cupriavidus sp. Agwp_2; assembly: GCF_040784895.1. NCBI lineage: Bacteria > Pseudomonadati > Pseudomonadota > Betaproteobacteria > Burkholderiales > Burkholderiaceae > Cupriavidus > Cupriavidus sp. Agwp_2. The sequence continues at coordinate 548,528 of NZ_CP088084.1, forward strand.
GGATGGGAAGCTTTTTCATGTTTTCTCCTTTGCGTGCGTAGAGGGTGGGAGCATACGACTTCTGCATTGCCGGCAGTGTTCGCGTTTCCCTACAAATGTGAGCGGTTGTAACGGTATTACCCCAGCAATGACGCGCGAGTCGAACTCGATGAGTGCCGCGTAATGGTTGGGTAATGATGGCGGCAATTTCCAAACGGGAACGCTTGCTGCCATTCCCGCCGGCCAAGACAACACAGAAAAAATTCCTGCACGTAATGGTCGCGTAATATTGGCGGGTCGTGAATGTCGCAATCCCCTGCCGATGAACATCACTAGGACGAAAGCCCAACCGAACATGGATGCCCAGCATGTAATGGTTGGGTCATTGCATAGCAATGTGAAGTAAGGTCGCTGAAAGATGGCACGCTGCGGGGCCCTTCTGCAAAGGCAGATCTTGGTGCAAAAGCAATCAGAACCTAGATTCACGATAACGGCATTGCCGTTTGCACACCGCTTCGCTGGCTTCCCGGTCGTGTCGCGCCCTGAACCACCGCAACGGACTCTCGTCATCTAGGGCAAAGGAGAAATCATGCGTGTCTTATTACTCATTACCGTCATGTTGGCCGGGTGCGCGACCGTCGCAGAACGTACCGCGCACGCCGAGCGCGATATGGAGACCTCATTACGCGTTGAGGGCCCCGCTTGCGAAAAGCTCGGCTATCAGAAAGACTCGGATCCGTGGCGTGACTGCGTGTTACGCCTCAGTGCCGGAAGTGGACCGTGTATGCATCGACGGTTTTGAAACGCATGCCCCGCGTATGGCGGGGCAATTCGCGGCGAGTTCGTTCTCTACACCCGACGCCTAGCGGCTGCGGATGGGTGGCGCTTACCGGTCGTTTTCAATCGAAGCGCGACGCCAGCCTGCGCACTGCTTGACCTTACCCCCGTGGGAAGGTCCATAGTGCAAATGAGGACGGCATCGCGGCGATCACGCCTTGGCCGTACCACGCATCCAGCGGGGAAAGCATGACGACTGCAACGCCAACGTTATTTGATGACGTGTTCGCTGCGTTCCGTCTGGCCTGCGCACAGCAGCAGTACAGCGTGGCCGAGCACCTGCTGGCTGCCCTGGAACAATTGGCCGGCGACAACCATCGCATGCTCGACGAGGTCTACCTGTCGTTCGCGTCGACCTGCCCTGCAGGCAACGCGCTGTCGGACTCAACCGTGCCGCGCGCAAGATGAAGTTCTATACTCAATATGGTTCCCGCGACGGCGCTACCGCACGTCGGCTCGGAGAGGTTCAATGCGTAAGCCTATGAATCGCCTTTGGCGTCTCGTCGTGCTCCTGACCCTGGCGCTGGCTTTGCCTCTACGAGCTCAGGCCGGACCGTTGGACAGCTGCTGTATCGCTGGCATCGCTCAAATGCCAGCACACGGACCTGCTCAAGCGGCGCAAGCCAGTGTCGAGGCCGGCAGTCCCCATGACTGCGTCAGTCAATTCGGTTGCGCCGGTGACCGACATGTCAGCGGCCCGTCTCGTCTTCCCTGCACGATTTCCGCTTGTGCAATCCTCGCGGGCACGCCGTTGGCCACCGCCGCCCCCACGGATGCATGGACCAGCGTGTTGGTCGCGCATCCGGAGTTCGCATATCGCTCCGTCGTTCCGCCTCGCCTCGAGCGCCCGCCCAAACGGTTCTGTCTGTAGGGCGGTCCCGCACGGCAGGGTGCCGCGCTTGGTGCCATCGCACCAACGTGCTCCTGTCTGATTTCGACATTTGCAGTGTCGCCTGCCGCTCGCTGGTGAGTTTAAGCGGCGCGCTGCATACCCAGAACGAGGAACATCATGAAATTCTTTTTTCACGCGCTAGGGGGCGCCGTCGCCCTTGGGCTCTCGCTGTCAGCAGTCGCAGGTCCGGACTGGTATGTGATCGAAAAGGCTCGCAACGCCAAGCGGGCTGAGGCGCAACAATTGAAGGCGCAGCAGGCAGAGGACCACACCGCGATGAGGCGTGACCATGCCGCCATGATGCAAAAGTGCCGCGAAATGATGGGTCAGCCCAAGTAACCGGCTTCTCCGATGCGCTGCGTTGGCGTGGCGCATCGGAGCGCCTCGATTGGGCGATGCCACAAGTGGGTCGCATTTGATCTGCGGCAAACGGCCGCGAGGGCAAAGTGCCGAAAGCGGCCAAACGCTGCTACCATTTGGCTCAAACCGAGTTTCCCACGTGCGTATCCGCTTTCGCCGGCTTTGCCTTGCCGCCTTCCTGCTGAGTACCTTCCTGACAGTTCAGCTGGCAGCGGCGGCCTACGCCTGCGCGGGCAGCCGGTATTCGATGGACGGTATGACGGACATGGCCGGTATGACCGAGTCCTGTCCCGACATGACGCAGAAGGCCGAAGCGCCGGCTGCCCATGACGGCTTGTGCCTGGAGCACTGCCAGCTTGGCTCCAAATCGGCCGACCACCCCAGCCCGCAGATTCCAGCGTTCCAGCCCGTGCTCGTCAATCTGGTTGAGCCGGCGTTGGTGCCGGTAGTCGTCAGCCAGCGAGCCGCCTACGCCGACGCGGTGCCACGCGGGCCCCCTCGCCCGCTGCCCATCCTCCACTGCTGTTTCCGAAACTAGCCTCCGCAGCAACGCCTACTATCGTGCCCTGAACCATGGTGTTCAGGGTGGTCGTTGCTTTGCGGAGGCTTTATGCATTTGCGTTCTCCCTTTGCGTATGGGTGCCGGCTGACGCTGGCCCTTACGCTGTTCGCCGCTGCCCATCCCGGATGGGCGCAGCCGGCGGCCGCACTCTCCTTGCAGGAAGCGGTAGCCCTCGCGTCTTCCGGCTCGTCGGACGCCGAAACATCGCGCTCGGCGGTCCAGTCCGCCATCGAGATGGCGGTCGCTGGCCGGCAATTGCCGGATCCGGTGCTCAAAGTCGGTGTCAATAACGTACCGGCGAACGGACCCGACCGGTTTTCCCTCGGCACGGAATCGATGACGATGCGCTCGATCAGCCTGATGCAGGAGTTCACGAGATCGGCCAAGCGTGAGGCTCGCGCCCAGCGCTTCGAAGCCGAGGCGTCGTCGGCGGAGGCCCAGCGTACGGCGGCGCTCGCCACGGTGCAGCGCGGCGCCGCGACGGCCTGGCTGGACCGCTGGTATGCCGAGCGCGCCTACAGTGTGCTCTCCGAACAGGCGCACTCCATCCAGTTGATGGTAGACGCGGCGCAGGCCGCCTATCGCGGCAACCGCGGCTCCCGTGCCGACATCGTGGCCGCCGAACTGGAACTCCAGCAACTGCAGGATCGCGAAGACGAGGCTCGCGCGGCGCTGGCATCAGCCCGTGCGATGCTGCGCCGCTGGGTGGGCCAGGCGGCCGAGCGCCCGCTGACCGAACGCCCGGCGCTCGAGGCGCCGGCTTGGCTCAACACCCTGGAGGCCGACGGCGTGGCGCAACTGCCAGACGTGGCGGCGGCCGAGGCCCAGGTCGGCGTCGCCGAGGCCGAAAGCCGCGTCGCCCGGGAGAACAAGATCCCGGATGTGAGCGTGGAACTGATGTACAGCCAGCGTGGCCCCGCTTACTCCAACATGGTTTCTCTCAATGTCTCACTGCCGCTTCCCTGGGACCAGAAGCAGCGCCAGGATCGGGAACTCGCCGCAAAGCTGGCGCAGGCCGACGCCGCGCGCGCGCAAGCCGAGGTCATACGCCGCGGCTTGATCGGACAGTTGCGTGGCAAGCAGGCGGGGCTGTCGCTCAGCCAGTCGCGGCTCGAGCGCTATCGGAACACCACCGTGCCACTGGCTAAGGCCCAGACCGAAGCGGCCCTGACCGCCTATCGCGCGGGCGCAGGCACCCTGACCGCCGTCGCCGATGCCAGTCGCAAGGCGCTCAATATTTCGCTCGAGCGCCTCAAGCTTGAAGCCGCTACCGCCCGACTCTGGGCGGATCTGGCTTTCCTGATGCCATTACCCACGGCAGCCCAGCCCACGTCACTGCAAGGAGCTCAACCATGAACAAGACCACGATCGCACGGACGGTGGCAGGCCTGATGGTGGTGGCAAGCGTTGGAGCGGCCTATTTCCTCGGTCAACAGCAAGGGCGCCAGCAGTCGCCCGCATCGGCGAGCTTTGGCAGGGACACGAGCGGCGCCAGCGGTGCCGCGCTCAAGGCGGGCGATATCGACCCGAAAACTGGCAAGCGCATCCTCTACTGGCATGACCCGATGGTGCCAGGACAGCGCTTTGACAAGCCGGGCAAGTCACCGTACATGGACATGCCGTTGTCGCCGGTATACGAAGAAGCCAGCGGCGGTGCGGCCGTCACGATTGACAGCCGCGTGACACAGAACCTTGGCATTCGCACGGCCGAGGTCAAGACCGGCCGGCTGGAGGCCGCTTTGCAGGTCCCGGGCAATGTCGCGATCAATGAACGCGGCATCGAAGTGCTCCAGGCGCGCACCAGCGGGTTCGTGGAACACGCGTATGCCCGGACCACCCTCGATCCGGTCCGCAAAGGTCAAGCGTTGGCGCAAATCTATGCGCCGGAATGGGTCGCCGCGCAGGAGGAATATCTGGCCGTGAGCCGGATGGACGGCAGCCTCCAGCGCGATCTGCGTGAGGCCGCCATTGCGCGCATGCGTCAGGTGGGTATGACCGAGAGCCATATCCGGTTGGTCCAGTCCACCGGCAAACTGCAGCCGCGGCTGGCGATCACCAGTTCGGTCGACGGCATCGTCACCGAAATCGGGGCGCGCGATGGCATGACGGTTTCGCCGGGAACGACTCTGTTTCGCATTGCGAGCCTAGCAACCGTTTGGGTCATCGCCGAGGTGCCTGAGAGCCAGGCCGCCCCGTTGCGGCCCGGCCAGACAGTGTCGGCCACCGCGGCAGCCTTGCCCGGCCACCCGCTGTCGGGCAAGGTCGACGCCATCTTGCCAGATATCAGCGCCGGCACCCGCACGGTCAAGGTGCGCATCGAATTGCAGAACAAGGCCCGTCAGCTATTGCCCGGCATGTTTGTCTCGGTGCGCTTTGACGCCGCCCCAGGGCCAGATCGTGTGCTCGTGCCAACCGAGGCGCTGATTCGCACCGGCACGCGCACCATCGCCATGGTCGCATCCGGCCAAGGCGGCTTCAGCCCCGTGGAGGTCAAGACCGGCGCGGCGGCAGGCGGTGAAACCGAAGTCATTGAAGGGCTCAAAGCGGGTCAGAAGGTGGTCGTATCAGGACAGTTCCTGATCGACTCGGAGGCGAGCCTGCGCGGCACTACTCAGCGCATGACCGCGCCCACAGCCGCCTCTGCAGCCGGCGCGTCGGCGCCTGGCGCCGCTGCGGCGCCCGGGCCGGAACATCAAGGCGTTGGGCGAATCGAGGCCGTGACCGAGCAGAGCATGACGATCTCCCATGGCGCCATTCCCTCGGCGCAGTGGGGCGCCATGGCGATGGAGTTTGGCGCGCCGCCGGCCGGCATGCCCAAGGGATTCAAGTCCGGGGATCAGGTCAGGTTCCGCTTCCGACTGGATAAGGACGGCGTGGCGACCCTGTCGGCGGTCGAGACGGCCGACACCACTGCGGGAGCCAAGCCATGATCGCCCGACTCATTCTCGCCTCCATCCGCAATCGCTTCCTGGTACTGCTCGCCACCGTCATGGTGACCGCGTGGGGACTTTGGGCGGTACAAAGTACACCGCTTGACGCCTTGCCAGACCTGTCCGATGTGCAAGTGATCATCCGCACGCCATTCCCTGGCCAGGCGCCGCAAATCGTAGAAAACCAGGTGACCTATCCGCTCACCACGACCATGCTGTCGGTGCCCGGGGCGAAGACCGTGCGCGGCTACTCGTTCTTCGGTGACTCCTATGTCTATGTGCTGTTCGAAGACGGGACTGACCTGTACTGGGCGCGCTCACGCGTGCTCGAGTACCTGAACCAAGTGCAGTCGCGATTGCCCGCGGCAGCCAAGCCCGCGCTCGGGCCCGATGCAACCGGCGTCGGCTGGATCTACGAGTATGCCTTGGTCGACAAGACCGGCCAGCATGACCTCAGCCAGCTACGGGGACTGCAGGACTGGTTCCTGCGCTTCGAGCTCAAGTCCCTGCCTAACGTCGCCGAAGTGGCCTCGCTCGGCGGCATGGTCAAGCAGTACCAGATCGTGCTGATGCCGGATCGGCTGCGCGCCTATAACCTGTCCCAAGCCAAGGTGCTGGCAGCGCTCAAGGGCGCCAACCAGGAAACCGGCGGCTCGGTGCTGGAGTTGGGCGAAGCGGAATACATGGTCCGGGCGACCGGTTATCTGAAAACGCTGGACGACTTTCGCCAGATTCCGCTGGTCACCCGCGACGCGGGCATCCCGGTACGGCTGGGCGACATTGCCACCGTGCAGCTCGGCCCCGAGATGCGGCGCGGTATTGCCGAACTGAATGGCCAGGGCGAAGTGGCCGGTGGCGTCATCGTGCTGCGCTCGGGCAAAAATGCCCTGGAAACCATCGAAGCGGTCAAGGCCAAGCTCGCCACCTTACAGAAGAGCCTACCCAAGGGCGTCGAGATCGTCACGACGTACGACCGGTCGGCACTGATCAAGCGGGCGGTGGACAACCTCACCACCAAACTGATCGAGGAATTTGCGGTCGTGGCGCTGGTCTGCCTGGTGTTTCTGTTTCACCTGCGCTCGGCGCTGGTGGCCATCGTCTCGCTGCCGCTGGGCGTGCTGGCCGCCTTCCTGGTGATGCGCTACCAGGGCGTGAATGCCAACATCATGTCGCTGGGCGGCATTGCCATCGCCATTGGCGCGATGGTCGATGCCGCGGTGGTGATGATCGAGAACGCGCACAAGCATCTTGAGCATTGGCATGCCGATAACCCACAACGCGAACTCAGCGCGCAGGAGCGCTGGCGCGTCATTGGCGAATCTGCCGCCGAGGTCGGGCCTGCCCTGTTCTTTTCGCTGTTAATCATCACGCTGTCGTTCATCCCGGTGTTCACGCTGGAGGCGCAGGAGGGCCGTCTCTTTTCGCCGCTGGCCTTCACCAAGACCTATTCCATGGCGGCCGCTGCGGGATTGTCCGTCACCTTAGTACCGGTGCTGATGGGCTACATGATCCGCGGCAAGATTCCGTCGGAACAGGCCAATCCGCTCAATCGCTGGCTGATTCGCGGCTACCAGCCGCTGCTTGGCAAGGTGCTCACCTATCCGAAGACCACTCTGGCGATTGCCGCCGTACTGCTCGTCGCCACCGCGTGGCCCATTATGCGCATCGGCGGCGAATTCATGCCGCCCCTGGATGAAGGCGATCTGCTCTACATGCCCTCGGCGTTGCCAGGTCTCTCCGCAGGCAAGGCCTCCCAGCTCCTGCAACAGACCGATCGGCTCATCAAGACCGTGCCGGAGGTCGCGACGGTGTATGGCAAGGCGGGCCGCGCCGATACCGCTACTGATCCAGCGCCAATCGAGATGTTCGAGACCACCATTCAGTTCAAGCCCAAGGACCAATGGCGTGCCGGCATGACCACCGACAAGCTGGTGGAGGAACTCGATCGGGTCGTCAGGGTGCCAGGGCTGTCTAACATCTGGGTGCCGCCGATCCGCAACCGCATCGACATGCTCGCCACCGGCATAAAAAGCCCAGTGGGGATCAAGGTCGCCGGTACGGATCTGAAGGAAATCGATCGCTTGGCTACTCGCATCGAGGAGGCCGTCAAGACGGTCCCCGGAGTCACCTCCGCGCTGGCCGAACGGCTCACTGGCGGCCGGTACATCGACGTGGATATCGACCGGGCGGTTGCCGGCCGGTATGGCCTGAACATTGAAGACGTTCAGGCCATCGTCTCCTCGGCCATCGGCGGCGAAAACGTCGGTGAAGTGGTCGACGGGCTCGCGCGCTATCCAATCAATGTCCGGTATCCGCGCGACTATCGGGACTCCATCGAGCAACTGCGCAGTCTGCCGATCGTGACCGACAAGGGGCTGCAGATAACCCTGGCCGACGTTGCGCGCATCCAGGTCGTGCAAGGACCGCCAATGCTGCGCAGTGAAAATGCGCGGCTCTCCGGATGGATCTACGTCGACATTCGCGGCAGGGACCTGCGCTCGGCCGTGCTGGACATGCAGGCGGCGGTGGCCAAAGCCGTCCCGATGCCAGGCGGATACTCCCTGAGCTGGTCAGGGCAGTTCGAGTATCTCGAGCGCGCTACCGCCAAGCTGAAGGTGGTGGTGCCGTTCACCCTGTTGATCATCTTCGTCTTGCTTTATCTGGTGTTCGGCCGGCTGGATGAGGCGCTGCTCATCATGGGGACGCTACCGCTCGCCTTGATCGGCGGCTTCTGGCTACTCTATCTGCTGGGCTATAACCTGTCGGTAGCCGGGATTGTCGGCTTCATCGCACTCGCCGGGGTCGCTGCGGAATTTGGCGTCATCATGCTGCTCTATCTGAAACACGCTTGGCAGGAACGGCTTGAGGATGGTCAAAGCAATCTCGCGGCCCTGCTCGATGCGATCCAGGAAGGCGCCGTGCTGCGTGTGCGCCCGAAGGCGATGACCGTGGCGGTGATTCTGGCCGGCCTGCTTCCGATCATGTGGTCGCACGGCACCGGCTCAGAAGTAATGCAGCGCATCGCTGCCCCGATGGTTGGTGGCATGGTGACGGCGCCGCTGCTGTCCATGTTTGTGGTGCCGGCGGTGTACCTGCTGTTACGCCGCCGCCAGCTCAAGCAGACTTCCCTTTCCCCCCACCACCTCTCACCTCAGGAGGAATCGCAATGAAATACCTCAAAACCCTCGCGGCCGTCGTGGCCATCCTTACTGGGCCGGTCGCATTCGCCGCGGGTTCAATGGACGGCATGGACATGAAGGCCCCGGCCGCCTCACCACAGGCACCTCGACCGGTGCCCGCAGAGATCAAGAAGATCGATGCGCAAGCCGGCAAGGTTACGCTCAAGCACGGCCCCATCGAGAACCTGGGCATGCCCGGAATGACCATGGCGTTTCCGGTCAAGGATCGCGCCTCGCTTAGCCAGTTCAAGGAAGGCGAAGCCGTGTCGGTGACCTTCGACAAGGTGGATGGCGCGCCCACGGTCGTGGACATGCAGCGCAAATAATTCACGCCATGCGCGCACGGTTTGCTGCCAAGCAGGCCGTGCGCGCCCTAGCTCCTGGCAGGCTTGCTAATATCAAGCCGCCTGGTTTCGCGTTGCATTGCGCAGAGTCCCTGACAGGCCAGATCCAAATCGAACCCCTATCGTGCCCCGCTCCCTTTTTGATCTGCCCCACGATGTCCTTGTTGTCGTCCTGAGCTCACTGGCAATCATCCTTTGTATGCTCGGCCTGTTTGCCTGGTATGTCAGACGCCGACATGGCCCTGCCTCGAGAATGCGCAATCCGCGCGGCGCGGCGTCGCGTAAGCGCAACAGAAAATCGACGAGACGTCGCAAATAGCGGCCACAACGGTTCGTTCGCAGCGGAATTCGATGCAGCACCGGTTCGTGCCTGCCTCGGCATCGACGGGGCGGTCATGCCCTTGCTCGGCGCACTACGCTGCCGCCCAGACTAGCAACAACTCAGTCCGCCCATCATGCGCTGGTGCATCAACAGCATGCCGACCGCACCCAAGAGGGCGATCACGCCGATGGTAGCGCGTACGGTCAAGATGATTCTCCAAATGGTCGATCTATTCATGGCGCTCCCTTCCTGACGTCACCTTGCGTTGCCATCATCGCCGTCGCGATCTCCCGGGCAATGGCGCTTGGTCGAACGGACGCGCCCAATGCCTAATGGCAACCTCGTCATCGACGCGGCATGAGCTTGACGGAATGAGGGGGAGGTCGGCAAACCGCGCCAAGATGTGGGCTGTACTTGGTACCGCTGTGTGCAACTTGCCCTTGGGAGCATGCTCGCGTTCGGGATGATGATCAATGTTGCGCGGCATCATGGCTACTGCCTGTGCTGCCCCCCTTTTTCTGCTCCTGATTGGCCCGATGCCTGCGCTGCGGGCTGGCGCGGGCCAGCCGCACGGTGCCCACCAATCTCTGCACCGAACTGTTCATTGTTGTCGCCAGCCGACCGATCGACCATGTCGCGGTACTCGGTTGGCGTCAGGGCGGGCAGCTTATCCAGAAAAGCGACGAGATCCCAGATTGCCTCGTCGTCGTGATCGCTGCCCCACGCTGGCATGCCGGTCATCTTCAAGCCGTGTTTGATCACAACAAAGGCATGCTTCGGATCGGCCCGGCCCTGGTCCAGGCGCGGCGGCGCGGGATACAGTCCACGCGTCAACTGGCTGTCGGGCAAGCCCGGTGCGCGGTGGCACGCCACGCACATGGATGCATATTGGCCGGCGCCTTTGAGAACGCGCTGGGCATCATTCAGATTCGGCGGCTCCAGTTTGTCGGCTTGCTGGCCAATGGCGCGCGAACGCACCATCGCCAGGACTTTCTCTGTAATCGGCCAGTGCGGTTCGTCGGCGGCCACACTATAGGCGCCCGAGTACGCGATCCCGAATACAGCTGCGGCGGCAAGGAGCAGCAGCGCAATGATCGAAATTGTGAAGGTTCTCATTGCGAGTCTCTGTCGCTGGCCGCGTCGGAAGCGTTACGCCGCGCACCTTCGTCATCGGACTGGCGTGCTGACATAGCGGGACGCCCGCGCGTGTCATTTGACGCCGTCTCGGTTGTATGGCACTCCCCGACTTCGTGGTTTTGAAGGAGGACCAGTTGATTGCGCAGCGGGGACAGCGCCGGGCCTTCTAGCACTTGGCCATCGGGGGAGTACCGGCTGCCATGACATGGACAATCCCAACTGCGTTCGACGGCATTCCAGTGCACCATGCACTTCATGTGGGTGCAAACTGCCGATACCACGTGAAGCGCGCCGGCTGCGTCGCGATAGGCCGCCACCCGTTCGTGCCCCAGCCGCACGATCGCCCCTTGCCCCGGCGCCAGCGCCTGCGCCGGCTTGGCGCTGCGGTACGTCACATAGTCGTGGAAGAACTCCTTGGCAACGCCGGTGTTCGCCTTGAACATGTCCGACCCTGCCCGCCCAGGATGAAACCGACGCACGCGATACAATTCGCTCCAACGATTCTCACGCCCATTGATTTGGTCAGCAATCAGTCGACCGGCCAGCGTGCCGTACACAAGGCCGTCGGTAGAGAAGCCCGTGGCGACATAGAAGCCAGCACTGTCCTGACCGATATAGGGCAATTCGTCGGGCGAGTGATAGTGTTGCGCCGACCACCGCCAGGCCGGCTCGCCTAACTGCAAGGCGGTCTGCGCTTCGGCGATCAATCGCGCCAGAGCCGCGGCGGCATCATGACGACCCGTTTCGTGATGTTCACCAATGCAAAGCAAATACCGCTGGCCGTCGGTTTCGAATGAACGCACGGATAAACGCGGCATGCCCAAGGCCCAGAATATGCCTGGCGCTAGAACATCTCCCCCAAGCCGAAAGGCGAGGCCATACTCGCGGCGAACTTGCATGCCCGCCTGGATAAAATGAAACCCAATGGGAGTATGCGTCGCCAGCACGATGTGGCGACCGACCAGCCTGCCAGCGGGGGTCCGCACGACCCCTGACCCCGCATCCAGCTCCATGGCTGGACTGTGCTCGTAGACCTGCACTCCACATTGCTCGGCGTGCGCGGCCAGGGCATGCATGTAGCGCAGTGGATGGAATTGGGCTTGCCCGGGCAACACCAGAACCCGCCCGTAAGGTACAGGTAGCGGCTTTGGCACGTGGTCAGTCCAGTCAACGGCCATGCCCGCCAATCTCGCCGCGTCCAACTCGTCCTGAAGTCGCCCTTCTGCTTGCTCACTAATCGCGTATTGGAACATCGGGCAGCGCCGAAACGCGCAGTCTGAATGCCTGACAGTGGTTTGCTGCTCGATCCAGGCGATGGCTTCAGTGCGTGAAGCCACCACTGCTCGCGCTGTCTGGGCATCCCATTTCTTGACAAGGGCCGCAAGACCGTCAGCGACCGTTGCATAGAGATTGCCTGTCGAACCGCCCGTAGCGCCGCGCCCAATGCGATGCGCATCAATGACAGCCACCGAACGCCCTTGCTGGGCCAAAATCAGCGCGGTAGTCAGGCCGACAATGCCCGCGCCGACCACGATGACCTCAACCTGAATCCGGCCGGTCAGCGCCGCCCGGTGCGGCAATGTAGAAGTCGCCGCCCACAGTGATGTCATGCCCATCCGTAGCCTCCCTCAGTTGGCCATGCGCAGTTTGGTGACACTTCCACCAGCACGGCATTTAAAGTGCCAACTCAATGTCGTCGTCAGTCGGCTTATGCACGCATGACGCTTGCCAAGGGGAACCTTACGCGCGCGTCATTATCGTGTAATCAATGCGAGCGAAAACATTGCGACGGATCGGAAAATTAAGAGAAATCGCGATTTACCACGCTGCCACTTTCATATTGCTCCGTTGCCATCCGCCACGCGCGCGCATGTTCTACTACGTGTCCTTGTATGTTTCGCCATGTGAGCAAAGTCAAACCTGACTACTTCTTGATTGAAACGATGTGCCTTCTACAATGGTCCGCATACCAACGAGAGATCGATGAGGAGAGGCTGCCATGAACCGCACACGGCCCAACGACGCATCGCAGAGGGAGGGGCTGGCACCCACGATCAAGCCGCCGCGCTCAGTATCTCCCCACGTGGCGCATCTGTATGGCGGCGGGACTCTTCACAATGTCGGCCCTGCCCACTTGGTCTGCCGTCCTTGGTCGCGCCATCACAGCCAACTTTGAAGTTGCGCTGATGGTGCTCCTGATCGACCATCACTACTCCGCCTTGCGCATGACCGAGTTGGCTACCTGGTACCGACCCGCGCCGTAGCGGCCAACTTTAGAACAAGATCAAGTCAAATGCTCGTCAGGAGAATCGTGCCCAGCGGGAAGAGATCCTGCGATTACTCGCGATGCTACGCGATTGGTATGGCGTTCCCTATCAGCCCCGAGCCCGGCCGAAGCAGCAGGCCGCCATCGAGATCCTCGAACGAGTTCAACTGGGCAAGGGCTTTGAGCACGCCTTTCTCGAAGTCTTTAGCAGGCACCACTTCACTTCGCTGGAGCCGCTCAATGTCCGCATCACCGGCGCAGATCGGCGGCATGATGCGCTCATCCGGATGTGCAACGAGACGTGGCATGCCGAAGGCATGGGCATTGACGCGAAATGCTGGAGCGTGACTTTAACATTCCAGACTACCAGCCGTTTAGCGGCATGCAGCCGCTGCATGCCGCTACACGGTAGCCCTCGCGGCCAACATCGCGGGGATGACTGAAGATGTATGTGCGCTTGAAAAGGAGCGGTGCACAGCCAATGTCTTCTTTCTTGCGGAGCATCCGTCATGCTGATCCTACAACCCAAACTGCATACGAATCGCCGGCTTGTTGTGGCGGCTTGCCTTTTGCTGACGGGCATCTCATCCGGCCTTGCGCAACATGCTTCCGGTGAACACGGTCAAAGCGCCGTGCCAGGCGGCTCCGCCGCACAAGAGATTCACGGCTCGATGGCGCCAGGCATGGACAAAATGTTGGCGATGCAACCGTCAGGCAACGTTGACAAGGATTTTGCCACGATGATGAAGATGCACCACCAGATGGCGATCGACATGGCCAAGACTGAACTGGCAAAAGGCGACTCGAAAGAAATGAAAGCCTTGGCGAAACAGATCATCAAGGATGCACAACGCGATATCGGCAAGTTCGATCGCTGGTTAGACCAAGGCAAGACACCCGGGTGACCCTGGCCTCTGGCGCCCCAATTGATCTGAGGAGCACAAGCGGCACAACGGCATCCGGGGTTGGTACGCCGGATGCCGATTTCGGGCTTTTTCGTCGAAATCTGTGCATCGAAAAAAACGAAGTCCCCGCAGCCTAGGTGCTGCGGGGACTTTTAAGCATGCTGGACCCCGGGGAGAGAGGCACCAGCTATGGCAAGATGGACGCGCCGCTTACCCCGCCAGCGTCGATCAGGCACTATCAAATATAGAACGCACGAGTTAACCGTGATGTTGCGCACGCATTACAACTTAGCAATCGAATCCGGGGGTCTTCAGTATGCGCGGAAGGCCCTAGCCGCCTGGCTACCTTGGCACGCGGAGCTGCCATCCCGCAGCCGATGCTCAACAGGCAGTGGTAACGAGACCACGTTCCCATGAGTCGAAGATGAAATCGTTCAGTTGGCATGGCATCACGCTGCGTGCAGGCATGCATCTTTGGTCCAATCCAAGACGACGCGGTACCGAGGCCGCTCTGCCAACCGTCATGCGAGCGCCGACGCTGTTTGACCTAGTCGTGCTTGCGGAGCAATGGGCAATCGCCGAACCGGAATGCATCAACGATCAGTTATTGACGCGAGGCGAGATCACCGCCCGACAGCATGCCAACACACAGGACTTTCTGGATCGTATCGCCAATGCGAATCGCGCCCGCGCTACTGTCCTCTGCAATAGCGGCAATAGGCCGACCAAGTGATGCATAAGGTGTATGACGCACCGCTATACATGACACGCTGTCCATTTCGGGATAGGCCACCGATGCCTGAGCATCCCTCAGCACAGCACACGAGGCGCTCATCATCGGCTCGGTAAACGGCCTTAAACCAGGAGAACGAAGAACGTTTAGCCAAGCGAACCGCAGAATTAGGGAGGCGTGGGATTCCCCAGGAAGAGAGCGCTATCGGGCGCCCGTCCATTCCTCCAGAGGCGCTCTTCCTACTGAGTTGTTCTTGCTCATTTTGCTTACTTCTCAAGCGTCTGGCACGCCGGCCGCAAACACAGCTGCTCGTTGCCAATCCCGCTCGGTAAGCGGTAAATGAATCACTATCCTGTTCAGCATGCGCTGTGACGGCTCAGACGATTGCGTCAAATACCTTTCGACTTTGGACGGTTTTTTTCCTCTGTCATTGGCGCCAATTGGGCTCCCAAGGACGCACTAATCCGGCATACTGAAGGTCCTTCCACAACATCTCCGCATGCCTCTTTAGTAAAAGTCCGTGTGCGACGGCACACGGGAAAAAGAATCCCGGCCACGTCCGATTAGTTCCTGCGGGCCAGCACGCAACGTCGATTGCTTGCAACAACGCCCGGATCGATTTTTCGTCGCATCCGCGAATACGCAGTTGGTGCCTAGCAAAACGATCTCCACATTGTCGCCTTACTGTTCGTCTTGATATTCGCCTTGCAGCCGTTGACCAGGTCAACCAGGCTCGCCACGTACAGCTTCGGTGATGCTAGTCGTAATGAGGTTTAGCCCACGAGATATAGAGCGTCTTCATGTATCGCCTCTCAAACCGGTGCGTGCCAGCTGCCTTGGCCGGGGTCTCGGCCGTGCGCAACGCCGCGCTGGTCATGGCGTCCAGGTTGCCGGCATAGGCGGGCAGGTAGTGCGCCGCGCCTTCGACCTCGAGGAACATGGACATCTTAAGGTCAATCAGGCGCTCGACGACGTCGAGAATGCACAACGGCGGTTGCGTGGCGGCGCTACGCGCCTCGCCAGCGCGTAAGCTTACAACTAATAACAGAAGCCATTGATCAGAAAAGCCAAGCTGCACGCCAATTCTGGCTTGTTGACTATCGATGCGCTACGGCGCAAAAATTAGGGCGAACATCATCTGGCGACCGGGCCGATCGAGTATTTTCAGCTCTGGCAACATCCCCTCCAATGCGCGCTGCCGTCCGCGTTTCCTCAGTATGACTCCGTTCACTGAAACGGCCTTAACGGCATACCCGCCACACTCTCGAATGCGATGAAGCCCCGGCAACACCCTTCATTCCCAAAAATAGCCATAGTCGAACTTTCCATGAGTTCAACCAGAACACTTTGCCAATACAATGGCTTTCCGCGACCAAGGATTTTGAAGATGGTGGCATAGAGGCAGAGCGTCACGGCGCGCACGGACAAGCGGGTTAGGCAGCGGCCGTACAAAGATTGCACCTCCCTTCCCGCGTAGACATGTCGAAGACCGTCTGTCAATGCGTACCGGCACGAAGCCGCCCCGCCGTCAAAAAAATACCGGAGAATGTGAAGGGCTGCAACGTGACGATCTAGCGACCGTAGTCTCAATTGAACACCGTCGGTCCACACTATCGAACATTGTCGCTCCGGGAACAGTAGCAATCTTGATAACAGCCATTTCGCCAGCATGCGTAGCGTAGCGCGATACACGAGATCGACGTAATGTCGCTCCTCCGTCCGACGTCTACCGTAAAACAATTGCGTTCCATCTCGACGCAAACACCAACTGAGTATCGTTACAGCGTGCTTCGAATTCTCCAGGCTTGGGGGTAGGACTGGGGCAAGACGCACGCATAACGCGTAGGCAAGTGTTTCACGCCATTGCCAGTACCGACTTACCGCAGCATCGGCAGACCCAACCTCAGCATGAGCCATATGCAGACGGTTTGTCCAAGCCATTAGGTTGTCAAACCGTCGGTGAAGTTCTCGTCCGTGATCTCGAAATTCGTGATGCATTGCGGGGACAAACTCCGCGCCTGAAATCCACGATAGGCAATAGTTGCACTGATAAGGTTTCCACGAGCTGCAGGCGTCAACCACGGGAGGTAAGGGGTGCCCACAGCTCTGACAAAGGGAAGTTAGCGGTACCGCATGGACAGGGCACAATGGAAGCGCAACGCATTGGAACCAAAAGCTGTGGTATCCCGACTCCAAACACAGCGGACATATCCTCAGCGTCGACGAGAACATTGCATTTAAGAGGCAGGCCGCGCGCCCACTCATGGTGTTCGCTTCCTCAGCCGGGCGCTGCAGTATGACCGCAGCAGTCTCCAAGGCTCCGGCTAAGGCATCAGACACTTCGAAGTAAGATTCATGCCTAATACCCCAGTAACGTTTGACATGCAGCCTTCTTAGCTCGCCCTCGCCTAGGTCATTCAATTGAACCCATCGCATCAACACAGACAGGGTCGACTCATAGGGAAGCGGGCCCCACTCGACGCCTGTCCAACCCAGCAGTCGCTTGCCTTTGTCGGTCGCTACCGTAACCATGCGGACCACCAGTTTCTAGTCGTCTAACTTACCGACAGCATGCGCTGCCGCCGCAGTCCAAAATCTCTTCTTCAAGTACCCGTGGTCAAAGTCGTCGTCCGCAACACGAACAGCCAAATATGGCAGCGCTTCGAAAATTCGACGGCTTAGCAGGCATTCCTCCTCTCTATGGCCATTTTCGTCTTCTATTTCCTTCTTTCTAATTTGACCAAACTCCGTGAATGCTGCCCAGAGGTCGTCCACGTGATTCTCGAACCGAAATCCGTTTGAAAACGCTTTGGGAAAAAAATATCGAGTCCACGTGCATCCGGAGCCCGGCGGCCAGATCTTGGAATCGACAGCGCGAAGCACCTCTCGCAGGGAATCTTTGTCGTAGCCACGCAGTCTCACTCTATGAAGACCGAACCTATCGGCACATGCACCGGCAGGTCCTATCTCTATCATGGTTGTCAGCATATTCTTCATAAATGGTTCCTCGCCACAGGTCACCACGGTCAATGATATCCCCTTTTTTTCCAGTTCATTTTGTATGTCTTTTAGAAATCCAAAGTCCTCGGGTAGAAATGCCTGTGCTTCATCAAGAAGCAAGACCACCATTTTCCACAGCGTCATGCTAGCCAACACCTCCAACTTATCGACGACTCGCGCTTTGAGCCTAGCAGTCTCTCCGGTGAGAGTAGGATGATCTATCGATCGTAGGAATTCGATGAAATATGCACGAATCGAATTGGCGTGTCTGTTTGCCGCTGCATAGAATAGTATTGCAAAGCTATCTTCAAAGTCGTTTGGCAACTGTTCACGCAACGCCCGCAGAAATGACGTTTTCCCTTCTCCCCTATCCTCGGAGATGTAGAAGCTTCGACGCTGCAATACGCATAGCTTGCATGCGGCATACGCGTGTCTTATCGGCGGCGTCCACAAGGGACTATTGGTGTCGTGCGCGAGAAGTGGATGTGTACCGGTTTGCAGACGGCTACGGAGACTATCGACATTCTTTTCAGACATCATCATCTCTCCTTGTGTTGCGGAATGCCGTGAACACTCCCCGGAGGTCTCTGCTGCGATGCTCAGGAGACGACGTGGTTGGCTTCTCCGCTGGGTCGTACGCGATCTCCCGCTGTAGTTTGGCGATTCTCAAGGCCTCGCGTTTGCTTCGCTTTTTGGGCTTCTGGTCGAGGAGTGCCTGACGCCTCGCCTTTAAAGTTTCATGCACAGCCTGAGGGTCTCGATCTGCTGGACTTGCCAAGGCGTCCCGATTCATGACTCTCCGAGCCAGAATCGAATACTTCCAGTCTGCCCAGCGGGCGTCCGGATTTAATTGCCCGAGGTCCCGCCCAGTACCGAGGACGACGGCCCATGCTTTGCGAATGTCCATCCGCTGGACTTGAAGCTCCACTTTCTGTCCGATCAACGTGAAGTCAGAGGAAAGTCGCTCATTTGTATAGCGGCATCGATCAAATTGAACATAGGGCCGCACGCCCTTCTTCACTGAGCCACGGACACTGGCCACCACCTTATGCATCAGTAGTCGTAATTCTGGCTCGCTCGCGTTTGGCAAAGGCTGTGGTACCCAATCGAGTTCCGGCCGCATCGCATAGTCTTCCAATGTGTCCCGAATCGTGCTTCGGAAGAGTTTTTCCGGGGTAAATACCGTGTGATGTTCTGCGATGACGGCATCGAGAATTGCCGTAAGATCCCTGTCACGCAGCGTGTACCGTGCTGCCTCCTTCTCTGGCTCGCGGCGCCGCGGGTCATGCGGCCCGCTGCCATAGGTACACCGAAGTCGATGGAGGCCCCGCTCAGCAAGCTTTCCATTGAGTCGTTCAATAAAGGGGCGAAGCCACCAGGCACGTGGAACGCCGAACTCGACAGCGCAACCAAGTACATCGATGACATTGTTCACAAAGTCATTGGCAACGTTCGCCCACCCATTGTCGACTTTAAGTAGGCAACACCCCTGGCGGGCGCATAGGGGAATCAGATTCGGCAGGAGTGAAGCCTGGTCAGGTACGACATCGCGCATCAACGGTGCGTCGTCGTCCTGTGCTGCCGGCATCAACGAACTAAGGACAGTCTGGAGGGCCGTATCGGACGACGGCTCGGCCTCATAAGCGACGTGATAGCCGCATACGCCCCCACTGCACTCGTCGGCCAACACCCCGACATACCAACGAGCGACAAGCAACCTATGTAGGTGGCCATAGCGGTCCTCGAATTCGATGTACCCGGGCGCATCCTGCCGGACATAATCTAATTCCAAGATCGAAAATGGCATCCACGCTTGGATCAAGCGTGGATGCCCTTTCCCGATCCTCAAGTGCCACGCGGCCTCCTCCCCACTGCGCTCCCGGATGTATGCGGTAGGACTGGTTTTCAACAGCGCGTGCAAATACTTCTGCAGCGCAGAGTATCCGAGATTGCGCGTATTCAATGGCCACTCGCCCGGCTTGAGCTTTCCTTTTAATTCCTCAAGGAACTCCCTGTGAATGTTGGCAATTGACTTCCTGGCCTCGACATACTCGCCATCATCATTCTGACCCAGAAACTGTTTTATGACTCGCTTACGTAGCCAGGGAAACCGGAGAAACAGCTGTCCGAGTGCACCAGCAAATCCGTTTGAGCAACTTGTGCCCAATACGAAATTACGCACGACCGGTTTGTTGCGCGTGTATGCCACCACGTGAAGCCCGGGATGGAGCGCACGAAAACCGAAGATCCGCTTATCCGGAGCGACGGCGATGCAACGCTTGATGATGCGACGTAGATTATCATCCGAAATCAGCGTTTGTGCTGCAATGTCCGGGAAACTGTATCCTGCCATGTAGAGGGCGACTGCTTCTTTTTTGCGGGCTACTCCACGACGTGCATTTTCATCGAGTTGAGATACGTCAATATCTGGCCAAGCTTCAATATCTTGCAATGCGGCAGGAATCAAAGAACGTCTCGCACCTGCTTTCATTTTTCGATCCTCGAGATCAAGGAACGACGTGAAAACAATTGCTTCTTGAGCTCGGTTCGCAAAACCCCTACCGCCAGTTGATGTGCAACGGCAGCCAGCATAATGGCAACATCTATGCCGGGTTGAGCAATGACTTCGCTCAGCGCAACGGTATGGCGGTCCTCAAAGAGGGCTCTGAGCACTAACAGCTCTTTGCCTGCGTACTTGCCATGAGCACGGGTACGTGCTGCGCAGAGGAACCTCCAATTGTGCGGGAGTAGCCCGGCAGCGCGAATTTGTGCTTCGGTCTTAACAATGATGGGATAGGGGCACTGATCTTCCTTTGGCAAGCCACGCCGACTGAAGTACCAGCGCTCAATGGATTCATCCATAAAATGGACGTCCACGGCGTTGGAAGCGGAAACATCGCCGGCAAAATCTGAGCACAAGAGATACCGGCGAATCTCGGGATTCCCCTCCGCCAACATGAGGTGCCAGAAGCAAACTTGCCCAAATACCGCCAACCGCTTGTCGTTCTTGGGCGACTCAAAGACGTACAGATTGCGCAAGCCTCGTCCAGGCAAGTCAACATAATGCCGCGCAGCGATCGTTCGCGGCAAAACTACCGCATGTGCCTCGTGTTTCATCGCAGCTCCTCGGATTTGAGGGATGAGACCAGGCTTAACGCGGCGGCAAACAAAGATCCCCTTGACTTCCTGGCAAAAATGAAGCAGAGTCAATCCAGACTTGGAGAAATTTTGGGCAAGCGCGCGAAAGGCACTGGCCAGGATTTTTTCAGGCGATAATGCTCCCCTTCATCGGGTCGGATGATTTCAAATTCGGCGCGAGATCAGCCGTTACTGATCTCGCGCCTTGTTGCGTCTTGACCACGAGCGAATCGTGATCATATTTGTCATAGCTGCCTCCCCGGAAATACGCAAGCACTATCGGATTTGCCAGAAGCCAGCCGAGGTGATTATCAGTTACTTAACGGGAGGAGGATGCTTGGTTTCCCGTCCGGCACGGAAATAAATCATTTTTTTATTATTCGATAATCGTAGATAGGCATTAATTCGTGCCTACATTAGCGGTTTTCGGGGATTTTTTGAGGCTATACGCACCCGAAGGCGCTGAATAAAGCACATTCTGTGCCGGAGTGCCGTTGCGCAGCCCGCCCCCGAGATTTCCGGAATCCCTTTGGCATTTGTGCCGAAAGCAAGGCTCGACTAGGATATTAGAACGTCGGTTCTGACGAGCCTTGCGGAGGCGTTCTGATGTCGGCATTGCTATTGCGGCTGGGAAGTCACAAAACATGGGAGGGATCCCTGGATGAGTTGACGCTCGCCGCTTCAGAGCTGATCGGCACTCACCCCTGGCAAGGTCAGACGCTGCGTCCACCATCACGCTCCGTTGTCGTGGACTATCGCTCTGTGGGGCTAATAGCTCCAGCCATCCGCAAACGGTATCAGTGGGCACATCTGGTGCAGTTGGTTGTCGCCTGCGTGCTGGTGCAGTCAGGCCACAGCAGGAAGTCCGCAGCAAAGCGGATGCAGTCGATGGATCCCACTGAGCTGATTGCGCTGCTGATGCAACACAACGGGCCTGGTTCAGCCGAGATCGTTGAACCAGGCATTCCCACCGTGGATCACGCGCGCGCCTTGGGACTTGCCCACGAAGCCGTATGCTTGCTTGCGGTCGGCCTGGTCGACCATTTCCAGCGAGCGCGATCCGGTCGCTTGCTCGTTCATGATCCAGCGCTCTCGCCCGCCCTGCGCGGAGCGATGTTGCGGATGGCCAGCTTGCACGTTATGTTCGGCATGCCGGTTCGATCTGATGGCGCCCACACCCTAGTTGCACAATGTCGCCACACTTTGCGCGCCCGCGAGTGGGGCATACCGATTTTTGACCGCCCGGACTGTCGCTTTTACGGTATTCGCTTGCTCGATGCGCAGACTTGCCTTCCGACGATCGAGTGCATTGACTTGGCACGGCAGTCGGGTTCCGAGATCGACCTGAATGAGCAGCAGGCGTTTGCACAACTGAATTCGGCTTGCGACCAGTTCGGGATGCGTGGAAGCGACGTTTACTCCAAGCTTCGAGAGTTCATCACGCGACATCCCATCTCCTCCCCCACAGAGATACGCCGATTTTTGAGTGCATCCAGCATGCAACTGGCAGCACCCTTTATGGCGACCTGTTACGAGTCGGTTCAACCTCACCACCTCGTAAATGGCGCCCTGCTACGCTGCGCGACTTGCGGCGCGCCGATGGCCAACTCAGTGATCAAAGGTCATGCGTGTTGCGCGGTACGTCAATGCAGCGCGTTCGACGTACCGGTACCCTGTCGATCGGCTCGGCAGGTGCCAGTACAAGATGTCCTAATCGCGAAGTCGCATATTCTCGTTTACTGGTGCGGCCCAGGCCAAGACGAGATTGCTCTGTATGACACCGCTACCGCAAATCCTCCGGGACTAGTGGCTACACTGTATCCCGGTCGGGATAAGTGCGACGTCAGCCTGGATAACGAGACCATCGGGATCGATGTCAAGAGCCATGCCAGCCCGTTCCTTCTTGCGGACACCCTGAACCGAAACGTCGGGGGCTTGGAACTATTCCCAAAGAAATACATGGCTCTTTTGAAAAATGAGTGGGTTATGCGGCATGCGGGTTGATCGCGGAGAAGTCGAGCTTTCCGGCGATCAGGAAGATCACGGTGCGCATGGTTTTGAAGCTCACATAGCCGCGAGCCTTGCGCTTGGCGGCTTGGAACAGGCCGTTGAGCGCCTCCAGGAAGCCATTGGTCTGGCGAGTCTGGGTCCATGCAACGATGCCATCAAAATGCTTGCGGATCATGCGCGCGACCTCCTTCATTGGCTCGACCTTGGATCGCATGACGTTCGTGCACCACTGCTCGAGCATTGCGGAAACAACGTTGATCTGCTTGCGCCCAAGGATGTCGCGCAACTGCTCGCGATACAGCCAGGCACGGGCGGTGCGTTTGGTCGTGACGTTGGCGATCAACGCGTCGAGATCGGCACGCTGTGCGGCTGGCAAGCCGTCCCGATCCTTGAGCAGCGTCCAGCGCAGGCCTTTGAGGCTTGGATCGGTCTTCTGTTCGATACGCCGGGTCTTGTCCACGGCTGCCGAAGCGTGAGCCACGACATGGAACTTGTCGAAGGTGATGCGCGCGTTGGGCAAATGCTCGCTGAGGCCCTTGATGAACGCCGGCGACATATCGATACTGACCACCCCGATCTGCTCGGGCGCAGCGTTGTGCTCGCGCAGATGTTCAGCGAACTTGCCAACCGTGGCAGCATCCTTGCCTTCGGTCACAAACACGACGTTACGCGCGTCGGCATCAGCGACAAGCGTCAGGTAGTTGTGACCGCGCCTGTAGGACGTTTCGTCAACGGCGGCAGCGGTCATGCCGGCCAGATCGAGTTCGGCCACCGCGAGGTCGACATAGCGCTCGCAGATCGCGTACACGCGATGCCACGACTCACCCACCGTTCTGGCTACAGCAGAAAACGGCATCTGCTGCGCAAGCGCCACCACCATGGCTTCAAACAGCAACGTGAAGCCAGAGAGCTTGCCAGCCCAGTCCGGCTCGACCAACGCCACGCGGCCGTCGGGAAGCTTCACGCGTGGCGTGCGGACTTCCAGATAGCAGTCGTGCTCGAAGAAGTTCAGGTGCCGATAGCGTTTGGTCACCGTGTCGTGAACCGGGTGCCCACCGGCGACCTCCGGGTGGGAAAAGCGGCTGCCGGAGACAAAGTCAATCTGGATCGTCAACGTCTTGGTTTGCGCGTTGAAGTCGACTTCCCGGACGAACCACGGAGCGCTTACGCCAAGGGCTGCTTCAAACAGTTTGCTATGCATCGATCGTGTTGCTCTTTACCTGAAACCCGCCACGATACCACCCACTTGAAATTCAAAAGAGGCAAATACATAGCCATCAACGATCAGGCCCTGTCGCGCTTCCCCGGCTATTTGGATACCTTGCGCCGGGAGTGCAATAGAACGGACATCGAATTCATAGCAGTTGGTGCTCTTCGCCGAAAGCTTAGGACTCGTTCGTGATCGTCAAACGTCTACAATCCCTCGGACTACATCGGCTGGACCTATTGTGCGCCTACTTCGTCCACGAGCTTGATCTGCATACGCTCCAGCACGCACCGGCGCTGCTCATGGGCTTCCGTAGTGTGGCTCGTGCACCCTTGTTGCGTGATCGGGAGATTGAACTCGACAATCTCCGTCGAGCATGCAATGGACTCTCGACGGTTGCCGCACTGAAGGCCGCTGCGGTGCGGTACAACGATTCCGCCTTAGCATTGACGCACCGCCGTCTATTTCGCATCGATGAGCGCTCTCTGGCCATCAAGCCGAGATTCGACATCGTCGCGCCGGAGCTCAGCGAGGCACTGGCTGCACTAAAGACGCCTCACACGCCCGATGCACATGATCAGACGTTGGCGGAATCCGACAAGCCGATCGCCATTCACGTCAAATTTGGCGGTGAATCGCGCCGCTATCCGGTTCATGCATTGCCCGCGAACTTGCCGTTACCTCGCGCTCATGAAACCAGCCGACCACCGCAGCGGCGCCATTTGATTCCGTGGACTGACTTGCTGGCGGAAGCAAGTGAAATGGACGCCATTGACGAACGACTCCAATCACCGAGGCGTGGCAACTGGCAGCAACGTCTGCAGTCCGTTGCGCTGCATAGCATCGACAACAACGGCGACTTCAACGTCGAATCGACGTTGAACCTAGAAGGTCTGAAGCACCTGATAGGGTTACCAGGGGCAGGAAAAACAACGCTTCTCATGTGTTTGCTGCGCTATCTCGGCAGCCGGGGACTCAAGGTTGCAGTCTTCTTTCCATCCATCGAGGTATGCCGCCAGTATCTCGATGACTTGCGTCGATACGATGTCCGTGCTGGCCTGCTAGTCGGGCAGTCACGCGAAACGCGACTTCGACATGCTCACAAGCTTGCTGAATCACTGGCAACAGGCGACCCCCTCCGTGGTTTCGGAACGTCCTGCGACAGTGCTCATCTGTTTGAAGGCGTCTGCGCTCTGCCGTCCCTCACCGAAGCACCAAATTCTGCCTTTGGCATCGCCGACTCCTTTTGCACCAGGGTTCTGCAGAATCCCGTCAACGACAACACTGGCAAAGCGACCAGCGATGGCACACTGAAGCGCAGGCTATGCCCTGTTTGGTCCCTGTGCGGGTACACACGCGCCGCCGCAGACTTGCCAAACGCAAATATTTGGTTAGGACACATCTTGTCCGCGGATACCCGCGTCCCAGCTCATACGACACTTCTCGATGAGCGCTACTTCGAGCTGATTGCACGATCCTTTGACCTCGTGATCTTCGATGAGGCAGACCGAGCGCAACAGGATCTCGATCGAGGTGGTATTGCGGAACTTAGTCTTTCAGGCCACGACCGTTCATTTCATCGACAAGTTCAACGAAGTACACTACAGCCCATCGCATCCGGACAAAACGCGGTCTTACATGGAGTCGAGTATGCCCAACTGGCAATCGAGATCGCAGAGTTCGAGAAACTGAACGTCGCGTTGACACATGCCATCCTGCGCCTAACGGAAGATCTGCGCAAGGCGTTCGACGGGTTGCTGATGTCCCCCTTACGAATTATTGGCGACTGGCTCTCTCCTAGGCGAGTCAGTTCGTTGAGCGACGACTTTGGAGCGGATCCGCAGGCGCAGTCAAAGGATGCGCTGTGTGAGTTGTGGGAGAGTGCCGCGATTCAAGCATTCCAACTGCGAGGTACGAGATCCGTAAGCGTCGCGATTCCCGCTGATGTGACAATGCGCTTGGTTAGCGCCTTTCACATGTCCGCGGAAGAGGCATCAAGCCTGCACAGCGATCTCTGCCAGTTGATGACCAACTGGCTCGCCGAGTCAAGCCTGCAGGAACTATCCAACCTCGTCAAACAAATTGCTCGACGCTTACGTGATGTTCGGCGAGTGTCGAGTGAGGCAGAGGCGCAGCAATTGGTTGGGCTGCTGCTGCCAGTCACGTTCACGATCCTGAGCTATCGTCGCCTTTCCCCAAAGCTCAGCGACATGACAGCACAGGGCTTGCTTGATCCTGTCCGCATCGACGAACTCGCATCGCGATCCTTGCTGCTGGCAACACCCGACAATATCTTGGGCAGTTTGAGTGGGGTTCGCTTCTTCTCGACGCCCTCTCAACGCGACCCTTTGGCGCATGCCACAGACGTACAACTACAGTATGTCGTGTTCGCTGGTACACCTCGACTGCTAATGTACCGGCTACATGAGTGGATTCGGCGACCGAATGGCATGTTCGATGGTCCCGCGGTACTGCTTACCAGCGCGACGAGTTACCTACCGCCCAGCCCCGCTCACCATATCGCTGTGCCCCCCCACTACGTCCTGCAGCGCGTTTCACCTGAGCGTGAGGACGTCGCCCCCTCAATGTACGAGTTTCGTCCCATCGCGGATGGACATGTCTCAGATTCGCCCACCTTCCTGCGCTTCAGCGGCGAAAGATCGGACAGCGTGCGCATGGCGAACCTTGAGAAAATGGCCTTCGCATTGTTAGACGGGGGACTAACGGACTCTCAACTCGCCCGCGATTGCGACCACTTTGACGTGCGCCATGGCATAGCACGGCGCGCCGCATTCGTTGTCAACAGCTATGATCAAGCTCGCCGATTGAAGCAGTTTATTGATCAGCGGCTACCCGCATGGCGCGGCCGCGTTGTTGCGGTTGTGGATGACTTACCTGACGTTGGACCAACCGAAGGGTATGTGACGTCGTCTCGCGTCGAAAGTTTGGGCGATGATGATGCATGGAGGTTGCTCATATTTCCCGCCGGCGCGCTGGGTCGCGGCACAAATATTGTCTTCACATCCGGTCCGCGTCTGCGCGATGCGGCTCTCGGGTCGCTGTACTTTTTGACGCGTCCACACCCTGCGCCCAATGACATGAGCCTGCCTGTAAGCATGGCGGCACGCGCCACGCTCGACTTCGATCTTTGCGACGATGACTCCGTGTCCGTCGAAGAGATCGGTAAGCGCTTGCTGGCTGCACGCCGGCAAGCCTATCGAAAGGTTGGCAGGCTGCTGCGGCGCCCCCTATACGCACGTGCACTGGGCGACCTGTTTGAGCCTTTCACAGCAAATATCGCTGTCTCACTGTTACAGACGATTGGCCGTGCGATGCGCAATGGCTGCCCTGTTCAGTGCTTCTTCATTGATCGCGCATGGGCGGAGCGCTCGGCCAAGGGCGAAGCGGATACGGAGACCAGCAGCATGCTCGTTCAACTTCGCCGGCTGCTCGAGCGTGGTGCGGCGTCTGAGGACCCCAAGGAAGCTGCGCTATACCGAGCTCTCTACGGCGCTTTCCTTGATCCGTTATCGAAGACCAAGGGCCTGAAAGTTGCCTTCGCGCGAGAAGACGCTCACCAGGATGAGCCTTGGACGGATAACCCCCTGTGGGTTGCAGACTCTCCCATCCAACAAGAGGCAGGAGCATGACGACCGTTGTCCGAGATGTGGCATTCGCGCTCGAGTTTGCCGAACAGGCTCCACCGTTGGTCCATGACGTTGTGGCCATCCGCTGGACCACAGACGTCCTTCGTATTCTGAAGCAAATTCGTGACGAGGCAACGAATCGCGCGAGAGACAAGGATGAAGAAGCATTTGTTCACCTGCCCTTCGCCAGTCTACGCGCGCAGCTTCAATTGGAGATTGAAGATTGGACCGCTCTGAAGGATGACATTGGACTGCGCTCTTTCCCCGACCTCAGTAAGGAGCCCGGGCCATGGGGTTTCCTGCCCTACCAGAAAGCACAGGACTATAGCGAATGCGTGCGTGATGCATTTGCTCGGTGGTCGGAAGGCGCATTGTCCCATTTTAGCCAAGGTCGAGACGCGTATACGCTCGGCATTGCCGCACTGCGCAAGCTCAATGAATGCAATCAGGTGATTCAATTCGCCCAGTCGCAGGTACAAGTGTTTCCATGGGATACGGCTGGAAAGTCTGGGACGTTCTCGCCGTTCAATATCACAGCAGGCTGGCTCGCATCGCAGCTTGCCGGTAAGGAACTGTTTCCAGAATTGGGCCCGGTGGTGCGGGTCGTCGGGAGCCCAGATGGAAACAAGGCGGAAGTCATGACACGCCCTCACCATGCGGCTGGCGGGTACTTCAGTTTGGTCTGCGAAATCTCACTAGAGACGCTTCCTGGAGCGACTAAGCCGATCGTCTATCTGAAGTTTAAGCGGCGCCGGTGGGCCGATAGTTTGAATAATCGGTATCCTGCCAGTCCTACCATCGGGGGATACGTGTTTCCCCATCATGCTCGGCCGAACAGTGCTTATCGCTTTAGCGTGATGCGACGCAAAGACGCCTGGGTCACCGATCTTGGCTATCCCGTGTACGAGCATGCATTAGACCTGGCGATGGGCTATCAGGATGAAGATGTGCTTCGCTACCCTTGCGACGAGCGCGCCAGCGTGGTCGTAATGGTGAAGGCTGAAGTTGCCGAGGCAAGTCGCTCCAACCTTCAAGCTGGCGTCCCTCTCGTCGACCAAGCCGATGCGTTTGCATCCGCCACCAACGCGCTCGAAGGATTCGGTCTACGGCCCTTCTCGGGATTCAGTACGAGGAAGCCAATCCGGCATAAGGCTCCTCCACTGAGCGTTCTGAAGGCCGAGGTTGTCGTGGCGAGACTGCTTGCCCGTCATGGCTTTAGCGATGCCGACACCGAGAGCGCAATTGAGAATGCAACCTTGGCGCCTTCGAATCGTTGGTTCAGATTACAGCCGCCCACCCCGGATGCTGCGCACGATCGAGTCGTTAAGGCCATTCAAACGCTAGTCAAAGACACAGCGTATGAAGCTGATGCGGGAAGACAAAGAATTTACTTCTTAAGCTATACCGCCGACGATATCGAGTGGGTCAAGACGACTGCAAGCGCAATCCTCGGAGACAATACCGAGGTAATCAGTGCCCCCTTGCCGCTGAACACGCACGGGCCTAGGAGCCTATTGCCAGTCGACACGGGATCAAGGAAGCAGCGATTCGATGCACGAGTGCGTGAATGGCAAAAGTTTGTCGATCAAATTGGCGTGCCTGAACGCGCGATGATCCTCATCCAAGCTCCTCTGTTCTATGAGACCCGGGACGGGCAGAGGAAGCCCGATGAT
This sequence comes from Cupriavidus sp. Agwp_2, assembly GCF_040784895.1. NCBI lineage: Bacteria > Pseudomonadati > Pseudomonadota > Betaproteobacteria > Burkholderiales > Burkholderiaceae > Cupriavidus > Cupriavidus sp. Agwp_2. The sequence goes on from NZ_CP088084.1 coordinate 577,649, forward strand.
AATGTCAACAAATTGGCCGCGCGAAAGGCGCTGAGCAGCACGGGTTGCACGGTACAGTACCTATTGCCCAGCGAGCCCGGCAGAATGGATCGATTCCTTCCCCGCTTACAGGCGTCTGTCCTGGACCTGGCGTTTGGGCACGCCGGCTTTGTCTGGGGCTTGAGACAGGCGCGGGAAGCCTGCTTCGGCTCCCAACCGGAGGCACCACGGTGGGCATGCGCGGTGAGCTCGCTTCAGGTACACACCGAGTGGGACCGTCAACAGTCGGTGTTCGTTGCCACGCGCTTGGAATGCGCCACGGGTGAATCTTGGGTGCGTTTTGCCCATGCTGAGGCAGAGCACGTCATGTCGCCTTGGATGCGGTTTGACCAAGGTGCAAAGTATCTCGCCTCTCGCCGCGTCGAACTCCCGCGAACGAATGCCGATCAACGCATGCTGCTGGCCAATTTTTTCGCGGACACGTTCGATGACATTACGTCGCTCGATCCCAGCGCAGTCGTGTTTATTGACTCTACGCGTACGGCTCGTCTGGCCTCTTGGCTCGGCGACGTCGGCGTGCGTACACCTCAACGCCAAATAGTTGCTGGCATCGTGCTGTCACAGCGTTGGCCGATGCTACGGGTGCTGAGGGTGCGAGAACAAGCGCCATCTATCGGGCAAGAAAAATTTCACGGGCATAGCACCGAACACGGGATGCTCATCCGCTCCTGGACATCCACACAGAGATTGTTTGAGGTGGAGGGTACATCGGCGCCGACGTTTTGGTCATTGGCCAAGCCTTCGACACACCACAAACGTGGCGCAAGCTGCTACCGCTCAATTCTCCTTCCCGCTTCATCAAAAGCAAGCGAAGCGAGTGAAGCGTATGCGATGTTTCCCGCGCAACCCGACAAGCAGCATTTGACCTCGCGAGCGGTGGAGATCGTGATCCTCCAGAAGCAGCCACAGGACTCGAACCTACAACTCGCCTCCTTTGCCCAGCATTTGCGTGCCGGGATGTTGACGGCGAGGAATGAGCCCTGGGTCACGACCCCGACTCCGTTGCGAATTATCGAAAAGCTCTCCGAGTACATGCGCACATAGAAATCCGCTGTTCAGAACCGCTTCCTTACAACTGGAGCGTCCGAAACGACTCAGCAACTAGCGCCGCCGCATCGCTAACTGCGGGACTGGGGGCGCCTGGCTATCTCACGATGCATCGTGCGGCGAAGCTCGGACGACGCAGAGGATCCCGCTGGGCACCTAACCAGTGCTCGGCCTCAGTGCGCCTAATTATCAACATTGTTAGTGATTGGAAGGAATTCTGAGTAATTGATTGCGACAACAAAGTCATTTGGCCGTTGTCATCTTTCTGGCTAGCACAGGACCATCGACAACAAGGCCTTCATCCCGCGCAGGCCTCGTTGTCGTCTGTCCCGGCGGCGCGGTCTCCAGTCCACGGCTACACAAAAAGCGCCCTCCAATGATTTGCGACTTATGAGTTGCGGATGACAATGCCGACATCAGACACGGCATCATGGACGAGCAAGCGACCAGAGCGCGCTGTCTGGACTTGGCCAACCGCGACAAAGACAGGCGCTATTTGATCGTCCGCGGCCTGGCTTCAATGAAATCGGAAAGTGTGGCTGAGCCGGTCGCGCAGGCAAGGCAGGTTGGTCACCCAGCCCTTGGCAACCACCACTTGCGCAGGCAGTCGTTCGGTGGGATGCGAAGCAAAGTAGCGCTCGCTGGCCTGCATCAGGTGCAAGGCTTCGCTCGGGAAGCGCGATTGCACAACCATAGCGGCCAGCCGGAACACGTTGGCCTCGCGCTGGTCCAGCGCGGACGCCGCAGGCTCGCGTGCGACCGCCGCGCAGCGGATCATAAGCGCAGCTTCCACGTCCCGGGCGTGCATGGCAGATTTTCCGATGGGTGTCCTCGACAGATGGCTGTCAATGTACTCCGAATTGTGGCCCACGTGGTCCGCGAGCCCCGCGATCTAGTTACAGTCCAATTTCAATTTGATCCAGTCGGTGGTGTAAGGCATCGGTTAGCCAGAGCACGAATGCACACCATCCGCCGTGCGAGAGCGCCAGCCCGCCGCTGCCCTGGATCAACCAAGTGGACGATCTCTCCGGCTCATTATCGAGTTGCCAGCGTAGCCATCGCATGATCACAGTTTCCAACTCGAATGGGACATCGGTCAGATAGATATACTGCTCGCCCTGCGCTATGGTGGGTAGTCCGGCCGGCAGCCAGTGGGACAAGGCGCGCCTGGTTTGTGCGGCCGTCGGGATGCACTCGACCGGAACGGGCGGATCTTCATAGCGGTTGGCGACCGCCCGGGCGACGTCGTCGAGAGTTGAAGTCGTCCGAGTCTCGACACGCTCGACGTTGCGCAGGATCTCCTGCGTGCGAAGAAACTGGCGCTCGGAAATTTCCCGGCTCGCTCGGAGTCGCCGATTCGTCTCATACAACGTTTCCAGCGGGTAGCGACGGGCGAGTCGGACCACATCGAACAGGGTCGGACGTCCGAGAATGATGGGAATCTCCGCCGGGGTACCGCGCAGTTTTGGGTTGGACCACAGGTGCGCGCCCGCGCGAAACTCCATGTCTCTGAACACAAATTTTTCAGCCATGGCACCACTCCAAGCAAACTCGAAACCCTCTTAGATGGATTCGCGCAATAGCACGGTGCTGCGGTTCTTCCTGCGACCGCTGCATAGTGCGCGTGACCGGCGCAACGACGCCGAGCGCCATGCCGACCAACTGCATGGGACTAACGAGGTCCCGTTCCACATTGTAAATCGACGCCATTGTTCGGAAACGCTGCGTGTGGCCCCGGGGCGCCGCGATCGGATTTTTTGTCTCGCGCACTGAGGAATGGGAGGTTGAGTACCTCATAGATCACCTCCTCAAGAGCGTAACCTTAGTGAAATGAGAAAAATTGCGCCGTTGTTCTGCGTGGCGGCCAATGACCACCAGGGGTAGCGCGCCGATCCGGCAAACCGAACAGACGCAATATCTGGAGCAGCGTTGGTCCCGCTAACACAGCCTCCCATGCGGAGGCTTCGTTTATTGGGGTGACGAGAGCGTATCTTACATCCTGACAGCAGGATTGGAGCAGTTGGAGCAACGGCCGCCTAGCAATTCAACTCCACTGCCCACCAGTAATCCTCCGCACCGTTGCTCTTCCAATTTTTAACCGCAGTTTTGCGCTACGCCTTTCTTGTCATACCTCTTTTCCGCTGATAGAGCGTGGGAGGAAAGTTGACGTGCATTGCGAAGGATCGCGCGTGAGGCAGCAAGAGCCCCAAATCGGTTCCGACAACTTTGCGTTAGAGGACTGAAATGTCCGCTTGAGTGCTCCATTCGTGGTATTTAGCCTGCCCGGTTGAACACGATGGAGACGCCAGAGGATGGCTAAATCCGAGGTCATTACAGTCAGCATGCATGAGTTAGACAGGCTCAAGACCGTCCAGGCGGTCGTAGATGGTCAGTTACGGCCCGGTGTGGCCGCCGAACGGTTGGAGATCACGGACCGGCAGTTCCGGCGGCTGCTGGAACGCTATAAACAGGAAGGCCCGTCCGGGCTAGTGTCGCGACGGCGCGGGCGACCCAGCAACAATCGCATGCCTGCGGACCGCGAATCTGTAGCCCTTGGCCTGATCCGGGAACACTACGCCGACTTCGGCCCAACGCTGGCGGCCGAGAAGCTGCACGAGCGCCATGGACTGACCTTGTCCAAAGAAACGATCCGCCGACTGATGACGGCAGCCGGCCTGTGGGTGCCGCGCAAACAGCGGCCGCCCAAGGTCTACCAGCCTCGTAACCGGCGCGCCTGCTATGGCGAACTGATCCAGATCGACGGCAGCGATCACCGCTGGTTTGAGGAGCGCGCGCCAGCCTGCACGCTGCTGGTGTACGTCGACGACGCCACCAGCCGGATCATGGAACTGCGCTTCACTCATTCGGAATCCACGTTCACGTATTTCGCGGCGACCCGTGCCTATCTGGAGCGCCATGGCAAGCCGGTGGCGTTTTACAGTGACAAGGCCAGCGTTTTCCGGGTCAACAAACAAGGGGCGACCAGCGGCGACGGCCACACCCAGTTTGCCCGGGCGTTGTTTGAGCTGAACATCGAAGGCATCTGCGCCAACAGCAGCCAGGCCAAGGGCCGCGTCGAGCGGACTCACCTGACCCTGCAGGACCGGTTGGTCAAGGAGCTACGCCTGCGTGGCATCAGCACCATGGAGGCCGCCAATGCCTTCATGGCGGAGTTCATCGCCGACTACAACGCGCGCTTTGCCAAGGTGCCGCGCAATAACCACAACGCCCATCGGCCACTGCGACCGGATGAGAACCTGGATCTGATCTTCGCTTGGCGCGAGCCACGCTGCGTGTCCAAGAGCCTGACGATCCAGTACGACAAGATGCTCTACCTGCTGGCGGACACCCCGGAGCACCGCAAGCTGGCCGGCCGCTACATTGATGTCTATCACTACCCGGATGGCAGGATCGAGCCGCGGGCGAATGGCGCCGCCCTGCCCTATACCACCTATGACCGGCTGTCGGAAGTGGACCAGGGCGCGATCGTGGACAACAAGCGCCTGGGACATGTGCTGCAGATGGCCCAATACGTTCAGGAGAAGCGCGACAACACACGGTCGCTATCTGTGCCTGGCACGGAGGGGGCTCCCCGCAAGCGAGGACGACCGCCCGGCAAGAAGTCGCAGCGATCGCTGGGCCAGAACGATATGTTGGAAGCTCTGAAACGGTTGCAAGAGCAGCCGTGGCCACTTAACGGAACGGAGAGCTAACCTCAGCTTGCGACTGGCAGTTCAACGCGGCCCTGGCAGGACGGCTTCACTCTGAGCTGGACTCAGTCGTGTCAGGCCAGCACCACTGCCCGACGGGCACCCCAAAAACAGAACAAACAAAGCTGAAATGACACCGGACAACCGGACATTTCAACTTTGCTGGCGCCCGGACATTTCAACTTTGCCTGGACAATTTATGTAGCGGCAAAGCGGTAATGTCCGAGTTGATCCGGGTACCCTGTGCGGCGAACAGCTACCAAGGTTGTTGCTGCTTGCCTCCCTTGATATTGCCCGCAACCCCGCCGGCAACAGCGCCGATCGCGGCGCCGGTCCAGCCGCTGCCTCCGGCAATGGCCGCAATGCCCGCGCCGGCCGCTGCGCCGATTGCGGCACCTGATACCGTGCCTTGCTGCTGCGGCGTCATGTTCGTGCATCCGACAACGCCAGCGACGGCCAGCGTTGCGCCAATGAGATGGAGTCGTTTCATGGCATTGCCTTACTTTTTGCCGGCTAATCCGGGGACAACCATCTCGAACCAGATGGTTTCAATGACCGGCCGCTGCAACTGGTCCGGATGTGCGGCGTACCAACGATCCAGGCCCTGGCGCACCGAATCCAGCGAGTGCGCTTTCAGCCCCCTTGCAAAACGCGGGACGATGCTTGCCGAGTCGGGCGGTGAATTACCGGCGTGATAGGCCACGTCAACCTGGACGACGTTGGCGATGCCGACAAGGTAAGCCTTCTTCATCTGATCTGACGATTCAGTCCACTGCTTGCCGGTGATCAATGGGATTTCATCCGCACGGGCAATGCTGGCGCCCATCGTCAGCGCCGTCCACGCCATGGCTGTCACCGCGAGCCCGATCAGCCTTGTTGCCATCGCATCCTCCTCAGTTGGGCCATGCACAGGACTTTGTCTTGATCCATATTAGTTGGTGTGCAGGCGTCTGCTGATCCACTCCTTGCGGAGCTCAAGCGAGTCGCTGGGCCTGCTCCCACGCCAGGCTGGCAAGCCTCCCTGGCTAACTACCCGGGCATGTCGCTGGCATCTTGAGCGTCAGCGTCAGCTTGCTTCCCTTGGTTACAGATATGGTCTGTCCGTAGCTGACAGTCGGCATGAATTGAATGTCGGGTGCTACAGCTACCGGCGGATTCTTTGCGCCATCGATGGTCAGGTCGAGCTCCACATTGACCGCGTCGAAAGACCCCTGCCCTTTTGCCTCGGCGTCCTTCTTGAATGCGCACAGTCCGGCGGAGACTTGCTGCAAGGCGGTGGGGATATCAACTGGCTTGCCTGGCGGGATCGGTGCGGTGTTACATCCGGCAAGCATTAACGCAGCGAATGCAAAAAGGAAGGCAAACTGGGTGCGCATTGGAAGTCCTCAAGGGTCCGGCAGGTGAAAAAGCCTGTATCAGCCTGTATCAGCCTCAGCGTCGCTTCTGTTCGCTTCCGAACTGACATCCGGCCTTACAGCACAAGGGTTACCACGCGCAGCGTGGCATCGTCGGGACACGGTACGTCGGCAAATCCCAACCGCCTGGCCAGTCGCCGCATCGCAGTATTCGATGACAGAACGTAACCTTCCATGCATCGATATCCGCGACGGCGGGCAATGTCGATCAAAGCGCCCAGCAGTCGGCTGGCAAGGCCAAGCCCATGCCAGTCATCCACTACCGTCACGGCAAACTCACAGGTATCGCTGCCCGCCGCCGCAGCGTAGCGCGCGCCGCCAACGATAGCGGGATTCTTTTCCGTCCTGGCAAGCGCCACCAGGGCGAACTCGCGCTCGGCGGCCGGGTGTGTCGCCTGCTCAAGCATGGCTTCGGGCAGTTGCTGCATGGCAGCCATGAATCTGGCATAACGCGCATCGGCAGAAAGCCTGCTGAATGCCGCGATCAGGCCGGCCTTGTCGTCTTCGGCAATCGCCCGAACCAGCACCTCCCGTCCATCGCGCAGGACTATGTTGAACGCCGGGAATGTTGTCGCATCTGGCTTGTTTTGCATGACGTCGGTGCCGTAAGAGAAAGCCGCGTTTAAGAGTTCGCAGCGTTCCATAGTAGGCTCTAAATCGTCGTCGCCGGATATGGCGCGCAGTTTTCGCCCCAGCGCCTAGAATGCTGAGTGAGCACAGGTTCACTGGCCTGGATATCTCCCTTTGCAACGACTCAAACAACATCGTGACTGGAGGTGAGCGACATGACCGTACGCAAATTGCCCGCAGTTGGTTTCGCCGTCCTGATGGCATTCACTTCTTTAAGTGCAATCGCCCAGCCGGCGCAGGGATCATCCCCACCGGCAGCGGCGCCGGGCGAGGTTCCGAAAGCACCACCGACCACGGCACAAGCCAAGGCCTTGATTGCCGAACGATTCAAGGCGGCGGATGCCAATCATGACGGCAAGCTGAGCCGTGACGAAGCGCAGGCGGGCATGCCGCAGGTCTACGAAAACTTCGACAAGATCGACGCCAGGAAGAAGGGATATGTCACGGAACGCCAGATCGGTTCGTATTGGATGAAGAAGACAAAGGATCAGATGCAGAAGGAAGATCCGATCTGGAACTGAAGTCGCAAGGTAGGTTCACCCAAAGGGTCAGCCACGGGCAAACGTGGCGGAAGCGGCTTGTGCCAATCGAAGTTTGCCCGGTGCTGTGCCTGGCTGCCCCGAACTGCAAAATTTATGTCCCGCATAGCAAAACGCGGACGCAAAGATTTCTCATACTGAAGGCAGCCGTCGCTCTCGATCGACCTTGGTCGGATCGAATAAACGCGGCCCGTGGATGCAACGCGCAGCCCCGCGCGACGCACTGGAAAACCATTTGAGCTGCCGTCATGTTCGCTATTGCTTGCTGGTTGATTTTCTCCGTTTCGGTTGGCTTCATTGCCAATGCGCTGGGACGCTCCGCTGCCGTCTGGATGGCCTTCTCGCTGATCTTCAGCCCGTCCCTCGGCTTGATAATCGTAGCTGTCCTCGACAAGAAGCGGAGCCGGTCCGTCGTCGCGCCGCAGGAAGCCTGACACGAAAGGGGTAGTGCTCAATCGGGAGCGCCCGGCGCCCCGCAAGCTGCCCTCTTCCGGCCAGGCTCGGATGTCCACCCTGGAAACCGCCAGCCCATAAAAACGACGTATGCTTTCATAGTCGCCAGCTTGCCGGTGCAACCCTCGGGCCAGACATCATGGTGCTTGCGTGATCCGCCGTCGCCACGCCTTTCCAGGCGCGCGCAGAAGGGGCCGAATACTCGCGCTGCTAGCCGTCATTCTCATGGCCGCGCTCGGCGGCATTGTTGCGTACAACCTGATTGGCGGCGAAAAGCGTATCGAGCGGCGTCTCGACCGGCTCTACAGCCTGGCCGACCCGCAGTTTGCCCACGAACTGGGCGTGCTGCTAGGGCCGCCGGTCGTCGATGGCAACCGCTATCGCGTGCTCAGGAATGGCGACGAAATCTTTCCCGCGATGCTGGGCGCGATCCGCGGCGCGAAGAAGACGATCAATTTCGAGTCGTACATCTACTGGTCCGGAGAAATCGGCAACGAGTTCGCGCAGGCCCTTTCCGAACGCGCCAGGGCGGGCGTCAAGGTAAAGGTACTGCTGGATGCCGTCGGCAGTTCCAAGATCGACGAATCCGCCATGGACATCATGACCAGCGCCGGCGTGGACGTGCGCCGCTACCATCCGGTGCGGTGGTACACAATCGGCAAGCTCAACAACCGCACGCACCGCAAGGTGCTGGTGGTCGATGGCGCGATTGGCTTTACCGGCGGCGTCGGCATTGCGCCGGAATGGACCGGCAATGCCCAGGATCCCGACCACTGGCGCGATACGCATTTCCAGGTGGAAGGCCCCGTGGTTGGCCAGATGCAGTCCATATTCCTGGACAACTGGATCAAGGTCAGCGGCCAGGTGCCGCATGGTCCGGAGTATTTCCCAGAATTGCCGCCGCTCGGCGACGGCCGCGCCCAGATGTTCAGCAGTTCGCCCACCGGCGGCAGCGAGAGCATGGCGCTGATGTACCACCTTGCCATCACGGCAGCCGCGCAGACCATCGACCTGTCGGCGGCCTACTTCGTGCCCGACGAGTTGACGGAAAAGGCATTGCTGGCGGCCCTGGAAAGAGGTGTCAGGCTGCGCGTGATCGTGCCGGGCGAGCATATCGATTCGGAAACGGTGCGCGCCGCGTCGCGCCGGCGCTGGGGCCGGTTGCTCAAGGCTGGCGCGCTGATCGCCGAATATGCGCCCACGATGTACCACTGCAAGGTGTTGATCGTCGATGGCCTGCTGGTGTCGGTCGGGTCGACCAATTTCGACAACCGGTCATTCCGTCTCAATGACGAAGCCACGCTGAATATCCTGGATGCCGGATTTGCCGCGGAGCAAACCAGGATCTTCGAGGAAGACCTGAAACTATCGCACCCGCAGACGCATGAACAGTGGGCCAACCGTCCCTGGACCGAAAAGCTGCGCGACCGGATGGCATCGCTGATCGGTTCCCAACTCTGACGCGGGTTATGATGCTGGCGATTCAGGCCCGCCCCCATGGTCATGCCAGAGCGCGCCAGCCATGCGCGCCCTGCTCGGCCATCCGCCAGCGATGAACGCCCCACTGCAACTCGTCGGAAACCATCCATCGATCGTCGCCTTGCGCGACCTCATTGCCCGCGTGGCCAGCAGCCAGGCCCGCACGGTCTTGCTGTACGGCGAGACCGGCACCGGCAAGAGCCTGGTGGCTCGCATGCTGCATGAGCAATCAAGCCGCGCCGGTGCGGAATTTATCGACATCAACTGCGCGGCGATCCCGGCGCAATTGCTGGAATCCGAGCTGTTCGGCCACGAGCGCGGCGCCTTCACCGGTGCAGTCGGCAAGAAGGAAGGGTTGATCGAGGCCGGCAATGGCGGCACCGTATTCCTGGACGAGGTACGGGAGTTGGACCTGGTGATGCAGTCCAAGCTGCTGACGCTGCTCGATACCCGGCGTTTCCGCCGGGTCGGCGCGGTCAAGCCGATCAGCGTGGATGCGCGCTTTATCGCCGCCACCAACAAGATCCTGCTCAGCGAGGTCAACGCCGGCAAGTTCCGCGAAGACCTGTACTACCGGCTGCAGGTCATCGCTATCAATATCCCGCCCTTGCGTGAGCGCGGCGACGACATCCTGCTGCTCGCGCATGCCGCGCTGCAGCGCTACAACCGCCAGTACGGCAGCCGGATGGAACGGCTCGACCCGGAAGTCGAGCGGATCTTCCGCGCGTATCGCTGGCCGGGCAATGTGCGCGAGCTGGAAAACCTGCTGGAACGCATCTGCCTGCTCGAGCAAGGCGATAGCGTGCTGCCGGTGCATCTGCCGGCGCGGATCCTGCGCGCGACCGGCGGGGCTGACACCCCTGGCACGACCACCGCGCCCCTGGCCGATCTCGCGCCGGTTGCCGGCGCCGCATCCCCCGCGGCAAGCGCGGCGCTGGCGGATGGCCTGGACTACCACGCCGCCACGGCGCAATTCCAGGCCGCGCTGGTCGGTCAGGCGCTGGCAACATGCCACGGCAACCTTGCCGAGGCGGCGCGCCGGCTTGGCCTGAGCCGCCACGCCCTCCGGCACCAGATGACCAAGCTCGGCCTGGCCGCAGGCTGAGCCGGCGTGCATTTCACGCAGCCGCGTGGGATACACGCGCTCTCCGGGGGGCTGCATGCGCGCGTCCTTCACGCAGCCTCCTCCCATAAGCCTGCAGATCTTTGATTTCAAAGGAAAAAATCTGACCTCTTCGGCTGGCACGGCTTCTGCTCAGTAAGTGTCGTGTGACTCGCTTAATCAATGAAGCGACACCTAACTGGAGAACCTTGCATGCAGTCGCTGAAGATCATTTGCCCCAACGGCCATCTCGGCTTTGCGCCGCTTCGCACCGGCAGCTTCGAGATCGGCGTGGCCGCGGGGCCGGACTACATCGCGGCCGATTCGGGCAGCGATGACGTGGGCCCGGTGCCGCTCGGCTCGGATACCTCGACCAGCCCCGAGGCGTGGCAGCGCCACGACCTGGAACACATGCTGCTGGCCTCGCGGCGCCTGGGCGTGCCGATGATCATCGGCTCGGCTGGCGACACGGGCACCAACAGCCGGGTCGACCTCTACGTCAACATCATCCGCGAGCTGGCGCAACGGCACGGACTCAAGCGCTTTCGCATCGGCTATTTCTACTCCGAGGTTCCGACGTCGCTGGTGCGTGAAAAGCTCGGCGCAGGCGAGACCATCCGGGGCCTCGACGGCTTTGCCGACCTGACGCTGTCCGAGCTGGACAGCACCGACCGCATCGTCGCCATGGCGGGCGTGCATCCGTATCTCGAACTGCTGCGCCAGGGGGCGGACGTGATCATCGGCGGCCGCAGTTCCGACGCCGCCGTGTTTGCCGCGCCGGCGCTGCACCACGGCTTCGCGGCGGACCATGCCTACTACCTGGGCAAGGTGCTGGAGTGTGCGTCTTTCTGCGCGGAACCGTATGGCGGCAAGGAAACGGTACTGGGCGAGATCACCGGTGACGACGTCCGTGTCACGGCGATGCACCCGGACCAGCGCTGCACCGTTGCCTCGGTGGCCGGGCATGCCATGTACGAGCGGTCCAATCCATTCGAGGAATTCGTCGCGGGCGGCAGGCTCGACATGCGCCATTGCCGCTACGAGCAGCTCGACCCGCGCACGACGCGCATTACCGGCTCGCGTTTCGAACCTGACCAGGTCGTGCGCGTCAAGCTGGAAGGCGCCGGCAAGGTCGGCGAACGGTACGTGGGACTTTGCGGCATCCGCGACCCGTACACGATTGCCAATGTGGACCGCGTGATTGCCTGGGCCCGGGACCAGGTGCGCGCGCGCTTTGGCGACACCGGCTACGAGCTGCACTACAACGTCTACGGACGCGACGGCGTGATGGGCGAACTGGAGCCGCTGCGCGACCGTCCCGGCCATGAACTGTGCGTCATGGTGCAAGGCGTGGCGCCCACCCGCGAGATGGCGGAGGAAGTGGCGATGATCGGCCTGCGCCAGATGTTCTACGCGCGCCTGCCTGACGTCAAAGGCACGGCCGGCTCCGTGTCGTTCCCGCTGGACGAGGTGCTGCGCGCCAGCCCCGCCTATCGCTGGACGCTGAACCACACGATGGCGGTGCACGATCCGCTGGCACTGTTCCCCACCCATGTTGTCGAGGCCGGCATCTGACGCGCCAGGCTTCCAGGATATCCATCATGACTACTGCCAATTCATCCACCCTTCCCCCGGCGCCCGCACAGAAGCTGCACGAACTTGCCAAGACCATCCGCAGCAAGAACGCCGGCGTCAACAAGATCACCTTCGACATCATCTTCCGCGAGGCGGCGCAGTATGAGCGCGTCAAGCGCTCGCGGGTCCTGAGCCGCGACAGCATGGCCGCGCTGTTCGGTGTACCGGTGGCGCGCATCAGCGATTTCGTCGAATACGATCCGGCCTTCGCGATCAAGTTCACCATGTACCGGAAGCGCCCGAGCGGCAGCGCCGGCGACGGCGACATCTTCGGCGCCCAGCAGTACGCGCCGCTGCTGGAACTGGAGATCCCCGCCTGACCTGCGCACAACCTGCCGCGGCCGGCACGGCTGGCCGCGCGGGCCTGTGGCACCACCGGCGCCGCCCGGTTGCTCCCGTGGCGCCGTCCTGCAGCCTTGCTGCACTACGATGAGTTCGGACAGACGTATGAAGAAGACCTCTTTCAAGCGCATTTGGACCCGCCTGGCGCGCACCCTGCCGCCGGCAATCGCCACGGCCGCGCTGGCGCTCTCCCCCATGGCCGGCGCGGCGCCCGCGGACACTGCGGCCGCCGTGCCGCCACTGATGCGGATCGTGGTGCCGTTCTCGGCAGGCGCCAGCAACGACGTGATCGCGCGCGCGATGGCGCCGGCGTTGGCCAGGCGGCTCGGCAACACCGTGATCGTCGAGAACCGGCCCGGCGTGGCCGGTGTGCTGGGCGCGGATTACGTCGCCAAGTCGCCGCGCGACGGATCGGTGCTGTTGCTGACGTCGTCGACCTTCCTGACCGCGGCGGCCACGCAGGCGCGCTCGCCGTATGACCCGTTGACCGCGTTCGCGCCGGTGGCGCTGGTGGCCGACGGGCCGCTGCTGCTGGCGGTGTCGTCCACCATCGCGGCGTCGAAGTCGATCCGCACGCCCGCGGAACTGATCGCCGCCGCGCGTGCGAAGCCGGGTGCCATCACCTATGGCTCGGCCGGCGTCGGCTCGCTGGGGCAGCTTGCCACCGAACTGCTGTGCGACACGTCCAAGGTGCAGATGATGCACGTGCCATACAAGGGCGCGGCCAATGCGCTGATCGACCTGGCCGCCGGGCAGATCGATGTGATGATGTCGAACTACAGTTCGATCGCCACGCAGATCAAGTCCGGCAAGGTCAAGCCGCTGGCCGTGACGTCGGCCTCGCCGAATCCGGCTTTTCCGGAGTTGCCGCCGCTGGCGGCGTCGGTGCCGGGCTATGGCATCGAGATCTGGGTGGGCGTGCTGGCGCCCGCCGGCACGCCGGCAGCGCTGGTGCACCGGCTCAATCGCGAGATCGGCGAGATTGCTGCCTCGCAGGAGGTGCGCGCGGTGCTGGAACCGGATGGCTCGCGTCCGTTGGCCGTGTCGCCCGCCGAGTTTGGCGCCCGGATGAAGCACGATCTTGTGCAATGGAAGCGGATCGCCGCGGAACGCAAGATCGTTGCCGAGTAAGCGCCTGTGCTGGCTGCCCCCGGAATCACATGCAAACTGGTGATTGGAGCGGCCAAGGATAGGTGGATTGGTAAGCCCTATAGGCAATCTGGTAGGTCGGGATGCGCAGCGGTAATATGAAAACTGGTAAGCCATCCCCTCGAAAATAGACGAACTGGTAAGCCGCGTATAAACTCTGGTAATCCACCATGCATCCATTACCTCACACCGCAGTTCGCCTATGGCTCACGCTCCACTCGGCTACAGCGCCCTGATTGCAAAATTCAAGCTTCGCGTACCGCCCCTGCATTCCACCTCGGAGCTTTCAGACAAGACGGGGGTGCTGAGCACGCATACCGGAGCGGACGGCAGCGTGAAGACCGTCTATCCGAGGAACCGTTACCGCGGCGACGACACGACGGTCGACCACCTTACTTTTGCGTTGCGCAGGGAACCGTTGAACCTGACGGTACTCGCTGCGCTATTCGAGCACCAGGCGGCGGTTGAAGAGGTGCGCCAGTGGCTGGCCGCTTCGCCCGGCTCGCGGTATGCCCGGCTCGGCGGCTTCTACGCGAAGTGGCTTGCCGGCGCCGAGTTCGACTACAAGCTGCCGGCGGGAACCGCCCGGGTTGCGGCGCTGGACGAAGCGGACTATGTCACCGGCACCAGCCAGCTCGACGCCCAGTTCGGCATCCTGAACAACCACCTCGGCCCGGCGGCATTCTGCCCCCTGGTACGTCGCACCGGGCGCCTGGAAGCATTCATCGGCGCGGACCTTCCGGGCAAGATCGCCGCCGCGATCAACCGGCTTGAACCGGAAGTCCTCGCCCGCGCGGTGGACTATCTCTACCTCGCCGAAACCCGGTCGACCTATTCGATCGAGAAGGAGCTGCCCGACAACCAGCGGGTCGCCAGGTTCAGGCGCCTGCTGGAGTTTGCCGGTGCCGCGGTGCCGCTCGACGAGGCGCAGTTCTGCGAATGGCAGAACGAGATCATTTCATCGATCCGGGCGGAGTTTGCCTATCGCGATCGCCAGAACTGGCTCTCGCGCGGCGGACGGCTGCGCAATATCGCCGACTACATCCCTCCGCCCCCGCAGCAGGTCGAGGCGATGATGGATGGCCTGGCACAGGTTGCTGGCCTGATCAAGACGAAAGCGGCGCACCCGTTGGTCATCGCGGCATGCGTTTCATTCGGCTTTGTCTACATCCACCCGTTCTATGACGGCAACGGGCGGCTTCACCGCTTCCTGATCCACCATCTGTTGCGCCAGGCCGGCGTGACGCCGGAAGGGGTGGTGTTGCCAGTATCGGCCAGCATGCTGAAGAACCTGCCGGTCTACGCAGGTCTGCTGAAGGACTACTCGGCGCCCCGCACGGGGCTGCTGAACTACGTCCTGGACACGGACAGCGATACGATCCTCATCAAGTCGCCGCAGCCCTATTGGCTCTATGCGTCGTTCGATGCGACAGCGCTTTGCGAGTTTGTCTTCGAATGCATCCAGCAGTGCGTCGAGGAAGACCTTGCGATGGAGATCCGCTACCTGAAGGCGTTCGATGCCAGCGTGGCCCGGATCGAAGGATGGCTGGACCTGCGCCAGCCGCGACTCACCAACCTGATCGACCTGGTCGTGCAGAACCACGGCGAGCTATCGAACCGCAAGCGCGCGAAATTCACCGAGTTGTCCGATGCGGAGATTGCGCGGATAGAAGAGGTGGTGCGCGACGAATTCGCGGACTACTTCGAAGCCACGGCGAAGGCGGCCTGACTTCGCCCGCGTGTTCCAGGCGCCTCGGGCGCCGCACGCTTGCCAAAATCGGATATCCGTAGCGGCGCCGGCATGGCCATGTAAAGGCGCGCCGACGCCCTGATTGCCCGGCAGCGGCGCCCTGCGCCCCGCCCCGCCCTTCGCACACGCGCTGCGACTCAGTACATTTCCCGGTACGCCGGTTGCCGATTCCGGCTAACCCCCTGTCCCCGCCAGTTCATACTGCAGCGTGCGGCGCGATACGCCCAGGCGTTCGCACAGCGCCAGGATGCTGGCGTCTCGCCGGCCGCTGGCGGCAGGTCAGTTTAGCGAACGGCGGCAGGCTCATGGGAGGGGGAGAACCCTGAGCGTCGCCCTCTGGCGCCGTCATCGCAAAGCCCTGGCGGCAAGCGCGCCGTACCAGTGCGGTTGGCGTCCCGACGACAGCGCGAAAAAAAAATTTGGCCTGCATGGAATAAAACCGGCCCCAGGTTTGTTTACTGCGACGTAGCAACGACAACCTGGAGAACGCCACATGAAGAAGCCCCTGCCCGTTATCGTGCTCGCCGCCATGGCCTTGACGGTCGGGTCGACCTGCCTGGCAGGCGGCGTGCCTGCGGTGCCGGATGGTCATGCCCATGCGCCCATGGCGCGGCAGCCGGAACCCTATGTCGCCAGCACCGCGAAGCCTTTCGCGCAACGCATGGACGACGCCATGGCTGTCATGGATGCAGGCATGCGCGCGGCAGCCATGAACGGCGAGCCGGACCATGACTTCGTCGCGATGATGATCCCGCATCACCAGGGGGCCATCGACATGGCCAAGGCATTGCTGCTCGACACCCGCGATCCGGAACTGCGCAACCTCGCGCAGGGCATCATTACCGACCAGCAAAACGAAATCCGCCTGATGCAAGCCTGGCTCGCCCGCCATCCGAAGCCCGCGCCAGGCATCACCCCGGCGCCCGCCAATTCTCACTGAAAGGAATTTCTACATGAAGCAGACATTGCAGCTTGCGCTGGTGCTGGGCACGGTATCGTCGCTTGCCGTCGCGGCGCCTGCCGCCAGCGACCGCGTCTACACGGCGGACCAGAACAGCAACACCGTCTCGGTCATCGACCCCGGCACCAATACGCTGCTGGGCCAGATCCGCCTTGGCAATGCACGGCCCGATATCCTTTCGCCGCTCTACAAGGGCGAGATCAACGTGCACGGCCTGGGCTTCTCGCCGGATCACAAGACGCTGCTCGTGGTCTCCAATGGCTCGAACTCGGCAACGTTCATCGATACCGCCACGAACCGGGTCAAGGGCATCGCCTATATCGGCCGCTCGCCGCACGAGGGCTTCTTTACCGCGGATGGCAAGGAAGCCTGGGTGGTCGTGCGCGGCGAGGACTATATCTCGGTGATCGACCCGGCCAGCTACAAGGAAATCCGCCGCATCCCGACCGCACCGGGGCCCGGCATGGTGCTGTTCCATCCCGATGGCAAGCTTGCCTTCGTGGTTTCCAGCTTTACGCCCGAGGTCGATGTGATCGATGTCGCCACGCACCAGGTCGTCCGGCGCATTCCCGTGGCCAGCCCGTTTTCGCCCTTCCTGCAGTTCACCCCGGATTTCAGCGAAGTGTGGATGACGCACAAGGACGTCGGCAAGGTCACCCGCATCGACACGCAAAGCCTCCAGGTCAAGGGGGTGATCGACACCGGCTTTATCACCAATCACCTCGGCTTTGCCAGGACCGCGCGCGGCACGCTCGCCTACGTGACGGTCGGCGGCGAGAACGCGGTCAAGGTCTACACGACCGACGCCAGCCCGCGGCTGCTCGCGACGATCCCCGTCGGCGCGCTGCCGCATGGCATCTGGCCGTCCGACGACGGTAGCAGGATGTACGTGGGCCTTGAGAACGGCGACGGTGTCGACGTGATCGATACCGCCACCGACCGCGTGATCGCGCGCACCCCGGTGGGACAGGCACCGCAGGCCCTGGTCTATGTTTCCAACGCCGTACCGGCCGGCGACGGCAAGGCCAATCTCACGCCGCGTGCAAACAGCGATCCCATCAACATTCCGCTGAAGGCGACCGGTGCCGCCGGGCGCGGCTTTGTGGTGGCGCGCAACCTCGGCCTGGTCGATGCGCTGGAAGTGTTCCTCTACCAGCTCAAGCCGCAGACGGTCTATGACGTCTACGTGTCGGGACAACGGACTCCGGTTGCAAGCTTCAGGACCAATGCAGCAGGCGCGGCCAATGGCACCGCCATCGGGCCAATGCGCGAGGCGGTGTCGGCGCTGTCCGGGAAGAAGCCGGCCGCCGCCACGCTGCTGGTGGTCGAGGGTAACGCGCCCCCGACCG
Organism: Cupriavidus sp. Agwp_2; assembly: GCF_040784895.1. NCBI lineage: Bacteria > Pseudomonadati > Pseudomonadota > Betaproteobacteria > Burkholderiales > Burkholderiaceae > Cupriavidus > Cupriavidus sp. Agwp_2. The sequence continues at coordinate 595,249 of NZ_CP088084.1, forward strand.
CCACACGTGCCGTGCTGACCAGCACGCAGTAGGTTGCGCTTCAGCGGCCCCGGCTTCAACTGCCCCGATATGTGCCGAAGCTCCATGGCGAACACAGCAGCGGCACGTGGTAGTGCTGCGCGGCGTCCGCAATGGTGAAGCGCACGGGCACGATGTCGGAGAAGATGTCCGGCGTCTTGAAGTAGTCCGCCACCCGGAAACGCAGTTCGAAATCGCCGGTGCGCGCCTGGGTGGGGGGAAGCATGGGCGTGTCGGTGCGGCCGTCCTTGTTGGTCCGCGCCTTTGCGATCAGCTTCGGGGGCTGCGTGCCGACGTCGAACAGTTCGATCTGCATGCCGGCAATCGGTTTGCCAAGCGATACGTCGAGTACGTGAGTGCTGATGCCTGCCATGATCTGTCTCCTTTCAATGCAACGCCGGCATCAGCTGCCGCGGTAGTAGTTGTAGCTCCACGGCCCGAACAGCACGGGCAGGTGGATGCGCTGGCTGGCGTCCGTCACGCGCAAGCGCAGCGGGATCTTCGACAGGAACAGCGGCTGCGGCAGGTTGGCCTTGCGGGCCGCGAAATATTCGTCCACGTGCAGCACCAGTTCGTAGGTGCCGGTGCGGTAGGTGTCGCCGATCAGCAGCGGCGGTTCGCTGCGGCCGTTGGCGGCCAGCGTGACCGTCTGCAGCAAGCGTGGCGGGCCTTCGTCGACGCGGTACATGTCCACGCGCATGCCGGAGGCAGGCGTGCCGTGCCAGGTGTCGAGCGCGTGCATGGTCAGCCGGGGGCTGAGGCCGCCCTGCTGCACCGGACCTGAAGTCTGGTTAGGGGCCGCTGCCGGTGCCGGGCTGGCGGCCAATGCGTTGCCAGCCAGCAGCGCACTGCCTCCCAGCGTGATCGATTGCAGGCCGAAGCGGCGGCGGGCGGCGTTGAAGCCGGGATCGTGGTCGTCGTGCATGTCAGGCCTCGCGCTTGTGATGGAGGCGGCGGATGCCGAACAGGACCAGCACCGCAGCCAGGATTTCGATGGCGGCCACCAGGTACAGGCCGCTGCTGACCGTGCCGGTCGCGGTCTTGATCAGGCCCATCACATAGGGCGCGCCAAAGCCGGCCAGGTTGGAGACGGAATTGATCAGGGCCACGCCCACCGCGGCGGCGCTGCCCGCCAGGTAGCGGTTGGGCAGTTGCCAGAACACGGGGATCGCGCTCATGGTGCCGACCAGCGCGGCGGTCATGGCCAGCAAGGTGATCACCGGCGACAGCGCCTGCACGCCCAGCAGCACGGCCAGCGCGGCCATTGCTGCACCGCCGACCAGCGCGGCGCCGCTGAAGTGCCAGCGCACCTCGTTGCGGCGGTCAGAGTGGGCACCGTTGACGATCATGCCGACAGCGCCGCAGAGGTAGGCCACCGCCGCGATCCAGCCCACCGCCATCGGCGTGGTGAAGCCGACTTCCTTGATGATGGTCGGGATCCAGAAGGTCAGCGTGGAGTTGGCGCACAGCAGGCAGAAGAAGATGGCGATCAGCAGCCACACCTTGCGGTTGGTGAACAGCGTACGCCAGTCGTGCCCACGCTCGCCCATGGTGGCGTTGTCGCGCTTCAGGGCATCGAGCACCACGCGCTTCTCGTTGTCGGTCAGCCAGTTGGCCTGCTCCGGCTTGTCGGTCATGTAGAACCACGCGAAGATGCCGGCCAGCACGGAAGGAATGCCTTCCAGGATGAACAGCCATTGCCAGCCGTGCATGCCGTGCACGCCGCCCATCGAGGTCATGATCCAGCCGGCCAGCGGGCCGCCAAGCACACCTGCGATGGCCGACGCCGACATGAAGGTGCCGAAGGCGCGGGCGCGCCGCTCGGACGGATACCAGTAGGTCAGGTAAAGGATCACGCCGGGATAGAAGCCCGCCTCGAATGCGCCCAGCAGGAAGCGCAGGATATAGAACTGCGTCGGCGTGGTGACATAGGTCTGCAGCATGCAGATCACGCCCCAGCAGATGGTGATGCGCATGATCGTCTTCTTGGCGCCGATCTTCTGCAGCAGCATGTTCGACGGCACTTCGAAGAAGAAGTAGCCGAGGAAGAAGATGCCGGCACCCAGGCCGTAGACCGCCTCGCTGAAGCGCAGCGAATCCAGCATCTGCAGCTTGGCGAAGCCGATGTTGACGCGGTCCAGCCACGCGAGCACCCACAGCACGCCAAGGAATGGCAGCAGGCGCCACGACACTTTGCGAAAGACGCTGGCTTCCGCATCGTCCGCCGTGCCGGCGAACAGCGGAACGCCCTGTTTTGTGATGGACATGGAGTCTCCTGTCTTGTCGGTTTGTGTTTTGCAGCCGATGCCCCGGGGATGGTGCGGCGGCTGGATTGGGTGCAAGTATAGGAACGGGCCCGGAATGCGGAACGGGGGGGCTGGTATAGGCCCTATATCAGCTTGGATATGGGTCGGAATGCCTTGTCTGGCGCGGGTTTCGGGGCTATTGACGGGCGCGTTGGCAGACCTATGGATTACCCTAGTGGGCTGGCTTTTCCGCGCTCGCACGGCGTCCGTTGGCGATGGCACCCCGGCCGCGTGCGGGTTCGACCGCGTTGCCGTGCGGTGCGCAAAAGGCTACAAATCCGCCATGGGCAGCAAGCAATGCGCACCGGTTGCGCCGCCTGCTGCCCACGCCGACTTACCGACCAGATGCCCGAGACTCCGCATGATCCGCGCCGACGACCCCTTCGATACCTACCTGCTGCGCGTGCTGTGCATCCTGATTGCCGAGCAGAGCGTCTCGCGCACCGCCATCCGCCTGAACCAGTCGCAGCCCGCCATCAGCTCGGCGCTCAAGCGGCTGCGCGCCATCTTCAACGACCCGCTGCTCACGCGCGAGAAGAACGTCATGGTGCCGACCGAGCGCGCCCTGCAGCTCGCCCGCAACGCGCAGGCGGCACTCAGCGCGCTGGACAACCTGCTGGTATCGGACGACCGCTTCGATCCCGCCACCACCGAGCAGAGCTTTACGGTAGCCATGCCCGACTACCTGGCGCCGCCCTTCTTTGCCCACGTCGTGCGGGAATTCCGGCGCATGGCGCCCCACGCGCGGCTGGCGGCGATTCCGCTGAGCGCTACGTTCGACTACGAGCAGGCGCTGTCGGAGGGCACCATCGATATCGTGATCGGCAACTGGCCCAATCCGCCGGAGCACCTGCACCTGTCGGTTTTGCTGGAAGACGAGGTGGTCTGCATGGTGGCACCCGACAGCGTGCATAACCAGCCGGGCAAGTTCACCGCGCAGTCCTACCTGGGCGCGGCGCATATCGTGCCCACGCCCTACTCGCGCGACCAGCGCGGGCTGGTGGACACGGGCCTCAGCACGATGCGCGTGCACCGGGACAACCGCATCAGCTGCCCTTACTTCAACCTGGCGCCGAGCCTGATCCCGGGCACGGACCTGATCCTGACCACGGGCCGTCACTTTGCCAACTATCACGCGCAGCATGTGCCGGTGGCGGTGCTCAAGCCGCCAATCGAGTTTCCGTTCATGCGCTTTTACCAGCTCTGGCATCCCGCGCGCCACCGCTCGGCTTCGCATGCGTGGCTGCGCGGCATGCTCACGTCCGCATCACAGGCGCTGCGGGACCTGCGCGACCTGGACCCTGCCGCGCGCGCGTAGTGGTGTCCATAGCGGTATCCACAGCGGTATCCATAGCGGTATCGGATTCTGTTATGCGTCTTATATGGCCGCGCCCCTCGCCGCGGCCATGCCCGCTTCCTATACTCGGCCCGTATTCGGTTTCCATGCCTGGCCTGCGCGTCGGGCCTAACGGGAGAGCAGTCCATGTCACAGTCACTCGATCTGGCGCCGGTCAACGCGCTGGACCAGTCCGGCTTTATGCACGCGTTCGGCAGCGTGTTTGAACATTTTCCGCTGGCGGCCGAGCGCGCTTGGGCGCAGCGGCCCTTTGCATCGGCCAATGCGCTGCATGATGCGATGATGGATGTCATCCGCAAGCTGGATGCGAAATCCCAGTGCGATTTCCTGAACCTGCATCCGATGCTGTCCGCCGGCAATATCCGCGCTGGCACCATGACCGCGGATTCCAATGCCGAACAGAAGAGCGCAGGGCTGGACGCGATGTCGGCGCAGCAGGAAGCCACGCTCGATCGCATGAATGCCGCCTACCTAGCGCGGCACGGCTTTCCCTTCATCATCTGCGTGCGGCACTACACGCGCGAAGGCATCTTTGCAGCGCTGGAGCGGCGTATCGACCGCAGCACGCAGCAGGAACTGGATGAGGCGCTGGCGCAGATCGGCGCGATCACGCGTGGCAGGCTCCAGGCACGGCTCAGCGCGCTGGCCTGAAAAAATGCCATGACGGATGCCCGACGCCGGTCGGGCATCCGGACAGCGCGGCCGGTGCACAAGACGCCGCGCATCAGGGCGTTCAGCGCTGCGCGGCGCGGCTTTGCGCCATCCATGCCTCGAATGTGGTCTTGCCCAGCCACGCCTCACCCTCTGGCACCAGCGTATCGTCCTTGAGCGCGGCCCCGAAATACCGGGCTTTGGGATCGGTCACTACCTTGCGGGAATCGGCAGTGGCGTCGAGATAGCGCTGCACCAGCTCGTCCATGCGGCATCGTTCCGGCCCGGCAATGTCGACCATGCCATTCACTGGCGCGGCCAGCGCACGGTCCGCAACCGCCTCGGCAACATCGTCCGACGCAATGGGCTGGATCAGCGCGGCGGACAAGCGCACGGAATCGCCGTCCGCCCCGGACTGGACGATTCCGCCCAGGAACTCGAGGAACTGCGTGGACCGGACGACGGTATAGGGAATGCCGGCCTCCCGGATCAGCCCTTCCTGGGCAATTTTTGCACGGAAGTAACCGCTCTCCGACAGCTTGTCGGTGCCCACCACCGACAGCGCAACATGGTGCCCGACACCCGCGGCCTTCTCGGCGGCCGCGAGATTGCGCCCGGATGTCTTGAAAAAATTCAGCACGGCCTCGTCCTCGAACGAGGGTGAATTGGCGACATCCACGACCACCTTCGCACCCGCCAGGGCCTCGGCGAGGCCTTCGCCGGTCAGCGCGTTCACACCCGTCTGCGGCGACGCGGCAACCACCTCATGGCCTTTCGCCTTCAGCCGCGCCACGACCTTGCTGCCGATCAGTCCGGTACCACCGATTACGACAATCTTCATCATGCACCTCGATTTTTCGAACAGTTTGGGACGACCCCGCTGGAATCCTAGGTGACTGGAGGCGGGAGGCGGTAGGCCCCGGTGGAGCGCATCGTGTTGCCGGGCTGGCAACAATGCGAGCGGTGCCCCTGTCAGCGCGCGCAGGCTGCGCCAAGCTAACGCCAGCGCCAACCTTGATAAATCAACTTATTGACCTAGTAAAGGCGAAATAGGCACATATTTACCGTAATTACCCTAGTTTTTGCCGATTCAATAAGTAATGATCTTGACGTATAACCTCGCTTCAACCATATTCCGTCCAGCCCAGGCCGGGGGCCGGTTCAGAGGGCCTCGCCGCTTGTTGAGCGTTCAAAAGAAGATTGGTGAAGGAGACATACGATGCAGCACATTGATGTACAAAAGCTGGCCGATGACGCCCGCTTTAACCGATTCCATGCGCGCGTGCTGGCCTGGTGCCTGCTGGTAATCATCATCGACGGCTACGACATCGCCGTCGCAGGCGCCGCCCTGCCGTCGATCATGAAGGAGATGGGCGTCACGGCATCGACGGCCGGCTTCATGGCGAGCTCCGCGCTGTTCGGCATGATGTTCGGCGCCATCTTCCTGGGCGCCCTTTCCGACAAGATCGGCCGCCGCTGGACCATCTCGCTGTGCGTATTCCTGTTCAGCGTATTCACCGCTGCCGCGGGCCTGACCAACGATCCGGTCTCGTTCAGCGTGATGCGGTTTATCGCCGGCCTTGGCATCGGCGGCGTCATGCCGAACATCGTCGCGCAGATGACGGAGTACTCGCCGCGCAAGATCCGCAGCTTCATGACCACGGTGATGTTTTCCGGCTATGCCATTGGCGGCATCCTGGCCGCGGTGATCGGCAAGCAGTTCATTGCCGGTTTTGGCTGGCAGATCGTGTTCTTCGCCGCCGGCGTGCCGGTGCTGCTGATCCCGTTCATCCTGAAGACGATGCCGGAGTCGCTGTCGTTCCTGGTGTCGCGCCAGAACGAAAAGGACCTGCGCGCCCTCGCGCAGCGCATCGATCCGCAACTGCGGCTGGGTGCCGGCGCTACCTTCCGCTTGCCGCAGCAGGACCGTGCAACCGGCGTGCCGGTGGCCCGCCTGTTCCAGGACGGGCGTGGCTTCAGCACGATCATGTTCTGGATCGCCTTCTTCACCGGCCTGTTCATGGTCTATGCGCTCAGCACCTGGCTGACCAAGCTGATGGCGATGTCGGGCTACAGCCTGGGCTCGGCGCTCAGCTTCGTGATCGCGCTGAACGTGGGCGCGGTGGTCGGAGCGATTGGCGGCGGCTGGCTGGCCGACCGCTTCCATATCAAGTGGGTGCTGGTGGTGATGTACGCGCTCGGCGCCGCGTTCCTGTACCTGATGACGTTCAAGACCTCGACCGAGATGCTCTACCTGCTGATCGGCGCGGTAGGGGCCTGCACCACCGGCGCGCAGATCGTCGCGTATGCGTATAGCGGCCAGTTTTATCCGGTGTCGATCCGTTCGACGGGCGTGGGCATGGCCTCTGGCATCGGACGCCTGGGTGCCATCGCGGCGCCGGTACTGATCGGGCTGATCGTTTCGCTGCAGTTGCCGCTGGCGCAGAACTTCCTGGTCATCGGCGCGGCGGGCATCGTGGGCGCGCTGGCACTGGCGTGCATCAACCACAGGCTGTCGGCATCCGCGCAGCATGCCGATGAGGCGGCAAGCCCGGCGCCGGCATCGGTGATGCCGGCCGTGGCTGAAGCGCGCAGCTAAGGGAGTCTTGCTGGCGGGCGGCGCCTCGGTGCGCCGCTGGAAACAGATGGAACAGATGGCGGGCCCGGCACGATGCCGGGGCCCGCCATTTTTTTTGAGGTCAGTCGACGGCGTCGACGATAAAGCGCCGGGTGATGGTAGCGCCGGCCCGCACGCGCCGATGCCGCACCGCCCAGACCACCGCGCGCATGGCCTTGCCGCCATGGGACTCGACCATGCTGGTACACCGCTCCAGGGCCGCGTCGTCCGGGAAATAGCGAAGCTCGGCGGCGCTGCCCAGGATCACGGCGATATCCAGCGCGGATTGCTGCCGCATGGCCAGCGTCAGCAGGCGGCTGAGGCGGCGGGTCACCGCGTTGGCGTCGCCGGGCCATTGGCGCCTGGCCTCGGCCTGGATTGTGCGGGCCGCGGCGCGGATGTGATGGAGCATGTCGGCGATGCCCATTTCCGGCTGTGTAGTCCGTTGGGGTCGCACGGCTTGTGCCACTTCCATGATTTGTGTCCCAGCGCGCCGGAGAACCGACCGCTCAGCGGCCGAGGAAGCGCGACGGACGCTTTACGACGAAGGCGGCGATGCCTTCGCTCGCGCCGGCAGTCCGGGCCGTCTGCACGAACAGATCCGCTTGCGCCCGCAGGCCGGCGGGGCGGTCGATGGTCAGGACGGCGGCATCGCGGGCGTGGTGGAGCGTGATGGTCATGGCTGAACTTTTATGGCAGGCGTCCGGGAGATACTAGGCACGCCGCGTGTGTACGTCAATATCATTACTTATCTTTACCTATGAATCCGCCACAATGGCTAAATATGCTGCTTACATCGAGAAATAATGATCAAGATCCTTGCTCAAATGCAGTAAAAGTTGGCTTTGATACACATCCCTGCGAGCCCTGCTGCAGCCCCCCGCGCCCACCCCACCCTTCACCCCGCGCACGTGTGTGCTCCGCGCCGCCTTAGAATAGGCACACCCATGGCAAGCCCCAGGGCGGCCAGTGTCGATCCCACACCATGACCAAACCCGATTCAACCTACGACCCATCCGACGTCTCCGTCCATAACCGGCTGTTCTTCCGGCTGTTCCAGGCTGGCAATACGCTGGACCGGCAGACGAGCAAGTCGCTCGGCATCACCACCGTGCAATGGTCGGTGCTCGGGGCGCTGTCGCGGCCGCAGGTGCCGGAAGGCATGTCATTCTCGGAGTTGACGGAATACCTGGTGGTGAGCCGGCAGAGCCTCGATGGCGTACTCAAGCGGCTGGAGCGGGAAAAGCATGTCCAACGCGTCGCCGACACGGTGGACCGCCGCGCCAAGAAGGTCGTGCTGACGCCGAAGGGGCGCGAGTTCTGGAACGGCCTGCAACCGCGGATCTATGAGTTCTACCGCCAGGCATTGGCGAGTTTCCGCTTTGATGACAAGGTTTCGCTGGTGCATTTCCTGAACCAGCTCAATGCCGGCCTGGCCGGCGTCCACATGGACGCGGACCCGGGCGTGCAGGCGCCGGAGGAACCGGTACGTTCCGCGCAGGACTGACCGCGGCCACAGCGCTCGACACGGGCGGCACGGCCACGCCGAAGGGGCCGCCCAAGCCTTCCCGGGTATGACAAAATATGCCACGACCCGGCCCGCCCCCGCTTCCGGCCGGACCGTCTTACCGGCCCTGCAACATTGACCCAGTTCACCGCCACCGTCCCCATTTCGCTGGTCAACGGCTTCCTGTCCGGTGCCGATCCGGCCGCCATGGCGCGGCTGGCGGAGCGTGCGGGGATCCCGGGCGGCCTGTTGCAGGCGCCGGCTGCCCGCGTGACCGAGGAACAGTTTTCCACGCTCTACCGCGAACTCGCCATGGAACTGGACGACGAGATGCCGGGCATCTTCAGCCGGCCGCTGCGCAACGGCACGCTCAAGTACCTGTGCCTGAGCTTGCTGGATGCCCCGCGGCTGGAGGTGGCGCTGCGCCGCTTCGGCCAGTTCTTCCACCTGATCCTGGACGATTTCCGGCTTGAATCCGGGCGTGATGACGGCTTCGGCGATGTCATGCTACGGGCCGACCCGGCCGGCCCCGGCGTCAGCGCGCTGGGCTGCGAGCTGATGCTCAAGCTGGTCCACGGGGTCGCGTCATGGCTGATCGGCAGGCGCATTCCGCTGGTCAGGGTGGAGTTCGATTTCCCGCGGCCGCCGCGCGCCAGCGATTCCCTGTACCTGTTTCCCGGCCCGGTGCAGTTTGGCGGCCGCCAGACGCTGCTCAGGTTCGACGAAGCCTACCTGGACATGCCGGTCCGCCGGCGCAAGGCCGACCTGCAGAAATTCCTGGCGCGCGCGCCCGAAGACTGGATCTTCGTCGCGTTCGCCGACCAGATGGTGTGCCACCATGTGCGCCAGTACCTGGCCGACTGCCTGCCGGCGACGCCGACCATCGAGGCGGTGGCGCAGGACCTGCACTTCTCCGTCCGCACGCTGTGCCGCCGGCTCACCGCCGAGGGCACCACCTTCCAGGCCATCAAGGACGAGGTGCGCCGGGACATCGCCATCCAGCGGCTGACGCGCACCACGGACGCCATCGCGGCAATCGCCTTCGATATCGGCTTCGACAACCCCACCGCCTTTCATCGCGCCTTCCGCAACTGGACCGGCAGCACGCCCAAGGCCTACCGGACCATGCCCGCGCACGCCTGACAAATGCTGCCACCCGGTGGCGGCAGCGGCCGGCCAGTGGGGCATCCCCGCGCGCCGGTTTGTGCAGGGCGGCAGGTTTCGTCAATGAATGGGCAGCATTGGGTAACCGCGCCCGGCGCTTCCGGCGGTACGATCTCATATCGGCCCGCGTTGCGGCCAGGCGCCATGCCTTGCGCGCCACCCCAAACAAGCTTACAGACGTACAGACAGGAGACATCCATGACCTACCGTGCCCCGCTCAAAGACATGTTGTTCGTGATGAACGAGCTCGCAGGTCTTGAAGCTGTCAGCGGCCTGCCCGGCTTCGAGGAAGCCACGCCGGAAACGGCCGGGGCCGTGCTCGACGAAGCCGCCAAGTTCAACGAACAGGTGTTGACGCCGCTCAACCGTACCGGCGACCTGGATCCGAGCAGCTGGAAGGATGGCGTGGTCACCACGACACCCGGCTTCAAGGACGCCTTCCGCCAGTTCGGCGAAGGCGGCTGGCAGGGCGTGCTGCATCCGCAGGAGTTTGGCGGCCAGGGCCTGCCCAAGCTGATCTCCACCGCCTGTATCGAAATGCTGAACAGCGCCAACCTCTCGTTCGCGCTGTGCCCGCTGCTGACCGACGGCGCCATCGAAGCCCTGCTGACCGCCGGCTCGGACGAACAGAAGGCCGCCTTCCTGCCCAAGCTGATCAATGGCGAGTGGACCGGCACCATGAACCTGACCGAGCCGCAGGCGGGCTCGGACCTGGCCGCCGTGCGCACCCGCGCCGAGCCGCAGGGCGACGGCACCTACAAGGTTTTCGGCACCAAGATCTTCATCACCTACGGCGAGCACGACATGGCGAAGAACATCGTCCATCTGGTGCTGGCCCGTACGCCCGATGCGCCCGAGGGCGTCAAGGGCATCTCGCTGTTCATCGTGCCCAAGTTCCTGGTCAATGCCGACGGCAGCCTGGGCGAGCGCAACGACGTGCAGTGCGTGTCGATCGAGCACAAGCTCGGCATCAAGGCCAGCCCGACCGCCGTGCTGCAGTTCGGCGACCACGGCGGCGCCATCGGTACGCTGGTGGGTGAAGAGAACCGCGGCCTGGAGTACATGTTCATCATGATGAACTCGGCCCGCTTCGCGGTCGGCATGCAGGGCGTCGCGGTGTCCGAGCGTGCCTACCAGCAGGCCGTGGGATATGCGCGCGAGCGCGTGCAAAGCCGCCCGGTCGACGGCTCGGCGCGCGAGGCCGTCACCATCATCCACCACCCCGACGTCAAGCGCATGCTGATGACGATGCGCGCGCTGACCGAAGGCGCCCGCGCCGTCGCCTATGTGGCCGCGGCCGCCAGCGACACTGCGCACCAGCATCCCGACGAAGCCGTGCGCAAGCAGAACCAGGCGTTCTATGAATTCCTGGTGCCGGTGGTCAAGGGCTGGAGCACCGAACTGTCGATCGACGTCACCAGCCTCGGCGTGCAGGTGCACGGCGGCATGGGCTTCATCGAGGAAACCGGCGCGGCGCAGCACTACCGCGACGCCCGCATCCTGCCGATCTACGAAGGCACCACGGCCATCCAGGCCAACGACCTGGTCGGCCGCAAGACCGTGCGTGACGGCGGCGCCGTGGCGCGCGCGATCTGCGCGCAGATCGCCGAGACCGAGGCCGCGCTGGGCCGGCATGGCGGCGCGGCCTTCACCGCGGTCCAGGCGCAGCTGGCCAATGGCCGCGCGGCGCTGGAAGCGGTGGTCGAGTTTGTGGTGGCCAATGCCAAGTCGGACCCGAATGCCGTGTTCGCCGGCAGCGTGCCGTACCTGAAGCTTTGCGGCATCGTGTTCTCGGGCTGGCAGCTGGGCCGGGCGATGCTGGCCGCGGATGCGAAGCGGGCCGAGGATCCGGGCTTCCACGACGCCAAGATCGCCACCGCGCATTTCTTCGCACAGCACATCCTGTCGCAGGCAACGGCGCTGCGCGATGCTGTCGTTGGCGGTGCTGCGCCGGTCAATGCGCTGACGGCCGAGCAGTTCTGACGGCGCCCGGGCGCGCAGCAGACAAGGGCGGCCTTCGGGCCGCCCTTTTTTCTGGCAGCGACTGGCGGTTGTGTACCTAGCGTTTTGCCGCCAGCGCGGCGTCCAGCACCGTCAGGATGTGATACGCCGCTTCCACCCGCGCCGGCACCGGCATGTTCTTGTTGCCGAGCATCACCAGCCCGATGCGTTTGGCCGGCACGAACACGACGTAGGCGCCAAACCCGTTGGTCGACCCGGTCTTGTTGACCAGCACATCGGCGCTTTGTGCCTGCGGCGGCTCCAGCCTGTCGACCTTGTTGGCCTCGAATACCACCTGCGGCGAGCTGCCCGCGAGGATGGCGCTGACCGGCGTCGGATAGGCATACATCTCCCATCCCAGCCCCTGCACCATGCTGCCGACCTTGAAGTAGCCGGTACGCGCGGTGGCGATGGCGCGCTGCATCTTGTCGTCAAGCCCCGCCGGCGACAGGTTGGCCTCGACGAAGCGGATCATGTCGGCCGACGTCGTCTTCACGCCGTAGGCTTCGGAATCCAGTACGCCCGGCGTCACGCGGGTCGGCTTGTCGTCCTTGGTGTAACCCCATGCGTAGTCCGCCATCAACGGCTTCGGCACCCGGATATAGGTACGTTTCAGGCCGAACGCCGGAAACAGGGTCTTCTCCATCAGGTCATCGAACGGCTCGCCCAGGCTGCGCGCGGCGAGGTAGCCGAACAGGCCGATGCTGGGGTTCGAGTAACGTCGATGGGTTCCAGCCGCGTAGGCGGGTTGCCAGGCCCTGAAGTAATCGACCATTGCCTGCGGATTGTTGACCGCCTCGGGAAACTGCAGCGGCAGGCCGCCGGCCGCGTAGGTGCCAAGGTCCAGCAGGCTGGTCGTGCCCAGGGCGCTGCCGGCAAGCGCCGGCAGGTACTTGCCGGCGGGATCCGACAGCGACATGGCACCGCGCGCCTGCGCATAGCCCGCCAGCGTCGCCGTGAAGGTCTTGCTGACCGAGCCGATCTCGAACAGGGTCGACTCGGTGACGGGCTTGCCGCCCCGCTTCGCGGTCACGCCATAGTTGAAGAAATACTGCTTGCCGCCGGCCGTCACCGCGATGGCCATGCCCGGTATGTTGTGCGCCTTCATCATCGGCGCGATCGCCTCGTTGACGGCGCGTTCGAGCTGGCGCGGGTCGGCCTTGTCGGCGGCGTACGTGGCCGGCGTGCACAGCAGGCCGGCGGCGGCAAGCGCCGCGAGGCGCGTGGGGGCAAGGATCTTCATGTCAGGCAGTGGAAGGAGTGTCGGCAAACCGCGAGGAATATACGCGTCTGCGCGCGGCTTGCACAATGGCCACGCCCTTCCCGGCGGCGCCTCAGCCCGCCGCTTCCGGGTGGAAGCCGAGCGCGGCGCTGACCACGCGGGCCTCGTGCCGCACGGCGGTGCCGACCGGCCCGTCGATCGACGGATCGAAGCCGCCGGTGGCGCCCAGCGCCGTCAGCACCGCGCACACGCGGCCGGTGTAGTCGCGCACCGGCGCGGCCACGGCGCTGATGCCGGTCAGGTTGGTGTCGCGCACCCAGGCGCAGTCATCGTCCTGCACGGCACGGCGCAGCACGCCGATCGGGTCCTCGCGGTCGAGCGAAACCAGCCGCGCCTCGGCAGCCTGTGCCAGTTCTTCTTTCGCCTGCTCCTGCACCCGGGTTTCGTCCAGCAGGCCCAGGAACACGCGCCCGGTGGCCGACCACAGCAGCGGCATCACCGACCCCGCGCGCACGTTCACCGTGACCGGCAAGCCCGGTTCCTCAAAACGCATGATGGTCGGCCCTTTGTTGCCCATCACCGCGACAAAGCACGTCACTTCCAGCGTCTCGCGCAGCCGCACCAGCGAGGCCTCGGCCAGCCGGATGGGGTCGGCCTGGCGCATGGCCGCCATGCCGATCTGCAGCGCCTCGTAGCCCAGGTGGTACTGCTGCGTACCGGATTCCTGCGCAACCAGTCCCTCTTCCAGCAGGCTGACCAGGTAGCGGTGCACCTTGGCCGGGCTTTCGTCGATCTGCGCGGCCAGCGCGGTCAGGCTGGCGCGCCCGCCGAGCCGGGCCAGCCCTTTGAGCACCGCCATGCCCGTGACGGCGGACTGCACCCGCTGGCGACGCTCTCGTGTGCGGGGCGAGGCATCGGCAGACGCATCGGGGGCGGCGGGGGCAGCGGGCTTGGAACGGGATGCGGGCATGGCAATGGTGTGGGCAATGGCAGGCAGATTAGGCCACGCCTGGTTTGGCGACGATAGGGCGGTCGGCTTCAAGGTTAACCCTCATTCAATGATTACGCAATGCGTATAAGATTTACGCAAAACAGAAATTCATCGGAGACAACCACATGCCCCGCACCCTGTTGCCGCGCCTGGCCATCGGCGCTTTTGGCGCGCTCGTCCCGCCCATGCTGTCCGCCCTGCCGGCGCACGCCGCCGACACCTACCCCGCCAAGCCGATCCGCTGGATCGTGCCGTACGCCGCCGGCGGCGGCTCGGACTTCCTCGCGCGCACCATTGGCCAGGGACTGTCGGCCAAGGTCGGCCAGCCGGTCGTGGTGGACAACAAGCCCGGCGGCAATACGGCGATCGGCGCGGCCGAGACGGTGCGCTCGGCCGCCGACGGCTACACCGTGCTGTCCGCCGACAACGGCACGCTGGTGTTCAACCCGGTCCTGTACAAGACGCTTTCCTATAACCCGGGCAAGGACCTGGCACCGGTCACGCTGCTGGGCCGCTTCCCGATGATCCTGGTGGTCGGCGCGAACAGCCCGGTGAAGAACGCCAGGGACTTCATCGCGCAGGCGAAGTCCACGCAGGGCGGCGTCAGCTATGGATCCGCCGGAGCGGGCAGCCCGCACCACCTGGCCATGGAATTGCTGAAGGTGGAAGCCGGCGGCCTGCCGATGACGCACGCGCCCTACCGCGGCGCCGCGCCCGCGCTGTCGGACGTCGCCGCTGGCCAGGTCGCCGCGATGATGGTCGACTATGCCGCCGGCGCCGGCTTTATCAAGGGCGGCAAGGTGCGGCCGCTGGCCGTGGCCAATGCCACCCGCCTGCCGCAGTTGCCCGACGTGCCGACCTTTGCCGAACTGGGCTACCCACGCGTGGAAGCCGCCGCGCTGGTCGGCATGGTGGTGCCGGCCGCCACGCCGCCCGAGGTCATCAACACGCTGAACAAGGATGTGGTCGCGGCGATCCGCGAGCCGGCGGTGAACAAGCGGCTGGTGGATTTCGGCGTGGAGCCGGTGGGCAATACGCCGGCGCAGTTCAGCGAGCTGCTGCGCACCGAGTCGGCACGCTGGACCAGGCTGATCCGCGACCTGAAGATCACGCTGGACAACTAAGGCCGGCAATCATCTGACCCCCAAGCCCGTCCGGCACCGACCGGACGGCAAGTGCTTTAGCCAGGAGTACGCAGTATGGCCAACCTCTCACACGGTGCCGCGCGCGGCGGCTGCCCCGTCGACCATTCCGCTTTCAAGGCACCCAACGGCTGCCCCGTCAGCCATGACGCGGCGGAATTCGATCCCTTCGGCGACGGCTACCAGCAGGACCCGCCCGAATACGTACGCTGGTCGCGCGAGCAGGAACCGGTGTTCTACAGCCCCAGGCTGGGCTACTGGGTCGTCACGCGCTACGACGACATCAAGGCGATCTTCCGCGACAACCTCACCTTCAGCCCGTCGATCGCGCTGGAGAAAATCACGCCCACCGGCGACGAGGCCAACGCGGTGCTGGCCTCGTACGGCTATGCCATGAACCGCACGCTGGTCAACGAGGACGAGCCCGCCCACATGCCGCGCCGGCGCGCGCTGATGGACCCGTTCACGCCCGCCGAGCTGGCGCATCACGAGCCCATGGTGCGGCGCCTGGCGCGCGAATACGTCGACCGCTTTATCGACGATGGCCGCGCCGACCTGGTCGACCAGATGCTCTGGGAAGTGCCGCTGACCGTGGCGCTGCATTTCCTGGGCGTGCCCGAAGAGGACATGGACCTGCTGCGCCAGTACTCCATCGCCCACACGGTCAACACCTGGGGCCGGCCAAAGCCGGAGGAACAGGTCGCGGTGGCGCATGCCGTGGGCAATTTCTGGCAGCTGGCCGGGCGCATCCTCGACAAGATGCGCGAGGACCCGTCGGGCCCGGGCTGGATGCAGTACGGCCTGCGCAAGCAGAAGGCGCTGCCCGAGGTCGTCACCGACTCCTACCTGCATTCGATGATGATGGCCGGCATCGTCGCCGCGCACGAAACCACCGCCAATGCCTCGGCCAATGCCCTCAAGCTGCTGCTGCAGCATCCGGATACGTGGCGCGAGATCTGCGAGGACCCCTCGCTGATCCCCAACGCGGTGGAGGAATGCCTGCGCCACAACGGCTCGGTGGCGGCGTGGCGCCGGCTGGTCACGCGCGACACGGAAGTGGGCGGCATCCGCCTGGCCGCGGGCAGCAAGCTGCTGATCGTGACCTCGTCGGCCAACCATGACGAGCGCCACTTCGCCGATGCCGACCTGTTCGACATCCGCCGCGACAACGCCAGCGAGCAGCTGACCTTCGGCTACGGCTCGCACCAGTGCATGGGCAAGAACCTGGCGCGCATGGAGATGCAGATCTTCCTGGAAGAGCTGACGCGCCGGCTGCCGCATATGCGGCTGGCGGAACAGTCCTTCACCTACGTGCCCAACACCTCTTTCCGCGGCCCGGAGCACCTGCTGGTCGAGTGGGATCCCGCTCAGAATCCGGAGCGCCGCGACCCCGCGCTGCTGCTGCAGCGGCAGCCCGTGCGCATTGGCGAGCCGTCGGCGCACACCAGCGCGCGCACCGTGGTGGTGGAAAGCATCGCCCCCGCCGCCGACGGCGTGGTGCGGCTGCGGCTGGCGGCGCCGGACGGCAAGCCGCTGCCGCGCTGGGCGCCGGGCTCGCATATCGATGTGGAGTGCGGCGATACCGGGCTGTCGCGCCAGTATTCGCTGTGCGGCGATCCCGACGATGCCGGCGCGCTGGAAATCGCCGTGCTGCGCGAGCGCGGGAGCCGCGGCGGCTCGGCCTGGGTGCACGACAGCGTCAAGGCGGGCGACCGCCTGCGCATCCGCGGCCCGCGCAACCACTTCCGCTTCGACGAGGGTTGCGGGCGCGCCATCTTCATTGCCGGCGGCATCGGCATCACGCCGGTCAGCGCGATGGCGCGGCGCGCGCGCCAGCTCGGCATCGACTACGAGATCCATTACTGCGGCCGCTCGCGGCGGTCGATGGCAATGCTGGACACGCTGCAGGCCCTGCATGGCGAGCGCCTGCGCGTCTATGCCGGCGACGAAGGCCGGCGCGCCGACTTCGGGGCATTGCTGGCCACGCCGGCGCCGCGCACCCACGTCTACGCCTGCGGCCCGCAACGGCTGCTCGACGCGCTGGCCGACGGCTGCGCCGCGTGGCCGGAGGACGCGCTGCGGGTCGAGCACTTCGTGTCGCGGCTGGGCGCGCTGGACGCATCGCAGGAGCAGCCCTTCACGGTCGAGCTGAAGGACTCCGGCCTGGTCATGGAGGTGCCCGCCGGCCAGACCCTGCTCGCTGCGCTGCGCGGCGCCAATATCGACGTGCAGAGCGATTGCGAGGAAGGCCTGTGCGGCTCGTGCGAAGTGCGCGTGCTGGCCGGCCAGGTCGATCATCGCGACGTGGTGCTGACGCGCACCGAGCGCGACGCCAACGACCGGATGATGGCGTGCTGTTCGCGTGCGGCCGGCGGATGCCGGCTGGTGCTGGAGCTGTAACGGCGGCGGCCGTCCCGGCACAATGTGCTGCGCACTGCGCCGGCCGCGTGGCCGCGTAGGACAACGCCTGACAACGGCGTCAAGTGCCAGCGGCTAAAGTAGCAGCGCTACAGGTTCACCACCCCCGCCCCCTTTATGCGCCTTGCCCCAGCCGCCCCGACGGCCACGCCTCACCGCCTTCTGCCGTCGCTGGCGGCCCTCGTTGTCCTGGTCGCCGCGGTGGCCACTACTGCCACCACTGCCGCCCCGGCAGCGACGCCCGCGCCAAGCCCGCAACTCTCCGGCCTCGCCACCCTGCTGCTCGGCACCGTGCGCGGCAAGCCGACCGGCATGACCGGCGTCACGCGGCTGACCGCGGGCGATGCCGACCGGCAGTTGCGAATGGCCTGCCAGGAACTGATGCGCGCCGGCCCGCTGGACCTGGACGACACCACGCGCTTTGACGGCTGCGTGGTCCGGCCCGGCAAGATCGTCGAGTTCCAGCTGAAAGTGTCGGGCGTCGATGCCACGCGCGACGGCACGCGCGAGTACATGGCATCGGCCAAGCCGATCCTGGAGCGCGGCATCTGCCGCAATCCGGACGTGCCGGTGCTGGGCAAGCTCGGCGTGACGCTGCTCTACCACTACACCGCCGGGCGCCAGTCGCTGGTGCGGCTGGATATCGCGCCGGACCAGTGCCTGGGCAAATAGGCGCGAACTCGCCGCGCTAGCGCTTTTCGGCTTCCCCCAGTACCTCGTCGCAGACCGCCAGCCACGCGCGTGCCGCGTGCGACAGGTAGCGTCCGGGCGACCAGATATGCGCCATGGTCCAGTCCATTGCCGGCTCGGTCAGGCGCGCCATGGCGAGCGTGTCCTGCCCCTGCAGGCGCTCGGCCAGCGGCTGCGGCAGGAACGTGGTGCCCAGACCCGCCGCCGCCATCGACGCCAGGAAATCCCAGTGGCCGCTGCGCGCCACCACGCGTGGCTCGATGCGCGCTTCCAGGAAGGCCTGGTTAAGCTTGCGCGTCAGCGAGAAGTCGTCGGTCAGCATCACCAGCGGCTCGTCGCCCAGCGCGCCCAGCGTGACGGTACGCCCGCGTGCCCACTTCGCCTTGCGCGGCCCGACCGCCCAGATCGGGTAGCGGCCAAACTGCCGTGCCTCCAGCGCGAGGCCGCTGTCGCCGGGCAGCACCGTGGCGCCGACCTCCAGTTCGCCGCTGGCGACCAGTTGCTCGACCACCTGCCCGCCATGCTCGTCCAGCGTCAGCTGCAGGTTGGGATAGCGCTGCCGGAACGCGCTGACCGCCGGCGAGAAAAACAGGTTGACCATCGGCGGGATACCCACCGTCAGCTGCCCGCGGCCCAGCGATGACAGGTCGGCCACTTCCAGCGTGAGCCGGTGGACCACGCCGAGCGCTTCCTGACCGCGCTCGTAGACCACGCGCCCCACGTCGGTCAGGCGCACGCTCTTGCCTTCGCGGATCAGCAGCGGCTGGCCGACCTCGTCTTCAAGCTGCTTCACCATCTTGCTGATGGTCGACTGGGTGACGAACAGTGAACTCGCCGCCTGCGTGAAGCTGTGCAGGCGCGCGGTCTCGACGAAGTAGCGCAGCGCGCGGATATCGATAGGCATGGGCAAATGGGCCGCACCGCCGGGCGTCTGGCCCTGGCGGCACGCTTCCATGAACAAAGCGAATGGAAAAGCCAATATTAAATCATGAATGGAATGCAAAAGGTGCGGCTACACTTCGCTTCCACACATCGCCCCTGCCCGACTGCGCCACCATGAAGCGTGGGGCGGCAGGTAGCGTTGCGCGCCCCCAAACTCCTTGTCTTCAAGACCTCGCCCCATGGCTAGCTGGCCGAATGCACGACAGTGGCTGTTCTCGCTGAAGGCATTCGCCGCCGCGATGCTGGCACTCTATATCGCGCTGGCGCTCGGCCTGCCGCGGCCGTACTGGGCCATGGCTACCGTGTATTTCGTCTCGCACCCGCTGACCGGCGCGACCCGCTCCAAGGCGGCGTACCGCGTCGCCGGCACGGTGCTCGGCGCGACCGCCGCGGTGGCGACGGTGCCGCAGCTGGTCAACATGCCGATCGTGCTGATGGCCGCGATCGGGCTGTGGATCACCGCGCTGGTGTATCTGTCCCTGCTGCAGCGCTCGCCGCGCAGCTATGTGTTCCTGCTGGCGGCATACACGCTGCCGATCGTGGCGCTGCCGGCGGTCAGCCAGCCGGCCGAGATCTTCGATATCGCCGTGGCGCGCATCGAGGAGATCGTGATCGGCATTGTCTGCGCCGGACTGGTCGGGTCGGTCGTGTTCCCGGCCAAGGTGGCGCCCGCGCTGCGCCAGCGCGCGGCGACCTGGCTTGCCGACGCCAGCGGCTGGGCCGCGGCGATCCTGCGCGGCAGCCCCGGCGCCGACGATGGCCGCCATCGGCTTGCCACCGACATCCTGGCGCTGGACCAGCTGATCAGCCAGCTCGCCTACGACACCGAGGGCAGCCGCACGCTGCGCCATGCGCGCGCGCTGCGCCAGCGCATGACCATGCTGATGCCGTTGCTGTCGTCGCTGGAAAGCGTGCTGCAGGCGCTGCGCGCCCTGCCCGGCGGCATGCCCGCGCCGCTGCAGCAGGCGCTGGCCGCTACCGCTTCGTGGCTGGGCAGCGGTGCTCCGCAGCCGGCTCCGCTCCTGCAACGCGACTGGCGTCTGGACGGAGGGGATGGCGGCTGGCCGGCGCGGCTCGCCACGACCGCCGCCGACCAGCTGCAACGCCTGTGCTCGCTGTACGCGGAATGCCTGGCGCTGCAACGCGGCATCGGCGAACGCGGCCCCGAGGCGCCGTCCGCCACCAGCCGGGCGGCACCGGAGGCACCTGACGGCGCCGGCCATCACCATGACCACGGCATGCTGCTGTTCGGCGCCGCGTCCAGCGGGCTGGCGGTGTTCTGCGCCGGTTTGCTGTGGATTTTCTCGGGCTGGGAAGACGGTGCCGGCGCGGTGGCGGTGGCGTCGATCGCCTGCTGCTTCTTTGCCGCCATCGACGAGCCGCGCCGCATGGCCGCACCTTTCCTGCGCTGGAGCCTGGTGTGCCTGCTGGTGGCCTCCGGCTACCTGTTCGTGGTGGTGCCACATGCGCATACCTTCGAGGCGCTGGCGGCGATGCTGGCGTTGCCTTATCTGGGCATCGGCCTGCTGGTGGCGCGGCCGGGCTTCCAGCTGATCGCGATGCTGCTGTCGGTCAACACCGCCTCGTTCGCCAATGTGCAGGCTGTGTTCGACGCGGATTTCCTCGGCACCTTCAATGCCTGCCTGGCCAGCGCCGCGGCGATGCTGTTCGCGCCGCTGTGGTCGATGGCGGTGCGCCCGTTCGGCGCGCGCGCGGCGGCGCACCGGCTGGTGCGCGCAAGCTGGCAGGACCTGGCGCAGGCGGCCACGCTGCGCGCGGCGGACGGCGACGCGCGGCTGGGCGCGCGCATGCTGGACCGGCTCGGCCAGCTGGTGCCTCGCCTGGGCGCGGCCGGCGACCCGCTCTCGTCGGACGGCTTCCATGCGCTGCAGGTCGGCTATTGCGCGCTGGCGCTGCACAAGGCGCTGCCGGGCCTCCCGCCTGCCGCACGCAAGCCGGTGCGCCGGGTGCTGGCGGCAGTTGCGCGGCATTACCGGTCGCGCCTGCGCGGCGGCCATGCCGTGGCGGCACCGGCGGTGCTGTCACGCTGGGTGGCCGATGCCATCGCCGCGCTGCCACGGCAGGACAGTGGCGCGCTGGGCGCGCTGGTGGTGCTGCAGGTCACGCTACACCCCGGGGCGTGCCCGCCAGCGCGCGCGGCCTGACCTCACTCACCGCCCTTGCTGCTCCCCGATGCTCAGTGAAATCGATCTCTATGGCGTATTCGTGCCAGGCGTGCTGGTGCTGATGGTGCTGGCCTTCGCCGTCACCACCGCGATCCGCATGGCGCTGGCGGCGCTGGGCTGCTACCGGCATATCTGGCACCGCTCGCTGTTCAACCTTTCCCTCTATGTGATCGTCCTGGGCGGCGTGGCGGCGGTCTTCGCCGCGGTGCCGGGACTGCCGTCATGACACTCCGACTCCGCCCCCTGCTTCCCTTGCTGCCGACGCTGCTGGCCGTGCTGGCCGCCGTGCTGGTGCTGCGCCATTTGTGGGACTACTACACCGCCGCGCCCTGGACGCGCGACGGCCATGTGCGCGCCGATATCGTCCAGGTCGCCCCTGACGTCTCCGGCCTGGTGACGCGCGTGCTGGTGCGCGACAACCAGTACGTGCAGCGCGGCGAGGTGCTGTTCGAGATCGACCGCGACCGCTACGCGCTGGCGCTGCAGCAGGCGCTGGCCGCCGCCGCCACGCTGCGCGCAACGCTGGCGCAGGCGCGGCGCGAAGCCGCGCGCAACCGCACGCTCGACGGGCTGGTGGCCGGCGAAGTCGCCGAACAGGGCCGCGCCCGCGTGGAACACGGCGAAGCCGCGCTGGCGCAGGCCGAGGCTACGGTGCGGCTGGCGCGGCTGAACCTGGAGCGCACCAGCGTGCGCAGCCCGGTGGCGGGCAACCTCAACGACCGCCTGCCGCGGCTGGGCGACTACGTGTCCACAGGCCGCCCGGTGCTGTCGATGGTCGACGCGGCGTCGTTCCATGTGGAAGGGTATTTCGAGGAAACCAAGCTGCACCGCATCCATATCGGCAGCCCGGTGGACGTCCATATCATGGGCGAGCCGCGGCACCTGCGCGGGCATGTGCAGAGCATCGCCGCCGGCATCGAGGACCGCGACCGCAGTGCCGGCTCGAACCTGCTGCCCAACGTCAACCCGACCTTCAACTGGGTGCGCCTGGCGCAGCGCGTGCCGGTGCGCATCGTGCTGGAAGACGTGCCCGCCGACGTCAGGCTGGTGTCGGGCCGCACCGCGACGGTGTCGGTGCGTGAACTGCGGCGCCCTGCCGCAGCGCGATCATGAGCGCACGCCGTCGCTGGCTGGCGTGCGCCGCGGCCGCGTGCCTGTGCGCCTGCACCACGGTGGGCCCGGACTACCGCGTGCCCGAGCGCGCCGCGATCAAGGCGCCGCAGGCCAACGGCGCGCTGCAGGGCGGCAACGCGCATGGCGTCGACATCGGCCCGGTCCCGGACGACTGGTGGCACCTCTATGACGACGCGCGGATCGACCGGCTGGTGCGTCAGGCGCTGGCGGCCAACACCGACATCCGCGCCGCCTCGGCCAACCTGCGGCGCGCAGTGGCGCTGCTGCATGAAGTCGAGTCCGAGAACCTGCCACAAGGCGGCGTCGACGCCAGCGTGTCGCGCGCGCAGTTGTCGGCCCAGAGCTTCCTGCAGACCGTCAAGCCGCCGGTGTTCAACCTGGGCGACTTCGGCTTCGGCGTGTCTTACCTCATCGATTTCTTCGGCAAGCTGGCGCGTGCCGACGAGGCCGCGCTGGCGGGCGCCGAAGCCAGCGAAGCCACCCTCGACATGGTGCGCGTCAGCGTGGCCGCGCAGACCGTGCGCGCCTACGTGCAAGGCTGCGCGGCCACTCATGAACTGGCCGTGGCCACGCAGCAGCTTGCGGTGCGGGAGCGAACGCTGGACGCAACCCGCCGGCTGGTCGCTGCCGGCCGCGCGCAGCCGCCGGACGTGGCACGCGAGCGCGCCCGCACGGAAGCGGTGCGCGCCGCCTTGCCGGCCTTCGCGGCGGAGCGCGCCGCGGCGCATTACCGCCTGGCCCTGCTGCTGGGCAAGCCACCGTCAGCATTGGCGCCGGACGAGGTCGATTGCCATGCCGAGCCGGAATTGCGCGCGCCTCTGCCCGTGGGTGACGGCGCCGCGCTGCTGCGGCGCCGTCCCGATATCCGCCAGGCCGAGCGCGAACTGGCTGCGGCGACCGCGCGCGTAGGCGTTGCCACGGCGGACCTGTACCCGTCGATCCGCATCGGCGCCAGCGCCGGCCTGACCGGCGTGCTCAGCGACCTGGGCAGCGGCCCGACGGCGCGCTGGAGCCTGGGCCCCATGCTGAGCTGGTCGCTGCCGACCAACGGCGTGCGCCACCGCATCCACGGCCATGAGGCGGCCGCCGACGCCGCGCTGGCGCGCTTCGACGGCACCGTGCTGCGCGCGCTGCAGGAAACGGAAACGGCGCTGTCCGCCTATACCCGAGCGCTGGAGCGGCGGGAATTGCTGCATGCGGCGCGCGAGCAGGCCGGCGACGCCGCGCGCCAGCAGGTGCGGCTGCAGCAGGCCGGGCGCATCCCGTACCTCGACCGCCTCGATGCCGAGCAGGCGCTGGCCGATGCCGACGCCGCGCTGGCCGCGGCCGAGGCCCAGGTGTCATACCGCCAGGTAGACCTCTTCCTGACCCTCGGCGGCGGCTGGCAAGCCGCCCGCAAGGTGTCGGCAGGGACCTCGGCAACGTCTTCGCATAACGATGAAAAAAGCGACTGATTTTTGTCATTTTAAATCATCACAGGAATGGATCGGCGTGACTACACTTCGTCCCGTGCCCCGGCGCTGCAGTCGCTGCTGCGCCCCGGCACCGCCCACAAGGCGAACCGGACGGCTGGCGGCCAGGCAGATCCGCCCACCCCGCACGGCCCGCAGGAAGCTGCAGGGCCGTGCCGTCCCCTCACCCAAGACACAGCAGACATGCATAACAACGATCTCAAAGCCCTCCTTGCCACGACGCTCTCCATCGCCGCCCTCGGTGCCAGCGTGCTCGCCTGCGGCCCCGCTGCCGCCCAAGGCATGAATGACCACGGCACCGAAGCCGACCGCTACGGCTACAACCTGCAGCACAACGGCAAGCGCGATCCCTTCACCGAAGGCGCGCACGTCAACGGCAAGCGCGATCCGTTCAGCGACGGCGCGCACGTCAATGGCAAGCGCGACCCGTTCACCGACGGCGCCAACCAGCCGGCAGCCGGCATGGACCTGGCGGGCCTGGACCGCACCGGCGTCTCGGCGCCGCCGGCTCACGCCGCCTGATACGGCCCCCGCCCGCCGCGGCGCTCGCCGTGGCGGCACCGCTGGCCGGAAAGACCTGTTCCGGCCAGCCCCCATCCCAGTTCGACGACATTCCCGTGAAGACCATCCTGCTCGCCATGCTCGCGCTTGGCGCCATTGCCGTATCCCTGCCTGCCAGTGCGGGCCCTGACTGGACCGTGATCGAGCGCGCCCGCGCGCAGGCACAGGCCCGCCATGCGCCCCCCTGCGCACAAGACGCCGGCACGTCGCCCGCGTCAGCTACGCCGGCTACGTCACGCTGAACGCTATTGAGTCGCGCGCTCCGGTGCTAGATTGGAAAGGCTTGCTGGCGGCAAATGCCAGCAGCGCCTGACAAGGCACAAATCAAACGACCCACTACAGCGAGGAGCCGCGCATGTCCCTCCCCCACCTAGCTTCCGGACAGATCGCCAGCGTGTTGCCCCTGGGCACGCGCCTGGACCAGACTGTCACCCAAGCCCTGTTCAAGGAAGGTCCGCTGGAAGTGATGCGGCTGGTGCTGAAGGCGGGCAAGCATGTGCCGCCCCATTCGGTCGATGGCCCGATGACTGTGCAATGCCTGGAAGGAAAAGTCCGCCTGCGCGTGGACGGCGCCGAACGCGGACTGTGCCAGGGCGACTTGCTCTATGTCGGCCCGTGCGTGCGCTATGACCTGACCGCTGACACCGATGCATCGGTGCTGGTGACGATGGTGCTGCCGGCCGGCCGCTGACGGGCCTGGGGCCCGGGGCCAGACATCAGCCCTGGCCAGAGGCCATGACAGGCAGCATGTCGTCGAGGACGGCCAGCGCCGCGGCGTAGTCGTACGCTTCGATCGCGGCTTCCAGCTCGGCCAGCATGCTGGCAGGCGCCGCCGCGGCCAGCGCGGCGCGATGCGTGGCGAGGGTCGAGCCGGCTTCGCTGGCGCCTTCGCGCAACTGCCGCCGCAGCCGGGCCATTGCCTGCGCGGCGGACGCGGCGGAAGGCTCGATCGGCGCTGCCGGCGCTGCTGGCTCGTCTTGCGGGTCCGGCGCCTCCGGCAGGTGCCGGTGCAGTGCCGCGAGCAGGTCCGACATCGCAGCTTCAAGCGCGGCGGCCTGCCGCGCGGCGCCATCGCCGCCATCCCGCAGCGTGCATTCCAGCGCCGCGGCGGCGCGCGACACTGCCATCGCGCCGAGATTGCCGGCCACACCGGCCAGCTCGTGCGCAAGCTGCGCGGCCCGGCCAGCGCGTGTGCCGGCATCGGCGTAGCGGTCCCGCAGCCGCGCCAGCAGGCCACGGTACGTCTCCGGCTGTCCCCCTGCGCGCGCCAGTGCACCATCGACATCCAGCAAGCCTGTCGCGGCGAGCGCCCCAAGCCATGTCGGCAATACCGGCCATGCCTGCGCCGCCGGTGCCACCGCCGGCACTGAGTCGCCGTGGGTCAACCAGCGATGCACGGTGGCAAAAAACACCGGCGGACTGATCGGCTTGGCGATATGGTCGTCCATGCCCGCGGCCAGGCAGCGTTCGCGGTCCTCGGGCAAGGCATTGGCGGTCATGGCAACCACCGGCAGCGCGGCGAGCCGCGCATCGGCTCGGATGCGGCGCGTGGCCTCGACGCCGTCCATCACCGGCATCTGCATATCCATCAGCACCAGGTCGTACGCATGCGCGGCCAGCCGCTCCAGCGCTACGCGCCCGTTTTCGGCGGTGTCCGGCGTGATGCCGGCCTGCTGCAGCAGGTGTACGGCGACCTCGCGGTTGATTTCGTTGTCCTCGACCAGCAGCACGCGCCGCTGCGGCAGCGACCAGCCTGGGCCAGGCGCGGGGCGCTCCGGTTCGGCCTGTAGCGGCGTGCCAGGCTCGGCGGCCAGCACGCGCAGCGTGGCATCGAACAGCACCGACGCGCTGACCGGCTTGAGCAGCAGCGCTTCGAAGCCGCCATGCTCGCCGGCCCGCATCGCCGCCTCGCTGCCGTTGGCCGTCACCATCAGCGGCCGCGGGCGCGGACCACGCAGCGCCAGCCGGGCCAGCCGGCGGGCGGTCTCGATGCCGTCCAAGCCGGGCATGCGCCAGTCGATAAAGGCGGCGTGGTAAGGATCGCCCTCGGCATCGGCGGCTTCGATCGCAGCCAGCGCCGCTTCGCCCGAGGCGGCCTGGTCAGCGCGGAAGCCGAAGCGGCGCAGCATCGCGGCGAGGACCTGGCGCGCGTAGCCGTGGTCGTCCACCACCAGCAGGCGGCGGCCGGCCAGTTCCGGCCGCACCAGCAGCGCCGGCGCGCGCTGGCTGCCCGGCAGCAGCGACAGCTCGAACCAGAACGTGCTGCCCTCGCCCGGTGTGCTTTCCACGCCCAGCGTGCCGCCCATCAACTGCACCAGCCGCTGGCTGATCGCCAGGCCCAGGCCGCTGCCGCCGTAGCGGCGGGTGGTCGAGCTGTCGGCCTGCTCGAAGTTCTGGAACAGGCGTCCGATCGCCTCGGGCGCGATGCCGATGCCGGTGTCGCGCACGGCAAAATGCAGCCGCACGCGCGGCAGGTCGCCATCGCCGGTGCAGCGCGCCACGCGCACCACGATCTCGCCGCGCTCGGTGAACTTGACCGCGTTGGTGGTGAAATTGATCAGCACCTGGCGGATCCGCAGCGGATCGCCGCGCAGCGCGTCGGGCACGTCCGGCGCAACCTCGACGATCAGCTCCAGCTGCTTGGCCGCGGCCCGCTCCGACACCAGGTCGCCCACGGTGCGCAGCACGCGCTCCAGCGAGAAGTCGATCTCTTCCACTTCCAGCTTGCCGGCCTCGATCTTGGACAGGTCGAGGATGTCGTTGAGGATGCCCAGCAGGTGCTGGCCGGAGCGCTGGATCTTCTCGATATAGTCGCGCTGCTTGGGATCGAGCGGCGTGCCCAGCGCCAGGTGGGCCATGCCGATCACCGCGTTCATCGGCGTGCGGATCTCATGGCTCATGTTGGCGAGGAAGCTGGCCTTGGCCTGCGCCGCGGATTCCGCCTCATGCTTGGCCTCGGCCAGTTCGGCGTTGGCGATGGCGAGTTCGCGCGTGCGCTCGGACACCTTGTGCTCCAGCGTCTGCGACAGCTCCTTCAGCTCGCGGTGCGCGCGCACCTGGCTGGTGATGTCGATACCGACCGACCCCACGCCGACCACTTCGTTGGTGGCCGGATTGCGCACCGGGAAGCGCATCACCTGCAGGTCGCGCGTACCTTCCGCGGCTTGCATCGTGTAAATGTGCTCCTCCGCCGCGCCGGTGGACATGACCCGCTCCTCGATGTCCCAGCGCTCCTGCGTGCCGTCGGGCATCACCGGCAATTCGCGGTCGGTGCGGCCCAGCGCCCCGCGCTCGGTCTGTCCGATCAGCGCCTGCGTGGCGGGGTTCAGCGCCAGGAAGGCGTGGTTGCGGTCCTTCAGGTGGATGATCGCAGGAGAATGGTCGAGCATCGCGCGCAGCCGTTCCTCGCTGTGCGCCAGGCGCAACTGGCCACGGCGCAGCGCCCACGCGGCCAGGCCGATCAGCAGCAGGATCGCCAGCGCCATGCCGATGACCACGGTGCGCGTCGACAGATACGAGAGGAAGGCCTCGTCCATGTCCTGCTCGAGGATCAGCCCGCTCGCCAGCGCCGGCACCCACAGCCCGGCACCGGCCACGCGCCGGCCGCGGTAGTCGCGATAGCCGAAGCCAAGCTGCAGTGTCTGGTGCGCCAGCACCTGCTGCGCCAGCCGGGTCAGCGGCGCGCCCGGCGGCAAACGGTAGGTGCCGTTGCCGTCCGCCACGGGAACGCGCGCCACGGTATGGAACATCGACGCCATGCCAGGCGCCAGCAGTCCTTGCGCGGCCAGCTCTTCATCGAAGCGCGCGGGCGACACCAGGCGGCCATTGCCGTCGATCATGTACAGGTCGCCGCTGCGGCCATAGCGCGCCGCCGTCACGATCTGCAGCATGACCGCGTTCGGGTCGATGCGCAGGCACAGGGTGCCGGCCACGCGTCCGCTATCCCGCTCCGCATCCCACAGCCGCGCGCATACCACCTGGAACGTCGATACGGCGGCACGCCCGCTCGCATCGGGCATCAGTTGCGGGCCGGGATATGGCGCGGACACGGCGGCCCCGTCGTGGCGGGCACGCTGCGCGGTGCGGGCGGACTCGGGCAACAGCAACTGGCGATTGCGGTCGGGCAGTTCGGAAACTACGATGCGGTCGTCCGCGGTCACCAGCGCAAAGCCGATATATCCGTGGGAACGCAGCAGCGGCGCCATCCAGCCGGCAAACTCGGCCGCCTGCGCCGGGGTGGCATCGCCATGGCTGGCCAGCAGCGGCCCCGCCAGCCGCACGGTGTCGTCCAGCGCGGCGATCGACACGGCGCGGCGGCGTTGTTCGCCCGCCCAGACCTCCAGCAGCCGCGCGGTGGTATTGACGGTGGCACCCAGGCGCGCGCCCACGCTGGCCTGCTCGTTCTCGCGCACCATCGAAGCGGCGCCGAGTGCGAGCAGCCATACCGCCACCGCCAGCAGCGCGGCATAGGCGAGCAGCGGGCCGAACAGCCCCGCGCCGACGCGGCGGCGAAATGCCATGCGCAGTGACATGCGGGTCAGCCTTGCGCGGGGGCCGGCACCGGCTCGGCAGCGGCCGGATCGGCATACTCCAGTGCGATCGCACGGAATTCGCCGGTGATCGCCAGGAAGGCGTCGATCACGCGCGGATCGAAATGGCGGCCGCGGCCCTCGGCGATGATGCGCACCGCGTCATCGTGCGCAAACGCGGGCTTGTAGACGCGGCGCGAAATCAGCGCGTCGTAGACATCGGCCACCGCCATCAGCCGCGCCGACAGCGGGATGGCTTCGCCGGCCAGGCCGTCGGGATAGCCGCTGCCGTCCCACTTCTCGTGGTGATGGTGCGCGATCTCGCGCGCGTAGCGCAGGAAGGAACTGGTGGTGCCGCACTGGGCCTCGGCATCGGCGATGGCATCGCGGCCCAGCGTGGTATGGGTCTTCATGACCTCGAATTCTTCGGCGGTGAGCTTGCCGGGCTTGAGCAGGATCCGGTCAGGGATGCCGACCTTGCCGATATCGTGCAGCGGCGCGGACTTGAACATCAGGTCGATGGTCTTGTCGTCGAGCCGGTCGGCGAACGGCGGCTCGTGCTGCAGCTTGCGCGCCAGTGCGCGCACATAGTGCTGGGTGCGGCGGATATGGTTGCCGGTCTCGTTGTCGCGGGTCTCGGCCAGCGCCGCCAGCGCGATGATGGTGGCATCCTCGATCAGCTCGATCTCGCGCGTGCGGCGCTGCACCTCGGCCTCGAGCCAGGCCGAGCGGTCGCGCAGGAAATCGTGCGCCTGCTTGAGCGCCAGCTGGCTGGCAATGCGCGCGCGCGCCACCGGCGCGCTGACCGGCTTCATGATGTAGTCGACGGCACCGACCTCGAAGCCGAGCGCCTCGTCGTGGGCCTCGGCCCGTGCCGTCAGGAAGATTACCGGTACGCAGGCAGTGCGCGGATCGGCCTTGAGCTGGCGGCACGCCTCGTAGCCGTCCATGCCAGGCATCGACACGTCCATCAGGATCAGGTCGGGCGGCGCTTCCCGCGCCAGTTGCAGCGCCGTGGCCGCCCGGGTTGCCACCTTGACGCGGTACGGGTCCTGCAGCAGCGCGACCATGGTCGCAATGTTTTCGGGAACGTCGTCGACGACCAGGACTGTCGGCCGCTGGTCGGGGCTAAGGGCGCTCATTTGTCGAAATTGGCGGTTGAGACCGTCTTGTTTCCTGCGCGCCGGGGGGCGCGGGCCGTTGCCGGGCTGGTCGCGCGCGCGGCCATCGGCCATTGCGCGGGGGCGACTTCTGCACAATCGGCAGAAATGGCCCGGCTTGCTCCCTCCCTAAGCGGGGTTGATCGGCGATGAGCGGCAGAAAGTTGCCGAGAAGTGCCGCTTCAGCCACTCAAAACCATCAACTAATGCGTCGCATCGCTTCCCGGATCGGATCCGCCTCGGTCGGCCTGACCAGCCTGGCGACTTCCTGCCCATCGCGCAGGAACACCAGCGTCGGCCACAGCTTGATGCGGAACGAACGGCCGAGCGGGCGTCCGCTGCCGTCCTCGACCTTGATATGGCGCAGTGCCGGGTGCACGGCGAAGGCTTCGGCGAGCGCGGGCTGCGCACGCTGGCAGAAGCCGCACCACGGGGCGCCGAACTCCAGCACGGTGCCGCCGGTCAGCGCATCGACTTCGGTCCGGGGCGGCTCGCTGGCCGCGTAATGTTGGGTCATGGTCATGGTCGGGTCCTTGGGATCGAAAACGACGTGCAGTCGGCACGCATCGTCGCATTGCTGCCGGATTCCTGCCAGATTCGTTCCAGCCCCACGGTACGAGCATGCGGCCTGCACCAGGCGCGCCCGCCGTGTAATTTCTACGCCGCCGGGCCGATTTGCCACCATTCCGGCAGCAGCCGGCGCACCTCCGCCGCGGCAAAACGGTCGTCGATCAGGTAGACCACGCCTTCGTCCTGCTGCGTGCGGATCACCCTGCCAGCGGCCTGTATCACCTTGCGCAGGCCGGGATAGAGGTACGCATAGTCGTAGCCTTGCCCGAAGGCCGACTGCATGCGCGCGCGGAACTGTTCGTTGACCGCGTTGAACTGCGGCAGCCCCAGCGTCGCGACGAAGGCGCCGATCAGCCGCTCGCCCGGCAGGTCCACGCCCTCGGCAAAGGCGCCGCCCAGCACCGCGAAGCCGATGCCTTCGCCGCCCGGCACGAAGGCGGCCAGGAACGCGGCCTGCGCCGCCTCGTCCATGCCGCGCGACTGGACCCAGTGCGGGATGTCGGGATGGGCCTGCGTGAAACTGGACACGGCCTGCTGCAGGTATTCGTGGCTGCTGAAGAACGCCAGGTAATTGCCGCGGCGGGCGCGGAACTGGTTCGCCATCAGCGCGGCGATAGCCGGCAGCGACTGGCCGCGCCGGGCATAGCGGGTGGAAATCCGGCTGGCGATGCGTACCGACAACTGTTCGGCCCGGAACGGCGACGGCACGACCACGCGCGCGCAGTCGGCGGGCAAACCCAGCGTATCAAGATAGAACGCCGCCGGGTCCAGCGTCGCCGAGAACAGCGTGACGGAATGCGCCGCGGCAAAGCGCGGCTGCAGGAATGGCGCCGGAATGACGTTGCGCAGGCACAGCCGCGCATGATTGCCGCGACCGGGGCGGGTGGGGCCGGCGGCGCGGGCGGGCCGCTGGATATCGAACAGCGAATTGGCATCGAGCTGCTCGGCCAGCCGGCTGAAATGCAGCGCATCGAAATAAAACCGCTGCAGCGCCGGGTCGATCGCCGCGGGGTGCTCGGTCATTTGCGCCAGCACGGCGGCGCAGCAGTCGTCGAGCGCGCGCCGCAGGGGCGCGGGCACGTCCGGCAAGACTTCATAGGCATCGTCGGCCTGCCGCGCCAGTGCGCTCCAGTGGCGTGCCAGCCGTGCCAGGGGCCGGGCCACCGCCGCGGGCGCGCCGCGCCGGGCTTCACGCAGTGCCTGCGGATCCAGTCCGGCGGTGTACATGGCGCGGCCGCGCTCGACCAGGTTGTGCGCCTCGTCGACCAGCACGCCCGCGCGCCAGCCGTTGACGACGGTCAGCGCGTACAGCAGCGCGCTACGGTCGAAGTAATAGTTGTAGTCCGCCACGACCACATCGCTCCACCGCACCAGTTCCTGCGCCAGGTAGTAGGGGCAGATGCCATGCGCCAGCGCCAGCGTGCGCACTGCGGCCCGGTCACGCACCGGCACCTCGCAGGCGGCTTCGCGCGCGGCGGGCAGGCGGTCGTAGAAGCCGCGCGCGAGCGGGCAGGATTCGCCATGGCAGGCCAGCTCGGGATGCTCGCAGGCCTTGTCGCGCGCCACCAGCTCGATTACCCGCAGCGGCTGTGCGCCATGGTTGCGCAGTGCCTGCGCCGCGTGCAACGCCACGCCGCGCCCGGTGGAGCGCGCCGACAGGAAGAACGCCTTGTCGATGCCCTGCCCCGGCATCGCCTTGAGCAGCGGGAACAGCGTGCCGATTGACTTGCCGATGCCCGTGGGCGCCTGGGCCAGCAGGGTGCGCCCGGCGCGGTTGGCGTTGTAGACCGCCTGCGCCAGCTCACGCTGGCCGGTGCGGAATGCAGGATGCGGAAAAGCCAGCCGCGCCAGCGCGGCATCGCGGGCCTGCCGGTGAGCCAGTTCGGCCTGGGCCCACTGCAGGAAGCGTTCGCAGGTCTGGACGAAGAACGCATCGAGCGCGTCCGCGGTGAAATGCTCCACTACGGGGTGCTCGCGCTGGTTGACGATGTCGAAATAGACCACGGCCACGTCGAGCCCGGGCAGGCCGAGCTTGCGGCACAACAGGCAGCCGTAGATCTTTGCCTGCGCCCAGTGCAGGTGGCGGTGGTTGTCCGGCACGGCGGCGTCTCCGCGCACGGTCTTGATTTCTTCGAGGCGGTTGGCGACCGGATCGTAGCCGTCGGCCCGGCCGCGAACATGCAAGGGGCCGAAATCCGCGGACAGTGACACTTCCGCCTGGTAGCCCGGCCCGCGCCTGCCGGTCACCAGGGCGTGGCCGGCCACGCCTTCCTGCGCGGTTGGTGTCGGCACGAAGCGCAGGTCGAGGTCGCCGGCCTTGGCGGTGAACTCGCACAAGGCGCGCACGGCGACCACGTAGGCAGCGGCCTGCGCTGGGGCTGGCGCTGGGGCTGGAGCAGGGACCGGAACGGGGGCGGCAGGTGAGTCGACGGACACGAGCGGGAACGGCTGAAGGCTGTATGAATATACAGTATCCGAGCCGCTCCGCCGGCCGCGCGAGGCAGCGGCGGCATAAGGAAAGAGCAAATCGTTATTTCCATGTGCCCCGTACTGCGCCCTATAGTCTTCGGTTCACAAGAATATCGGCCGCCAGCGCCCGACCGGCGGCCGGCACACGACTGGAGCATGACCTTGACCCGCGGCATCACCCTTGGCGACACCCTTTCCTGGCCGGCGCGCTACCTGCCCCGCAAGACCGCACTGGTCAGCGGCATCGGCGCCGCGCGGCAGGCCTGGACGTATGCGGAACTCGATGCCGAGGTCAACCGCCACGCACACGGGCTGCGGGCGCTCGGCATCGGCAAGGGCGACGTGGTGGCCGCGTTCCTCTACAACACGCCGGCCTTTGTCTTCACGCTGCTGGCGACGGCGCGCCTGGGCGCGGTGTTCAACCCCGTCAACTACCGGCTGGCGGCACAGGAGCTGGCTTACATCCTGAACGACGGCGCCGCCAAGGCGGTGCTGTTCGAGCAGGAAGGCGCCGCGGTGGTGGAGAAGGCTGCGGAACTGTCGCCGGGCACCGCGCTGCGCATCTATGCCGACGCGGACGCAGCCCCGGCATTTGCCACGCACCGCCTCGATGCAATCGCTGCCGGCCAGCCGTCCACGCTGCCCGCGGCCGACATCCGCGAGGACGACCCTTGCATCCTGATGTACACCAGCGGCACCACCGGCCGCCCCAAGGGCGTGCTGCACACCCATCGCAGCAAGGTGCAGCACAACGCGATCATGCACCAGGCCATGACGCTGTCGCGCGAGGACGTGGGCTTGTCGGTCGCGCCGCTGAACCATACCGCCGAGCTGCACACCAGCTTCCTGCCGCGGCTGCAGGTCGGCGCCACGCAGGTGCTGCAGCGGCGCTTCGATGCGGGCGAGGCCTGGCAGCTGGTGGAAAGCGAGGGCGTGACCCACTTCTTCGCCGCCCCGACCATGATCGGCATGCTGCTGAACCACCCCGAGGCGGAAACGCGCGACCTCTCGTCGCTGCGGCTGGTCGAATACGGCGGCGCCTCGATGGCGCCGCACCTGATCCGCGAATGGGACCGCAAGATCGGCGCTGGCCTGGTACAGGTGTACGGCACCACCGAGATGGGCCCGTGCATGTCGGTGCTCTATCCCCACGAGCAGCTCAGCCGTGCCGGCTCGGCGGGCCTGCCCGCGCTCGGCCATGACCTGGTGGTGGCAAAGCTGCGCGACGATGGCGCGCCGACCGATCCGGCGCAGCAGTGCGCGCCCGGTGAAGTCGGCGAGGTGCTGGTGCGCGGCGCCTGCATGATGCAGGGCTACCTGAACCGGCCCGACGCCAATGCGCGCGCGCTGGCGCATGGCTGGTACCACACCGGCGACCTCGGCAGCCTGGACGCCGACGGCTACCTGTGGATCCGCGACCGCATCGACTACATGATCAACTCCGGCGCGGAGAACGTGTACCCGCGCGAAGTCGAGGACGCGCTGATCGAGCACCCGGCCGTGCTGGAAGTCGCGGTACTGGGCGAGCCCGATCCCACCTGGGGCCAGGTGGTAGGTGCGTATGTGGTGGTGCGCGGCGATGCACCGGTCAGCGCCGAACAGCTCGACGCCTTCCTGTTGCAGGGCGACCGGCTGGCGGCCTACAAGCGGCCGCGTCGCTATCACTTCCTGGACGCGTTGCCCAAGACGACCAGCGGCAAGATCCAGAAGCACATGCTGCGCGCCGGCGCGCAGGCGGCGTAGCGCGCCGGCCGCGGCTCATCCGCCCGGCACCGCGCGGATACGCAGCAGGCCGCTGGCGCCGCCGGCCAATGTACCCCGGGCCGGGCGCCCACGCCGGCCCACCGCGGCAGCGCCAGCGCTGGCTGCCTCCTTCTTCTGTTCGCGATACTCGACAAGCATCGCCTCGCGCTGGCGGACGCGTTCTTCCAGTACGGCAATCGACTGGCTCAGGCGCGTCATTTCGCTGCCCTGGCGCGACGCCGCTTCGGCAGCATGCGCAAGCCGCTCCAGCGCGGCCTTGCGTTCCGCTTCCAGCAACTTCTGCGCTTCCTTGCCCGCCACGCGGGCCGCATCCAGTTCCAGCGCCAGCCGCCGCTCATTGGCCGTGGCGCGGGCGGTCATGGTTTCGCGCTCCTGGTCCCACGCGGCGCGTTCCGCGGTGAATTCCCGCTGCAAGGCGGCGCGCGCCTCCAGCGCGACGCCGGCCTCGGCGCGTAGTGTCTCGACCTGCTGCTGCAGGCCTGCAGCGCGGGCTTCGGCCTGCGCGCCGCGCTCCAGCGCCTCGTCCCGCGCGCGCGTCAACGCCGCCATCGCCGCTTCGGCACCGTCCAGCCGCGCCTGCATGACCAGGCGCTCCTGCTCCAGCGCTTCCCGTTCCGTGGCTAACGCCGCCTGAGTCTCGGCCAGCGCCGTTTCGCGCACGGTCAGCGCTGCCTCCGCCTGGGCCCGGGCGACCTGCATCGCGGCTTCCCACAAATAACGCGCCGCTTCGGTAACTGGTTCCGGACAACCCGGCTTCGGCGTGAAACCTTGCGGATCCTGTAATCGCCCGCCCAATGCGGCAAACCATGCGTCGAGGTGGGGGCTCACCGTATTCGGCGAGCCGCGCCCGAGGTGCAGGCGGATGCGTTCGATGGTCGGACGCTGTCCTGCCTTGAGCAGGCTGTCGGCGGCGTTCCAGACATCGTCGCGGGTAATGCCTCGGGTGCCTCGGGTGCCTCGGGTGCCTCGGGTGCTGAGCGTTTCCATGGTGGGTCCGAAGAAAGCCAAAATAAGGTTCGATAATGGATACTTATCGAACGCTATTCGATGTGTATGTATGATATACTACAGCATACATCATATTTATTATGATCGCAGCCAACCCACCCCAGATTGCCTCCGATGTCGAATTCCCGGCGCCGCTTCGCCCGTCTGAACTGGATCCCCTTGCCGAACAGGCCGCGAACGCGCTTCAGCGCGAAGGCGAGTCGCCCAACACCGTGGCGAGCTACCGTTCCGCCCTGCGTTACTGGGCTGCCTGGCATGGGCTGCGCTACCGGCAGCCGGTCCGGCTTCCGCTTGCTCCTGCCGTCGTGGTTCAGTTCATCGTCGACCACGCCACGCGGCAGACGCCGCAGGGGCCTGTCTGTGAACTGCCCCAGGCGATCGACCAGGCGCTGGTCGCTGATGGATACAAGGCCCGACCCGGCGCGCCCGCGCTGTCCACGCTGACGCACCGCCTTGCGGTATTGGCCAAGGCCCATCGCCTGCAGCAGTTACCCAATCCCTGTGCCGACGCGTCGGTGCGCGAGCTGATGTCCGGCATCCGCCGCGCCTATGCACGCCGCGGGCAACGCCAGACGCGCAAGGCCGCGCTGACACGCGACCCGCTGCTGCAGCTGCTCGCTACCTGCGATGACTCATTGCGCGGCGTGCGCGACCGCGCGCTGCTGCTGTTTGCATGGGCCAGCGGCGGCCGCCGCCGGTCCGAGGTCGCGCGCGCCACGGTGGAGAATCTGACGCGCGTTGCGCCGGGCGAATTCGTCTACGTGCTGGGCTGGTCCAAGACCAACCAGTCAGGCCGCGATCATGCCGATGCCACCAAGCCCGTGACGGGCGCGGCCGGACAGGCGCTGGAGGCGTGGCTGGCCGCGTCGGGCCTTGGCAGCGGGCCGCTGTTCCGGCGCATCCGGCGCGGCGGCCATGTGGGTGAAGGGTTGTCCGACGCTGCCGTGAGCCGCATCGTCAAGGCGCGCTGCGAGCAGGCGGGACTGGAGGGCAACTACTCCGCGCATTCGCTGCGCGCGGGATTCGTCACTGAAGCGGCAGCGCAACAGGTGCCGCTGGCCGAGACCATGGCAATGACTGGCCACGCCAGCGTCGCCACGGTGGTGCGTTATTTCCGTGCGGCCGACATGCAGCGCTCGCGCGCGGCGGACCTGCTCGGGCCAGCACAAGCGGAAGAGAAAAAAGGCTAGTGGGCGCAGAACGCGCCGCAAATGCGGGTATTTCGCTATCCCCGCACGCTGGCCCGGGATGCGTCAGGTGCCTATACTGGCAGGCGCGCCGGACATTGCCAGATGCGCTGGCCGGCAGCACCCGAAGGTCCGGCAGGTGATGGCGACCCGCCCGGACGAGCCCACGATGTGCGCCGGAGCGCCTGCCGGAGCGACCGGACCGGCTGCCGGTCCAACCCAGTGGAAACGCGGAGATGGGCATGCCCAACGAACAATTCCTCGCCACCCAGGAAACTCGCCGCTCGGGGCTTCAAGCCTTGCGGGCGGCCTTGCTGCAAGTTCACAAGGAAGTCATCGGCTACGACCGCAGCCAGTACGAACGGCTGAACGGCCCGATCCCGGCCGGACTGTTTGTCCAGCTGGTCACGGAGGACAACTTCTTTCGCTGGCTCGATCCGCTGTCTCGGCTGATCATCGAGGTCGACGAAGAACTTGAATCGAAGGAACATCACGACGACACCTGCCGCGCCGTGGCGCGTGCCGCCGAAAAACTGTTCAGCGACGGCGCCGATCCCGGCTTTCGCAGGCGCTACCAGGAAGCATTGCAGGACGAGTCGGGTGTCATCGTGGCGCACGGGCGCCTGATGTCCGTGATCGGGCAGTTGCGGCAGCTGCCTTAGCTATCGTGGCGCGCGGTCAGGCGTCAGGACGTGGCGTCGAACGCCTGGTGGTAGCGCACCTCGCCGACCGGCACCGGGCCGCCAAACGAGATGGCCTGGAAGTACTCAGGCGGTACGCCGGGGAGGACCAGACCGGCATGCACCTGGAAGCCGAAGCGGCCGTAGTAAGCGGGGTCGCCTAGCACCACGCAGCCAGCGCCGCCCAGGCGCCGCAGTTCGTCCAGCGCCGCCTCCATCAGGCTGGTGCCGATACCCTGCCTTTGCCGCTCTGGCCAGACAGAGATCGGACCAAGCCCATACCATCGCGTTGCCCCAGACGAGACCATGACCGGCGAGACCGCGACATGGCCGACGATGGCATCGCCGTCCACGGCCACCAGCGATATTGTCAGCTGACCGGCGCGGCGCAGCGCATTGACGGTGAATTGCTCGGTATGGCTCGAGTACGGCTCGCTGCGGAAGGCGGCTTCGGTCAGTTGCGTGATGGCGTCGGCGTCGGCCGGCCGTTCATTCCGGGTGCGAATTTCCATGTGTCGATGAAGTGTGCCGGATGGCGCGATAGTGCTGCATGGCTCATGGCGATCGTGCGCCGTTTTGGGCAAGACCGGATGTTATGCCTGGCCGTGCGCCCTGGCCACCCTCGCCAGCCATCCGTCACCGGCTCCTGCCGCCGCCACGTCCCCCTGCGGCCCAGCCGCCTTTGCCACGCCCCCCGCCATGCCAGCCGCGGTGTCCGTGATGCCCGTGATGTCCGTGGTTCCAGCCTCGGCCACCGCCGCCATAAATAAAGGCAAAGCTGCCGTAATAGCTGCCATATCCCGGCCCGTAATAGGGGTAGCCCGGCGCGACCGGGTAGCCGCTGTAGTACGGCGAGCTGACCGGGTACGCGGGATAGGCCAGATAGTCGTCGCTGGCATAGGGATAGGCCACGCATCCAGCGGCCAGCGCTGCCGCAAGCAACACACCATATCCGTAGCGCATGGGTCCCCTCCTTGCATCGCCTGCCTGGTTTGCGGGCACAGGGTTAGACCGCGGCGGCTGCCACGCAATTCCACTGCCACCCGGCGGTAGTGGCGATCCCTTGACGAGCAATACCACGCGACTCATGGCAATTCAAGGACATATTTAGGAGTTATCCGATATTGGCATGAGAAACCCCGTATTACATTGCCCCTTGCACCCGGCCCGCGGGTGCCCCGACAGAGCCAGGTTGACCCCCTTCCTGGTTCCTTGCACTGCCACGATGGTCCCCGCCATCGTGGCAATTTTTTTGCCACAGCGCGGGATTACAGGCCCTTCTCGACCATGTCCAGCAGCCGTTGGCCGAGCGCCTCGGCCATCTCCTGCGCGCGGCTGCGCAACGGGCCGTCGATCAGCAGGATCGCCAGGCCATGCACGGCGGACCAGGCCAGGTATTCGGCACCGGGCCTCCGCTCCGGCGGCATGACGCCGGCCTCGACCAGCTTGTCGAGCGTGGCGCCAAGCAACTGGAAAGGGTTGAGTCCGCTGTTGCCCGCCTTGGCGGGATCGGCGTCATCCTCGACTTCATCCGGCACGGAAAAGGCCGTGCGGAACAGACCGGTTTCCGACAGCGCAAAGCGCAGGTAGCCCGTGCCGACCGCGCGCAGGCATGCACGCGCATGGGCGGCGGCGCCACGGCCCGGGCGCAGGCCGCCGATCTCGGCCTCCATGGCGATCGCCAGCGATGACAACGCGGAGGCTCGTACCGCCTGCAGCAGGTCCTGTCGGCTGGCAAAGTGCCGGTAAGCGGCATTGGGAACGACGCCGGCACGGCGCGTGGCTTCGCGCAGCACGATGGCGTCGGGGCCGCCTTCGCGGGCGAGGTCGATGCCGGCGTCAAGCAAGGCGCGGCGCAGGTCGCCGTGACGATAGGTGGCGCGCGCCGGTGGCGCGGGGACGGCCGGCTTCATGCGGCTCCCCTGTGATGCTGGATTCGGTTCATTATCTGTAGGCGCTTATAGTGAACAGTGTACACAAACAAGACGCCACCGGCTCAATGCATCTCCGCATCCGCGGCCGGTATCAAAGGATCGGGGCGAACAGCTTGGCCACGTGCATGGCCACGCGCAGTGGCGCGGGCGCGCCCAGGAACTCATCCAGCCCGATGCGGGTGGCATTGGCGAAGTCGGTTTCCAGCATCGCCGCCACGTCGGTAGCGAAGCCCTTGTCCGCCGTCATCACCATCAGTTCGAAGTTGAGCCGGAACGAGCGGTTGTCGAGGTTCGCCGTGCCCACCGCGGCGGCTTCGTCGTCGATCAGGATCACTTTCTGGTGCAGGAAGCCCGGCTGGTAGCGATACAGCTTGATCCCCGCTGC
This sequence comes from Cupriavidus sp. Agwp_2, assembly GCF_040784895.1. NCBI lineage: Bacteria > Pseudomonadati > Pseudomonadota > Betaproteobacteria > Burkholderiales > Burkholderiaceae > Cupriavidus > Cupriavidus sp. Agwp_2. The sequence continues at coordinate 635,314 of NZ_CP088084.1, forward strand.
GACTGCCTGGTACGCATAGATGGTCGACGCGGCGTAGACGACCAGGTGGTCGGGGCGCGCCGGTATCAGGATGCGTACATCGACGCCACGCAAGACCGCCAGCCGCAGCACGGCGAACACCGCCTCGTCCGGCACGAAATATGGCGAGGTGATCCACAGCCGGTGCCGCGCCGACTGGATCGCCTCGACAAAGAACAGGGAACACGTTTCCTGCGAGTCCGCGGGGCCGGTGGGGACCACCTGGCAGGTCATGCGGCCGCCCACCTCGGGTGGCGGCATCAGCAAGTGCGGGACTTCGCGCGCGGCCCAGTACCAGTCTTCGGCAAAGGCCATCTGCAGATCCAGCACGGCACTGCCGCGCAATGCGATATGGGTGTCGCGCCACGGCGCCAGCGGCGGACGCTCGCCCAGATATTCCACGCCAACGTTGTGGCCGCCGATAAATGCCTCGCGCCCGTCCACGATGACCAGCTTGCGGTGGTTGCGGAAGTTGAGCTGGAAGCGGTTGACGAAACCGCGATGCGTGGAGAACGGCCGGGCATCGACGCCCGCCTCGAGCAGCGTGCGCACATAGCGACGCGGCAGCGCATGGCAGCCGATACTGTCGAACAGGAAGTACACCTTGACGCCAGCCTGAGCACGTTCGCACAGCAGCGCCTGCAGGCGCTGGCCCAACGCATCGTCGTGAACGATGAAGAACTGCACGATCAATACCTGCCGCGCCTGGCCGATCGCCGCAAGGATGGCATCGAAGGTCTGCGTGCCGTTGACCAGCAGCCGCACGTCGTTGTTGGCCAGGCAAGGCATGCCGGTCAGCCTCGGCAGCGCGCGCATGCAGACCTGCGTGGGCGCATGCACCACACAGGCGCTGCGGGCCTCGCGTTCGCGCGGGGTCATGCCATGGCGGATCTCGCGCAGCCGGTCGTCATTGAAGCGGCGCGCGTCGACATAGCCGGCAAAGGTGCTGCGCCCGAAGATCAGGTACGGGACCAGCGTGAAGTACGGCATCATCAGCAGCGACCCCGCCCAGGCAATGGCGCCCGGCGCGGTGCGCACCGTCATGACGGCGTGCAGCGCCGCCACCACGCCGACGACGTGAAAGGCCAGGAGGATGACGGCGATGACACTCGGGCTCTGCAGCATCGGTGGCTTGAGTCCCCGCACCGGAACACGATGCGCGCTATTTTGGCACACCCGCCGGCCGGATGTTGATAGCGCGACGCCCGGGCTGCCTTCTTTTTTGGCACGCCGATGGGATGACGGCGCCAGGCGGCCGCCAGGCCCGGGGCTAGCCCGTTGTCCACAGGATCTGTGGACAACTTCGTCGCCCGCGCACGCCCGGCCGGGCGCTACCCGCTCCCGGGTATCGCGCCGGCAAAGAAATGGCAAAAAACGGCAAGCATTTTCGGAAATGTCCGATTGTTCCACGGCACGCGGCTTTTTACTCTTTGAGGCCGCACAGTGCTCCGCCTTCCGCAGCCTGTCATGCGCGGCGCTTCGGTTCCGATCCAGTTCAAACGCTGCCCGGTACCTGTCCGGTGCCAGCCGTCTCCACACGCCGTCACGCTTCATATGCCGTCGCCGATCACTATTGCGCTGCTGCTGGGCAGGTCATCCCAGCTCCAGGACGTTCCAGACCTGCTGATGCGTTCAGGTTTTCGCTGCAGCATCTTCGATGCGGGCCGCGACCTGATCCACAGCGCCCTGCAGCAGACCTACGACATGCTGCTGCTTCCCGACGAAGTTGCCGACATTCCGGCCGTCGACGTGATCCGCGCGGTGCGCAGCGCGCGCTCGCGTGATGTACCGATCATGATGCTGGGCAGTGACAGCAGCGAAGACCGCCTGGTCGATGCGCTCGACGCCGGTGCCGACGACTACATGTGCCGCCCACTCAGCCACCGCGTACTGCTGGCGCGCATCGCCGCGCTGCGCCGTCGCGTGACAGGCGAACGATTACGCCAGGGGCTCGTGGTACGTGCCGGCCCGTACCAGCTCAACAGCGTCGGGCGCTTCGCCACGCTGCGCGACGAGCGCATCGAACTGACGCCGAAGGAATTCGACCTGGCCATGCTGCTGTTTTCCAATGTCGGCCGGATGCTGCCAAACAGCCGCATCGAGCAGGCGGTATGGCGCCATGAATTGCCGCCGCTGTCGCGGGCGCTGGCGGGATTGATGTCGCGGCTGCGCAAGACGCTGCGGCTTGGCATCGAGAACGGCATCATCGTCACCGTCGTCTATGCCCACGGCTATCGGCTAGACGTGCTGGAGGAAAGCAGCCTGCCGCGCCTGCCGTCATCCGGCCGCAACCTGCCCGCACGCAAGCCCTCCGGCTGCTAGGCCGGCAGCGCTGCCGCCAGCGAAAGGAAGTCGAGCACCGCCATGCCCGTGGCCGAACGCTTGGCCTCGCGCTTGGCGGCTGCGGCGGCAGCGCCGATATGCTGGCTGCCCAGGCGCTGCAGCGCAGCCACGCCCTCCCCGCTCACGCACACGACTCCCGCCGCCATCGACACCGGCGGAAAGAACACCGCGTGGCCGTGCCGGTCTTCTCCCTGCATGCCACCGGCAGCACGATCCCCCGGCGCATACATGGCGAGTGCCGCGTCGTTGAAGCGGCGAATCGCCTCGTGCATTCGCGCCGGCCAGTCGTTGCTCTGGAACAGCACCAGGAAGTCGTCGCCGCCGACATGGCCAAGGAAATCGCGCGCGGGGTCGCACGCCTCGGCCAGGATGGCGGCGGCGCCCTTGAGCATTTCGTCGCCCTTCCAGTAGCCGCCTGATCCGCGCGATCACCGAAGTGCGCATGGAAGCGGCACGCTATGCCAATCCGCTGACGTGCAAGTTCTTCCTCATGCTCGATCCCTTCGGCGATGACGCGCCCGCCGAAGGCGCTCATCATGCGCATCACGGCACGCAATATCTCCAGCCGCCGGGAACACGAGGCGATGCCGCGCACCAGCGACTTGTCGATCTTGACGAACTGCGGCGACAGGTGCGCCAGCAGATCCAGATTGGCATGCCCGGAGCCAAAATCGTCCAGCGCATACTGCATGCCCAACTCGCGCAGCACCGACATGGCCGTGCCGAAACTGGCAGCATCGCCGATCGGGGTCTGCTCGGTGACCTCGACCACCAGCCGCGATGGTGCAATGCCGGCGCGCAGCAATGCCGCCGACAAGCGCTCGCGATCGGCCAGCAGGTGCCGCAAGGTCATCGGACTGAAATTCAGGAACAGCTTGCCCGGCAGGTCGAGGCCGCGCCAGGCAGCCAGCGCGGTGCGCGCCGCCTCGATTTCCAGCGCGACAGTGGTCTCCACCCCCTGCGCCAGGCGGAACAAGGCTTCCGGCATTGCGTACGGCGAGCCCGCCGGGCCGCGGACCAGGGCTTCGTAGCCGAGCAATTCGGGTGCCAGCCTGTACGATCGGCTGGAACACCGCATGCAGCGGCGGAATCTGCGCGCGTGGCACCGCTGGCCCGGCAGCAAGGCTTGGCGCGAGGTGGAGCGGTGGCAGTGCGGCATCGTGGCCGGGCATGAGCGGATCCGGAAGGCGAAGCAATTTGGCGGAGCAGGTTGGCAGAGCAGATTGGCAGAGCAGATTGGCAGAGCAAAAGGCGTGGAAGCGGGCCACATTGCATGACATGGATATGACAGCACGATGACAATCCCGTGCCTGTCATGTCACGCCGGCGTCACGTTGATCGGCCACCATCCGTGCGCCGCCAGCGACCCTCCCGCACGAGGAAGGCGCAACGGCAAACCGGGTCAAGCCCGGGCTGCGCTGCCACCCGCTGCGGTTGGCTGGACGCGCGCCCGTCAGGAGTCATCTCCGTGTTGCACGTCATCAAGTCAAGCCTGCCGGGCCGCCGCCCGGCTTTTGCCGCGCTGGGTCGGGCCGCCTCGCGCCTGGGCCGCCTGCCGCTGGTCGCACGCCTGTGCATCGCCTTTGCCCTGGTCTACCTGTTCGGGGCCGCGGTCGGGTTGACCGGCATCGCCAACCTGGTGTCGATCAAGGCGCGCACCGATACCCTCTACCAGCAAGACATGCACGGCGCCATATCGGCCGAGCGCGCGCATTCGGCGCTGGCCGCACTCGGCCGCGCCCAGTTGGCGCTGACCATGGCCACCAGCGGCGCCGAGCGCGACACCGCCGCCAGCGAAATCGACGAAGCATTGGCGCGTCTCGACGCGGCGCTGGCAGGCGTGCGCCGGGCCAATGCCGCACAGGCCGGGCCGCTGCTCGACGCGCGGCAACGCGCCGCCGAGCTGGTGCAAGGCTATGTAGCGCTGCTGCGCAAGCAACCGCTCGATCTGTTGCAGTTCGACAGCGCGGTCTCGGTCGAGGGCCACTTTGTCACCGAGCAATTGCAGGCGCTGAGCCAGCGCATCGAGGCAGTGCGCGTGCTGCAGGAGCGGCAGGCTGCCGCCACGGTGGGGAGCGTCGCCGCCAGCCAGCTGCGCGCGCAGGCGTGGATGGTGGCCCTGCTTGGCGCCAGCCTGCTGGCCGCGGCAGCGCTGGCGTGGATCGCCGCACGCAGCCTGCGGGCCGAACTGGGTGGCGAGCCGCGCGACGCCGCCGAGATTGCGCGGCGCATTGCCAGCGGCGACCTGACCGCCACGATTGCGCTGCACCCCTCGGATCGCAGCAGCATGCTGCACCACGTGGCAGGCATGCGCGACCAGCTCGCCGGCGTGCTGGCACGCATACATGGCTCTGCGCAGGAGATTGCCGCGGCCAGCCAGCAGATCGCCGCGGACAACCAGGCCTTGTCTGCGCGGACGCAGCTGCAGGCCACCGCACTCGATGCCGCGGGCGCCAACATGCAGGCACTTGCCGGACGCGTTGCCGAGGCACACGCGCAGGCAACCGAATCGAGCCTGCTGGCCGACCAGGCGCGCACCGCGACCGATGCCGGCGCGGAGGTGGTGCGGCAGATGCGAGGCGCCATGGACGCGCTGCACGGGCACTCGCGCCACATCGCCGAAATCGTCAGCGTGATCGAGGGCATCGCGTTCCAGACCAATATCCTGGCCCTCAACGCGGCCGTCGAAGCGGCCCGCGCCGGCCCGGCCGGGCGCGGCTTTGCAGTGGTGGCGCAGGAAGTGCGCGCGCTGGCCCAGCGCAGCGCCGATGCCGCGCGCGAGATCGGCGGCATCATCGGCACAGCCACGCATGAAATTGGCACGGGCGCGCGCCTGAGCGGCGACGTGGTCGCGGCCATGGAGCGCATCGCCAGCGCGGTACGGCATAGCCATGCGCTGGCCGGCACGCTGTGCACGCTGGCCGACCAGCAGGCCGCCAGTGTGCAGGCGGCTGCAGGATCCGTCACGCAGCTGCGCCAGACCGCCCAGCAGAATGCCGCCCTGGTGGACGAGCTGGGCGGGCAGGCCGGGCGCCTCGACCACCAGGCTGCGGTCCTGGCCGAGGATGTGGCGCGATTCCGCTTCTGAGCGGCGAGGTTTGTTGCTGCCTGGTAGGGGCCTGATTAGGGCCCGGGTTGCTGCCCCGTCGCGGTTTTGTGTCAGGCAGATGTGTCAGCGCGAAACATTTGACATGGCGAGGTAACCGGCATTTACGACTTCCTCGACAAAGTTACAGATCTGTTTCAACTGAAGCGAAGCCAGTTACGTGTAGGCCGCTAACTGACGAGTAATCTTGCCTCACACCAACTGAACTGGCATCCGCCCAGGAAACCATGGCTGAACGACTGATCATGCTGGACGTACCCGGCGTCCTGTATTCCGACCGCTCCCGCGCCCGCCTCGGCGGCATTCCGGATTCGGGCACGCTGCGCGATGTCAGGTTCTTCGATCCGATCGCGCTCGGATTTGTCCGCAGGCTGTTCGGTGTCGCCGGTGCACGCGTCGTGGTATCCGATGCCTGGCGTCGCGGCACGCCGGCCGCGATCCTGCAGCAACTGGACTTGCAGATCGAAGCCATGACCCCGGCCACCGCTGGCGGCCACGGCGCAGAGATCGCCGCCTATTTTGCGCAGGCTGCGGCGCCCGTCCATTTTGTGATCCTGTCCTGCGCTGCGCCCGAGTCCATGCCGGAAGCCCTGCGCGACCACCTGGTCAGCGTTGACCCCGCGCTCGGCCTGACGCTGGAAAACTTCCAGCAGGCGCTCGGCATCCTGGGCGTGGCCTGCCCGTCCACGGTGATGCCCGCGCCCAAGCTCGATGCGGGCCTGAAGGCCAAGCTCGCGCAACTGCAGCAACTGGCGCGCGAGAACCCGGCGCGCTTCGCCCCGGAGCAGGCCACGCAAGTCATGCGCGAGTACGTGCACGCCTGATCCGCAGCCAACCACCTTTGCGGCAAGCCAAGCGGGGCGCCTTCGGGCGCCCTGTTGCATTCCGCGTGGCGCTCGATCCCCGCGTGATCCCGTATCATGCTCGCTGTCGCCGGCAATCCCGCCGGCACCATCGCCAGGATCATCCAGGACACTGCCATGCCCCACCTCGTCATCGAACTCACGGAAAACACCCGCCTGAACTGCTCGCAGGAAGAGTTGCTCGATGAAGCCAACGCCGCGCTGCTGGCATCGGGGCAGTTCCAGGAGGCCGATATCAAGTCGCGCTGCATCACGCTTTCGACCTACCGCCAGGGCGTGGACGCCGCTGATCGCGCTTTCGTGCATGCGCGCCTGTCGATCCTGGATGGGCGCGACACCGCCGTGCGCCAGGCGCTCGGCCAGGCCGTCTGCGACGTGATCGCCGATGCCGTGCGCACCGGCGTGGACGGCGGGCAATCGGTACAGGTATCGGTGGAAGTGTGCGAGATGCAGCGCGCCACTTTCGCCAAGCAGGTCATTGCCTGAGATCGAGTAGGGTGAGGGGTTACCCCCTCAGCCCTCTCACACCACCGTACGTGCGGTTCCGCATACGGCGGTTCACGAACGAGACTGCAAGCGCCGCTGAGTATCAAGCAGCGAGATCAGCCCCATGGCGTCGAAGTAGCTTTTGGGGAAGGCATCGCGCATGTGTAGGGCACCTGCGCTCCACCATGGCCCGCGCCCATTGAGGGCGGACTGGGCTGCCCGCTTGGGGGCCAGCCCTTGACGCCGCATGAGCGCCAGTCGAGTTCGCCAGCCTTTGGCTTGCCGCCATATCAGACAGCGCAACCGCCGGCGCACCCACCCGTCCAGTTCCTCCAATGGCCTCTTGCTCTGCGAGTACTGGAAGTAGCCAATCCATCCGCGCAGCACCGGATTCAGCACCGCTATCGTATGAGCCAGGCTCCTCCCTCGCCCCTTGCGCATCAGTTCCTTGATTCGTCCGGCCAGCCTTTGCAGACTTTCCGGTGCAATACGCAGCTTGGCCTGACGATGTGCTGTCACGCTGTAGCCTAGGAACTTGCGCGCCCACGGGCGACCACACGTGCTCTTGCCTTCGTTGACTTGCAGTTTGAGCCGTTCCGCAAGGAACGCCGTCATCCCGGCCAACAGCTTCTGTCCCGCCGCCTTGCTTCGGACGTAGATATTGCAGTCATCCGCGTAACGGCAGAACGCCAGCCCACGCTTCTCCAGTTCGCGGTCCCAATCCGTCAACAGGATGTTCGACAGCAGTGGCGACAGCGGCCCGCCCTGTGGCGTGCCCTGCCTCCTTGCCTCGACCACCCCGCTACGCATCAACCCCGCTTCCAGATACCGCCGGATCAGCTTGAGCACCCGGGCATCCTTCACCTGCCGGGCCACCCTCGACATCAGGATGTCGTGGTTGACCCTATCGAAGAACTTCTCCAGGTCGATGTCCACCACCCAGCGCCGTCCTTCCTGCACGTACCGCTGTGCCTGCAAGACCGCCTGCTGAGCGCTGCGCCCCGGCCGGAAGCCGTAGCTCGACTCGGAGAATCCCGGTTCGTAAATCGGTTGGAGTACTTGCAACAACGCCTGCTGGATCAGCCGGTCCACCACCGTCGGGATGCCCAGTGTCCTCATCCCACCCGAAGGCTTGGGGATGTCCACCGCGCGCACCGCCTGCGGGATGTACTGGCCGGCCAGCAGCGCCGCCCTGACGCTCGGCCAGTGCACCTTCAGCCAGTCGCGCAACGCCGTCACCGCCAGGGCATCCACCCCAGCCGCGCCGCCATTGCTGACCACCCTCCGGTACGCCAGCCACATGTTGCTTCTCTCGACCACCGCCTCCATCAGCGATGGCGCCTGCGCTTTCGTTTGCCCAACAGCCGCCGTGCCAGCCTCCGCACCCCCATCGGCACCAGGCAGGTTCCGCCCGCCTTCCTCCGCTGTGGGCTGCACTCGTTCGTGCATTTGGGCTTCGTCGGTAAGCATCGAGGCCGGTCGTCCTAATCGCGCTCATTCATGTTCGGCCCTTCAGTGCCAACCGCGCACCTAATATGGCCTCTGCTGACTTCTGCACTGCCATCCCAGCGCCTCTCGACGCCGGTAGCACACCATGGCAGCAGTGCAGATCTCCCCGGGTATGACACACTCACCTTCACGCTTATGCCTGTCGGATATACGCCGCACCGTTCCGTGCAAGTACCGGGCTTTGGCTCTTTGGGCCGCCTCACCCCGATGCGTCGCCTCGTATCCGCTTCCTGTTCGTCAGGCCAGCGCTTTGCCTCGGGCTTCCTTCAGACCCCCAGTCGCCCGGGGAACCCTTGCCTCCGGCTAACACTTCCCCTTGCCGGGTGTGTAGGGGACTTGCACCCCCAAGTAAGTGCGCCCTGCCGGGCGCACCCAATAAAAAACCCGCGGCCTTCGCAGGCCGCGGGCACCAGCTTCGGGGAAGACGCCGAAGCCTGTCACGGGGAGCGCCCCCGCACCCATGACGTTTGAGATTCTAGGTGGCGAGGCGCGCCGGCGGATTGACCTTGATTAAATGCTGCGCATTGTCCCAGCCATAAAAAAAGGAGCCGCGAGCGGCTCCTTTTTTTATTGGGACTGGCTGGCGCAGATCAGGCCGCGGCGTCCTTCAGCTTCTTCAGCGGGCGCACCTTCACCTTGACGCTGGCCGGCTTGGCCGGGAACCAACGCTCTTCACCGGTGAACGGGTCCTTGCCGAAGCGCTTCTTCTTGGCGGGGACTTGCTGTGCCGTCACCTTCAGCAGGCCCGGCAGCGTGAATTCACCAGCGCCCTTCTTGTTCAGCGCGCTGACGATGGTGTTTTCCAGATGGGCCAGCACCGTCTTCACGGTCTTGGCTTCCAGTTCCGTCTGGGTTACCAGGTGAGCGACCAGGCTCGACTTGTTGAAGGTGTCCTTCAGCGGGCGCGCAACGGGCGCAGCGGCGGGAGCAGCCTTCTTGGCCGGCGCGGCCTTCTTGGCGGCAGCCTTCACGGGTGCCTTGGTTGCCGCAGCCTTCTTGGCAGCGGGCTTGGTTGCAGTCTTCGCGGTCGGTTTAGCTTTGGTCGCCATATCGATATACGTAAGTTGAACGATGGATGCCGGCTCATCGTTTTGCATCGCTCAGCAGCGCTGCGCAAAACGCCTTGTCGGCGCCCACTGAATCATAGCGGAAACAACCGTAAGTCAAGGGGTTTTCGTGCATGCGAAACGCAAAACCCCGTGAAAACCCCGGGTTTTGTCGCGGCTTTGCCTCAGTGAACACGCAAAGAGGGCCTACGTACCCCCGTTTTGGCGCTTTCACGCGCAGCGCAACACGACTGCGCGGCCCGGATTCCGTGCCTCAGTCGCGCACCGAAAGCGCAAGCAAAGGGCCTGCAAACAGCGCGCCGAGCGCGAGCAGCGGCAGCGATGCATCGGCCTGCGTCCATGCGTGCGACAGTGCCGGCAGCCCGGCCTGCATGCCGAACACGCTGGCCACGCACAGCAGCGAAAGCGGTCCGACCGCGGCGAGCGCAAGCGTGCGCAGACGCCTGCCGCGAAGAGTCGGCGAAAGGCTGGCGAGGGGCCTGAGTCGGGACATGTCCGGTTCCTTGAGTGGGATGCGGGCATTGTCGGCAGCGCTGGCTGAACCCGGCCTGAGCGTTCTGTTCAGCCCGCGTTCAGGCTTTTTGATGCAAACTTCGGGCCATGAAGCGATTCTCCGCGCCGCTGCCCCGCCCTGTCCGCCTGCTGTCTGCCGCCGCACTGGCAGCGCTGCTGGCGCTCGCGGCCATGCCTGCCGCGCATGCCGACAAGGATGCCGACCGTGCCCGCGCCGCGGTGCAGTCGGGCGAGATCCTGCCGCTGTCGCGCATCCTTGAAACCGTCTCGCGCCAGTTTGCCGGCGACGTGATCGGCGTCGAGCTGGACCGCGACGATGGCGTCTGGCAATACGAAGTCAAGCTGTTGCTGCCGGGCGGCTCGGTGGCCAAGCTGGAATACGATGCGCGCACCGCCGCGCTGATCAAGGCCAAGGGCCGCGGCCTGGAAGAGGCGCGCAAGAAACCGTGAGCGTGCCCCGCCCGCCAACCTGCCCACCGGAAGACACTGATGCGCATCCTGCTGGTTGAAGACGAAGCTGCCCTGGCCGCGCAGGTCCGCGCCAGCCTGGCCGAGGCGGGCTATGCGGTCGACATCGCCACCGACGGCATCGATGCCTGCCACCTCGGCGAGCAGGAACCCTACGACGCCGTCGTCCTGGACCTGGGACTACCCCGGCTCGACGGGCTATCCGTGCTGCGCCGCTGGCGCGCCGGGCAGGTGAACGTGCCGGTACTGATCCTGACCGCGCGCGACAGCTGGACTGAAAAGGTCGAAGGCATCGACGCGGGCGCTGACGACTACCTGGCCAAGCCGTTCCGCATGGAAGAATTGCTGGCACGCATCCGCGCGCTGATCCGGCGCGCACACGGCATGGCCGTGCCGGAGCTGCAATGCGGCCCGGTGCGGATGAACCCGCGCGCTGGCACCGTCACCGTCGACGGCGCGACCGTCGTGCTGACCTCGCATGAATTCCGCGTGCTGGACTACCTGATGCATCATCCGGGCGCGATCGTCAGCAAGACCGCGCTGACCGAACACATCTACGCCCAGGACTTCGACCGCGACAGCAATACCATCGAGGTTTTCGTCGGCCGGCTGCGCCGCAAGCTGGGCGTGGACGTGATCGAGACGGTGCGCGGCCAGGGTTACCGGCTGCGGCCGCCGCCATGCGCCGACAATGCCGGCAGTGCCGGCACCCCTTCGAACCAGGCATAAATGCCCGCCCGCCTGCGCCGTTCGCTTGCGCTGCGCCTGCTGGCGCTGGCCGCGATCTGGCTGGCCGCGGCACTTGGCGGCAGCGGCTGGTTGCTGTCGACCCTGTTCGAGCGCCACGTCAACGATACCTATGTGCGGCAGCTCGACCACCAGCTGGCCAGCCTGGCTGCAGCGCTGGACTGGAGCGCCGACGGCAAGCTGGTACTGACGCGCACTCCGGCCGATCCCCGCTACGAACTCCCTTACTCCGGCGCGTACTGGCAGGCGCGCGCGCCGGGTGCGCTGCTGCGCTCGCGCTCGCTGTGGGACACGGAGATGCCGACCGCGGTGGAGCGGCGCGTACCCGGCGCGCAGGCGCAAGTGCGTCTCGGGCCTAACCATCAGTCACTGCTGGTGGTGTCTCGGCAGCTGGTGCTGGCCTCGGCGGATACCCCGGTGGAAATCGCGGTAGCGCTGGACCGTACTGAACTGCGCGCCGCGCGCCGCAACTTCAACCGCACGCTGGCGTGGTCACTGACGGCGCTGGGGCTGGGCCTGATGCTCGCCGTGGCGGCACAGGTGAAATTCGGCCTGGCGCCGCTGGCACGGCTGCGGCGCGCGCTGGAAGCGATGCAGGCGCGCCGCGAAGCGCGCCTGGGTGGCGACTGGCCAACGGAAGTGGAACCGCTGGTCAGCGAGATCAACGCGCTGCTGGCACGCAACGCGCAGGCGCTGGAGCGCTCACGCCGCCAGGCGGCCGACCTCGCACATGCCGTCAAGACCCCGCTGGCGGTACTGGCCAATGAGTCCGCAGCGCTGCCGGGCAGCGCCGCCTCGGCCGTCGCTGCGCAGGTGGAAGCGATGCGCCGCCAGGTCGACCGCCATCTGGCACGGGCCCGCGCCGCGGGGGCGGCGGGCGCACGCGGCATGCGCATCGAGGCCGGCCCCGCCGTACGCGAGCTGGTGCGAGCGCTGTCGCGGCTGCATGCCGGGCGCGCGCTGGCGCTGGAAGTCGAAGGCAACGGGCATTTTGCCGGCGATCGCCAGGACCTGGTCGAGATGCTGGGCAACCTGCTGGACAACGCCTGCCAGTGGGCGCGCACGCGCGTGCACGCCACGCTACGCGAGGCCGGCGGCGAACTGGAAATCCTGGTCGAGGACGATGGACCGGGCATGCCGCCCGAGGCGCGCGAACTGGCCACCGCCCGCTTCGGCAGGCTGGACGAGGCGGCCGCCGGCAGCGGGCTGGGCCTGGCGATCGTCACCGAGATCGCCGCGATGTACGAGGGCAGCCTGGCGCTGGCGACCAGCCCGCTGGGCGGGCTTTCGGCGCGGCTGCGACTGCCGGCAGGCCTGCCCTGATCCGCTTGGAAACGCCTTGTCAGTGCGCGCGTGCCGCCATCGCGTCACGCGTGTCGCGCGCCAGCCCCAGCGCAAAAGCAGTCTCGGCGACCAGGAACAGCGGGCCGATCAGCAGCCCTACCAGGTCGTCGACGAACGCCGGCTTGCGGCCTTCGTAGTAATGGCCGATGAACTGGATAATCCACCCCGCCACGAACAGGCCGACGCCGATGGCCAGCCACGCAGCGGTGGGCATGGCGGCGATGTGCGCCCCGGCATAGAGGAAAAGCGCCAGGATCGACGCCATCGCCACGCCGAAGCCAAGCGACAGGCGCAGGTAGAACAGGCACGACAGGATATACAGCAGCATCGCCGGGGTCAGGTGGGCGGAGCCGTCGCCCAGAGGCATGGCCGGCCGCGCCAGCAGCGTGGTAACCGCCAGCACGATCATCGGGATGCCGATGAAATGCGTGAGGATATTGCGCGGATCACGGTGGTAGGCGGCGTAGCTGGCCAGGTGCTCGATCAGGGTTTTCACGGGGCGTCTCCATTGTGCGCAGGCGTGCGCGGAAGCTGCCGCCTGCTGCTGTCCGCGCTCAGGTCGCGATGTGGACTTATAGTAATGAGCGCGCACCCGCGGGTCTGTCTGGTTTTTGACAATCCGCCTGGCGCGCAGGCGCCGCTGTGTGTCCATCCGACACAACGGCTTTGCCAGACTTTCCGCCCCCACAGGAGACCGGCATGGGATCCGCGCCCCCGCCGCACCGCCACGCACCGCTGCCGGCCAGTCCCGCGCACGCAAGCGCGCAGCCGGACGCCGCACCGCCGGGTGACGACCCGCTCGCCGCGGTGCGCGCCGGCGCATGGTTCAGCCAGCTGCCGCCGGCGTTGCGCCAGGCACTGCTCGACGACGGCAGCCTGCGCCGGCTGGTGCCTGGCGAGACCTTGTTTGCCCGAGGCGACCGCTTCGACGGCCTGTACTGCGTGGCCAGCGGCACCGTGCAGATCCACGCCAGCGGCGAATCGGGCAAGGCGGCGCTGCTGGGCCTGCTCGAACCCGGCACCTGGTTCGGCGAGATCTGCCTGTTCGACGGGCTGCCGCGCACACACGACGCGCGCGCGGTCAGCGCTGCGGCCCTCTGGCACGTGCCGCGCGCGCCGCTGGAGCGGCGCCTGGCGCAGCATCCGGCATGGTGGCAGGCATTCGGACAACTGCTCGCGGCGAAGACGCGCCAGGCCTTCGACTATGTCGAGGAAACGCAGCTGCTGCCGCCGGCGGCACGCATTGCCCGGCGCCTGGCCGCGATCGCGCATGGCTATGGCAACCTGCCGGCGCATGCCGATGCGGTGCTGCGCGTGCGCATACCGCAGGAACAGCTGGCGCAGATGCTGGGGCTGTCGCGCCAGACCGTCAACCACGCCCTGCGCGAACTCGAGGCGCGCGGCCTGCTGCGGCTGGAATACGGCGGCATCGAGCTGCTCGACCTGGCCGCGCTGGAAGCGCTTAACTGAATCCACCACCGTGGAGCCTTGCCTGCCATGACCACACTCGATGCTGCCCAACTGGACGCCTACTGCGCGCGGCTGGGCATCGCCGCCCCGCCCTCGCCCACGCTCGAAGCACTCGACGCCGTGCTCGGCGCGCAACTGGCCAGCATTCCGTTCGAGAACATCGACCCGCTGCTGCGGCGGCCGGTCAGCATCGACCTCGACGCCGTGTTTGACAAGCTGGTCACGCGCGGGCGCGGCGGCTACTGCTTCGAGCTCAACACGCTGCTGGCAGCGGCGCTGGGCGCGCTCGGCTTCAGCGTAACGCCGCTGGCCGCGCGCGTGCGCTGGGGTGTGCCCGATGCGGTCGAGACGGTGGCGTCGCACATGCTGCTGCGCGTGGAAGTGGCGCATCGCAGCTATCTTGCCGACGTTGGCTTCGGCGGGCCCACGCCGTTCCGCGCGATGGCGCTGTCCGTGCCTGCCGACGATGACTTCCCATACCGGCTCGCCAGCGCTCCGCCGCAGGCGGCCGCCACTGCGTTCCACAGCTTCGACCTGGAAGCACGCGGCGATGCCGGCTGGATCAAGGTCTACCGCTTCGACCTGACGCCGCAGCCATGGATCGATTTCGGGCCGCGCAACTGGTATGTCTCGACCCATCCGGACAGCGTGTTCCTGCATCGGCTGATGGCCGCGCGCACCGACGGCGGCACGCGCGTGACACTGGCCGATAGCGAGTTGGCCGAGCGCGCGCCCGATGGCAGCGTACGGCGCCAGCACCTGGAAACGCCCGACGCCGTGGTGCGGGTCTTGGACGAGCGCTTCGGCATACGGCTCGACGATGCGCTGCGGCACGGGCTGATGGTGGCGCTGCCGCCGCTGCTTGCCCGCAATGCGCGCACGTGAAGGCATTGCGCGGCTTGTGCGCCACCTTCCGGTGCTGCCCATGCGGCGCCGCACCAGAAGCCTTCATGCACGCCGCGCATTGCCCGCAGAAAGAATGCTGATATGGCAGCCATCCGGCCCTTGGCGCTGTGGACTCGGCCGGCGCGGCAACACCATAATGTCCTGGCGATGCAGCGTTTGCGCCGCATCGCCAGGACAACAGCGCGGCAGACTCGCCGCCTGCATGAAGCCGGCCGCTGACGCCGGCGCAGATACAGGAGACTCCATGTCATTGTTCGATCTGACGGGCAAGGTTGCCATCGTCACCGGTTCATCGCGCGGCATCGGCCGCGCCATCGCCGAGCAGATGGCCGTCCAGGGCGCCAAGGTAGTGATTTCTTCGCGCAAGGCCGAGGCCTGCCAGGAAGTGGTTGACGCCATCAATGCACGCCATGGCGACGGCACCGCCATCGCGGTGCCGGCCAATATCTCGTCGAAAGAAGACCTGCAGCGGCTGGTCGACGAAACCAACCGCACCTTCGGCCGGATCGACGTGCTGGTCTGCAATGCCGCGTCCAACCCGTACTACGGGCCGATGGGCGGCGTCTCGGACGACCAGTTCCGCAAGGTGCTGGACAACAACGTCATTTCCAACCACTGGCTGATCCAGATGGTGGCGCCGCAGATGATCGACCGCAAGGACGGCTCGATCATCATCGTGTCGTCGATCGGCGGCCTGCGCGGCTCGCCGACCATCGGCGTGTACAACATATCCAAGGCTGCGGATTTCCAGCTGGCGCGCAATCTTGCGGTGGAATTCGGGCCGCACAACGTGCGCGTCAACTGCATCGCGCCGGGCCTGATCAAGACTGACTTTGCGCGCGCGCTGTGGGAAGACCCGGAGCGCTACAAGCAGTCCACGCAGGGCGCGCCGCTGCGCCGCATCGGCGAGCCAGTCGAGATCGCCGGCGCGGCCGTATACCTCGCTTCTGCGGCAAGCAGCTTCATGACCGGCCAGGCACTGGTGGTCGACGGCGGCGTGACGATCTGAGCCGCATCTCGGCCGTACCTGAGTTGTACCTGAGTTGTACCTGAGCTTCTGACGCAAGCGTCGCGGTGCGCCGGCCTGTCCGGCGCCGCTTTCTTTGCATTGCCCTCAACCTGCAGCGCAGTTACGGGAGGCAGTCATGTCAAGCAATCCGCAAACGGCCGGCAACTGGCCGGTCATGTCCCTGGCCGAGGCCCATGCCCGGCTGACCGCGCCCGGCTCGCCCTTCGAGACCGAGTCGCGCGTGATCCGCGGCATCCCCACCACAGTCTGGAAACACGCACCCGCCACGCTGTGCGACCTGTTCCACGCGACCAGTGCCTTCGGCGACCGCACCTTCGTGGTCTACGAGGACGAGCGCGTTTCCTACGATGCCTTCCGGCGCGCGGCCATCGCGCTGGCACACGCGCTGGTGCGCGACGGCGTGCGCAAGGGCGACCGCGTGGCGCTGGCGATGCGTAACCTGCCGGAATGGCCGGTGGCGTTCTACGGCGCCCTGCTCGCCGGCGCGATCGTGACGCCGCTGAATGCCTGGTGGACCGGCGCCGAGCTGGAATATGGCCTGGCCGATTCCGGCAGCCGCGTGGCCATCGTCGATGCCGAACGGCTCGACCGCATCCTCGAGCACCTGCCCGGCTGCCCGGCGCTGGAACGTGTCTATGTTTCGCGCACCGGCGCGGCCACGGGCGATGCCCGCGTCGCCGCACTCGAAAGCGTGATCGGCACCAGCTCAGACTGGGCCGCGCTGCCGCAGCAGTCGCCCCCGCAGATCGAGATCGATCCCGAGGACGATGCCACCATCTTCTATACCTCGGGCACCACCGGCAAACCCAAGGGCGCGCTGGGCACGCATCGCAACTCCGCGACCGTCGCGGCCGCTGGCAGCTTCAGCCCGCTGCGCAACCTGCTGCGCCGCGGCGAGCCGATTCCGGCTCCCGATCCCACGGCGCCGCAGAAAGGCATGCTGCTGGCGGTGCCGTTCTTCCATGTCACCGGCTGCATGGCGGTGCTCAACGGCGCGCTCGCCACCGGCGGCAAGATCGTGCTGATGCACCGCTGGGACGCGCTGCGCGGCATGGAGTTGATCGAGCGCGAGCGCTGCACCGCCGCCGGCGGCGTGCCCACCATCGCCTGGCAGATCCTGGAGCATCCGGAGCGCGCGCGCTTCGACCTGTCTTCGCTGGAGAACGTCAACTACGGCGGCGCGCCGGCGTCGCCGGAACTGGTGCGGCGCATCGGCGACGTGTTCCCGATGGCCGCGCCTGGCATCGGCTGGGGCATGACCGAAACCTCGTCGACCTTCACCAGCCACAGCGCCGAAGAATACGTGCTGCGCCCCGACAGCAGCGGCCCGGCGCTGCCGATCGGCGAGATGAAGGTGGTCGACGGACGCGGCCACGCACTGCCGCCGGGCGAGACCGGCGAACTGCTGGTACGCGGCGCCAACGTCGTGCGCGGCTACTGGAACAAGCCCGAAGCCACCGCGCAGACCTTTGTCGACGGCTGGCTGCGCACCGGCGACATCGCGCGGATGGACGAGGAAGGCTATGTCTATATCGTCGACCGCATGAAGGACATGCTGATCCGCGGCGGCGAGAACATCTACTGCATCGAGGTGGAAAGCACACTGTACGAACACCCGGCGGTGATGGACGCAGCGGTGGTAGGCATCGCGCACAAGACGCTGGGCGAAGAACCGGCCGCCGTGGTCAGCCTGAAGCCAGGCATGCAGGCAACCGAGGCGGGATTGCAGGACTTCGTGCGCGAGCGGCTGGCGGCGTTCAAAGTGCCGGTGCGCATCCTGCTGTACCAGGAGATGCTGCCGCGCAATGCCAATGGCAAGATACTCAAGTCGAACCTGCGCAAGCTGTTCGACCCGGCAGCCTGACCGGCCGGCGGCAAACCATCACGACAAGGAATAAAAAAAATTGACGGACCAAGCAAAGCGGGATCGAAACCTGTCCAATCCCTTGCGCCTTGGCGCCACCGTGGCGGCAGCCGCGCTGCTGGCCGGCTGCGCGGCCGGCGGCACTAACCTGTCCGCGGTGCCGGAATTCCGCCCGGGTGTGCCCGCCGGCTACCTGGCCGCCGATGCGCGCCCGGACAGCCTGAAGCTGCTGCCCGGCCCGCCGGCACAGGGCTCGCCCGCGCAGGCGCTGGATGACGATGCGGCGCGCCAGGCGGGCACGCTGCGCGGCTCGCCGCGCTGGCAGGTTGCCAGCACCGACGCCGTGCTGAACTTTCCGCAGGCAGCCAGCACCTTTTCATGCGCGTTGGGGGTGCCGGTCAGTGCCAGGGACACGCCTTACCTGAATATCCTGCTGCGCCGCAGCCTGGTCGATGCCGGCCTGTCCACCTATGGCGCCAAGGACCGCTACAAGCGCACGCGGCCATTCGTCGCCAACAAGACCGGGATGTGCACGCCAGACGAAGCCGCCAAGCTGGAGAAGGACGGATCCTACCCGTCGGGACACAGCGCCATCGGCTGGGCCTGGGCGCTGATCCTGGCCGAGGTGGAACCGGCCCGCGCGGACGCCATCCTGGCGCGCGGGCGCGCCTTCGGCCAGAGCCGGGTGGTGTGCAACGTGCACTGGCAGAGCGATGTCAACGAAGGCCGCATGATGGCCGCCGCAACGGTGGCGCGCCTGCATGCCGACCCGACCTTCCGCGCCGACCTCGAACAGGCCCGCCGCGAAGTGGCCGCCGCACGTGCCGCCGGCGCCCGCCCCGCGGGCGATTGCCAGGCAGAAGCCGCGGCACTGGCGCCCTGAGCGCGCCGGCGCTTACTTGACGGGGATCGTCGTGCCGGCCGGGACCGGCACGGCGGTCACGCTGTTCTGCGGGCTGCCGCTGACGATACGGTCCGAATACGTCAGGTAGACCAGCGTATTGCGCTTGCGGTCGACCGCGCGCACCACGTGCAGGGTCTTGAACAGCACCGACATGCGCTCGGAAAAAACGTGGTCCTGCTGCTTCAGCGGCCCCTTGAAGGCAATGGTTCCCACCTGCCGGCACGCGATCGAGGCTTCCGGCGGGTCTTCCGCCATGCCCAGCTGGCCCTTGATGCCGCCGGTGCGGGCACGCGACACGTAGCAGGTAATGCCGTCCACCTGCGGGTCGTCATAGGCTTCGATGACGACCTTGTCGGAGCCGGTCATGCGGAAATTGGTGCTGACGCTGCCGATCTCCTCGGCATGCGCGCCGCCCGTGGCCGCCGCGCAGGCGGCCAGGGCCAGGATCGTGCAGGATCGTTTCATCATGGCGGGTGGCAACGTGTCAGGTCACCGACGACTTGATGTCGCCGTGGCGCTTTTCCATTTCCTGGCGCAGCGCCCGGCGCTGCTGGGCGGCGGCAAAACGCTGGCGCTCGACTTCATCGCGCGGCTCCAGCGGCGGCACTTCGGCCGGGCTGCCGTTGTCGTCGACCGCCACCATGGTGAAGTAGCAGCTGTTGGTGTGGCGCACCAGCTTGCTGCGGATATTCTCGGTCACGACCTTGATGCCGATCTCCATCGAACTGCGGCCGGTAAAGTTGACCGACGCCAGGAAGGTCACCAGCTCGCCCACGTGGATCGGCTGGCGGAATACCACCTGGTCCACCGACAGTGTCACCACGTAGCGGCCGGCATAGCGGCTGGCGCAGGCATAGGCGACCATGTCCAGGTACTTCAGGATGGTGCCGCCGTGGACGTTGCCGGAGAAGTTGGCCATGTCCGGCGTCATCAGCACGGTCATGGAAAGCTGGTGGGACTGGTCGTTCATGATGCGTGAGGTCTGGATTGCGGGGGCGGTCGCCCGGGCCGGCTGGCGGCTCCGGGCGCCGGCAGTTTAACCCGGATCGGGCCCGCCGTTGCCAGTCGTCGCGGCACGGCACGCAAACGGCACACAAACAAAAAAGCGGCCTGCCTGGCCGCCTTCTCACGCTGTGGACGCAAACTGCTTACTTCTTCTTGTTCACCGCGTCCTTGAAACCCTGTCCGGCGGAAAACTTGACCGTCTTTGCGGCCGGGATCTTGATGGTTTCGCCGGTGCGCGGATTGCGGCCGGTGCGGGCGGCGCGCTTGCCGGCACTGAAGCTTCCAAAACCCACCAGCGTGACCGAATCACCCTTTGCCACTGCCTTCTTGATACTGTCCAACGCTGCATTGAGCGCGCGCTCAGCGGCCGCATTGCTCAGTTCTGCTTCCGTGGCGATGGCCGATACCAGTTCACCTTTATTCATGGCTGATTTCCCTTGTTGGTCGTCGTCACCGATGTGCCGGCCTGGCGCCAAAACATCGATCGGCGCAGTCTAATCTGCCCCTTGTGCGTTGAGCAATCCCCAGTGGCACCAATGCAACGAAAAAACCCGCAAATCCTTGCTTGAGGCCGGTTAGCGGGCAATTTCCCACTCTTTTTGCGCTTGCCACCGGCCGGATTCGCCGGGCTGCGGCGTTGTGTCGCAAGGAGCCAGTTTCACCGGCCGGCCTGGGCCCCGATGGGACAAATGCCCGAAATTGGGGCGTCGCACCACAACGGATCAGCCGCGGACGCCTGCGACGCGCCATTCTGGCGCATTGGCGGCACGGCTGCCACCTCTCTCGCCCAAGGTCGTCCGCGCCCGATTCCCCGCACGCGGCATTCCGGTGCGGTTTCTGCCCACTCCGGTGCAGCCGGCACCAGGATGCAGCCAGCACTGGAATGCTTTTTGCATACCCATGCGCCCATTTTGAGCATGAGGTCACTATGGACAACTGGAAGACCGGCACCGACGCCATGTTTATCCTGCTTGGCGCCATCATGGTGCTGGCCATGCACGCCGGCTTTGCTTTCCTCGAACTGGGCACGGTGCGCAAGAAAAACCAGGTCAATGCATTGGTAAAGATCCTGGTGGATTTCGCAGTTTCCACAATTGCCTATTTCTTTATCGGCTACACCATTGCCTACGGCGTGCAATTCATGTCCGGGGCGGAAACGCTGGCGCAAAAAAGCGGTTACGACCTGGTCAAGTTCTTTTTCCTGGCCACTTTTGCCGCCGCCATTCCGGCGATTATCTCGGGCGGTATTGCCGAACGTTCGCGCTTCAATCCGCAACTGGTGGCGACGTTCATACTGGTCGGTTTTGTCTATCCCTTCTTCGAAGGCATTGCGTGGAACCAGCGCTACGGCGTCCAGGACTGGATCACGCAAATTGCCGGCGCGCCATTCCATGACTTTGCCGGGTCGGTAGTCGTGCACGCGCTGGGCGGCTGGATCGCGCTGCCGGCGGTGCTGCTGCTCGGCGCGCGGCGCGGGCGCTACCAGAAGGACGGGCGCATCAGCGCGCATCCGCCTTCCAATATCCCGTTCCTGGCGCTGGGCGCATGGATCCTGGCGGTGGGCTGGTTCGGTTTCAACGTGATGAGCGCGCAGACCGTCGACAAAATCAGCGGCCTGGTCGCGATCAATTCGCTGATGGCGATGGCCGGCGGCACGCTGGCGGCCTGGGCCGCCGGGCGCAATGATCCGGGCTTTGCGTACAACGGCCCGCTGGCCGGGCTGGTGGCGGTATGCGCCGGCTCGGACCTGATGCATCCGCTGGGCGCGCTGATCACCGGCGGGATCGCGGGCGCCCTCTTCGTCTATATGTTTACGCTGGCGCAGAACGAATGGCATATCGACGATGTGCTCGGCGTCTGGCCGCTGCACGGGCTCTGCGGCGCCTGGGGTGGCATTGCCGCGGGCATTTTCGGAACTAAGGCGCTGGGCGGGCTGGGCGGCGTGTCGCTCGGCGCGCAGCTGATCGGCACGGTGCTGGGCATCGTGGTGGCACTGGTGGGCGGCACCCTGGTCTACGGCGCGCTCAAGAAGCTGGTCGGCATCCGGCTCGATGCCGAAGGCGAATTCAACGGCGCGGACCTGACGCTGCACCGCATTTCCGCCACGCCGGAGCGCGAAACCAACTGGTAAGGCGGAAGCGCCGCCCCCCGGCGCCTGGACAAGCTGGCCTGCCGGCCAGCTTGTCTTGACAATTATTTGCTTGCGCTTCCAGGCACGGCATTCCAATAATTGCCGTGCCCACGTATTGCGCCGCGTCAGCGCGCAGGGCTTGCACCCAGTTGCCGGCGGGGTCGGTTGGGATGTCGCCGCCGGCCGCCGGGCGGCACTTACCCAAACCGAGAGGACACGCCGATGGATGCCACTACTTTCGACAACCTCAAGACCCTGGTTGTCGCCTATGCCACGCAGTTCGGGGTCAAGATCCTGGCAGCGCTAGCATTCTGGGTCATCGGCCGATGGCTGATCCATTTTGTCGTACGGATGGTGCAGAACGCGCTCGGCAAGCAGAAGGTCGACCCGACGCTGCTGCGTTATGTGGGTTCGATCGTCACGGTCACGCTGAACGTGGTGCTGGTGATCGGCATCCTCGGCTACTTCGGCATCCAGACCACCACCTTCGCCGCACTGATTGCAGCCGCCGGCGTGGCCATTGGCATGGCATGGTCGGGGCTGATGTCGAATTTCGCGGCCGGCGCCTTCCTGGTGGTGCTGCGGCCGTTCAAGGTGGGCGACTTCGTCACCATCGGCGGGGTCACCGGCACGGTGCGCGAGATCGGGCTGTTCGCCACCTCGCTCGATACGCCGGACAACGTGCAGACCGTGATCGGCAACAACAAGATATTCAGCGACACGATCCAGAACTTCACCGCCAACCCGTACCGGCGCGTGGAACTGAAGGCCCAGCTGGCGGGCAGCACCGACGCGGCCGATGCGGTGGCGCTGCTCAAGTCGCGCATCGCGCAGATCCCGAACGTGCTGGCCGAACCCGCGGTCGACGTCGAGATCCTGGAGTTCACGCTGGTCGGGCCGGTGCTGGCGGTACGCCCGTATTGCCACAACGACCACTACTGGCAGGTCTACTTCGACTCCAACCGCATCATCCGCGAGTGCTTTGGCCAGGCCGGCTATGCCGCGCCAATGCCGGCCCACATGGTGGTCGTACAGCAGGCCGCCGCCCTGCAGCAGGCCGCTGCCTGAGCCCACGGCGCCTGCATGCCTCAGGCAGCCGCCCGGCCAGCGCCGGAGCGGCCGTAGTAACGCATCAGCACCGCGCCCGCGCCGCATAGCGCCATCACCACGGCCAGCGGCAGCGCGGTGCCGTCGCGCCACACGCTGACGGCGGCGCCGCCCAGCGTGCCCAGCGAAAACTGCAGCGTACCCATCAGCGCCGACGCCGTGCCGGCGCGATGCCCCTGGTGCGCCAGCGCCAGCGCGGAAGCATTGGGCGTGACGCAACCCAGCGCACCGATAAAGACGAAGAACGACGCCAGCAGCACCGGCAGCGTCGCCAGCCCGGCCAATGCGGCCATGGCCAGCACTACGCCGGCCGCACAGGGCGCCAGCAGCGCCCGTCCCAGCACGTGGTCGAGCGTGCGGCCGCGCACCAGCCTGCCGTTAAGCTGCGACATCGCGATCAGGCCCAGCGCGTTGGCGCCAAACACAAAGCCATAGTGCGACGGCGCAATGCCGTGCAACTCGATCAGCACGAACGGCGAGCCCGAGATATACGCGAACATCCCCGCCGAACCAAAGCCGGCCGACAGCGAGTAGCCGACGAATTCACGGTCGCGCAGCAGTTCGCCATAGCTCCTGGCTACGGTGCCCAGCCGCAGCGGCGCCGCCTGGCGGCGGTCCAGCGATTCCTCCATGCGCCAGTGCACCAGCAGCAGGATGGCCAGGCCGGCCGCCGCCAGCACCCAGAAGATCGTGCGCCAGCCAGCCGCCGTCAGGATTGCGCCGCCGATGATCGGCGCCAGGATCGGCGCCAGCCCCATCACCAGCATCAGCGACGAGAACGCGCGCGCCGATTCATGCGCCTCAAGCCGGTCGCGGATCACGGCGCGCGCCATCACCATGCCGGCGCAACCGCCCAGCGCCTGCAGGAAGCGCCACAGCATCAACGATTCGGCGCTGCGCGCCAGTGCACATCCGACCGCGGCAGCCACATAGAGTCCCAGCCCCACATACAGCGGCGGCTTGCGCCCGAAGCGGTCGCTGAACGGCCCGTAGAAGGCCTGCCCCAGCGCAAGGCCGACCAGGAAGGTGCCGAGGGTCAGCTGCACCTGGCCGATATCGACGCCAAGGTCGCCCGCAAGCGCCGGAAAGCTCGGCAGGTACATGTCGATCGACAGCGGCGCGATCGCCATCAGCGAGCCGCAGATCAGGAGCCAGGCAGGAAAGCGCGCGGTCGACACGGCGCTTGGGGAACGGGACATGTAACAGATCCGAAAAACAGGGTTGCGCGGCGCTGGCCGCCGGGGGCAATGCCGGGAGCGCCTTCGCAAGCCGTTGGGAAGGCGCAATTGTTGCACAGCATAACGAAAGCGAAGCCGCGGTGGGTTGCACTGGTTTGAAACACTCGTTCAGGAATATTGCCCTGTTACGGTCGAGTTCGATGAAGCTGGCAGGATTGGCAAACTTGCCAGATAGTGGAATCAAGCGAGCCGTTGCCCCAAATGCTTGACATGCGTTGTGCTGACGCTGGCCAGGATGACAAGTGTGGCGCGCCTTTCACGCGTGGCAAGGTGAAGGGTACAATGCCAGCCTGACGGCGTAAGTCTCGCGTGACATGCGCCGCCGGCCTCGCAGAGTCGGACTACAGTACCGCTCACGGCAACGTTAGCCTGCATGAGAACACGACATACGCTGCATTCCGCTTCGCCTGGCCTGGCCACCCTTGCATGGGTGGCAGCGCTGCTGTGGCCGCTGCAGCTGCATGCGGCACCGACACCGATGCCGGCGCGCAATGCCACCGCGGCTTCGGCGCCGGCGCCCGTGATCGACGAAGCCGAAGCCCTGTCGCGCATGCTCAAGGGGGCGGCCACGGGCCAGAATACCGGCGCCGCCGGCGTGCCCGAATTGTTGCGCAACACCACCCGTCCCGACAGCGTGCTGGCGCGCGCCTGCCGCCAGCTCAACGATGCCCTGCCGATCGAGATCGACGGCGAGACGCGGCTGCGACGCTGCCAGTCAGTGCCGGGCAAGCACGTGCTGTTCCAGCTGGAACTGACCAACTACCGCGGGCCGATGCTGGACCTCGCCAGCTTCGAGGTGAATTATGCCGCGCCGTTGCAGCGCAATATCTGCGCCAACCGCGACGTGGAAATCCTGACCAAGCTCGGCGTCAGCCTGATGTTCCGCTACATGACGCGCAAGGACCGCGGCGAGCGCCGTATCGGCGATGTCTACATCAACGCGCCGATCTGCACGTCGGCGCTGCGCTGAAGCAAGCAACAACCATCCGGGAAACAAAAATCGGTTGCAACTGGCACTTCGGCGGTGCCGGTTGATGTTGGCAGATGTTGGCAGATGCCGGCACCCTGTCCGCAAAGAAAATCGGCCCGCATGCAGCGGGCCGATTTTGTTCAGCAGGCGATCGGCATCACGCCGCGCGCGGCCGCAATGGCAGCACATTGGCCGCCCTGCGCACCAGCATGCGCGTATCCTTCCAGCCGGCATCTGCCAGCGGCGAACCCCACACCAGCTCATGCAGCCGGGCCAGCGCGAACGGGTTGCCCAGCAGCAGGTGTTTCTGCGCCGGTGTCAGCGCGCGCGGGCCGTGGGTCAGCGCGTGTTCGACCAGCGTCTGGTGGCGCTGCCTTGCCGATTCCGGCTGTACCAGCCGCGCCGACGCGGTCGCGCACATGAGCGCATTGGTGACCGGGTCCACCACCGCATCGACAAAGTCAGGCGTGTCGGCGGCGTTCTCGACATGCTGCTGCGTTTCGACGATCTCGCGCGGCACCAGCGTTTCTTCCGGGATCATGAACAGGCCCGCATTGCGGGAGGCGCGGCCCAGCGACACCCGCGACAACATCACCGACAACGGGATCGACAATGCCAGCGATCCGACGATCGGCAACAGCCACAGCACGTACGACGGGTTCAGCCAGTAGACCAGCCCGCCCCACGCCAGTCCCAGCGCGGTATGCCAGCCGTGGCGGCGGAACGCCTCGCCCCAGGTGGTCTCGGCGTCTTCGCGCGGCGGCGATTTCCACGAGATACCCCAGCCGCTATAGGCGGCGATCACGAACTTGGTATGGAACAGCATCCGCGTCGGCGCCAGCAGCGCCGACAGCAGCACCTCGACCAGCATGCTGGCAAAGAGCTGCACCGCGCCGCCGTAGCGCCGCGCCTGCTTCATCAGCAACACCACGCTGGCGAGCTTGGGCAGGAACAGCAGCGTGGCGGTCGCCGAGAACAGCGCCAGCGCCTTCTCCGGATGCCACTCGGGCCAGGTCGGGAACAGCTGGTACTGCTGCGTGAAGTACTCCGGCGGCACCAGTGCATGCTTGGCCAGCATCGCGGTGGACAGCAGCAGGAACAACAGCCACAGCGGCGCCGACAGGTAGGCCATGATGCCGGTCAGGAACACCGCGCGGTGCACCACGTGGAAGCCCTGCTTGAGCCACAGCCGGAAATTCATCAGGTTGCCCTGGCACCAGCGGCGGTCGCGCTTGACTTCGTCGAGCAGGTTGGGCGGCAGTTCTTCGTACGAGCCTTCGAGGTCGTAGGCAATCCACACGCCCCAGCCGGCACGGCGCATCAGCGCGGCTTCGACGAAGTCGTGCGACAGGATTTCGCCGGACAGCGGGCCGCGGCCCGGCAGCGGCGCCAGCGCGCAATGCTCGATGAACGGCTTGACCCGGATGATGGCGTTGTGGCCCCAGTAGTGCGATTCGCCCAACTGCCAGTAGTGCAGGCCCGCGGTGAACAGCGGCCCGTACACGCGCGTGGCGAACTGCTGCACGCGCGCATAGAGCGTCTCGCGGCCCACTGCCAGCGGCGCGGTCTGGATGATGCCGGCACCGGGGTTGGCCTCCATCAGCCGCACCAGCGTGGCCAGGCAGTCGCCGCTCATCACGCTGTCGGCATCGAGCACCACCATGTAGCGGTACTTGCTGCCCCAGCGGCGGCAGAAGTCGGCGACGTTGCCGGTCTTGCGCTTCACGCGGTGGCGGCGCCAGCGATAGAAGATGCGGCCGAAGCCGCCGACCGCGCGGCACAGTTCCATCCACGCATCGTGCTCGGCGGTGCGCAGGTCCGGGTTGCCACTGTCCGATAGCACGATGAAGTCGAAATTGGACAGGTGGCTGGTGCGTGCCATCGATTCATAGGTCGCGCGCAGCCCCGCGAACACCCGCGTCACGTCCTCATTGCAGATCGGCATGATGATCGCGGTGCGCGCCTCGGGTGCGAGCGGCCCGTCGGGCGCTGCGGAACGCGAGACCAGATGGCGGTCGCCGCCCTTGGCCAGCACCAGGAAACCCATCATCGCGGTCCAGAAGCCCGCCGACACCCACGAGAACAGGATGGCGAACAGGCCCAGGATAGCGATCTCGAGCGGATCGGCGCCGTGGTACGGCAGCACGCTGGTCATGAAGTAGGTGGCCAGCACGGTCTGGATCACGACCAGCGCCAGCAGGAACCAGCGGCGATGCGAACCGGCCGGGTGCCACTTGCCTTCGGCATCGGGGCCGTCGTGCAGCGTGTCCCAGGTTTCGGGCACGGGGGGGCGGCCCAGCATGCGGCGCCAGGTATTGCGCAGCCAGCCGGTGACGATATGCGGCGGCCACTGGCGCGGCACCATCGAGCTGCGCTCGGGCTCCGGGCCGGTATCGACCTTGACGGTGCCATCTTCGCGCCGCTGCAGCAGCGGCTCGCCGCCAACCTGCGGGTTGCCGTAAGCGATGGTGAAACGGCGGCCGACCGAAGCGTAGGCGCCGCCGCCCTGCGCGGCGGGCGCGTCCTTGGCGGCAAGGCGCGACTGCAGGCGCGAGATCGCTTCCTGCGCGTCGCGGCCGTCGCTGCCGACCGGCACGACCGGACTCACCGGCGCCAGCGATGCCACCGGCACTACGGCCGCACCGGGCACATCGGCCAGCAGTTCGTTGCGGATTTCAGGCGATACGGGCAGGCGGTCGACATAGCGCTCGCATGCCGCTGCCTGGGCCGGTCGCTGCTTTAGCCTGGGGGTAAGATGTAGCTCCACGTCTCGGATAGGGTTGTATTGCCGTTGCGAAGATAGCCGCGCAACTCTACCGGCTTGGTTTCATCCTTGCGGCGCATCAACATGGTCATGCGCCAGCCGCCGGTCGCTTCATTGCGCTGTACCGACGTCTTGAGCAGTTCACCGTTGGCATCGGCCGAAACCACCGGGTCGATGCGAACGTCCGCGGGCAGCTTGCGGAAGCCCGGGCCTTCAAAGTCCACCACCAGCGAAAAGCTCGTGTCCTCCTTGCTGGCTGACTGGCCCTGGCCCAGTCGGGTCTGGCTCACCCACGACAGCGGCGGCAGTTGTTCGCCGTCCTTCTGCCACAGCAACCGGTACTCATAATCGAAGGGCTGCCTGGGCTTGGGCGGGTTGTCCGGCACCCAGTACGCGACAATGTTGTCGTTGGTCTCGTCCGGCGTCGGGATCTGCACCAGCTCGACCCGGCCCGAGCCCCAGTTGCCGCGCGGCTGCACCCACCCGCTGGGGCGGCGTTCATACCATGCACCCAGTTCCTGGTAGCTGTTGAAGCTGCGGTCGCGCTGCATCAGTCCAAAGCCCTGCGGATTGGTGGCGGAGAAGGACGTCACCAGCAGGCGCTTGGGATTGACCAGCGGGCGCCAGACCCATTCGCCAGTACCCAGGTGGATCGACAGGCCGTCCGAGTCATGCACCTCGGGACGGAAATCCTGCGCCGGCGCCGGCTGGTTTTCTCCGAACAGATACATGCTGGTCAGCGGTGCCAGGCCCAGCTTGGTCACGTTCTCGCGCAGGAACAGGCGCGACTTGACCTCCATCGCGGTCTCCGCGCCCGGCTTGATGGTGAAACGGTAGGCGCCGCTCATGCGGCGCGAATCCATCAGCGCGTAGATGGTGATTTCCTTGGCGTTGGGGCCCGGCCGTTCGATCCAGTATTCAACGAAGCGCGGGAATTCCTCGCCCGAATTGAGCGCGGTGTCCACCGCCAGGCCACGCGCCGACAAGCCGTACCACTGGTCCTTGCCGAGCGCACGGAAATAACTGGCGCCGAGGAACGACGCCAGTTCGTCCTTGCGCTTGCCCTGGTTCAGCGGATACAGGATACGGAAGCCGGCGAAGCCCAGCCCCTTGAGCTTGGCGGCGTCGACCTTGTGCGGACCATAGTTGAACGCGGCGGGATCGAAGCGGAACTCACGCACGCTGTTGCCCACCACTTCATGGATGCGCACCGGCTGGTCGAACACCATGCCCTCATGGAAGAACGACAGCTCGAACGGCGAGCGCGTGCCGCGCCAGGCGAAACGCTCGGGCTTGTATTCGATTTCGCGGTAGCGCTCGTACGTGAGTTCGCGCAGTTCGCGCGGCAGGTTCTGCGGCGGGGCTTTGTACGGCGATGAGGCAAGTTGCTTGGCGCGCGCCGCGACGGTATCGAAGTCGAACGCCTGCGCCGTCATGGCGCATAGGGCCAGGACGCCGCCGCCCAGCCATGCCGCGATCCGTACGCCCACGCTGCGGCGACGGGCCTGACCCGAGGCAGGCACGGTGAAAATTACGGACAAGCGTGGCGTGGCGATCTGTGACATGTATGCCAGGGTGAACGGTTAAATCGGGGTGACCGGCATCGACGGTCGGGACGAAGGACCTTGCAGGCGGCGCAGCAAGGCAGGGCACAGCAAGAGACGGGCCCGGCCAAACATGGCGTGGCCCAGACATGGGTCTCGGCGCCCGCGGGGCACTGTGTCCGGTTTGTTGCGATGCGAAATAAACCATAACAATTCGAGACGCGAAAGTCACGTTTCGATCACGCAAGGTTTGAAACAAAATGTTGGTGAGGTTGCCCGAAAGCCGCTCCGGGCAAGGGTTTCCGGGCGTTAGGGTCACACCGCCTCGAGTGCGGGCGAGCGTTAAGCTCGTCGGACCTCGCGGCAAGCGTGATTGACCGGGGTGCCCGCCGACACCCCGCGCTCCACACTTTTAATACAGTGTTACTTTTTGGCCCCTTCGCTGTAGGGGTCGAACTTCCCGCTCTTGGCGCCTTCGGAGTACGTATCGAACTTGCCGCTCTTCATGCCGCCCTGGCTGTAGGAATCAAACGACTTCTGCGCCCCGCCCTGGATCGGTTCCATCTGGTCCGGCCGAGCACCGGGGTTGAGCGAGGTCACGTTGTCGCTCTTTGCGCCATCCGAATAGGGACTGAACTTGTCCTGCCTGGCCCCGTCCGTGTACGTGCTGAACTTGTCCTGCCTGGCGCCGTCGGTGTAGGGGTTGAACTTGTCGGCCTTGCCGGTCTGGGCGTGCAGCGCGCCGAAGGCGCAGGCACCGGCCAGACCGATGATGAGATAGCGCAGCTTCATGAGGTCTCCTCTCGGGGGAAAGGCGCTTGCTCATTGCGGCGGGCACCGCTGACAGCTGCTGCGGAACAAGGGATGGCAAGCGTTGGGGCAGCAATCAACGCTAGGTCAGCGCCATGCCGGTGTCAACCGCGCCGGCGCCGCCGCAATGCGGCAAAGTGGTCGTCGCCAGCGCGGCATTGCGCTTACAATGCCACCCAAACGACCCATCCGGCTTGCCCGCGCAATGCCCTCCCCGCGGCTCGCGGCATGCCAACACGAAGCCAAAGGAATCGTCATGCTACCTCGGCAACCAGACCGCACTGCCCGCCCGGCCACCCGTCCCTCCATCCGCGCCGCCATCGCCAGCGTGCTCGGCTCCACGGTGCTGCTCGCCATGGCCACGCCGGCCCACGCGTACTTCGACAACTACCTGAGCGGATCCATCATCGGCACGCTCAACGAGAAGGAAGGCGCCTCGCTGTCGCAATCGGTGCGCAAGGCGCTGAACGATACTGCCGACGGCCAGTCGGTGACGTGGACCTATCCAGCCAACGGCCGGCGCCCGCAGGTCGATGGCACCATCACCCCCGTTGAAAGCAAGACCGACAAGGGCCAGCAGTGCCGGCGGCTGGAGTCGGAACTCAAGCGCGGCAGCTCGCAGGAGCACTGGAAAGGCTGGTTCTGCAAGCAGCCCAGCGGGCAATGGAAGGCGCGCCACGTCGACGGCTGAGCGGCGCGAACGGCGACTGAGCCAGCAACGCCGCGCGCCGGAATAAAAAGAAGGAGGCCGTAGCCTCCTGTCTCGATCCACCGCGACGACCCTGCCTTTCCCCCCCGGAAGGCACTGCATGGCGTGCCACAGGTTTGTCGTGCGCGCGGCGGGCGCATATCCCCGCCTGGCGTGTCACGCTCTCGCAGCGCGGCGGCATGGCGCTACGGACACCGCCTGCTTCCCCGCTTGCCGGGGAGCCGGGCGTCCCACGCCATCGGCAGCGCGCTCAGGCGCCTTTGTTCGTCATCGGGTCCTTGGTTCCGGGTGCGTGGCTCTTCTTTTTCTTGGCGCTGGTCTTCTTGGCCTTCGCCTTGTTCTTGCTGTCGGCCTTGGCCGGGGCGGCCTTGTCGGCAGCCGGTGCCGCCGGCGTGGCGGGGGTTGCCGGCGTTGCCTGCGCCATCGCGCCTGCACCGAACATTGCCAGCGACAGCATGACGATCCACTTCTTCATTTTCGGTCTCCTCTTGAGCCCTGCGTGTGGTAATGCCTGCAATGACCGGCACGCCATCGCGCCGGTTCATTTGCATCAACGAGGACGCTTTGCACGCGGTTGACCGGGACAAACCCTGACAAGGGCGCCGGTGACCGGGCGCAGGCCACTCAGCTCAGCGGCACAACCTGCGCAGCAGTTCACCCGCGATCGTGCCGGGGCCGGCAGGCTGGAAGGTGCCGGACTGCGGCGCGCGGATCGTATAGAGCGGGTTGCCGCGCGCATAGCGCTTGCTGTACAGCGTCTGCTCGACCACCGCGAACATCGAGGTGGCGCAGTCAAGCACCATGCGCCTGAGCGAAGAACGGATCGGCTCGCCGCTGGCGGTGCGGATGACGCCGGACGGTGAATTGCGCATCAGCACGACGCCGACCTGGCTACCCTGGCGCCGGGTCGCGGACTGGTCGACATACGAGATCACGCCGTTGGCGCCCATCAGCGGCAACCAGCGCTGCGGGTCGGGTGCGCCGGCGTCGGGCGCGGCGACCTGGCGGCAGCCTTCCTTGGGCGTGGCGCGGAAGACGGTGCCAGCGCCGGGCATCTGGCACTCATAGAGGCCGGCCGCTGCGGCCGGACGCTGGGCGGGCATGGCACTGCCTTCAGCGTGGGCGGTCGGCACGGCCAGACCGAACATGCAACCGGCGAGCGCGGCAGCATGCCCAAACATGCGGAACATCATTGAATTGCCCTCGTATAGACGGGAAAAAGCGAGCCGCATTGTCGCACACGACAGGTACCATCTGGTCGCTTTGCATGCGTTGCGCACAGGCGCCTGGATTGCGCAGCTCCGCACCCCACGCCAGCAATGTGCCTGCCGGTGTACTACAAATAGGGTATGGAGGCCGGCCTTGCATGGCGGCGCCCGTGACGGATGCCGCCCGATGCGAAGTCCGACAGCAACGCAGCAACCCAAGCTTGCTTTCCATGCGCCAACAAGACCAAGAAGCCGGACAAGATCGCCGAGCCAGTCTTGCCGACCTCCACCCCATGTCACCGGCACGCGCGAGGTCTCCATGGCATCGACAGCGGCGCATAGCGCTGCAGGCGGTGCGCCAGGCCGCCGCCGCGGGTCTGCTGGCCTTGCACCTGGTTCACGGCACGGCCCACGCCGCGCCGGCCGTGCAGCTGGGGTACGGCTTCGACGAAACCCATCACGTGCAGAAGGCCGAAGTGGCCATGCTGTGGGATTCAGGCTTTGCGTGGGGCAATCCGCAGGGCTGGCTGGTCGATCTTCAATGGGAAGTCAATATCGCGCGCTGGAACAGCAGCAGCGACAACAATCCGCATGACCTGTGGGAGTTCGGTGCCTCGCCGGTGGTGCGGATCGGCTGGTGGAAGCACGCGTGGGCGCCGTTCCTGGAACTGTCTGTCGGCCCGCGCCTGATGACCGGGACGCGAACCTCGGACGACCATGTCATTTCCACTGCGTTCCAGTTCGCGGAATCCGCCGGTGTCGGCGTGACCTTCGGCTCGGACCGGCGCTTTACCGCCGGCTACCGCTTCCAGCACCTGTCCAACGGCGGCATCAAGGAGCCCAATCCTGGCACCACCTTCCACGTCATCTACCTGCGCTACCGCTTCTGAGCGCCGGTGGCTGCGCGGCGC
Organism: Cupriavidus sp. Agwp_2; assembly: GCF_040784895.1. Taxonomy (NCBI): domain Bacteria; kingdom Pseudomonadati; phylum Pseudomonadota; class Betaproteobacteria; order Burkholderiales; family Burkholderiaceae; genus Cupriavidus; species Cupriavidus sp. Agwp_2. Next base: position 668,349 of record NZ_CP088084.1, read on the forward strand.
CCAGCGTTTCGAACAGGGCGCGCGTCGCTTCGTCGGCAGGGAAGAAGGACTCGATGCGCAGCTCCTGCAGCGTGATGTCCTGCGGAATGCCAAGCGTGGTCAGCGTCGAGAACAGCGACGCACGGAACGCGCCGGCGTGCAGCACCACCGGCAGTACCGGTGGCGGTGGTCCTTCGCCGCCGTCTTCGTCGGGCAGCAGCACGCCACCGGGGCCGACCATGTCGGGGTGCCACGCGGCGATGCGCCGAAAGATCTCGCGCGCGATCTGGTCGTGCGCCTGCACTTGCAGTTCCTGCCAGACGCGCCGCAGCAGGTAGCGTCCGACCTGGCGCGCGTTCTCGATCACCGGCCACAGCCCCTTCGGGTCGAACACCGACAGCATCAGATTGACGCGGCGCGGACCGCCGGCCTGCCCGTCGCCATCCGCCAGCGACGCGGGCGCGCGTCCGTCGAGCAGCGTATCAAGCATGCGCCGGTAGGCATGGTTGGCATCGACCAGGTTCCAGAAACGGTCCAGCACCACGGCCGGGTACGGCTCCTGCTTGGACAGGATCAGCGCGATCGCCTGCTGCACCATTTGCAGCGGCGGCGACGCCAGCGCGTGCTCGCTGTACGCCGGCGCGAAGCCGCCCGCCAGCAGCATGCGGTTGCGCTGCCGCAGCGGCACGCCCAGGCGCTCGGCCAGCGCCAGCACCATTTCGCGGCTGGGCCGGGCACGGCCGGATTCCAGGAAGGAGATATGGCGCTGCGAAACCCCGGCGGCCAGCGACAGCGCGAGCTGGCTGTAGCCGCGCTTGCCGCGCCAGTAGCGCAGCAGGCCGGGGAAGTCGAGGGTAGCTTCGGAGGCGGGTGTCAGCGTTTCCATGCGCCTATTACAGCATGGTCGGACGGCGGGAGCGACTACCTGCCAGGTAATGACCGCAATTCCCTGCCGCCTCGTTGCGTAGTGCGGTGGTGCGGCGTTTGCTGCCTTGCAGGAGTGCGTTGACAGCTTTGCGGCGCGGGCGTCACTGTGCAGGCTTCCTGTAACGGCCGAATGGTATGCTTGATCTTTTGGAACACCGGGCGCGCAAAGGGCGCGCACTTTGATGGAAATTGCCATATTACTGGCGCTGATCTTGCTGAACGGCCTGTTCGCGATGTCGGAGATCGCGCTGGTCACTGCGCGCAAGGCGCGCCTGCAACGCCAGATCGAGAACGGCGACCGGGGGGCGATCGCAGCCGCCAAGCTGGGCGAAGATCCCACGCGCTTCCTGTCGACGGTGCAGATCGGCATCACGTCGATCGGCGTGCTCAACGGCGTGGTCGGCGAATCGACGCTGGCACAGCCTTTCGGCGTTTGGCTGCAAAGCGTTGGCATGGCATCTTCCACCGCTGGCTACGTCGCCACGGCGATCGTGGTGGCGGGCCTGACTTACTTTTCCATCGTGCTGGGCGAACTGGTGCCCAAGCGCCTGGGCCAGATGGCCCCAGAAGCGATCGCGCGCCTGGTGGCGCGCCCGATTTCCTGGCTGGCGGTGGCATCCACCCCGTTCGTCAAGCTGCTGTCGAGTTCCACCCGGCTGGTACTGCGGCTGATTGGCAGCAAGACCGACCGTGGCCCCGGCGTGACCCAGGAAGAAATCCACGCACTTCTGGTGGAAGGTTCCGAGGCGGGCGTGATCGAGCAGCATGAGCACACCATGGTGCGTAACGTGTTCCGCCTCGACGACCGCCAACTTGCCTCGCTGATGGTGCCGCGCGGCGACGTCGTCTACCTGGACGTCGAGGCGCCGCTGGACGAAAACCTGCGCCGTATCGAGGAATCCGATCACTCCCGCTTCCCGGCGGTGCGCGGCGGCATGCACGACATCGTCGGGGTGGTCAGCGCACGCCAGCTGCTGGCACGCCGGCTGCGCGGCGAAGAAGCCGACCTGATGGCGGTGGTGCAGCCGGCGGTGTTCGTGCCCGAAAGCGTGACCGGGATGGAGTTGCTGGAAAATTTCCGCATATCCGGCGGCCAGGTGGCCTTTGTCATCGACGAATACGGCGAGGTGCTGGGGCTGGTGACACTGCAGGACCTGATCGAGGCCATCACCGGCGAGTTCAAGGCGGAGGCCGCCGGCGAGGAATGGGCAGTGCAGCGCGAGGATGGCTCATGGCTGCTCGATGGCCTGATCCCCATCCTCGAACTGAAGGACCGCATCGGGCTGCGCCAGGTGCCGGAGGAAGAAAAGGAACGCTATCACACGCTGTCGGGCATGTTGCTGTTGCTGCTCGGACGCCTGCCGCAGATCGCCGACAACGTCCAATGGGGCGACTGGCGCTTCGAGATCATCGACATGGATGGCAAGCGCATCGACAAGGTGCTGGCCTCGCGCCTGCCGCCCGAAGACGGTCCGGAGGAAGAGACGACCGGCTGATGCCGCGCATCTGGTCAGTCAAACCCCATCCCGTGGCCACTTGGCGCCGCGTTGATTCCCGTCAAGCAACAGGTGCGCAGTCCGCAACTTGTCGCAACTTGCAAGGCCCTGCCGCCTGGCTTGGCTTATGATCGGGCCTTGCAGCCCGTTGTGCGGCTGCAGCAGGCGTGCGCCGCCACGCCTGACGATAGGAGCCGGCCCGCGCCAGCGGTCCTGCCAGACGTGGAACACTGACAACGGGGAGAGGCGGGACAGCGCTGCCAGCACGGCGACGCCCGCAATACGATTCATGCATCCAGATGCCGACGATCTCGGCGGGACGCCAGCGGGGGACGAGCAGGCGCCGCCCGATGCGATGGTCCCGGCGCGCCCGGCCGGACTGCTGTCCGCGCTGGCCGCGCGACGCGCCGATGGCGCGCCGCTGGCCGCCGTGCTGGCGATCCGGCTCGACCGCTTTGCCAGCGCATGCGAGACCCTTGGCCCGCACCGCGCCGCCCGCCTGCAGGCGCTGGTGCAGGCCCGCATTGCCGCGCTGCTGCCGCCCGGAGCGGTCATGCACTGGGTGGCTGTGTCCGACCTGGGCGTGGTCACGGCGTTGCCGGCCGGCTGCGCCGATGCCGGGCCAGTTGCCGAGCGCATTGCCGGCGACCTGTCCCGCCCGTTCCTGCTGGACGGCTTCGAGCTGTTTATCTCCTGCAGCATCGGTGTCGCCACCGACCACCCTGATATCCCCGCCGAGCGCAGGGTGCAGCAGGCCTTCGATGCCATGCTGCGCGTCGTTCGCCAGGGCGGCGCTGGCCTTGCGCGCGCCGACAAGCCCGCCGCCCCGCCCTCCGCCCCGCTGCTGGCGGCCCTGCCCGAGGCGCTGGAGCGCGGCGAACTGAGCCTGCAGCTGCAACCGCGCGCCCACTTTGATGGCGCCCGTGTCAGCGGCTATACCGTGCGCCTGCGCTGGCACAGCCCCGTGCTCGGCCGGGTGGCGCCGCAGGACTTCCTGCCGGCGGTTGAAGCGCTCGGGCTGGTCGGGCGTATCGGCGCCTGGCTGCTCGACGGCGTCCTGCCGCTGGTACGTAGTACAGAGGCCCTCGCACCGCTGCAATTTACGCTGCTGGCGTCCAGTGCGCAGCTGCACCGCCCGGAGATGGTCGATGCCCTGGCGCGCGCCCTCGATGCCGGCGCCATTGCCCCGGAGCGGCTGTCCATCGAGCTGCCTGCCAGCGCGGTGCCCCAGGATGCCGGCATCCTCGGGCGCTTTGCCGGCTTGCGCCGGCTGGGGGTGCAACTGGCACTGGGCGACTTTGACGACAGCCTCGGCAACCGGCTCGCCCTGGAGGCACTGCGGCCCGACAGCGTCACGCTTGACGTACGCCGGCTGGGCCACACCGCCACGCGCGGGGGCAACCCGGGGCCGGCCGAGCGCCTGCGCGACGCCTGCGTCATGGCGCGCCGTGCCGGCGCGGCGGTTTGCGCCAAGGGCGTGGAAACCCGGCAGCAACTGGAAGCGGTGCGCGCCTGGGGCTGCCACAGCGTGCAAGGCTACCTGCTGGCGCAGCCGTTCCCGGCGGCATGGCTGATGCAGACACATGGCGCAATCCAGCAGCGCGCCCGCGATCTGCTGACGCCGGCTGGCTGAACAAATCCAGCCGGCCCGGCCACCGGCAACTGTTGCACCGATTGCACGATTTACAAATTGGCACATACCAGATATCAACCGCGCTGACAGCGACGGTAAAATCTGCGTCAAACCCTCAACCGAATGGAAAGGAGCCCGGCGTGAAGAAAGGTTGGATCTGGTGCGTTCTGTTTGCCACCCTGTTGGCTGGCTGCAACACGATGGCAGGACTCGGACAAGACATTCAGCGCGGCGGCCAGAAGCTGGAAAGCTCGGCGGACCGGCACAAGTAAGCCGGATCGCCAAACCGCGCAACGATGCGGCGTGGCCGCATCGGCAGGAAAAAACGGCACGCCCTGCGTGCCGTTTTGCATTGACTTGCGCCAGGGCGCCCAGCCCGCGCGCTCAGCCCTTGCTGCGCAGCGCCCGCGCCTGCTCGGCCAGCGAGCGGATGCGGCCCCAGTCCTTTCCAGCCACCGCGTCCTTGGGCACCACCCACGACCCGCCCACGCACACCACGTTAGGCAGTGCCAGGTAGGTCGGCGCCAGCGCGGCATCGATGCCGCCGGTCGGGCAGAAGCGCAACTGCGGCAGCGGTCCGCCCAGCGACTTGAGCATCGGCACTCCGCCGGCCGCCTGCGCCGGGAAGAACTTCAGGAAGGTAAAGCCGGCTTCCAGCGCCAGCATCGCCTCGCTGGCCGTGGCCACGCCCGGCAACAGCGAGATCCCCGCGCCCTGCGCGCCCTCCGCCAGCGCCGGGGTCAGGCCCGGCGACACGGCGAACTGCGCGCCGGCATCGCGCACGGCATGCAGCTGCTCGACCGTCAGCACCGTGCCCGCGCCCACGCACGCTTGCGGCAGCGCGGCCGCCACGGCCTTGATGGCGTCCATCGCCACGGGCGTGCGCAGCGTGATCTCCAGCAGCGGCAGGCCGCCGGTGACCAGCGCCTCGCTCACGTGCAAGGCCTCGTCGACCGAGTGGAATTCCAGCACCGGGATCACCGGCACGTCGGCCAGCAGGGGGAGCAGCGGGGAAGTCTGGTTTTGCATGTCTGTCTCGGGGTGAAGGGTTCAGGAAGGCAAAGTCAGGGAATGCAGACGGCTCAGCCGCCGATCACCGAGACCGACTCGGCCAGCCGGGCCATGACGGTCTGCGCATCGGGGATCGGCGCCACCGCGCCATAGCCGGTGGTGGACAGCGCCGCCGCCACGTTGGCGTAGCGCGCGGCCTCGAACGGGTCGGCGCCCGCCGCCAGGCGCGCGACGAAGCTGCCGCCGAAGCAATCGCCGGCACCCGTGGCATCGACCGGCTTGACCGGATATGGCGCCACCAGCGTGCGCGCTTCGGGCGTGGCCACGTAAGCGCCCTCCTCGCCCAGCTTCAGCGCCACCAGGCCGATGCCGCAGCCGAGCAGGTAATCGGCGATGGCATCGCGGTCGTCCAGCCCGGTCAGCACGGTGATGTCGTCCCAGCTGGGCAGGCACACGTCGGTCAGCGTGAACGCTTCGCGCATGATGCCGCGCGCGCGCGCCAGCGACCACAGCCGCAGGCGCAGGTTGGTGTCGAGCGTGACCTTGGTGCCGGCCTTGCCCGCATGTTCCATCGCCGCCAGGCCCGCATCGCAGGCGCTGGTGCTGATGGCCAGGCTGATGCCCGACAGGTGCAGGTAGCCCGCCGCGGCGATCGCGCCCAGCGGCAGCTGCTCATGCTGGTAGCGGCTGGCGGCGGACCCTTCGCGCAGGTAGTCGAAGCGGTGGCCGTGGTTGTCGTGCGAGACAAAATAGACGCCGGTGGGCGCGGACGGGTCCACGTGCACGTGGCGCGTATCGACCCGCTCGTGCGTCCACAGCGCGCGCAGGCGCTCGCCGAAGGTATCGGCGCCGACCGCGCTGATATAGCCGGTGCTCGCGCCCTGCCGGGCCGCGGCGATGCAGAAGTTGGAGGTATCGCCGCCAAAGCCCTGCAGGTAGCGGTCGGGATCGTCGGGCTGCTGGTTGAATTCGACCAGCGGCTCGCCGTAGGCCAGGATATCGATGCTCATGGGGCGGCCCGCCTCAGAAGAAGGTTTGCACGATGTCGATCACGCGCAGGTCGCGATCCAGCACCGGGATATGGCGCCACTTGTCGAAGGTCAGGCACGGGTGCGAGATATCGAAGGCGACCATGTCGCCGACCTGGATGTCGTCGCCCGGCTTGACCTGCAGGTAGGCGTGCTGGTCCATCATGCCGGTCACCTCCCAGTGCGCGGGCACGTCGACCGGCGCCTCGCTGCCCGGGCGGTACAGCCGCGCGGGGATCGGCATGCCTGCGTCGAAGGCGGCGTCGCGCTTGCCCATGCCGATGATGACGCGGTCCGGCTCCGGAATCGACTGCACGTAGGCCCATAGCTGCAGCGCCGGCAGCAATCCCTCGCGCATTTTCTGCGCGACCGGGTTGCTGGCCAGGATGCGCTGCTGCGCGGCCCGGTAGATGCCCACATCATGGGTCAGGTAGCAGCCGGGGCGCAGCACGATGTCGATCGGCGTGCCGATGTCGGTGCGCGCGAATTCCTCGGCCACCACGTCATACCAGGCCGAGCCGGCGCCCGACATCACCACCGGGCTGCGGCCGAAGCGGCCCTGCTGCGCCAGTTGCCGCGTCACCGCCACGGTACGCTGCAGGAAGCTGCGGATATCGGCCTCTTCTTTCAGCACGCCTTCATAGATCTCCACGCCCGCCAGCGACAGCGCCTGCGGCCAGCGCGCCAGCGCGTCGAGCACGGCCTGTTGTTGCGCGTCGTCGCGCACGCCGGTGCGGCCGCCGGCCACGCCCAGTTCGAGCAGCACCTGCAGCGTCTGTTCGCGCTCCTGGAAAAACTTGCCGAGCTGGTCGACCAGCGCGGCGGAATCGACCAGCGCGAAGAACTCGAAGCCAGGATCGTCGCGCAGCAGGTCCGCAATGATTTCCATGTTGCGGCGGCCCACCAGCTGGTTGGCCATCAGCACGCGTTTGACGCCGTGCGCATGCGCCGCGGCGGTCTGGTGCGCGGTCGCCAGCGTGATGCCCCACGCGCCGGCGCCGAGCTGGCGCGCGAACAGCTTGGGCGCCATGGTGGTCTTGCCATGCGGCGCAAGCTGCACGCCGTACTCGCCCATGAAGCGGCGCATCCATTCCAGGTTATGCGCAAGCCGGTCTTCATAAAGCACCGCGGCCGGCAGGCTCAGCTCTTCCTGCAGCAGGCTCCAGCCGGTGCGGGCGGCGTCTGGTGCCAGCGGGGCTTCCAGGCGTCCCAGCGCCTTGTTGAGCGGATCGATCACGCCGGCCTGATACTTTATTTCACGCATGCTTGTCATCACCCTGAAAAAATCTGATTGACGTAATGATAGCCCTGAAAATAAGATATTTCATCCTTGTTATAAAGTAACACGCAGATGGCAGCCACGGCTACGGCGACGACGCGCAAGGCCGCGCCAGTCACTGTTATAGCCCCTGCCGGCAGCATCTGCCGCCTGCGCCACTTTGCCTCCGCCCCCCGCCCAGCTACCGACCATGACCGCGCCCTTCGACATCCTGACCCGCATCGCCGAGCGCGGCCCCGCGCTGCGCCTGGCCGAGCAGAAGGTCGCGCAGGTGGTGCTGGAAGACCTGGCCGGCGCCGCCGCGGCGAGCATCAACGAGCTGGCGCGCAAGGCCGGCGTCAGCGAGGCCAGCGTGACCCGCTTTGCCAAGGCCATCGGCTGCCGCGACGTGCGCGACCTGAAGCTGCGCCTGGCGCAGGCCACCGCCGTGGGCGCGCGATTCCTGCAACCTGGCGGCGCCGATGCAGCCGCCGAAGCCCCGGCGACGCTGGCCGACAGCATCCATGCCGACATCCTGACCGCGCTTGAAGTCAACCGCGGCCTGCTGGACGCGCAGCGGATCGAAGACGCCGCGCGCCTGTTGCTGGGCGCACGCATGGTCTACGCTTTTGGCATGGGCGGCGGCTCGTCATTCATGGCCGACGAGGCGCGCCACCGCCTCGCGCGGCTGGGCCAGCCGGTGGCGAGCTACCAGGACGGGCTGCTGCAGAAGATGGTGGCGGCCACGCTGAGCCGCGACGACGTGGTGCTGGCATTCTCGGCCAGCGGCCGCGTGCCGGAGATGCTGGCCAGCTGCGAGATCGCACGCGAATACGGCGCGAAGCTGGTCGCGGTGACCGCGCTGGGCTCGCCGCTGGCCGCGCGCGCCGACGTGCTGCTGCCGGTGCGCACGCTGGAGACGGATTTCATTTTCAAGCCGTCGGCGTCGCGCTACGCGATGCTGATGGTGCTGGACGTGCTGGCCACCCAGTGCGCGTTGCTGCAGCCGGACCTGAGCAAGGAGCGGCTGCGCCGGCTCAAGTACGTGCTGGACAGCCACCGGGGCGAAGCCGGTCCAAGCCTGGGCCCGGACAGCCGCCAGCCGCTGGGAGACTGACCATGCCACACCTGTTCGATACCCTGATCCGCCTCGTCACGCTGATCGACGGCTCCGGCGCCGCAGCGCGCCTGGCCGACGTGGCGCTGCGCGACGGCCGCATTGCCCGCATCGATGAAGGCGGCGCGATCGATCCCGATGCCGCCGCGCACGTGGTCGAAGGCCACGGCCTGGTGCTGGCGCCGGGCTTTATCGACGTGCATACGCACGACGATACCAACGTCGTGCGCCAGCCCGAGATGACGCCCAAGCTGTCGCAGGGCGTGACCACCGTGATTGTCGGCAACTGCGGCATCAGCGCCGCGCCGGTGACGCTCTCGGGCGATCCGCCCGACCCGATGAACCTGCTCGGCCATGCCGACGCGTTCCGCTACCCCAGTTTCAAGGCCTACGTCGACGCCGTCGATGCCGCCCAGCCCGCGATCAACGTTGCCGCGCTGGTTGGCCATACTGCGCTGCGCAGCAACCATATGGACCGGCTCGACCGCGCCGCCACGCCCGCGGAAATCGCGGCCATGCGCGCGCAGCTGGAAGAATCGCTGCAGCACGGCGCGCTGGGCCTGTCCACCGGACTGGCCTACGCCAATGCCTTCAACGCGCCGACCGAGGAAGTGCTCGCGCTGGCCGAGCCGCTGGCCCATGCCGGCGCGCTCTACGCCACTCACCTGCGCAGCGAGTTCGCCGAGATCCTCGACGCCATGGACGAAGCCTTCCGCATCGGCCGCCATGCACGCGTGCCGGTGGTGATCTCGCACCTGAAGTGCGCCGGCGTGGACAACTGGGGCCGCAGCACCGAAGTGCTCGACGCGCTCGACGGCGCCCAGCGCTGGCAGCCGGTCGGCTGCGACTGCTATCCCTATACCGCCAGCTCGTCGACGCTGGACCTGAAGCAGGTCACCAGCGACTTCGACATCATGGTGACGTGGTCCGAAGGCGCGCCCGAGATGGGCGGCCGGCTGCTGGCCGATATCGCCACCGAATGGCAAGTCGACCTGCACGAGGCCGCGCGCAGGCTGATGCCCGCCGGCGCCGTCTACCACTGCATGGAAGATGCCGACGTCGACCGCATCCTGAGCCACCCCGCCACGGTAGTCGGCTCGGATGGGCTGCCCAACGACCCGCTGCCGCATCCGCGGCTGTGGGGCGCGTTCCCGCGCGTGCTGGGCCACTATGCGCGCGACCGCGAGCTGTTCCCGCTCACCGTCGCCGTGAACAAGATGACCGGCCTGTCGGCCGAGCGCTTCGGCCTGCATGGCCGCGGTTTTGTGCGCGAAGGCTACTGGGCCGACCTGGTGCTGTTCGACGCCGCCACCATCCGCGACGCCGCCAGCTTCACCGACCCGATGCAGCCGGCCGAAGGCATTGCCGCGGTCTGGGTGAACGGCGAGCTGTCATGGCAGCAGCGCCAGTCGACCGGGATCCGTGCCGGACGTTTCCTGGCGCGCGGCGCGGACTGATTCGCTCCCCCTTTTTTCTTCGATTCTTTCGATTTTTCCCAGGCAACAAATTCCAGGAGTACCCATGGACATCAAACGATTCGGCGTGGAAGGCGGCACCGGCCAGGGTGGCGCACACATGCCCTTTGCCCGCGCAGTGGCGGCCGACGGCTGGCTCTACGTTTCCGGCCAGGTGCCGATGGTCAACGGCGAGCTGATCGACGGCGGCATCGTGCCGCAGACCCACCAGGCCATCAAGAACGTGCTGGCGATCCTCGCCGAGGCCGGCTACGGCCCCGAGCACGTGGTCCGCTGCGGCGTCTGGCTGGACGATGCGCGCGACTTTTCCTCTTTCAACAAGATCTTCAAGGAATATTTCGGCGCAAACCCGCCCGCACGCGCCTGCGTGCAATCGAGCATGGTGGTGGACTGCAAGGTCGAAGTCGACTGCATCGCCTACAAGAAGCCGGCGGCCTGAGCCTGCTGCCTGCTTGATTGACTGCTTCCCGACTGTTTGCTCCCCTCTCCCGCGCGCGGGAGAGGGGCCGGGGAAGAGGGCCGGCGTCACCACGAAGTGAGCCGCCACGGTGCTTGCCACGCGCCCGCCCCTCTCTCCCAACCCCTCTCCCGCAAGTGGGAGAGGGGAGAAAACAACAAGCCTGAACCTCTGCTGCCGCCACAGGCGGCCTTTTTTCCACGCAAGGAGACAATATGGGTGCCGTCACCGGAACCACGCTCTTGGTGTATGCGCTGATCGCCGTGATCGCCCTGGTGGTGCTGATCGCGCGCTACAAGCTCAACCCCTTCATTACCCTGGTCGTCGTCTCGGTGCTGCTCGGCTTTGCCGTGGGCATGCCGATGGGCGACATCGTCAAGTCATTCGAAGCCGGTGTCGGCGGCACCCTTGGCCATATCGCGCTGGTGGTGGGCCTGGGCACGATGCTCGGCAAGATGATGGCCGAGTCGGGCGGCGCCGAACGCATCGCCAACACGCTGATCGACTTCTTCGGCGCGAAGAATGTGCACTGGGCCATGGCGACCATCGCCTTTATCGTCGGCCTGCCGGTGTTCTTCGAGGTCGGCTTCGTGCTGCTGGTGCCGATCGCCTTCAACGTAGCCAAGCGCACCGGCACGTCCATGGTAGTGGTCGGCATTCCGATGGTGGCCGGCCTGTCGGTGGTGCACGGCCTGATCCCGCCGCATCCGGCCGCGCTGCTGGCTGTGACCGCGTACGGCGCGGACATTGGCAAGACCATCATGTACGCGCTGATCGTGGGCATTCCCACGGCCGCCATCGCCGGCCCGCTGTTTGCCAAGCTGATGGACCGCTATGTCAAGCTGCCCGCGGTCAACCCGCTGGCCGACCAGTTCACCGAAGAGGATGAGCGCGTCAAGGAATCGCACGAATTGCCGAGCTTCGGCATCACGGTGTTCACCATCCTGCTGCCGGTGATGCTGATGCTGATCGGCAGTTGGGCCGACGTCTTCACCACGCCCAAGACCTTTGCCAACGACTTTCTCAAGCTGATCGGCAACTCGGTGATGGCGCTGCTGATCGCCGCGCTGGTGAGCTTCTACACCTTCGGCAAGGCGCGCGGGTTCAATCGCGAGACCATCCTGAAGTTCACCAACGAGTGCGTGGCGCCCACCGCCATCATCACGCTGGTGGTCGGCGCCGGCGGCGGCTTCGGCCGCATCCTGCGCGACTCGGGGATCTCCACCGCCATCGTCGATGTCGCCACCAGCGCGCAGGTGTCGGTGCTGGTGCTGGGCTGGCTGGTCGCCGTGATGATCCGCATCGCCACCGGCTCGGCCACGGTCGCCATGACCACCGCCGCCGGCATCGTCGCACCGATCGCCGCCAGCGTGCCGGGCACCCGCCCCGAGCTGCTGGTGCTGACGACCGGCGCCGGCTCGCTGATCCTGTCGCACGTGAACGACGGTGGCTTCTGGCTGGTCAAGGAGTACTTCAACATGACCGTGACCCAGACCTTCCAGACCTGGTCGGTGTGCGAGACCATCATCTCGGTGGTGGCGCTGCTGCTGACGCTGGGGCTGGCCACGGTGGTCTGAGGCGCGAAAGACGTACCGCGCACCCCGTCCGCAGGGTGCGCGCGGCGGTGCCCGCACTGCGCGGCGTGCCGGAAAGCGCACTGAAGCAACGGTTTACAAGGGTGCGGCGAGCGCCTAAGGTCAACCAGTGTGTGACCCGCCTCGAACCGTTTCCATGCCAATCGACCGCCGCTCGTTCCTGGCCCTGGCCGCCGGGCTGACCGCCACCGCCGCCCTGCCCGCCGGCGCCGCCACCGTGGCCGTGCCTTTGCGCCGCAACATACCCGGCACCACCGAGGCCCTGCCCGTCGTGGGCATGGGCACGGCCGACACCTTCAACGTCAGCAGCGAAGCCACCGAGCGCAAGCCGCTGGCTGAAGTCATGGCGATGCTGTTGCGCACCGAAGGCTCGGTCATCGACACCGCGCCCAGCTATGGCAGCGCCGAGGCAGTGACCGGCGACCTGCTGCGCGCGGCCAACGCCCGGCAGCGCGTGTTCCTTGCAACCAAGATCTCGGCCCAGTCCGGCGCCCCCGCGCAGGCGCAGTGGGGGCGCTCGCTGGCTGACCTGCGCGTCGACAAGGTCGACCTGCTGCAGGTGCACAACCTGATCGACTGGCAAGGCAACCTGCGCTTCCTGCGCGAGCTGAAGGAGCAAGGCCGCACCCGCTACCTGGGCATCACCCACTACCGCGAAGACGCGCACGAGGCGCTGGAGCGCATCGTGCGCAACGAGCGCATCGATTTCGTCCAGGTCAACTACTCGGTGGCCGAGCGCAATGCAGAGCGAACGCTGCTGCCGCTGTGCCAGGAGCGCGGCGTGGCGGTGCTGGTCAACCGTCCGTTCCAGGACGGCCGGCTGTTCCGCGCGGTCAAGGACCGGCCGCTGCCGCCGTGGGCGGGCGACATCGACTGCGGCTCCTGGGGCCAGCTGTTCCTGAAATTCATCGTCAGCCACCCCGCCGTGACCGCCGCCATCCCCGCTACCTCCAAGCCGCGCAACATGGCCGACAACCTCGGCGCCGCGCTGGGGCGCATGCCGGATCCGGGCCAGCGCGAGCGCATCGCCGCGTTGCTGGCCTGAGGCGCGGCGGGCCGCATGGACGAACCCGGCCGCGACACACCCGCCGGCGGCGGCCTGGCACGGCTGCGGCGCGGCTTCGGCATCCGCCCCGGCGAGTCTGGCGCGGTAGTGGCGGGCTTCCTGTTCTTCTTCTGCCTGTTCGCCAGCTATTTCATGCTGCGCCCGGTGCGCGAGACCATGGGCATCGCCGGCGGCGTGAAGAACCTGCAATGGCTGTTCACCGCCACCTTCGTGGTCATGCTGGCCGCGATCCCGATATACGGCGCCGTATGCGCGCGGCTGCCGCGGCGGCGCTTCGTGCCGTGGGTCTACGCGTTCTTTATCGCCAACCTGCTCGCCTTCGCCTTCGCCACGCGTGTGTGGCCAGACGATGTCTGGCTGGCGCGCGTGTTCTACGTGTGGCTGTCGGTGTTCAACCTGTTCGTGGTCTCGGTGGCATGGAGCCTGATGGCTGATGTGTTCCGGCCCGAGCAGGCGCGGCGCCTGTTCGCGCTGCTGGCCGCCGGGGCCAGCGCGGGCGGGCTGGCCGGGCCGATGCTGGGCGGCTGGCTGGTGCCGCAGATCGGGCTGACCGGGCTGATGCTGTTGTCCGCCGCGCTGCTGGCGGCGACGCTGCCAGGCGTGGGCTGGCTGTTCGGCTGGCGCCGCCGCGCCGGCGCGGGCCATGAAGTGCCGGCCGATGCGGCCAGCGACCCCGCCAACCCGGTCGGCGGCGGCCTGTGGGCGGGGCTGGCCTTGCTGCTGCGCTCGCGCTATCTGCTCGGCATCGGGCTGTTCGTGATCCTGCTCGCCACGGCCAGCACCTTCCTGTATTTCGAGCAGGCGCGGCTGGTGGCCGAAGCCTTCCCCGAGCGCACCCGGCAGACCCAGGTTTTCAGCGCGCTCGATGCCTCCGTGCAGGCCCTGACCATCCTGGTCCAGCTCTTCTTCACAGGCCGCATGGCGCGGCGCTATGGCGTCACGCTGCTGCTGACCGCGGTGCCGCTGGCGGTCGCCGCCGGCTTCGTGGTGCTGGCGCTGATGCCGACCTTCGGCGTGCTCGCCGGGGTCATGATCCTGCGGCGCGTGGGCGAATATGCGCTGCTGCGGCCCGGGCGCGAGATGCTGTTCACGGTGGTCGATCCCGAGACCAAGTACAAGGCCAAGAACGTGATCGACACCGCCGTCTATCGTGCCGGCGATGCGGTCAGCGCCTGGGTGAAAACCGCGATCGACGCAATCTCCGGCCATCCTGCCACGGTCGCGCTGGCCGGCGCCGCGCTGGCGCTGGCATGGGCGGCGCTGGGATGGTGGCTGGGGCGGCGGCACGAGACCGAGCTGACGCCGCGGGAGGCAAACCTCCACGCCGAGGCCGAAGGCGCGACCACGACTTTGCGCTAAACCCTGCTTTCAAGCCTGCCACTGGCCTGCCGACACCGGATGGCCGTATAGTCTTGCGCTCGGGCCCGCGTCGCCGGTGTCTTTTGCCCGCCACCGAGCCCATCCGTACATCTTTTCCCCGGAGGACCCCATGAAGACCAAAGCCGCCATCGCCTGGAAAGCCGGCGCCCCGCTGACCATCGAAGACGTGGACCTGGACGGCCCGCGCGCCGGGGAAGTGCTGGTGGAAGTGAAGGCCACCGGTATCTGCCATACCGACTACTACACGCTGTCCGGCGCCGATCCGGAAGGCATTTTCCCGGCGATCCTGGGGCATGAAGGCGCCGGCATCGTCACCGACGTCGGCCCCGGCGTGACCTCGCTCAAGCCCGGCGACCACGTGATTCCGCTGTACACGCCAGAATGCCGCCAGTGCAAGTTCTGCCTGTCGCGCAAGACCAACCTGTGCCAGGCGATCCGCGCCACGCAGGGCAAGGGCCTGATGCCGGACGGCACCTCGCGCTTCTCCATCGACGGCAAGCCGATTTTCCACTACATGGGCACCTCGACCTTCGCCAACCACATCGTGGTGCCGGAGATCGCGCTGGCGAAGATCCGCCCCGATGCGCCGTTCGACAAGGTCTGCTACATCGGCTGCGGCGTGACCACCGGCGTGGGCGCGGTACTGTTCACCGCCAAGGTGGAAGCCGGCGCCAACGTGGTGGTGTTCGGCCTCGGCGGCATCGGCCTGAACGTGATCCAGGCAGCGAAAATGGTTGGCGCCGACAAGATCATCGGCGTGGACCTGAACCCGGCGCGCGAAGCCATGGCACGCAAGTTCGGCATGACGCATTTCATCAACCCGAAGCAGGTCGAGAACGTCGTCGACCACATCATCCAGCTGACCGACGGCGGTGCGGACTACTCGTTCGAATGCATCGGCAACACGCAGGTCATGCGCCAGGCGCTGGAGTGCTGCCACAAGGGCTGGGGCAAGTCGATCATCATCGGCGTGGCCGAGGCCGGCGCCGAGATCTCGACGCGTCCGTTCCAGCTGGTGACCGGGCGCGAGTGGAAAGGCTCGGCCTTCGGCGGCGCGCGCGGCCGCACCGATGTGCCGAAGATCGTCGACTGGTACATGGAAGGCAAGCTCAATATCGACGACCTGATCACGCACACGCTGCCGCTGGAGCGCATCAACGAAGGCTTCGACCTGATGAAGCGCGGCGAGTCGATCCGCTCGGTAGTGCTGTACTGAGGCGCTCGCCATGGAACTGATCTCGCAACACGGCTGTCATGGGGGCGTGCAGCGCTTCTACCGCCATGATTCGGCGGCGATCGGGCTGCCGATGCGCTTCTCGGTGTTCCTGCCGCCGCAGGCACAGGGCGGCGCGAAGGTGCCGGTGCTGTTCTACCTGGCCGGCCTGACCTGCACTGAAGAGACCTTCATGATCAAGGCCGGCGCGCAGCGCTTTGCCGCCGAGCACGGCCTGATGCTGGTGGCGCCCGACACCAGCCCGCGCGGCGCGGGCGTGGCGGGCGAGGCCGATGCGTGGGACTTCGGCGTGGGTGCGGGCTTCTACGTCGATGCCACCGAGGCGCCCTGGAACAAGCACTGGCGCATGGAGAGCTACGTCGCCGAAGAACTGTTCGACCTGGTCACCACCGCGCTGCCCGGCGAGGCCTCGCGCGTGGGGATCTTCGGGCATTCGATGGGCGGCCACGGCGCGCTGGTGCTGGCGCAGCGCCATCCGGAGCGCTTCCGCTCGGTGTCGGCGTTCGCGCCGATCGCCGCGCCGACGCGCTGCCCGTGGGGCGAAAAGGCCTTCACCGGTTATCTCGGCGGCGAGCGTTCGGCCTGGGCCCAGTTTGACGCCACCGAGCTGATGGTGCGCCAGCAAGGCGCGCCGTTCCCGGCCGGCATCCTGGTCGACCAGGGCCTGGATGACCAGTTCCTGCAGACCCAGTTGCACCCGGATGCGTTCGAGGCCGCCTGCCAGGCCGTGGGCCAGCCGCTGCTGCTGCGCCGTCACAGCGGCTACGACCACGGCTATTACTTCATCACGACCTTTATCGCCGACCATATCCGGCACCACGCCGGACAGCTCTAGCGCTCGGCGCGCCAGCGCAACCCGACACCGGCCCCCAAACAGGGGATGCCCGGTGCCGGGCCCGATCCCATAATGGCAGCTCGACCGGCCTCAGAGCCGGAACAAGATGGGGTCACATCATGAACCACGTCGTCTCCCTCGGCGCCTATATCCTCGGCTGCCTGGCAGCGCTGCTGTTCGCGGCGCGATGGCTGTTGCGCAACGACCCGGTGCTGCGCGCCGACGAGCCCCAGAAACCGCAGCGGCGAACCGACTAGGCTTGCGCCGCGCCGCCTGCACAGGCGGCGGCGGCCTTACATCCCACGGACAGCGCGACGGAGCACCCTTGCCGGTGCCCGCGGGCCCTGCTCGCCCCGTATCATTGCGGTTTGCGCCCGACCGGCGCACCAGCCCCGCGTACCCAGCCCCTGTCCGATGTCCGTCCCATTTGCCCTGCTCACCATCACGACCGCCCTCAGCGCCATGATGCTGGCCATCGTGTGGTCGCTGCGGCGCTGCGGGCTGCCCGGCGTCGGTGAGTGGTGCAACGCCAACCTGACCGCGACCGGGGCGCTGGTGCTGTTCTCGATGCGCGGCATGATCCCGGACCTGTTGTCGGTCGGCGTTGCCAACGCTGCGCTGGCGTGGTCGCTGGCGCTGTTCTATGCCGGCAGCGTGCGCTTCTGCGGCGGCGTGCCGCCCTGGCGGCGGTTAGTGGCGGCCACGGCCGTGACCACCGCCGGCGTGATCGTATGGCGCTATGCCGTCGACGAATTCACCACGCGCGTCGTGATCGTCTCCGCCTTCCACGCGGCGCTCTGCGCGCTGGTCGGGCTGACCTTGCTGCGCCGGCGACCGCGCGGAACGTCCGCGCGCTTCTTCATCACGACCGCCTGTTTTGCGCTCTTCTTCGCCACCGGGCATGCGGTGCGCGGCACGCTGTCGGCGCTGCAGTGGCTGGGCAACCCCTACATGCAGGAATCCATGCTGCTCAACACGGTGTTCCTGACGCTGGGGGCACTGGTGATGCCCGCGATGACCATGGGCGCGGTGCTGATGATCCATGACGCCATCGTGCGCCGGCTGGAAGCGGTGGCCAATACCGACACGCTGACCGGCGTGCTGTCGCGCAAGGCGTTCGAGGAAAGTGCCCGGCGCGAGCTGGCGCGCGCTGCTGGCGGCAAGCCCGCCCCTGCGCTGCTGATCGTCGACATCGACCATTTCAAGTCAGTCAACGATACCTACGGGCATGCCGCCGGCGATGCCGTGCTGCAGGCGTTCGCAAAGCTGGCGGCGGCGCAGCTGCGGCCCGGCGACCTGCTGGGCCGTCTTGGCGGCGAAGAGTTCATGGTGCTGTTGCCCGCAACCGCCGAGGCCGGCGCCAGTGCGGTGGCGGAGCGCATCCGCGCCAGCGTGCAGCGTCATGCGGTCACGACGGTAGCGTCGGACGGCGACAGCCACACCGTGCGCTATACCGTTAGCGGCGGCACGGCCGGCTGGCATCCGGGCCTGACACTGGCGCAACTGAGCGCGCTTGCCGATGCGGCGCTGTATCGCGCCAAGGTGGGCGGGCGCAACCGCGTGGTGGCGCACAGCGGGCCTGCCTCGGCTACGCAGGCGGCACCGGAGGCCGCGCAAGCGCTCGATGCCTGACGCCTCCGTCAGCCCCCATCAGCCCTCCTCAGCCCCCGTCAGTCCTCGTCCGCCACGCGCCGGTACGCGCCGGGCCGCGAGCCGGTCCAGCGCCGGAATGCCCGGTGGAAAGCGCCGGGCTCGGCAAAACCCAGTTCCGCCGCGATATCCGCCACGGGCCGACCGGAGTGGCTCAGCGCCTCGATGGCAAGGTCCCGGCGCAGCCCGTCCTTCAGGTCCTGGTAGCTCACGCCCTCGTCCATCAGCCGGCGCCGCAGCGATGACGCCGACAGGTTCAGGCTGACCGCCAGCGCCTCGAACGTCGGCCACAGCTCGGGCTGCTGGTTGCGCAGCAGCCGGCGCACGCGCGCGCCCACGCTGCTGCGGTCGGAATACTTCACCACCACGTTGTGCGGGGCATCGCGCAGGAAAGCCTTCAGGCTGCGCTCGTCCTGGCGCACCGGCTGGTCCAGCAGGGCGGCGTCGAACACCAGCGCCGTGGCCGGCTGGTCAAAGGCGAGCTGGCGCGAGTACATCACGCGGTATTCGGCGCTGTAAGGCGGCTCCGCGTAGTCAAACGCCGCGAGCCGTACCGGCACGCGCCGGCGCAGCAGCCAGCTCATCAGGCCGTGCAGCATGATGAGCATGGTTTCCTTGGCGAACACGCCGGGCTGCCGCCCCAGCGCCGCATTGGGCGCGGTCAGCACCAGCGCCGCCTCGTCCCCGTGGCGGTCCAGGCGCACGCCGATATCGTCCAGCAGCAGGCGGAAATACCGGGTAATGCGCTCCAGCCCCTGCCCCAGCGTGCGGCTGCCGACCACCGCGTGGCACAGCATGGCAAAGCTGCCGCACTTCATGCTGCGCGAGTCCTGGCCGAAGAACTCGTCATCCAGCGCGGCGGCCACCCCCAGCCACAGCTCGCTGTAGCTGGCCGCCGAGACGCGCGCCTGCGGCACCGCCAGCAATTCCGGCGCGATGCCGGCGCTGCGCAGCACCGGCCCCGGGTCGATCCCGCGCGCCTGCAGCCCGGCGATGGCATGGTGGACAAAACAAAGCGCGACGCTGCCTTTTTCCATGGTCCGGCGGGTGGCAAACGAGTTCATGAAGATTGGCGGATTTTGGCATAGGAGCCCGCCCCCGGCGTTCCTACACTGCCCGCAGGCCTAGACGCCGAGCGCGCATTCTGCCTGAGATGCTGCGCCGCGCCAACGCGCTTTACAGGAATACCCCTGCGGAATCCCACCGCGGAACACCACCGCCAACCTGCCATGCACAGCGACTACACCGAACAGCAACAGATGATCCGCGACAGCGCGCGCGCCTTCGCCAGCGAGCGGCTGGCCGCCGGCGCCGCCCAGTGGGACCGCGATGGCCGCCTGCCCGACGAGGTGGTCGCCGAGATGGGCGCGCTGGGCCTGCTCGGCATGATCGTGCCCGAAGACTGGGGCGGCACCTACACCGACTATGTCGCGTATGCGCTCGCCATTGAAGAAGTCGCCGCCGGCTGCGCGGCCTGCGCCACGCTGATGAGCGTGCACAACTCGGTCGGCTGCGGCCCGATCCTGCACTACGGCACCGATGCGCAGAAAGAGCGCTATTTGGCGCGGCTGGCCAGCGGCGAACTGATCGGCGCCTTCTGCCTGACCGAACCGCAGGCCGGTTCCGAAGCCCATAACCTGCGCACGCGCGCCCGCTTTACCGACAACGGCTGGGTGCTCAACGGCAGCAAGCAGTTCGTCACCAACGGCCAGCGCGCCGGCGTCGCGGTGGTCTTTGCCTCGACCGAACCCGAGCGCGGCAAGAAAGGCATCTCGGCCTTCCTGGTACCGACCGACACGCCCGGATTCCTGGTCCATGCGCCGGAGAAGAAGCTCGGCATCCGCGCCTCGGATACCTGCGCCATCACGCTGGAAGACTGCACCGTGCCGCACGACGCGTTGCTGGGCGAGCCTGGCGAGGGGCTGCGCATCGCGCTGTCCAACCTCGAAGGCGGCCGGATCGGCATTGCCGCGCAGGCGATCGGCATTGCGCGTTCGGCGTTCGAAGCCGCCTGCCGCTACGCATCCGAACGCATCCAGTTCGGCCGCCCGCTGCGCGAGCACCCGCCCATCGCCAACATGCTGGCCGACATGGCCACCGAGCTGAACGCCGCGCGCCTGCTGGTGCACCGCGCCGCGCGCATGCGCAGCGAGGGCCTGCCGTGCCTGTCCGAAGCCTCGCAGGCCAAGCTGTACGCGTCCGAACTGGCCGAGCGCGTCTGCTCCAAGGCGCTGCAGATCCACGGCGGCTATGGCTACCTGGAGGACTACCCGGTCGAGCGCCACTACCGCGACGCCCGCATCACCCAGATCTACGAAGGCACCAGCGAGATCCAGCGCATGCTGATCGCGCGCAGCCTGTGACCCAACAATTGCTTCTCATACAACCACACCGTCCGGAGACAACCATGAGCGCAGTGCCCAAGACCGACAATGCCGTGCCGACCGTACCGCTGCTGATCAACGGCGAATGGGTGGAATCGTCCGCCACCGAGTTCCGCCAGGTGGTCAACCCCGCCACCCAGGAAGTGCTGGCACGCGTGCCGCTGGCCACGGCCAGCGAAGTCGCCGCCGCCGTTGGCGCGGCGCACCGCGCCTTTGCCACGTGGCGCCACACGCCCATCGGCGCGCGGCTGCGCATCATGCTGCGCTACCAGGCACTGATCCGCGAGCACAGCAAGCGCATCGCCGCCATCCTGACCGCCGAGCAGGGCAAGACCCTGGCCGATGCCGAAGGCGATATCTTCCGCGGCCTGGAAGTGGTCGAGCATGCCTGTTCGATCGGCACGCTGCAGCAAGGCGGCTTCGCAGAAAACGTCGCCTCCACCGTCGACACCTACACGCTGCAGCAGCCGATCGGCGTCTGCGCCGGCATCACGCCGTTCAACTTCCCGGCGATGATCCCGCTGTGGATGTTCCCGATGGCGATCGTGTGCGGCAACACCTTCGTGCTCAAGCCGTCGGAACAGGATCCGCTGTCGACCATGGAACTGGTCAAGCTGGCGCTGGAAGCCGGCGTGCCGCCGGGCGTGCTGAACGTGGTGCACGGCGCCAAGGACGTGGTCGATGCCCTGTGCACGCACCCGGACATCAAGGCGGTGTCGTTCGTGGGCTCGACCGCGGTCGGCACGCACGTCTACAACCTGGCGGGCGCGCACGGCAAGCGCGTGCAGTCGATGATGGGCGCCAAGAACCACGCCGTGGTGCTGCCCGACGCGCACAAGGAACAGACGCTGAACGCACTGGCGGGCGCGGGCTTCGGCGCGGCCGGCCAGCGCTGCATGGCCACCTCCGTGGTGGTGCTGGTCGGGGCGGCGCGCGACTGGGTGCCTGACCTGGTCGAGCGCGCCAAGACCCTGAAGGTCGGCGCCGGCGCGGAGCCTAGCACAGATGTCGGCCCGGTGGTCTCGATGGCGGCTAAGGAGCGCATCCTCGGCCTGATCGCCGCCGGCGAGCGCGAAGGCGCGAAGCTGGTGCTCGACGGCCGCGACGTGCAGGTGCCGGGCTATCCGCAAGGCAACTTCATCGGGCCGACCATCTTCACCGATGTTGGCACCGACATGGCGATCTACACCGAAGAGATCTTCGGGCCGGTGCTGGTGGTGATCGGCGTCGAGACGCTGGATGACGCCATCGCGCTGGTCAACCGCAACCCGTTCGGCAACGGCACCGGCGTGTTCACGCAGAGCGGCGCCGCGGCCCGCAAGTTCCAGAGCGAAATCGACGTCGGCCAGGTCGGCATCAATATCCCGATCCCGGTGCCGGTGCCCTATTTCAGCTTCACCGGCTCGCGCGGCTCCAAGCTGGGCGACCTGGGGCCGTACGGCAAGCAGGTGGTGCAGTTCTATACGCAGACCAAGACGGTGACGGCGCGGTGGTTCGACGACGCGACGGTGAATGACGGGGTGAATACGACGATCAGCCTGAAGTGATGCGTGGCGCGTCGCAACCGCCGACGGTTTGCTCCCCTCTCCCGCATGCGGGAGAGGGGTTGGGGGAGAGGGCCGGCACTTGCAGGACCGATTTGCCCAGTAAACCAATCGCGCACGACGCTTGCCATACTCGACCAATGCAGTAGCCACTGACGCTCCCGCCCTCTCCCCCGCCCCTCTCCCGCGAGCGGGAGAGGGGAGAAAACAAGCGGGACGCGAACAACCGTAGCTAGGAGACATCCATGCATATCGCCTTCATCGGCCTCGGCAACATGGGCGCGCCCATGGCGCGCAACCTGCTCAAGGCCGGCCATACCCTGACCGTATTCGACCTCAATGCCACCGCCGTGGCCGCGCTGTGCGCAGAAGGCGCCGCCAGCGCGGATACCGCGCGCAAGGCCGTGGCGGAAGCCGACTTTGTCATCACCATGCTGCCCGCCGCCGCGCACGTGCGCAGCGCCTACCTTGGCGAAGACGGCGTGCTCGCCGGCGTGCGCCCCGGCGTGCCGCTGGTCGACTCCAGCACCATCGATCCGGCCACCGTGCGCGAGCTCGCGGCCGCCGCGCAGGCCCACGGCAATGCGCTGGCAGACGCCCCCGTTTCCGGCGGCACCGTAGGCGCGCAGGCGGGCACGCTGACCTTCATGGTCGGCGCCACCGAGGCGCTGTTCGAGCAGGTGCGTCCGGTGCTGGCCGGCATGGGCCGCAACCTGGTCCATTGCGGCGGCACCGGCACCGGCCA
Organism: Cupriavidus sp. Agwp_2; assembly: GCF_040784895.1. NCBI lineage: Bacteria > Pseudomonadati > Pseudomonadota > Betaproteobacteria > Burkholderiales > Burkholderiaceae > Cupriavidus > Cupriavidus sp. Agwp_2. Next base: position 691,163 of record NZ_CP088084.1, read on the forward strand.
GGTCGCCAAGATCTGCAACAACCTGATCCTCGGCATCTCGATGATCGGCGTGTCGGAGGCGATGGCGCTGGGCGTGAAGCTGGGCATCGACGCCAATGTGCTGGCCGGCATCGTCAATACCTCGACCGGGCGCTGCTGGGCGTCGGATACCTGCAACCCCTGGCCCGGCGTGATCGAAACCGCCCCGGCCGGCCGTGGCTACAGCGGCGGCTTCGGCGCCGACCTGATGCTCAAGGACCTGGGCCTTGCCGCCGATGCCGCGCGCAGCGTCAAGCAGCCGTTGTTCCTCGGCGCGCTGGCGCAGCAGGTCTACCAGGCCATGAGCCACGCCGGCGAAGGCCAGCTCGATTTCTCCGGCGTCATCCGCCAGTACCTGTCCGCCACCGACAAGGAACGCCAGCCATGATCGAATTCGTACTCGATGGCCACGTCGCCACGCTGACGCTGAGCCGCCCGCCCGCCAACGCCTTCACCGCCGAAGGCCTGCAGCAGTTGCGCGAGCTGGTGGCAAAGATCGATGCCAATCCCGAGATCCGCGCCGTCGTCGTCACCGGTGCCGGCGAGAAATTCTTCAGCGCCGGCGCCGACCTGAACGGCTTCGCGGAAGGCGACCGCGCCCATGCGCGCGCGATGGCCCAGCAGTTCGGCAGCGCCTTTGAAGCGCTGCAGAACGCGCGCCCGGTCGTGATCGCCGCCATCAACGGCTACGCCATGGGTGGCGGCCTGGAATGCGCGCTGGCCTGCGATATCCGCATCGCCGAAGAACACGCGCAGATGGCGCTGCCCGAAGCCGCCGTCGGCCTGCTGCCGTGCGGCTGCGGCACGCAGACGCTGCCGTGGCTGGTCGGCGAAGGCTGGGCCAAGCGCATGATCCTGACCAACGAACGCATCGACGCGGCCACCGCGCTGCACATCGGACTGGTCGAGCAAGTCGTGCCGCGCGGAAAGGCGCTGTCCACTGCGCTGGAGATGGCGCAACGCGCCGGCAAGGTCAGCCCGCGCGCCGCGGCGTACAGCAAGCAACTGGTGCATCTCGCACGCCAGGGCGTGCCGCGCCAGGCCGCGCTGGCGCTGGAACGCGAGCGCTTTGTCGACCTGTTCGACGGTGCCGACCAGCGCGAAGGCGTCAACGCCTTCCTCGAAAAACGCGCGCCGCAATGGCGCAACGCCTAGGAGCCTGTTATGCGCCTGACTGAATCGGCCATCTCACCGGGCAATGCTGGCACGCAGGGTGCCGGGCCTGAGGTCCTGTTCGACGTCGTCAACGGCGTCGGCATCGCCACGCTGAACCGGCCGCGCCAGCTCAATGCGCTGTCGTACCCCATGATCGTCGCGCTGGGCGCGCAACTGGAAGCCTGGGCCCGCGACGACGCCATCCGCGCCGTGGTGCTGCGTGGCGCCGGCCCCAAGGCGTTCTGTGCCGGTGGCGATATCCGCGCGCTGACCGACAGCTACCGCGACGGCACACCGCTGCACCGCCGCTTCTTCATCGACGAATACACGCTGGACTACCGCCTGCATCGCTATCCTAAGCCGCTGGTGGCGCTGATGGACGGCGTCGTCATGGGCGGCGGCATGGGCCTGGCGCAGGCCGCGCACCTGCGCATCGTGACCGAGCGCTCGCGGGTGGCCATGCCCGAGACCGGCATCGGACTCGTGCCGGATGTCGGCGCCAGCCATTTCCTGTCGAAGTTGCCGGTGCAGCTGGCGCTGTATCTTGGCCTGACCGGTGTCACCATCGGTGCCGCCGACGCGTTGCTATGCGGACTGGCCGATGCCGCCGTCGACAGCGGCACGCTGGCCGAACTGGAGCAGGCGCTGGCCGGCATCAACTGGGGCAGCGACGTGCTCGCCGACCTGCGTCATGCGCTGGTGCGCGAGCCGGTGGCCAGCGCCGCCGACGCCCCGCTGCTGCAGGTGCTGCCAGCGCTGCTGCGCCACTTCCCCGCGCATGCAACGTTGCCGGAAATCCTGGCCAGCCTGGCGTGCCAGGACGATCCGCGCTACACCGCCTGGGCCACGCGCACCATCGACGTGTTGCGTACGCGCTCGCCGCTATCGGCCTGTGCGACCCGCGAACTGTTGCTGCGCGGCCGGCGCATGGACCTGGCCGACTGCTTCCGCATGGAACTGGCGGTGGTGGTCAATACGTTCTCGCAAGGCGACTTTATCGAAGGCGTGCGCGCGCTGATCGTCGACAAGGACAACGCGCCGCGCTGGCGCGTCACCAGCTACGAGGGCGTGGCGCCGGACGATGTGCAGGCGCTGTTCCGGCCATGGTGGGCGCCCGGCGAGCAGCCGTTGCCGCTGGACTTGCCTGCCTGAAGGCAAGCGCCACAAGACCTGCGCCGCGCATCAGGCGCAGGTCGCTTCGGCATCAGGCCTTGATCAGCCCGTCCGCACGGAACATCGCCTTGATGCCCCGCACGGCCTGCCGGATACGCGATTCGTTTTCGATCAGCGCAAAGCGCACGTACTCGTCGCCGTAGTCGCCAAAGCCGATGCCCGGCGACACCGATACCTTGGCCTTGGCCAGCAGCTGCTTGGCGAACTCCAGCGAGCCCAGCGCGCGGTAAGGCTCGGGAATGCGCGCCCAGATATACATCGACGCCTTCGGAATCTCGACCGGCCAGCCTGCCTCGATCAGCCCCTTCGCCAGCACGTCGCGACGCGACTGGTATTGCGCGGCGATCTCCTGCACGCATTGCTGGTCGCCTTCCAGTGCAGCGATGGCCGCGATCTGCACCGGCGTGAAGGTGCCGTAGTCGTGATAGCTCTTGATGCGCGTCAGCGCCGCCACCAGGTCGGGGTTGCCCACCATGAAGCCGATGCGCCATCCCGCCATGTTGTAGCTCTTGGACAGCGTGAAGAACTCCACCGCGATATCCTTGGCGCCCGGCACCTGCATGATAGAAGGCGCCTTCCAGCCGTCAAAGACGATGTCCGCATACGCGAGGTCATGCACCACAAAAATGTCGTGCTTACGCGCAAGCGCGATCACGCGCTCGAAGAAATCCAGCTCCACGCATTGCGCAGTCGGATTCGACGGAAAGCCCAGCACGATCATCTTGGGCTTGGGATAGCTGCCCCGGATCGCGCGCTCCAGCTCGGCGAAGAAATCGATGCCCGGCACCAGCGGCACCGAACGGATATCGGCGCCGGCAATCACCGCGCCGTAGATATGGATCGGGTAGCTGGGATCGGGCACCAGCACCGTGTCGCCGCGATCCAGCGTGGCCAGCATCAGGTGCGCCAGGCCTTCCTTGGAGCCGATGGTGACGATGGCCTCGGTATCCGGGTCGATCTCGACGTCATACCGCTCGCGATACCAGTGCGAGATCGCGCGCCGCAGCCGCGGAATGCCCTTCGATGCGGAATAGCCGTGCGTGTCGGGCCGCTGCGCCGCCTCGGTGAGCTTGGCCACGATATGCGCCGGCGTGGCGCCATCCGGATTGCCCATGCTCATGTCGATGATGTCCTCGCCACGGCGGCGGGCGGCCATCTTCAGCTCAGCGGTGATGTTGAAAACGTACGGGGGAAGGCGATCGATGCGCGCGAAGCGGCGCTTGCCGGAGGAAGCGGCAGTCATGTGGGGTCCTTTACGTAAGCGCCCGGAACCGTCCGAGCGACGTCGGCAACTGCTGTCTCAGTTGCCTGGGGACTTATGTTAGCGGGGATGCCGCCGTTGCACAACGGGCGTGTGAGCAGATACCTAGAGCCTGCCACCCGGCAGACCGGTCGGCCGGTTGGCGGGCAGATGGCGCACAATGCAGTCCAGCGCGGGAGAATCGGAGCGCCCACCCAGCGCCGCGCTGACCGAATCGCGGTACTGCTGGGCAGAGATGCGCTGGTAGTACAGGCGCGAAGTCTGATCCAGCCAGTAGACGTAATCGTCGTCGCCGCGGCTGCCGCTGGTGCGCAGCCAGTCGCTGATATTGTTCGTTCCGACGATCATGTTCGGGCACGCGGTCTTCAGCGAATCGAGATAGGCATTGAAGTCAGTGGCCTCGCGGTTGCGAACGGCGTCCGGCGCACAGGCGGCGAGCAAGGCAACAGATGCCGCGGCGGCGGCGATGATGCGCAACGGCTTGGATGCAGGCAGCACGGCAGTCCTCCCGGCGTTGACGTTGCCTGCCATCTTATGGCAACGCATCGCCCGCGTACACCATGTCGCCCGTGTTGCTCAGTCGTCCAGCGTCTCGTGCACCGCCGCGTCGCCGCGCTTCCAATAGGCCGATGCGCGGATGCGCTTCTTGTCGATGCCACGCTCGCCGACCAGATACCAGCGCACGGCCTTCATCGCCGCCGCTTCTCCCGCCGCCCAGACATAGCCCTCGCCCTGCGGCAGCGTGACCCGGCGCAGCGCCCCCTCCAGCAGGCTGCCCTCGGGCGCATCGCCGCGATGCAGCCAATGCACCTCGACATCAGCCCGGCTCGGCAGTGCGATCTGCGCGGTCTCATCGCCAACTTCCATGACGACGATGGCACGCGAATCCGCGCCCAGCTCCTCCAGCCGGCGTCCCACTGCGGGCAGCGCCGTATCGTCGCCGATCAGCAGATGCCAGTCGAAGTCCGCCGGCACCACGAACGAGCCGCGCGGCCCGCCCACGCCCAGGTACTGGCCCGGCCGCGCCTGCGCCGCCCACGTCGAGGCAGGGCCGTCGCCGTGCAGCACGAACTCGATATCCAGCTCCTGCGCGGCGGCATCGTAGCGGCGCGGCGTGTAGTCACGCGCGGCCGGACGCGGCTGGCCTTCGGGGAAGCTGATGCCGTCGGGGCCTACCTGCGGCAGCACCGGCTTGTCGGCGCCATCCACGGGGAAAAACAGCTTGACGTGGTCGTCGAACGAGGCGGAGACAAAGTCTTCCAGCTCGGCGCCGCCCAGCGTGACGCGCAGCAGTTGCGGCGTGACCTGCGTGGTGCGCACTACTTGCAGCAGGCGCATCTTCAGCGGATGGCGCACGCGCTGCACGGAAAGATCGCGGTTGGATTCAGGGGCGTCTGCAGTCATTGAGGAATTCCTTGGTTGAGGGTCCGGCACCTGCCGGGCCCGGGTGCCGATGGCAGATGCCAGCGTCAGCGCCACGGCTCAGGCCTGAGGGCCGGCTTCGATCTCGGCTGCGGCGCGCATCAGGATCGCGGCAATGCGGCGCTGCTCGTCCGCGCCTGCTTCGCTGCGCATCACCATCGCGCGCTTGATCGCGGCCCGCGCCTGCATCAGCTCGGGCAGCCAGCCGCCCTGCTCCGGTTCGGGCTGCGGCTCGCCACTCATGGCCCGGCGCATCCATTCCATCTTGCGGGCGACGTGACGCAGCTTGGCCACCATCACATCGACACGCTCGCGATTTGCCGCGAGATGCGCTTTGCCGGTTTCGGACAGCTGGTAGCGCTTCTTGTTGCCTTCGGTGTCGACGGTGGCGTAGCCAACTTCTTCCAGGTAAGTCAGCGCGGGGTAAACCACGCCAGGGCTCGGCTTGTAAAAGCCGTTGGTGCGGGTTTCGAGCGCCTTGATCAGCTCGTAGCCGTGGCTGGGTTTTTCTTCGAGCAGGCTGAGCAGCAGCAGCTGCAGGTCATCGGCGCTGAACTTGCGGCCACGGCGCCAGCCTTCGTTGTCGAAGCCGCCGGGGCCATCCGGCCCGCCCGGCCCGAAGCCGTCTGACGGGCCACCGCCCCAGAAGCCTCCGCGCTGGTGCCGGCTCATGGCAATGCGGGCGAGGTGCGGGGCCAGCCGCCGCAGGATGTGGCGACCGTGCCCTGACATGGATGACAAGTGATGATGGTGCCGCATGAACGATCTCCGATATGTCGTAAAACATATCTTACGATATAAATGCGGACTTGAATTGTCAAGCAGAAGCCTGCACCAGATGCGATCCGTGCCCGCCAGGCACCCCCAGCGAACTCAGCCTGCAGCCATCTGCACAAGCCAGTCCAGCACAGCGCCGATATTGCAGGCGCGCCCGCTGTAGGCATCCGCCATCACCAGGCAGAAGACGGAAAGCACGCGCCGCGGCAATTGCCGCAACCGGCTTGGCCTGGGCGACAGCACGCCGCGGGAGGACACAGGACGGTCCGCATAGAACGATGCGTTGATTTGCGACACGCGTAGCAGGTAGTGCCGGAACCGCGAAAACGCCCGCATGTCCACCGCCGGCGGATCGCTCCAGAACAGCTCGAGCGAGCCCTGGAAGGTCAGTCCCGGCTTGTCATAGAAGCAGCGCCCCAGCGCGATCACCGGTACCCGATGTAAGAGCGCCTGCAGGCCTGTGGTCGAATTGATGGTCACCAGGCCCACGCAGCGATGCAGCAGCGAAGGCAGCCGTGCGTCATGCAGGTAGAACACCCTCTCCGCCACGCCATATCGCGCGCAGATCGCGTCAATCGTCACAGCGTAGTCGGTATGGCCCCGGTCCATCGGGTGGTGCTTGAGCACCAGCTGGCTGTCCGGCGGCGCATGCCAGGCAAACGAGTGGATCGTCGCTTCGATGAAGTCTTCAATCCGTCGCCACGGGCTATGCTGCCGGATTTGGCTGTCGCTGCTGACCTGCAGCGCCACCATGAAGAAATGCGGATGGTCGCTGGCCAGCAGCCGGCGGCGCAAATCACGTTCCTGCCAGCGGAACCGGATCTTGCGGTAGCCGGCGCGCAGCCACCGGCCCAGCTCCGGCACGGTGAACGGCTTGTGGTGACGGTAGTGCGGATACCCGCCCCGACCCAGCCTGCCGGCAACGAAATACCAGAACGAATGCCACGCCATCAGCCCGAAGGCATGTTTAAACCGGCACGGCCGCGTTGTGCGCCCCGCCTGCGGGATCGCGCCGAGCTGCACGCTCGCCAGCGGCGACTCCGCGTTGACCCCGCCGGCCTCAAGCGTAATGTAGTCAGGACGGACATAGCCCTCCTCGAACACCCAATACGCAATGCCCAACTCGCGCGCCACACGCGCAGCGATGCGATGCTGTCGCCGGGCCGAGCCGAATACCACGATGGCATCGATCCGGCGCGCTTGCAAAAGCCCGCGCAGATATGCCTCCCACGCCGGCATGGCATCAGAAAAACGGACGATATCTCCGCCGCGGTAGTACAAGTCATCGCCGCCGTTGAAATTGACCTTCGTGACCAGGCCCCCACGCCCAACTAACAGGTCGCGCAGTCGGGCGAAAAACGGGCCGTTGGGGCCCTGGAGCAGCAGGATGCGCCGGTGCCTGGCAATGTTGTCGAAGCTGGCTTCGATTGTCCTGACGGCTGCAGGGCCCGCTGCCTCGTCATCGGCTGGCGACAGCATGCCCGCCCGTGGCTTGCATGAATCGATGGCTTGCATCGCGGCTATGTCGGTGTCTTGGCCGACTGGCCGCGCGCATCGCGCCACCGGTGCCAGCACTGCCAGAACGGATGGACGACCTGGCGCAGCAATCGCCGCCCGCGCGCAGCCGGTTCCTGCCGCCAGCGCAGCAGGTGGGCGATGGCTTCCTCTGGCGTCGCGAAACCCATAGCGGCATCGCGCAGGAGATAGCGCGGATACAAGATCAGTGCCGCCGCGACCAGCATGTCGAGCGACAGCTTGCGGCGCCGCCGCGGCGGTGTGCAGCAGTCCTCGGTAAGTCCCCATCCCGCATAGAACGGCGCGCCATGCACGGTGACCCGCTTGCCGCGCAGCAGCGCCTCGAAGCCGGCCAGCGAGGTCATCACATGGACTTCGTCGACTTCTCCGATGAGTTGCTGCATGGGATAGCCGGACACCATCTCATCACACCATGCGCGCAGGCCTGCCTCCGCGGTACGTCTCCCGCGCAGACCGCCATGTACGTCGGGATGGGCCTTGTAGGCAAGGTAAGCGTTGGGGGCGTGCGCGCGAACCGCTTCCAGCAAGTCGCGGTTGGTGCGGATGCCGGGCGAACCATAGCGCAACGAGGCATCCGCCTCGACCTGGCCTACCACGAGGATGACCTCGCGTCCGCCGGCGGGACGTCTCCAGTTGCCTTGCCCGACGTTGTATTTGGTCAATCCGCCCTGGACAATGGCCGCGCGCAGGTGCGCCGCACGCGTCAGGATCGCTTTATCGAATTCCGCCTCGTTCAGCAGCCGCTCCAGTTCCGACGGCATCGAGGCGTCGTAGTAGATGCCGCTGCGATCGAATACCCATGAGATCGGACGAACGCACTGCGCGCCGAGCCCGACCGAGCGCAGGAAGCCATCCTCCACCGTGATGGCGGACAAGTCATGCCGACCTGCCAGGTCATGTGTTCTGCCCCAGATGAGTACTTGTGCTCCGCGCGGCACATTACGGATGCTGCGATGGAACCGCACCTGGCTGCCTTGCAGGAAGCCACGCAGGATGGGCCGCTTCCAGCGGGAAAAGCCCACGGCGTGCAACTGCACAGGAAACTGCTGGCGCATCCGGCGTTGCAGCGCCAGATAATCGATGATGTCTTCGGCTTCGCACCGATCTGCGGTGTGGGGATGTACATAGCGGGTATATCGCACCAGGGCGGCATAGCTCAACTGGTCCAGCGATACAGGGCGGCGCCGCTCCGGGCGCGGCAGGCAGTCCGCGGTCAGTCCCCATCCGGCGTAGAACGGCATGCCAAACGTATGGACGGGCTTGCCATGCAGCAATGCCTCGAAGCCGACCTGCGAGGTCACGGTGAACACCGCCGTGGCCGCGCGCAGCAGTGGCACCACGTGGACATCCTCGGCCAAGCGCTGCACGCGCGCATCCGGGCACTTGTCCAGCAATTCGCCAAGATAGCCGCGCTTGCGGCCGGCAAACACTTCCGGATGCTCCTTGACCACGATCCGGCAGCCGGGATAGCTCTCGATCGCTGCGTGCAACATGCGTTGAAAGCTGCCTGCATCGGCTAGTCCATGGCGCACCGAGGCATCATCGATCGTCTGGTCCACCACCAGTACGTATGGCGACTGCGGCAGCATGGCAGGAGCGGGCGCATGGTTGTACTTGGAGACGCCGGCTTCGCGCCATCGCGCGATCAGCTGGCGGGCCCGTGCATGCTCCCGCCCTGACAGCGGCATCGCCACCAGGTGCTCGAATCGGGAGGGACTTGCGGCGTCATAGTAGATGCCGAGATCGTCGATGACCATCGAGCAGGCCGGGAAACCTTGTCCCGGGCCGACCGAACGGATAAAGCCATCTTCCAGCCACAGCACTCGCGTGATGCCATGCCGGGCGGCATACGACTCGGCGCTGCGCGCGCTCGGACGCCGGCCCCAGGCCACCACGCCGTCAACGCCAGCTGACCTGGCTCCGGGCCGGAGAAAGACAAATTCCTCGCCCAGGAAGGCGTCCAGGTGCGGCGTACGCAGTATTCCCCTCGACAGAATCGCAAGCATGCTTGTCTCTGTTGGCGGCCGAAGCGGACGGCTGTGCGCCGGCATCCGCGGCTTCAGCCAGCCCGGTTCCTCAGGGCATCCACGAAGAATCGCCGAGGATCGCGAATCAGCTTCGACAGCTTGCGAGCGGTCGTGCCCGGCATCCGCCTGACGGCGGGTACGTTGCTGGCGGTACCTGCCTTCGGCACTTCGGTCACTGCAGCCTTGACCGGCGCCCGGGTAGCCGCGGCTTTCGATGCGGCGACCTTGGGCGGTATCGCGGCGGGCTTGCCCATCCGTGCGATGTACTCGCGGTAAAAGTCATAGACCGGCGAGTTCTTCCTGGCAGGCTCGGTGCGCCAGAAGAATGTGCGGAGCGGCTGTCCCGGAAGCCTCAGTTCGGTGAAGTCCAGGTTCATTGCGACATTGCGCGTGGCCCCACCGTCGTTGACCTTGCGGTATTGCGTATCGGCGAAGGAATAGAACGCATTGGTGAGGTAATGCACAAACCGCAGCGCGTGCTCCTGCGATGGCACCCGCAGCTCCGACACACTGTTCACGATATCCTCCAGCCCGCGCACCTGCGTGGACAGCCCGGCATGGCAATAGAACGCGGATCCGAAGTTGTAGGTAGGCTTGCCGAACAACAGCGACAGCAACCCGACGCCGGAGTTAACCGTCAGGACCGCGTCGCACGCTGACAACGCATCGTAGACGTGGGTTGCCGGAGCCAGCTCGATGGCGCCAGGAACCGGCGGCATGGTTGTTTCAAGCGGATGCCGCTTCACCACGACGCGCCAGTCCGGAGGTAGCCGCAGCGACAGCTGGGACAACACGAAGCAGAAGTTCTCCATGCTTTCCGCATGGCCGGCAAAATGACGGATTACCGAATCGCCCGGGCGCTGCATCGGAACAAACAGCACCTTCTTGCCCTGCAGGTTATATTTCGCGCGCAGATTTTCCGCGCCGATCCGGTCGCCATTCTTTTCCAGGGTCTCTTCGGATGAGACCAGTGCATCGACATAGCGCTCGGCCGCCTCCTTCGCCTCTGCCGACAGCGGGAAATTCCATTTCGATGGCGCATACGACGCGCTGTCGGCGTTGAAACCGCAAGGGTCGAAGAACCAGGAGCCAGGCAATGCGCCACGATCGAAAACGAGCAACGGGATGCCAGCGGCCTTGCAGGCGAGATACAGCGCCAGCCGCTGATCGTTCCCGTAGGGCGTCAGGAAAAGAACCCGGTTGAAGCGGTGCTCTCGCACGTAGCTGACGAAAGCCTGCGCATCGACAAAGTCGCCGGGCTCCATGTACGCCACGTTGCCAAGATGCGCGATCGCCATGCGAATGCTCTTCATCGGTATCGTGTTCCGGCCCGACAGTGCCAGCGTCCGTTGCGCCGAGGCGCCATCGCACAGCGCGGGCGGCAGTTCCAGGTCCGTATCGAGCGCCTTGACAAAGCGTTCGAACAGCATGCGGTTAGCGGCATTGCGCTTTGCATAGCCCGGCAGCGACGGCGTCGGGTGATACAGATGGCAGAAGAACATGCCCGAGGCCATATTCTGGCGCCCGAACAGCGAAAAGAAGCTGCGATAGCCCTTGTACTCCAGCGCGCCGTACTTGTAATCGTGGGAATAGTAGTCGTGCGACCGGATAAAGCGCCGGGCTTTCCAGGCAAGCCGGTTCATCAGTTCGAAGTCTTCGTAGCCATGACCAAAGAATTCCTGGCGCATGCCGCCCATCGAAAGATAAAAGGCCCGTCGCAGGACGATGGCCGACGTGGCCGGGGCATACATCTGGATGCGTTCGGCATCGCCCTCGGCGAAGTACTCCTGAAAGCGCGCCCTGGCCGCTTCGGGCGCCATCGATTCGTACTCGGCGGTACCCGCCGGCGTCAGGTAGAGGCATGGAAGACATTCCAGGTGATTGAAGTTGGGTGACGCGAGCCGCAGGCTCTCCGCCAGCCGCTGGTACACGGATGGCGGCGCCGTCAGGTCGACGTCCTGGAACGCAATGAATTCGGTGGATGCCACCTGCGCCCCGTGATTGCGGCAGGCGCCGGCGGAAAACGGCTCGCCCAGCCGATCCAGCCTCAACAGGCGATAACCCGACGCCTGACAGGATGCCGCGACATCATCGACGATATGCTGCGGCGACCCGAAGTCGACGATCAACCTGTGTATGCCCGGAACTACCGGCTCGCAGGCAACGAAACGTCGCAGCCGCTCATAGAGGTAGTCATCGCGCTGCCTGGCATAGAAGGGTGTGATGATGGTCAGCATGGATCCGGTCCTATCGTTCAGAGGCCGAGGACAACCTTGGCGCTGATAGCAATCTGGTAAAGAATCTGGAAAACGTCCTTGGCAAACTGCCGCGTCTTGAAATCCACCCTGGGCAGCACCATGATGTCATCGCCCGGGCGCACCGTGTCATCGCGCTTGCCGTCGGAGAAGCTGCCGTCCCGGTGCGCGATCAGCACGCGGGAGGTGTCGGCGTTCTGAGAGAATCCGCCCGCCTGTCGGATGAATTCGTCCAGGTCCATGCCTGGGTCGTAGGCGACCGCGTTCGGAAACAGGACCTCCCCGCTGATCAGCACCAGGCCGTCCTTGACCGGCACGCGCAGGAGGTCGCCGTTCTCCAGCAGCAGCCGGTCGCGTCCCGACGCTTTCGCGATCAGGGTCTGGCCGCTGGGCTCGATCTTGCGGGCGCGCTCCACCCATTGCAGCACCAGCGCGGCCTCTTCCCGCCGCAGTTGCGCCTCTTCCGCGGTACCCGCGCGGGCGGTCAGCACGCTCGCTTCCAGGCTTTGCAGGGTGGTGCTCAGCAACACCTTCTGGCGCGCCTTGACGCTCTGCCGGAACAACTGGATGCTGTCCGCATCCGACACAGGGGTGAAACGCAGGCGGCCAACCAACTGGCCCATGCGGCTGCCGTAAGGCAGGACATACTCCTGCGGCCCGTCGTGCGCGCCTTCCACCCGCACGGTGATGGTGCCCGGGCGCTTGTCAGCCGTGAACTCGATCTCGTCGCCGTCGAACAGGGCGACCTGGGTTTCGTGCGTGATGGGGAAGTACTCCACATCCCTGACGGTGCCGGTGTTGCGCACCACGCGCACATTGGTCGCTTGCGGCAACGGCCGCGCCAGTCTCATCAGGTCAGCCAGCCGCGTCTGCTCGCCGGGAAACTCGAAGCGCCGGGCGTAATCGGCCAGTCCCGTGACCTTGACCGTCTTCTTGCGCGACCGGACCAGGATGACGTCGCCGTTGTTCAGCTGGCGCGCGGGCAGCTCACCCCGCAACAGGAACTCATAGAGGTTGACCACCTCCAGGGTCTGGTTGCCGCGCCGGATGGCGACATCCAGGAACGAACCGCGCTCCGGGTCGATGCCGCCGGCCTGGTCCAGGTAGCGCAGCACGCTGTCGCTGGACGTGCCGTCGTACAGGCCTGGCCGCCGCACCGCCCCGGTCACGTAGACCCGCACCGGCTGGGCCGCGAGCAAGCTGGCGTAGATCGACACCTTGCTGGCGAACACCCGGCGCAACGCATTGCTGACGGCAGCCTGCAGCGCGCCATTGGTGGTGCCCTGCACGCGGAATGGTCCCACTTCCGGCAGCAGGATGTTGCCGCCGGCATCGACCGTCAGCACGGTGTCGACGTTGTAGCCGTTCCAGATGCGCAACTGGATGCGGTCGCCAACGGCGATCACATGGCTCGGATTGAACACAGCGGCGCTGTCGCGGCTGAACGCGCCGGTGAACAGTTGCGCGCCAAAGGCGTCGCTGGCCATGTTCGCGGCGTAGTCATTGTTCTGCGGCGCGTTGTCGGGAAGCGGCTGCACTGTCTGCGCCGGCAATACCGGCGCTGTCACGGTTCCACCCTGTGCGGCCGGCGCGGGCAGTTCCATCGGGACGAGCGCCGTTGCCCGCGGGAAAGCGGGCAAGCCGGTGCCGCCCTGCGCATGGACAACGCCGGGATTGGCGATGGCGGCAATGGCGGCAAGGGCGGCGCATGCAAGGAAGTCAATCAGGCGTCTTGCGAGCATCATTAGTCCCGGTGATCGCGAATGATGGCGCGGAGCAGTTCGACCACCCCGGCAGCCATCAGCGCCGTCAGCACGAACACCACGATGTTGTAGAGGCGGCGGGGTTGCAGCGGGTATTCGGGCCGGGTCGGGCTCTGCACCACCGCCACGTTCTTGAGCTTGCGGGTCGATTCGATGCGTGCCTTTTCCAGGGCGCCCAGCGCGGTCTTGTAGAGGTCTTGCGCAAACTCCGCGGCGGCCTGCAGGCGTTCATGCTCCTCCAGCACCTTGTTCAGCCCCCGCCCGCGGGTCGACACCATGCGCCCACGCTGCCCGGCAATTTGCCGCTGCACCGCGGCGATCTGCGCATCGAGTTGCTGGATCGCGGGCGATTCCGGCGTGAAGACATCCCTGAGCGCATCGCGCTTGACCTGCAGATCCGCCAGCGTCCCTTCCGCATTGGCCACCACATTCGACAGGCTTTCTACTTCCCCCCGCGGCGACACCAGCCCGTTGGCGTCCTGGTAGGCGACCAGTGCCTGGCGTGCGCTGCCGAGCCGCTCGCCCTGCTCGTGCACCTGTCTTTCGATGAACACCACCTGCTCCGCGGCGATCCGGTGCGTCATCTCGTTCATGAAGCGCTCCCCTTCGCTGACCAGTGCGCTGGCGATGGCGTGTGACATCGCGGGGCTGTAGGCCTCGGCGCTAACCACCAGCACGCGCGAAAAATCGTCATATTCGACGCTGACGCGGCTGAGATAGTAGGCATGGAACCGCTCCAGCGAAGCGTCGTCGAACCAGAGCCGCGACAGCGGGTCACGGCGGCTGTCGGCATAGTGCTTGCGCAGGCCGAGCCTGGATTCCAGCTTGGCGAGCATGTCGGTGGAGAGCAGGTATTCACGCAGCAGCAGCAAGTCCTGTGGCGCCGCACTACCGCTCAGCAAGGAGGAAAAGTCCGCGGCATTGGCGCCGATACCGTCGCTGCGCTCGATCACGACGCGCGCCTCGGACACGTACAGGTCAGAGGCAATCGCTCCCCAATACAGGATCGCCAGCAGGCACGCCCCGAGTGCAGCGCGCCAGACGGGACTGAGATCGAAGAGCTTGCCGCGCATCGCCAGGGCCGCGGACCTGAACGTCGTGGTCATGCCGGAATGCTTTCCCTGTAGCGGCGCAAGGCTTCATCAACGGAGTCGAACCATTGCGCGCGGCCACGGTGCAGCCATACCGCGGCGTCACAGAAACCACGCAGCGTCGATTCGCTGTGCGACACCATGACCAGCCCGGCACGCCCGGCAAGGTCCTCGAACGCCTTCTGTGATTTGCGCCGGAAGGCCGTGTCGCCGACCGCGGTCAGTTCGTCGACAAGATACATGTCGAAGTCGAACGCGAGCGAGAGCGCGAACGCCAGCCGGGAACGCATGCCCGACGAATAGGTCTTCACGGGCGCGTCGAACGCGCCGTCCAGCCCGGAGTATTCGCGCACGAACGCCTGCGCGGCCGAAATGCTGGCCCCTGCACCGTGGATCCGACACACGAACTTGGTGTTCTGGCGCCCGCTGAGCGAACCCTGGAAGCCGCCCGCCAGGCCCAGCGGCCAGGACACCCGGCAATGGCGCGCAACTTGCCCGCGATCGGGCTGGTCGGTACCGCCGATCAGGCGCAGCAGCGTGGACTTGCCGGCACCGTTGGCGCCGATCAGCGCCACCCTGCTCTTTTTGGGAATGCTGAACGACACGCCCTCCAGTACCCATCCCGCGCTGGCCGCTGCGCGATAGCGCTTGTAAACGTCCCGGACTTCGATCATCGCAATCAAGGCGCTCATTGCGCGCGCAGCCTCGCAGCAAAGCGTGCATGCAGCGCCAGTCCGAGACAGGTGCCGGCCAGCGCCCAGAATGCCAGGTACCCC
Source organism: Cupriavidus sp. Agwp_2 (assembly GCF_040784895.1). Lineage (NCBI taxonomy): Bacteria > Pseudomonadati > Pseudomonadota > Betaproteobacteria > Burkholderiales > Burkholderiaceae > Cupriavidus > Cupriavidus sp. Agwp_2. Next base: position 706,417 of record NZ_CP088084.1, read on the forward strand.
AGGCAGACGTGCGAATCGCCGTGATACCCCGTGAAGTAGCCGCTGCGCATGGCTTCAAGCCCGTGCGTGATCGGGTTCAGCAGCACCGCCTGGCGCAAGCCGTGTGGCAGCGTCGACACCGGATACATGACGGCCGACATGAAATAGAGCGGCGTGAAGGCCAGCCGTACCAGCCTGACGCCTTCCGGCAACAGCGTGCCAACGACCGAAAAGGCCAGTCCTAGGCCCAGGCCGAGGGTCCATAACATGCATGCCGAACGGAACACCCGGAGCGGGTCGGCCGGACGCACCGCGATCCCGCACAACGCCAGCGCGGCCAGCAGCGCCACGCCGACCATCAGGTAGAGAAACGCTTCGAGGACTGCGCGTACCAGCACGGTATCGACCGGGCGCACCTGCCGGTAGGCGAACAGCGCCTGGTTGGCGTTGACCGCCTCCATGCAGCGGATGGCCACATTGCGCACCAGAAAGAAGCCCCACACGCCGAGCAGGATGAAGATCTCCACGTTCGCGCCCGCCATCACCCGGTGCCGGATCATGCCGAACATCACCATCAGGAAGACGATATGCGCGGCGGGCTCCAGCAATATCCAGAGCCACGCGGCACGGCTGGCGGCAAGGCGGGCACCGGCCTCGCGCAGGAACAGCGCGCGCCAGACCGACAGCGCCACGGAAACATCAGACCGGACTACCGCGGACCCGCTCATTGCTGCGGTACGCCGTGGCGATCGAACAAGTCGAGGATGCCGGCCACCTGCCGTTGCGCATCCAGCACCACCAGTGCCCGGATGCCGCGCGCGTGCATGGCCTGCTCGGCTTCGGCCAGGCGCGCATCGGCACGGATCGTCACGGGATGCGGGCTCATGAAGTCCGCCACCGGCCGGTCCAGTGCCTGCCGGTCGCGTTCGATCGCGCGCCGCAGGTCGCCGTCGGTGAACAGCCCACACAAGCGGCCATCCTCCAGGACCACGGTCAGCCCGAGCCGCCCGGTCGTCATGGCGTCAATAGCCTCACGCAGCGGTGTCGCCGGCGCTACCGCCGGCACGTGCCGGTGCATGGCGTCGCGCACGCGCGCCAGCAACTTGCGGCCGAGGCTGCCGCCAGGATGGAAGCGCGCGAAATCCAATGGCTGGAAGCCGCGCAGGGTGATCAGGCTCACCGCCAGCGCATCGCCCAGCGCCATGGTCAGCAGCGTCGACGTGGTCGGCGCCAGGTTGTTGGGGCAGACCTCGCGCTCCATGGGCAGGTGCAGGAACACCGTGCTGTGGCGCGCCAGCGTCGAAGACCTCGCGCTGCCAATGCCGATGATGCGGTTGCCGAACTCCTGCAGGGAGGGCAACAGCCGCAGGATTTCTTCGGTCTCGCCGCTGTTGGAGATCAGGATCAGGATGTCCTGCGGCCTGACCACGCCGAGGTCGCCGTGCAGGGCCTCGGCGGGGTGGAGGAAATAGCTGGGCGTGCCGGTGGAACTGAAGGTCGCTGCCATCTTGCGGCCAACGAGGCCCGATTTGCCCATGCCGCAGACAATGACGTTACCGCGGCATTCGAGCAGCAACGCAACCGCCACATCCAGCTCTGGACCGACCGCCTGGGCCATTGCGCCGACGGCCTCGGCCTGTTGGCAGAGTACCGACCGGGCGATGGCCGAGGGGCGTTCCCCGCCGATTTTGACCGCACCCGCTACTTCGTCCCGAAAACCTGTTTCCATCGTGCCCTTATTATCCGACCCGCCGCGATGCCCCGGTTGGGCACATTCTTGCGAGCGCAAATAATAAGGTTTGGCGATGGGGAGTGACTACTGGCGGCGACACCCCCAGGAATGGCGCTTAAACGGACGCGTATGCGCGCTTTTTTTCGATTCTCACATGCCTGTGACGCATTTTTCGGAATTGATCCGCGTTATTCCCGGGATTTATCGGTCAGATTGTTTTGAGAATATTGCAATCGAACAGCAATGACGAAAATAGAAACCACATCGTGCCCAGCCATTCGCATGGTGCCACGACAAAATTCAGAAAATTCCTAAGTGCGATGAGAAGCTTCACAGCAACCAATCTGCAACTTTCCCATACAGCCGACCGCGTCCATTGAAAGGAGCACGGGAAAAGGCCCCCTACTTCAGTCGATACCGATAGCAATTGTCGCTGCCAAGCTCGCGCACAACCTCCTTGCGTTCAAGCAAGTAATTCAGGTGCGCGATGCTTTCCCCGGTGGCCATGCCAAGCAAGCCGCCGCTGCCCGTAATCGGACGCGAGAACAGTTCGCCGAACACGTCGACCGCCCGTTTCGGCTCGGCCAGCGCCGCACGCAACCGGTCCAGCGCCTGCAGCTGGCTGGCGCGCAGGTAGTCCAGCCGGGCATGCAGGCCGCGGAATGGCTCGTTATGCGCCGGCAACACCAGCACATCATCCGGCACGGCGGCCTTGACCTTTTCTAGCGAAGCCAGCCAGTCCTGCATCGGATCGCCATCCGGCTCGGTCGGGAACACCGAAACGTTGGAGGAAATGCGCGGCAGCACCTGGTCGCCCGATACCAGCACCTTCAGCGCGGGACAGTACAGGCAAGCGTGCTCGGGAGAGTGGCCGGTGCCGACAATGACCTGCCAGTCATGCGCGCCGATGCGAACGGTGTCGCCATCGGTCAGCCGGCGGAAACTCTCCGGCAAGGCATGCACATATTTGCCGAAACCGCCGAAGCGGGCGCGATAGACCTCGATGGCCTCGTCGTCCCAGCCGGCGCGCCGGTAGAACTCGATCGCGTCGGCCGGGGCTGCCCTGCCGGTGTCCGCGGCAAGAACCCGGCACATCAGGTATTCCAGCCGGGTCATCCACAACTGGCAGCCGAACTTGCTGGTCAGCCAGCCGGCCATGCCGACGTGGTCCGGATGCATGTGGGTGACGAACAACCGCGTCAGGCCACCGGCCAGCGCGCCATCCGTGCCAAACAGCGTGCGCCAGGCCTGCGCTGTTTCGGGGGTCTGCAGCCCGGAATCGACCGCGGCCCAGCCGCCTTCGTCGCGGATCGCCCACAGGTTGATATGGTTCAGGCCGAGCGGCATCGGCATCCGCAGCCACATCACGCCGGGCGCGACTTCGATGGCGCGTCCTGGTTCGGGCGGTTCGCCACAGGGATACTGAAGTTCGGGCTTCTCGATGGCGGGGACGCTGGGGCTGGCGTGGGCGCTCATGGTGGTCGGGGGCGGTGTTGTGCGGGCCGGCCACTCGCACGGGCCGGACCTTGTCAATAGGACACACCTTAGCCGAGATGGACGATTCTTGCCACGGCCGCCTGGCCAGCCCTCGCGCCCCCGCCGCCAGGGCTTGCGTTGCGCCGCCCCTTATGTGCGAGGCGCCGGCAGCACCTTCCCCGGATTCAGCAGATTCATCGGATCAAGCGCCCGCTTCACCTGCCACATCAGTTCCAGCTCCACCTGCGACTTGTACCGCACCAGGTCGTCCCGCTTGGCCACCCCGATGCCATGCTCGGCCGACACCGAGCCGTTGCCGGCGTAGGCCAGGCCATCCACCAGCGTCGACACCGGCTCATACCACCGCGCCAGGAAATCCTTGGCCGCCTGCTCCCTGGGCCGCAGCGGGTTGAAGTGGACATTGCCGTCGCCCATGTGCCCGTAGATCACCATGCGCGCGTCCGGCACCAGTTCCAGCACCTTGGCCGAAGCCTCTTCGACAAAGGCCGCGATGCGCGACAGCGGCACCGAGACATCGCACTTGATGCTGCCGCCGGTGCGCGTCTGCGCGTCGGAGATCTCTTCGCGGATGCGCCAGAAGGTCTGGACGTCGGACAGGCTGGAGGCGACGGCGGCATCCAGCACAAGCCCCTGGCCGAAGCCGGACTCGAGGATTTCCATCAGCGTGGCGTTGAGGCTTTCAGCGTCGGTGCCGGAAGTCAGTTCGACCAGCACCATCCAGTCGTGGCGGTCCTGCAGCGGCGCGGCTACGTTGCCGAGGAATTCCAGCACCAGTTCCAGCGCGGGCCGCGAAATCAGCTCGAATGCGCTGACGGCCTGGCCGGAGAGCCGCTTGGCTTCGCCGAGCAGCGCCACGGCGGCAGCCGGGTCCTTGACCGCAACCAGCGCCACGGCGGTGCTGCGCGGCTGCGGCATCAGCTTGAGCACGGCACCGGTGATGATGCCAAGCGTGCCTTCGGCGCCGATGAACAAATGCTTGAGGTCGTAGCCGGTGTTGTCCTTGCGCAGGCCTCGCAGCGACGAGAAGATGCGCCCGTCGGGCAGCACCGCTTCGATGCCGAGCACGAGGTCGCGCATATTGCCGTAGCGCAGCACCGCGGTGCCGCCGGCATTGGTCGACAGGTTGCCGCCGATCTGGCACGAGCCTTCAGAACCGATGCGCAGCGGGAACAGGCGCCCTTCCCCTTCGGCTGCACCGCGTGCGGCGCTCAGCGTCACGCCGGCCTGCACGGTCATGGTGTCGTTGATGGTGTCGACTTCCAGCACGCGGTTCATGCGGCCCAGGTTGACCACCACCGCGGTACCGCTGTCGTCGGGCACCGCGCCGCCCATCAGCGAGGTATTGCCGCCCTGCGGCACCACCGGCACGCGGTTGGCATGGCACCACTGCAGCACCTGGCTGACCTGTTCCGTCGACGACGGCAGCACCACCACCTGCGCCTGGCCGCGGTAGATGCCGCGGTAGTCGGTGACGTAGGCCTGGGTGTCGGCCTCGCCGGTGCGGCAGGCGTTGGCGCCGACGATGGCTTCCATCGCGCGCAGCGTGGATTCGTGAGTCTGGGGGACGGCTTGCATGGTTAGTCCTGAAGCGGGTCAGTACGCGGCGGAGGGCTTGGTGTCGGCGGCAGCGTCGGCCGGTTGCTCGCGGAACGATGCCGCCAGCTTGCGCGCGGCATTGGCATAGACCAGCACGTCGACGCCGGTAGCCACGAAGGTGCAGCCGAGTTCGAGGTAGCGGCGCGCCAGCGCGGGATCGGAGGTCAGCGTGCCGGCGGCCTTGCCACTGGCGATGATGGTGCGCATCGCCCCTTCGATCGCAGCCTGTACTTCGGGATGGCCGGGGCGGCCGCGATGGCCCATCGATGCGGCGAGGTCGGCGGGGCCGATAAAGACGCCGTCGACGCCGTCCACCGCGCAGATGGCTTCCAGGTTCTGCAGCGCGGTGACGGTCTCGGCCTGCACCAGCAGGCAGACTTCGTCATCGGCCACGTCGAGGTAATCGGTGCGCGAACTCCAGCGCGAAGCCCGTGCCACCGCGCTGCCCACGCCGCGGATGCCTTGCGGCGGGTAGCGGGTCGCGCTGACCAGCGTGCGTGCCTGCTCGGCGGTGTCGACCATCGGCACCAGCAACGTCTTGGCGCCGATATCGAGCAGTTGCTTGATCAGTGCCACGTCGCCGGACACGGCGCGCACCACCGGCTGCGACGGATAGGCGCCCAGCGTCTGCAGCGCCTGCAGCGTGGTTTGCAGGTCGTTGGGCGCGTGCTCGCCGTCGATCAGCAGCCAGTCGAAACCGGCGGTGGCCGACACTTCGGCCAGGTACGGCGTGGCCATCGACAGCCACAGGCCGATCTGCGGCTGGCGCGCGGCCAGCGCGGTCTTGAAGGGGTTGTCTGCGGGCATGTGGATTCTTCCTGTTCGATCTGACGGTTGCCCGGCGCTTCAGCCGAGCTGACCCTGGCAAAGGTACTTGGTGTGCATGTAGTCGTCCAGGCCATGGCGCGAGCCTTCACGGCCGTAGCCGGACTCCTTGACGCCGCCGAACGGCGCTGCCTCCGCGGCGATCGCGCCTTCGTTGATGCCGACCATGCCGGTTTCCAGCGCCTGCGCCACGCGCCAGATGCGGCGGATATCGTTGGAATAGAAATAGGCGGCCAGTCCGAACGGCGTGTCGTTGGCGTCGCGGATGACCTCGGCTTCGTCGCGGAAGCGGAAGATCGGCGCGACCGGGCCGAAGGTCTCTTCGCACGACAGCTCCATCGCCGGCGTGGCATCGACCAGCACGGTCGGCGCGTAGTAGTTCGGGCCGTCGTCGGTGCGCACGCGCTTTCCACCGGTGACCACGCGCGCGCCGCGGGCGACGGCGTCATCGACGTGGCGGGCGATCTTGTCGACGGCGCGCGCATTGATCATCGGGCCGATCTGCGCGGCGTCTTCCGTCGCGGGGCCGACGTGGAGCGCGCCAACGCGCTGAGCCAGCCGCCCGACAAAGTCGTCGTGGACCGCCTCATGGACATAGACGCGGTTCGGGCAAACGCAGGTCTGGCCGCCGTTGCGGAACTTCGACGCCATCAGGCCGTCGACCGCGGCATCCAGGTCGGCATCCTCGAACACGATGAACGGTGCGTTGCCTCCCAGTTCCAGCGACAGCTTCTTCAGCGTGGCGGCGGATTCGCGCGCCAGGTGCTTGCCGACCGGCGTGGAGCCGGTGAACGTGACCTTGCGCACACGGCTGTCGACCAGCCAGGCATCGACCACGCCGGGCGTATGCTCGCGCGAGGCGGTGACCATGTTGAGCACGCCCGCCGGAATGCCGGCCTGCTGTGCCAGCCATGCCAGCGCCAGAGCCGTCAGCGGCGTGTCTTCGGCGGGCTTGGCCACCACGGTGCAGCCGGCGGCCAGCGCGGGAGCGATCTTGCGGGCGATCATTGCCAGCGGGAAATTCCACGGCGTGATCGCGGCGACCACGCCTACCGGCTCCTTGAGAACCAGCAGTTTGCGGCCCGGCACAGCTTCCGCGACGATGTCGCCGCAGATGCGGGTCGCTTCCTCGGCGAACCATTCGACGTAGGACGCGCCGTACAGCACTTCGCCGCGCGCTTCCTTGAGGGGCTTGCCTTGCTCGGTGGAGATGATGCGGGCCAGGTCTTCCTGGTGCTGCAGGATCAGTGCATGCCAGCGCTTGATCAGCTGCGCACGCTCGCGTGCGGTGCGCCGGCTCCAGGCCGGGAATGCGGCGGCGGCCGCATCGACCGCCAGGCGCGCATCGCCGGCATCACTGTCGGGCACGAAGGCAAAGGCCTCGCAGGTGGCGGGATCGGTGACGGACAGGCGACCGCCCAGGCCGGCATCGCGCCAGTGGTCGTCGATCAGGTTCTGGCTGCGCAGCAGCGCGGGCTCGGCAAGGTTCAGGGCCATCGGATGTCGATTCAAAAATGGTGGGAAAGCCAGCAATCAGCTGACGATGCCGAGGTGCCAGGGTACGAACTCGTTGTCGCCCAAACCCAGCATCTCGCTCTTGGTCGGCTCGCCGGAAGCGGCACGCAGGATATGCTGGAAAATGCGCTCGCCCATCTGGGACACGGTCAGCTCGCCATCGAGCACCAGCCCGCAGTTGATGTCCATGTCCTCTTCCAGCCGCTGGAACATGGCGGAGTTGGACGCGAGCTTGATCGTCGGGGCGGGCTTGGAGCCGAACATCGAGCCGCGGCCGGTGGTGAAGCAGATCAGGTTGGCGCCGCTGGCGATCTGGCCGGTTACGGCGACCGGGTCATAGCCGGGCGAGTCCATGAAGACAAAGCCGGCGCGGTCGATCGGTTCGGCATACTCGTACACCGCCTGCAGCGGCGTGGTGCCGCCCTTCATCGCGGAGCCCAGCGACTTCTCGAAGATATTGGCCAGGCCGCCCTGCTGGTTGCCGTGGCCGACCACGCCGTTGAACTGCGCGTTATGGCCGGCGGTGTAGCGCTCCCACCAGGCCAGCCGGTCGAGCAGCTTCTGCCCGACTTCCGGCGAGACAGCGCGGCGCGTCAGCATGAATTCAACGCCGTGGATCTCAGGCGTCTCCGACAGGATGGCGGTGCCGCCGTGGCGCACCAGGAGGTCCATGGCCGCGCCCAGAGCCGGGTTGGCGCTGATGCCCGAGAAACCGTCCGAGCCGCCGCACTCCAGGCCGATCTTGAGATGGCTGGCCGGCACCGGCTGGCGCTTCGCGGCATTGGCCGCGGGCAGCATCGCCTCGACCGCGCGGATGCCCGCCGCGATGGTGGCGCGCGTGCCGCCGGTGTCCTGCATCACCAGCGTATGCACCGCGGGTCCGGGCTCGAGACCCTGCGACTCGACCAGCGATGCGACCTGGTTGCGCTCGCAGCCCAGCCCGACGATGAGCACGCCCGCCAGGTTGGGATGCCGCGCATAGCCGGCCAGCGTGCGCCGCAGCACGTCGAAATGCTCGCTCGGCGACGACATGCCGCAGCCGCTGGTCTGCGCGAATGCGACCACGCCATCGACGTTGGGATAGGCAGCCAGCCGTTCCGGGGTGAAATGCGCGGCAATCTGCCGGATCACCGTGGACGAGCAATTGACCGAAGACAGGATGCCGATGAAATTGCGCGTGCCGACGCGGCCATCGGCGCGCACGAAGCCGTTGAACGTGGCGCGCTGCGCCTCGGGCACGTAGTCGACCGGGCGCACGTCCTGGCAGAACGCCGGGTCGCGATAGAAATCGACCAATGTCAGGTTGTGCGAATGCACGTGCTCGCCGGGCACGATATCGCGCGCCGCCACGCCGATCACGGTATCGAACTTGCGCACCGGCGTGCCCGCGGCAATGGCGCAGGCCGCGATCTTGTGTCCGGCCGGCACCTGCGCGCGCACGCGCACCGCGGGTTCGACAAGCTGCTGGCCCAGCGACAGTTCATGCCGGGCGACCAGCACGTTGTCGTTGGCGTGCAGGCGGATGACGGGATTGGGCTTCACTTGGGCTTCGCTTTGGTGGACGGCTGGTGGTGCGACAGGTGGGGCGGCTGGGGTTGCAACTAAGCTCAGCTTTGCTGCAGCAGTTCCTTGAGCTTGAGGCGCTTGATCAGCTCGGTTTCCTGGGCATAGACGCTGGCCACGTACTTCTTGTAGTCGGGGCCGTCCAGGTACATCAGCGGTGCATCCAGCCGTGCCGCGACCTGCTTGAATTCATTGCTCGCCACCGCTGCGCGGAAGGCATCGCGCAGCGTCTTCTCCACCGCGGGCGGCAGGCCCTTGGGCGCGCCGATGCCATTGGGCGCTTCCACCACCACGTTGTAGCCAAGTTCCTTCAGCGTGGGCGTGTCCTTGAAGCGCGACGCGCGCTGCTCGCCCCAGGTTGCCAGCAGGCGCAGCTTGCCGGCTTCCACATGCGGTGCCCACGAGCTGGAATCGGCCAGCAGGTCCACCTGACCCGCCAGCACGTCCTGCAGCGCGGCGGCGCCACCCTTGTAGGCGATCGCGTTGAACTGCACGCCAGCGGCCAGCGCAAACTGCTCCATGCCGACATGGGTCGCGCCGCCGATGCCGGCGTGCGCATAGGTGATCTTGCCCGGGCTAGCCTTGGCCGCCGCCACCACGTCCTGCAGCGTCTTGTAGCGCGAGTTGGCCGGCACGGCGATGCCGAAGGTCTGGCCCGACGTGCGCGCCAGGTAGGTCAGCTCGGTGCGCGGGTCCAGCTGCAGCATGCCGAGCTGGGCAAAGCGAGTGACCGAGATCGGGATCTGCCCGATGGTGTAGCCATCCGGCGTGGCACGCGCCAGCGCCTTGGTGCCGATCATGCCGGAGGCGCCTGCACGGTTCTCCACCACGATCGACTGCTTGAGGATGCCGCCGGCCACCTGGCACAGCGCGCGCATGGACTGGTCAGCGGTGCCGCCGACCGGCCACGGGCAGATGAAGGTGATGGGACGCTCGGGATACGCGGAGGCCAGCGCACGCGAGCCCGGCAGCAGCACGCCGGCGGCACCGGCAGCCACGCCGGCGGCAGCGCCGATGAGCAGGTTGCGGCGCTTCAGGTCGATGGGGAGTCCTTGGGTCATTTGCGGGTGTCTCCGTGTTTTGATTATGGGCGACCGGTGCATGGCCGGCTTTGTCATGTCACGCATTTTGTGGCTGCGGAACATAACAATCCAATCAAAAACTAGCATTGCTTCATAACGTTTTCGTTAGGTAGACTGCGGGCATGGTCAAGATCGATCGCGCGCTGCGCTCCAATATCAAGCTGCGCCATCTGCAATTGCTGGTGGCACTGGATGAATTCCGCCACCTCGGCCGTACCGCGGAGTTTTTGTCGGTGAGCCAGCCCGCGGTGTCGCGGGTGCTGACCGAAGTCGAGAAGATGCTGGGGCTGACGCTGTTCACGCGCTCGACGCGCGGCACCGAGCCCACGCCCGCCGGCGAATCGCTGGTGCGTTTCGCGCGCTCGGTGCTGGCGCAGTACGAGCAGACCCGCGATGAGATCGCGGCGGTTCAGAGCGGCGCGTCGGGGCGCGTGCAGGTGGGCTCGATGGGCGCCGCCCTGCCGGTCCTGCTGGCGCGCGCGGTGGGGCTGCTCAAGGACCGCCACGCGCGTGCCACCGTGCTGGTGGAGGAAGGCGACCTGACGCACCTGCTGCCCAAGCTGCGCCTGCGCGAACTGGACCTGATCCTCGGCCGGCTGGAGCCCGGCTATGCGGCGCCTGACCTCGTGACCGAAGCCTTGTATGAAGAGCCGATGGTGGTGGTGGTCAAGCGCGGCCACAAGCTCGGGCGCAAGACCCGGCCCGGCTGGTCCGACCTGGCGGCAATGCCCTGCGTGCTGCCGCCGCCCTGGGCATCGCTGCGGGTGAAGATCGAGCAGGCGTTCTACCGTTACGGGCTGCATCCGCCGCAGGACGTGATCGAGACGTCTTCCTATCTGGCGATGACGACCTTCGTCGCCCAGCGCGGCGCGGCCGGGTTCATGGCGCAATCGGTCGCGCGTGCGATGCAGGCAGAAGGGAAGCTGCAGGTGCTGGCGATGGAGGTGCCAGTGGAACTGCCGCCGGTCGGCATCATTACGCTGCGCGAACGCGCACCGTCGCTCAGCGCGGAGCAGTTGCTGGCCTGCCTGCGCCAGGCCGCCGCGGAAGGCGCCTAGCCGCGCGCCAGCAGCGCCGGCACGGAAGTCGCGAGCAAGGCCACGCCCGAAGCCGTCAGCAGCGTCAGCACCACCTTGCGGAAGGTGGCCTCGCTGATACCCAGGTACAGGCGCGTGCCGAGCAGCGTCGGCACCAGCATGGCAGGCGCCACCACCAGGAACATCGGCAGCATCTCGCGCGTGACGATGCCCTTGCCGACGTAGGCGGCCATCGTCACCGCCAGCGTGGCGAGGTTGAAGTTCTGGATCACCGCGCGCTGCTCATCCTTGTCGAAGCCGCGCAGCGTGCACCACAGTGTCGGGATCACGCCGGTGAAGCCGCCGATGCCGCCCATGACGCCGCCTGCCGCGCCGGCCACGCCGTCGGCCACGCGGCCGCCCACGCCGATGCGCGGCAACTGGCCCGCCATCAGCATGACCGGGCACCACAGCGTCAGGAAGCCGCCCAGCACTACCTTGAACCACAGGGCATCGAGCATTGGCAGGACCGCCACGCCCAGCGGAATGCCGGCCACGCCGCCGGCCACGAACGGCCACAGCCGCCGCCACGACAGCCCCCGCCGCACCGAAGCCGCCGCCAGCAACTGACCGGTGAGCGCGCCGAACACTGTCATCGCCGCCGCCAGCCGGGGCTCGATGGCCCAGGCCCAGAACGACATCGCCACCATGCCGAAGGCAAAGCCAGACAGGCCCTGGACAAAACCGGCGACGGCGGCGCCGGTGATCACGATCAGCAAGGTGGAATCCATGGAGGCAGGACGCGCGCCACGGGTGTGGGCGCCAGACAGGAGCATTGGGGCAAGCGCGTCACTATGCACTTCTTTGCCTGGCATGTCAGTAGCGGACGCTGCTGCACCGCGCAAAACTGATACGGTCTTTTCTCTTGAAAGTGATGCTGTTATTGCCGCGCCTCGATGGGTAGGATGATCCCCGGCAGTTGGCAAAAGGCAGTGCCCGCGCCGCCCGCTGCGGCGAAATGTCACCCGCCCGCCCCGCTGCCCATCGCGCTGTATGCGGCGTACACTACGCTCACCGCACGCGCCTACGGCCCGCGCCCCGGCGCGCCCCCCGGCTGGCCGGCCTGCCCCCGCAGCGCCACGCCGTCCGCAGGCGTGCGCCAGGCCAGCGCCACGGAGAACAACTATGTTTGGTTTGACCGCGCTAGACCTCGCCCGCATCCAGTTTGCCTTTACCGTTTCGTTCCACATCATCTTTCCCGCGATCACCATCGGCCTTGCCGCCTACCTGGCGGTGCTGGAAGGCTGCTGGCTGCGCACCAAGCGCCCGCACTACCGCGACCTTTACCACTTCTGGTCCAAGATCTTCGCCGTCAACTTCGGCATGGGGGTCGTCTCCGGGCTGGTGATGGCCTACCAGTTCGGCACCAACTGGAGCTTCTTCTCCGAGTTCGCCGGCAGCATCACCGGGCCGTTGCTGACCTATGAAGTGCTCACCGCCTTCTTCCTGGAAGCCGGTTTCCTGGGCGTGATGCTGTTCGGCTGGAACCGCGTCGGGCCCGGCCTGCATTTCTTTGCCACGGTGATGGTGGCGCTGGGCACGCTGATTTCCGCCACGTGGATCCTCGCGTCGAACAGCTGGATGCAGACGCCGGCCGGCTTCGAGATCATCAACGGCCGCGTGGTTCCGACTGACTGGTTCGCGGTCATCTTCAACCCGTCCTTCCCCTACCGCCTGCTGCATATGAGCGTGGCCGCGTTCCTGGCCACCGCGCTGTTCGTGGGCGCCTCGGCGGCCTGGCACCTTCTGCGCGGCCGCGACAACCAGGCCATCCGCAAGATGCTGTCGATGGCGATGTGGATGCTGCTGATCGTCGCGCCGATCCAGGCCGTGATCGGCGACCTGCACGGCCTGAACACGCTCAAGCACCAGCCCGCCAAGATCGCTGCACTGGAAGGCCACTGGGAAAACCACGGCAACGAAGGGCTGCCGCTGCTGCTGTTCGGCTGGCCCGACATGCAGCGCGAGGAAACCCGCTTCGCGGTGGAAGTGCCGCGCCTGGGCAGCCTGATCCTGACGCACACCTGGGACGGCCAGATCCAGGGCCTGAAGGAATTCGCCCCGGAGGACCGGCCCAATTCGACCATCCTGTTCTGGTCCTTCCGCGTAATGGTGGGGCTGGGGCTGCTGATGATCGCGCTGGGCGCCTGGAGCCTGCTGTTGCGCCGTCGCGAACGGCTGTACCGCGCCCGCGCTTTCCTGCACATGGCGCTGTGGATGGGCCCGGCCGGCGTGATCGCGATCCTGGCCGGCTGGTACACCACCGAAGTCGGCCGCCAGCCGTGGGTGGTCTACGGCCTGCAGCGCACCGCCGACGCGGTCTCGCCGCACGGCGTGCCCGAACTGGCGCTGACGCTGGGGATCTTCGTGATCGCGTACTTCTTTGTGTTCGGCGTCGGCATCGCCTACATGATGCGGCTGGTGCGCAAGGGGCCGGTGCTGGAAGCGCCAAGGCCGGAAGGCGGTCCGGGGCGCGAGCATACGCCGGCGCGCCCGCTGTCCGCCGTGGACGACGACGAAGTCCTTGCCCCCAACCCCACCGCGCGCACCCGGAGCTGACACCATGGGCATCGATCTCTCTCTTCTCTGGATCATCATCATCTTTTTTGGCGTGATGATGTACGTGGTGATGGACGGCTTTGACCTGGGCATCGGCATGCTCTTTCCGTTCGTTCCCGACCGCCATGACCGCGACGTGATGATGAACACGGTGGCGCCGGTCTGGGACGGCAATGAAACCTGGCTGGTGCTGGGCGGCGCCGGGCTGCTGGCAGCGTTCCCGCTGGCGTACTCGGTCGTGCTGAGCGCGCTCTACCTGCCGCTGATGCTGATGCTGCTGGGACTGATCTTCCGCGGCGTGGCGTTCGAATTCCGCTTCAAGGCCAACGACCGCGAACGCCCCGTGTGGGACGCGTCCTTTATCCTCGGCTCTGCCACCGCCAGCTTCTTCCAGGGCGTGGCGCTGGGCGCCTTTATCGACGGCATCAAGATGGAAGGCCACCGTTTTGCCGGCGGTCCGCTGGACTGGCTGGCGCCCTTCCCGCTGTTCTGCGGCGTCGGGCTGGTGGCGGCGTACACCGTGCTGGGCAGCACCTGGCTGATCATGAAGACCGAAGGCGACCTTCAGCAGCGCATGATCAGGCTGACTGGGGCGCTGGCGTGGCTGCTGCTGGCGGTGATCGCGGTGATCAGCCTGTGGACGCCGCTGACGCACGCGGAAATCGCCGAGCGCTGGTTCAGCCTGCCGAACCTGTTCTGGTTCTCGCCGGTGCCGATCCTGGTGGCGCTGTGCATGCTGATGCTGATGCGCGCGCTGCGCCACGAGCCGAACATGGCGCCGTTCCTGTATGCGCTGGGGCTGGTGTTCCTCGGCTACAGCGGGCTGGCGATCAGCGTCTGGCCCAATATCATCCCGCCCGGGATCTCGATCTGGGACGCCGCCGCGCCGCCGCAGAGCCAGGGCTTTGCGCTGGTCGGGGCGCTGTTCATCATCCCCTTCATCCTGATGTACACGGTGTGGGCCTACTACGTGTTCCGCGGCAAGGTCCGCCACGGCGAGGGCTATCACTGATGGCCGCGCCGACATGGCTGCGCCGGCTGGGCTGGCTGGTGCTGATCTGGGTCGCGAGCGTGGCGGCGCTGGGCGTGGCGGCGTGGGTGCTGCGCATCATCATGCAGGGCGTCGGCTTCCGTAGCTGACGGCCCCTCTTTTCCCCGATGCCGCGCGGCGGTTCCCGGCCTCCGCGCGGCCTTGTCACATCTGCATTGTCTGCAATGCCTGCAAGAATCTGAATAGCCCCATCAGCATTCTTTCCCCCTCTGTCACCACGGTGACAACCCCGGTTCTTACTCTGCGAGCGCATTGCGGGAAGCGCAATCCGCCACGCGACACCAGTCGCCGGCGCAGAACAACGCAGACAGACAGGGGAATGACAAATGGCAGGCAACCATGCAGCGCGTGGCGCACACGGCAACGGGCGCGCGCGGGCCGGCGCGATGCTGAGCGCGCTGGCGGCGACACTGGCCGCTACGCTTTCGGCTTGCGGCGGCGATGACACCGCGGCCAGCGGGCCCGCACCGGCCGACACCGTCACCACGGCCCCGGCGCCCGCCGGCCAGAGCGGGCCGCGTGTGCTGCTGGTGGGCATCGACGGTGCCACCTACGCGCAAGTCCAGGGCGCGATCCTGCGGCGCGAGCTGCCCAACCTGGCCCAGCTGAATGTGGTGCCGGCCGCCACCGGCGGCGCGCCCGGCACCGTCACCGCACAGCCGACGCTGGACGCGCCCAGCTGGGCCACGGTACTCACCGGCACCTGGGTAAACCGCCACGGCGTCGACGACGACACCGGCAGCACGCCGCTGCAGGCGCCCACCGTCTTCCGGCATCTGCGCGACGCCGGCAAGCCCGGCCTGCAGCAAGGCGCCGTGACCAGCTCGACGATACTGCCGGCCCTGCTCAAGGCAGAACAGGAAGCCGGCGCGCTCGATACGCTGGTCGACTGTATCGGCGTGGACAACTGCGTCACGCAGAGCGCGCTGCGCCAGCTCCAATCCGGCTATGGCGTGGTGTTTGCCCAGTACAGCGCACCGGCAGCCGCCGCGGAGACCGGCGGTTTCGGCGGTGGCGCCTATGCGCGCGCGCTGGCCGACACCGACAAGGCGGTGGGCGAACTGCTGGCCGCCGTCGCCGCGCGCCGCCAGGCGCAGCCGGGCGAAGACTGGCTGGTGCTGGTCACCACCAGCCACGGCCTCGATGCCACCGGCGTCACAACCGCCGCGCCGACCGTGGAAAACCGCACCGCATTCCTCGCCACCAACAAGACGCTGAACGCCGCGCTGGCCCGGCCCGGCGCAGCCATGCCCATCACCGCGGCGGAACTGTCGGCGCTGCCGACCGAGGCCGATCTGGTCCCGACGATGCTCGCGCATGCCGGCGTTGCCGCCAATCCGGCAGCCAGCCGGCTCGACGGCGCACCGCTGCAGACGGCCGCCGCCGGCGTGCGGGCGATCGGCGCCAGCGTGGGCCGCTACGGCGACGCCATCACGCTGAGCTGGCAGAACCCCACCGAATCCTTCGGCACCATGCGCGTGCTGCGCGACGGCGTGGTAGTGGCTTCGCTGGCGCCGGGTGCGCGCGAGTTTACCGACAGCGCCTTCGACATGCCCACCGGCCTGTACCGCTTCAACTACACGCTGGTGCGCAACGACGTGCCGGTGTCGTACCTGGCGCAGATCCACTACGTCAAACCCGTCACGCTGGCGGCGACGCTGCGCGATGGCCTGGCCACGTACTTCAGCATGGACAGCAAGCCGTTTGTCGACAGCAAGGGCGGCGCCACGCTCGGCCCATGGGTTGCCGGCACCGACGGCGGCTCGCTTGCCGACGACAACTTCACCGGCAAGTCGCTGCGGGTCGATTCCAACGTCGACGCCTACAAGCTGGTGCATAACGGCGCCGATATCGCGCTGAGCCCGCAATTCACCATCGGCTTCTGGTTCCGCACCGACTGCACCCAGGGCAACGGCACCGGTGCGCCGGTAGTGGCCAACAAGAACTACTTCTCTGGCAGCAACCCGGGCATCGCCATCGGCCTGTTCGGCAGCTGCGAACTCCGCTTCAACCTTGGCAGCGGCGGCAAGCGCGACGATATCAACGGCATGAAGGTATCGGCCAACCAGTGGGCCTACCTGGCGCTGTCGGTCGATGCTGCCGCCAAACGCTTCAGCGCCTATGTCATCGACCCGGTGCTGGGCCTGCAGAAGACAGAGAACAAGGCCATCGCCAATACCGACGTCACCAAGCTGGCCGGGCTCGGCACCGGCTGGGGCGTGAACGACGACGCCACGCACAACTACGTGGGCAACAACCCCGGCGCGCTCAAGGGCGTGATGGGCTTCAACGACCTGGCGATGTGGACGCGGGTGCTGACGCTCGACGAGCTGAAGACCATCACCGGCGCGCGCCAGCCGCTGTCCAGCCTCAACCCCTGAACCGCTGAACCGCTGAACCGCCGACAACTCTCCGGGGCGCAGCGCCGCCCCGCCCCCTGCAGGAGCACGACACCATGACTCTCCGATCTTCCACGCTGGCCGCCCTGCTGCTGTGCCTGGCGCTTGCCGCCTGCGGCGGCGACTCCGGCGACAGCCCGGCCCCCGGCACGCCAGGCGGCACACCGGGCGGCACCCCAGGCGGTGGCGGCAACGAACCCGGCCAGCCGCCCGCCGTCACGCCGCAGCTGCGCTGCGCGCCCTGAACCGACTGCGGCCAACGACTGCGGCCAACGAGCTCAGCCGCCCGCATCGCCGTCTATCCTGAACCCATCCGGCCCAGAACCCAATGAATTCGCATAGCAGACGCAACTTCCTCAAGCTCGCCGGCAGCAGCGCCGCCGCGACCGCCGCGCTGGCCGCGTTCCCGCCGGCCATCCGCCGCGCGCTGGCGATCCCCGCCAACAATGCCACCGGCACCATCCGCGACGTCGAGCACGTGGTCATCCTGATGCAGGAGAACCGCTCGTTCGACAACTACTTCGGCACGCTGCGCGGCGTGCGCGGCTTCGGCGACCGCTTCCCGATCCCGCTGGCTGGCGGCCTCAACGTCTGGCAGCAGACTTATACCAACGGCGGCACCACGCGCACCGTGCTGCCTTACCACCTCGACAGCAGCGCCGGCAATGCGCAGCGCGTCAGCGGCACGCCGCACTCCTATCCCGATGCGCAAGCCGCCTGGGACCTGGGCCGCATGAACAAGTGGCCGACCTACAAGCAGACCCAGTCGATGGGCTACTACACCGAGGCCGAGCTGGATTTCCAGGTGGCGCTGGCCAATGCCTTTACGCTGTGCGATGCCTACCACTGCAGCTTCCACGGCGGCACCAATCCGAACCGGCTGTTCCACTGGACCGGCACCAACGATCCGGCCGGCACGCAAGGGGGCCCGGTGATCGACAACAGCGGCGACTCGTTCACCGGCTCGAACACGCCCTACACCTGGACCACCTACCCTGAGCGGCTGAACGCGGCCGGCGTCAACTGGAAGGTCTACCAGAACATGCCGGACAATTTCACCGACAACCCGCTCGCGGGTTTCAAGCAATACCGCGACGCCAACGCGGCACGCGGCAACCTCGCCAACGGCAGCCCCTACCCCCCGTATACCAGCGCCGACGACGCCATCAGCCCGCTGCTCAGGGGCGTGGCCAACACCATGCCGGACGGCGGCTTCCTGCAGGCACTGCGCGACGACGTTGCCGCCGGCACGCTGCCGCAGGTGTCGTGGATCGTGGCTCCGGCCACCTATTCGGAGCATCCCGGGCCGTCCAGCCCGGTGCAGGGCGCGTGGTATACGCAGGAGGTGCTCAACGCGCTCACCGCCAACCCCGCCATCTGGAGCAAGACCGTACTGCTGATCAACTTCGACGAGAACGACGGCTACTTCGACCACGTGCCGCCGCCGTGCGCCCCCGCCTACGACGGCGATACGCTGGCCGGCGCGACCACGCTGGACGCTGGCGAACTGGCGCCCGAATACCACGTCGACAAGCATCCCTACGGCCCCGGCCCGCGCGTGCCGATGTACGTGGTGTCGCCCTGGAGCCGCGGCGGCTGGGTCAGCTCGCAGGTGTTCGACCACACTTCGGTGCTGCGCTTCCTGGAAGCCCGCTTTGGCGTCGCCGAGACCAATATCAGCAGCTTCCGCCGCGCG
Source organism: Cupriavidus sp. Agwp_2 (assembly GCF_040784895.1). Taxonomy (NCBI): domain Bacteria; kingdom Pseudomonadati; phylum Pseudomonadota; class Betaproteobacteria; order Burkholderiales; family Burkholderiaceae; genus Cupriavidus; species Cupriavidus sp. Agwp_2. The sequence goes on from NZ_CP088084.1 coordinate 724,987, forward strand.
GTGGCGGGGGACCTGACCTCGGCGTTCAACTTCATCAGCCCGAACGCGAATCCGCTGCCGTCGCTACCGAACCGGGACAAGGTCAGTGCCGACGCGATCCGCACCGCGCAGGGCGCGCTGCCGCAAGTGCCGCTGCCCGCGGCAGGCAGCCAGCCGCTGCCGCCGCAGGAGCGCGGCACGCGTCCGTCGCGCGCATTGCCCTACGAACTCCATGTCAGCGCCCGCGAGGACGCCCGCGAACGCGTGATGCGGCTGCTGTTCGCCAACACCGGCAAGGCCGCCGCGGTGTTCCATGTCTATGACCGCCTGCACCTGGACCGCGTGCCGCGCCGCTATATGGTTGAGCCCGGCAAGGAACTGCACGGCAGCTGGGACGTCTTCGCCAGCGATGCCGGCAAGTACGACCTGTGGGTACTGGGACCGAACGGCTTCCATCGCGCCTTCAGCGGCGACGTTGCCGCGGCCGGCGCCGCTGGCGCCAGCGCGCCGGAGATCCGCGTCTGCTATGACATCGCCAACGCGGCAGTCTACCTGGACCTGATCAACACCGGCAGCGCGGCCACCACCTTCACCGTCCGGCCCAATGCCTATCGCAATGACGGCCCATGGAGCTTCGAAGTGCCGGCCGGAAAGCAACTGCAGCAGCACTGGCCAGTGGGCCTGCAGGGCAACTGGTACGACTTCACGGTGACCACGGCGCAAGGCGGCTTCACGCGGCGCTTTGCCGGGCGCATCGAGACCGGCAAGGACAGCGTGTCCGATCCGGCGATGGGTGTGGCCGGCTGACGCCTGGCCCTGGTGCGGCCCCGCAGTTTCCACGCGGGCCGCACTCGCCTTCTTGACAAGACAACTTTCCAGAGAGGCCGCGTTAGACGCGGCCCGCGGCTGTCATGGCGGCATTCTTTGTATGGCCGCGCACAAAACAGGTAGACCAACCACCCGTTTGCGTTTTGATTGCGGCGAGCGCATGAGCAACAATTGACTGCAAGGGAAGAAGGAGTTCTCATGCAAGAAATCGCCACAGAAAGCGACGTGATGCATACAGAATCTGCTTTGGTTCGCGAGCCGAGGAGGGATAGCTCCCGGAGCGTGAGCGAAGTGCCAGGTGCTGCCGTGCTCCCCGTCCTGGTTTTCGTGCTCAACTCACGCCATGGTACGTCCTGGGAGCACGAGTTGGTCAATCGGCTGCGGGCGTCCGGCATCTGCGAGACCCTGGTCTGGGAGCTTGCAGCGCAACATGGCAGCTGCGCAGGCTCGGCGCGTCCCAGTCGCGATGACGCTGCACCCCAGGTTCGCGACATCACTGCAATCGTCGACCTCACCGGCCACTTTGGCACGGACTGCCACGGCGATGCCGCCGAGGGTGTATGGCGCATTTGCGATCGACAAGGGGTAGTACTGGGTGAAGAGCACCACGGACTCGAAACCATAGCGGCGGGCGTTGGCATTCACCTGCACCTGGTTGCGAGCACGTCAGCGGGAACCACCCTGATCGACAAGGCGGGCGCCTTTGCATGTCCGGGCGAGCGCGTATCGATGCAGCGATTGTGCGGTTTTGCGGCAACCTTGTTGCTTTCGGCAGCGCGCGAGATTGCTGTGCTCGGCACCCTGCAGCCGCGTCCCGCATGGAAGCCAGACGGCAAGCGTGCGACGTTGGTGCAACGGATGATGTGGAAATTGCGAGAACTGAGCAACCGCCTGTTGCGCTTGCTCAGGGGCTGCCTGCTGGTCGACTACTGGATGGTGGGCATCGTCGACATGCGGCTGACCGAAGCAATGCGTTCGCAACACTTGCCGGTACGATGGATCGGCAAGCGCAGGGGGACCCAGTATTGGGCTGACCCGTTTGGCGTGCCCGGCAGCAAGGATGAGATCTATTGCGAGGAGTTCGATCTCAAGCGGAACGTTGGCCGCATTGTCAGGTTGAAGCTTAACGGGTCTGCCGAGCCGGATCCGCCGGAGCATGTCGACCTCGGGCTGGCGGGGCACTTGTCGTACCCGTATCTGTTCCCTCACAAGGGCGCGTTGTATTGCGTCGCGGAATCAGCGCAAAGCCGTCGCTGCGTGCTGAACCGGCTCGACGAAGGCGGGCGCTGGGCGCAGGTCGCGGTGATCCTTGACAATACCGAGGTCGCCGACCCCACGATCTTCAGGCACCAGGGATACTTCTGGCTGGCGTACACCGACGTATCACTGGGTGCGTTCGACAACCTTTGCCTGTGCTATGCCTCCGATCTTCTCGGGCCATGGCACGCCCATCCACAGAATCCGGTGAAGATCGATCACCAGTCATCCCGCTCCGCGGGCGCCGTCATCAAGGACGGCGATGAGCTATTGCGTGTCGCGCAGGTATGCAAGAGCGGATATGGGCAGGCGATCGCTGTCAATCGAATACTGCATTGCACGCCAACCCTCTATAGAGAGGAGGTGATTCGAACTGTCAGCCCGGAACGAGATCAACTGAATCCACATGGTATCCACACGATGTCGGCTTTGGGAGATCGTACGCTGGTGGATGGCAAGCACTCCGTTATCAACTATTGGGTCCTGCGACGCAGGATCACGTCGCGCATCACATCTCGCATTACCTCTCGCATCACCCGCGCGGCGCAGCGCTTGCTTTGCGTTGGCATCTACCAGCATTGCAACGATCCCTTGCTGCGATGCGTGTTGGAAGTGTAGTGGCGTGCGGCCGTGGTGCCGCCGCGCCGGCGCACTGGCCTGGCCATGCACATCAGCCGCGCCGTTGGCCATGCGCACGTCTTGGTCCCCGGTGTTGAACACGGTCAGGCCTCACCGGGCGTCGCCGTTTTGTCATATTGCCCCGCTAGACTGCGCGGTCGTCCGGACCTGTCCGGTCCGCCTCCCCCAACTTCTACGCGGATGACCATGCTCGGCGACCTGCTGATGACCTTTTTCGAAGTGGCGCGCCAGGGCAGCATCACCATGGCGGCCAGGCAGCTGCGCGTGAGCCAGCCCACCGTCACCGGCCGCATCCGCCAGCTTGAAGAGTCGTATGGCGTCGAGCTGTTCCACCGCCGCGCCAGCCGGGTCGACCTGAGCGACGTGGGCCTGGCGCTGATGCCGGTGGTCGAGCAGTTGATGCAGCACGAAGGGCAGGCCGACTACCTGCTGCGCAACGCCGGCGACCTGCGCTTCGGCAACCTGCGGCTCGGCGCCACGGGGCCCTATTACATCCTGCGCGCGGTGGCCGCGTTCCGGCAGCGCTATCCGGCGATCGAGGTGAGCCTGGACATCGGCAACTCGCAGCAGATGCTCGAAGCCTTGTTCGAGTACCGCATCGACGCGGCCGTGTCGTCTCATCCGGTGGAAGACGACCGCCTTGCGCGCATCCGCCTGGCCTCGGCGCCGATGGTGCTGGTGGTGCATCCGGACCATGCGCTGGCGCGCCTGCCGCAGGTGGACCTGGCCCAGCTGCACGGCTGCCACCTGCTGGTGCGCGAGCACGGCTCGATGACACGCAAGGCGACCGAGGATGCGCTCGCCGCCTGCGCGCAGAAGCTGCCGCGGCATACCGTGATCGGCAGCCGCGAGGCCATCTACGAAGCGATCCGCCAGAACCTGGGCGCGAGCGTGGTGCCGCTGGGCGAAGTGCCGCAAGACCCGCTGCTGCGGGTGGTGCCGTTCGCGCACGGCGCGCCGGTGCTGAACGAGTATCTCTATTGCCTGCAGAGCCGGCACGGCACGCGTCTGGTGGGTGCCTTCCTGGCCTGCGTGACGGCGGCCGATGCCGCCGCCGAGCCGCAGGCTGCATGATCGCCCGCGCCGCCGGCTTTCCTGAATACGACCAGCTGCTGGCGCTGCTCGACAGCGGCAGCCATGTGCTCGACTGCCGCGTGGTGTGCGAAACCACGGTGCAGGGGCACCGCTTCGGCGTGCATGTGGCCACGCTCGGCAGCCGCGACCCGCAGGCGCCGGCCATCGGCATCTTCGGTGGCATCCATGGGCTGGAGCGCATCGGCACGCAGCTGGTGCTGGATTACCTGCGCTCGGTGCTGGGCCGGCTGGCGTGGGACGAGTTGCTGCATCGCGAACTGCAGGCGGTGCGGCTGGTGTTCATGCCGATCGTCAATCCCGGCGGCATGTGGGCCGGCACCCGGGCCAATCCCAACGGCGTCGACCTGATGCGCAACGGCCCGCAGGAAGCCGACGCGCGCGTGCCGTTCCTGGCCGGCGGGCAGCGCGTTGGCGCCTGGCTGCCCTGGTATCGCGGCCCGGAAGGCGGGCCGATGGAGCTGGAGAGCCGCGCGCTGCTGCGTGTGGTGCAGGAAGAACTGCTGCCGCGTCCGCTCAGTTTTGCGGTCGATTGCCACTCCGGCTACGGCTGGCGCGACAGCATCTGGTTCCCGTACGCGCGCACGCGCCGGCCGATGGCGCACCTGGCCGAGATGTACCTGCTCAAGAGCCTGTTCGAGCAGGCGCACCCGCACCACGGCTACACCTTCGAGCCGCAAAGCCACCAGTACCTGCTGCATGGCGACCTGTGGGACCACGCGTATGACCTTGCGCCGTCGGGCAGCCTGTTCCTGCCGATGACGCTGGAACTGGGCTCCTGGCTGTGGATCAAGAAGAACCCCCGCCAGCTGTTCTCGCGCGAGGGGATGTTCAACCCGATCAAGGCGCACCGCACCGCGCGCGTGCTGCGCCGCCACGTGAGCCTGTTCGATTTCCTCGGGCGCGTCGCATTTGCGCCGGAACGCTGGCTGCCGCGCGGGCCGCAGCGCGAGGCGCTGCTCCGGCAGGCGCGCGCGCACTGGCAGACGGAAGCGTTGCCATGAGCTGGATGAGGATGGCATGAGCCGATGGGTATTCCTGCGGGGCCTGACGCGCGAGACGCGCCATTGGGGGGACCTGCCCGCGCAGTGGGAAGCAGCCGGGCTGGGCCGGCCGCTGCTGCCCGACCTGCCGGGCAATGGCGCGCTGTCGGTGCAGCCCGCGCCCTGGAGCGTGCGCGACATGGTCAGCGCGGTGCGGCGCCAGCTGTCGACCGCCGGAGCGCGCGGACCGTACCGCGTGCTGGCCATGTCGCTGGGCGCTATGGTCGCCACCGAGTGGGCCTGCAGTTATCCGGACGAAGTCGCCGGACTGGCGCTGGTCAATACCAGCATGCGGCCCTTCTGCACGCCGACGCAGCGGCTGCGGCCGCGCAACTGGGGCAAGCTGCTGCGCATCGCGCAGCGCTGGCACGACCGCGCCTATTGCGAGCGCACAATCCATGCCATCACCTGCGCGCGCGCGGATACGCTCGCGGCCGACATCGCGGCCTGGCGTGCCATTGCCGCCGATGCGCCGGTCAGCCGCAGCGCCGCACTGGCGCAACTGGTGGCCGCGGCGCGCTATTGCGCGCCGGCCAACGCGCCTCACTGCCCTGTGCTGCTGATCGCGTCGTCATCGGACCGGCTGGTCGACCCGGCCTGTTCCACAAAAATCGGTCAGGCCTGGGACGCGCCGGTGCTGGTGCACCACTGGGCCGGCCACGACCTGCCCCACGACGATCCGAAGTGGTTGTGCGAGGCCGTATCCACGATGGCGTCAGGCAAGCGCTAACGCCTGCTCCGCCGGCATCAGGCTCGCCAGCATTGCGGCGGCGGCATCCAGCCGCTCGGTGGTGCCGAACAACCGCGCACTGATCAGGCCGTTCTGCAGCGCGCCGAATGCGATCTGTGCCAACTGCTGCGGCGACGCCGGGTAAGGCGCCTGCCGCTGCGACGCCGCGCGCTCGAACAGCCGCGCGAGCCATTGCTCGTTGAGGCGGACAAAGTCGCGCATCGCGCTGCGCACGGATTCCGGCAGCATCAGCACATCCGCCGCCAGCATGCCGACCAGGCAGGCCTCTTCAGTGCCGGAGCCGGCTCGCAGCGGCGCCAGGTATTGGCGTGCCTGCTCGGCCGTCGGCAGGCTGCTGTCGATGCCGTCCAGGCGCGCCTGCTTGCGTGTGCTGTATTCGCGCACCGCTTCCAGCACCAGGTCGTCCTTCGTCGGAAAGTAGTAGTGGATGCTCGAGGTCTTGACCCCGACCAGTTCGGCCAGGTCGCGGTAGCTGAACCCGTTGAACCCCCGACGGCGGATTAGCACCAGTGCATGTTCGACCAGCTCTTCGCGTACAGACCGGGTTTTCATTGTTTCAGCTCCTTCTTTCGGTACCGCGCGGCTCAGGCCGTCGCGCGTGCGACGAGCGTGATGAGAGACCCGCTCACAAGGCAAAGCCCTACCCATCCGCCCAGAATCAGCGCAGTGTCACGCCAACGCATGATCGACTCCAAGTACCGGGCCGCGCTGGCGGCCCGGCGGTTACAGGGGGCCGGCGAATTACCGGCCGCTTTTCAGACGCTTGCCTCAGGCGAGCGCGCCGTCGGTGTAGGGGTCAGCCTTGCCGACACGTGCGCCATCGGTGTACGGGTCAACGCTGCGTGCCGGAGAAGCCGAGACACCGCTGCGATCCAGGCCGGCGACGATGCGGGCACCGTCGGTGTACGGATCAGCCTTGCCGACGCGTGCGCCATCGGTGTACGGGTCGATGCTGCGTGCCGGAGAAGCCGAGACACCGCTGCGGTCGAGGCCGGCTACGGTGCGGGCGCCGTCGGTGTACGGATCAGCCTTGCCGACGCGTGCGCCATCGGTGTACGGGTCGATGCTGCGTGCCGGAGAAGCCGAGACACCGCTGCGGTCCAGGCCGGCTACGGTGCGGGCGCCGTCGGTGTACGGATCAGGCTTGCCGACGCGCGCGCCATCGGTGTACGGGTCGACGCTGCGTGCCGGAGAAGCCGAGACACCGCTGCGGTCGAGGCCGGCGACGATGCGGGCACCGTCGGTGTAGGGGTCGGCCTTGCCGACGCGCGCACCTTCGGTGAACGGGTCGAACTTGCCGGCACGGGCGCCTTCGGTGAACGGATCGAACTTGCCGGTGCGGGCACCGTCGGTGAAGGCATCGGCCTTGCCGACGCGGAACTGGTAGCCGTACTTGTCACCGGCAAAGCTGCTGTCCTGCACGCCTGCGGCGTGGGCGGCGCCACCGGCGAAGGCGGCAGCAAGGGTAGCGGCGGTGATCAGGGTCTTGGCGAACTTGGTCATGATGGGCTCCTGGGGGGCGATGTTTCGGATTGCGTATATCGGTGTCAGTGGCTTGCGGCTTTTTCTTCCGGGCCGGTTATCTACTAGTAGATAGATAACCGGTCCTGAAAAAATGACCGCCTCCGGTCATGCAATGGGATCGTCGCTGGGCCCTGCTTTCTTGCTTGCTGCTGGCGCTGCGGCGCTTCCATGAGTCAAATACTATCTACTACTAGGTAGATAGTCAAGGAAGAATATTTCTATCGGGCCGATAGTGAAACGGGATCCAGCAGTCAAGTCATTGATTTGCAAGGAGTTACGGAAGAATGGAGCAGCGCGATGCGACGTCGTGCCTCGTCAATGAAAAGAGCCGTCGGGCAGCTTTCGCCACACGACGGCTCCGGACGCGCCACTGACTGCGCGAAAAATACGACATGAAATCCTTAGCCGGCCACCGCTGCCATCAGCGTATCGGCCGCAGCCTCGACCCGGTCGGACGTGCCAAACAGGCGCGCCGCGATCAAGCCGCTTTGCAGCGAACCAAACACGACCTGCGCCAGCCGCGGCGGCGGCACCGGGAACGGCGTGCTGCGCAGCGGCTGCGCCCGCTCCAGCAGCCCCGTCAGCCACTGCTCGTGCATCTGGTAGAAGCCCTGCAGCAGCTTGTGCACGGATTCAGGCAGGCACAGGGTCTCCGTCGACAGCATGCCGCACAGGCAGATCTGGTCAGAGCCGCAGCTGTTGCGGAACGGCGCCAGGTAGATCGCGGCCTGCTCGGTCACCGGCAGTTTGGTGTCGATGGCGCGCAGGTGCTCGCTCAGGCGCGCGCTGTATTCCTTCACCGCCTCGAGGACGAGGTCGTCCTTGGTCGGGAAGTAATAGTGGATGCTGGAGGTTTTTACCCCCACCAACTCGGCCAGGTCGCGATAGCTGAAGCCGTTGAAGCCGCGGCGGCGGATCAGGACAAGGGTGTGCTCGAGCAACTGCTCGCGTACGGATTGCGTTTTCATGAAAGCAGTTTATCTACGCGAAGATAGGCGCTCAAGTTGAAATGCCCCGGCGCCGGGTAATCCCCTAGCGCCGAGGCATCGGCTTTAGCCAGGCAAGACCTGCGCGGCGAAGGTGATCATCGAGCCACTCGTCACGCAAAGTACCAGCCATCCGCCAAGCAGCAGGATGCTGTCACGCAAACTCATGATGGACTCCATCGGGCAGCGGCCTCAGTGGCCGCTTGCCGTAAAAGTGGTGAAGCCGCCGGCCCGCTGGCCGGCAGCGATCAGGCCCGCGCGCCGTCGGTGTACGGATCGAACTTGCCCACGCGCCTGCCGTCGGTGTACGGATCGAACTTGCCAACGCGCGCGCCGTCCGTGTACGGATCGATGCTGCGCGACGGCTCGGACGACACACCGCTACGGTCCAGGCCCGCTACCGTGCGGAAGCCTTCGGTGTAGGGATCGGTCTTGCCGACACGCGCGCCTTCGGTGAACACGTCGAACTGGCCAGTACGGGCGCCTTCAGTGAACGGATCGAACTTGCCGGTGCGGGCACCGTCGGTGAAGGCGTCGGTCTTGCCGACGCGGAACTGGTAACCGTACTTGTCACCGGCAAAGCTGCTGTCCTGCACGCCAGCAGCATGGGCGGCACCACCGGCGAAGGCGGCGGCAAGAGTAGCGGCGGTGATCAGAGTCTTGGCAAACTTGGTCATGATGGGCTCCTGGGGCGATGTTTCGGATCGCGTCTATCGGTGTCAGTGGCTTCCTGGGGTCTCTTTCATGACTCGCATCTACTAGTAGATAGAGAGCCTGTGTTAAAAAAAGACCGCCTAGCGGTATTGCAATGGGATCGCCACTTCTCCGCCCTTCCTGCTTGTTGCTGGCGGTGCAGCGGTTCCATGGAGAGAATGCTATCTACTACTAGGTAGATAGTCAAGGTAAAACTTTTCTATTGGCGCGATAGCCGATCGGCCCAGCCCGACAATTCCCTTGCCCGGGATGGACGTTTCTTCACATGTTCACAGTCGCCTGCTAGCCTGAATACACAGGCCCCTCACCACGGCACGCCCTTATCTCATGTTCGAGACTTCGCATCCCGACCCCGTCGCACCCTCGCCCACGCCGGCGGCGCCAGGCACGCTGCGCTGGCTCGCCGTGGCGGCCGGGGTCGCGCTGGCCGCCGGAGTTGCACGCCACCTACTGTTTCGTGCGGTGGAGCGCAATGCATTTGTCACGCGAATGGATGAAACAAGCACCGAGATTCCTGTGCCGTGGTCATCCATGCCTGTGCGGCATACCACGTTCGCCAGCGGCGATCGCGAGCTGCATGCCCGCTTCGTTCCCGCCGCGTGGCCCGACGCGCCCGCGCTGATGGTCTGCCATGGCGACAACGAAACCCTGGCCGACTGGCTGCCGGTACAGGCCATGCTGGTGGAGTCCGGCATTGCTTCATTCGTGTTCGATTACAGCGGCTATGGCCGCAGCAGCGGACGCCCTTCCGTGCGCCACCTGCGCCAGGACGCCATCACTGCGTACCGGCAGTTTCTTGCGGCCGCGCCCGCGGCGTCGCGCCGCGTGGTATTGGGCCATTCGCTGGGCTCGGGCATCCTGCTGGATGTGGCACGGCTCTTCGCGCCGCAGCCCGATGGCTACGTCATCGCCGCCGGCTTCAGTTCGGCGCGCCGCGCCGCGGTCCAGACCGGCCGCGTGCCGGCATGGGCCGCGTGGTTGCTGCCCGATCCCTGGGACAATGTCGCGCGCGCCAGCCGCCTCGAACGCCCGCTGCTGGTGGTGCACAGCCGTGCCGATGCCGTGTTCGCGCACGGCCATGCAGAGCGCGTGGCCGCTGCCGCGCGGCACTTGCATCGATTGGTCATGCACGACGCCATGCCGCATGGAGCGGCCATCGCGCCGGATCATCTCGCCGCATTCTGGGCGCCGATCGTGCGTTACGTGCAGGATATGGACAGCGGCACGCTAGTCGAAACCGGCGCGCGCGTGGACGTGGTGGAAGCAGGCAGGGAAGGCAGCCAGGGCGGGCATTTGCACGAAAATTTGCACGAAAATCCCCGCGAAAACAGCGGTTCGATGCGCGTGCCAGGCAAGCAGTGAGGGGGGCGCCACGAAGTCGCCGGACAATCTACCGCAGACTTCCGCCAGCGGCAATCATCCTTGTGGGCGAGGCGCCACGGCAAAGTGGCCAAGAGGCCTTTTGTCGATTTCTTGTCTATATTTGTCCTCGTCGCACAAGCATCGCAATTTCGCTTTGACAGCACTGGAGGTTCTGCCATGCGTTGGCTTGCAAACTTGTTCAGTCCGCCGACCCCGGAAAAAATCGCCGAAAGGGAACTGCAAGACATGAGGCTGACGCTATTCCAGGCCGAACGGCGGATGCTGGAGGCGCAGATGCAGGTGGCCTACTACCGCGACATGGTCGCGTTCCTGGAAGATGTCTCGGCCAAGGGCGTGGAAGACGTGGTGGACAAGCGCCGCGCCGCCATGCCTGCAATGCCGGAGTTGCCTGCCGCCGCGCACAGTGCGCGCGCGCCGGGCCTGACTACTGTGCCGATCGTTCCGTCGGCTGCCTGAGCGGGCAGTACGCCGCCCTGCCCGCGTAGCGGGCGCAGGGCGGCTTGCGGCTGCTTGCGCCATCAGCGGGCCTGACCTGTGCGATACTCGCGCTGCCTGCCGCGCCCACCGGCGCGCGGGCACGCCGTCACACAGGAACCTGCCCATGAGCGAACTGCTGCCTGCCATTGAAATCGAAACCGCGCCCGATCCCCGCTGCGCCGTGATCTGGATGCACGGGCTGGGTGCCGACGGCAGTGACTTCGCCCCCGTGGCGCCGGAATTGCGGCTGCCCGCCTCACCTGGCGTGCGTTTTATTTTCCCGCACGCGCCGGCGATTCCCGTGACCTGCAACGGCGGTTATGTCATGCCGGCATGGTATGACATTTACTCCCTCGATGAGGCAGGCCGCCGTGCCGATGAGGCCGGCATCCAGGCCTCGTGCAACGCCATCCGTGCGCTGGTCGCGCGCGAGAATGCGCGCGGCATCCCCTGCCACCGCATCGTGCTGGCCGGGTTTTCGCAAGGCGGGGCCATCGCGTACACCGCGGGCCTGACGCATCCCGAACCGCTTGCCGGCATCGTGGCGCTATCCACCTATATTCCCGCGCCCGCCGCGCTGGCGGCGCAGGCCAGCACGGCGAATGCCGCCACGCCGGTGTTTGCCGCGCACGGCACCCAGGACGATGTGGTGTCGTTGCAGCTGGGTGTTGCCGCACGCGACTTTATCCAGGCGCGCGAGCATCCGCTGACATGGCAGACCTACCCGATGGGGCATTCGGTCTGCCTGGAAGAAATCGTTGCCATCGGCGCATGGCTGGCGGAACGCTTCGGCCCTGCCGCTGCCTGACCTCACCAAAACGCTGACACCCTGACAAGATCGCTGCAGGCCTTGCGCCGGGCAGCAAGCCGTACCCATGAGCCTCGCCCCACTGCCCCGCATCGACTTCAACACCCGCAAGGCGCTGCTGTTCGCGCTGGCCGCCGAGCGCCTGTCGGCCTATTACGAGCACCGCCAGTGGATGACGGACGCGCAGGGCGCGACGCTCGCGGGCGAGTGGCTGTCGCGTTCGCGGCTGCAGCTGCCGCTGTCCGAGCGGCGCCTGCTGTCCGAACTCAGCGACCAGTTCGCACGCCAGCTGGCCGAGACGCTGTCGCGCGAAGCGGGCCTGTATGCCGCGCATGAAATGATGGAAGCGCTCGATCCCAATTACCAGTCAGCCTTTGCGCACGACATGCTCGATGAATGCGAACGGCTGCTGCGCGAGCATGGCGTGACCGAATAAAGCTGATACGCCACTCTCGCCAGCATTGCCGGAACTGGCGAAAACGCCAAATTGGTGGAAGGGAGCGATTGGCCCAAAGTGTCCAGACATGGCCTAAGCGCTACGTTTGCAAAGGTTGACAATCGCTTTGCGGACGGGCGCTTACACTGCGCGCTCCCATAATGCCCTATCCATTCCGCCATGGAACGCAAGCACTGCCTCGCCTGGATCGCGCTGAGCATGATCGCAGCGACGTTGCTGACGCTGCTTTGCCTGATCCTCGATGACCACGCAGAAACCCGCGCCGCCACCAGGGTACGGCAGATGGAAGTCCGCGTAGGCGCGCAGCCATCATCGCCGGCGGATGCGCCCCGGCCCGCGACTTCAGAACGACGACCAGGTAGTTAAGAAGGACAAGGCACGGGCGGAGCGCGGGCTTGAGTCTATTTGCGCCCCCCGGCCGCGACTGCAAAGAATTGATAACGATTGCGTCGCGTTATCTGGTCGGCCAGGGCACACCGGCGACTTGTGCCAGCGCCAGGTAGGACGTTGCCAGGTGGTACGGCGAAGTCGACGGCATCTCGGCGCGCACCACGTCGCCGGACGGTGCCAGGCATTCGTGCCAACCCTGCGCATGCAGGAAGCGGCTGCGGAACTGCCCGGCCCAGGCTTCCAGCGTGGCCAGCGACTCGGATTGTCCATGCAGCGCCAGTGCGCGTGCATACTCGGTCTGCGCCCAGATGCGCTGGGTGCCGTCCAGCAACCCGCCACGCGCATCCAGCGCCGCGCCGACGCCCAGCGTGCCAGGCGTGACACCGTGGCGTTGCGCAAAGTCGAAGGCCTGGCGCAGCGCGCCTTCCAGCGGCAAGTCGCCGAACAGTTGCGGCCGGCTTGCGACCAGCGAGAACCATTCGAACTGGTGGCCCGGTTCGATGCGGTTGTCCGCAGTGCCCTGCGGCAGTTCTGCAATGCAACCCGTGGCCGGATCGACGAAGCGCTCGTACACCGCCATCGCGATTTCACGCAGGCGTTCGGCATACCATTCGTCGCCGGTGGCATCGAGCGCTGCCAGGTAGGCCTCGGTGAGGTGCATCACGGGGTTCTGCAACACGCCTGCGCCTTTCGGGCGGAAGTGCTCGCTGAGCGCGGCGTGGTAGAGCCCGCCACCTTCGGCGAAGCGGTCTTCGACGATGTCGACGGTTTCGTCGAGCACCTCCAGTGCATCGGGATTGCCGCGCAGCGCGTGGTAGCTGGCGCATGCAAAGACCACGAAGGCATGCGTATAGAGGTCGCGCGTGGTGTCCAGTGGCGAGCCGTCCGGGCCGACGCTGTAGATCCAGCCACCCGCCCCGTCGCCGAAATACGCCTGCAGCGAGCCGAACAGCGTATCGGCATGCGCATGCTGGCCCGCCACCGAAAATGCATAAAGCTGCCGCGCGCATGCCATGGCGCGGTAGCGTGCCGCCGGCAGCGCCGTGGCCGTGGCGCCGTCAAGGGCCTCATAGGGCAGGAACAGGCCGGCATTCCAGCCGCTGGCGGTCCACAGCGGCAACACCGTGGCGTCGTAGTGAGCCGTCAGGGCGGCGACCTGTTGGTTGAGCGCGGGCGAATTTTGCATGATCGGTGGCGAGAAGCAGGCGGCACGTGGCGTCAGGCGCAGAAGGTTACTGGATTCGGTGCAGCGGGGGAAGCCGCGGCACGCTTATCTTGCCATGCCGCGGTTGCAATTCTCTGATGGCACCGGGCGCTTGCAGTTGCTAGCATCAATGCGTCCCACCTGCCTACGGGAGGCGCCAATGTCGACCCTGCCCCTTACGCTTTCGGACCATCACCGCACGCTGGTACTGCACGTGCTGGAGGAGCCATCCGGCCAGTACACCTGGCGCATCATCATGGAAGAACTGTGCGGCGCGGCGGACGCCGACTGCACCGTCGAAGCGCCCTCCACTTACGGTTCGCATGCCGAGGCCGAGGCAGCCTGCTGGGCCGCCGGCAATGGCATGCTGGATGGCCCGCGCTCCGCGAGCGAACTGCGCACCACCTGAAGCCCGCCGCCCGCGCTGCCATGTGCAGGCGCGGGCGTATGGGCGGCACGAATCCTTGCGCGCTGCCACGCATGTCCTAGTCTGGAATCGTGGCAGTGGCAACGCGGGCTGGCTGTTTGCCCGCGATTCTCCGTTCCGGCCACGCCCTGGCCGTCCCGCGGCCCGGGTGGTTCCCTGCCACCTGCCTGTCATCTTCCTGGCCTTAACTGACCTGGTCGCCTCGCCGCGCTTGCCATCGGTGGGGTGGGCAGGGCCGCAGGAGCATGAAATGGAAAAGCCGGTCGTCTCTCCGCAGCGCTTCGTCGAGCTGATGAACGAGCGCCTGAGCAAGCATCCGTTGTACCAGGAGGGCATGCGCGTCTATGCCATTCCGCAGCACACGGATCATCCGCGCAGCCTGGTGTGCGTGGGGCCGCGCGGTACCGAATGCGTGTGCGCCACCATCGAGAACATCGTGCGTGGCGAATGCGAGGTGTTTCCGGACCTTGCCCAGGACTGGCATCGCCCACGCATCCATGGAAGTCCGCACGAAACACGGGCACGCTGAACGCCCGATAGCGCATGCCCAGCGGATGCCATGACGAGAACGCCAGCTACCGCGGCTATCGCATCCATGTCGCGGCGCTGCGCTATGGCAGCCAGCACGACGGCTGGTGGACGCTGCGTGCCGAGGTCTGGCATCACGGCGCGCGGCTGCCATGGCCGTGCCCCGTGATGCAGATGCGCTTTGGCTGTGCCAGCGATGCCACGCGCGCGGGCATGGCGTGGGGCCGCGAAGCCATCGACTCCTATATCGCCGGCCTGCGCGATGCCGAGGAAGCCGTGCAGCCCTAGGCCCTGGCAACCGCCGCGTTCAGACATCGATGGCGGAGTCCGACTTCACCTTGCGGCGCAACTCGAACTTCTGGATCTTGCCGGTCGAGGTCTTGGGCAGCGGCCCGAAGTACACCGCCCTGGGCACCTTGAAGCCGGCCAGCAGCGTGCGGCAATGCGCGATCAGATCCTCCGCGGTAGCATTGGCACCGTCCTTCAACTCGACAAAGGCGCACGGCGTCTCGCCCCACTTGGCATCAGGCTGCGCCACCACCGCCGCGGCAAGCACCGCGGGATGGCGATAGAGCGCATCTTCCACTTCCACGCTGGAGATGTTCTCGCCGCCGGAAATGATGATGTCCTTGCTGCGGTCCTTGATCTTGATATAGCCGTCGGGCATGCACACACCGAGGTCGCCGGTATGGAACCAGCCGCCGGCGAAGGCCTCGCGCGTGGCCTTCTCGTTCTTCAGGTAGCCCTTCATGCAGATATTGCCGCGGAACATGATCTCGCCGATGGTCTCGCCGTCGGCGGGCACGGGCTGCATCGAGTCGGGGTCGAGCACGGCCACCTGCGACTGCAGGTGATAGCGCACGCCCTGGCGCGCCTTGCGCACGGCGCGGTCCTGTTCCGACAGCGCACGCCAGTCATCCTGCTCGGCACAGACCGCGGCCGGGCCATAGACCTCGGTCAGGCCGTATACGTGCGTGAGTTCGAAGCCCATCGCCTCCATCTGCGCGAGCACCGCTGCCGGGGGCGGCGCGCCGGCGACCATGCCGCGCACCGGGCCGCGCACACCCTCGCGCCACGATGCGGGCGCGTTGACCAGCGCGGTATGCACGATCGGCGCGGCACAGTAGTGCGTCACGCCTTCCGCGCGCATCAGCTCGAAGACAAGGCCGGGTTCGAACTTGCGCAGGCAGACGTTGACGCCCGCGCGCGCCGCGATGGTCCACGGAAAGCACCAGCCATTGCAGTGGAACATCGGCAGCGTCCACAGGTAGACCGGATGCTTGGGCAGGTCCCATTCCAGGATGTTGGAGATCGCGTTGATGGCCGCGCCGCGATGGTGATAGACCACGCCCTTGGGATCGCCGGTGGTGCCGGAGGTGTAGTTCAGTGCGATCGCTTCCCACTCGTCGGCGGGCATGCGCCATGCGTAGGCCGGGTCGCCTGCAGCCAGGAAGGATTCGTAGTCGGTTTCGCCGAAAGGCTCGGCCTGCGGGCCCAGCGCATCATGGACCGCGATCACCTTGAGCCCGGGAATTTCCAGCGCAACCTGCCGCGCAAGGTCGGCAAACTCGGTATCGGCGAGCAGCACGCGCGCCTCGCCATGGCGCAGCATGAAGACCAGGTTGGCGGCATCGAGCCGGATGTTGAGCGCATTGAGCACGGCGCCCGCCATCGGCACGCCGAAATGCGCCTCGACCATGGCCGGCGTGTTGGGCAGCAGCGCGGCCACGGTGTCGCCCTTGCCGACGCCGGCACGCGCCAGCGCGCTGGCCATGCGGCGCGCGCGCGCATAGGTGTCGCGCCAGTTCTGGCGCACCGGACCGTGCACGATGGCCAGGCGGTCGCCGTACACCTCGGCGGCGCGGACCAGGAAGTCGATGGGAGTGAGCGGTACGAAATTGGCCGCATTGCGGGCCAGGCCGCTGTCGAAATCAGTTGGCATTGCTGTGTCTCCGCTTGTCGCACTTTTTCTGGGGCAAGGCTATCATCGCACACGCCCGGCGCACTGTCGTCCGGATGACAAACTCCCCGCAAACCCGCGCCAGCCAAGGCTTACGCAAATCTTACAAAGTGCCGCGCAGCCGCTCGCGCCGATGTCATGACCGCATCCCAGAACCCTGCCCGCGCCCCGGAAAGCACGCTGGCCAGCCATGCGTGGTACGCCGCGCTGGCGGCTGAACACCAGGCGCTGGCCGCGCGCGAAACGCTGCTGCAGGCCTTTGCCGCGGGCGCCTTCATTGCCCGGCGCGGCGAGCCATCGCGCTACTGGATCGGGGTCGACAGCGGCCTGATCAAGCTGGCGGTGTACACGCCGGACGGGCGCGGCTGCACTTTTTCCGGCGTGCCGGCCGGCGGCTGGTGCGGCGAAGGCAGCGTGATCAAGCGCGAAGACCGCCGCTACGACGTGATCGCCATCCGCGATTCGCAGGTGCTGCTGGTGCCCGAGCCGGTCTTCAACACGCTGCTGGCGCAGAGCCTGCCGTTTGCAAGCTTTGTCGTACGCCAGCTCAACGAGCGCATGGGCCAGTTCATCGCCACGGTGCAGAACGACCGCCTGCTCGGTGCCGATGCGCGCGTGGCGCAGGCGATCGCACAGTTGTTCCATCCCGACCTGTATCCGCGCACCAGCCCCGTGCTGGAGCTGTCGCAGGAAGAAATTGGCCTGCTTACCGGGCTGTCACGGCAACGCGTCAACCAGGCGCTGCGCCGGCTGGCCGAGGCCGGCATGGTTCACCTGTCCTACCAGAGCATCCGCGTGACCGACCTGCCGCGGTTGCGCAGCTACGGGCTGTCAGAGCTGTAGCCGCCGAGGTTGGCGGCGCCGGCTGCCAGCCACATGTCTTATTTGTGTGTCAATCACCAGAACACGGGTTACCTTGCACCCCGCCGTTCGCGCACACTCGCGCCCGCAGGGCGGGCCAGCCACCCTGTTGGCAGGGCTCGCATGAGCCACGGGTCGACCAGCGCAATCCCTGCCATAACTAGCATCACACAAAGCAAATACAGGGATGAAAACCACAAACTTGTTTCTGACGGGTCTGGCTGCTGCAGTGCTGACGGCATGCGGCGGTGGAGGAGATAGCCAGGCTCCGGCGGCTTCGGCGCCGGCCACCACCAAGATCAGCGGCACCGCCGCAGTGGGTGCAGCGCTGGGCAATGCCAGCGTGCAGGCCAAGTGCGCATCGGGCAGCGGCACCGCCACCACCGCGGCGGACGGCACCTTCACCATCGATATCCCGAACGCCACGCGCCCGTGCGTGCTGAGCGTCACGACGCCGGACGGCACCACGCTGCATTCGGTCGTGGAAGCCGGCAGCGGCACCACCGCCACGGCCAACATCACGCCGCTGACCGAGCTGATCACCGCCTCGCTGGCACAGGGCGACACCGACGCCTTCTTCAACCAGTTCGACGCCAGCGCCCAAGCCAGGCTGACCCCCAGCGGCCTGAGCACGGCCACCGAGGCAGTGAAGCTGGTGCTGACCGGCGTGGTCGACCTGACCGGCGTCGACCCGCTCAAGGGCGCGCTGGTGGCGGCCAACGGCAACACTGCGGGCAACGCGCAGGACAAGCTGCTCGACCAGCTCGGCGAGCGGCTGGAATCGTCGAAGACCACGCTCGACGAGCTGTCTTCGGCGGTGGCTTCCAATGCGGGCGCAACGGCGGTCCAGACTGCGCTGCAACCGGCGGCGGCTAGCTGCGCGGGGCTGCGCACGGGCAAGTACCACCTGGTGGGCCTGAGCTATCCGTCCGGCACGATTGCCGAGGTCGACGCCAGCGCGCTGACGATCACCCAGAAGTCCAGCTTCGGCGCCGATGCGACCTCCGGCCCGTCGCTGACGCTGACCCCGGATGCCGCCGAAGCCTGCCGCTTCACCGTGGCGTCAGGCGGCAGTGCGTCGACTGTGCTGATGTCGAAGTCCGGCGTTGGCCTGGTTGTACCGGCAGTGGCCACGAGCAGCGTGGCGGTGGGCATGCTGATTCCTGCCCAGTCCCTGACCCTGGCCGACCTCGCCGGCAACTGGAACGGCCTTGGCTACGAGCGCGAGGACGCCGGCTCGCCGCTCAAGCCGAGCCGCGTCACGCTGAGCCTGGATGCCGCCGGCAAGGCGACCGCGGGCGCCGACTGCACGGGCCTCAACAGCTGCGAAAGCTGGCCGGCAGCCGAGCTGCCGACCTTCTCCGCAATCGGCAACGGCATCTTCGGCTTCAACGACCTCTATGCCACCGCGCAGCCCGTCTACACGTTCAAGGGCACCGACGGCCAGGTGATGGCGGTAATCCCGCATGAAGACGGTTTCATGGTCTTCAACAAGCAGGCCGACCGCGCGCTGCCGGTAGTCGGCACCAGCAACGCCTATTGGGATAACGCGGTGATGTACCTGCCGCCCCTGGGCGGTGGCACGCCTGTGCTGAACTTCACCGGTACGGAGAAGTGGAGCACGGTGGTGGAATCGGCCGACACGCAAACCGGCATCTATACCCGCAAGCGCGTCGAAGACGGCCGCCTGGACAGCTGGAAGCAAAACGTCCCGGCGCCTGGCCTGCGCTATCGCGAACCGAGCACCGCCGCATCCGAGTCGATCGCGATGGTGCTGGGCAACACCGGCGTGAACGTGTCGATCGGCGTGAACAACGCCAACTTCTACAGCATCTCGGTCAATCGTCCGTAATTGACTGCATGGCGAATCCGGACAAATGTTGTCCGGAGACGCTCCAGGCCGGCGCCGCCCCGCGACGCCGGCCTTTTTTCTTTTCCCTGACCCGTCCTGAATAAGGTTGACACTTTTCTGGCTGTGACGAGGAGAGTGCCTTGGAGACGGATCGAAAGCGAACCCAGCGTGATTACACGCTGGCTTTTAAGCTGGCGGTTGTGGAGGAAGTAGAAAGAGGCGAGTTGACGTACAAGCAGGCGCAAAGCAAGTATGGAATCCAGGGCCGGTCCACGGTGCTGGTATGGTTACGCAAGCACGGACTACAGGACTGGAGCGGCACGTTGCCACAGGGCACCCGGTACGCCACGATGGGAAAACAAGACAAAGCCAAGCCCCGTACCCCTGAGCAGCGGATCAAGGAGCTGGAGGCTCAGTTGCGCGAAGCGCAGGAGAAAGCGCGGCTGTTCGAGACGGTGATCGACGTGATTCAGAAGGAGCACGGGGTTCGCATCGTAAAAAAGCCTTCGGGCAAGTCCTCGCGCAAGAGCTCATCCAAGGGCTAAGCGTTAGCAGGGCTTGCCGTTACTTCGGCATCAGCCGCCAGGCATACTACAAGCGCCGCGACAGTGAGCTTAGGCAGGCCGCCCGGGATGCCAGGATTTGCGCGCTGGTCACCGAGGTGCGACTGCGCCAGCCGCGCATAGGCACTCGCAAACTGCAGCGGGTGCTGCAGGTGCCGTTGGAGAAGGCGGATATCCGAGTGGGCCGTGATCGGCTGTTCGATGTCCTGCGCGCGGCGCGGCTGCTTGTGAAGCCGCATCGGGCGTATCACAAGACCACCAACAGCCATCACCGCTTCCGACGCCATCCCAACCTACTCAAGGACGGGCCGCAGAAGGTGGTGCCTACCGCCGCCGAACAGGTCTGGGTGGCTGACATTACGTATCTTCCCACCGCCGGGCAGACGGTCTATCTGAGCCTCGTCACGGATGCCTGGTCGCGAAAGATCGTGGGCTACCACGTCCATGACGGCCTGCAGACCGAGCAAGTAAGCCAGGCGCTGAAGATGGCGCTACGCTCGCGCCAGTCCCGGCAGGCGCTGGTGCACCATTCGGACCGAGGAATTCAATACTGCGCCACCTACTACCAGGCCATCCATCAGCGGCATGGCCTGACCTGTTCCATGACCGACGGCTACGACTGCTACCAGAACGCCATGGCAGAGCGCATCAACGGCATCCTCAAGAGCGAATTCCTGCTGAACCGACCGGCTGATCTGCAGCAAGCGGCTCGCATGGTAAGGGAGTCAGTTGAGATCTATAACCGTGAACGCCCCCATCAAGCCCTGAAATACAAAACGCCCGATGAGGTTCATCGGGCGTCCGTTGCTATGGGTTGCTAGGTTCAAATGACCCAGCAGAACCTGTCAACCTATGTCAGGACTTGACACCCGTTGTACACCGCAGGCAAAAAAAATACCCACAGCCGGGTGGTAGTGGGTAACGAAAAGTGGTTGTGGACACGTCGCGGAACTGTCCACGCCGAGGATCTTCGCACTGACGGCGCGCACGGCCAATAATCTTTCCGGACTAGTCGCGCTCACGCGTCTGTTGCATGGACAAGCGCGGCGGATTCTTGTCCAATACCTGTCGCACCGTGCCGGCTGCGACGGCATCCACTGTCCTGCACCGGCCATACGCGGTGCCCTGCCCCCAATGCCACAAGCCCGCCTGCTGCTGATCGACGACCACACCCTGTTCCGCACCGGCCTGCGCCTGGTCCTGGCCGACAGCCCGAGCGTCGGGCAGATCATCGAAGCGGGATCCGTGATGCAGGCGGTACAGGATCACGGCGGCGCCGTGGTCGATATCCTGCTGCTCGATATCCAGATGCCCGGACTGAACGGCATCGAGGGCGTCAAGGTGCTGCGCCGGCATTTCCCGACGGCGCGCATCCTGATCGTGTCCGGCACCTCCGGCCTTGAAATCATTCCGGCCGATGTCCGGCGCGAGATCGCCGGCTTCCTGCCCAAGTCAGCCGATGCGCGCGAGATCGAGGAAGCGATCGCCTGCTGCCTGACCGGCGGCACCCATTTCTCCGATGACGCCAATACCGCCGGCCGGGCCGTCGCGCAGGCACCGTATGCTGCCAGCGCACTGACGCCGCGCCAGCTGGAGGTGCTGCACCAGTTGACGCTGGGCCGCTCGAACAAGGTCATTGCCTACCATATGGGCCTGTCCGAAAACACCGTGCGCGTCCACGTGGCCGCCATCCTCGACCACCTCGGCGTGGTCAGCCGTGTCGAAGCCATCCTGGAAGCGCAGCGCCGCGGGCTGGTGCAGGCGGCGCGATGAGCGCGGACAAGGCGCCGCCGCGCGTAAGGGAAGATTGCCCTCAAGGCCTGCGGCTGCTGCCGCGCTTCGATGCGCCCCGGCTGCTGGCCGCGCAGATGGAGCTGATCGACCAGAGCTTCGGCATCGCCATGCTGGGCTGCTCGCTGGCGGCCTTTATCCTCGCCGCGGGCCTGACGCTGTCGGGCGACCGCCCCGGCGCCCTGCCCTGGGCCTGCGCCATGGCAGCGGCCTGCGCGGTGGCGTACTTCGGGCGGCTGGCGTTGCCCGCGCGGCTGACCGAATCCGGCGCGTACCGCTATGCGCGCGGCATGACCGCCATGCTCGCGCTGATCGGCGCGCTGTGGGGATGGGTGGCGTGGTTGTACCTGGACGTGCGCACGCCGGCGGTGGTGATCTGCGTGCTGTCGCTGATCGCCGGCATGAGCGCGGCAGCGCTGGCGGTATTCTCCGCCTGCCTGCCGGTGGCGATCGGCTTCTTTGTCCCGTCGATCGTGCCGGTCTGGATTGCCTTCCTGGCCACCGGCGATATCGAATACCTGCCGATGTTCCTCGGCACGCCGCTGTACCTGTTCGTGCTGATCATGTTCGCGCGCAACTATTCGCGCGTGGCGCGGCATTCGATCGCGCTGCGCTTCGAGAATGTCGAGCTGATTTCACAGCTGCGCGAGCAGACCGCGCGCGCCGAGGCGGCGCAGCACGCGGCCGAGGAAGCGAGCCGCGCCAAGTCGGTGTTCCTGGCCTCGGCCAGTCATGACCTGCGCCAGCCGCTGCATGCGATGGGGCTGTTCCTGGTGTCGCTGGGCCGCACCGCGCTGGATGCGCGCCAGCGCCAGTTGCTGGCGCATATCGAGGCGTCGTCCGGCGCCGCGCGCGAGATGCTGAACTCGCTGCTCGACTTTTCCAAGCTCGAAGCCGGGGTCATCACGCCGCGGCTGCGGCCGTTCCGCCTGCAGCCGCTGCTGCACAAGCTGGAGAACGAATTCGCGCCGCAGGCCGATGCGCGCGGGCTGGTGTACCGCACGCGCGATACCACCACGACGCTATATGGCGATCCCACGCTGGTCGAACTGGTGCTGCGCAACCTGATCGCCAATGCGATCCGCTATACCCGGCACGGCGGCGTGCTGGTGGCCTGCCGCCGGCGCCGGCTGCATGCCGTGATCGAGGTGTGGGACACCGGCATCGGCATCCCTGCCGCGCAGCATCGCGAGATCTTCCGCGAGTTCCACCAGCTCGGCAATCCGGAGCGCGACCAGCGCAAGGGGCTGGGGCTGGGCCTGGCCATCGTCGACGGGCTGGCGCGCACGATCCGCACGCGCGTGACGCTGGGCTCGCGCCCCGGGCGCGGGTCTGTGTTCCGCTTCAGCATGCCACTGGCCTGGAGCACGCCGGAAAACGTACCACGGCCCCTCGCGCCTCGTGGCCTGGACGGGTTGCGCGTACTGGTGATCGACGATGACGAAGCGATCCGCACTGCCATGTCGGAGTTGCTGGGCGCATGGCAATGCGAGTGCCGCACGGCCGAATCCGAGGACGAGGCACTGGCCATGCTTGCGGCCTTTCAACCCGCATTGGTGCTTGCGGACTACCGCCTGCGCGGCCACCGCACCGGCCAGGAAGCGCTGGACGCGATCCGGCAGCAGGTGGGCCACCATGTGCCGGCGATCATCATCACAGGCGATACGGCGGCGGACCGGCTGCGCAGCGCGCATGCAACCGGCACCTTGCTGCTGCACAAGCCAGTGGTTCCGCAGGAATTGCATGCAGCGATCGACACGCTGCTGCGCGAGGCACCAGCGCAGCAGACGCAGGGCGAGACACACCACGGCCAGACTCAGGCCGAGGCTGAGTAGGACGGCCCTTCCGCATCAAGGAAGGCCGCGCACCGCTGCGGGTGTCAACCGCCCGAATGCAGCGGGGACAGCGAATAGGCGAGCACCAGGCCCGCCACGATCGCCGGTGAACCCAGGCGAATCGCGGCGCTGCGCGACAGCACGCCAAGGTACACATATAAGCACACCAGCACCATCGCAGTCACATACAGCAGGCTGTCATAGACTTGCATGGATGTCTCCCTTGCCATTTGTTCTTATTGCTTTACTTCGGTGGTCTGCCGACGAAGCGTGATGCAATGCGTGGGGGGCGCTCCGCCGACATGCTATGGCTGTCTACAAGGATAGTCGGGAGTTCGCGGGGTCGTGGCAATCATGGAAATCCCTTTGCGGCGCCGCACCACGGCTGGTGCGGCGCCGCAACAAGGAGTCGTGGCAAATCAGCTGGCAGGCGGCATTTCCGGGTTCCAGGCGACCTCCCACAGGTGTCCGTCGGGATCCTGGAAATAGCCGGCATAACCGCCCCAGAACGTGTCCTGCGCCGGCTTGACCTCGGTGGCGCCCGCTGCAAGGGCCTGCGCCATCACGGCATCGACTTCCGCCTTGTCGCCAACGTTGTGGGCCAGCGAAAAATCGGTGGACGCCCGCGGTGTCACCGTCAGGCCGGCATCGTGCGCCAGGCTCGCGCGCGGCCACAGCGCCAGCTTCAGCCCGGACTGCAGGTCGAAGAACGCGACCGCGCCGTGCTCGAACTGCTGGCCGACAATGCCGGGTGTCGACAATCCCAAACCGTCGCGATAGAAGCGCACGGCGCGCTCAAGGTCGTCGACGCCCAGCGTGATGAGTGTGATGCGAGGCTTCATGGCACTACCCTGCTATGAAAAACGCGCGCAAATGTGCGCGCCGTTTCCTTCCCGCCCCGTGGCTCCTTGCTGGCCGACCTCGTCTCTGACGGACGTAACTTTCCCGCCTGCGATTGGCAACATGCCTCTCGCAGTGCGATTCGTTGCCGAATCACTCGCCACGGGTAGCGCAGTTTCGGTTGCGAGCCGTTCAAGGTTGATCGCTGCGTTGTAATCGCGGTCATGACTCATGCCGCAGGCCGGGCACACGACACGACGCTCGCTAAGCGCAAGCCTGTCGAGCTTATGGCCACAGCAGGACATCAGCTTACTCGAGGGAAACCAGCGATCGGCAAACACAAGGTGCGTGCCGTATTTCTTCGCCTTGTATTCCATTTGCCGGCGAAACACACTCAGCCCCATGTCTGATAGTGAGCGTGCAAGACGCTCATTCTTGAGCATACCGCCGACGTTGAGATCCTCCAGGCCAATCGCTTGGTTTTCACGGCATAGCCTGGTGGTTGTCTTGTGCAGGAAATCCTGCCTGATATTAGCGACGCGGGCGTGCAGGCGTGCCAGCCGTGCAGCACTGTCGATCTGGCCAGAAGACCGCGCCGGCTGTGGTTTGGTGTTCGGACGTAGCGGCCCAATGAAATCTCGGCTGAAGGCCGCGCGCCCTGGCTTCGCCATCTCAACCTTCCGGGAAAGGCGTCGAGACCGGATTCGCAGGCGCCGTAGCGCTGCTTTCAATGGCTTTGGGCCCTCGAACGTTTCCCCCGTCGAAAGCGTGACGGCCGATTTGATCCCAAGGTCCACGCCAACCACGCCATTGCCGGTGCGAGGGACGAACGCCACGTCGTCCGCCACCTCTACCTGGACCGAGATGAACCAACGATCAGCGCGTCGGCTCACGGTGGCGCCAATGACTCGCCCGGGGAACCGCAGCGCCTCCCGCATGGCAACCCGCCCAATCAATGGCAGCACAACCGACCGTCCGTCAAACCTTACCTTATCATTGGCGACGTAGAATCCGTCCTTGCATTGACCTTTCTTCTTGAACCTCGGGGCATGCGCTTTTATCCCCGACTTAATGTCAGAGAAGAATTTCGACCAAGCCTTGGATAGATTAGCGAATGGCTGGGCATGCGCGTCACGATGGATGTCGGCCATCCACGGGTACTGTTGATACTTGATGGCGTTAAAGGACTTCTTCAGCGCCATTGCGCTCGGCTTACCGCCGGCTGCGCGTTGGCGGTTCCATTCTGCCAGCGCCCAGTTCCATACGAAACGCGCACACCCAGCCGCCCTCGCGAAGTAATCGACTTCGCGCTGGCTGGTCACAAGTTCGATCGTATGGGCGAGCAGCATTGGCAGCGGCCTTTGTGTTCCAGATCGCGGCTTAAGAGCGTACGCTGGGCATGCACGATTATGCACCTATCGACACGTTCATGCTACCTAGAGGCATCTCCTGAACATGTCGTGGGCCTAGCGCATCCCGAACGCTGCGCCGGCAAACAGGTCCTTCAGCTCGCGCGGCTGCGAGCGCCAGTACTGCTTCGGCGCATGGACGCTGGCGCCCAGCCGAGCGGCCGCATGCCACGGCCAGCGCGGGTCGTACAGCATCGCGCGCGCCAGCGAGACGGCATCGGCCTCCTGGTTGGCGATGATCGCTTCGGCCTGCTCGGGCTCGGTGATCAGGCCGACCGCGATCGTCGGCAGCCCGACTTCGGCCTTGACGCGCTGTGCGTATGGCACCTGGTAGCCTGGGCCGAGCTTGATGGCCTGCTGCGGCGAGACGCCGCCGGTGGTGACGTGGATGGCCGCGCAGCCGCGCGCCTTCACTGCCCTGGACAAGGCCACGGTGCCATCGATGTCCCATCCGCCCGGCACCCAGTCGGTGGCCGAGATGCGCATCCACACCGGCCGCTCCGCGGGAAACGCGGCGCGCACCGCGTCGAAGACTTCGATGGGGAAGCGCATGCGGTTTTCCAGGCTGCCGCCGTATTCGTCGTCGCGATGGTTGGCCAGCGGCGACAGGAACTGGTGCAGCAGGTAGCCGTGCGCCGCATGGATCTCGATGCCGTCCAGCCCGAGCCGCGCCGCGCGCAGTGCCGCAGCGACAAAGTCGTCGCGCACCTTGTCCATGCCGGCGCGGTCGAGCGCGGCCGGCGGCACTTCGCCGTCGCCATGCGGCACCGCCGATGGCGCCACGGCGTGCCAGCCGCGGGGCGCGTCCGGCGCGATCTGCTGCCCGCCATCCCACGGCGCGTGGCTCGAGGCCTTGCGCCCGGCATGGCCAAGCTGGATCGCGATGCCGATCGGCGAATGCGCGCGCATCGCCTGCACCACGCGTCCCAGCGCCGCCTCGTTGTCGTCCGAGTACAGGCCCAGGTCCTGCGGCGTGATGCGCCCTTCCGGCGAGACCGCGGTCGCTTCCACGATCAGCATGCCGGCGCCGGACAGCGCCAGCGTGCCGAGGTGGATCATGTGCCAGTCGCCGGCGTTGCCGTCGTGCGCCGAGTACTGGCACATCGGCGCAATCATGATGCGGTTGGCGAGGCGGAGGTTGCCGATTTCGAGAGGTTCAAACAGATGGCTCATGCGTGCTGTTCCTTGCAGGTCTTGCTGGCCCGCAGCGGGGCCGGGGAAATCTGGATTCTAGGCCGATGCCGGGATTGCTGCCGGCGGCGTTCACGGTGCCGCGCGGCGTTCGCCGGCCAGGCTCAACACGAGCGCCAGTACCAGCGCCACCGCGCCGCAGCCGAAGATCAGCGCGTAGTTTTCATGCGAATGCGCAAACATCCACGCATAGCCATAGCCGGCCACCGCCTGGAACAGCGCGAATGCACTGGTGGCATGGCTCCACGCCGCGCGCTGTGCGGCCGGGTCGTGCGGCAGCGTCTCCTGGATCGCGCCCA
This sequence comes from Cupriavidus sp. Agwp_2, assembly GCF_040784895.1. Taxonomy (NCBI): domain Bacteria; kingdom Pseudomonadati; phylum Pseudomonadota; class Betaproteobacteria; order Burkholderiales; family Burkholderiaceae; genus Cupriavidus; species Cupriavidus sp. Agwp_2. The sequence continues at coordinate 752,075 of NZ_CP088084.1, forward strand.
GTCCCAGCGGCGCAATGCCGGGCGTGAAGGCGCCGAGCACCACCGCCGCCACGCCAAGCGCCAGCGGATCGCCACACAATGCCAGCATCGCCGTGGCGAGACCCTGCAGCAGCAGCGCGACGCGATAGGCCACGCCGAAGCCGATGCGTTCGCCGGCAAAGCCGCACACCAGCGGCCCGGCGATCGCGCCCAGGCCATAGAGCACCCAGTAGGACGCGCCGACGGCACTGCCGCGTCCAAGACCACGCGCGACAAGGTCGACCAGCAGCATCATGGCCGGCACCAGGCCGAACGCGTTGATGGCGTATTGCGCATAAAGCCATTGCAGCCGGCGGCGCGCCCCTGCCGGCGGTGCTGCCGTGGCCGCCGTGCCCGCGGCGGATTGCGGCAGCGGACCGGGCCAGCCGAACCAGCTGAACGCGGTCAGCGCCAGCGCTACGGCGCCAAGGCCTAGCCAGGTCTCGCGCAGGCCGAACTGCAGCAAGCGCGGCACCAGCGTGCCCGACGCGGCGATACCCAGCCCGAGCCCGACGAAGATCGTGCCCATCGCCAGCCCGCGGCGCGGCGCCGGGATATGCGGCAGGATCGAGGTCGCCACCAGCACCATGATCCCGCCCCCGGCCAGCCCGGAGACAAAGCGCCAGCCAAAGAACCACGCCACCGACAGGGGCCAGGCGCAGGCAAAGAATGCCAGCGTGGCGGCGAGCATCAACGCACGCAGCACCGTGCGGCTGGACCAGACCGACACCAGCGGCCGCCCCAGCAACGCACCGGCCAGGTAGCCGGCGAAATTGGCCGCGCCCAGCGCGACGGTTTGCGAGGCCGGGAACCAGTGGGCCTGGATCAGCGGAGGAATCAGCGCGGTGTAGGCAAAGCGCGCGAGGCCGATGGCCACGAGGCTTGCACAGAGGCCGCACAGCGCGGCGTAGATCTCGCGCCATGCCAAAGGATCGGGCGCCGTGTGAGCGGCGCAGAGGCCGGCAGGTCTGGACATGGGAATCTCCGGTTCGGCCCCTGCCCTTGCGCCGGGCAAAACGGGGCCATCGGCGCCGGGCATGGCACCGGAAAATGGCATGCAGCCGCCCGTCACGCTGCCGGGGCGGCGTGTCCGGGAACTACAAACGGGAAAGGTCAGGGAGGAATGGCGAGAATCAGCCGGTGCCGGGCACGGAAGCCGTGCTCAACGGTGGCAAGCCGAGCAGTGCCAGCGTCGGCCGCACAGCAGCCTCCAGCAACGCGCGCTGCGGGGCAGCGCGGGCCAGCACGCGCATGCCGAGCAGCGTCGCCAGCAGCTGTGCGGAAGCATCGTCGGCCGACACGCCGGCGTTGGCCGCGCCCTGCTGCTGTGCCGTGGCAAACCGGTCCCGGAAGAACGCGCGGATTTCCGCGAACGCGTCCGCGACCTTCTGCTGCACGTCGGGAGCTTCAGGCGTGGCTTCCAATGCGGTATTGACCAGCAGGCAGCCGCGATGCAGCGGATCCGCCAGCGAGCGCTCCAGGCTCTCCGACAGGTATGCCGAAATGGCCGCGCCGGGTGGCAGCGTTGCGCCCAGCCGGGCGATCCGCTCGCGCATGCTGGCTTCGAGATAACCCTCCAGCGCCAGCAGGAACAGCGTGCGCTTGTCGCCGAAAGCGTTGTACAGGCTGGGCTGGGTCAGGCCCATCACGTTAGTCAGGTCGCGCGTGGAAGTGGCTTCATAGCCGCGCGCCCAGAAGGCGTCCAGCGCTGCCGTCAGCGCGGCCTGCTCATCGAATTTGCGGGGTCTGGCCATGGTCGCTCGATTTTGTATCGTTCGCTATGAAACGAATTATAGATCGATCGATACAAAACACAAGGCCATGCTTATGCAAGGGTCAAGCCGTCGCCAGCGGGTCGGGCGCGACCAGCCGCAGCCAGCTCGCGACCGCCGCCACGGCCGCAAACCCGGCGCCCAGCGCCAGGGCCAGGCCCGGACCGTGCGTCCCGCCAATGCCAAAGCACAACGCCACCAGCGCGGCGCCGGTGGCCTGGCCCAGCAGGCGTGCGGTGGCAATCACCCCGCTGGCACCGCCGCTGCGTTCGCGCGGCGCGCTGGCCATCAAGGCTTTCAGGTTGGGCGACTGGAAGAAGCCGAAGCCGGCGCCGCAGATGCACATGCGGATGCCAATATCGAGCGCACTGGGATTGGCGGGCAGCAGCGCCAGCGAGACCATGCCCGCGCTCAGCACCGCCAGCCCCACGCCACCGAGCAGGCCCGGCGGATAGCGGTCGGAGAGCCGGCCAGCCAGCGGCGCGATCAGCGCCACCACCACCGACCATGGCGTCAGCAGGAAACCGGTCTCGACCTGCCCTCGCCCCAGCACATGCTGGAAGTAGAACGGCAACGACACGAACGCCAGCCCCTGCGCCGCGAACGAGCACACCGCGGTCAGCGTCGACAGCGCGAACATGGGCCGCCGGAACAGGTCCAGCGGCAGCATCGGCGCGGCCCGCCCGCGTTCGCGCCAGACCAGCAGGCCGAACGCCACCACGAACACCCCGGCGGCCGCCAGCGACTCGTGCAGCGGCGCGCGCTGCGCGCCCTCGCCAAGTGCAAAGATCAGCGCAGCAAACGCCACCACGTTCAGCAGCGCCGCCACACGGTCGAACGTCTGCGTGCTGCGCGGCGTCTGCGGCAGCGCGCCACGCGCGATCCCCAGGGCCAGCAGTCCGATCGGCAGGTTGACGGCAAACAGCCATGGCCAGGTGCCGAACGACAGGATCACCGACGCCACCGTCGGCCCGACCGCGAACGACACGCCCACCACCAGCGCATTCAATCCCAGCCCGCGCCCGAGCCGGTGCATCGGGAAGATGGAACTGATCAGCGCCGTGTTGACGCTCATGATCGCGGCCGCGCCGATGCCTTGCAGCGCACGTGCCGCCGCCAGCGTCGGCAATGACCACGCCAGCGCGCACACGACCGACGCAACGGTGAACACTGCGACGCCGCCAAGATAAATGCGCCGGTGCCCCAGGATGCCGCCGAGTGCCGCAAACGGCAGCAGCGTGGCGACCATGGCCAGCTGGTAGGCATTGATCACCCAGACCGACGCCGCCGGCGTGGCGTGCAGGTCGGCGGCGATCGATGGCAGCGCCGTATTGGCGATGGCGGTATCGAGGGTCGCCAGGGCGACGGCGATCAGGATGGCGGCCATGCCGCGCCGCTCGCGCGCGGTCATGGCGTTGTCTGCGGCGGCTGCAGGGGCGGACGGGAGGGGCGCTGTGTTGGACACTGTCGTTACCGGTTACCGGATGCCGCCAGTGGCGGCATCCGTCCGACACGATACGGGAAAATCCTTCAGCGCGCTGAAGACAGCTTCATATGTATGCACATTTGCCGACCGCTCACGCCCTCTTCAGTCAAGCCCGCCTGGCACCGGCAGACCGAGGTTGCCGCGCAACGTGTCAGCCTCGTAGTCGCGCCGGAAAGCGTTCCGCTCCTGCAGGATCGGCACCACCTCGCGCGTGAAGTCCTCTAAGCCGCCGGGAAAATACGCCGGCATGATGTTGAACCCGTCCGCAGCACCCGCAGCGACCCACTGGATCATGTGTTGCGCAACCTGCTCCGCTGTCCCGACCACGATCTGGTGGCCACGGGCGCTGGCTACGAGGTGGTAGAGCTGGCGCAGCGTCAGCCCGCGCTCTTCGGCAAGCCTGAGCAGCAGCGCGCTGCGGCTGTGCACCACCTGTTGCGGTGCCAGCGGCGGCAGCGGCTCGTCCAGGTCATGGCCCGATACATCGATCGTCAGCTGCTCGCTCAGGATGGCCAGTGCATTGGACTGGTCGGTAAACGATTGCAGCTGCGCCAGCTTGTCGTGCGCTTCCGCCTCGGTGCGCCCGATGATGGGCATCAGGCCGGGCATGATCAGGCATTGCGCCGGGTTGCGGCCCTGGGCCCTGACCTGTGCCTTCAATCCCTGCGCAAAATCGCGCGCCGCCTCCAGGTCCTGCTGCGCGGTGAACACCACCTCGGCATGGCGAGCCGCGAGGGCCTGCCCCGGCCCGGACGATCCCGCCTGGATCAGTACCGGATGGCCCTGCTGGCTGCCGGTGACGTTCAACGGGCCCGCGACGGAGAAATGCTTCCCCTGGTGATTGAGCGCATGCATCCTGGCCACATCGACATAGATGCCGGCCTCCTTGTCCTGCACGTAGGGATTGGCATCCCAGGAGCGCCACAAGCCCTTGACGACCGAGACAAACTCGTCGGCAATCTCATAGCGCTGGGCGTGATCGGGATGCCGGCTGCGGCTGAAATTGACTGAACCGTCGGCGAAGGTCGTGACGATATTCCAGGCGGCACGGCCCCGTGACAGCTTGTCGACCGTGGCCAGCGTGCGCGCCAGGTTGAACGGCTCGCTGTAGGTGGTCGATGCCGTACCGGCCAGGCCGATATGCGAAGTCACCATCGACAGGGCGGCGAGCATGGCCAGCGGATCCGGGCGCGTGATCATCGACGGATGCGCATCGGCCGATGTCAGCAGGCGGTCGCCGAAGAACACCATGTCGAATTTCGCGCGCTCGGCGGCCTGCGTCATGCGCACGACCAGGTCGATATTTTCGGTGCCGGATTCAGCGTCGGGATAGCGCCAGCCGGCGGCATGGTGGCCGGCGGCGAGCAGGAACAGGCCAAGCTTCATGGGGGAACAATCTCTGAAAAGGCAGGAAAGGCGGGACTCTTTCTTAGTTGGATTGCAGCGCGCCGTCCTTGACCACGCGTGCGGCAATGTCATGGACCTGGCGGATGCGCTGCGACGCCTGCTCCGGCGTCAACGGCTGCACGTCCACCTGCACACGGTTCAGCGCGGAGATGGTGTCGGGTTCCTTGAGGATCTCGCCAATCAGGCGGCGCAGGTTCGCCAGCACCTCCGGCGGCACGCCCTTGGGCGCGCTGATAAAGAAGGCGCCGGCCAGCGCGTCTTCCCAGCCCTTGACGCCGGCTTCGCGAATCGACGGCACATTGGGCAGCCCCTGCGCCTTGGCGCCGCCGAAATACGCCAGCGCGCGCAGCTTGCCCGCCTTGATATACGACGCGCTCAGCGGATCGAAAACGATATCGACATGGCCCGCCACCACATCGGCCACCGCCGGCGCACTGCCCTTGTACGGGACATGGCGGATGTCGATGTTGGCCACGCGCTTGAGCAGCTCGCCCGCGAGGTGGCCGGGCGTGCCGTTACCCGAGCTCGAGTACGTCAACGCCCCCGGATGGGCACGGGCATACGCGATCAGTTGTGGCAGCGTCTGCGCCGGCACGGCGGGATTGACCGCCACCGTTGCCAACGAATTGCCGATATAGGACACCGGCACCAGGTCGGTGAACGGGTCGAACTTCACCTGCATCAGCTGCGGGGCGATGGCGAGGTTGCCGATCGACGTGCTCAGCAGCGTATAGCCGTCCGGTGCCGCCGCGGCGACATACCCCGCGCCCAGCGTGCCACCGGCTCCTGGCTTGTACTCGATCACGACCGGCTGGCCGGTCTTCTCCGACAGCCGCCTGGTGATGATGCGCGCGACGTTGTCGTTCGTGCCACCCGGGGTGTAGGGCACCACGTAGGTGATGGGCTTCTGCGGAAAGCCCGGCTCGGCCAGTGCGCGGGCCGTTACGCAGAACGCAAGCAGAAGGGAAGCAAAGGTGCGGGACAGGGCGGAGGGCGTTACGGAGGGCATGGTTATCGTCGGTGCTTCTGCCGCCATGAATCGGATGCAGGGTTGGCGGGCGGCAAGCGGCCATCGTACGGTGCCGCGACTGACGAACGAAATGCCGATTCGGCATGTGCATAGACGCCGGCGCCTCATATCGGCATGCGTAAAGCGTTTGCACGGTGCCAGCCGGATTTGCGCATAACGATCACCGAAAACATTCCTTATCGGGGCGTGATCGCCACCGAAATAATGCAGGTTCTGCTGACGCCCCACGTTGTTTCCATGATCGTTCGTTACGTATCCCGCCTGCGCCGTTCGCTGGGCGCGCTCACCTGGCTTGCCGCCCTTGCCGGCACGGTCGCACCGGGACTTTCGCTGGCACAAACCGGCGCCCTGCCCACTGTCGTGCCCGCCGGAACCAAACTCGTCGTCGCCGACCAGAATGAAGCCCTGCAGACCTTGCTGCGCGTTTCCGGCGAGCAATCCAGACTGACCGCGCAGGTCAGCTATGCCAACTTCCTGGGCGGCCCTTCGATCCTTGAGGCCTTCCGGGCCGGCGCGCTCGATCTCGCCGTCGTGGGCAACACGCCGCCGATCCAGGCCCATGCAGCTGGCGAGCCCCTGCCGATCGTCGCGGTACGCAAGACCAGCGCGCCCGACTACCAGCTCGCGGTGCGGCCGGGGCTGACCATTGCTTCGCTGAAGGACCTGAAAGGCAAGTCGATCGCCTACGCCGAAGGCACCGGCCGCCAGCCCTTCGTGCTGACGGCGCTGAAGGTGGCCGGCCTGTCGCGGCGCGACGTGAAGCTGGTGCCGCTGCGCGCCGGCGACTTTCCCACGGCGATCCGCGCCGGCCAGGTAGACGTTGCTGCGCTGAACGAACCGCACTTCAGCCGCTACCTGCGCGACTTCGCCGACCGCAAGGCGAGCGCGATCCCGGCTTCCGAGCACCGCCAGTTGCCCACGCGCCTCGCCTATCTGTACGCCAGCCCCAAGGCGCTGTCGGACCCGGGCAAGACCGCGGCGATCCGCCAGTTCGTCGAGGCGTGGATCCGGGCCAACGACTGGGCGGAAAAGCATCCCCAGCAATGGGTCCAGGCCTACTACGTGAAGCAACAGGGGCTGCGTGAGGAGGACGGCCTGGCCATCGTTCGCGCCGATGGCCAGGCCACCTATCCGTTGCTCGCCGATTCGATCGCTCCGCAGCAGGGACTGATCGATTTGATCCAGGAGGCTGGCGATATTCCGCGGCGCCTCGACGCACGCCAGGAATTCGACCTGCGTTTCGATCCCGTGATCCGTGCGGCCGTGGCAAGCCTGCCGGCCACGCGACAGTAGGAGACAGACATGACCGCCCCGCTTTCCTCCGCTGCCGACACGCGCGCGCAGGCGCCCTGGATATCCACGCCCGGAACCACGGCGCCACCCGCCGGCAAACCGTCCCGGTCGCGCACGCCCCGGCTGGTACCGGGCCGCCTGGGCGGCCTGGGCCTGTTGACCGGGCCCTTGCTCCTGCTGATCACGTGGGAACTGGCGTCCCGTACCGGCCTGTTGCCCCCCCGGCTGCTCGCGGCGCCTTCGACGGCAATCGAGACCGGATTGCAGATGCTTGGCGACGGCACGCTGCTGCCGCAACTGTGGGCCTCCGCGCAGCGCGCCTACGCGGGGCTGCTGTCCGGCGTGGCCGTTGGCGTGGCGCTGGCGCTGCTGTCAGGCCTGAGCCGCTGGGGCGAGGCGTGCTTTGACGGTCTGGTCCAGATCAAGCGTGCGGTACCGACGCTGGCGCTGCTGCCACTGGCCATCCTGTGGCTCGGCATCGGTGAAACGCTGAAGGTCACGCTGATCGCCGCCAGCGTGATGGTGCCGGTCTATATCAATACCCATGCGGGCCTGCGCGGCCTCGACATCCGCTTTGTCGAGCTGGCGCAAAGCGTGGGGCTGTCGCGCGCCGAGTTTATCCGCAGGGTGGCGCTGCCGGGCGCCCTGCCCGGCTTCTTTACCGGCCTGCGGCTCGCCGTGACCACCTGCTGGGCTGCCCTGGTGGTGCTGGAGCAGATCAATACCACCGAAGGCATCGGCTACCTGATGAATCGCGCACGCGACTACGGCCAGACCGATGTCATCGTGGTAGGCCTGCTGATCTACGCACTGCTCGGCCTCAGTTCCGACCTGCTGGTGCGCCTGTGGCAACGCAAGGCCTTGTCCTACCGCAGGGTGATCGGATCATGAGCAACGTTGGCGTCGAAGTCGAGCACCTCACGCGCCGCTATGGCGAGCGCAAGGTACTGGACGACCTAAGCTTCCGCATCGAACCCGGCGAATTCGTCGCGCTGATCGGCAAGAGCGGCTCGGGCAAGAGCACGCTGCTGCGCGCGCTGGCAGAACTGGACACGGACGTTGCCGGCGAGGGCCGGATCCGTGTTCCGCAGGCGCGTTCGGTGCTGTTCCAGGACTCGCGGCTGCTGCCATGGGAACCCGTGCTGGCCAACGTCACGCTGGGGCTGCATGACGCGGACGCCACCGCCCGCGCACGCAGCGCCCTGGCCAGCGTCGGCCTTGCCGGCCGCGAGAATGCCTGGCCGGTTGCGCTGTCCGGCGGCGAGCAGCAGCGCGTGGCGTTGGCGCGCTCGCTGGTACGCAAGCCCGCGCTGCTGCTTGCCGACGAGCCGTTCGGCGCGCTGGATGCACTGACGCGGCTGAAGATGCAGCAACTCCTGCACGGGCTTGTCCACCAGCACCGGCCGGCAGTGGTCTTTGTCACCCACGATGTCCACGAGGCGCTCGCCCTCGCCGACCGCGTCATGGTGATGGACGCGGGTCGCATCCGCGTCGACCAGCGTATCTCGCTTTCCCATCCACGCAAGGCCAACAAGGACGCCTGCAACGAACTGCGCGACGCGCTGCTGGCCGCGCTCGGCGTCGAGATCGTCGCGTAAATCCACCGGCACAAGCCGAGCCTCATTCGCCAGCCTCACTCCGATCATGTCGAACAATCTGCACAACAGGCGCCTGCACCTGAACCTCTTCATCCACGGCCGCGGCCACCACGAAGCCGGCTGGCGCCATCCGCGCGCGACGCGCCAGGCACTGACGGATATCGGTTATTTCAGGCAGCTGGCGCGCACTGCCGAGGCAGGCTGCTTTGATTCGGTATTCCTGGCCGATGCGCTCGCGCTGGGCGACGGCATCGAGCACGTCGCCGGCGGCGCGCTGGAGCCGCTGACGGCAGTCGCCGCGCTGGCCGGAGCGACCGAGCGGATCGGCCTGATCGCCACCGCATCGACAACCTATTCCGAGCCGTTCAACCTGGCACGCCAGTTCGCTTCGCTCGACCATCTCAGCGGCGGCCGGGTTGGCTGGAATATCGTGACCTCCTGGGTGCAGGGCGCAAACCGCAACTTCGGCCTGGACACGCAACCGCCGCATGCGGAGCGCTACGCCCGCTCGCATGACTTCCTCGAAGCGGTCACGAAGCTGTGGGACAGCTGGGACGACGACGCCGTCATCGACGATCCGCATGGCGGCCAGTATGTCCGGCCTGCAGGCGTACGCCCGGTCGACCACGTCGGCCCGTTCCATCGCGTTGCCGGCCCGCTGAACCTGCCGCGCGGCCCCCAGGGTCGACCGGTGCTGGTCCAGGCCGGCTCGTCCGACGCGGGCAAGGCCTTTGCCGCCCGCCATGCGGAAGCCGTATTCACCGCCCATCTGCAAAAGGACACCGCCATCAGCTTCTATCGCGAGCTGAAGGAAAGGGCCCGGCTGCTCGGGCGCGAACCCGGCCAGATCATCATCCTGCCGGGCATCAGCCCGGTGATCGGATCGACCGACGACGAAGCGCAGCGGCATTGGGACGAGCTGAACGCGCTCACGGCGCCTTCCGTCGGCCTGGCGCGCCTGTCGAACCGGTTCGGCGGCCACGACTTCTCCCATCTCGACCTGGACAAGACCTTGTCGGTGCAGGACTTTCCCGACCCGGCCACGGTACAGGCGGCACAGAGCCGCGCCGTGGTCATCACCGCACTGGTGGAGCGTGAACGCCCGACCTTGCGCGAACTGCTCCACAAGCTCGCCGGCGCGCGCGGCCACTACACGATCGCAGGCTCGCCGCAACGCATCGCCGATACGATCGAGGACTGGTTTGCCAGCGGCGCCGCCGATGGCTTCAACGTGATGCCGCCTGTGCTGCCCGCCCACCTCGACGATTTCGTCGAGCATGTGGTTCCCATCCTGCAACGCAAGGGGCTGTTCCGGTACGAATATGACGCGCGCACGCTGCGCGGCCACTACGGCCTGGAACGGCCGGGCGTCTCCGCACGCTGATGCGGCGACGTCCCGGCCGGGCCGCCTGCCGGGTCAATCCAGCGTGATGCCCTCACGCTGGATCACCGCCGTCCAGCTGCTTTCTTCCTTCTCCACGCGCTTCGCGAAGTTTGCGGGATCGATCATCACGACATCGCCTTGCTGGCCCAAGGCTGCCTTTGCCTTCGCGTCTTCGAGAAGCCCCTGCGTGACCGAATGGAGCTTCTGTACGATCTGCGGCGGCGTGCCGGCCGGCGCCAGCATCCCGATCCAGAAGGTCACATTGAACGGCGAGATGCCAAGCTCCTCCAGCGTCGGCACATCCGGCAACTGCGTCATGCGCTTCGATGCGCTGACGGCGATGGGCTTCAGCTTGCCGGCCTTGATCTGAGGCAGCGCCGTCCAGGTGTCGAAGGCCGTATCCAGCTCGCCGCTGATCACCGCCAATTGCGCCTGTGCAGCCGACTTGTACGGAATGTGCGTGGTCTTGATCTTCGCCCGGTTGTTCAGCATGGCGAAGCTGAGATGCGCGATATTGCCCGGTCCGGCCGAGCCATAGCTGACCTTGCCGGGATGCTGCGTGGCGTAGCGTATGAGTTCCGGTACCGAACCCACAGCGTTTTTCTGCGACCATTCTGGATTCGTGACGAGGATAAATGGCGCTTCAAGGACCAGGGTGACTGGCGTAAAGTCTTTCGGCGAGTAAGTGCCCTTCTTGTAGATTTGCGGGTTGATGGTGATGCTGCTGGAGTTGGTGACCAGCAAGGTGTACCCGTCCGGCGCTGCCCTGGCCGCCTCGCCGACACCGATCAGTCCGTTCGCGCCCGCCTTGTTTTCCACGACCACGGGCTGGCCGAGGGACTTGGTCAGGCGCTCCGAAAGCACCCGTGCCACGGTATCGGTGAACGACCCCGCCGGGAAGGGAACGATCATCCGGATTGGCTTGTTGGGCCAGCCGGTACCCTGCGCCGCTGCCGGCGCGGCCATGGCCGTGGCCACCACGGCCAGCGTGACTGCCGCCATGCTGAACTTGCTGGTCTTTGCGCTGGCCTGGCAGCGCGGCATCCCTGTCGGTTTATTCACGTCGTCTCCGTATCGTAATAATGATGTTCTGAATGCTTGCCGGGCCTACGGCGTTTCCTTCGCGCGCTTTGGCTTTGCGACCGTGCCGGTGATGCCCTGTCGCTCCAGGTCTGCGATCTGGTCCGCGCCCAGTCCAAGCACGCGACTCAACACGGCTTCGGTGTGTTCGCCCAGCGTCGGCGCGACATTCCGCACTGGCGTTGGCTGCGGACCGGTCCGAAACCAGGGTGTGCTGGCCGTGTAAGTGCCGATGTGGGCGCGCTCCACTTCACGCCAGAATCCCCGCGCACGCAGATGGATGTCCTCCAGCACCTGCGACATGGGCCGGACCACGCCGGCAGCGACCCCGGCCTGTTGCAGCAGGTGCATTGCCGCTTCAGGGTCCCTGCCTGCGCACCAGACTTTGATGGCTTCGTCGATTCGTTCTTCCTCGACCCGCCGCCCTGCTGCTTGCGCCAGCCGTGGATCGGCAGCGAGGTCTGCGCGGCCGATCGCCCGGCCCAGCGCGGGCCAGTCCGCATCGGCCACCGTGAGCATGATCCAAGCGTCCTCGCCCGTGCAACGGAAGCAGCCATGCGGCGCGTACATCGGATGCCGGTTGCCCTGCCGAGGCGACACGGCGCCGGAGATGGATTGCTCCAGGATGAACGGTGCGGCCATCGGCAACATGGCCTCGACCTGTGACAGGTTGATATGCCGCCCCTGCCCCGTCGCTTGCTGGGCAAACAGCGCCAGCAGGATCGCCGCGCCACCGTTCAGGCCGCCGATCGGGTCGCCATAGGCGTATGACGTCATGGCGGGCGGGCCATCGGGGTGCCCCGTGTATAGCGGCAGCCCGCTGGCCTGCTCAAGCGTGCCGCCATAAGCGCGGGTATTGCTCCACGCATTGCCGAGCCCGAATGCCGGCATCGACAGCATGACCAGCCGGTCGTTCCTGGCGCGCAATGCCTCGTAGTCCAGCCCCAGCTTGGGCAAGACCTCGGCGGAGTAATTCTCGATGACCGCGTCGGCGCCTTCGACCAGTTGCAGCAGCAGTTGCTTGCCTTCCGGCCGTGTCAGGTCCAGCGTGATGCCCAGCTTGTTGCGGTTCATCAGGTTGAAGTTCGAGTTCTTCTCGTACAACCTGTCCCGGTAAAACGCCTCGGTGAAATTGGCGCCGCGCCACCAGTCGGGATAGCCGGTGCTTTCCACCTTGATGATCTCCGCGCCGAAGTCGGCCAGCGTCCTGGCCGCAAGCGGCCCCGCCCAGCCCATGGTCAGGTCGACGACGCGGATGCCTTGCAGCGGCAAGCGCTCGCTGGCCGTTCGCGCAAGCTGCAAACGCGGGCGATGATCCAGTCCCGACGTCCGATAGTGCAGGTCGTGCGCGCCCTTTGCCGGCGCAGCACCGCCCGGCAGCGGTCCCGCCGCATCGAGGGGTAGCGGCACGACCGGGCCTTCGAACGAAGCGCCGCCCACGCCGACCGGGACGAAGGCACCGCGCTGGCGATGCACCGCCTGGCCAAGCAGCGTTTCCATGGTCGGCACGATGACTGCCGGATGCTTCTTGTCACCCAGGATCTCGAACCACTGCTCAGCCGTGCGTGTCAGGAACGCGGGAACGAGCAGGTCGTCGATCTCGTCCGCCCGGTTCATCCGCTCCTGGCCGTTCGCGTAGCGAGGATCGCTGGCGAGGTCCGGACGTCCGATGGCCTCGCACAGCCCCGTCCACTGCGGCAGCGTGTGCGTGAAGATGCCGATCCACCCCTCGGCAGTCCGATAAATGCCGGCCGGATGCGTGCCGCAGAACCGGTTGACGCCAAGACGCCGGAGCGGGTGGCGGTTGTCCTGCACCATGCCGGCCTCCATCTCGACCACGCTGAAGATGGCTTCGTGGGCACTCAGCACATAACGGCGGCTCCCCTGCCCGCTACCGATCACCGCCGCGACAGCGGCCGAGAATGCGCTCAGCCCGACCACGATCGCCGTCTGCACGTCGTGCGGCATGTGTGGCGGGCCATCTGCCGGGCCACTGCCGTGCACGGCGCCGGCAAGCCCGCGGCACACCGCTTCGGCGCCTGCATGGTGGCTGTACGGCCCGGTCTCGCCGAACCAGGTCAGCGCCACCTCGATCGGCTCGTGTTCCTGCGGATCTTCGGCCGTACCCTGCCAGACCGGCGCGCCAAGAATGCCCGGGCCTTCAGTCAGGGCACGGGCATCCAGCACAACGTCGCACGTCCGCGCCAGCTGGGCCAGCCATGCGCCATCCTCGGCCTTCCCGTCCGCCGCGGTGACGCTGCGCTTGTTGGTGTTCAGCCAGGCGAACAGCGCGCTTTCCGGCTGCGCGGCACCCGGGGCGCTGACCATGGGCGGCATCTGCCGCCACGCGTCGCCAGCCGGGCTCTCCACCTTGATGACTTCGGCGCCGAAATCGGCAAACAGCTTGCCCGCGTACGCCAGCGCCGGCCCGCTGCCGACCTCCAGCACGCGCAACCCACCCAGCGCCAGCTGCGCCGGGTCAAACCCATGCTTGATCATGCAAACCTCCTGGCTCTGTGTATGGACTCGTCGGAGTACGGCGCTTACCACGCATCGATGAAGCCGCGGCGTTCCCTGCGGCTGCGCACGTCAGCGGACGCAATGCCCTGTGCGATCCATTTCCGTGTCTGCGCAGGGTCGATCACCGCGTCGATCTCGACGGCAGCCGCCGTGTTGATCGCGTGGCCGCGCTCATAGGACTGGGCGACCAGCCTGTCGAACAGCGCCTTGCGCTCGGGGCCATCCGGCACCGCCTCCAGCTCTTTCTTGAAGCCCAGCCTGACCGCGCCTTCCAGTCCCATCGGGCCAAACTCGCCGGTCGGCCACGACACGGTGAAGCTCGCCGAGCGGAAGCCACCGCCCGCCATGGCCATGGCGCCGAGGCCGTAGCCCTTGCGCAGCGTCACCGCCAGCAAGGCGACGCGCAGCTTGGCGGCCGTCAGGAACATGCGCGACACGTGCCGCACCTGTGCGCGGGCCTCGACCTCCGGCCCGACCATGAACCCGGGGGTGTCGATCAGCGAGACGATCGGCAGCCCGTGCGCATCGCACAGCTGCATGAAGCGCGACGCCTTGTCCGCGGCATCCGCGTCGATGGCTCCGCCAAGGTGATAGGGGTTGTTGGCCATGATGCCGACCGGCTGCCCTTCCACGCGCGCCAGCGCGGTGTGGATACCCGCGCCGAAGCCGCTGCGCAGCATCAGCACGCTGCCGACGTCGGCGATGCCCTCGATGGCCTTGCGGGTGTCGTACACGCGCAGCCGGTTCTCGGGGACGACATGGCGCAGCGCCAGCGCTTGCGGCGCGCTCCAGTGCGCCACGCGGCCCTGGAACATCGACAGGTAGTGCTTGGCTGCCTGCACGGCTTCAGCCTCGTTGTCGACCAGGACATCGATCACGCCATTGGCAAGCTGCACCGATGCCGGGCCGACTTCTTCGGGGCTGTAGATGCCAAGGCCGCCGCCTTCGATCATGGCCGGTCCCGCCATGCCGATATTGGCCGACTTGTCGGCAATGATGACGTCGCAGCAGCCGAGGAAGGCCGCGTTGCCGGCAAAGCAGCGCCCCGAGACAATGCCCACCACCGGCACATTGCCGCTCAACTCCGCAAAGGCGGCGAACGACGGCTGGTACAACCCCGACACCGAAGGGAAATCCACGTCACCGGGCCGGCCGCCACCGCCTTCACCAAACAGCACCAGGGGCAGTTCGTCACGCAGCGCGACCTCCACGATGCGGTCGGTCTTGATATGGTTGCGCTTGCCCTGCGTGCCGGCCATCACCGTGGCGTCGTAGGCCATCACCGCACTGCGGGCCCGCTCCTTGCCGACCAGTTCGCCATTGATATTGCCGATGCCCGTGATCAGGCCATCCGCCGGGGTGTTGACGATCAGGTCCTGCTGGCTGCGGCGTGAAGCCTGTGCCGCCAGCGCCAGCGCGCCATACTCGACGAAGGTATCCGGATCGCACAGGTCGGCGAGGTTTTCACGGGCCGTGCGCTGCCCGCGCGAGCGGCGCCTGGCAACGGCATCGGGACGCGCGGCGTCATCCAGGTAGGCATGCCGGTCCAGCACGCGCTGCAGGTCCGCGCGGATCGCATTCGGATCGACCTGCTGCACGGCAGCCACGGAAATGCCATCGGCCTCGAGCTGCTCCAGCACGATCAGCACCTGGTTTTCGGCGGCCAGTGCGCCCGGCTCCAGCCGCAGGTCGACCACGCGCCCGCCGCACTCCGCGACGATGGCGTGCTCCATCTTCATGGCGTCCAGCACCGCGATGGTCTGGCCGGGCTTGACGATGTCGTCCAGCGCGACGGCAATCTCTACCACCCGGCCGGTCAGCGGTGCGCGGATCGCCGCCAGCCCTTCGCTGATTTCCTCTTCCGGATCGGCATGATGGGGCGTGTGGGCCTGCGATGGACGGGCCGCGCCGCCCAGCAAGGCTTCCTGCGCGCGTCCGGCTTGCGCAATGGCCTCCGCCGATGCGGCCAGCTCCTGCATGATCGCCTCGAAGTGCCGGGTATGGACGTCCTGGGTGAGGAAGTCGTCGCGCTGCACCAGCGCACGCAGCAAATTGAGGTTGGTCGGCACGCCGGCGATGCGGAATTCTGCCAGGCTGCGCTGCAGGCGCCGCACGGCCGCTTCGAACCTGGGTGTTGCGCTGCTGACGATCAGTTTCGCCAGCAAGGTGTCGAAATTGGGCGACGGTTCATATCCGGTGTAGCCATGGGAATCGACGCGGACGTCGGGACCCGAGGGCGGGTCGAAACGCTCCAGGCGGCCGTGCGCCGGACGTGCCAGGCCTTGTGCATCGGTCATTTCCGCGTTGATGCGCACCTGGATGGCGTATCCCCTGGGCTGCGGCGGCGCAGCGGGATCCAGGCCGAGCTCGGCGAGCGTCTGCCCCGCGGCGAGCCCGATCTGCAGCGCGACGAGATCGACGCCGGTGACCTGCTCGGTGATGGTGTGCTCGACCTGCAAGCGGGGATTGGCTTCGATAAAGACAAAATCCTTCTGCTCGCCGGATTCGGTTTCCTCGACCAGGAACTCGAAGGTACCCAGGCTCTGGTAGTTGACGCGGCGCGCCAGCCTGAGCGCCGCCTTGATGATCTGCTCGCGCAGTTGCGGCTTGAGTACCGGGCTGGGCGCGATTTCCACCAGCTTCTGGAAGCGGCGCTGCAAGGTGCAGTCACGTTCGCCGAGGGCGATGACGTGCGCGCCGTCGCCGGCGATCTGTACTTCGATATGGCGCGCGCGCGCCACCAGCCGCTCGGCATAGACCGCATCGATGCCGAACGCCGAACCCGCCTCGGAGCGGCAGCGCGCATAGGCCTCGGCCAGGTCCTCACGCCGGCGGACCACACGCATGCCGCGGCCGCCGCCGCCGCCGACCGCCTTGATCACCACGCCGGCGCCGCCTTGCTGGTCGAAGAAGCTGGTGATTTCATCGAGCGACGCTGCGCCACGTGTCGCCGGCATGACCGGGACGTCGCTGTCGGCCGCCAACTCAAGCGCACGCCCCTTGTCGCCAAACAGCGCAAGATGCTCGACCGTGGGACCGATAAAGCGGATGCCGGCGTCGTGGCAGGCCTGCGCAAAATCCGCCCGTTCGCTGAGGAAGCCATAGCCCGGGTGGATCGCATCGCAGCCGGATGCCTTCGCCGCGGCGATGATGCCAGCGATGTCGATGTACGCGGCCGGACCGGCGCCGTCGAGGGCGACGGCCTCGTCGGCCAAGATCCGGTGCAAGGCGCCCTGGTCGTCCTGCGAATAGACCGCGACGGTCCCGATCTCGAGATCGCGTGCGGCGCGCAGGACGCGCAGCGCGATCTCCCCGCGATTGGCAATCAACAGCTTTTTCAATGCAGTCTCCTCGTTTGTATTTGGATGTCAGTGCCGGGCAGGCACGCGCTGTAGCAGCGGCCCGTTCAAGGCCGGATGCCAAACCGGCTGGTGCCGGCTTCGCGCAGCGGTGCCGCGAGGTTGGCGAACTCGCACAGCAGCGTGCGGGTCTCGCGCGGGTCGATGATGTCTTCGATGACAAAGGCTTCCGCGCTGCGGAACGGTGACGTCAGGCTGCGCACGCGCAGCTCGATCTCGGCACGCTTCTGCACCGGATCGTCGGCGCCTTCGATCTCGGCCTTGTAGGCGACGTCGAGGCCGCCTTCGATCGGCAATGCGCCCCAGTTGGCCGATGGCCAGGCATAGCGGAAGTTGAAGCGCCCCATGTGCTGGTGGCCCGCTGCCGACACGCCGTAGGCACGGCGCAGGATCACCGAGCACCACGGCACCGTGGCCTGGTAGAGGGCGGCCAGCGCGCGTACGCCGTAGCGCATGATCCCTGCCTTCTCGGCCTCCAGGCCGACCTGGAACCCGGCCGTATCGACCAGGTTGACCACGGGCAGGTGAAACGCCTGGGCCATGTCGACAAAGCGCGTGAATTTCTCGGCGCTGTCGCTGTCCCAGCTGCCGCCATGGAAGGACGGGTCGCTGGCGATCACGGCCACCGGCCAGCCATCGAGCCGGGCCAGGGCGGTGATGACAGCGCAGCCCCAGTGCATGCCGATCTCGAAAAACGAATCGGCATCCACCAGCGCCTGCACGATGGGCCGGATCTTGTAGTCGGCCCGGCCATCCCGCGGAATCGCCGACAGCAGCCATTCGTCGCGGCGCGCCGGGTCGTCGCTGGGCTCGATCCGCGGCGGCAGTTCAAACACGGAAGCCGGGAGATAGGACAGGAACCGCCGCGCGCGCGCGAAGGCCTCCTGCTCGGTGCCGACCTCGTCGTCCACCACGCCGTTGCGGGTGTGGATCTGGCTGCCGCCCAGCTCGTTCTTGCTCAGTTCCTCGCCGAAGCGGGCCACCACCGATGGCGGACCCTCGTTGAACAGTTGCGAGGTTTCCCTGACCATCACCGAATAGTGGCTGGCGGCCACGCGGGCCGCGCCCATGCCCGCCACGGATCCCAATGCCAGCGACACCACCGGCACCACGGACATGTTCTCCACCACGTGTTGCCAGACCTTCATGGTGGGAATCAGGGTATGGCCCTTGATCTCGATATTGCGCACCGAACCGCCGCCACCGGTGCCGTCGACCAGCCGGATCATCGGCAGCCGCAGGTCGTGCGCCATCTTTTCGGCGTGGATCAGCTTGTCGCCCACTGCGCCCTCGTTGGCGCCGCCGCGCACGGTGAAGTCGTCGCCCACCAGCACGGCCGGCCGGCCGCCGACCTGCGCGCGGCCCATCACCAAGTTCGACGGAATGAGGTCCACCAGCCGCCCGTTGCTGTCATAGCGGCCGCTGCCGCTCAGGCCTCCCACTTCGCGGAACGAGCCGGGATCGGCAAGTGCATCGATACGCTCGCGCACCGTCAGCTTGCCAGCCGCCTTGTGGCGTTCCACCTTGCCTTCGCCGCCCATCCGGGCGGCAAGCCGCCGTCGGTAGGCCAGTTCGTCGATTTCAGGCTGCCAGCTCACTGTCCTCTCCTGTGTCTTTTCGCGGTACATGCTCGCCAACTCTCCGCAGGAGCCGTGCCAGCCACACCAGGCTCGAAAACACATTGATTTCATTGAACAATTTCCTGAGCGCCGTTAGGATGTCCGCCATGACTACACAGACGTGTCCGCAACACAGGCACGCACGGAGACGGCAGTGTCCTCATTGAAGACACCAGTGGAAGGCATGGACAGGGCCGCGCTTGGCGCCCTGGTTTGCTCGCGCGAGGGCGCCCGGCTGGCGGCGTTAGGGGCCTGCGCCGACCCCGCCATCGCCGACGCGGCGTTCTCCGCATGCGCCCGCGCCGCGGAGCCGAGCCAGGGACGCAAGCTGTTCCCCGTCGAAGCCGGCGCGCGGCGATTCATCGGCGTGTGCCTGGAAGACAGCGACCACCAGTTGATCCTCCTGCACCGCGCCGACCCACAGGCCGTTCTGTTCGACTTCCTTGGCACGGTGCCTTTCGCCGGCGCGATCCTCGACTATTTCCTGAACGACCCATACCAGGCCATCACCGTGGTCGACAGGGATGGCCTGGTGCGCTTCATCAGCCCTGTCCACGAGAAATTCCTGGGCCTGGCGCGCGGTGCCGGCACCGGCCGCCCGGCAGCGGACGTCATCCCCAACTCGCGGCTGCCGCAGGTGGTGGCCAGCGGCAAGGCCGAGATCGGGCAGTTGCAGCAGCTGGATGGCGCCACACGGGTGGTCAACCGCATGCCAATCCGCCAGGATGGCGAAGTGGTGGGGGCCATCGGCCAGGTCATGTTCAAGGGGCCGGAAGCCATTGGGCGCATGCACAAGGAGCTGGTCGAATTGCGCTCGGAAGTGGCGCGCTACCAGCGTGAGTTCGACGGCGTGCGCGAGCGGCAACCGGCGTTCGGCCTGATCGGCGAAAGCGCGCCGATGCAGCGGCTGCGCCGCGAAATCCAGACTGTGGCACGCCTTGACGTGCCGGTGCTGATCCTGGGCGAAAGCGGCACCGGCAAGGAACTGGTGGCCCGCGCCATCCACGGTGCCGGGCCCGAGCCGGCAAGCGAACGGCCGCTGGTCAGCCTGAACCTGGCCGCGCTGCCCGCCACGCTGATCGAATCCGAGCTGTTCGGCCACGCGCCCGGCGCCTTCACCGGGAGCCAGCGCCAGGGGCAGGCGGGCAAGCTCGAACAGGCAGCCGGCGGCACGGTCTTTCTGGACGAGGTCGCCGATATCCCGATGGAGATGCAGGTCAAGCTGTTGCGCGTGCTCGAAGACCACATGGTGGAACGCCTTGGCAGCCGCCGCGCGCAGCGGGTCGACTTCCGGCTGGTTTCGGCCACCAACCGCGACATTCCCGAACTGATCGACGCCGGGCGGTTCCGCCTCGACTTGTACTACCGGCTCAGTGGCGTGGTGCTGCGCATCCCTGCCCTGCGCCAGCGGCGCGAGGACATTCCCGCCCTGCTGCAGCATTTCGTCGATGCCTTCTGCGCGCGCAACGGCATGCCGGCGCCGGGCATCGACCACGAGGTGGCGCGCCATCTTGCCGGCCAGCCATGGCCCGGCAATGTGCGCCAGTTGCGCCAGCGCATCGAGGAAGCGTTGGTCTTCTGCGACGGCCGTACGCTGCGCGTGGCGGATTTTGCACGTGGCGAATCCGCACGCGGGCAGCTTTCGGGCCTGGAAAGCCACGCCTCCGTGCATGCGGCCGAACCAGCGTATCCGCACGAAACGTCCTCGGCAGACGACCCGCCATCGACCTCTCCCGCACTTCGATCAACCAGCGAGCCCGCCGCGGGGATGAAGGAGCTTGCCTATGCCGCGGTGATGGACGCCGTCGCGCGACATGGCGGCAACAAGAAGCGCGCGGCCGAGCAACTGCGGATCTCCCGCTCGCACCTGTACAAGATCCTGGAGCGCGGGCCGCACGCATAGCGATCGAAATAAGGGCAATATCACCCGGTGGTGACGTTGGCCGCACGCGTGCACAGCAAGCAAACCTCCTCAAAAAAACCTTGACTTCGATGCCGGCATGAATCATCTTATATTCATCGCATGCGATTGAATCGTAAGCGATGTACGAAGGCCTGATTCACCTACCTTCATGGCCTGATCCAGTCACACTGCAGGAGATCCACATGCTTCACTTCACCAACGCC
This sequence comes from Cupriavidus sp. Agwp_2, assembly GCF_040784895.1. Taxonomy (NCBI): domain Bacteria; kingdom Pseudomonadati; phylum Pseudomonadota; class Betaproteobacteria; order Burkholderiales; family Burkholderiaceae; genus Cupriavidus; species Cupriavidus sp. Agwp_2. The sequence goes on from NZ_CP088084.1 coordinate 772,768, forward strand.
GCCCGCGAATTCGTTGAAACTGGCTTCCCCGGCATCCGGGTGGCAACGATCTGGGCAGAGAACGGCGAAGGTGCAGACATCATCGAATTCAAGGCGGGCGCCCGCTTCCCGCTGCATGACCATGAAGGCCCTGAACAGATCCTCGTGCTGTCGGGACGCATCCGCTTCGGCGACCTGGTGCTGTCCGCGGGTGACTTTATGAAGATCGGCAACGGCGAACAGCATGATGCCGAGGCCCTCGAAGATTCCGTGTTCTTCCTCGCGCACGTCGGCGGCGCGATTATCCAGGAGTAAGACCATGAGCAGCCAACACAACGACTACAGCCCGATCAGCTGCGAGTTCCACGACCGTCTCGAAGATCTCGCGACACTGCGCAAGCGGACCAGCGTCAGCTACCTCGACGACAACGGCGTTCTGCAGCATCGCAATGCTACCGTCAAGGACGTGTTCAACCGCGGCGGCGCCGAATACGTACTGCTTAGCTCTGGCGAGACCGTGCGGCTCGACCGGCTGGTCGAAGTCGACGGCAACAAACTCAGCGACTACTGAACACATGCCCGGCGGCCTTCGCGTCGCTCGCCCGCGAGGGCTTCGACCTCGCGGTCCGGCATGCTTCGGCGGCGCCGGATACGCATATTGCCTGGACGCTGTGCCGCACCCAGGCCGTGCTGGTTGCTTCCCGCGCTTACCTGCGCAAGTCCGGCACACCGCAAGCCCCGGCCGACCTGGCCGTACACAACTGCCTGCACTACTTCCGCCGCGGCGAACAGCCGAGCTGGAGCTTTGTGCCGACCCGTGGCGCGCCGAGCCGGCAAAGCGTCGGCATTCGCCGCAGCTTTGCGGCCAACAATAGCGAAGCGCTGCGCGATGCGGCCCTGAACCACCTGGGGATTGCGCTGGTGCCGGACTTCACCGCCCAGGCCGACCTGGCAAGCGGCAAGCTTATCCGCGTCCTGCCGGGTTGGCGTGCCGCCGGCGCCTTCGGGGACTTCATCTTCGCCATCCGGCCCTATAGCCCGTTCGTGCCCCGTGCAGTGCGCAGCTTCGTGGACTATCTGCGGCAGGCGATGAAGGACGGCTTTACCGTCAGCACGTAGCGCCATCCCTGCCGGCGCGGCAGGCGACCGGCGCCACCGATCCAAAGGCACACCGCCCATTTCTGGCAAGCCGCTGCTTCGCCGGCGGAATCCCCGGTGGAATCCCGGCGGAACGCCGGGCTGAATCCGCCTTGACATAATATTCTCTATCCACAATACTAAATAACCTTTCATTCTTTTTTTGAGAACGTCACCGCAAGGTGCCGAAGCCGGTGTGGAACTTGCTGAACTTGAAATCTTCCAGGCCGTCGCACGCGAACAAAGCATCACGCGTGCGGCCAAGACCCTGGAACGGGTGCAATCCAACGTCACCACGCGCATCAAGCAGCTGGAGGAAAGCCTGGGCGTGGCGCTGTTCCAGCGTGACAGCAAGAAGATGATCCTGACGCCCGAGGGCCAGCGCCTGCTGGGCTATGCCGAGCAATTGCTCGCGCTGGCCGAGGAGGCACGCCAGTCCATGCGCACCAATGCGCCAAGCGGCAGGCTGCGCCTGGGCTCGATGGAAAGCTCGGCGGCAACGCTGCTGCCAAAGCCGCTGGGGCGTTATCACGCGGCCTGGCCGGATGTCGAACTGACCGTCACGACGGGCACCACGCAATTCCTGGTCGACGCCGTGCTGGCGCACCGTCTCGATTGCGCGGTGGTGGCGCATCCGGGCACGGGCGCGCCGCGCAGCCTCGATGTCGCCGCGCTGGGTGAAGGGCTTGACGGCGTTTTCCTGCGCACCGAAGAGCTTGTACTGGTGCTGCCCGCCACGCACCCGAAGGTACGCCAGCCCAGGGACGTCACGCTGCGGCATCTGGCGGCCTTCGCCAGGGGCTGCACCTATCGGCAATGCGCGGAAGCCTGGCTGGAGGCAGGCGGCGAGGAGATGCGGCGCCGGCTCTCCGTGGTGGAAATGCCTTCCTATCATGCGATCTTTGCCTATGTCTCCGCAGGATCCGCCGTCGGCATCGTGCCGCGCTCCCTGCTGGCACTGCATCCGGATGCGGCGGAATTCCACACGGTACCGATCAGGCCGGTCCATACCTTCCTGGTCAGGCGATCCGGCTTCAGCACGTCGGGATATGAAGCCTTCCTGCGGGAACTGCGCCATGACTGACGGACGCCTGCCTGCGCGCCATTGCAGGCTGCAACTGTTTTCTGCCCGGTGCGCCTAGGCGCCCGGCAATTCAACAAAGGAACTGCATCATGGAAACATCGAAGCCCCTGGACAACCGCCGCAACCTGCTTGCACGGCTGCAAATTTCCACGCCGATCATCCAGGCGCCGATGGCAGGCGTCGGTACGCCCGCGCTGGCGGCAGCCGTGTCCGAAGCCGGCGGCCTGGGTTCGCTCGGCGTCGGCGCCATGGACGCCGAGGGCGCGCGCAAGGCGATCCGCGACACGCGTGCCCTGACCGGCAAGCCGTTCAACGTCAACCTGTTCTGCCATGCGCCGGCCCATTCCGATCCCGCGCGCGAGAAGGCCTGGCTCGACTACCTCGCCCCGCACTTCGCGGAGCACGACGGCACGGCCCCTGCCACGCTGCGTGAGATCTACAAGAGCTTCGTCGAAGACGAGGACATGTTCCGGATGCTGCTGGAAGAAAAGCCCGCGGTCGTGAGCTTCCATTTCGGCCTTCCCGCCCAGCACAAGATCGATGCGCTGCGCGACGCGGGCATCGTGCTGCTGGCCAGCGCGACGTCGCTGCAGGAGGCTCGCCAGATCGAAGCCGCGGGTATCGACGCCGTTGTTGCGCAGGGCATCGAAGCGGGCGGCCATCGCGGCGTGTTCGATCCGGCCGCCTACGACGAAGGGCTCGGTACGCTGGCGCTCGTGCGTGTCCTGGTGCAGAACACCGGCTTGCCGGTGATTGCAGCCGGCGGCATCATGGACGGCGCGGGCATTGCGGCGGTACTGGCGCTCGGCGCGCAAGCGGCGCAACTTGGCACGGCTTTCGTCGCCAGCCCCGAGACATCGGTCGATGCCGCCTATCGCAGCGCGCTCGCGGCGGACAGCAAGCGCCCTACCACGCTCACGCGCGCCATCTCCGGCCGCGCCGCCCGGGGCTTCACGAACCGCTTCACGGCGCTCGGCGAGCATCCGGACGCGCCGGCCATTCCCGACTATCCCATCACGTATGACGCCGGCAAAGCGCTCCACGCTGCCGCCAAGGCCACGGGAAGCGCCGACTACGCGGCCCAGTGGGCAGGACAGGCGGTACCGCTGGCCCGATCGCTGCCCGCTGCCGCGCTGGTCGAACAGCTGCGGTCGGAACTCCAGGACGCGATCGCGCGCCTGGCCTCGCTGCAACGCGTGACCGCCTAGCCTTGCCGGGCCAGACGCTGTGTCAGCGATGCAGCGGTCCGGCCTGCGTAGTGGCACTAGCGGCGGCACAAGTGGCACGGCGCTCGCGTATCCACCGCACGCGTTCGGTCAGCCGCCGCTTCCAGTCATCGGCCAGTCCATCCACGGCAATCAGCGCCAGCATGTCATCGACTTCCGGGACGTGCGCCGACACGACCTGCCAGAACTCGCTGATCGAAAACCGGCCGGTCGCGCGTTCGAGGCGCTCCAGAACATCTCCCTGCCGGATCGATCCCGGCCGGAGCACGCGGTAATACCACCCGGTGATGCGTTCCCTGGCCACCAGCAACGACATCCCTTCGACAGCGAAACGATGATTGATCTTCCAGCAAGGACTGCGCGGCTGCGAAACCTGCAGCACCACGCTGCCGGCCCGATAGATATCGCCGATATGCACGCTGCACTCGTCGAGCCCGACCGTGGCAATGTTCTCGCCAAGGCTGCCGGGAACCAGCGCATCGGCAACCGGGGGAAAGCCGCTCGCCAGGATGGCATAGTTTTCCGTGGCGAAATGGTGGACGGCCTTCTCCGGCCCGCCATGCACCCGCCTATCCGCATGCTGATCGCCAACGATGCCATCCGCGGCGACCCGGACCTCGCCGTCGATGCGCCGCTTGAAGATGCCGCTGCGATGCCCTTCTTCGCCGAGTATGCCGATGCCGCCGGCAAAGATCGCGTCCATGGGTACGTTGCTTGTCGTCTCAGGCATTGGTGACTCCGTCATGCATCTGGTCGGACTATAGATTCACAGCAGCCAGCATGGCTAATGCTTTATAGGCATTCCATGCATCACTACCAATCATGGATGGAGGCCCGGCGACATGGAACTGCGCCAGCTGAAGATGTTCTGCGCGGCTGCGGAGTATGGCAGCTTCACGGCTGCCGCGGAAAAGGTGCACTGCGTGCAATCGAACATCACCATGCGCGTCAAGGAGCTTGAGGCCGAACTGCAGCAGCCGCTCTTTATCCGCCGCAAGACCGGCATCACGCTGACCTCGGCCGGACAGGTCTTCCTTGGCTATGCACAGCGGATCCTCCAGCTCACGGAGGAAAGCCGCAGCGCGCTGCTGGACAGCTCCGTGCCCGCCGGTCCGTTGCGGCTCGGCTCCATGGAGACGACCGCCGCGGTGCGGTTGCCAAGGGTGCTGGCACGGTATCGCGAGCGCTATCCCGAGGTGCAGCTATCGCTGGCCACCGGCACCACGGCGGAGCTGATCAAGGCCGTCGAGGCGCATCGGCTGGATGGCGCCTTTGTCGGCGGCTTTCACCAGAACCCCTCGCTCCACCAGGAAGCGATCTTCAATGAGGAACTGGTGCTGGTCAGCAGCAACAGGTACGTCTCGCTTGCCGCGCTGGCCAACGAGATGACCCAGCAGACCGTGCTGGTGTTTCGCTCCGGCTGCTTTTATCGCTCCACGCTGGAACAATGGCTCTACCAGGCCGGGCTGATCCCGGGGCAGATCCTGGAACTCGGAACGCTTGACGGCATCCTGTCCTGCACCGCGGCGGGCATGGGCGTCACGATCCTGCCCAAGGCGGTGGTCGAGCACCATGAATCGCGCGACCAGATTTCATGCCATCGCTTGCCCGACGAATTTGCGAAGGTGGCGACGGTTTTTATCCGGCGCAAGGACTCGTTCGAAACGGCGGCGCTGCGGGCGATGGCTAGCCTGGCGCATGAGCAATTCGCAGTGTCCGGTTGATGTGCCGGCCGGTCAGCCGGCGCGCGCCAGCCGGCTTTCCAGTCCCAGCAAGATCGCGGTCAGCACCGTACAGGCAACGACGGCCGGCAGCGGCAGGCCCAGCAGGACCGCGCCGCCGCTGGCCAGCGCGGGAGGATGGCGCAGCATCGTTGCCTGGATGCCCAGCAGCACGATGCATCCAGGCAGCCATAGCAGTGGCTGGTGACTGATCTGGGCTGCCGGCAGGGAAGTCATCAGCGCGCCGACGATGAATGCGGCTGCACTGCTTACCAGGTGGGAAGCGGCAAAGCCCGCGATGCGCCTTGCCCCGACCCGCGCCGGGACGCCGGCAGTCAGTGCAGTGATCACCAGCGGAAACACCGCCGCTTCCGATGCCCACACGGCGGCCAGCGGCATGCCGAGGGTGCAGACCAGCAATGCCCTGAGGAGTGGCGCCATTCAGGCGACGGCCTGCAGGAGCGGCGCTGCGGTACGGTGTTCGCCCGCATGCCAGCCCGAGAACCCCGCCACCAGCTCCACGACGCGCTCGGCGGCGGGAACGATACCGTGGATCTTGCCTACCCCCTGCCCCGCGTACAGCGACAGTTTCTCCGCCATCTCCGGCTTGTCGATGACGCGCGCGCCGCCGCCGACGTACTTGATCGGATTCCACTTCTTGCGGTTGGGGATCACCCGGTGCGGCGTGCCGAACTTCCATCCGAACGAATAGCCGGTCCGATACTCGGTGTCATCGATGGTCGCCTCCACGATCTTCTGTTTATAGAGGTCGTGCGCCAGGGACTCGTTGCTGGCGACAAAGGCGGTGCCCACCCACACCCCGGCGGCGCCCACTTCCAGCACGGCCCGCACGTCGGCACGATCGGTGATGCCGCCGGCAGCCAGCACCGGCCGGCCCTCGGCAATTTCGACGAAGGCAGGTACCAGCGACAGCACGCCGATGGTGCCGCGGTTGAGGTGGCCACCGCCTTCGGCGCCCTGCGCGACCAGGATGTCGGCGCCCCAGGCTATCGCCTGCCGGGCAAGCGCAACCGAACCCACTTGCACGATCACCGTGATGCCGACCGCTTTCGCGCGGGGGATCATCTCGGCAAAGTCGCCATAGAACAGCGAGACCACCCGCGGCTTCTCTTCGAGGATCACGCGGAACTGCGCCTCGAAAACCTCCGGGCCGCCAAAAGATGGGACGATGTTCACGCCAAACGGCTTGTCGGTAAGTGCCTTGGTCTCCCGGATCCACCTGCGCAATGCCAGCGGCGGCAGCCGCAGCCCGCCGATATGCCCCAGGCCACCCGCATTGGACACGGCAGCGGTCAGCGCCGGCCCCGATATGCCGGCCATGCCAGCCTGGAACACGGGATAGCGGATGCCGCACAGGGCTGCCGCCGGCCCCATCGGCGCGGCGTGCAGGGTGTCTTGTTGGATCGGTTGCATCATCAGAGCTCCACTCGCTTGCCGAGCATGCGCTTCAGCGTGTCATTCTTGAGAACGAAATGATTCTTCATGGCCCCGAAAATATGGAGCGCCAGTCCGGCCAGGAACGCGTACGCGCCGATCTTGTGCAGGAGCCTGGCTACGTACTCCACCTCCGGGTTGCGCCCCACGATGGCAGGCAGCGCGATCCCTCCCGGCAGCCGCACCACGTCACCGGCTGCCGACATGGCCAGCCAGCCGTCAAGCGGCAGCAGCACGGGCGCCAACGCCAGCGCGACGGCGACCGAGCGGCTGATCATCACTTCGATGGGATTCGGGGTGCCCACCGGCAGCGGGTGATAGGACGTGAGCCGCGCCCACAGCCGGTATGCCGCCACGACGAAGAGCACCGTGCCCAGCGTGCTGTGCATCGCGATCAGCTCTGCCTTGGCAGCGCCTGCGTCCATCTGGCCCGCCGACAGGCCAAGCCAGACCATTACCGACACCGCGGCTGCGATCAGCCAGTGCAGGCCGATCGTGATGGGCGAAAAGCCCAGTCCTGTGTCTCTCATCTGCATCGTTCCACTCCAAATGAACTCAAATCCATGTCTGTGCGGATCGGCGAATCGTGACAGGCAAGCGCCTGCGCCACCGACCCGCTGCCTCAGTGGCTCACCGCGCCGGACGCGCCGATGCCGGTTTGCGCACGGACGAACTGGTCGCCATAGGCATCCCGCTCGCGGCGGCTGCGCGCGCTGCGATCTGTGACCGAGACCAGCCAGGTGCACAGCAGCGCTACATTCATCGAGACGATGGCGGGATAGTCGTAGGGAAAGACGGCTGCCTTGAAGCCAAGGATCTTGACCCAGACCGCGGGCGACAGAACGACCAGCCCGACCGCGCAAACCAGCCCGGCGATGCCGCCCGCGAGCGCCCCGCGCGTGGTCAGCCCCTTCCAGTAGATGGAAAGCACCAGGATCGGGAAATTGACCGAAGCTGCCACGCCGAAGGTCAGCGCCACCAGGAAGGCGATGTTCTGCTCCTTGAACAGGATCCCGAGCGCTACCGCAACCACGCCGATCGACACCGACGCCACGCGCGACACACGCATCTCTTGCGCAGGGCTGGCGGTATTCTTCCTGAGCACCCTGGCATACAGGTCGTGGGAAATCGCAGAGGTGCCGGCCATGGTCAGGCCCGCGACGACCGCCAGGATGGTGGCGAAGGCAACCGCTGACAGGAAGCCCAGGAACAAGTCGCCACCGAGCGCCTTGGCCAGATGCATGACCGCCATGTTGCTGCCGCCGATCATCTTGCCGCCCGGCACGCCCCCCTCGAAGAACGCCGCATCCTGTCCGACGATGACGATGGCAGAGAGCCCCAGCACCGCGACGATAAGAAAGAAGAACCCGATGAACCCGGTCGCGATAAAGACCGACTTGCGGGCTTGCTGCGCATCGGGCACCGTGAAGAAGCGCATCAGGATGTGCGGCAGCCCCGCCGTGCCGAACACCAGGCCCACCGACAGCGACAGCATCGAAAGCGGATCGGAGACGAGCGCGCCGGGCGCGAGGATCTTCACGCCGTCCTTGTGGCTGGCCACCGCCTCCGTCAGCAGCGTTTCAAACGAGAAGCCGAACCGCCACAGCGCAAGGATCGCCAGCAGCGTGCCGCCGGCAAGCAGCAGGACCGCCTTGATGATCTGCACCCAGGTAGTCGCGACCATGCCGCCGAAGGTGACATAGATCATCATCAGCAGGCCAACGCCAATCACGGCGTAGTTGTAGTCGAGCCCGAACAGCAGCTGGATCAGTTGCCCCGCCCCAACCATCTGGACGACCAGGTAGAAGCACACGATCGTCAGCGAGCCGAAGGACATGAAGGTACGGATCCTGTCCTGGTCCAACCGGTAGGAGGCGATATCGGCGATCGTCACCTTGCCGAGATTGCGGATCTTCTCCGCGAGCAGGAACAGCAGCAGCGGCCATGCGACGAAGAAGCTGATTGCATAGATGAAGCCGTCGTAGCCCTTGGCGAAGATCATGCTGGTGACACCCAGCAGCGCGGCCGCCGACATATAGTCACCGGCCAGTGCCAGGCCATTCTGGAAGCCGGTGATGCCGCCATTGCAGGTGTAGAAGTCCTCCAGCGATTTGGTCCGGGACGCGGCCCAGTAGGTAATGCCCAGTGTCGCCAGCACGAACATCAGGAACATGACGATGGCGACCACGTTGATCGGCTGGGTCTGCCCCGACTGCAGGGCAGCCGGGGCGGCATGGACGCCGGCGGCGCCCAGCAACGCGCCCGATGCCAGGAACAGGGTGGCGATGGACTTCATTTCGAGGCCTCCCGGATCAGCTTGCTGGTGAGGCCGTCGAACTCATTGTTGGCACGGCTTACGTAGAGGCCGGTCAGCAGCCACGCGCCGAGGATGATCAGCACCCCGACCAGCCAGCCGACGCTGACGCTGCTTTGCGCGGAGATCCGTGCGGCCAGCGTATCGGGGCTCAGCGCCGCGACGAGAATGAAAAGGTAGTACGGCACCAGCGTGACGGCGGATAGCACCACCACCAGCCGCTTTCGTCGCCGGACCAGTTCCTCGAAGAGTGGATGTTCGCCAATGATGGAATAGGCGGTTGTATGGGGCATGTCTCCTCCTTTTTTGATCGTGCAGCAGTGATGCAGATAAGGTTGGGTACGCCTAAATTAGGTGGCCGGAGCCCTCATGTAAAACGATCTTTGGTGATGCCTTCCATCACTGCCGGTGAGGGATAAAACCCTGCGGAAACGGCCGGGTGCATGCGAAAAAAGGCCGCCTGTCAGAGACATGCGGCCTGGTGCTTGGATTGACGCGCGATGGCGCGGACGGGGCGGACGGGGCGGACGGCGAGGACCGTGCGGCCCGCAGCGGCTACTTCGCCGTCGGCATGGCGAACTCCGCACCCTTTGCAATGCTGTCGGGCCAGCGCTGCATCACGGACTTCTGGCGCGTGTAGAACCGGACGCCTTCCTCGCCATAGGCATGCATGTCGCCGAACAGGCTGCGCTTCCAGCCGCCAAAGCCGTGCCAGGCCATGGGCACCGGGATCGGTTCAGGAGCGAATCATGAGTGCACCGAACCGCTATGACGATGAGCGTGAAGTCGTCCACTTCGGACGCCGCGGTTGCCGCTGCCGCCAGGGCGTTCCCGGCGTGGTCGGAGACGCCTCCCATCCATCGCGTGCGGATCATGCAGCGCTTCCTGCAGCTGATGATCATCGCCGGCAGCAAGACCCATGGGGAAGCCCTGCGGCGACAGGATGTCTTCAATCCGGCGACCGGTGCCGTGTCGCGACAGGTCGTGCTGGGAACGCGCGGCGACCTGGTCGCGAACAATAGGCTGTGGCTCGATTCACTGTTTTAAACAATGCGCAGGCTGGATTTCCAGGGCACAGCGAGGCAACGATTCGGGAAGGCGCGACGCGCCGCAAATTGTCGCCTTTTATACTTCTCGATAGAAAGGGCCGGAAATCCCGGCTGCCTTCCGCACCGCGAGTGACCATGCGTCCCCTGCTGCAAGCCCGCCTCGTCAACGATGTCTTCGGCGACCCCGCCTTGTTCATTGACTTTTTGGACGAACGGCGCGCGCTGCTGTTCGACCTGGGCGACATCCCCGTGCTGATGCCGCGCGAGCTGATGCGCGTCTCGCACGTGTTCGTCACGCATGCGCATATGGATCACTTTTCCGGCTTCGACCACTTGTTGCGGGTACTGCTCGGGCGCAAGCCGTCCATCGCCCTGTATGGCGGGCCAGGGTTCTTGGCGCAGGTCGGGCACAAGCTGCGTGCCTATACCTGGAATGTCGTGCATCGCTACGACATGGAACTGGTCGTGGAGGCGACTGAACTTGCACTGGACGGGCACCTGCGGAGCGCCCGGTTTTCCAGCCGGGATCGATTCGCCGGCGTGACCGGCGCGACGACTGAACAGACCGACGATATCGTTCACGACGAGACGACGTTCCGCGTGCACGCCGGCTTTGTCGACCATGGCATTCCGTGCCTGTCCTACCTGGTCGAGGAGAAGGTGCGGCTCGGCATCAACAAGGCGCGCCTGGAAGCATCGGGCATGACAAAAGGCGCCTGGCTGCGCGAGCTGAAGCATGCGGTCCTGACCGGTGTCCCCCCGGACACGCCGATGCTCGTGCAATGGCGCGACAGAAGCGGCGACCGTGCGGTGACACGAACGGTCGGTGAATTAAGCCGCCTGATTCTCGACGCCGAGCCCGGCCAGCGCATCGGCTACGCGACGGACCTGCGCGATACCAGCGACAACGTGCAAGCGCTGTCCAACTTGATGCAAGGCGTCGACCAGCTCTTTATCGAGAGCGTGTTCCTGGATGAAGATCGCGCGCATGCGCTACGCAAGAACCACCTTACCGCCGCGCAGGCTGGCCGGATCGCGCGCTGCATCGGCGCCCGTGCGGTGACGCCATTTCACTTCTCGCCGCGCTACCGTGGCCGCGCGGCGGAGCTGGCTGGTGAAGTACGGGCTGCCTGGGAGCACCCCTGACGTTGCCTTGATCGGCTGCCTGGATTGGCTGCCTGGATCGGCTGACTTAAAAAAGCTGGCGCCGGCCATCGTAGTCGAGAACGATCTGGTTCATCGCGCCCAGCAGCGCCGGATCGCCGCCGCCGAGCGACTGCCCGATCGCGCGCATATAGCCCAGCAACTGCGCCTGCGCGGCATTGGCTACCTCGGTGGTAATCCCTTCGTCATCGTGCAGGATCACGTACGACCGCGCGAAGCCGTAGATCAGGAAGTAAGCCGCCGCGTGGCCGGGATCGGCGGACATCAGCGCCAGCGATTGCTGCTTGACCTTGAGGAATGCGTCCGTTCCCGGAACGCTGTTGGCAAACTGCTCGGTAACCGTCTTGAAGTCCATGGAGTGTCTCTCAGAGGAAAAAATCGAACCGTTCAGACCTGCTGCAACATGCGCCGCAACAGGCTGGCGCCGTCGGGACCCTTGTAGGCACGCTGCCAGAGAGCCTCGACCATGTTTGTGTAAAGCGACACAGCCTCCGGCGCGGCAGTCACCGAGGCGATGCCCGCCGAAATATTGGGAAACTCGCCGAAGCGGAACGGACTGATCGCCACGTACGAGCCGGTAGGCCGCTCGAAAACCTGGAACGTGGCGTTTGGCATGCTCTCGTTGACGATGCCGATCTGCATGCCGGCACGCTGTTCGTCAAGCAACACCGCAATGCGCTCCACTTCCGCGCGCGCCGCCAGCGATCGCTCCATGCGGGTCGCGGGCGGCAGGTCCATCCGGCCGATCAGCCCAAAATGGACGAAGCGTTCGAGTTCGCGCAATCCGATCAGGCTCAGGATTGGCGCCGGATGCGATGCATACGAATCCTTGCGCTCGCGCAGCAAGGCCATGATGGACTGGATACGGCCGTCGTCGTTGTCGCCGCTCTCCCTCAGCATCTGCTCAAGATAGCGGTCGTAGTCCGGCGAGGTCAGCAGGAACGAAATCGGCTCGAAGTGCGCAAGGATCCGGGTGGCGCCCTGCTCGAGCTGGCGCATCCGTTCGATGTAGGCGATGGCCGATGGGTAGTATTCCGTGCCGGCGCCGAGCAGCGATTCCAGCGAGGTGTCGAGGATGCCGGCCAGGCGCTCGAGCGTCTCGATCTTGACGATCTCGCCCTTCTCCATGCGATAGACCGCCGCGCGGGAAATGCCCAGCACTTCGGCAATCTGCTCGGCCCGCAGTTGCGCCCCGAGCCGGTAGGCCCGCAGCCGCGCGCCCAGTGCCTCGAAGTCGATTCCGCCTGTGCCGGTGGCGCGACGTTCCATTTCAGTCTCAATAATTAGATCAAAGCCACTATAGCATGGGGCGGTCGGCGTGCGCATCGCCTGTTGACACGGGCTAGGGAAAAACCCGGGGCGACAGCAAAAACACTTGCCATCCCGCCATGCGCCGCATAGTCTAAAAAAATAGATTCTAAGAACCGCTGCACAGTCCCCACCCGCCATGCACGGCAAGGGAAGTAATGCAGTGCTTTCTGAGGCCCTTACAGTCTAAAAATGGAGACAGCATGACAAGCCAGCCAATGACCCAACCTGTAGCCGCGACGGAGGCGCCGACTTCGCCCTACGCGTGGAAAGCCCTGGCCGGATCCGCCATCGGCTACGCCATGGACGGGTTCGACCTTCTGATCCTGGGCTTCATGCTGCCCGCGATCAGCGCCGCGCTTGCGCTCACCACCGGCCAGTCTGGCGCGCTGGTCACGTGGACGCTGGTCGGCGCCGTCGCCGGCGGCATCATCTTCGGCGCGCTGAGCGACCGTTATGGCCGCGTGCGGGTGCTGACGTGGACCATCGTGCTGTTCGCGGTGTTTACCGGCATGTGCGCCCTGGCCCAGGGCTTCTGGGACCTGCTGGTCTACCGCACCATTGCCGGCATCGGGCTCGGCGGCGAATTCGGCATCGGCATGGCGCTGGCCGCCGAGGCGTGGCCAGCGAGCAAGCGCGCGCGCGTTTCGTCCTATGTCGCGCTGGGCTGGCAATCGGGCGTGCTGATGGCTGCGTTGCTGACGCCGTTGCTGCTTCCCGTGGTGGGTTGGCGCGGGATGTTCGTGATCGGGGTGCTGCCGGCGCTGGTGGCATGGTTTATCCGCAACCGCCTGCATGAGCCCGAAGTGTTCGTGCGCAGTGCGCGCACGGAAAGAAGCCCAATGCATTCAAGCTGCTGGTCGCGGATCGCAAGACCACGCGCACCAGCCTGGGCATCGTGATCCTGTGCTCGGTCCAGAACTTCGGCTACTACGGCATCATGATCTGGCTGCCGACCTACCTGTCCAGGGCGCTGGGCTTTTCGCTGACCAAGTCGGCCTTGTGGACCTCGGTGACCATCGTGGGCATGATGATCGGCGTCTACGTCTTTGGCCACCTGGCCGACCGCATCGGGCGCAAGCCGACGTTCCTGATCTTCCAGGCAGGCGCGGTGGCGATGGTGCTGACCTATGCCAGGTTGTCCGACCCCATGACCATGCTCTGGGCCGGCGCCGTCATGGGCATGTTCGTCAACGGCATGATCGGCGGCTACGGCGCGCTGATTTCCGAGGCTTACCCGACCGCGGCCCGCGCCACGGCCCAGAACGTGCTGTTCAACATCGGCCGTGCCGTGGGCGGGCTGGGGCCGATCGTGGTCGGCGCCATCGCTGCAGCGTATTCGTTCCAGCTTGCCATCGCGCTGCTTGCGAGCATTTATGTGATCGACATGATCGCCACCGTCTTCCTCATCCCCGAACTGAAGGGCGTGGAACTGGAATAACGCCGGAGCCCTCCAGGCATTCCTTCGCTGCGCCGTCCGGCGCAGCGCCATCCTCAGGAGTCACCAACATGTGTGCCACCGTGTGTAGCGCGGATTCCGCGGCTACCGTAGCCTCCTATCGCTGTCGAATCGTTGAACACTACTGGGTCAACCAGCGCTACAAGTACATCCGGCTCGAATCGGACGCCCCGATCGCGGCGATGACGCGGCCCGGACAGTTCTATCAACTCAGTTGCCCCGCCACGGCCGAAGCGCAGCCGTTCCTGCTGCGGCCGATGAGCGTCTATGGCGCCGGTCCGGAAAGCGGGCGCATCGAATTCCTCTACAACGTCACCGGCGTTGGCACGCGGGCGATGGCCACGCTGCCGGTCGACGGCCGGCTGGACATCGTCGGCCCGCTCGGCAATACGTTTACGTTCAAGCCGTCGTTCCGCCGCATCCTCGTGGTCGCGCGCGGCGTCGGGCTGGCGACGATGGCGCCCTTGATCCGCCAGGCTGCCGAGGCCGGCACCGCCATCACCGCGGTCATGTCGGCGCGTACCTCGGGCGACCTGATGGAGAAGGAATTCCTGCGCGGCGCCAGCGCCGAGGTGCACGCCGTGTTCGATGCCGACGGCACATCGTCGGTCGAGGCGGTCGAAGCCTTGACCCGCCGCCTGATCGACACGCAACGCCCTGATGCCATCTACACCTGCGGCTCGCACCGCCTGCTGATGCTGCTCCAGCGCGTACTCGAGGACCACCCCGGCATCCAGGGGGAAGTCGCGATGGAGCAGCGCATGGCATGCGGCATGGGTGTGTGCCTGTCGTGCGTGCGGCTGTTCGATTGCGATGGCGACAAGCAGTTCCTGCGCGTCTGCCGCGAGGGTCCTGTTTTCAAGATCAGTGAAGTGGTTGGGGAGGTGGAATTTGGCTAATCTGACTGTCCGGGTTGGCGACCTGACGTTGCGCAACCCCGTGATGCCCGCATCCGGATGCTTCGCCATCGAGTACCGCGAGGCGATGGATCTGAACCGGCTTGGCGCGCTGGTCATCAAGAGCGTCTCGCCGAAGTCGCGCGCGGGCAACCCCACCCCGCGCGTGGCCGAAACCTTCAGCGGCATGCTCAACTCGATCGGCATCCCCAGCAAGGGACTCGACTACTACCGCAAGGAAGTCCTGCCGGCCTACACACAGTACGACACGCCGGTGGTGGTATCGATTTCCGCCGATACGGCCGAGGAGTTCGGCACCGCCTGCGAGGAGATGTCGCTGCCCGAAGTCGACGTGATCGAGGCCAATATCTCCTGCCCCAACCTGGAAGCGGACGGCATGGCCTTCGCCATGCTGCCCGAGACCACCTACAAGGCAGTCTCCGCGATTCGCCGCCGCACCCGGCACCCGTTCTGGGTCAAGCTGACGCCCAACGCCGGCAACATCGCCGCCGTCGCCCGCGCTGCCGAGGAAGCCGGTGCCGATGCGATCGTGATGGGCAACACCGTGCTGGGCATGGCGATCGATATCCGCACGCGCAAGCCCAGGCTCGGCAATGTCATGGGTGGCCTGTCCGGGCCTGCGATCAAGCCGATTGCCCTGCGGCTGGTGCATCAGTGCTATCGCGCCGTGCGCATCCCCATCATCGGCTGCGGCGGCATCCAGAGCGCCGAGGACGCGGTCGAGTTCATGCTCGCGGGGGCGTCGGCGATCCAGGTCGGCACGGCCTCGTTCCGGGATCCGGCGGTCATGCAGAAGATCATCGACGGGCTCGATGCGTACTGCGAGCAGGCCGGCATCGCATCGATCCGCGACCTGACCGGGCAGGTGATCCTCGACCGCCAGCTCAGCGACCGCTGGCTGCGCTTTGCCCAGCAATCCGGCTGACTTGTCTATGGAAATCCTGGAACTCAGGCTGCTGGCCGAACAGTTGTTCGCCGACATCGGCGCGCTGTCGTTCGATGGCGTCGGCATTACCCGCGACAGCTATGGCGCCGGCGAATCGGCCGCCGCCGATTACCTGCGGCGCTTTGCCGCGCTGCACGGGCTGCACGTGCAAAGCGATCGCGCGGCAAACCTCGTGTTCACCCTGCCCGAGGAGGACGCCGGCGCACCGGCCGCGTGGGTCGGCTCGCATCTCGATTCTGTCCCGCAGGGCGGCAACTTCGACGGCCTCGCGGGGATCGTCGCCGGGCTGCTGTGCCTGGCCGCGCGAAAGGCGCAAGGTGGGTCCGGTGCCGCGCCGCTGCGCGTGATCGCCTTCCGCGGCGAGGAGAGCGCGTGGTTCGGCAAGGCCTACATGGGATCGGGCGCGGCGCTGGGCAAGCTCGGCACGGACGATCTGGCGCTGAAGCACCGCAGTTCGGGCAAGACGCTCGCCGATTGCATGGCGGCGGCCGGCGCCGACGTCGAGGCCATCGCCGCGCAGCAACCCTTGTTCGACCGTGCCGCCGCAGCGGCATACCTGGAGCTGCATATCGAGCAGGGCCCGGTGATGGTGGCCCGCAAGCTGCCGCTGGCCGTGGTGCCCGGCATTCGCGGCAACGTCAGGCACAACCGCATCGCCTGCCTCGGCGAACCCGGGCATTCCGGCGCGGTGCCGCGTTGGCTGCGCAAGGATGCGATGTTTGCCGTGGCGGAGCTGATCACGCGGCTCGACGAACACTGGAAGGTGCTGCTCGAACGCGGCATTGACCTGGTTGTGACCACCGGGGTGGTGTCCACCGATCCCGCCGAGCATTCGATTTCACGGATTCCGGGCAAGGTCGAATTCAGCTTCGAGGCGCGCAGCAAGAGCGTGGATACGCTGGAAGGCTTCTACCAGCTGCTGCGTACGGAATGCAAGGCCATCGGCCGCGATCGCGGGGTGCATTTCGAGTTCGACCGCCGCATCGAATCGGCTCCGGCGACGATGGACCTTGCACTGTCAAACCTGCTGCGTGAGGCGTGTGCCGGCGCCGGACTGCCGGTCGAGATGGTGCCGAGCGGCGCCGGGCACGATGCCTCGCTGTTCGCCAATGCCGGCATCCCCACCGCCATGCTCTTTGTCCGCAACGAAAACGGCTCGCACAATCCGGACGAGGCGATGGACCTGGATGATTTCATGCTCGGCACGCAAGTCATGTATCGGGCACTCGAAGGCATCCCGGCCAGGAGGCAGGCATGACCGTGCAGACCCTGACCATCCGCCGCCCGGACGACTGGCACCTGCACCTGCGCGACGGCGACCTGCTGCGCGCGGTGCTGCCGGCGTCCGCCCGCCAGTTCGGCCGGGCCATCGTGATGCCCAATCTGAAGCCGCCGGTCACCACGGCGGAGGCGGCCATGGCCTATCGTGAACGTATCCTTGGCGCATTGCGGCCGGGGTCCGCGTTCACGCCGCTGATGACCTGCTACCTGTGCGACACCACCGATCCGGCGGACATCCGCGCCGGCTTTGACGCCGGTGCCTTTGCCGCCGCAAAGCTGTATCCCGCCGGCGCCACCACCCACTCCGAGTATGGCGTGACGTCGATCGGCCGCGTTGCCGGCGTGCTGGCCGTCATGCAGGACATCGGCATGCCGCTGCTGATCCATGGCGAAAGCACCGATCCCGCGGTCGATGTCTTCGACCGCGAGGCGGCATTCCTGCAGGCCACCTTGCGGCCGCTGCTGGCCCGCTACCCGCGCCTGAAAGTGGTGCTGGAACACATCACCACCGCCGAAGCGGCCGACTTCGTCATGCGCGACGCGAGCGGCAGGCTGGCGGCCACCATCACGCCGCAGCACCTGATGTTCAACCGCAATGCCATGTTCGCGGGCGGCATCCGGCCGCACTACTACTGCCTGCCGGTACTGAAGCGCGAGCGGCACCGGCTGGCGCTGCGGCGCGCGGCCACCTCGGGCTCGCCGGCGTTCTTCCTCGGCACCGATTCGGCGCCGCACGATACCGGCGCCAAGGAATCCGCCTGCGGTTGTGCCGGCATCTTCAGCGCGCCCGTTGCATTGCAGGCCTACCTGACCGTGTTCGACGAGGAACAGGCCATACACCGCTTCGAAGCCTTCGCCAGCGAACACGGCGCGCGCTTCTACGGCATGCCGCCGCACCAGGAGACGATCACGTTCCACCGCAGCCCCATGCACGTGACGGAGCAGACCGAACTGCCGGACGGGCGGCACATCCGTCAGTTCCTCGCCGGCGAGACATTGCCCTGGACGCTCGCCTAGCCGACGCCAACTCTTATCGGATCGCATCATGACCAATACCTATCGCACCGAAGCCGACCTGCTTGGCGAACGCCAGGTGCCGGCCGACGCTTACTACGGCGTCCACACCCTGCGGGCCTGGGAGAACTTCCAGATCAGCGGCACCCCGATCTCCTCATGGCCCGAACTGATCATCGCGCTGGCCTCCGTCAAGCAGGCTGCCGCCGAGGCTAACGCCGAACTCGGCCTGCTGCCGGCCAACTTGCGCGACGCCATCCTGGCCGCCTGCCATGACGTGAGCGAAGGCATGCTGCATGACCAGTTCATTGTCGACACGATCCAGGGCGGAGCCGGCACGTCGACGAACATGAATGCCAACGAGGTCGTCTGCAACCGCGCGCTCGAGCACATGGGGCACAGCAAGGGCGAATACCAGTTCCTGCACCCGAACGAGCACGTCAACATGGCGCAGAGCACCAACGACGTCTATCCGACCGCGCTGCGCATTGCCACGTACTTCGCCATCGAGCACCTGCTTGAAGCCATGCAAGTGCTGCACGCCGCGTTCGACCGCAAGTCGACGGAGTTTTCCGGCCTGCTCAAGCTCGGGCGCACCCAGTTGCAGGATGCCGTGCCGATGACGCTCGGCCAGGAATTCTCCACGTACGCGGTCATGCTCGAAGAAGACATGGCACGCCTGCGCGAAACCGCGTTGCTGATCCGCGAGATCAACCTCGGCGCCACCGCGATCGGCACCGGCATCACCGCGCACCCCGACTATGCGCCAAAGGCCCTGGCCGCATTGCGCCGCATCACCGGCATCGACCTGTGTCTCGCGCCCAACCTGGTGGAAGCCACGCAGGATTGCGGCGCCTTCGTGCAGATCTCCGGCGTGCTCAAGCGCATCGCCGTCAAGCTGTCCAAGACCTGCAACGACCTGCGCCTGCTGTCGAGCGGGCCGCGCGCGGGCTTCGGCGAGATCAACCTGCCGCCGATGCAGGCGGGGTCGTCGATCATGCCGGGCAAGGTCAACCCGGTCATCCCGGAGGTCGTGAACCAGATCGCCTTCGAAGTGTTCGGCAACGACATCACCATCACCTTTGCCGCGGAAGCCGGCCAGCTGCAGCTCAATGCCTTCGAGCCGGTGATTGCCGCCAGCCTGCTGCGCAGCTTCCGGCACCTGACCAATGGCTGCCTGACGCTGGCGCAGAAATGCGTCGACGGCATTACCGCCAACCCGGAACGCCTGCGCGAGACCATCGAGCGCTCGATCGCACTGGTGACGGCGCTCAATCCCGTGATCGGCTACAAGAACGCGACCTCGGTCGCCGCCGAGGCCCATGCCAAGGGCACCACCATCCGCGAAGTGGTGCTGGCACGGGGCCTGATGACCGCCGAGGCGCTGGACGAAGCACTGCGCCCCGAAACGCTGATCCGGCCGCGTGCCGACAAGCTCGGCGGCAAGCCATGAACGAGGGAGTCTTCATGCCCCGCCCTCGCACCGCACTCACGCTGCAGGCGTCCGTCGGCCGCGCGCTGATCGAGGCCGGCTGCGTCCGCTTTCGCCGCGACGAGCCCTTCCGGCTGCCCTCGGGCTGGGCCAGCCCGGTCTATATCGATTGCCGTCGGCTGATCTCGTACCCGGCACTGCGCCGCGCGCTGGTGCAGCGTGGCCTGCAGCTGCTGCGCGAGCGCGGCCGTTTGGCCGGCATCGACGCGGTCGCCGGCGCGGAATCCAGCGGGATCGCGTTCGCCGCGTGGGTGGCCGAACTGCTCGACCTGCCGCTGGTCTACGTGCGCAAGGAAGCGCGCGGCATCGGCCCTGCCGCGCAGGTCGTGGGCGACATCCGCGCCGGCGACCGCGTGCTGCTGGTCGACGACATGATGGCAGCGGGCCGGTCCAAGGCCGCCTTCTGCGCGGCACTGTCCGACGCCGGGGCAGTCGTGCAGGACATCCTGGTCCTGTTCGACTACGCCACGTTCCCGACGCAGGCGGCCCTGTACCGCTGGCAGCCAGCCATCCATGCGCTGGCCACGTGGCGCGACATCCTCGACGCGCTGCACGAGTCGGGCGACGTTGCCGAGGCCGACCTGGCCGAATTGCAAGCCTTCCTGGCCGACCCGCCGCGCTGGTCCAGCCGGCACGGCGGCATCGCCGCGTAGCCCTCAACGACGTTTTGTGTTCCGGCCTCTCGCCCGTCATGCACGGGCGGTGGCCCCCTTTTGCCCGATTTTCCTTGAAACCCGCCATGGACGACGCCTTCAGGCCCGCGCGTCGCCTGCAAGCCTTTCCACGCCATACCCACTGAAAAAAAACCGGAGGAGACCATGCATCTGAAACACCGGGCCCTGGCCGCGGCCGCCATGGCCGCGAGCCTTGCACAGCCTGCCCTGGCGCAATCGGGCGTCACCCCGGGCGTCACCTCGGGCGTCACACTTTACGGCCAGGTCGACGCCTTCGTCGGCAGCACCCGCGCCTCGGGCGGCGAGCGCACGGCAATCGTCGGCGCGGGCGGCATGCAGACCTCGTACTGGGGCATGCGCGGCAACGAAGACCTGGGTAACGGGCTCAAGGCCATCTTCGACCTGAATGGGTTCTACCGTGTCGACACGGGGCGCTTCGGCCGCTCCGACACCGACGGCTTCCTGACGCGCAGCGCCTATGCCGGGCTGCAATCGTCGAAGTACGGCACGGTGCGGCTCGGGCGCAATACCACGCCGTATTTCCTGTCGACGATCCTGTTCAACCCGCTGGTTGATTCCTACAATTTCGGCCCGTCGATCTTTCACACCTACAAGACGGCCACCGATGGACGCGTGTTCGATCCCGGCATCATCGGCGATTCCGGGTGGTCGAACTCGGTCGTGTATTCGTCGCCTACGGCCGGGGGCCTGACGGTAAACCTGACCTATGCGTTCGGCGAGCAGGCGGGCAGCACCGGCCAGAATAAATGGGGCGGCAACGTGACCTGGTTCAGCGGCGCCTTCGCCGCGACCGCCGCGTTCCAGCAGGTCAGTTTCAACGCCGTTCCCGGCGATGTGACGGCACCGGCGGCACCCGCGGCACTCGCGGGCTTCGACAAGCAGACCGCGGCCCAGCTTGGCGTGAGCTACGACCTGGGCGTCGCCAAGCTGTTCGGCCAGGCGCAGTACATCCGTACCGCGGTCAATGGCGCGCAGGGCGACATCCGCCATGCCAACGGCCAGGTTGGCACTTCGATTCCTGCCGGCGCCGGCAGCGTGCTGGCCTCGTACGCCTATGCGAATACGCGCAACGACGTGGCGGCAATGGGCCGGCACACGGCCGCCATTGCCTATGACTACAACTTGTCGAAGCGGACTGACCTGTATGCCGCGTATTTCTACGACCGCGTGACCGGGCGGCCGCATGCCGAGACACTGGGTGCTGGCATGCGGCATCGGTTCTAGCGTGCCGCCAATGAGTCGGACCGTTACGCCGAACCCGAAAACAAGGACTTCCTGATGATGGCGTGAATGCCCCAGTTGCCATTGACGACCTGTGTCACCCCGAAATCCACGGCGACCGATATCAGGGTGACCGCCTCGTCTTCGGTCAGTCCCTTGACCGTCATCAGGAAGCGGCGCGCTTTGCGGAAGGCATCGCGCATGGCATCGTCGAGCGTGGATTTCAGGTAGATATCGCTCTGCGCCATCTTGCCCAGCTCGGTCAGATGGTTCGGTGAACTGAAGCCATGCAGTATCCACTCCCCGGCAGTCTCCACCAATGGGTAGCTCAGGTCGGCAAAGGGCGCACCGCGTTCGATCATGGTGCTCTTGTGCAGGACCAGCTGGAAGTCGCCGGTGAGCGAGCATTCGATGGCGGTTCCGCACAGCTCGGAGTCGCCTTGTGAAGCATGGGGGTCACCGATCGACAGTAGCGCGCCCGGCACGGCAACCCTGAGGTAAACGGTGGCACCTCGCGTGACGCGCCAGTTGTCCAGGTTCCCGGCGAAGCTTGATGGCGGGATGGAGTCGATCAGCCCGTCCTGCGCCGGCGCCACGGCAATGACACCGAAGTGCGGCCGGATCGGTATGGAGACATTCCGCAGTACGTCGTAGTTTTTGGTAATGGTGGCATGGTCGACCGGCACGCCGGGATAATCGATGGTCGGATGCAGCACGCCGAAGGGATCGCGCTGCGGCGTCCAGCGAAAGCTGTAGACCGCGCGCGCGCAACCGTCGGCACGTTCGCAATCGATCTCGAAGACGGTCACCACCTCCCGCTCGCGCGGTTCCGTCAGCATGTCGCGGTAGTGAAATCCCCACCAGGTCGAAGCGTTGCTGCCGAAAGCCTTTCCGGCAAATCGCGGGTTCGCGCACGGCCGCGGGCGTACGTCGAGTATTCGCACCTCAAGGACATCGCCGGGCATGGCACCACGAACCGCGATCGGACCGGTGCAGATATGGACGCCGAAGCCTTCTCCCGCGCCCCGGCCATAGACCGAAGCATCGATCGGCCCTGCGCCGCGCCGGTTGACGTTCTTTTGTTCGGCCGTCCAGTGGAAGACGCTTTCCGCGCCGGGATCGCCGTCAATCATGCGCTCGCGGTCGTCCGACGCGTGTTGGGTCAGCGTCTCGATGGTGACCGTGTCGCCGGACCTGACCTCCAGCGCTGGCGGCAGCTCATGGCTCAGGTAGCCCCAATGCACGGTCTTGTCCGTTGCTTGCAGCCAGTGGTGCTGGCCTTCGTGGCGTGCGGCATGCGATCGCGCCTGCGCAATGGAAACGACAGCGGGCTGGTCGGCTGGCGCCGCGCGCATGACAGGCGCGGGTTTCGCGTGAGCGGGAAGTCCGCGCGACACATTCTGGGGTGGCCGGGGTGCCGGCGCGATCGCCATCTGGTCGCGGTATGCGCGCGGGGAAATCCCGAACTGTTCGCGAAACGCGTGGCTGAAATAGGAGGGATCGTTGAAACCCCAGCGATAGCAGATATCGGAAATGGAAAGCTTGTCGTACTGCGCGTTCGCCAGATCGGCCCGGCATCGGTCAAGCCGGCTGGTGCGCAGGAAGGATGAAAAGCTGCTGCCCGATTTCTCGAACAGCTTCTGCAAATAGCGAGCCGACAGGCGCTCGTCCGCGGCGATGGTGGCCAGGCTGAGATCCGGTTCCGAGAGACGAGCGTTGATGCGGCTGCAAACCCGGAAAAAAATGGCGGAACGCGATCGCGTCATGTCCACCGCCGGGGCAGCCCGGCTCTCCGCAAGGACGGCGCCCAGGCACGACAGAATGGTGTTTTCGAACGGCTGGATGGCCTTGCCGTCAGCGGACACCACGGTATCGAAACCGAGCACCATCGACTGCAGCAGCCGGGAGAACAGTTCGGCCGAGTCGCCGGCAAGCACCTGCGCGGCGCCTGGCAGCGGTGCCGTGACCCGTGCACTGAGCAATGCCTGGCCGATGTGTACCGCCAGCAGCCGGAAGCCAGTGCTGAGCACCAGCTTCCGGGAATCCTGTTGCGGCACGCAGACCAGCTGGCCAGGCCGTAGGGGCTCGCGCAGCTCTGGCGCGGCGAGGGTGGCGTTGCCTTCGGCCAGCATCAGCAGCGTCATGCCTCGTCCGTCTCCCGCAGCAACGCCCAGGGTCTGGGGAACCGACGCGACACAGGCCAGTTCTATCCCTGCCGGGGTTGTCCGCGACTGGATCGTGCCGTGCAGGGTGTGATCCGCGCACAGGCTTTCGCAATGCAGGCGCGCGATCCTGAGTTCGTCGCGCCAGGCGGCGCCCCGCCGGTTGTGCGGATAGGCTTCGGTGGAAAAGCGCAAAAGGTGCAATTCAGCCTCCCAGGCAGCATTCTGCAACAGCGCAATTGGCGGACAGGGCTGTCCGCCAACGCTCCAGGCATTTCATGCAAAGGCCATCAATCCGTCAAGTCATCCGACCATCAACTGGCCTCGCATGGCGGCAACCAGCACGAAACCCGCAAATGTGCCGAAGATGGCGAAAATGCCGCCAAGCACGTTAGGCGCCGGTATCGGTGCACGGACAGCAGTGTAGACAATACCGGTGACCAGTCCGACGGCGGCTGCCTGCAGTTCGGTCGTCCCCAATGCAATTTCTACCATGTCGTTCTCCCCGCTCTCAGGAAATTCCGTTGCCCTGGCTGCCTTGCGGCGGGCGCCCGAAGGCGATGGTCTTGCGCAACGCTTGCACGATCAGGTAGCCGAGGTAAGTAAAAAGGATGGCGCAGATCCCGCCGGTGACATTGGGCGCGGGAATCGGCAAATTCAGCCAGGAATACAGGGAGCCGGTGACCAGGCCGACGATCAGGGCAACCCATTCGTTGCGTCCTACGTAGACGTATTGCATGCCGCGTTCTCCGGTTCGGCAGCCGCGCGGGGCACCCCGCCTTGCGGCGGCGGGCGTCCGGCGGTGCGTGGATTCGATGATGATGCCAGCTCAGCCTTTGCCTTTGCCGCCTTTGGGTGGGAAGATCGCGCGAGGCATGGTGCAATGGATGCCCTGCGTGCCATCGACGACCTGCGTCACACCGAAGTCGGCCGAGACGCTCATCAGCGAGTAGGCATCATCGCGCGAGAGGCCCTGCTGCTCGGTCAGCAACTGGATCATGTCGCGGGCCGCGTTCTTGCCGGCCTCATCAAGGTCTTCATGGAAGCCGTGCACGACCCAGCAATCGGGCGTTTCCAGAAGCGGCGACGGGAAGTGGAAGTCCTTGCGCAGGATGACCTGGAACAGCACGTTCAGCGAGGCTTCGATCGCCGTACCGCTGATTTCGCCGTCGCCCTGCGAGATATGCGGGTCGCCGATCGAGAACAGGGCGCCGTCGACCTGGACCGGGTAGTACATGGTGGCACCCGCACCGATGCGCCAGTTGTCGATATTGCCGCCATGCAGCCCTGGCTCCACGGTAGTGACCCGGCCGCGTTTATCGGGCGCGACCCCAGCGGTGCCAAGATGGGGCCGCACGGGCACGCGCACACCGGCAAGCGCCGGCTGGCGGCAGCATTCGCGTTCGTCGACCACCTTGCCGGGCGTGGTCAGCTTGCCGGGGTAGTCGAAGGCATAGAGGGCATGCGCGGTGTTGGAAGCCTGGTCCAGCTCATAGATCGTGACCCGCTCCTTCTCGAACTCCCTGTAGAGCTGCCCCCAGTGCGCCGCAACGTTGGCGCCGAAGCGGAAGCGCGGGATCATCTGGAGATAGCGCACCTCCAGCACATCGCCGGGCCTGGCACCCTCGACATAGATCGGCCCGGTCATGATGTGCACACCCGGGTTGCGGTCGTCATGGGGAACCTTCTGGTAGATCTCGCGGATGGCGTCATCCATCATCAGCTCTGGCGCATCTCCCGCGTGATGGGTCACGGCCTCGGCACGAATGAGGTCGCCGCTCTTCACGGTCAGGGCGGGCGCCTTGGTGGCATCGAAGTAGCCCCAATGGATGGTCTCTGGGCGAGCGGGCAGGTCATGCAGCATGTTGTCTCCTGGATATTTTTTGCAGCCGCATCCCCAGCCGCTCACTCGGTGCTCAGCTGTACCCGGTCAGGCAGAGGGGTGATATCGGCTATTCGTGTTTCTCATGAATCGCCATGATTGAACTCGGCGATTCACGTCCGGGCAGGAAAGCCTGGATACCGCGCCGCAGTGCTTGCGGTGCCGCGCGGTGACTCCATACTAGAAATGGCCGGTGCAGGACCAATAGGGCGATACGCCCCAATGACTTGTGTTGGTGCGTACCAGGGTAAACCTGCGCGGGGGCGGGAGCGATCGGGGCATGCATCGGACCCGCGTTGCTTACGGTTTCGCTGACGGCTTCGGTTTCCGGTCCACCATGCCCGCCGCAGCCACGGCGCGCGCGCCCAGCACCGGCACGTCTTCGTGCTGCCAGGCGCCCAGGTTGGCCCGCTCCACGACCAGGTCACGGAAACGCTGCGCCGCCGGCCGCGGCGTGACATCGCCATTCCAGACCACGACGACCGGCTCCACGTGGCTGCACAGGTCGAAGCGGAGGATGCGCGCAACCTTGGCCTCGCAGAGCTGCGCGGCGATCCGCTCGGGGAAGACGGCAAGGTAGTGCCCGGTCTGCATCAGGCTTGCGGTAGCGGCGACATCGCTGGTGCGGATGCCCGATGCCGGCGGCGCGACGCCAAAGGCGTGGAACGCCGTGTGAAGCAGGTGGAGCATGCGTGAACCGGCCGCTGGTATGCACCACCGCTCGGATGACAATGCCTGTGCCGCAATCTTCCGGCGCGCCAGCAACGGGTGGTCGCGGCTGGCCACGATGACGACCTTCTGGGCCGGGACCACCGGCGTGGTCCGCAATGCCGGCCGCGACAGGCGAGGATCGTCGTAGGCGAACAGCATGTCGAGCGAGCCGTCGATCAGCTGCTCCGTCATTTCGCCGATGCCGCCCTCGATCACGCTGATTTCGACGCGCGGATTGTCGCGGTGGAAATCGGTCATCGCCTGCGCCAGCAGCGGCTGCACCGAGATCGTCCGAAAGGCAATGCGCAATTCGCCCTGGCTGCCCGCACGCACCGCGTGCAGCGATTCCGCCAGCCGCTCGAACTGCGCCAGCATCACCTTGGCGTGCGCCGCCATCTCGCGGCCTGGCTCGGTCAGCACCAGGCCGCGCCGGCCCCTGACATAGAGCGGCGTGCCGACGATGTCCTCGATTTCCCCCAATGACTTCGACACCGCAGCCGGACTGACATGCAGGCGCTCGGCCACCGCCGCCGCCGTACCCGCTTCGCTGAGTGCGAGAACGAGGCGGAGATGACGCAGCTTGAGGCGGCCAAGCATGGACTGGGCGGATTCCTGGACAGTACGGGCGGGATCATTGGGCATCGCTGGACAACAAGTAGCAGTGGGATAGCCGCATTCTAAGAGTTAACCATTTGGTTGATCTACAAAGACTTTTATTCGCTTTTGGTAGAGACATCGATCCCTTATAGTCGGCGCCATTCCATCAATACAAGCGCGGCGCAAGACCCCCAGGAGGAGGACCGATGATCACACTGAACACTTTTGCCAGGATCGTACGCGGGGCGATGGCAGGCGCCATGATGGGCACCATGCTTGTCGCGATGCATCCCGCCGCTGCCGCGGCATGGCCGGATCGGCCGCTGCGGCTGGTGGTGCCCTTTCCCGCGGGCGGTTCCTACGACATCGTGGGCCGCACCCTGGCTCGCAAGCTGGAACAGCGGCTCGGGCAGCCGGTGGTGGTGGAGAACATCGCCGGCGGCGCTACCGTGCCGGGCGTCATGTCGGTACTGAAGGAGAAGGCCGACGGCAATACCCTGCTGCTCGCGAGCGATGGCACGCTGAACATCAATCCGCATACCGTCAAGGGATTGCGCTACAACCCCGATCGGGATTTCACGCCCATCACCATCGTGAACACCGTGCCGCACTGGATCGTCACGCGGGCGGACCGCAAGCAGATGAACCTGACCGAACTCAGGGACTACATCGTCAAGCACCCGGGCAAGGTCTCGATCAGCATCAATGCAGTCGCCGGCGCGGCGCATCTCGGCCTTGCGGACTGGAAGCGCCGCAACGGGCTGGACTTCACCATCGTGCCGTATCGCGGCTCTCCGCCGGCCATGTCGGACCTGATTGGCGGCCAGACCGATGCCCATGTGGATGTCATCGGCTCATCCATCAGCTATGTCGGTGACGGCAAGGTCAAGCCGCTGGCCGTGCTGCAAGCGGCGACGGTCACGCAGTTCCCCAGGCTGGAGCGGCAGGCTGCCGACAGCAAGGATGCCCTGCTCGTGCGCGCCAACCTGGCACTCGTGGCCAAGACCGGCACGCCGGATGCCATCGTGGAACGGCTGTACCGGGAAGTGCGCGCCAGCGTGCAGGAGCCTGATTTTCTCGAACGGCTCCAGGCGCTCGCCTACGAGCCGGTCCTCACCACGCCCGCGGAAAGCCGGCGCCTGATCCATGCCGAAACCGTGCGCTATGGCGCCATCGCCCGCATGGTCAATCTCGAATCCAACTGACATTACGTCCGACTCAATTTCTGGAGCCCACCAATGCGCTTCGTCATCGCCCTGATGCGGCATGAGACCAATACCTTCTCGCCGATTCCCACGCCGCTCTCTGCCTTCAGCCGCGGCAGCAGCACCGATGGCCCGCTCTATGGCGACGACGCGGTGCGCGCCTGCCAGGGCACCAACAGCGCCGCGGCGGCGTTCATGGACCTGGTTGTTGCCCAGGGCGACGAGTTCGTGATGCCGCTGATGGCAAATGCCGTACCGAGCGGGGTGGTGACGCGGGAAGCCTTCGAATCGATGTCGGCCACGATCGTCGAGGCCGTGCGCGAAGGCTGCGACGCGGTCATGCTCGACCTGCACGGTGCGATGGTGGCCGAGGGCCTTGCGGATGCCGAAGGCGAACTGCTTGCACGGATCCGCGCCGCCGCGCCGGAAGTACCGATCGCGGTATCGCTCGATTTCCATGCCAACTTCAGCAAGGCACTGGTGGAAAACGCCACCGTCATTGCCGGCTATCGGACCTACCCGCACGTGGACGTGTACGAGACCGGGGCGCGCGCGGCGCAGACGTTGATGGCGGCGCTTCGTGACGAAGTCCGCCCGGTCATGCTGTGGCGGACGCTGCCGATGCTTACCCATATGCTGCGCCAGACGCCGCGCGAGCAGCCGATGAAGGACATCATGGATCGGGCCATCGCCGCGGAGCGCGACGGCGAGGTGCTGAACGTCTCCATTTTCGGCGGCTTCCCGCTTGCGGATATTCCGCATGTCGGCCTCACGGTGGTCGTGGTGGCCGATGCGGACCATGCCGACGCGGGCGCGCAACTGCTCGACGAACTCTGCACCGCCGCATGGGAGCGCCGCGCCGACTTCGTCTTTCCGCTCGAGCCCATGGAGACGTCCATCGCACGCGCCCGAGACGCCGAGGCGGGCCCCGTGATCCTCGTCGATCACGGCGACAACTGCGGGGCGGGTGGGCCGACCGACGAAATGACGGTCCTTGGTGAAGTGCTGCGGCAGGGGCTGAAGGACGTTGTCGCCGGCCCCTTCTGGGATCCGGGTGCCGTGGCCCTGATGATCGAGGCGGGGGTCGGCAAGACGGTAATGGTCGACGTCGGCGGAAAGACCGATATGCCTGCGCTCGGACTCAAGGGCAAGCCGCTGCGCCTGACGGGACAGGTTCGATGCATCACCGATGGCGCCTACCAGGTGACCGGGCCGATGTTCACCGGCATGCGGCTCAGCCTGGGCCGTACTGCCGTGCTTGACGTGGACGGCGCGCTGGTCGTCGTCTGCGAGAAGCCGCAGGAGCCATTCGATACGGGCGTGTTCACCCACGCCGGGATCGATTTGTCACGCCGAAAGTACGTCCTGATCAAGTCGCGCCAGCATTTCCGCGCCGGCTTCGAGCCGATTGCGAAGGACATCGTCCTGGTGGCCGGCCCTGGCGTCTGCAGTTCGGACTACAGCCAGTTCCCTTTCCGCAACCTGCGCCGCCCTATCTATCCGCTGGACAAACACGCCGCGATCCAGCCTGCCTGACCATCGAAGTATTCTTGCTTCCAAAAGGAGACACCATGCCGGTCCGATTCGCACTGCGCAACCTTGCAGTCGGCATTTCCCTCGCGTTGGGCATGGGCACCTTGCCGGCCACCGCGCTCGCGGCCCCAACCGATACCCCGCTGCGCATCGTGGTTGGATTCGCGCCTGGCGGCGCACTCGACATCTTTGCCCGCGCGCTGGCGGAGAAGCTGCGCGTCTCCCTCGACACGCCGGTGCTGGTGGAGAATCGTCCGGGCGCTTCAGCCCGCCTGGCGCTGGACAATGTCCGGCGCTCGCCGCCTGACGGCAAGACGCTGCTGATTTCGCCGGCGCCCCCGTTCACGATCTTCCCGCTGACCTACAAGCAACTGCCCTACGATCCGGACAAGGACCTGGTCCCTGTCGCCTACCTGGCCGATGTTCCGCTGGTGGCATCGACCAGCGTCAGCCAGCCGTACCGGACCATGCAGGAATACCTGGCGTGGGTGAAGCGCGATCCGTCAAAAGGCGGAGTCGGACTGGTTACCCTCGGCGGCAGCATTCATTTCGGCGTCGTCACCCTCAGCAAGGAAATCGGTGTGCCGCTGACACCGACGGCGTACCGGGGCGTGGTGATGATGCTGACCGACGAAATCGGTGGCACGCTGCCTATTGGCATCGACGCCATTGCCGGGCAGATGGAGTTGTATCGCGCCGGCAAGATCCGCTTCCTCGGCGTTACCGGCACCAGGCGCTCATCACTGTTGCCTGACGTGCCGACGCTGGCAGAAGCCGGGGCACCCGGCTTTGAGACTGCCTCCGGGTGGTACTCGGCGTTCTTGCCGGCGGGCACCCCGCCCGCCACCGTTGCCCGACTGGAGAAAGCGCTGCTGGAGGCGGTCCGTGCGCGCGACATCCGCGACAAGATGGCGACGTTGGGCATGGAACTGAATGGCCAGCCGGCGACGGCACTGCGTCAGACGATCCAGGACCAGCGGGCGCGATGGAGGCCTGTGGTCATGGCTTCCGGGTTCACGGCGACCGAATAGTTGTATCGCCAGAGGCCTCGTGGTCCGCGGCCGGGTCGTACGGCAGTACCCTCTCCTGCTCGTCCGGACTGTTCCGGGCAACGATGGCGCGGGCCGGCTCGGTGGCACTGAGATTGAACGGCTGGTGCGGAACGCCGGGTGGAATAAACAGGAAGTCACCCGCTTCAGTGACCACGGAGTCTCGCAGGCCGGGGCCGTAGCGGGTTTCGACCCTGCCCTCCAGCACGTAGATAGCAGTCTCATGCTCGCAATGCACATGGGCTTCCGCGTGCGCGCCGGGCGGGACCACGACCAGGTGCATCGACAAAGCCCTGGCGCCTGTCGTCGTGGCGGAAATGCCAACAAAATACGGCAGCTTCTGGCTGGTGGCAATTGCGCTGTCGGGCCGCACCGCCACCAGGGTCGACGCAACGCTCGGGCTGGTTGTCTGCATGATGCAATGCTCCGCTGTCCCGGCAGGCTGGGCGCCAGGCCGGCATTTCCAGGCTCCAACGGCGCTGTAACGGCGCCCTAACCGCGCTCTGACGGCACTCTGACGGCCATCGGGAAATTCATCATAGTGATTTGCCGATGGCCGTTCAAATCGTGCCGCTTCGCCTGGCGCGCGTCGCCTTATTGTGCCGACAAGCCCCCATCTACCCCGATGCTCTGGCCGTGGATAAAGCGTCCGGCCGGCGCAGCCAGCAGCACCGTCAGCCCCGCCACGTCCTCCGCCTCGCCGATGCGCCGCATCGGCACGCCCGCGGCCAGCCGCGCTTCGCGCTCGGGATCGCCCCACAGGGCTTCACGAGAGAATTCCGTGCGCACCGGGCCCGGGTTGATCGCATTGACGTTGATGCCTGACGGGCCAAGCTCCAGCGCCAGGCTGCGCATGGCCTGGTCGATCGCTGCCTTGGTCACGCTGTACAGGCCAAGGAACGCCGAGCCGCGCTTCGCCGCGATACTCGACATGAAAGTGATCGAACCATCGCGGCGCTCGGCCATCTGCGGCGCCAGCGCGTTCACCAGCATCAGGTTGCCGCGCACGTTGCCGGCCATGGCCGCATCGAACAACTCAGGGCCTTGCGCCAGCATGGAACCCGGCGTGGCGCCGGCCGCCGCATTGAGGACCAGCGCATCGACCCGGCCGTAGGCGGCCAGCGCCTGCTCGGCGAAGGCGCGCACGCTGTCGACGTCGGCAATGTCACAGGCGATGCCGGTGGCACGGATGCCTTCCGCTTCCAGTTGGGTGGCGACGGTGCGCGCCGCTTCGCCGTCGCGTCCCGACACCACCACCGCGGCGCCGGCGCTGCCCAGCGCCCGCGCCATGGCGAGGCCCATGCCGCGGGTGGATCCGGTGACGACGGCAACGCGGCCGCTCAAATCGAAAAGGTTTTGCATGACGGGGTGACTCCTGAAGGTGACGGTTAGTTTGCCCTGCGGCTTGCTTATAGATGATGCCTGACATCTATTGAATAAAGTATGGCCATCATCTAAACTGCGGTCAAGGCAGAAATCCGAGGAGTCCTTCACATGGCACGCGCATCACGCGAACAAGTCGACAAGAACCGCGAAGCGATCGAGCAGGCGTCGTCCCGCCTGTTCCGCGAGCGCGGGCTGAATGGCGTCAGCGTCGCCGAGCTGATGGCCGGTGCCGGCCTGACCCACGGCGGCTTCTATGGCCACTTCGCGTCCAAGGACGCCCTCGCCGCGCAGGCCTGCAAGCGCGCCTTTGAAGAGTCCGCCGCGCGCTGGGAGCGCCGCCTGGCGCGCGCCGGCGGCGACCGGCACGTGATGCTGGCCAACCTGGTCGAGCCTTACCTGACGGCTGCGCACTGCGCCAACCCGGGCGCTGGCTGCGCGGCCTCGTCGCTGGCGGTGGACGTGGCGCGCGAGCCCGCCGGCAAGCCGGTGCGACAGGCCTTCCTGGACGGCTTCAAGGTACTGGTCGACGACATGGCCACGACCGTACCCAGCGATGACCCGCAGGTGCGCGAGGAAGAAGCGCTGGTCCGCATGGCCATGCTGGTCGGCGCGCTGACGCTGGCGCGCGCAACCGAGGGCGATCCGCTCTCTGGCACCATGCTCGACGCCGTCCGCAACCGCCTGCTGGGTAGTTCCGCCTAGCCCCAAACCCGTTTTCAACCACGTGCCGGGCCTTCTCCCTGCCGCCTTCGGGGCCGGCGGGCAGGCCCCCTTTCGCCTGTCGCTACCCCAACCCAGGTCAGAGAAATCCAATGTTTGCGCAAGCCTTATCCAGCCGGCTCGACCGGCGCGGCATCCACTACGCGTGGCTGGTCGCCGCCCTTACTTTCCTGGTGATGCTCACCACCTCGGCCGCGCTCGGCCTGCCCGGCGCGTTCCTGTCGCCGCTGGCACGCGAGATGGGCTGGAACACCGACGAGATCTCGTCGATCCTGGCCTTCCGCTTTGCGCTGTTCGGGCTGATGGCGCCGTTCTCGGCCATCCTGATGGAGCGCTTCGGCGTGCGCAACGTGGTCTGCGCGGCGCTGGCGCTGATCGCGGGCGGCATGGCGCTGGCAACGGTGTCGACCGAACTGTGGCAGCTCTTCGTCGCATGGGGGCTGATGCTGGGCGTCGGCTCCGGGATGACCGCGCTGGTGCTGGCGGCCGTGGTTGCCAACCGCTGGTTCAGCGCCCGGCGCGGGCTGGTCATCGGCCTCCTGACCGCCAGTTCGGCCACCGGCCAGCTTGCGTTCCTGCCGGTGGCAGCCTGGCTGATCGAGCATATGGGCTGGCGTGTCGCGGTGCTGCCCGTGCTGGCCGCGTGCGCGCTGCTGGCAGTGCTGGTGCTGAGCCTGATGCGCAACCGCCCCGCCGATGTGGGCCTGGCGGCGTTCGGCGAAGTTCCGGCCGCGACGCCGGTGCAGCCGCCCGCGCCCCCGGCACCGCTGACGCTGCGCGGCCCCTTCGTGGTGTTGCGCGACGCCGCGCGCACGCAGGCCTTCTGGGTCCTGGCCGGCACCTTCTTTATCTGCGGCCTGAGCACCAACGGCCTGATCCAGACGCACTTCATCGCGCTGTGCGGCGACTTCGGCATGGGTCCGGTGCCGGCCGCGTCGGCGCTGGCGATGATGGGCGCCTTCGACTTTGTCGGCACCATCCTGTCGGGCTGGCTGTCGGACCGTTATGACAGCCGCAAGCTGCTGTTCTGGTACTACGCGCTGCGCGGCCTGTCGCTGTTCTGGCTGCCGCATTCGACCTTCACGCTCTACGGCCTGTCGATCTTTGCCATGTTCTACGGGCTGGACTGGATCGCCACGGTGCCGCCGACGGTCAAGCTGGCCGCAACCACCTTCGGGCGCGAGCGCGCGCCGATGGTGTTCGGCTGGATCTTCGCGGCCCACCAGATCGGCGCGGCCGTGGCAGCCTTCGGCGCGGGGATGACTCGCACGCTGCTGCTGACCTATACGCCGGCGCTGTATGCCGCCGGCGCGGCCTGCCTGGTGGCGGCGCTGCTGGCGTTGATGGTCAGCCGCAAGCGCGCCGCGGGTGTGGCGGAGCCGGCACGCGCATGAGCCGGAGCGCAAACGTCGTCCACACGGCGTTTCTCTTTTGACTTGTCAATTGATAGACTTCGCCTCGCGCATGGTGCGGGGTGTTCACAGAACGCCGTGCGCTCGGCGGCACGCCATCCTGGCTTGGCGCACCGGCTTAAACCATCAATAAAAACCGGACAGCCAGGCAGCGCCAGCGCGGGGTTTCCGCGCTGGCGCTGGTCCATTCTGCAGGACCGACGTTTATCCGAAACGGCGCTTCGCGCGCCGGCGGACTCAGAACTTGGGGATGCGCAGCGTCTTGCTGACCATCAGCGTGCCCGACAGCGCGAACAGCAACGCGAGCGGATGCAGCACGGCAGGCCCCAGCACCCAGGCGCCGCCGGGCAGGTCGCCGGCCAGCCGTCCTTGCCAGGCACACCATGCCAGCACGGCCGTGAGCAGCACGCTGGTCGGGATCGGCGTGCCTTCGAAATACGCCACCTTGCCGCTGTCGCTGCCGGCGGCCAGCGTTTCGGCGGTGACGTTGAAGCGCGCCAGCCGGCTCACGCCGCAGCAGACAAAGTAGATCAGGATGGCCAGATCCCAGCCGCCGCGCATGCCGGCGGCGAACGCCAGCGTGGCCGGGCCGACGCCAAACGAGATCACGTCGGCCAGCGAATCGAGCTCGCGCCCCAGCGCCGAATGCGCATGACGCCAGCGCGCGATGCGGCCGTCGAGCACATCGAAGATAAAGGCCAGCGGCGCCAGCGCCGCGGCCGTGTAGAAGTGCGACAGTTGCTGGTCCGCCACGTAGAACATGGCGAAGAATACCGACCCCATGCCGCAGGCCGCATTGCCGAGCGTGAACACATCGGCAAGCTGCAGCTCGCGCAGCATCGAGAAATGGCGGGGACGCTCGGGCCGTGTGTTCATCGGTCGCGCTTACAGAGCCTTGGCTACGTGATGCACATTCGGCGGCGCGGCGAAGGTATCGCCCACCAGCGCACGCCACTGCTGGAATTCGGGCGATTCGCGGAAGTGGACCATATGGTCCTCGACGGTTTCCCAGTCGACCACCAGCGTGTACTGCTCGGGCTGCTCGATCGAGCGGAACAGCTGCACATCGTGGCAGCCACGCGAGCGCAGGAACAGCGGCTTGGCCTCGCTGACGCCCTGTTCGAACTGCTGCTCCATGCCGGGCTTGATGGTGAGTTGAGCGATTTCCTTGATCATGGCGGTTCTATTACCTTTGGGTAGGAGGCCGGCGCGCGCCGGCGGGTTCCTATTACCTTAGCACGATCGCGGCGCCAGATGCCGCGGAAAGCATTCCGTTACACGGCTCGGCTAGCATCGTGGACCTTGCCACTTCGTTGCCAGAGCCGCCATGCCGACACGCTTGCGCCCCTTGACCGGAAACCTTTGCGTCCGTGCCCTCGCCGTCCTGATTAGCCTACCGGGTGCCGCGCCGGCGTTCGGCGCCGTGCAGCCATGTGGCGCGCCGGCGACAGCCATTACCCAGGTCCAGGATGGCGGTGCATTGTCCGGGCGCATGGTCGAAATTGAAGCGGTCGTCACCGCGGATTTCAGCGGCGAGCGCGGCCTGCGCGGTTTCTTTGTGCAGCAGGCTGACGCCAGTCGCCAGCACCGGCCGGGCATTTCCGAAGGCTTGTTCGTCTACGCGCCGCGAGCCGTGGCGCGCGCAGGCGACCTCGTGCGCCTGTCCGGAACGGTCGAGGACAAATTCGGACAAACGCAACTGACCCTGTCAGAGGCGCCGACGGTCTGCGCCAGCGGCATCCCGGTCACGCCGGCCTCGCTGACGCTGCCCGTCCGTGGCGATGCCGACCTGCGTGCCCGGGCTGGCATGCTGGTCAGGCTGCCGCAGACGCTGACGGTCAGCGACACCCATGAACTGGCGCGCTACGGCACCCTTGCGCTGAGCTTCGGGCGGCCGCTCGCGCCGACGCAAGCTGCCTTGCCTGGCGCGGCGGCAGCGCAGATCGCGGCCGCCAATTCGCGCAACCGGCTGCTGCTCGATGACGGCTCGACGCGCCAGTATCCCGAGGTAGTGCCCTACCCGCCGCCGCAGCTTGCCGCCACCCGTCCGCTGCGTGCGGGCGATACCGTCAGCGGCGTCATTGGCGTGCTGGAGAAGCGCCACGGTCAGTGGCGCCTGCAGCCGGTGCGCGGCGCGCAGGCACCGGCGTTCCAATCCGCCAATCCGCGCCCGGTTGCGCCGGCGCGCCATCCCGCGGCAACGCTGCGGGTGGCGGCATTCAATCTGCAGAACTACTTCAACGGCACTGGTGGTCTCGCTGCGGCCGACAACCGCGGTGCGCGGAGCGCCGCGGCGCTGGCCCGGCAGGAGGCCAAGCTGGTCGCCGCACTGCGCGCGCTGGATGCCGACGTGATCGGCCTGATGGAACTGCAGAACAACGGCTTTGGCCCGGACAGCGCGGTGCGGCAACTGGCGACGCGGCTTGGGCCCGACTGGCGCGTCGTCGATCCCGGAACGCCCGCGCTCGGCGGCGATGCGATCGCGGTGGGCCTGCTGTACAACGCCCGCGCCGCGGAGATCGTCGGCCGTGCCGCCACCACGTGGCTGGGCGCCCGCAGCCGGCAGCCACTCGCCGCCAGCTTCCGGGCAAAGGCCGGCGGCGCGCCTGTGACGCTCGTGGTCAACCACCTCAAGTCAAAGAACTGCGTGGAAGCCGGTGGCGCACAAGCCGACCGGGGCGATGGGCAAGGATGCTGGAACCCGTCACGCGTACAGGCCGCCGGCGCCCTGGCCGACTGGCTTGCCACGGTGCCGACCGGCGCGGCTGGCGCGGGCGTGCTGGTGATTGGCGACCTGAACAGCTATGCGATGGAAGATCCGGTACGATTGCTGGCACGGCGCGGCTACGCGGACATGGTGGCAAAGCTGGCGGGGCCGCAAGCCTACAGCTACGTCTATAACGGGCAGGCCGGATATCTTGACCATGTGCTGGCCGATGCCGCGGCCGCAAGGCACGTCATTGCCGTGCAGGCCTGGCATATCAATGCCGACGAGCCGGCTGCGTTCTCGTATGCGCCGGGCCCGGGGGCGCCTTCGGTGCCTGCCTACTACGCCCCCGATGCCTACCGGTCTTCCGACCACGACCCGCTGCTGATCGATCTCGCACTGACCGCCGGATCGCCCTAGCCGGCGGACACGCGCCGCAACAGCAATCCCCGCGCAAGGTATAGCACCACCAGCAGGTTGGCCGCCGCCAGCCCGCCATGCAGCCAGCTCGGATGGACCAAGGCCTCGTACAGCTCCAGCGGGATATAGATGCCGCCGGACCAGACGCCGATCCAGTTGCCCCACGCGAGCCCGCGCCAAAGCCCGTAGGCTTCGGCAAAGCGCATCAGCGCATAGACCGCCGCCGACCCGCCGATCGCCCACAGGCGCGCGTTGTCAGGATGCGCGAGCAGCGACAGGAAGATGGTGGGATAGCGGCTGGCGGGATTGACGTGCAGGCGCTGGATGATGGCTTCGGCCAGCGCCTGCGCATCGCGGTGCAGCAGCGCGGCCAGCCCCAGGCCGGCGACGATCACCAGCACGCCCTTGGCCGCCTCGAACATTGCGATGCCCTTCAGGCCCAGTGCGCCCTCGCCCTGCTTTGCCATGCGTGTTCCCCGTCCGGATTGCAGCGACTGCAAAGCCGGTATTGTGCAACAGGGAAACGCCGCGCAGCCGGGCTCGGCTCAGCGGCCGTAGTCGCGCTCGCGCATCGGTCCGTCGGCATCGATGCCGCCGCTGGCGGCAAGCGGGCCATCGACGGTCAGCGGCCCGGCAACGGTCAGGTCGCCCTTGACCACCATGTCGCCATGCACCGTCAACGGTCCATTGAATACCTTCAGGTAGCCGCCGCGATATGGCACGGCGCGGGCGCTGACCGGGCCGGTGAAATACGCCGCGGTCAACGGACCGCTGGCAAAGACATGGCCGGCGACGGTGAGCGTGCCATGGACCCGAACCGGCCCCTGCACTTGCGCCGATCCGCCGATCGTGATCGAGCCCGACTCATGTGGCTGGGCGCGCGATGGCCCGGCGCCGAACTGCAACGCCAGCGCCAGCGTGGCGCCCAATGCCAGCCGCCACATCCATGCTGCGGGATCGAGGCCAAGGGTATGGGGCGTCATGGTGATGGCAAACCTCCTGCAGCCGCACTGGCGGCTGTTTCCAACTTAGTGCCGATCGACCCGCCGTGCAAGGCTATGGCGCCTGCGGTGCTTCCAGCCTCGCCTTCAGGCGCCTGAGCGCCTCGCCGGACTCTGACTGCAGGCGCGAGCGCAGCATCAGGCGATTGATCAGCGCAAAGAGCAGCGTGGGCGACTGGTAGCTGAATTCCCGTTCGAAACGCGTGCTTTCCGCCGACGGTGTCAGCGACGGCGTCATGGCCGGCGTAAGCTTGTAGGTGATGGTGCCGGCCCGGCGCCCGCCCGGCACGTCGCCGGCGATCGCCCAGAGGCGCGGCCGCTGGCTGATGGTGACGGTCCAGATGACCACGGCGCTGCGCTCGCCTGCCACGAAGCTCTCGGCCACGCGCTCGCCAGGCCCCAGCGGATGGTCCGTCGCCCCTGCCACCGCGCCCGAGGCGGGATACCAAGCCGGCCAGTGCTGCGGCGTGGCAATGTAGTCGAACACCTCGGCCGGCGTCCGGGCGATCACTACTTCGTCATGGATGCTGGTGCGGTCCGCCCACGGCAATGGCACCAGCAGCAGCGCCACCGTAAGCGCGGCAAAGATCAATCCCCAGACCGGTTTCCTGAAGCGAAGCATGACGACGCAACCCAGGCGCCCGCAAATCTGCCCGGGGGCGCCCGGGATGCGTGGCGCGATGCTTCCAGTGTAGTGATTCCGGGGCATCGCGCCAGCATCGCCGCGCTGATGGCGCGCGGTTGCAGCGCGTCATGGCGCGGCGCTGCAGCGCGTCATTGCGCGGGCACCGTGGCCGTCGCAGGCTGCGTGGCCGCCACCGTCTCCGGCAACGGACCCCAGCCGCCACCCAGCCGGCGGATCAGCGATACCGTTGCGGCAGCGCGCAAGCCGGCCACGGCATTGGCCTCGCGCTGCGATTGCAGCACGGTGCGGTCGGCGTCGATCACGGTAAGGTAGTCAACCGCGCCGGCATCGTAGCGACTGCGCGAGATCCGCGCCGCGCGGCGCGCGCCGCCCAGCGCGCCGTCCAGCGCGCCCGCCTGCTGGCTCAGCCAGCGCACGTCGGCCAGGCTGTCCTCGACTTCGCGGAAGGCCACCAGCACGGTCTGCCGGTATGCGGCCACGCTCTCCTCATGCGCGGCCCGCGCGCCGGCCAGGTTGGAACTGTTGCGGCCACCGTCGAACACCGTCTGCGCGATGGTCGAGCCGATCAGCGGCCCCAGCATCCACGTACGCGACGACCATTTGAACAGGTTCGACAGGTCGGCCGATTCAAAGCCGAACAGCCCGGTCAGCGTGATGCGCGGGAAGAACGCCGCCTTGGCCACGCCGATGCGGGCGTTGGCGGCAGCCATCTGGCGCTCAGCCGCAGCGATGTCCGGGCGCCGCTCCAGCAGCTCGGACGGCAGCCCGGCCGGGATCGCGATCGGCGCGGCATCGAACGGCCGCGCCGGCAGCGAGAACGCCGCGGGCGGCACGCCGGTCAGCACCGCCAGCGCATGCTCCTGGTTGGCGCGGCGGCGCTCGATGCCGGCCAGGTCGGCGCGCGCGGTGCCGAGCTCGGCCTCGGCGCGGGCCGGATCCAGGTCGGTCGTCTCGCCAGCGTCATAGCGCTTTTTCAGCAGCTTCAGCGCGTCTTCACGCAGCCGGATGGTCGCATTCAGCAGGTCGCGCTCGCTGTCCAGCGTGCGCAGCGCGAAATACGCCTGCGCCACGTCGGCCTGCAACGCGAGCTGCACCGAGCGGTACAGGTCCTCGGCGGCCTCGCCTTCGGCGCGCGCGGCATTGACGCTGGACGCGACGCGGCCGAACAGGTCCAGCTCATAGCTGGCGAAGGCGCGTGCCTTCAGCACGGTCTGCGGCGAGACCCGCGTGCCGTCGGGCAGGCCTTGCGACGCGGCCGAGGGCTGCGAGCGGGTCGGATCGAAGCCCACGCTGAGCTGCGGGTAGAGATCCGCCTCGGTCGCGCCGGTGAAGGCGCGCGCCTGCTTCAGACGGGCCGCGGCGATGGCGAGATCCTGGTTGGATTCGCCGGAGGCAACCATTAACCGGTCCAGTTCGCCGTCGCCGAAGATCTTCCACCATTCGCCGCGATGCTGGCCTTCGGCGGGCGTCGCGGTCTTCCATGGCGCGCCTTCGGCCTGCGCGGCCTCGGCTTCCTTGTAGGCCGGCACCGTGGCGGTTTCCGGCACCTTGTAGGTCGGGGCCAGCGAGCAGCCGGCCAGGATCAGCGCGGCGGCCAGCGTAGCGATGCGGGGGAACTGCCTTGTCATCTGGGCAATCATTTGTGCATTCCTTGACTGTTCTGTGCTTCGGCGGAATCAATGCCGCCGAGGTAGCTCCCCTCTCCCAGAGGGACCCAGAGGGCGAGGGGAGCAAACATGCGTTATTCAGCCGATGCCACAGCCTCGTGTCCGACTTGCGCCGTCTGCGCGCGGCGCTGGCCCCGGGTGGCCAGCAAGCGCAGCGCCACGTAGAACACCGGCGTCAGGAACAGCCCGAAGAACGTCACGCCGAGCATGCCCGCGAACACCGCCACGCCCATCGCATGGCGCATCTCCGAGCCGGCACCGCTGGACAACACCAGCGGCACCACGCCCATGATGAACGCGAACGACGTCATCAGGATCGGGCGCAGGCGCAGGCGGCTGGCTTCGATCGCGGCCTGCACCACCGTGCGGCCGTGATGTTCAAGCTCGCGCGCAAACTCCACGATCAGGATCGCGTTCTTCGCGGATAGCCCCACCAGCACGATGAAACCGATCTGCGTGAAGATGTTGTTGTCGCCTTGCGTCAGCCACACCCCGGTCATCGCCGCCAGCAGGCTCATCGGCACGATCAGGATCACCGCCAGCGGCAGCGTCAGGCTTTCATACTGCGCAGCCAGCACCAGGAACACCAGCAGCACGCACAGCGGGAAGATCCACACCCCCGCGTTGCCGGCCAGGATGTCCTGGTACGTCAGCTCGGTCCATTCGAAGCCGATGCCCTTGGGCAGCGTTTCGGCGGCAATGCGCTCGGCGGCGGCCTGTGCCTGGCCCGACGAGATCCCTGGCGCCGGCCCACCGTTCATGTCCGCGGCCGTGAAGGCGTTGTAGCGGATCACGCTGTCCGGACCAAAGCTCTGCTTGACCTTTACCAGCGACGACAGCGGCACCATTTCCCCGCTGGCGCTGCGCGCCTTCAGCTGCAGGATGTCCTCGGCATGCTGGCGGAACTGGGCGTCGGCCTGCACCTTGACCTGGTACGTACGACCGAACTTGTTGAAGTCGTTCACGTACGACGAGCCCAGATAGGTCTGCAGCGTCTCGAACACATCGGTCACCGGCACGCCCAGCTGCTTGGCCTTGGTGCGGTCGAGCTGCACGTCCAGCTGCGGCACGTTCACCTGGTAGTTGCTGAAGATGCCGGCGAGCTCCGGCGTGGCGCGCGCCTTGGTCATGAATGCGTTGGTGGCGTCGAACAGCGCGTCATAGCCCAGCGCGGCGCGATCCTCGATCATCATCTTGAACCCGCCGATCGTACCCAGGCCCTGCACCGGCGGGGGCGGGAACACGGCGATGAAGGCATCCTGGATCGAGCCATACTGCTTGTTCAGGTCCGCGGCAATCGCATTGCCGGACAGCTCATCGCTCTTGCGCTTGTCGAACGGATCGAGCGTGACGAACACGATGCCGGCGCTCGGGCTGTTGGTGAAGCCGTTGATCGACAGGCCCGGGAAAGCCACGGCGGACTCCACGCCCGGATGCTTGAGTGCGATCTCCGACATACGGCGGATCACGTCCTCTGTGCGGTCCAGCGTGGCGCCATCAGGCAGCTTGGCAAAGCTCACCAGGTACTGCTTGTCCTGCGCCGGCACGAAACCCTTGGGCACCAGCTGGAACACGCCCCACGTGGCCACCAGCATCACGGCGTAGACGCCGAACACCGAGCCCTTGCGTCGGATCACACCCTTCACGCCACGGCCATAGCTATCCGAGCTGCGGCCGAAGAAGCGGTTGAAGCGCACGAAGAACTTGCCAAATACACGATCCATGCCACGCGTCAGCCAGTCCTTGGGCGCATCGTGGCGCTTAAGCAGCAACGCGGACAGGGCCGGCGACAGCGTCAGCGAGTTGAAGGCCGAGATGATGGTCGAGATCGAGATCGTCAGCGCGAACTGCTTGTAGAACTGGCCGGTCAGGCCCGTCATGAAGGCCAGCGGCACGAACACGGCGATCAGCGTCAGCGCGATGGCGATGATGGGGCCGCTCACTTCGCGCATGGCCTTGTACGTGGCCTCCTTCGGGGACAGCCCTTCCTCGATGTTCCGCTCGACGTTTTCCACCACCACGATCGCATCGTCCACCACGATACCGATCGCCAGCACCAGGCCGAACAGGCTCAGCGCGTTGATCGAGAAGCCGAATGCATACATCAGGCCGAATGTACCGACGATCGACACCGGCACCGCCAGCAGCGGGATGATCGATGCGCGCCACGTCTGCAGGAACAGGATCACCACCAGCACCACCAGCGCTATGGCCTCGAACAGCGTGTGGACCACGGCCTCGATGCTGTGGCGCACGAACTGCGTCGGGTCATAGACGATGCTGTAGTCCACGCCTTCCGGCATGTTCTGCTTCAGCTCGGCCATGGTCTTGCGCACGTCATCCGAGATCTGGATGGCGTTCGAACCCGGCGACTGGAAGATCGGCAGCGCCACGGCGGACTTGTTGTCCAGCAGCGAGCGCAGTGCGTACTCCGACGCGCCCAGTTCGATGCGGGCGATATCCTTCAGGTACGTGACCACGCCGTCGGGCGAGGTCTTGACGATGATGTCGCCAAACTCCTCCACGGTCTGCAGACGGCCCTGCGCATTCACCGACAGCTGCAGGTCGGTGCCCGGCAGCGACGGCGACTGGCCGATCACACCGGCCGCCACCTGCACGTTCTGCTCGCGGATCGCGCGCACCACGTCGGACGCGGCAAGGCCGCGCTCGGCGATCTTCTCCGGGTTCACCCAGACGCGCATCGAGTAGTCACCCGAGCCGAACATCTGCACCTGGCCCACGCCCTGGATCCGCGCGAGGCGGTCCTTCACGTTGATCAGCGCGTAGTTGCGCAGGTACGTCATGTCATAGCGGTCGTTCGGCGAGACCAGGTGCACCACCATGGTCAGGTCCGGCGAGCTCTTGACGGTGGTGATGCCCAGCCGGCGCACGTCCTCGGGCAGGCGCGGCTCGGCCTGCGAGACGCGGTTCTGCACCAGCTGCTGGGCCTTGTCCGGGTCGGTACCCAGCTTGAAGGTCACGGTCAGCGTCAGCGTGCCGTCACTGTTAGCCTGCGAGTTCATGTAGAGCATGTCCTCGACGCCGTTGATCTGTTCCTCAAGCGGCGTGGCCACCGTCTCGGCGATCACCTTCGGGTTGGCGCCGGGGAACTGGGCCCGTACCACCACCGACGGCGGCACGACTTCCGGGTACTCCGAGATCGGCAACTTGAACATCGAGATGGCGCCAATCAGGAAGATCAGCACCGACAGCACCCCCGCGAAGATGGGGCGGTCGATAAAGAATTTAGAGAGATTCATCTTGGTCTCTGCCTGCGTTGGCCTGCGTTGGCGTAGCGCGCCCCCTGGCGGCCCGCCGTGGCGGGCGCCATCCACAAATGAAGGGGAGCGCCAGGGGTTTTCTGCTGTCGGTAGGCGGATCAGCTCACCGGTTTGCCTTCGTTGCCGTCGCCCTTGCCGCTGGCGGCCTGCTTGCGGTCAGGCGCTGCCTGGCGCG
The DNA here is from genome assembly GCF_040784895.1 of Cupriavidus sp. Agwp_2. Taxonomy (NCBI): domain Bacteria; kingdom Pseudomonadati; phylum Pseudomonadota; class Betaproteobacteria; order Burkholderiales; family Burkholderiaceae; genus Cupriavidus; species Cupriavidus sp. Agwp_2. The sequence goes on from NZ_CP088084.1 coordinate 816,784, forward strand.
GCTCCAGCTCGCTGCGGTAGGCCATCGCCACCGTCTTGGGCTGCACCGTGTCGCCGGGGCGCACGCGCTGCAGCCCGTTGACGACGATGCTCTCGCCCGGCTTCAGCCCCTTGCGGATCACGCGCAGGCCCTCGTAGTTGGGCCCGAGCTCGACTTCGCGGTAGACCAGCTTGCTGGTCTTGTCGACCACCAGCACGAACTTCTTGCCCTGGTCGGTGCCGACAGCGCGGTCGTTGACCAGCACCGCCGCATGCGGCGCGCCGCCGCCCATCTTGACCTTGGCGTACAGGCCCGGCAGCAGGCGGCCGTCGTCGTTGTCGAACACGGCGCGCACGCGGATGGTGCCGCTGCGCGTATCGAGCCGGTTGTCGACCGACTGGATCTTGCCCTGGTGCGGATGGCCGTCTTCGTTGGCCAGGCCGAGGTAGACCGGCAGGTTGGCCTGCCCGCCGCCGGCGCCGGGAGCGGTGTAGCGCAGGTAGCTCTGCTCGTCGATCTCAAAGCTCGCGTAGATCGGCGACACCGACACTACCGTGGTCAGCGGCGGCGTCGCCACGCCCGGCGCCACCAGGTTGCCCACCGTGATTTCGGCGCGCGATACGCGGCCAGACACCGGCGCGGTGATGCGGGTGTAGGCCAGGTTCAGGCGCGCGGTTTCCAGCTGCGCTTGCGCGGCGCGCACGTTGGCGCTGGTTTCGCGCGCGGCGTGGATGCGCTCGTCGAACTCGCGCCGCGAGATGGCGTTGTCGTCCAGCAACCGCTGTGCGCGTTCGCCTTCGCTCTTGGCGTGCGCGGCGCGAACCTGCGCGGCGGCCAGCGCGGCCTCGGCGCGTGCCACTTCCGCTGCGTAGGGGCGCGGGTCGATGGTGAAGAGCGGATCGCCCTTCTTCACCAGCGCGCCCTCGCGGAAATGGACGGCATCGATGGTGCCACCCACGCGCGGCCGGATCTCCACGCGGTCGACCGCCTCCAGGCGCCCGGAAAACTCATCCCACTCGGTGATGGTCTGGCCCACCGCGGCGGCCACTTCGATCGACGGGGCCGGCGGCGGGGTGTTGGCATGGGCCTCGCCGCTGTGCCACGGGCGCAGGACCGAGCCGGCCACGCCGGCACCGAGCACCACGACGATGGCAAGGGCAATCAGGGTACGTCGCTTCTGCTGCTGCATTTCTCAAACTCCTGTTCGGGTTTTCTTCAACCGGAAAAGCAAATGGCCGAACGCCGCCTGCCGGTCCGCGGGGGCGGACCGGAATCTGGTCAGATTGGATAGTCGGACTTAGGGCCGCCCATGCAAACCGGCGGACCTGGCTCTGGCCGATACAGAGCCGGCTGGCGATTGGCTGGAGCGGCTCAGCCGGCGGGCTTGGCTCCAGGCCGGCTGGCGCTTGCGCCAGCCTGGCGTTCGGTCAGGGGTGAGGTATCGTCGGCCGCAGCCAGACATCGCTGCAGGAACCGCGCACCTTCGTCGACCCATGCCTGACACGCGTCATGGGCCTCTTCCACGCCGTCGCCACAGGCGCCGGGCATGATCATGGCCTGGGCCGGCACACCGGCCTTGCCCAGCCGCTGCGCGAAGGCTTCGCCTTCGGCACGCAGCGCATCCTGTTCCGCGACCTGGACCAGCGTGGGCGGCAGCCCGGTCAGGCGCGAAGCCATGGCCGGCGCGGCATAGGGATGCACGCTGTCCGCCGGCGTCGGCAAGTAATCGCGATAGTTGCAGGCCATGCGCCGCAACGTTTCCATCAGCACCTGGCCGCTGCCGAAGCCCGCGCACGACGCGTGCTGCAGGCATGGGTCGGTCACCGGCCGGATCAGCCACTGGCCGCGTGGCTGCGCAGTGCCGCGGTCGCGCAGCATCTGCGCCAGCGCGATCGCCAGGTTGCCGCCGGCTTCCTCGCCCACCAGCGCGAAGCGGGTCTTGTCCAGCTTCAGGCGCCGGGCATTGCGCAGCACCCACTGCACCGTGCTGTGCGCGTCTTCGGGCGCCGCCGGGAAGGGGTTTTCGGGCGCCAGCGAATAGGCCGGCGTCACCACCACGGCCGGCACCGCGCGGGCCAGGTCCTGCACCAGCTTGCGCGCCCGCTCCACGCCGCCATCGACAAAGCCGCCGGCATGCAGGTACACCAGCCAGGGCAACCACGTGGCCGCCTCGGCGCCCGGCGCGGGATAGCCCGGCGGGTAGCACACGCACACCGCGATCTCGCGGCCGTCGCTCGTTACCGTGTGCTCGGCCACGCGCGGCTCGCCCTGGCCGGTGGCGGCGAAAGCGGCATTCTGGCGTTGGCCTGGCTTGTTTGGCATGGCGTCCGGCGCACGGGGAAAACAATGCGCTTGAGTGTTGCGATGCAACGGATTATGGTGATTGACGAGGATGGGATAAAGCGAGAGATCGCCAATGCACTGTTCCCGGATTGGAATAATCGGGCGCAGTGCAACGGAAGCACGGAACCGAAACCCCACGCGTGACAAGGTCATCGGAAATGTGATTCACTCCGGTTCTCGGCACGCATGGCGATCCGCAACCTTGCTTTTCATTCATTGCGGGCGCTGCACGCCCTGACAAACCCACGCCGGACCAGCGCCCCCGCGCACCCCGGCGCCAGCCAGCCGGCAGCACTTCCCCAATCACAACAACAAACCACGCCGTGCGCGTCACGAGCGCGCGCGGTACGCCGTTCGGATCTATCGTCGGAACCTCATCATGGACCGTCTCGTATCAATGCAGGCATTCACACGGGTCGTGGACGTCGGCAGCTTTGCGCGCGCCGCCGAATCGCTGGACCTGCCCAAGGCCACGCTGACCCGCCTGATCCAGAACCTGGAGACGCACCTCGGCGTCAAGCTGCTGCACCGGACCACGCGCCGCATCAGCGTGACCAACGACGGCGCGGCCTATTACGAACGCTGCGTGCGCATCCTCGCGGACGTGGAAGAAGCCGAACAGTCGCTGACGCGGCAGAACAATTCGCCGCGCGGCACATTGTCGGTCGACACCACCGCGCCGCTGGCCAACATGGTCCTGGTGCCTGCCCTGAATGACTTCCTGCAGGCCTACCCCGACCTGAAGCTCGAGCTGACCATCAACGGCAAGCCCATCGACCTGCTGCAGGAAGGCGTCGACGTGGTGTTGCGCGTGGGGATTCCGCTGGACGAATCGATGGTGGCCCGCCGCATCGGCCACGTAAAGCTGGCGTTCTACGCCTCGCCGATCTACCTGAACCGCGCCGGCACGCCGAGCGACCTTGCCGAGCTGGCGCAGCACAAGGCGGTGAACTACCTGTCCAACCGCACCGGGCGCGAGATGCCGTGGCCGATGGCGCGCGGCACGGAGCGCGGCGAGGTACTGCTGCCCTCGGCGATCTCGACCAACGACCCCGAAGTCTATGTGGGCTGCACACTCGAAGGCCACGGCATCGCCCGCATCTCGCGCGCCATGGCCGAGCCTTACGTGGCCAGCGGCCGGCTGGTCGAGATCATGGCCGACTGGCAGACCGACGAGCTGCCGATCTCGGCGATGTATCCGCAGAACCGGCACCTGTCGGCCAAGGTGCGGGTGTTCGTCAACTGGGCGGCGGACCAGTTCTCGCGCCACCCGCATTTTGGTGCGGCACAGCAGCGCCTCGCGGTAGCGGCCTGACTTCCCTCCTGGCGCGACCGGCAAGTGCAGGCAGCAAGCGCAGGCGCATCCGGAACGTGCCTAGTAGGACAAAACCGGAAGCCGCAAGCGCGTTGGCCGACCTATACTGTTTCATCCGAAATCACGACCAGAAGAGGATTCCGATGAAACAAGTGCTTACCCCCCTGGCTGCCTGCGTTGCCGCAACGGTGTTCCTGGCCGGCTGCGGCGGCTCCGGCATGAGCTCCTCGGCCTCGTCCAGCGCCAGCGGTGCTACCGCTGCCACCGCGGCCTCGGCCAGCACGAGCGGGGCCCGTGCCACCGCGCAGCTGCAGCCCAAGAGTGGCACCAACACCGGCGGCACCGTGACTTTCCAGCAGCAGCAGGGCGGAGTCTTGATGACCGCCTCGATCACCGGCCTGCCGCCCAATACCGTCCATGGCTTCCACGTCCATGAAAAGGGCGACTGCTCGGCGCCCGACGCGATGAGCGCGGGCGGCCATTTCAACCCGGGCGGCAAGCCGCACGGCCAGATGACCTCGGGTGAGCACCATGCCGGCGACATGAACAACGTCACCGCGGACGCCAACGGCAACGTGCGCGTCGGCATGCTGCTGCCGGCGCTGTCGGTCGGCACCGGCGCCAACAGCGTGATCGGGCGCGCGGTGGTCGTGCACAAGGATCCGGACGACTACAAGACGCAGCCGACGGGCAATGCGGGCGGGCGCATTGCTTGCGGGGTGGTGGCGGCGGCTTCCTAAGTCGCAAGCGTTTCGGATCCTGCTGGTGTTGTCCCTCTCCCGCTCGCGGGAGAGGGACGCAAGCCCTGTGCAGCGGCAAACCTCGCCGCTCTTCAATCCCCCTCGAAATTCGCATTCACCCGCTGCGTCATTCGCAGGCAGCTGATGCCGTCATGCACGCCGGCATGGCAACATGGCGTACATTGACGCAACGCGCGGACCGCCAGCGGGACGCGCCGACCACCGCCATGCCATTGCCCACAGACGCCGCGTTCGTGCCCCACCGCCGCCAGCACGCCAGTTCGCTGCTGCTGTGCTGCGCCACCCTGATGGGCGGCTGTGCGCTGCCGCCGCTGGACCACCGCACCGAATCCACCGCCATCACGCCCGCCGAGGCAGCGGCCACGCCGCTGGGCCGCGCGGTAGCCGCCGCGCTGGCCGGCCATCCCGGACTCAGCGGCATCCACCCGCTGAACAACGCCCACGCCGCCTTCGCCGCGCGCATACACCTGGCGCGCACGGCGCAGCGCACGCTCGACGTGCAGTACTACATCTGGCGTAACGACCTGACCGGCACCCTGCTGCTAGAGGCGCTGCACGAGGCCGCCGACCGCGGCGTACGCGTGCGCCTGCTGCTCGATGACAACGGCCTTTCGGGCATGGACGAGCTGCTGGCGGCCATGGACGCGCATCCGCAGGTCGAAGTGCGGATCTTCAACCCGTTCGTGCTGCGCCAGCCCAAGGCGCTCAATTTCCTGACCGATTTCCGGCGCCTGAACCGGCGCATGCACAACAAGTCGTTTACCGCCGATGGCGTCGCCACGATCATCGGCGGACGCAACGTCGGCGACGAGTACTTCGGCGCTACCGACGGCGTGCTGTTCGCCGACCTCGACGTGATTGCGATCGGCCCCGCCGCCGCAGACGTGGCGCACGATTTCGACCGCTACTGGACCAGCGCCTCGGCCTACCCGGTGGACCGGCTGGTGCCACCGGTCAGCGTGGAGCGCCTGCACGAGCTGGCCGGCAGCGCCCGCGCGGTCGAGCAGAACCCCGCCGCCGGCACCTACGTGGCCGCGCTGCGCGAGGTGCCCGACGTGCAGCACATGCTCAACGGCACGCTGGAGTTCGAGTGGGCCGCGACACGCATCGTCAGCGACGACCCGGTCAAGGCCCTCGGCGAAGCATCGCGCGACACGCTGGTCGCGCACCAGCTGCGCGAGATCCTGGGCGAGCCGCAGCGCGAGCTGGACCTGGTCTCGCCCTACTTCGTCCCGTCCACCGCCGGCACCGCCTACTTCTCGCAGCTGGCCGAAAAGGGCGTTGCCGTGCGCGTGCTGACCAACGCGCTAGAGGCCACCGACGTCGCCGCCGTCCATTCCGGCTATGCCAAGCGCCGCAAGGCGCTGCTGGAGGCCGGCGTGGACCTGTACGAACTGCGGCGGTCGGCGGCACCGGCCAGGAAGGAGGACCGCGCCGCCGGCCCGTTCGGCAGTTCCGGCTCCAGCCTCCATGCCAAGACCTTTGCCGTCGATGCCAGCCGCGTGTTCGTGGGCTCGTTCAATTTCGACCCGCGCTCGGCCAACCTCAATACCGAGCTCGGCTTCGTGATCGACAGCCCGACGCTGGCCGGCCGCATCGAATCGACCTTTGCCACGGTGGTGCCGCAAGCGGCCTACCAGGTCAAGCTCGACGAGCAAGGCAAGCTCTACTGGCTGGAGCGGCGCGGCGACGAGGTTGTGCGCCACGACACCGAGCCCAACACCAGCTGGTGGCGCCGGCTTGGCATCTGGTTCCTGTCGATCCTGCCGATCGAGTCGATGCTCTAGTCCACTGCGTCAGATCTGGTCGATCAGGCTGCGCACGACGTCGGCCAGCCGGCCCGCGCGCTGGCGGCCGTTGGCGTCCAGCTCCATGCCGCAGCCGCTGGCGAGGGCCTTGAGGCCGAACAGGGCATCGCCGACATCGCGCCAGCCCGGGTAATCGGTATGGATCTTTTCCAGCGCGGCGGCGCCTGCCGCCACTTGCGCGGCAGCCGGCACATTGCCGGCCGCCAGGTCTTCCAATGCCGAGGCGGCATCGACCAGGCCTTTGCGGTTCATGCTGCGGTCTCCCCACTATGTCTTTGTCATGGCCGCCATTGGGGCGGCGTTGACACTGTAGCAGGATGCCGGGGCCAGTGGCCTTCACGCGCGCGGGGAGAGGTGTCCGGAGCGTATGCGAAGCGCCGCTTCGGAGCAGCCCGGGTGCCATCCGCGGCACACCGGCACGAGGTTCTCAGTTGCGCCCGATATCCTCCAGGATCCGCGTCATCAGGTACAGCCGCGGCACGATCGAATCCAGCTCGATGTACTCGTCACGCGCGTGGTAGCCGAAGCCCGCGAGGCCGAAGCTCTCCACCACCGCCGGCTTGCCCGAGCGTGCGGCATAGCTGGCGTCGGTGGCACCGCCGGTGCCTTCTGCCAGCGCCAGCGTGCGGCCGTCCAGCTCGGCGTAGATTTCCTGCGCGCGCCTGGCCAGCGCGCGCCCGCGGGCGTCGGCCACGAACGGCGGGCGCCCCTCTTCCATGGTCACCGTGGTCTGGGTATCGGGCACCAGCTGGCCCGACCTGACCTTGTCCTGCAGCGCGACCTTCAGCTTCTCGGCGGCGCCGCTGGCGGTGGTGCGGACGTCGCCGTAGGCCACCGCGCTTTCCGGGATCTGGTTGCGCACGGTGCCGGCCTGCGCCTGGGTCCAGTTCAGCTGCGAGCCAGGCACCTGCGTGGCGACGTCGCGGGTCTGCTGCAGCTGGTAGGCCAGCTCGACCAGCGCATTGCGGCCGCGCTCGGGCGCGGCGCCGGCATGCGAGGCGCGGCCCGTGACCTGCATGGTGGCGGTGGCGGTGCCGGACGCGCCCAGCAGCAGCGACTCGGCCTTGACCACGTCCTTGGCGGCGGTGGGCTCGCAGGACAGCACCACGTCATGCTGCGCGGCCAGCGCGGCAATGGTCTCGCCGGAGCCGACCGAGCCCACTTCCTCGTCCGGGTTGAACAGCACGGTGATCTGCGCGTAGTCGCTCCAGCCCTTGTTCTTCAGGATCTCCAGCGAATGCAGGATGACCGCAATGCCGCCCTTGTCGTCGGCAATGCCGGGGCCGTAGAGCCGGTTGCCTTCCTCGCGGATCGGCTGGGTCGCCAGCGTGTTTTCCGGATAGACCGTGTCCATGTGGGCGATCAGCATGATGCGGCGCTTGCCGTTGCCGATAAACGTGCCCTTGACCATGGTGCCCGGTCCCCTGGCGACCGGCACGCGCTCCACCTTGGCGCCCAGCGCCTGCAGCCGCTTCTCGGTGTAGCTGGCCATCTGGGCCAGGCCCTGCGCGTTGGCGCTGCCGGATTCGATCGACACCATCTCCTTGAGCGACTGCACCACCGCCGGCTGGGCGGTGCGGGCGGCGGCCAGCAGCGCGGCATCGGGCTGGGCGGCAGCGGCCAGCTGGCCGGCGCCGGCAAGTGACAGGGCGGCGGCGACAGCAACTTGTCGAACGGAAAACGGCATGGAATCTCCTCGGTCTGGATTTATTGGGATCTTGTTGGGATCTTGTTGGCGTCTTGTTGGGGCCATGCCGTGCGGCAACGCCGGCGTCCACGGCACAACGGCACGATGCTAGCCCTTGCCAGCGGGCATGGGGAGGATCAATATCGCCAATCACAATGCCGATCCCGCCACGACTGGGGCGGGGGTCGGACCATGCCCGAACTGTCCCTGATATGCGCGCCCCCACTAATCCGCTGGTTTCCGACATCCCCACCGCGCCCGCAAGTCCATTACATGTCCGCCTGCTCTGGCTGCCCCATGCGATACCCGGCACCCTCTTCACCACGCTCGACGTGCTGCGTACCGTCGCCGGCGTGGCCAGCCTGCAGCGCCCGGATGCCGCGCCGACGCTGAGCTGGCAACTGTGCGGCGCCAACGGGCGCATGCTAACGACGGACCTGCCGGGCCTGGAAGCCTCCACGCGCCGCATCCGCGCGACGGGCAGCCGCTCGCTGCTGGTGATCCCGGCACTGCTGGCCAGCAATGCGCACCAGCTCGGCGATATCGTCCGCCGCGATACCGCCGCGCTGCGCATGGTCGAGCGCCATGTGGCCGCGGGCGGGTGGCTCGCCGCCTGCTCGTCGGGGATGGTGTTGCCGCTGCAGCTCGGCCTGCTGGACCAGGCCCGTACCGGGGCGCCGTGGATGTACCAGAGCTGGATGACGCACCAGTTCCCGCACGCCGACCTGGCCGGCGACCAGGCCATGAGCGTGCACGGGCAAGTGTTCTCTTGCGTGGCCCCCGCGCTGCAGGTGGAATTCATGCTGCGCGTGCTGGGGCATCTGCACGACCCCGACCTGGCTCAGGCTGCCGCGCAGCTGATGCTGTACCAGCCCGAACGCCAGCGCAGCGTGCCGGCGCTGGTCTCGCAGCGCTGGCTCAGCCGCACGGCGGACAGCCCGGTGTACCGGGCCATCCAGTGGCTGCAGGAACATGTGGCCGAGCCCTACCAGCTGGCCGCGGTGGCGCAGGCTGCTGCGGTCAGCGAGCGGACCCTGCTGCGGCATTTCCGGCAGGTTACCGGCATGACGCCGCTGGATTACCTGCACACACTGCGCGTGGAGCGCGCGCGCATGCTGCTGGAAGTGACGCTGCACGGCACGCAGGCCATCGCCGAAGCCTGCGGCTACAGCGACGCGGCCGCGTTCCGGCGGCTGTTCCAGCGCATCACGGGAATGTCGATGTCGGACTATCGCGCCCGCTTTGCGCTGCGGGCGCGGCGGCGTTACTGGCGCATGGAGGATGCGGCGGCCCGGCGCGGCATGCCGGGCTAATCAGGCGCGCAGCGAGATGCGGTTGACCACGTCCTCCACGCCCTGCACGTACCACGCGTCGCGCTCGACCTGCCGGCGCGTGTTCTCGCTGGCGACGCAGCCTTCCAGCGTGACGACGCGGTTCTCGGTATGCACGCTGACCTGGCCGGCGTCGACGAAGGGATCGGTCTCCAGCACCAGCATCAGCGCCTCGGTGATCTCATCGTCGCGGTCGGCTTCGGCGGGCGCCACCACCAGTTCGTTGACCACGCAGCGGCAGCCGCCCGACCACCAGGCCAGCACGCCGGCCAGGCGCATGTGCGACAGGCTGATCACCTGGCCCCACAGCGTCACCACGCCGTCGTGCGCCTCGACCTCGATCCAGCCGCTGCGTTCGCCCACGGCCTCGCGCACGGTCTCGTGCTGGCCCTTGACGCGTGCGCAGATCCTGCAGTTGCGGAAATCGATGGCATTGAGCAGGCGCTCGCATACCGCGTCGCGCAGTTCGCCGTCGCCGACTGGCACGCCACCGTTTGTCACGCGCAGGTGGTCGATCACGCTGGTCACGCCGTCCACGCGCCTCAGCGCGGTGGCCGCGCGGGTCTTGTCGACGATATCGGCTACCTCGCCTTCCAGGATCAGCGCGCCGTCCGACAGCCGCAACTGGATGGTGGGATGGAGTACATGCCCCTGATAAGGCACATGCGCCAAGGCTGCGCGCGCCTGCGTCAGCACCGCTTCGCTAGTCTGCATTTTGATCGCCTCGCCCGAATGGTCTGGAGATGAAAAGACGTGCGCCCGGCCTGCGGGCGCGCCTGGCGCGGCGCCGCGGCCTCCATCACCGCCGGGGGCCCTGGCATCCGCTTCCTCATTATAGGAAGCATGCCAGGGGCGTTCGGACTCAGGCCGAGGCCGATTCGCGGGCGCGCGCCACCTCCTGGTTGCGCAGGATGAAACGCTGGACCTTGCCGCTGGGGGTCTTGGGCAGTTCGGCGACGAATTCGATCTCGCGCGGGTAGGAGTGGGCAGCCAGGCGCTTGCGCACATGCTGGCGCAGTGCCTCGGCGAGTTCGGGCGTGGCCGGGTATTGCCGGTCGAGCACGACGAAGGCCTTGATCAGTTCGGTGCGCTCGGGGTCAGGCTTGCCGATCACCGCGGCCTCGACCACGGCGGGGTGCTCGATCAGCGCGCTTTCCACGTCGAACGGCCCGACGCGGTAGCCCGAAGTGGTGATGACATCGTCGGCGCGGCCGATAAAGCTGATGCTGCCGTCGTCGTTGAGTTCGGCGGAATCGCCGGTCAGGTAATAGTGGCCCGCGAACGCGCTGGTGGGCGTGCCATGGTAGCCGCCGAACCAGCACATCGGCGAGCGCTCCAGGTCCAGCGCCAGCGTGCCGGGCTGTCCGGCGGGCAGTTCGCGCTGCTCGTCGTCGACCACGACCACGCGGTGCCCCGGGCTGGCAAAGCCCGCAGCACCCATGCGCACCGCGTGCGACAGCGCGTGGTGGTTGCACAGCACCATGCCGAGTTCGGTCTGCCCATAGTGGTCGTGGATGGTCGCATCCAGCTCGCTGGCGAACCAGCGGATCACTTCGGGGTTGAGCGGCTCACCGGCGCTGCTGACGGCGCGCAACTGCCCGCGCAACTGCTCCGACACGGCCTGGCCGGCGGCGATCAGCAGGCGGTAGGCGGTGGGCGAGCCGGCCAGGTTGGTGATGCCGTACTTGCGGATCACGCGGCACGTGCTTTCCACGGTGAACGGGCCGTCGTAGAAGGTGGTGGCATGCCCCAGCGACAGCGGCCCCGTCACCGCGTAGTAGAGGCCGTAGGCCCAGCCCGGGTCAGCCAGGTTCCAGAACGCGTCTTCGTCGCGCAGGTCGACGGCGTCGCGCATGTAGCCGGCGAACGCGGCGATGGCCTTGAGCGGCACCAGCAGCGGCTTGGCCGGCCCGGTGGTGCCCGAGGTGAACATCATCAGGAAGGGATCGTCGCCGCGGCGCATGACCGGCTCGAACGTGGCGGGCTGGCGCGCCAGCTCGGCCCAGAAGCTGAAATCGCCGGTGGCTGCGTCGCCAGGCGCTTCGCTGGTGCCGGCCACGGTGACGACGGGCGGCGCGCCCTCCACATCATCCAGCTTGGGACGGTTGACAGTATCCGTGACCACCACTTTCGCGCCCGAGCTGTTGAGCCGGTGCTCGATGGCCTTGGGACCGAACGCCGTGAACAGCGGCTGGTACACGGCGCCGGCGCGCCAGGTGCCCAGGATGGTCACGAGCAGCTCGGCCGTGCGCGGCAGCAGCCCGGCAACGCGATCGCCCGGCTGCACGCCCTGCGCTTTCAGGAAGCCGGCAAACTGCGCCGACAGCGCCTGCAGCTCGGCAAACGTCCAGCTGCGCGCGTTGCCGTCGCGGCCCTCCCAGAACAGCGCGATGCGCCCGGGCCCGGCATGACGGTCGCAGCATTCGACACAGGCGTTGATCGCATCGAGGCTGCCGTGCAGTTGCCGGGCCACCGTCTCGTCATAGGAAAAGCCGTCGTAGGCCTGGGCGTAGTCGCGCATGGTGTCTCCTGTATGTCCGGCAGCCTGCCGCGGACGCCGCCCGCGTCATGGTGCCTGTTATCGTCTGTAATGGTCGCAGGAGTGTGCGCCTGTGCCGGGGCGGCGGGCAATAACCGAATCCGCCAGCGCGCCTGACTGTTTTTGCCATGCCCGGACATCACGCGCGGTGCGCTTGACGCCATGCGGCCCGGCGCCGACGATACGCAGAACACGGCGGGCATCACGCCAGGGAGATCAGCGCATGTGCACCAACTACGCCCCGGTCCAGCGCCAGATCCTGCGCGACATCTTCGGCGTGGAGCCGCCGCCGGGCATCTTCAAGGCCGAAACCTATCCCGATTACCTGGCGCCGATCGTGCGCGCCACCGACGACGGCGTGCGGCATGCCGCGCTGGCGTCGTTCGGCATGGTGCCGCGGCCGCGCATCCCGCCCGGCACACGCCGCTATGACACCACCAACGCGCGCAGCGAGACCGTCGGCGAGCGCCCTGCCTTCGCCCGCTACTGGCGGCAGGGACAGCTTTGCCTGGTTCCGGCCACCGCGTTCTACGAGTACGCCTATCCCGAAGACGCGATGCCGGGCGGCCCGCCCGGCAAGCCGGTGCGCTGGCGCATCTGGCTGCCCGGCGAGCCCGCCTTCGGCATCGCCGGCCTGTGGCGTGGCTGGCCCGACGAAGCGCTGTCCTTCACCATGCTGACGGTGAACTCCGCGCGGCACCCGGTGATGGACCGCTTCCACAAGCCGGGCGACGAAAAACGTTCCGTGGTCATCGTGCCGCGCGAGCAATGGGACGACTGGCTCGCCTGCCGCGACCCCGAAGTTGCCCGCACCTTCCTGAAGCTGCTTCCCGCCGATGCCCTGCAGGCCGAGCCGGCCCCCAAGATCACCGGCGCACCGATTCCGGACGCGGACTGACCCGCCCGCGAAGCCGGCAGATGGCCGGCAGATTGCCGGCGAGAGCAGCGAGACCGGTGAGACTGGCGAGACTGGCTTAAGCGCGCGTCCTGCCCTCCCTCATGAGGGTGTCAGGCGTTACGAATGCTGCGCATACTGCCGCGCACACCGGCCGCAAGAGCCGACATCCAGGGTCAATTCATCATGCAAAACGTCGTCGCCTTGTGCGCGTATTTTTTCGCGTGCTTCCTCGCCTTGCTGGTTGCTGCGCGCTGGATCCTGCGTAATCATCCGGCGCTGCGCGAGCGGCCGCCCGCCCGGCCGCCGTGCGTTGCCCACGACGACCCACCGGGGCCTGGCTGACCATTCCCGACGCGACATTGCGCCGGCCAATGCCGCAGAATCCGCACCAAATTCCGTCAACATCTATCAACTAGCGGGAACTCATAGCCTTCACGCTTGCCATATCCCTGTCGCCGCAGCCTGTAAAGTGGTGCTTGCGTCATATCTCAAAGCTACAATGCGTGCCTGCATGGCACGCCCGTGCCACCCGGTACGGCATAACGACAAGAAAGGACACACAGGGATGGCACTGACTTCCAACAAGCTGCCGCCATGGACCATCGGGGCGCCAGTCGCCGCAGCGGCGACGCTGGGCGTGGCCTGGCTGATGCCGGGGCAGGGCTGGCTGATCGCACTGGTGGCCGTGGCGCTGGCCGGCGCGGTCTTTGCCGCCGTGCACCACGCCGAGGTGGTCGCGCACAAGGTGGGCGAACCGTTCGGCACGCTGGTGCTGGCGATTGCCGTGACCGTGATCGAAGTGGCGCTGATCGTCTCCGTGATGTTGTCGTCCGGGCCGGAGAAAGCGGGCCTGGCGCGTGACACGGTATTTGCCGCGGTCATGCTGATCTGCAACGGCATTGTCGGGCTGTGCCTGTTCGTCGGCGGCCTGCACCACCGCGAGCAGGCGTTCCAGGCGCCCGGCGCCAATGCCGCGATGGCGGTGCTGGCGGCGCTGCTGGTGCTGACAATGGTGCTGCCAAACTACACCAGTTCGTCGCCGGGGCCGGTGCTGACGCCGGCGCAACTGGCGTTCTCGGGCGTGATGTCGCTGGTGCTGTACGGCTCGTTCGTGTTCGTGCAGACCATCCGCCACCGCGATTACTTCCTGGCCGAAGGCAGTTCGGACGAGAGCGTGCACGCGCCGCCACCGCCCGCGCGCGTGGCGCTCGCCAGCGGCGTGCTGCTGGTGGCTTGCCTGGTGCTGGTGGTGGGGCTGGCCAAGCTGCTGTCGCCGTCGGTCGAGGCGGCAGTGCTGAAAGCCGGTGCGCCGGCCGCGGTGGTCGGGATCGTGATTGCCGCCATGGTGCTATTGCCCGAGGGGCTGGCGGCGCTGCGCGCGGCGCGCGCCGACCGTATCCAGACCAGCCTGAACCTGGCCCTGGGTTCGGCGCTGGCCAGCATCGGGCTGACCATTCCCACCGTGGCCGCCGTCTTTATCTGGATCGGCCAGCCGCTGGAACTGGGGCTGGGCACCAAGGACATGGTGCTGCTGATGCTGACGCTGGTGGTGTCGTCGCTGACGCTGGGCATGGGCCGCACCACCATCCTGCAAGGCGTGGTGCATCTGGTGATCCTGGCGGCCTACCTGTTCCTGTCGATCGTGCCGTAGCGCCCCGGTCCTTCCGTCCGCAACCGCCGCGCATTCCGGGCAGGTGCCGGGGCCTTTGCCTGGCGCCGGCGGCGACTACACTGGAACCTCCCCCACCGGGAATCCGCGCTTGCTTGCCGCGCACGCACCGGAGAACGCCAATGCTGGAAGTCGCCGTCACCGCCGCCGACCATGCCGTCGGCCCCGATACCGCCAGGGTCACCGTCGTCGAATACGGCGACTTCGAATGCTCCTACTGCCGCATCGCCTACGGAGCCATGAAGATCCTGCTGGAGCACTATGGCCCGCAGGTGCGCTTTGTCTACCGGCACTACCCGATGGCCAGCTGGCACCCGTCCGCCGAGCCGGCGGCCGAATGCGCCGAGGCCGCGGCGGCGCAGGACCGCTTCTGGCAGATGTACCGCATGCTCTACGAGCACCCGCAAGGCCTGAAGCCCGACGCCCTGCGCCAATACGCCGGCATGGCCGGCCTGGATCTTGACCGCTACGACACCGACATGTGGACCCACCGGCACCTGCCACGCATCCGCGCCGACCAGCACGGCGGCACGCGCTGCCGGGTGCGCGGCACGCCGTCGTTCTTCGTCAACGGCACGGTGCAGGACGTGACCTTCGGCATGGAGCGGCTGCAGCGCGCCATCGATACCGCGCTGGCAGCCTAGCCCGCCGCGTCAGAAGCGGTACGTCACGCTGCCGACCACCGTCCGGCGCGCGCCGAAGTAGCAATCGCCACGTGACAGGCAGGTGGTTACGTACTGCTTGTCGAACAGGTTGTTGGCGTTCAGCGCGACGCGCAGCGGGCCGTGATCGTAGGCGATCATGGCGTCGTACAGCGTGACTCCGCCGACGCGGTTCTGGTCGGTGCCGTCATAGCTCGGGCCGACATAGCGCACGCCGCCGCCGGCAACGAAGCCCGGCAGCCCGAACATCTTGAAGCGGTAGTTGGCCCACAGCGACGCCATGTTCGACGGCGTGCTGGCCAGGCGCTTGCCGACCTCGGCGGCACTGCCCTCGATCACGCGCGCATCCAGGTAGGTATAGGTCGCGATCAGGTCCAGGCGGCTGGTCAGCGAAGCCAGTGCCTCGACCTCGATGCCACGCGTGCGGGCCTCGCCCACCTGCACCTGGTCAGGAATGCCGTTCACCACGCCAGCGGTCTTCCGGTTCTTCTCGCGCATGTCGAACGCCGCCACGGTCAGCGAAGCGTTCTTGCCCGGCGGCTGGTACTTGATCCCCGCTTCCCACTGCGAACCGCGCAGCGGCTTGAACGCCTGGTTGGAGCGGTTGAAGCCGGGCAGGCCCTGGAACGACTCGGTGTAGCTGACGTACGGGTTCAGGCCGATGTCCGAGCGGTACATCAGGCCGGCGCGCTTGGTCAGCTCATTGTCTTCGCGGCTGCCCGCAGGCGTGTTGTCCTGTGCTGCGCGCGACCAGTCATAGCGCAGGCCCAGCATCAGCAGCCACTTGTTCCATGACAGCTGGTCCTGCAGGTACACGCCGGTCTGGATCTGCTTGCTGGGGTTCAGGTCGCGTGTGCCCGGCAAGGTGAAATTGCCGTAGACCGGGTTGAACACATTCAGCGGCGCAGCGGTGCCGCCTACGCCGGCGCGGCCCGTGATCTCGGCATGCTGGTAGTCCATCCCGGCCAGCAGCGTATGATCGACCGGGCCCGTGCGGAAGTTGCCTTGCGCCTGCGTGTCGACCACGAAGGCATTCAGCGTCGGCTGGTTCAGGTAGACCGTGCGGCGCATCAGCGTGCTGCTGCCCGGCACCCAGCCGTGCGTCGCGCCGGTGAAGCCGGCCGCATAGATGCTGCGGTAGTCCACGGTACTGTGCGAGTAGCGCAGGTTCTGGCGGACCGTGAGCGCATCGTTGACCTTGTGCTGGAACTCATAGCCCACCGAAGTCTGCTCGGCGTTGTAGCGGTCGTAGCCCGGCTCGCTGATGAACAGGTGGTCGGGAATCTGCCCGCCCGGGTTCGGATAGAGCGTGCCGCGCCACGGGAAGAAGCCGACCGAGGTCCCGCTTTCGTCGCGCTGGAAATTGGTCAGCAGCGTGAACGAGGTATCGGCATTGGGACGGTAGGTCAGCGACGGTGCGATCAGGTAGCGGTTGTCGGGCACGTAGTCCACCTGCGTGTCGCTGTCGCGCGCCAGCGCCACCAGCCGGTACGTCCACTTGCCCTCGGCATCGAGCGGGCCGGTCAGGTCGGCCTGCACCTGCTTGCGGTTGTAGTTGCCGAACTGCACGCCAACCTCGCGCGCAGCCTCGGCCTGCGGACGCTTGCTGACCAGGTTCAAGATGCCACCGACGGCGCCCTGCCCGAACAGCATCGACGACGGGCCGCGCAGCACATCGATGCGCTCCAGCGCGTAGACGTCGGCACGCACGTTGTTGTAGAAGCCGACCTGGTTGAGCAGGCCGTCGCGGTACTGCGTGAAGTCCGTGCCGCGGAACTTGCCCCAGTCGCCGCGCGCGTCATTGCCATACGGCCCGGCATAGACTCCGGCGGTATAGCCGATGGCCTGCTGGACCGACTGCGCACCCTGCGCTTCCATCCGGTCGCGCGTGATCACCGTGATCGACTGCGGCGTCTCCATCACCGGCGTATCGGTCTTGGTCGCGGTGGCGCTGCGCTTGGCAACGAAGCCGTGCACCGGCCCGGTTGCGGTTTCATCCGCGCCGGACGCACGCACCGTCACGGCCGGCAGTTCGGCTGCCGCGCCAGAAGCAGGCTGGGGCGTGGCTGCCGGCTGGGCAAACACACCCCCGGCGTGCAGGCTCAGGGCCAGGGTGGTCAGCGAAAGGCCGCGGGGAGGCGTCAGCCGGGAACGGGCAAAGCGCGGCTTGGCCCGGGAGATCGGATGAAAGGACATCACTCAGGAACGGAAATGTAGCGTGCCGTGCACCAGGAACGGTGACGGATCGCCAGTGGAAATTTCTGATTACGAATGCGAACAATTCGTAATTACATTTGGATTGTAACCTGAATGTGTCAGAGGCGATACATTTTCGCGGAATTGATGGAGAGCACTAGAAAGGAGTGACTTAACTTCCGCATTTTTGCGATATCGGGTTAAGAATTTACGCTGCAGCATTAAATTTTGCCTGAGGTATTTTTTGCTGCTACAGTAAATGGACATCGAGTTTGACTTGGCGAAGGACGTCATCAACCAACACCAACATGGGTTGTCACTGGCCGCTGCTGGCCTGTTCGAATTTGGACGCGCGCTGCTGAAGACCGATACACGCAAGCAATATGGCGAGACGCGCTACATCGCGTATGGGCCAATTGGATCTCGCCTGTATTGCCTGGTCTTCACCATGCGCGGCAACACATTGCGTGCGATCAGCCTTCGAAAAGCCAATTCCCGCGAGGTGCGAGACTATGAACAGGAAAGCTAAGCTGATTACCCCGACACCCGCGGAAGACGCCGCGATCGCCCGCGGCATTGATGCCGATCCGGATGCTGTGTCGCTGTCCACAGAGCAGATCAGGCAGATGCGCCCGGCCATTGAGGTGCTTGAGCAGGCGATGGGGAAGGAGAAGGCCGAGGCACTGGTTAGGCGCCGGGGCCGCCCGGCCAAACCGGCAGGCGAGCGCAAGGTAAACCAGACACTCAGGATCGATCCGGATGTGCTCGATGCCTTTAAGGCTACCGGCAGCGGCTGGCAAACGCTGATGAACGACGCGCTGCGCGACTATGCCACGGCGCATCGTATGATGCCCCGGAGTTAAGCTGCCCTCAGCCGCCCTGCAATCGCCCCAGCAACCGCCGCCCAGCCTCGATCACCGCCGGGTCGCGGTGCATCTGGTAGCGCACGATCATGCCTTCGATGCACAGCATGGCTTCCTCCGCCACCTGTGCTGGCTGGCGCAGCCCGAGCCGCGCGGCGATATCGGCGACGAACGCCGCCAGTTCTGCCTTGTGCGCGGCAGCCTGATCGGCCGCGCGGGCATCACCGCCGACCTCGGCCACCACGTTGATAAAGGCGCAGCCGCGGAAATCCGCGGCGAACCAGTCTGCCAGCGCATCGGCAATCACCTCCAGATGCGGGCGAGTGGCCAGGCGTGCCTCGACGTCGCCGCGGAACCAGACCATCCACTCCTCATGGCGCCGGTCCAGGAAGGCGGAGATCAGGTCGTTCTTGGAGGCGAAATGCCGGTACAGCGACATCTTGGCCACACCCGACTCGGCAATGATCCGGTCGATGCCGGTGGCGCGATACCCCTCCTGGTAGAACAGGCGGGCGGCGGTGTCCAGGATGCGGTCGCGGGCGGAGGGGTTGGCCATGGGGGCGCGGCGAAAGGCAAGTGAGGGAAATCAATAGCAGGGCCGGCGGCGAGGTAGCGCAAGCCGGCCTGCATAAGGAATACTATGACAGACAGACCTGTCTAGCAACCAAGGTAACGTTCACGCCGCAAGCCTGGCCGCCGCGTCGCGCAGCGCCGTGCGCAGCCCCTCTTCCACCACCGGGTGGTAGAACGGCATGCCAAGCATCTGCTCGATGGTCAGCCCCTGCTGGTATGACCACGCCAGCAAGTGCGCGATATTCTCCGCACGCGGGCCGATCCATTCCGCCCCGAGGAAGCGGCCGCTCGCCTTGTCCGCGTAGACATGCATCAGCCCGCGGTTTTTCAGCATGACGCGGCTGCGGCCCTGGTCCTCGAAGCTGACCTCGCCGGTGACGAAGCTGCCGTCTGCCAGATCGGCGTGGCGCTGGCCGACCATCGCGATCTGCGGGTCGGAGAACACCACTGCCAGCGGCGCCCGGCGCGCCAGCCGCTTTACCTGCGGATAGCTGGCGGCGTTCTCGCCGGCGGCCTTGCCCTCGTCCGCGGCTTCGTGCAGCAGCGGCAGGATATTGTTGGCATCGCCTGCGATAAACACCGGGGAGTTGCCGCACTGGAGCGTTTCCGGGTCGAACACAGGCACACCACGCTGGTCCAGCGCCAGGCCGGTGTTTTCCAGGCCGAGGCCGCGCACGTTCGGCTCGCGGCCGGTGGCGGCCAGCGCGTAGTCGAAGCGCTCGGTCACCCTGCGCCCTTCGCGGTCGGCATAGGTCATCACCACCTGGTCGCCGTCGCGGCCCATTTCGCTCACCCTGGCGTGCGGGTCGAGGTAGAACTCGTCGTTGAATGCCTTGGCCGCATAGTCGCGGATCACCGGATCGGTCAGCGGCCCGAGCGAACCGCTGACGCCAAACACGCGCACCCGCACGCCAAGGCGCGACAGCGCCTGGCCAAGTTCCAGCCCGATCACGCCCGGGCCGAACACCACCACGCTGCCCGGCAGGTCTTCCCATGCGAACACATCGTCATTGACGATGAGGCGGTCGCCAAACGCCTGGAACGGTGCCGGCAGCGAAGGCTTGGAGCCGGTGGCGATGACCACGCGGCTGGCGCGCACGGTCGTGTGGCCGTCCACCTCCAGCGTGGTGTTGTCGATAAAGCGGGCGTAGCCGCGGAGCCGGTCGGCTTCCGGGATATTCTCGACGCCGCGTACGACAAAGCCGACAAAGCGGTCCCGCTCGCTGCGCACGCGGGCCATGACCTCGCGGCCGTCGATGCGAACCTGGCCATCCACGTGCACGCCGAACGGCGCGGTGTGGCGCAGTTCGTGCGCGGCCTCGGCGGCAGCGATCAGCAGCTTCGAAGGCATGCAGCCCACGCGGGCGCAGGTGGTGCCGTACTGGCCGCCTTCGATGATCACGGCGCGCTTGCCGGCGGCGATCGCAGCCCGGTAGGCAGCAAGGCCGGCAGTGCCTGCGCCGATCACGGCGACGTCGGTCTGGATGGTAGTCATGGCGTACGGTTCCTTGGTTGTCATGGCGTGAATCAGGGATCAATCAGCGGGCTGGATGGCACCGCCCTGCCCTTTGCCAGCAATTGCGGGCAAGGCGGTGCCATCGGCTCCGGCGACTGCCGGTCCGCGCAAGCGGCAGAGAAGGGATTTGAGCGGTTTAGTTGGCCACTCAGCTGGCCAGGTACTGCTGCAGCGCCTCGGCGCCGCCGACCAGCTTGCCGTTGATGAAGACCTGCGGCGCGGTCATCTCGCCCGACACGGCGCCCAGCACCTTGCCGCGCACCTTGTTGTCCAGCGGCACGTCGATGTAGTCGAAGCCGTTGTCGTCGAGCAGCTGCTTGGCCTTGGCGCAAAACGAGCAGCCCACCTTCGAGAACACCACCACCTGGTCAGGCTTGCGCGCGCCCGGAGCGATGTGGTTCAGCATGGTGTCGGCGTCGGAGACCTTGAACGGGTCGCCCGGCTCTTCCGGCTCGATGAACATCTTCTCGACCACGCCGTCGCGCACCAGCATCGAATAGCGCCAGCTGCGCTTGCCGAAGCCCAGGTCGGCCTTGTCCACCAGCATGCCCATGCCTTCGGTGAATTCGCCGTTGCCGTCGGGGATCATGGTGATGTTTTCCGACTCCTGGTCCTTGGCCCATTCGTTCATCACGAAGGTGTCGTTGACCGACACGCACAGGATGTCGTCGACGCCGTGCCTGGCGAACACCGGCGCCAGTTCGTTGTAGCGCGGCAGGTGGGTGGACGAACACGTCGGCGTGAAGGCGCCCGGCAGAGAAAACACGGCCACGGTCTTGCCGCTGAACAGTTCGCCGGTGGTGATGGTCTTCCACTCGTTGTCCTGACGGACGCGGAACGAAACATTGGGAACGCGTTGGCCTTCACGGGATTGCAGCATCGGAATCACTCCTTGGTCTGGATTCATTCGGTTGTTTCGGCTGCGTGTTGCAGCGAAGGCCTCATTCTGTCGACCGCGATGTGATTTGTACAATTCATCGCTTCAACCGAAACGATTGCCTTACTCTATGATGACGGCATAGGAATCCGCTATTGCGGCCTGGGACACACCCCGTGCGCGCACTGCACGGCATATTTCTTCGGCAAACCCCTGTGAGTGCCCTATCATGCGGCATCCAACCTGACTCCCTGCTTCGCAATGACCAGATCTTGCCGCCCGCACCACCGGCCGACGCCTCGCCGGTGGGCTGCCCTGCTTGCGCTATCGCTCCTGATCGCGCACCCGGGGCAGGCGCAAACCCTGA
Organism: Cupriavidus sp. Agwp_2; assembly: GCF_040784895.1. Lineage (NCBI taxonomy): Bacteria > Pseudomonadati > Pseudomonadota > Betaproteobacteria > Burkholderiales > Burkholderiaceae > Cupriavidus > Cupriavidus sp. Agwp_2. The sequence goes on from NZ_CP088084.1 coordinate 838,168, forward strand.
AGAAGCCGGCGCTCGATGCGCTGGTCAGCAGCACCCGCGCGGCCGCGCCGGCCGACCTGCAGGCCTTCATGGCGGCCGCCGCCAGGGCGGAACCTTCGGTCGCCCCGGCCGTGGCTGCCTGGCAGGCCAAGGCACCGCTGGCTGGCGAGAACCTGGTCAATATCGGACGCCTGCTGGGCGTCTACAACCGCGTCCGCAACGAGGCCGCGGTGATCGACACCATCGGCAAGATGGTGGCGCTGCGCACCGTACGCGATGAAAAGATCGCCCAGCACGATAACCCCGCCATCGTGGAGTTCGGCAAGATGGTGGAAGGCATGGCGCGCGACTTCGGGCTGGCCTACCGCAACGTGGACAACCGCGTGTTCGAAGTCACGCTGCCTGGCGGCAGCAAGGATACCTTCGGCATCCTGACCCACGCCGACGTGGTTCCGGCCGTGGCCGAGGAATGGGTGCTGGAGGACGGCACCCGCCTCGATCCGTTCCGGCTCACGCGCGTGGGCGACACGCTCTACGGGCGCGGCACCATCGACGACAAGGGCTCGATCGCGGCCGTGCTGTATGCGATGAAGACCGTCAAGGAAAGCGGCGTGCCGCTGGAGCGCACCATCCGCCTGATGATCGAAACCACCGAGGAGACCGGCGGCGACGGCATGAAGTACTACCGCCAGCACACCACGCTGCCGGAGTACAACATCGTGCTCGACAGCAAGTACCCGGCCGTGGTCGCGGAGAAAGGCGCCGGCACGCTGACCGTCTCGTTCGGCATCAAGTCCGCCGACGGCAAGGCCGAACGCGGCAAGGGAGACGACAAGGGCCCCGCTATCGTGGCCATGCGCGGCGCAGCCTCGGCCAATGCCATTCCCGAGACCGCCACCGCGCGCATTGCCGGCGGCGATGCCGCCGCCGTGGCCGCGGCGCTCGAGCAGGCCAAGGCGGATTTCGTGCGCCGCAATGCGCCACGCGGCAAGTTCTCGATCGACGTGAAGCGCGAGGGCAATGAAGTCGAGGTTAAGGTCACCGGCGCTTCCGCGCACGGCTCGCGCCCGGAAGAAGGCGTCAACCCGCTGCCGCGGCTGGCGCTGTTCCTGCAGGCCAGCGGCGTCCGCTTTGCCGACAATCATTACCTGAACGCGGTGCGCTACCTGAACGACCTGTATGGGCTGGACTACCTCGGCACCAGGATGGAAGTGGCATATCGCGACGCCTTCATGGGTCCGCTGACGATGTCGCCCACGCTGGTGCGCGAGCGCGGCGAGTATGTCGACGTGGTCACCAATGTGCGCATGCCGCGCGGCCGCACGCCCGACGAGCTGGGTGCCCGGATCACCAAGCGCATCTTCGGCTGGGCCGCGACGCACGGGCCGGTGGAGATCAAGTACGACCAGGGCAACTGGATGGCGCGCGACCCCAAGGGCGCCTGGCTGTCCACGCTGCTCAATATCTTCGGCGACACCACCGGGCTGGAAGCCAAGCCGGTCGCCACCGCGGGCAGCACCACCGCCAAGCTGATGCCCAACGCGATCAACTTCGGGCCGGCGATGCCGGGCAAGAAGTACACCGCGCACAATGCGCGCGAGTACAAGGAAGTAGCCGACCTGAACCTCGACATGCAGATGTTCACGGAAATGCTGGTGCGGATCGGCAACCTGGACAAGATGCAGTAAGGCTGTGCAGACCCGCAAGCCGCTGGCTTTCTCCCCTCTCCCGCGCGCGGGAGAGGGGAGAAAAGCAACAGCGGTTTTTCGCTTACAGGCCCAAATCGCTCAACCCCGAATGCCCGTCCGGGCGCCGCCCCAGCGGCCAATGGAACTTGCGGTCCGCCTCGCGGATCGGCGCATCGTTGATGCAGGCGAAGCGGCGCCGCATCAGTCCCGCCTCATCGAATTCCCAGTTCTCGTTGCCATACGACCGGTACCAGTTGCCGGAATCGTCATGCCATTCATAGGCAAAGCGCACCGCGATGCGGTTGCCGTCATGCGCCCATAACTCCTTGATCAGGCGGTAATCCAGTTCCTTCTGCCACTTGCGCTGCAGGAACGCGACGATATCGGCGCGGCCGTTGACGAACTCGGCACGGTTGCGCCAGGCGCTGTCGACGGTGTAGGCCAGCGCCACGCGCTCCGGGTCGCGGCTGTTCCAGCCGTCCTCGGCGGCGCGGACCTTGGCGATGGCGGAATCGTGGGTGAACGGCGGCAGTGGCGGGCGGATTTCGGGTTGGGCGGACATCGGGTTTCTCCTGCAAGGCAAAGGATGTTCGGGTTGGCGGCCTGCTTGCCTCTCGACAATGATACAGACCTGTCTCATTATTTGTAGACAGACCTGTCTTGTCAAGGCAATTTGTTGTGCAGAATTCAAAAGCAAGACTCGGAGTGCCACGGCGACCGACGCGGCCTAAAGTGGGCACCATGCAAGCCAAAACCGGAGAACGGCAGTGACAATCAAGCAGGCACAGCGCCCCCAGGCATACGCGACGGCGGTAGGCGGACCGCGCCGCCCCGTGCCGGACCTGCGGGAAGACAGGCGCCAGCCGCCTGCGCATGCGCCCGTCGGAGTGCGCGTCGATGGCGTCGACTGGCCCACGCTGGAGCGCGGCCTTGATGACTACGGCTGCGCCGCCATCCGCGGCCTGCTGGCCGAAGCGGAATGCCGGGCGCTCGCTGCGCGCTACGAGCAGGAGGGGCTGTATCGCTCGCGCATCGTGATGGCGCGGCACGGCTTCGGCCAGGGCGAGTACAAGTACTTTGCCTATCCCTTGCCCGACATCGTCGGCGCCTTGCGCACGGCGCTGTACCCGCACCTCGTGCCCGTTGCCAACCGCTGGAACGCCGCGATGGGCATCGACACGCGTTACCCCGCGGTGCACGCGGACTACCTGGCGCGTTGCCACCAGGCAGGCCAGTCGCGTCCCACGCCGCTGCTGCTGCGTTACGGCCCCGGCGACTACAACTGCCTGCACCAGGACCTGTACGGCGAACATGTTTTTCCGCTGCAGGTGGCGGTGCTGCTGTCCGAGCCCGGACGCGATTTCACCGGCGGCGAGTTCGTGATGACCGAGCAGCGCCCGCGCATGCAGTCTCGAGCCGAAGTGGTGTCGCTGCGCCAGGGCGACGCGGTGGTGTTCGCCGTCAGCCAGCGGCCGGTGCAAGGCAGCCGCGGCAGCTACCGGGTAAACCTGCGCCATGGCGTCAGCCGGCTGCACGCGGGCCAGCGCTACACGCTCGGCATCATCTTCCACGACGCCAGCTGAGCAACGACATGCCTGTATCCATGCCAAGACCGCGCCGCAATACCGGCAGCGCCACCGCCATCGAGAACGACCCGCGCTGGGCGCGCGTGCTGGCGCGCGATCCCGCCGCCGACGGCAGCTTCGTCTACGCGGTCAAGACCACCGGCGTCTATTGCCTGCCCAGCAGCCCGTCGCGGCTGCCGCATCCGGCCAATGTCGAGTTCTTCGACAACGCCTCGGCGGCCGAAGCCGCCGGTTACCGGCCCAGCCGCCGCGCCGCGCCGCCCGCGCTGGCCGCGCAGCACGCCGCCATCGTGGCCGACGCATGCCGCCGCATCGAGGCCGCCGACACCTTGCCTACGCTGCCCGGGTTGGCGCGTGCCGCCGGCGTCAGCCCCTATCACTTCCACCGGCTGTTCAAGGCCGCCACCGGCCTGACCCCGCGCGCCTACGCGGCCGCACACCGTGCCAGCAAACTGCGCACGCAGCTGGGCAGCAGCGAATCGGTAACCGAAGCCATCTACGACGCCGGCTTTGGCTCCAACAGCCGCTTCTACGAAACCGCGGACGCGGTGCTCGGCATGACGCCGTCGCGCTATCGCGCGGGCGGTGCCGACACCGATATCCGCTTCGCCATCGGCCAATCGGCGCTGGGCGCGATCCTTGTCGCGCAGAGCGACCGCGGCGTCTGCGCGATCCTGCTGGGCGACGATCCGCAGGGACTGCTGCAGGATCTGCAGGACCAGTTCCCGCGCGCCAACCTGATCGGCGGCGACGCGCGGTTCGAGCAACTGGTGGCGCAGGTGGTCGGCTTTGTCGAGGCGCCATCGACCGGGCTGGCGCTGCCGCTGGACGTGCGCGGCACCGCCTTCCAGCAGCGCGTCTGGCAGGCGCTGCAAGAGATCCCGCCGGGCAGCACCGCCAGCTATGCCGAGATCGCGGCCCGCATCGGCGCGCCGCGGGCGGTGCGAGCAGTGGCGCAGGCCTGCGCGGCCAATCACCTGGCGGTCGCGATTCCATGCCATCGCGTGGTACGCAGCGATGGCGCCCTGTCCGGCTACCGTTGGGGCGTGGCGCGCAAGCGCGAACTGCTTGAGCGCGAAGCGCAAGGCTAGGCGCGTGCCCTGGGTACTTGCGCTATCGGGCCGCCGCCAGCTGGGCCTTCGCCAGGTAATCGTGGATCTGCGCCACCACCGCGGCGCCCTCGCCCACTGCGGCCGCGACGCGCTTGGTCGAGCCCGAGCGCACATCGCCGATGGCGAACACGCCCGGCACGCTGGTCTGCAGCGGATACGGGACCGCCGCGGCGCAACCGAGGTCGCCGCCTCCGGTGCGCACGAAGCCCTTGTCGTCGACCTCGACATGGCAGGTGCGTAGCCAGGCCGCGTTGGGGTCCGCGCCGATGAACAGGAACAGGTGGCGCACGTTCATTTCCACCGGCGTCGGGCTTTCGCCCGGCGCGTCGTAGCGCACCCGCGACAGCCAGCCGTTGCCCGTCAGCGCGGTGATGTGCGCATGGGTATGCAGCGTGACGTTGCGCAGCGAACCAATGCGGTCGATCAGGTAGCGCGACATGGTCGCGGCCAGCCCGGGCCCGCGCACCAGCATATGCACGTGCGCGGCATTGGATGCCAGGTAGACCGCCGCCTGCCCGGCTGAATTGCCACCGCCGACCAGCATCGCGGGCTCGTTGCGGCACAGCTTGGCCTCCACCGGCGAAGCCCAGTAGTAGACGCCGCGTCCCTCGAAGCGCTCCAGCGCTTCAATGCCGGGCCGGCGGTATTGCGCGCCGGTGGCGATCACTACGGTATGGGTCGGGATCATGCGTCCGTCGACAAGCTCCAGCTGGATTGGATCGGCGCCGCAATGCAGGGCCTTCACTTCCAGCGGGATGGCGATATGCGCGCCGAACTTCAGCGCCTGCACGAAGGCGCGTCCGGCCAGTGCCTGCCCGGAAATGCCGGTGGGAAAGCCCAGGTAGTTCTCGATGCGCGCGCTGGCACCGGCCTGGCCGCCGGGCGAGCGGCAGTCGATCACCGCGACCGACAGCCCTTCGGACGCCGCATACACCGCCGTCGCCAGGCCTGCCGGCCCTGCACCCACCACGATCACGTCATAGACATGGTGCGGATCGAACTCAGGCAACAGCCCCAGGCATGAGGCCAGCTGGCCCTCATCGGGCGCGCGCAGCACGCTGCCGTCAGGGCAGATCACCAGCGGGAAGTCGCTGGCGGGCGCGTTGGCGTACTCCAGCAGCAACGAGCACTCGCCATCCACGTCCATGTCGATCACGGTGTGGGGATAGCCGTTGCGCCGCAGGAATGCCTGCAGCGCCAGCAGCAGCGGCTCGGTGCCGTGGCCGACCAGCACCGGCCCGCTGCCAAACTCGATCAGGCCCACGCGGCGCAGGATCAGGGCGCGCATGATGCGCTCGCCCAGTTCGGCCTCGGCCACCAGCAGCGCGCGCAGGCGCTCGGGCGTGATGGCGTAGCCGTCGGTGTCGGTCACGGCAATGCCGTCGACCAGTGCCGGCCGGCCGCTCAGCGTGCCGACCTCGGCCAGGAAGTGGCCCGGCCCCTGCTCGGTGATCGTGGATTCGCGGCCCAGTCCGTCTCGACGCACAAGGCGCACGCAGCCGCTGGTCACGAGGTACATGCCGCGCCCGCTCTGGCCGATCGAGAACAGTTTTTCTCCGGCGCGCCAGCGCTGCGGCGTGCCGAAGCGCTGCACCCGTGCCATGTCTTCGGCACCGAGCTTCGGGAACATCTGGTGCCAGCGCGACTCCAGCGTGGAATACGGCGCTTCCAGTCCGCCACCGTCAGGCGCTGCGCCCGCGCTGCCAGCCTCGCCGTCGGTGGCGCCCGTTGCCATCGCTTCCGCCTGCGAAATCGCCATTTCGGCCCCCCAGTGGTCGGTGCGCGCGCCAGCCGGCGGCGGCGCGGCCTATCGATAGTAGACGGCACGCCGCAGAATGCGAGGGGCGAACGGGTCGCAAGCAGCGGCGCGGCGGCCCCGGCATGGCATAGTTGCGCCTGGCGCTGCCTTGCGCTTGAATGGGAGCGCGCCGCCAGGCCGGCAGGCGCGGCCCGAGTCCACACCAGAGTCTTGATGCAACCCGATTCCGTCTCCGACGCCAGCCAGCCTGGCGAACGCCCCGCCCGCCCCGCGCCGCGGCCCCTGTCTGCAGTGGAAGGCCGCGTACTCGGCGTGCTGGTGGAAAAACAGCACACCGTCCCCGATACCTATCCGCTGTCGCTCAACGCCCTCGCGTCCGGCTGCAACCAGAAGACCGCCCGTGCCCCGGTCATGAATGTGAGCGAACCCGAGATCCTCGACGCCATCGACGGGCTCAAGCACCTGAGCCTGGTCTTCGAGGGGAGCAGCAGCCGCGTGCCACGCTTCGAGCACAATATGCAGCGCGGGCTCGGTGTACCGAGCCAGTCGGTCGCGCTGCTGGCGATGCTGCTGCTGCGCGGGCCGCAGACCGCGGCGGAGTTGCGCCTGAATACGGCGCGCCTGCACGCGTTTGCCGATATTTCGTCGGTGGAGGCTTTCCTGGAAGAACTGGCGGAGCGCGAGCCGCCCTTCGTGGTGCGTCTGGCGCGTGCGCCCGGCGCGCGCGAGCATCGCTGGATGCACCTGCTGAGCGGCGACGCCGGACTGGAAGCGGCGCAGGAGTCTGCTTACGGAGGCAGCCTGGGCGGTGCCGAAGCGGGTGCGGGGACTTCCACCGAACTGGCGCAACTGCGCGCGGAACACCAGGCGCTATCGGAAAAGGTCGCCCGGCTGCAGGCGCTGGTCGAGCATATGGCCGGCCAGCTGGGGATCTCCGCGGACGAATTCCTCGAATAGCGCGTCCCGACACCTTACGCCGCGGCCCTGCATGCCGTGTCGCGGCCGAGGGTACTGCCAGAAGGTCTGCCCCACCCCACTGCCAGCCCAACTTGGAGGTTGCGGAAAATTTTTGGCGGTTAATTGCATTTTATTGGCGAAGCATGTCCCCGGCAGCGTCAGGCCCGCGGTGCGCAGGCAGGCTTCGATCAATGCTGCTTGTGCCGGATGGTCTGGACGATCTCGCCCGCTTGCGCAACGGCCATCATGGCCGCCGCGCCGAGCCGTTGAAGCGCGCCAGGATGATGTCAGCGCGGGGAGCCATCCTGCCCAGCGGGCCCGGTGTCGCCTATGCTTTGCTAGGGTCGGGGGCACACGAGCCAACATGCAAGGGGAGACGGCGCGGACGCACCGCGCCATTACGACAGCCATGGACAAGACAGCCTTCGTATTCGCCGGCGGCGGCAGCCTCGGTGCGATCCAGGTCGGCATGCTGCGCGAGCTGGTGGCATGGGGCGTGACGCCCGACATCGTCATCGGCGCCTCGGCGGGCGCCATCAACGGGGCCTATTTCGCCTGCAACCCTGGCGTCGCCGGCGCTGGCCGCCTGGACCAGCTGTGGCGCGGCATCCGCCGCGCCGACATCATGCCGTGGGGCTGGCGCAGCGTGCTTGGCATGGTTGGAGGCAGCCGCGGCCACCTGGTCGAGTCGGCGGGCCTGCGCGCGCTGCTGGCGCGCCATTTCGGTCCGCGCCGGCTCGAAGCGGCGGAGTTGCCGCTGCATGTGGTTGCCACGGATATGCAAAGCGGGGACGAGGTGCTGCTATCCCAGGGCAATATCGTCGATGCGGTGCTGGCCAGCGCCGCCATTCCCGGCGTGTTCCCGCCGGTGCAGTTCGAAGGCCGCACGCTGATCGACGGCGGCGTGGCCAACAATACACCGGTATCCACCGCGGTCGCCCTCGGCGCCACCCGCGTGATTGTGCTGCCCGCCGGCTTTACCTGCGCCGAGCGCCGGGCGCCGCGCGGCGCGCTCGAGCATGCCTTCAATGCGCTGTCGCTGCTGGTAGCACGCCAGTTGGTGAACGACCTGCAGCACTTTGCCGACCGCGCGTATATCAGCGTGGTGCCGCCGCTGTGCCCGCTCGATATCTCGCCCTACGACTACACACGCTGCGGCGAGCTGATCGACCGTGCCGCCGCCACCACCGCCCAATGGCTGCAGGGCAATGGCCTGGATAGTCGCCATGTCCCGGGCGCGCTGCACGTCCACTCGCACGATGACGGTGCGCCCAGCTGCAGCACCGATCTTCCGGCGGCCGCCCCGCACTGACGCGTCCCGCGTGGCGTAGAAAGGGCCAGCCGGGGCCGGCTTCAGGGCAACCGCGCCAGCAGCCGGTCGCGCCATGTGGGTGGCAGCGCCAGCCGGCCTTGTGCGCCCCCCGCCTGGGATGCATAGACCAGCGCGTGGCCGTCCCAGCTCACGTGTACCGGACCGACGCTGGTGATGGTGCGATGGGCCAGCAAGCCCTCGCGCCCTTCCCCGCGTGCCGTACCGCGCCCGTCGCCATAGACGCGCAGCAGCAGCCGGTCATGGCGCAGGTAGCAGAATTCGGCGGCGTAACGCGCAGCCGCATCCACCGCCGGCAGGTGCCGGCAGTTGTGGGCACCGGCACGCTCCCAGGCGCCGTGCCCGTAGACGATCGCGGTCCAGATGGCGCCGAGCGCGACCAGCCGGCCAAATGCGACGCGCACCAGGCGCTGCGCCCGTTCGCGGCGCCCCTCGCGCGTGGCCAGCACCTGCAGGATGGCGCGGCCGGTAAAAAACGACAGCAGCAGCAGCGCCACCGCGGCCAGGTGGAAGTAGAAGGCCGATTCCGGCAATGCCGCCAACGCATGGTTCATGACCCGTTCCCGGAAAATGACGGCGCCGGTGCCCGGGGGAATCCTGGCGGAAAATTGCCGCGCCAAAATCCATCCATGACCGCGCCGAATGAATCGGCAGCATTCATTACCGGATATTCAGGATACCCAGCCGCCGTTAATCCAGAATAATCGAGCGGCGCGCTTGCGCCAATCCGGAAAATTACCGTGCCTGATAATCACGCCAATTGGCCCGGCATTATGTCCTGGCCGCCAGTGCCGTCAGCAGTCCAACCAGCCGCACGCAGGTCGGCTCGAAGATCGCGCGGAGTGCCGCGACCGTGCCGGCATCGCCGCTGCGGGCAGCGTCCTCAATGCGTTGTGCCAGCACGCGCAACGTGTCGCAACCGACATAATGCGCCGACGATTTCATCCGATGCGCAATGCTGCCGCATGTTTCCAGGTTGGTGCCGGCGCCGCGCAGTTGTGCCAGGTCAGCCTGCGCCGACATCACCAGCGCCTGCAGCAATTCGTCCGCGAAGGCCGCATCGCCGAAGGTCTGCGCGGCAATCGCAGCGGGGATCGCGGCCGCCTCGTACGCGGGCAGCGCAACGTAGTGGCGCTCGGCCAGCATCGCGAGAATCGCCGCCTCGGTTGCCGGCACCGGCAATCGGGCCACGAAGGCACCATGTTCCGAGCGCTCCCCCGGCGGGACCGCGACCGCGCACAACGCGCCGACGGCATGCCAGCCTTCCAGCAGCGTTGGCGGCACGGGCGTGCCGGGCCCGGCGATCACCAACCCGACCTTGCCAGCCGATGCCGGCGCAAGCGCCGCTGCCGGCGCGGCCGCCTGCGGTGCAAATCCCAGCCGCTGCAGCAGCGCCGCCAGGCTGGCGGCCCACTGTCCGTCGTGGAGCGCGGCAAACAGAAGCGCGCCGGTCATGGCAGCGCGCCCCCGGACGATGCAAAAGAAACCAGGTTCGCCATGCTAGCCGATTGCAATATGGTGGCGCCGCGCAAAATCGATGACATCCACAAGCGAGCGCGCCCCGAGTTTTTCCATGATCCGCGTCTTGTGGGTACTGACGGTCTTGTTGGAAATAAACAGGGCTTCGCCGATTTCCTTGTTGCTCATGCCTTTGGCCAGCATTTGCATGATAATCAGCTCCTTGTCCGACAGGCTGGCCAGGCGCACTGCCTCATCGCCGAACTCAGATTTGCCGCGTTCGAGTTCGGGCATCACGGTATAGCCGGCCAGCACCGACTCGGCGCAGCGCACGATTTCCGCCAGTTCCTGGGTCTTGCTCACGTAGCCATGCGCGCCGGCCTGGCGCGCGCGCGGGGCAAAGGTATTCTGGTCCTGGCCCGAGATCACCAGGATGCGCACGCCCGGATGCACGGCCATCAGACGGGGGATCACTTCAAGGCCGTTGATCTTCGGTATGTCCAGGTCGAGGATCACCACGTCCGGCGCATACTGCCGCACGATTTCCACGGCGGCCTGGCCGTTGTCCGCTTCCAGTACATGCGTGATGCCTAGCACCTGGGACAAGTGGGTCTTGAGGACGATTCGCACGGGCGGATGATCGTCGACGATCAGGATAGTGGCCACTGCATTCCCTCCATAGCAAACTTTTTTGTGCCCGCGTGAAGCGGCACGCAGTCAGGCGTTGCAGCATTGTGCTCAGCATTTGCTCACGAATACACCTGAAGCTTCCGAGGTGCGCCACGAATCTTCCCAACATTCCTGAACTGGCAATTAGCTGTCCCATTTGTCCCATGCAATCACGTGCATCGGCCGCGGCCGATGCAGTGCTAATGGAGAGCACATGCATCGCGATCCGCAAGGCGAATCATAGCGCCGCGGTTGCGCTTGCAAATGTACCGAGGGCTCACCCGCGATACGTTCCGTCGGCTGGAGGGCGGCAAAACCTCGCGCTGCAGGTGAGGTAATGGCAGCGCGTTAGGCAATATCTCCATTCGATTCGGAAATTTCCACAAGCACTTTCGGAGTCGTCTGAATGAGGTGGCGCAGCGAGGCTCCTTCTATGAACAGTGGTTTGTCAAATCCTTTTGCAGAACTGGCTAAGTCGACCGGGCGATCGAACATTCCTACTTTGGTAGGTGCATAGGTCTGAAGTCCGTTTGTGTGCGCGCGTCAGACGTGACGTCCGACCACCTTCTATCCGCCGGCGCTTGGCCGGCCTCATCCTGCATGCGCATTACGCCGGAATCATCAACCAGGAACAAATGCCCCATCTAGATAAATCGGTTGCTTCAGCAACCCAGGAGCCTAACGGGCATGTTCACCTCAGACCGTTTGTGCTTGCGTAGTTGCCCTGACCGAGCGTTACCTCTTTCCTGCAAGCTTTTAGGAGGCCTATGCCGACTTCAGCCGTGCGCCTTCGGGAATCTCACCGTCTTTCAGATAGCGCCACAGCGCAATGGCCAGTCGCCGTGCGACTGCAACGATCGCGATACGCCGGGCGCGCCGGTTTGGTCCCGTGCTCTGGGTCCGCTCGTTGAACCAGCGCGTGAGTGCGCTGTCGGGCTGGTAGCGGAGCCAGCACCATGCCATCTCGATCAGTAACGCGCGCACTCGTCGGTTCCCCTGTTTGCTAATGCCCTGGTCGACCTGGCTCTCGCCGCTGTCGTAAGGCTGGGGCACCAGCCCCGTACAGGCACCCACTTGGCGCCGGTTGCCGAACTCCCTCCAGAACAGTTCGAGCGCGAGGCGTGACGCGCCCACTTCGCCAATTCCTTTCAGGCGCGCCAGGTTATCGCGTCGCTGGCACGCGGGTGCGGGCAGGCTTGCCTGCCGCGTCTTCTCCAGCGCCGCGAGTTGCTGCTGCGCTAGCGCCAGCCGATCGCACTCGCGCAGCAGCCGCTCGCGCATTTCGGGCGGCAACGGCGCGCCGTCGTGACACTTCACCTCGTCACGGGCGAGCCGGCCGGCGAAGTGCCTGTGATGCACCTCATCCCAGCAGCCGAAGGTGGCCAACAGTTTGCGCATGCGGTCGCAGTGCTGCAGCACTTCCTTCTGCAGTTGCCCGCGATCGCGCATCAGGTGCCGCGACGCTTCGTCCTGCGGGGATGGCACGTGAACGACGTGCATGCGGTCGCGCTCGCCGCGTAGCCAGGCGCGCAGGCTGATCACCAGCTTGATGACATCGAGCCGGTCGGTCTTCGCGCGCCGCTTGTGGCGTTCGACCGGAATGCTGGCCGGATCGATGACGTAGCACTCGATGCCGCGTGCCTGAAGCGCGCGACAGATCCAGAACCCGTCCTGGCCTGCCTCGTAGCTTATGACGACGCGCACACCTGCTGGCAGCGACCACTTGTCTTTGTGTTGTTCGATTAGCTCCATGACGGCCTGCAGACGCGCTGAGGCTTGCGGCTGCGCGACGGTATGCACCGCAGGCTTCTCGCGGTGCCCGTCGTGTAACGCCACTTTCCACTTCGCGGCCGCCAGTTCGAGCGACACCGCCAACACCCGCTCCTCGGTACCCGTGGTCTGATCTGTACGCATGATGCTCTCCTGTGAGCCCAAGCACGACACGCTGATTTTAGGTATGGGCGCTTGTCGATGGCTCCCTCTATCTCATAGGATCTAGAGTGAATACCAGCCGTATTTTCCTGGTTCACCTTGCCCCCTCTGTCCTGCCTGTCCTGCCTGTCTCGCTTGCCGGTCCGTTCGAAATCCCTCCGCACGGCACCCCTCGCCCGGTCGCAACCCCGCCACGCAAGCGCCGCGTTATACCGTTGGGCAGCGATGCTCCTGATCGCCTTCTCGACTGGTGCCACGGGCCAGACCATGGCGCCCGTGTACGCCACCCCGTTGGCCCATGAACGCCTGTACGGCTGGGCCGCGATGCTGTTCTGCGGCCTCAGCGCATGCCTGCTGGCATGGATCGCCGTGCTCCACCGCGAGGTGCGCCGGCGCCGCGCCGCCGAGAGCGCGCTGAAGGACCACATTGCGATCCAGTCGGCGCTGCTCGACGGTATCCCGCAGCCGGTCTACCTGCGCGATGCCTCGCTGCGCCTCATCACGTGCAACCGCAACTATGAGGAACTCGTCGGCGCCACGCGCAGCATGCTTCGCGGGCAGCCGCTCGATGCGCCAGGCCATGCGCATCCCATCGTCACCGACATGGCCGAACTGGCGCGCGACTACCGCAAGGTCCTCGACGAGGGCGAGCCGCTGCGCAAGGACCGTTGCCTGCTGCTCAACGGGCGCAGCCATCATGTCCTGAACTGGGTTACCCCGCTGCGGGGCGCTGACGGCAAGGTCAAGGGCCTCGCGGGCGGCTGCGTCGACCTGACCGAGCGCCACGACATGCTGGCCGAACTGGCGCACGCCAAGGCCGAGGCCGAGGCCGCCAACCGCGCCAAGTCCACCTTCCTGGCTTCGGTCAGCCATGAGATCCGCACGCCGATGAACGCCATCACCGGCATGCTGGAACTGACGCTGGCGCAATGCCAGTTGCCCGACCACCAACGCCTGCAACTGGTGACCGCGCATGAGTCGGCGCTCGGCCTGCTGGCACTGATCGACGACATCCTCGACCTGTCCAAGATGGAAGCCGGCAAGTTCAGCATCCACCCGGCACCCGCGTCGCTGCCGGCGCTGATCAAGGACACCTTGCTGATCTTTGGCCCTGTGGCCGGGCAGAAGGGGCTGGCGCTGACCAGCGAGCTTGGCACTGGCGTGGCGCCGCTGCACCAGGTCGACGGCCTGCGCTTCCGGCAAATCCTGGGCAACCTGGTGTCCAACGCAGTGCGCTTCACCGACCGCGGGGCGATCCGGGTCCGGCTGGAAGCCGAGCCAGCCGCCGACGGCAAGCAGGCCGTGACGCTGGCCGTTGCGGATACCGGCATCGGCATACCACCCGAAGCGCAGGCGCGGCTGTTCGAGCCGTTCGTGCAGGTACACGACCAGTCGCGCACCCATGCAGGCGGCACCGGGCTCGGCCTGGCGATCTGCCAGCGCCTGGCGAGCGCGATGGGCGGACGGATCTCGTTGTCCAGCCAGCCGGGCCACGGCACGCGCGTGACGGTGTCGCTGGCGCTGGCGCTGGCCGACGCCGTCGCGGCCTCGCCGGCGCAGCCTGTGCCGGTGCCAGGCTGCGCGCGTTGCCACGCCCGCATCCTGGTGATCGACGACCATGCGCCCAACCGCCTGCTGCTGCAGCGCCAGCTGGAGTACCTGGGCCACCATGTGGCGACCGCCGGGGACGGCCGCGACGGGCTGGCCAGGCTGGATGGCGCCGTGTTCGATGTCGTCGTCTGCGACTGCGCGATGCCGGTGATGGACGGCCTGGCCTTCGCGCGCGCGGTGCGGGCCCGCGATGGCGCCGCCCGCGATGTGCCGATCGTCGGCTGCACCGCCAGTGCCGTGGCGGAAGACCACGCCGCGGCGCTGGCTGCCGGCATGAATGCGGTGATCGTCAAGCCGGTGGGGCTGCAAGCCCTGTACGAAGCAGTGGCGCGCGCCTGCAGCGGTTGCCGGCCGCCGCGGCCGGCGATGACGGTGCATGTGGCGCCATCCGACCTGCCCGCTACGGATGCGCCGGACGCCAACAAACCCGGCTCATGCCCCGCGTGGTGCGCCATATGCCGCGAGATGAACGTGGCATGCGACCGGACCGGCAACGGCCCGGAGTGACGGAAACACCGACGCGCGGTTTCAGGCTTCCACCGGCACGGCGCTGGTGCACTTGATCTCGTCCAGGCAGACGCTGGATTTGACCGCGCTGACGCCCGGGATGCGCATCAGCGTATCGAGCAGGAAGTCAGACAACGCCTTCAGGTCCCTGGCGACCACCTTCAGCACGTAGTCGATATCTCCGGTCACGGAAAAGCACTCCTGGATCTGCGCGAGCTCCGCCACCAGCCGCTTGAAGTTGGACAGCTCGCGGATATGGCCACGCTCCATCGTCACATGGATGAAGGCGACCACGCCCAGGCCAAGTGCAGCGGCATCCAGCCGCGCTTCGTAGCGCTTGACCAGCCCGGCCTCTTCCAGGCGACGGTGACGCCGCAGCGTTTGTGCCGGAGACAGCGCAATTGCCTCCGCCAGCTCCAGGTTCGAGGCGCGCGCGTTCTCCTGCAATACCGCCAGCAGGCGGCGATCGGTACGGTCCAGGTCGATCGTTTGCACTTTGATTTCCTCATTTCAAAGATTTTTGCAATTGAATTTCATAATCTAGGGTTTCCCTGCGTGGCTAACGAAATCCAATTTTGCTGGCCAGAATATACACTGCATCCCAAGCCAGCGACATAAAGCCAGCGCGGCAAACAGTTTGCGCGGCACTGACTGGCGGCGGCGGCACCCGATCCGGGCAAAGTCGCCACTGCAATAATATTTCCCGACTGACCGGTTCTGAACGCCCCCATGACCATGAACCTGCCTTCCTTGCCTGGCACGCCAGGCGCCAGCGCCGATGGCGCGGAGTGCTGAACCGGAATTCCGATCTCCGGTGCGCGCCCGCCCTGCCTCACGGCACTCTGCCGGCGCCGCACCGATCCAATCACTTAACCTCCCCTCTAGTGAGAAAGCCATGGCCGACCTGTTTGACAACCCGATGCAGCTGATGGGATTTGAATTCGTTGAATTCGCCTCGCCCACCCCCAACGTGCTCGAGCCGCTGTTCGAGCAGATGGGCTTTACGCTGGTGGCAAAGCACCGCTCCAAGGATGTGGTGCTGTACCGCCAGGGCGAGGTGAATTTCATCGTCAACCGCGAGCCGAACAGCCACGCCGCCTACTTTGCCGCCGAACACGGCCCGAGCGCCTGCGGCATGGCTTTCCGCGTCAAGGATTCGCACAAGGCCTACGCCCGCGCGCTGGAACTGGGCGCCCAGCCGGTTGAAATCCCGACCGGCCCCATGGAACTGCGCCTGCCTGCTATCAAGGGCATCGGCGGCGCGCCGCTGTACCTGATCGACCGGTTCGAGGAAGGCAAGTCGATCTATGACATCGACTTCGAGTTCGTCGAAGGCGTCGACCGCCACCCGGTTGGCCACGGCCTCAAGCTGATCGACCACCTGACGCACAACGTCTACCGTGGCCGCATGGCTTATTGGGCCAACTTCTACGAAAAGCTGTTCAACTTCCGTGAAATCCGCTACTTCGACATCCAGGGCGAATACACCGGCCTGACCTCCAAGGCCATGACCGCGCCGGATGGTAAAATCCGCATTCCGCTGAACGAGGAATCGTCCAAGGGCGCCGGCCAGATCGAAGAGTTCCTGATGGCCTTCAATGGCGAGGGTATCCAGCACATCGCCTTCCTGACCGACAACCTGATCGAAGTCATCGACAACCTGCAACTCGCAGGCGTGCCGCTGATGACCGCGCCGAACGACTATTACTACGACGCGCTGGCAACGCGCCTGCCCGGCCACGGCCAGCCCGTCGAGCAACTGAAGTCGCGCGGCATCTTGCTGGACGGCACCACGGAAGGCGGCAAGCCCCGCCTGCTGCTGCAGATCTTCTCCAAGACCGCACTGGGTCCGGTGTTCTTCGAGTTCATCCAGCGCCGCGGTGACGAAGGCTTCGGCGAAGGCAACTTCAAAGCGCTGTTCGAGTCGCTGGAACGCGACCAGATCGAGCGCGGCACGCTCAAGGTCGAGGCCTGACCGGCATCGGCCTTCCCTGACCGGCCGCCTGTGACAGGCACCAGCCGGTTCCGGTAAGCGAACCACCCACGCGGCAGTCACCCTGCCGTGCGGGTGGTGGCGTCCCCCCGGCCCAAGCGTCCGACTCAAAACAGCCAGAGGCGCGGGCCCACATTCCATGAGAATGGGTAGAGGAAACAACTGAATGCATGCAAGCAGCAATGACGGCACGCTCAAGCGTGGCCTGAAGAACCGGCATATCCAGCTGATCGCGCTGGGCGGGGCCATCGGCACCGGCCTTTTCCTGGGCATCGCCCAGACCATCAAGATGGCGGGGCCGTCGGTCCTGCTGGGCTACGCGATCGCCGGCATCGTGGCGTTCTTTATCATGCGCCAGCTCGGCGAGATGGTGGTGGACGAGCCCGTCGCCGGTTCGTTCAGCTACTTCGCCGACAAGTACTGCGGCCACTTCGCCGGCTTTCTCTCCGGCTGGAACTACTGGGTGCTGTACATCCTTGTAAGCATGGCCGAGCTGTCGGCCGTCGGCATCTACGTGCAGTACTGGTGGCCGGAAATCCCGACGTGGGTCTCGGCGCTGGTGTTCTTCCTGGTGATCAATGCGATCAACCTGTCGAGCGTGAAGTCCTTCGGCGAGATGGAATTCTGGTTCTCGATCATCAAGGTCGTGGCCATCATCGGCATGATCGGCTTTGGCGGCTACCTGCTGATGTCCGGCAATGCCGGCCCGCAAGCCAGCGTGGCCAACCTGTGGCAGCACGGCGGCTTCTTCCCCAACGGCATGGGCGGCCTGGTGATGGCCATGGCTGTCATCATGTTCTCGTTCGGCGGCCTGGAGCTGGTGGGCATTACCGCGGCGGAAGCCGATTCGCCCGAGAAGACCATTCCCAAGGCCACCAACCAGGTGATCTACCGCATCCTGATCTTCTATGTGGGCGCGCTGGCAGTGCTGCTGTCGCTGTACCCGTGGGAAAACGTGGTCACCGGCGGCAGCCCGTTCGTACTGATCTTCCATGCGCTGAACAGCAACTGGGTTGCCAACGTGCTGAACGTGGTGGTGCTGACCGCCGCGCTGTCGGTCTACAACAGCGGTGTGTACTGCAACAGCCGCATGCTGTACGGCCTGGCCCAGCAAGGCAATGCGCCCAAGGCGCTGCTCAAGGTCAACAAGCGCGGCATCCCGCTGGCGGCACTGGGCTTTTCGGCGCTGGCCACCGCGGCCTGCGTGGTGATCAACTACTTCATGCCGGGCAAGGCTTTCGAGCTGCTGATGGGCCTGGTGGTGTCGGCCCTGATCATCAACTGGGCCATGATCAGCCTGATCCACCTGAAATTCCGCGCCGACAAGCGAAAGGCCGGCCAGGCCACAAAGTTCCAGAGCTGGGGCTACCCGCTGACCAACTACCTGTGCCTGGTGTTCCTGGCCGGCATCCTGGTGGTGATGTACCTGACCGAAGGCCTGCGCCTCTCGGTCTACCTGATCCCGGTGTGGCTGGTGGTCCTTGCCATCAGCTACCTGGTGCGCCAGAAGAACGCGGCCGCCCCGCTGCAGGACGGCGTCGCCACCCAGCAACTGCGCTGACCGGCCGGCGCGGCGCCCGCAGCCCGCGGGCGCCGCCGGTTAGAATCCTTGCTGCGCGGTGCCCGGCGCCTGCCTGCGCCACGCAGCAGCCCCCTCCGACCTGATTCCATCGCATCCCATGTTCGCACACATCGAAGCCTTTCCCGGCGACCCGATCCTCTCGCTCAACGAGGACTTCCAGAAAGATCCCCGCACCGACAAGGTCAACCTGAGCATCGGCATCTATTTTGACGATGACGGCCGCCTGCCGGTGATGCAGGCCGTCGCCAAGGCCGAGGCTGCGCTGCTGGCTGACATGGGCCCGCGCCCCTACCTGCCGATGTCGGGCCTGGTGGGCTACCGCAGCGCGGTGCAGGCGCTGGTATTTGGCGAAGACTCGCCGGCGCGCGCCGCCGGCCGCATCGCCACGCTGCAGACGCTGGGCGGCTCCGGCGCGCTGCGCGTGGGCGCGGATTTCCTCAAGCGCTACTACCCACAATCGCAGGTGTGGATCAGCGACCCGAGCTGGGAAAACCATCGCGTGGTGTTCGAGCGCGCGGGCTTCACGGTCAACACCTACCCGTACTACGACGACGCCACCGGCGGCCTGAAGTTCGACGCGATGATGGACGCGCTGCGCACCATCCCCGCGCAAAGCATCGTGCTGCTGCACGCCTGCTGCCACAACCCGACCGGCGTGGACCTGAACCAGGACCAGTGGCGCCAGCTGATCGCGCTGGTCAATGCCAACAACCTGCTGCCCTTCGTCGACATGGCCTACCAGGGCTTCGGCGCCGGACTGGAAGACGATGCCTTTGCGATCCGCGAGCTGGTCGCGCAGGACGTGCCCTGCCTCGTGGCGAACTCGTTCTCGAAGAACTTCTCGCTGTACGGCGAGCGCTGCGGCGGCCTGAGCGTGTTCTGCAACACCGCGGGGGAAGCCGCCAACGTGCTCGGCCAGCTGACCGGCGCGGTGCGCGCCAACTACAGCAACCCGCCGACGCACGGCGCGCGCGTGGTGGCCAAGGTGCTGACCACGCCCGAGCTGCGCCAGCTGTGGGAGGAAGAACTGGCCCAGATGTGCGGCCGCATCGCGCGCATGCGTGAAGCGATCCACCACAACCTGCGCGACCATGTCAGCGGCGAAGCGCTGTCGCGCTACCTGACGCAGCGCGGCATGTTTACCTATACCGGCCTGACCGCCGACCAGGCCGAGCGCCTGCGCGAGCAGTACGGTGTTTACCTGCTGCGCTCGGGCCGCATGTGCGTGGCCGGCCTGAACGAGCGCAACGTGGAAATCGTGGCGAAGGCCATCGGCAGCGTGCTGAAGGGCTAAGGCCTCTGCGGCCTTACGGTCAATGCCAGGGCGGCGCCATTGTGCGCCGCCTTTTCTTTGTGCGGCCCGCGTGGCGCGAGCGTAATTTCTACAAGCCGCCGTGGAGTTCTGACGCACGCGGCGGCACCGTTCCCTCACCTCTTCCCTCCCTCTCCCGTTCCTGGCCCGCCTCGCTGCCGGGCACCGAATTTGCTGTCCTTCTTGCTGCACTGTCAGGCGCG
Source organism: Cupriavidus sp. Agwp_2 (assembly GCF_040784895.1). NCBI lineage: Bacteria > Pseudomonadati > Pseudomonadota > Betaproteobacteria > Burkholderiales > Burkholderiaceae > Cupriavidus > Cupriavidus sp. Agwp_2. The sequence continues at coordinate 857,846 of NZ_CP088084.1, forward strand.
GCGCTCTCCCCACGGTGCCGCCCCTTCCACAAAAGGCCAGCACAATGTCCGAACACAAGGACTCCACCCGGCGCGACGCCACCGCGCCTGCGGGCGCCGCCGCGCGCCCCGTCACGCTCCGTATCAACGGCCAGACCCACACCCTGCAGCTTGAGCCGCGCACCACCCTGCTCGACGCATTGCGCGAAGTGATGCACCTGATGGGCACCAAGAAGGGCTGCGACCGCGGCCAGTGCGGCGCCTGCACCGTGCTGAGCGACGGGCGGCGCATCCAGTCCTGCCTGACACTTGCTGTGATGCAGGAAGACCGCGACCTGACCACCATCGAAGGCCTGGCCGACGGTGATAGGCTGCATCCCATGCAGGCCGCTTTTGTCGCCCATGACGCACTGCAGTGCGGCTTCTGCACGCCAGGCCAGATCTGCTCGGCAGTTGGCATGCTGGCCGAAGCGCGCGCCGGCGAGGCCAGCATGGTGCAGCCGCTGGCCTCGCCCACACTTCCGCTCAGCGACGACGAGATCCGCGAGCGCATGAGCGGCAACCTGTGCCGCTGCGGTGCCTACCCCAGGATCGTCGCCGCGATCCGCGAGGTTGGCGGCAAGCAAGGCGCGCGCTGAGGCAGCGGCATGCAGCCCTTCTCCTACGCGCGGCCCGATACCGTCGACGAAGCCCTGCAACTGGGCAGCCAGCCGGGCGCTCGCTATGTTGGCGGCGGCACCAACCTGCTCGACCTGGTCAAGGCCGGTGTTGAATCGCCGCAGCAACTGGTCGACGTCAGCCGGCTGCCGCTGGCGCAGGTCGAGGCGCTGCCCGACGGTGGCCTGCGCATCGGCGCGATGCTCACCAACACCGACGCCGCCAACCAGCCGCTGGTGCGCCAACGCTATCCGCTGCTGGCGCAGGCGCTGCTGTCCGGCGCTTCCGGGCAGTTGCGCAATATGGCGACCGTGGGCGGCAATCTGCTGCAGCGCACGCGTTGCCACTACTTCTACGACACCGGCTTCCCGGCCTGCAACAAGCGCAAGCCTGGCTCGGGCTGCAGCGCGCGCGACGGCATCAACCGGATGCACGCGATCCTTGGCGCCAGCGAGCATTGCATTGCCGTGCATCCGTCCGATATGTGCGTGGCGCTGGCCGCGCTGGAGGCCGTTATTGTCGTGCGTGCGCCAGGCGGCGAGCGCAGGATCCGGATCGCCGACTTCCATCGCTTGCCGGAAGACAAGCCGGAGATCGACACGACGCTGGCGCCCGGCGAGCTGGTCGTGGCGCTGGAGCTGCCACCCTCGCCCTATGCCGCCCATGCGCATTACCTGAAGGTGCGCGACCGGGCCAGTTTCGCCTTCGCGCTGGTCTCGGTGGCCGCGGCGCTCGAATTTGCCGACCATACCGTGCGCAGCGCGCGTCTGGCGCTCGGCGGCGTGGCACACAAGCCGTGGCGCGTGCCCGCTGCCGAGCAGGCACTGACCGGCCGGCCGCTGAGCGCGCACAGCGCGGCCGAGGCCGCCCGCCTGCTGCTAGATGGCGCCCGGTCCTATGAGCACAACGCCTTCAAGGTCGGGCTGGCGCAACGCGCCGTGGTGCGTGCGCTGCAGGTCGCGGCCCGCCCGCAAGGCGCATGAAGGAGCATGGCAATGAGCGTTACCGGCGCCCCCATCGACCGCACCGACGGCGTGCTCAAGGTCACCGGCCGCGCACGCTACGCAGCCGACCATGTCGTGCCAGGGATGGTCCACGCGGTAATGGTCACCAGCACCATCCCGCATGGCAAGGTGGAATCGATCGACAGCGCCGCATGCGAGCAGCTGCCCGGCGTGCGGCTGGTGATGACACCTTTCAACGCACCGAAACTGCCCAAGGGCGGCAAGGCCGGGGCCGATACGCCGACCGCCGGCCACGTGATGGCGCTGCTGCAGGACACCTCGGTGCATTACAACAACCAGCCCATCGCCGTGGTCGTGGCCGATACGCTGGAGCAGGCGCGTGAAGCAGCGACGCGACTGGTGTTCCGCTACCGCGAGGAGGCAGCCGTGCTGGACTTCGCGCAGGCGCGCGCGCGCGCCGGCAAGCCGAAGGGCGAAGACGCCGGCCAGGCCGACAGCCATCGCGGCGATGTCGACGCCGCGCTGCGCTCAGTGTCCACGACCGTCGACGAGGTCTACACCACGCCGATGGAGCACCACAACCCGATGGAGCCCCACGCGACCATCGCCGCCTGGGATGGCGACGCCTTGACGCTGTATGACTCGACCCAGTACATCACCGGCGTGCGCAAGGCGGTGGCGGCCACCCTCGGCATCCCCGCCGACAAGGTACGCGTGCGCTGCCCCTTCGTCGGCGGCGGCTTCGGCTGCAAGGGTTCGATGTGGTCGCACGTGGTGCTGGCGGCCATGGCGGCGCAAGCGGCCGGCAGGCCGGTCAAGCTGGTGGTCGACCGCGTGCAGATGTTCGGCCCGGTCGGCGCGCGGCCAGTCACCGAGCAGCACGTGGTCGCCGCCAGCGGTGACGATGGCCGCCTGCAGGCGCTGCGGCACGACGTCATCATCGGCAGCGCGCAACTCGAGGAATGGCTCGAGACTTGCGCCGTGCTGACGCGCTCGCTCTACGCATGCCCCAACCTGCAAACCAGCCACCGGGTGGCACGGCTGCAGATCGGCACCATGACCTTCATGCGTGCGCCGGGCGAAGCGCCGGGGAGCTTTGCATTGGAGTGCGCGCTGGATGAACTGGCCGATCGGCTCGGCATCGATCCGGTCGAGTTGCGTTTGCGCAACCACGCCGATGCCGATCCGCACAAGCAGAAGCCCTTCTCCAGCAAATCGCTGCGCGAATGCTATCGCGTGGCGGCAGAGCGCTTTGGCTGGTCGCGCCGCGATCCGAAGCCGCGCTCGATGCAGGCCGGCGGCATGCTGGTCGGACTGGGCATGGCCACCGCCACCTACCCTGCCAACCGCTCGGGCGCCAGCGCCATGGCGCGCATCCTGCCGGATGGCACGGCGCTGGTGCGCAGCGGGTCGCAGGACCTGGGCACCGGCACCTATACCGTGATGACACAGGTGGCCGCCGACGCGCTGGGCCTGCCGCCGGAGCGCGTGCGCTTTGAGCTGGGCGATACGGATTTCCCGGAGGCGCCGGTGTCGGGCGGCTCGCAATCGGTGGCCAGCGTCGCCCCGGCGGTGCAACAGGCAGCCGCCGCCGCACTTGGGAAGCTGGTGGCGCGGTCCGTGGCCGATCCCGCCTCGCCGCTGTCAGGCGCGCGCCCGGATGATGTGGAAGTCGTGGACGGCTGGTTGCGGCTGCGCAGCGACCCGTCGCGCCGGGAGCAGGTCGGCGCGGCCATCACGCGCGCTGGCGGCAAGCCCATCGAGGCCCACGCCAGCGCCGCGCCGGGCGACGAGCGCAAGCAATACTCGATGCATGCCTTCGGCGCCGTCTTTGCCGAAGTGCATGTCGATCCCGACCTTGGCGAGGTCCGCGTGCATCGCGTGGCCGGCTGCTACGACGTGGGCCGCGTGCTGAACCGCAAGACCGCGCATAGCCAGCTGGTGGGTGGCATCGTCTGGGGCATCGGCATGGCGCTGCATGAGAAAAGCGAACTGGACCTGGCCACCGGCCGCGTGGCCAATGCCAACCTTGCCGAATACCATGTGCCGGTCAGCGCCGACGTGGGGGAGATCGAGGTCGACATGCTGGACGGGCACGATCCGCATATCAATGCGCTGGGCACCAAGGGTATCGGCGAAATCGGCATCGTGGGGGTGGCCGCGGCCATTGCCAATGCTGTGTATCACGCGACTGGACGGCGTGTGCGCGATCTGCCGATGACGGTTGACAAGTTGCTGGACTGAGGTAAGCCGCAGCAACACCAAAACAACAAAAAATCTCAATGAAAATCCCGACTCCCCACCATCAACCTCCCCAGCAAAGGACTAAGATCCACCAGTTCCTTGGCCACAAGATGCCGCACGTCCCCCTGCCGCTGCCACGTCCCCACCACCCCCAGCAACGTAGCCCCCAACACCTCCTTCCGCTGCCTCTCCACCAGATCCGGCCATAAAATCAGATTGACCGTACCAGTCTCATCCTCGATCGTCGCAAAAATAGTCCCACTGGCCGTAGATGGCCGCTGCCGCACCGTGACGATCCCGCAAGCCCGCACCCGCCGCCCATTGCCACAGCGCTGCAGCTGACTGGCGGTAGCAAACCGCATCGCCTTCAACCTGTCCCGCAACAACGCCAGCGGATGAGATTTGAGCGAGAGCCCGAGGCTGGCGTAGTCCGCCGTCACATCCTCTCCCAGCCGCGGCGCAGGCAGTACGAGCGCATCTTCTGCCGGCGGCGCCTCATACAGAAGATCGCGGTGCGCCGCGTGTTCAGCCGCCGCGCGTGCCTGCCATCGCGCCTGCCGGCGATGACCCGCAAGCGGCGCCAGCGCGTCTGAAGCGGCCAGCACGTCGATATCATGCCGGTCCAGCGCGGCTCGCAGCGCCAGGTCTTCCACGCTGTCGAACGCACGCTGCGCACGCGCATCCTCGATCCGCAGCGCGGCCTCCTCGCGCATGCCCTTGACGCGGCTCAGGCCGAGGCGCACGTGCGGATGCGTTTGCGCGGCATCGGCCTCCACCGGCTCCAGCGTGCTTTCCCACCGGCTCAACGTGACGTCCACCGGCAAGACCTCCACCCCATGCCGCTGCGCATCCTGCACCAGCTGCGATGGCGAATAGAACCCCATCGGCTGGCTGTTCAGCAGCGCGCACAGGAAGGCCGACGGACGATGGCACTTGAGCCAGGAGCTGACATACACCAGCTTGGCGAAGCTGGCCGCATGGCTTTCCGGGAAGCCATATTCACCAAACCCCTCGATCTGCTTGCAGATCGCCAGCGCGAACGATTCGGGATAGCCATTGCGGGTCAGCGCACGCACCAGCGCGTCCTGATGCTGGCGGAGATCGCCGCGCCTGCGCCACGCCGCCATCGAGCGCCGCAGCTGGTCGGCCTGCCCCGGTGAGAAACCCGCCGCGTCGATGGCCAGTTGCATCACCTGTTCCTGGAAGATCGGCACGCCCAGCGTGCGGCCCAGCACTTTCTCGATCACGGCGTTGAAGAAGACCGGCGGCTTCTTCGTCAAACGGAACGCCTCGCGCCGCTTGAGGTAAGGGTGCACCATGCCACCCTGGATCGGGCCGGGGCGCACGATCGCCACTTCCACCACAAGGTCGTAGTACGCACGCGGCTGCAGCCTTGGCAGCATCGACTGCTGCGCCCTCGACTCGATCTGGAACACGCCGATGGTATCGGCCTTGCAGATCATGTCGTAAGTTTCCGGATCCTCCTTGGGGATGTCCTCCATGCGCGCAGGCAATCCCGCACGCGTTTCGTCGGGATTGGGGATCATCTCCAACGCCCGCCGGATCGCTGACAACATCCCAAGCGCCAGCACATCGACCTTGAGCAAGCCCAGCGATTCCAGGTCATCCTTGTCCCACTGGATCACGCTGCGGTCCGCCATGGCCGCGTTCTCGATCGGCACCAGCCGCGACAACTTGTGTCGCGCGATCACGAAGCCGCCGACGTGCTGCGACAAATGGCGCGGAAAGCCACGCAGCTGCGCAGTCAGGCTGGCCCACTGCTGCACCGCGGGCGAGTCGGGATCGAGCCCGTAGCGCGTGATCTTCTCCACGAAGCCGGGGCCGTCCCACCAGGCCTGGCCCTTGACCACCTGCTCGACCACACTCGCGTCGATGCCCAGCGCGCGGCCCACGTCGCGCAGCGCGCTGCGCGAACGGTAGGTGATCAGCGACGCCGCCAGCGCGGCACGGTGGCGGCCGTACTTCTGGTAGATGTACTGGATCACCTCCTCGCGCCGCTGGTGCTCGAAGTCGACGTCGATATCGGGCGGCTCATCGCGCTCGCGCGACAGGAAGCGGCCGAACAGCAGGTTGGCCTGCTCGGGGCTGACCTCGGTCACATACAGGCAGAAGCACACCAGCGAATTGGCGGCCGAGCCGCGGCCCTGGCACAGGATGCCGTTGGCGCGGGCAAAGCGCACGATGTCGTGCACGGTGAGGAAAAAGGGCTCGTACTGTTTTTCCTCGATCAGTAGCAGTTCTTCCTCCAGCTGCGCTTCCCATTCCGGCTTCAGGCCATTTGGAAAACGTTCCACCTTGCCGCGCTTCACTTCGTCGCGCAGGTAAGAGATCGGCGTATAGCCCGGCGGCACCAGCTCTTCGGGATATTCGTAACGCAGCATGCCCAGCGAAAAATCGCACTGCGCGGCAATCTTCAGCGTCTGCGCCAGCGCATCGCGCGGGTACAGGCGCGACAGCACCTGGCGCATGCGCAGGTGCTGCTCGGCATTGGGTGCCAGCGCCATGCCGCATTCGGCCAGCGGCTGGCCAAGCCGGATCGCGGACATCACGTCGGACAGCGGCTTGCGCGAGCGCACGTGCATGGTGACCGCGCCGGCGGCGGCCAACGGCACGCCGGTCTGTGCCGACACTGCTTCCAGGCGCGCGCGGTGCAGCCCGTCTGCATGGCCCTGCAGCAACTCCAGTGCGATCCATACGCGCTCGCCGAAGACGTCACGGCACCACTGCGCCTGTTCGCGCAGCAACTCGGGATCGGCGCAATAGTCGGGCAGCAGCAGCGCCAGGCAGCCCGGCATGCCGCGCAGGTGGGCTTCGTCGCCGGTCGGCGCGGCGATGTCTTCGGGGTGCAGCCGGTAGCTGCCCTTCTGCGCGCGGCGGCGGCCCAGCGTGATCAGCTCGGACAGGTTGCCGAAGCCGTCGCGGTGCTGGGCGATCAGCACCAGCCGCAGCGGCGGCCGGTCGGCACCATCGGCATCATCGGCGCCATCGGCCGGCGGCAGGCTGAAGCGGCTGCCGATCAGCAGCGCGAAGCTGTCGGCGGCGGCCACCAGCGCCTGCAGCCGCTGGTGGCGGCTGGCGTGCGCGGCGGGGTCGTCCTCGTCGGTATCGGCGTCGCCTTCGGGATCGAGCAGCGGCTCGTCGATGTCTGCCTCCGCGCCGCGCGCCGCGCTGCGTGCCACCGCATCGTGCAGGCGCTTGCGCAGCGTCTGGATCGCATCGTGGGCGCGCGCGGTGCCGGCCACCGAGCATTCATCGGTCAGCGCCAGTCCGCGGTAGCCCAGGCCGAAGGCGCGCTCGATCAGCTCGCCCGGGTGCGAGGCGCCGGTGAGGAAGGTGAAGTTGGAGATGCAGTGCAGCTCCACGTAGTCGGGCAGCGCCGGCAGCAGGCCGGGCAGCGAAGAGATCACCGGCGTCATGCGAACAACCCGTGCAGGAACCAGCGGTACTCGCTGCCCTCGTCCGCGCCGTGGCCGGGACGCTCGCGATAGATCCAGCAGCGCAGGCCATCGGCGCGCTCGGCGATGAAGTAATCGCGCGTGGCCAGCGCGCCGTCCCACCAGCCGGCCTCGATGCGCTCGGGCCGGCTCAGCAGCGCCAGCGGCCCGCCGTGGCTGGGGCGGTGCTGCTGCACCGGCAACGGCAGCGGTTGCGGCAGCAGCCACAGCGGGCGCTCTGGCAGCGGGCCCGGCATGGCGGCCGCCTTGCCGCCGGGCTGGGGTTCGTCGACCGGCATCCAGCGGTTGGCGCGCTCTGGACGGTGGTCCGCCAGCGGCCGCGGCTGCAGCACGTTGTCGCGGCCCAGCCGCGCCATCAGCGTATCGAGCAGGCGGCCCAGGTCTTCCGGCGTGCCGCCGGGTTCGGGGAACAGCGCATCGCTTTGCGGCACGCACGCCTGCATCGCCTCCACCCGCAGCGCCAGTCCGGTGACGGGGGCGTGGAAGCTGAGCTTGTCGAGCTTCTCCCGCAGCAGCCGCGACAGGTGCGCGGGATCGCGGCTGGGCTGGGCCAGGCCTAGCGCGACCGGCGTCCCTTCAGTATCGACGCCGCGCCGGTAGCGCTCATGCTCCAGCACCAGCACGCAACGCGTGACGCCGGCCTGCAGCAGCGCCAGCCAGCCGGCCAGCGCCAGCAGCAGGCGCTGCGCGCCCGCCAGCACGCCTTCGGCGGATTCGATGCGCCCCGGCAGGTCCATGCGCTGCGCGAACGTGGGCGGCGCCGCGTACCAGGCAAAGCGCGCCGGGATCTCGCCATAGGCCTGGTCCAGCCGCGCCAGCAGTGCCGGGCCCAGCCGCCGCGTCAGGCCGGCGCGCGGCAGGCGCCGCACCTCGCCCAGCGTGCGGCAGCCGATGCCTTCGAGCCAGGCCGGGTCGGCCAGCGTGTGCAGCGCCTCGACCGGCAGGCGGTCGAGCAGCCGGTGCAGGCGCGCCATGCCCACCGCCCGGCGCGCGGGCCGCACCACGCCGCGGCGGGTGCGCCGCAGCGGCTGGCGCGCCAGCCAGGCGGCGCCGTGCGCGGTCGGGCCGCTGCCCACCTGGGCAATGGTGCCAAGCTGGCGCACGCAGGCGCGCACCGCGCGGCACATTGCGCGGTGGCCGCCGAAGAGGCGCAGGCTGGCGGTGACGTCGAGCATCACCGTGGCCGATTCGGGCTCCTCGTCGAACGTCACGGCCGGCGTGAAGCGCAGCAGCGCCAGCGCCACCGTTTCCATCAACGCGTCTTCCGCGACCGGGTCGCGCTCCAGCTGCACGATGTCCGCCGACAGCGCCTGCACGCCGCCGCGGCGCATGCCGTAGCGCACGCCCAGCTGCATCGCGGGACCGTTGGCCAGCACCACCTGCTCCTGCGCCATCACCGCCACCGGCAGCGCATGGTGCAGCGTGCCAGTGGCGGAGGATGGGCCGGCAGCAGCGGGCTCAGGCCAGTTGGGCTGCAGTGCGTCCAGGGGCAGGCGCGGCAGGTGCACCGCGATCCAGTACGGCATCGGGAGAAGACTGAGAAGACTGAGAAGACTGAGAAGGCGAAGGCATAACGGAACGCGCGGCGGCCGGGGCGCCGGCGGGCACGGGCCAGGCGGCCGTGCGCGTGGCTGCCTCCATCCCGCCCAGGTGCAGCAGCAACGGCGTATCGCGCACCGGCCCGCGCCGCTTGTGGAAGGTGATCGACAGCGCATTGCCGGGTTGCGGCGCCAGCAGCAGGCGCAGCACCGCTGGCGACGACTCGCGCAACGCCGCGGCCGGGCGCAGCGCCCACACCACCGCGTCGCCGGCCTGCGCCAGCACCTGCAGCCGGCGCAGCGCCCCGGGCCGGGCCGTGGGCAGCCACACCAGCACGCCGCCGAAGGCCTGGCTGCGCAGCACCTGCTCGGCCGCCCACAGCATGTCGGCCTGCTGCGCGCCCTTGGCCGCGCCTGCAGGCGGGCGCAGCCAGTACAGCTGGCGCGCCGGCAGGCCGGCCGCGGCCAGGCCCATCGCATTGGGCAGGCAAGGCGGCGCCACCAGCGCAATGCGGCGCCCCGCCCCGGCCAGCGCGCGCAGCGCCGGCAGCAGCAGGCGCAACTCGCCCGCGCCGGCCTGCGTGGTCAGCAGTTCGGTCAGGCCGCCGGCCGGCCAGCCCCCGCCGGGCAGTTCGGCAGAGAGCGCGTCATACCCGGTCGGGCACACCGCGGCGCTGCCGGCGCGGCCAAGCTGGCCGGCGCGCCACAGGCCGGGATAGCGCTGCTCGAGCGCTGACAGCGCCTGCTGCCGCGTAGCGTGGGCTGCCGGGGCTGCGGGCCTGGCCGGCGTCGGCGCAGGGAAAAGAAGGCCCTCCGCCGCCATGGGCGGGGCTGCGTACGATTGCGCAGGCATGTGAAGTCGGGATCGCTCGCGGGAAGCGAGAGACATAGGATATTTACGATAACTGTATATTTATACAGTATCGAGGCGAGCGCAAGGGGTAGTCGCGCGAAGGACACCCGAGGTGGTGCGCGGGGCACCGGAGGAAGGGATCGGGCGGACGAGCGTCCGCTTACGAGGAGAAAGGGGCACGCCCCCTCGCCTTACTTCAGGTACTTCATCGTGGCAACGCCCGTCGCCACCAGCAATTCATCATCGAGCCAGACCTCCGCGCGCGAGAAGAAGATCGAGCGCCCGCGCCGGTCGACGGTGCCCTTCGCCGTCAGCACACTGCCCGTGCCATTGCTCAGGAAGTTGGAAGTCAGCGACAGCGTCACCGCATGCCGCGCCGCCTCGCCCGGTGCCGAGAACAGGCCGGCATAGCCGGTGGCGGCGTCCAGTAGCGTGCAGATCGTGCCGCCATGGACCACGCGGCTGCGGTTCAGCATGCTGGATGTGACCGGCAGCTCAAGCTCGACGTAATCGGGGCGCCACTGCGTGATGCGGACACCGATGCTTTCGAGGGCGGGATTGTCGAGGGAGAGGTTGTCGAGGGCGCCGCCGGCGCCACCCTCCGTCACGGTTTCCGTTGATTGGATTTTCATTTCACTGCTCACCACGACTCAAATTGTCCAGGCGGTATTTCCTCGCGATTCGCGGCTCTGAGCAATTCCGATTTGGCGAACAGCCACTTTTGCACGCATGAAGCGCGCGGGCCAGCGCCGGCCCGCGCGCGCCCCCGTCAGGGCTTCTTAGGCCGCACCGCGTCCGCGGTGCCCTGGATGAACGCCTGGATCTTGACCACGTCCTCGGCCGTCAGCTTGCCGGTGAAATCCGGCATGCCCTTCTGCACGAACGGCCCGTTGAACAGGATCTTGTCCAGGTGCTCGATCATCGGCGCGCCGACATAAGCCAGGTTGGGGATATTGCCACCCTTGTCGACACCTGGCACGCCATGGCAGAAGACGCAGTTGTTGACGTAGAGCTTCTGCCCGTCGGCGACCTTGGCCGGGTCGTACTTCACCCCGCTCAGCAGCGGCGCCATCGCGTACGGCGCCGACTCTGGCATCGGCTTCTTGCCGTTGAGCACAAAGGTGTAGACCCGCCCCGGCGCCTGCCTGTCGCTGCCGCGCTGGCTCAGGCCATACACGCCGCCCCAGCCCACCGCCACCGAGACGTACTGCTTGCCGTCGAGCAGGTAGGTCACCGGCGCCGCCACCACGCCGGAGCCGGTCGGCGCCTGCCACAGCTTCTCGCCGGTGCCGGCGTGATACGCCACCAGCCGCCCGTCCGCGGTGCCCTGGAACACCAGGTTGCCAGCGGTCGCGAGCGTGCCGCCATTCCACGGCCCGGCATGGTCCTGGTGCCATACCGCCTTCTGCGCCAGCGGATCCCAGGCGATCAGCCGCCCCATCGGCTTGCTCCTGGGCGGCTCGGCATTGACCAGCATGCCCAGGTTCCAGCCCACGCCGCGATGCGCCTCCGGCGAGTCCTTCTGGTTGTGGGCCCACTCCTTGTTGTCGGCCAGCGTCAGCGGCACGTGCTGCGCCGGGATAAAGGCCAGCCCCAGCTTCGGGTGGAACGACATCGAATGCCAGTTGTGCGCGCCGAACGGCCCCGGCACGATATCCGCCGGCTTGCCCGATGTGTCCGACTGCGGCGTCTCGATCGGCCGGCCGTCCTTGTCATAGCCCGAGGCCCAGTTGACGTCGACGAAGTTCTTCGCCGAGATGAACTTGCCGTTGGTCCGGTCGATCACGAAGAAGAAGCCGTTCTTGGGCGCGTGCAGGATCACCTTGCGCGGCTGGCCGTCGATCTTCAGGTCGGCCAGGATGATGTCCTGCGTCGAAGTGTAGTCCCAGTTGTCGCCCGGGGTTTCCTGGTAGTGCCAGACGTATTCGCCGGTGTCGGGGTTCAGCGCCACCACGGAGGCCGCGTAGAGGTTGTCGCCGCCCTTCGGGCTGCGCAGCTTGCGGCTCCACGGACCGGCATTGCCGGTGCCGATGTACATCAGGTTCAGCTCGGGGTCGAACGCCATGGTGTTCCACACCGTGCCGCCGCCGCCGTTGACCCAGTACTTGCCGCTGGGATCCCAGGTGGCCGCGGCCTTTGCCATGGCTTCATTCTCGAAGGGCCTGGCGGGGTCGCCCGGCACCGTGTACCAGCGCCATTGCTGCTTGCCGGTCTCGGCATCGTAGGCGGTGATATAGCCGCGCACGCCGTATTCCGCGCCGCCGTTGCCGATGATCACCTTGCCGTTGTAGACGCGCGGCGCGCCGGTAATGGTGTAGGACTTGCTGCGGTCGACAATGGTGTCCTGCTCCCAGACCTTCTTGCCGGTGGCGGCGTCGATCGCCACCAGCCGGCCATCGAACGCGCCGACGAAGACCTTGCCCTTGTACAGCGCCACGCCGCGGTTGACCACGTCGCAGCAACCCTTGTAGGCCTGGTCGCGCGGCACCTGCGGGTCATAGGTCCACAGGCGCTTGCCGGTACGCGCGTCGATGGCATGCACCACGCTCCACGGCGCGGAGACATACATCACGCCATCGACCACCAGCGGCGTTGCTTCCACGCCGCGCGTTGATTCCAGGTCGTAGGACCACGCCAGCCCCAGGCCCTTGACGTTGCCCGCGTTCACCTGCTCAAGCTTGCTGAAGCGGGTCTCGGCGTAATCCAGGCCGTAACTGGGCCAGTTCGGCGTGCCGGCCTCGTTGGCGCGGATGGCGGCGCCATCCACGCGCGCGGCGGCGTTGGCCGGCTTGTTCGCTTTTGCCGAGCGAGTGGTGGCGATGCCGTCGGCGCCGAATACCATCGGCGCGGGCAGCGCCACACTGGCGGCGGCCATCACGCTCACTAACAGGCGTAGCTTGTTGCTATGCATCTTGATCTCCTCTGTCTTCTTTCTTGATATGGCGTGTCAGAACACCTTGAGCAGGCGCAGGTTGGCGCGCAGGTTCTCCATCGGCCCGTTGCGCACCGAGATATCGCGGCCGAAGGTGCCGAGGACCTGGAACGTCGCTGCCGGGAACCAGGCGAAACCGACCAGGAACTTCGACGTATTGGTGCGGTCGTCGCGCGATACGTTGTTGACCGAGGTCTCGCCGCCGAAGGCATACGACAGCCCGCCGCGCACATCGAAGCGTTCGGTGAAGTGGTAGCGCAGCCAGCCCTGCCCCTGCACCAGGGCGTCCTGCCTGAGCGTGGCCGAGTTCGGGCCGTACTTGCTGTTGTTGCCGAACACCGTGACGTCCGCCACCAGGTCGAGCGTGACCTTGTCGGTAATCGGCGTGATATAGCCTGCCTGCAGCGCAAACTTCCAGCGGTGCTCGCCGAGGTTCAGCGGACGGTTCTGGTCGTAGCTGCCGGTCGGCACGAACAGGAACGGCGTGATGCCGAAATAGCGCTTCCTGTCGGGCTGGTTCACCAGCCACACCGTCGACGCCAGGATCAGGTCGCCCACGCCGCTGGCACTGCCCAGCGCGCTGAGGTTGTCGGTGGCGCGCAGCTTGCCGAACGGCAGCAGGAACTGCGGGTCGATGGTGATGCCGCCGACTTCCATGAACCGCACATAGCGCACGATGCCCACGTCCGAATCCAGGTTGCCGCCCGCGACGCGGTTGCCGCCGGCATAGACGCGGTCGCGCTGCGCATGCTGGTAGTACAACAGGCCGAGATTGGTGCCCGCGGGCAATGCGGTGTAATCGCCCGCGTCTACGTCAATGGCGCGCGCGGGGGATGCGCCGAGCAGCAGGGCCAATGCCAAGCCGGCCGCCGGCGCTGCAGCGCTGCGTACAGGCGAGCGCAGTCCCCGGCCACCGGCCGTTCTGGTTTGATGCATGTCTCCTCCGGTTTTCTTCTTGTCTGTGGCCCGCCGGGCGGCGGGCATGCGGCATCAGCCCGCCTGTGCCCGCGCGATATTGATCACGCTCAGTTGCGCATACTCGGCCAGCCCTTCCGGCCCGAATTCCACGCCGACGCCAGACTCCTTGGCGCCCACCAGCGGGATATGCGGGCCGAAATGCAGGTGGTGGTTGACCCATGCCGTGCCCACGTCGAGACGCCACGCCACCCCACAGGCGCGCTCTTCGTCGCGGGACCACACCGAGCCACCGAGTCCGTAGGGCGTGCCGTTGGCGCGCGCCACAGCTTCGTCGATGCTGTCGAACTTCAGCACCGGCAGGATCGGGGCGAACTGCTCCTCGGCCACCAGTTCGCTGCGGTCAGTCAGATCGCGCACGATGGTCGGGGCGACGAAGTAGCCATCGCCCTTGAGCAATGCACCGCCCGCCAGGATCTTGCCGTCGCGCCGCGCGCTGGCCAGAAAGCGGCCGGCCTTGTCGTACTGCATGGCGTTCTGCAGCGGCCCCATCGTGACGCCGGCTTCGGCGCCGTTGCCGACCACCGCGCGCCCGGCCAGGTCGGCCAGCGCGTCGCACAGCGCGTCATGGACCGAGGCATGCACGTACAGCCGCTTCAGTGCCAGGCATACCTGCCCGCAGTTGTAGAAGGCGCTCCCAAAGATCTTCGGCGCGATGTCCGCCACGTCGGCATCGTCGAGCACGATGGCCGCGTCGTTGCCGCCCAGTTCCAGCGTGATGCGCTTCAGCCCCGGGCCGGCACTTGCCATCACCTTCTTGCCGGTCGCGGTCGAGCCCGTGAACGAGACCTTGGCCACGTCGGGATGCGAGGTCAGGTAGCTGCCCAGGTCATTGGCATCGGTGATGACATTGACCACGCCCGGCGGCAGCAGGTCGGACAGGATCGCGCCGAGTTGCAGCGTTGCCACCGGCGTGGTCGGCGCGGGCTTGAGCACCACGGCATTGCCCATCAGCAGCGCCGGCGCGAGCTTGTAGGCGGCGATCAGCACCGGGAAATTCCAAGCCGCGATCGCGGCCACCACGCCCAGCGGCTTGTGGTGCAGTTCGATGCGGTGGGTGGCATCGTCCTGCACCAGCGAGACCGGCAGCTCCAGCCCGGCGATATGGCGCACGAAGGCTGCGGCGAACTGCAGCTCCTGGCGCGCTTCGGCCAGTGGCTTGCCCTGCTCCAGCACCAGCGTGGCGGCTAGGTCTTCGGCGTTGCCGTGCAGCTCGTCGGCAAAGCGCAGCAGCAACGCGCGCCGCTGCGCCAGTTCCAGCGCGGCCCAGGCGGGTTGCGCGGCCTTGGCGGCAGCGACCGCGGCGGCGGCCTCGCGCTCGGTGGCGCGCGATACCGTGGTGAACACCTTGCCGGTGGCGGGGTTGACCACGTCGAGCGTGGTGCTGCCCTGCACGATTTTTCCGTTGATCAGCAGTCCTGCATTGCCGTGCATCGCCTGTCTCCTCATGTTGATCCTTGGGTCGAACCCTGTTGGTATGCGATGCCCTGCAACGCAAGCGCCGTGCCCGCCGCCCAAATCGCGCACAGGTGCGTGTTTTTGCGCCAGTTTTCGCCTGCAACGTCGTCGCGAGGCTGCCTGGGATGTCGCAATCTGAGCCAATGTCTCGATACAGCCAAGACAGGCGGTCAATAAAAAACCCCCGCTGCCACGGCGTGGCGAGCGGGGGTTCGATGGAGGGATGGGAGGTGGGAGAACCGTTCTAGCGGATCTTGGCGCGCGCCATCTTGCGGTACAGCGTCGCGCGCGAGATGCCGAGTGCGCGCGCGGCTTCGGAGCGGTTGCCGCTGAGTTCGTCGAGGGTGCGCTGGATCAGCGCGTCCTGCGCCTGCGCCAGCAGCATCGGCTGGCCTGCCGTGGGCAGCAGGTCCGCCACCGTCGCGCGTGTTGCCGCATCCAGCCAGCTTTCGTCGAGATGCTCGCGCCGGATTGCCTCGCTGAGGCCAGACAGCGCCACCGCGGTGCGCAGCACCTGGTGCAGCTCGCGCACGTTGCCCGGCCAGGGATGCGACATCAGCAGCGCCATCACGTCGGCGTCGAGCGCCTTGCGCCGGCCGCGCGCCAGCGTCTGCAGCATCGCCGCGATCAGCTCGGGCAGGTCGGTGCGGTCGCGCAGCGCTGGAACGCGCACCGACATGCCGTTGATGCGGAAATACAGGTCTTCGCGGAAGGCGCCCTGCCGCACCAGTTCCGGCAGGCTGCGGTGCGTGGCGCAGATCACCGACAGGTCGACAGGGATCGCCTTGGTCGCGCCCACACGTGTTACGCAGCGCTCCTGCAGCACGCTCAGCAGCCGCGTCTGCAATGCCAGCGGCATGTCGCCGATCTCGTCCAGGAACAGCGTGCCATGGTTGGCCTGCTCGATCTTGCCCGCGCTGCCGCCACGGCGGCTGCCGGTAAAGGCGCCGTCGGCATAGCCGAACAGCTCGGCTTCGGCCAGCCCTTCGGGAATGGCCGAGCAGTTGATCGAGACAAAGCTGCCGGCCGGCCGGCTGGCCTCGTGCAGCGCGCGCGCCAGCATGGTCTTGCCGGTGCCGGTCTCTCCCAGCAGGATCACCGGCACCTGCGCGCCGACCGCCATGCTGGCCTTGTCGAAGGCGCGCGCCAGCGTGGCATCGGCAATCAGGTGGCCAGCCAGCGGACCGGTGTCGTCGGCGCGCGGCGCGGCGCCGGGGGAACGCGCACGCTGGGTTTCACTTGCCGACACATGCAGGCGCCCGCCGGCGACCGTGCGCACGACGCTTTGCACCGCGCCTCCCGGGCCATACATGCCTTCGGCAAAGACGCTGCCGATATCGATCGCGCCGATCTCGGCGTTGCCGAGCCGCAGCATGTCGCGCGCGGTATGGTTTGCCGCCACGATCACGCCGTCGGCGGAGACCGCGACGATGCCTTCCGCCGGTGTATGCAGCATGCGCCGGTCGTGGTGCAGGCGCACGATGCAGCAGCCAGGCAGCCGCTCAAAGGTGCGGTTGCCGATCGACGTGGCCGCCGCGCGCACGTGGCTGACCGCGTAGGCCGGCAAGTCGACGCCGAAGCCAGTGATATCGAGCACGCCGATCAGGCGGTCGTGGCAATCGTAGATCGGCGCGGCGGCACAGACCACGTCGACCAGTTCATGCAGGAAATGCTCGCCGCGGCGAATCTCGACGGCGCTGCCGCCCTCAGCCAGCAGGCAGCCGGGCGCGTTGGTGCCGATGCCGGTCTCGCAGATGCGCCGGCCATGCTGCAGCGGCGACGGCCCGCCCGGCCCCGCGCCCAGGCGCCCGTGGGATGACACGATCATGCCTTCGGCATTGGTGCACAGCACGATCCACTGCTGCGACGGAAAGGCGCCGGCCAGCACCTCCATGTCGGCGCCGGCCAGTTCGATCAGCGTGCGGTTCTCTTCTTCGCTGCGCCGGACTTCGCTATGCGTGATGACATCCGAAAACAGCATGCGCTGCTCGGGACGCACGCCCGCGCGCGCGGCACGTTGCCACGAACGCACGATCAGGTCGGACACGACGCCGGCGGGCACGTCCTTTCCGTCGAGGAACTCCCGCCGTGCAACGTTGGCATCGCACAGCAGGCTTGTCGGTGCGGGTGGCATTACCTTGTCTCCAGTGGTCGGTGTCGCGCGCTGCCGTATGAGGGCTAATTGCGCCGATGCCGGTGGCACGCCCGGCCGTCGTTGCGGCCAGGTCATCTATGTGCGCTGCCTGTGCTGTAGTTGGGGCGGCGCGAACTGGAAAGGTACTTTAAGAGAGCCCCCGGGCGAATTCAAGCGTTGTGTGGCAGGTTTGGCGAGGCTGTCTCAGGATAATGCGGGCGGTGTCTCAATATGAGACAGGTGGGTTGCGAAAGCGACGCAGGACGGTACGTTCCAACGCTGGAATTGCACATGTGGTCTCCCCCCTCCCGCACGCGGGAGAAGGGCGCAACCTCCGCGCTCGGACTATTGCAGTACCGGCTTGCCGATGGCCCTGGAGATCAGTCCGGCAGCCGCAATAACCTTGTCCAGATCAACCCCGGTCTCCATCCCCAGGCTCGCCAGGCGCTGCAGCAATGCCTCCGTCGCCACGTTACCGGTCGCGCCCTTCGCATACGGGCACCCACCAAGCCCGGCGACCGAAGCATGGAAGATGCGGATGCCGGCTTCCAGGCTCGCCTCGACATTGGCCAGCGCATGCCCATACGTGTCGTGGAAATGCCCGGAAAGCTGCGCCAGCGGGAATTCCGTGGCCGCGGCACGCATCACGGCCTTTACCTTGTCTGGCGTGCCAACGCCGATGGTGTCTGCGATATCGATCTCGTCGCAGCCCAGTTCGCGCATGCGCCTCACCACGTCGACCACGGCATCGATCGGCACCTCGCCCTGGTAAGGGCAGCCCAGCGCGCACGACACGCTGGCGCGAAGCCGCACGCCCTTCGCCTTGGCGGCCGCGGCAACGGGCTCGAAGCGCGCCATCGACTCGGCGATCGAGCAGTTGATGTTCTTCTGCGAGAACGCCTCGCTGGCCGCGCCGAAAATCACGACCTCGTCGGCGCCCGCCGCAAGCGCGCCTTCCAGGCCCTTCATGTTCGGCGTCAGCGCAGAGTAGATGGTGCCGGGCCGCCGCCTGATCGCAGCCATGACCTGCGCACCGTCGGCCATCTGCGGCACCCACTTCGGCGAGACGAACGATGCCACTTCGATATTGGGGAAGCCCGCGTCGGTGAGTTGGTCGATCAACGCCACCTTGGTCTCGGTGGGGATCAGGCTCTTCTCATTCTGCAAGCCATCGCGCGGGCCGACTTCAACGACCTTGACCTTGTCCGCATGCATGTGTCGTCTCCGTCAGTGTTTCAGGTACCGAACGCGAGCAGTTGCGCGCCCTCGGTCACCTGTTCGCCTACGCCGTAAAGCACTTCGCTGATCACGCCGTCGGCCGGTGCGCTGATGGTGTGCTCCATCTTCATCGCCTCCATCACCAGCAGCGGCGTGCCGCGTGTGACGGTGCTGCCGGCTTCGACCATCACCGCGATGACCTTGCCCGGCATTGGCGCGGTCAGCTTGCCGCCCTCGCCTTCGGCTTCGCCGGCGTGGGACAGCGGATCGATCCAGCCCAGCAGCACCTGCCGGCCCGCGGCGAAGACGTGGAAGTCGTCCGCTTCCGCATGCACGTGCCCGTGCACGCGGCGCGTGCCGAGATCGATGCGGATATCGTCGGCCTTGCATACCGCGGCGAATGGCACAGACTCGCCAGCGTAGGCCAGGGTGCTGCCGCGCGCGTTGACGTGCAGCGTCACGTCGAGCACCTGGTCGCCGTAGCCAAAGCGCAGCTGCCGCGATGCGCTGCCGTTCAGCCGCCAGGCACCGCCGTGGGTCCACGGCGAATGCTGGTCGGCGGCGTCGATGCGGCGCTCGCGCGTTTCGCGGTCCAGCAGCGCAGCCACCGCCAGCGCGACGGTGTCGATGCCGACCGGCTCAGGCAGCGGGAACAGTTCGCTCTCGTTGCGCTCGATCAGGCCGGTATCGAGGTCCGCGGTGCGGAACGCCTGCGACGACACCAGCCGCTGCAGGAACGCCACGTTGGTCGACAGGCCGACCACATGGTATGCCGCCAGCGCCTGGCGCATGCGCGCCAGCGCCTCGTCGCGGTCCTTGCCCCAGACGATCAGCTTGGCGATCATCGGGTCGTAGTACGGGCTGATGGTGTCGCCTTCGCGCACGCCGGCATCGATGCGGATGCCGGCCGGGCCATGCGCATCTTCGCCACGCATGAACTGCACCGCCGGCGGCGTGCGCAGGAAGCGCAGCGTGCCGGTGGAGGGCAGGAACTGCTTGTCGGGGTTCTCGGCGTAGATGCGCGCTTCCAGCGCATGGCCGTCGATGCGCAGTTGCTGCTGCGTGAGCGGCAGCGGCTCGCCGGCGGCGACGCGCAGTTGCCATTCGACCAGGTCCTGCCCGGTGATCATCTCGGTGACCGGGTGCTCGACCTGCAGGCGCGTGTTCATCTCCATGAAATAGAACGAGCCATCCTGGTTGGCGATGAACTCGACGGTGCCGGCGCCGACATAGCCCACCGCCTTGGCGGCGGCGACTGCCGCTTCGCCCATGGCGCGGCGGCGTTCTTCTGTCATGCCCGGCGCGGGCGCCTCTTCCAGCACCTTCTGGTGGCGGCGCTGCACCGAGCAGTCGCGCTCGAACAGGTAGACGCAGTTGCCGTGGGTATCGGCGAACACCTGGATTTCGATATGGCGCGGGCGGGTCAGGTACTTCTCGACCAGCACCTTGTCGTCGCCGAAGCTGGCGCTGGCCTCGCGCTTGACCGACGCCAGCGCGGCCTCGAAGCCATCGCCCGACTCGACCACGCGCATGCCCTTGCCGCCGCCGCCCGCGCTGGCCTTGAGCAGCACCGGGTAGCCGATGCGGTCGGCCTCGCGGCGCAGCAGCGCCGCGTCCTGGTCTTCGCCGTGATAGCCCGGCACCAGCGGCACCGACGCCTTTTCCATCAACTGCTTGGCCGCGCTCTTGCTGCCCATGGCGTGGATGGCGGAGGCCGGCGGGCCAATGAAGACCAGCCCGGCCGCGGCGCAGGCCTCGGCGAAGGCTTCGTTCTCGGACAGGAAGCCGTAGCCCGGGTGGATCGCCTGGGCGCCGGTCGCCTTCGCCATCTCGATGATGTGGTCGGCGCGCAGGTAGCTGTCGCGCGCGGCGGCGGCGCCGATATGGACCGCCTCGTCGCAGAAGGCGACGTGGCGTGCATTGGCGTCGGCATCCGAGTACACCGCGACGGTGCGGATGCCGAGCCGGCGGCAGGTGGCGGCCACGCGGCAGGCGATCTCGCCGCGGTTTGCGATCAGGACTTTGGTGAACATGACTTCGCCTTTCGCTCCTCGCGGGGAGCGTTCTTGACAACGATTCTGGGATACCTGGAGGGCAGGATTACATGCCGAATTACATACGGAAGACGCCGAACTTCATGTCCTCGATCGGCGCGTTCAGGCTGGCCGACAGGCCCAGCCCCAGCACCGTGCGCGTCTGCGCGGGATCGATCACGCCGTCGTCCCACAGCCGCGCGCTGGCGTAGTACGGGTGGCCCTGGTGCTCGTACTGGTCGCGGATCGGCTGCTTGAAGGCGTCTTCCTCTTCCGCGCTCCACTTGCCGCCCTTGCCCTCGATGCCATCGCGGCGCACCGTCGCCAGCACGCTCGCGGCCTGCTCGCCGCCCATCACCGAGATGCGCGCGTTCGGCCACATCCACAGGAAGCGCGGCGAATAGGCACGGCCGCACATGCCGTAGTTGCCGGCACCGAACGAGCCGCCGATGATCACGGTGAACTTGGGCACCTGCGCCGTCGCCACCGCGGTCACCATCTTGGCGCCGTTGCGGGCGATGCCTTCGTTCTCGTACTTGCGCCCCACCATGAAGCCGGTGATGTTCTGCAGGAACACCAGCGGGATCTTGCGCTGGCAGCACAGCTCGATAAAGTGCGCGCCCTTCAGCGCCGACTCGGAGAACAGGATGCCGTTGTTGGCGACGATGCCGACCGGGTAGCCCCAGATGCGCGCGAAGCCGCATACCAGCGTGGTGCCGTAGCGCGCCTTGAACTCGTCGAACTCGGAGCCGTCGACGATGCGCGCGATCACCTCGCGCACGTCATAGGGCTTGCGCGTGTCGGTGGGGATCACGCCGTACAGTTCTTCCACCGGGTACAGCGGTTCGGCCGGCTCGTGCAGGCGGATCTGGTCCGGCTTGCGGCGGTTCAGGTGCTGCACGATATTGCGCGCCAGGCTCAGCGCGTGGTGGTCGTTCTGCGCGAAGTAGTCGGCCACGCCGGACAGGCGCGTATGCACGTCGGCGCCGCCCAGGTCCTCGGCGCTGACTTCCTCGCCGGTGGCGGCCTTCACCAGCGGCGGCCCGCCCAGGAAGATGGTGCCCTGGTTCTTGACGATGATTGACTCGTCGCTCATCGCCGGCACGTAGGCGCCACCTGCGGTGCAGGAACCCATCACCACCGCGATCTGCGGGATGCCCTGCTTGGACAGGTTGGCCTGGTTGTAGAAGATGCGGCCGAAGTGGTCGCGGTCGGGGAACACGTCGTCCTGGTTGGGCAGGTTGGCGCCCCCGGAATCGACCAGGTAGATGCACGGCAGGTTGTTCTGCTCGGCGATCTCCTGCGCGCGCACATGCTTCTTGACCGTGATCGGATAATACGTGCCGCCCTTGACGGTGGCGTCGTTGCAGACGATCACGCACTCCTGCCCGGCCACGCGGCCGATGCCGGTGATAATGCCGGCGCCCGGCGCGGCATCGTCATACATGTCGTAGGCCGCGAGCTGCGACAGCTCCAGGAACGGGGTGCCCGGATCCAGCAGTTGCTGCACGCGGTCGCGCGGCAGCAGCTTGCCGCGCGACAGGTGCTTGTCGCGCGCGGCCTCGCCGCCGCCTTCCGCCAGCCTGGCGATCTTCGCTTCCAGGTCGGCAACCAGTGCCTGCATTGCCTGCGCGTTCGTCTTGAACGCTTCGGAGCGTGCGTTCAGCTTTGTCTCAATTGCCGCCATATCAGCCTCGGCCAGTCAGTTCGTTGTAGGGTGCAGCCATCGCGTGGGGTGCTTACATCGTTTCCGCGAACAGCTCGCGGCCGATCAGCATGCGGCGGATCTCCGACGTGCCGGCGCCGATCTCGTACAGCTTGGCATCGCGCCACAGGCGCCCGGCCGGGTATTCGTTGATATAGCCGTTGCCGCCCAGGATCTGCACGGTCTCGCCCGCCATCCAGGTGGCCTTTTCCGCCGTGTACAGGATCACCGCGGCGCAGTCCTTGCGCACCTGGCGCACGTGGCCGCTGCCGAGCGCGTCCAGGTTCTTGCCGACCGTGTACAGGTAGCTGCGCGCCGCCTGCAGCGTGGTGTACATGTCCGCCACCTTGCCCTGGATCAGCTGGAACTCGCCGATGCTCTGGCCGAACTGCTTGCGGTCATGGATATACGGCGTAACCACGTCCATGCACGCCTGCATGATGCCGACCGGGCCGCCCGACAGCACCGCGCGCTCGTAGTCCAGCCCGCTCATCAGCACCCTGGCGCCACTGTTCTCGGCACCAAGGATGTTTTCCGCCGGCACTTCCACGTCCTCGAACACCAGCTCGCCGGTGTGCGAGCCGCGCATGCCCAGCTTGTCTAGCTTCTGCGCCACCGAGAAGCCCTTCATGCCCTTCTCGACGATAAATGCGGTCATGCCGCGCGCGCCCAGCTCGGGCTCGGTCTTGGCGTACACCACCAGCACGTCGCAGTCCGGGCCGTTGGTGATCCACATCTTGGTGCCGTTGAGCACGTAGCGGTCGCCCTTGAATTCCGCGCGCAGCTTCATGCTGACCACGTCGGAGCCGGCGTTGGGCTCGCTCATCGCCAGCGCGCCGATCCATTCGCCCGACACCAGCTTGGGCAGGTATTTGGCCTTCTGCGCCGGCGTGCCGTTGCGGTGGATCTGGTTCACGCACAGGTTGGAATGCGCGCCGTACGACAGGCCGACCGACGCCGACGCGCGGCTGATCTCTTCCATCGCGATCATGTGCGCCAGGTAGCCCATATTGGCGCCGCCGTATTCCTCGGCCACGGTGATGCCGAGCACGCCGAGGTCGCCCATCTTCTTCCAGGCGTCCATCGGGAACTGGTCGGTGCGGTCGATCTCGCCCGCGCGCGGGGCCAGTTCGGCCTGGGCCCACGTACGCACGGAATCGCGCAGCATCTCGATGTCTTCGCCGAGGTCGAATTTCAGGCCGGGCAAGGTAGTCATGGCAGTGTCGTCTTGGTAATCAATGTCGTACTGGGGGCGGCGCGTTCAGGCCGTCTTCGATTCGCTGAGGTTCAGGTCGCGCACCATCTGGTCGCGCATCACGAATTTCTGCACCTTGCCGGTCACGGTCAGGGGCATTTCGTCCACGAAGCGGATGTAGCGCGGAATCTTGTAGTGGGCGATCTGGTTGCGGCAGAACTCGCGGATCTCTTCCTCGGTGGCGCTTTCGCCCGGCTTGAGCACGATCCACGCGCACACTTCCTCGCCGTACTTCTGGTCCGGCACGCCGAACACCTGCACGGCCTGCACCTTCGGATGGCGGAACAGGAATTCCTCGATCTCGCGCGGATAGATGTTCTCGCCACCGCGGATCAGCATGTCCTTCACGCGGCCGACGATATTGCAGTAGCCCTCTTCGTCGATGGTGGCGAGATCGCCGGTGTGCATCCAGCCATCGCGGATGGTCTCCGCGGTGCGGGCCTCGTCGTCCCAGTAGCCCAGCATGACCGAGTAGCCGCGCGTGCACAGCTCGCCCTTCTCGCCCACCGGCACCGTGGCGCCGGTGCCGTCGACGATCCTGACCTCCAGGTGCGGCTGGATGCGGCCGACGGTGGTGGTGCGCTTGTCCAGCGGATCGGTGGTGCTGCTCTGGAACGAGACCGGGCTGGTCTCGGTCATGCCGTAGGCGATCGTCACCTCCGACATATGCATCTGCGACACCACGCGCTTCATGGTCTCGATCGGGCACGGCGAGCCGGCCATGATGCCGGTGCGCAGCGACGAGAAGTCATAGTTGCCAAAGCGCGGATGGTCGAGCTGCGCGATGAACATGGTCGGCACGCCATGCAGCGCGGTGCAGCGCTCTTCGCTGACGGCCTGCATGGTGGCTTCCGGATCGAACGCTTCGCCCGGGAACACCATCGCGGCGCCCGTGGAGACGCACGCCAGCACCGCCAGCACCATGCCGAAGCAGTGGTAGAACGGCACCGGGATGCACAGCTTGTCCTGTTCGGTAAAGCGCATCGCCATGGCGATAAAGCGCGCGTTGTTGACGATATTCCGGTGCGTCAGCGTGGCGCCCTTGGGCGCGCCCGTGGTGCCGCTGGTGAACTGCACGTTGATCGGGTCGTTGCGGTCGAGCTGCACGGTGATGGCGTCGAGCGTTTCACGCGCTACGCCTGCGCCGCGCGCCACCACATCGTCATAGCGGATCATGCCCGGCGTCTCGCCCGCGCCCATGCGGATTACCCAGCGCAGCGCCGGCAGCCGCGCGGCCTGCAGTGCGCCAGGCTCGCTGGTGGCGAGTTCAGGGGCCAGCGCCTGCAGCATCTCCAGGTAGCGCGAGGTCTTGAACGCCTCGGCCGCGACGATCGCCTTGACGCCGACCTTGTTCAGCGCGTACTCCAGCTCGGACAAGCGGTAGGCCGGGTTGATATTGACCAGCACCAGCCCGAGCCGCGCGGTGGCGAACTGCGTCACCACCCATTCCACGCGGTTGGGCGACCAGATGCCGACCCGATCGCCGCGCACCAGGCCGAGCGCGTGCAGCCCCGCTGCCAGCGCATCGATGGCCTCGGCGAACTGCTGCCAGGTCCAGCGCACGCCCTGCTCGCGGAAAGCCACCGCGTCGCGCTGCGCAAAGCGGGCGACGGTCTGCGCCAGCAACTCCGGCACCGTCTGCTCGGACAGCGGGATATTGGTTTCGCCTCGCACATGCGACAGCCCGCCCAGGGGCAGGATGGTGGGTTGGGACTCGCCCTGCATCGTCATACTGGTCTCCAAAGCTCGGTGGCGTTCCGTGCGCCCGGCGTTTTGTGAGTATCACTCAATTCATGCCGTGTTCATTGTCTTAGATGGGCTGGCGGGCAATTGCATCAGGGAAATCCCTTAAATCCGCCGCATCTGCTCCCCGCCCGCCGGCGCAGCCTGTGGCGCCGACGAGTGAAAAGTACACGCTCGGCAGGCAGAACGCAATAATAATTTTGAGCTTTACTCAAGTTTTCACTAACGGCGCACTATAATCCTCGCCACGAGAGAGACGTCCACACCCCCGACAGCATGGAAGACACCAGTTCCCGGCGCCGCGTACCCGCCGGAGCCAAGGCCGAGCAGCGCATCCGCGACATCCTGCGCGTAAGCCGCGACGTGTTCGCCGAGCTTGGCTACGAGCGCGCCACCACCACCGAGATCGCCCAGCGCCTGGGCGTCTCCGAGGGGACGGTCTTTACCTATTTCCACGGCAAGCGCGAACTGTGCGTGCGCGTGATCGAGGACTGGTACGACGAGATCATCAGCACGCTGGAACAGGGCATGCCGCATGGCCAGCCCACCAAGGTGCAGCTTGAGTTCTACGTGAAGACGCACCTGCGCCTGTTCCTGATCCAGGGGACCGGGCTGTGTGCGCTGGTGCTGTCGGAAGGCCGGGCCAAGGGGCCGGGGCTGGGCGAGATGTTCCTGCCGCTGCAGCGCCGCTACACGGCGCCGCTGATGGACCTGCTGGCGCGGGCGCGCACCAATGGCGAGATCCGGGGCGACCTGCCGCTGAGCCTGCTGCGCTCGGCCATCCTGGGGCCGATGGAGCACATCCTGTGGGATGCGATCGCGCGGCAGCGCGAGGTCGATATCGAGAAGACCGCCCGCGACATGGTGGCGCTGCTGTGGCCGGCGCTGCAGCCGGTAGACCTGGAACTGGAAAAGCTGCGGGGCTTTTACGGCGAGGTCAGCGCGGCGATGCGCAAGGCGGCGGAAGACTGAGGCACGCCGGCGCCGGGCCGGCGTGCTGGCGGGGCAGCGTAAGGCTTACTTGTTCGGCGTGGCGGCCGGGCCGGCGGGCAGCGGCTCGATACCATCCGGCTTGACCAGCATCAGCGTGGTCACGGGAGGATGGCCCGGCGCCCACACCGCCATCGCTCAGGCGCTGAAGCCGCCGTCGATCATCAGGCTGGCACCGGTCACAAAGCCCGCTTCCGGACCCGCGACATAAGCCACCATGCCGGCAATCTCGTCCGGCGTGGCGTGCCGCTGCAGTGCCATCAGGCCATGCAGCGCCGCGCCGAATTCCCCGGCTTCCGGGTTCATGTCGGTATTGGTCGGTCCCGGCTGGATGTTGTTCACGGTGATGCCGCGCGGCCCCAGGTCGCGCGCCATGCCTTGCACCAGCCCCAGCAGCGCGGACTTGCTCATCGCATACGCGCTGCCGCCGGGGAACGGCATGCGTTCGGCATTGGTGCTGCCGATGTTGATGATGCGGCCGCCTTCGCCCATGTGCGCCAGAGCGGCCTTTGCCGCGACGAACACCGCGCGCACGTTGACGGCCAGGGTCTCGTCGAAGTCTTCCAGCGACAGGGTCTCGACCGATCCCAGCCGCAGCACGCCGGCATTGTTGACCAGGATGTCGAGCTTGCCGAACTGGCGCGCGGCGCCGTCAATGGCGCGGGTCAGCGCGGCGGCATCGGCGGCGTTGGCCTGCAGCGCCAGCGCGCGGCCGCCGGCGGCTTCCACTTCCGCGGCCAGCGCGTTGGCACCCGCTGCGGAGTTCTGGTAGGTGAAGGCGACGGCGGCGCCCTCGCGCGCCAGCCGGCGCACGATTGCCGCGCCGATGCCGCGGGCGCCGCCGGTTACGAATGCAGTTTTTCCAGTCAGGTTGGCCATGGATTGCTCCGGGAAATGGTTG
This sequence comes from Cupriavidus sp. Agwp_2, assembly GCF_040784895.1. Taxonomy (NCBI): domain Bacteria; kingdom Pseudomonadati; phylum Pseudomonadota; class Betaproteobacteria; order Burkholderiales; family Burkholderiaceae; genus Cupriavidus; species Cupriavidus sp. Agwp_2. The sequence goes on from NZ_CP088084.1 coordinate 884,902, forward strand.
GTTGGTGAAAGCAGTATCGTGCGTGGATTACCCCGTCGGTAGCCATAAATCGGCATCAGCTTTTTCAACCATTGGTATAAGCTGAGGCCATGGAGGCCCTCAATCTGCTCGAATCCTTTGTCCGGAGTGCCGAAGCCGGCAGTTTTTCCGCAGCGGCGCGCCAGCTCGGCATGACGCCGGCGGCGGTCAGCAAGAACGTGGCGCGGCTGGAGTCGCACCTGGGCCTGCGGCTGTTCCAGCGCAGCACGCGCCAGCTGACGCTGACCGCCAGCGGCGAACAGTTCCTGCGGCAGGTCTCGGATCCGTTCTCGACCTTGCGCGATGCCTTTGCCAGCGCCTCGCAAGACGCCGGCAAACCCGCGGGCACGCTCAAGGTCAGCATGGCGCTCGCCTTCGGCCGCGAACACCTGGTGCCGATGCTGGGCGAATTCCTGCGGCGCTATCCGGCGATCGTGCCGGACTGGCATTTCGACAACCGCCCCGCGGAACTGATCCAGGACGGCTTTGACGCGGCTATCGGCGGCGGGATCGAACTGACCGATGGCGTGGTCGCGCGCGAACTGGCGCGGACCTGCATCGTGGCCGCGGCATCGCCGTCCTACATGGAAGGCAGGCCCATGCCGGGCCATCCCAGCGAGCTGGCCGCGATGGACGGCATCGTGCGGCGCTCCGGCCCGACCGGCAGGCTGCGCGCATGGACGCTGCGCAGCGAGTCAGGCGAAGAGGCGCCGGTCACGCAGCGCACGCGCATGATCTTTGACGATCCCGAGGCAATGGCGCACGCGGCCATGCTCGGCTACGGCGTGGCGCTGCTGCCGACGCCGCATGCGGCGCAATGGCTGGAAAGCGGTGCGCTGGTGCGGCTGCTTCCGGAATGGCATGCCGACAACGGGCCGATCTCGCTCTACTACCCGAACAAGACGCTGCTGCCGCCCAAGACGCGCGTGTTCATCGACTTCGTGGTGGCGGCGTTCCGCGACCGGGGATTGGCCGCGCGCTTCGATGCCGGCATCGGGCCGGCGCATTAGGGCGGGTATTAGGGCGGGCGCGGCCTCAGTTGAGCGCGCTGTACCCCCGCAGGCTTGCCTCCAGCGCCATGCTGGACACCGGCTGGTAGTCCGCCACCGCGCTGGGCACCACATCTTCCAGCCGCAGCCGGGCGCGCAGCGCCACGTCGTCGTGCAGGGCCTGCCGCATGGCCGCCCGCACCCGTTGCACCAGCGGCGCACCCGCCCGCCGCGATGCGATGAACGGCAATCCCGCCACCGCCCGCGTGGTGCCGATCTGCCGCACGCCCGCCACCAGATCGGGATGGTGCTCGGCGGCATAGGCCAGCGTCACGCAATCGATCGCCGCCACGTCTGCCTCGCCGGCGGTCACGGCCGCCAACGACGCCAGGTGCGAGCCGGTGTGGACCACCTCGCCAAAGAAGCGCCCTGCACGCGCCAGCGGCGCCACCGCATGGCGCAGCGCATTCATGCCGCTGTGTGAGTCGGGCGCATTGCAGGCAGCCCGCGCGCCACGGCAGGCATCGAGCGTGCCGGGCCCGTCGCCTGCCCGTACCACGATCGCGCTGCGATAGGTATGCCACTGGCAGCCCGGCACCCGGAAGCGCGGCGTGCCGATCAGCCGCACATGCGGCGCCAGCCCCTGCACCAGCGGATAGCCGCATGCCTGCGACAGCAGCACGTCGTCGCGCCGCCAGAATGCGTGCAGCGCGGCGGCATCGTCGCCGGGGTCGACGGCGGTAAGCACGACGCCCGCGCGTTGCAGCGATTGCGCCACGCGCTCGATCAGCGTGATCCAGTCAGCGCGCAAGGACGCCGACACGTTGTACATCGGCAGCGCCGCGACCCAGTGCTCAGGCTTCGCCATAGGGCCTCGCCGCGTAGTGGGGTCCGTCGGACGGCCCGTGGAACAGGGGATGGACCACCGGCGCGGCCGCGCGCAGCGCATACCGCACCAGCCATTCGCCATAGCCGCGCACCAGGAAGCCGTCGTTGCGCGCCAGGTAATCGTCGGCGCGGCGCCGATAGACCCGGCCCAGCACAAACCACGGCACCGACGGCAGATCGTGGTGCACCAGGTGATAGTTGTTGTTCAGGAACAGCAGGCGCCAGGCCAGCCCGGCGTCGTTGATCACGCTGCGCGCCGCCTGCGGGCCGGTGGCGCGATGCTCATGGAAGGAACGGATCGCCGACAGCGACAGCGCGGGATACGCAACGCCCGCCAGCATCAGCCATGCCGGCATGCCGCAGTACACCTGCAGCCAGGCCAGCAGCACGCCCAGCGCCAGCAGGTGCGCCAGCCACATCGGCACATCGCGCCAGTCGCCGGCGCGCAGCTTGCTCCACGCATCGGCACCGATGGCCAGGATCGAAAATGCGGGTTGCAGCAGCACGCGGCCCGCCAGCGTGTTGCGCACGGCATAGAGCCTGCGTGCGAACGGGCCCGACGCATGCCAGTCCGCCGCGTACAGAAAATAGCTCTCCGGATCGCCGCCGGGATGCGTCAGTTCGGCTTCATGGTGCTGCAGGTGCCAGCGCCGGTACAGGCCATACGGCAGCCACACGCCCAGCGGCGCCGCGCCGATCAGCGCGTTCAGCCAGGGCAGCCGGGTCGGATGGCCATGCATCAGTTCATGCTGCAGCGACAGGTACCAGGTGGTGCACAGCGTCAGCAGCACGCATGCCAGCGGCAGGCCCAACCGGCTCGCCTGCGTGGCTACGCCGAACCATGCGCCGTACACCGCCACGATCAGCAGCCAGGTCGGCAGTTCGGTGCGCCACAGCCAGTGACGCGCGGCGTGCGCGAGTTCGCTGCGCTGTCGGTCGTCGAGATAGTTGGCCATGGCTCGCGGGGCATCGGTCGGAATCGAAGCCAAAGCATACGGGCGCGATGCCCGCGGCCGGAACGAACGATTGCCGATAACGATATGCCTGCCGGCACGGGCAGCGCACGTGCGGTGCACCATCGCATTTGCTCACGCGCCAGGCGTCTTTAGCGTGACGAGAACGGCCCTGCGCCGCCGCCCTGGCCGCGTTTGACTAGGGTTGGAGAACGACCTAGGCTAAGTAGGCTCGAACTCCACTTACGTGCGCGGACGCTGCCATGCCGGCCTGCGCGATCTCGCGGCATGTGACCGGCGTAGAACAAGGAGGGCTAACCATGAACATGCGGCCGGATCCCACGTTTTACCCGTCGCCCCAGCTCGCGATGAGCGCGCCGCCGGAAGAATTTGCCTACACCCTGCTGCTGAGCCCCGACGGCTCGCGCCCTGACGCGCTGGCCGTGATCGACGTCAAGCCCGGCTCGCCCACCTACAGCACGGTGGTGCATACCGTGCCGATGACCAACAAGGGCGACGAGCTGCATCACTTCGGCTGGAATGCCTGTTCCTCCGCGCTGTCGCCGCTGACCGGCCACGCGTTCCTGGAGCGGCGCTACCTGATCATCCCGGGCATGCGCTCGTCCCGCATTTATATCGTAGACACCAAGCCGCATCCCACGCAGGCGCGCATCCACAAGATCATCGAGCCGGACGAGATCATCAGCAAGACCGGCTACTCGCGGCCGCACACCGTGCATTGCGGCCCGGAAGGGATCTACGTGAGCACGCTCGGCGGCGCCGGCCAGGACGGCACCGACGGGCTGCCCGGCATCTTCATCATGGACTGCGAGACCTTCGAGGTGCTCGGGCGCTGGGAAATCGACCGCGGCGAGCAGGAGAAGCACTACGACTTCTGGTGGAACCTGCCGCGCGACTACATGGTGTCGAGCGAATGGGCATTGCCGCCGCAGTTCGAGAACGGCCTGGTGGCCGAGGACCTGCTTGCCAACAAGTACGGCCACAAGCTGCATTTCTGGGACCTGCGCGGGCGCCGCAACGTGCAGACCATCGACCTCGGCGCCAACCACCAGATGGCGCTGGAAGTCCGGCCCGCGCACGATCCGGTGCGCGAATACGGCTTTGTCGGCGTGGTGGTCGACACCACCAACCTGGAAGGCTCGATCTGGACCTGGTGGCGCGAAGGCGGCAAGTTCCATGTGGAGAAGACCGCGACCATTCCGCCCGAGCCGGCTTCGGCCGACCAGCTGCCGCCCTTGCTGCAAGGCTTCGGCGCGGTGCCGCCGCTGGTGACCGATATCGATTTGTCCATCGACGACAAGTTTCTTTACGTGGCCTGCTGGGGCACCGGCGAGATGCGCCAGTACGACGTCAGCGACCCGCGCAAGCCCCGGCTGTCGGGCTCGGTCCATCTTGGCGGCATTGCGCGGCGCACGCCGCACCCGAACGGCAAGACCTTCGCCGGCGGCCCGCAGATGGTCGAAATCAGCCGCGACGGCAGGCGCGTCTACTGGACCAATTCGCTCTACTCCACCTGGGACAACCAGTTCTATCCCAACGGTGTTCCCGGCGTGCAGGTGATGGGGCGTGCCGAGCCGGAGGGCGGGCTGGCGCTGGCCGACGACTACTGGGTGGACTTCCCCGACGGCTACCGCGCCCACCAGGTGCGGCTGGAAGGCGGCGACTGCTCGACTGACTCGTTCTGCTACCCGTCGGTCCGGACTTGACCGCGCTCTCCTGGGAGCATGCCGGCCTGTGGTCGGCGGTCCTGGCAAGCGGCATCTATCACGGCCTGAATCCCGCGATGGGATGGCCGCTTGCTGTATCGAACGGTTTGCTGGCGCAGCAGGATCGCGCGGTGGTGTCGGCGCTCGGTTCGCTGGCGCTGGGCCATCTGCTGGCGATGATCGCGGTCATGCTGCCGTTCGGCGTGCTGGCCATGCTGGTGCGCTGGCAGGCGCCGCTGCAGTTTGCCGCGGGGCTGCTGGTAATCGGCTGGGGCGTGGCGCTGCTGGTGTGGCGCCGCCATCCGCGCGCACTGGCGCGCATTCCGCCGTCGCGCCTCGCGCTATGGTCCTTCGCCGTGGCGATCGCGCACGGCGCTGGGCTGATGCTGGTGCCGATCTATCTCGGGCTGTGCCGCGCCGACGAGGATGCCGGCCACCAGGCCGCCGCCGCGCTGATGGGCGCTAATGTTTCCATGGCGCTGCTCGTGTCCGTCGTGCATGCCGCGGCCATGATCGCGACAGGCGGCGTGGTAGCGTGGCTGGTCTATCGCTACGTCGGGCTTAAATTCGTGTCGCGCAGCTGGTTCAACCTCGACGTGGTGTGGGCGCTCAGCCTGGTCGTGGTCGGCGGGCTGGCGCTGGCGTTCAGCGGCGTCCAGCTTCCATGGCTGCGCTAGCCCCGGATCGCCTCACACCGCCAGCGTCTGCGCCACCACCGCCGCGGCGCCGACGCTGCCCATCATCACTGCAAGCCAGCATCCCAGCAGGCAAGCGCCGCGGCCAAGCCTTGCACCGATATTCATGTTGTTCTCCTTGTCCGGGATGCCAGTGCAACAGCGATCGGTCAGACCGCGGGAACGGGGGCCAGCGACACGTGCTGCGACGCGGTGCGCTGCGCGGCCTTGTGCACCATGGTGTAGGCGTAGTCCACGCCCATGCCGTAGGCGCCGGAGTGTTCCTTGACCAGCGCCATCACGGCGTCGTACGAGTCGCGGCGGGCCCAGTCGCGCTGCCACTCCAGCACCACCTGCTGCCAGGTCACCGGCACCACGCCGGCCTGCACCATGCGCTGCATGGCGTAGTCGTGCGCTTCCTTGCTGGTACCGCCCGAGGCGTCGGCAACTATGTAGATCTCGTAGTCGCTGTCATGCATGGCCGACAGCGCGAAGGTGGTGTTGCACACCTCGGTCCACAGTCCGGCGACGATGATCTTCCTGCGGCCGGCGGCGGCCAGCGCGTCGCGCACCTTCTGGTCGTCCCACGAGTTCATCGAGGTGCGTTCCAGCGTTTCCTTGCCGGGGAATACGTCGAGCAGTTCGGGGTAGGTGTAGCCGGAGAACGAATCCGACTCGACCGTGGTGATCGTGGTCGGGATGTCGAAGATCTTTGCCGCCTTGGCCAGCCCGACCACGTTGTTCTTCATCAGCTGGCGGTCCATCGACTGGACGCCGAACGCCATCTGCGGCTGGTGGTCGATGATGATCAGCTGGCTGTTTTGCGGGGTCAGGACTTCCAGTTTGGCGTTCGACATAATGGGGCGCTCCGTTAAGTAGATTGGTTAATTTCCCGCAACGTCTCTGTGCCTGTGGCGCTGCGATGGGATGAACTATACGTAACGAAGTGCCTGAAAAATTACTCGAATCATCACATAGTTGTTCAAATATTTTGAATATAGTTTTCAAGCAAAAAAGAGCGGCCTTTTCGGCCGCCCACTCAAGAGCCATGAATAATCCTTCGACGACGACGACGAGCGACGAGAAGAACCGGAAGCCGAGGCCTCAGGTCACCGGCGCCGGATTGAACAGCACCAGCGCGTTCTTGATCTTCCAGTGTTCCGCCCACGACTTCTTGCCGCTGGCCACCGCCAGCAGCGTGTGGAACAGCTCCCAGCCCACCTCTTCGATGGTGGCTTCGCCGGTGGCGATGCGGCCGGCGTTGACGTCCATCAGGTCGTGCCAGCGGCGCGCCAGGTCGTTGCGCGTCGAGACCTTGATCACCGGCACCTCGGCCAGGCCGTACGGCGTGCCGCGGCCGGTGGTGAAGACGTGCAGGTTCATGCCGGCGGCCAGCTGCAGCGTGCCGCAGACAAAGTCGCCAGCCGGCGTGGCGGCATAGATCAGGCCCTTCTGCGTCACCTTCTCGCCCGGGCCGCTGACGCCATGGATCGGGCCGGTGCCGGACTTGACGATCGAGCCCATGGCCTTTTCCACGATATTGGACAGCCCGCCCTTCTTGTTGCCGGGCGTGGTGTTGGCGCTGCGGTCGACCTTGCCTTTTTCGAGGTAGGCGTCGTACCAGGCCATCTGCTTCATCAGGGCCTCGGCCACTTCCGGCGTGGCCGCGCGCGCGGTGAGCTGATCGATGCCATCACGGACTTCGGTCACCTCGGAGAACATCACCGTGCCGCCGGCGCGCACCAGCAGGTCGGTGGCAAAGCCCACCGCCGGGTTGGCGGTCACGCCGGAGAAGGCATCGCTGCCGCCGCACTGCACGCCGACCACCAGGTCGGATGCGGGGCAGGTCTCGCGCCGGCGCGCATCCAGGCGTTGCAGGTGTTTCTCGGCGGTCGTCATGATCGAATCGATCATCGACGCAAAGCCCACGTGCTGTTCGTCCTGCAGGCAGACCACGTCCGGCTCGCCTTCCTTCTGGATCGGGATGGTGCCGGCGCTGACCAGCCGCGTGGGCTGCAGCTTTTCGCAGCCCAGGCTGACGATCATCACTTCGCCGCCGAAGTTGGGGTTTAGCGCGATATTGCGGATGGTGCGGATGGGAATGCCGGCGTCCGGCGCGTCGATCGCCACGCCGCAGCCGTAGGTGTGCTCCAGGCCCACCACGTCATCGACGTTGGGATACTTCGGCAGCAGCTCTTCCTTGATGCGCCGCACGGCAAACTCGACCACGCCCTCCACGCATTGCACGGTGGTGGTGATGCCGAGGATATTGCGCGTACCGACCGAACCGTCGGCATTGCGGTAGCCCTCGAAGGTGTAGCCCTCCAGCGGCGGCAGCGGCGTGACGCGCGTGCCGACCGGCAGGTCGTGCAGCTCAGGCGCGGCCGGCATGCGGATCACGCGTTCGTTGATCCAGCTGCCGCGCGGCAGGTCCTTCAGCGCGTAGCCGATCACCACGTTGTAGCGGATCACCTCGTCGCCTTCGCGCAGGTCGGCCAGTGCGACCTTGTGGCCCTGGGGCACGCCCTCGACCAGCGTAAGGCCGCACGGGAACGTGGCGCCGGCAGGCAGCCCGCCGTCGTTGGCGACGATGGCGACGTTGTCGTCGGGGTGCATCGTGATGTACAGCGGACGCACCGCTTGCGAGGAATTGGCTTCACTCATTTTGCTTGTTCCAGAAAGCTCAGGCGGGCTGCAGTTCCACCCGACGGATATCCTTGACGATGACCAGGTAGCAGAACACGGTCACCAGTGCATTCACGCCCACGAACACCAGCGCGCCGTTGAACGAACCCGTAACGCTGAGGATGTAGCCGATCACCAGCGGGAGAAGCGCCCGCCCGGCACGCCAGCACGTTGATACAGTACTGGCCGAGGTCCACGCCCACCAGCTGCCGCGGTCGCTGTGCGCGCCGCTGTCGCGTTTACTGCCATGTCATCTCCGGATCGGCAATGTGGGCCTTGCCAGTGTTACGTTGTCTGATGACATTGTAATGTGTCATACGGACGAATGACTCCGGGATTTCCCTAGGTCGGTACACGGAACGCGCCACCGGCGTGACGGCTTCCTGGCTGCAATCCCACTGCTGGTGCGCGTCTCTGGCGCCGCCGGTACTACTGGACGGGTTCCCTTCGGAATAACATTTTCGATCCGCCATGTCATACGATGACTTACAACAAGCTTTCATGTGACGAATTCGGCGCTGGTTTCGCAAAGCCCTGACGGCCAGTTTCATCCGGCAAAACTTTCCCGCACCGCAGAATGACCAGCCCTTTCCTATGGCCTATAAACTCCCCTGACCGGTTTCACGTGACGAAAACCGGACAAGGAGACCACCGGCGTGACCACCCCGAGCACCTCGCTGCAGAAAGCCTGCCGCCTGCTGCGCGCGCTGACCGATGCCCGCAACAGCCGCCTTACCGACCTGGCGCTGGCCGCAGGCGTCGACAAGGCCTCGGCGCTGCGCCTGCTGGAAACGCTGGCGGCCGAGGGCCTGGTACACCGCGATCCCGCCACCAAGGCCTTTGCGCCGGGGCCTGAATGGCTCGCGCTGCATGCTGCCACCCTGCAGCGCACCGACCTGCGCCCGTTGGTACGCCCCGCACTGATCCGGCTGGCCAATGCCTTCGAGGACAGCGCCATCCTGTCGGTGCCGAGCGGCTGCGAATCGGTCTGCATCGAGCTGCGCCTGGGCACCTTCCCGATCCGCGCCAATTACCTGGACATCGGCAGCCGCCGGCCGCTGGGCATCGGTGCGGGCAGCCTGGCGCTGCTGGCCGCGCTGCCCGATGCCGAGATCGACGCCGTGCTCGACGGCATCGCGCCGGCCATGCGCCGCTACCCGCGCTTCAGCCGGGACATGCTGCTGGGCCATGTGCAGGCCACGCGCGAGCGCGGCTACGCCGTATTGCTGGACGTCGTGGTGGAGCGCATGGGCGGCATCGCCGTCGCCCTGCCCGGCCCCGGCGGCTACCCGCTGGGCGCGATCAGCATCGCCGCGCTCAATGACCGCATCACCACCCGCGAGGCGGCCATGGCGCGCGCGCTGCGGCGCGAAGCCGACGCCATCTGCCAGCACTGGCGATCGCACGCCGGCGCGCATCCGGACACCAGGCCCGACCCACGACCCAACCTACACAAACCGGCCACCCGGCCACGTACGCAAGAGGAGGCATGACATGCGCTGGAAGCAACGTCCGCAGGGTTCCAACTGGGGTGATTTCGGCCCCGACGACCAGCTGGGCCGCGTCAACCTGATCGGCCCCGAGCAGGTCGTCAAGGGCGCGCGCGAGGTGCAGGCCGGCATCAGCTTCTGCCTGTCGCTGCCGCTGGACTACCCGGGCGGCAACAAGCTCAACCCGCGCCGCCACCCGCCGCAACTGCGCCCCACCTTCCGCGACGACAGCCCCTACCTCAACTTCCCGCTGGCCAGGGTCGATCCGGCCGCCACCGATGTAATCAGCGACGACCAGGTCCTGATGTGCCTGCAGTACAGCACGCAGTGGGATGCGCTGGCGCATGTGGGCGCACTGTTCGATGCTGACGGCGACGGCCGGCCCGAGCGCGTCTACTACAACGGCTTCCGTGCCAATGAGCATATCGTCGGCCCGGTGGACTACGCCGACGACGACCACTTCGCCGCCCATCCATGCGGCCACGACCACAGCGCCGCGCAGGCGCTCGGCATCGAGAATTTTGCCGTCAAGGGCATGCAGGGTCGCGGCGTGCTGGTGGACCTGGCGCACGTGTATGGCAAGGACTTCCGCACCGTCGGCTATGACGACCTGATGCGCGCGATGGACGCCGGCAAGGCCGAGGTCGAGTCCGGTGACATGCTGCTGCTGCGCACCGGCTTTGCCGAAGTGGTGCTGTCGATGCAGCGCGAGCCCGACGAAGCCGTGCTGCACCACAGCTGCTGCGCGCTCGACGGCCGCGACGACAAGCTGTTGCAGTGGATCACCGACGCCGGCATCGCCGCGCTGATCGCCGACAACTACGCAGTCGAGCGCTACCCGGCCCGCCCCGCGCCCGATGGCGACAAGCACCACCCGCTGCTGCCGCTGCACCACCACTGCCTGTTCAAGCTGGGCCTGCCGCTGGGCGAGCTGTGGTACCTGCGCGAGCTGGCCGACTGGCTGCGCGCCAGCGGCCGCACCCGCTTCCAGCTGACCGCGCCGCCGCTTCGGCTGCCGGGGGCAGTCGGGTCGCCGGTGACACCGATCGCCACGGTCTAGCCAGGCAAAGCCAAAACAAGAACCACAACAAGCCAGAGGAGACAACATGAAGCTTCGCCATTCGATCCGCCGCCGGGCCGCCGGCGCCTTCGCCGTGGCCGCGGCGCTTGCCTGCGGCAGCGCGCACGCGCAGCCCAAGGCAGCGATCTCCGACGACGTGGTCAAGCTCGGCATGCTGCTCGACATGAGCGGCCTGTACGCCGACGTCACCGGCCGCGGCAGCGCCACCGCGGCGCAGATGGCCATCGACGATTTCGGCGGCAAGGTGCTCGGCAAGAAGATCGAGCTGGTGGTGGTCGATCACCAGAACAAGGCCGATATCGCCGCCAACAAGGCGCGCGAGTGGTACGACACCGGCAATGTCGACGCCATCCTCGACGTGGCCGCCTCGGCGCCGGCGCTGGCCGTGCTGGAAGTGGCGAAGCAGAAAAACCGCATCGTGGTGTTCTCGGGACCAGGCACCGAGCGCATTACCAACGACCTGTGCACGCCAGTGTCGGTGCACTACGCCTACGACACCTACGCGCTTGCCAACACCACCGCGCGCGCCACGGTGCAGCGCGGCGGCAAGACCTGGTTCTTCCTGACCGCCGACTACGCCTTCGGGCATACGCTGCAGGACTCCGCCACGTCGGTCATCAACGAAACCGGCGGCAAGGTGCTGGGCGCCGCGCGCCACCCGATCGGCGCCAGCGACTTTGCCTCTTACCTGCTGCAGGCACAGGCCAGCAAGGCGCAGGTCGTGGGACTGGCCAATGCGGGCGGCGACACCATCAACGCGATCAAGGCGGCGTCGGAGTTCGGCCTCACGCGCAACGGCGCGCAGCGCATGGCGGGACTGCTGCTCTACATCAACGACATCCATGCCATCGGCCTGAAGACCGCGGGCGGCCTGGTGCTGACCGAAGCCTTCTACTGGGACATGAATGATGCCACCCGCGCGTGGTCGCGCCGCTATTTCGAGAAGCTGAAGAAGATGCCCAACATGAGCCAGGCCGGCGCGTATTCGTCGGTGATGCACTATCTGAAGGCGGTGCAGGCGGCGGGTACCGACGAGACGTCGGCGGTGATGAAGAAGATGAAAGCCATGCCGGTCAACGACTTCTTCGCCAGGAACGGCCGCATCCGCGAGGACGGCCGCATGATCCACGACATGTACCTGTTCGAGGTGAAGACGCCGGCCGAATCAAAGTACCCATGGGACTACTACAAGGTCGTGGCGACGGTGCCCGGCGAGCAGGCCTTCATGCCGGCATCGAAGTCGCAATGCCCGCTGCTCAAACACTGACATGCGCACCACCTACCTGCGCGGCAGCGGCAACACCCGCTTCGGCCGCATCGAGGGCAGCACGCCGCTGGCGCTGATGGCGCAGGCCGCCGATGCCGCGCTGGCCGATGCCGGGCTGGCGCGCGCCGACATCGACGGCGTGCTGTGCGGCTATGCCACCACGCTGCCGCACCTGATGTTGGCCGACCGCTTCTGCGAATACGCCTCGCTCACTCCCGCCTACGCCCACGGCGTGGCCGCGGGCGGCGCCACCGGCGGCGTGATGGCCATGCTGGCGCACGAACTGGTGCGCGCCGGCCGCTGCCGCCACGTGCTGGTGGTGGCTGGCGAGAACCGCCTCAGCGGCCAGAGCCGCGACCAGTCGATCCAGACGCTGGCGCAGGTGGGCGAGCCGCATGCCGAGGTGCCCAACGGCGCCTCGGTGCCGGCCTACTACGCGCTGCTGGCGTCGCGCTACCTGCATGAGACCGGCATGGATGCCGATGCGCTGTCCGGCTTTGCGGTGCTGATGCGCGAGCATGCCGCCGGCCATCCGGATGCGCACCTGCGCGAGCCGCTGTCGCTCGCAGAGGCACGCGCCTCCCGCCCGATCGCCACGCCGCTGCGGCTGTCCGACTGCTGCCCGATTTCCGATGGCGCGGTGGCGGTGATCGTATCCGCGGAACCCGGCGCCGGCACGCCGGTGCGCATCGCCGGCGCGGGGCAGGCGCACCGGCACCAGCACCTGGGCGCGATCGAAGACGTGATGCAGACCGGCGCCGCCGACGCCGCGCGGCGCGCCTTTGCCGAGGCGGGCCGCGGCGTGGACGGCATTGACTGCCTGGCAATCTATGACTCGTTCACCATCACCCTGGTGATGCTGCTGGAAGAGCTCGGACTGGCGCCGCGCGGGCAAGCGCATGCGCGGCTGCAAGCCGGCGAATTCAGCCGCGGCGGCGCGCTGCCGCTCAATACGCATGGCGGGCTGCTTGCCTTCGGCCATTCCGGCGTGGCGGGCGGGCTGATGCATCTTGCCGAAGCCGCGCGCCAGCTCGCCGGGCGCGCCGGGGAACGCCAACTGAGCAAGCGCCGCCGCGCGCTGTTCCATGCCGACGGCGGCGTGCTGTCGTCGCATGTCAGCCTGGTGCTGGAGGCTACGTGATGAGCCATGCCATGAGCCATACCATAAGCCATCCCTATGCCGACGGACTCGATTCCGGCGTGGTGCGCTACCAGTGCTGCGACGGCTGCGGGGCGTGGCAGCCGCTGGAGCGCCACGCCTGCCGCACCTGCGGCAGCGTGCAACTGCACTGGCGCGATGCCAGCGGACTGGCCACGGTGTATGCGGTCACCGAGATCAGCCGCGCCCCGACGGAGGCCTTCCGTGCCCTCGCGCCCTACACGCTGGTGCTGGCCACGCTGGACGAAGGTCCGCGCGTGATGGGCCATGCCGAGCCCGGCGTGGCGATCGGCGAGCGCGTGCGCGCAGGGTTCCTGCGATTCGGGGAAGGGACGTTGCTGCGCTTCCTGCGCGAATAGCGGCCTTCCGGCGCCAGCCGGCGCGCCCGTCTCCATCCCAGCCGGCACCCACAACCGGAGAAACCCCTTGGCACCGAATCGATCCCGGCGGCACGCGCTCGCCCTGCTTTCCTGCCTCGCCCTGTCCGCGGCCGCCGTGCCGACAGTTCTGGCCCAGTCCTTCCCAGTCAAGCCGATCCGGCTGGTTGTGCCGTACCCGCCCGGCGGTCCCACCGACATCGTCGCGCGCGTGGTCGGCCAGAAGCTCTCGGACAAGCTCGGCCAGCCGCTGGTGGTGGAGAACCGTCCCGGCGCCGGCGGCAACATCGGCGCCGAGGCCGTGGCCAGGGCCGCGCCCGACGGCTACACGCTGCTGGTCGCCACCACCGCACATGCCATCAACATGACGCTGTTCCGCAAGCCCGGCTACGACACGCGCAAGGACTTCACGCCGGTAAGCCTGCTCACGCGCGGCCCGCTGGTGCTGGTGACCGCGCCCGCCATGCCCGCGGGCAATGTCGCCGAGCTGATCGCGCTGGCCAGGACCAGGCCCGGCGAGGTCACCTTTGCCAGCTCCGGCAATGGCCAGTCCACCCATCTTGCCGCGGAACTGTTCAACAGCATGGCCGGCGTGCGCATGACGCACGTACCGTACAAGGGCAGCGCGCCCGCGCTGACCGACGTGATGGGCGGCCAGGCCACGGTGATGTTCGACACCATGCTGTCGGCCATGCCGTTCGTGCGCGACGGCAAGCTCAAGGCGCTGGCGGTCACGGGCGCGGCGCGTTCGCCGGCCGCGCCGGACACGCCGACCATCGCGCAGTCAGGATTGCCGGGCTACGAGGCCAGCGCCTGGAACGCGCTGCTGGCCCCCGCCGGCACGCCGCCCGCGGTGCTCAATACGATCGGCACGGCGCTGAAATCCGTGCTCGACGACGCCGACGTGCGCGCGCGCTTCGCCACGCAGGGCTTTGCCACGGAATGGACATCCCCACCAGCCACCGCGCAGTTCCTCGACCAGGAAATCGACAAATGGGCCCGCGTCGTCAAGGCCTCCGGCGCCACCGTCGACTGATTCCCCACGCACACCCCCGCCCAGTCATGAACAACTCGCTCCAGTCCCTGCTCGCTCCCCGCTCCATCGCCGTGATCGGCGCCTCTGACAACATCCACAAGATCGGCGGCCGGCCCATCCACTACATGAGGACGCACGGCTACGCCGGCACGCTCTACCCGGTCAACCCGCAGCGCGACACCATCCAGGGCCTGCGCGCCTATCCCACGCTGGACGCGCTGCCGGAAGTCCCTGAGCTCGCGATCATCATCGTCGCCGGCGACGCCGCGGTGCAGGCCGTGCAGGACTGCGCCCGGCTGGGCGTGGCGGCGGCCATTGTGATTGCATCGGGCTTCGGCGAAGCCGGGGCCGAAGGCCGGCGCCAGCAGGACGAGATGGTGCGCGCCGCCCGCGCCACCGGGCTGCGGCTGGTCGGCCCGAACAGCCAGGGACTGGCCAACTTCGGGAGTGGCGCGATCGCCAGTTTTTCGACCATGTTCATCGAGGTGCCGCCGCAGGACGGCCCGGTCGCCGTGGTCAGCCAGAGCGGCGGCGTGGCGGCGATGGTCTACGGGCTGCTGCGCGGCCAGGGCATTGGCGTGCGCCACATGCATGCCACCGGCAACCAGGCCGATATCACCGTCAGCGAACTGGCGTTGGCGGTAGCGCACGATCCCGGTGTGCGGCTGGTGCTGCTGTACCTGGAAAGCCTGACCGACCCCGAGGTGCTGGCCGAGGCCGCGCGCGTGGCGCGGGCGCGCAATGTGCCGGTGGTGGCGGTCAAGGCCGGCCGCTCAGACGACGGGCAGCGGGCCGCGGCGTCGCACACCGGTGCCATCGCCAACGAGGACCGCGCGGTCGATGCCTTCCTGCAGCGCCATGGCATCTGGCGCGTGGACGATGCGCACGCGCTGGCACGCTGCGCGCCCATGTACCTGCGCGGCTGGCAAGCCACGGGGCGGCGGCTGGTGGTCGTCAGCAATTCCGGAGCAAGCTGCGTGATGGCCGCCGACGCAGCGCCCGCGTGCGGCCTGACGCTCGCGCCGCTGTCCGGTGCCACGCAGGCCGCGCTGGCCGAGCGCCTGCCCGGTTTTGCCGCTACCGCCAACCCGGTCGATGTCACCGCCGCACTGCTGACCAACAGCGCGCTGTTCGGCGAGGTGCTGCCAGTGGTCGCGCGCGATTCCGCCGCCGACCTGTTCCTGCTCGATATCCCGGTGTCCGGCATGGGCTATGACGTGCTGCGCTTTGCCCGCGACGCCGCCGCATTTGCCGATACCGCGGGCAAGCCCATCGCGGTCGCCGTCTGGCAGCCGCCGGTGGCCGAAGCCTTCCGGCAAGCCAACGTACCGACCTACGCCAGCGCTGCCGAAGCGCTGGCGGCGTTCTCGCAGCTGGTCTCGCACCAGCAGCGGCTGCGGCAGATCGCGGCTGACGGCGAGCCGCCACCTCCCGCTGCACCTGCCTTGCCCGCGTCGCCGGCGAAAGGCAAGACGCTGAGCGAAGCCGCCAGCCTGGCACGTCTCGCCGCGGCCGGCATGCCGGTGGTGGAACACTATCTTTGCCGCGACGTGGACGCCGTGGTGGCCGCGTGGCAGCGCATCGGCGCGCCGGTGGCGGTCAAGGCGAGCTCGCCCCAGGTGCCGCACAAGAGCGAGCACGGGCTGGTCGCCCTGCACTGCAATGATCCGGAAGCGGTAGCGAGCGCATTCACCGCCCAGACGCGCACGCTGCAGGCCATGGACGCCCATTGCGAAGGCATCGTCGTCGCGCGCATGGTGCGCGGCCAGCGCGAATGCATGATCGGCGCGCACTGGGATCCCGTATTCGGCGCGGTGCTGGTGGTCGGCGACGGCGGCAAGTATGTCGAGGTGCTGCGCGACACCGCCGTGCTGCTGGCGCCGTGCAGCCAAGCCGATGTCGCCCGTGCGCTGGACGGCCTGCGCATCGCGCCGCTGCTGCATGGGGTGCGCAACGAGCCTGCGGTCGATGTCGCCGCGCTGTGCCGACTGGCGGTGCAAGTCGGCCAGCTGGTCCATGCTGCCGGCGGTGCGATCCGCTCGATCGACCTCAACCCGGTCATGGCGAACGCCGACGGCGTGGTGGTGGTCGATGCGCTGATCGAGGTGGCAGGTGTGTGAAGCGATTCCTACCACCATAGCGGGCCGTTGCCGGACGCTCGACGTTTGACATGAGAAGCGGCCGCAAGTGGGCGAAGCCCGCTTGCGGACGTCCCCTCGATGAAAGGGTTAGGATCCTCGCGCAGGCCGAAACTCTTCAGGAGAGCTCATGTTTGACCACGTCAAATTCGGAGTCAGCGACTATGCAGCGAGCAAGGCGTTCTTCCTCAAGGCACTCGAACCGCTCGGCGTAGCGGTTGTCTCGGAGGGGCCGCCGGCGTACGGTGTCGAGCTTAGCCCAAAGGGCAAGGCTTCATTGTGCCTGTACCAGACCGACGAGAAGCCGGCGCATCTTCACCTGGCATTCACGGCCGAGACTCGCCAGCAGGTCGAAGCGTTCTATCGCGCGGCTCTGGAGGCGGGGGGCAAAGACAATGGTGCGCCTGGTCTGCGCCCGCACTACCACGCGAACTACTATGCAGCATTCGTCATTGGTCCGGACGGGCACAACATCGAAGTGGTTTGCCACGAAGCGGTCAGTCCCGTCGACCTTCCGCCAGATCACCTGCGCATCCGCAACAGATCGGCGTAAGAGACAAGCTTGCCTCTTTCCTCGGGCAGTGCCTTTCGTTTTGACGCCGGGCGGGCTGGTTGGCCGCGCTCGAACTTGGCGGCAGCGCGTGCGTCTTCCCGCGCGTTGCTTCGCGCGGCCTTGGTTTCCGCCTTCAGGCGTTCCGCTTCCAGCCGCGCAGCAACGCGTTCCTCACGCGCAACATCTTGCGCGGCCGACATGATTTCGGCTTTCAGCAGATCGCGCCTTTGCTTGGCAGCGGCACGGGCAGCCTGCAATTGCTCTTTCCTCTGCCGCAGCCAGTCTCTCCTGTTGACCGGCGCAGGCCTGGCTTCTGGCGGCACGCTCAGGCGCAACGCCCTGCTGATTGAAACCTTCTCAGTCCGCAACATACGCCGCGTGTCCTGTTTCGCATTGCTCACACTGCGTCACTCTCCCAACAGCACATAAGTGCCGCCTATGCAGCACCAGGTGAAGTCAATGAATTCATTTGCCGAAGTTACCATAGGACGCCATCTCGTGCTCGGATGACGGCGGCTAGCTACCGGCATGCCGCGGGGATCGCCCGCATTGCTTGCCAACCGTCGAAATGCCAGCAAATGCTAGGCAAGCAACCGCAAGGCATCAGCGAGCGTGAGCACCGTTGTGCGCGAATCGAACGCCGTTGAAAAAAGATGATCGTGCACGACCTGATCTGGGTCGTAGCAGCAATCCTTGACGGTAAATAAACGGAAGTCCGCATCGCTCGCGTACGCGACCGACGACAGCACTACACCGGTTGACGCAATGCCGACCATGAGCAGGGTATCGATACCCTGCGCGGAAAGCCGCACCTGCAGGTCGGTACCAAAGAACACGCTGGCACGATGCGCGATGATGAGCGGCTCCGTGGCCAACTGGCCGAGTTCCGGCGAGATCTGGTCGTCGACGAAAAGACCAAGTCGCTTGATTCCCTGCCCGTTCCTGTTCAACGGACTGACTTCCGGATAGCCCGGCTGAAAGTGGATCTTGGCGAAATAGACGCTGACGCCCTTGGCCCGCGCAGCGTTACACAGCTTGCGCGTATTGGAGAGCAAAGTGGGCGCGACCGATGGAAACAACGCAAGGATGTCGGTCTGATAATGCATGACCACCAGAGCGGTTTGCGCTGGAACGATGGCCGGAATCCGCACGCTCACGCTATCCGCATCCGCGGCGCTTTCCATGGCCTGTTGATGGCCTGCTGAATCGACGGATCCACGTTCAACGGGTGGCGACATAAGGCTACGCGACAAAGTATGATGATCGACTCTACCACGACCAATCGGTCGACCGTTCCGGGTGGGCAATAAGCCATCCCTACGCTCGCCATGGAGTACCTTGCAATATGCGCCTCAGATCCGTGCAATTGCTCGCCGCCCTGGCCCTGCTGAACGCCTGCGCGTCGACGAACGGCGGTAGCCAGCCCGGCAAGACACCCGCGGGCGAGCCGCCTGGCGTGCCAGTTGGCCCCGCACGCGACTGCCAGGCAGAGGCAGCCGCGCTTCTCGGGGCCGCGCCCCTGTCTGTTGTGCGAGCCGTGTTTGATTCCTGCACAGCGGAAAGCCAAGTTCGCGAGCCGCGCAAGTGAGTCTGGACCTATTTGTTCCGGAAGCGCGTGCCTGATTCACCGGAACCTGTTGCGACAAAACCTGGAACAGTATTCGCGGCAATAATGGCAACCACCGTACCGGTCACTCGCGAGGTGGCCGGAATGCTCTTTCGATCAGCGCCTGTGGCATTGCCGACGGACTACTTCGCCTTGACGAAGGTGGACATGGCGTCGATCGCTTCCCTGGCGGACGACAAAGCCAGCGCGATGGCAGCGTGCGGCGCGTTTGCGAAATGCTGGATCAGCGGTGGCACCAGTCTCTGGGAGCCCATTCCTGTACTGACTTGCGTGATCGTCACAGTAGCGAGGAATCCCGGCTGAAGCGGCTCGCCATCGGGAACCGCACGGGGTGCGCGACGCACGTTCGCGGATACCCGGAAGCCTTTGTAGATTGCGTTGTTCTGAGACATGTTGGTCTCCTTTCATCACCGAGCATACGCTGAAAGCCAGGATGTGTCCGATTTCCGTTCCGCCACGAAGCAAACGCTTTCCATACGCCATGACAGGTATCGAACAAGAGACGTCGGAGTACGGCCTTGCTGCTCGCTGAGTCGCAGTACACTTACCTGGATGGCCAGAGTCAGTCCCACGGCCAGGACCGTCTCCACGTCGACGCAAGATCAGCAATGAACCGCCTTCGGTACTTGGTGAACCTGTCCTATAAGATCCTGGATCCCACGGCAGACTTTCTGCTGATTGTCGAAGCTGCCAAGACCGGAAGGCAGTCGGTTGTCTCCGAGCACCTTACGCTCACGCCACCGATCCACGCTGCCCGCTACACTGACCCGCTATGCAACCGCATGCTCAGGATTCGTGCGAGCCAGGGCCCACTGGCCATCCGCTATGAAGCTGTGGTGGACATCGACCATCGCCTGGACGATGGAGCGTCGCTGAACGAGGTGCCGGTTGCGGAGCTTCCCTTCGATGTGCTTTCGTACCTGGCACCCAGCCGCTATTGCGAATCTGACCGCATGATGGAGTTCGCCCTGCGCGAGTTTGGCAGCATGCCGCGGGGCTATTCGCGTGTGTATGCCATACGGGAGTGGGTACGCAACCATGTGCGCTTTCTCTCGCGCTCCACCAATGAGCGCACTTCGGCAATCGATACGATTGTCGAGCGCACCGGAGTTTGCCGGGATTTTTCCCACCTGATGATCGCAATTTGCCGCGCCCTGAGTATTCCCGCCCGTATGTCCAGCAGCCTGGACTACGGCGCGGATCCAGCGATGGGCGCACCCGATTTTCACGCGGTGGTCGAGGTGTATCTTTCGGGCGGCTGGTATCTGCTCGATCCGTCAGGCGTTTCCATTCCGACCGGCCTGCTGCGCATCGGCACCGGCCGGGATGCCGGCGACATTCCGTTCGCCGCCATATTTGGCAAGGTCGAGTCGGAGCGTCCCTATATCGAAATCCAGGCAATGCCCGACCCCGCTGCCGGGATTGGCATGCCGCTGGCAACGACAAGCGCCATCTCGACCTGGTAGCAGGCACCAGACGGCCACCATCGCGCTAATTTACACGCGGTGCTGGCAAGAACTTCAACCCGGCCGGCATGAAGCTGCGCGCACGCATGGAACTCAGTGAAGGCCGGACGTGCCGCACAAAGTCTGAACCATCGACGCTATGCTCTGCATCTGCCCACCGGCACGAAGATGGAAATCCGGGTCACTATATCCCCACCAGTCCCAGGCACCTAATGGGTTAAAGGCTGACATACTGTATGACCTCGACACTTGAGGATACAGGACGATCAGGTCATTGGCTTCTGCCCACTCGTTGTAGCCTGCCATCCTCGCGAAGCCGTCGCCAATGTCGTCGAGCGTTTGCTGGCAGCCATGTAGTGCGACGTGAAGGCCGCACTTTCGCCCCGCCAACGCCGCGATCGGAAGGTAGACCAGGCCTCTTTCCGCCAGGCCGTAACACCGCGATGCATCATTGAATTCTAGTTGAGAGAACGCGCGCAACTCGCCCGGCGCGGAAGACGCTCGGTTGCGCAGAGGTCCGTATAGATGGGCCAACAAGCTACCGGCAGCATCGAAACCACAATTGGAGAAGTACGGCGGCAACTCTTCCTCACATGCAACAGGCATGGCATGCCCCACCTCCAGGTCGTACACGTACTCCAATGCGCTGCGATTCCCGCACTCGTCATAGAACGATACCAATGCTTCCGCTGCCGAGCGGGAGGAAATCGTGTCGGCACGACCGTGAAACACCCAAACGCGCGAGGAACGCAGGTTAGCCAGCGGTGCGATCTTCCCCTCGGCGTCAGCCTCTCGCGCGACCGAAATGGAGAAGGCAGTATCCGGAAGTCCAGTCAGCCCGAGTACAGAGGACAAAGCGTGGCTCAAGCTACCTTTTGACGCAAAGTATGGACCGCCTGCTATAAACGCAGCGCCCTTGAACATCTCCGAGTATGCAACGTGGAGCTGATGCGCCATGAACGCTCCAGCCGACAGTCCTGAAATCGTCACCAGCATTGGGTCAACCCTGAATCCCGCTAACGAGCTAGACATGGCGCTTCCTCGCTCCTTGGTGAAGTGAGACAACTCCGTTGTTGCGTATCACTAGACCACATAGGACCGCCCAACGATGTAGGGCACAGGAAGCATGCCCGGTAGGAAATCGCCGACACGTACTAAGCTGTGTCGGGATGCCGGAGACTCGTGGTCATTCCTGCCCTGGCTGCTATGATCTTCCGCAGCGCTGCTCGTCATATGCCGTATTGCCGAATTCATGGACAATCCAATGCGCAATCTGAAAGGCTTTTACATCCTTCTGTTCGCTGTCTCCGTTGCGTTCATCTGGATCCTGTTGCCCTTCTTCAGTGCGATCCTCTGGGGCACGATACTCGCGATCCTATTTCATCCGATGCACCGCAAACTGACGGTGAGATTTGGCAACCGGGAAAATGTCGCTGCGCTGACGACCCTGCTTGTCTGCCTGCTGATGGCCATTGTTCCGGTCTTCCTGATGATTGCCACACTCGCCCAGGAAGTCGCGTTTGCCTATAACCAGATCAAGACAGGCGAGTGGAATTTCGGACAGTATTTCCGGACGGCAGTACAGGCCTTGCCGGCTTCCGTTGCGAACTGGCTGGGCGAAATCGGATTGGCCGACGTAGCGGGGTTGCAAGCGAAACTGACCGAAGGCGCCGCCCGGATCAGCCAGTTCATGGCGGCCCAGGCTGTCACCATTGGGCAGAACACGCTGCAGTTCGCTGCCGGCCTTGGCATCATGCTTTACCTGGTGTTCTTCCTGCTGCGTGATGGCACGATCATTTCGCACCGCATCCGCGAGGCCGTGCCACTAGATGAAGCGCATACTCGCAGGCTGGTCAGCCGGTTCACCACGGTAGTCCGCGCAACGGTCAAGGGCAACGTCGCAGTGGCCGTAATCCAGGGAATACTGGGCGGCCTGGCTTTCCTGCTGCTGGGAATCAACGGGGTGTTGCTATGGGGCACGCTGATGGCGTTTCTCTCCCTGCTACCGGCCATCGGTGCTGCACTGGTCTGGGGTCCGACGGCGGTTTATTTTTTGCTGGCAGGCCCGGTTTGGAAAGGGATCGCGCTCATTGCCATCGGCACCCTTGTTATTGGCGCCGTGGACAACTTGCTACGCCCTCTCCTTGTCGGCAAGGACACCAAGCTGCCGGACTGGGTCGTCCTGATTTCGACATTGGGCGGCATGTCCGTTTTCGGCATCAACGGCTTTGTGATAGGTCCTCTGATCGCCGCTCTGTTCATCTCCTGCTGGGATATTTCGGTAATTGAAGAGCGCGACGACACAACGGTACCGGAATGCCCGCCGCCGGAAACAATGCCCATCCCGGACCACCATCATCCAGATAAGTGAGTTTCGTGCCTTTCTGCTTACGCAGCACCTACCCCTTGCGAATCAAGGGTAGCTGCAGTTGCACCGGCAAACCCTGCGGGCCTGGGCCGTCACGTACCTTCCCGCCAGCGGGACAAGCCCATCAGGTCAAGCGTCGTACGCCCCTGGCGCAGTTCGTCCATCATCCCTGCTTCCTTGTCGAAGCGAGCCTGACCCTGGGCCAGGGTCGCCTCGACATGCGCCGCCGGAATGACAACCACGCCATCATCGTCCGCCACCACCAGGTCGCCGGCGGCTACCGGGGTACCCGTGAAGCTGAGGGGCTGCCCCACCGACGGGACACTGGCCTTGATTGTTCCGCGCACGGAGATCCCGCGCGAAAACGCCGGGAAGCGCCGAGCGGTCAGTGCCGCGATATCGCGCACGCCGCCGTCGATCACCAGTGCGGCGATGCCGGCCGCCTCGGCCGCGACCGTCAGCACTTCGCCCCAATAGCCTGCCACGAAGCCGCCTGTGGACACGACCAGGATGCTGCCGCACGGCGCTTTTTCCATCGCGACGTGAATGGCCAGGTTGTCGCCCGGTGCGCATTCCAGCGGGTAAGCGGGACCGGCAACCGAGGCGCCGGGCCAGATGGTTCGGACCAGTGGATCGACCGCGCTGGTGGGCAGGCCCGAGGCCTCATAGAGCGTGGACGAGCCCAGCTTGCGCGCCAGCTCAAGGGTGGCGCCGCTGTATGGGGTGTGGGATGCGGTCATCATGCTTTCCTTTGCAGCGTGTGGTAGCCCAGCACTTCGCGCGCCTCGCCCAGGGTCTTGCCTTGTGCGATCTGCGCGCGGATCTGGGCTTCTACGCCTTCGATCTGCCGCGTGACGTCCGCCACTTCCCGGGCGCGTTCACGCGGTACCACCACGACACCGTTGGCGTCCGCCACCACGATGTCGCGCGCGGCTACGCGAGCGGTGCCGATGGACACCGGCACGCCCACGGCCTCGACCTGCACACGGTCCTTGCCGGTGCGCATGAAGCGGCCTTTGGTGAACAGCGGGTAGCCATCGCCCAGCGCCTTGGAGACGTCGCGGCAGACACCGTCGATGACGGTGGCGCCGATCCGGCGCAGGCCGGCGTACTGGGTCATGATGTCGCCCCACACGGTGCAGTCGGTGCGGCCGTCGTTGTCGATCACGATGACGTCGCCCTCGGCCACCTCATCGATAAAGTCGCCGACCGACCCGGCCGGCGTGGTCGCCGACACATACTTGACAGTAAATGCCGGACCGACGACCGTGCCCTTGTAGTTGTCCAGCGGCGCGATGCCCAGGCATTGGCCGGGCAGGCCCAGCTTGTCCATGGCATCGGATACGCCTGGGGTATCCAGTCCTTCGAACAGGGCTACCAGTTCCTTGTCTTCTGCGCGCATGGCGGGTGCGTTCATTTCGTGCCTCCTTGATTGATGGCTTCAAACTCTTTGTCGTGCATGACTTCCGCGACCGGGCGGCCGGTGCGCACCGCGGCCACCATGCCGTCCTGGCGGCGCGCGATGCGTTCGCCAAGGCCGAGCACCTCTTCGATGCGCGCTGCCGGCACGAACACCGCGCCGCAGCGGTCGGCGATCACGTAGTCGTCCTGGCGCACCGTCACGCCCCTGACCTGCACCGGCTCGCCCGAGCCGGTCTGGATCACGCGGTTGCGCGCGCTGATCATGGTGATGCCGCGGCCGTAGACCGGGTAGTCGATCGACTCGCTGCCCTCGATGTCGCGGCTGTAGCCGTCGATGACGGAACCCCTGATCTTCTTCGCACAGGCCGCATTGGCGAGGATGTCGCCCCAGCACGAGATGCCATCGACACCGCCAGCGATCACGAGTACGCGGTCATCGGTGTCCACCGCGTCAATCACCGGCGAAATCAGGTGCACCGTGGGCCTGGCATCGGTCTTGGGCCCGAGCTGGATCGTGCTGGCGCGGCCCACGATCTTCGGGCAGTCCCACAACGGCAGCAGGCCATGCGTGGCGCCGGGCAATCCCAGGAAATCAAGCGCGTCGGAGACCGTATTGGTGTCGAGCGCGGCAAGGCGCTCAAGCAAGGAAGGCTGTTTCATTTGATGAATCCCTCAAAGATTGGTGATGACATTCGGCAGGCCGCTGTTGCTTCAGCGCCAGAGCTTGAGCGCGGCGGGGGCGCCATCGAGCTGCACGCGCTCGCCGCTGTCGGCCAGCGTGCCGCCCACGTTCCGGTAAAGGCGTATCTGACGGTTGGCGGCGTCCTGCACCAGCACCGCGTTGCCGTCCGGCGTGAAGGCATGGCCTTGCAGCCATTGCCCGCCAGCCAGCTGCGCGGCCTGCCGCAGACGGCCGCCTTCGATGCTGAACAGGCGATAGCGCGCGGTGCCATGGAAGGCAGAAGCCTGCGGCTTGTTGCTGCCATCGATGACGGTCACGCCGACCAAGCGCCCGTCGGGCGAAAAGAAGATGCCTTCCGGCGTCTGCCCCACGGTGACCGTATCGACCACGCGCGGCGGTTGCACCCGCAGGTCGATAAGGCTGATCGTGTCGGCGTCGCCCTGCCCCGCGCCGAGGTTGGTCACTGCGGCCCACGCGCCGTCCGGCGACACGTCGAGTCCATAAGGACGCAGGCCGGCATACAATTCGCGCGGGTCGAGCGTGACCGAGCGGCCGTCGATGGCCAGCAGGCTGACGCGGTTATCGCCATCGCGGCTCACGAGGGCACGGCGGCCATCTGGTGTAAAGGCGACGTGCGCCGGACCAGACTTGTCACCGAGCTGCAGCTTGCCGACGGCCTGTACCTGCTCCCCCTCGATGGCGAGCACGGAAACGGAGCCCTCGGTGCGATTGGCGACCAACGCCAGCGTGCCGGCCCGGTTGATCGAGATGCCGGATGCGCCGGCGCCGGTCCGCACGTTGCCGACGACGCGCGGACCGGCGCCGGGATCCAGCGCCACCACCGACACGAGGTCGAACGTGGCCACCTTGGTCGCATCGGAAGGGTCGCGTCGCGTCGCCGCGCTGACCAGCGCCAGGCGCCCGCCGGGGGCGATGGCGATGGAGCTGGGCGGCCCGACCAGCGAGGTCGGCATCTCGATCTGCTGCGCCACGCGCAGGCGTCCATCGGCAAGCTCGACGACGGCCAGGGTGTCGCCCGCGTTGCGCACCACGGGCTTGCCGTCGACCAGCCCGGCGCGGCCATCCTGCACGGAGAGAAAGTAAGCGGACGGCTTGGGGGCTACGGGTGTACCGGCGCACGCGGCGAGCGTACCGGCCACGGCGGCGGCCAGCGTGCAGCGCAGGAGGAATGACTGAGCATTGGTCATGGTCATGCGCCTGCGCTTTATTCGACGCTCGCGCCCGAGAGCTTGACGAGCTTGCCCCACTTGTCGATTTCCTGGTCGAGGATCTTCCTGAACTCCGCCGGCGTATTGCCCACCGGCGTGGAGCCCTGGTCGGCCAGCGTCTTGCGGAAGGTCGGGTCCTGCGCAACCTTCTGGATCGCCGCGGCCAGCTTGTCGACCACGGCCTGCGGCGTAGCCGCGGACGCGAAGACGCCGTTCCAGAGCGTCACCTCGAATCCCGGCAGCACCTCGCCGACCGCGGGCACGTTGGGCAGGCGTGACGAGCGGCTTTTGGTCGTGACGCCGAGGGCGCGCAGCTTGCCGCTGTCGATGAACGGCAGCACCTCCACCATGGGCGAGAACACCGCCTGGATCTGCCCGCCGATCAGGTCGGCATTGGCGGGCGCACCGCCCTTGTAGGGAACATGAAGCATTTCGGCATGCGCCATGCTGTTGAACAGCGCTCCGGACAGGTGCGACGCCGTGCCGTTACCGGCGGAACCATAGCTGACGGGTCCCTTCTTCTGCCGGACATATTCAACGAACTCCTGCAGTGTCTTGGCCGGCACAGCGTTGTTGATGGTGAGCACGTTCGGGATCAACGCCACCTGCGATACCGGAACCAGGTCCTTGCGCAGGTCGAAACCCATGTTCTTGTAGAGCGTGACGTTGGTGGCGATCGTGCTGGTGGCCATCAGCAGCGTGTAGCCGTCCGGCGCCGCCTTCGCCACGTAGGCAGCGCCGATGTTGCCGCCGGCACCGGCCCGGTTTTCCACGATGACCTGCTGCTTCAGTTCCTTGCCAAGTTTGTCGGCAAGCAGGCGCGCGGTGGAATCGGTGCTGCCGCCGGGGGCAAGCGGCACGACCAGCGTGATCGGCTTTTTCGAAGGCCAGTCGCTGGCCTGGGCGGTGAAAGTCGCAAACGCCGCGCAGGCGGCAACAGCGACGTGGACGAAACGTCGGGTCATGGTTGTCTCCGGTAATGGTTTTATGTGCGCTGCTGCGTGCGGTCAGCGCAATCGAACTGGATGCGCTATGCCGCCGGGGGCGTGGCTTCCTGGTGCTTCTTTTTAGTGGTCACCGAAACGATGCCGGCATCCGCATCCATCTCGACAAGATCCCCGGTGGAAATGGCAAGCGTGGGATCCTGATCCAGTCCGGCGACGACCGGGATATTCCCGATAATCGCGCCGATCGTGGTGATCGCTTCGGGAGTCACCTGTACGAAGGCAACCGGGGCGGTGCCGCGCGACACCATGTCGTAAATCTTGTACGAGCCGCCGGTGGAGCCCTTCCCCGTCAGGAACACCAGCACCTTGCCGGCAATACTGACACCCTCCAGTTCATGGCCGGGCTCGGTGACGATGCCGGTCATGTTGTCGACCCCGCCATTGAAGCTGATCGCTTCCTTGGTGACGACAGCCTCTCC
Source organism: Cupriavidus sp. Agwp_2 (assembly GCF_040784895.1). Lineage (NCBI taxonomy): Bacteria > Pseudomonadati > Pseudomonadota > Betaproteobacteria > Burkholderiales > Burkholderiaceae > Cupriavidus > Cupriavidus sp. Agwp_2. The sequence continues at coordinate 912,157 of NZ_CP088084.1, forward strand.
GCTGGCCTTGCCCGTGACGATCTTGCGTCCCTTCAGAACGAATTGATGGGTCGTCATGCTGATTACCTCCAGACGCCGGCAACTGCGGCCTTTATTACGCGATCCAGATTCCCATAGTGGGTAAGGAGTCCAAACTGGCCGGGCGCATAAAATGCCATCTTTGCCGAGTTGGTGGTGAGGGTCTTGTATCCCTTGTTCGGCGCAATGACCCGGCTGCGGGCCAGGAACGGGCAGGTTTCCCGCACCACGGTGCCGCCGGCATCCTCGATCGTCTTGATGTAGCCAACCCGTTCGGCCATGGCGTACATGGCGCCTGCCGTGGTGACCCAGAGCGAGACATCAGGATGGACTTTCTTGCCCTCCAGGGCTTCCGCCACTTCCCGAATCTCCTGCACGGAAGCATTCGGACAGCCGACCAGGATCCAGTCCACATGGTCGGATGGCTCCTTGTTCAAGGCAGCCTCTGCCTGCGCCTTCTCTGCCTCGCCGAACACAAGCACCTTCTCCGGCTCGCGGCCGCCGAATGCGTCTTCGAGCGTTGGCGCCTCCGGTGTCACGCCGACCGCATGAAACATGCTCACCGAAGCGGAGGCCGCCAGCGCAGCGCTCAGTGCCTTGAACTGTTCCACCGTCGGGTCCGACGGAATGCCCGTAAACACCGGCGTATCCTGCCCCGCGATCTTGCCGGCGAAATAGCCGAGCGTCCCGTAGTCGGTCATGTCATCGAGCGGCGTCTCGACCTTGACCAGAAACTTGCCGTAACGGTTTTCCTTCAGGTGGAATCCATACTCAGGTGTGCGGCCGGTAAGGGCCGAGGCAAGCCCGCTGGGCCCCCCTTCCCGATTGGTCCGGGCGCCGCAAACGGAGTTGGCGAACACGACGGCTGACGACTCTCCCCATGCCATATGCTCGCCAAAGCGCGGCAGGTTCCCGACCAGGTAAGGAATGCAGGTATTGCAGGTATTGGCGCCCATCCCGGCATAGGCATCGGTCAGCCGCGCCTGCAGGACGCTGTCCGACTCGGGAATGCCGATCTGCTGCCACTGCGTGGGATCGACAGCCGTAGGATTGGTTGTGACCCGGGTAACGAACGTACCGCCCTGCTTGCGGATATCTTCAACGAACCTCGTACCGGCTTCCTCGGCGACCAGCACCGAGGAACCCGCCATATGCACGTTGTTGACCGGAACGAGCCTTGCGGCACCAAAGCTTTCGCCGAGGGCAACCAGGATCTCCATTGCCTTCTTGACGGCGAGGCCCTTGTCCCCGTTCAACATCCCGGTTTCTTCTTCAGTCAGCAACATACCTGTGTCTCCATGCTGGAAGCCCGAGTCGCATTGGAGCGGTACTGGGGCGGAATCGATGCACTCATTCTGGTACTCGATCTCGATCAAAAAAAGCGATAAATTGGAATCTGTACACATTCCATGAATCGATACATAGGAAGTCGGAGGTGAGCGCCGTGATGACGTTCAAGCAACTGGAGGCGGTCTACTGGGTGGTACAACTCGGCGGCTTCGCGCAAGCCGCGAACAAGATGCACACCACGCAATCGGCCGTATCGAAGCGAGTGCAGGAGCTGGAGGCACTGTTCGAGACGCCCTTGTTCGATCGCTCGTTGCGATCGGCGCGGCTGACTGAAAAGGGAGAGGAGATGTTCCTGCTGGCCAAGCGGCTGCTCGAGCAGCGCGACGCGGCGGTCGAACAGTTCCAGCGCCCGGAGGTACTCGAGCGTCACGTCCGTATCGGCGTCACCGAACTGACGGCGATGACCTGGCTGCCGCGCCTGGTGAGCGCGATCCAGGCCAGCTATCCGCGAGTGATCATCGAGCCGCACGTCGACGTCAGCGTCGTGCTTCGCGACAAGCTGCTGGCCGACGAAGTAGACCTGATGATCGTCCCCGATGTGTTCAGCGACCAGCGCTTCCTGTCGACGCGCGTTGGGGTCGTCGAAAATGCGTGGATGTGCAAGCCCGGGCTGACAGGCCGTCGCCATCGGCTGCGCATGCACGAGCTGGCTGCGCATCGGCTGCTGACGCAGGATGACCGGTCGGGGACCGGCCAGCTTTACAACCGCTGGCTGAGATCGATAGGCGTGAACCAGGAGAACACGCTGTTCAGCAACAGCGTGGTTGCCATCATCGGCCTGACGGTCTCGGGTATGGGCATCAGCTATTTGCCCAGGAAGTGCCTGGCGCCGATGGTCGATGCTGGCGCGCTGGAGGTTCTTTCTGTAAGCCCCGCGTTGCCGCCAGCGCCGTATGCCGCCATCTGCAAGAGCGACAGGAAGAGCCTGCTTGTATCGTCAATTGTCACGCTGGCTCAGGAGACCTGCGACTTTGGCCAGATGTTCCAGACCGGGTGAACGACTTCCTGGGTCGACGGACGTCCATCACTCGCCCTCGGCCCAAGGCCGACACTAACCCAGGTCTTGCCCAATGCGCCACAACACGCTTGTGGGATCGACAATGCAGAAATCCCGAATGCCCCAGGGCTGATTCTGCGGCGGCTCGACTCGCACTCCGTAGCGCCTGGCCAGTTCTTGCGAAACCACCCTTTCCCACCATGCTTCTACGTCCGCCACCAGCATGTGCATCATGAAGTTTTCGGCGTGCTCCTTCACGTAGAAGTTCTGTAGCAGGAAACTGCAATTGCCTGCGTTGAAGTAAGCCATCTCAGCGGAAAGCAAGGTCTCATTGAACCCGAGATCGGAATAGAAGCGACGCGACAGCGCAAAGTCCCGTGCCGGGACGTAGGCCTTGATTTCTATGGTTTCCATTCCCATGGTCTTTCCTTATAGAGAACTACCGATAAAAATTTTGAAGTTCAGCTCTTGCACCGAGTGTAGCGCGTCCCCGTGAGCATCGCTGCCCCCATCGTAGATGAATTGCTGCGCAACCTTGAAATAGTTCTTCAGCACCCCCGTACGAATCAACCCATCGTTTCTCCTTCACCGGGGAGTAACCCGGATCCGTTCCTTCAGGGAAAACCCGGTCACCTCCAACAGTCTGTCATGAAATGAGACATGAACGTCATGAAGTGAGAGAAACCAACTGACCCGTGATTACTAGACTAATCCCGGCTCGACCTCAACAACATCGTCGCGGCGCCGATAGCCAAGCCCTCCTGTCAAGGAGAACGAAATGCATTTTCTGGAAGATTCGCTGCACCCGGAGAACCTGGACAAGGTCGTGATCACGGTGGTCCCGTCATTCGCACCTCCACCGCATACGACGCCGTAACAACACCTACGCAAAGGGCGAAAATGACCTCGAACATCATTCGAATCGCACGCCGGACCTGCATTGCAACGCTGTTGTCCGCCCTGCCCCTCTCCAGCGCGCTGGCGGAAGGGGATTGGCCCAATCGCCCCATTCGCATCCTCGTTCCGGCTCCGGCGGGAGGCGCATCCGACATGATCGCACGTACGATTGCGGAGAGCATGCGCCAGAACCTCAGACAATCCGTGGTGGTTGAAAACAAGCCCGGCGCGGGCGGCATCATTGCCACGGACGCCATGCTCGGCGCGCCACGCGATGGCTACACATTCGTGCTGTCTCCCAACTCGCTGGTGACGGAGAACCCGTACAGCTACAAATTCCGCTTCGATCCGTTCAAGGATGTGGTACCGGTCGCTGAAGTGGCCAGCGTGCCGCTGGTGCTGGTCGCCGACCCTCGCCTGCCGGTCACCAATGTCAGCGAGATGGTGGCCTACGTGAAGGCACATCCGGGAAAGGTCTCCTACGCGTCCTACAGTCCGGGTACGCTTTCTCACATCAAAGGCATGCAGTTCAACAAGGCGGCCGGGCTGGACATGGAGCACGTCGGCTACAAAGGCTCGCCCCCTGCGCTCACCGACCTGATGGGCGGCCAGATTCAGTTCATGTTTGACGGCATGGGCACCGCGCTTGCGCTCGTGAAACCCGGCAAGGTCCGGGCGCTGGCGGTGACATCGGCCGAGCGTTCGCCGTTCCTGCCCGATGTGCCGACAATGGCGGAAGCGGGCTACCCCGATCTCAGCCAGATCATGGGCACCAGCGTCTGGTCCACGCCCGACGTGCCGGCTGCCATCCGCGGCAAGCTGCAGCAGGAGCTACTCAAGGCCGTCTCATCCCCTTCGGCGAAGAGCCAGCTTGCGGCACTTGGAATGAACGCAGGAAGTCCCACGCAGACGACCGCCGGCCTGGAGAAGATGCTCAAGCGGGAGAACGAGCGGACAGGTCAGGCACTGCGTGCCATCAACTACAAGCCCTCCTTGAACTGACCGCCATGCACGACGACAAGTACACCGGCACAAGCACCCTGCCAGCCACGCCCATCAGCGACAGCTTGCGCGCGAGCGGCTATTGGAATCCGGAGTGGAACAGCTTCACGGAGCTCGACCCCGTCTGGACCGAGAAATTCCTCGACATGGCCATGCATCCGATGACCAAGGGGCTGATAGAGCCAAAGGTCTGGGAGTTCATCTCCATAGCCGTCGATGTATCCTGCACGCACATGTACGGTCCTGGTACGCGGCGCCATATCCGCCGCGCACTCGAGCTCGGCGCCACCAAGGAAGAGATCGCCGCTGTCCTTCAGGGCGTTAGCGTTCTGGGCTTGCACGCGAACAGCATGGGTGCGCCGATGCTGCTCGAAGAAGTCGCGCGCTTTGACGCGCATGCTCAAGGCAACAAGTGAATCTCTTCCATCAAGGAAAAGCATGCCAGTCAGCCTCATGCGCTGACTGGCATGCTTTTTCGGCCCTTCAGCGTTTTCACCGACAGCATCAGATCTGCCCTTTGCTGCTCCAGTCTCCCCCTAGCGCCAACAATAGCGCGATACGCTGATTGAGATGATCGCCCCGCACGTTGATCAGATCCATCTCGGCAGCCAGCAGTTTCTGCCGAACCCTCAGGACCCCGCGCGGGTCGGAAGCACCAATGCTTGCGCGTGCCTCCTCGCGCTGAACCAATAGCTGGCTCTCGTTCACCCGATCCTGCAGTTGCCTGGTGCGGTCTGCAAGATTCGATTCAGCACGCAACCCCGCATCGACCTCGCCCAGTGCCTGCAGGGCATTGTTGCCATAGGCGATCATGGCGGCCTTCTGCTCGGCGCTGTAGTAGTCCGCCCTGGCCTTGAGCTCTCCCCCCGTGAACAGCGGCGCGAAGAACGCGCCGTTCAGTCCCTTGATCGGAGTGCCGGCCTGGTTGAGCAGCAGCACGTCGCTACGGATGCCGGTAATGGCCGCGCTGATAGAAATGCTTGGCAGCCGCGCTGCCTCGGCGGACTGCCTCAGGTCGAAGGCCGCGGCGACGCGGTGTGCCGCAGCCGTCAAGTCCGGCCGGCGATCAAGCAGATCCGCAGGCAAGCCTGCCTGCGGGGCGACGGGCATGGCGGGCAGCTCCAGCTTCGCCACGCTATCTCCGATTTCCCCGGCAGGGTATCGGCCCAGCATCAACTCCAGGGCTTGCGCAGCCTGGCTTCTGGCCAGTTCGGCCTTCCGGAGCGCATCCACCTGCGTGCGCAGCGCATTCTTCGCTTCCACCGGTTCGGTGTCCGGTGCCGCACCAATGGCAACCCGCCGCTCGCTGATCTGCACCAGTTGCTCCTCTACGGCCACGGCCTGTCGCTGCCGGTCCTCCAGCTTTGCGGACCGGATCAGTGTGAACCATGCCTTGGCAGTAGTTGCTGCGACGACGCGCTGCGCCCAGAGATATTCGTCCAAGGTAGCGGCGTACTGGGATTTTGCGGCACGCGATTGTGCGCGTATGCGGCCCCAGAGATCGATCTCCCAGCTCGCACCAATCGAGAGGAACTGGGTTTCCGATTGCCCGGCCCTGCCCTTCACGCCCGCGCTCGGTAACAGGCCGCTGCTTTGCATGGTAACGAGTGCCTGCGCCTGCTCGACGCGCACCGCTGCCAGCCTGAGATCGCCGTTGTGCGCGATCGCTTCCCGGGCCAGCCGATGCAGCTCGGCATCGTCGAAGCTTGCAAGCCAGTCGTCCGCGGGCTCGCCTGCTTCGGCCGAGCTTGCCCAGGTGCGCTGCCCTTCAAGCGCCGGGACGGCCTGGTCTCGAAGGCTGGCGCTATCCGGCGGCGCCTGCAAGGCGCAGCCGAAGAGCATGGCAAGCGGCAGCGCCAGCAGTACCGGAATGGTCTTGTTGAAAGATGACGACACAGGCTTGCCTTTAATGGAGCTTGAATACCAGATAGTTCAGCTTGGAACTGACGCGCAGGAAGACCATCCGAACGATATGGAACATCTTCATGTGCGTGGTGTAGACGGCACCCGCGCCGACAGCCCCGACCGGAAGCATCTGGCCCTTCGATTCGTCGCGCAGGTCCAGCTTGACCGCGAACCGGTTCGGCACGGCTTCCGTGGCACCAGTGTTCGGAATCATTCCACCCTGCGCAAACTGGCCTTGTGATTGCGCCCAGACGATCGAATCCACCTTTGCCTTGATGATTTCACCCGGATGCGTCGGCAGGTAGATCTCGGCGAAGTCGCCCGCCCTGACGTTGTAAAGCTCGTTCTGCCTGTAGAAGGCGACCACTTCCTGCTCGTCCTCAACGAAGCTGAATGCCGGCGAGAACGGAAACGGGACCAGCATCGTGCCCACGCGCACCTGCAGGTTCACCACCTTGCCGTCGGCGGGCGCCCGGTACTCGGTTTGGCCAAGTTCCCATCGGGCGTTCTCGAGCATGACCTCGGTTTCCGCACGCTTGGCGCGCGCCGTGGCGATGGCGGCGAATTCCCCCTGGCTCCTGGCCGAAAGCCTCTGCCTGGCCTCGTCCTCGACGGCTTGAGCGCTGACCAGTTCGCCTTCCAGTTCGTGCCGCCGCGCCAGGGCATCTTCCCGGTCGAACTTCGATCCGGCCCCTGCCGCGAGCAGTGCCTCATGTTCTGTGAGCCGCTGTCGGGCGAGCGACAGCTTGGCTTGTACCGTGGCAACCTTGCCGGCCGCTCCGCGCACTGACTCGCTGAGCTGGCGAGCGGCGGCCTGCGCTTCGGCAAGCGCGGCGTCGTCCGCCATCAACCTGCCCTCAAGCTGCCTGACCGAGGCCTGATAGGGCGTCGGGTCGATGCGCAGCAGGACATCGCCCTTCTTGTAGTGCCGGTTACCCTCGGCCGGAAGATCGACAATGCGCCCCCTCACCTGCGGCACCACCTGGAGCACCTTGCCGACCACCCTGACATCATGGGACGAAGGTGCCACCACGTTCAGCGTCAGGACCAGCAGCGTCAGCGCGACCACCGGAATCGTGACCACGATGACCATGGACGTCGTGTTCCATGGCAGCCATTTGAACTTGAAGAAGACCAGCCAGACGGCCAGCGCGTAGATAGCAAGCAGCAGCGCATCCATTCAGCTCTGCTCCCCTGCGCCGGACGCAGCGCCGCGTGCCGGCGCCCGCAGGGACGCGACGTTCCCGGGCCGGCCGATGGGGGCATGTCCCGCGCCTCGCGCGGCTTCGTCTTCCGGCAGTTTGTCGGTGCCATAGGCCGCCCGGTAGAACACCGGCTTGGTGTGTGCCCAGAGCCACGCCATCGGCCACAGCAGTCCGCCGAAGAAAAGCGAAAGCAGGCATAGCGCATGGATGGCTTCCCTTTGCGGATGCTGCTTCCGGTGAGCGACCTTGTCCGGCCAGATATGCAGCATCCAGAACAGGTAGATGGCTGCAAGCGGCACAAATATCACCACCACCCAGGAGATGGCATTGGCGGCGCTCTCCAGGGCCTTTCCGCTGAGGAAGGAGGCGAACGCTGGTTCATGCATTGCCAGCAGGCTAAGGCCCGCCAGCAGATATTGACGCAGTTTCATCGGGGAAGTAGAGAGATCGGGCACCAGGGCCCGGTGTTTGACTTGCCAGGTACTCGGTTGCGTTGAGAACTACAGCGTGCTGGTCGAGGTAGTACCCGCTGATTCGCTGCGGCTGTTCCTGGCGGCGCTGTCCGGCATGCGCCCGGCTTGCCGGCCGGATTCTGCATCCGTCGGGCAGCTCCGGCACGGGCTGGCTGAAACCTGCCCGGATGACCGTTCGCTGTTGCCGGCTGGCGCATCGTCCGCGTACAGGAGGTTGTACTTGCTCTGGCCGGGATTGCTGGCGGCACGGCAGGCCGCGGATTGCAGGCCGGCGCCGGTACCTGAGCAGGCCTCCGGCTGCGCGGCGGTGTCTCGCTGCCCTTGAGCGGGCAGGATCTGCGCGTACGATTGCGCGGCGCCGGCAATCAGCAGGGCCATGACAAGGTTGGGCACCCCACGACCGCGCGCGCCCGCGCCCGCTCTCGAGACAGCCGAAAGGCAGTGCTTGATCATTCCTGTAGTTCCTTTGAAGTGGGTCAGATACCGTCGACGCAAACCGGCGCGGCCAGTCAGATCTCAGTGAATGTGCACACCTTATGCCGGTGGTGCAGGCGGGGCTATCACAGAAATTAGAAAGTGAGGGCGGGTCGGATGGATGCGCCCCAAGCGTCGCCCGACATTTCGAATTCCTTTGATAGCCGCCACGACGAGGCCGGCTTACCCTGTGCGCCGTCGTATGCCCTCCCAGGTGAATATCAGGTTCACCTGAATTGACTATCCAATGAATGCTGTTTCGTCGATTTCTGCCTGTGTCATTGCCATTGCCACGGCAAGCGCCATCTCCGGATGCGCAATCCCTACCTCTGAGACGTGGAGTCCGTTCCAGGAGCCCTGGCCGTGGACAAAGATCGTCACCGTCAATCAGACCGATCATGACGTGCTGGAACTACGCGCCGGCACTTGCGAGACCGGACCCGCGTCGCGGCGCTCGCTGTCGGCGCCCTCTTTCTGCTTCCTTGGCACCAAGCCGGAGGGGCCCATCGCGATAACCTGGAGCGATGCCATAGCCGGCACGGAATCCCATGCCGCGCCCGAGCGGGGCGACTTGCATGCCTCGACCGCACCCCTGCCACAACTGTGGCGGGAAGATCCTCACGCGGGCGAAGCCATCGGCAATTTCCTCTGCGTGGTCTTGCGCAATGATGCGCGGGTAGATCTTGCCGTTACCGCCAGCGCAGAAGCCTGCGCCGTTCTCTAGGGCGCCTCTGACGTCGTGCTCTCCGGGATGGACCGGCTGACGCCAGCCCGGTCCACCTTCCGAGGTGCTTACTGCACTGAATAGCCGCGGCCCGCCATGCAGGCACGCCAGGCTTGCCAGTACGATGTCATGGCCCAGTCGTTGCTGGCCTGCGCCTGTGCGCCCATGGCTGCAGCCTGCCGGCGGTGCTGGCGATGGGCGACGCCACCAGCGACCGTGCCGACCGCCGCGCCCGCGGCAGCTCCCCTGCCCGCGTCACCGCCGATCGCGCCCACCACTGCCCCGGCAGCCGCTCCGCCCGCTGCGCCCCGTATCCTCTCGCCGCCGGGCAGGATGACCGGCGCTGGCGTGCTCGCTATGCGGGCCGGGTCGACGCCGGTCTCGCGCCGGGCCCAGCCATAGCAGGCCCCATCGTCGTTGGCCTGCTGGTAGGCCGACTGTCCTCTCAGCGGATAGGCAATGGGCTTCAGCAAGACCTGAGCCTGCGCCGTATTGGCCGCACCCGAGATCAGAACCAATGCCGTGCACGCGGCAAGAGCAAGACTTCTACGATTGCTCATGAACTCTCCTGAGGAGGTGCCAGTCCGGGGCATTGCGCCATCTTTCCCCGGTGGCAGGGATTCGCGCCTCGGTGTGGCGGCAATCAGCGCTAGCCGATGCGCCCGGCCGGGGCACATAAAAAAATGCCCGCCATACAGGCGGGCAAACCAAGGGCCTCGCAAGGGGGCAGTACCCAAGACGAGTGGTGCCTTAAGCAGGCATCCAGCCGTCCCCTCAATGCTGACCGCGCGCAGGAGTGTTCACAATCATAGAAGTTAGAAAGCCAGCGGACGGGAGCCGCAGGCGACCCGGTCCTCACCACGCCCGCGCTCGCATGCGCTCATCAGGCCTTGCATGATGAAGGCGGACTGCAGTTCGATCTCATCGTCCCAGCGCTTGGCTTCAGCCACGTGGTTGTGCAGGTCAGCGCAGACTTCGGACAGTCCTGAGCGCCCGACGACGCCGAGCGTCCCCGCGATACGATGCAGCAGCCGTTCCAGGTGGCGGATGTCTCGCGCTGCCCGGATCGCCTTGAACTCGTCCAGGTCCACCATGGTCTGCGCCAGGAACGCCTCGGCGTATTCTTCGGCGACCGACGGCAGTTCAGGGAGATCGTCATCGGTTAGCGGCACTGGCGCCGCCCCTTCATCCGTGTGTAGCGGTTCGGCCCGGGTGGCAACAGCATCGAGCACCGAAGCCAGCGTCGCCAGCGACACCGGTTTGGTGAGATAGCCGGTGAAACCGCTTGCCAGCCCCTCGGTAACATCCTTCGGTCTGGCGCTAGCGCTTACGGCATAGACGGGTACTTCCGGCCCGCGCCGCCTGATTTCACGAAGCAGGTCGAATCCATTCATGACGGGCATGTCCACGTCCGTCAGCACTGCGTGCACGGCCTGCTCCGACAAGACTGCCAAGGCCTCGTTGCCGTTGCCGGCTTCGATAACGCTCGCACCCAGCAGGTGAAGCTGGTCGCGCAGCAGCTTCCTGTTCAGCAGATTGTCTTCCGCGACCAACACGGAAAGGCCCGCGAAAGGAGCTGAAGATTGATCGTGCATGGCAGCCCCGACACGAACTTCGCCGACATGCTCAGGCTGCGGAGCTTTCTTGAGGGCCGCCTGTACAGCGGCATGGATACCGGCCAGGCTGTAGGCAGACACATCCCGGCTGCCATCCGGCCGCGTGGTCGGGACGAGCGGGCCCAGTTGCCTGAGCCATACGATAGAGGCTGGCTTCCGCCACCACGCAATGACCTGGGCCGGATCCAGGGACTCGGTCACGAGCAGGCAGTCGAATCGGTCCCCGTCAATGGGCTCGTCGATGTTCGACCGGAAAGACGGCTGGCATGATCCCCAGTCGAAATGGTTCAGCATTGCTTCGCGGCACTCTGGCTCACGGGACAGGACCAGGGCGCGGTGCGGCGCCAGGCGCCATTGCGCCGGGGTCTGGTGCCCACCCGGCGTGCTGAGCGGCAGGCGAACCGTGACGCGCGTGCCAACGCCTAATACGCTGTCCAGCGTGATACGTCCGTTCATCCGCTCCACCAGCCGCAGGCAGATTGACAGTCCAAGCCCGGTCCCGCCGGCCTGCGCGAGACGATTGTTGCCGACCTGGGAGAATGGCTGGAAGAGCCGATCCTTGTACGCCTCCGGTATGCCAACGCCGGTGTCGGTGATGACGATCTCAAGGTTTGCATCCACCCATTGCGCGCGCAGGACAATCTTCCCCGCCTCGGTGAACTTGAACGCGTTGCCAAGCAGGTTGTTGATGATCTGGGTCAGGCGCACCGGGTCAAGATTGAGCCGCGCCGGAATCTCCTTGCCATATACCGCGAAGAAGCTCAGCCCACGCCGCGCCGCAAGCGGCGCGTGCGAGATCGCAATGCGACCGAGGAGTTCCGTGACGACGACGGGCTCCTCCGCCAGGCGCATCGCTCCCACGTCGAGCTTCGAAAAATCGAGCACGTCGTTAACGATCTGCAGCAACCCTTCGGCCGACACCTGCATGGCGCTTACCCGCGCCCGCTGCTCCGGCCCCAGCGTGCCGAGGGCCACGAGCTCCATGTTTCCCAGCAGCGAGGAAAGCGGCGTCCGTATCTCGTGGCTCATCGACGCAAAGAACGCCACCTTGGCCTTGGCCGCAGCCTCGCTGGCGAGTCTCGCTTCGTGCAATAGCTGCTGCGCGCGTGCCGCCTCGGCATAGGTGCCGGTCAGGAAGCGATAGTTCCAGTAGCGATACATCGCAAACAGCAAGGCGAGCAGCGCAGCGGTCATCAGGCCGGTGGCAAGCAATTCCTCGCGCATTTCCCGGAACTGCTGCCCTAGCGGCAGCGCGAAGACAAGGTGGCCGAAATCCGCAACCAGCGGCGGGCGCCGCAGGGCCCACCCATAGTCCTGGACCCAATGAAACAGCCCCTCCGGAAGTCCCTCCAGCCTGTCGTCCAGGCGCCGTGCGTTGGCCCCTTCACCTGAAGCAACCAGGGGCGTGCCCAGGCGATCGACGACAATTGGCTCCGGGATCGACAAGTTCGGCCAGGCTGGCCGAAGCAAGTCTTGCAGCGGGATCCGCGTCAACACGATGGCGTAGAGTGCGTCGCCTTTCGCGACCAGCGATGCGCCAACCATCTCCGGACTCCCTCCGGCCGCATTCGCCGGAATGCCCAGCCATACGACGCGCTTCTCCCGTGCTGCCTGCAAGAGATCCATGTCGCGGCCCTGGAACCGTTCAAGAATCATCGAGGTGATGCTTGACGACGACAGCGGCGGAAGGGTCGCCCCCACGCCGGATCCCGATGCGTCAGGCGCTTCATACCGATACGTCGCCCCGTTCGCAATCGAGATCATCTCGATCGAAGGCTTCTGGCTTGCGGCAGTCAGCGTCCGGACGGCCTGGTCGCAACTCTGCTCCAACACGGGATCGGGAGGCGCGGACGGAGACACCTGCGTGCACAGACTGCCGGCATGCGCGCGGTGCGCCACGGGGACTTTGCCATTGCTGCGCAACTCAAGGATCAGGTTCGTCGCCGTCAGGGTGCTGCGGCGTTCGAGCACCGCATCGACTACGCCTTGCTCGTACAGGCGCGCGACCTGCTCCTGGGCACGCAGGGATCCATTCAGGCGGGCAAGCATGGCTGCCGAAGCGATCGCGATGGCGACCAGCCCCAGCAGCAGGACCACCATCGAGAACACACGGCGCTCCCGCTGCAGATTCCGCTCAACCGAGTGGTCGGCGTGTAGTGGCGATTGCTGCGAGCGCTCGCGTTCGTCCTGCATCAGGCAAGACCGTTGTCGCGTGCGTACGTGACAAGGTCCGCATTACTGGTGATATTCAGCTTGCGCATTGCCGATCGCTTCTGCGTCGCGATGGTAGCGAGCGATCGATGGAGATATCCCGCGATCTGCGTGAGAGTGCTGCCAGTCGCGAACATCCGCACAACTTCGATCTCACGGGGGGATAGCGGGCTTGCCGTGCCGTTGACCAACGCCCCCGCGCTTGACATCCTGGCCGCTATGCCCGGCGACAGGCGCTGGCCAGTACCGGTTATGGCATCGACGCAGATTTGCCTCAGGATGCCCGGCTCCTCGTCCTTCCCGACGATGGCCTCAACGCCCATCTCCCTGATGCGCGTGAGCAGTCCGCCGTTGGTCAACATCGTGAAAACCACGATCGGCGTATTTGGGCGGGACTGCCTGAGCCGGTGGATCAGGCGAAGACCGTCGTCATTGACCTGGGAACGCTCCATCGTGAAATCGGTAACGATAAGGTCAGGTTGTTGCGTTTGTAGCGCCGCAAAGAGCTCTTTTCCTGACGAGCATATTGCGGAAATCCGGACATTCGGAATCTCGCTCAAGGTAGCCTTGACTGCGAGCTGAATTACCGGGTGATCGTCGGCGATCACGGCGGAGATGATTGGTGGCGGCATGCGCGTTAACTCAGACCGGCAGCACGCTTGGGTGGATCGGGGCGGCGTGACCAGCCGGCGAAACTGGCTGCATAGGGCGCTGGATTTTACCAAAGGGCCCTCGCCTTCATTTGACAAAGCGGGACATATATTTGGCTGATCGTCCCACCCTTGATGTCATGCCTTGTTTTCATTGGCCATCGCCTGGCCTGACTCGAATTCCGTAACTGCGCAAGGTCGCCTGGCAAATCGCCGCCATGGCTTCGCGCGTGGAAAAGGCCTGATGTCCAGCACGACGACAGTGCTGGCCGCGAGTGACGGTTCCGGGTCGGCCGGAGGCAGCCGCGGCCTGGGGCCAGGTGACGGAAGTCAGAGTGGTACTAGCAGGGCCTATGCAAGCGTCTAGTATTTGATATCGCGTGCTGTCTCGCGGCCCTGTTGCTTAGTCTGACGCTTATCCTGCCGGCAATTCGCATTGCTTTGCTGGTCGGTGGCACGACAGTCTTGCTTCGTCTGCCTGGCATCCTGACGCGTTTCCTGGCGAACGTCACGGCCGGCCCGGCGTTGCTGCGCTTGCTCTGTCGCCCACGCCGTGCTGGCAAACGTGGCGCTGGCAAGTACCAGTGTCGCCATTTGCGATATCAGCTTCAGAACATAGGAATGGGACATGTCGCCTCCCAAATGGATCAGCCTTGTGCCGTCAAGCCACTCTGGCTTTCCCAAGACAGCTTGGCTAGCTGGTACGTTCATGCATGGCGGCCACGCTGATTGCGACACCGCCGTCCCGACAACTTTAGGCCGGCTGGAATCAGAGCGCTACCCTTTTCCCCACGTGATGCCAACCAGAGTTTGCTGGTATTACCGCCTCTGCGGCACAACCTGTCGCGGCGGATAGAGTTTCTGGAACTGCGCCGTTGTGATCCCCATTTCGCCCGTGTCATCAATGATCGTCATCTCGCGCCACGCCCTCGGGGCGCCTTGAAGCCCAGGGAACTCGCTCAATTGCCAGATGCGCCCGGCCTGAGTATCGAGCAAGAACGGGCCTGCGCGGGCGCCTGTCGGATTGACGACGATTTGATATCGCCCGTTGGTAGTGGGCCGAGGTCTGTCATTGGCGCCTTGCGGTGGCGCCGCGGCCACCGCTTCGCTGCTGCCGGCGACTGGCGGCGTGACGCTTGTCGGAGCAGGTGGCTGCTCGCGCTTTCCGCATGCCGAGACCAGTGCCACCGACAAGGACAGCACACAAGTTGCAATGCAATGCATGGTTGACTCCATGACCGCGCCGGATGCCCTGTCGGGCGTCCGCTTGCTGGGGCTATGCCATCAAAAGCGCCTCGTATTCTTCCCGGAACTGATCCAGGGAGCTGTTCACCACCGTCACGGCGCCATCGATCAGGCCGCAGCGCCCGCTGCCGGGAAGGATGCGGCACAGGTTTTCCAACGCTTCCACGTCCGCGCGCACGCCGCGGCCGGTATCGATCCGATTGAGCAGCCGCATCAGCTGGAAGGTCCCGCCCTTGCATGGCGGGCACTGGCCGCACGAACCCTGGGCGAAGAAGCTCACATACTCGGCCACCTTGCGGACGATGCTGGTTCCTTCCGACACCACGATCATCGCGCCGGTCCCCAACCGCGAGCGCCGCTGCCGCACTGAATCAAAGTCCAGTGCCACGTCGAGGTCGCGCTTGGTCAGCAGGGTATTGGAAGGACCGCCCGTAAAGACCGCCTTGAATTCCTTGCCCTGGAGCATGCCGCCGCCATGCCCGAACACCAGCGTCTCCAGGCTCGTGCCCATCGGCAGCTCATACAGCCCGGGCCGCAACACGTCGCCCGACAGCGAATACAGCTTCGTGCCCGCCGCATTGCCGGTGCCGAGGCTGCGATACCACTGCGCGCCGTGGCGCAGGATGCCGGGCACGTGGGCCAGCGTCTCGGTGTTGTTGACGACCGTCGGCGCGCCATGCACCCCGTGCTGGGCGGGAAAAGGCGGCTTGCGGCGCGGAAACGGGAACCCGCCCTCCACGCTCGCGATGACCGCGGTCTCCTCGCCACCGATGTACAAGCCCGAGCTCGGCACCACGCTGAGCGATACCGGCCCGCCGACCAGTTGCGCCAGCTCGGCGAACTGCGCGTGCCCCTGCCACTGCTGCACCGCCTGGCGGGTCCTGTCCAGCGCCAGTGGCTGATGCGGATTGACGTACAGGACGACGTGGTTGGCACGGGTGGCGGCCGCGGCGATCAGCGCGCCCTCTATCACCTGGTGCGGCGTATGTTCCAGCAGGAACCGGTCCTTGAAGGTTCCCGGCTCGTCTTCATTGCCATTGCAGATGATGTATTTGTCGCCATCGGCGGCAGCGGCCACCGGCGTCCACTTGCGATGCGTCGCGAAGCCGGCGCCGCCCATCCCGCGCAGGTCCGCCTGTTCGATTTCTGCAATGATCGTGGCCGGTTCGCGCAGCGCCCTGGCCAGCCCCTCTCCGCCGCCCCGCGCAAGCCAGCCATCCAGGTCCGCACCGACGCGGATATCCTCGTTGAGGAGTACCTGATTCAGGTGTTCCATCGCGCGCTCCGTGGGTCGATCACCGCGTGCCGCCGACCGTGCGGCCCCGTACGCCGGAGCGCAATCCGGCATCGTCGCGCAGATCGAAATGGGCGTAACCGGGGAACAGCTGCGGTGCCTTGACATGCAGTGGCAGCCCGGCCAGCGTCAGTTCCCGCTGCCACGCATGCACGTGGCCGATCCCGGCGCGCACGGCCATCCCAGCGCGCCCCGCTTGTGCCGCGCTGGCACCGGCACGCCGGCCCATGCTCAGGATGTCGAGCAGCGCGTTGCCCATCAGCCGGTTGCGCCCGTGGATGCCGCCCGTAACCTCGCCCACGCAGTAAAGTCCCGGCACGCTCGTCGCGCCATCCTTGTCGATGGCAACGCCGCCATTCTGGTAGTGCAGGGTCGGATAGACCAGGAAAGGCTCCTGCGCCGCGTCCTGCCCGCACTTGTGCGCCAGATGGCGCAGCGTGACCAGCCGCTTGGCGAGGATGCCGGGATTCTCCATTTCGAGCGTCGGCGTGTCGAGGAACACCCCGACCTGTCCGCCCCGCTCGATGCCGCGGCCCTGCGCGCACTCGCGCAGGATGGCCGAGGCCACGATGTCCCGGGGCTTGAGTTCATCGACAAAGCGCTCGCCCTCGCCGTTGAGCAGCCGGGCGCCCGCCGAGCGCGCCGCTTCCGAGATCAGGCCGCCCGCCAGGTGCGGCGGGTAGGCGATGCCGGTGGGGTGGTACTGGAACGAATCGAGCTCGCGCAGGCGCGCCCCGAGGCGATAGGCAAGCACCAGGCCGTCCGCGGTGGCGCCGTAGTGATTGGAGGTGGGGAAGCTGTTCAGGTGCAGGCGCCCCGCCCCGCCGGTGGCGAGAATCACGGCACGCGCGCGCACCAGCATGAAGGTTCGCCATTCGAGGTTGTAGATCACGGCGCCGGCGCAGCGGCCCCGTTCGTCGGACAGCAGCTCGACCGCGGGGCAGCGGTTCCACACCGCAACCCCCGGTTCCAGGTCCACGGCCTCGCGCAGCACGCGCATCATCTCCAGCCCGGTGTAATCCCGATAGGACAGGATGCGCGCGGCCGACGCCCCGCCTGGCTTCTTGCGCAGCAGGTTGCCGCCAAAGGGCCGGTCCTCTTCCTGGTCAAACATCATGCCCAGCCGGATCAGCCAGCGGATGACATCGGGCCCGTCCATCACCATCTGCGCGACCAGTTCCGGCTCGCCGCGGAAATGACCGGCGCGCAATGTGTCCTCGAAGTGCAGCTGGGGACTGTCATCCTCGCCGATGGCCGCCTGGATGCCGCCCTCGGCCATCACGGTATTGCTGTCGCCAAGGCGCAGCTTGGTGGCCAGGATCACCTGTGCGCCCTGCCCGGCCGCCGTGAGCGCTGCCGCGCAGCCTCCTCCGCCGCCGCCGATGATCAGCACATCGGTGGAGACGAGTTGGGCGCCGGCAATGTCGACATCGTCAATCAGCGCATTAGCCTGCAGACAGCGCGCAAGATCCGGCTGGCAGGGCTCGCCGCGGTTCACGCCGACGGCCAGCGCAACGCGCGCATTGGGCCCGTGGTCTGGGTGATAGCCCTTGAGCAGCGCTTCGACGCTGTCGTCGTCGCTGCGCATCGCTGTCGCGACGCCGGGCCGGTACCGCCGGCGCGCTTCATCGTATGGGATGCCGGTTGGCATGTTTGTCTGCCCCCGTCAGCGCGGCGGCTGCGCGCCTGGTGCGTCAAAGTCGATCGTCATCGCGCCGCTTTCGAGCTGTTGCAGGCGCAGCATGAGATTGGCGGGCCGCAGCGTCTGGGCCGCGATCATGCGCCGCACGAACAGGCCGAGATGGTTGGGGCGGATATGCTCGGGGCAGGCCAGCGTGCAGAGGTTGCACATGACACATTCGTCGAAGACCTGGCTGGCGGCGCTGAGCTTGCCCTCCACGGCGAACTGCACGCCCTGCTGGACCGCCAGCTCCTTCGGACAGGCGCGGTCGCATCCGCTGCAGTGGCGGCAATGGGCGGCCTCGGGGAACACCGTGGAAATCGTCCGCAAGGCTTCCCAGCTCTCGCCGACCTCCTCCATGCGATAGACGTGCCGCTCCGACGCCGTGAAGTAGTCCAGGAACGCGACCTGCATGCCGTCCTCGACCAGCGTCTCGCAGGCCAGCGCCGTGCGTACATCCTGCTCGCCGCTGCGCCGCACCATGACCCGGCACGAGCCGCAGACGCCCTGGCCCATGCAGCCCACGCCTTCAACCAGCGTCTCCCCTGCGTGCAGGAAGGCCTGCAGGATGGAACAGTTTGCCGGTGCCTCGATTTGCCGCCCCTCGATGCTCAAACGTGCCATTTCACATCCTGTCGTGTCGGCGGCGCCAGCCGCACATTTAACTGGCGCACTGTCCGAAAAGGTCATATAAACCATAGCACAGCGAAGGTCTTTGCCTAGGGGAAGCCCCATGAAAACCCTGATGACGGCGCTTGCGCCCGTCGTGGCCGCGGTCGTGGTCGCGTTGATTCCCGCGCCCGAGGGGCTGGCACTGCACACGTGGCTGTACGTCGCGATCTTCGTCGGCGTCATCGTCGGGCTGATGCTCGAGCCCATCCCTGGTGCCGCCATCGGCCTGATCGCGGTGACGCTGGTGTCCCGGAACCGCGTGATTGTGCGCCCTCGAAGGGTGCCCCTTGGCGCAGCCGCTGCGGTAGCCTGCCTTTGCCTGTTCGCGCTAAGCCCGGCGCTTGCCTTCGCGCGCCAGGTCTTCGACTCGCCCGATGCAGCGATGGCGGCCTTTGGGCAGGCGGTGCGCAATGACGACGAAGCGGCCATGCGCCGCATGCTGGGCGCCAGTTTCCGCGACATCATTCCGCCAGCCGGTGACGACGTGCGGAACCGGTTCAACAGTGCCTGGGCGCAGTCGCACCGCTTGCAGCAGACGGACAAGCACGCCTTCATCGCTGTCGGCGACGACGGCTGGACCCTGCCGGTGCCGCTGGTCAAAGCGGCGGGCGGCTGGCAATTCGACACGCGGGCGGGCGTCGAGGAAATGCGCGTGCGCCGCATCGGCCGCAACGAGCTTGCCGTGATCCAGACCATGCAGGCCATCTGCGATGCGCAAACCGAATATGCCCAGACGATGCACGATGGCGAGAAGCGCCTGGTCTATGCGAACAGGCTATCCAGTTCCCCGGGCAAGCAAGACGGGCTCTATTGGCCGACCGCCTCGAATGAGCCACCGAGTCCGCTCGGCCCGGCTTTCCGCGACGCCGGCACGCGCAATGCAAGCAAGGACGGCTACCACGGCTACCACTACAAGCTGCTGACCGCGCAAGGGCCGCACGGCGACGGCGGCAAGCTGAACTATGTCGTCGACGGCAAGCTGTTCGGCGGCTTCGCGGTCATGGCCTGGCCGGTGCGGTACGGAGAAACCGGCGTGATGAGCTTCATCGTCAGCCACAAAGGGCAAGTGTATGAACGCGACCTTGGAGCCAACAGCGCGGCCAAGGCAGCAGCAACGAAGTCTTTTGACCCGGCGCCCGGCTGGCGGAGGGTATCGCCATGAGGCATCGCATCCTGACCATGGCTTGCTGCAGCGCGCTGGCGCTGGCCGGATGCCAGAGCGCCGGCCCGCCAGCTACGGAGCCGGCATCCGCGCTGCCTGGCGGCGGCACGACACAGGCCCAGAGCGAACCCGCTCCCTACAAGGCGGAAGAAATCGAGGCGCTGGTCGCCCCGATCGCACTCTACCCCGATCCGCTGCTGTCGCAGGTGCTGATGGCTTCCACCTATCCGCTCGAGGTCGCCCTTGCCGCGCGCTGGCTCAAAGGACACCCTGACCTGAAAGGCGACGCCGCCGTCAAGGCAGTGCAGAACGAGACCTGGGATGTCAGCGTGAAATCGCTGGTGGCCTTTCCGCAGATACTTGGGCCAATGGGTGACAAGCTCGACTGGACCCAGAAGCTCGGAGACGCCTTCCTGGCGCAGCAGAAGGATGTGATGGCTGCCGTGCAACGCCTGCGCGTGCGCGCCCAGCAAGCCGGGCATCTCAAGTCGGGCGCACAGCAGACTGTGATCGTGGAACCCGCAACCGCTGCCGAAGCCACGCAGCAAACGATCGTGCGCATCGAACCGGCGAATCCCGAGGTGATCTACGTGCCGGTGTACGACCCCGCCATTGTCTACGGCGGCTGGGGCTATGCCGGCTATCCGTACTACTACTGGCCGCCCTACGGACCTTACTATCCTGGCGACGCCTTCCTCGGCGGCATTGCATGGGGTATCGGCCTGGCCGGGGCCATTGCCATTTTTGGCGACTGCGACTGGAACAACGGCGGCGTCCATGTGGAGCACCACAAGGCCCGCAATATCGACCGCAACTTTGACGCCAGCAAGCTGGATAAAGGCCGCTGGCAGCATGATGCGCGGCACCGCCAGGGTGTTGCCTATCGTGACAACGCCACGCGCGAGAAATTCGGCAGGAGCACGGCCGATGCGTCGGGCCGCGGCGGATTCCGCGGGCGCGATGCGACCGGTGGCCGGGACAATGGCTTCCAGGGCGTGGGCCGGGGCGGCAGCGCCGTGCAGCGCGACGTCAGTCGCGGCAACCAGAGCCTGCATTCCGGGGCCGGCCGGGGCGGCGGCTTTGGCGGTGGCGCACGCGCGGGTGGCTTTGGTGGCGGACGAGGTGGTGGTGGACGACGTTAGGTAACCATGCCCGCTTGGCGTGGTGCAGGTCGCGTTCGGTTGCGTTCCTCTGATCGGCGGGTGGCGAAGCGCAGCCACTGACTTATCCAGAACTCCACCAACTCTTCTGGGAGGGATCAAAAAATGCTCACAAGACTAAAAGCGGCGTTCCTCTACTTCAACAGCGTGGTCCCGTTCCGGTTAGGCCCCGCCCTGATCACGACGGTCGTGCTGATCACCCTGCTGCTGCTGCCTGTGCCCGCGGGGCTCACGCCCAAGGCTTGGGGCCTGGTTGCCATCTTTCTGACGACAATCGTTGCAATCATCCTGAAGGTCATGCCGATCGGAGTGATGGCGATGATGGCGATCGTGATCCTCTCGCTGTCACAGGTGACCTCGACTTCGTCCAAGGGGGCGATCGCCGATGCGCTGACCGCCTTCGACAATCCGCTAATCTGGCTGATCGTGGTGGCCATCCTGATCTCCCGCGGCGTGAAGAAGACCGGCCTGGGCACCCGTATCGGCCTGATTTTCATCTCCCTGATGGGGAAACGGACGATAGGCATCGGCTACGGTCTGGTCACGTGTGAACTGGTACTGGCGCCCTTCACGCCGAGCAATACCGCGCGCGGTGGCGGCATCGTGCATCCGATCATGAAGTCGATCGCCAACGCATTCGACTCCGACCCGGCCACGGGCACCGAGGGCAAGGTCGGCACCTACCTGGCGTTGGTCAACTATCACGCCAACCCTATCTCGTCGGCGATGTTCGTGACCGCCACCGCCCCGAACCCGCTGGTGGTGGACTACATCGCCAAGGCGACCAATCAGAATCTGCATCTGAGCTGGACGGACTGGGCGCTTTGCATGTTGGTGCCCGGCCTGCTATGTATGCTGCTGATGCCGCTGGTGATCTATGTGTTGTCGCCGCCGCAGCTCAAGGCCACACCCAACGCGGTGGAATACGCGCACGCCGAGCTTGCAAAGATGGGGCCTGTGTCGCCGAAGGAAATGGTCATGATTTTCACCTTCGCGCTGCTGCTGCTACTGTGGGCCAACGTTCCGGCGATGCTGTTCGGTCCGGCGCTAACGCTGGACCCGACGGTGGTCGCCTTGGTCGGCCTGTTCGTGCTGATCATTACCGGCACCATCGACTGGGATGACGTGCTGTCCGAGAAGAGCGCCTGGGACACGCTGATCTGGTTCGGTGCGCTGATCATGCTGGCCGAGCAACTGAACAAGCAGGGTGTGATCGGGTGGTTCTCTAAGGGCATGAGCGACGCGATCGTGGCCAGCGGCATTGGCTGGGGCGGCACGGCCGCGATCCTGGTGGCGGTCTTCGTTTTCTCGCACTACCTGTTTGCCAGCACGACGGCGCACATCAGTGCGATGATGCTCGCCTTCCTGACGGTCGGAGTCCATCTGATACCGCCAGCGTATGTGGTGCCGTTCATGCTGCTGATGGCGGCCGGCTCGGCGATCATGATGACGCTGACCCACTATGCGACGGGCACCTCGCCGATCATCTTCGGCAGCGGCTTTGTCACGATGGGAACCTGGTGGCGCGTCGGTTTTGTGATGTGCGTGGTGGAGCTGCTGATCTTCGCCGTGGTCGGGAGCGTCTGGTGGAAGGTGCTTGGCTTTTGGTGAGCACGCAGCTTTGGATTGGCAGCAACAAGTTCGATCGCATCAAAATTTGGGAAGGTGTTTGCCAGGGTCGGGGAAGAACCCCTCCCCTGCGAAGACCATGACTCAGTCCAGTACCAAGCAGATGCCCGCCGTGCCCCATGTCGCGGAAACTTTCGGTTTCCGTCTCAGATTTTCCGGAAATTTGTCGCTAGTCGCAGCACTTGAGTCACTCGACGCGGACTTTTCTTGCATCCGCCAGAATACTGTATATATTTACAGTACCTGTATGGATGAACAGTGGGAGTCCGGTTATGGAACACCTGATCCGTGTGCAAAACGACTACGACCGCCAGGTGCTGGCCTGGCTGCGCGGGCGCATCGGCGATGCCGCGCTGCAGACCGTGGCGCTGCGCCTGGGCCGCGACCGCAAGCCCTACCTGTCGACAATCTGCCGCAGCCTCGGGATCCGCCCGCCTGGCCGGCGCCAGTTCGCCGCCGAGGCCGCGCGCATGCACCGGACGGTGGGCGACCAGTACCTGGCCCGCATCCGCGAGATCCTGGGCCAGCGTCCGGGCGATGCTGCCAAGGATGCGGCGTGCCGCTGACCCGTCGGCGCGGCTCGCCAGCGCGCAATGAGCCCCGTTGCCAGCATTGGCGCGGGGCTTTTTCCTTGCTCCGGCAGGCGCACGTATCCGCGGCCTTACCGGCGTGCGACTGACTATGATCAGAGTTAAGCGTCTGCCTGTGCGGGCGCTCCCACGCAACCACCGGACACTGTCATGAGCAAGATCGGCTTTATCGGGCTTGGCGTGATGGGCAAGCCCATGGCGCAGCACGTCGTCGACGGCGGGCATACCGTGTTCGCCCATACCCGCAGCGGCGTGCCGCAGGCCCTGCTGGACGCGGGCGTTCAGGCCTGCGGCAGCGCCGAAGAGGTCGCGCGGCAGTCGGAAACCATCATCCTGATGCTGCCCGACACGCCCGACGTGGAGCAGGTCCTCTTCGGCAAGGAGGGCGTCGCCGACGGCCTCGCCGAGACGCCGGGAGGCGTCACCGTGATCGACATGAGCTCGATCTCGCCGATCGCCACGCGCGAGTTCGCGCGCTGCATCGAGGCGCTGGGCGTGGACTACGTCGATGCACCGGTTTCCGGCGGCGAGGTTGGCGCCAAGGCCGGCACGCTGTCGATCATGGCCGGCGGCAAGCAGGAAGTGTTCGACCGCGTGCTGCCGCTGCTGCAGCTGATGGGCAAGAATATCGTGCGCGTCGGCGAAGCCGGCGCGGGCCAGGTGGCCAAGGTGGCCAACCAGGTGATCGTGGCGCTGACCATCGAGGCTGTCGGCGAGGCGCTGGTGCTGGCCGCGCGTGCCGGCGCCGATCCCGCGCGCGTGCGCGAGGCGCTGATGGGCGGCTTTGCCAGTTCGCGCATCCTTGAGGTCCATGGCGAACGCATGATCAAGCGGACCTTCGACCCGGGCTTCCGCATCGCCCTGCACCAGAAGGACCTGGAACTGGCGCTGTCCACCGCGCGCCAGCTGGGCGTGCGCCTGCCCAGCACGGCGTCGTGCCAGCAGTTGTTCAACGTCTGCGACGGCCTGGGCGGCAGCGGCTGGGACCATTCCGCGCTGGTGCGGGCGATCGAGCACCTGTCGTCGTTCGCCATCGGCGACACGCCGCCGGCGGCCTGAGCCCGGCCACTTTGTCGAGCCTGCATAGACCCCTGGCCCGCATGCCACGTGCGAACACCGTCCTGCTGACCACACTGGCCATGCTGGCCTTCGCCGGCAACTCCCTGTTATGCCGGCTCGCGCTGGAAGGCACCACCATCGACGCGACCAGCTTCACGCTGGCGCGCGTCACCGCGGCGGCCGCGATGCTGTGGATCATCGTGGTGGTGCAGCACCGGTTGCTGCGCTCCGACACCATGGCGTGGTTTCCGCCGCTGGCCGGCAGCTGGATTTCGGCACTGGCGCTGTTCTGCTACGCCGCAGCGTTCTCGTTTGCCTACCTGCGCCTGGGCGCCGGCACCGGGGCGTTGTTGCTGTTCGCTGCCGTGCAGGCCACCATGACGGGCTACGGGCTGGCGGCCGGCGAGTCGCTGCGCATGCAGCAATGGATCGGCCTGGCGCTCGCGCTCGTGGGGCTGGTGTGGCTGCTGCTGCCGGGACTGGCCACGCCGCCGCTGCTGTCTTCCCTGTTGATGATCCTGGCGGGCATCGCCTGGGGCATCTATTCGCTGCACGGGCGGCGCAATGCCGATCCGGTCACGACCACGGCGGGCAATTTCCTGCGCGCGGTACCACTGGCGCTGGCGCTGGCCGCGGTGATGCAGGCGCAGCGTTCGCTGGACCGCGCGGGCCTGGTGTATGCATTGCTGTCCGGCGCGGTCACGTCCGGGCTTGGCTATGTGGTCTGGTATGCGGTGGTGCCGCGCCTGCGCGCGGCCACCGCCGCCACGGTGCAACTGAGCGTGCCGATCATTGCCGCGGCGGGCGGCATCGTGCTGCTGGGTGAAACGCTGACGCTGCGGCTCGCGGTCAGCGCGGTGGCCGTGCTCGGTGGCATTGCCCTGGTGATCGCCGGCAAGGCCCGCGGAGCACGGGTGCTGCGCTAGGCCGCACCGGCGTCGATGCTCGCCGTCCCTTCGCCAAACCCGCCCCCATGGAACACCAGCGGCGCACCGGGCGACGCGCCGTAGGCCATCACCTCGACCACGAACACCACATGGTCGCCGAACCTGCGCACCGAGCGGTGCCGGCAGATAAATGTCGCCAGCGCGCCGGCCAGCAGCACCGTGCCGCACGGTCCGGGGCGGCAATCCACACCGGCAAAGCGGTCGATATCACGCCCGGCAAAACGCCGGCACAAGGCCAGTTGTCCGCTGCCCAGCACGTTGATGGCATGACAGGGCGCGGCGCGCAGCGCCGGCAGGCTGCCGGATGCGCGCGCCAGGCACCACAGCAGCAGCGGCGGCGCCAGCGAGACGGAAGTGAAGGCGTTGATCGTCACCCCGACCGGCCTGCCCTCCGCGTCCGCCGCGGTCACTACCGTCACGCCGGTGGCGAACTGCCCGAGCGCATCGCGCAGGGCGCGACGTGCGCGGGCGTCATGGTCCAGGCCGCTGGAGGCCTCGCCCAGGTCATCGCAGCCGCTGTCGTTGCAGGCCTCGGTGGCATACGGCAGCGGGGCCAGTGCGGGCATCATTGCGCGGCCTGCCGCACCTCGCCGGGAGGCGCATCGATATCCAGGCCCAGCGCCATGCGTCCGGCGTACTCCTGCTGGGCACCGGCCTGCAACGGATGGAAGCGCGCGCCTTGCGCATCGCGGAAGCGCCGCTCCAGCCCGGTATCGCGATAAAAGCCCGCGCCGCCGGCGAGGTCCATGGCCGCTTCGACGGTCGCCAGCACCGCGCGCGCAGCCAGCGTGCGCCCGCACATGATGCGGTTGGTGGTCACCGCACCCGGCGCGTGCCCCGCGGCTGCGTCGAACATCGTATCCAGCGCCATGCGCGCGGCTTCGGCTTCGTTGCAGAGGCGTCCGGCCGCTTCCACCGCATGCGCGCTGAGGCGACGCTGCCGCGCCAGTTGCAGGGCGATATCGCGCGCGGCTTCGGCGATGCCGACGTAGACCGCGTAGATCAGCGGCAACGCGATCATCGAGACGGTATGCATCATCGGATGCCAGACACCTTGCGGGCGGCGCGCGGCGACGGCGGTGTCCGGCACCAGCACGCCTTCAAGCAGCACGTCGTGCGAGCCCGTGCCGCGCATGCCCAGCGCGTGCCAGTTCGACATCACGCGCACGCCGGGGCTCTTCATCGGCAGCGCGAAATGCAGCACCGTGGGCCCGGCTTCGGGATCGTCGTACACCGCGCAAGTCATGAACAAGTCCGCCACCGGCGCGCCGCTGGCGAAGATCTTGCGCCCGTCCACACGGAAGCCACCTTCGACACGCGTGGCCTTGCCGCTGCCCTGCAGCCAGTCCGAACCGCCGCTGCCCAGCAGCACCATCTGCTCGCCCGCCACGCGCTTGAGCAGCCCTTCCACCGGCGCTTTCTGATTGCGCCAGCGCCATGCCGCCGTGGCCACCGGATGCGTGTGCATGGCAAAGGCCAGTGCGGTCGACCCGCAGTACTTGCCCAGCTCGCGCAGCACGCCGCCCAGCTCCTGGTGGGACAAGCCGGCACCGCCCAGCTCCTGCGGCACGGCGGCGGCAAAGAAGCGATGCGCTCGCAGGTCGTCGTAGTTCGCGCTGACGAACTGCTCGCTCGCGTCGATGTCGGGGGCGCGTGTGTCGAAGGTGCGGCCCAGCGCCGCGGCAAGTGCGAGCCAATCGGCCTGCGCACCTGCGCTGGCATCGGGGGCGGTAACTGTTTCCATGGTGTTGTCTCCGGCTTGTCTGATCCGTGCCGCAGAGCCGTTGTCCGGCCCGTAGCACGATGCTAGTATCGGAGCCCGGTCCCCTTGCCCGTATGATCGGGCGTCCGGCTTTCTTGCGCGAAACACCGGATCTGGAGGAAAGTGACCATGGATGCCTTGTCCGACCTGCTGCGCGCCGTGCAACTGAGCGGTGCCGTCTTCCTCAACGGCGAATTCAAGTCGCCGTGGTGCCTGGTGTCTGAAGCGGACGCTGAATTGCGCAACGCCTTCCTGCCCGGCACCGATCGCGTCGTCTCCTACCACCTGATAACCGAAGGCGTGTGCTGGGCCCGCCTTGTCGGAAGCACGGGGCCGGGCCTGCGCGTCGAGACCGGCGAGCTGCTGGTGGTACCGCAAGGCGAGCCACACGTGCTGGGCAGCGACCTGCACCTGCAGCCGGTGCAGTCCGCGCCGCTGGTCGCGGACATGCTGCGCAACAGCCCGGGCGAAGTCATGCGCGTGTCGTATGGGGGCGGCGGCGAAACCACGCGCATGGTGTGCGGCTTCCTCGGGTTCGACGACACCATGGGCAACCCGCTGCTGACCTCGCTCCCGCGGCTGTTCAAAGTGGGGTTGGGCAATGGCATCGAGTCGGCGTGGCTGTCCTCGGCGCTGGCGTTTGCCACCTCTGAAGCGGCCGAGCCGCGCGCGGGCAGCGCCACGGTGCTGGCCAAGCTGTCCGAGCTGCTCTTCGTGCAGGCGGTGCGGCGCTGTATTGACACGCTCCCGGACAATGAAAGCGGCTGGCTGGCCGCGCTGCGCGACCGCTACGTAGGGCGGGCCCTGTCGCGCATGCATGCCCGCCCAGCCTACCCGTGGACAGTGGACGAGCTCGCCGGCAACGTCGGGCTGTCACGCTCGGCGCTGGCGCAACGCTTTACCGATCTGCTCGGCCAGCCACCGATGCAATACCTGGCGCACTGGCGCCTGCGCACCGCGGCGGCGGAGCTGCGCAGCGGCAACCGGTCGATCGGCGAGATCGCGGGCGCGGTCGGCTATGACTCCGAGGCGGCGTTCAGCCGCGCCTTCAAGCGCGAGTTCGGGCTCCCGCCAGCAAGCTGGCGCCGCAGCCGCGACGAGGAACGCGTGCCGGAGTCGGTTGCGCACTGAAGCTGCCACTGAACCTGACATTGCCAACCAAACACAAATGGCCCGTGCCAGTGGCACGGGCCATTTGCCGCGCAAGCGAGCGTCGGCAGTCGATTACATTTTCTGCTTGGTGTTCTCTGCCGCGCCCTGCACCTTCTCGCCGCCGCGTTCGATGTCCTTGCCTGCACCGGCCATGGTGTTGCAACCGGTAACCAGCATCACGCCAGCGAGGGCAAACAGTGCGAATAGCTTTCTCATGACGATCTCCTTGCTTCGTGTGGAAGCGGCATGCGCCGCCAGATGGAATAGCTCGGGATAGCTTGACCGGGCAGCTTCATGCCCAACCGGCAATTGGATCGTAGCAACCGACAACCGCGCGAAAAGTCGGCTTTCGTCCTACCGCGGTGTCAGCCGACGGCGCGACATGTCCTCGGCTGTAGGACAGCGACCGATACCCGTGCGCCGGGGGCGGCGAAGCCACGGCGCGGCAGTTTCCCACCCAGGAATCCGCCATCGCAGCGGGCTGGCTGCGGGCACGCCAGGACGGCGTGTCGCTGTGCATCCATCGCCGCGATGGCATGGTGCGCGAGCGCAAGATCGATTGCCGCGAGTCCAGGACCATGCCGCGCCTGGGACACTGAAAGCTGACCCGGACGGCGGGAATGCTCGCCGACCGCGACATTCGCGTCATGGCCCGCAACAGTTCATTGCGTAGTCAACGTTGAGTCAGATCAACGGTTTAGAAATCGTTGCATGCAATCGACCGTTTCAGTGCCAATACTAAGACCAGGCACCTACAGAGACCCCGTCATGTCCCGCATACTCAGAAACCGTCCGCTCGACATCTATCCCGACCCGCTTGAGGCCAGGATCGCTGAACTCCACGAAATGGCGACCGATGTGCACGCCAGGCAGGCCCGCAGATGGCGCCGCCAGAGCGCCGTCGCCGGGGCTGCTCTCGCCCCGGAACACCGGTTTCCGTGCGGCGATCCGCAAACCCGGCACTGACGGAAGGTTCCGTCCACGCATCGCGCGAAGAATGTGAACAAGTGTCATATCCGGTTGGCAAGATATGACCCCTGCGAAAGAATGGATTCCCGCATCCGATATGGCCCAAAGAGGCCAGGCGGATGCTCCAATCTTCCTCACGCAGCGACATGAATCGAACCACCCGGGATTGCGTGCTGGCTCTGATGAACAGCCTGCGTGCCCAGGGGCCCATGCCCCGGCACCGGCTTGCCGCCGCCAGCCGCCTGAATGCCGCGGAACTGACCCGCGCTCTGAAATCGGCCCGCCAAATGGGCGTCGTCGCCTATGCCGGCGAACCAGAACTTGGCTCGCAGGCCGACACCTTGCTGGTACTGACCGGCCGGCCGTTGCCGCCGCCGCGCAAGGTGGCGCCGCCCGCGCGCGAGGCCACGCCGCATTTCCAGCCGCTGCTTGACGCTTGGGGCATCGCCCGCCCGGCGCGCCGCCAGGCATCGTAAGACCTGCCGGCGCCGCTTGCGCCGGCAGTGCGGTTCTTACAAAGGCAGGTAAAGCGCACACGCGGCGCACACGCGGCGCGCACACCTTCCCATCTTATTTCCCTGCCTCTGGACGCCGCTTCCCACGGCCGCAACGCTCACGGCAGTCCCGTCACACCCTCCGGTATGGAACTTGCGCGACGCTTAAGGCTTATCCTCCTGAGCGTGCGACATGAGGCCACAGATTCCGCCCGGCACCCCGACGCGGCCAGCGCCGGACACTCCGCATGAATTGCAGGAACCGCCCGCCTTCACACTGGAGCCCGGGCGCAACTGCTGGCGTGTCGAGCCGTGCCAGCGCTTTGCCATGCTCGTCGACGGCGACGCGTATTTCCGCGCGCTGCGCGAAGCGTTGCCGCGCGCCGAGCACACCATCTTTATCCTCGGCTGGGACATCGACAGCCGCATGGAACTCGTGCCCGACGGCGCGCAGGACGGCCTGCCTGACGGGCTGCGCGACTTCCTCTGCGCACTGGCGGACCGCCGTCCCGACCTTCGCATCTATATCCTGAGCTGGGATTACGCCATGGTGATGGCGATGGAGCGCGAATGGCTGCCGTCGGCCAGCGCGCACTGGCAGGCGCACCGGCACCTGTCGTTCCGGCTCGACGGCAACCATCCGCCCGGCGCCTCGCACCACCAGAAGGTGGTGGCGATCGACAGCAAGGTCGCTTTTGTCGGCGGGCTGGACCTGACGCTGCGCCGCTGGGACGACAACAACCACGCGCCCGGCGCACCGCTGCGCATGGCCGAAGGCAAGTCCTACCCGCCCTTCCATGACGTCCAGTGCGTGCTCGATGGCCAGGCCGCCGCCGCGCTCGCCATCCTGTGCGCGGATCGCTGGCTGCGCGCGACCGGACGCAGGTCGCGTCCGGCCTCGGCGATGGCAGAGACCTCCGCGGACCCGTGGCCACCCAGCCTGAAGCCGGAACTGACCGACGTGCGCGTCGGCATCGCCCGCACCATGCCCATGTGCGAAGACGAGCCCGGCGTCAGCGAGATCCGCATGCTGCTGCGCGACGCCATTGCGTCGGCCCGTCACAGCGTCTACATGGAGAACCAGTACTTCAGCTCGGGCGAGATCGCCAAGGCGCTGGCCGGACGGCTGGGGCGTGAGAATGGCCCCGATATCGTGCTGGTATCGCGACGCAACGAGAGCGGCTGGCTGGAGGCGCACAGCATGGGCGTGCTGCGCGCGCGCCTGTACCGGCGCCTGCGGGCGGCGGACACAGGCAACCGCTTTCACCTGTTTTGCCCGACGATACCGGGGCTGCTGCCCGAATGCGTCAACGTCCACAGCAAGGTAACGGTGATCGACGACGATTTCCTGACCATTGGTTCTTCCAACCTCAGCAACCGCTCGCTGGGGCTGGACACCGAGTGCAATGTGGTGGTGACCTCAGGCGGCGACCCGCGCGTGCGCGAAGCCATCGCTGCCATGCGGTCCCGGCTGCTGGGCGAGCACCTTGAGATCGCGCCCGAGGCCTTCCAGGCCAAGGTGGCCGAAACGCGCAGCCTGCTGGCGGCCATCCGCGCGCTGCAGCGTGACGACGGCCGCACGCTGGAAGACTACGAGCCCCCGCTGCCGGACGACCTCGACGCCGCTTCCCCGGCCGACCACCTGCTCGACCCGATCGAGCCCATCGACAGCGACCAGGTGCTGGCCGAATTCGTCAGCCACGAAGCGCGCCCACGCGTGGTAGGCCGTGTCGGCGTGATGGTGGCGCTGGCGCTGGTGCTGGCCGGGCTCGCCTTCGCCTGGCGCTACACGCCGCTGCGCGAATGGGCGGATTTCCGCGCGCTGCTGGCCGTGGTCGAGCGCCTGGACGACATGCCCATGGCGCCGCTGGCAATGATGGGGGTCTACCTGGCCGGGGCGGTGACCATGCTGCCGGTCACGCTGCTGATCCTCGTGACCGTGGTGGTGTTCGGGCCGCTCTATGGCGCCGCGCTGGCGCTGGGTGGCACCATGCTGAGCACCGGCGCGGGCTACCTGGCGGGCCGCCTGCTCGGCCGCAATACTGTGCGCCGCTTCGGCGGCCGGCGGCTGAACCGGGTCAGCCACCAGCTCGGCAGGCACGGCGTGCTGGCGATGGTGGTGTTGCGGCTGGTGCCGATCGCGCCGTTCTCGCTGGTCAACCTGGTGGTCGGCGCGTCGCGCATCAGCCTGCGCGACTGCCTGGTGGGCACGGCGCTGGGGATGCTGCCGGGCATCGTGATCTCGGCCTTCCTGGTCGACCGCGTCGCCGCCGTGGCGCGCAACCCGGGGCCGGCGACTTTTGCGCTGCTGGCGCTGGTGCTTCTGCTGCCGGCGTCGATACTGCTGTTGCTGCGGCGCCGGCGGCGGCGCAATGCCGAACGCCACAAGGCGGAACGGCAGCGGCCGGTGAGCCAACAGGAAAGCCAACAGGAAAGCCAACAGGAAAGCCCGCAGGAAAGCCCGCAGGACGACCAGCATCGCCGCCCTGGCGGTCCCGGGCGCCGGCTGGCGCGCGTCGCCCATGCCACGGGAGAGCGCACCTGAGCGGCAGGAACGGGCGCCGCACTAGCGCTTGCGGCGGTACGTGGCTTTCATGATCTCGGTCCACTCGCCGTTCTCGCCCTGCATGAATGACGTCAGCGTCCGTTCATTGTCATCCTTGAAGGCGATCACATCGCGGTACTGGACCGTGCGGCCATTGCCCGAACAATCTGGTCCCTCGGCGCGCAGCGTCAGCTGCTGGCCGCCGGCGTCGAGGTCTCCCTCGTAGACCCACAGGTGGGTCATCATCGAGCCGATGAAGGTGCCGACGAAATGCTTGCGGGCGGGATCGTAGCCCAGTGTCATCACGGTGGTGGCGGGGCCGCAGCCGGGCATGTCGCCTTGCGCCGTGCCCTGTACCCAGAGCTCGCCAACGCCGGTGACCCGCTCGGGAATCTGCCATTTCTGCGGTGGCTGGTCCGGTCCCATCACGGCCTCGCCTTCGGCCATCCATTCGCCCACCAGCCGTTGCAGCCAGCGGTGTTCCTTCTGAGCTTCGGTCTTCATTCGGAGTCTCCTTGCGTTTGCGGCCAACGGGCCCGGCACGGGCATTTGTGGATGCCGTACACATAGACTAGCAAAGAAAATGGACAGCATCCACATTTCTTTGCATCACGCCGCGCAGTGCGGCAGGTGCCTGGACTTCCCCGGCTGGAGCTACTGCGGCAGCCGAACCTTGGGCACTACGAACTGGTTGCCGGGCGCGCGCATCACGTCGCACTGCACCTTGGCCTTGCGCGCCGCGCCGTCCTGCGCGACGTATTCGACATCGCCAACCACGCTGTAGGCGTCTTCCGCGACCTTGCGGGTCTTGGCACTGACCCACTTGAAGCTGCCCGGGTTGGGCAGCGCAGCCTTGACCGCCTTCATGCAGGCAATGGGGGCTTCAGGAGCCTCGTCGCGTCCGCGTGGCTTCGGCGCGTCGTCCGCGGCCTGAGCGGCCGCTGCGCAGCCAAGCGACAGCACCAGCGCAAGCGCGGTAGAAAAGGAACGCGGAGAAAGCGACGAGCGCGGCGAAGGCATCTTGGAAACTCCTGGACCGGGGGCGGAAACTACACAGGCGCCACATTTTAACGCCGGCGCCCATGCCGGTCAGTCCGCCGGTGCGTTGTAAAAGTTCCCAGGTCGCCACTGGCGCCCGGCGTGCTACAGTGGGTTCGCGCATCCCGCCCTGCACGCAAGCATGAAAACGCTGTTGATCGTCTACCACACCATGACCGGCGGCACCCGCCAGATGGCCGAGGCAGCCGCGGCGGCCGCGCGTGCGCAGGAGGGCGTCGTGGTGGTGCTCAAGCGTGCGGCCGAGGCCGGGCCCGACGATGTGCTGGCCGCCGATGGCTACCTGTTCGCCACGCCGGAGAACCTCGCCGCCATCGCGGGGATGATGAAGGACTTCTTCGACCGCAGTTACTACCCCGTGCTGGACCGCATCAACGGCCGTCCCTACGCCGCCATGATCTGCGCCGGCAGCGATGGCCAGAACGCACTGCGGCAGGTAGACCGCATTGCCACGGGCTGGCGCCTCAACCCCGTTGCGCCCGGGCTGATCGTCTGCACGCACGCACAGACGCCGGAGCGCATTCTCGCGCCCAAGCAGATCGGTGCGGAGGACTTGGCGCGCTGCGCGGAACTGGGCGAAGGGCTGGCCGCCGGGCTGGCGCTGGGCGTCTTCTGACCCGCCTGAAGCCTGTGCCAGCGTAATTCCCGTCCGGGAACGGGACTTGCACGACCATGGCATCCGCCCTCCTGAGCGCAACGCCATGGAAGACCCCGAAGTCATTGCCGCGGAAGCCCGCCGCGATCCCCTGGACAGCACCGCCCGCGGCCCCATGCGCGTGGTCGAAGCGCTGACGCAGACCGCTCTGGTACTGATGGCGGCCACGCTCGCCTGGGTGCTGTGGCGGCGCACCGATGCCTTTGCCTGGTTCGGCTCGCTGGCGCCGGCGGCATGCGCGGCGCTGGCTCTGCTGGCGACGATCGTGGCATTGCTCGGGGTCTGGTTCGGCATACATGCCTGGCGGCGCGTGGGCTGAGGCAAGTCCCGCTGGCGCCATGTGTCGCCAAACCTTACAACGCGGCGGTAAGAATGTCCTCCGCTGCGCAGTCCCCGGAGGCCATCATGGCTGACATTCCCTCTCCTGCTCCCTCTCCTGCTTCCACTCCTGCTCCCTCTCCTGCTCCCACTCCTGCCCCCTCCCATGTCCGCACCGGCTTGCTTGCCGTGATCACCGGCGCCTCGTCAGGCATCGGCTATGAACTGGCGCGGTGCTGCGTGCGGTACGGCTATGACCTCGTTATCGCCGCCGATGAGCCGCAGATCGAAGTTGCCGCCGCGCAACTCCGTGACGAGGGTGCCCAGGTAGAAGCGCTGGTGGCGGACCTGTCCACGCCGGCCGGCATCGAGCAGTTGTGCGCGGCCTGCGAAAACCGCCGCGTCGACGTGCTCTGCGCCAATGCCGGCCGCGGTCTCGGCCACGCGTTCCTGGATCAGGATTTTGCCGATATCCAGCACGTGCTGGAAACCAACGTGACCGGCACCGTCCATTTGCTGCACCGGGTTGGCCAGCGCATGCGCGAGCAGCGCAGCGGGCGCATCCTGATCACGGGGTCGATTGCCGGCTTCATGCCGGGCACCTACCAGGCGGTGTACAACGCCACCAAGGCGTTCCTGGATTCGTTCTCGTACGCCCTGCGGCACGAGTTGCAGGGCACCGGCGTGACCGTGACCTGCCTGATGCCCGGCGCGACCGAGACCGAGTTTTTCGAGCGCGCGGACCTGCTGGACACCCGGATCGGCCAGCAGAAGAAGGCCGATGCCGCCGAGGTCGCACGGACCGGCTTCGATTCGATGATGCGCGGCGAAGGCGAAGTCATCACCGGCTGGCAGAACAAGCTGCGAGCGGCGATTGCCATGGTCACCCCGGCGGACGTGCTGGCCGAGCAGCATCGCCGCATGGCGCAGCCGCGCAGCGAGGCCGACGACCGCTTGCCGCCGGAGGAATCGCCCGACGCGCCGCGTCGCGAGGTGTGAAAGCGGACGGGGCCGCGCCAGCGGCGCAGCCCCGCTTTCCGGTGGCTTGACGCCGCGCGAAATCAGGGGCGCGTCGTGCCGCCGGTGCTGTCGCGGCCGGCACCCGGGCCGCCACTGCCCGCTTCCATGCCGCCGCCATAGCTGCTGGCGGTCGACCCGGTCGCGCTGCCGGCACTGCTGATACCGCTGACATGGCCTTGCCCGGCCGCGCCGGAAGCTGTGTTCCGCGTCTCGCCTACACCCTCGGAAAGGCCCGAAACGCCGAACGGTCCGGCCGAGCCCATCCGGATCCCGTTGTGGACTTCACGCACGCCAAACACGTCGTCGGCAATGTCTTCAATGCAGTACTTCTGGCGGCGATCGCGCACGTTGCCGCTCAGGCGCACCACCCCGCTCTCCACTTCTACCTCAACGTCCTGCACATCGACATGGGGCGCATGGGCCAGGCGCTCGCAGATTTCTTCACGGATGCGATCGTCGCTGCGCTGGTAGCCCTTCGGGCCAACGCGGTCGCGCCCGCGCAGCTGCCGGCCAAACCGCCGTTCACCCGCGCCCTGCCTGCCGAAATCGCCGGCACTGCGCCCGGCCGAACCCGGCCGCTCGGAAATGCCGTAGCCCTGGTCATACTCGCTACCGC
This sequence comes from Cupriavidus sp. Agwp_2, assembly GCF_040784895.1. Taxonomy (NCBI): domain Bacteria; kingdom Pseudomonadati; phylum Pseudomonadota; class Betaproteobacteria; order Burkholderiales; family Burkholderiaceae; genus Cupriavidus; species Cupriavidus sp. Agwp_2. Next base: position 947,705 of record NZ_CP088084.1, read on the forward strand.
TCGAAGCCATCCCACCCTGGCGACCGGTCATCGCCTGGCCGCCGCGGCGGCTTTCGCCCCACTCATCGCGCACGTTGCCGCCCTGGTCCGAGGCGCTGCCGCGCCACGCTTCATCGTCGTCCCACGGCGCGCGCTGGCCGGACCGCTGCCAGTCTTCTCCGCCGCCCTGGCCGCCCTGACCTTCCTGGCGGCTGCCGTAATAGCCCTGACCCCGCACATCGCCGCCATGGCGCTGGCGGCCCTCGTAGCGGCCTTCGCCGTAGTCGCGGGCCGGCCCGCCCGATTGCCCGTAGCGTCCCTCGCCATAGCCTCGCGGGTCGTCCGCACGGTCGCGCCGCGGCGCCTCTTCGTCGCGCCACCACGAGTTGCTGCCTTCATTCCGGAATGGATGCATGGTTGATCTCCTGCGGATTGGAACTGCCGGATGGGAACTGCGGCGGCGGCATGCCACCGCGCCGCACCAGTTGCCAGAGGGCGCAAGTTCCGTACCACTGCGACAGTCATCGCGCGCCATTGCGCGCGACTGCAAGTCACCCAATGCAACGGCGGGCGCCCTGTAAAAAGCGCCCGCCGTTGTAAGCATCCTTGCGATGCCTGGAAATCCCGGATTTTCTCAATGGGGTCCAGCAATGGATCCCCGATGTTGCGTCGCCGATGCTGCGTCGCTTCAGGCGGCCAGTGACTCCGTAAATCCTATCGCGGACTCGCAGCCGTCCGGATCTTCCTGCACGATCAGCCCGACACCACGCCGCTTTGCCGCGGCTTTGCCGATATTGACGGCGACGTCCCGGTCCTCGCAATGAACCAGGCCCTTGCGCGCACTTTCGACCGTCAGTTCCCAGCCTTGGGGCGTCTGCCTGATGAGGAAGTTCGCAGCCATGGGTTGCTCCCGAGTCGTTTACGTGTTCTTGAAGGGTAGCGCATGGGTGTACAGGCAAAATCGGCGTCCGTCCTATACCGTGTGGGCACTTCTCCTACACACCCGGCCGGGAAGCGACTCTTGATGCATATCAGAGTTATGACAAAACGGCCATCCATAGAATCCATCGCTATTCAGCGAAACATTCAGGAAACGATGGACTTGCGCCCCGACACAGACCCGCCACCCTCGTCTTCGCCGCCCACCAGCAAGAGCATGCTGCATGACGTCGAGCAAATCCGGCTGGCCATCGAACTGATTGGGCTGGGTGCGCGCCTGCAGGTGCTGGAATCGGCGCTGACGTTGCCGCGGGTGCGGCTGGTCCGGCTGTACAAGGAGCTGCGCGGGAAATCGCCGCCCAAGGGCATGCTGCCCTATTCCACCGACTGGTTCGTGACATGGCGCCCCAACGCCCATGCATCGATGCTGCTCAACGCCTATCGATTCATGCGCGACGCCGGCGGGCTGGCCGGTATCCGCGCGGTGCTGTCGGGCTACCGCGTCTACCGGGAGCAGTTGTCCGTGACCGGGGAACCCGCGGAACTCAGCTTTACCCGCGCCTGGACGCTGGTGCGCTTTCACGAGAACGGCATGCTCCAGCTGGCGCGCTGCCGTCGCTGCGCAGGCGACTACGTGGTCCACGCCTATGGCCTGCGCCGGCATTTCGTTTGCGGCCTGTGCCTGCCGCCCGCGCGTGCCGGCAAGGGCCGCAAGGCGGTCGCGCGCACAGTGGCCTGAACGCGCGCCGGTGGCAGGCATTGTTTCCTGCCGCACTGTCAGCGCCGCCACGGCGTTCCAAGATATGCAAGTCAGCCAGACCGGCCGGCCGCGCGCATGCGCGGCGTTCACGATTGCCCTCGGGGAGCCCTGCCGATGTTCAGGATCAACCTGCTGTCCCGCATACTTGGCGCCGCGACGCCGCCCCAGGCCGCCAACGACGCACGCCACCTGGCACCAGCGCATGCCGTGCCCCCCGCGCCGGCCATCACCGCGCCCGTGGCACCGGCCAGCCCGGACCCGCTGGCCACCAGCCTCAAGACACAGGGCGATGCCATGGTCCAGTACGGCGCGCGCCTTCTGGTGATACGGGAACTGCTCGGCGCCCTGGCCGCCGGGTTGCCGCCGGCGGCCCAGGCCGGGGTGGAGCGGCGCTTCCGCGTGCGCGTCGACCAGTTGCTGGCTCTGACCGACGACCGCGCCCTGCCGGCCGAATTCCACGATACGCTGCTGGCGGAAATCAACTACTACTTGGGCGAGCTGAAGCACTGAGCGCGCGGCGCCGAAGCCGGGCGTCAAGCCATGCGCCACCCGCATGATGTTGCGTGGCGGACACTTTTCGACGTTGTAACACCTCGGTACATGCCCGCCTGTCGCAACGTGCTACAGTGCGCGCTTCGCAGCGCAACTGCGCGCTAACGCTCCCATTCCGTACGTTCCGACGCGCACACCGTGCGCGCCAGGCGTTGCCCATCGCCGTGCCGGGCCGCCAGCCATTGCTCTTGCCGACCGCGCGCGCCCCGCCCGCCCTCGTCCGCCACCTGTCGTGGCGCCCAATCATTACCGTGCAGCCGCCCGGCGGAACGCCGCGCTGCCGCCACCGCTCCACAGGATCCTCATGACCCATCGGCTCCGGGCCGCACTAGTCGTCACTGTCTTCAAGCTCCTCGCGGCGCTGCCTTACGGCTTGACCGCGCGCCTGGGAGACGCTATCGGCAAGCTGCTGTACCAGATCCCCAGCCGCCGGCGCCGCATCGTGCTGACCAACCTGGCCCTGTGCTTCCCGGACATGGACGAAGCCGCCCGGCAGCAGCTGGCGCGGCGCCACTTCGGCCATGTCATGCGCAGCTACCTGGAGCGCGGCGTGCAATGGTTTGGCGATGCCGGGCGGCTGGACAAGCTGATCGAACTGGACACCCGCATCGACCTGTCCACCTGCACCGAGCAACCAACCATCTTCCTGGGTTTCCACTTCGTCGCGATCGAAGCGGGGTGCATGTTCTACTCGATCCGCCACCCGGTCGCATCGCTGTACACCAAGATGTCGAGCCCGCTGCTGGAAGAAATCGCGCGCACGCAGCGTGGGCGCTTTGGTGCCGAGATGATCCCGCGCAGCGGCAGCGGCAAGCAGGTGGTGCGCACGCTGCGCTCCGGCTGCCCGGTCATGCTGGCGGCGGACATGGACTTCGGCCTGGCCGATTCGGTGTTCGTGCCGTTCTTCGGCGTGCCGGCGTGCACACTGACGTCGGCCTCGCGGCTGGCCAGCATGACGGGCGCGCGCGTGGTGCCCTTTACCACCGAGGTGCTGCCCGACTACCGCGGCTACCGCCTCCGCATCTTCGACCCGCTGGAGGGCTTTCCGTCCGGCTCCGTGGAGGAGGATTCGCGCCGCATGAATGCCTTCCTGGAATCGCAGATCGCGACCATGCCGGAGCAGTACTACTGGGTCCACCGGCGCTTCAAGAACCGGCCCGCCGGCATGGCGCCGGTGTACTGAGCCCGGCGCTAGCCGCCGCCGGCGCGCTGCCACGCCGACTGGATATCGTCCATCAGCCGCGCCAGCTTTACCGCATAGCGGGCGTTGTCGCGCCTGCGCTCGCTGGCTGAATACGGAAAGCTGATGTTCAGGCCATAGAGCTGCTGGTCGGGGCCACGGAACGCCGCGCCCACCGCCAGCAAATGCCCCTGCTGGTATGCGGCGGTGCAAAAGCCGCGCTGTTGCGACTGCTCGATCGCCTGCAGCACGCGTGCCTGCATGGCCGGCCAGGCCTCGCCCTGCCGCGCGGCAATACCTTCCAGCATGTCTTCCCGCACACCATCCGGCTGCGCTCCCAGCCACGCCAGCCCGATCGAGGTCAGCTCCATCGGCACGCGCGTGCCCGGCACCACGCGCCGCGTGCGCGAGACGCTGTCGCGGCTGTGGCGGATCGAGGCCAGGTACACCATGTCGAGCTTGTCGCCCACGGCCAGTCCCACGTTGACCTTGTCGGCCTCTGCCACCTTGCGCATCAGCGGCAGCGCAATATCCGCGGCGCGGTTGGCGTGGCGGAAGGCATCGGCCAGGCTCAGCACCACCGGCGCCAGCCGGTAGGCGCGTTCGTTGACGTCGTAGCGCAGGAAGCTGGCGTCCACCAGCGATCGCGTCAGCCTGCTGACGGTCGGCCGCGGCAGGCCGGTGCGCGCCGCCAGCTCGGCATTGGTCAGGCTGGTGGTCCCGACGCGGAAGGCGCGCAGCAGTACCAGCCCCCGCTCCAGCGACTGGCTGCCAGCGGTGTCGCGGGTAAAGCGGCCGGTCTGGTGGGTCACGCGGCGCGTCGACACCGCTTCGGGTGCTGTATCAGCCATCTCCGCATAATTTCAGTAAGCGAAATCCGAGTATAGCGGCGAGGCGCGGCAGCGCGAATACTGAGTGCTCCGCCGGACCTGCGCCGGCCCACAACACTGAGGAGCGCCCCGCATGTCATCCAATGCCGACATCCAGCTGAGCCGCGACGGCCACGTCGCCCGCATTGTGCTGTCCCGTCCGCCGCACAACTTTGTCGATGCCGACGTGATGCGCCGCCTCGCGGACACCCTGCTGGCCCTGGACGACGACGCCAGCTGCCGCGCCATTGTGCTGGCCTCCGGGGTCAGCGCGTTCTGCGCCGGCGCCGACTTCAGCGGCGCCGGCCAGGGCGAGATCGCCAACGACCCGGCCGGTTTCTACGTGCATGCGATGAAGCTCTACCGCAACCGCAAGCCCATCGTCGCCGCGGTCGAAGGCGCCGCCATTGGCGCCGGGCTGGGCCTGGCACTGGTGGCCGACTTCCGGGTGACCTGCCCCGAGGCACGCTACAGCGCCAATTTCAACCGGCTCGGCTTCCACCCCGGCTTCGGCCTCAGCGTGACGCTGCCGCGGCTGGTCGGCGAGCAGCAGGCCGCGCTGCTGTTCTATACCGGCCGCCGCATCTCCGGTAGCGACGCCGTCGCCATCGGCCTGGCCGATGAACTGGTGGCCAAGGCTGAAGTCAACGACCGCGCCATGGCGCTCGCCCAGGAGATCGCCGCCTCCGCGCCGCTGGCGGTGGAAACCACGCGCGCCACGCTGCGCGAGGGGCTGGCCGACCGCATCGCCGAGGTCAACCAGCGCGAACTGGCCATCCAGCGTGGGCAGTTCCGCAGCGACGATTTCCGCGAAGGCGTGGCAGCGATGGCGGAACGCCGTACGCCGGTATTCCACCGCCGCTAAGGAGCCGTCCGTGCCTGAACACCACACCCCTGCCACGCCCGCCGGCCCGCTCGACGGCATCCGCGTGCTGGATCTCACGTCGGTCGTGCTCGGCCCGCTGGCCACGCAGGTGCTGGCCGACTTCGGCGCCGACGTGATCAAGATCGAAGGTCCGGAAGGCGATCTGATGCGCGCCAACGGCGTGTCGCAGCACGCCGGCATGAGCTCGATCTACCTGGCGCTGAACCGTAACAAGCGCTCGGTCGTACTCGACCTGAAGACCCCCGAGGGCGTTGCAGCGCTGCGCGCGCTGATCGCCGGCGCAGACGTGCTGGTGCACAACATGCGCGTGGCGGCGATCGAGCGGCTGGGCTTTGGCTACGAGGCGGTCGCGCGCATCAACCCGCGCATCGTCTATTGCGTGGCCACAGGCTTCGGCCAGGACGGCCCGCATCGCGACAAGCCCGCTTTCGACGACATCATCCAGGCGGGCTGCGGACTGGTGGCGCTGGGCGCCGGCACAGGCGAGCGGCCGGAATACGTGCCCAGCCTGATCGCCGACAAGACCACCGGGCTGGCGCTGGCCAACGCGGTGCTGGCCGCGCTGCTGCATCGGGAACGCCACGGCGTGGGCCAGTCGGTCGAAGTGCCGATGCTGGAGACCATGGCCGCATTCGTGATGACCGAGCACCTGGGTGGCCTGACCTTCGACCCCGCTCCCGCCGGCGCCGGCTATGCGCGTCTGCTGCAAGGCGGCCGCCGCCCGGCGCCGACGCGCGACGGCTGGATCTGCGCGCTGCCCTATACCGAGCGCCACTGGCAAGCCTTCTTCCGCGCGGTCGGCCGCGACGACCTTGCCGACCGCTATGAAGTCAGCGACCGCGCGCAGCGCAATGCCAATATCCGCGCGCTGTACGGGCACCTGGCCGAGCTGACGCCTGAGCGCAGCACCGACGAATGGATGGTGCTGTTCGAATCGCTCGACATCCCCGCCACGCCGATCTACGGGCTCGATGCGCTGGTCGATCATCCGCACCTGCAAGCCGTGGGCCTGTTCCAGGCGACGCAGCACCCCACCGAAGGCCCGCTGCGCGAAGTGCGCCCGGCCGCGCGCTTTTCGGCCACGCCGCTGTCCTTGCGCCGCCATGCGCCGGCGCTCGGCGAACACACCGCCGAGGTCTTGCAGGAAGCCGGTATCGCCCTGCCCGCCGCGCATGCCGGCACACACGCCGGCGCTCAGGAATAACAAGGAGACACGCATGAATTTCCAGCTCGATGAAGAACACCGCATGCTCAAGGACCTGGTCGCGCGCTTCGTGCGCGACCAGCTGATCCCATTGGAGCCGGCGGTGCTGGCCCGCGAGGCCAGTGGCGGAGAACACGCGCTGCTGCCGGAAGAACACGCACGCCTTGACGGCCTGTCGCGCGAGCTTGGCCTGTGGGGACTGGATGCGCCCACGGAGATGGGCGGCGCCGACCTGCCCGTGGTGGCGATGGTCGGCGTCAACGAAGAACTCGGCAAGACCATCACGCCCTACGATCTGCCGCCGGATTCGCCCAACCTGCGCATGCTGATGCTGACCGCGAACGACGCCCAGCGCGAGCGCTACCTGGACCCGTATGCGCGCGGCGAAACGGTATCGGCCATCGCCATTTCCGAGCCCGGCGCCGGGGGCGACCCCGCCATGATGACCACGCGCGCCGAACGCGACGGCGACCACTGGGTGCTGAACGGCCGCAAGATCTGGATCAGCCGCGCGGCGCGCGCCGACTGGACCATCGTGATGGCCGTGACCGACAAGGCGAAGGGCGCGCGCGGCGGCATCTCGGCCTTTATCGTCGAGCGCGGCACGCCCGGCCTGCGCGTGGAGCGCCGCATCCCGATGATCGGCGGCCATTCCACCTATGAAGTCGTGCTGGAAGACTGCCGCGTCCCCGCCACGCAGTTGCTTGGCACCGAAGGCCAGGGCTTTGCGCCGATGCAGGCGCGCCTGTCCACGCGCCGGGTGCAGATGGCCGCGTGGTGCATCGGCCGGGCGCAGCGCGCGCTCGACATGATCTGCGAATACGCGCCGCAGCGGCAGACCTTCGGCGCGCCGCTGGCACAGCGCCAGGCGGTCCAGTGGTGGGTGGCGGACGCCGCCACGCGCATCCATGCCTGCCGCCTGATGACCTATGAAGCCGCCAGCCGCATCGATGCCGGCGAAGAGGCGCGCACGCAGGTCTCGATGATCAAGGTCTTCGCCACCGAAATGGCGTGGGAAGTGATCGACCAGGCGATGCAGACCTTCGGCGCGATGGGCATGACCAAGGAACTGCCGCTGCAGCAGATGGCCAACGAGACCCGGCTGATGCGCATCTACGAAGGGCCCAGCGAAGTCCATCGCTGGGTGATCGCGCGCGACCTGCTCGGCCTGCGCCGCTGAGTGACCGACTTCTCGCACCGGCGGGAACACGCCGGGTTTTTCCGACCGAAAGGAGACACCATGCAACAGCCTTACCGTTCGCGACGCCGCTTCCTCGGCCTCGCCGCCGCGGCACTGGCCGGCATCGCAACGCTGCCGGCGTTTGCTGCCGAAGACGCCTTCCCCACGCGCCCGATGCGCTTTATCGTGCCGTTCCCGGCAGGCAGCGGCACCGACACCACCGCGCGCATGTTCGCCAAGAAGATCGGCGAGCTGACCGGCCAGGGCGTAGTGGTCGAGAACAAGCCAGGCGGCAACGGCTTTATCGGCGTGCAGACCGCGCTGAACGCGCCGGCCGACGGCTACACGGTGTTTATCGGCAGCAATTCCACGCTGTCGACCAACGCCGCCACCTTCCGCAAGCTGCCGTATGACCCGCTGACGGATTTCGCGCCGATCACGCTGCTGTCGCGCGGGCCGTGCGTGGTCATCGTGCCGGCCGGCTCGCCCTACCGCACACTGGCGGAACTGCTGGAGGACGCGCGCAAGCGGCCCGGCGCGCTCAATTACGGCACGGGCTCGATCTCGTACACGCTGTACAGCGAATGGTTCAACGAGCTGGCGAAGATCAAGACCACCGCGGTGCCTTACAAGGGCGCGGGCGATGCGATCAACGGCGTGATGGCGGCCAACGTGGACTTTGCCGTGGTCGATGCCACCGGCGCAATCGAACTGGTGCGCGGCGGCAAGGTCCGGGCGCTGGCCTATACCGCGCCGCAGCGCTCGCCGCTGTTGCCGGACGTGCCGTCGATCGTCGAGGCCGGCCTGCCGGATTTCCTGGCGTACAACTGGGTGGCCGCGGCGATATCCGCCAAGACCCCGCCGGCGGTGGTGAAGCGGCTGCAGGACCTGTTCACGCAGGCTGGCAACGCGCCCGACGTGCGCGAGTACTACACACGCCAGTCGACCAAGCTGATCCTGTCGTCGCCGGCGGAAATGCTGCAATACCAGAAGGACGAGATCGTGCGCTGGAAGCGGCTGGCGGCGGTCGCCAGGATCCCGCTGCAATAACCTTCAGCGCGCTCAGCGGCTGTGCTCGCGCAGCAGCGTCGTCAGGCGCTGCGCCAGCGGCGACAGGTACGCGCCGGCGCGGGTCAGCACGCCGATCCGCCGGCGCAGGTCCAGCTCTTCCACTTCCAGCGGCAGCGCGCGCAGGCCGTGCTGCATGGCGTCGCCGCCCTCGTTGGCGATGCTCAGCATCTGCGTACCCTGAATCAGCGCGAACAGCGAGGGGCTGCCGAAATCGATCTCGACGCGCGGCTGCGGCGCCGGCAGGCCGCGCTGGCGGAAGGCGGCATCGACCTGCTGCCGCAGCGTGATATGCGCCTCCGGCAGCAGCCATTCCTGGTCGGCCAGGTCCACCAGCCGCAGCTTGCGCCGGCGCAATAGCGCGTGGCCCTGATCGGCCACCACCACCAGCCGGTCGTCGAACAGCGGCTCCACCGCAAAGTCCGTTGAAGCCTGCACCGGCGCCACCGCGAGATCGAGTTCGCCGGCGGCCAGCAGGTCCAGCACGTCCCGCGCCAGCCGGCGCCGCAAGCGCAGCCGCGCGACCGGGCGCTCACGCATCAGCTGCTGGCACGCGCCCAGGATCACGCCACCCGGAATCGACGGCGAATAGCCGACCCGCAGCACGCCCTGCTCGCCGGTGCGGATACCGAGCATTTCCTTGATGCCGTCCTCATACTCCAGCCGGATGCGCCGCGCCCGCTCCAGGAAGCGCGCGCCGGCGTAAGTGGCGGTCATGCCGTTGGCGGTACGCTCGAACAGCGGCAGCCCGGCCTGCGCCTCCACCCGCTGCACCGCCTTGGTCAGGGCCGGCTGGCTGATCCCGAGGGCCTCCGCCGCCCTGCCGATGCCGCCGTGCGTTGCCACGGCGAGGATGTAGTCCAGATCCCGCGTCTCCATTGCCTCACATTCCTGATGGTTATGGCTTTATATCCAGCGCCGCATTGTGGTGATGGGCGCCATCTTACAGACTTAGGCGCAGAGCCGTAGCACAACATCATTCGCATCACGGAGACAGCATGAGTTTCGCGTACTTCCTGCGCCGCGCCGCGCGCTATTGGGGCGACCAGCCCGCCATCCTCTACCAGGACCAGGTGGTGACCTACCGCCAGCTGGAAGAGCGCTCCACCCGGCTGGCCAACGCGCTGCTGGCGCTCGGGCTGCAGCACGGCGACCGCGTGGCGGTGCAGGCGCGCAACCGGCCCGAGCTGGTCGAGCTGGAGTGCGCGCTGTACAAGGCCGGCCTGGTCAAGGCCGCGCTGAATCCGCGCTTTACCGCCGCGGAAGCCACTGATGTGGTCGAGAACTGCACGCCGCGCGTGCTGATCGCCGGCCCCGGCTACACCGGCTACTCGCGCGCCACGCCGGGCTTCGGCAGCGTGGAGACGTTTATCGCCATCGGCGACGCGCCCGCAGGCTATGTCGGCTACGAATCGCTGCTGGCCAACGCCGGCACCACGCCGCCCGACATCGCACCCGCTGCCAGCGATCTCGCCGTGCTGCACTTCTCGTCCGGCTCCACCGGCAAGATCAAGGCGGCGATGCAGACCTACGGCAACCGCATGGCGGCGCTGCGCAAGATGGTGGCCGGCATGGACCGCCCCGCTCGACCCGGAGACCGGCTGGCGCTGATCGGCCCGGTCACGCACGCGTCCGGCATGCTGATGCAGCCTTACCTGTACCTGGGCGCGACGCTGGTGCTTTTCGAAAAATTCGAGCCCGCACACTTCCTGGCCGAGGTGGCGCGGCTGCGCATCACGCACGTGTTCATGGTGCCGGCAATGATCAACATGCTGATGGCCGAGCCCACGCTGGCGCAGGCCGACCTGTCCAGCCTGAAGACGCTGGCCTATGGCGCCGCGCCGATGGCACCGGCGCGTATCCGCGAGGCGTGGGAGCGCATCGGCCCGATCCTGTCGCAAGGCTATGGCGCCAGCGAATCTACCTCTGGCGTCACGCGCCTGTCGACCGCCGATCATGCCGACGCGATCGCGAACCACCCCGAGCGCCTGGCGTCGTGTGGCCGCGCGCTGGGCGAGACAGAGGTGCGCGTGGTCGACGAGCAAGGCCGCGAGGTCGCGGTCGGCGAAACCGGCGAACTGGTGATCCGCGGCGAAGACGTGTTCCGGGGCTACTGGGGCGAGCCCGCGCTGACCGCCGAGACCATCGTCGACGGCTGGCTGCACACCGGCGACTTGGCGCGCGTGGACGACGCCGGCTACCTGTACCTGGTCGACCGCAAGAAGGACATGATCATTTCCGGCGGCTTCAATGTGTACCCGACCGAGGTCGAAGCGACGCTGTACCAGCACCCCGACGTGCTCGAAGCCTGCGTCATCAGCGTGCCCGACGATACCTGGGGCGAGAGCGTCAAGGCCGTGGTCACGCTGCGCCCGGGCCGAGAAGCCAGCGCGCAGCAGCTGATCGCGCACTGCCGCGAGCGCATCGCCGACTACAAATCGCCGCGTTCGGTCGACTTTGTCGCCGAACTGCCCAAGAACGCCAGCGGCAAGCTGGCCCGCAAGATCGTGCGCGAACGCTACTGGCAAGGCGTGGCGCGCCGCGTCAACTAAGGAGCCCGCCTGTCATGTTCGATCATCTGACCAACCCCGTGCTGTTGGAAACCCGCGCCGGCATCCGCCGCTTTATCGACGAAGAGCTGCGCCCGCTGGAGCAGGAGCTGGGTCTCGGTTCCGAAGACCAGTGGCCGCGCGAGGTGCTGCGCAATGTCTGGCGCCGCTCTTACGAACTGGGCTTCTATGCCGCCTGCCTGCCGGAATCGCTCGGCGGCAAGGGGCTGAACATCCAGGAGCAATGCGCGCTCAAGGCCGACCTTGCCGCCAGTGGCTCGACGCTGGCGGCGCATGTGCTGGGCGACCTGGGCGGCCCGCCGCGCGTAGGCAACATGCTCAAGTACGCCACGCCGGCGCAACTGAAGCAGTACTTCGAGCCGGTCATCCGCGGCGAGAAATCGACCTGCTTCGCGCTGACCGAAACGCATTCCGGCTCGGACGCGCAGAGCATCAAGACCACCGCGGTCGCCGACGGCGACGAGCTGGTGATCAACGGCGGCAAGCACTACATCAGCGGCGCGCCGTTCGCGGACTTCGCCATCGTCATGTGCGTGACGGATGCCACCATCACGCCGCCGGCGATCAGCGCGGTGCTGGTCGACCTGAACCTGCCGGGCGTGACCGTGACCAACGAGTACGTGCCAATGTCGGGCCAGCATATCGACGGCGATATCCGCTTCGACAACGTGCGCGTGCCGCGCGCCAATATCTTTGGCGGCGAGGGCAACGGCTTCAAGCTCGGCATGTCGCGCATCAACGTGAACCGCTTGCTGCACTGCCCGTCGATGCTGGGGCTGGCCATGCGCGCCTACGAGTCATCGGTGGAATACGCCGGCAAGCGGCGCCAGTTCGGCGGCCCGATCGCGCGCTTCCAGGCGATCCAGCACATGCTCGCCGACATGGCCGCGGCGCTGTGGGCCTGCGAAAGCATGATCGCGCACACCGCCGCGCTGGCCGATGCCGGCGCCGACCTGCGCATGAAGGCCGCGGCATGCAAGCTCTTTGTCTCGGAGCGCTGCTTCGAAGTGGCCGACAAGGCGGTGCAGATCCACGGCAACGTCGGCGTTACGCGCGGGCATCCGGTCGAGCAGACCTTCCGCAAGCTGCGCATGTTCCGCATCTTCACCGGCACCAGCGAGATCCAGCGCAACACCATCGCGCGCGCGATACTGGAGCCATTGCAGCAACAAGCGCAGCCGCCAAAGCAGCAACAGGCATGACCGTGCCGGCGGCACGGACGCCGCCGGCATCAGGACACGACAAAAAAGACCACGGAGACCTAGCATGAACCGCCGAGAATGGCTCGCCACCGCTGGCGCCGCCGCACTGGGAAGCGTCCTGCTGCCCGCCCGCGCCGCGGCCCCTGCCAACTATCCCAACCGGCCGATCCGGCTGATCGTCCCGTTCATCGCCGGCAGCACGCCCGACAATACCGCCCGCACGCTGTCGGCGGAGCTGGGCCAGAAACTCGGCCAGCCGCTGGTGGTCGAGAACATGCCCGGCGCCGGCGGCATCATCGGCGCCACCGCGCTGCGGCGTGCGGCGCCGGACGGCTACACGCTGGGCATTCTGGCCAATACGCACGTGATCAACGTGCACATGTACCGCAAGATGCCGTACGACCCGGCGCGCGATTTCACGCCGATCACGGCGCTTTCCGGCGGGCCGACTGCGCTGGTCGTGCCTGCATCGTCGCCGTACAAGACCGCGGCCGAGCTGGTCGCTGCCATGAAGAAAGCGCCGGGCAAGTTCAACTACGGCTCTGGCGGCAAGGGCAGCATCGCCCATCTGGCGGTGGAAACCATGCTGCACCAGACCGGCTGCGACGCGGTGCATATCCCGTACAAGGGCGCGCCGGAAATCATCACCGCCATGCTGACCGGGCAGACCCAGTTCGGCATGCCGGTGCTTGGCACGGCCACCCAGTATGTGCGCAACCAACAGGTGCGCGTGCTGGCCGTCACCGCCGCCGCACGCTCGCCGTTCTTCCCGGACGTGCCGACCATGGCCGAAGCGCTGCCGCCCGGCTTTGTCATCGACAACTGGAGCGGCCTGTTTGCGCCGGCCAACTTCCCGGCCGAGCTGACGCAGAAGCTCCATGCCGCGGTTGCCGCGCTGCAGAATGCCGGCGTGTTCGACGCGCAGCTCAAGGCCAACGCGGGCGAACTACGCCGCAGCGCCACCCCGGCCCAGTTCGGCACGGTCGTGGCCGCGGACAACTCCCGCTATGGCGAGCTGATGAAGTCGATCGGCATGGTCGGCGACCTGGGCTGAGCGCCCTGCTATTGAACCGGGATTGCACATGAAACCAGAATGGTCCTGCCTGAAGGATGTCACCATCATCGACGCCAGCCAGCTGCTGCCCGGCCCGCATGCCTGCAGCCTGCTGCGGCAACTTGGAGCCGATGTGATCAAGGTGGAGCAGCCCGGCAGCGGCGACTCCATCCGCCAGCTTAGTCCCGCGGCGTATGCGCAGTTCAATCGCGGCAAGAAGTCCATCGCGCTGGACCTGAAAGCCGACGCCGGCCGCGAGGCCTTCCTCGAACTGGCGCGCAATGCCGACGCCGTGGTGGAAGGCTTCCGCCCTGGCGTCATGAAGCGGCTGGGACTTGACTATGCGGCATTGGCCGCGGTCAATCCGGCCATTGTGCTGTGCTCGGTCTCCGGCTTCGGGCAGACCGGACCGTACGCCAGCCATGCGGGGCATGACCTCAACTACCTGGCGCTGGCCGGCTACTGGGCGACGCCGGTGCAGGTGCACGACAAGGTCTCGCGTCCGCGTGTGCGGGTGTCCGACTATGCAGCCTCCGGATATGCCGCGCTGTCGCTTGCTGTTGCCATCATGAGCGCGCGGCAGCACGGACGGGGGCAGCATCTGGACGTGTCGATCCACGACGCGATCCTGTCATGGACCGCCCACGGCGCCTGGGCCGCGCGCGGGCACGAGGCCGCGCCACAGGAATCACCGACGGTGATGCCGGAGAACGACCTGTTCGAGACGCGCGACGGCAGGCATCTGGCGATGGGGATTCTGGAGAACAAGTTCTGGGTCAACCTGGGCGAGGCGCTTGGGGAGGAATTTCCTGCGCTGCGCGATCCGCGATATGCCACGCGGGCCGGGCGTTATGGGCACAAGCTGGCGGTCAATGACCTGCTTGCGGCGGTGTTCCTGACGCGTGACCTGGCCGAGTGGGAGAATTTCTTCGGGCCGCTGGATATACCGTTCTCACCGGTGCTGGGGGCGGGGGAATTGTTTGAGGATGCGCACGTGCGCGCCCGCGGGGTGGTGCGACGCCCAGCAGGAGAAGACGGGATTGCAGTGAACTTCCCGGTCGGCTTCTCTTTAGGGTTGCCAGAGGGGGAGGACTTTGTGGCTGGTCTTGGAAAGGGAACGGCGCGCTAAACGGCCAAAAAGAATCCCTTTCGTCACCCAGAGTGGGTACGGAGCCACTCAGCCCTCATGAATTAGAGAGAATTATTACTCGGCTATAATTATTGGAATCCAATAATTTCCAATAAGTGCGCCATGACAAACATCTATCGTCGCCCGGCCATTGCGAGCCAGATGTCGCAGCAGTTGCTCCACCCCGGCGTACTGGACGAAGGGCTACGGTCAGGCTTGTTTCTATCGGGCTTGCGGCGCACCGGAAAAACGACGTTTCTTATCAACGACCTCGTCCCTGCCCTGGAGGCCGAGGGTGCGATCGTCATCTACGTCGACCTCTGGAGCGACACCCAACGCAGCCCTGCGTCCCTAATCCTTGCCGCGGTAAAGAAGACTCTCGCCGAGCTGGAGCAGCCGGGCTCCGCCGCCCTCAGGCAGCTCAAGCGAGTGTCCGGTGCCGACTTTGGCGCCTTTGGCCTCAAGTTCGGGTTCAAGCTTGAAAGCGTTGGCGAGCCCGGCGGTGCCACGCTGGCCCACGCCCTTGCCGAAGTCGTCGACAAGGCCAGGACCAACGTAGTCCTGATCGTGGACGAGGTCCAGCATGCCATCACCTCCGACGAGGGCAACCGAATGCTACTGGCACTCAAGGCAGCCCGCGATGCCGTCAATCCACGCCCCAATACGCCTGGCTACTTCATCTTTGTAGGCACTGGCTCGCACCGGGCGCTGGTTGGCGAACTGACTGCGCGCCGCAACCAGGCCTTTGCAGGCGCTACCTCGGTCTCCTACCCCGTGCTTGGTGAAGACTACATCGCCCATCTGCTGGAACGCTTGTCGGCAGAAGGATTCAGCGCGCGTCCATCTCTCGACGTTGCCGTCCAGGCTTTCCGCGCACTGGGCAACCGGCCGGAAGAGATGATCAAAGCCTTGCGGCAACTGCATTTCCACTTGCCTTCCGGAAGCAATCCGGACGAGCACTTGCCAGTCATTGCCAACACGCTCCGCTCGACTGCTGCCGATCTTGAACTGATGAAGCTCGAACAGCTGGGCGGATTGGCTACCGCAATTTTCGATCGCATTGCGTGCGCTGATGGTGACGCCCGCGGCCTGTTTTCAGGCGAGTCCGCTGCTGCCTACTCGGCTGCCCTGGGACGTGATGTCCGCATCGAGGAAGCGCAGCCTGTGGTCAATGAGATGATGGCGACGAACCTGATCATGCGCAAAGGGCACGGGGTCTATGGCGTGACGGACCCGTTCGTGCAGGAGATCTGGCTGGAGCGCAAGTCGCTTGAAGGCAAGCTGTAGCGGGAAGCGAGATAGCCGCCGCCTGTCATATCTCGCCTTCTTCGCATTTCGTGCCGGCACTGGCCGGGTGGGAATCAGCAGAATTGTCCCTGTCCGCTACTGCCTTTTGTTGCTACTTTTCTCAAAGTCACAAGGGCCAGACTGCGCAAGGGAATCAGAGCATGAAAACAATCGGACTGATCGGCGGCATGAGCTGGGAGTCGTCCGCCGAGTACTACCGGCTGATCAACCAAGACATGAAAGCAAGGCTGGGCGGGCACAACAATGCCCGCAGCCTCATGGCCACCGTCTGCTTCGAGGAAATCAAGGCACTCCAGCACGCGGAGCAATGGGATGAACTCGGCCGGCTCATGCAGCAGGCCGCGCGGCAGGTCGAGGGCGGCGGCGCGGATTTCGTGCTGCTCTGTACCAACACCATGCATCGCGTAGCGCCGGCGATCGAATCCGTGCTCAACGTGCCCTTCATTCATATCGTCGACCCGACGGCGCAAGCGTTGCGTCAGGCCGGCATCCGGCGGGTCGGCCTGCTCGGAACCCGCTTCACGATGGAGCAGGATTTCTACCGCGGGCGGATGCGCGAGTTGCATGGCATCGACGTGGTAGTGCCGGAGCAGGCGGACCGCGAACGGGTGCACGATGTCATCTATGAAGAGTTATGCCACGGCATCGTGCGCGATGACGCGAGGGCCGAATACCAACGCATCGTCGCCGCGCTCGCGGCGCAGGGCGCCGAAGGCGTGATCCTCGGCTGCACGGAAATCACGCTGCTGCTCGGGCAGCGTGACGTGGCGCTGCCGGTGTTCGATACCACGGCGCTGCACGCGCAGGCTGCGGTGACGCTGGCGCTCAGCTGAGAAACCGCGTCTTTCGTTAGGGAATTTCTGAGGCGTTGGACTGCGTGATTCCTGCACGCTGCCGCGCCAAGCCTGGCCGTACTTCCCTCCTCCATCCGCTTTCGCCGCTTTCAGGACTCAGCGATTTCCTAGGGAGCCGCGTTCCTGCAAGCTTCGCTTTCCCAACAGGAATGCGACATCTCTTATCGCCTTCGTGGCGCAGGCCGGAAATACTGGTTGCGTCATCGGATTGCCGGTGACCGGGCGTGGAAACCCGAGCAATTGATGCGAACAGACGTTGCCGCACCAATGGGCAACGTCTGTGTACTCGCACGAACCAATTGGTTCCATGGCGGGTCGAGCGGGGCAGCCGCAAGGCTGGGCCGGTTCTTCGCGTCTTCCGGTATTTCCACCCTCGCTCTTGACCCGCCACCCTCACTTGCCTGGGTGGCCCACATCCACTTAGTGAGGTGTCATCCATGACGATCGAACCAGTCGAAACCAGTGTTTCCCTGCATCAAATCCGCGCCGGCATTGAAGGCGTGCTCGCGCTATTGGAGCAGTTGAGCGTACGTTCAGAGGAATGCTTCAGCGCGCTATGCCTGCTTGGCATGGTGCAGGCGAAGCTGGCCGAGTTGATGGACGCGGATCCGCTCACAGCGTAGCGGCGCATGCGTTGGCGGCGCTTCGGGGCATCCGCCAACGCGTTAACCTCAAGCTTGACGACAACACCATGACCACGACGAGTGCACTCCCCGAAAGCCAGGCGTACGCGTTCATCCAGCGAGAAGTCGTGGCATTGCTGGAATCCGCGCGAAGCGCCGCCGCAAGAAGCGTAAACGCCCTCATGACCGCTACTTACTGGGAAATCGGCCGACGCATCACCGAGTTCGAACAGGCCGGACAAGAACGCGCCGGATATGGCGACGCATTGCTCGAACGTCTGGCATCCGACCTTTCCTCCCGGTTTGGCCGAGGCTTCAGCAGGCAAAACCTGCAGCAGATGCGCACGTTCTACCAATATTGGCCTGCAGAGAAGATTTGCCAGACTCTGTCTGGCAAATGTGTGCGCAAAGAGCCACTCAATATTTCCGTCCTCGCCCAGGCCTTGCGTCTGCCCTGGTCCACCTATGTGCGCCTGATCTCAGTCAAGAACGCCTATGCGCGGGACTTCTATGAAGCCGAGGCACTGCGCTGTGGCTGGAGCGTGCGCCAGCTTGACCGCCAGATCGGCAGCCAGTTCTATGAGCGCACGGCACTCTCGACGAACCAGGCAGCCATGTTGACAGGCGCCATGGAGATCGAAGCCAGTGACACATCGTCACCGGACCAAGCCTTCAAGGACCCATTCGTGCTGGAGTTCCTGAATCTCAAGGACGAATACTCCGAATCGGAACTGGAGGGCGCCTTGATTCACCATCTCGCTGACTTCCTGCTTGAACTGGGCGATGACTTCGCATTCATTGGCCGGCAGCGGCGCCTACGCATCGACGACAGTTGGTTCCGCGTTGATTTGCTGTTCTTCAACCGTCGACTCAAGTGCCTGCTCGTTGTGGATCTCAAGGTTGGAAAGTTCAGATACACCGACGCTGGCCAAATGCATCCTTACCTGAACTATGCACGCGAGAATTGGATGAAACCGGGGGAGAATCCCCCGGTTGGGCTGATATTGTGCACGGAACTGGGTGCCTCGGAAGCGCGCTATTCCCTCGAAGGCCTGTCCAACAGAGTGTTGGCCGCCGAGTATCGGACCGTACTACCCGATGAACGACTGCTTGCCGAAAAGCTGGACCAGACGAGACGCGAGCTGGAAGCCCAGCGCCTCGTCAGCAGATCTACCCCAGATTGATCCACGTAGTCTTCAAATCGGTGTACTTGTCCAGCGCATGCAGCGACTTGTCCCGCCCCGATCCCGACTGCTTGACCCCGCCGAAAGGCACCGTGATATCTCCATCCATATAGCAGTTGACCCACACCAGCCCGGCCCGCAGCCGACGCGAGACACGGTGCGCGCGCGACAGATTGGCGGTCCACAGTCCTGAGCCCAGCCCATAGGGCGAATCGTTGGCCATGCGCACGACTTCGTCCTCCGTGTCGAACAAAGTCACGGCCAGCACCGGGCCGAAGATCTCTTCGCGCACGATGCTGAGCGACTGGCTCGGGCATTCAAAGATGGTGGGCTGCAGGAAGTAGCCGCCGGTGTCCGTGCGGACGCGTTCGCCGCCCAGGCGCAACCGCGCGCCTTCGCGTTGGCCGCCGTCCACATAGGACATCACGCGATCGAGCTGGCGCGCGTCGACGATGGCGCCCATGGCGGAAGCGGGGTCGAGTGGATCGCCGGGCTGCATCGCTCTGGCATGGGCCTCCAGCTTCTCCATGAAGGCGTCGTAGATGGCGCGTTGGACATAAAGGCGCGAACCGGCGATGCAGATCTCACCCTGGTTGTTGAAGATGCCGATGGCAGCCGCCTGCGCGGCGCGGTCGAGGTCGGGACAGTCGTCGAAGACGATATGCGGCGACTTGCCGCCGCATTCGAGCCAGACACGCTTCAGGTTGGACTGGCCGGAATATTCCATGAAGCGCTTGCCGGTGGCCGTGGAGCCGGTGAAGGCGATGCCATCCACGTCGGGATGCAGCCCGAGTGCCTGCCCTGCCTGCGCGCCCAGTCCCGGCACCACGTTGAAGACCCCGGGCGGAATGCCGGCTTCAGCAGCCAGTTCGGCCAGCCGCAGAGCGGTCAATGGCGACTGTTCGGCCGGCTTGAGGATGACGCTGTTGCCGGCGGCCAGCGCCGGTGCGACCTTCCAGCTGCCCATCAGCAGCGGATAGTTCCACGGCACCACGGCCGCGACTACGCCAAGCGGCTCGCGCGTGATGGTGGCGAGCACGTTGCCGCCGGTGGGCGCGATCTCGTCGTAGAGCTTGTCGATGGCTTCGGCGTACCACGCGAAGGTGCGCGCCGCTTCCGGAATGTCGTAGGCCAGCGTGTCGCCGATGGGCTTGCCCATGTCCAGCGTTTCCAGCAGGGCCAGTTCCTCGTGGTGCGTTTCGATCAGCGCGGCCAGGCGCAGCAGCACGGCCTTGCGATCGCGCGGTGCCAGCCCGGACCAGACGCCTTGCTCGAAGGCCTGGCGTGCCGCCGCGACGGCGCGGTCGACGTCGGCCGCGCCGCATGCCGCGACCTTGGCCAGCACGGCACCGGTGGCGGGGTTGATGGTGTCGAAGGTAGCGCCATTGGCTGCGTCGGTCCATTCGCCACCGATGTAGCCGCGGCTTTGCGGGCGCAGTGCCGCTGCCCGGGTCTGCCAGTAAGACTGGTCGCGAGTTTCGCTCATGGGGTTCCTCGTTTGGTTGACAGGGCCGCGGGCGACGGCAGCGTCTGCGTCAGGCCCGCGACCACGATCAGGGCGATGCCGGCCAGCGCCAGCGCGTCGGGCCAGCGGCCGAACCACAGCGCGCTGTAGACCAGCGCCAGCAGCAGGTGGAAATAGTTCAGCGGCGCCAGGCGCGATGCCGGGGCGCGCTGCAGGGCCAGGATCAGCAGCACCTGCGCCGCCGCGCTCATCAGCCCCATCGCCAGGATCGCCATCCAGTCGGCCAGGTCAGGCCACACCGGCGGCGGGAAGAACGGCGCCGGCACGCCGGTGGCAACCATGCAGATCAGCGCGGCAAAGCCGTATTGCACGCGCGCATCAACCTGCCCCGCCATGCGCCGCGTCAGCAGTTGCAGCATGGCGTAGGCCAGCGTGGCGGCCAGCATCAGCACGGTGCCAAGCCACGACACCGCGCCGCCGGGGCGTACGATCAGCAGCATCCCGCAGAAGCCCGCGCCTACCGCCAGCCACTGGCGCAGGCCGACCTTCTCGCCCAGCATCCACGGCGACAGGCCCACCACCATCAGCGGCGCCATGAAATAGATGGCGGTGGCTTCGGCCAGCGGCATCCACAGCAGCGCGGTCATGAAGCAGGTGCCGACCACCGCCAGCATCAGACCGCGCAGCACCAAGAGGCCGCGGTGCGGGGTGCGCCAGAAGCGCAGTTGGCCAGATCCGGCGAGCATGGCCACCGCCACTGCCAGCGTGGCGCCGTATCGCACCGCATTGAGGAACGGCGCGGGATAGCGGCCGACCAGGTGCTTGGCGGTGGCATCCACCGTGGCGAACAACGTCACCACGCACAGGAACAGCAGCCCGCCACGCCACCAGTCGGACCTGCCCGGCGCCGCGGCGG
This sequence comes from Cupriavidus sp. Agwp_2, assembly GCF_040784895.1. Taxonomy (NCBI): domain Bacteria; kingdom Pseudomonadati; phylum Pseudomonadota; class Betaproteobacteria; order Burkholderiales; family Burkholderiaceae; genus Cupriavidus; species Cupriavidus sp. Agwp_2. Next base: position 968,627 of record NZ_CP088084.1, read on the forward strand.
TCATGCGCCCGCCTGCGCGACCATTGCACCGAGCAGCACGTTGGCGCCGGCTTCCAGGTGCTCGGGGCGGGCGTCTTCCACTTCGTTATGGCTGATGCCGTCCTTGCAGGGCACGAAGATCATCGCGGTCGGGGTCACGCTGGCCATGTAGACGGCATCATGGCCCGCGCCGGTGACGATGTTCTGCTGGCTGTAGCCGCGCGCCACGGCCTCGCGGCGCACATGGTCGACCAGTTCCGGCGCGAACGGGGTCGGCGGGAAGTACTGCACGTCGTCGATCTTCACGTCGAACGCGGCACCGGTGGTCTGGCCCTGCGCCAGCGCCTCGCATGCGGCGCGGAAGCGGGCGTCCATCTCGGCCAGCTTGCCGGCGTCTTCGTGGCGCAGGTCGACCGTGAATCTGACCGCGCCGGGAATCACGTTGCGCGAGCCGGGGTGGAGATTGACCACGCCCACGGTGCCGCGGCCGTGCGGCGCGAAGTCATGGGCGATGCGCACCACTTCCTGCATCACGTGTGTGGCACCATAGAGCGCGTCACGGCGCAGCGGCATCGGCGTCGGGCCGGCGTGCGCTTCCATACCGGTCACGGTGACGTCGTACCAGCGCAGCCCCAGCGAACCGGTGACCACGCCGATCACGTTGTCCGCCGCTTCCAGCACCGGGCCCTGCTCGATATGCGCCTCGAAATATGCGCCCACCGGCCGCCCGCCCACTTCGTCGGTGCCGGCATAGCCGATGGCCTGCAGTTCGTCCGCCACGCGCTTGCCTTCGGTATCGGTGGCGTCCAGCGCGGTCTGCAGCGGGAAGATGCCCGCGAACACGCCCGAGCCCATCATCACCGGCACGAAGCGCGTGCCCTCCTCATTGGTCCAGATCGCCAGTTCGAGCGGCGCTTCGGTGGTCACGCCATGGTCGTTGAGCGTGCGCATGACTTCCAGCCCGGCCAGCACGCCGAAGCAGCCGTCGAACTTGCCGCCGGTCGGCTGGGTATCGATATGGCTGCCGGTCATCACCGGCGGCAGCGCGTCGTTGCGCCCGGCGCGGCGCCCGAAGATATTGCCGACGCGGTCCACCGTCACGGTCAGGCCGGCGTCGCGCATCCAGCCGCATACCAGGTCGCGGCCCTGACCGTCGAGTGCGGTCAGGGCCAGCCGCGCGTTGCCGCCCTTCGGCGTGGCGCCGATCCGTGCCAGGTCCATCAGCGATTGCCACAGGCGCTGGCCGTTGATGGCGATCTTGCTAGTCATTGCAGTTCTCCCAGTATTGGTGATTGCGCCATTCATTTCTTATGCGATCGCGGGTGCGAAACCTGCCAGGAATGCATCCAGCCCGCGCCCGATGGCCTCGACCTCGTAGCCGCCCTCCTGCACCACCACCGTCGGCAGGCCCAGCGCATGGATGCGCTCGCCGATGCCGCGGTAGCCGTCCATGCTGACCTTCAGGACGCTGATGGGATCGTTCTCGTAGGTATCGAAGCCCAGCGCCAGCACTACCGCCTGCGGGCGATAGTCGCGCAGCGCGTCCAGCGCACCGTCCAGCGCCGACAGGAATTCGGCGTCGCCGCTGCCGTGCGGCAGCGGGAAGTTGAGGTTGTAGCCATAGCCCGCGCCATAGCCGCGCTCGTTCGCATAGCCGGTGTAGAACGGGTAGTAGTCGGCCGGATCGGCATGCAGCGAAATCGTCATCACATCGGAGCGGTGATAGAAGATCTGCTGCGTGCCGTCACCGTGGTGCGCGTCGACGTCGAGCACCGCCACCTTGCCGAAGCGGGCCAGCAGCGTCTGCGCCGCGATGGCGGAGTTGTTGACGTAACAGAAGCCGGCCGCGCGATCGCTATGGGCGTGGTGGCCGGACGGACGGCACAGCGCGTAGGCCATGCCGGCGCCGTCCTGCCGCTCGCACACATGGCGTGCCGCCGCCACCGCGCTGTGCGCGCCGCGCAGGATCGCGCGCCAGCTGTCCGGGCCGAGCGGGCAGCTGAGGTCGCCCAGGTAGTAGCCCGCCTGCGCGATCACCGATTCGGTCGGGCACGCAGGCCGGCGCGGCTCGCCGACCTTGCCGTTGTGATACGGCGAAAGATTGGGCAGGACTTCGATGCCGGGCTCGAAGCCGGGGCGCGCCAGTTCCTGCCAGCGCGCGTAGGCGCTGGCGAGGAAGTCGAGATAGGCCGGACTGTGCACCGCCTCCAGCGGCGCGCGCCCGCAATCGGGCGGCGCCGCCAGTTCGATGCCGCGCGCGGCCAGCGCGCGCTGCAGTGCCGCCGCGCGGGCCGGCACGTCGGTCGGCGCGCACAGCCGCCCCGCGCGCATGAACTGGCGAGGCTCGTGCAGCAACTGATCATCCGAGAAGAAGGCACGCATGGTGTTGAGTGGTTGTGAAGAGAAGCGCCGGCTCAGCCTGCCGCCTGGCGCGCCAGCGCCGCCGCGCGGATGCCGGACAGGGTCATGCCCGGCGCGATGCCGTCGGGGTCGTAGCGCAGCTCCAGCAGCGCCGGCATGCTGTGCGTGCTGGCAAAGTCGAGCGCGCGGTCCAGCGCGGGACCGAATTCGGCGTCGCTGGCGACCACTTCGCCGTAGCCGCGGTAGGCGCGCGCCAGTTCGGCGAACTCGGGGTTCTCGAAGCCCAGCGCGATGGTCCGCCCGGGGAACTCGCGTTCCTGGTGGGCGCGGATCGTGCCCCAGATGCCGTTGTTGAACACCAGCACCACGATGCCGAGGCGGTACTGCATGGCCACGCCCAGCTCCTGCAGGTTCATCTGGAAGCAGCCGTCGCCCGCATAGCAGACCACGGTGCGTTCCGGACGCTCCAGCTTGGCCGAGATGGCCGCCGGCAGCCCGTAGCCCATCGAGCCCACGGTGGGCGCCAGGCTGGTGCCGACGCCCTTGTAGCGGTAATAGGTGTGCGGAAAGACCGCGTAGTTGCCGGCACCGACGGTGATGCAGGCATCGTCGGGCAGGCGCTCGCGCACAAGGCAGGCGGCCTGATTCAGGTTCAGCGGGCCTGGCGCGGGCAGCGCCTTCTGGCTGTCGAGGTAGTCGTGCCGCGCGCGCTCCACCAATGCGGCGCGATTGTGTTCTCGCGCCGGACGCAGGCCGTCCACCGCGGCCGCGAACGAGACGACGTCGGCAACGATAGGCACCTCCGCGCGGAACACGCGGCCCAGCTCCTCCGGATCGGGATACACATGCACCAGCCGCTGGCGCGGCAGCGGGCTTTCCACCACCGTATAACCCTCGGTGGTGGCCTCGCCCATGCGGGTGCCGACGGCGATCAGCAGGTCCGACTCGCGGATGCGCGCGCGCAGTGCCTCGCCCATGCCCCAGCCGACATGGCCGGCATAGTTGGAATGGTGGTTGTCGAAGCATTCCAGCCGGCGCCACGCCAACCCCACCGGCAGGCCGAAGCGTTCGGCGAAGCCTTCCATCTGCCGCATCGCCTCGGGGGTCCAGCCGGAGCCGCCGATCATCAGGAAGGGACGCTCGGCCTGTTCCAGCATCGCGGCCAGGGACGCCAGCGCGTGCGGCGCCGGGGCCGCGTGGCTGCGCACGTAGCGCGGCATATCGGCCACGGTGGCCTTGCCCCACAGCGTGTCCTCGGGCAACGCCAGCACCACCGGCCCGGGCCGGCCACTCGTCGCCACCGCGAAGGCGCGCGCGATGAACTCGGGGATGCGGTCGGTGCGGTCGATCTGCGCGACCCACTTGGCCATCTGGCCGAACATGCGGCGGTAGTCGATTTCCTGGAAGGCTTCACGCTCGTAGAAATCGTTGCCCACCTGCCCCACGAACAGGATCATCGGCGTGGAGTCCTGGAACGCGGTATGCACGGCAATGCTGGCGTTGGTTGCGCCGGGGCCGCGCGTGACGAAGCAAACGCCGGGCTCGCCGGTAAGCTTGCCGTGGGCTTCGGCCATGTAGCCGGCGCCGCTTTCCTGGCGGCAGACGATCGGCGTGATCGCGTCCTGGTGGTCGTACAGCGCATCGATGCATGGCAGGTAGCTTTCGCCCGGCACCAGGAATACGCGCCGCACGCCCTGGATGCGCAGCTGCTCGACAAGGATCTGGCCGCCATTGCGCTCGCGCAGGTTGTGATGGGCTTGGCTCATTGGCAACTTCCTCCGCCCGCGGCACCGGCCGCCGGCTTGATCTCGATCTCCACGAACACGCATTCGCCTTCGTGGGCGTTGATGACGTTGTGCTCGACGCCGGCCGGACGGTGGTAGGCCTGGCCGGCGATCAGCTGGCTGGTGACCTCGCCGGCCGGCGTCTGCAGGCGCAGCGCGCCAGTGGTCATCGGCACCACCACATAGTCGTAGCCATGGCGATGCTGGCCGGTCTCGGCGCCGGGCGCGAAGCGCCACTCGGTCACGACCACGCGCTCGTTGTCGACCTGCACCGTGCCGACTGCCCTGGGCCGGTCTTGCGGCGCGCTCACCGGTCCACCCCGCCCATGCACAGGTACTTGACCTCCAGGTATTCGTCGAGGCCGTACTTCGAGCCCTCGCGGCCCAGCCCCGACTGCTTGACGCCGCCGAACGGCGCCACCTCGTTGGAGATCAGGCCGGTGTTGATGCCGACCATGCCGTATTCCAGCGCCTCGGCGACGCGCCAGACGCGGCCGATATCGCGGCTGAAGAAATAGGAGGCCAGTCCGAACTCGGTATCGTTGGCCATCGCGATCGCTTCCTCGTCGGTGGAGAAGCGGAACAGCGGCGCGAGCGGGCCGAAGGTTTCTTCCCGGGCCACGCGCATGGCAGGGGTAACGTCGGCCAGGACGGTCGGTTCGAAGAAAGTGCCGCCCAGCGCATGGCGCTTGCCGCCGGCGAGCAGGCGCGCGCCCTTGCCAAGCGCGTCGGTGATATGCGACTCGACCTTGGCCACCGCATCCTCGTTGATCAGCGGGCCCTGCAGCACGCCCGGCTCGACGCCGTAACCGACCTTCAGCTTTGCCACCGCTGCCACCAGCTTTTCGGCGAATGCGTCATAGACCTTGTCGTGAACATAGAGCCGGTTGGCGCAGACGCAGGTCTGGCCGGCGTTGCGGTACTTGGAGGCAATGGCCCCCTCCACCGCGGCATCGAGGTCGGCGTCGTCGAACACGATGAAGGGCGCGTTGCCGCCAAGCTCCAGCGAAAGCTTCTTGATGGTGTCGGCGGATTGCCGCATCAGGATGCGGCCCACCTCGGTCGAGCCGGTGAAGCTGAGCTTGCGCACCACGGGGTTAGCCGTGAGTTCGCCGCCGATGGCGATGGCGTCGCCGGTGATCACGCTGAACAGGCCCGCCGGCAGCCCGGCACGCTCGGCCAGCACGGCCAGCGCCAGCGCCGACAGCGGCGTGTCTTCAGCCGGCTTGAGCACCATGGCGCAGCCCGCGGCCAGGGCCGGGCCGGCCTTGCGCGTGATCATGGCGAGCGGGAAGTTCCACGGCGTGATTGCCGCGCATACGCCGACCGGCTCCTTGACCACGACCAGGCGCTTGTCGTTGGCGGGCGTGGCCAGCACGTCGCCGCTGACACGCTTGGCCTCCTCGGCGAACCATTCGAGGAAGGAAGCGGCATAGACGACTTCGCCCTTCGCTTCCGCCAGCGGCTTGCCTTGCTCGGTGGTCATCAGCAGCGCGAGGTCGTCGGCATTGGCCAGCATCAGTTCGTACCAGGCGCGCAGCACCGCGGCGCGCTCGCGCGCGGTCTTGCGGCGCCAGCCAGCCTGTGCCGCCTGCGCGGCGTCGATGGCGCGGCGCGTTTCGGCCGCGCCCATGCCGGGCACGGTGCCGATCAGGGCGCCGCTGGCGGGATCGGTGACAGTGAAGGTGGCGCCGCTGTCCGCATCTTGCCAGCTGCCGGCGATATAGGCCTGCGCACGCAGCAGGCCGGAGTCCTTGAGTTGCATGGAATGTCTCGTTGGTATCGATGGGAGCGAACGCTTCAGCGCGTCAGTGCCTCGGCCAGGATGTCCAGGCCTTCGTTCATCACTTCGTCCTGGATCGTCAGCGGGAACAGGAAGCGGATCACATTGCCGTACACGCCGCACGACAGCAGCAGCAGGCCCTTTTCCAGCGCGCGGTTCTGCACCGTGCGCGTAAAGTCGGGATCGGGGCTGCCGTCGGCCTGGCGGAATTCCACTGCCACCATGGCGCCGACGCCGCGCACTTCGGCGATCTGCGGCACACGCGGGCGCAGGTTTTCCAGGCGCGCCATCAAACGCTGGCCCAGTTCGGCGCCGCGTTCGATCAGCTTTTCGCTTTCGAGCACGTCCAGCACCGCCAGCGCCGACGCCACCGCCAGGGGGTTGCCGGCATACGTGCCGCCCAGTCCGCCGGGCGCGGGAGCGTCCATCACCTCGGCGCGGCCGCACACGGCCGACAGCGGCATGCCGCCGGCCAGGCTCTTGGCCATGGTGGTCAGGTCCGGCGCCACGTCGTAGTGCTCCATCGCGAACAGCTTGCCGGTGCGGCCGAAGCCGGTCTGCACTTCATCGGCGATCAGCAGGATGCCGTGCTCATCGCAGACCGCACGCAGCGCGCGCACGAAATCGGTCGGCGCGACGTTGAAGCCGCCCTCGCCCTGCACGGGCTCGAAGATGATGGCCGCCACGCGCTTGGGATCGATGTCCGCCTTGAACAGGTGCTGCAGCGCCTTGAGCGAATCGTCGGTGCTGACCCCGTGCAGCGCGCACGGATACGGCGCGTGGTAGACCTCGCCCGGGAACGGCCCGAAGCCGATCTTGTACGGCGCGACCTTGCCGGTCAGCGCCATGCCCATCATGGTGCGGCCGTGGAAGCCGCCGGAGAATGCAATCACGCCCGGCCGGCCGGTGGCGGCGCGCGCGATCTTGATGGCGTTTTCCACCGCCTCGGCGCCGGTGGTGAAGAATGCGGTCTTCTTGGCGGAGCGGCCCGGCGCACGGCGGTTGATCTTCTCGGCCAGTTCGATATAGCTGGCGTATGGCACGATCTGGTAAGCGGTGTGGGTGAAGCGCCCCAGCTGCTTCTCGACGGCCTCGACCAGGCGCGGATGGCGGTGGCCCGTGTTGAGCACGGCGATGCCTGCGGCGAAGTCGATATAGCGCTTGCCCTCGACATCCCAGATCTCCGAATTCAGCGCGCGCTCGGCGTAGAAATTGCACATCACGCCCACGCCGCGCGGGGTGGCGGCGTCCTTGCGGCGAACCAGTTCGGCGTTCTTCATCACTTCTCTCCAGTTATTCTTGCGGTTGCGACGTGGTTGGTGCCCGCGCCGCTCAGGCGGCGGCGCGGATCAGAGTGGGGTCCCATTCCTTGCCGGGAATCGCGCCGATCAGGCGCTGGGTATAGGCGTGCTGCGGCGCGTCGAAGATCTGCCCCGGCGGGCCGGACTCGACCACGCGGCCCTTGTGCATCACGAGCACGTGGTGGCAGATCTGCGCGGCGACGCGCAGGTCATGGGTAATGAAGATCAGGCCGATATTCAGGCGCTTCTGCAGGTCGGCCAGCAGCTCCAGCACCTGCGCCTGCACCGAGACATCGAGCGCCGAGACCGACTCGTCGGCCACCAGCAGCTTGGGTTCGAGCGCCAGTGCCCGCGCGATGCCGATGCGCTGGCGCTGGCCGCCGGAGAACTGGTTGGGATAGCGGTCGAACGCGGACGCCTCCAGCCCCACCAGCTGCAGCAGTTCACGGGCGCGCGCCTGTGCGGCCGCCAGCGGCACGCCATTGGCGACCGGGCCATCGGTGATGATGCGACCCACCGTGTGGCGGGGATTGAGCGAGGCAAACGGATCCTGGAAGATCATCTGCACGTCGCGGCGCAGCGGGCGGAACTGGCGCTCGGACAGCCGGGCGATGTCCTGGCCATCGAACATCAGCGCGCCGCCATCGATATCCGTCAGGCGCAGCAGGCATTTGCCGATGGTCGACTTGCCCGAGCCCGACTCGCCGACGATGCCCAGCGTCTCGCCGCGGCGCACCGTGAAGCTGACGCCATCCACCGCATGCACCACGCGCTTCTTGGTGAAGAGCCCGCCGCCGGTCACATAGGTCTTGCGCAGGTCGCGCACCTCCAGCACGGTCTCGCTCTCGTTGCGCCCGCGCTCGCCGGCACGGCCGTGCGGCACCGCGCCGATCAGACGCTTGGTATAGGCATGCTGCGGGCGGTTCAACACCTGGTCGGCGCTGCCCATCTCCACCAGAACGCCCTTCTCCATTACCGCCACGCGATCGGCGATCTCGGCCACCACACCGAAGTCATGGGTGACGAACATCACGCCCATGCCCTTCTCGGCCTGGATACGGCGGATCAGGTCGAGGATCTGCGCCTGCGTGGTGACATCGAGCGCGGTAGTCGGCTCGTCGGCGATCAGCAGCGCCGGTTCGAGCGCCAGCGCCATGGCGATCACCACGCGCTGGCGCTGGCCACCCGACAGGCGGAACGGATAGGCATGCATCAGCGTCGCCGGATCGGGCAGGCCGACGAACTCCAGCAATTCGAGCACCCGGCGCGCACGCGCCTCGCCCGAACAGGCGTTGTGCACGCGCATGACCTCGGCGATCTGGTCGCCCACGGTCATCACCGGGTTCAGCGCGGACAGCGGCTCCTGGAACACCATGGCCATGTCCTTGCCGCGCATGCCGAGCAGCGTGGCTTCGTCCTGCGTCAGCAGGTCGCGGCCCTTGAACAGGATCTGGCCCTGCTCCGGCTTCAGGTAGGTTGGCAGCAGGCCCATGATGGCGTTGGCGCTCATCGACTTGCCAGAACCCGATTCGCCGACGATGCAGAGGATCTCGCCGGCATGCAGGTCATAGGAGATATCGCGCACCGCGTAGGGGCGGTCGCCGCCCGCGGGCAGCGCGATCGAGAGGTCGCGGATCGACAGCAGGGGCGCTTGGTCGCTGGTCTTCATCACAGTTGTCCTTTGCATTTCCAGGCGGGCGCTCACTCGCCGCGGCGGCGCAGCTGCGGGTTCATGGCGTCGTTCAGGCCCTCGCCGATCAGGTTGATCGACAGCACCGTCAGCAGGATCGCCACGCCGGGCCATACACTCATCCACCACGCTTCGCGGATCATGGTGCGCGCCGCGCCGATCATGAAGCCCCAGCTCATCATGTTGCGGTCGCCCAGCCCCAGGAAGGCCAGCGCCGATTCGGTCAGGATCGCGGTGGCGACCATGAACGAGGCCGACACGATGATCGGCGACATGGCATTGGGCAGGATCTGCGTGGCGATGATGCGCACCGGCTTCTGCCCGATCACCACCGCGGCCTGCACGAATTCGCGCTGCTTGAGCGACAGGAACTCGCCGCGCACCAGGCGCGCCACCGGTGGCCACGACACCACCGAGATGGCGGCGACGATGGAATAGATCGACGGGTTGAAGATCGCCACGATCACAACTGCCATGGCCAGCTGCGGAATGGTCTGGAAGAACTCGGTGATGCGCATCAGCGCATCGTCGACACGGCCGCCGCAATAGCCCGCGACCGCGCCCACGGCGATGCCGACGGCGAGCGCCACCGCGGTGGAGATCACGCCGACCAGCAGCGAGACCCGCGCGCCGTAGAGCATGCCGGCGGTGATGTCGCGCCCGAGCATGTCGGTGCCAAAAGGAAGCGCCGGGTCGGTGAACGGCTGCACCAGCGGCTCGGCCACCATCAGCCACGGCGACTCTTCGTAGAAGATCGGCGCAAGCACGGCAAGTGCCAGCACGCCCAACAGCACCAGCAGGCCGATCACCGCGCCATAGTTGCGGCAATAACGTTGCAGGAAGGCTTTCATGCGGTGGCTCCCTTGCCACCCGCGGCGATGCGGGGGTCGATAAAGCGGTAGATCACGTCGGTCACCAGGTTGAAGAACACCACCAGCGCCGAGGTCACGAAGAAGATGCCGAGCAGCAGCTGGTAGTCGCGCTGCAGCAGCGCATCGAACATCAGCCGGCCGATGCCCGGCCACGAGAACACGGTTTCGGTCAGCACCGCGCCGCCGGCCATCTGGCCCAGCTGGATGCCAGCGAAGGTGATCACCGGCAGCAGCGCGTTGCGCAGCACATGCACGCGGATCACGCGGCCAGCGGGAACGCCCTTGGCGCGCGCGGTCTTGACGTAGTCCATGCCCATCACCTCCAGCATGGAAGCGCGCGTCAGGCGCACGTACACGGCCATGAAGAAGCAGCCCAGCGACACCGTCGGCAGGATCAGGTGCAGCGCCACGTCCTTGACGCGGGCCAGGCCGGTGTAGCCGGCGCCGATGGTCTCCATGCCGAAGGCCGGCAGCCAGCCCAGCACCACCGAGAACAGGATGATGGCCATCAGCGACAGCCAGAACAGCGGCGTCGCATACAGCAGCAGCGCGCCCGACATCACCGCGCTGTCGATCCAGCGGCGCCGGTTCTCGTAGCGGGTGCGCGCCGCGATCACGCCGAGCAGCACGCCCAGCACGATGGAAAAGAGAAACGCCCCGCTCATCAGCAGGAAGGTCGCGGGCAGCCGGTCGAGGATCAGGTCCAGCACCGGCAGGTGGTTGCGGTATGAGTAGCCCAGGTCAAGCTGCGCCACGCCCTTGAGATAGATGCCAAGCTGGGTCATCACGGGCTGGTCGAGCCCGAACTGCTCGCGCAGCTGGTTGACGAAGGCGGCGTCGCCGGCACCGGCTTCGCCCGCCATCACGGTGGCCGGGTCGCCCGGCGCCATCCGGATCAGGAAGAAGTTGATGACGACCACGCCAAGGACGACCACGACGGCCTTTCCGAGACGGGCGCCAAGAAAGGATAGAAAGTTCACGGCTTGCTCCACGCTGGCGGCCGGGCTGGCCACCACGGCACTGGGATGCAGCTGGCCCTCGCCGTTCCCCATGCGGGGCGCGGCGATGGCAGCGGATTTCAGGCTTCAAGATTGCCTGCCCGCGCCGGCTCGGGCGCGGGCAGTGGCTCCGGTCTCGCTCAGTTCTTCTCGAGCGAGACGTTGTCGAAGGACTCGTTCAGGCCGATGGCGGTGGTCACGAGGTTCTTGACATGCTTGCGATACAGCGTGGGGAACTCCACCTCGAACAGGTTGGCGTTGGCCACGTCGGTCACCAGGATCTTCTGCAGCTCGCTGTACAGCTTCTGGCGCTCCGCGGTGTCCATGGTCGAGCCGGCCTTGGCCCACAGCTCGTCAGCCTTCGGATTGCTGTAGCCCTGCACGTTGGCGAACGGCGTGCCTTTGACGATATTGCGCGTCACGTAGAGCCGCTCGACGCCCAGCGCGGGGTCGCCGTACTGGTAGGTGTAGGTCGTGGTCAGGTCGAATTCCCAGTTGCTGACGCGTGCCGACCAGGTGCCGGCGTCGGCCGATTCGATGCTGACCTTGAAGCCGAGCTGCTCGAGCATCTGCTTGACGTACTCGTCTAGGCGATCCCAGTTGGCGCCGTACGAGGTCGACAGGATCTTGACCGGATACTTGCCCACGTCAACGCCCGACGCCTTGACCAGCTCGCGCGCCTTCTTCAGGTTGAAGTCGTACTCGGGCATGTTCTTGTCGAAGAACAGCGTGGTCGACGAGAACGGGCTGACCGCCGGCTTGCCCATGCCGAAGAAGATGTTGTTGACGATCATCTTGCGGTTGAGCACGTGCATCACGGCCTGGCGCACCTTGACGTTGTCGAACGGCGGCTTGCGCTCGTTGAGCAGCATGCTGGCCATCGGCGAGAACATTTCCCAGCCCTTGGTGGTGTACTCCACGTTGGGCAGCGCGCGCAGGCGCTTGACGTCGACGTTGTCGACATCGCCGCCGCGCAGCACCTGCACGTCGCCCTTCTCGAAGGCCACGGCGCGCGAGGCGGAATCGGGGATCACGTAGAACACCAGCTCATCCAGGTAGGGCTTGCCCGCCTTCCAGTAGTTGGGGTTCTTCGCCAGCTTGATATAGGCGCCCTTCTTCCACTCCTTGAACATGAAGGGGCCGGTGCCGACCGGCTTCTGGTTGGCCGGGTTGTTGCGGTAGTCGGTGCCGTCGTAGATGTGCTTGGGCATCATCGGCATGGTGCCGGTCTCGAACATCGAGATAAACGGCGGGAACGGCTCCTTGAGCTTGATCTCGACGGTGCTGTCGTTGACCGCGCGGATCGACGCCATGTACTTGTTGATGACCGCGCGCGTGCGCACGTGCACGTCGCGCAGCATCTTGTCGATCGAGAACACTACGTCGGCGGACGTGAACGGCTTGCCGTCATGCCATTTCACGCCCTTCTGCAACTCGAAGGTGTAGGTCAGGCCGTCCGGCGAGATGGTCCACGACTTGGCCAGCTCCGGCTGCGGCTTCAGGTCGGCGCTGTAGGTCAGCAGGCCCTGGTAGATCTTGCCGGCGACGTACTGCGTCGGCGCCTGCGAGTTCATCGCGCTCACCAGGATCGGCGGCTCGGGCTGGACGATACCGGACAGCGTGCCGCCCTTGGTCTGGGCAATGGCGTTACCTGCCGGCAATGCCAGCGGCAGCAGCGACAGGCCGGCGGCGGCAAGCGCCATCGAAAATGCTCTCTTGGTCAGGCGCATCGTGAATCGGTTCATCGGGCAGTTCCTCAGTTTGGCTCGGATTGGCTCGGAGCAGTGATGACTTTGGGATGGCAAGCCGGTTGTGCTTGCGCGCGGCTTCTTCAGGCCGCGTCGCCGGCCGGTTCCACGCCGCACCAGTCCACCAGGAACTGGGCCAGCGTCGTGGTCACTCGCACCATGCTTTCCAGCGACACCGATTCGTCGATGCCGTGGATATTGCGGGCCTCGGGGCCGTAGCAGGTCACCGGCGTTTCCAGGCCGATGCGGAAATGCCGGGCATCGGTGGTTGCCGTGGTCGCCTCGCGGCGGATCGGCGTGCCATTGACCTTGCGGTGCGCTTCGCCCAGCGCCTGCATGCTGGGCACGTCGAGATCGAATTCGCAGCCGGGGGCGTGGAAGCCTTCATAGCGGATGCGCAGTTCGAGGTTGCTGGCCAGGCGCTCCACGGTGGCGCGGATGCGCGCTTCCACAGTGGCCTTGGCCTCGTCGATATCCATGCTGGGGAAGAAGCCGATGCGCACGCCCAGCGTGCAGGTGCACGGCACCGACGAGTTCCACTCGCCGCCCTGGATCTGGCCGAGATTGAAGTTGATCGGGTGGGCGTGGTCGCGGTAAGCCGCCGGGCGGTGCTCGGGGCGGTTCCATTTGGCCTCCAGCTGGCGCAGGTCTGCCATCACCGCGATGCCTGCCTCGACCGGGTTGACGCCGCTGGTCATGTAGGCCGCGTGCGCCGGCTTGCCAGTCAGCTCGATGAACATCCAGAACACGCCGACCTGCGCGCTCATCAGGCTCTCGCCCAGCGGCTCGGGAATGATCACGGTGTCGAAAGATGCCAGCTTGCCGGCCCCAACCGCGCTGCGCAGCGCCGCCACCGTGGCCAGCGCGCCATTGCCGGTGTTCTCTTCTTCCAGCACGGCATTGAAGCCGACCGCCCCCGCCGGCTGCAGGCCCAGGCTGGCAAGCGCCTTGAACGCGGCCAGCGCGCACACGATGCCGCCCTTCATGTCGCCGGCGCCGCGGCCATAGAGCCAGCCATCCTTAACCACCGGCGCGAACGGCGACTGGCTCCACATCGATTCCGGACCGGTCGGCACCACGTCGAGATGCCCGTTGAACAGCACCGAGCGCCCGCCCTTGCCGCTGGGCCGGTGCGTCGCCAGCAGGTTGTAGCGGCCGCCGTCCGGGCAGCACGCCGGCGAGTACATCGGCAAGTGGCGGATGTCCTCGGTGCGCAGCGCGATGCGCTCGGAAGCCAGGCCCAGTTCGGCCAGCGCGCCCTCGATGAAGTCCGCCGCGGGCTGCTCTTCGCCCGACGGGCTCCTGGCGGCCACGAAGCCGGACAGCTTCTCGACCATATAGGGCAAGAGTTCACGCACGGCCTGCGAGAGTTCAGCGGTGGTGGGTACCGCCGCCTGTACGGGGGACAGACTGACCGTGAGGGAATCGGGACCTGACATGAAAACTCTCCTGGCGAGGGGGACGCATGAGGGGGACGCATCAAGGGGACGCAAAGCCAACGCATCGATCGGCAATCACGAAAAATTTCTCGATGACGCCAACCACGGATGGAAAATTAAACGATCGTTGGTACCATACATAGATCCATATTCACGATATTTGCTGGAGCCACTTTGAAGGAAACGATTCTGTCCGAGTTGTTGCTGCAGCGATTGGAGCGCCCGGCGGGAACGCAGGCGGACCGCAACGGGACGCATATGAACCGCCAGCTGTATGAGCTGATTCGCCAGGAAATCCTTGCTGGCTCTATCTCCGCGGGCAGCAAGCTGCCCGCATCGCGGCTGCTGGCGACGGAGATAGGGGTTTCCCGCAATACCGTTTTGTACGCGTATGAGCAGTTGCTGGCAGAAGGCTACGTCACCGCATCGACCGGACGTGGCACCTTTGTCTCGCAGACTTTTCCCGACCATAGTGCATTGCACAAGCCTGGTGCCCGGATTGGCACCACGCCTGTGCCCGCAGTGCAGCAAAATTCAAACCGTTTCGATCTGTCACGGCGCGGGATGCACCTCGTGTCCAACGCCGGCGCGTCGGATCGGCAGTGGGGCGCCTTCATGGCGGGCGTGCCCGATGTCTCGCTGTTCCCGCACGCGACCTGGGCCCGGCTGCTGAACAAGCACTGGCGCAACCCGCGTCCGGAACTGCTGACCTATGCCCACCACGGCGGCTATATGCCGCTGCGGCGCGTGCTGGCCGAGCACCTGCGGCTGGCGCGCGCGGTGCGCTGCGAGCCCGAGCAGATCATCCTGACCACCGGCATCCACCAGGCCATCGACCTGATCGCGCGCCTGCTGGCCGATCCGGGCGACAAGGCATGGATGGAAGACCCCGGCTACTGGGGCACGCGCAGCCTGCTGACCAACGCGGGCGTCGACGTGATCCCGGTGCCGGTGGATGACGAAGGCATCGCGCCCGATGCCGCCACGCTGCAGGACCCGCCCCGCTTTATCTTTGCCACCCCCTCGCACCAGTACCCGCTCGGCACGGTGATGAGCCTGACGCGCCGGCGCATGCTGCTGGAATATGCGCGGCAGCGCGGCGCCTGGATCGTCGAGGACGACTACGACAGCGAGTTCCGCTTCGAGGGCAGGCCGCTGGCTTCGCTGCAAGGCCTGGACGAGCACGACCGGGTCATCTACATGGGCACCTTCTCCAAGACGCTCTTCCCCGGGCTGCGCATGGGCTTCATGGTGCTGCCCAAGCCGCTGGCGCCGCATTTCGCCACCGGCCTGTCGGAACTGTTCCGCGAGGGACAACTGATGCAGCAGGCGGTGCTGGCGGACTTTATCGAGGAAGGCCACTACGCCACGCACCTGCGCCGCATGCGCCAGCGCTATGCGCAGCGCCAGGGGCTGCTGCGCGAGGCCATTGCGAAGCGCTTCGGCCAGGACTGGCCCACCTCCACGCATGAGGCCGGGCTGCACCTGGTGATGCACTTGCCGCCGGGCGCCGACGATCTCGGCATCAGCATGGCGGCGCGTACGCAGGGCCTGTCGGCGCGGCCGCTGTCGCGCTACTACAGCAACGAGCAGCGGGCGCGGCAAGGGCTGCTGCTGGGCTACGCCTGCGTACCGGAGGACGACATCGGCCCCGCCTTCCACAAGCTGGCCGAAGTCATCGAACCCGCCATGGATCACCTGGCCCGCACGCGCCAGCCGCCGCGCGAGTTCAGCGCGCGCATCAACAACGAAGCATGGAGCGGTGCATAAGGCAAGCACGTGAAGCCGGGCGCAAGGCGTGGTGCCACCGCGCCGGCGCCGATTGGCTCTTATCACCATGCGCGGCCTTGCCATAGCATTCGTGGCTGCGCCCAAGCACTCTCCCCCGCTCATCCACGCAACCGGAAAGACCCTCGATGGCAACCGTGCAAGACCCCTCCGCCCTGCTGGCCGAACTGGCCGGCGTTCTCGACTCCGCCGGCCTGCAAGTTGGCGATGCCATCGAAACCCGCTTCCGCAAGGACTGGTACGCGCCGCTCGATCCCCAGCCGCCGATGGCGGTGGCGCGGCCGCGCAGCACGGCCGAGGTGTCGGCGGTGCTGGCGATCTGCAATCGCCACCGGCAGCCGGTGGTGCCGCAGGGCGGCCTGACCGGCCTGGCGGGCGCCGCCACGCCCGCCGGCGGCGAACTGGTGCTGTCGCTCGAGCGCATGCGCGGCGTGGAAGAGATCGACGCGCAGGCCGGCACCATGACCGTGCTGGCCGGCACCACGCTGCAAGCCGTGCAGGACGCTGCGCGCGCGGCGGACTGGCTCTTTCCGGTGGACCTGGGCGCGCGCGGCAGTTGCCAGATCGGCGGCAATATCGCCACCAATGCGGGTGGCAACCGCGTGATCCGCTACGGCATGATGCGCGAGCAGGTGCTGGGCCTTGAAGCGGTGCTGGCCGACGGCACCGTGGTCAGCTCGCTCAACAAGATGCAGAAGAACAACGCCGGCTACGATCTGGGCCAGCTCTTTATCGGCAGCGAAGGCACGCTCGGCGTGATTACGCGCGCCGTGCTGCGGCTCGCGCCGCTGCCAGGCTGCACGCAGACCGCGCTGTGCGCGCTGCGCAGCTACGAAGACGTGGTGGCGCTGCTGCGTCATGCGCAGCGCCGCCTGTCCGGCCGCGTCTCGGCCTTCGAGGCGATGTGGGCCGATTTCTATGACCTGGTGACAACGCGCGTGCCCGGCGTGCGCGCCCCCCTGCCGGCCGGCTCGCCGTTCTATGTGCTGGTCGACCTGCAGGGCAATGACGCCGACCAGGACGCCGCGGCCTTCGAATCCATGCTGGAAACGGCGATGGAAGCCGGCCTGATCACCGACGCCGCGGTGGCATCCAGCGAGAAGGAAGCCGAGAGCTTCTGGAAACTGCGCGACGCGGTCGCCGAGTTCCCCGTGATGTGGGCGCCCAATGCCGCCTACGACGTCAGCCTGCCGATCGGCCAGATCGGCCGCTTCGCCGAGAGCCTGCGCGCGGCGGTGCTGGCGCGGTGGCCGCACGCCGAGCTGGTCAACTTCGGCCATGTGGGCGACAGCAACCTGCATGTCAGTGTCTATCTGCCTGGCGCGACCGCAGAAAATTTTCCGGAGCATGAGATCAGTGAGGTGCTCTATCCGAAGGTGCGCGAATTCGACGGCAGCATTTCCGCAGAGCACGGCATCGGCACGCACAAGAAGCCCTTCCTCGGGCATTCGCGCACGCCGGCGGCGCTGGGGTTGATGCGCTTGCTTAAGCGTTCGCTGGATCCGAATTTGATTCTGTGTCCGGGGCGGGTGATTGACGTGGAATGATTAGCCGCCGAATATTTCAATTTAATGCCGTTTCGGCATTTTTGGCATATTCGGCTCGATGACGCCCCTCTGCGATCGCGCGGTTGTTTAAGGCCCGACTTTGGTGCGCGTGAGAATTAAGCGCCGCAAATGGCGTATGCCAGATTGAAATGACTTTGACGCGACATTTCCATTTATATGTAGGTACTTAATAGATTTCCATAGCTTTCCATAGCTTTCCCAAAAAGGTGTTGCTGGCGCGCATCGTGTGTTTTTTACAAAACCTTTGCGCAGACCTAAACAATCGGCCACCATTCGTTCCGCAGAAAAATAAGACGAGAACGGGGAATCTTAAGTGGACGATGCTTTACTTCAATACCTGACCGAGCGTCACGCCTCAATACAATGGCGTGATTTCATCGAAGCCTTGGTCGAGGAAATGTCCGCACAACTGAGCGATGCCGGCGTGACCGCGATCATGGCAGCGGCCGGCGCCCGTTTCGCCGCACGTTTCCCGCTCGGCGCCTGCAATACGGTTGAAGATCTCGAACGCGCCATCGCACAGACCTGGCTGGACATCGACTGGGGTTGGACCAGCATTTCCGACACCGGCGATGCCCTGCTCGTGCGCCACCACTGCGCGCCCCGCTCCCGGCCGGATGATGGCATTGCCGCGCCCTGGCAGGCCGCATTCCTGACTGGCGCCTACCAGCACTGGTTCCAGTCGCTCGGATCGCCCGGCTTGCTGCAGGTTACGCCAGCGTCACCATTCGATGCGACCGGAAGCATGAGCTTCCGGCTCGGACGCTGAACAGCCACAGGTTCCACCACCCCAGTCCATTGATTCCGTAGCCGTGCCGCGTTCCTGCCCGGGGCGCGGGCGATTTCCTGTTGCCATGAGCCAGTCCGACGATCTGTCCAAGCTGTTCAGCCGCTTTGGTGGCCACCCCGAGACCTACCGCGAAATTGTCCGCGAGGACGCTGCCGAAGAGGCCCAGCAGCGTTGGCCATTGCTCGCTGCGCTGCGGGTAGATCGCAACACAGTGGTGCCGCCGGTGCAGGCACTGGGGATCGGCATGCCGGTGGCGCCCGCCGCCGCGCAGCCGGTCGTTGCCGCGCCGGTCCAGCCGCCGGTCCAGGCCGGCGCGCCCCATCCGGTCCTGAACACGCCAGCACAGCCCTTGCAACCCGCTGGCTGGGCGAATGCCCCGGCAACCGCCGATGTCGCCGCGGAACCCCGGCCGGCCGCTGCCGCGCCCGCTGCCGCCCCAAGACCCGCCGGCCATACTCCGCTGACCCAGGTCTTCGCGCGGCTTGAGGGCCAGGCCATGCCGGCGGCGCAGCCGGAGCACACGCCGGCCCGCCGTTCCTTCCTCGATCGCCTGAAGCGCAGCTGAGCATCCGTCCGTGAAAATCGTAGCCGTTGTCTCCGCCAAGGGCGGAGTTGGGAAAACGACGTTGTCGGCCACGCTCGCCGATACGCTGGCGCAGGCCGGCAATCGTGTCCTCGCCATCGACCTCGACCCGCAGAATGCGCTGCGCCTGCACTTTGGCATGCCGGTGCAGGACGTCGCCGGCCACGCCCGCGCCACGCTCGCCGGCGAGCGCTGGCTCGAAAGCATCTGGCCGGGCGGGCGCGCACTGGTGATGCCGTTTGGCAGCCTCAACGAGTCCGACCGCGCCACCTTCGAGCAGCACCTGGCCACGCATCCGAACTGGCTGCGCACCCAGCTGGGCGCGCTCGGGCTGGCCGAAGACGACATTGTCGTCATCGACACCCCGCCCGGCCCGTCGCCCTACATGCGGCAGGCACTGTCGTGTGCGCACGTCTGCCTGGTGGTGACGC
This sequence comes from Cupriavidus sp. Agwp_2, assembly GCF_040784895.1. Classification (NCBI taxonomy): domain Bacteria; kingdom Pseudomonadati; phylum Pseudomonadota; class Betaproteobacteria; order Burkholderiales; family Burkholderiaceae; genus Cupriavidus; species Cupriavidus sp. Agwp_2. The sequence continues at coordinate 987,742 of NZ_CP088084.1, forward strand.
TTCCGGATGCGGCGTCGTACGCCACCCTGCCGCTGATGGACGACCTGATCCGTACCTACTGCGAGCGCCGCTCCGACTTCCTCGGCCACGCACTGGTCATCAACCAGGTCGACATGGCGCGCCAGCTGAGCAAGGACGTGGTGCAAGTCCTGCGCAACCAGCTGGGCGATCGCGTCCTCGGCGTCATCCACCAGGACCAGGCCGTCCCGGAGGCGCTGGCGCACGACTGCACCGTCGTTGAACGCAGCCCGCACAGCCAGGCCGGGCAGGACATCCGCCGCTGCGCCACCTGGCTGCGCGGCAGGTTGCAGGCCACCCCCCAAGCCACCCCACAAGCCACCCTTCAAGAGCAAGCCTGATGACTTCCCCGAAGCCTTCCAGGCCCGCCAGCGCGCCGGCGTCGCCGAGGAGCGGCCTGGCCCAATGGCTGGCGGACCTGCCGTTCGACAACGTCGCCGGCCGCACGGCGGGGCTGCTGCTCGGCCTGCTGCTGTTCGCGATCGTCGTGACCGTGCCGCTGGACTTCTGGCAGCAGGTCGGCTTTGCCGCGGCCTGCTACCTGATGGCCGTATGGCTTTCCCGGACCAGGGGCCACCTCGCCACGCTGATGATGGTGATCCTGTCGCTGGCCGCCACCAGCCGCTATATGTACTGGCGCTTGACCGAGACCACGGCCTTCGAGTCCTGGGTCGACATGGCCTTCGGTGCCGGGCTGCTGGCGGCCGAGGCCTACGCCTTCGTGGTGCTCGTGCTTGGCTACTTCCAGACCGCATGGCCGCTGCAGCGCAAGCCGCTGCCGATGCCGCGGGACCTGGCGGAGTGGCCGACGGTGGACATCTTCATCCCGACCTACAACGAGCCGCTGTCGGTGGTGAAGCCGACGGTCTTCGCGGCAATGTCGCTCGACTGGCCGCGCGACAAGATCAACGTCTACGTGCTGGACGATGGCCGCCGCGAAGAATTCCGCGCCTTCTGCGAGAAGGTCGGCGTCAGGCACCTGACGCGCGACAATAACCGCCACGCCAAGGCCGGCAACATCAATGCGGCGCTGACGCAGACCAGCGGCGAGTATGTCGCGATCTTCGACTGCGACCACATCCCGACGCGTTCCTTCCTGCAGCTCTGCATGGGCTGGTTCCTGAAGGACCGCAAGCTGGCCATGCTGCAGACGCCGCACTACTTCTTCTCGCCCGACCCGTTCGAGAAGAACCTGCGCACCTTCCAGGACGTGCCCAACGAGGGCGAGCTGTTCTACGGGCTGGTGCAGGACGGCAACGATTTGTGGGACGCCACCTTCTTCTGCGGCTCCTGCGCGATCATCCGGCGCGCGCCGCTGCTGGAGGTTGGCGGCATCGCGGTCGAAACCGTGACCGAGGATGCCCACACCGCGCTGAAGCTGCACCGGCTGAAGTACAGCACCGCCTACCTGGCCATCCCGCAGGCCGCGGGGCTGGCCACGGAAAGCCTGTCCGGCCACGTTGGCCAGCGCATCCGCTGGGCCCGTGGCATGGCGCAGATCTGCCGCATCGACAATCCGCTGCTCGGGCCCGGCTTGTCGCTGCCGCAGCGGCTGTGCTACCTGAACGCGATGCTGCATTTTTTCTACGGGCTGCCGCGGCTGGTGTTCCTGACGGCGCCGCTGGCGTACCTGCTGTTCGGCGCGCACGTCATCAATGCGCAGGCGCTGAGTATCGCCATCTTTGCGCTGCCGCACCTGTTGCACGCGAACATGACGAACTCGCGCATCCAGGGCCGCTTCCGGCATTCGTTCTGGAACGAGGTCTACGAGTCGGTGCTCGCGTGGTACATCATGCGGCCGACGCTGGTCGCCTTTATCAACCCGGCGGCGGGCAAGTTCAACGTGACGCCCAAGGGCGGCGTCATCGAGGAGGCGTACTTCGACTGGATCATCTCGCGCCCCTACCTGGTCCTGCTGGTATTCAACCTGCTGGGCTTCGGCCTGGGCATCTGGCAGCTCGCAGCGGGCAGCCATGGCATGCCCGATGAAGCGATCACGGTGGTCCTGAACCTGTTGTGGACCGCCTACAACCTGATCATCATCGGCGCATCGATCGCGGTGGCAAGCGAGACGCGGCAGGTGCGCGAAGCGCACCGCGTCGCCATGAAGCTGCCCGCGACGCTGCGCTTCGACGACGGCCGCGCCGTGACCTGCGAGACCGTGGACTTTGCCGAGCGCGGCATCGGCATCCGGCTGCCCCAGGGCGTGGTGGCGCGTGTCGGTGAGAGGGTCGGGGTCTCGCTATACCTGCAGAACGCCGAGCATGTGTTCCCGGCCCATGTGGTATTCCAGGGGCAGAACCATACCGGCCTGCGCCTGGAGCAGATGACCCCCGCGCAGGAAATGGCCTTCATCCAGTGCACCTTCTCCCGGGCCGACGCATGGCTCGATTCCTGGGGCGCCAAGCGGCACGACACGCCGCGGCTGGCGCTGGGCCAGATCATGCAGATCGGCCTGCTTGGGTTCCGCAACGTGACCTTCCACCTTGGCCGTGAGCTGCGCAAGCTGATGCGGCGCGGAGAGGCGGCACGCACCTGAAACGCCTGCTCCGCGATCCCCGGCTTTTTGCTTGCAGTGGCTCCGCCCGACCCTGTCGGCCGCATCCGATCCCATACCCAACCTGGCAACAAGGAATTCGCCTGAATCATGACGCCGCCCACTCCGGTCCGCAGCCTGCTCGCCCGTTGCGTCATTCCCCTGCTCGCGGCTAGCGCGTGCGCTGCAGCGCAGGCGCAGCCGCGCGCGCCGCAGGGGGTTGGCGCCGCCCCTGCCACGACATCTGCCACGACCACTGACACGGCTGGTTCCGGCGTTCCCGCTGCCCGCTCTGGCAGCCGCGTCGTGTCGATGACGCTCAAGCAGCTCGGCGCGGATCTTCCATTCCAGCTGCGTGGCGTGGATGGGATCAACGGCGTGCCCTTTTCCGTACGCGCGGACGAGGTCGTCACCGGTGCGCGCCTGAAGCTGCGCTACAGCTACTCCCCCGCTTTGCTGCCGCAGATCTCGCACATCAACGTGCTGGTCAACGGCGAGGTCGCGCAGACCGTGCCCGTGCCGCGCGACACGGCCGGCAGCAACCTGGAGAAGGACCTGACGCTGGAGCCGCGGCTGATCACTGAATTCAACCGGCTCAACCTGCAGCTGATCGGCCACTACACCACCGATTGCGAAGACCCGTTCCATTCGAGCCTGTGGGCCACGGTCAGCAACAGCAGCGTGCTGGAACTCACGGTGACGCCGATGGCGCTGGCCAATGACCTGGCACTGTTGCCGCTGCCTTTCTTCGACCGCCGCGACGTCCGGCGACTGAAGCTGCCGTTCGTGTTCGCCGGCTCGCCATCGCCGGCGGCGCTGGAAGCGGCGGGCGCGGTGTCGTCGTGGTTCGGCGGACTGGCGGGCTACCGCGGCGCCACCTTCCCGGTTTCGCTCAACCAGGTGCCGGCCGGCGGCAACGCCGTCGTGTTCGCCACGCAGCAGGAACGCCCGGCCGGCATCGAGCTGCCGCAGCTCGATGGCCCGACCCTGGCGGTCGTGCCCCATCCCAATGACCCCGGCAGCAAGCTGCTGCTGGTGCTGGGCCGCGACAGCGCCGAATTGAAGACCGCCGCGCGCGCGCTGGTGCTTGGGGCGAAGGCCTTGTCGGGTCCGCGCGCCACCATCACGAGCCTTGAAGCGGTGGCACCGCGCAGGCCTTACGATGCCCCGAACTGGCTGCGCAGCGACCGCCCGGTGCGCTTCGGCGAGCTGATGCCGGTGGAGCAGCTCAACGTATCCGGCTATCAGCCGGACCTGGTGCGCGTGAACTTCCGCGTGCCGCCCGACCTGTTCGGCTGGCGCTCGCGCGGCATCCCGATCGACCTGCGCTATCGCTACACGCCGCGCCCGACGTTGGACAAGTCCACGCTGAACGTCAACGTCAACCGCCAGTTCCTGCGCGCGTACACACTGCGCTCGCTCAAGGACGATCAGGGCAAGGCTTCCGAACTGGTCGCGCGCGTGCTGCCCGACGGCTCGGTGCCGGCACGCCACACGCTGCACCTGCCCCTGTTCATGCTGCCGGCGCAATCGCAGCTGCAGTTCCACTACTACTACGACTACCTGAAGCAAGGCGCCTGCAAGGACGTGCTGGTCGACAACGTGAAGGGCGCCATCGACCCGGATTCGACCATCGACATCTCGGGCCTGCCGCACTTCATCGCCCTGCCCGACCTGGCCGCCTTCGGCAACAGCGGCTTCCCGTTCACGCGGCTGGCCGACCTGTCGGAGACCGCGGTGGTGCTGCCGGCAACGCCATCGGCGGAGGACTATTCGACCTACCTGACGATGATGGGCCGCATGGGCGAGTCGACCGGCTACCCGGCGACCGGCGTCAGGATCGCCGCGCCCGCCGAGGTCCAGCAGGTGGCCGACCGCGACCTGCTGGTGATCGGCACCGCGCAGAGCCAGCCCTTGCTGACGCAATGGGCGGACCAGATGCCGGTGTCGCTGGCCAGCGCGGGCAAGCGCTTCACGCTGACGGGGGTCTATGACACCGTCATGGGCTGGTGGAACGGTGCCGACGGCAATCGCAACCGCCCGGTCGAAGCGAACCTGTCGCTCAACAGCCCCGGCACCGATGCGGCGCTGGCCGGGTTCGAGTCGCCGCTGGCCGCCGGCCGCAGCGTGGTCGCCATCACCAGCAACACGCCGGGCGGCCTGCATGCCGTCACCGATACCCTGCTCGACCCCGAGCGCCTGCCGCGGGTACAGGGCAGCCTGGTGCTGGTGCGCGGCACGTCGGTCGACAGCCTCGCGGCGCAGCAGAACTACCATGTTGGCAAGCTCAATCCCTGGACCTATGTGCACTGGTGGCTGTCGCAGCGGCCGTACGCGATGGCGCTGATGCTGGCGCTGGCCACGCCGCTGCTCGCCGCCGTACTGTTCCTGATGCTGCGCCAGCGCGCCAGGCGCCGCAAGGCAGGCCAGGCATGACCCCGACCGGGCCCGACCCGCGCCGCCGCGCGCTGCTCGGCGCGGGCGCCATCGTCACGCTGGGCGCGGTTGCCGGCGCATTGCCGGCTGTCGCAGCCGCCCCCGCGCGTACCGCCTGCCCGTGGCCGCTCTACGAGCAGTTCCTCAGCCGCTTCATGCAGGCCGACGGGCGCGTCATCGACCCGTCCGTGCGCGAGCAGCACAGCACCTCCGAGGGCCAGTCCTACGCGATGGTGTTCGCGCTGATCGCCAACGACCGCGCCACCTTCGACAAGGCATGGCAATGGAGCGTGGCCAACCTTGGCGGCGGCAATCTCGCCGACAAGCTGCCCGCCTGGCGCTGGGGCAAGCGTGACGACGGCTCATGGGGTGTCCTGGATGCCAACCCGGCCTCGGACGCCGACCTCTGGTACGCGTACGCACTTGCAGAAGCCGCGCGGGCCTGGAAGGCGCCCGCCTATGCGCAGGCCGCGCGCGCGCTGCTGCGCCTGGTCGCGAAGCACGAGGTGGTGACGTTGCCCGGCTTCGGCCCCATGCTGCTGCCCGGCAAGCAGGGCTTTGTCCATGACCAGGCGGAAAACACGCGCGTATGGCGTCTCAACGCCAGCTACCTGCCCGTGCCGCTGCTGCGCCGGCTGGCCGCGTTCGACCCCGCCGGGCCCTGGGGCGCGCTGGCGAACCAGGTGCCCGCGATGGTGCAGGCGGTGGCCCCGCGCGGCATCGTGCCGGACTGGTCCGCATACCAGTCCAGGCCGGGCCAGCCGGCGGGCTGGGGCATCGATCCGGACAAGGGCGATGTCGGCAGCTACGACGCCATCCGTGTCTACCTGTGGGCCGGCATCACGCCCAAAGGCGACGCCGCGTCGCGCCGGCTGATGCAAACGCTCGCCCCGGTCGCGCAGCTGATGCAGGGCCGGCAGGCGCCGCCGGAAAAAATGCGCGCCGCCACCGGTGCGCTTGCAGGCGAAGGCCCGGCCGGCTTCTCGGCCGCGCTGCTGCCTTTCCTGCAGGCTGCCGGCTCGCCGGTGGCGACAGTGCAGCGCGCACGCGCGCAAGGCCTGGCCGACGCCACGGCCAGGGCGACCTATTACGACACCGTTCTGGGCCTGTTCGGACTCGGGCACGCCGACGGTCACTATCACTTCGTCCCGTCGGGACAACTGGAGCTGCGGTGGTTGCAGGGCAAGAGCGGAAACAAGGCATGCGCACGGCAATGAACCGGACTCGCGAGTCCTCCAGCCGGCGCATGCGCAGGCATGCGCTGGTGCTGGCGCTGCTGGCCGGGAGTATCGGGCCCGCCGCGGCGCAGGAAGATCCCGTCAAGGCGCTCGTCGAGCAAGGCAAATACTGGCAGGCGCGCAGCCGGCCGGACCGCGCGGCCGAGGTGTGGCAGAAGCTGCTGCGCCTGAACCCGGCGCAGCCAGACGCACTGTACGGCATGGGCGTTGCCGAGCTGGAGGCGGGGCGGCCGGACTCGGCGCGCACCTACCTGGACCGCCTGCAGAAAGCGGCCCCAAACTCCGCGCTGGCCAGGCAACTGGGCGACCAGATCGCGCGCGGCGGTACCGCCGGCGCCCGGCAACAGGTCGAGCAGGCGCGCCAGCTCGCGCGCAGCGGACAATCCGAGCAGGCCGTCAGGCGCTATGAGGAAGCCGCCGGCGGCAACGTGCCGCAGGGCGGCCTCGCGCTTGAGTACTACCAGACGCTGGGCGGCACCGCGCAGGGCTGGGACGCTGCACGGCAGGGCATGGAGCGCCTGGCGCGCGCCAACCCGGCCGATGCCCGCGCGCAGCTGGCACTGGCGCAGCACCTGACCTACCGCGACAACACGCGCCGCGACGGCATCCGCCAGCTGGAAAGCCTGGCCAGCCGCCCTGACGTTGGCAAGGACGCCACCGAGAGCTGGCGCCGCGCGCTGGGCTGGCTCGGCGAGCGCCCCGCGGACGCCCCGCTCTACCAGGCCTGGCTGGCGGCGCATCCTGACGACGCCGCCATCCGCGCCCGCCTGGAAGCCGCGACGCGGCAGCCTGCCACGGCCCGCCAGCCCGGCGCGGCGGCAACCGACGCCATGCGAGGCATCGTGCAGCAGGGTTTCGCGGCACTGGACGCCGGCGACCTTGCGCGCGCCGGCGAGCGTTTCCAGGGCGCACTCGCGCAGCAGCCTAACGATCCCGATGCGCTCGGCGGCATGGGCGTGCTGCGGCTCAGGCAGGAACAGTTCGCGGAAGCGGCGGACTACTTCGCGCGCGCGTCGCGCCACGGCTCCGGCAGCCGTTACCGCCAGGCCAGCAACAGCGCCAGCTACTGGCTGCTGGTGCAGCGTGCCGCCGCCCAGCGCGACGCGGGCAATGCCACCGAGGCACGCCGCCTGCTGGAGCAGGCGCAACGCATCGAGCCGAACGAGCCCGCCGCGCAGGTGGCACTGGCCGACCTGCAGGCCGACGCGCGGCAATACGCCGCCGCCGAGGCGGGCTACCGCCGCGTGCTGCGCGCGCAGCCCGGCAACGCTGCGGCCACGCGCGGGCTGGTGGAGGTACTCCAGGCACAGAACAAGACCACGGAAGCACTGGGGTTGGTCGAGCGCATGACGCCGGCCCAGCGCGGGCAGCTTGCCCCGCTCGGGCGGCTGCGCGCCGACCAGGCCCGCGCACAGGCCCGCCAGGCCATGCAGCAAGGCGACACGGCCGGCGCGCGCCGCCTGCTTGAAGACGCGATGGCGGCCGACCCGACCAACGCGTGGGTGCGGCTGGAGGTCGCGCGCCTGTACCTCGCGATGGGCATGAAGGACCAGGCGCGCGGCGTCATGGACAACCTGCTGATGTCCGTGCCGGACGACCCCGAAGCGCTCTACGCCAGCGCGCTGGCCGCCGCCGAATCGAATGAATGGCAGCGTGGCCTGGACCTGCTCGAGCGCGTGCCCGCCAACCGGCGCAGCGCCGACATGGGCAAGCTCCAGGGACGCCTGTGGGTCCACGCCGAAGCCGCGCGCGCCAGCGAACTGGCCGCTGCCGGCCAGCAGGCCGCCGCCATCGGCGTGCTGCAGCAGGCCGAGCGCTTTGCCGGACAGGACGCGGAACTGACCGGGGCCATCGCACAGGGCTACGCCGACGCGGGCGACACCGCGCGGGCGCTGTCGCTGATGCGTAATGCGATGCGCCGCGCGGTGGTGCCCGATGTCGGCATGCAGCTCCAGTACGCAGCGGTGCTGCTCAAGGCGCAGCAGGACATGGAGCTGGCCGGCCTGCTGCGCCAGCTCGCCGGCGCCGGAATGACGCCCGAGCAGCGGCGCGGCTACGACGATATCCGCATCGCCTATATCGTCCGGCAGGCCGACGCGCTGACCGCGGCGGGCGATCTCGTCGCCGCCTACGACACCCTCGCCACGGCACTCTCCGAGCGCGGCGGCAACCCGTCGGTGCGGGCCAGCCTGGCGCGCATGTACGCGCAGGCCGGCGAGAACGACAAGGCACTCTCGCTCTATGAAAGCGTGCTGGCCAAGGAACCGGGCAATCTCGACCTGCGGCTGGCCGCCATCGGTACCGCCACGGCCGCCAGGGAATACGGCTGGGCCGAGCGTGCCCTGCAGCCGGCCCTGAAGCAGGCACCCGCTTCTCCGGACGTGCTGACCGCGGCCGGCCGCCTGTACAAGGCACAAGGCAAGAATGCCAGGGCGGCGGAGTACTTCCGCGCCGCGGTCGCGGCCGAAGGCAGCCGCGCGGGTGTAGCCAGCGCCGGTATGCAGCCCGGCGGCGGCTTCGACCGCGTGCCGGCCAATCCCTTCGTCGGGCTGCCGGGACAGCGGCAGGCGTCGACGCTGCCGCCGGCAGGATCGCCCGCGCCGTACCCGCCCGTGCCGGGGATGGCAGTACGGCAGGCCGCCGGCACGGCGCCGGGACAGCCATATATCCCGCAGCCCGCTGGCGCCCCTGCGGTAGCGGCGGCTCAAGCCCCGATGATGGCGCCGGCCTCGTATTACCCTGCGGCTGCCGGTACCGCCAGCGCCGCGGCACGCCCGGCCAAGGCCGGACGCGCGCCGGCCGTCGCGGCGCAGCCGACTGTGCAACCGTATGCGCAGCCCGAAATGGTGGCCACGCAGGCGTACGCGGCACCGCAGGGTCAGCCTGCGCTTGGCGCGCAGTCGCGCCTGCCCTGGCTGGCCGATGCCGACACGCCAGCCGCGCCCGCCGGCCCGAAGACCGCGCTGGAGGAGCTGCGCGAGATCGAGCAGCAACGCACCAGCTCGTTCGCGGGCGGCCCGATGCTGCGCGGCCGCAGCGGCGACTCCGGCATGAGCCAGCTGACCGAACTGCAGGTGGTGGCCGAAGGCAAGGTGCCGGTCGGCGACGGCAAGCTGGTGGCGCGGGTCACCCCGGTTGCGCTCGATGCGGGCACGGTCGGCTCGGACTTCAACAACGGCAGCCGCTTTGGCGCCGGACCGCAGGGCTGGGCCGTGCCCGGCACCAGCCAGAACCTGTTCGGCCAGAACCTGAATGCAACGTCGGCCGGCTCGCAGAGTGCGTTTGGCGTGGCGCTCGGCCTGGCCTACGAGGCCGAGCGCTTCGGCGTGGACATCGGCAGCACGCCGCTCGGCTTCCGCTACACCGATGTCAACGCCGGCGCGCGCCTGAACCTGCCGCTGACGCAGCGGACCACGCTCGGCCTGGCCGCGGCGCGCCGCCCGGTCACCGACAGCCTGCTGTCCTACGCGGGCGCGCGCGACGAGCGCGCTGGCCTGACCTGGGGCGGCGTGATGGCGACCGGCGGCCGCGCCGAACTCGGCTGGAGCGACGGTTCGTTCGGCATCTACGGCTACGGCGGCTACAGCGTGCTGACCGGCCACGATGTCGCGCGCAACAACAAGTGGGAAGGCGGCGGCGGCTTCTACATGAAGCTGGTCGACTCGGACACGCAGCGCTTCACCTCGGGCATCAACTTCACGTCGATGGGCTACAGCGAGAACCTGCGCTATTTCACCTTTGGCCATGGCGGCTACTTCAGCCCGCAGACCTACTTCTCGGTCACCGTGCCGCTGGCGCTGGAGGGACGCAGCGGCCGGCTGTCCTACCATGTGCGGGGCGCTCTGGGCGTGCAGGCGTTCAACGAGGACGACGCCCCGTACTTCCCGACCAATGCCGGCGCCCAGGCCGCGGCCAATGCCGCGGTGGCGCTCGCCAGGGCCAACAACCTGACCAGCCAGACCTCGGCGGTCTATGCCGGCCAGTCCAAGACCGGCCTGGCCTACAACCTGGTGGGGGCCCTGGAGTACCAGGCGGCGCAGCAACTGTACGTCGGGGGCCTGGTCGGCATCGACAATGCGCGCGACTACCGGCAGTGGTACGCCGGCATGTACGTGCGCTACGCGCTGCAGCGCCAGACGGACCCGATCGGCTTCCCGCCTGCGCCGCCCCGGTCAGCGGTCGGGCCGCTGCCGTTCTGAGGAGGGGAACGATACCGAAGATACCGACGATCACGGCGACCACGGTCGCCTGTCGGTGCTGCTTGCGCTCCTTGCGCTGCTGCTTGCGCTGCTGCTTGCGCTGATTGCGCGTAGCATTCCGGTCCGTTGCCGTCGTTCCTGCATTTTCGCCCCCCAAGCTTTCATTCGTGCTCGCCCCTCGCTACGACAATCTTCTTGTGCTCTTCTCCGTGCTGGTGGCGGCGATGGCGTCCTATACGGCGCTGACCCTGGTCAGCCGGCTGGCCAACGCGCGCGGCAGTGCCGCGCAGGTCTGGCTTGCCGCGGGCAGCGTGGTGATGGGACTTGGCATCTGGTCGATGCATTTCATCGGCATGCTCGCACTGCAGCTGCCGATCCCGCTGGGCTATGACCTGCCATTGACCGCGTATTCGCTGCTGATCGCGGTGGCGGCGTCGGGCTTCGCGCTGCGGCTGGTCTGCACGGACACCCTGCCGTGGCGACGGCTGGCGTTGGGCGCAGTGCTGATGGGCGGTGCCGTGGCGGGCATGCACTACACCGGCATGGCCGCGATGCGCATGCACCCCGCCATCGACTATGACCCGCTGCTGGTGGCGCTGTCCATCGTGGTTGCCGTGTCGGCATGCGGCACGGCGCTGTGGATGGCCTTCCAGCTTCGCCACCACGGCCGCCACACCACGCGGCTTCGCCTCGGTGCGGCCGGGCTGATGGGCCTCGCCACCGCTTCCATGCACTATATCGGCATGGCGGCTGCGCGCTTCGCGCCCGGCAGCGTCTGCGGCGCCGCGGACACCGGCCTCGCGGGCGACGAACTGGCGCTGCCGATCCTGGTCATCACCATCTGCGTGCTGGCGATGGCCCTGGTGACGGCAATGCAAGACCTGCGGGTGGAGGCCCGCACCGCTGCGCTGGCCTCCTCGCTGGCGGCGGCGAGACAGGAGCTCGGGTACCTGGCGCTGCACGACAAGCTGACCAAGCTGCCCAACCGCGCGCTGCTGGAAGACCGTTTCGAGCAGGCGCTGCAGGCCGCCGCACGGCATCGCCAGCGCATGGCGGTGCTGTTCATCAACCTGGACGGATTCAAGGGCATCAACGATTCCTTCGGCCATCATGTCGGGGATCACGTGCTTGCCGAAGCCGCTCGGCGCATCGGCGCCAATCTCGGCACCGACGATATCGCCGGCCGGCTCGGCGGCGATGAGATCGTGCTGCTGACCGTGATCGAAGCGCCCGAAGAGGCCAGCGCCCTTGCCATGCGCCTCCTCGACGACCTGCGCGAGCCGCTTCAGGTTGGCGCCAAGTCCCTGCAGATCTCCGCCAGCATCGGCATCGCCATCTATCCGGACGACGGTACCGGGCAGCGCACGCTGCTGCGCAATGCCGACGCGGCGATGCATCACGCCAAGGCATCGGGCCGCGACAGCTGCTGCTTCTTCACGCATGCCATGAACAACGATGCGCAGGCGCGGCTGGAGCTGGCACAGGACCTGCGCCTGGCACTGACGCGCAACGAATTCGAGCTGCACTACCAGCCGAAGATCGCGGCATCCGACGGCAGCGTGCTGGGCGCCGAGGCGCTCTTGCGCTGGCGCCATCCCAGGCGTGGCCTGCTGATGCCCGATCAGTTCATCGGGCTGGCGGAGAAGAGCGGCCTGATCCTGCAGATCGGCGCGTGGGCGCTGGACGAGGCTTGCGCCCAGCTTGCCCGCTGGCATGCCGCGGGACGCAGCCAGTGGACCATCGCCGTGAACCTGAGCGCCGTCCAGTTCGGCCACCCTTCGCTGATCGACACGGTGCACGCCGCGATCGAGAAGCACCGGCTCGACCCGCGCGCCCTGACCGTCGAAGTCACGGAGTCGACGGCGATGCGCGACATGGAGAGCAGCCTGGCGATCCTGCGCCAGCTCGACGAGATGGGCGTGCGCATCGCCATCGACGACTTCGGCACGGGACACTCCAGCCTGCTCTATCTCAAACGCATGCCGGCCAAGGAACTGAAGATCGACCGCGACTTCGTGCGGGACCTTGCGCGCGACAGCGGCGACGCCGCCATTGTTGCCGCCATCATCGCGCTTGGCCGCACCCTCAACCTGACCATCGTCGCCGAGGGCATAGAGACCGCCGCGCAGCAGGCCACCCTGACCAGGCTCGGCTGCGATGTCCTGCAGGGCTACCTGATCGGCGGGCCGGTCCCGGCCGAGGCGTTCCCGGCCCCCGGTCCTGCGCGGCCATGTAGCCACGACCACCCCGGTCGAAGCCCAGGTCAGACCGCCAGCCTCTCCACCGTCCTCTCCCGCCTGACCACGCCCAGCGAGAACATCGACATCCCGGCAACCAATGCCGGCACCCCGATCAGCACGAACAGCGCCGGCATCCCCACTCCCAACGACAACATCGTCGCACCGCCCACGGACCCAACCACCGAGCCCATGCGCCCCACCCCATTGGCCCAGCTCACGCCGGTGGCGCGGCAGTCCGTCGGATAGAAGCTGGCCGACAGCGCATTGGCCCCCACCTGCGATCCGGAAATGCAGAACCCCGCCAGGAACACCGCAAACCCCGCGGCGACCGGTTCAGATGCAAAGCTGCCAACCGCCGCGATGCACACCGCCGCCAGCGAATAGCTGGAAGCCAGCACATAGTGCGGATTGATCCGGTCCATCAGCCAGCCCAGCGCGATGGCGCCCACCGTGCCGCCGACCTGGAACATGGTCGTCACCAGCGCAGCCGTGCGCAGCGAATGCCCGGTGCTGCGCAGCAGCGTCGGCAGCCAGCTCGACAGCAGGTAGATCACCAGCAGGCTCATGAAGAACGTCAGCCAGAACAGCAGCGTGCCACGCAGCAGCTCGGGGCGGAACAGGTGCCGCACCGGCGAGGTGGTGACCCGCTGCCCGCCCACCGCGAAGCTGGCATTGCGCAGGTCTTCATGCGGGGCGATCTTCTGCAGCGTGGCGACGATGCGCTCGCGAGACTTGCCGGTCATCACCAGGTGGCGCACCGATTCCGGCAGCATCCAGACCAGCGCCACCGCCAGCAGCAGCGGCAGCACGCCGCCGGCCACCAGCACCGAGCGCCAGCCGAAGGCGTCGATCAGCCCGGCCGAGGCCAGGCCGCCGAAGGCGGAGCCCAGCGTGAAGCCGCAGAACATGGTGGTGACCAGGAAAGAGCGGCGCTTGTCCGGGCAGAACTCCGAGGTCAGCGTGATCGCGTTGGGCATGGCGCCGCCCAGGCCCAGCCCGGTCAGGAAGCGCAGCAGCACCAGCGTCCACAGGTCATTCGACCAAGCAGAAGCCAGGCTGGCCGCGCCGAAGAACAGCACCGACAGCACCAGCACGCCCTTGCGGCCAAAGCGGTCGGCCAGCGGGCCGAACAGGAAGGCGCCGGCCATCAGGCCGCCGAGCCCGGCGCCGAACAGCGGCGCCAGCTGTGCCGGCGTCAATTGCCATTCGGCGCGGATGGCGGGCGCGATAAAGCCGATCGCGGCGGTATCGAAGCCGTCGACGGCGACGATCAGGAAGCACAGTACGACGATGGTCACCTGGAACGCCGACAGCGGCTGGCGGTCGATGAACGCGGTGACGTCAAGCGGTTGGCTGGCAGGCATGGTGTCTCCTCCTTGATGCCAGGATTAGGGGCGTGCGAGGGCCCGGCGGCGGCATGGGCCGCCGGATTGCTATCGGGTCATTGCGGGGAAAAGCGCCGCGCTCAGCGGCTTACAGCCACGGCGTGGGGCTCAGGCAGTTCTCCGCGCGCCAGCCGTGCAGCCACCGCAGCGCGTCGTAGAACTGGGACTGGCTGCGACCGGTCCACAGGCTGTTGCGCACCAGGCGATCGACGCCCTTGGCGTGGTAGACACGCCCCATGTCGCGCGCGGCGTAAAGCACGCGCGCGGTGCGGGGGATGCGGGCCTGCTCGTACAACTTGAAGGCCGTAGCGTAGTCGCCATCCGCCGCTTTCACCGCCGCGCCCAGCGTCACGGCATCTTCCAGCGCCTGGCAGGCGCCCTGCGCAACGTACTGCGTCATCGGATGCGCGGCATCGCCGAGGATGGTGGCGCGGCCGAAGCTCCAGCGCTCGACCGGGTCGCGGTCGGCGGTGGCCCAGCGCTTCCACGAGTTCGGCCGGTCCAGCATCTGGTGCGGCAGCGGGTGGATGCCCTCGAAATACGACAGCACTTCTTCCTTGCTGCCGTCGCGCACACCCCAGGTTTCCTGTTCGCGGCTGTGGAAGGTCACCACCAGGTTGTACTGCTGGCCGCCACGCAGCGGGTAATGCACCAGGTGGCAGTGCGGGCCGGCCCACACCACCGGGGCGTTGACCTGCAGGTCCCGGGGCATGTTGGCCACGTCGACCACGGCGCGGTAGACCACGTGGCCGGTCACGCGTGCCTCGTCGCCGATCAGCGCCTGGCGGATCGCGGACTTGACGCCGTCGCAGCCGATCACCGCGTCGCCGCGGTGGTGTTCGCCGTGCTGGTCGATCACGGTCACGCCGTGGTCGTCCTGCAGCAGTTGCTCCACGCGGGTGCTGGTGCGGAAGGTGATCAGCGGATGATCCTGCACCGCCTCCAGGATCGACAGGTGGATGTCGGCGCGATGGATCACCGCATACGGGTTGCCGAAGCGCTCGCGGTACGCCTGCCCGACATCGACTTGCGCGATGACGCGGGTGTCGATGGCGTCGCGCAGGCTGAGGTAATCGGTAAAGACCGCGCGGCCGCGCGCGGCCTCGCCCACGCCCAGCGCATCCAGCGCGGCAAAGGCATTGGCGGCCAGCTGGATGCCGGCACCGATCTCGCCGATCTGCTCGGCCTGTTCCAGCAGTTCGATGCGGATGCCCTGGCGTGCCAGCGCCAGCGCCGCGGCCAGGCCGCCGATGCCGCCGCCGATGATAAGGACCTTGCCGGTCGCGTTGTTGGTGCTGCTCATGCTTGTCTCCTGGCCTGCGCCGCTGGCGTCAGGCGATGAAATCTGGCTGGCGTGTCGGCGCCGCCTGGGCGAAGGCCGGATGCTCGCTGGCGTGGGCATAGGCCGCCATGGCACGCGGGTACGCGCTGAGGTCGCAGCCCATCCGCAGCGCGTTGGCTACCTGCGGAACCAGCGCGACATCGGCCAGCGTGGGCGCGTTGCCGAAGCACCACTTGCCATGGCCGTGGCGCGCGAGCAGCCGCTCGACACCGGCCATGCCTTCGTCGATCCAGTGCCGGTACCAGGCGTCCTTCTGCTCGGGCGTGGCCTTCAGTACGTCTTGCAGGTAGCGCAGCACGCGCAGGTTGTTGACCGGGTGGATATCGCAGCCGATCAGCATCGACAGCTCCAGCACGCGCGCGCGCTGCCCGGGGTCTTGCGGCAGCAGGCACGGCTCGGGATGGCGCGCGTCCAGGTAGTCGATGATCGCGAACGACTGCCCCAGCGTGAAGTCGCCATCGACCAGCGCGGGCACGGAAGCGGACGGGTTGATGCCGTCGACGTATTCGGCTTCGCGGTGCTGGCCGGTGCGGATATTGACGCCCAGGTAGTCATACGGCAGGCCCTTGAGGGCCAGCGCGATACGCACGCGGTAGGAGGTCGAGCTGTTGAAGAAGCTGTAGAGCTGCATGGTCGGATTGCCTGTGTGCTGTGCCTGGCGCGGGGTCAGACCACGCGCACGGTCAGTTCGCCCAGCCCGTCGACGCCGGTGACCATGGTGTCGCCGGCCTTGACCGCGCCCACGCCTTCGGGCGTGCCGGTGAAAATGACGTCGCCCGGTTCCAGGCGGAAAAACTGCGACAGGTAGGCCACGGTCTCGGCCACCGACCAGATCAGGTGTGCCACGGTGCTGCGTTGTTTGGTTTCACCGTTGACCGTCAGCCAGAGGCCGGCCTGCTGCGGGTGGCCGATATCGCTGGCACGGTGGATCGGGCCGACCGGCGCCGAGGCGTCGAAGGCCTTGCCGATTTCCCACGGGCGGCCCATCTCGCGCATCTTCATCTGCAGGTCGCGGCGGGTCATGTCGAGGCCGACGGCATAGCCCCAGACGTGCTCCAGCGCCTGCTCCACCGGGATGTCGGAACCGCCCTTGCCGACCACGGCCACCAGCTCGGCCTCGTAGTGGTAGTTCTGCGTCTGCGCCGGGTATGGCAGGTCGAGCGTGGTGCCGGCCTGCACCGGGACGATGGCGTCGGCCGGCTTGCAGAAGAAGAACGGCGGCTCGCGGTCGGGATCGAAGCCCATTTCACGGGCGTGGGCGGCGTAGTTGCGGCCCACGCAGTAGACGCGGCGCACGGCGAACTGGTCATCGCTGCCGGCAACGGGGATGGCTACGGTGGCGGGGGGCGTGAAGACGTAGGACATGGTCAAGGCTTCCAAGGATTTGTCAGGTGAGCGCCGGCCCGGCGGTGCCGGCCGGCACCGCGCGCGGCGGCTGTGGTCAGGGTTGGCGGGCTCAGGTGCGCGATTCGCGCAGCAGGTTCAGCGCGGACAGTACCGGCCGGTCGGAATAGCTGAACAGCACGGCGTCTTCCAGCGCGCCGAGCTGCACCGGCGCCCATGACGGCGCCACGAACACATCGCGCGGCTCGAACTGGAACTGTGCATCGCCGATGCGCACCGTGCCGCGCCCTTCCACCACGCTGTACACGGTGGCGTCGGTGCTGCGGTAGGTCTTGCCCTGGAAACCCGCGGGCAGGTACTGCATGAAGGTGGCGATGGTCGGCATCGGCCAGCCGCCGGTGGCCGGGTTGACGTAGCGCAGCTTGACGCCATCCCAGGGATCGAGCTCGCCGTTGCGGTAGAGCTGGTCCAGCGCCTCGCGCGACCGCGCGTACGGGTAGCTGAAGACCGGCGAAGTGGGATCAATCACGCGGTGCCGCACCGGCACCATGTTGTGGCCGAAGCGGGCAAAGCTGTCGCCTTCGGCGCGGGTCACGGGCTGCTGCGACTCGGGGTAGTTCTCGGCAAAGCCGGCGTCGAACTGCTGCACCAGCGGGATGTCCAGTCCGTCGAGCCACACCACCGGCTCGCCGCCGTCTTCCACGCCGGGGTTGCCATGGTCATGCCAGGTCCACGACGGAGTGATGATGAAATCGCCGGGATGCATGGTGGTGCGTTCGCCGTTGACGGCGGTCCAGGCGCCCTTGCCTTCGACGATAAAGCGCAGCGCCGATTGCGTATGACGGTGACTGGGGGCGATCTCGCCGGGCAGGATCAGCTGCAGGCCGGCATACAGCGTTGAGGTAATGCTGGACTTGCCAGGGATGCCGGGGTTCTCCAGCACCAGCACGCGGCGCACCGCTTCCTCGGCGCTGATGACGCCGCCGGCCTGCATCACCAGCGGGCGGATCTGCGCGTACTTCCAGATGGCGGGAACAATCTGCGGCCGCGGCTGTGGCGGCACCAGGGCGTGCAGCGACTCCCACAACGGGGTCATGTGGCTGCGGCCGATTTCTTCGTAGTAGGCCACGCGGGCCGGGTCTGGGGTGTGCTCGGACATGCTGTCTCCGTAACTTCGTACAGGGCGTTTTGAGAGCGCTTTTGGGTGGGTGCCTGGATGACTGCGCACCGTCTGTGTTGTCGTTATACGCCGCGCCCTATAAGATTTGAAATGAACTTTTCATCTTATCGATACTATTTACCGTATAGGTCACTCACCATGGACTGGACCCAGAGACTGCGCCTGCGCAACCTGCAGATGCTGCTGAGCCTGGCCGAGACCGGCAACATGAGCCAGTCCGCCGCCATGCTGAACACCACCCAGCCCGGGCTTTCCAAGTGGCTGAAAGACCTGGAGGACGATATCGGCCTGCCGCTGTTCGAGCGCCAGGCGCGCGGCCTGCGGCCCACGCCCTACGGCGAGTCGCTGATCGAGCACGCGCGCCGGATCGAGGCGCAACTCGACACCGCCCGCGACGACCTGCAGGCCATGCGCGACGGCGGCAGCGGGCTGGTAGTGGTGGGCACCTCGGGCGCCTCGGCGGCGGACACGGTGCCGCTGGCCGCGCTGCAATTGCTGCAGCAGATGCCCCGCGCCAGTGTGCGGCTGCTGGAAACCACCATGGACCGGCTGATGGGGCAGCTCGCGCGCAGCGAGCTGGATATTGTGGTGGGCCGTTCTGCGCCGGAGTTGCAGGACGCGCAGATGCGCACCGAATCGCTCTACATGGAGCCGATCCACTTCGTCGCCCGGCCGCGGCACCCGCTGCTACAGGGCGGCAAGGTTGCCTGGGACGACCTGTACCGCCACCGCTGGGTGGTCTGGCCACGCGGCACGCCGATCCGCAACGCGCTGGAAGGCGCGCTGGCCAGCGCCGGGCGCGCGCTGCCGGCGGACTGCGTGGAAAGCAACTCTACCGTGCTGAACCTGACCCTGTTCAACAACAGCGACATGGTCGGGCTGGCCTCGCACCGTACCGCACGCCGGCTGGAAGAACTTGGGGCACTGCGCATCGTGCCGCTGCGGCTGGCGGGGTTCGGCTCGGTGTCGATGTACTGGCGCGCGGACGGCGAATCGCGCGCGGCGGTGGCAGCGATGCTGGGTTGTTTGCGGCGGGCGGCCGGGGCGCCGCAGGCGCCGGCGGAGGCGCCGCTGGCGTAGCGAGTGGCAGGCATGGGCGACTGTCGCGGGGCAGCCTGAAAGCTACGCCGGAAAGTGATCGATGAAGGGCAGGAGCTGTGATATTCGGTCGTGCCGGAAGCATTCAAGAACAGGCGCCACCCTCAAGGTTGAACGGCCGGGGCCGTCATTGGGTGTTGGCGGCAGTTCCGTTCCGCCGTCCCTCCCAACCTTCACCAAGGAATCCTCTTCATGGAAATTTCCAATGTCACCGCCGGCCTGGCTGGCGATCCGGGCGCCGATGCGGTGGGCCTGCTGATGCTGCGCAAGTCGCTGGACATGCAGGCACAAGGCGTGGCTGCACTGCTGCAGGCCATGCCCCAGCCGGTTGCGGCCAGCAATCCGCCGCATCTGGGCCAGACCATCGACATCAAGATCTGATTTTCGCGCGGCGCAAGCCGTCGCGGCGCGGGCGCTGCCGGCACCTCGGGCCGGACACATGGGCGCCCGCCGACGCATAATGTCGGCACCTGCACTCTCCGGTGCCCCCCATGCAGCTTCTCGACGCCCGCGTCCGCGACCTGCTCCGTCATCCGGGGCGCTTCCTGTGGCGCACGCTGCTCCAGTTTCGCGCCAACCAGGGCCTGCTGCTTGCCGGCGCGGTTGCGTATTACGCGCTGCTGTCCATCGTGCCGTTGCTGATCCTGATGGTCATCGCGCTGTCGCATGTGATCGACCCACGGCTGTTGCTGTCGACGCTGGCGCGCTACCTGGAGTGGGTGGTGCCGGGACAGTCCAGGGCGCTGGTGCCCGAGCTGGCGTCGTTCCTGCGCAGCCGCGCCACGGTCGGCTGGGTCTTGCTGGGCACGATGCTGTTTTTCAGCTCGCTGGCGTTTACCGTGCTGGAAAACGCCATGTCGGTGATCTTCGTCCATCGGGTGGCGATCCGGCGCCGGCATTTCCTGATCTCGGCGGTGCTGCCTTACTGCTATATCGCGGTGCTGAGTGTAGGGCTGCTGCTGGTGACATTGGTCTCGGGCGGGCTGATCGCCATCGGCGAACGTCACGTGGAAGTGCTGGGCCATGACTGGTCGCTCGACCGGCTTTCCACCACCCTCCTATACCTGCTCGGCTTCCTGGGCGAGATCCTGCTGCTGACGTCGATCTACATGGTGATGCCGGTGGGCCGGCTGTCGCTGCGCCATGCCCTGTGCGGCGCTGTGCTCGCCGCGGTGCTGTGGGAGATCTCGCGCCATGTGCTGGTGTGGTACTTCACCACGCTGTCGCAGGTGGGACGGGTCTATGGCTCGCTGACCACCGCGATCGTGGTGCTGCTGAGCCTGGAGATCGCGGCGACACTCTTGTTGCTCGGGGCGCAGGTGATCGCCGAATTCGAGCGCAGCGGCTGGGAGCAACCGCCTTCTTCGGATGCCCCCACCGGCGAGTTCCATACCTGAGGCCTGCTGTCTCAGGCCAGTGCAGACTCCATGCGGGCGGAAATGGCATCCGCTCCCGCGGCGTCGAAGGCGCCGATTGTTCGGCGTGCTGTCGCCGGCGCTCGACACGCTCTACGCATTCACGCGCGAGCATTGGAAGGAATTGTCGTCGGCGCCAACCGGGCAAGGCGCGCGCCGCTGACCTGCCCATGTCCGCTGATGTATGCTCCGGCTGATTCCCAGCTCAAACCCGGCATGACCGATTCCACGCCAGACCGCCCCCGCCGCCTCACCATCCACGACGTTGCCCGCGCCGCCGGCGTGTCGCTGACCACGGTCTCGCACGCGCTGAACGACCGCGGCGTGCTGGACCCGGCCACGCGCGCGCGCGTCAAGCGCATCGCGGCGGAACTGGGCTACCGGCCCAGCGTGCGTGCGCAGCGGCTGCAGTCGGGCCGCGCCAACTGCATCGCGCTGCTGTCGTCGATGCCGTTCGCGGTGGCGGGCGGGACGTCGCGGCTGGGGTTTATGATGGAAGTGGCGGCGATCGCGGCCGAAGCGGCAATGGGGCGCGGGCTTGGCGTGGTGCTGGTGCCGCCGCTGGAAGGCGCGGGCGGATTGCTCGATACGCTCGATATCGACGGCGCCATCGTGATCGAGCCGATTGCCGGCGACCCGCATATCGCACGGCTGCGCGAGCGCGGCGTCAGCATCGTGTCGATCGGGCGCGAGCCGCTGACCGAGACGCCGGTGCCTTGCGTCGACCTGCAATCCGCCGAAACCGCGCGCCTGCTGCTGGAACACCTGCATGGACATGGCCGCCGGCATATCGGCCTGATGATCGGCGCCGCGCCGCGGCAGTCATATGTGGAAACCGAGCGCGCCTATCGCGAATTCACGCAGGCGGCCGGCCTGCCCTGCCACATCGCCAAGGCGCCCGAGGAACGCGGCGAAGCCGGCGGTGCCGATGCCTGCGCGCAGCTGCTGGCGCAGATGCCGCAGCTCGATGCGCTGTGCGCGCCGGTCGATGCGTTTGCGGTGGGCGCGATGGCCCACCTGCAAAGCCTGGGCAAGCGCGTGCCCGACGACGTGCTGCTGGCCACCCGTTACGACGGCATCCGCGCCCGCGGCGCGCAGCCGCCGATCACCGCGGTCAACCTGCATCTGGAGCGGGTGGCGTCGCTGGCGGTAGAGTTGTTGTTCGCCCACCTCTCCGGCGATCGCAGCCACACGGTGATCGCCGGGCCCGCACCCGAACTGGTGGTGCGGGCCTCGTCGACGCCAGCCGCATAGCCCCTGGCCTAGCCGCGCAGCAGCACCACCGCACCCGACACCAGCGCGAACACCAGCACGCCGATGCGCAGCATGCGCTGGTTGATGCGCCGGTGCACCAGATGGCTGGCCACCATGCCCACGCCCAGCACCGGCAACAGGCCGGCGGCGTAGAACACCTGCTCCATGCCGAGCTTGCCGCTCAGCGCCAGCACCACCAGCGAAATCACTTCGCCGACCAGGAAGCACAGCGCCACGGTCGCGCGCAGCGTTGCCACCGGCGCGTGCTGGTAGGCCAGCGCCAGCGGCGGGCCGCCCACGCCGGTGGCGGTCTCGGTGACGCCGGTGATCAGCCCGGTCGAGGCAAACGTCAGCCGCCCCGGCGTAAAGGCCGGCGCCAGCAATGAGGCCAGCGCGGCCGCAATGGTGCTGCCGCCGACCAGCGCATTGAGCCACGCCATCGGCATCGCCACCAGCACCCACAGCCCGCCGAAGGTGCCCGCCAGCCGCCCGGCGCTGATCCAGCCCGCGCCGCGCAGGTCAATGGCGTGGCGCTCGCGCCAGGCTACATAGGCATTGAGCGGCAGCATCGCCAGCAGCAACGCGCCCGGCAGCATCGCCGGCGCGGCCAGCGCCAGCACCGGCACCACGATCAGCGCGAAGCCCATGCCGGTCGCGCCCTGGATCAGCGCGCCGGTGAAGACCGCCACGCCGACACTGAACCACGTCATGTCCATCGTCACGCTGCCTCGCCGGTTGCGATGCCGGAGGCATGGCGCGCGCGGTGCACGTCGGCCGCGTCATGCAGCTTGCGGATCGGCGCGTTCGCGACGGTGTCCGCGGCCATGGCGTGGATGGCCTGCATCAGCGCGCGGGCATCCCAGTCGGTTGGCCAGCCTTGCCACAGGCGCAGGCTGCCGTCGACAAACACCGCGCGGATCTGGTCGCGATTGGCCAGTCGCACCAACTCCCAGGTCAGGTCCCACGACGGCGCCAGCTCGGGCACGTCGAGGTCGACCAGCAGGAAGTCGGCGCGCTTGCCGGTGGCAATCTCGCCGGTCAGTGCGCCCAGCCCCGCGACATCGGCGGCGTCATGCGTGGCCATGTCGACCCAGCGCCAGCCGGCGCCGCACGACGAATCGCCCACGCCGATGCCGAAGGCAAAGCGTTGCGCCGCCTCGGCGTAGTCGAGCAGGCGGAAGGCGTCGCTGCGGGTGCCGTCGGTGCCGAGGCCCAGGCGCACGCCGAAGGTCGCCATGGTTTCGGCGGGCGCTACCGCGTTGCCCTTCCACGCGCTGGCTACGGGGTTGTAGGCCACCGCCGCGCCGGTATCGGCCAGCAGGCGGATCTCTTGCGGCGTCACCAGCGTGGCATGCGCCAGCAGCGCCGCCGGCCCCAGTGCGCCGACCGCCGCCAGGTGTTCGATGGGCCGGCGGCCGCAGGCGTTGAGCGAGCGCTCCACCGCGACCAGATGCTCGTTGGCGTGGGTCTGGAAGATGCGGCCAGACTCGGCGCAGAGCTGGTAGACGTGGTGCAGCATCGCGTCGGAGGCCACTTCGGGGATCGAGATCGCCAGCGACGGCGCCACCAGCGGGTCGCTGGCGTACTTGTCCAGGTGCGCGGCGGCGCGGCGCAGGATTGGCGCGGCGTCGAGCGTTTCGGCGCCGGGCTTGTCGTTGCAGATCAGTCCCAGCACGCAGCGCACGCCGGCATCGGTGACCGCGCGCGCGATCGCATCCAGCCCCGCCTCGCTGCGCGTGCCGGCATCGACCACGGTGGTAAAGCCGCCGCGCAGCGCTTCCAGCGCCGCCAGCTTGGACGACAGGTACAGGTGCTCCGCCGTCAGGCTGCCCTCCAGCGGCACCCAGACGCGACGGAAGATTTCGGACGGCTCGCCGAACACCAGCGACTTGCCGAACGACTGCGTCAGGTGGTGGTGCGTGTCGATCATGCCCGGCATCAGCAGCATGCGCGGCAGCGGGAGGGTTTCCAGTTCAGGGAACCTTGCCTTCACCTCATCGGCGCTGCCCACGGCCGTGAATTGGCCATCCTCCACTACCACCGCATGCCCGCGCACCGCGCCCTGGCGCAGCAGCGTCCATTCCGGCAGCAGGATGCGCGGTTGCTTGAACAGGTCCGGCAGCAGTGCCGGAGTATTTTCACCGGGCCAGGCCGGCGAGGTTGCATCGTGTCGAGTCATTGCGATTCAGGAAACGGGATCAGTGCGTGGCGGCGGCATCGTCGCCGACCGCCGGGGCCGGTGCCGCGGCACGCAAGCCCGTGTGGAAGAACAGGAAGTTGAGCAGCGCGGCGGTGATGGCGCCCATGGCCACGCCATTGCCGACCAGGATGCGCAGGTTGGCCGGCAGCCCGCCATAGATGCCAGGCACCAGGATCGGCAGCAGGCCCACTGCCAGCGCCACCGCGACGACATACATGTTGGCGTGATGGCGCAGGTCGACCTTGCGCAGCATGTCGATGCCCATGGTGCCGACGATGCAGAACACCACCAGCCCGGTGCCGCCTACCACCGCCTCGGGGATCGCGCTGATCAGCGACGACACCGGCACCAGCAGCCCGAACACCACCAGGATCGCGCCCGACACCGCGGTGACGAAGCGCGAGCGCACGCCGGTCGCACGGACGATGCCGATGTTCTCGCCGCTGGTGATGACCAGCGAGGTGCCGAACATCCCGCCCACCAGCGAGGTCAGCGCATCCGCGCGGATGGTGCGCGGCACGTCGCGCTGCTGGTCCACCGGCTTGCCGACCGCATCGCTGATCGCCAGCGTCTGGCCGGTCGCCTCCACCATCGAGATCACGGCGAACACCATCAGCGGGATCGCGGCCACCACGTCGAAGGTCGGCATGCCGAACGGGAACGGCGTGGGCAGCGCGATGACCGGCGTCATCGACACATGGCCGACATGGAAGGCACCGGTCAGCGCCGCGACCAGCGCCCCGCCCAGCAATCCCAGCAGGATTGCCAGCTGCGCCAGCATGCCCGTCAGCAACCGCGACGCGGCCACCGTGCAGGCGATGGTGGCAAACGCCAGCAGCAGGTTGAGCGGATCGACCGTGGTGCCCGCGGCAGGATGCCCCGCGACCAGCCGGCCCGATACCTGCGCAAGGTTGATCGCCACCAGCAGCAGCATCGTCCCCACCACCACCGGCGGGAAATACCGCAGGCAGCGCCGGAACACCGGCAGCACGCAGAAATAGAAGACGCCGGTCAGGATCACCGCGCCGGCAGCGGTCTGCACGTCGGTCTGTTGCGCGATCAGGATAAACAGCACGATCGGCGCGCCGCCGGGCAGCATCACGAACGGCAGCCTGGCGCCGATGCCGCGCTTGCCGAGCGACTGCAGCAGCGTGCCCAGCCCGCAGATCACGAAGGTGGCGCTGAGCAGTTGCACCGCCAGCGCGGGCGGGAAGTTGAGCGCCTTGCTCATCAGGAACACGGACGCGATCGGAGACGCGGCCATGACAAGGACATGCTGGAGGCCGAAGACGAACAGGCGCCGCCATGGCAGCAGTTCGTCCACCGGCGCGGGGGCGGCGTGGGACATTTAAAGGCTCCTCGTTTGGTGTGCCGGGCGGTTGTGCGGTGGCCGGTGGCCAAGCCGCTGCGTCTGTGCGCAGTTCGCCTCAGATGTTATGGATTTCCGCTAACAAAAACGTTTTTGTAAGTGTAGGGAAACCAAAACTGCGATGCAAGCGGTTTCTCCGGCCACCTCAAGCCCTATATCGACTAAATCGATAACAGCTAGCAGGAAAACCCGTTTCACAAGCTAACGCTGCCGGAGCAAAGTGTGCGCCACAACGCATCGCGCCCGACCCCGCGAGCGCCAAGGAGGAAGCCCCCATGCGAGACAAGACCCATCCCGCCGAGCCTGCCGTCGCCCCCGACAGCAACCCCCACCGCAATCCCCACTACGCCCCCGCGCGCCGCCGCTTCGTCCGCCATGTAGGCGGGCTGGCGCTGGTCGCCTCGCCGCTTGGCGCCCTTGCCGCAAAGGCGACCGACGGCGTCACGCTCGCCGACGGCCCGCGCCCGCTGGTGCGCTATCCCGGCAAGCGCCCGCTGGTGCGCGTCAGCACCCGCCCGCCGCACCTGGAAACGCCCTTCTCCACGTTCAACGAAGGGCCGATCACGGCAAACGACGCCTTCTTCGTGCGCTATCACCTGGCCAATATCCCGCTGTCGGTGGACCTGAACACGTACCGGCTGAGCGTGGGCGGCCACGTCGGCAAGCCGTTGCGGCTGTCGCTGGATGAACTCAAGAAGCTGGCCGACCCGGTCGAGGTGGTCGCGGTAAACCAGTGCTCGGGCAACAGCCGCGGCTTTGCCGAGCCGCGCGTGTTCGGCGCGCAGCTCGCCAACGGCGCGATGGGCAATGCGCGCTGGACCGGCGTGCCGCTGCGCAAGGTGCTGGAGCATGCGGGCGTCAAGGCCGGGGCCAAGGTCGTGACCTTCAACGGCATGGATACGCCGGTGCTGCCGAGCACGCCGGATTTCCGCAAGTCGCTCGATATCGCGCACGCGATGAACGGCGAACCGCTGCTGGCCTGGGGCATGAACGGCGAAGACCTGCCGCTGCTTAACGGCTATCCGCTCAAGCTGGTGGTGCCGGGATATTTCGGTACCTACTGGATCAAGCACCTGTCCGAGATCGAAGTGCTCGACCACCCGTTCGAGGGCCATGACGCGTTCTTCATGACCAAGGGCTACCGCGTGCCGGACAACGACTGCCAGTGCGTGGCCCCCGGCACGCCGCCCGCCAGGACGCGGCCGATCTCGACGCTGGCCGTGCGCAGCTTTATCACCAGCGTCGAAAGCGGCGCCAGGCTGCCGGCCGACCGCACCGTGGCGCTGAAGGGCATCGCCTTCGACGGCGGCGCCGGCATCCGCACCGTCGAGGTTTCGGTCGATGGCGGGCAGAACTGGCAGGCCGCAACGCTCGGGGAGGACCTGGGCCGCTTCTCGTTCCGCGCGTGGCAGTTGCCGGTGAAGTTCGCTCGCAAAGGCCCCGCGGTGCTGATGGTGCGCGCCACCAGCAACAACGGCGAGACCCAACCGGCCAAGGCCAGCTGGAACCCCGCCGGCTATCGCCGCAATGTCATCGAAGCCACGCCGGTCACCATCGCCTGAGGAACGCGCCATGAAAGCAACCATCGCCCCCGCGCTGCTGGCGCTCGCCTTGCTCGGTGCCGGCAGTGCCTGCGCCGCGCCGCAGGACATCAAGCTGCCGGCGGAGAACATCAAGCTCAAACCCGCCAAGCTGCCGGGCTACGGCATCGCCATGCAGAAATGCGCGATCTGCCATTCGGCCGACTACGTCTCCTACCAGCCGCCCGGCCTGAGCCTGGCGCAATGGACCGCCGAGATGAAGAAGATGCAGCAGGCCTACGGCGCGCCGATCGACGATGCCGAGGTCGAGCAGCTCGGCGCCTACCTTGCCGTGGCGTATGGCTCGGCCAAGGCCAGGGATCCCGAGATCGTGGCGATCGCGCAGAAGGCCGGCAAACCGGCCGCCGCCCCTGCCCCCAGCGCCGCCGCGGCCAGCGTCGACCTGCAGGGGCTGCTGGCAAAGAATGCCTGCCTGAGCTGCCACAGCGTGACGCAGAAGGTGGTGGGACCGGCCTACCATGAGGTCGCCGTGCGCTACAAGAACGATGCGCAGGCCCAGGCGAAGCTCGAAACCAGCATCCGCGGCGGCAGCAGCGGCAAGTGGGGCGCGGTGCCGATGCCGCCGTTTGCCAGCCTGAAGCCCGACGAAGTACGCGCGTTGGCGGCCTACGTGCGCCAGCAATAACACGCGCCCTGCAAATCGCGCCCCGGCCGTCGCCGGGGCGTTTGCCTTTTTGCCTTGCCAGACGCGACGGCATTCCTATACTTAGCCACATGGCTAACCATTACGCCGACCAGTCCGCCCAGTCCGCCCAATCCGCCTTATCTGCCGTTCCCGAGCTGTCCGACGTCTTCTACGCGCTGGCGGATCCCACCCGCCGCGCCGTCGTCACCATGCTCGGAGGCGGTCCGGAAACGGTCTCGGCGCTGGCAGCCCCGTTCGCGATGGCACTGCCCTCGTTCCTGAAGCACCTGCAGGTGCTGGAGCGCAGCGGTTTGATCCGCTCGCGCAAGACGGGGCGCGTGCGCACCTGCGAGCTGGTGCCGCAGCCGCTGTCCGAGGCGCAGCAATGGCTGGCCGATCAACATGCGCTTTGGGAGGCCCGCACCGACCGCCTCGCCGCCTTTGTCGAAGCGCTTCACCAGGAGGAACTGTCTGATGCCGAACGGAAACAACGCAAGCCCCAACACAAGCCCTGAAGCCACCCGGGACCTGGTCATCTCGCGCCTGCTCAAGGCCCCGCGCGCCAAGGTCTGGCGCGCGTGGAGCGATCCGGAACTGCTCAGGCAATGGTGGTGCCCCAAGCCCTGGACCACCGAGGTGCGCGCCTTCGACTTGCGCCCCGGCGGCGCCTTCCATACCTTCATGCAAGGCCCCGACGGTGGCACCAGCGACAATCCCGGCTGCTTCCTGGAGGTGGTGCCGATGGAGCGCATCGTCTCCACCTCGGCACTGGTCGCGGGCTATCGCCCGGCCACGCCATGGCTGTCGATGACCGCGGTCATCACCATGGAAGACGAAGGCGACGGCACGCGCTACACCGCGCGCGTGATGCATCCGGACGAGGCCACGCGCAAGCAGCATGAAGAACTGGGCTTCCATGAGGGCTGGAATACCTGCATCACGCAGCTGGAGGAATTTGCCTCGCAGCTGAAGTAAGACGGCAAGAAGGTTGCGGCGGCGCGGGCTTCAGTGCGAGAACAGCACCGGCACGGTCATCGACTGCAGCAGCACGCGGGTCACGCCGCCAAGCACAAGCTCACGCAGCCGGCCATGGCCGTAGGCGCCCATCACGATCAGGTCGGCGCCAAAGTCCGCGGCGCGCGACAGGATCAGCTCGCCGATGGTCAGGTCGGCGCCGCCGGGGCCGTGCTCGACCTCGACCGAGGCGCCTTGCCGTTCCAGCACCTGCACCGCGTGGCTGACTGGCGTGGCATCGGCGCGCAACTCCTTGGCAGCGGTATGGGCGCCGAGCACGCGGACTTGCGCGCCAGCCAGCAGGGGCAGCGCGTCATGCAGGGCACGCGCGGCCTCGCGGCTGCCATTCCAGGCCAGCAGCACGCGCGTGCCGACGGTGCTGAATTCGCCGGCGCACGGGACCACCAGCGTGGGCCGGCCGGATTCCAGCAGTAGCGCTTCCAGCAACTGCCGCGCGACCGGGCCTTCGATATTGTCGCCATCGTACTGGCCCGACACGATCAGCCCGGCCTCGCGCGCTTCGCGCAGCGCCAGCGTGACGGGGTCGCGATCGACGGCACGCCAATCGGCCACGACCTCCAGTTCGCGGGTGACTGCCTCGAAGGCGCAGTGCATGTTTTCGCGCTGCAGCCGGCGGCGCTCCTGGTCTTCGGCCAGGCAGCGCTGGGCATTGCCCGTGCGGTAGGACCAGCCGGGGTCGGGCACGCGCCCGGCCAGCAGGCCGATCAGCGGGCAGCCGGCGGCGCTGGCAAGGCGGCCGGCAAGGTGCAGGCGGCGGCAGGACTGTGGATTGCCGTCCAGGTGGACCAGGATGCTGTCGTAGGCCATGATGCCCTCGCTTCGGTCTTGTTTGCATCCAGTCTAGGCGGCAAGACCGATTGGGCCTTGACCCGGGTCAAGGCGGCCGGAACCCGCGCTTCATCCGGTTCGCACGGAAAGCGACAGCGAACGTAGACGCTCAGGCGCCATAGGCCGCGGGCATCACTCAATCGTCGTAGCCATCGTGCCAGCGGCGCCATTCCCGCTCGCGCCGCCTCTGTTCACGCCACTCGCGCTCGCGCCACTTGCGCTCCCGCCATTGCTGTTCGCGCCAGGCGCGGGCATGCCCGTCGTCGTAGTAGGCCGGCGCCACGACCACCGGCTGGGGTGGTGCCACATAGACCGGCGCCGGCTCGTAGTAGACCGGGGGCGGCGCCACGGCATAGCCCGGAACGCCGATGCCGATATCGACGTTGACGCGGGCCTGGGCGGTGCCCGGGCCCATGACTGCGACGCCCGCGAGAGCGCAGGCGGCCAGGATTGTTCGCATGGTGATGTCCTCCTGGCCGGCAATGTAGCGGCGCCCCGCGGCCGCAGGTGTTGGCAGAACGTTAGGCACGTAGCAACGTGTAACCGCGCCGGCGCTTTCGCTGCGCTAGCGGCGGCCCTTGCCGTCGGCCCTGCCGCGTCCGCTGCCCAGCGCCTCCTCCAGGAACTGCATCAGCGCCTGCACGCGGGCCGTACGCCCGCGCCGCGTGGGCACCAGCAAGGTCACCGGGGCGCTGTCGCACTCCCAGTCGGCCAGCACCCGCACCAGCGCGCCACGCGCGATGGCATCGGCCGCATCCCATTCCGAGCGCAGCACCAGCCCGAGCCCCTGTTCCGCCCACTGGCGCGCGACGCTGCCGTCGTTGCTGGTATAGGCCGGCACCACGCGCACGGTTTCGCGCGCGGGCGGGCGCCTGGCGGCCCGCGTGGCTGGCCGGCGGAAGCGCCATAGCGTCACGTCCTCATCGTTCTCGCGGATGCAGATGCAGGCATGGTCGAGCAGGTCGCGCGGCGCGGCGGGCGTGCCGTGCTGGCGCAGGTAGCCGGGGCTCGCGCACAGCCAGCGCGCATTGGGCGCGAGCGTGCGCGCGATCCACGACGAGTCGCGCACCGCGCCGACGTGGATCACGGCATCGGAATCATGGCGGTCAGGCCACGGCGTCTCGCGCAGGTCCAGCTGCAGCCGCAGGCCCGGGTGGCGCTCGGCAAAGCGCGCCAGCAGCGGCGCCACGTGGTGCCGCCCGTAGCCGAACGGCGCGGCGATGCGCAGCGTGCCCGTGAGCCGGCTGTCCTCGCGCCGGAACGATTCCGGCAACGCCTCCAGCTGCGCCAGCAGCGCCGCGCCTTCACGGGCAAAGCGCTCGCCCTCGGGCGTCAGGCTCAGCCGCCTGGCGGTGCGGGTGGCCAGCGCCAGCCCCAGCGTGGCTTCCAGCTTGCGCAGCCGTGCCGACAGCGCGGGCGGCGTCACATTGAGCGAACGCGCGGCCGCGCTCAGCGACGGCGACTGCGCGAGCGCATCGACCAGGCGCAAGTCCTCGATCTGGATCATTCACTTCAGCTTAACGATTGATGTTCCGCCATTTAACCACGGGCTACCGTTTGCTTCCTACACTAGGACACCATGCCACCTCGATTGACCGAACCACCCGTGAACGACATGACCCTTTCCCCAACCCCGCTGGCGCAACTCGAAACCCCGGCGGCAGTGATCGACACCACGCGCATGCAGCGCAATATCGACCGCATGCAGGCGCGCATGGATGCACTCGGCGTGCGCTTCCGCCCGCATGCCAAGACCAGCAAATGCACGCCGGTCGTGCGCGCGCAGATCGATGCGGGCGCCAGCGGCATCACCGTCTCGACGCTGAAGGAGGCCGCGCATTTCTTTGCCCACGGCATTAGCGACATCCTCTACGGCGTTGGCATGGTGGCCAGCAAGCTGCCGCAGGCGCTGGCGCTGCGGCGCCAGGGCTGCGACCTCAGGATCGTCACCGACGGCGTAGAGTCCGCACGCGCCATCGTGGCGTTCGGCGCCGCGCATGGCGAAGCGTTCGAGGTCTGGATCGAGATCGATACCGACGGCCACCGCTCGGGCATCCGCCCGGACGAGCCGGCGCTGATCGAAGTCGGCACCGTGCTGCATGAAGGCGGCGCGCGACTGGGCGGCGTGATGACGCACGCCGGCTCCAGCTACGACCTGGACACGCCCGAGGCGCTCGTGGCAATGGCCGAGCAGGAACGCGCCGGCTGCGTGCATGCGGCGCAGCGCCTGCGCGAGGCGGGCCTGCCGTGCGCTGTGGTCAGCGTGGGCTCGACGCCCACCGCGCTGTCCGCGCAAGGCCTGGAGGGCGTGACCGAAGTGCGCGCGGGCGTCTACGTCTTCTTCGACCTGGTCATGCACAACGTTGGCGTATGCGCCACCGGCGACGTCGCGCTGAGCGTGCTGACCACAGTGATCGGGCACCAGCCGGACAAGGGCTGGGCCATCGTCGACGCGGGCTGGATGGCGATGAGCCGCGACCGCGGCACGCAGAAGCAGAAGCGCGATTTCGGCTACGGCCAGGTGTGCGCGCTCGACGGCGCGGCCATCGACGGCTATGTGCTCAGCGGCGCCAACCAGGAACACGGCATCCTGTCGCGCGAGGGCGAGCCTGACCGCGATATCGCCGCGCGCTTCCCGATCGGCACGCTGCTGCGTATCCTGCCCAATCACGCCTGCGCCACCGGTGCGCAGTTCCCCACGTACCACGCGCTCGCCGCCGACGGCGAGACCACCGAATGGAGCCGACTGCATGGCTGGTAATCCCGACACAAGCGACCGCACGATCCGGACGATCTCCCCGGACACCCTGGCCACCCCGGGCGGACACTACAGCCACGCCACCGTCGCCAACGGCATGGTCTTCATCTCGGGGCAACTGCCGATCACGCCGGACGGCCGCAAGCTGGCCGACGCGCCATTCGCCGAGCAGGCCATGCAAGTGCTGGCCAACGTCGAAGCCGCGCTGGTAGCAGCCGGCAGCAGCATCGGTGCGCTGGTGCAGGTGCGCGTCTATGTCGACAGCATCGACAACTGGCCTGCCTTCAACGCGATCTACGCCGCGTGGGCGGGCGCAGCGCGGCCGGCGCGCGCGGTGGTGCCCACCGGCCCGCTGCACTTTGGGCTCAAGGTGGAGGTGGAAGCGGTGGCGCTGGCATCGCGCGCGTAATTAACCCGCTCACGCGGGCTTGGCAAGGCTGGTAAATCACCGTTGCAAAAACAAACAGAATGTCAGGTGGCTCGGCGCTAAAGTGGCCCTTCCCATGCCTGAAGGCAATTTTGGAGGTACACGCATGAAGCAACATCTGGCGAAATCCCTGTTGATGGCTGGCGCGATGGTCGCGTCTTACCCGCTGTTCGCACAGCAGGCCCAGCCCCTTCAACCGGCCCAGCCGATGCCAGCCACGCAACCGATGCAAGCCACCCCGCCGGCGCTGTCCGCGCAGCCGATGCAAGCCATGCCGGCCACCGCGCCGTCCGCACAAGTCGCGCAAGCCCCGGGCGCAGCCAGCCCGTACGCACCGGCAGGCCAGCCCGCGCAACCGGGCATGGCGCCTGCCCCGGTCGATCCGATGCAGGCAGCCGCGCCGGCCGGCGCCGTCGACCCCGCCAGCATGAGCCTGGCCCCCGATGCGCTCGGCACCCGCCTGGGCCAGCGCAGCTCCTTCCTCGACGGCGCCTGACGCCAGTCCCCGCGCGTCAACGGCGGGCGCAAGCTGTGGTAGCGTAGCGCCCTGCCGATTTGACGCCACCATGACTCCGTTCGATTCCGATGCACTGAAGCGGCTCGTCAGCGTCACCATGCCCTACGGCAAGCACAAGGGCACGGTGATCGCCGACCTGCCGGGCAACTACCTTAACTGGTTCGCCCGCGAAGGCTTCCCGCCAGGGGAGATTGGCGGGCTGCTGGCGCTGATGCACGAGCTTGACCACAACGGCCTGTCCCACTTGCTGAAGCCGTTGCGCGGGCGCGGCTAGCCGCGCGCCGGCTACAGCCCCAGCGCACGGCCGTCGCTGCGCGGGTCGTGCGCGCCGGCAAGCTGCCCCTTCGGACCGATCCGGATCGCGCCCGGATGCCCGGCCAGCTGGCTCTGCGCCGGGATCGGGCTCAGCTGGTGGCCGCGCGCCGCCAGTTCACTGAACACCTGCCGGCCGGCGTCCTGTTCGAGCTTGAGGCTGTCGCGGCTGTCCGAGAAAGTCTTGCCCAGCAGGAAGCGCGGCCGGCCAAGCGCGGTCAGAGGATCCATGTCGTAGTCGATCATGCGCGTGAGCACCGCCGCCAGCGTCTGCGGCTGTCCGTCGGCGCCCTGCGTGCCGTAAAGCAGCCGCGGCCGGCCGTTCTTCAGGTAGATGCCCGGGTTCAGCGTATGGAAGGGCCGCTTGCCGCCCTGCAGCACGTTGGGGCTGGCGGGATCGAGGCTGAACGACGCGCCGCGGTTATGCCAGAGCACGCCCGTGTCGCCCACCACCACGCCGCTGCCCCAGTCGAAATACACCGTCTGCAGCATGCTGACGCAGCGGCCCTCGCGGTCGGCCGCGCCGATATACACCGTGTCGCCGGGCTGGTAGACATGCGGCCACGGCATGGCCCGTGCCATGCGGATGCGTTGCGCCTGCGCATCCAGGTGCCGGCGCGACAGCAGCCGATCCACCGGTACGTCGACAAAATCGGGATCGGCAACGTAGCGATTGCGATCGAGAAACGCCAGCTTCACGGCTTCGACCAGCAGGTGATAGTAGTCCGCACTGCCCTCGGGCACGGCCGACAGGTCGAAGCGGTCGAGGATCCCCATGATCTCCAGCGTCGTCACGCCCTGCGTGGGCGGACGAAGGCCCAGCAGTTCGCCGCCACGGTAGGCAACGCGCAGCGGCACTTCCTCGCGTGCCTGGCAGCGCGCCAGGTCGTTGGCGCGCAACGGCGAGCCGGCCTGCGCCAGCCCTGCCGCAAGCCGGCCGGCGATATCGCCCTCATAGAACTCCCGTCCGCCCTGCGACGCCAGCCGGTCCAGCGTGCGCGCCAGCTCGGGCTGGCGGAACATTTCGCCCGGCTTCGGCATGCGCCCGTCGGGGGCAAACACGCGGCCGAAGCCACTCCAGGCCGGCAGGTCCGCGGCGCGGAACTCCTGCCAGAAGCATTGCGACGGCGTGACCGGGAAGCCGTTGGCCGCGTACTCGGTGGCGCGCGCCAGCAGTGCCGACCACGACTGGGTACCGCCCCACTGGCTCTTGCTGAAGGCAAAGGCACGGTCCCAGATCGCGACCGTCGCGGCCGCGGTCAGCGCAGATCCCGGCCCTCGCAACGGGATGGCGCCACTGTAGCCAGGCGATTCTGCAGCGGCCTGCCCGATCCCGGAGAACGAGCGCACATTGCCGTCGCGGTCGCTGATCACCAGGAAGGCATCGCCGCCCAGCCCCGTGAAATGCGGATAGGTCACGCCCAGCACGGCGCCGATCGCAATCGCGGCCTCGATCGCATTGCCGCCTGCCTTCAGCACTTCCAGCCCCGCCTGGCTGGCGAGCCCGTGCGGGCTGGTGACCATGCCCGCATCCGAATGCGCGAGGCCCTTTCGCGCGGCGGGCGCGGCCGGCGCGGCGTCCTGCGCCGCCTCGGCGCCTGCTGGCGCGAGGATCGTGCTGCCCGCCAGCGCCGCCGAGCCTGCCAGGAATGCCCTGCGCGAAGTGCCGCCGCAGGGATCGACTTCAATCGTATGTTCCATGCCCACTCCCCCGGAAAGACTGGCTGCGCCGCGCCGCGCGGGCAGCCGCGATGATGATGACGATGTGATGGAGGCTCAGGCCTCGCGCTTGTGCGCCGGCCATGGGCGCTCGACCAGGCTTTCCGGCGCCGAGTAGCGCGCCTTGATCCAGGCATAGGCCGGCCCCATTGCATTCATGGCGATGACGGCGCCGAGCGCGGCGACGGGATCACCCGGCGTGGGCCCGAAGCCGCCGAACAGCGTGGCAAAGTACGAGGCAAAGCCGAAGAACATCCCGGGAATAAAACGCAGCGTGTAAAAGACGCGCGCCAGGAACATCATGCTGGCGTTGAGCATGAACAGGATCACCATCTCCGCCGCGATCAGCGCCGGCCCCGAGAACTGCTCGGCGGCCTGCCTGAAGCACAGCACGATCACGAACGCGAACAGCGATCCCACCGGCAAGGTCGGCCAGATTTTCTTCAGGTTCTCCGGCGAGGGCCCGCCCATGGCAAAGGTCGCCGCCCAGCTGATAAAGATGGCCCACGGCGGCAGGTGCGAGGCATGCGCGGCAATCGGAACGGTGGTGATGGCCAGCAGCGAGGCCACGACTTCGGCGGGCAGCTTCTTCATGATCGTCTCCTGGAAAGCTTGAAAGGTATGGGGGCGGTTCAGTGCGCGCAGCAACCGTGCCGGCGGATGTCGCAGCGGTGCTGCGTCACCACCGTGATGCGGCCGCGCTTTACCACCCACAGGCGCGGCGGAATGTCGATCAGCGCGTCCGCCACCTTGAAGGTGTCGAGGATCACGATATCGGCCTGCCGGCCCACTTCCAGGCCATAGCTGTCCTGCAGCCCGATCGCGCGCGCGGCGTTGTGCGTGCCCATGCCGAGCACCGCGAGCTGGTGCTCCGGCACGCCAAGCTGCGCCACGTGCGCGAGCATGTTGCCGATCTGCAGCATGTCGGCCTTGCCGAACGGCGTGAAGGCATTGCGGATGTTGTTGGACGAATACGCCACGTTGACCCCGCCGTGATGCAGGGCCTTCACCGGCGTCAGCCCGCGGCGCTGGTTCTGCGCGTCCTTGCGCCCGCCCAGGTACAGGTCGGTCGCGGGCAGGGTCACGATGCTGATGCCGGCCTCGCGCAGCTGCGCCACCAGCGGCTCCAGCTGCGCCGTGTCGAGCGCGCCCAGGCTGGTCACATGGCCCAGCGAGACGCGGCCCTGGTAGCCGCATTCGATGGTCTTGCGCGCGATGTAGTCGACCGCGGCAAAGCGCTGGTCGGCGGTGTCGTCGGCAAAGTCCGCATGCATGTCGACCGGCGCGTCATAGCGTTGCGCCAGCTCGAACACCATGTCGATATGGCGCACGGTATCGGCCCAGCTGAGCTCGTTGTACGGGCAGCCGCCGACCACGTCCGCGCCCATGTCCATGGCCTCGATCATCAGCTCGCGCGTACCTTGCGACTTCAGGATGCCCTCTTGCGGGAAGGCCACGATCTGCAGGTCGAGCAGGTCCTGGTACTCCGCCTTGAGTTCCAGCAGCGTCTCCACCCCGATCAGCCCCTGGATCAGGTCGACGTCGGGATGGGCGCGGATCGCAACGGTGCCGTGCCGGACCGCCATGTCCAGCACCTGGCGCGAGCGGTCCAGCACGTCGTGCCGCTGCTGCTTGCTTTTCAGGATACCGGTGACGCGGATGGCCTCGTCCAGCGTGCCCAGCCGGGCGGGCAGCCGGCGATGCAGCAGCGCCTTGTCCAGGTGCAGGTGCGGTTCCACCAGGCCCGGGATGGCGGCGCGGCCGCCGGCTTCGATCACTTCGTGCGCCGGCGCGTCGATGCCGGGTTCGATGGCGGCAATGCGCCCGTCGCGGATGGCGATATCGGTCAGGGGCGCGTCGTCGCGGACGCACACGTCCCGGATCAGCAGGTCCAGCTGCATGGCGTGTCTCCTCAGGTCTTGTGGTTCTGCCGGAGCCGCTGCCCCGTGACCTGAAGCGTAGGTGCCGGCGCGCGCCGGCTGCATCAGGATCGGCTGAATTCGACCTAAGGATCGGCCTAGCTGCGCCGCACCATGCTATGGGGTGTGGCTGGCCTCCCCGAGCTCTCCCGCTTCTGCCAGCAACCCGTGCCGGATGGCGTAGTGCACCAGCCCGGCGGTGGAGGAGAGTTCCAGCTTGGCCAGGATGTTGGCCTTGTGCGTACTGACCGTCTTGCCGCTGAGCGACAGCGTCAGTGCGATCTCATTGATGCCCTGCCCTTCGGCCAGCATCTGGAACACCTGCAGTTCGCGCGCCGTCAGCCGCGCATGCGGCAAGGCTGCCAGCGGCTGCCGCGCCTGCCCGATCAGCTTGTCCGCAATCGTGGCCGACACCGCGGTGCCGCCGCGCGCCACCTTCCGGATGGCGCCGATCAGCTGGTCCGATTCGACATTCTTGGTGAGATACCCGGCAGCGCCGGCGCGGATCGCCTGCACCGCGTACTGCGACTCGCGGTACATGCTCAGCACCAGCACGGGCAGCGTGGGATAGCTGGCCTGCAGCTGCTGGATCAGCACGATGCCGCTGCGGCCCGGCATCGACATATCCAGCAGCAGCACGTCCGGCAGTTCGGCGCGCAGCAGCGCGAGCAGTTCGTTGCCGTCGGCGGCCTCGGCCACCACCTGCATGTCCGGCACGGTGGACAGGATCTTCTTCAGCCCGTCGCGGATGATGGTGTGGTC
This sequence comes from Cupriavidus sp. Agwp_2, assembly GCF_040784895.1. Classification (NCBI taxonomy): domain Bacteria; kingdom Pseudomonadati; phylum Pseudomonadota; class Betaproteobacteria; order Burkholderiales; family Burkholderiaceae; genus Cupriavidus; species Cupriavidus sp. Agwp_2. The sequence goes on from NZ_CP088084.1 coordinate 1,025,499, forward strand.
ATCGGCCAGCAGGATGCGGATCATCTGGTGTCTCCTCCGGTAGCCCCGGTAGCGCCGGTAGCCCCGGCAACGCTGTCGCGCGGAATCAGCGCCTCGATCCGCGTGCCGCAGCCCTTTTCGCTGGTCACCATCAGCTTGCCCCCCAGCATCAGCGCGCGCTCGCGCATGCCGAGCAAACCCAGGCTGCGGCGGCGGCCGGTGACGGACGTATCGATGCCGCAGCCGTTGTCGGCAACCACCAGCCGCAGCATGCCGTCCGCCTCGCGCAGCTCAACACGCACGCGATCGGCCTGGCCATGGCGGCAGGCATTGGTCAGGGCTTCCTGGGCGATCCGGAAGACCGCGGTGCTGACTTCCGCACTGAGGTCCGCTACCGGCTCAAGCGCGGTCTCGCCGGCAATGCCGCTGCGCTCGGACACCGACTCGACCAGCCAGTCGATCGCCGAGGCCAGCCCCAGTTCGTCCAGCACCGGCGGGCGCAGGTCCGCCGCAATGCGCTGCACGGCTGCCACGGTCGAGTCCGCGATCTCCTTGAGCATCTGCACGTGCTTGCGGTACGCGTCGTCGGCAGCCGGCCCCTGCTGTGCCTCGATGAAGCTGAGGCCCAGGCGCAAGGCGGTCAGCGACTGGCCCAGCTCATCGTGCAGCTCGCGCGAGATACGGGTGCGTTCGGCCTCGCGCACGGATTGCAGGTGCGCGGACAGCTCGCGCAGCTGCGCGCGCGAAGCCAGCAGCTCCTGCTCCGAGCGCTTGCGGTCCGTGATATCGCGCGAGATCCCCACCGTGCCGATGACCTCGCCGCGCGGGTTGCGGATCGGCATCTTGATGGTGTCGAACCAGCGCACGCTGCCGTCCTTGCCATGCCGGCTTTCCTCGTAGCGGCGGCGCACGCCGCTGTCGACCACCGACTTGTCGGTATCGAGGTAGACCTGGCCCCATTCCGCCGACCAGACCTGGTCCGGCGTGCTGCCCAGGATCTCGGCCTCGGTGCGTCCGCATGCGGCCATGAAGGCATCGTTGACCAGCACGTAGCGCGAGCTGGCGTCTTTCAGCCAGGCCTGGTCCGGGATGTTGTTCAATATGGCGCGCTGCAGTTCGACGTCCATGCCTCCCCCTTTGCAGGGCCGTCCGCCGCCCTGCCTGGTCCGGTCCTTCGGATTGAGTCGGGACGCGCATGCATTCATGCCAGTTGCGCATCAATTGCATTGATTGCATTGATTGCATTGATTGCGCAAGCGGCGCGCGGCCCCCGCAGACTATAGCCAGCGGCGGGCAGCTGCGCCCTTGTCGTTTTCCTGAATGGGCGAGATCGCCGGATGCGGCCTGGGCGTGGCTTGGGCGTGGCCTGGGCGTGGCCTGGGCGTCTTGCTGCGCCTGCCCTACGCCAGCACCGCGCGCGCAATCACGGTGCGCTGGATTTCCGAAGAACCCTCGTAGATGCGCAGGATGCGCGCGTCGCGCACCAGCCGCTCCAGCGGCATCTCGCGGGTGAAGCCGTAGCCGCCATGGACCTGCAATGCGGTATCGGTCACAAAGGCGACCGTCTCCGAGGCGTAGAGCTTGGCCATCGATGCCTGCTCGGTAAAGGGCTCGCCGTCGCGGCGTCGCACCGCGGCCTGCAGCGTCAGCAGCCAGGCCGCTTCCAGACGCGTGCGCATGTCGGCAAACATCCACTGCAGGCCCTGCTTGCGCGCCAGCGGCTCGCCGCCGACCTGGCGCTGCCGGGCCCAGTCGACCGCGCACGCCAGCGCCGCTTCGGCAATGCCGAGGCTGGTGGCGGCAACGTCGAGGCGGCTGTTGTCGAGCACTTTCATCGCGGTGCGGAAGCCGCTGCCTTCCGGGCCCAGCCGGTTGGCGGCCGGGACGAAGCAGTCCAGCGCCACCTCGTGCGCCGGCGCGCCGCGGATGCCCATCAGTTTCTCGGCGGGCGCGACCTCCACGCCGGCGCTGTGCCGATCCACCACGAAAGCGCTGATGCCGCGCGTGCCGGCGGCGGGATCGGTTTTGGCGTAGACGACGATAAAGTCGGCGGCGTCGGCATTGGAGATGAAATGCTTGACGCCGCGCAGGCGGTACCCGTCGCCCTCGGGCGTGGCGCGCGTGGCCATGTCGGCGGGGTTGGAGCCGGCGCGCGGCTCGGTCAGCGCGAACGCGCCCAGCTTGCGGCCGGCGGCGGCGGCGGGCAGGTAGCGTTCGCGCAGGCTGTCGTCGCCGCCGATCAGGATGGAGTCGGTGGCCAGGTAGTGCGCGCCGATCATCGACGAGGTCGAAGCGCAGGCCCTCGCGACTTCGACCAATGACAGGATCAGCGCAACGGGCGAGGTCTCGGTGCCGCCCCAGCGTTCCGGCAGGTTCATGCCCATCAGGCCAAGCTCGGCAAGCTGCGGCACGTAACGCGTGGTGGAGGTTTCGGCGCGGTCCACTTCGGCGGCGTTCGGCGCCAGCTCGCTCTGCGCAAAGCGGCCGATCGCATCGGCAATCTCCAGGTCTTCCGCTTCGACGCCCATTCGCTTATGCATGTTGCTTCTCCTTATTGAAATCGTGCGCGGCCAGGATGGCCTCGGTGTGCTGGCCCAGTGCCGGCGCGGGCGTCACGCGGTTGGCGCCGTACGCGGAAAACTTGACCGGCTGCGACGGCAGGCGCACCGTGCCGCCGTCCGTGTCGGGCACCTCGGTCAACAGGCGCCGATGCGCGGCGTGCTCGCTTTCCAGCGCTTCCCTGACATTGCGGATCGGCGCGACCGGGATGCCCGCTGCGCCCAGCGCCGCGTTTACCTCCGCCACGGTGCGCGTGGCCGACCAGCCTTCCAGCATGGCGCGCAGGTCGGACTCGAAGCGGCATCGCGTCTCGTCATCGGCAAAGCGCGGATCCTGCGCCATCGCCGGCTGGCCAATGGCGTCGGCAAGCGCCTGGAACAGCTTGTTGTTCAGCACCGCCACCACGTAGAAGCCATCCGCGGCGCGGTAGGCGCCGAACGGTGCGGACGACGGATGGCGGTTGCCCACGCGCCGCGGCGCCAGCCCGGTGGCCGCGTAGCGCGCGACCAGCGTGGCGCTGAGGCTCAGCGTGGCGTCGAACATCGACACATCGACATGCGTGCCGCGCCCGGTCTTCTCGCGCGCCAGCAGCGCGGCCAGCACGCCCCACGAGGCAAACAGGCCGCTGACGGCGTCGGACACGGCTTCGCCGAGCATGGTCGGCGCGCCGTCGGGCGCGCCGGTGGCATCCATCAGCCCGCACATCGCCTGCAGGATGATGTCGTAGGCCGGCCGGTGCGATTCCGGGCCGGTCTGGCCGAAGCCCGACACACTGGCGTAGACCAGCGACGGGTTCAGTTCGCGCAGCGCGGCGTAGCCGATGCCGAGCTTGTCCGCGACGCCGGGACGGAAGTTCTCCACCACCACGTCGGCACCGCGGCACAGCGCACGGGCGACGGCCAGGCCGTCCTCCGTCTTCAGGTCGATCACGATGCTCTGCTTGTTGCGGTTCATCGCGGAGAAGAGGCCGCTCTTGCCGTCGGCGAAGGGGCCGACCGCGCGATAGTCGTCGCCACCGGGCGGCTCGACCTTGATCACTTCGGCGCCGAGGTCGCCGAGCAGCGCGGTGCAATAGGGGCCGGCGAGCACGCGCGAGAAATCGATCACGCGGACGCCGGCCAGCGGCAAATCGGACAGGTGGGTCATTGTCTTGTTCCTCCAGGGCTTGCGGGCCCGGCAACGGGTTCCAGTCAGCCGATTCTGCGCAGCGCAGGCTATCAAGTAAAATATTGATTTCTAGTAGCACCTATAGGCTTTTCTAATGCCTTCGCCAACCTCTCCCGCGCGCGTCTCGTTGCGCCTGCTGCGCTACTTCGCCGCCACGGCGGAAACCGGCAGCACCACCGCAGCGGCGCGGCTGCTGAACGTCTCGCAGCCCTCCATCTCGGTTGCCATCCGCGAACTGGAAGGCTTGTTCGACGAAGCCCTGTTCGCACGCGACGCCGGCACGAAGCTGGCCCTGACGCGCTTCGGCGCGCGCAAGCTCGCGGAAGCGCGTCAGATCCTGGGCGCGGCGACGGCATTCGAGATTGACAAGCGTGGCGACGGCGACGCCGGCGAAGTGCGCATCGGCGTCTTCCGCACGCTGGCGCCGGCCTACCAGCCGGCGGTGCTGCGCGTGGCGCGCGAGCGCTATCCCAGGCTGGCGGTGCGTTTTGTCGAAGGCGACCTGGCCCAGCTCGAAGACTGGCTGCACGGCGGCCAGATCGAACTGGCCCTGACCTATGACGTGGGCCTGCCTGCCGAGATCGGCCGCGAAGTGCTGGCGGAACTGCGGCCCTATGGGCTGGTGCCGGCCGGCTCGAAGCTGGCCCGCGGCAAGGCGGCGATCTCGCTGCACGCGCTGGCGCGCGAGCCGCTGATCCTGATCGACCTGCCGCACAGCCGCGAATTCCTGATGGCGCCGTTCTGGCAATTCGGCCTGCAGCCGGAGGTGCGCTACCGCGCCACGTCGCTGGAGCTGGCGCGCAGCATGGTGGCGAACGGGCTTGGTTCGGCGCTGCTGATCACGCAGGCGCCGGCGTCCGGCCAGTCAGCCAGCGTCGTGGAAAAGCCGATCCTGGAGGAAACTGTGCGCCAGCCGCTGGTGATCGCGCAGGCGGGTACCGGCCAGACGCGCGCGGCGGCGCTGCTGGCGGAATGCGTACGCGAAGCCGTCGGTGAAACCATGGCGGCGCGGGCGGCACCCAGGAAAGCCGGTACTGCGCCAGCGCGCAAACTAAGGTAGAAATCTGGCCAGGGGCACGCGTTGCCTGTGCCACCCCGAACCAATCGCCACGACCAGCATGTCCAAGCCCCAGATCCTGACCTATGTCGACGCCGGCGCCTCCGACTGGACCGCCTGCCTGATGCGCACCATCGGCCACCAGTTGCAGGCCGGCGCCTATGAAATCCGCGCGGTCATGGCCGACGATATCCGCCATGACCGCACGCTGTTCGACGACGCGGTGATGTTCGTGATGCCCGGCGGTGCCGACCTGCCCTACTGCGCGGCGCTCAATGGCGCACCCAACGCACGCATCCGCAGCTTCGTCGAGAGGGGTGGCGTCTACCTCGGCATCTGCGCCGGCGCCTACTACGCGTGCCGCGAACTTGCCTTTCACGCCGGCACGTCCGGTGCGATCTGCGGCGCGCGCGAGTTGCGCTTTGTCGACGCGGTGGCGGTCGGCTCGTTGCCGGACCTCACCGGCGGACGCCTGTACGACGGCACGCCGCGCACCGCCGCCGCCGTGGAGATCCGCACCACCGACCACCTGACACCGGCGCCGGTCTCGCTCTACACGCATTACCACGGCGGCTGCCTGTTCGATTTCGGGGGCGAGCCCGGCCCCGGTACGCAGGTGCTGGCGGTCTACACGGGCATGGCCAGCACCCCGCCCGCCATCGTGGCCGCGCGCGTCGGCTACGGGCGCGCCATCCTGACCGGGGTACACCTGGAGATTTCCGAGCGCGAGTGCAAGGACGCGCTGCGCGGCCACAGCGACATGGATGCGCACGTCCACGTTTGCCACCGGCTGGCCGAGACCGGTGACACCCAGCTGGCGGTCTTCCGCCAGTTGCTGGCGCATGGCGGGCTGGCGCTGGGATAGCAGGCGTCGTCCGTATCAGCGTGCTGCCCGGCGCACCGCGCGCGGCTGGTCCAGCAGTTCGATCATCAGCCAGGCGTACAGCGTGACGCCGATAAACAGCCCCATGCGCACGACAAAGGCGGTATAGACGTCCTTGCCGGCCGCGCTGTCCTGCACCGATTGCCCCAGCAGGATGACCAGCGTCACCAGCGTATTGAGCCAGAAGCCGGGCGCCTGGCGCGTGGGACTGAGCCCGTAGAGCTTGCGCGCCACCAGCAGCGCGAACAGCAGCATCCACAGGAAATACATCCACAGGTGCACGAACAGGCTGAGCGCGCCCCAGAACGCGATCGCCAGCAGGCCGCCGAGCAGGGTCGAGCCCAGCAGTTCGCGGCCCGCGTTGCGCGCGGAGGTGGTGCAGCTCTGCCGGCCCAGGCTGACGGCCTTCATGATGATCGGCATGTAGACGGTGGGATCGGTCATCGTGAGCAGGAAGGCGGGCATCACCACCAGCGCCGCGCGCAGCGCCACCCACGCCGCCAGGTCGTCCGGCAGCGTGCTGGCCGCTGGCGCCGGCGGCGTCCCCGCGGGCTCGGGAAAGAGCCAGTGCCCGATCGCCAGCGCCAGCACCGCCAGCAGCAGCCCCTTGACCAGCGCGGCGATGACCGTCACGGCCAGGCCGAAGTCGAAGGTGCCGGCCGACGAGATCATGGTCAGGCCGACTACCAGGAAGGTCGAGACCAGGTTGTTGCCGCCGCGCAGCCCATCGCGGAATGCCAGGAACAGGCACAGGCCGGTCAGCAGCACGCCGCTCGCCGGGTAGTGGCGCAGCAGGGGAATCAGCAGCAGGCCGCTGCCGGTGGTCAGCATCACCACCAGCGACAGGCCCACGCCGGCCTTGAGGGCCAGCGGACGGTTCATGCTGGCCAGCAGGAACACCGCCAGCACGGGGGCGAGCATCGGGATCGGCAGGCCCAGGCCGAAGCTGGCCGCCAGGCACAACGCGGTGCCGCTGGCCAGGCGCAGCGCGCGCCGTGCGCGCGGCGAAGGTAGCGGCGGTGGTGATGGCGGTGACGGTAGCGGTGCCGGCACGGGGCCGTCAGTAGACATACGACAGCCAGCTCATCAGGTACAGGAAGGCGCGGCCGAGCGGGTTGAGCGGGTTGCCCTCCGTCGGGAACGCCATCACTTCGGCCTGCCCGCCCACGCGCACGCCGCGCAGCGACGACAGCTGCCCCGGATCGAACTCCACCGTCACCGGGAAACGCTGGGCCGGGCGCAGCCAGTCGCGGCTGTTCTGCACCGTCGGCAGGCTGCCGGCCGGCGTGGGGGGGCCGCCGACACTGATGCCGTAGCCGACGCTGCGAACGCGCCCGGTAAAGATCCGCCCTGGCAGCGAATCCAGCACGATCGCCACCGGCGTGCCGGGCACCACGTGGCCAAGGTTGTTCTCGGTCATCTCCGCATTGATCCACACGTCGTGGATGGTAATCAGCGTCATGACCGGATTGCCCGCGGCGGCAAACTGGCCGGTCTCGGTGCGCAGGTCGGTGACCAGCCCGGCCGAGCGCGCGCGCACGCTGGTATTGGCCAGGTCCAGCTCGGCCTTCTCCAGCGCGGTGGCGGCGCTGCGCAGCTTGGCGTTGTCTTCCGCGCTGCCGCCCTCCTGCTCGCGCGCACGCTGCACCTCGGCACGCGCCGCGGCAACCTGGGCGGTGGCGGCTTCCAGGCTGGCGCGCGCGATCTCGAGCCGGCGCAGGGAGATCGTGCCCTGGTCCTCACGGTACAGGCGCTCCAGGCGTTCGCTGTCCTGACGCGCCTTGACCTCGTTGGCGCGCGCCGCGCGCAGCGCCGCCTGCGCCGATTCAATGCCGGCGGTGCTGGCGCCGATCTGCCGGCGCGTCGATTCCAGGTCGGCGCGCGCGCGGTCGACGGCGATCCGGTAGTGCTGCGGGTCGACCTCGAACAGCACCGTGCCAACCGCCACGTCCTGGTTGTTGCGCACCTGGACGCGCGTCACGCGCCCCGAGACCTCCGATGCCACCGGCACCACGAAGGCCTGCACGCGCGCCTGCGAGGTGTACGGCGTAAGCCGGTCGGCCATCAGGTACCACACCAGGCTGACGGCAATCAGCACAAGCACCCAGCGGATGCCTTTCTTTGCCGGATCGGCGGCCGGCGCCGCCGCTGGCGGCGGAGGCGGCGGCGGGACTGCTGCGGGCTGCGGCGCGTCGCTCATCGGGCCTCCGCGTTGGATACCTGCCGTGGTGTCGCAGGAACGCCGGCGCTGGCGGGCACGGCCGGCCGCGCGGCTTCGTCGAACAGATCGCCCCAGTTGGTGCGTTGCTGCATCTGCTGGCGCGTGGCCGGATCGACCAGCGGCAGTTCGCTGTGCCACCCGCCGCCCAGCGCCTTGTACAGCGCGATCAGGTTGCTGACGGCGCTGCTGCGGTTGAGCACGTAGGCGTCCTGCTGGGCCGCCAGCGCACGCTGCGCGTCCAGCACGCGCTGGAAGTCGGAATAGCCCTCGCGGTAGAGCGAATTGGCCAGTGACAGCGAGCGGTTGGCGGCGACGGTGCCGTCGCGCAGGATCTGCTCGCGCTCCAGCGACTTGAGCAGGCTGCTGGCGGCATCGTCCGCTTCGCGCGCGGCCTGCCGCACCGCGTCCTGGTAGGCCACGATCAGCTGCTGCAAGCGCGCATCCTGCACCCGCACGTTGTTGCGGATGCGGCCATAGTCGAACACGTTCCAGCGCAGGCTCGGCCCGCCAACCAGCGCCAGCGCGTTGGGCGTGCCGGCCAGCGTGCTGGCAGACCATACGATGCTGCCCAGCAGAGACACCGACGGGTAGAGATCGGCCTCTGCCACGCCGATCAGCGCGGACTGTGCCGCGATCTGCAGTTCTGCGGCGCGCACATCGGGACGGCGCAGCAGCAGGCTGGCGGGCACGTCCTGCACCACGGCGCGGTCGATCAGTGGCAAGGCCCCTTCCCGCTCCGCCAGGTCGGGCAGCTCCGGCAGCGCGCCGGGCGGATGGCCCGCCAGCACCGCCAGCGCATTGCGCGTACGCAGGATCTGGCCTTCGAACTCGGGGATGCTGCTGAGCGTGCCCAGGTACTGCGTCTTGGCTTGCTGCAGGTCGAGCTCGTCGGTCTCGCCGCTGCGGAACAGGCGCTCGGTGATTTCATAGCTGCGCTGCTGCAGCCGGGCATTGTCGCGCGCGATGCGCAGCCGCGCCTCGGCCGTGCGCAGCGCGAAATAGGTTTCGGCCATCTGGGCGCGCAGCAGGACCAGCACATCCTCGTGGTTGGCGCGCGCCGCGAAATACGCGGCATCGGCCGACTCGATGGCGCGGCTGAAGCGCCCCCAGAAATCCAGCTCCCAGCCAATGTCAAAACCCGCGCTGAACTGCCAGAAGCGGTTGTTCTGCGGGTTGCGCCCGCCGGCCTGGCGGCTGGAGGTATAGAGCACGTCGGTGCTCACCTGCTGCAACTGCGGGTAGCGGCCGCTCTGGGCGATGCCGAGCTGCGCGCGCGCTTCCATCACGCGCAGGCCGGCGATGCGCAGGCCGGCGTTGTTGGCATCGGCCTCGGCGATCAGGCGCTCCAGCGTCGGGTCGTCGAATACCTGCCACCACTGCCGGATGTCGGGCGCCGGGCGCTGCTCAGTGGCACCCTGCAGCGCGGGGCTGTCCCATGACGGCGTCCACGCCTCGCGCTGCGGCTGGAAGTCCGGCCCCACCCGCGCGCACGCGCCCAGGCACAGCGCGCCGGCCAGCAGCATTCCGTTGAGCCGGTTGCGGTCGGGCATGGGGCGAGCCGGCTTACGCTATTCCGCGGTCTGCTCGATGGATTCAGGAACCTGCTGGGTTGGCTGCGGCGGCGGCTGGTCTTCAACCCACTGCCAGAACAACCGGTAGGCCACCGCCAGCATCACGGGTCCGATAAAAAGCCCGATGACACCGCCGGTGACCATCCCGCCCAGCGCGCCAATCAGCACCACCGGCATCGGCACGTCCACGCCGCGGCCGAGCATCAGCGGCTTGAGCACGTTGTCGGCCAGACCCGCAACGAAGGTGTAGATGGCAAAGATGATGGTCGCCAGGCTGGCGCCCTCGGTGGCGAAGACAAAGGCGATCACCGGGATGGTGATCAGCGTCGCCGGCAATTGCATGATGCCGAGCAGCAGCACCGCCAGCGCCAGCAGGCCGGCGCCGGGGATGCCCTTGACCACGAAGGCGACGCCGATCAGCAGCATCTGGATAAAGGCGATGCCTACCACGCCCTGCGCCACGGCGCGGATGGTGGCGGTGCACAGGTCGGCCAGCCGGGGGCCGCGCTCCGGCCCGAACACGCGCGAGGCGATCCGCCTGGCGCTGTGCGTCCCTTCCTCGCCATAGGCCATGATGATGCCGGCGATGATCAGCGCGAACAGCAGGATCAGCAGGGCTACGCCGACGCCGGCGAGCTTGCCCAGCAGCGCCAGGCTGAAGCCCTTGAGTTGCGGCATCAGCTTTTCCATCACCGCGGTCAGGTCAGTGGCCGCCTGCAGCCAGAAATCGTAGAGCCGCTGCCCGACGAGCGGCCACGCGGCGACCGATTCAGCCGGCATCGGGATATGCACGCGGTCGTCCCTGACCATGGCGATGGCGTTCTCCACCGAATCTATCAGTGCCTGGCCCAGCAGGTAGGTCGGCACCAGGATGATGGCAAGGACCAGCACGACGATCAGTGTGGCGACACGCCCGTCGTGGCCTCCCATCCGCGCGCGCAGCCTGACCTGCAGCGGGTAGATGGTCACCGCCAGGATCACGGACCACAGCAACAGGTCGACAAACGGGTGGAAGATCTGAAAGCAGAAGATCGCCAGGACGGCGATCAGCCCGGCCCGGATCAGTACGTCAAGCAACCCGCGGGACAGCGTCTTCTCGGAAATGGGCGTGGGCAACATCGATCGTCTCCCTGCGGTGCAAGTCGCAAAGGTTCACATCGGTACGCCAGCCTTGCGCTGGGCGCCGGCCGCACTCCAGTCTAGGCGAGCCAGCGGGCTCGGGCAACCTTTCCGTCACCCGGGCCACGTGCGTGCCCCGATGCATGCCGCCCCGGGGCTACGTTTGTCCGGGCTTGCGCAGCATCTTCTCGACCTCGCCGGCATGCAGTTCCTCCAGCTGGATCGACTCGCGCGCATATTCTTCCAGCGCCACCGAGCGGCCTTCGACCAGGCCAAGCAACTGGCGGTACAGCTCCAGCGCCTGCCGCTCGTTGGCCAGCGATTCGCGCAGGATGGTGCCGATATCGGTGGTATGGCTGTCCAGCAGCTTGGCGATGCCGAGCGAGGGATAGGCGCCCAGCGTGGTGATCCACTCACCGGCCTGCTGTGCATGCAGCAGCGATTCGTCGGCCTGCTCGCGCAGCCACGACACCACGGGGATGCGGCCGAAACCGAACACCAGGAAGGAATAGTGCGTATAGCGCACAACCCCGGCGAGTTCGGCTTCCAGTATCTGGTTCAGCACCCCGACGACCTTGTCTTTCTCGATTTCCGCCATGGCATCTTCCTCACGGGTTGCAGGGACAAAAGCAGGCTGATTCATTCTAGTCGGCGCCACGCCACACCTGAGCGTTCGCGCACTGGCGGCGAGCGCGTGCGGGCAGCAATCCGGCAGTGGAATTCCTATCATGCAGACGTGGCGCGCCTGAAGTAGCCCGGCGCGGCCCACCCGGAAAACTGACAATCTCGCCGGTGATGCAAAAGGATCCAGGTTCGCCAGCTGACCAATGCGACGGCGCCGTGATGTTCGCGGACATCTGCGACAGCACGCGGCTCTACGACAAGGCCGGCGACGCGGTGGCTCTCGCCGCCATCCGCCATTGCCTGGCGCTGATGAAGACGCGCGCCGCGCAGGCGCAGGGGCGCGTGGTCAAGACTATCGGCGACGAGATCATGGTGCTGTTCCCCGCCGCCGACCAGGCGATGCAGGCGGCACTCGACATGCAGGAAGGCGTGGCCGGGCTGGCGCCAATCGCCGGCATTGCCTTGTCGATCCATATCGGCTTCCATCACGGCCCGATCCTGTCGGACGAAGGCGGCGATGTGTTCGGCGACACGGTCAACCTGGCCGCGCGGCTGGTCAAGCTGGCCTCGCGCGGGCAGATCATCACCAGCAAGCATGCGGTGGAGCAGTTGTCGGCACCGCTGCGGCAGATGACGCGCGCGTTATATCCGATCCAGGTGCGGGGCAAGCACCAGCTGGTGGAACTCTACGAGGCGATCTGGCAACAGAACACCGAGCTGACGCTGGTCGCCCCGGTGGACGTCGCCGCGCGCCGCTCGCTGTTCCTGTCGCTGCGCTACCGCGACACCCTGTTCGAGATGGACGCCACCTCGGCGCCGCTGACCATCGGCCGCGACGCCACCATGAGCATCGTCATCCTGGACCGGCAGGTCTCGCGCTTCCAGGCTACCGTCGAGCCGCGCGGCGGCCGCTTCGTCCTGATCGACCGCAGCTCCAACGGCACCCACGTCCGCATCGACGGCGAAGACAACCTGATGCTGCGCCGCGACGAGATCACGCTGCGGGGCCACGGCTGGATCACGTTCTCGCCGCCCGGCGATGCCGGCCAGGAGGCGATTGAATTCTTTGTCGAAGAAGACTGAGCCCGGCCCTGCACACCTGCAAGATGGCGTGGAAATTCTCCTTGACTTCAGTCGATCCGTATCCCATTATGCTTTCCATCGCATGCGATTGAAACGCTTGCGACAAATCAGCGGAAGCTGCTTATTTTTTACCAATTAATATCGTATACGATGTAATCGCATACGATATCAAAGTCACCACCCTCACCGAAAGGAACCCCACCATGAGCAAGATCGACAAAGTCCTGGCCACCGGCAAGACCTACACCATCCTCAGCGCCGCCGGCAACACGCCCCGCGGCCATGACGGCACCGTTGACATGCGCCTGTCGTCGCCCGGCAGCGAAGCCAACCCGGTCCATGTCTTCAATGGCAGCGATGCGCACCCCACCGCCGAGCGGCTGTTCGCGGCGGCGTGGTCGGCGTGCTATATCAGCGCCGTGGGCCTTGCAGCCAAGGCACACAAGCTGACGCTGCCGGCCGACCTTGCCGTCGAGATCGAGGTGGACCTGGGCCAGACCGGCCGCGAGTACCTGCTGCAGGCCCGCCTGAACGTGCGCATGCCTGGCGTGCCGCACGACGTGGCGACGGCGGTGGCGCATGCCGCTGACGAAATCTGCCCGTACTCCAAGGCCACGCGCGGCAATATCGACGTGGCGATCAACGTCATCACCGGCTGACGCAGGCGCGCGGCCCCGCACCACGCCCGCCAAGGCGCGGTACGGGGCCCAAGAGTCGCATCCGGTTATCGCATCACCGATACAATCGCATACGATTTATAATTCCACGCATCGCCATCCAGACACGGGAGCCAGAGCATGAAAGCCAACGACAAGGCCGCAACCGCGGATCCGAAACTGTCCGATTTCCTGTGCTTCGCGGTCTATTCCGCCAACCTCGCGTTCGGCAAGGCGTACAAGCCCGTCCTCGAACAGCTCGGGCTGACCTACACGCAATACATCACCATCGTGGCGTTGTGGGAAGAAGACGACCAGACCGTGGGCAGCCTCGGCGAAAAGCTTTTCCTGGAATCGAACACCCTGACGCCGATCCTGAAGAAGCTGGAAGCCATGGGCTTCGTCGAACGGCAGCGTGATCCCGAAGACGAGCGCCAGGTGCGGGTCAGCCTGACCCGCAACGGCCGGCGCCTGCGCGAAAAGCGCCTCGAAGGCAGCCTCGCCGATGCCACCGGCCTGACGCCGGACGAATTCGCGCGGCTGCAGAAGGCAGTCGCGACGCTGCGCAACAACCTGGTCCGCTCGGTCAGGTCCGGCGACTGAAAGCGCGCCGGCCGCCCGTCGCGGTCAACAGCGGCAAGGCTCAGTAACCACCGAGCCTTCGCCCCCCTGTCGTTGCGCCTTCCTTGCCCTATCCTTCCAAGAAAAACATCGGGCAAGGTGGGCCGCATGCACGCATTGATCTTTTGCTCCGTGCAGTTCCTGCTGGCGGTCACGTGGACCCTCTACGTGGCGTTCCTGCCGCAACTGGCCGCGCAGGCCGGCATCCCTCGCGCGCACGTCGCGTGGATCCTGGTAATGGACCAGGTGATCTTTGTCGCCATGGACCTGGCACTGGGCATCGCCGCGGACCGTGTCGCCAACGGCATGCGCCGGCTCGGCGGCTGGATCCTGGCGCTGTCGGTGGTTTCCGCGCTGGCGTTCGTGTTGCTGCCGTCCGCTTCCTCACCGCTTCTGCTGCTTGCCCTGACGGCGTTATGGGCCGCCAGCTCTTCGGCGTTGCGCGCGCCGCCCATGGTGATCATCGCGCGGCGGCTGCAAGGATCGGCTTCGTCGTTCCTGGTGGCGGCGTCGCTGCTCGGCATCGGCCTGGCAGGTGCGGTGGCGCCGGTGCTGACGGCGCGGCTGCGCGAGGCCTCCCCGTTGATTCCCTTTGTCGCGGCCAGCGCGGCCCTGGTGCTCGCCGTGATCGCGCTGCGCTGGGTCGAACTGCCGCCGGCATCCCGGCGTGCCGCAGCGGAGCCGCCTGCCAGCATCGGCCTGCGGCGCCTGTGGCTGCTGTTCGCGGCGGTCTGGCTGCTCGCGCTGGGCTTCCAGGTCCACACCGCGATCAATTCGGCGCCTGGCTACCTGCGCTTCGTTGCCAGCGCCGAGCTGGTACGGGTGATGCCGGCGTTCTGGATCGGCTTTGCCCTGTGCGTGCTGCTGCCCGAGACGCCATGGTTGCGCCGTTTTCCTGCTTACGTGCTGCTGCTCGCCGCCTCGGTGCTGGGCGCGCTGGCATTGTCCGGCTTCACTGCCGCCGCGTCGCTGCAGGCGGTACTGGTAGCGCAATGCCTGGCCGGCGGCATGTGGGGCATCATGTTCGGCGCCGCGGCCAATGCCGCGCTGGATGCCGGCCACGTGGGCAGTGAAGGCAGGTTCACCGGACTGGTGTTTGCCGTGCTCGCCATCGCCGCCTTCCTGCGCATTGCCATGGTGGCGTCCGGCGCCGCCAAGGGCGCGGTGCTGGCCAGCCTGTTGCCGTGGGTGCCGGCGCTGGCGTGGAGCGCGGGCGCGCTGCTGCTGGCGCTCTTTGTCGCGGCAAACCTGCCCTATCTCGCCGCACGCACTCACACTTTGCGCCAGCAGGCACGCTCCGGCTAGCGCGAGGAACCCCGCCGTGCAGGCGGTGCCGCCATGCTACGGCTGCACGCGGCTGCGCCGGAGCTGGAACGCCACGGTCACGCGGTCGGCCGGGTAGATGGTGTCGGTGATTTCCAGGATCTTGCCCTGCGCGTCCTTGTAATGCCGGATCAGCCGCAGGCCCGCCGTGCGTGCTTCGGTGCCCAGCTCCTGCGCCAGGTCCCCGTCGATCAGCACACCGTGGATGACCTGCCGGATCTCCGCAATGGCAATCCCGCATTCGCGCTCGATCAGCGCACTGATCAGCACCTGCGGGTTGTCGCGGATGGCCTGCTCCAGGTGCGCCAGCGCGGCATCGATGTAGATCTCCGCATGCGCCACCGGCGTATTGCCCTTGCGCGCGTCGACGCGGGTGCCGCTGAAACGCAGCCATTCGCTGCCCATCGGCGCTTCCAGCAGCCGCGCGTCGGCGCGGTCCAGCGTGACGCGGCGCGACGAGCCGATGCTGCGGACCTCCGTGGCGGCCACGCGCACGAGATCCTCGGCGGTGCCGAACGACTGCGTGTATGCGGCATCGGGGTTGGCGCTCGCGACGATGGTCCCCACCGCCTTCTTGCGCGAGATATAGCCCCAGTCCTGCAGCAGCGCCAGCGCGGCGCGCACCGTGTGGCGGCTGACGCCGTGCTGCCCGGCCAGTTCCGGCTCGGTGGGCAGCAGGCTGCCGACCACGCGGCGGCCCTCCTGGATGTCGCGCACCAGCGTGCTGGCCAGTTCGGCATAGCGGGGCGCCGCGGCGGGCTTGTCCTTCAGTTCGTTGCGCATGGGGTGACGATGGCTGCTTGATGGCGGCTTGGGGCGGGTGGCTCGCAATGGCTGACGCGCATTGTAAGCCACGCGCTGGCCGCCGCCCCGCAGGCTCAGGCGCCGAAGAAGCGCCGTTCGGCTTGCGCCGGCAGCGCCATGCCGGTCACCCTGGCCTTTTCCAGCACCTCCCAGAAATAGCGGTAGGTGGCGCGGTCATGCAGTTCGCCCTGGTACTGGATCGGCCCCCACTCCGCGTCCTGCGCGGCGCACAGGATGCCAGCCGCGTCTTCCACCTCGGCAAAGTCCGGACGCATCGCATCGACGATCGGCAGGATCTGCGCCGGGTAGATGCTCCACATGCGCAGGAAGCCGAACTCGTTGCGCGCACGCGCCGCATCGCCGGCGATGACTGCCGCGTCCTTCAGGTTCAGGCAGACGTTGTGCGCCGGCACGATGCCGTTGGCCAGTGCCGCGGCCACCATGTCGGCCTTGGCGCGCGCCAGCAGCGCGTGCTCGAACTGGCCGGGGCTGCGCATCGCCGCCGCAGGGATGGCGCCGTGGTGGCCGCTGACGAAGTCCATCAGGCCGAAGTCCAGCACTTCGATGTGTGGCAGCGCGGCGATCTCGAACACCTCGCGCAGCGCGCCGTGCGTTTCCACCAGCACGTGGACCGGGATCTCGCGCTGCAGGCCGGCGTTGCGCGCGGCCTGGCCGATGTAGCCGATGACCTCGGCCACCTGGGCGGCACTGGTGGCCTTGGGGATGGTGAGATAGGCCAGGCGCGCACCGGCCTCGCCAACGATGATGTCGACATCCTGGCGCCAGGCCGGATGCGACGGGTCATGGATACGTGCGCCGGCACGGCCGTGCCGGTTGCGCTCCGAAGCGATCATGCGCGCCACCATGGCGGCATGCTCGCGCTCCTGTCCGGCGGCTGCGCCGTCCTCGCAATCGCAGGTCACGTCAAACACGGGACCGTACTCGACCTGCAGGTCGAAGGCTTTGCCGATCAGCTTCTCGCTGCCGGCAAAGTGCTCGCACGCTGCCAGTACGGGGAAGGGCTTCTCGCCGGCAAACAGCGCGTCGCGCGGATGGGTGGTGGTCATGGGTATCTCCTGGTGCAAAGTGCGAATGGGGTAAGCCGGGGGGTGGCCGGGGGTAGGCCGGTGGTAAGCCGCTCAGCGGCCGCGGCGCGGGATGGCGATGGTGTAGTCGAGGTCGAGCACCACGTTGGCCGGATGCGCGGCCTTGCCCTCGCCCGCTGGCGGGAACACCACGGCGGCGGCGGGTGCGTTCTTGATGCCGATGGTGCGCAGGCGCAGCGCGCCGACGTGCGCGAGCCCCAGGTCGGGCTTGTCCAGCACCTGGGTCGCGCACGCGATGGTGTCGCCGGCGTAGGTCGGATTGACATGGCTGCCGCCGTTGATGGCCAGGATCGACAGCGCGTTTTCCAGCCCGTCATGCGACAGCGCCTTGCACAGCGACATCACGTGGCCGCCGTACACCAGCCGCTGGCCGCCCGCCGCCGCCATGGCGAAGCCGTCGAAGTGGGCCCTGGCGGTGTTCTGGTAGAGCCGCGTGGCGATGCTGTGGTCACTGTCGTTGACCGTCATGGCGCCGGGGTGGTCGATCCGTTCGCCCGTCGCATAGTCTTCCCACAGGTCGTCCACGCCGGTCAGCCCGCAGATCTCGCGCACCGCGGGGCCAAGGTCGCCGTGCCAGAGACGCGCCGCCGGCACCACCGGCTCGGTCGCCGGCACCATGGCCTGCCCGCAAGCGGCGCCGTGGTCGCGCTTGTGCACCATGACCCAGCGGATCCAGCTCAGCACCTCGTGCCCATGCTGGTTGCGCGCGGTCGAGCGCACATAGACCACGCCGTTCTTTCGGCTGGAGTTTTCCTTCAGGCCGATGACCTCGCTCTCTACCGCCAGCGTGTCGCCCGGCCAGACGTGCGCCAGGAAGCGCACTTCGGCATAGCCCAGGTTAGCAACCGCGTTCAGCGAAATGTCCGGCACGGTCTTGCCGAAGGCGGTGTTGAACACCAGGAGGTCTTCCAGCGGCCGGCGCGGCAGGCCCAGCTGCGCGGCACAGGTGTCGGCGGTGCCCAGCGCGGTGCGGCTGCCGGTCAGGCCGATATACAGGCTGCGGTCACCTTCCGTCAGCGTGCGCGGCGTGGCATGGCGAATGCGCATGCCCACGCGGAAGTCTTCAAAAAAGTTGCCGGTGCGGTCCTTCTGCATTGTCTTTCCTCGCTCTCCGCCGGGGTCTAACCCCGAATCGATTATGTCCGTACATAGTGTACGGCAAAAACGGGGCTGTCAACTTTCGCCGCGCATACCCCAAAACCTGCCGAATTAAGCCCGATTCAACCCACCTTATTCGGGTGGGTAGCAGCTATCGGGCTTGCCTGCCCACCCGATCTTCGATCTATTATGTACGGACATACACGGAAAACGACGGCGCCACACGGATCGCCTGAAAGGAGTGCAGAAGTGCAAAAACTGACCGAAGAGCGCCGCATGATCCAGGAAGCCGCGCGCCAGTTCACGATGGAGCGCGTGCTGCCCATCGCCAACAAGCTGGATCCCGAAAAAGGCCAGATCCCGCGCGAACTGATCGACGAGATGGCCGGGCTTGGCTACTTCGGCATCCTGATCCCGGAGGAATACGGCGGCCTGGGGCTGGGCGCCTACGAGTACTGCCTGGTGGCCGAGCAACTGTCGCGCGCCTGGATGAGCGTGGGCAGCCTGATCGCGCGCGGCAACGGGCTGATCGGTGCGCTCAAGGGCCTGAGCCCGGAGAAGAAGGCCGAATACCTGCCGCGCATGGCGCGCGGCGAGTTCCTGGGCGCGTTCTCGCTGTCGGAACCCAATGCCGGCTCGGACGTGGCCAATATCGCCTGCCGCGCCGTGCGCGACGGCGACGAATGGGTCATCACCGGCAGCAAGTACTGGTGCACCTTCGCCGACGAGGCCGACTTCATCCTGGTGGTGTGCCGCACCGATCCCGAGATCGATCCGCGTGCGCGCCACCGCGGCCTGTCTGCCTTCATGGTGGAAAAGCCGCGCGGCCGGTTGCCCGAGGGCGTCAAGGGCAGCGTGATCCCCAAGATCGGCTACCACGGCTGGACCACCTGGGAACTGGCCTTCGACGGCTGCCGCGTGCCGGCCTCCAGCATGGTGGGCGAGGAAGGCAAGGCCTTCTACCTCGCCACCGCCGGACTGGAGACCGCGCGCGCCCACACCGCCGCGCGCTCGATCGGGCTGGCCCAGGGCAGCCTGGAAGATTCGCTGCAGTACGCACGCGAGCGCGCGCAGTTCGGCGTGCCGATCGGCAACTTCCAGGCGATCCGCTTCAAGCTGGCCGACATGGCCACGCAGATCGAAGCGGCGCGTGCCCTGCTCTATGCCGTCTGCGAAAAGATCGACGATGGCCAGCGCTGCTCGACCGAGGCCGCCATGGTCAAGCTGTTCGCCAGCGAGATGTCCGAGCGCGTCACCAGCGAGGGCCTGCAGGTCCACGGCGGCGCCGGCTACACCACGCACTTCGCCGCCGAGCGCTACTGGCGCGACGCGCGCCTGACCAAGATCTTCGAAGGCACCTCGGAAATCCAGATGCGCATCATCTCCGACGCGCTGATGGGCAAGGCCGAAGCCTGACCGATGCCGGAGCCTGACATGCAAGCTTCCACGCATTCTGTTGCCGCCAGCGCTGCCACCGCCGCCGGTGGCGCCCTTGCCGGGCTGCGCGTGATCGACCTCACGCAGATGCTGGCCGGCCCGTTCTGCACCCAGATGCTGGCCGACCACGGCGCCGAAGTGATCAAGGTCGAAACCATGGATGGCGACGGCACCCGCGTGACCGGTCCTTTTTGCCAGGACGACGACCTGCGCGGCTACGGCGGCTATTTCCAGAGCGTCAATCGCAACAAGCGCTCGATTGCCGTGGACCTGAAGACCGAGGCCGGCCGCGCGCTGGTACACCGCCTGATCGACGGCGCCGACATCGTGGTCGAGAACTTCCGCGCCGGCGTGATGGAGCGCCTGGGACTGGGCTACGAAACGCTGCGCGCCACCAACCCGCGGCTGGTCTACGGCACCGTGCGCGGCTTCGGCGACCCGCGCAGCGGCGCCAGCCCGTACGCGCGCTGGCCGGCCTATGACGTGGTCGCGCAGGCCATGGGCGGGATGATGGGCATCACCGGTGCCGACCGTGACACGCCGACCAAGATCGGGCCGGGCGTGGGCGACACCATTCCCGCGCTGATGCTGTGCATCGGCATCCTGGCCGCGGTGCACCGCGCCCGCGACACCGGCGAGGGCCAGTTCGTCGACGTTGCCATGACCGACGCGGTGCTGGCGATGTGCGAGCGCATCGTCTACCAGACGTCCTATACCGGCACCGTGCCGGCGCCCGAAGGCAACCGCCATCCGCTGCTGTGCCCGTTCGGGCTGTTCCGCGCGCGCGACGGCCATGTGTCGATCGCCTGTGCCACCGATGCCTTCTGGGAAGCGCTGGCGATCGCCATCGGCCGCCCTGAGATGGGCCGTGACGAGGCCTTCGCCACCAACGCCGCGCGCGTGCGCAACGCGCAGCAGGTTATCGATGCGATCGAGGCCTTCACCTCGGTCCGCACCAAGGAAGAGATCGGCCGGTGCCTGGGCGGCAAGGTGCCGTTCGGCCCGGTCTACACCTCGGCGGAGATCTTCGAGGACGAGCACTACCGCGTGCGCGGCATGCTGGTCGACGTGGAGCAGCCCGGCAGCGCGCAGCCGGTGAAGATCGCCGGCGTGCCGATCAAGCTCAGCCGCACGCCCGGTGCAGTGCGCCGGCGCGCGCCGCTGCTGGGCGAGCACACCGACGAGATCCTGCTGGCCGCCGGCTACGGCCAGGACGAGATCCGGCACCTTCGCGACCACGGCGCCGTGCGCTAGGCGGCGCGGCCATACCCGGCATACCACACCAGGAGAACACCAAGATGGATTTCGAGATCCCGAGCGAATGGGTCGAGTTCGGCGACGCCCTGCTCAAGTTCATTGACCGCGAGGTCGCGGCGCTAGAGCACGAGCACCGCGCGTTGCTGGCCAGCGAGCGCACCGTCTACACCGCCGACGGCCGCTACGCGCCCGAAGTGCTGGCACTGCGCCGCCAGGTGCGCATGCGCTCGGCTGAGCTGGGCTTCTATACCGCACTGAGCGCCGAGTCGCTGGGTGGCGGCGGCCTCGGCCCGCAGGCGGCGGTCTATATCCAGGAGCGCCTGAACGCCCATTGCGGGCCGGAGCGCCACCTGGTGCAGACCGTGGTACTGCCCTCGCCTTTCACCAACGGCCTGTCGCCGGTGCTCAGGCACATGGAGCCCGCGCTGCTGGAGACCGTGCACGGCGAACTGGCCAGCGGCGCGAGCACCATGTGCTTCGGCCTGTCCGAACCCGATGCCGGCTCCGACGTGCTCGGCATGCGCACGCGCGCCGTGCGCGACGGCGACCACTGGGTCATCCACGGCACCAAGCAATGGATCACCAACGCGCCGTATGCCGACTACGCCATGATCTTTGCCATCACCGACGAAGAGCAGGCCCGTGCGCGACGCGGCGGCATCACCGGCTTCTTCCTGCGCACCAATATACCTGGCTTCTCGGTGCCCAGCGTGATCCCGGTGATGGGCCACCTCGGCGCCGACATCGGCATCATCTCGCTGGACAACGTGCGCGTGCCCGACAGCCACCGCCTCGGCCCGGTGGACCGCGGCCTCAGCGTGGCGCTGGACGGCGTCAACGCCGGCCGCCTGAGCATGGCCGCCAGCTGCGTCGGGCTGGCGCAGTGGGCGCTGGACCAGGCGCTGGCCTACGCCAGGGTGCGCAAGACCTTCGGCCAGCCCATCGCCGAGCATCAGGCCGTGCAGATCATGCTGGCAGAAAGCGCGATGGACATCTACGCCGCCAAGTCAATGATCCGGCATTGCGCCTGGCTGGTCGACCACGGCAAGCCCGCCACCAAGGAAGTGTCGATGGTCAAGGCCGCAGCCACCGAGATGGTGGGCCGGGTCTTCGACCGCGCCATGCAGGTCCACGGCGGCATGGGTCTGACCAACGAGCTGCGCCTGGAAGCGGGCTACCGCTGGGCGCGCACCATGCGCATCCCGGACGGCACCTCGGAGATCCAGCGCCGCAATATCGCGCGCCGGCTGCTGGACGGCGACACCGCATTCTGAAAGCCGCCGCGTGCGCGCGGCCACCGCATCCCACAGAGGAGACCTCCATGACCATCGATCCCGCCGGCGACGCAAACATCGTCGCCGCGCCGGCCGGCCCGCTGTCGGCCGGGCCCCGCATCACGCTCGGCGACGTGCCGCGCGTGTTCCATCCGCCGCACACCACCGTGTTCGAGAACCTGGCGCTGTCAGCGAGGCGCTTCCCGGACAAGGTGGCAATCCAGTTCTACCATGGCGCCACCACCTACGCCGCGCTGCTGGCGCAGGCCGAGCGCATGGCCGGCTACCTGCAGCACGCTTGCGGCGTCTATCCCGGTGACCGCGTGGTGCTGTTCAGCCAGAACTGCCCGCAGTTCATCGTTGCCTACTTTGCCATCCTGCGCGCCGGCGCGGTGGTGGTGCCGGCCAATGCCATGCTGCTGGCCGACGAGCTGCGCCACATCGTTACCGACAGCGGCGCGGTCGCGGCCTTTGCCGCCGGCGAGCTGGGCGGCCAGATCGCGCCGCTGCTGGGGCAGACGCCGCTGCGGCACCTGATCGTGCATCACTACGGCGATGCCCTGCCCGGGCATGACGACGACACGCTGGCCATTCCCGACTGGGTGCGCGCGCGCAGCGATGGCGCGGCCTTGCCCGACGGGGCGGTTCACTGGAGGCATGCGATGGCGTGCGCGCTTGCGCCGCATGTCTATGGCAGCACGCCCGACGACCTGTGCATGCTGCCCTATACCTCGGGCACCACCGGCGCGCCCAAGGCCTGCATGCATACGCACCGCACGGTGATGGTGTCGGTGGCGGGCTCGCAGCTGTGGCGGCGTTCGCATGCCGAATCGACTTTCCTGGCGGTGGCACCGATGTTCCACCTGCTTGGGCTGCAGAGCGGCATCAACGCGCCCGTGTACCTGGGTGGCACCATCGTGCTGCTGCCGCGCTGGGACCGGCGCACCGCCGCCCAGCTGATCGCGCGCCACCGCGTCACGTTCTGGGCCGCGCCGCCGCCGATGCTGGTGGAGTTCTTCGCGCAGCCCGGCCTCGAGTCGTTCGAGCTGGGCAGCCTGGCGTGCGTGGTCGGCGGCGGCGCGGCCGTGCCGGACAGCACCGCGCGGCTGATGAAGGAGCGCTACGGGCTGCAGTTCGTCGAAGGTTACGGCCTGACCGAGACGGCGTCGTTCATCATCGCCAACCCGATGGCGGCGCCGCGCACCGGCCACCTGGGCGTGCCGACCTACGGCGTCGACGCACGCGTAATCGACCCGGAGACGCTCGCAGAAGTGCCGCAGGGCGAGGTCGGCGAGATCGTGGTGCACGGCGCGCAGGTGATGCTGGGCTACTGGAACAAGCCTTGCGCCAATGAGGAGAGCTTTATCGCCATCGACGGCAAGCGCTTCTTCCGCACCGGCGACCTGGCCAGCGTCGACGCCGACGGCTACTTCCGCATGCGCGACCGCCTCAAGCGCATGGTCAACGCCTCGGGCTACAAGGTGTGGCCGGCCGAGGTCGAAGCGATCCTGCACACCCACCCCGCCATCCTCGAAGCCTGCGTCATCGCCGCGCGCGACCCGCACCGCGGCGAGACCGTGAAGGCGGTGATCGTGTTGCGCGACGGCGCGCAGCAGGCTTCCGAGTCAGCGCTGATCGACTGGTGCCGGGCCAGCATGGCCAACTACAAGGCACCGCGCATCGTGCAGTTTGTCGAGCGCCTGCCGCGCTCCGCCACCGGCAAGATCGCATGGCGCGAACTGCAGGAGCAGGAAATGACCGGGAGCTGAGGCGCCACGCCGATCCCTCCCTCCTTACAAGGTGAACAAGATGCGCAAACCATTCCTGATTGCGATCGCCACGATCGCCACGATGACCCTTGGCGCCTGGAGCGCCGCATGCAGCGCGCAAGGCTACCCGTCGCGCCCGATCACCATGGTCGTGCCCGCGCCACCGGGCGGCGCCACCGACGCCGTGGCCCGCGCGCTGGCCGAAGACCTTGGCAAACGACTGGGCCAGCCCGTTGTGGTCGACAACAAGGGCGGCGGCAACGGCGTGATCGCGGTCCAGGCCGTGACCCGCGCCGCGCCGGACGGCTATACCCTGCTGCTCACTCACTCCACGCCGCTGGTCAATACGCCGCACCTGTACCGCAACGTTTCGTACGACGCGCGGCGCGACCTGGCATTTATCAGCAAGCTCGCCGTCGGCAAGATCATCCTGGCCGTCCACCGCGACGTGCCGGCCAGGAACGTGCAGGAACTGCTGGCCTGGGCCGCGAAAAACCCCGGCAAGGTCAGCTACGGCTCCTACGGCGTCGGCGCGCTGCCGCACCTGGTCGGCGCCTACTTCAACCAGTCGCGCGGCCTGGACATGGCCCATGTCGCCTACAAGGGCGAAATGCCGATGGTGCAGGACATGATCGGCGGCAACATCGCCTGGGCGGTCGGGTCGATGACCACGCTCGGCCCGCAGGTCCGCAGCGGCCGGATCCGCGCACTGGCGGTGCTTGGCGACAAGCGCATCAGGGAACTGCCCGACGTGCCGACCATGGCCGAGGCCGGCCTGGCGGAGCAGGAGTTGCGCTCGCCGGCCTGGATCGGCCTGTTCGCGCGTGCCGGCACGCCGGCGCCGATCCAGGCAAAGCTGGAAGCCGAAGCGCGCGCCTCGATCCAGTCCCCGGCCATGCGCGCACGGCTCGATGCGCTGTCGCTCGATCCGGCCGGCAGCAGCGGTGCCGAATTCCGGCGCGAGTTCGATACGCAGGAGCCGGTGGTGGCCCGGATGATCAAGGCCACTGGCGTCACGCCTGAGTAGCGCCGGAGTTGGCTGAGCAGTGCCGGCCCGGCTGCGATCCTTGCGCTTTGCGCCAGCAGCGCTCGCAGGGATCGCAAGAGCGCCACCTGACAGGCGCCGCGGCTACGCGCCTTCCGCGTAGCCGCGCAGTCCCGCCACCTGCGCGGCAAACGTGGCCGCGCAGCGCGCGCTGGCGCGCAGGTCTTCGTGCATGGCGACCCACGTATCCATCTGCACGGAAAACTCGCCGCGCAACACCCTGACCAGCCGCGGGTCGCGCGCCGCCAGCGCGGACTGGCACACGCCGATGCCGAACCCGGCGCGGATGGCGCCCAGTTGCGCCAGGTCACTGTCGGGGCGGAAGGCCCTGCGTTCGCAAGGAAACGCCGGAAAGCGCTCCAGCAGGCGGCGGATAAACGGCGTCTCCCGGTCGAAGCCGATCATGGCAAACCCGGCCAGTTCCTCCAGTGACTGCGGCACCGCGTGTGCGGCCAGGTAGCGCTCGTGCGCGGCGGCTGATCGGGCCGATCCGCAAGACGCCGTACGCCGAGGGGATCCGGCACACACTGGCGGCATGCCAGCCCGGCCGGGGCGCACCTAGCCTTGCTGCTTGCGGAACGCCCAGCGCCCCGCCAGCACGGTAAAGCTGGCCACCAGCGCCACCAGCACCCAGAATCCGTGCGGATGCTCGGCCAGCGGGATGCCGCCCACGTTCATGCCAAAGAAGCCGGCCACGATATTGATCGGCAGCGCCAGCACGGTGACCAGCGTCAGCGTGAACAGCGTGCGGTTGGTCTGCTCGTTGAGCTTGGCGGCGATCTCTTCCTGCAGCAACTTGATGCGTTCGACCAGCGCGGCAAGGTCGTTGAGCACCAGCGAGAACTCTTCGGTCGATTCGCGCAGCTCCTGCAGGTCGGTTTCCTGCAGCCACGCCGGCGGCCGGTTCAGCAGCCGGAACAGCGCGCCCGGCTCGGGCGCCAGCAGCCTTTGCAGCCGCACCAGCCCGCGGCGCATCGCGCCGAGGTCGGCCCGGTTGCCCTGCAGGCGCTGCGACAGCAGCTGGTCCTCGATCTGGTCGACGTTCACGCCGGTCTCGCGCACGATCTGCACCAGCACGTCGGCCTGGTCGCGCAGCAGGTGCACCATCAGGTCCAGCGGCGAGCGGAAGGCCTCGCCGTGCCGCACCGCCTCGCGCAGCCGGTCCACCGAGCGTAAAGGCCGCGCCCGCGCCGTGACCAGCAGGCGGTGGTCGGCATGGGCCCACATGGTGGAGATGTCCGTCGATGTGACGCCGAAGTTGTAGATCACATCGTTGACCACGGCCAGCAAGGCGGCGTCCTGCCGCTCGATCCGCGTCGAGCGCGAGCCCTGTCGCAGCGCCTCGAAGTACTCGTCCGGCAACTCCAGGTGCGCTTTCATCCAGCGTTCGCAGGCGCTGTGCGACAGGTTGAAATGCAGCCAGAGGAAGGGGCCGAAGGGGCGAAGGGGCAGCTCGTGCGCGGCATCCTGCGGCGCCTGCTGCAGCCATGCCGCAGCGCCCCGCGAATCGATCTCGCGCACGGCGCCGCCGGGCGCGAACAGGAAACCGCTGACCAGGCCGACCGGGTCCGATCCATAGCCCGCCTCGACAATGCCCGCTTGCATGCCTGCTCCCCCCGTGAAATTTTCCTCGCGCGACGTTATCACGCCGCGATGACAATGTCGGGAAGTGAAGGCGCGGGCGCGTGGCGCGGCTGGTCAGAGCATCGACTTGCCCTGCGCCAGGATCTTGTCGCAGACCTGTTTGGTGACTTCGGCCTTCAGGCCGCTGCTGCTCAGGTCGAGCTTGTTGCCGCCGCTGGTGGACAGGATGCCGCGCGAGCCATCGGTGTAGCCGCTGTCCTGGCTCCCGCCGGACACCGAGCCGAGCAGTTTGTCCTTCACCGCGGAAGTGGCGGCATCGGCGTTCAGGTAGTTGTTTTTCATGCAGAACTCGATCACGCCGGCGGCGTTGCCGGCAGTGCCGGACGTGAGGGATGACAGCGACAGCCCGCCCAGGCCGCCCAGCGCGCTAGCGCCCTGGGTGGCGCCGGTGCCGCCGCCCAGGGGCGTCGATTTCAGCAAGTCGCCGAGTTGCGCATTGGCGATGCCAGACAGGACGAGCAGGGACGCCGGAACGGCGAGCCACGCGGTGCGGCGCACGGTGGCGGCAAGGGAGAAGACGGCCATGGAGAACTCCTTGTGCGGTCATGCCGTGAATGGCCGCACCACTATAGCGCGGGTGGTCCCGGGTCTGATCTGCAGGTTTTTGATTTCTGGCTCCGTCCCTCCGTCCCCCGACCCTCTGCCCGCTCCGTCCCTCTGTCAGCTCCGTCCCTCTGTCAGCCCCGTCCCTCTGTCAGCTCCGTGCCGGGGCCTGCAACACCGTTGCGTCCTCCGGCAGCTGCGCAGGGCCTCCGCTTCCAGCCGCGTCAGCGCTGGCCGGCATCGAAGGCCTTCTGCCAGACGTCGTGGCCCGGCGGATAGACCGCGTCGAAATGCTCGCGCAGCGCGGCAATCTCCTGCACGATCGCGAACGAAAAGCCCTGGCGGCCGCCGCGGTCGTCGAACTGCAGGCCGCTCAGGTACTCCCGGCAGCCGACCGCATCGAACCACTTGGCGGCGACGGTATTGACGATCCGGGGGAAGGCGCGTCCGAGTTCCACCGGCCGCACGGCCTCGGGCAGCTCGGCCATCCAGCGGATGGCCTCGCGGCGCAGTATGGCGTCATCGTCGGTGGGGGTCTTGCGGGGGAATACGGGGTCTTGCGTCAAGGGATTCTCCGGTGCAGCCGGGAGGATAGCCGATTGTGGCCGGACCATGTCAGGTCCGGCCAGCCCGGGCTTTCCCCCGGTTGCATGCGGCGCGGATCAGGCCGCGGCCCGGCGTGCCGCCCCGCGGTACTGCGCCAGCAGGGCCTCGCGCCGCGCGGCGGCCGCCTGCATGCTGGCTTCCTTGACGTGCCCGTAGCCGCGGATGTCGTCGGGCAAGGCAGCCAGCGCCAGCGCCGTGTCCATCTTGTCGGCGCTCAGCGACGCAGCGAACTCTTCGACCATGGCCAGGTAGCCGGCCACCAGGGCGCGCTCGGCGCGGCGTTCCGCGGTCTTGCCGAACACGTCGAACGCGGTGCCGCGCAGGCCTTTCAGGCGGGCCAGCAAGCGGAAGGCGGTCAGCGTGCGCGGGCCGAAGCGGCGCTTCACTGGATGGCCCTTGCTGTCAGTCTTGCCCGCATTCGTCAGCGTGGGCGGGGCCAGCCAGAAGTTGAGCTGGTAGTCGCGGCCGGGCTCGCCTTCGAACTGCGCACGCAGCTTGTCGAGGAACGACGGATCGGCATAGAGGCGCGCCACCTCGTACTCGTCCTTGTACGCCATCAGCTTGGCCAGGTTGCGCGCCACCGCTTCGGTCAGCGGCAGCTTGCGGTCGGCGCCCAGCTTCTGCTCGGCGGCACGGACGCGCTCGACCGCTTCACGGTAGCGGTTTGCGTACGCGGCGTTCTGGTAGTCGGTCAGCATCGACTCGCGCTTGCGGATCAGCGTGTCCAGCGTCTGCGGCATCGCCACCACGTGGGCCGGATGCGCCGGCGCATCCGGCAGCAGCGCCTTCACGGCAGCCTCGCCGTGGTGCGCCAGATACCGGCCCCATTCGAACGCCTGGCGGTTCTTCTCGACCGACACGCCGTTGAGTTCGATCGCACGCAGCAGGCTGGCATGCTGCAGCGGGATCCAGCCCTTCTGCCAGGCAAAGCCGAGCAGCAACGGGTTGGAGTAGATGGCATCGGCCAGCAGCGTCACTGCCCATGCGCTGGCGTCGATAAACGCGCTGGCCTCGCCCACGCTGTTGCGCAGGTCCTGCTCGGCGCTGGCGCCGGGGAATTTCCACTTCGGGTTCTTGATGAACTCGGCGGTCGGGGTGTTGGCGCTGTTGACTACGGCGGCGGTGACGCCGTGCCGGGTCTTGGACAGCACCTCGGACGAGGCCGAGACGATGGCATCGCCGCCGATCACCAGCCGCGCTTCGCCGGTGGCGATACGCGTGGCATGCAGGTCGTGCGGCGCCGGCGCGATCTGCACGTGGCTGATCACCGCCCCGCCCTTCTGCGCCAAGCCCGCCATATCGAGCACGGTAACGCCCTTGCGTTCCAGGTGCGCGGCCATGCCGAGCAGGCCGCCGATGGTCACCACGCCGGTGCCGCCCACGCCCGTCACCAGCACGCCGTACGGCCGTTCCAGCGCGGGCAGGGAAGGCAGCGGCAGCGCGTCGAAATCGGCGCCGGCGCCCTTGCCGCCCGCCGCCGCCGGCTTGCGCACCTGCGCGCCCTCGGCGGTGACGAAGCTGGGGCAGAAGCCGTTGACGCACGAAAAGTCCTTGTTGCACGACGACTGGTTGATCCGGCGCTTGGTGCCCAGCTCGGTTTCCAGCGGTTCCACCGACAGGCAGTTGGACTTGACCGAGCAGTCGCCGCAGCCTTCGCAGACTGCGTCGTTGATAAAGGCGCGCCTGGCCGGATCCGGATACGTGCCGCGCTTGCGGCGGCGGCGCTTCTCGGTGGCGCAGGTCTGGTCGTAGATCAGGATGGTGACGCCCTCGGTGTCGCGCAGTTCAAGCTGCACGGCATCGAGCTGGTCGCGATGGAACACGGTCACGCCGGACGGCAGCATGCTGCCATCGCCGTACTTCTGCGGCTCGTCGGTGACGACGACCAGCTTCTTGGCGCCCTCGGCCAGCACCTGGTGGGCGATCTGCGGCACAGTCAGCACGCCGTCGAACGGCTGGCCGCCGGTCATCGCCACCGCGTCGTTGAACAGGATCTTGTAGGTAATGTTGGCCTTGGCCGCGATCGAGGCACGGATCGCCAGCAGCCCCGAGTGGAAGTACGTGCCGTCGCCCAGGTTGGCGAACACATGCTTGTCGCTGGTGAAATGCATCTGGCCGGTCCACGCCACCCCTTCGCCGCCCATCTGGCTGAAGGTGTCGGTATTGCGGTCCATCCACAAGGTCATGTAGTGGCAGCCGATGCCGGCCAGCGCGCGCGACCCTTCCGGCACGCGCGTGGAGGTGTTGTGCGGGCAGCCCGAGCAGAACCAGGGCTTGCGCTCGACCGCGATGCGCGGCTGCGCGGCCTCGCGCTCCTTGGCCTCGATTACCGCCACGCGCGCGGCAATGCGGGCGCGCACGGCTTCAGGCAGGTCGAAGCGCTCCAGGCGCCGGGCGATGGCCTTGGCGATCAGCGCCGGCGACAGCTCGTAGTGCGCCGGCAGCAGCCAGTCGCCACGCGGCACCGACCATTCGCCGCCGTCGTTGCCGCGCTGGTCGAACTTGCCGAACACCTTGGGCCGCACGTCCTCGCGCCAGTTGTACAGCTCTTCCTTGAGCGCGTATTCCAGGATCTGGCGCTTCTCTTCCACCACCAGGATTTCTTCCAGGCCGGTGGCGAACTCGCGCGCGCCATGCGCCTCCAGCGGCCACACGCAGCCCACCTTGTAGACGCGGATGCCGATGCGGGCACAGGTCTCGTCATCGAGGCCGAGGTCGACCAGCGCCTGGCGCACATCGAGGTAAGCCTTCCCCGCCGTCATGATGCCGAAGCGCGCGTCGGGCGAATCGAGCACGACACGGTTGAGGCGGTTGGCGCGGACATAGGCCAGCGCCGCGTACCACTTGTGGTCGAGCAGGCGCGCTTCCTGTTCCAGCGGAGTATCTGGCCAGCGGATATTGAGGCCGCCGGCCGGCATGGCAAAGTCTTGCGGCAGCACGACCTGCACGCGGTCGGGGTCGATCTCGACCGAGGCGGTCGACTCGACCACGTCGGTGACGCACTTCATCGACACCCACAGGCCGGAATATCGGCTCATGGCCCAGCCGTGCAGGCCGTAGTCGAGGTATTCCTGCACGTTGGACGGATACAGCACCGGAATGCCGGCGGCCTGCAGCACGTGCTCGGACTGGTGCGCGACGGTGGAGGACTTGGCGGCATGGTCGTCGCCGGCCAGCAGCAGCACGCCGCCATGGCGCGACGAGCCGGCGGAATTGGCGTGTTTGAGCACGTCGATGGAGCGGTCCACGCCCGGGCCCTTGCCATACCACATCGAGAACACGCCGTCGCGCGAGGCGTTGGGGAACAGGTTGACCTGCTGCGAACCCCATACCGCGGTGGCGGCCAGGTCTTCGTTGACGCCGGGCTGGAACACCACGTCGCTGGCTGCCAGGTGCTGCTTGGCCTTCCACAGCGCCTGGTCGACGCCGCCCAGCGGCGAGCCGCGGTAGCCGGAGATATAGCCGGCCGTGTTCAGGCCGGCGGCGCGGTCGCGCGCCTTCTGCAGCATTGGCAGGCGGACCAGGGCCTGGACGCCGCTCATGTAGACGCGGCCTTTGTCGAGGGTGTACTTGTCATCCAGGCTGGTGCTGGCCAGGGTGTCGAGCAGGGCGTGGGGTAGGGGTGCGTTCACGATGTCTCCGTGCTTATTCTGGTGTCCGGAGCAGTGTAGGAAGGCCGCTCGCTATCGTAAAATCAAGAATTCCAACACCTGATATCTGCAAAACGGATATCCCGGAGACGATCATGGCCCAGGCGCGCGAAAGCTCGGAGAGACTTGCCAAGGAAATCACATTGCGGCAGTTCCGCTACTTTGTCGCGGCGGCGGAAACCGGACAGTTCTCGATGGCGGCCACCGCCGAGCATGTGTCGCAATCGGCGGTGACCAATGCCGTGCTGGCGCTGGAGCAGCGGCTGGCGGTGCGCCTGTTCGAGCGGCGGCCGCACGGCGTGACGCTGACCGCGGAAGGCCACCTGTTCTACCAGCATGCGCGCCAGATCCTGGATTCGGTCGAGGATGCGCTGCGCGAGCCACGCTTCCAGGTGCACGGCCTGCAGGGCAGCGTGCGGCTGGCCGCCTCCTATACCGTGCTCGGCTACTTCCTGCCGGGCCTGCTGGCGCGCTTCCGCACCAACTACCCCGATATCGAGCTGGACCTGCTCGACATGGACCGGCCGGACATCGAGCGCGCCGTACTGGCGGGCGAGATCGAGCTGGGCATCGCCCTGCTGTCCAACCTGGAGCGGCCGCAGCGCTTCAAGCGCCACACGCTGATGCGCTCCCGGCGCCAGCTGTGGACCTCGGCCAGCCATCCGCTGCTGGAGGTCGAGCGGCCGTCACTGCGCGACATCGCCGCTTACCCCTACATCCTGATCACGGTGGACGAGGCCGAGGAATCGACCATGCGCTACTGGCGCAGCCTCAGGCTCGCGCCCAATGTCGCCTTCCGCACCGGATCGATGGAGGCGCTGCGCGGACTGGTCGCGCACGGCTTCGGCGTCACCGTGCTGTCCGACATGGTGTACCGCCCGTGGTCGCTGGAGGGCAAGCAGATCGAGGCCCGGCCGATCGCCAACGCGGTGCCGGACATGGAGGTCGGCATGCTGTGGCAGCCGGGTCGCAAGCTGGGCAAGCCGGCCGATGCGCTGCGGGAATTCCTGATCCATGCGTGCGGCAGCTGATGGGGAGCTGATGTGCCGCTGATGGGCCGTTGATGCGCCTGCCGACCGGATTCAGCGGCTGCCGAATACAAAGCGTTTGCCAAGTAAGTCCTTCGACCTGGCCGCAAAGAACGAAGGCGCGCCAGCGCGCCCCTTCGTCCTCACGGCTGCGCCCTACTTCACCGGCGTCAGGATCGGCGCACCCTTGTTCTTCAGCAGCATCACCAGGAATTTCGCCGGCTGGGTCTTGCTGGCGTTGTGCCCCACCGAATGGATATCGTCAGGGCCTTCATGCCAGGTCTGGCCAGCGGTCAGCGTGACTTCCTTGCCGCCCCTGACGCCCATGACGATGGTCCCTTCCAGCACATAGATAAATCCATGCGCATCGTGGCGATGGATCGGGTCGGCGCCACCGGGCGGATATTCCACCAGGATGATCTGCACTTCCTTGCCCGGGTATTGCGGCAAGGGCTCCGTCGTCAGCAGCGTGACCTTGGCTTCCGGGGGTGCCGCCACCGCTGGCTGCAGGGCCAGCAGTCCGCTGAGCACCAGCGCGGCGATGCCGTATTGTCTGGCGCGTTTCATGATGGTTATTCCAGGTTGGCCTTGTCGAGGCCGTAGGCTTTGTCGGATGACCCTGGCACCGTGCGGAAGGCTACGTTCACGCGGTTCCAGCCGTTGATGGCACGGATCTCGACCAGGTCGCGGATCGAGGCCTCGATCGCGCTGTTGTCGAGCAGCGTGCTGAATTCCAGGTACTTCTTGAACAGTTCGGGGGATTGCTTGATGTAGTTGATGCGTTGCGTCATGGTATCTCCTGTTGGACCGGACGATTGGGGCGATGCCCGGGGCACCGATCGCGGCGGGGTGCCGCATGGAAGAAAGGGTAGTTGACGGAGATCGCGGGCGTTAGGCGCTGGCGGTACCCATGGCGTTGCCCGGCGGGCACCAGTCAGGCCGGCCCGCCGGGGTGAATCGTGCTGCCTTCCTGCGCTACCTACCTGCGCCACCTTCCCGCGCTATCTCATGCAGGCACTGCGGCAGGCACCGCGGCAGGCACCGCGGCGACCTCGCCATGGCCGTGCAGCGCCAGGGCGACACTGGTCACCCTGCGGCCCTGGAAGCGCGCGACCGCCAGGTGATCGTCATCCGGCAGGTCGGCGTCGCGGTTCGACACATGGGTGGCGCCGTAAGGCGTGCCGGCCTTGAACATCACCGCATCGGCATAGCCAAGCGGCACGATGATCAGTCCCAGGTGCGCCATCGGCGTGTAGATCGACAGCAGCGTCGATTCGTTGCCGCCATGCTTCGACGAGGCAGAACCGAACACCGAGCCGACCTTGCCATTCAGCTTGCCCTGGAACCACAGGCCGCCCAGGCCATCGATATAGGCCTTCAGCTCGGTTGCGATCGAGCCGAAGCGCGTCGGCGTACCGAACACGATGGCATCGGCCCATTCGGCGTCAGCCGGCGTCGGTGCTTCGTAGCGCGCATTCATCGCGGTGGCGTTCTCCAGCCAGCCCGGTGCCTGGTGCATGACGTCCGGGCCCACGACTTCGCGGGCCCGGCGCAGCCGCACTTCGGCGCCAAGCTCCATGGCGCCCTCGGCAACGGCCCTGGCCAGCATCTCCGTGTTGCGGTTGCGGGAATAGAAGGCGATCAGGACTTTAGGTTTGGACATCGTCATTGGAAGTTGAGGTAAAGGTACAAAGCTTTAGACGGCGATCGGCTCGAGCCGGCCGAGCAGTTCGTCCTTGCGCTCGCGCAGCCAGGGCGGCAGCTGGAATTCCTCGCCGAAGTGGCCGGGCTGCTCGTCGATCGCGAAGCCGATGTCGGTGGTCGTCGCTTCGAAGATCACGCCGCCGGGCAACTTGAAATACATCGAGCGGAAGTAGTTGCGGTTGACCGACTCGGAAGTGTCGATATGGCCCATGGCCATGAAGCGGTCCTTCAGCACCATTTGCTGCGCCACGCTGTCGACGGCAAAGGCAACATGGTGGATCGTGCCCTCGCCATAGATGGACGACCCCTGCAGGCGGTCGGGCTCGTGCAGGAATTCCACCACCATGCCCGGGCCACCGGTGTAGGTCTCGAAGCGATGGTAGGGACCGGACGTGTCGACATGGCGGAAGTCCAGCGCCTCGGTCATGAACAGGATCGACTCCGCAACCTCGCGCAGCGACAGCGTGACGCTGTGCACGCCACGGATGGCCACGTCGGCGGGAATGCCGGCGGCCGTGCATGGCGGGCGCGCGTCGTGATCGGTTTCCACCAGGTCAAACTCGATGCCGCAGGGGTGGTAGAAGCGCTGGCGTCGTTCGCCGAAGCGTTCAGTCATGTCCGCGTCGTAATCCACGCCCCTGGACGCGAAGCGTTCGCGCCAGAACTCCAGCGCGTCGCGCGGCACCGAGTAGTTGATGACACGCACCTGGCCCGATCCGGGACGCGCCTTGACGCCCTTCTGCCGGAACGGGAACGACGTCACCAGCGTGCCGGGATCGCCGTTGGCGTTGCCGTAATAGAGGTGGTAGATGGGGTCGTCGCCGTCAAGCAGCACGGTTTTCTTGACGAGGCTCTGCCCCAGCAAGCTGACGTAGAAATCCACGTCTTCCTGCGCGCCGCTGACACCCGCGGTCAGGTGATGAAACCCTTTGATCATCGACATCTGTCTCTCCCACTTGAAGTTAAACCATGCGAATAAATAAAAATGCGGCATGGCGGCGCTGTCGCCGGCGCTCACGCCCCGACGACCGAAACAAACTCTTCCAGCTCCAGCTTGCGCAGCTGCATCCGGTTCTCCGGCAGGCTGTCGTCGGCGTAGCCGAGCGACATGCCCGCCACTACCATTTCGCTTTCCGGAATGGCCAGGTGCTCGCGCAGCACGGTGAACTGCAGCGACCAGATCTGCTGCGGGCAGGTGTCCAGTCCCCTGGCGCGGGCGGCCAGCATGATGTTCTGCAGGAAGCAGCCGTAGCAGATAAAGCTGGCGCGCTCCAGGCGGCGATCCATGGTGAAGATCAGGCCGACCGGCGCGTCGAAGAAGCGGAACTGGCGCTCGACGTCGCGCCTGCGCCCGGCCTTGTCGCTGCGCGGCACACCCTGCGCATCGCCGAGCTGGCCGCGGAAGGTGTTGAAGCGCGCCGAATAGGGTTCATGCAGCGGCGTGGGAAAGAAGGGGTATTCAGGCTCCAGGTTCTCGGGGTCGGCCCGGTACGCATCCACCGCGGCATCGGCGAGCCGTTTGCGCGCGTCGCCGACGGCGATGTAGCAGCGCCACGGCTGCGTATTGCTGGAGCTCGGCGCGTAGCGCGCCACGGAAAGAATCTCGCGCACGGTATCGAGCGGCACCGCGCGATCGAGAAAGCCGCGCTTGGTCTGGCGCCCGCGGATCAGCGCATCGACTACACCTGCAACATCCATGTTCGTGTCTCCTCTTATCGTGCAATGCAGCTTAGTGGCTCCCATCCGGTTGAGCAGCCCCCCACGCTCGTACGCAATGTCCAAGGGCGCCGAACAATCGCTGCGGTGGCGCCACACTGGCGCCGCACCATGGCAAAGCGCGCACCCAGGCAGTACCATGCGAGCGAACGCAGACACCTCCCCAACCAGTCCGATGCTCGACCTGAAAGACGTCTATTACTTCGTGCAAGTGGTCGACCGCGGTGGCTTCACGGCCGCCGGCGACAGCCTGCGGCTGCCCAAGTCGACGCTGAGTCACAGGGTCAAGGAGCTGGAGACATCGCTCGGCGTCAGGCTGATCAATCGCACTTCGCGCCAGTTCGGCGTGACCGACGTGGGCGCCGAGTTCTACCAGTACGCGGTCGCGCTGCTGCAGAGCGCCGAGGTCGCCGAGCAGGCGATGCGCCAGCGCATGGCGGAGCCGAGCGGGATCATCCGCGTCACGGTCGCGGTGGAGGTCGCGCAGTTCGCGCTGCGCAATATCCTGCCGGCGTTCCTGAGCAAGCATCCCAAGGTCGGTTTCGTGGAAGTCGCCACCGACCGGCTCGTCGACATCGTCGGCGAAGGCTTCGACCTTGCGATCCGCGGGCATACCGGGCCCCTGCAGGATTCCAACCTGGTGCAGCGGCCGCTGGCGCGCGCGCCGTGGTGCCTGTTCGCGGGCCCGGGCTACCTGGAACGGATGCCGCCGCTGGAGCAGCCCGAGCAGCTGGCATCACACACGATCATCTCGATGGCACGCAAGGGGCCGCTGCAATGGCAGCTGCAAGGCCCCGGCGACCGGGTCTTCACGCTGCCGGTCGAGCCGCGCTTCCAGAGCAACAGCATGATGTCGCTGAAGGAAGCGGCCTGCGCCAATATCGGCGTGGCGGCACTGCCTGGCTATATCTGCCGGCAGGAATTGCAGGCCGGCGTGTTGCGGCAGGTGCTGCCGGGCTGGATCGCCGCGGATGCGCGCATCTCGGCGCTGATTCCATACCGGACCGGGCTGCTGCCGGCGGTGCGGTCGCTGGTCGATTTCCTGGCCACCGAGTTTCCGCGGATCACGGCGTTCGATCCTTCCTGAGCGGGGCCGGCGCACGCGCAAGTCCCGCGTTCGGGATTCCCGGACGCTGCGTTCGCCGCTGGCAGGCTTTCAACGCCGGGCCATTCCACTATCGTTTCCATCCAGAGACCAGCCGCTTGCGCTGTCATCCTGGAGGAGACTGATGAACCAGCTGAACTGCCTGCCACAAGACGCGGTCTTGTGGGGCCACGACATCCTGCCGGCCGCCGCCGCATCGCTCGGCAAGCACGGCATCCGGCGCCCGCTGACCTTTACCGTCGAGCCCTTGCGCGACTTCCATGCGCGGCACCTGCAGCCGCACGTGCAAGGCGCCGCCGGCATCTTCACCGACCTGCCGCCGCATGCGCCGGATACCGGCGTGCGCCGCGCGCTGGACGCCTGCGTGCGCGCCGAGGCGGATTCGATCCTCGCGCTGGGCGGCGGCTCGGTGCTCGACGCGGCCAAGGCGGTCTCGCACCTGCACCACCAGCAGACCGGCCGCTACCTGCCCATCGCGGCCTTCCCGACGACGTTGTCGGGATCCGAGTTCTCGCACTATTTCGGCGTGACCGAGACCACGGGGCCCGAGCCGTTCAAGCGCAGCCATGCCGTGCGCGAGACAGTGCCGAAGGTGGTGGCCCTCGACCCGCTGCTGCTGCGCCATACCCCGCGCGAACTGCTGCTGTCATCGGCCATCAAGGGCATCGACCATGCCGTGGAAGGGATGCGCCAGGTCGATGCAGGCCATCCGCACGCGATGCTGGCGGCCGCTGGCGTGGCGCGGTTCTTTTCGGTGCTGGAGAAGTGGCCGGGCCAGCTCGATACCGCGCAGGCGCTGGCCACGGGGCGGATCACGGCGGACGACCTGCTGCAGCTGCAGCTTGCCGCGTGGCAGAGCTATTTCTTCCCGGCGTCGGTGATCTACGGCCTCAGCCACCGCATCGGGCATATCCTCGGCGGCACCTTCGGGTTGCCGCACAGCGTTACCTCGTGCATCACCCTGGCGCCGGTGCTGCGCGCCTGCGGCGCACGCTATGGCGACAAGCTGCGGATCTTCTGCGCCGGCCACGCGGGCCAGGACGCGGCGGCAATGCTGGCCGACAGGATCGCGCGGGCAGTCGCGCAACTGGGCCTGCCTGACCGCCTGCGCATGGTCGGCTTCGACCGCGCGCAGCTGGCGCAAGTCGCCGCCCTGCTGCGGCAACACTATCCGGACGAGGTTGGCGACCTTGGCGATGGCCATGACGCCGCACTCGATGCCTTGCTGGAGGGCCTGTGGTGAAGACGGCGGACTACCGCCCCGCCCTCGCCCCCAGCCCGGGCCTGCGCGGCACGCTCGCCGCGCTCCGCCATGGCCGCACGACGGCCCATGCGGAGATCAAGCAGGCCCTGGTTCGCGCCGAAGCGTGCAAGCGCGACTTCAATGCCTTTTCGGTAATCGACTGGGAGCGCGCGCTCAAGGCGGCGGCGGACAGCGACCGCCGCTACGAGGCAGGCCAGCCGCGGCCGCTGGAAGGACTGCCCATTGCGGTCAAGGACCTGATCGATACCCGCGGCATCGAGACCCGCTACGGCTCCGAGGCATACCTGGGCCACGTGCCGGGCGCCGATGCGGAGGTAGTGCAGGCCCTGGTGGAACGCGGCGCGATCGTGGTCGGCAAGACCACCACGCATGAGTTCGCGTGGGGCGTCACCACCGCGAGCGCAGCCTTCGGCGACACTCTGAACCCGCTGGACACGCGCCGGATCCCGGGCGGATCCAGCGGCGGTGCCGCCGCGGCGATCGCCGGCGGTGCCGTGGCGGCCGGGCTCGGCACCGATACCGGCGGCTCGGTCAGGATTCCGGCGGCGCTCTGCGGCGTGGCGGGCTTCAAGCCGACGCTGGGCGCACTGCCGACGCGCGGGATCTTCCCGCTGGCGCCGACGCTGGACCATCCTGGCCTCCTGGGTGGGGGCGTCGACGACATCATCGTGCTGGCGGAGGCGTTCGGCATCGCCATCCCCGAGAGCGATGCGTGGCTGTCGGCGCGGCTTGGCGTCCTGGCGGGCATCCCGCCGGTACCGCCCGAGGCGGCGGTCGCGGCCCCGTTCGATGACGCCATCGCCAGGCTCGGCAAGGTGCTTTCCTGCGAGGCCCTGCCCGCCGTCAACCTGTTCGACGGCGCCTACGAAGCCTTCGCTGGCATCGTGCTGGCCGAGGCCGCCATGGAACACTTCCGCAGGAACGACGCGGCGCGTATTGCCGCGTGCTACAGCGAGGCAACGCAGGGCCGGCTGGCCCTGGCCGGAGACCTGTTGATGGGCGACTATGCGCAGGCCCAGCAAACCCGCCACCGGCTGATCCGCGCGCTGCGGGCGTTGCTGTCGACCGTTGACTACCTGGTCTTGCCGACCTGCCCGTGCCTGGCACCGCCGCACGGCGCCGACTCGATCGCGATCGACGGCTGGTCCGGCACGGTGCGCCAGGCGCTGATGGGCTATACCGCCCCGTTCAACCTCGCCGGCTTCCCGGCCATCTCGATCCCGTTGCCCGCCCGCGACGGCAGCCTGCCCGCCGCCATGCAGGTCGTCACCCGCCCCGGCGATGACGGCGCCCTGCTGAAGATCGCACTGGAGATCGAACGCCTGCTGGAGGCGCCGTCCAGCCCAGACCACAACCTTGCCTGAAGCCCTTGCTGAAGCGCATTGCCACCCGGAGGAGCACGACATGAACCCCACACAAGCCGCAGAACTTGCCACACGCGACACGTCCACCACGTCCGCCCCGCCCGACCAGGACGCGGCCGGGCACACCCCTTACAGCGCGTGGCTGCAGACCGACGCGCTGCACAGCCTGCAGCGCCCGGTCAGCGGCCATCCCGGCGAATTCGGCTTCATCGTCGTCGCGCAGGTCTCTGAGCTGCTCTGGATGCTGATCATCCGCGAGCTCCAGGCGGCACAGGGCCACCTGCGCGCCGGCGACCTCGCCGCGGCGCTGCGCGCGCTGCAGCGCGTGATCGCCCACCACGCGCCGCTCAACGCCACGTGGCGCTCGATCGCGTGGATGACGCCGAACGACCTGCTGGCGATGCTGTCGCGTGTCGGCGAAGCCCACGGCAAGGACACCGCGCTGCAGGGCTGGACCTACCGGCACATGGTCTACCTGCTCGGCATCAAGCAGCGCGAGCACCTGCAGCATTTCGTCCCGCAGCCGCAGCGCTGGGCCATGCTGAACGAAGCGCTGTCCGCGCCAAGCCTGTATGACGACGTGCTCGCCTACCTGTCACGGGCGGGCGTGGCCATCCCCGGCGCACTGCTGGACCGGGACCTGGCCGAGCCATACGTGCCGCACCGGCAAGTCGAGCAAGCCTGGCGCGACATCTACGCCAACGCGGACGGCAACGCCGGGCTGGTGCAGCTTGGCGAGACGCTCGCCGACCTGGCGGAAGCGTTCACCGACTGGAAATTCCGCCACCTGATGGCCACTCGCCGCACCTTCGGCACGCGGCCTGCCTATTTCGGCACGGAGGGCGTCGCGTGGCTGAAGCCGACGCTGGACGAGCTGCCGTTCCCCGAGCTGTGGTCGGCGCGCAGCCTGATCGGCGAGCCGCCGCCGGGCTGCCCGCACCACGCGGGAGCGCGCGGCTGAGCCATGCGTGCGGCATTCCGGGCTAGGACAGCCCGGCGCCCGCGCCTAGAATAGGCTGACACCACGGCGCCCGGCACGGGCGCCGGTGCCATTCCCGGATCCAGGTCCCGACAGACGGAGGCGCGAATCATGAAGCCAGAACCCTTTGTGGTGACGCCGGACGCGTATGCGCGCGCACTCAACGTGGTCGGAGAGAAGATCACCGTACTCGCCTCCAACACCGCCACGCAGGGCTACGAGGTCTTCCTGCAGCAGGGCGACGAAGGCACCGGTCCGCCGCCGCATTGCCACGACTGGGACGAATCATTCTTCGTAACGCGCGGAACGATCGAGATCGGCTATGGCGGGCAGGCAGTCCAGGCGGTCGCCGGCACCTTTGTCCATGTGCCGGCAGGCACCACGCACTACTTCCGCTTCGGCGCCGGCGGGGGCGAAATGGTCTCGGTCACCAGCCACAACGGCAACGCCTCGCGCCTGTTCACGCGGCTGGATGAGGAAATCGAGCCCGGCGCACCGGATCTCGACAAGCTGCTGGCCGTGGCGCATGCCTGCGGCGTCACCATGCCGCCGCCGGAGCACTGATGCCGCTGACCCTGCTTCTACATTGCACTGACCTCGCCCAGACGGGGTCGTTCTATGACACCGCGCTCGGCTTCCGGGTCGTGGCATCCGCCGGCAACACGATCACGGTGGAAAAAGACGGTGCCAGGCTGCTGTTTACCGACCAGCCCCTCTGGCCCGCCACCACGCCGGGGCTGACCGGCACCGTCTACATCTCCGTGCCGGATGTGGCGCGCTACTACGCGCAGGTCAAGGACAAGGTGGCCATCAGCTGGCCGCTGCAGCATATGCCGTACGGCTCGCACGAGTTCGGCATGACGGACTGCAACGGCTACTACCTGGCGTTCCAGCAACAGGTCTAGCGCAGCCCGGCCGGCGCGGACCATTGCCGCGGGCATATGGTTCTGCGTACACCTTAGTTCCCCTGCCGTCAGGGCTGGACTATGGTGGAAGCGTTCCCCCGCGCATGCCAGTCACCCGGGGGCCGCAAGGAGGGTTATGGACCTGCTCGACTGGATCACCGCCGTGGCAACCGTGGTTCTGGTGTATGCCGCGCTGCGTCATCCGCTTTATCCGCCCGGCTGGGGCCGCCGGGAAGACGACCGCTCGCGGCGCCCGTGACAGGGCCGCCGCGCGGCGGCCCCCCTCATGTCTGCCTTACGCCAAGGCCACGTGGCCCGGCTCGCGCCGGTTGCGCACCGCCGGGTGCTGCGGCCGCGCCAGGCCCAGGTGCTCGCGCAGCGTGGTTCCCGTGTACTCCTCGCGGAACAGGCCGCGCCGGCGCAGTTCCGGCAGCACCAGCGCAATGAAATCCGTCAGGCCGCCGGGCAGCAGCGGCGACATGATGTTGTAGCCGTCTGCGCCGTAGCCCAGGAAGCGCGCCTCCAGTTCGTCGGCGATCTGCGCCGGCGTCCCGACCAGTTGCCAGTGGCCGCGCGCGCCGGCCACGCGCTGGTACAACTGCCGGATCGTCAGCTGTTCGCGCCGGGCCAGGTCGATCAACAGGCGCTGGCGGCTCTTGCTGGCGTTGGTGGGCGGCAGCTCCGGGATCGGGCCGTCGAGGGGATAGCCCGACAGGTCGAAGCCCCCGCTCAGGCCCGCCACCAGCGCCAGGCCCACGACCGGATCGATCAGCGACTGCAGCTGCTCGAATTTTTCCCTGGCTTCGCTCTCGCTGTGCCCGACCACCGGGAACACGCCGGGCAGGATCTTCAGGTCGTCGGCCGAACGGCCATAGCGCGGCAGGCGCCCCTTCAGGTCGGCATAGAAGGCAATGGCGTCGTCCAGCGTCTGCTGCGCCGTGAACACCGCTTCGCCGCTGCGTGCCGCCAGTTCCTTGCCGGCCTCGGACGAGCCCGCTTGCACCACCACCGGATGTCCCTGAGGCGCACGCGCCACGTTCAGCGGCCCCTGCACGGAGAAGTGCGCGCCCTTGTGGCCCAGCACATGGCGTCGGGCGGGATCGTAGAAGCGCCCGGCGGCCTTGTCGCGCACGAAGGCATCGTCTTCCCAGCTGTCCCACAGCCCGGTCACCACGTCGACAAACTCTTCGGCGCGCCCATAACGGTCGGCGTGGTCGAAATGATCGTCGCGGTTGAAGTTGCGCGCCTCATGCGCGCTCGACGAAGTCACCAGGTTCCAGCCGGCGCGGCCGCCTGAAATGTGGTCGAGCGAGGCGAACTTGCGGGCGATGTGGTACGGCTCGTTGAAGCTGGTGGAGGCCGTGCCGACCAGGCCGATGCGCGAGGTCACCGCGGCCAGCGCCGACAGCAGCGTGATGGGCTCGAACTGCGCCTGGTAGCTGTGCGCGGTGCGGCTGAGGAACTCGACATCGTCGCCGCGCGTGCCGACGCCATCGGCAAGAAACACCAGGTCGAACTTCGCCGCTTCCGCGGCCTGTGCCAGTTCGACGTAGTGCCGGAAATCGATGCCCGCATCCGCCTTGGCGTCCGGATGGCGCCATGCGGCGATATGGTGGCCGCTGGGGTAGAGAAACGCGCCCAGTCGGATCTGGTCGTTGCGTCGTGCCATCTGTAGCTTCCCCTCGTGTGTCGTCGACGAAGCTGACATCGTAAGGACCGCACGCGCGCTTGCGAACGCAGGGATTCTTCTTTGCTTAGACGGGGCGGCCGCATATCGAAGGATGGTTGCGGCAGCATGGCGTGGCGACGCTGTCGCGCCGCGTCCGCCATGCCTGGCAGGTGCCTTCGAGCGCTACAACCAGTGGGGCGGCGCGGGCCTTGAGGGGCAGCCTGCTGGTCATCGAGGTGCAGGCCGCCCTCGCGCCACGGGCAGGGTTGTAATTATTCCTCGCTGGTCCACTCGACATGGACGCCGAGGCTGCGCAGGTTCTCGACAAAGCGCGGATGCGCGCGCCGGATCGGCGTGGCGTTGCGGATCTCCGAGCGGCCTTCGATGCTGGCCGCGACCATGAACAGCGCAATCGCGACGCGGATGATGTACGGGCTTTCCACCA
Organism: Cupriavidus sp. Agwp_2; assembly: GCF_040784895.1. Classification (NCBI taxonomy): domain Bacteria; kingdom Pseudomonadati; phylum Pseudomonadota; class Betaproteobacteria; order Burkholderiales; family Burkholderiaceae; genus Cupriavidus; species Cupriavidus sp. Agwp_2. Next base: position 1,068,774 of record NZ_CP088084.1, read on the forward strand.
CGGCGGGCGTCAGCGGATTGCCGCCGAAGGTGATCAGCCGGTGCGGGTCAGACTGGAACACATGCGCGCCGAACTTCGACAGCTCGCCGGTCCAGCCCAGCGCGCCGTCGTAGATCTTGTTCCAGAACATCGCGTTGCCCTGCGCACGCACGCCCAGCGCGATAAAGATCGGCAGCAGGTCGACCGGGAAATACGGCCACGGCGCGGCCTCGACCTTGGTCAGCACGTTGCTGGTGAACGGCGTCTGCACCTTCAGCGGCCCCTGCAGCAGCGCGCGCGACCAGCCGTCCTCATGCACCACCTGCACGCCGAACTTGGCGAAGGTGCGGTCGATCAGCGGGAAATTGCCCGGCGTGCTGTTGCGCACCACCACGTCGCCACCGGTGATCGCGCCCAGCGCGAGGAAGGTGGTGATCTCGTGGAAATCTTCCTCGAAGGTGAATTCGCCGCCGCGCAGCCGGCCGCCGCCGCGCACGGTCAGGCGCGAGGTGCCGATGCCGTCGATATCGGCGCCCATCATCTGCATGAAGCGGCAGAACTCCTGCACATGCGGCTCGGACGCGGCATTGGTCAGCGTCGATTCGCCTTCGGCGGCGGCCGCGCACAGCACGAAGTTCTCGGTGGTGGTCACCGAGGCATAGTCGAGCCAGTGGTGCGTGGGCTTGAGCGGGCCGCCGCTGCGCACCAGCAGCGAGCCGCTGGCGCGCTCCACCTCGCCGCCGAACGAGCGGAAGATGTCGACGTGCGGGTCGATCTCGCGCACGCCCAGCGTGCAGCCCTTGACGTTGTCTTCCAGCCGCGCCACGCCGAAGCGGGCCAGCAGCGGCGGCACCAGCATGATCGACGAGCGCATTTCTTCCGGCAGCCGGTGCGAGGTGGCGTCGAAAGTGGTGTCGCGGTGGTGCAGGTCGAGCGTGCCGGTGGCTTCATCGAGCCGGACATCGCTGCCCAGCATGCGGAAAATATCGAGGATCTTGCGGACATCCGTGATGTCCGGCACGCCGTGCAGGCGCAGCGGCTGGTCGGTCAGCAGCGTGGCGCAAAGCACCGGCAGCACGGCATTCTTGTTGGCGGAGGGGATGATGCGGCCGCGCAGGGGCGTGCCACCGTGGACGATGAGATTAGACATGGGCGAAGCGGTCGGGGTGGCGGAAAAGGCAGGTCCGGTAAATCAAGCGTCCGGCATTGTACTGTCCCTGCGTGCCGCGCCGACGCGCAGGGCGAATCGCCTGTGATACGAAACGCTACGAAGTGACCGGTACGTGACGCGCCAAGTGTCGTGCCGCATGTCGCGCCACGTGACGCGACCTGCCCTCGCTGGCTCCTCTTAACGCCGGGGCCCTGTCAACGCCGGAACCACAGCAGCGACAGCCCCGATGCCAGCACCAGCAGCAGCACGGCTGCCGCGGACAACAACGCACTCACCTCGGTTTCCCGGCGCTCCAGCGCGAAGCGGGCGCTGAGCTGGCGATACACCTTGGTCAGGTCGGCGGCCGATCCCGCCTGGAAGTATTCGCCGCCCGTCAGCGTCGCGACCGCGCGCAGGGCGGGTTCGTCGAGCTGCATGAAGTAGGACAGGCTCGACTCCGGCATGCTGGCACCCTGCGGCGAACCGAAGCCGACGGTATAGACGCGCACGCCGCGCTCGGCCGCCATGCGCGCGGCGTCGATCGGGTCCGGGCCGGTGGTGCGCCGGCCGTCGCTGAGCAGGATGACCGCGCCGTGCCGGTATGTGCCCGGCTGCACTGGCTGGCGCTTCTGGTCGCGCTTGCGCGCGGCCTCCGCGGCGGCGGCCTCGTCCAGCGACGGCGAACTGCGGCCGAACGGGTTCGCGGCGTCGTTGAAGAGAATCGCCTCAAGATCGATGCCGTCGTCGGGGAACAGCACCGCCAGCGCCTGGATCAGCCCGCTGCCGGTGGCGGTGCCGCGCTGCAGCTGGAAGCGATCGAGCGCGTCGAGCATGTCCTGGCGATTGCTGGTCGGCGGCAGCACCACGGTCGCGGTGGCGGCGAAGGACACGATGCCGAGCCGCACGCTGGCCGGAAGTCCCACGATCAGGTCACGCGCGGCCTGCTGCGCGGCGCTGATGCGCGTGGGCGGCACATCGGTGGCCTCCATGCTGCGCGAGGTGTCCATGGCCAGCACCAGCGTGATGGTGTCGGACGGCAGGGTAACGGTGGCGGTGGGCCGCGCGCAGGCCAGCAAAGCCGCGCCCAGCGCGATCAGGAACAGCAGGGGCGGGATGTGACGCCGCAGGCGTTGGCGCGGGCCCAGCGCGGCGCGGGGCAGCGCAAGGCTGGCATACAGCAGGGCGGATTTCTTGCGCCGCGCGAGCAGGTACAGGTAGGCCGCTGCCAGCACCGGGAGCGCCAGCAGCAACCAGAGCATCTGCGGCCAGAGAAACTGCATGCCCTGCTCCTTGGCGCGTGGTTAAGAGGATGGTACTGTATTTTCCAAGGCGGGACGGGACCTGGGGGGCTGCGATGAAACGGGTGACGATCTACGGGCTGGTCTCGACGGCGGTCGTCGTGGTCATTGCGGCGGGCGCGGCCATCGCCTGGCGGTCGCAGCCACCACCCCGCGTGCTCAAGCAGGCAGACATCGACGCGGCGGTGCTGCACACGCTGCAGACCAAGAGCCTGCCGTCGCGCACGGCCAGGGCGGCCGAGGCGGTGCGCGAATCGGTGGTGGAGATCCGCAGCTATACGCCGGCGGAACAACCCGTGGAAGCCGCGTCGGCGCCGAAGGCCAAGCGTGATCCCCCTGCCACACGGCGCAAATCGACACCGCCCGCCCAGCCCGCGCCGCAGGATGAGCTTGCCAAGCGCGACCCGCCCGACGGCAAGGATCCGGCCGGCGGCAAGCGCGAAGCGCGCCACATCGGCTCGGGCGTGGTCGTGACTGAAAGCGGCATGGTGCTGACCAGCTACCACGTCGTCGCCGATGCCAAGCGGCTGGAGGTCAGGTTCCACGACGGCCACATGTCCGAAGCCACAGTGGTGCAGGCCATCCCCGAGAAAGACCTCGCCGTGCTCCGGCCCAAATCCATTCCCGACGACTTGCCGGCGGCGACACTCGGCTCCAGCCGCGAGCTGGCGCCCGGCAGCGAAGTCGTCGCGGTGGGCTTTCCGTTCGGCATCGGCCCGTCGGTGTCGGCCGGCGTGGTGTCAGGGCTCGACCGCCAGTTCGTCTCGCCTGACCACAAGCAGAGCCTGGACAAGCTCATCCAGTTTGACGCCGCGGCCAACCCGGGCAACTCGGGCGGGCCGCTGGTGAACATGGACGGCGAAGTGGTTGGCATCGTCACCGCCATCCTCAACCCTAACCAGAGCGGCACTTTCCTTGGCATCGGCTTTGCCGTCACCATCGAAAACGCCGGCGTTGCCATCGGATCTTCTCCTTTCTGAAACGTGAGGGCCTATGAACGACCAAGCCAGGGGTGCTGCGGACAGCGCCGACTTGATGGAACGCCTGCTGTACGAGGTGAAGCGCGTGGTCGTCGGGCAAGACCACTTTCTCGAACGGGTGCTGGTGGCGATGCTTGCCGGCGGTCACCTGCTGGTCGAAGGCGTGCCGGGGCTGGCCAAGACGCTGACGGTCAACACGCTGGCGCGGACCATGAGCGGCACGTTCAAGCGCATCCAGTTCACGCCCGACCTGCTGCCCGCCGACCTGGTCGGCACCCGCATGTATAACCAGGGCACCGGCGAATTCTCCACCGTGCGTGGCCCGGTCTTCGCCAACCTGCTGCTGGCCGACGAGATCAACCGCGCGCCGGCCAAGGTGCAGAGCGCCCTGCTCGAAGTCATGCAGGAAAAGCAGGTCACCATCGCCGGCGAGACCCACCGCGTGCCCTCGCCGTTCCTGGTCATGGCCACGCAAAACCCGATCGAGACCGAAGGCACCTACCCCCTGCCCGAGGCGCAGGTCGACCGCTTCATGATGAAGGTGCTGGTGGGCTACCCGAGCGAGGAAGAAGAGGTCGTGATCGTCAACCGCGTCACCGGCCCGCGCATCAACGTGGGCGCGATCGCCACGCCCGAGCACCTGGCCTCGTTGCAGGAGACGTGCCGCAAGGTCTATGTCGATCCCGCGCTGATCCAGTACGCGGTGCGCGTGGTCGCGGCTACCCGCAAGCCCGGCAGCTACGGCGTGGAAGACATGGACCGCTACATTGCCTTCGGGGCCAGCCCGCGCGCCACCATCGGCCTGATCGAGGGCGCGCGCGCGCTGGCCTTCCTGCGCGCCCGGGACTATGCGCTGCCGGAAGACGTGGCCGACCTGGTGCCGGACGTGTTGCGCCACCGCCTGGCGCTGTCATACGAAGCCATGTCCGACGGCGTGACCGCCGACCAGCTCATCGGCCGCATCCTGCAGGCGCAGCCGCTCCCCGAGCGGCCGCTGGAATCCCATGTTCGGGCGGCTGAGCGCTAGGTTCCGGCGCGGGGCGGACGCCCCGGCGCCTGCTGCCGCATCTGCAAAAGCGGCGGCCACCGCTGCAGCCAACGCAGCGGTGGCCGCGGTCGGGTCGAAGCAGACCGAGGCGCTGCTGCGCCGGCTGGAATGGACAGTGGTGCGCCGGCTCGACGGCCTGCTGCAGGGCGACTACCGCACGCTGTTCCGCGGCTTCGGGCTCGACCTGGCCGACCTGCGCGAATACCGCCCCGGCGACGACGTGCGCCATATCGACTGGAACGTGACCGCGCGGCTGCAGACCCCGCACGTGCGCGAGTTCCAGGAAGACCGCGACGTCTCCGCGTGGTTCGTGCTGGACCTGAGCGGGTCGGTCGAGTTCGGGTCGGGCGCGGTGCGCAAGCGCGACCTGCTCACCGATTTCACCACCGTGATGGCGCTGCTGCTGACGCGCTATGGCAACCGCGTTGGCGCGGTGCTCTATGGCGGCGCCACCGACAAGGCTGCGTCCGCTGCGTCCGCTGCGCCTGTCATCCCCGCGCGCTCGGGCCGGCGCCAGCTGCTGCACGTGCTCGACCGCATGCATGCCACGCCGGCGGCGTGCCCGGGCGAAACCCGGCTGCGCGACCTGCTGGAGCAGGCACGCTCGGTCGCCAGGCGCCGCTCGGTCGTGTTCGTCGTGTCCGACTTCATCAGCGCGACCGGCTGGCAGGCATCGCTCGGCATGCTGGCGCGGCGCCATGAAGTGGTCGCGGTGCGGCTGGTCGATCCGCTCGAACTGGCCCTGCCCGACCTGGGCCTGGTCGTGCTGCAGGATGCCGAGACCGCCGAGCAGATCTTCGTCGACACGCATGACCCGGCCTTCCGCAAGCGCTTCGCCGCCGCGGCCGAAGCGCGCGAGGCCGAGCTGCACCAGGCCTTCGCGCGCGCCGGCGTGCAGTGCCTGACGTTGTCGACCTACGCCCGGCTGGACCTGGCGCTGCTGCACTTCACGCGCCAGCGGCGTCACCGGCAGGGAACCGCCAGGGGTGCAGCATGACCGATGCGATAAGCCGGCTGCCTGTCTTCAGCTTCCTGTGGCCGAGCATGCTGTGGGGGCTCGCGACCGTGCTGGTGCTGGCGGGCGGCTACCTGTGGCTGGATGCGCGCCGCCGGCGCGCGACCGTGCACTACCCCGCGCTGAAGACCGTCGGCGTGGCCATCCGCGGCGGCGCAGGCTGGCGCCGCCACGTGTCCCCCGTCCTCGCGCTGCTGGCGCTGACCGCGCTGATCATCGCCATCGCGCGGCCCCAGGCCGTGCTGACGCTGCCCTCGCGCATCAAGACGGTGGTGCTGGTCATCGACCTGTCCGGCAGCATGCGCGCGCAGGACATCAAGCCCAGCCGCATCCGCGCCGCGCAGCAGGCCGCCAGGGTCTTGCTTGCCGACCAGCCCTCCAGCGTCAGCGTCGGCGTGGTGGCGATGGCAGGCACCGCCGCCGTGGCGCAGGCCCCCAGCCGCAGCAAGGACGACGTTGCTGCCGCCATCGAACGCCTGAAGCCGCAGGGCGGCACGGCGCTGGGCAATGGCCTGCTGATCGCGCTGACCGCGCTGCTGCCGGAGGCCACCAACGACGCCGAACGCCTGATGAACGACGACACTCCGCAGCCGAAGAAACCGGCGGTCTCGGGCAGCGGCTCCTCCTCTTCCAGCGACAGCGACGCGGATGCCGTTGCGCCCGGCTCATACGGCGCGGGCGCGATCGTCGTGTTCTCCGACGGCGAAAGCAACGCCGGCCCGGGCGCGCTGCAGGCCGCGCAACTCGCCGCCACCCACGGCGTGCGCGTCTATACCGTGGGCGTCGGCACGCCCGAAGGCGTGGTGCTGTCGGTCGACGGCATGTCGTCCCGCGTCAGGCTGGACGAGAGGGTGCTGAAGCAGGTCGCCGACGCGACCGGCGCCGAGTACTTCCGGCTGGAAGATACGGCCCAGCTGAAGAAGGTGTACCGCGCGCTCCACGCCAAGCTGGCGTTCGACAAGCGCGACCAGGTGGAAGTCACCGCGTTCTTCACCGCGCTGGGCGCGCTGCTGGCGACGATGGCGGGGCTGCTGTCGCTGTGGTGGTTCGGGCGCGTGATGTAGTGCGGCGGATCGCGCCAGGCGCGTCACGCGCAAGCCACCGGCGCCAGCGCCCGGTACGCCGCCGCGCGCGCTCCGTCGAATTCCTGCCGCGTGCGTGCCACCAGTTCCCCCACCGACTCCACCTGCGCGACACCCGACACCGAGTGCCCCGCGCTCCAGATATCGCGCCAGCGTTTGATGCCGGCGGACCCCTGGCTTCCGTACAGCGCATCGGCGCGCTCCCGGGTCATGTCGGTGGGCAGGTTGGCCGGATCGAGGCCGCTGGCGACGATCGACGGACGCAGCGTGTTGGTTTCCAGCCCGGTGAAGGCACGCGACAGCATCACGTCGTCCAGCTCGCTGCTGACCAGCATGTCCTTGTACCCGTCGACGGCCATGCTCTCGCGCGTGGCGATGAACCGGGTGCCCATGTAGGCGAGGTCGCAGCCTAGCACCTGTGCCGACAACAGGCCCACGCCGTCGGAGATGCCGCCCGCCAGCACCACCGGCCCGTCGAAGAACTGCCGCACGGCGCGCACGAAGGCAAAGCCATTGGCCCACCCGGTCTGACCGCCCGCGCCGGCGGTCAGCAGGATCAGGCCGTCGGCGCCTGCCGCCACGGCCTTGCGCGCATGCCGCACCGAAGCGACATCGGCCAGCACCAGGCAGCCGATCTCGTGCAGCGGACCGACTACCGCATCCGGCGCGCCCACGCTGGTGATGACCATTTCGACCCGGTGCCGCAGCAGGCAGTCCAGTTCCTGCTGCAATGCCTCGCGGCGCATGATCAGGTTGGGGCAGACCGGCGCGTCGTCGGGCGTGAGCTCCGCGCCGAAGCGCGTCATCCACGCGTCGAGTTCCCCGGTCGAGCGGCAGTTCGCCGTGGGGAACGAGCCGATCACGCCGGCACGGCACGCGGCCAGCACGAGGTCCGGACCTGAGACGCGGAACATCGGCGCGGCGATCAGCGGCAGCGACAGGCGGCGGGTGATCGATTGCGGCAGGCGCTGGCCGGGAGCAGGGATGGCGTTCATATCGGTGCAGTAGGAAGACATTTTCGGGATCAGGCAACGTTGCGGCCCTGGCCGCTCCAGTGGCGCGCGCGCAGCGCCTTCTTGTCGAGCTTGCCCAGCGCGGTCAGCGGCAGGGCCATGACGATCTCCACGCGCTTGGGCGTATTGACGCTGCCCTTGAGCGCCTTGACGTGGTGGATCAGTTCTTCCGCCGACACCGACTTGCCGTCGCGCAGCACCACGTAGGCGGTCACGGCCTCGCCCCATTTGGCATCCGGCACGCCGATCACCGCGCCCATGCTGACCGCGGGGTGCGTGGCCAGCGCGTCCTCGACCTCGCGCGGATAGACGTTGAAGCCGCCGCTGACGATCATGTCCTTCTTGCGGTCGACGATAACCAGCCGCCCGCAGTCATCGGCCACGGCAACGTCGCCGGTATGGAGCCAGCCGCCGGCAAAGGCCTGCTCCGTCAGTTCCGGCTGGCGCCAGTAGCCGCTCATCGCGGCGGGGCTGCGCACGCAGATCTCGCCATGCTGGCCCGGTGCCACCTCGCGGTCGTCGTCGTCGAGCAGGCGCACTTCGCAGCCTGCCAGCGGAAAGCCGCAGGCGTCCATCAGCGCCGGCCGCGACAGGTCGTGGTCTTCCTTGCGCAGCGCGGTCATGGGCGAGCATTCCGACTGGCCATACAGCTGGCAGAACACCGGGCCGATGCGCTCGATGCCTTCGATCAGCCGCTGGCGCGAAATGGGCGCGCCAGCGTACAGCAGCGTTTCCAGCGCAGACAGGTCGAAGGCATCGAAGCGCGGATGGTCGAGCAGCCCATAGACCATGGTCGGCACCATCATGGTCGCGTTGATGCGTTCGCGCGCGATGGTGGCGGCCATCTCGTCCGGGTCGAAGCGCGCCATCAGGTGGACCGTGCCGCCGCGCAGCAGCGTCGGCACGACATTGGTGCCGGTGACGTGGGTGATGGGCGCCACCGCCAGGAAGCGCGGCGCCGGCGGCATGTCGAAATGGGCCAGCATCTGCAGCGCGACATGGCCGTTGGCGCCGCCCGATTTCATCACGCCCTTGGGCCGGCCGGTGGTGCCGCCGGTATAGGACAGCGTGGCCATGGCGCTGGCCGACGAATGGTCGACCGGTTCGGCAGCACCGGCCGCCTCTGCCAGCGCCGCCAGGTCGGTGCCGGCATCGGCGGCGCCCAGCGTCAGGATGCGGCTGCCCGGCAGGCGCGCCGCGATCTCGCCGGCGCGGTGGCCATAACTGGCGGCATCGACGATGACCGCCGCAACGTCGGCATCCTCGACCTGGAAGCAATGCGCGTCGAGCGAGCCCATCGGGTGCAGCCAGCTGGCGGCAGCGCCCAGGCCCTGCACTGCCATGCCAGCGCACCAGCTGTCGGCACGGTTGGCGCTGAGCAGGGCCACGCGGGTGCCGGCGCCGATGCCATGCCGCGCCAGCACAGCCTGGTAGCAGCCGATCAGGCTGGTGGCCTGCCGGTATGTCAGCCGGCCGCCGGCCCACTGGAACGCGATGCGTTCGGGATAGCGGCGCAGTGCCGCCAGCGCAAGCGAGAAGAAGGAAGGCGAAGCGTGGATCATCGTCATGGTTCCGGATCGGTCGGCGCCTCAGTCGGCACGGATAGCGGCGTTGGTAATGACGGTGCGCCACTTCTCTTCGTCGCGGCGCAGCTTGGCGGCGAACTCGTCGGGGCTGTTGCCGACCACGGTCACGCCCAGCTCTTCCATGCGCCGGGACACGTCCGGGTCGCGCAACGACTTGGCCACGGCCGCCGACAGCTTCTGCACGATGGCCGGGTCGGTCTTGCCCGGCGCGAGCACGCCGAACCAGCCTTCGAGGTCGAGCCCGCGGATGCCGAGTTCGCCGAAGGTCGGCGTGGACTTGAAGTACGGCGACCGCTCGCTGCTGGTGATGGCCAGCATCTTCATGCGCTCGTTGCCGGCATTGGCGCGCGCGCTGGCGAAATCGAGGAACGCCACCGGGATATGGCCCGCCTGCAGGTCCGACAGCAGCGGCGCGCCACCGCGGTACGGCACGTGGACCATGCTGATGCCCGCGCTCTGCTTGAACAGCTCGCCGAGGATGTGCGAGGAGGTGCCGTTGCCGTACGAGCCATAGCTGTACTGGCCCGGCCGCTGCTTCGCCGTCGCGATGAAATCCTTCGCGCTGCCGGTCTGGGCCGACGCGGCGCCGATCAGCACGAAGCTGGAGCGGGCCACTTCCGCGACCGGCGCGAGGTCGGTAAAGACGTCATATGGCGGCTTCGTCTTCTGCACCGACGACTGGATCAGCGCGGTCCAGGTGAACAGGATGGTGTAGCCGTCCGGCTGGGCGCGCGCCACCGCCGTGGTGCCGATCACGCTGCTGGCGCCGGGCTTGTTCTCCACCACCACCGGCTGGCCCAGCGTCTTGCCGAGCCTGTCGGCGAGCAGCCGGGCCAGGATGTCGGCGCCGGCCCCGGCGGTCGACGGCACCACCATGTGGATCGGCTTCTTCGGGTAGTCGGCGGCCTCGGCCGGGTTCGCCAGCGCCGGGGTGGCGAGCCACCCGAGCGCGCATGCCGTCATCGCCACGGCACAGGCTTTCCTGCTTGAAACGCTTACGGTCACAGCTGTCTCCTGGTGGTCTTCTTGTCGCGACGGGCCGGTCTGTCCGTGGGTCGGGCATGCCCGCCGGAGAAGCTTATAACTTGCTTGTTGATAAACAAGTAAGTGAAATCCCGAGGCGCCGCGGCGGGGTTATGCCCGCATCACTGCGTTACCATCGGCGTGTCCACGGCGGATTCCCACGGAGAAACACAGATGACGACCGAAGTCGGGGCCGCGCCGGCCCCCGCCCGGCGCCGCACGCAGAAGGAGCGGCGCGACGAGGCCGCGCGCCGGATCATGGACAGCGCCATGGCGCTGGTGTGCGAAAAAGGCATCGCCGGCCTGACGCTGGGCGAGGTGGGCGAACGCGCCGGCTACAGCCGCGGCCTTGCCGCGCACCACTACGGCCACAAGGAAGGACTGCTGGTGGCGCTGGTCGAGCAGATCGGCAAGGACGTGCGCGATGTGCGCCAGGAGGTGGCCAACTGGGCCCCCGGGCTGGAAAGCGTGCTGGGGATCGTCGGCTTCTACGTCGGCCGGCACCCGTCGCTCGACACCACGCTGCGCGCGCTGCACGTGCTGCTGTCGGAAAGCGTGGTCACCCGCGGGGCGGTGGCCGACGCGCTGGACCGGCTCAACCGCGAATCGGTGGCGATCCTGGAAGGGCATATCCGGCGCGGCATCGAAGCGGGCAATATCCGCGCCGATGTCGACCCGCTGGCCGAATCGGTGGCAATCATCGGCGCCATGCGCGGGGTGTCGGCGCAGTACCTGTTCGGCATGAGCGATGCCAGCGCCCGCGCGGTGCGCCATGCGCTGGTGGAGACGTTGCGGCGGGGGTTGCGGCGCGAGCCCGGCTGAGCGCCGGCGGCCCGAGCCCGAGGCATGCGCGGCGCGCATGCCCTGCGCCGGCATCAGGGCAAACCCTGATATGCCCTGTTTCGCCCTTGCCAGCGGCGTGGCATAAGGCTTTCCGGCCTGCTGCCCGCCAGCCTTGCCCCGGCGCGGCTTGGCCGTGGTCCACCGCCCGCCTCGCCCGCCCCGCCATGCGCTACGCGCATGCCTCCATGCGCAGATATCGTTTTTTTCATCATCGGGCCGACACCTATCATCGGCTTGCCTACCGATGCCTGCCGATGCCTTTGGCATACGCGCCCGGCATCTTCCGTAGCCCATAGCCCTGATCTGTCGCCTGGAGTGGAGTGACATGCAAGCCAACCCAACCCTTGACCGCTTGAGCGCGCCGATCGGCGCCAGCCAGCGGCGCCGCGCCATCGTTGCCACCGTCATCGGCAACGGCCTCGAGTGGTTCGATTTCACCGTCTACAGCTTCTTCGCGGTCATCATCGCGCGGCTGTTCTTCCCCACCGGCGACGAACTGTCGTCGCTGCTGCTGGCCGTCGCCACCTTCGGCGTCGGCTTCTTCATGCGGCCGGTGGGCGGCATCATCATCGGCATCTATGCCGACCGCGTCGGCCGCAAGGCGGCGCTGTCGCTGACCATCCTGCTGATGGCGGTGGGCACCACGCTGATCGGCATCGCGCCCACCTATGAGCAGGTGGGCCTGTTCGCGCCGATGCTGATCGTGCTCGCGCGCCTGCTGCAGGGCTTCTCCGCCGGCGGCGAGATGGGCGGCGCCACCGCCTTCCTGACCGAGTACGCGCCCGAACGCGAGCGCGCCTATTACTCCAGCTGGATCCAGGCCAGCATCGGCGTGGCCGTGCTGCTGGGCGCGGCGGTCGGCACCTTCGTCACCTCGTCGCTGCCGCCCGAGGCGCTCAACAGCTGGGGCTGGCGCCTGCCCTTCCTGATCGGCATGCTGATCGGCCCGGTGGGCTACTACATCCGCCATCACCTCGATGAGACGCCCACGTTCCAGCAGACCAAGGACAAAACCGATTCGCCGCTGAAGGAAGTGCTGCGCGACTACCCGCGCCAGACCGCCGCCAGTTTCTCGATGGTGATCCTGTGGACGGTATGCACCTACGTGCTGCTGTTCTACATGCCGACCTATGCCGTCAAGGTGCTGAAGGTGCCGCAGTCGTCGGGCTTCGTGGCCGGCATGGTCGGCGGCATGGCGATCCTGGTATTCGCGCCGCTGGTGGGCCGCCTGGCCGACCGCTACGGCCGCCGCATCCTGCTGTCGGGCTCGGCCGCGCTGATCTTCGTGCTGGCCTGGCCGATGTACGTGTACATCAACCAGGTCCCGGGCCTGTTCTCGCTGCTGGTGTTCCAGCTGGTGTTCGGCGTGCTGATCGCTGGCTATACCGGCCCGATCCTGGCGGCCTTCTCCGAGATGTTCCCGGCCAAGGTGCTGTCGACCGGCCTGTCGGTCGCCTACAACCTGGCGGTCACCATCTTCGGCGGCTTCGCCTCCTTCATCATCACCTGGCTGATCGCCACCACCGGCAGCACCATGGCGCCCGCGCTCTACGTGATGATCGCCGCCGCCATCAGCTTCGCCGGCACGCTGCTGGTGCGCGAACCTGCCTACCTCCGCAAGCAATGACCATGAACCAGATCCTGCTGAAGGGCGGCAACGTCCTGGACCCCGCCCGCGGCACCGCGCTGCCGCGCGCCGATGTGCTGATCGAAGGCGAGCGCATCGTCGAAGTCTCCGCGCAAGGCATCGTGGCGCCGCACGCGCGGCAGATCGATGTCGCCGGCAAGACCGTGATGCCTGGCCTGATCGACTGCCACGTGCACGTGCTGGCCGCGCTGGCCAACCTCGGCGTGAACGCGGTGCAGCCCAACGTGCTGGTGGCCTTCCGCGCCATGCCGATCATGAAGTCGATGCTGGAGCGCGGCTTCACCACCGTGCGCGATGCCGGCGGCGCCGACTGGGGCCTGTCGCAGGCAGTGGCCACCGGGCTGATCCCCGGGCCGCGCATCTTCCCGTCCGGCAAGGCGTTGTCGCAGACCGGCGGGCATGGCGACTTCCGCCCGCGCGCCGACGTGCTCGAGCCCTGCTCGTGCGCCTTCCGTGCCGGCGCCATCGCGCGCGTTGCCGACGGCGTCGACGCGGTGCGCCTGGCCGTGCGCGAAGAAATCCAGAAGGGCGCCACGCAGATCAAGATCATGGCCTCCGGCGGCGTGGCCTCGCCGACCGACCCGATCGGCAACACCCAGTACAGCGAGGACGAGATCCGCGCGATCGTGGCCGAGGCCGAAGCCGCGCAGACCTACGTGATGGCACACGCCTACACCGGCCGCGCCATCACGCGGGCGATCCGCTGCGGCGTGCGCACCATCGAGCACGGCAACCTGGTCGATGCCGCGGCGGCGCGCGTGATGCGCGAGCACGGCGCCTTCGTGGTGCCGACGCTGGTCACCTACGATGCGCTGGCCCGCGACGGCGCGCGCCTGGGCCTGCCGCCGGAATCGGTCGCCAAGATCGAGACCGTGCGCGAGGCCGGCCGCAACTCGCTGGCGATCTACGCCGAGGCCGGCGTGCCGATGGCCTTCGGCTCCGACCTGCTGGGCGAGATGCACCACTACCAGTCCGACGAGTTCCGCATCCGCGCCGAACTGCTCGGCGCGCTGGAGACCATCCGCTCGGCCACCTCGATTGCCGCCGCGGTGCTGCAGCGCGAGGACGAGCTTGGCACGGTCAAGGCCGGCGCGCTGGCCGACCTGCTGGTGGTCGACGGCGACCCGCTGCAGGACATCAGCCTGCTGTGCGGCCAGGGCGAGCATATCTCTCTGGTCATGCAGGCCGGGCGCATCCACGCGCGGCAGGGGTAAGCCTTCGGCTGGCTTTCCCTTAAGATGGGCGGCTGGTTCCCCGACGTCCGGCCGTCCCATGCGCATCTCCCCCCTTCCTCCCCTTCCCTGCCTGGTCGCCTTCGAGGCGGCCATGCGGCACGGCAACTTCACCCGCGCGGCCGCGGAACTGCACCTGACGCAGAGCGCGATCAGCCGGCAGGTGGCGCAGCTGGAACGCTTCCTCGGCAAGAAACTGTTCGAGCGCGGGCCGCGCGCGCTGAGCCTGACGGTCAGCGGCCAGCAATACGCCGAGCAGATCCAGCGCCTGCTGGTCGACTGCGCCGAAGCGACCGAAAGCGTGATGCGGCGCAAGGGCAGCACCGAGCTGACGGTGGCGGCGTCGTCGGGCGTGTCCACGCTGTGGATCGCGCCGCGGCTGGCGCAATTCCGCGCCGAGCATCCCGACGTACAGGTGCGGCTGTTCGTCAGCGACGGGCTCGCGTCACTGGTCGACACCAGCTTCGACGTCGCGCTGTACTACCTGCGCGAAGGCCCGCCGCAAGGACTGGCCGCGCAGCGGCTCTACGACGAGGAAGTGGTGCCGGTCTGCGCGCCCGGCTACCTGCGCGGCCGGCGGCTGGCGGTGGCCGACCTGCCGGGCGAGACGCTGCTGGTGCTGGAAGACGCGCAGCGCCAGTGGATGTCGTGGCCGGCGTGGCTGGCGCAGAACGGGCTGGGCAAGGCACGCGTGCAGAACACCGTGGTGTCGAACGCCTACCCGATCCTGGTGCAGCTCGCGATCGAAGGCCACGGCATCGTGCTGGGCTGGCGCCACATGATCGACGGCTGCCTGAAGGACGGCCGGCTGGTACGCGCCTGCGAGGCCAGCGCCACACTCGGTGGCGGCTATTACGCGCTGTGGCATCGGGACCGGGTGGAGACGTCGGTCGCGCGCACCTTCCGGCAATGGCTGGTGCAGCAGAGCGGCAGGCCGGCCTAGGCAGGTGTCCGGGCGGCCGCGTTCGTCACATGCGCCGGCCATGGCTGGTCCACCAGGAAGCGCTCGCAGAGCAGCGCCCAGTACGCCGCGCCCACCGGGATGTTGCCGTCGTTGAAGTCGTAGCCGGGGTTATGCACCATGCAGCCACCCTCGGCCCCTTCGCCATTGCCGATCCACAGGTAGCAGCCGGGCACCGCGTCCAGCATGAAGGCGAAGTCCTCGCTCGCCGCGATCGGCGGCGCCTGGCGGTCGACGTGGCCGGGCCCCAGCAGCTCCAGCGCAACCTGGCCGGCAAGCGCCGTTTCCGCCGGCGTGTTCACCAACACCGGATAGCCGCGCTCGTAGTCGACCTGGGCCGTCACGCCGTAGCTTTGCGCCTGCGCGGCCACCAGTTCGCGGATGCGCTGTTCGAGCTGTTCGCGGACGCGGCGGTCCAGCGCGCGCACGCTCAGCCGGAGCACCGCCTGCGCGGGAATGATGTTGGAGACGGTGCCCGCCTGGAACGCGCCCACCGTGATCACCGCCGCTTGCAGCGGATCGACATTGCGCGCCACGATGGTCTGCAACGCCATCACGATCGAAGCACCGGCCACGACCGGATCGGCCGCGTTGTGCGGGAACGCCGCGTGGCCGCCGATGCCGGCGAGCGTGATGGTCACGTTATCCGCCGAAGCCTGCGCCGCGCCCTGGCGCAGCAGCAACCGGCCCGGCGCCGTGCCCGGGACGTTGTGCATGGCGAAGATGGCATCGCACGGGTACTTGTCGAACAACCCCGCTTCCATCATCCGCTTTGCGCCGCCCAACCCCTCCTCCGCCGGCTGGAAGATCAGGTTCAGCGTGCCGCTGAAGTTGCCATGCCGCGCGAGATGCCTGGCTGCGCAAAGCAGCATGGCGGTATGCCCGTCATGCCCGCAGGCGTGCATCACGCCGGGATGGCAACTGGCATAGGGCAGCCCGGTGGCTTCCGCCATCGGCAGCGCGTCCATGTCGGCGCGGATGCCGAGACTGCGCCCGCCGTTGCCGCGCCGCAGCCGGCCAACGACGCCGGTGGTGCCGAGCCCGCGCTCCACCTCGTAGCCCCATTCGGCGAGCAGGCGGGCCACGATGTCGCTGGTGCGGTGTTCCTCGAAGCCAAGTTCCGGATGGCGATGGAGATCGCGGCGGATGGCAACGAAGGCTTCGGCGCTGTCCCGCAGCGCTGCCAGGATGGGATGCATGGCTTCCTTCATTGCGGCTGCAGGCCGATGGCACGGGCAATGCCGCGGTACTGGTCGATGCTCTGCTGGTACGCCTTCTGGCTGTCCGCCAGCGATGCCGGACGGGATGCGGGCAGGTTCGCGGCATCCAGGCTGGCGCGCACCGCCGGCTCGGCCAGCGTCTGCGCCAGCGCCTTGTGCAGCGCCTGCACGACTGGCTCGGCGGTGTCCTTCTTCACGAACACGCCGGCCCACGTCGAGTAGTTGAAGCCGCGCAGCGCCCTGCTTTCATTGACGCTCGGCACGGACTTGACCGCGTCGAGCCGGTTCGGCGACAGCACCGCCAGCATCCTGACCTGGCCGGTGCGCATGCGCTCGATATCGGGCTTGCCGAACGGCGAGATAAAGATATCGACGATGCCGCCCACCAGGTCCTGGATCACGGGCGCGCCGCCCTTGTAGGGCACGTGCGTCATCGGTGCGCCGATGGTCTGCGACAGGTGTGCCCCCAGCAGGTGATAGAGCGAACCGACGCCGACGCTGGCGTACGTCAGCGGCTTGCCCGCCCGGGCCGCCTGCGCGGCATAGGCGGCGAGTTCATCGACATCCTTCACCGGCAGGTCCTTGCGCACCAGGATGGCCAGGTCGACCGCGCCGACCATGTGGACCAGCCGGAAGTCCTCGCTCTTGTACTTGATGGCGGCGTTGGCCAGCGGCGTCGTGATCAGCTCGCCCGGACCGGCCTGGAACAGCAGGTGCCCGTCGGCCGGCGCATGCAGTACCTTCTGCGCGGCGATCGCGCCGCCGGCGCCGCCGAGGTTCTCGACGATGACCGGCTGGCCGAACTGCCGGGCGAGCGGCGCATTGAGGTTGCGGGCCACCACATCCGACAGCCCGCCCGCCGGAAACGGCACCAGCAGCGTGACCGGCCGGTCGGGGTAGGCGTAGGCCGGCGCCAGGCCTACGCACAGCAGGCCGGCCACCGCGCCGCGCAGCAGCCGGCGGGCAATGTTCTGGAATCGGATTGGGGTCATGGCAGTCTCCTGGGCGCCTTGCGTCGCTTTGTGTGGGTGTTGTGCGACGGATCGTATCGGCCAGCCTGCTATGTGTCCAATGCATTACTCGTCTAGAATTTATTCATAAAACTCATTCACAAGGCATCGATGCACCTCAAACACCTGCGGCACCTGCTCATGGTTGCGGACGTGGAATCGTTCAGCCGCGCGGCACAGCGCCTGCACCTGACCCAGTCGGCGCTGAGCCGCAGCATCCAGGCGCTGGAGGACGAGCTTGGCGGCAAGCTCATCGACCGCCATGGCCGGCGCAATGTGCTGACCCCGCTGGGCGAGCTGATCGCGGAACGGGCCCGGCGCATGCTGTTCGAGGAGGCCGAGCTGCATCGCAGCGTCGAACTGTTCCACCGCCATCACCTCGGCGCCATCCGCGTCGGGCTGGGCGCGGGCCCCGGCGCGGTGCTGATGACGCCTTTTCTCCGGCACATGGCCATGCACCACCCCGGCATCCAGGTGGCGGTGTCGCTCGGCACTTCCGATGCGCTGATGATCCAGCTGCGCCAGCGCACGCTGGACGCGGTCATCGTCGAGGTCACCAGCGTGGCGCCCGCCACCGACCTGCGCCATGAATTGCTGGCGCAGCTGCAGGGCCGCTTCATCTGCCGCGCCGGGCATCCCCTGCTGCAGCAGGCCGCCGCCGGCGACGCCGTGACCTTCGACGATGTCATGCGCTATCCGCTGGCGTCGGCACCGCTGAGCCCGGAAGTCGCGCGCGGGCTGGTCAAGCGCTTTGGCCCGCGCGCCGACCCGGAGCATTGCCTGAGCCTGCGCTGCGAGAACGTGCGCAGCCTGGTCGAGGCCGTGCTGGTCTCGGACGCGATCCTGTTCAGCATCGTCGCGGCGGTGCGGACGGAAATCGCCGAGGGCAAGCTGTGCGAGCTGGTGACCACGCCGGCGGTCGACGATGGTCCCAGGTATGCGTTCTTCACGCTGGCGGGCCGGACCGAGGCACCGAGCATGGCGCTGTTCCGGCGCTTCGTCGACGAGCACCTGCACGACTGACGACGGCAAGCCGGTGAGTTGCCGCTGGCAAGTCAGGGGGGCAGCAACGCGGCGCGGCCGGCGGCCAGCACCTTGCGGCTCAGGCCGTCGAGCAATCCGGACGCGGCGCGCGCGTATTGCCAGTGCAGCGGCACGTTCAGCGGCGTACCCGGCACCAGCTCGACCAGCGAGCCGTCGTCGAGGTGCTGCGCAATCAGCGACTGCGGATGCAGGCCCCAGCCCATGCCCGCCAGCGCCGCGGTCACGAAGGCCTGCGACGAAGGCAGCGTGTGCCGGGGCAGTTCCACGTGCCGATGGCACTGCCGCCGCGCCCAGCGCACCTGCAGTTCGTCCTTGGTGTTGAACACCAGGCTGGGGGCCTTGGCCAGCGTGCCGGCACCCACGCCGCCGGCAAAGTGCTGCCGCACGAAGGCCGGGCTGGCGGCCGCCAGGTAGCGCATGGCCCCCAGCGGCTGGCTGTTGCAGCCTGCCGCCGGGCGCGCCGTCGCGGTCACGGCCGCCAGCACGGCGCCGCTGCGCAGCCACTCGGTGGTGTGGTCCTGGTCGTCCACGGCCACTTCCATCAGCACGGGGCTGGCCGCCGCGAAGGCCGCAATGGCCGGCGCGGCCCAGGTCGCGAGGCTGTCGGCATTCACCGCGACCGGCAGCACGACGCGCGCAATGCCTTCCGGCGCCAGTGCCGGCAACGCTCCCTGCAAATCCTGCTCGAGCAACCGCACCCGGTCGACGTGCTGGCACAACTTGCGGCCCGCCTCCGTGGCGCGGCAAGGCTGGTCGCGCACCACCAGCGCACAGCCCAGCCGCTCTTCCAGCAGCCGGATGCGCTGGGAAATGGCGGATGGCGTGACATGAAGCGCGCGGGCAGCGCGCTCGAAACTGCCTTCGCGCACCACGGCGGCCAGCGCGGAGAGTGCCGAGTAGTCCAGCATGGCTTAAGTTTTTCTAAACTGAATAAAGGAAAGATAGTTTGTCTTCATCGGCGCGTGCAGGCAAGCTGCGCCCATGATGACGCCATTCGCCACCCCTTACCTTCCTTTGTCGGTCTCGGTACAGGTTTCACTACAGGGCATGGCCCTGGGCCTCGGCCTGATCGTCGCCATCGGCGCGCAGAACGCGTTCGTGCTGCGCCAGGGCCTGCGCCGCGAGCATGTCGGCAGCGTGGTGCTGTTCTGCGCCGTTGCTGACGCCTTGCTGATTGCGGGAGGGGTCATGGGCATGGCCGGGGCGCTGGGCCAGAGCCCCGGCCTGGCGCGCGCACTGGCGCTGGCCGGCGCAGCGTTCCTGGCGCTATACGGATGGCGGGCACTGAAGCGCGCGCGCCAGTCGCACCAGCTGCGGGCGGCGGCCGGACAGGACCGCCTGGGCCGCGGTGCCGCGCTGGCGCAGGCGGCGGCGTTCACGCTGCTCAATCCCCATGTCTACCTCGACACGGTGCTGCTGGTCGGCAGCATCGGCGCGCAGCAGCCGGCGGCGCTGCGGGGCTGGTTCGTGGCGGGCGCGAGTTCGGCCAGCCTGTTCTGGTTCGGGCTGCTGGGATTCGGGGCGCGCTGGCTGGCGCCGTGGTTTGCGCGGCCGTGGGCCTGGCGGGTGCTGGACGGGCTGATCGGCGTGACGATGTTCGTGCTGTCGGCGCTGCTGCTGCGTCACGCGCTAGCGGGGATCTGAGCCCTGCTGTCATTCCCGCGAACGCGGGAATGACATTGGTGATGGGCAAGACGGCCGTCAGGCGATCCAGTTGCGGATCGATTGCGCCATCACGCCCGCCGAGATGCCATAGCGGTCGTGCAGCGTGGGCAGCGCGCCGGCATCGAGGAAGGCGTCGGGTAGCCCGACCTGCCGGAACGGCACCACGGTGCCCGCCTGCATCAGCGTGGCCGCCACGGCCTCGCCCAGGCCGCCGATCACGGTGTGGTTCTCGGCCACCACCACCAGGCGCCCTTGCCGCCTGGCTTCGCGCAGGATGGTCTCGGTATCGAGCGGCTTGATGGTCGGTACGTGCAGCACCGCCACGCCGATACGGTCCTTCTCCAGCGCCTTGGCCACCTCCAGCGCGCGCATGGTCATGATGCCGGACGAGATCACCAGCACCTCGGCGCCGTCGCGCAGCAGCCTGGCCTTGCCCAGCTCGAACTTGTAGTCGTACTCGTCCAGCACCACCGGCACGTTGCCGCGCAGCAGGCGCGCGTACACCGGGCCGTTGTGCGCGGCAATGGCCGGCACCATCTGCTCGATATCGATCGCGTCGCACGGGTCGATCACGGTCATGTTGGGCATGGCCCGCATCAGCGCCAGGTCTTCCGCCGCCTGGTGGCTGGGGCCGTAGCCGGTGGTCAGCCCGGGCAGCGCGCAGACGATCTTTACGTCGAGGTTGTCCTCGGCAATGGTCTGGTGCATGAAGTCATAGGCGCGCCGGGTGGCGAACACCGCGTAGGTGGTGACGAAGGGCTGCGCGCCCTCGTGCGCAAGGCCGGCGGCAGCGCCCATCAGCAACTGCTCGGCCATGCCCATCTGGTAATAGCGCTCGGGGAACGCCTGCGCAAAGATATGCAGGTCGGTGTACTTGCCCAGGTCGGCGGTCATGCCGATCACGTTCTGCTTCTGGCGGCCCAGTTCCACCAGCGCGTGGCCGAAGGGGGCGGACCGGGTGGCCTGCCCTTCGCCGGCAATGGAGGCGATCATCGCCGAGGTCTTCAGCTTCGGCTTGGCGTTGGTAGTGGCGTTGGTGGTAGCGATGGTATTGCTCATGCTTGTCTCCCGGCTTCCAGGGCCTGCAGTGCGAGTTGCCATTCATGGGCATCCACGCGGATAAAGTGGTTCTTCTCGCGTTGTTCGAGGAACGGCACGCCGCACCCCATGCGCGTATCGCAGATGATCATGCGCGGCTGCGCGCCGCTGTGCTCGCGCGCCGCACGGAAGGCGGCAGCCACGGCGTCGATGTCGTTGCCATCGACGCGCTGCGTGAACCAGCCGAACGCTTCCAGCTTGGGCACCAGCGGCTCGAACGCCATGATCTGCGTGGAGGGCCCGTCTGCCTGCTGGTTGTTGACGTCGACAATCGCGATCAGGTTGTCCAGCTTCCAGTGCGCGGCGGACAGGATGCCCTCCCAGATCGCGCCCTCGTCCAGCTCGCCGTCGGAGAACAGCGTGTAGACGAAGTTGCCGGAGCCCTTGCGCTTGAGGCCCAGGCAACGGCCCACCGCAATGGTCAGGCCCTGCCCCAGCGAGCCGCCTGACATCTCCATGCCGGGCGTGTAGCTGGCCATGCCCGACATCGGCAGGCGGCTGTCGTCGCTGCCATAGGTCTCCAGTTCTTCCGCGGGCAGGATGCCGGCTTCCAGCAGCGCCGCGTACAGCGCGATGGCGTAGTGGCCGTTGGACAGCAGGAAGCGGTCGCGCCCTTCCCATTCGGGGTCTTCGGGGCGGTAGCGCATGGCGCCGAAGTAAGCCACGGCGAGCACGTCGGCGATATCGAGCGCCTGGCCGATATAGCCCTGGCCCTGGACTTCGCCCATTAGCAAGGCGTTGCGGCGGATGCGGTAGGCGTGTTCCCGCAAGGACACGGCCTGGTCGGTGGATGCTTGTTGCATGGTGTCTCCAGCAATCGGTTCGATCAACATTTGGGGAAAAGGGGGGCGTCAGCGGTTCACGGTCCTGGCGGGGACCAGGAACACCAGCATCGCGCCAAAGACCACGGTGGCCGAGATAAACACCAGCCCGGCGGTGGACTTGCCGGTCAGGTCGTTGAGCCAGCCGACGATGGCGGGCGAGAAGAAGCCCGCGAGGTTGGCGACGCAGTTGACTGCGGCGATCCCGGCCGCGGCCGACATGCCGCCCAGCAGCGCGGTAGGCAGCGCCCAGAACTGCGACGACGAGGCCAGGATGCCGGCGGCGGCGATGCACAGGCACACCAGCGACGCGCTGACACTGCCCAGCAGCGGCAAGGTGGCAAACCCGGCGGCGGCGACCACCATCGGCACGATCAGGTGGAAGCGGCGTTCGCGGCGGCGGTCGGCGCTCATGCCCACCAGCGGCAGGGCCACGATGGCGCACAGGTACGGCAGCGCGGTGTAGATCCCCACCCACAGCGGATCGGCGACGCCGGCCTTGCGGATGATGGTGGGCAGCCAGAAGGTCAGCCCGTACTGGCCCAGCACCACGCAGAAGTAGATCGCTGCCATCAGCCACAGGCGACGGTCCGCCATGAACGAGCGGATCGACATGTGCTCCATCTTCTGCGCGTTGTCGCCTTCGATATTGCGCTTGAGCAGCGCCTTCTCCACGTCGGTCAGCCAGTGCGCCTGGTCGATGCCATTGTCGAGGTAGTACAGGATGGCCACGCCCAGGCACAGTGAAGGCAGCGCCTCGATCAGGAACAGCCACTTCCAGCCGGCCAGGTCGCCCACGCCGTGGAAGGCATGCATGATCCAGCCCGACAGCGGCCCGCCCACCATCCCCGCCAGCGGGATCGCCATGAAGAACATCGACAAGGCCTTGGCACGCCGCTCGGACGGGAACCAGTAGGTCATGTACAGGATCACGCCCGGCGCGAAGCCGGCCTCGGCCACGCCCAGCAGGAAGCGCAGGACGTAGAACTGGGTCGGCGTGGTGACAAAGGCGAAGCACGCCGAGATCACCGCCCAGGTCAGCATGATGCGCGCCAGCCAGCGCTTGGCGCCGACCTTGTGCAGGATTACGTTGCTCGGCACTTCAAACAGGAAGTAGCCGAGGAAGAAGATGCCGGCGCCCAGGCCGTAGATGGTTTCGCTGAACTGCAGGTCGCTCAGCATCTGCAGCTTGGCGAAGCCGACATTGACCCGGTCCAGGTAGGCACCGAGGTAGCACAGCATCAGGAACGGAATCAGCCGCTTCACCACCTTGGCGTAGGTGCGGGTCTCGAAGGTGGCGGAATCGGCGTGCAGCGTCGCTTCGCCGCCAATGGGCGAAGCCGCGTATTTGGTCTTCATCGGTTGTCTCCTGCCTGGCGGCGCCGCCCTGCGGTGCCCCGGCTGTTGAAGGTTCCGCCTCTGTCGGGCGGCTTCACTTGAATTTAGTGGATCAGCATGCCGCCATTGACGTCGAGCGTGATGCCGGTCAGGTAGGCGGACATGTCGCTCGCTAGGAACACGCAGGCGTTGGCCACGTCGGCGGCATTGCCCAGGCGGCCCAGCGGGATGCCTTTGATGATGTCGGCGCGCATCTCGGGCGTGAGCTTGTCGCCGGTGATGTCGGTCTGGATCAGGCCCGGTGTGATCGAATTGACGCGGATGCCGTCCGCGCCGAACTCGCGCGCCATGGCGCGCGCCAGCCCCAGCACGCCGGCCTTGGCCGCGCTGTAGTGCGGGCCGCCGAAGATGCCGCCGCCGCGCTGCGCCGAAACCGACGACATGCACACGATGCTGCCGCGCTGCTGCACGCGCATCTGCGGCAGCACCGCCTGCGACATGTACAGCGTGCCGCGCAGGTTCACGTCGAGCACGGCGTCGTAGTTGGCGGCCTGGATATCGAGCGTGCGCACCGGCTGGGTAATGCCGGCGTTGTTGACGAGCGCATCGACGCGCCCGTAACGCTGCAGCACGGCCTGCACCGCGCGCTCGCAGGCGGCCTTGTCCGTCACATCGCAGGCCAGGCCCAGGTGCTGGTCGCCCAGTTCGCCGGCGGCAGCCTGGGCGTCTTCCAGGCGCAGGTCCAGGATGACCACGGTGGCCCCCTGCGCGGCGAAGGCCATGGCGGTGGCCTTGCCGATGCCGCGCGGCGAGGCCGCGCCGGTGATGATGACTACGTTGTTCTCGACCAGCATCTTTGTCTCCTTGAAATTGGACTTGGGATGTGTCGAGTTTTGTCGCTGGCGGCTTGCCGATCAACGCTGTCTGCCTCAGCTATTGCTGAGAAATTTTCAAACGACGGCGGCGGGGCGCCGATTCCCGCGCCGCGGCAGGCACTTGCCGGGCGCCGGCTCAGCGCGGCGCCGGCAGTTGGCGGTCGAGCCAGGCGAGGAAGCGCGCCACGCGCGGCAGTTCGGCGTTCTGCGCCGGATAGACCACGTGGTGGCTGCCCACCTCCACCGCATGGCTGTCGTCGAACACCGGCACCAGCGCGCCCTTGCCGATCTGCACCGATGCCAGCAGCGTGCTTTCCAGCGCCACCCCCAGCCCCAGTGCGGCAGTCTCCAGCGACATGTAGGAGCGGTCGAAAGTGAAATCGAAGGTCTTCTTGTGCGAAGCCGGCACCCCGAACCGCGCGAACCACTGCTGCCACTGCACCAGTGGCGTCTCGGAATAGATCAGCCGCTGCGCCAGCAGGTCGTCCGGTGTACGGATCGGATGCTTTTCGAGATAGGCGGGTGAGGCCAGCGGCGCAATCGTCTCGCGCCGCAGCGTCTTCACCTGCAGGTCGCGCCAGTGGGCGTAGCCGTGGCGGATATCGACGTCGTAGTAGCCGCTGGTGAACGGCACGTCTTCATACGAGCACGACAGGTTGAGCTGGATATCGCCGTTGTCGGCCTGGAACGATTCCAGCCGTGGCAGCAGCCACATCAGGCCGAAGCTCGGGCTTGAATGGACGCGCAGGATCTCGACATTGGCCGGGCTCGAAGCGCGCTCGGTGGCGCGGTTGAGGTCGGCAAGCACGCCCGTGACATCGCGCAGGTACTGCTCGCCCACCGGCGACAGCGCCAGGCCGCGGCCCTGCCGGAAGAACAGCGCCTGGCCCAGGATCTCCTCGAGATTGCTGATCTGGTGGCTGACGGCGGACGCCGTCAAACCCAGTTCCTCCGCGGCGCGGCTGACGCTCTTGGTCCTGGCGACGCTTTCGAAGGCGATGATGGCCTTTACCGGGGGAATCCGCATGGCATGTGGTTCGGCGTGGAGTCGCAGCGATTCTACTGTGTATGGCAAGCACGCGCCGCTGCGGCGACACGTGCCTGCCGCGCTTACTTGCGCTGCATCTCCACGACGGTCGGCTTGCCGTTGATGTTGTCGAATATGACCGACACCGACTCGCCTTCCTTGAAATGCTTCAACGAAGCGCGATCCTTGACCGGGAACGCCATGGTCATGGCTGACATGCCAAGGTTTTCGATCGGGTCATGCTTGAGGGTGACTTTTCCGGCCGTCACATCGATCTTCTTGATTTCCGCCGCAACGGGGCGGGCAGCCTGCTTCGATCCGGTTGACGGCTTCATGTCCATGCCGTCCATCGATCCTGCGGCAAATGCCGCCGGCATGCCCGCCAGGGCCAGCACGATTGCGAGAGTGTTGACGCGTTTCATCTTGATTCCTCTTGAAACGAAGGTTGGGTAGAAGGTGGAGTGGGTCTTGCCTTGCGTCTGCGGATCAGCAGGTACACCGCCGGCACGACAAACAGGGAAAGCAACGGCGCGGTCACCATGCCGCCGACCATCGGGGCGGCAATGCGCTGCATGACTTCCGAGCCGGTACCATGCGACCACATGATCGGAAGCAGGCCAGCAAGAATGACCGCGACCGTCATGGCCTTCGGGCGCACACGCAATACGGCGCCTTGCTGGATGGCTTCCATCAGGGCGGCCTGGCTGGTCTCGCCACGGTCCTCGCGCTCGCTCCAGGCTTGCTTCAGGTAAAGCAGCATGATGACGCCGAACTCCGCCGCCACGCCGGCCAGCGCAATGAAGCCGACCACGCCGGCCACTGACAGGTTGTAGCCCAGCAGGTAAAGCAGCCAGAACCCGCCGATCAGCGCCAGCGGCAACGTGCCCATGATCAGCAGCGCTTCGTCGAGTCGACCGAACACCAGGTAAAGCAGCACGAAGATGATCAGCAGCGTGAACGGCACGACCATCTTCAGCTTCGCACTCGCCCGCTCCAGGTACTCGAACTGCCCCGACCAGCTCAGCGAGTAGCCCGCCGGCATCGGCACCGCCTTGGCCACGGCGGCCTGCATGTCGTGAACGGCCGAGCGCAGGTCGCGTCCGCGGATGTCCACGTACACCCAGCCGGACAGGCGGGCGTTTTCGCTGCGCAGCATCGGTGGTCCCTGCACCACCCGGATCCGCGCAACGTCGGACAGGACGATCTGCTGGCCCCTGTCGGTCACGATGGGGAGGCTGCGCAGTTGCTCGACCGATTCGCGGTAGTCGCGTGGATAACGCACATTGATGGGAAAACGCGCCAGCCCGTCGACGACTTCCCCAACGTTGTCGCCGCCGATTGCCGACGACACGATGCGCTGGACATCCTCGATGTTGAGTCCATACCGCCCGGCCGCCATGCGGTCGATGTCGACGTCGATATAGCGCCCGCCGGTCAGCCGCTCGGCCAGCGCCGAGCTGACGCCGGGTACCGTCCTGACGGCTGCTTCGATGTGCGTCACCAGGCGGTCGATCTCCTTCAGGTCCGTGCCAGCCACCTTGATGCCAACCGGGCTCTTGATGCCGGTGGCAAGCATGTCGATCCGGTTGCGGATCGGCGGCACCCAGATATTGGACAGGCCGGGCACCTTCACCACCCGGTCAAGCTCCTCCACCAGCTTGTCGGTCGTCATGCCGGCACGCCACTGTTCACGCGGCTTGAAGCGGATGGTGGTCTCGAACATCTCGATCGGCGCCGGATCGGTCGCGGTATCCGCGCGGCCCGCCTTGCCGAACACGGTGGCCACCTCTGGCACGGTCCTGATCAGGCGGTCGGTCTGCTGCAGCAACTGCGCTGCCTTGCCGACGGACAGCCCCGGCAGCGCCGACGGCATGTACAGCAGGTCTCCCTCGTCGAGGGGCGGCATGAACTCGCCGCCGGTCCGCATGACCGGCCAGGCGGTCGCAAGCAGCAGGAGCGCGGCAACTGCCACGGTGGCCCTGGGACAGGCGAGCACCCTGGCCAGTACGGGTTGATAGGCGCGGATCAGCCATCGGCTGAGCGGATTCGACTGCTCTGCAGGGATCCTGCCGCGGATCATGTAGCCCATCAGGACTGGCACCAGCGTCACGGACAGGCCCGCCGCCGCGGCCATGGCATAGGTCTTGGTAAAGGCCAGCGGCGAGAACAGCCGCCCCTCCTGCGCCTCGAGCGTGAACACCGGGATGAACGATAGCGTGATGATCAGCAACGAGAAGAACAGCGCGGGCCCCACCTCTGCCGCCGCCTCGCCGATCACGTCCCAGCGCTCGTGCGCGCTCAGCTCGGCTCCCGGATTGTCGGCATGCCAGTGCTCCAGATGCTTGTGAGCGTTCTCGATCATGACAACCGCGGCGTCAACCATGGCGCCGATCGCAATGGCGATCCCGCCCAGCGACATGATGTCGGCATTGACCCCCTGGTATCGCATGACCAGGAACGCTGCCAGCACCCCCAGCGGCAAGGAAACGATGGCCACCAGCGCGGAGCGCAGGTGAAACAGGAAGACCAGGCAGACCAGCGCGACGACGATGAACTCTTCGACCAGCTTGTGCGTCAGGTTTTCCACCGCCCGGTTGATCAGGGCGGACCGGTCGTAGGTGGTGACAACCTGCACGCCAGCCGGCAGGCTCGTCTGCAACGTGGCGAGCCTGGCCTTGACCGCCTCGATGGTTTCCAGCGCGTTCTTGCCCGAGCGCATCACGATGACGCCGCCGGCCACCTCTCCCTGGCCGTCGAGCTCCGCAATGCCGCGCCGCATCTCGGGGCCGAGCTGGATGACGGCGACATCTCCCAGCCGCACCGGTATGCCAGCTTCGCTGGTCATCAGCGGTATCTGCCGAAAATCGTCGAGTGTCGTCAGGTACCCACTGGCGCGGACCATGTACTCCGCTTCACCCAGCTCCAGCACCGAGCCGCCGGTCTCCTGGTTGGCGCCCTTGAGCGCCGCCAGCACCCTGGCCTGTGACAGGTTGTAGGCGCGCAGCCGATCCGGCATCAGCACGATCTGGTACTGCTTCACCATGCCACCCAGCGAGGCGACCTCGGCGACGTTGGGCAGTGATTTCAGCTCGAAGCGCAGGAACCAGTCCTGCAGCGCACGCAGTTGGCTCAGGTCATGCTGTCCGGTCTTGTCCACCAGCGCGTACTCGTAGATCCAGCCAACGCCGGTGGCGTCCGGCCCCAATGCCGGCCGGGCCGCGGCGGGCAAGCGGGATTGCACCTGGTTCAGGTATTCCAGCACCCGCGAACGAGCCCAGTAGAGGTCGGTTTCATCATCGAACAACACGTAGACAAAGGAGTCGCCGAAGAATGAATAGCCGCGCACGGTCTTGGCGCCTGGCACCGACAGCATGGTGGTGGTCAGCGGATACGTGACCTGGTTCTCGACAATCTGCGGTGCCTGGCCGGGAAATGGCGTGCGGATGATGACCTGCACGTCGGACAGGTCCGGCAACGCGTCGAGCGGAATACTGCGCACCGCCCACAAGCCCCATGCGGTCAGCATGACCGTGGCCAGCAGGACCAGGAAGCGGTTGCGGATGGAGGCGAGAATGAGCCGGGCGATCATGGCTTGCTCCCCGGGGTAACGCCGGCCGGCTCGATCGATGACAGGATCGCCACGCCGTCCTTGTCCAGATGGAAGCGGAAGCGGATGCGGTCACCGGGCCTGAGCGCTTTGGGCAGGCCCGCAGGCGGCGCGGCGAAATCCATGGTCATCGCGCCCCACTGCGCCGAGGGTATCGGTCCGTGCGAGATCGTCAGGCTGTCAGTGCCGTTGACTGCCTCGATGCGTCCGAGGCCCTCGTGCTCGGGCGCCGCTGCCGCCGCCGGCGCGGACGCCGCCGGGGTGGCACCCATGCGTTCCGCGGTGCCGCGCAGGCTGGCCTCCGAATCGATGAGGAATTGCCCGGAAGTGACCACCTTCTGGCCCGCCTGAAGGCCGTCCACCACCTCCACCATGCCCGCGGCCTCGCGCCCTGTCTTGATTTCGGTTGCCACGAAGCCTGCGTTGCCGGCATCCACCATGACGATGCTGCGCCGGCCGGTGCGGATGACGGACTCCAGCGGAATCATCAGCACGTCTTTCTGGTCACCGCTGTCGAACCGGGCCGTCACGAACATGCCGGGCAACAACTGCCTGCCTTTGTTCGCCAGGACAATACGCACCTTGATGGTACGCGTGGCTGGATTGACGTCCGGCAGGACGGTTTCGATCTTTCCGGCCAGTGGCTCGGTTGCGCCGGTGGGCAACACCTTGACCGCCTGGCCGGAAGCGATGGCGCGGGCCTGCCCCTCCGGGACCTCGGCAATCACCCAGATCCGGCTCAGATCGGCCAGGCGGAACAGCGTCATGCCCGGAGAGACCGTCATGCCCTCGCGGACCGCGACCTCGGTCACGATGCCGTCGACCGGACTCACGATGCCAAGATGGGGCTGGAGCTTGCCGGTTGACTCGACCACGCTGACCTGGCCTGGCGTCATGCCTGCCTGCAGCATGCGGGCCCTGGCCGCATTGCGCAGGTCAGACCGGCCATCGGCGGCAATGCGGGACACGGCGAGGTATTCTTCCTGCGCGGCGATCCAGTCGGGCGAGTACACCGTCACCAGCGCTTGCCCGCGCCGAACCGGGTCAAGCGTCGCCTTGACCGCGACCTGCTGGACGAAGCCGTTCGTTCGCGCCTGAATCACCTGGACGCTGCGCTCGTCGATGGCAACATTGCCGGGCGCCTCGAGCACGGCGCTGATCCGGCCGGCCTTGACCTCGGCCGTGCGGATGCCGAGGTTCTGTGCGACACGGCTGTCGACCGTGACGCCGCTGCCCGCGCCCTCCCCATCCGCGTGGACAGGCACCAGCTGCATGTCCATGAACGGTGACTTGCCCGGCTTGTCGAAACGCTGGCCGGGCACCATCGGGTCATGCCAGTACAGGATCTTCTTGCCGGTCTTCGGATCGGTGTCACCAGCCTTGAGCGCAGGGTGCGCGCCGGTTGCCACGGACGACTGCGCCGATTGCACCGATTGCGTCCCGCGCGCGACGCCCAGCTGATAGGCGCCATAGATGGCGGCGCAGACCACAACGAAAACTGCCGCCACTGCAATGACCGGGGTCTTCATTTCAGCTCCTTGGTGGCCGGCTCGGATTGCGCGGTGGGAAGCGGGACCAGAAAGGCCAGGTCGGCCCAGAGTTTTGCCGTCTTCGCTTCCAGCGCCAGGCGCTCCACCGCCAGGTCGATGGCCCGATGGTTGGCCTCGGCGACAGCGAGCAACGACCCGGTATTGGCACGGTAGGCCGTGAGCGCGGCATCCGCCTGCGCGCTGGCGAGCGGCAAGGTCTTCTCGTCGTAGCGCTTGAGCCGCCCGAGGTTGCGCTGCAACTCGGCGACCTTGGCGCCCACCATGGCCTGCGTATTGCGGCGGATGATTTCGAACCTGGCACGCGCCTCATTGGCCTGTGCCAGCCTGGCTGCGATGTCGCGGTCCTGGCGATTGCCCCGGTCCCAGGGCACCGGGAAGCTGACGTTGAGCGACCCCATGTTCGAGTAAGCCGGGCCGCGCTGGCTGTACATCAGTTCGACCGTCACATCCGGCTTCCGGGCTTCCGTCGCCACCTGGATCTCCGACTCCGCCAGCGCCACTTCGCGCTGCGCCGCCGTGATCTCTGGCACCGAGTCGAATGCGCCTTGCGCCAGCTGCTGGACGCCTTGCGGAACGTCGAGCGGCGGACGCTCCGACAATGGGCGACTTGCCGCAGGCCCGACCCAGCGCTCAAGATTGAGCCTGGCCGTGGCAACGGCGGCCTGGTTTTCATCCAGGCGGTCATGCAGCTTCTGGATTTCCAGCTCCATCGCCAGGACATCCGCGCGCGAGCCACGCCCGCTGCGATAGGCGGCCGCCGCCGCCTGAAGCGCCAGGTCCAGAGGATGGCCGTGGTGCCCGAGAAGGACGCCGGTCTGTTCGGCATACCATCGATCGAGCCAGGCACCGGCCGCATTGCGCTGCACGCTGGCCAGTCCGACAGCACGCTGCGCCTCGGCGGCGGTCGCCTCCGCTTCCAGTCGCGCCACCCGTGCGCGCCGCTTGTCCGGACGCGTGAATTCCTGCATCACGCTGACGGACCGCATGGTCATGAAGTCCCGGGTAAGCGAGAACTGGTCCGGCCCGTTCAGGGGGACATTGTTGAGCCCGAGCTTGAGCACCGGGTCCGGCAACTGGCCAGCGGCGACCGCCATTTGCATGGCCGACTCGACGGCTCCGACGGAGGATTCGGCATTACCCGCGTGCGTCGTCGCGAGCGCGACGGATTCCGCGAGGGAAAGGTTTGGGGCGGCTTGCGCAGCCGCGGCATGCGACCACGCCAGGCCCAGGGCAGGCGCGCAGAGCAGCGCCAGGGTCAGGCGACGAAGAGAAAGCATAAAGCCTCCATGAGCGACGACAGCTGCCCGGATCTGGCGGGGCAGCACCGAATGGACGTCGATCTGGAGGCTACGTTTGAAAACTGCAGTGAAGGATGTTAAGCGGCGGCGGCCCGCGTGCCGCCACGTCTGCGCGCAGCGCGACGCGAACCTCGGCAAGGACCACGCGCGTGGGTTCCACGATGCTCCTCAGCACCGGCAGGAATGCCGGAATCTGCGGGGATACATGGTCCGAGCTCTTGGAATCGGCCTGGCAGTGCGCCAGGCATAGCCCGCTCTGGTCAATGCCCTGGTCATCACTGCCGGCCGCCATGTCCGCGCACGATTCGGTCATCGCCGCCGCGGTGCCGCTGTTTTCCATCTGGTAGCGGCTACCGGTACAGGCGTACGCGACTGCTGCCAGCTGAACTGTCAGGAATACAACAAGCAGGAGGCCGGCGAAGATGGGATGCCGGCGATAAGGGTGGCGCAAGAGTGGCTTTATGGTGGCGTGCGTGACGGAAGGATACTGCGTTTTTGGGTGATCCACCCTACCTCCTGGCGGATTCCAGGGCGCCTCAGCGCGAGGCTCATCGAAAACGAAAGCGAAAATACAAAATCGTGCAAAAACGCTGAAACCATCGGGGAATCCCCCTAGGACGGCACACCACATTGTCTAGAGTGCTTACTCTAAAATGGGTCGCGAAATGATGCAACGCAG
Source organism: Cupriavidus sp. Agwp_2 (assembly GCF_040784895.1). Classification (NCBI taxonomy): domain Bacteria; kingdom Pseudomonadati; phylum Pseudomonadota; class Betaproteobacteria; order Burkholderiales; family Burkholderiaceae; genus Cupriavidus; species Cupriavidus sp. Agwp_2. The sequence goes on from NZ_CP088084.1 coordinate 1,100,864, forward strand.
CACGCCGGGTGCCTCTTTCGACGCAATCCGGTTGTGTGTTTACCAGCAACCTGTCGTCCGGCATTGAGCCCAGGCGGACCAAAGGAAACCATTGCATGCCCGTTTTCGCGCCCGATCAGTTCGCTGTCCCCAACGGCAGCGGCTTTGCTGACTGCTTCGCCTTCTCCAGCATCCTGTTTGCCGGCTTCCAGCGGATCGCCGAGCTGAACCTGCAGACCGCCCAGTTGGCCTTCGAGGAAAACCAGCAACGCATGCAGGCGCTGTTCGCCAGCAAGGACCTGCGCAAGGTTCTTGAACTGCAAAGTGCCCTGACGCCGCTTGCCGCCGACAAGGCCTGCGCCTACACGCGGCAGGTGTGCGAGATCGCCGCGGAAACGCAGGCCGGGCTTGCCCAGCTGGCCCAGGCCCGCTTCCAGCAAGCGGCTGAACTCGCGCAATCCAGGCTGAGCCACGCCACGGCGGCGGCTGTCGCCGGGCGGGTCGCCGCATAACCCACGGTCGCCGGACGCGCCGCCTGCCGCCCCTGCCGCGGCCACGGCGCCGCGTCCGCGCGCAAGAGAGAAGCGTGCAATGAAGGTGCTGTTGATTGAATCCCACGCTTTGCTGCGGGTTGCGTTGTGCAGGACGCTGGAAGACGCCGAGGACGTCGGTGAGGTCGTCACGGTCGATCCGGCGAGCATCGCCGCGCCTCGCGCCGCCGGTGAAGCCATCGCATTCGTCGTGCTCGGCCTGCCGGAGGATCCGGAGGCAGCGTGGCAGTTGCTGTGCCAGGTCGGCAGGACCTGGCCTGCAGCGCGGATACTGGTACTGTCCGACTACGCGCCCGCGAACTGGGTCGATGACAAGGTCACGGCGGGCGTGGTGGGCTGCCTGCCGAAATCGGTGGGGCCCGATGTCTTGAAGGCATCGATCCGGCTGGTCGCCAGCGGCTACCAGGTCAGCCTCGGGCCGTTCCGCCAGCGGCCGGGTGTCGCGGTGGCATCGCACGATGGCACGCGCAAGGGCAGCGCGGGGAAGCCGCAGACCGTGGCGTTGCGTTCGCCCGGCGACGTGAACGCTCCCGGCGAAGCCCACCTGCTCGGCCTCACGCCGCGCCAATATGAAATCCTGGTACTGCTCGCGCGCGGCTATCCCGCCAAGACCATCAGCCGGCAGCTGAACGTTTCCGTGGCGACGGTCAAATGCCATTGCCACGCCGTCTACAAGACGCTCGGGGTACGCAGCAAGGGCGAAGCCGTCCACGTGGCACTGCAACGCGGTGCGCGCCTGGGACAGGCAGGCCCCGGTCCGGGACATCCGGCAGCGCAGTTCGTGGCAAGCCCACCGCAACCGGCGCAACATGCGGCAGTCGCGGATTCCGAGGATTGCCCGGCGCTGTAGGCAGGCTGAAAAAAACAAGGCCCGCCGCAAGCGGCGGGCCCGGGTTCAGGCACGTTGCCTCAAGCACGTTGCCTCAAGCACGTTGCCTCAATTCAGCGTCGCCCCCGCCTGCTTGACGATCCTCGCGTGCTTGTCCAGTTCGTTGCGCAAGAACGGCACGGCCGCGTCGGCCCCCGTGGCGGCCACGACCACGCCTTGCGCCGCCAGATGCTCCAGCACGTCGCGCTCCTGCAGCGTGGCCTGGATCCTGGACTGGAGCGCCGCGACGTTCGCCTTCGGCAAACCCGCAGGACCGACGATCGCCAGCCAGGCATCGAAGCTGTAGCGTGGCAGGCCCGACTCCGCCAGCGTCGGCACATCCGGCAAGGCCGGCACGCGCTGCGTGGTCGACACGGCGATGGCCTTGAGCTTGCCGGCCTTGATCAGTGGCAGCACCGCCTGCACCGTCAGGAAGCCGACCTGCACCTGGCCGCCGATCAGGTCTGTGGTGTAGTTGCCAGCCCCCTTGTAAGGCACATGCCGGATATCCACCTTCGCTTCGCTGGCAAACAACTGGCCAGCCAGGTGCAGCACCGTGCCGTTGCCCGACGAACCATAGTTCAACTCACCCGGCTTTGACTTGAGCAGCGCGATCAGGTCACGGGTGGTTTGCGCGCCGACGGATGGATTGACGACCAGCACCAGCGGCAGCGTGCCGATCACCGTGATCGGCGTGATGTCCTTGAGCGAGTCATAGGGCAGGTTCTTGTAGATGAACGGGTTGATCACGTGGTTCGACGAGATCAGGCCCAGGGTCGAGCCGTCCTTCGGCGCCCTGACGATCTGCTGCGTGCCCGGCACGCCGCCGGCACCGGCGATATTCTCGACCACTACCGACTGGCCCAGGTGCTTGCCCAGCGGCTGGCTCAGCGCACGCGCCACCGCATCGGCCTGCGATCCCGGCTGGGTCGGCACGATCAGCCTGACCGGCTTGGTTTCCTGCGCATTGACTGCGACTGGCAGGCTGCCCAGCGCGGCGAGGGTCGTGAAGCTGGCGAGCGCATGGCACGCCCGCCGAAACAGCGTTGTCCGCATTCCTTGTCTCCGTTTATTGAATCGCACCGTGAGCGGTGGCTTTGGGTCGGAGTGTAGGGCTGCGCCGCCGCGCGGCAGAGTGCTAATCCGCTGGACGGGGTATCTCAGGCTGGCATAGCCTCGGCGGTGCCCGGCTGCAGCGCGCGGATCATGGCCGCGATCGCCCGCAGCCGCGGTTGCTTGTAGGGCGCGTAGATCAGCAGCTGGCGCTCGCGCCAGGGCTCGTCGAGCGGCACGCGCACAAAGCCGCGCGTGCCGGCGTAGGCAGCGCCGGCGCTGGCCGGCAGCACGGCGATGCCCAGGCCCGCTTCCACCATGCGGCATGCGGCTTCGAAGCTGGACACCGTCACGCTCTGGTTGAACGGCAGGCGCAGGTTCGCCGCCTGCTCGCGCAGTTCCTGGTCGAGCGCGCCGCCGGACTGCACCACCACCAGCGGATGCTCCAGCACTTCGGCATAGCGAATGCGCTTGCGCCGCGCCAGCCGGTGCGAAGACGGAATCACGACATTGAGCGGATCGCTGGCGAACGGCCACGACTCCAGGCCGCCAGGCGTCTTGGCCGCGACGCCAATGCCGATGTCGACGCGATCGTCAAGGCAGGCGCGGATCGATTCGGCGGTGGAGCGTTCATACAGCGCGATCTCGACCAGCGGATGCGCCGCCTTGAACGCATGCAGGCGCTCGGGCAGGAAGCCGATGATGGCCGACGGACTGGCCGACACGCGCACCACGCCGGCAACCTGGTCGCCCAGATCCTGCACTTCGCGCGCGAAGCTGGCGATGTCCTCATTCAGCTTGCGGCCCAGTTCGAGCGCGCGGGCGCCGGCATCGGTCAGCACCACGCCCGCGGGCGAACGCACGAACAGCACCACGCCCAGGCTGCGCTCCAGCTCGGCGATGCGCCGGCTCAGCGCCGACTGCGCTATGTGTTCGGTTTCCGCCGCGCGCTTGATCGATCCTTCGCGTGCCGCGGCGAGGAACAGCTGGATATTGACGGGGTCGATGCGATGCATGGTCATTCAGGATGCCGGGCCGCGAGCCCGCGAGCCTCGTTTCGTCCCGATACTACCGCCTGCCTGTGCCTGCCGTCCGCGCCACACACAGCACAACGGGTTAACCCTGATATGCCACCGGCAGATAGCAGAGATGCCGGATCAGCGCTTCGTGTCCACGCCCCGCAGCCAGTAAAGTGCCGCCCATCTGCCAACCGTGCCACCGTGCCACCGGAGACCTCCATGAGCGCCCCCGATTTCCCAGGCCGCATCCTGTTCCTTGCCGACTCGGCGGATGCCGTGGCGCGCCAGTTGCGCGGCGAGGCCATCACGCCCGAGCAAGCCGGGGCTCTGCGCGACGACGTGTCCACCGACGAGATCACGCCGGTGCCGATCCTGACGCACTACGACGACAAGCTTGGCCGCTATCCCTATATGGGCTACAAGGTCGAAGGCACCTGCCCGGTCGCGCCCGGGGCGATCCGCGAGGGCGGCTTCTCGGTGACGGTCGCCGGCAACCGCTACGGCAAGGGATCGTCGCGCGAGCATAGTCCCGCGGCGGAAAAGCTGGCCGGCATCAGGCTGGTGATCGCGCGCAGCTTCGAACGCATCTATCGCCAGAACGCGGACAACATCGGCCTGTTCACCTCGACCGACTTCGGCCTGCTTGCGCGCCTGCAGGCAGGCGAGCCGATCCCCGCCGAAACGCTGGTGGCCGGACGCGACACGCTGGCCGCGTCGATCCTGCTGAGCGGGGGGCTGCTGAAGTTCGGCCAGCAATACCTGGGCATCGTCGAACCGGCGGCCGCGACGCCGCCCGCGGCACCGCAGACCCTGTTCGAGAAAATCGTCCACCGCCACCTGCTGGCGACGCCGGTCACCCCGGCAAGCCCGCAACCGGGCGACGGCGTTTTCGTGCGCGCCGACTGGCGCTTCATCCACGAGTACTACACCGGCATGTGCGCCCACATGCTGCACGCCACCTTCGGCAAGCCGCTGCGGCTCAGGGATGCCGAGCGCATCGTGGTGTTCGAGGACCATACCTCCTACGTCAATGAAAGCCCGGCGCACGTGCGTGGCGGGCTGGTCGACAACGTTGCGAGGATGTGCGCGGCACAGCGCGAGTTCGTCGACGCATACCAGCTGCGCTGCCACCGCACGCTGACCGAGGAGGCTTCCCGTGCCGACGACGGCGGCCATGCCGCGGGCATCTCGCACGCGATGATGGCCGAGCGCTATGCGCTGCCGGGACAGGTCGTGGTGGGCACCGACTCGCACACGCCGCATAGTGGCGCGCTGGGCTGCGTGGCCTTCGGCGTCGGCACCACCGACATGGCCAATGCGTTCGTGACGGGCGCGGTCCGCATGACCATGCCCGAGAGCATCCGCGTCGCACTGCACGGGGCCCTTGCGCCGGGCGTCACGGCCAAGGATGTGGTGCTGCACCTGCTGGCGCAGGCTGCGATCAAGGGCGGCGCCGGGGTCGGCAAGGTGTTCGAGTTCACCGGTCCCGTCGTGCGCGCGATGTCCATCGACGAACGCGCGACACTGACCAATATGTGCGCCGAGCTGGGCGGCTTCACCGGCATCGTCGCGCCGGATGCGCAGACGGTGCGCTTTCTCAAGGAGCGTCGCGGCATCGATTTCGTGATCGAGCCGTGGATGCGCAGCGACGACGATGCCGCCTTCGCGGCCACCATCGAACTCGACTGCAGCACGCTCGGCCCGATGGTGGCACGCCCCGGCGATCCGGGCAACGGCCTGCCGCTGGCAGCGCTGGACCGGCGCGTGCGCGTGGATATCGCCTACGGCGGCTCCTGCACCGCCGGCAAGCGCGAGGACTTCGACCTGTACCACGAGGTGCTGCACTGGGCGGTGCAGCGCGGCCTGCGGCTGCCGCCGCATGTCACGCTCTACCTGCAGTTCGGCACCACCGACGTCAGGGACTATTGCATCCGCCAGGGCTACATGGAGACATTCAACGCGGCCGGCGCGCGCATCCTGCAGCCGTCGTGCGGGGCGTGCGCCAACTGCGGGCCGGGCTCGTCGGAACGGGCCGGGCAGGTAACGGTCAGCTCGATCAACCGGAATTTCCCCGGGCGCTCGGGGCCCGGGCAGGTGTGGCTGGCGAGCCCGCCCACCGTGGCGGCCAGTGCGATGGCCGGTGAACTGGTGTCATTCCATGACTTGCAGCTGCGCCATGGGTAAGCCCGCCGGGCCGGCGAGGCAGCCAGCCCGGCGCGCTCAGGCCTGTCTTCAGTACGGCGGGTTGACCACGACGTACTGCGGCCCCTGCGGCATGTACCAGGTACTGCCGCACTGCTGGTAGACCATGCCGCCGTAGTTGACCGGCACGCAGCTCGGCGGGACCGAGCGCACCATGGAACCCACCACCGCCGACGTCACTGCCACCGTCGCGGTCACCGCGGCGGCAGTCGCTACCGGGTGGTAATCGTTGTCCCAGCCGCAGCAGCCGCCGTGACTGTCGACGTTCACGTTGACGTTGCGGTTCGAATTGACGTTGACGTTGCGGTTGGCGTTGACGTTGTTGACGCTGGTGTTGCGAACGTTGTTGGTGCGCGCGTCGGCTCGCTGGTTGTTCACCTGCCGCGCTTCGCGGTTACCGCCGCCGGCAGCGGCGCGCTGCCCGCCGCCAGCGTGTCCACCGGCTGCGGCATGTCCGCCACCACCGCCACCGCGGGCGGCCTCGGCCACCGGGGTCCAGCCGGACGCCACCAGCACGAGCGCGGCCGTGCACACTGCGAGCGGCTTTGCGAATGTGTAGGTCATGGCAATGCTCCTTTTGTCCATTGCCCCGTTACCGGGTGGCCTTCAGGGGAACGAATTCCGCCTTCCTGGCGTCCTTGGGCGGCGTGAAGGCGAACGCTGAAGTGCCGAACCTCGGGGTCAGGTTCCACTTGTAGAGCGTGACCGACTGCGGCCTGGCCTCGTCGGCCCGATTGGTGATGAGGAGCTTGCGCGGCAGCGGACGGCTGCCCGTGGCGATCCAGATCTGCCAGTCGAGCTGTCCCTGGCGGAAAGCATAGTGGTCGCACAGTTCACCGCCGACGATGTCCTGGCCGGCATTCATGGCCGATTCCATGTTGTCCAGCGGCGCCGCGGGCGTGCCCCACAGGAACAGGTCGGCCGACGGAATCTCGACACCGAAGCGTTCGCGCAGCCGTTGCGCCAGCACGCCCAGGTTGTCGCTGAAGTCCACCTGCGAGTAGGACTTCTGCGCAGGCGAGTAGAGCGTGACCTGCTTGCCGTCATAGATCAGGTCGCGCTGCGAGCGCGCGCTGCGCATCAGCGCGCGCAGCCGGTCCGGCCGTTGCACATCCAGGTCAGCCGTGGCGGTGTGCTGCAGCTTCTGGCCGTCCTGCAGCACCCGTTCGCCCGACAAGTCGATGAAGACCTCGAACTGGCGCAGCGACTGCAGGTACTTGCCCATGTCGTTCAGCGCCTGGATGGCCGCGGGATCGACCGCATTCTGCTGCGCCTGCGGCTGCGGCTGTGCCTTGCTGGCCGGCGCCGCTGCGGGCGCGGCCGATGTCGCGGGTGCGGCGGGCGGCGGCGCTGGCGGCGTGCTGCTGCAGGCCGCCAGCGCGATGACGAGCAGGGTCAGGGCCGGTATGCGTGCCATAGTGAACTCCGGTTGACTGGACAATCGCCCGGCCAATTGCGCTTTCAGGCCAGCGATGGAGACGCTCGGAAATCTTCTATGACGAGAGCCGCGAAGTGAAGTGAATCTTTTTGTGGGCGCGATAAGCCGCATGGCAATACGCGCGCGTGCCGTCGACGACGCATGGCGCCCGCGGCGCTAGACGCCCTCGGGCGCCGTTGCCTCGCCGGCGCCGTCATGCGGCGGCGACGGCAAGTCCGGCGCAGCCGCCAACGCCGCGAGATGATCGGCGAATCCCCCGGGCAGCCGGCCGCGCGGACGGCCGCTGGTGACGACCCGGGGCTGGCAGCTCCACGCGATCCTGGCGTCGATGGCCATCAGCCGCAGCACCAGCGCGACGTCTTCGTGCGTGGCCTGCGGCGGAAACCCGCCGGTACGCCGGTAGGCGTGCGAACAGACGCCCAGGTTGGCGCCGTGGACGTGCCGATGTTCGTCCTGCCAGCGGTAATGCGCGTAGAAAAGGACCGGCACATGCGGGGGGTGCAGGCTCCAGTCGTCGACCATGACCAGCCCGCATACGGCATCGGCGCGCAACGCCAGCTGGGCCACCAGCCAGTCAGGCGCCACGCGCGTGTCCGCGTCGGTAAACGCCAGCCAGCGCGCCTGCCGCGCCAGCAGGTGCACGGCGCCCGCATGGCGGGCCTTGCCGACGTTGCGCGCGGCGATCGTCAGGCAGGTGAGATGGCCGGCCGGCAGATGGCGGCGGGCGTGCCGCCTGGCAATGGCGGCAGAGCGATCGCTGCAGTCGTCCAGCACCAGCACGATCACGACGGGCTCGCCGTCCAGCAGCGGATGGGTACAGGCGACCGTCAGCGCGATCAGGCAAGCCTCGAGATACTGTTCTTCGTTATGCACCGGCACCACCACGCCGATCATCGTGTGCCCTCCGCTTGCGTTGTCACAGCGCGTGTTCGAAGGCAGGCCCACCCGCGTCATCCGCAAGCCGCGCGCCCAGCGCCGCCTGGTCGCGTTCCGCATGGCTCTGACGCAGGAACACCGGCAGGTCGGCATACAGCTGGGCCAGCCGCTGGTCGCGGCAGAGCGGTCCTGCGCCGAGCACATTGCCGGCACGATGCATCACGCGCCGGGCCGCGGCTTCCACCACGGCGCGCACGCGCATGGCCGGCACGAAGGCATCCGCGGCGGGATGGGCATCGATCCAGGCCGCGGTCTCGCGCAGCAGCGCCGCCGCGGCGCGCAGTTCGCCGTCGATGGCACCCAGGTGCGCCGCCGCGTGGGGATTCTGGTGGCGCTGCACGGTGTCGCGCACGGCCCGCGCCAGCGGCGTCACGGCCCCATACCAGCACGCCGCGATGCCTGCTCCGCCGTGCCAGAATCCGGGGCGGTCGATATAGGCGCCGGGACCGCCAATGCAGAGCGCCGCGCAGTCGTCCAGCAGCACGTCGCCGCTGCCGGTATCGCGCATGCCGACCGCATGCCAGCCATCGCCGGTCACGGTCACGCCCGGGGCGCGCGCATCGATCAGCGCCAGCCGGGCCGAGCCGGCTTCGTCCCGGCAGGTCAGCAGCGCATGCGACACCGCCGCCGCGCCGGAACACCACGCCTTGCGGCCATGCAGCCGCACCGGCGTCAACGGTCCCGCCATACCCGCCATACCCGCCATACCCGCCATACCCGCCATACCCGCCTGCAGGGCCAGCCTGCACTGGGCTTCGTCGGGCTCGCCCGGCATGGCCGTCATGCCGACGCGCGCGTCCGGCGGCTCGGCGGCCCATATCGCCCAGGTGGTGTCCGCGGCCGCCGTGGCATGTGCTACCTCCGCCAGGATCGCGAGCGCGTCGGCATGGGCTTCGAACAGCTTGATGACCACGGCGCCATGCGTTGCCGCCACGGCAGACAACAATTGCCAGCGCGCCAGCGTCTGCCCCCGCCCTGGCAGCGGGATGCCTTCACGCGGGCTCAGTGCCGCGAACAGGGAGGCAATGCGGTTTTCCGGGGGTGTGCAGTCCATGCGATGTTGCCGTCAGCGCGCCTGTGTCCGCGAATGCCCGCAGCGCGCCGGCGATTCACGAACCGTTTGGCCATTTGCCGACTCCTTCGGCGTCAGGAACGATCGTGAAACCCTGCATCGTCCATGCCAGCGCCCGCAGTCCGGTCCGGCAACGCGGTCGTGAAGGTTTTGCCTGCCAGTGGATCCCTGCCAAGGCACTTTCTACCCGCTGCCGTGGCAAGGCTGCTGTCGTATTTCCCACGTAGAATTCGCCTCACGGCGCAATCTGCAGGCGCCATGTCTTTACATTTGGGATGTACGTCGATCTTCTTACTCTTTACCTCCTTGCCATCGGAACCCTTCTCGCCAGTGCCGGGATGACGTTCTGGGAGCATCGGACCCATCCCAGCCGCGGCAAGGCGTTGCGGACCCTGGCAGCGGGCTTCGCGACGCTCGCCGCCGGCTGCGCGGCGGTGCTGTTCCGCCGTGACTTGCCTGGTGCGATCGGCCCGGCCCTGAGCAACCTCGTCATTCTCAGCGGCTACCTGCTGATCCTTTCCGCGGTCGCCTCGTTACGGGGACGCCAGTACCGCGCCCTGGCGGCCGCCGTGCTGATTGGCATGGCGCTACTGTGGGCGGCGGCGGGCATGCGCTGGCAGGATGCCATGTGGAACTACGTCAGCTCGTTCCCGATCGCGCTGGTTAGCGTGCTGACAACGCTGGAGATGCTGCGCTGCGAGCCGATGAAAGCGCTGCATGCGCGCCGCGTCGTCGTCGCGGTGACAGGCATCCATGCCCTCTTCTATGCCACCCGGGCATGCGTGCTGCCATGGCTGGTGATGGCGTACGGACCGTCTGTCCAGTCGTTTGCCAGCAAGATCACGATCTACGAAGGCGTGCTGTACTCGGTCCTGTTGCCGATGGCCCTGCTCAAGCTCGTGCGCGAGGAGGCGCACGGCCAGTTGCTGCGCGACTCCCAGACCGATTACCTGACCCGGCTTGGCAACCGCAGGTGGTTCTTTGAAGAAGGCGCGCGGCTGACGGGGGGCACGGGAGGCACGGGAGGCACGGGGGGCACGGGAGGCACGGGAGGCACGGGAGGCACGGGAGGCACGGGCGGTGCGTCCGGTGCCGACCCGGTCGCCGTGCTCGCGTTCGACCTCGACCAGTTCAAGGCGATCAACGACCGGTATGGGCACCAGGCGGGCGACAAGGTACTGAAGTTCTTTGCGGAAACCGCGCGTGAGGTCCTTGGCCCCCACGCGCTGCTGGCGCGCATCGGTGGCGAAGAATTCGCGGCGCTGCTAAGCGGGGACGACGCCCGCCGCGCCCGCGCGCTGGGGGAGTCTGTTGCCAGGCGCTTCGCCGGGGCCATTCCCGAGCGCATCGACGGCATCCGGATAGCGGCAACGGTCAGCATCGGGCTGGCGCAGTTCGACACTGAAGTGCCGGCGTTGGCCGACGGGCTTGCCGCCGCGGACCGGGCGCTTTACCGCGCGAAATCGCTGGGCGGCAATCGACTCGAATCGGCGCTGTCTGTCGCAGGGGCCGCGGCTGCCTGACGCCGAGGTCGCGTCACCGGCAGCGCGCTACAGCCTGGACAGCGGCAGGGAAAACATGACGGCCAGCCCGGGCTCGCGCCAATCCAGTTCGAACGTGCCGCCGAGCTGACGGGTAAGCGTATTGCGCAACAGGATGCTGCCGAACCCTTGCCGCTGGCTGGGCCCCTGGATTGGCGGGCCGCCTTCTTCGTGCCAGCGGACGGCGAGATGTTCCCCGCAGCGCTCCCAGCTCACCGAGACACACCCGGCTTCCTCGGACAGCGCGCCGTACTTTGCCGCATTGGTGGCAAGCTCGTGGAAGACGAGCGCCAGGCTAATGATCGCCCGGTTGCCAAGGAGCACATCGGCACCGTTGACGACAAGGCGGGTCCGGTCCGAGGCTTGGCCCGACGCTTCATAGGGCTTGAAGATGGCCCGGGTCAGTTCATGCAAGGTGCCGGCGGAGGCTGGCGGGCCATCCGCCTCCGTGCCGGACGCCTCGCGCACCAGTGCATGCGCGGCGGCGAGCGCGTGCAACCGGCCGGACAGGCTCCTGGCATAGCCGTCCACCGAACCGGCCGACAGCCTGCTGGCATGGATCAGCCCATCCACGACGGCGAATACGTTGTTCACGCGGTGGTCCATCTCGCGCGTCAGCATTTCCTGCCGCTCCAGCGCCTCCTGCAGGCGGCGTTGATTCTGCAGCATGGCAAGCGCAATGCCGACGAAGGAGGCCTGCTCCTGCATCACGCCGGCGTGCCCGGCATCGAAGTGCCCGGCTTCCTCGGCGACGATCCACAGGGTGCCCAGCGGCTGCCCGTGCGCCATGTATAGCGGAACCAGCAGCACCTCGGGACAGACCACGCCCGCCTCGGCGATCCAGCCATAGTAACGTTCCGGATGCCGCGTCAGGGTCGGCTCGAAGCGGTCCAGGCATACGCCACAAGGGCTGTAGTCGCGCGGCGTGGTGGCGCCTTCGAAGGACGCAAGCTTGCCGCGCAGGTCGCGCCAGCGGAAGAGGCCCGGCGTGCCATGCTCGGGCTCGAACGCGCTGATCCCGGCCGACGCCGCGCCGGTCAGCTGCATCGCGCGTTCGACCAGCCGGGGAAGCACCTGCCCGGGATGGTTGAGCATCTGCGCGGCGATGTCCTTCAGCGCAAGCTTCTCGCCCTGGTAGTCAATGGCTTTCGGAGGCCGGCGCTCCAGTTCGGCGGTGATGTAAAGGTCGGGGGGCGGGACGGTATCGGCAAGGGTCATGCCCTTCTCCTGGGTGCTCGCTGCGCTGCAATAACTACGGGATATTACACGGCGGCCTGCGGCTCTTCCCCGCGCCCCTAAACCTTTTCCGAACTGCCGGCGAAGCGTTCGATCTTGCTGGTCAGGCCCGACACCACCAGCAGGTCGCCGGGCAGGACCATGGTGGTCGCCGTGGCGTGCTCGAACTCCGCGTTGCCCCGCTTGATACCCACCACCGTCACCCCGAATTGCTCCCGGACGTGGGACATCAGCAAGGTCTTGTTATGGGTGCAGGCCGGCGCATGGATCCGCGCAATGGCGAAGCCGTCATCGAACTCGATGAAATCGATCATCTTGCCGGTAATCAGGTGGGCGACCCGCGCGCCCATGTCCGCTTCCGGATAGACCACATGGTGCGCACCGATGCGCTCCGCGATCTGCCCGTGTTCGGCCGTAAACGCCTTGACCCAGATGTCCTGGATCTGCAGCTCGGTCAGCGCCATCAGGGTCATCAGGCTGGACGACATATCCGTGCCGATGCCCACGATGGCGTGTGAAAAATCGGCCACGCCGAGCTGGCGCATGACATTGACGTCGGTCGAGTCGGCCTGGATCGCGCAGGTCAGCACGTTGGACCAGCGCTGCACCAGGTCGGGATCCCGGTCGATGCCCATCACGTCATGCCCCAGGCGCATCAGCGACTGCGCCACGGAACCGCCAAAGCGCCCGAGCCCGATCACGGCCACGCTGTCGCCTGCCGAGAAGGCGAACTGTTCGGAAAACAATCTAGCCAACAATTGGATGCTCCTCGGGGTAACGGTACGGCGTACGACGCTCGCCCATGGCAAGGGATACCGCGAGCGTGATGGTGCCGACCCGGCCGGCATACATCAGCGCGGCCAGGATCAGGTGCGCCGACGGCGGGAGGTCGGCGGTGATGCCGGTGGACAGGCCCGCGGAGCCAAAGGCCGCGATGACCTCGAAGATGACCTGGTCGGTCGGGAATTCCGTGACGAACAGGATGGCCAGCGTTCCGATCGTCGTCAGCGCGCTGCCCAGCACCAGCACGGTGATCGCTTGCCGCTGGGCGGAGCTGCTGACGCGGCGCCCGAAGGCTTCGCTGTCGCCGCGGCCGCGGATCTCGGCGATCACCAGCAGCGCCAGGATGGCAATGGTGCCGACCTTGACGCCGCCCGCGGTACTGGCGCTGCCGCCGCCGACGAACATCAGGAAGTAGTGCAGCGCCATGCTTTCATGGGTCAGGCCGCCGATGTCGATGGTGTTGAAGCCGACGGTGCGCGCGGAGACCGAGGCAAACGCCGCCGACAACAGCTTGTCTCCCGGCGCCATCGGGCCGAGCGTGCGTGCGTTGGTCCACTCGAACATCAGCACCCCGACCAGGCCTACCAGGAACAGCACCCCGGTGGTGGCCAGCGTGAGCTTGCTGTGCAGAGACCAGCGGTGCGGGCGGAAAGTCTTGTTGCGCAGGTCGTGCAGCACCGGGAAACCGATGCCGCCGACCAGGGCCGCCACCATCACCGGCATCAGCACCCACTGGTCGGCCGCATAGCGGATCAGGCTGTCGGCATGTGTCGAGAAGCCGGCATTGTTATAGGCGGAAATGGCATGGAACAGCCCGTTCCAGGCGGCGTCGTCCCACGGCGCGCCATAGAGGAAATGCAGCCGCAACGCCAGCCAGGCCGCCAGCACCAGTTCGACCCCGATGGTCACCACCAGCACCAGCCTGGCCACGCCGACGACATCGCCCAGCCCGATCGCGTGGGTCTCGGCCTGGGTCAGCAGCTTGGTGCGCAGCCTCAGCGAGCGGTTGACCATCAGCCCCAGCAGCGTCGACGCCGTCATCATGCCGAATCCGCCAAGCTGGAACAGGACCATGATGACTGCCTGGCCAAAGCCGGACCAGTACGTGCCGGTATCGACCACGATCAGCCCGGCCACGCACACCGCGGACACCGCCGTAAAAAAAGCGGTCAGCCACGGCACGCTGCCGCCGCCTTCGCGCGCCCAGGGCAGCATCAGCAGCACGCTGCCCGCAACGATGGCCAGCAGGAACCCCATGGCGACGGCGCGGGCAGGATGCAGGGCGGCTTTCATGCAGGCATTGTGTGCCTTGGCGCGCTACAAATCCATGTGTGCAGCGCAGCACCGTTCCCCGGGGCTGCCTGAAGAAGGTCCCGGAGGCAGCAGCGCCAGCCCCGCCGGCCTAGCGCGCCGGCGCCGACCGCAGGAAGCCGGCCGCAATCTCTCCCGCCAGCTGGGCGATCGCGTCGGCCTCCTCCCCGGACAGTGCCCCGGTGAAGCGCGCGTTGCCCCAGTCGCCGCAAATCAGGGCAACGCAGCGATTGCGCACCCGCACCGGGATCAGAAGCAGCGCGCGGGCATCGGGCATGGCCTCGCGATACCAGCGCGGCACGCGATGCGCGGCCTCGTTGTCAAAGGTGTCCTCGATCAGCAATGGCCGGTCAGCGAGCGTGGCGAAGTGGAACACGTCCGGAACGAAGCCTTCCTCGAAGGACAACTGGTCGAGCTTGTCGCGCATGCCTTCGCCAAAGCCGAGCCGCGCACCGAAGCGCCGCGCCGATGGATTCAGCAGCATCAGGAAGCAGCGCGAGAAATTCAGCGCGCGCATGGCGGACTCCAGCGCAAAGGGCGCAAGCTCGGCAATGGACATCGCCCTGCCCTCCTGCCGGACTTCGGCGACCGCCCGCTGCAGCCTGGCGAGCGCGTCGGCGGGGTTGCCGCCTTGCTCGCCGGCGTCGTCCCCGGCCTGGCTGGCGGCGTCCGTGGCCGCCATCGAGGTCGTGAGCACCTTGGCCTGCTCCAGCGCCCGCCCGAGGTGCCCCGGCTCCAGGCCCAGCCGTTCCGCCTGCGCCCGCAGCGCCGTATCGGCCGCCAACGGACTGTCGGCCGCTGGGTCGCCCTGGCCCGAGAGGATCGACGCGGCCGCCTGCGACGACAACCGGGCCACGGCGCCCAGCCAGTCGGCGTGCGTCTCCGGCATGGCGCCTTCCGGCAACGGGGGCGCGCTCATGGCGCCGGCGATCAGCGGCGGCAAACGCCATTTGACCGCAGCCGCCCGGGCGATCTCGCCAAGCGACACGCCCAGGACTTCGCGGCAGGCCTCGTCCTCGCTGATCTGCGCGCCGGCCTGCGCGCCGGCCTCGCACATTGCGGTAATGCGGTCCCACGCCTCCGGCACATACAGGATCAGCAGCAGCCGGCTCACATGGTGCATCAGCGTGCAGACCACGGCCTCTTCCCCGTCGGCGATGCCCCTTGCTTCCGCCAGGGTCCGGGTGAATTCCGCCGCGACCATGGCCTGCTTGAGCGCTTGCGCGGCCCGTGGCCGGTTTTCCGGCATGGTCTGGAAGAAGTCGAGCACGCGCACGCCCAGCGTCAGATGGATGACCGTATCCACCCCCAGCACCATGATCGCGCGCGAAACGGTGGTGACCTCGCCCCCGAACGAGCGGTACATGGCGGAGTTGGACAGCCGGATGATCTTCTGCGACAGGCTGAAGTCCGACAAGATGCTGCTGGCCATTTCGCCGACGTTGCGCTCCGCATCCAGCGAACTGAACACATGATCGATGCAATACTGCAGCGTCGGAAAATCGCCCTGCTCGGCCAGCCGGGCCCAGAGTTGGTCGAGGAATGCCTGTTTATCCATGGCCATGCCTCATTGCGGCAACAGGGTCGGGGCGTCCAGGCGCCACCTGCCCGCGGCAAAAGCCGCTTCGAGGTCGGCGGGACTCATGGCGCGCCCATAGTGCCAGCCCTGTGCCATCTCGCAGCGCTGCGCGGCCAGCAGCTCGCGCTGGCATGCCGTCTCGACGCCTTCGGCGATCGCCACCAGCCCAAGCTCGCGCGCCAGCGAGAGGACCGCAAAGACGATGGTCTGCGCGTGCGGCGAATCGACCATGTCGGCAACAAAACTGCGGTCGATCTTCAGCGCCGACAGCGGAAACCGGCGCAGGTACGACAGGCTGGAGTAGCCGGTGCCGAAATCGTCCACGGCAAAGCGGATGCCCAGCGCCCGCAACTCGGTCAGGACATTGCCCGCCGCTTCGGGATCGATCATCAGCGCCCCTTCGGTGATTTCCAGCACCAGCCGGCCGGCGCTGACACCGGTATCGCGGATCGCGCTGCGCACCTGGTCGGCGAAGCCGGGATGGCTGAACTGCACCGGCGACACATTGACCGACACGTAGCCGACCTGCGCACCCTTTGCATCCCACATGGCAAGCTGGGCGCAAGCGCAGCGCAGCACCCAGGCGCCGAGATGATGGATCAGGCCGTTGTTTTCAGCGACCGGCACGAAGATCTCGGGAGACACGGGGCGGCCGGCCCGCTCCCACCGCATCAGCGCCTCGACCGCGCACAGGTTGCTGCCGTCGAGGCTGACGATGGGCTGGTACTGCAGGGACAATTCGCCGTTATGCACGGCCTCGAACAGGTCTTGCTCGATCCGGAACTGCTCGTTCAGCTTCTCGTCGAACTCCGGCGAATAGCGGAAATACCGATTGCCGCCCAGCGCCTTCGCTTCGTACATGGCCCGGTCGGCGCGCCGCAGCAGCTCGGCGTCGGAATCCTCGACACCGGTGGCGAAGGCCAGCCCGATACTGGTGGTGACGCGGATCTGGCGCGCCGACAGCTGGAATGGCTGCCGGCAAATCCGCATGACCTGTTCCAGGATGTCGGCTGCGGCTTCGTCGGCTACGATGTTTTCGAGCAGCAAGACAAATTCATCGCCGCCCAGCCGCGCCACGGTGTCCGTCCCGCGCAGCACGCCGCGCAAACGGGCTGCCATTTCCTTGAGCAAGGCATCGCCGGCGCCATGCCCGAGGGAATCGTTGATTTTCTTGAATCCGTCCAGGTCCATCAGCGCGACAGCGAGCCGGCGTCCCGCCGAATGCTCCCCGGCCAGGTATTGTTCAATGCGGCGGCGAATGAGGTCGCGGTTGCCGATCCCGGTCAGCGGATCGATCAGCGACTGCTCGGTCAGTTGCTGCAGCTTCTGCATCCACGCCGTGACATCGGTCCCGAACAGCAGCAGCGACGCCAGCCCGGCTTCGTCGATGTCGCGGCAGACATGCAGCTCCAGGTAGCGGGTTCCGGCCGAGGCATCGTTGAACCGGACGGTGGCCCGCCGGGCCTGGCCATCCAGCAGGCAGGCCTGCCACAGCGCCGCGGCGCGTTCGTATTCGCCAATGGGAAGAATGTCGCGCATGGCCGCGCGGCACAGATACGCGTACGGAAGGCCCAGCAGCGCGCCCGACGCCCGGGTCGCGTTCAGGATCTGGCCGGTGACACTGACATGCAGGGCCAGCCCTTCCGACGTTTCCAGCAAGGCCCAGCCGTGCCGCCCGGCGGGGGCTGGCATCGCGCCATCCGCCTCGTCGTCGCGGGCCCATTCCGCTCCGTCGTTCGCCAGGACGGCGTCATACGTGAATGCGTGCATACGGTGTGAATCGACCCGCCCTGCCCGGCCACGCGGTCGCCGGAGATTGTTGTCATGCCAGGACCTTGACGACAGGACGCGTCAACCCTGTCGGTACCCGGCACGCTATTTGTAAAGTCCCGATTCTATTACGGCGCAAGGCGAATAAGGAAGCGTACGGACCGGGCTGTGGAAACGCCGCGACGCCATGCGGCCGGGGGCGGTCACGGCCGGATTTCCGGCAACGCGCCGCATGTCATGAAACCCGTCAATAACGTACAGCGAGCCCCCGCACGGTGGACAAACCCGTACGGATTGTCGAGACTTGACCAGATCCGCGTGCATCGACCCTGTGCCGCCCCTGTGCCGCCCCTGTGCCGCACTGTGCCGCCCCTTGCCATGCCACCGTTGCCCTCGCCTCCTTTGCTCAATGCAACACTGCGCGCCGTCGCGCGCCGCTATCGCCTGCCGGCCAGCGCCGCCGAGCTATCCGGGCAGCAGGCAGCCAGCCCGGCAACGACGCTCGCGCTCGCAATCGAACAGGCCCGCGCGGCGATGGCAAGCGGTGAAACGCCAGCCGCGGCCCTGAAAGACCGCTTTATCGATGCGCTCGCGCACCTGATCCGCGAAGCGTTGCGCACGGACGCCGGCGACCCGGTCTTCCAGGCCATGGTCATGCGGCACCGGGCGACGCACGTGCGCGAGTACGCGTCGTTGTCCGCGGGCGCCGACCCCGATCGCCGCCAGGTCTACATGGCCGTCAACGCGATCGCCCATCCGGGCCGGCAGCAGCGTCTCGCGCCGGGTCCGCAGCGTGAGGCCTTGGCCCGGCTTCATGCGTCCACCTCGGCGTCATCGTGGTCCGCGCTGCACGATACCGTACGTGGCCTGCTCGATATGCCGGAGATAGCGAGCGAAGCGCCGGGCCTGGCGCGGCTGCTCGACAGTCCCGCGCTGAAGCGCTTGCAGCGTCTCGAAGCACTGGAGGCGGATGACCTGGTGCGCCAATACCGGGAGCTATGGGACCGGCATGGCCCGCGCTCGGGAAGCGCCACGGCCAGTGCGCAAGGCGCCGCCGCCCGCCAGCGTGGCGCCGCCACCGAAGCGCAGGCCGCACAGGCACTGGAGGCACTGGCGCAGCGACTCAACGAGGCCGAGCGAGCGCAGGCGTCATACCGCGTCGTGACCTCGATGCGCGTACCGGCCTCGATCCCCGCCACGCATGAACGTGCCAAGACCGAATGGGACGCCGTCCTGCTCAGGCAACTGCCGGCATCCGATGCAGCACCAGCCTGGGAAATCTGCCTGCTCGCAGAGGCCAAGGCCTCCGTCGATGCCGCCACGACTGACCTGCCGAAGCTGCTGCGCGGCTTGCACTTGCTGGCACATGCCGACAAGGACGTCGTCTATGCGTTCGAAACGCAGCAAGGGACCGTGCGCCTGCACGGTGCCTCGCTCAGCGCGCTGCGCACCGATGAGGCCAGTCAGGCCGGCCTGGCAGGCCTGGTGCTGTATTGCTGCGATGCGCCCGCCGAAGCCAGGCCGCGCCTGCTCAGTGCGGCCAGCCGGATGCAGCTGCTGTCGGCGCAGGCCAGCCTCGAATTCGCCAGCGACCTGTGGGAAGGCCAACCCGCGGAAGCGGCGATTCTTGCCCCTGTCTGGCACGGGCTATTGGAATCGCCCCGGTGGCGCAGCGTACTCAACCAATATCCGGCGCTGTGGCAAGTCCGCGAGCTGATGGTCCATCCTGACGACCTGCTGGCGGCCATCCATCAGGCAGGCGCCTGACGCCAGGGGTGCTGTCACGCTGGCCTATTGCGGAAACAGCGTCATCTGCCCCGACAACAGCCGCTCGAAGTCGTCGTCCAGGAACGGCAGGATCGCATCGGCAATCGGCTGCAGCTGCTTGCCGACGTAGTGGCCATAGTCGATCGGCGCGGATCGGCATTCGAGCGGCTCCGGCCCTGCCGTGGTCATCACATAGCTGATCCAGCCGCCATGCTGGTACTGGCGTGGGCGGCCGTGGCGCTCGTTGTAGTCGTCGGCGATGCGGGCAGCCCGCACGTGCGGCGGCACGTTGCGCTGATAGTCCTCCAGCTTGCGCCGCAGGCGCTTGCGATAAACCAGCTGCTCGTCGAGCTCGCCGGCAAGCGTACGGCGCACGATGTCGCGCACATAGTCCTGGTATGGCGCGCGGTTGAAGACCTTCTCGTAAAGCGTCTGCTGGAACTGCTGCGCAAGCGGCGACCAGTCCGTGCGCACCGTCTCCAGCCCCTTGAACACCATCTCGACCGTGCCGTCGGCCCGCTCCACCTGGCCGGCGTAGCGCTTCTTGCTGCCAAGGTCGGTGCCGCGGATGGTCGGCATCAGGAAGCGGCGGAAGTGGGTCTCGAACTGGAGTTCAAGCGCGCTTTCCAGGCCATAGGTCTGCCACAGGTGGTCGCGCCACCAGTCGTTGACGCAGGCGACCAGGCTGCGGCCGATCTGCTGCGCATCGGCTTCCGTGCGCGCGCGGCGCAGCCAGACGAAGGTGGAATCGGTGTCGCCATAGATCACCTCGTAGCCGCGCGCCTCGACCAGCGCGCGGGTCTGCCGCATGATCTCGTGGCCGCGCATGGTGATCGATGACGCCAGCCGTGGATCGAAGAACCGGCACCCGCTCGACCCCAGCACGCCATAGAACGCATTCATGATGATCTTGAGCGCCTGCGCGAGCGGCTTGTTACGGTCGCGCTTGGCGGCCTCGCGGCCCTGCCAGACCCGGGCGACGATCGCCGGCAGGCAGTGCTTCGTCCGGGAGAAGCGCGCGCCGCGGAAACCGGGCACCGAGTCGGCATCGCCAGGATGCGCCAGGCCCTCGACCAGGCCGATGGGGTCGATCAGGAAGGTGCGGATGATCGACGGATAGAGACTCTTGTAGTCCAGCACCAGCACCGATTCGTAGAGCCCCGGCCGTGAATCCATGACGAAGCCGCCCGGGCTGGCCTCCGGCGCCAGCTCGCCGAGGTTGGGTGCGACATAGCCCTGCCGGTGCATCAGCGGCATGTAGAGATGCGTGAAGGCGGCAACCGAACCGCCGCTGCGGTCGGCCGGCAGTCCCGTGACCGTGGCGCGCTCCAGCAGGAATGACAGCAGTTCCGTCTTCTCGAAGATCCGCGTCACCAGTTCGCAATCGCGCAGGTTGTAGCGCGCCAGTGCCGGCTTGTCCTGCTCGAACATGCGGTCGATGGCATCCATGCGGTCGTACGGATTGTCGATCGCCTTGCCTTCACCGAGCAGCGTCTGCGCCACCGATTCCAGGCTGAACGACGGGAAGCTCCACGTGGCCGAACGCAGCGCCTCGATGCCATCGATGATCAGCCGTCCCGGCGCGCTGGCGAAATAGTGCTGCTGTGCGTTGTGCTCGCGCCATTCCAGTTCCGCACCGCCGCGGCCGAGGCGCAACGGCACCTGCAAGCGGCGGGCATGCTCGACCAGCACGCGCAGGTCGAACTGGACCAGGTTCCAGCCGATGATCGCGTCGGGGTCGTGATGGGCCAGCCACTGGTTCAGCTTCTCCAGCAACTCGGGTCGTGCCGCGCAATATTCGAGCGAGAAATCGACATCGACCGGTGCCGCTGGCGCGTCGCCCAGCATGTAGACCTGGCGCTGGTCGCAGCCTTCGAGCGCAATCGAGTAAAGCTCGCCGAAGGCGTTGGTTTCGATATCGAGCGACACCAGCCGTAGCGTGGGCCGGTAGTCCGCCGCGGGTTTCAGCTGGGCGTTGCACAGCACGCCGTCGCCGTCCGGCTCGCCCTCGAACCAGACCGGCGCCGTGATGAAGCGCTCCATCAGGTAGCGCTCGGGCGGGCGGATATCGGCTTCGTAGAGGTCGATGCCGGCCTCGCGCAGCGAACGGCCGAGCTGGATCAGCTGCCGATGCTGCTGGCAGTACAGGCCCATGACCGGCCTGCCCCGGAAGTCTTGCAACTTCAGCGGGCGCAACTCGACCTCGCGCTCGCGGCGCAGCAGCGCCTCGGCACGCTCGCGTTGTGCCTCGGGGACAAATGCAATCGACGGCTGATACGGCAGGCGCAGCCGGCGCGGCCCGTCGTCGGTGGCCAGCCAGACCTCGACCTCGGTGCCGGCCGGCGTATCGCGCCAATGCCGGGTCAGGATGAAACCCTGCTGGAGTGCCACGCTTGAGCCTTTTGGAATGAAACCGCTATCGGGTGATTTTAGCGAAGCGAGGGCCGCCCTCGACCCGACGCTCGCATGTGCGCGACAATCCCCATCATGAAACCAAAGTTTCATGAATAATTTTGTTTGACACCAAAGTTTCATCAGCCTATATTTCTGAAACCGAAGTTTCATTCGGACCCGATCATGACCTCATCGTTGCAAGACAAGATCCTCGCACTGAACGACCAGCTCACCGAAAGCGAGCGCCGCCTGGCCGCCGTGACCCTGGAGTGCATTGGCAACCTCGCCGCCTACTCGGCTACCGAACTGGCGCAGAAGGCCGGCGTGTCCAAGGCGACCGCCGGGCGGTTCTTCCGCCGCCTCGGCTATGAGAATTTCAATGAAGTCCGCGCCCTGCTGCGCGACGAGGCCGACCGCGGCTCGCCGCTGTACGAGCTGGCCGGCGTGCAGGCTCCTGCCGACGACCAGGCGCCGCTGGCACGCCATCTGTCCAATGACCTGCAGAACCTCGCCCAGACCTTCGACCGCCTGAATCCGGCCGATGTCGAGCGCGCCGTCGCGCTGTTCGCCGGCGCCGGGCGGGTCTTTATCGCCGGCTTCCGCAACGGCCGCGTGCTGGCGCAATACGCGTGGGCGCTGCTGACCCAGTTGCGGCCGGGCGTGACGCTGGCGCCGGGCGCCGGGCTGAACCTTGCTGAAGACCTGGCCGACCTCGGCGCAGACGACGTGCTGCTGGTGATGGACTTCCGCCGGCGCGTGACGCTGCTGTGGCCCATGGTGGCCCACGCCAACCGCGTCGGCGCCAAGGTCGTGATCCTGACCGACCCCAGCGCGACCGACCTGCCGGCGCGCTCTGACGTGGTGCTTCGCTGCGTCAACCACGGTGCGGCGGTGTTCGACTCCTATGTCGCGGCCGTCAGCCTGATCAACCACCTTTGCACAGGCCTCGCGCTGATCCTCGGCGACGCGGCGCGCGAGCGGCTCGAAGAAATCGAATCGCTGCATGACCACTACGGCGATTTACATCGCTAGAACCCAACCCAGGAGACTGTCTTGAACCACCCGCTCCCCAACCTGAAGCTGCAGTGCGCGCTGAACCCGGCGGCCACGCCCGGCGCGCCCTACGGCACGCGCCAGCAAGCCGTGCTCGGCGGCGAAGCCTTTACCCGCGCCGCCACGCAGATCCGCCGCTGGCCGGGCTACGCGCCGACGCCGCTGGTCGCACTCGATGGCCTTGCACAAGCCGCCGGTGTCGCACAGATCCTTTACAAGGACGAAGGCGACCGCTTCGGGCTGGGCAGCTTCAAGGCGCTGGGCGGCGCCTACGCGGTCAGCCGCCTGCTGGTGCGCGAGATCGGCAGCCGGCTGGGTGTGGGCGACGTGTCGGTCGACGACCTGCTATCGGGCCGCTATGCCGACGCGGTGCGGGATATCACGGTCACCTGCGCCACTGACGGCAACCACGGCCGCTCCGTGGCCTGGGGCGCGCAACGCTTCGGCTGCCAGTGCGTGATCTATATCCACGCCACCGTCAGCGAAGGCCGCAAGGCCGCCATCGAGCAATACGGCGCGCAGGTGGTCCGCACCGCGGGCAACTACGACGATTCGGTACGCCAGGCGGCCGAGGACGCGGCCCGGCTGGGGCGCTTCGTGGTCTCGGACACCTCCTATGAAGGCTATATGGAAGTGCCCAAGGACGTGATGCAGGGCTACGCGGTGATGGCCGACGAGGCGCTGCGCCAGTTGCCGGACGGCCAGTTG
Source organism: Cupriavidus sp. Agwp_2 (assembly GCF_040784895.1). Taxonomy (NCBI): domain Bacteria; kingdom Pseudomonadati; phylum Pseudomonadota; class Betaproteobacteria; order Burkholderiales; family Burkholderiaceae; genus Cupriavidus; species Cupriavidus sp. Agwp_2. The sequence goes on from NZ_CP088084.1 coordinate 1,124,124, forward strand.
CCGACCCACGTGTTCCTGCAGGGAGGCGTGGGCGGGCTCGCAGCCGCCGTGTGCGCGCACTTCTGGGAAGTGCTCGGCGACAAGCGCCCCCGCTTTATCGTGGTCGAGCCGGACCAGGCCGCCTGCCTGTATGAAAGCGCTCGCGCCGGCAAGCCGGTGGCAGTCCATGGCGACCTCGACACGGTGATGGCCGGGCTCGCCTGTGGCGAAGTCTCGCTGCTGGCCTGGGAAGTGCTGCATCCCGGCGCGCATGCGTTCCTGACCATCGACGATGCCTCCGCGCTGGAAAGCGTGCGCCTGCTGGCCGACGGCCGCTATGGCGATGCCCCCATCGTCGCCGGCGAATCGGCGGTCGCGGGGCTGGCCGGCTGCCTTGGCGCCATGGCAGATCCCACCACGCGCGAACAGCTTGGCCTCGACGCCGCCAGCCGGGTGCTGGTGTTCGGCAGCGAAGGCGCGACCGATGTGGCGCTGTACCAGCGCATCGTCGGCCGCCTGCCGGAAGACGTAAGGAAGGCAGCGTGAACGCGACCCTCGACCTTGCGCGAACCGCGCGGATCGACCTGCCTCGGCTGCTGCGCCGCATCGCCATGCTCGGCGAAGTCGGCGCCATCGACGGCGGCGGGGTCTGCCGGCTCGCGCTGACCGACGAAGACCGCGCGGGGCGCGATCTGGTGGTGTCGTGGATGCGCGAGCTGGGACTGGCGGTCAGCATCGACGGTATCGGCAACGTGGTCGGCGTGCGCGCCGGCCGCGAAGACCTGCCGCCGGTAATGACCGGCTCGCATATCGACACCGTGCGCACGGGCGGGCGCTACGACGGCAATCTCGGCGTGCTCGCCGGCCTGGAAGTCATGGCCGCGCTGGACGACGCCGGCATCGTCACGCGCCACCCGCTGGCGGTTGCGTTCTTCACCAATGAGGAAGGCGCGCGCTTTGCCCCGGACATGATGGGCAGCCTCGTGTTCCAGGGCGACCTGCCACTGCAGCAGGCGCTTGGCACGCGCGGCATCGATGGCACCACGGTTGGCGAGAACCTTTCCCGGATCGGTTATGCCGGCCCTGCGCCAGTGGGCCGCAATCGCGTGCATGCCTTCGTCGAACTGCATGTCGAGCAGGGCCCGGTGCTTGAGCACGAGGACATCGCCATCGGCGCGGTCACTGGCGTGCAGGGCATCCACTGGACCGAATTCACCGTGGAGGGCACATCCAACCATGCCGGCACCACGCCGATGCGGTTGCGCCACGATGCGGGCCTGGTCGCCGCGCGCGTCGCCTGCTTCGTGCGCGACCTGTCGCGCGAGCTGGGCGGCGCGCAGCTCGCAACCGTCGGCCAGGTGCAGTACTTCCCGAACCTCGTCAACGTGATCCCGAACCGCGCGGTGTTCACGGTCGACCTGCGCAATACCGACGGCGCCGTGCTGACGGATGCGGTGCAGCGCACGCTGGCCTATGCGCAGGACGTGGCGAAGGCCGAGGGCGTTCGCCTCAGCCAGCGCACGCTGGCCGACTTCGCACCGGTGGCGTTCGACGCCGGCATGGTCGACCGCGTCGAAGCCATCGCGCGCCGGCACGGACACAGCGTGCGGCGCATGCCGAGCGGCGCCGGGCACGACGCCCAGATACTCGCCCGCATGTGCCCCGCCGGCATGATCTTCGTGCCGAGCGTGGCCGGCCTTTCGCACAACGTCGCCGAACTGACCCACGACCGCGACATCCAGGCTGGCGCCGACGTGCTGCTCGACCTGATGCTCGAACTTGCCGCCTGACATTCCCCGCATAACAGGAGACTCCCAATCATGTCCCGCATCGTCCACGTTGCCGCAGCCCAGCTCGGTCCGATCCAGCGCAGCGACTCGCGCCGCGACGTCGTCGCCCGCCTGCTGGCCCACCTGCACCATGCCCACGAAATGGGCTGCCACCTCGTGGTGTTCCCGGAACTGGCGCTGACCACTTTCTTCCCGCGCTGGTACATGGAAGACCCCGAAGCCCTCGACGCCTTCTACGAGCGCGAGATGCCCGGCCCCGAGACGCGCATCCTGTTCGACACCGCCGCGCGGCTCGGCATCGGCTTCTATCTCGGCTATGCGGAACTGGCGCGCGAAGGTGGCGCGGAACGGCGCTACAACACCGCCATCCTCGTCGGCCGCGATGGCAAGATCATCGGCAAATACCGCAAGGTGCACCTGCCCGGCCACGACCAGCATGAGCCCTGGCGCGCCTTCCAGCATCTGGAAAAGCGCTATTTCGAGCCGGGCGACGATTTCGGCGTCTGGCAGGGGTTCGGCGGCGTCATGGGCATGGCGCTGTGCAATGACCGCCGCTGGTCGGAGACCTATCGCGTGATGGGCCTGCAAGGCGCGGAAATGATCCTGCTGGGCTACAACACCCCCGTGCACAACCCGCCCGCGCCAGAGCACGACGACCTGTCGATGTTCCACAACCACCTGGTGATGCAGGCCGGCGCCTACCAGAACGGCACCTGGGTGGTCGGCGTGGCCAAGGCCGGCAAGGAAGAGGGCTGCGAGATGATCGGCGGCACCTGCATCATCGCGCCGTCGGGCGAGATCGTCGCGGCCTGCTCGACCAAGGGCGACGAGCTGGCCATCGCGCGCTGCGACCTCGACCTGTGCCAGTCGTACAAGACCACGACCTTCAACTTCGCGCGGCACCGCCGCCCCGAGGCCTACGGCCGCATCACCAGCCAGCGCGGCGCCACACCACCGCAGGCGCTGGCCGCCGCGTAACCGGCGCACTTTCCCGCCCCCTTCCCTAATCGAGATAAAAAGAACATGCAGGCGCCTTCGGGCGCCCGCAGGGGGCGTTGTTGTCTCACCAAATCCAAAGGAGGAACATAGTGAGCGATTCCCTGCAATCCGCGCCGGCGCTTCGCGCCCCGGCCGCGACCCCGAACACATCCGACACGATGGCAGCGCACGACAACGCGCTCTACCGCAAGGTGGCCTGGCGACTGCTGCCGTTCCTGATGGCCTGCTACGTGGCGGCCTTCCTGGACCGCGTCAACGTCGGCTTCGCCAAGCTGCAGATGCTGGACCAGCTCAAGTTCAGCGACACGGTGTACGGCCTTGGCGCCGGCATCTTCTTCATCGGCTACTTCCTGTTCGAAGTGCCGAGCAACGTGCTGATGCACCGCATCGGCGCCAAGAAGACGCTGGCGCGCATCATGATCCTGTGGGCCTGCATCTCGGCCTGCATGGCGCTGACAAAGACGCCGACGCAGTTCTACATCCTGCGCTTCCTGCTCGGCGCCGCCGAGGCGGGCTTCTATCCCGGCATCATCCTGTACCTCACCTACTGGTTCCCGTCGCACCGGCGCGGCCAGGTGATCGCGGTCTTCATGACCGCGGTGCCGGTGGCCGGCATCCTTGGCGGGCCGCTGTCGGGCTGGATCATGGAGAGCATGCACGAGCACTACGGCTTTGCCGGCTGGCAATGGATGTTCCTGCTCGAAGCGATTCCATCGGTCGTGCTGGGCCTTGCCGTGCTCTGGTACCTGGACGACAGCATCGCCGATGCACGCTGGCTGGGCGCGGCCGAGAAGCACCGCCTCGCCCACAACATCGCGGCGGAAAAGGGAAGCAAGACCGAGCACGTATCGCTGCTCAGGCTGTTCCGCGACCGCCGCGTGATCCATATGGCGCTGATCTGCTACTGCACGGTCTCCAGCCTCTCGGGCCTGGCGTTCTGGATTCCATCGGTGATCCGCTCGACGGGCGTGGTCTCGCTGCTCGACGTCGGCCTGCTGACGGCGATCCCGAATGCGTTCGCGGTGGTGTCGATGATCCTGGTGTGCCGGCATTCCGACAAGACGCGCGAGCGCCGCTGGCACATGGTCATCCCGTTTCTCGTCGGCGGCACCGGCCTGGCGCTCAGCACGATGTTCAGCCATAACCCCGCGTTCGCGGTGGCGATGCTGTCGGTGGCGGCGGCCGGGTGCATGGTCTGCTCGCCGCTGTTCTGGAGCCTGCCGACCGCCTTCCTCGAAGGGCGCAGCGCGGCGGCCGGCATTGCGGCGATCAATTCCTTCGCCGGCCTCGCCGCCTTTGCCAGCCCGTATGCCATCGGCTGGATCAAGGACCTCACGGGCTCGACCGACTGGGGCATGTACTTCCTCGCCTCCTTCACCGTGATCGGCGCGCTGCTGGTGCTGCGCGTGCCGGCCGCGCTGGTCAACCGCTGACAACAAGAGACTTACCGACATGATCGATCCCGCAAGCAATCTCAGTGACGTCGCATCGCTGACCCGCGAGATGGTGCGCATTCCCAGCCTGTCTGGCCAGGAGGGCGACCTCGCTGCCCTGCTGTCCCGACGCATGACCGAAGCCGGCTTCACGTCGGTAACGATGGACGCAAACGGCAGCGTGCTCGGGCTGATCGGCCCCGAGGACGCGGACGTGGCGCTGCTGTTCGACGGCCATATGGACGTGGTGCCTGTCACCGGCACGTGGCGCTTCGAGCCGTTCGGCGGCACCATCCACGACGGCCGGCTGTACGGGCGCGGCAGCACCGACATGAAGGGCGGCATCGCCGCCGCTATCTGCGGCGTTGCCGCCGCGGCACGGGAGCGGCCGCTGCGCAAGCGCGTCGCGGTTTGCGCCAGCGTGCTGGAGGAAGTGATCGAAGGACATGCGCTGGCATCGGTGCTGGGCCGTTGCGAGCCGGATGCGGTGGTTATCTGCGAACCTTCGAAGCTGCAGGTCAAGACGGGACAGAAAGGCCGGCTGGAAATCCAGCTCACCTTCCACGGCAAACCCGCGCATGCGGCGACGCCGCACCTTGGCGTCAATCCTCTGCTCGCCGCCGCGCGTGCGCTGACGGCGCTGGAAGGCCTGCAACTGCCGGTCGACCCGGTCCTTGGCGCCGCACTGCTGGTGCCGACGGATATCGTCTCATCGCCGTATCCGTCGATCTCGATGATCCCGACTTCGGCCACCATCCGCTTTGACCGCCGCACCCTGGGCGGCGAGACGCGCGAGGACATCCTCGGCCAGATCGGCAGCTGCCTGCGCGCCAATGGCCTGCATGACTTCACACTGGCGGTGTCCGACGACGAGGTGCGGACCTTCACCGGCGAATCGGCGCGGCCGACCCGCTGGCTGCCGGCATGGCAGCAGCCGGAAAGCACCCCGCTCGTGCAGGCCGCGGTGCGCGCCATCGCACAAGCCGGGCGTTCGCCGCAGGTCGGAAGCTGGGCGTTCTGCACCAACGGCTCCGAATCGGCCGGCCGCCGCCGTATCCCGACCATCGGGCTGGGGCCGGGGTGCGAGGAGGACGCGCATACCATCGATGAATCGATCGCGCTGGAGCAGCTGGACGGCGCGTGCGAGATCTATCGCAACCTGGTGCTGGCAATGGCCTGACGCCGGGGCGGCCCGCTCCACGCGGGCTCACAGCATGCGCGCCGCCTCATCGAGCAACTGCATGGGCGACAACATGCCGGCGCGGGCCACGCACACCAGCGCAAAGGTGCGAACCAGCGGCGGATCCCCGGGAACCCGCGCGGTCATCAGCTGGAGGTCCGCGCCGGGCCCGGCACTGCCGGGCGGCAGCACGATGTTCATGGCGCTCAGCCGCACCGCTTCCCGCTCGACCTTGAAGCTGGCCTCGGCATGCGTCAGCGCGTCGACCAGCGCGTGCAGCTGGCGCTCCGGCATGCCGGCCCGGCCGCCCTGCGCGCCCTCTTCGCTCAGTGCCGCGAGCGCAGCCTCGTTCTGTGCCACCTGCTCGCGCAGCCGCTCGGGCTCGCCGGCTTGCGCCTCGCCGCCTTGTCCAAGCACGCTGCGCATGCCGACGCCCTGCTTTTCCAGCAGGTGCAGCCGCGTGGTCAGCAGCGTCTGCTCGCGCTCGATGCGGTCGCGCCGGGACGTGCCGCCAGCCACATCGCCCAGTGCCTGCAGCGCGAGCTGGTCCAGTATGCGGGAAGCGATTTCCTCGCGCAGCGCCGCTTCGGTCGGCGCGCAGATCCTGACCTGGTGATCGGCGAAGCTGACCGTGGTCTGGGGCACCTCCGTGCGCATGACATCGCCTTCCAGCGCCACACCCAGCGTGCGGCGTTCCAGCTTGTCCATCCCGAGCACGCAATAGGCCTCGGCGGCGGACGCTGCGCCGCTGAAATAGTCGCGCAGGTCCGGCGACCGGCTGAACACCGGCATGACGTCCTGCGCCGTGCCGAAGAAGGCATGGATATAGGGATCGCTGTCCCAGCTTGCCTCGCTTGCCACCGACGCCGGCGGCAAGCCCGCCACCACATCGCGCACGTACCGGTCGGCGATGGCCAGCGCCGGGGCAAGCTGCTTGCGGTAGCCCCCCACCAGCCGCACGTATGGGCAAAGCCTGGTCACGCGCTCCGCCAGCGCGGCGCGCTCTGCATCGCGCGCCCCGTCCGGATGCTTGCCGCGACGGCGCAGCCAGTTGAGGACAGTCATCGCTAGGCACCTCCGTGGCGCGATCGGGTTGCTTGCGGCGCTGGCGAACTCGGGCCGCTACTGGCCATCCGCCTCAGCCTGGCGCGGTGCCGCGCGGGTGCGTGGCAGCTTGCGGTGGGCAAGCAACAGCAGTGGAGTCGTTGCCATCGACAGCGCAACGACGACCGTGACGACGGAGAGCTGCTCGGCGTCGATCAGGTTCGCCGCCTGCGCGGCGCCCATCACGACAAAGGCGAACTCACCGCCCTGTGACAGCAAGAGGGCGAAGTAGATGCGATGCTGGCGCGGCAATTCGATCTGGTTCGCCAGGTACATCAGTGCCAGGAACTTGCCCACCACCAGGGCGACCACCAGCACCGCCACCAGCAGCGGCTTGCTGGCCAGCACGGAGAAATCGATCGACATGCCGACCGCGATAAAGAACAGGCCGAGCAGGATGCCCTTGAACGGCGCCATGTCCGATTCGATCTCGTGGCGGCATTCAGACCCGGCCAGCAGCAGCCCGGCCACGAACGCGCCAAGCGACATCGACAGGTGGACCACGTGCATCAGCAGCGCGATGCCGATGACCCAGAGCAGCGCAAAGATGGTAAAGATCTCGCGCGTGCCGCTGCGCTGGATCATGCGCAGCACGTACTTGAGCACGAAGCGCCCGATCACGACGACCGCCGCGAGCATGGCCAGCGCCTTCGCCGCGGAAGCCCAGCCGCTGGACATGCCGGCGTCCGCCGCCACCGGCGCAAGCAGCGGCAACAGGGCAATCATCGGGATCGCGGCAATGTCCTGGAACAGCAGGATGCCGAAGCTGGATTGGCCGACGGGCGCGTCCATCAGCCGGTTCTGCTCCAGGATCGCGATCACCATCGCCGTGGACGACAGCGACAGCGCAAACCCGGCCGCCACGCCAACCCGCCATTGCACGCCGAAGACAATGAAGATCGCGGCCAGCAGCGCCGCGCACAGCGCGACCTGGATTCCGCCGTAGCCGAAGATGGAGCGGCGCATCGCCCACAGCTTCTCGAAGTCCATTTCAATGCCGATGATGAACATCATCAGCACAATGCCCAGCTCGGACACGTCCAGGATCGAATCAACATCCGTGACCAGCCGCAGCCCCCAGGGCCCGATCACCGCGCCGGCGATCAGGTAGCCCAGCACGGAGCCGAAGCCAAAGCGCACCGACAGCGGCACGGCGAGCAGTGCCGCGGCGAGGAAGATTACCGCGTCAACCAGCAGTTGTTCCATCATTCCCCTCCCGAGGAGATGACGGGGCGATAGCCCGGGTTGTTGGGCGGTCTCTCGCTGCCAGGCGAACAAAGGCCGACTTTTGCGCGAGGTCACGGCATGGATACGTATTACATCATCCACGCCGAAGTACAAGCCGGATGGCGCTCGCCGGCTCGCGCTGCGTTATGCGCCCGGCGGCACACGCGGCGGTCTTGGCATCCGTGCTACCGGTCAATCCAGCCGGTCAAACAAGGTCTTGCCGAACTCGTGCAGCAGCCCGATCAGCCTGTCCGCCACCGGCGACAGCGGCGCCCCCCTGCGGAACGTCACGCCGAAATTGCGCACCAGCGTGGCCGCCGGCAGCGGCACTTCCAGCAGGTCGCCGCCACTGGCGAGCAAGGTGCGCCGCGAGACAAAGGTCAGCAGCTCGGTGTCGGCCACCACGCGCGGGATCAGCGGGATCGAGTTGGTCTCGATCTGCACCACGGGCCGCGGCAGGTTGCGCGATTCCATGGTCTGGTCGAGCCAGTTCCGGCTCGGCACCGCGCGGTTGGGCAGCGCCCAGCGATAGCCGGCCAGCGACTCCAGCCCGGGCTTGCGCACGCGGAAGATCGGATGCCCTTTGGCGGCCGCGACCACGACGGTGTCCTTCAGCAGCGTCTCGCAGTGGAACTCGTCATCCTCCTGGTCCGGCACGAAGCCGAGGATCACATCCACGCGCCCTTCGCGCAGGTCGTCGCGCAGTTCGTAGTTGTGGCGGATGCTCAGTTGCAGCACCACGTTGGGGGCTTCGCGCAGCAGCATCTGGCAGATGGGCGGCAGCAGGTATTCCGCGCCGAGGGGGCCGCTGCCCAGCCTGACCGTGCCCGCCACGCCGCGCGCGATGGCGCCCACCTCGTCGCGCACGAGGTCGGCCTCCTGCAGCAGGCCGGCGGCGCGGGCGCGCAGCGCGACCCCGGCCGCGCTCAGTTTCTGGCCCCTGCCGTCGCGCTCGAACAGCGCGGCGCCGAGCGAGGCTTCAAGGCGGTCGACCGCCTTGGTCAGGGTCGGCTGGCTGCGGTGCACCAGTTCGGCGGCGCGGCGGAAGTTGCCGGCGTTGGCGACGGCCAGGAAGTACTTGAGGTCACGCAGGTCCATGGCAGCGCTCCGCGGCATGCAGTCGGCCGTCGCTATGATTGGCCCGACTGATTACTTTCGTTTATCAAAACCAAAAAATTATAAGCTGGACGGCATCGAATCGGCGGACAAGAATTCGCTCCATCCTCCAACCGATCCGAGCCATGCCCTACACCGTCCTCGTTACCGCGCCGCGCCTTGCCGATGCCGGCGTCCGCCTGCTGGAAGCCGCCAACGCCCGCGTCCACTACTTGCCGGAAAGTGACCCGCAAGCGCTGCAGGCGTTGCTCGCCACCCTGCCGGTGGATGCGGTGATCTCGCGCACCGTCGAGCTGACCAGCGCGGCCATCGAGGCCTGCCCGACGCTGAAAGTGATCTCCAAGCACGGCGTAGGCGTCAGCAATATCGATGTCGCCGCCGCCACCGCCCGCGGCATCCCGGTCTACGTGACGCCGGGCGCCAATGCCCAGTCCGTGGCGGAGCTGACGCTGGCGCTGATGTTCGCGGCGGCGCGCCGCGTGCCGTGGATGGATCGCGAACTGCGTGCTGGCCGGTGGTCGCGCGCGCAGGATGGCGTGGAATTGCACGGCCGCACCATCGGGCTGGTCGGCTTTGGGCAGGTGGCGCAGCGCGTTGCGCGCGTGTGCCTGGCGCTTGGCATGCGCGTCGCCGCGTTCGATCCCGCACTGGCCGGGGCTGCGGCACGGCCCGCCGACGTCGACTGCTGCGACACGCTGGACGCCCTGCTTTCCGTCAGCGACGTGGTCAGCCTGCACATTCCGCTGACCGCGCAGACGCGCGGCCTGATCGGCCAGGCGCAACTGGCCGCGATGAAGCCGAGCGCGATCCTGGTCAATACCGCGCGCGGCGAAGTCGTCGACGAAGCGGCGCTGGCCGCCGCGCTGCGCAGCGGCCATCTCCATGCCGCGGGGCTGGACACCATGGCCGTCGAACCGCTGCCCGCGGACAGCCCGCTGCTCGCGCTCGACAACGTCGTGCTGACCCCGCATGTGGGCGGCTCCACGCCCGCGGCGCTGGCCGCCATGGCCAGCGGTGCCGTGCGCAATGTGCTCGGCTACCTGCAAGGGACGCCGCCCGCGCCGGCGTGGTGCGTGAATCCAGGCGTTCTCGCGCCGGCAGTACGGCGCAGCGCCTGACCCCTTTCCCCTTGCCCCCTTATCCCCTTACCCATTCCACGATGCTTCCCAAGGAGACCCCGATGAGCACCGAGCAAGCCACCGCCCTGTCCTGGCCGGCGGGATATCGCATCAACCCCTGCGCCGACGGCTTCGCGCCCGCGCTGCTGGCGGCATTCCGCGAGCTGCCCGTGGCGGCGATCGGCGATGCGATGAGCCGACAGGTCGGCACCATCGGCCTGCGCCCCTACCACCGCCGGCCGGAGACCGTGCTGTGCGGGCCCGCCGTGACCGTGCGCGTGCGCCCCGGCGACAACCTGATGATCCACAAGGCCCTGATGATGGTCCGCGCCGGCGATGTGCTGGTCATCGACGGCGGGGCAGACCTGACCCAGGCGCTGGTCGGCGGCCTGATGCGCACCACCTGCGTGGCCAGGCGGCTCGGCGGGCTGGTGATCGACGGGGCGATCCGCGACGTCCTGGAATGGGCGGAAGACGGCATGCCCATCTTTGCGCGCGGCAATACCCATCGCGGCCCGACCAAGGACGGCCCTGGCGAGATCAACGTGCCGGTGGTCTGCGCCGGCATGGCCGTATTGCCGGGCGACCTGGTCGTGGGGGATGCGGACGGCGTGATCGCGGTCCCGGCGGCACAGGCGGCCGACGTGCTGGAGCGCACCCGCGCCCACCTGCAGAAGGAAGCGAAGATCCGCGCCGGCAATGCGGCTGGCACCTCGGACCCGGAACGCTTCGACGCCACGCTGCGGGCCAAGGGCCTGCCAGTCTGAGCGGCATCCGCGCCGGCTTACCCATAACGATGACGGAGACAACGATGCAACGACGCCAATTCCTCCAGTGCGGCGCCGCCGCGGCGCTGGCCGCTTCCGGCCTGGTACGCGCCCAGGGCCCCTGGCCGCAGAAGCCCATCCGGCTGGTGGTGCCGTTCCCGCCTGGCGGTGGCACCGATGCCACCTCGCGCCTGATCGCCGAGAAACTGACCACGCTGGCGCGCTGGACCCTGGTGGTCGACAACAAGCCGGGTGCCGGCGGCAATATCGGCCTGGACATGGTCGCGAAGGCCGCGCCGGATGGCTACACCATCGGCATGGGCCAGGCCGCCAACCTCGCCATCAATCCGGGCCTCTACCCGAAGATGCCGTTCGATCCGCTCAAGGATTTCACCGCGATTGCGGGCGTGGCGGCGCAACCGGTGGTGCTGGTAGTGCGGAAGGATGCGCCGTTCCGTGCGCTGGCCGACTTCCTGCAGCAAGCCAGGGCGCGCAGCGGCGAGATGGGAATCGCACAGGCCGGCAACGGCACGGTCGGGCACCTGGCCGGCGAAATGCTGGCGCGGCGTGCCGGCGTGCGGGTCATGCAGGTGCCGTACAAGGGCGCGGGCCCGGCCATGAACGACCTCCTGGGCGGACAGGTGCCGGCCTATTTCGGCAATGCGGTCTCGGTGATGCCGCAGCTGGCCGCCGGCAGTATCCGTGCGTTGGCGGTGACCTCCGCGCAGCGGCTGTCGGCGCTGCCGTCGGTACCGACGGTCGCCGAACAGGGCTTCGCGGGCTTCGAGGCCACCACGTGGCTGGGCCTGGTCGCGCCTGCTGGATTGCCGGCGGACATCACGGCCAAGCTGTCCGCTACCACGCTGCAAGTGCTGGCGCGGGCTGACGTCCAGCAACGGCTGAAGCAGGAAGGCAGCGTCGCGACGCCGACCTCGCCCACGGCCTTTGCCGCGCATATCCGCGCCGAACACGCCAAGTGGGGCGCGCTGATCCGCGAGGCGCAGATCAAGCTGAGCTGACGCGCACCCTTGTCCGACTTCCTCCCTTCTTCTCAGGTATGACCGTGGACACGAACCCGACGCCCTATCCCTGCCTCCTGCAAGCCGTGACCGACATCTTCGCGGCCTACCTGCCCGCCGGCGATGCCGCCTACGTTGCCGGCTGCCTGGTCGATGCCGACGCGCGCGGCGTTGCCTCGCACGGCATCGGACGCATCCCGGTCTATACCAAGCGGTTGCGTCTCGGGCTGGTCAATGCCGCGCCGACACTGGCGGTGACCCCTGGCAACGGGGCGACGGCCCATGTCGACGGGGACAACGGCATGGGCTACATCGTCGCCCGCAAGGCGATGGACGAGGCGATCGCACGCGCCCGGCAGCACGGCATCAGCCTGGTACTGGCCTCGCGCAGCAATCATTTCGGGATGGCGGCGACGTACCTGCAGCAGGCGCTGGATGCGGGCCTCGGCGCGCTGGTGCTGACCAATGCGCCGCCGCTGATGCCGGTCTGGGGCGGCCGCACGCCATTTCTCGGCACCAGCCCCTTTGCCTTTGCCGCACCGGCGCGCGGTACGCCGATCATGCTGGACATGGCGACTTCCGTGGTGGCCTTCGGCAAGATCCGCCGCGCCGCGCGCCGTGGCGAAGCGATCCCGCCGGACTGGGCGCTGAACGCCAACGGCCAGGCCACCACCGATCCCAATGCCGCCATCGATGGCGTGGTGCTGCCGATGGCGGGCCCGAAGGGCTCCGGGCTCGGGCTGATGATGGAACTGATGGCGGGCGTGATGTCTGGTGCTGCTTTCGGCGGAGAGGTACGCAACCAGAACAGCGACTTCACGCAGCCGCAGGACGTCGGGCATGCGTTTATCGCGTTCAGGCCCGATGCGGGGCTGCCGCTCGGCGACTACTTCGCGCGCGCGGACGAACTGGTCGGCCGCGCCAAGGCCTCGCCGCTCGCCGACGGCTTCGATGCGATCGCGATGCCGGGCGAGCGCGAAGCGGCGCAGGCGCTGCGCTCGCGCAGCGAGGGGCTGCTGGTGTCCGGGCAGGACCGGCAGATGCTGGAGGCCGAAGCCGGGCTGGCGCTGACGTTCAAACCCCGGTAGGGCGACGCAGGACTACTCCAAGCGTGCGCCGCCATCAAGCCTGGCCTTGAGGCGCCGCACCGCTTCCGTCGACTCGGCCTCGACCTGCTTGCGCAATGCTGCCCAGTTGAGCAGCGAAAACAGCAAGGTCGGCGCCTGGTAAGTGAACTCACGCTCGAACCGCGTGCCGGCGCCGACCGGCGTCAGCGTGTAGGTGACCGTCCCCGCCTTCCTGCCATCGATGTCCCCGTCGATGCGCCAGGATGTCGGTGCCCGGCGCTCCGCTACCGTCCACACGACTGTCCCTTCGCGCCCCGCTACCCTGAAGTCCTCCGTCACCTGCTCGCCCGCCTGCAGCGAATGGTCGGTGGCGCCGCGCACCGCCAGCGACGATGGATGCCATGCCGGCCAGTTCGCAGGCGTCGAGACATATTCGAACACCTCCGCGGGCGGCCGCTGGATCGTGGCTTCGCTGTGGATCCTTGTCATCGGCTGCCAGGGGAGCGGCGCAAAGAGCAACGCGGCAATCACGCAGGTGGCCACGAGGGCGCGGACGGCTGTCTTTCGGGATGGCATGGCGTGGGAGGCAGGAGAGCGGTGCCGGCCTTCACTATAGGCGTCCTTGCGGCCCGGCCCGCGATCTCGCCCAGCGCACTACCGACAAGGCGCCCGCCAGCTATGGCGGACACGCGGTGCGGTGGTTGTCGGACCGGGCAGCCAACCCGCGGGGCGACAGGCCGGAAACTGCGCGCACGAAAACGCGAGAGCGCCTGAGCGCATCGAGGCTCCCTCGCTCCGCGCACAGGACTGCAGCGGATGCAATGCAAACAGGGCGATCCGTTGGATCGCCCTGTTTGCTTTTTGCGCGTGCCGTCAGGCAACAACGATGCGGCGCGGGTCAGCCAGCGCCAGCGCTTCCGCACGATCCGCGCTCGGCGGGTAGATCCACTCGGTATTGATCCGCGTCTTCAGCGCCTTGGCCACGCCGCCGGTCAGCTTGACCTGCCGGTTCCAGCCTTCCGTGTAGACAGCGCCCCACGGCCCCAGGTCCAGACAGGTCACATACTTCGGCTGGCTATACGGGATCATGGCCTCGCCCACGAGGTCCGCCGCCACGTTGTGCCCCGCCGAACGGCCGAGGTTCATTGCGTGCTGGCAGGACATCGCCGCAAAGTTGCCTTCGTCATCGGTCGCGGCATAGGCGCAATCGCCGGTGGCGAACACCTCATCGACACCCCTGACCCTGAGATCGCGATCGACGTGCAGCCGGCCCAGGCCATCGCGCTCCGCCGGAATCTGCGCGGTAAGTTCGCTGGCACGGGCACCTGCCGTCCAGATCACCGTATCCGCCTCGATGCGCTCGCCGCTCTCAAGCGTCACGCCGGTCGCATCGACGGCAGCGACGCCAGAGCCGAGCTTCCAGGTCACGCCCAACTCCGTCAGCGCCTGCGTGATCACCGGTCGCGGCCCCGCACCCAGGTCAGGTCCGATCTCGGCATTGCGCTCCACCATGATCACGTTCACTGCGGCGTCCTCGCCCAGGACTTCGCGCAGTCGGGCCGGCATTTCCGCGGCCGTCTCGATGCCGGTGAAGCCGGCACCCGCGACCACCACCGTATTGCGCCCGGCACGATCCGGCCGGCTGGCCAGGTTATGGAGATGCGCTTCGAGCTGCGCTGCGTCGGCGACCTGGTCGACATTGAATGCATGCTGGTCCAGGCCAGGAATCTGCGGACGGAACAGCCGGCTTCCCGCGGCGAGCACCAGGCGGTCATAGCCGATGCGCTGGCGCGAGCCCTCCGTGCCGACACCCGCAATGCTCACATTGCGGTTCGCGACGTCGATGTGCTCCACCCTCCCCTGGATAAACCGCACGCCGACGGCCTTGAAGATCTCTTGCAGCGGCGCCTTCATCCCGTTCGGATTCTGCTCATAGAGACGCGGGCGGACATGTAGTTCGGGTTCCGGCGCGACCAGCGCGATTTCCACGTCGGTGCGCCCGACCTGGTCAAGCAGACGGGCCGAAGCCAGTGCGCTCCACATGCCGGCAAAGCCGGCGCCGATGACAAGAATGCGTTGGGACATCTTCAAGCTCCTGAATCAAACCTCGGTTTCGTGTGACAGGGCCGGCGGTTGCGGTTGCGGTTGCGTGGCGCGCATGGATGCGTCGGCGAAATCCGAGCACATCCGGCCCTTAACTACGATCATATGAGTCGTAGTTAAGAAACGCAAGATTTTTTTAGTGCCTGCCTCGCACGGTGAACCTGCGCGCAGGACTTGCGCTTTCGCTGACGATCCACTATCGTTACTACGACTGTATAAGTCGCAGTTAAAACTCAGGACCAGGCTTTACCTAGGAGATCGACATGAAACCCCAACGCATTCTCTTGCCATTCATGGCGGCAACCGCCATGGCATTCAGCGGCGCCGCGGCCGCGCACGGCCCCGAAGAAACGGTGAAGGAAAACTTCTCGCGATCGATCACGAACATTCCGGGGAAATCGATCGTCGCCGTGGAAGTCGTTTATCCGCCTGGCGGCGCCTCGGTGCCGCACTACCACGCCAAGTCAGCGTTCATCTATGCCTATGTGGTCTCAGGCAGCATTGCGAGCAAGGTGGACAACGGTCCGGAGCGCGTCTACAAGGCCGGCGAAAGCTTCCACGAAGAGCCCGGATCGCATCATCCGGTCAGCCGCAACGCGAGCCGGACAAAACCGGCGAAGCTCCTGGCCGTGTTCGTGGTGGATAGCGGCGAGAAAAACCTGACGACTTACGAAGGGAGCACGAAATGAGGCTGGACTACACAAAAGTGTCTCCTGGCGGTGTCAAGGCATTCGGCAATGTCTACGGATACATCCTGCAGTCGGGGCTGGACAGCGTCCTGGTGGAGTTGACCTATCTTCGCGTCAGCCAGATCAATGGCTGCGCCTACTGCCTGGACATGCACACGCGAGACCTGTTGAAGAAAGGCGTGTCGGTCACGAAGCTCGCACTCGTGCAAGCCTGGCGCGAGGCAGGCGACCTTTTCAGTGAGCGCGAGCAGGCCGCACTCGAATGGGCGGAGTCGGTGACACGCGTAGCGGAAACGCACGTCCCGGACGACGCGTTCCACAGGGCCGAAGCGGTCTTCAGCGAAAAGGAACTCGCCGACCTGACGATGGCCATCAGCCTGATGAATGCATTCAACCGCCTGGCAATCAGCTTTCGCCGCCCGCCGGAAGTGCAGCACCAGGACTGAGAATCATGGCGTTTGCTTCGGCTGACACCTCGTGCGACATGGGCCAGCCATCACATGGATGGACTGTCCTTGACAAAAATACCGATTGGTATATTCTGGCCTGCATGAACAAAGCCGAACGCACCCGCCAGCTCATCGTCGAGAAGACAGCGCCCATTTTCAACACAAAGGGCTATGCCGGAACATCGCTGGCCGACATGACCGAGGCCACCGGCCTGACCAAGGGCAGTGTCTACGGCAACTTTGCCAACAAGGAAGAGGTGGCTCTGGCTGCATTCGACCACAACTGGAAGCAGGTGCAATCCGCGGTCCGCAACGAAATGGCCGCGAAAACCACCAGCATGGAAAAGCTGCTTGCCCTGACTGGCGTGTACGAAAACCTTCCTGAAGGTTTTCCGGAGGGCGGATGCCCGCTGCTCAACACCGCCATTGAAGCCGACGACACCCACCCCGCCCTGCGGGAAAAGGCCCTGGAGGCTTTCCGGAGCTGGCAGTCGAATCTGGTATCGGTCATCAAGGCAGGCATTGCTTCGCGGGAATTCCGCCGGGACGTCGATCCCGAGCAGGCCGCCGTCACCCTGATCGCGCTGATCGAGGGTGCCGTCATGATCTCGCGGCTGACTGGAAACGCGGCCTACAACAAGGCCGTCATGTCGGCAGTGGAAAAAACCGTGGTCGACCTCGCCTGATTTTTTTGCCCCAAAATATACCGATTGGTATTTTTTCATCACAAAGGAAGTAGCCATGGACCTGCATCTGAAACGGAAAATCGCCTTCGCACTGTCGATGGGTGTCGTGACCACGGGGATCATCTCCTTCGCCCTGCTCGCTCTGAATATGGGGTTCTCGGAAGGCTTTGCGCTGACGTGGCTGCGCTCCTGGGGCCTCGGCTACGTGATCGTCATTCCCGCCATCCTGCTGGTCGGGCCGCGCCTGCAGGCGCAGGTCGAGCGCTGGGTCCAGTGACGCCGCATGCCACGTCCGGGAACTGCTGATATGTCCAGGAATCTGCTGCGGCGGCTGCTTGCCATCGCCCTCATCCTCGGCGCTGCCACGGCGTCGGCCATCGCCCATGCCGACGCCACCGTGCGAAAGCAGGCACGACAACCCGATATCGGATGGATCGAGATAGACAGGGACATTTCGCTGAGGCGAATGGTGGTGCACCACCCCGGCGCGAAAGGGACCGTCCTCTTCCTGCACGGTTTCCCGGAAACCCTGTACGCATGGAAGGACATCGCCGTGTCGCTGGGCGATGACTTCGAAGTGCATGCCATCGATTGGCCCGGCTACGGTCTCTCGTCGCGCCCCACGGCCGACAAGTTTTCCTATGCGCCCAGGGACTATGCGCGCGTCCTGCAGGCATACATCCGCAAGGCAGGCATCGACACGTCCCGGCTGACCATCTATGCCACCGATATCGGCGCGCTGCCCGCCCTGCTCCTGGCGCTCGACGAACCGGACATTGCGAGAACGATCATCGTGGGCGACTTCGCCCCGCTTGACCGGCCGCAGTACATGTACGAAAGCCTGCAGAGCCTGAAGGCGCAGCCGTCGGCCGAACTGGCCCGCGCCCAGTTGAACCGGAACCGCGACGATGTCTTGCAAAACGCCTACCGGCGCGGCCTGCCCACGGAAGCGCAGTTCGACATCTCGCCCGAACTCCGGGACGACATGGCCCGCGGATGGAGCCACGGCGCGATGACGTCTGCCGATGCCTTTTACCACTACTACTCGCACTTTTCGCGCGACCAGGCATACCTGGAGGCGAACCTGCACCGGCTCAAGACACCGGTCAAGGTGGTCTGGGGTGAAAAGGACATCTATATCCGGAAGGAAATGGGGATCGAGTTTGCGCAGAAGGCGCATGCACCGTTCACCGAGCTTCCTGGCATCGGGCACTACCCGCATCTGCAGGACCCGCAGCAAGCCGTGCAAGAGGTTCGCGCTGCATTCCGATAACTCGCATTGCAGGCGGTCCAGGTCTCCGATCCGACTTGCTCCGCCTGCATCGCATCGCCGGTACACGCCACCTCCGGCGATGCCCTGTCCCACGTGGCAACCCCCTCTCAACCTGGAACATCCTGTCAATGATCAATGCCATCGAGAAAGTGATTTACACCGGCAAGACCCACACCACTGGCGGCCGCAACGGGCACGCCCGGAGCGCAGACGGTCGCCTGGCCGTTGACCTGTCCTCCCCCGGCACCGCTGGTGCCGGTACCAACCCCGAACAGCTGCTAGGCGCCGGCTGGTCAGCATGCTTCCTTGGCGCGATTGCCAAGGCAGCCCAGGCGGCCAACGTCGCGCTGCCGGCTGACGCGGCCGTCGATGCGGAAATCGATCTTGGCCAGGCGGCACAAGGCTACTTCCTCGCGGCGCGTCTGCATGTCAGCCTGCCCGGCGTGGAGCGCCAGGTGGCACAGTCCCTTGCCAGCACCGCCCATGAAATCTGCCCGTACTCGAAAGCCACGCGCGGGAACATCGATGTCGAGATCCACATCGTCTGAGGACGGCCGGATCTCACCCACTACATAAGAGACGCGCCCACCCCGCGTGAACGCATTGGCCAACGCTGGCCAATGCGTTCACCGCAGCGTCCTGCACACAACAAGGAAACCTGCCTCATGAACATGCCCCGGCTTTTCGCCTCCGCCCTGCTTATTGCCAGCAGCAGCCTGCCTCTGCTGAACGCCCACGCGCAACCTTCCGACATCCAGCGCACCGACCTGATCCACCACGCACTCAGCATTCCCGGCCGCGATGCCATCCAGGTCCGCGTCGACTTCGACCCCGGCGCCTTCGCGGCCAGGCACTCGCACCCTGGCGAAGAAATCGCCTATGTGCTGCAAGGCACGCTGGAATACCAGCTCGACGACAAGCCGCCAGTCACGCTGAAGACCGGTGAGGCGCTGTTCATCCCGGCCGGCAGCGTTCATTCGGCACGCAATGTCGGTAGCGGCAAGGCGTCGGAACTGGCGACCTACATTGTCAGGAAGGACGTGCCGCTGCTGGTGCCGGCCAAGCCATCCGGCAAGGCCAGCGCGCAATGACGAAGCCTCGCATGAACGCGCAATCGTCCGATAACACAACCGACCTGCCGCGCCGTTCCCTGTTGTTGGGCGGCGTGGCGAGCGCGGCCCTCTCGCTCTTTTCACCGCGGCTGGCTCTTGCCGGGCAGTCCGCGCCGGCGCGCACCGGCGCGTCCGATGCGATCCGCCCGTTCCGCGCGCGGATCCCGCAATCGGCCCTGGACGATCTGCGCCGCCGGCTGATGGCGACGCGATGGCCCGATCCGGAAACCGTGCCAGACCGGTCCCAGGGCGTACAACTCGACAAGCTGCGGCCGCTCGTGCGCTACTGGGCTACGGGCCATGACTGGCGCAAGGCCGAGGCAAGACTGAATGCCTGGCCCCAGTTCGTGACGAACATAGACGGCGTGGATATCCACTTCATCCATGTCCGATCGCGCCATGAGAACGCGCTGCCGCTGGTCATGACGCACGGCTGGCCCGGGTCGGTCTTCGAGTTGCTCGACAGCATCCGTCCGCTGACGGATCCCACCGCATACGGCGGCAGCGCGGCCGATGCATTCCATCTGGTGATCCCGTCGCTGCCGGGCTTCGGCTTTTCCCAAATGCCCGGGGGCACCGGCTGGAACCCGGACCGCATCGCCCGCGCGTGGGACGTGCTGATGAAGCGTCTTGGCTATGCGCGGTACGTGTCGCAAGGCGGCGACTGGGGCGCGATCGTCTCCGACGCACTTGGCCGCCTCGCGCCTGAAGGGTTGCTAGGCATTCACGTCAACCGTATCGAGCGCGCGACGACGCTGCCGCCGGCGCTCGCCATGGCGCTGAAGACCGGCGAGCCCGCCCCGTCCAGCCTGACCGCCGAGGAGAAGCAGGTGTTCGACGAGGCGAGGGACTTCCTCAGCAAGGGATTCGGCTACGCCGCCCTCATGCAGACGCGCCCCCAGACCATCGGCTTTGGCCTGGCCGATTCGCCAGTGGGGCTGGCGGCATGGATTTATGACAAGCTGGCCGACTGGGTCTACACGCGCGGCGATCCCGAGCGGGCATTGGGCCGTGACGCGATCCTCGACAACATCTCGCTCTACTGGCTGACGAACACCGGCGAGTCCAGCGCACGGATCTACTGGGAGACCAGCGCCGCACCGGCAAGGAGCGGCCCCGTCACCGTTCCGGCGGCGGTGACGGTCTTTCCGGGCGAGGTCTACCGGCCACCGAAGGCCTGGCTGGCGCGGGCCTATCCCAACCTGGTCTATTACAACCAGGTTGCCAGGGGCGGTCACTTCGCGGCGTGGGAAGAGCCGGAGCTGTTCAGCGCGGAGTTGCGGTCGGCGTTCCGGTCGTTGCGCTAGGGCAAGCCGATCCTGCAACGGCCTCGCCAGGTCGGGAATCTTGATTCCCGACCCACTTCAGGGCTTGCGCCTACGGATACGCATCGCTGATGCCGCGCGCATGAAGTATTTTTATAAGGCCGGTGCGCGCCTGCCGCCGGAAAGGCCCGCGGGACTTGTGCAACCGTAATTCGGTTCTTGCATGGCAGGCTGTGCCCGGGGCCGTGACAGGAGCGTGCCATGTCCGTAGCACTTCGATCCTCGCTTTGCCAATTCCTCATTGCCTGCTGCCTGGGCATCGCTGCCTGCGGCGGGGGTGGGGACGACGAGGGCGATGGCAGCGCCAGCGGCACGGGCGAGCTGATGATCTCCATCTCCGGCCTGCCGTCCGGGACGTCGGCGGCCATCACGGTACTGGGACCCGGCGAGTTCCGCCAGACCCTGACCCAGCCGTCCACGCTGACCCTGGCTCCCGGCAGCTACACCGTCGTTGCCGCCAACGTGCTGACGAGCAGCGGACTCCTCCAGCCGCAACCGCCCTCGCAGACCGTGGGGGTGGCCGCGGGCGCACGTGCTTTGGCCAACGTGATCTACGGTCCGCCGGAAATGTAGCAACCCTTGCTGACGCAGGTTGCCGTTCGCCGCACCAATCTTGCTGACTGCAACCCTCGGCGATTTGCGCCTGTTCGTGGCCGAGCGCGCCGGCCCTGGATATCGCGCATTCCTATGCGCCTCGGTTGACAGAATCTTCCAACGACTTCCACAGGTCTTGCATAGTGGGGTTCGTATTGGCGATTGCGCGATAGGACCGAATCTCCAGTTGCGCGCTCCACTCGTCGCCACCCGCGCGGACAAGCCGGCCTGCGTCGATTTCCTCGCTGACGGCGCTGAACGGAAGCCAGGCAACCCCATATCCCTCGACCACCATTTTCATCAGCAGCATCGCCATGTCTGCTTCGTAGCAAGCGCGGAAATGGTAGGCGGTATCCACGCCATTCAGAATCACGTCGACCACGCGTCCCATGAAGGTCGTCGCCGTATAAGCGAGATATGGCAGAGGGGACGCTGACGAGCCAGGCAGCGCGAACATTGGTGCACCACGACCGTTCGGCGCGGAAACGGGGATAAACGCTTCCTGTCCCAAGGTCAGGTTTGCAAATTTGTCCTCGTCCAGCTGCATCGGGACGAGCGGATGGTGATACCCAATCATCAGGTCGCAATTGCTCTCGGCAAGCGCGATGACGGCGTCGTGGACATTGGCTGCGACGACGCGGGCATTGAAATCCCCGGAACGCTGGTGAAACTGCTTCAGCCATTTGGGCAGGAAGGTCAGTGACAGTGTGTGCCCGGCGGTGATCTGGATGGAGCGTCCAGGCATCCTGGCCTCCTGCCGCAGCGCTGAGCGGACCTCGGTCAGCGCGCCAACCGACTCCTTGCTCTGCTCACAAAACCGCCGGCCGGCGGAGGTCAGTTCGACCGGGTAGGTTGCACGGTCGACCAGTTCGACCCCGACCCAGTCTTCGAGCGACTTGACCCGGCGAGAAAGCGCCGACTGAGTGACGAATCGCAATTCGGCCGCGCGGGAAAAGCTTCTGGTCTGCTCGATGGCCAAGAGGTCTTCTATCCACTTCAATTGCAATTGTGCCGCTCCTCGTTGCCGACAGGCTCATCGATGTTGCCGTTATGGTAAACCCGGGCATCTCGGGTATTGCTTGCGTAAAAAGCGCTTAACTCCGGTTTTACGCGCACCAATAGCGTTCCATGCGACGCTTTCTAAAACTATTCCGGGATGGAATAGTTTGAGTGTACATCCTCATCAGCTCGTCTTCCTTGCGCTCCTAGAATCCGGTTGCGCCAATCAGGCGCACTGATGAGGAACGCGATGAGCAAGGAAGAATTTTTCAAGGGGACGCGACGCGAGCACGATTGCTGGGCTACCGCGAGGTGCCGGCAGACGCGTACTACGGCATCCATACCCTGCGGGCGCTGGAGAATTTCCCGATTTCGGGCGACCCCATTTCGAAGTATCCCGAACTGATTGTCGCCCTGGTCGACATCAAGGAGGCGGCCGCACTCACGAACCGGGACCTCGGCCTGCTGGATGACCGCGTTGAATCCTTACATCGGCTACGCCAATTCCACGGAAGTTGCACGGGAAGCCCTGGAAACCGGACTCAAGGTCGCTGACATCGTTCTTGAACGCGAACTTCTCTCGGCGGCAGCACTGGCGGAGATCTTGCGACCCGAGGTCCTGACCGCCCCGCGTGCACCGGTTGCACTCAACCAATAAGGCTTTATTGTTATCTCACAAGCATGCAACAGCTCACGTTCGGAATCATTGGCGGGCTCGGCGCACTGGCCGGCGCCGACCTCTTTCTCAAGCTGGTCAAGAGCCGTGCGGTCATGGCCGACCAGGGTCGGTACCACTTCCTGTTCGAGCAGCATCCGTTTCGCGATGTAGCGATGCCACTGACCCGCAATGCGAGCATGACCAGCCGCAAGCTCTACGTCTTCAAGACTTGCCAGTCCTTCGAAAGCAGGAAGGTCGATGCGGTGCTCATGCCTTGCTTTGCGTCCCACACCTTCCGTGAAGAGCTTCAGGCGGAACTGTCGGTGCGCCTCGTCAATATGCTCGACGCATTGGCGCCCACGCTGAATGACGCCTTGCCCCGCGGTGGAAAAATCGGCGTTCTTGCTTCGGACTTCGTGCGTCAGTCGCGGCTATTCGATGAGAGCTTCGGCCGCGATTTTGAGATTGTGTATCCCTCCGAAGCAACGCAGGGCAGTTTGATGGATGCGATTTATGGTCCTGGAGGCATCAGGTCCGGCAATACGGAAGGCCTCGCTCTGGAGCGGATTTGCCAGGCCTGCCAGGAACTGATCGAACTTGGCGCGGAGCTGATTGTTCCAGGCATGACCGAACTCTCTCTCGTGGCTGCGGCCTTGCAGCGGCGCGGCATCGCATTTGTCGATGTGAACCAGGTCTATGCGGACTATGCCACCACCCTGGCGGACGGGCAGGTCAATCTCGCGTTCAAGCTGGGCATCGTCGGTGGCGTTGGGCCCGCCGCCACGGTCGACTTCATGGGAAAAGTCGTGAAGAACACCACTGCGGCGAAGGATCAGGACCATATCAAGATGGTCGTCGAGCAAAACCCTCAAATACCGGACCGTACGGCAAACCTCCTGCACCAGGAGGCCGACCCGACGGTTGCGCTCTTCGCCACGTGCAAGCGGCTGGAGTCCGAAGGCGCGAACGCGATTGCAATTCCCTGCAATACGGCGCATGCCTATGTCGAGCGTATCCAGCCTCACCTGTCCGTACCGATCGTCAATATGCTGACGGAGACGGTCCGGCATATCGTCGACAAGTATGGCCAAGGCTCGAAGGTTGGCCTGCTTGCGACATCAGGCACCGTGGAAAGCCGCGTCTATCACGAAGCCGCCGCGGGCCACCTGGAACTCATCACGCCAGCGCCAGAGATCCAGCAGATGGTCATGGATGCCATCTACGGCGCTGAAGGCGTCAAGGCAGGCCATACGCAAGGCCATTGCGCCGAGTTGCTGCGCGCTGCCATTGCTCACCTGCACGGCAAAGGCGCCAGGGTGCAGATTCTCGGCTGCACCGAACTCCCGTTGATATTTGCGCAAACGGATCAATTCGAGGTTGGAAGCGCGCCGACCGTTTCTCTGGTCGACCCTACGGACGTGCTGGCAAAGCGTTGTGTCCAGCTTGCGCGATCTGCCTGAGACCTTTTGACCTTTTGACCTTTTGAAGACCGGAGAAAGGCCGTCGGCGCGCTCGCCGTTCCAGCACCATCAGCGCGCCACTGATCAAATGTCGAAGTAGAGATGGAACTCCCACGGGTGCGGCCGCAACTTCAATGTATCAATCTCGCGCGTGCGCTTGTAATCAATCCACGTACTGATCAGGTCTTCAGTGAAGACATCCCCCTTCCGCAGGAAGGCTGAATCGGCTTCCAGTGCGGAAAGCGACTCTTCGAGGGAACCTGGAACCTGCCGGATGCTGGCGGCTTCCTCGGGTGGCAGATCATAAATGTTCTTGTCGAGCGGGTCGCCGGGGTCCGTCTGGTTTTCAATGCCGTCAAGGCCGGCGAGC
Source organism: Cupriavidus sp. Agwp_2 (assembly GCF_040784895.1). Classification (NCBI taxonomy): domain Bacteria; kingdom Pseudomonadati; phylum Pseudomonadota; class Betaproteobacteria; order Burkholderiales; family Burkholderiaceae; genus Cupriavidus; species Cupriavidus sp. Agwp_2. The sequence goes on from NZ_CP088084.1 coordinate 1,148,641, forward strand.
AGCATTGCCGAGAAGGCGAGATAGGCATTGGCCGACGGGTCAGGACAGCGGAATTCAACGCGTCTGGCGCTTGGGGAATCCGAAACCATGGGAATCCTGGCTGCGGCAGATCGGTTGCGCTGCGACATGGCCAGATTGACAGGCGCCTCGTATCCAGGCACCAGTCGCTTGTATGAGTTTGTGCTCGGCGCGCAGAAAGCCATCAGGGCGGGGGCGTGCCTGAGCAAGCCGCCTATGTACCACCGGCACATCTGGGATGTCTGCGCCCAACCGTCCTTGTCATAGAAGAGGTTCTCGTCGCCGCGCCACAGGCTCTGGTGGCAATGCATGCCGCTCGCGTTGTCGGCAAACAGGGGCTTGGGCATGAATGTGGCGACCTTGCCGTGGCGGCGTGCAACATTCTTGCAGATGTACTTGTACATCATCACGTTGTCTGCCATCCGGGTCAGAGGTGCAAAGCGCATGTCGATTTCATTCTGGCCCGCCGTGGCTACCTCATGGTGATGCACCTCGACCCGGACGCCTGCCTGCATCAGCGCGAGGACGATCTCGGAGCGGATGTCCTGCAGCGTATCGCTTGGCGGCACGGGAAAATATCCTCCCTTGTAGGACTGCTTGTAGCCAAGATTGCCTCCGCCATAGGCGCCTTCGTCACGGCCCGAGGCCCATTCGCCTTCGGCGGATTCGACATAGTAGTAGCCGGAGTGCTGGTCCTGCCCGAAGCGAATGGAGTCGAAAACGAAGAACTCCAGTTCGGGGCCAACGTAGCAAACCGTAGCAAGACCGGTTTGCTGGAGGTACAGCTCCGCCTTACGCGCGATGTAGCGCGGGTCGCGCGAATACGGCTGGTGCAGGACAGGGTCCAGCACGTCGCAGATCAGCACCAGCGTTGGTGCCGTGCAAAACGGATCGATGAATGCCGTGGCCGGGTCAGGCCTGACCAGCATGTCGGACTCGTGTATTTCCTGGAACCCACGAATGGAAGACCCGTCGAACCCGATGCCGGCCGAGAACAAATCGTCGTTGACTTCTGGCAGCGTGATCGAGAAGTGCTGCCACACGCCGGGCAAGTCGGTGAACCTGAGGTCAACGACCTCGATAGCGTGCTTCTTGATCAGATCGATGACTTCACCGGGGTTTTGCGGCAGTGCAACGTGATAGCTGCCGGGTTCTATCGAGACCGTGGTCATAACTGCCTCCGTCGTCTGGCCCCCGGAGCATAGTCCAACATTAGTCTGTCAACTTCCGATTGCAAAGTGCCTCACGGGCTTGCGCAAGCTGCCCGCTTTCCATGCCGTTGTTGGTGCGGCGCCATCCCTGATCGCACCAGTGTGCGTCGCCACCCAACAGCGCGCATGATGCGCCGCGCCGTCGGCATCACGCCCCCGCCGTTTCCATGCCGAAAGCTGCGCCCGTGCCCGACAGGCACGATGGTTGCAATCTCCCGGTCAGAGCGTCCCGCTCACCAATCCCTGGGAGAACTGCCATGAGCACCCTGATCATCCGAGACCTTGCCGGTCACCGCGCCCTCGACGCGAGCACCATGTCTGCAATCCACGGCGGCATCTATCGCACGCCGCAGCAGATCCTGGCGTTTGAGCTCACCCATTTGCCGGCGACGCCGGATGGTCGTGTGCTGGGCTCGGATGGCCAGTTGCACTTCCCCCCGATCTGACGGCCCTGGCGGCGGACGGGCACGTACGCTGGTCAGTTAAAGACGTCTTGCCGATAGCGCCCTGCCGCTACCAGCGCCGCCAGCCAGTCCGAAGCCGCCGCCTCGGTCATCCCGCCCTGCTCCGCGGCGATCCGGATCAGCGCCTGCCTGACCGCAGGCGCCATCTGCCGGCCATCCCCGCATACATAGATCACAGCGCCTGCGTTCAGCCGCGTCCAGATATCTGTCCGGCGCTGCCAGAGCAGATCCTGCACAAAGCGCGGCGCGCCATCGACGACCGAGTATGCGGTGTGGACGTCGGCCACGCCTTGCTTTTGCCAGCGGGCGACGTCTTCTCGATACAGCCAGTCGTGCGCCGGGTGCCGGCAGCCGTAGTACAACTGCACCGGCGCCACCGCCTCTCCGGCGGCCTGCTGCGCCGCGCGTTCTTCCAGGAAGCCGCGGAACGGTGCGATGCCGGTGCCGGGCCCGACGAGGATCATCGGGACACCCGCCGCCTCGGGCGCGAACGGCGGATTGGGTGTGCGAATGACGCCCGCTACTACCACGCCGGGTGCGAGGCCCTGCAGCCAGGTGGAAGCCACGCCACGGAACGTGCCGCGGCCCGACAGCGCCGGCGCGCAAACCGTGCCGACGGTGACGGTCGCCACGTCGGGCGAGACCAGCGGCGACGACGCGATGGAATAGAACCGTGGCCGCATCGGCACCGTGCAGGCAAGCAGGCCGGCCAGGTCCAGTTCGATCGCGGGAAACCGGTCAAGTACATCGGCCAGACCTAGCCGGCGCTGCGCGACTTGTGCTGCATAGCCAGCCGTTTCATCGTCCGAGGCAAGCTGCTGTAGCGACTGCTGAGTGAATGGGCAACGGGTTGCCTGCGCGAGGCTGCGCAGCGTGTGGCGCGAAACGACATCCTGCAGCTCCACGAAATGCGTCAGCAGTTGCCGCACGGAAAGCGCCTCGCCAACCGGCAGGCCGCGTGCCGCACCGGGCGCGGCAGACAAGGTGACGATGGCCTCCGGGTCGGCAGCGATCCGCTCGCAAAGCGCGGTGACGATCTCTGGCCGGTTCTGCGGATAGACGGCAAGGTGGTCGCCGGTGCTATAGCGCGCGCCTTCCGGCAAGCGCAGCCGGATATCGCGCGTGGAAGTCCGCGGCGCCTCGCGCGTGAAGTCCCACAGGCCGTCGGGATCGTTCACCAGTTCCGTGTTCGACAGCACCGTGAAGCCCTGTGTATTGGGCGGCAGCGTCGTCGCGCGGATCTCGGCCACGCCCCGCAGCTGTACCTGCACAGCCGGCACTTGTGGCGAACCGCTGGCGCCGTCGCCGCCCTGCAGCGACTGCCACAACAGGGCCAGCCAGCGTTCCGCGGCGTCGTCGAAGTCGCCGTTGCCGTCGGCCTCGCCACGCGGCAGCAGTGGCGTGGCACCGGCACTGGTGAAGAACTCGAATACCCGGCGCGGGAAGGCCTGGTAGGTCGGCCATTGCGAATTGCCGCAGCCCAGCACCGCAACGCGCAGCTCCGGCGCGCGGTAGCCGCCGGCGGCGTTGCTGTCGAGCAGTTCTTCGAAGCGACGGGCGGAATCCGGGGCGCGGCCGTTATACGTCGCGGCCACGATGACAGCCATGCCGCTGGCGGGCAAGGCATCGGCGATCTCGTCGAGGTCGCGCAGGGTTGCATCGAATCCCGCGGCCAGCGCGCCGGCGTGCACCTGCTCGGCGAGTTCGCGCGCGGTGCCGAGGCTGGACCCGCACAGGACGGCAAGCGGGCGCCCCGCGCCTTGCACTTCGGCGCTGGCCGCCGGCGCCTGCCCTGCCGCGCCGACCGGCACCGCGGCGATGCGTTCATGCGGTCGGCGCCTGCGCGCGCGCATGGTAAAGCCATCGGGCTTGATCGTCAGCGTTTCCTTGATGCGGAACTGGTAGTCGTGCGCGTCGGTGAACTGGAAATTGCGCAGCATCAGCGCCAGCGCCAGCTTGGCCTCGGTCAGCGCGAACTGGCGGCCGATGCAGGCGCGCTCGCCATTGCCGAACGGCATGTAGGCGTGGCGCGGCAGCCTGGCCTCGTTCTCGGGCAGGAAGCGGTCAATGTCGAAGCGTTCGGGATCGGTCCAGACCTTGGGGTCGCGGTGCAGCGCGGTCAGCACGACGGACACGCGGCGGTCCTTGCGGATCAGGTAGCGGCCACCGAGCAGCGTGTCCTGGTACGGCGCGACGGCGAAAGCAGGCGCGGTGGGCCACAGCCGCAGCGTTTCCTTGAGCACGCGGTCGAGCACCGGCAGCCGTGCCAGGTCGGCGTACACCGGCGCGGTGTCGCCGGGCAGTACCGCGTCCACCTCGGCGTAAGCCTGCGCCATCACGCCGGGATTGCGCAGCAGTTCGTACAGGGCGAAGGTCAGTAGCCCGCTGGTGGTTTCGTGGCCGGCGATCAGGAAGGTGATGACCTGGTTGCGGATGTTCTCGTCGTCCAGGCGCAGGTCGGTGTCGGGGTCGCGCGCTTCGAGCATCAGCCCGAGCAGGTCCATGGCGGTGCCCTGCCGCTCGCCTTCGTCAGCGGCGCGGCGCCGGCGAACTACGTCGTCGACCAGTTCGCGCATGAAGCGCGTGTCTTCATCGAACTTGCGGTGCGCCGCGTGCATGAAGCGGTCTTGCAGTGCAAAGCGCGTGAGCCTGGACATCGCTTCTTCCAGCGCGCCGACCATGGCCTCGATAAACGGGTGCAGCTGCGCACTGGCGAACGAGTCGAAGTCATAGCCGAAGCCGGACAGCGCGATGGTATCGAGCGTCAGCCGCGTCATGTCGTCGGCGACGGCGATATCTGCGTCGGGGCCCTGCCGGTCCCATTTGTCGACCAGCCGGTTGGCCACGCGCAGCATCACGTCGAAATAGCCCTTCATCGCCCGCTGGCTGAAGGCCGGCATCAGGATGCGGTGCGCCTTGCCCCAGTTGGCCTCGTCGGTGTGGGCGGTGAACAGGCCGTCGCCGGCCATGCCGCGCAGGTAGGACAGCGGCGGGCCGATGTACTTGCGGAAGCGCGCGGCATCGCACACCTCGGCAGCCAGCGCGACCGAGGTGACGAACGGCACGCGCCGCCCGGCGAAGTCGAGCTCGAAGATGCCGTCATGGTGGCGGCTGCGCGCCAGCAGGTGCTGGCCCACCGCACCCCGCGTGATCTGCAGCAGGTTGCCGACCAGCGGCCAGCCGGGATCGCGCGGGATCGGCTCGGGCGCCGTGCGGGCGGCGGGATGCGTTGGCTCGGCAAGGGCGTCGGCGCCCGGTGACACGGTTGGGTGCGGCATGACTGGGGGGCGATTTGTGCAGTTTGCGCGATTTGCGCGATCTGCACCAAGGTCCGGGGGCCGGCGGGCGATTGCCATCTGCCGCCGTTTCGTCTAACGTAGACAACTGTCTACCTCGGCGAAGGGTAGACAACCGTAGACACGGTGTCAACGCAGCAGGTCGACCAAAAACCGAGCATCACTACTAATCGCATGGAAGCCATTGCCGACGGCAAACGCCGCCTGATCGACGCCGCGCTGAAGCTGGCCGCCGCCAAGCGCAGCTTCGCGGCACTCAAGCTGCGCGAGATCGCTCGCGAGGCCGACCTCAATCCCAATACTTTCTACCGGCATTTCCGGGACATGGAAGACCTGGCGCTGACCGCGGTGGCCGAGGCCAGCGCCGAGTTGCGCCCGATGCTGCGCTCGGTGCGCTGGGCCGCCGCGCGCGACAATCCCAACGAAGTGGCCAGCCGCGCGTGCGAGGCGCTGTTCCTGTATGCCCGGCATCACCCCGATGCCTTCGTGGTGGGGGTATGCGGCATCACCGGCCCGCAGCCGGCGCTACGTGCGGCGATCCGCGTGGTGCTTGACGACATTGCCGCCGAGATGGCCGACGACATCGAGCGGCTCGAACTGTGTCCGCAACTCCCGCGCCCGCTCATCGATGAATTCTGCGCCTATGTCGTGCCTTACCTGTTCCACCAGTGCGTCGACTACATCGAAGCCGACAGCGCCGGGCGGCGCCGGCTGATGGAGCGTTCGGTGCAGTTGTGCTGCTGGCTGCTGGTCGGGGCCGCGGGAGCCCACGCGGCTCAGCCACGTACGCAAGGCCGCGCACAGAAGTCAGCGGCCCACTAGCAGGACTGGCGGGGCTACGGGGCTACGGGGCTACGGGGCTACGGGGCTACGGGGCTACGGGGCCTTGGGCGGCACGATGGTCGCGCCGGGCTCCACGGTGCGCTCGTGATGCATCTTCGGCATCATGTTGCTGTTCAGGTGGAACATCACCCACAGCGATCCCGACAGCGTGATCACCACCAGCGTCAGCGTGAACATCAGCGACAGCATGTTCCATCCGCCTTCCGATTTGGCGTTCATGTGCAGGAAGTAGATCATGTGGACCACGATCTGCACCGCGCCGATCAGCAGGATGACGATGGCCGTGGTGTGGGATTTCTCGAACACTTCGCCCATCACCAGCCAGAACGGCACCGCGGTCAGGAAGACCGACAGCACGAAGCCGGTCAGGTAGCCGCCCAGCGTGGCGTGCGGGCCGACGTCTTCCTCGTGCTCGTGGCCGTGGCCATGCCCGTGGCCACCCAGCGTCTCGTCGTGCGCGCTCATGGCAGCGATCCCATCAGGTAGACGAAGGTAAAGACGCCGATCCAGACGACGTCCAGGAAGTGCCAGAACATCGACAGGCACATCAGCCTGCGCTTGTTGGCGGTAATCAGCCCGTGCCGCGTCACCTGGATCATCAGCACGATCAGCCAGACGATGCCGAAGGTCACGTGCAGCCCGTGCGTGCCGACCAGCGCGAAGAACGAGGTCAGGAAGGCGCTGCGCTGCGGCCCGGCGCCCTGGTGGATCAGGTGCGCGAATTCATACAGTTCGACCGCCAGGAAGGCCGCGCCAAAGACGCCGGTGATCGCCAGCCAGATCTGCGTGCCGGCGACGCGGTTCTGCTGCATCTGCAGCATGGCAAAGCCATAGGTGATCGATGACAGCAGCAGGAAGGTGGTGTTAAGCGCCACCAGCGGTAGTTCAAACAGCTCCGCCCCGGTCGGCCCGCCCGCGTATTCCCGGCCGAGCACGCCGTAGGCGGCGAACAGGCACGCGAAGATCAGGCAGTCGCTCATCAGGTAGAGCCAGAACCCGAGCAGCGTGCCGTTCTGCGGGTGGTGCTCTTCGGTCAGGTGGAAGGTGAAGCCCCCCGGCGGCACTTCATCCGCCGCGGAGGTCCCGCTCACGTACTGGGGATAGGTCGTCTCAACCATGGCCGGCCATCAGTTGTGTGCGCGCCGATTCGGTTCCGACCACCTGCTCGGCCGGAATGTAGTAGTCGCGCTTGTAGTTGAAGGTATGGATGATCGCCCCGATGATGGTCGCCGCGAACGACGCCACCACCAGCCACCAGATGTGCCAGATCAGGCCGAAGCCGCACAGTGTGGACAGCCCCGCCAGCACGATGCCGGCCGCGGTGTTCTTCGGCATGTGGATGGGGTTGAAGCCCTGCAGCGGGCGGGTGTAGCCGTTCTGCTTCATGTGCCACCAGGCGTCGGTGTCGTGCACCACCGGCGTGAAGGCAAAGTTGTATTGCGGCGGCGGCGACGAGGTCGACCATTCCAGCGTGCGGCCGTTCCAGGGGTCGCCGGTCAGGTCGCGCAGTTCTTCGCGGCGCAGGAAGCTGACCACCAGCTGGATGATGAAGCAGGCGATGCCGATGGCGACCAGCGCGGCGCCGAAGGCGGCGATCTGGAACCAGATCTGCAGCGATGGATCCTCGAAACGGTTCATGCGGCGCGTGACGCCAAGCAGCCCGAGCCAGTACAGCGGCATGAAGGCGAAGTAGAAGCCGGTCAGCCAGAACCAGAACGACGCCTTGCCCCACGACGAGACCAGGCGGTAGCCGAAAGCCTTGGGAAACCAGTAGTGGATGCCGGCCATCAGCCCGAACACCACGCCGCCGATGATCACGTTGTGGAAGTGGGCGATCAGGAACAGGCTGTTGTGCAGCGAGAAGTCCGCTGGCGGCACCGCCAGCAGCACGCCGGTCATGCCGCCGATCACGAAGGTGACCATGAAGCCGATGGTCCACAGCATCGGCGCCTCGAAGCGGATCTTGCCGTGGTACATCGTGAACAGCCAGTTGAAGATCTTGGCGCCGGTCGGGATCGAGATGATCATCGTCGTGATCCCGAAGAAGGAATTGACGCTGGCGCCCGAGCCCATGGTGAAGAAGTGGTGCAGCCAGACCAGGTAGGAAAGCACCGTGATCACCACCGTGGCGTAGACCATCGACGCATAGCCGAACAGGCGCTTGCGGCAGAAGGTGGCGACCACCTCGGAGAAGATGCCAAACACCGGCAGCACCAGGATGTAGACCTCGGGGTGGCCCCAGATCCAGATCAGGTTGACGTACAGCATGGCGCTGCCGCCCTGGTCGGCGGTGAAGAAATTGGTGCCGACGTAGCGGTCGAGCGACAGCAGCGCCAGTGCGGCGGTCAGCACCGGGAAGGCGGCGATGATCAGCACGTTGGTGCACAGCGCGGTCCAGGTGAAGATCGGCATGCGCATCAGCGTCATGCCCGGCGCGCGCATCTTGACGATGGTCACCAGCAGGTTGATGCCGGATAGCAATGTCCCGACCCCGGCTATCTGCAATGACCATATGTAGTAGTCGACGCCAACGTCCGGACTGTGGATGATGCCGGACAGCGGCGGATACGCCAGCCAGCCGGTGCGCGCGAACTCGCCGAGGAACAGCGACATCATCACCAGGATGGCGCCGCCGGTGGTCATCCAGAAGCTGAAGTTGTTGAGGAACGGGAAGGCCACGTCGCGCGCGCCGATCTGCAGCGGCATGACGAAGTTCATCAGCCCCGTGACCAGCGGCATGGCCACGAAGAAGATCATGATCACGCCGTGCGCGGTAAAGATCTGGTCATAGTGGTGCGGCGGCAGGTAACCCGCGTTGTCGCCGAAGGCAATGGCCTGCTGGATGCGCATCATGACCGCGTCGGCAAACCCGCGCAGCAGCATGATGATGCCCAGGATCACGTACATGATCCCGATCTTCTTGTGGTCGATGCTGGTGAACCACTCACGCCACAGGTAGCCCCACAGGCCGTACTTGGTCACCGCGCCCACGAGCACCAGCCCGCCGAGCACCACCGCGGCAAAGGTCGCGATCAGGATGGGCTCATGCAGCGGGATGGCCTCCCACGTCAGCCGTCCGAAGATCAAATTGGCGAGTTCCGAGCGCTCGGGCATATTTGTTCACCTGGGGCCTGAAGTAACCAACCGTGGCCGATGGTAGCTGGCCAGTACCGCTGGGAAAAAGGGATCCGCGTCTTACCGCAGCAGCAGCCGGCCTTCGTTGCGCGCGACTTCGGTCGCAAAGGCGGGCGCAACGGCCTGGGTGTTGCTCGCGGTGCAGATCTCGCGTGACGGGTCGAACTTGCCGCGGCTGCGGTCGAGTGCCATGGTGTCGGCCATGCACCGGCCGCCGCTCACGCAGCGGTTCAGGATCAGGTCATAGAGGCCGGCCGCCACGTTGGCATAGCGCTGCACCGGCACGCGCTCGCTCGGCTGCGCGAGCTGCAGGTACGCATCCGTCGACAAGCCCTGGCCCGAGGACTTGACCTGCTGGATCCAGCGGTCGAAGTCTTCGTTCGACAGCCCGTGGAACTTGAAGCGCATGTTGGAGAAGCCCGCGCCACTGTAGTTGGCCGACATGCCCTCGTACTCGCCGGGCTTGTTGATCACGGCGTGCAGCTTGGTTTCCATGCCGGGCATGGCGTAGACCATGCCGGCCAGCGACGGCACGAAGAATGCGTTCATCACCGAGGTGGCGGTGATGTGGAAGGCGATGGGCCGGTCCACCGGCGCGGCCAGCTCGTTGACCGTGGCGATGCCCTGCTCCGGATACAGGAACAGCCACTTCCAGTCCATGGCCACCACCTGCACCGGCAACGGCTTGACGTCGGCGGGAACGGGCCGGCCGGCGTCGATGCGCGTGAGTGGCCGGTAGGGATCGAGCTGGTGGGTGCTGACCCAGGTCACCGCACCCAGCGCGATGATGATCAGCAGCGGCGCGGCCCAGATCGCGAGTTCCAGCACCGTGGAATGGTCCCAGTCGGGGTTGTAGGGCGCGTCGGTCGCGCTTTCGCGGTAGCGCCACGCAAATGCCAGCGTGAGGATGATCACCGGCACGATGATCAGCAGCATCAGGCAGGTGGCGATGATGATCAGGTCGCGCTGCCGCAGGGCCATGTCGCCGGATGGCGAAAGCAGCACTGCGTTACAGCCGGACAGGCACGCCAGCGCGACTACCGCAGCACATCCTTGCAGTAATCTTCTCGGCATACGGGTATGCGGTACTGCAGCGTCGAAGTGGCCCATAGTCACAGAAGTGGCGTCTGAGGAATATCGGCAAGCACCGATGAATCCACCTTTCGATTTTCTAAGGCAGTTTAGGCGCTATTCTTGTGACTGTGCGAGTTTAAGTGCAGTATCGAAGCACTCCTGTCGAGAGGAGACTGACGATGGCCAGCCTGTCCCACCAGCACCGAGCATCGCCGACTGCACCTCCGGCGCCCGGCCACCATGAGGTGGCTCCTGCCGAAATCGCCACAGGCGTGGTAATCGGGCGAGCGTCGGAGTACTTCGATTTCTTCGTGTACGGCATCGCTTCCGTGCTCGTCTTCCCGGCGGTCTACTTCCCGTTCGCGAGCGAGCTGACCGGGCTGCTGTACAGCTTCACCATCTTTTCCTTCGCATTCATCGGGCGGCCGTTCGGCACGGGGCTGTTCATGCGCATCCAGCGGCGTTGGGGCCGCGGCATCAAGCTGACCGCATCGCTGTTCCTGCTGGGCACCGCCACGGTGGGGATTGCATTCCTGCCGTCGTACGCGTCGATCGGGGCCGCGTCGATCTACCTGCTGGCACTGTTCCGCTTCCTGCAGGGCATTGCCTTCGGCGGCTCATGGGACGGGCTGCCGTCGCTGCTGGCGCTGAACGCGCCGGAGAACAAGCGCGGCTGGTATGCGATGGTGGGCCAGCTTGGCGCGCCCTCGGGCTTTATCATCGCCGGCGCGCTGTTCCTGTTCCTGCATACCAGCCTGACCCCGCAGGAGTTCATCGAATGGGGCTGGCGCTACCCGTTCTACGTGGCCTTCGCCATCAATGTGGTGGCGCTGTTCGCGCGGCTGCGGCTGGTGGTCACGCACGAATACACGCAGCTGCTCGAAGAAGACGAACTGGAGCCGATCAGCACGCTGCAGATGGTCAATGCGCAGGGCTTCAACATCTTCCTTGGCGCGTTCGCGGCGCTGGCCAGCTATGCGTTGTTCCACCTGGTCACGGTGTTCCCGCTGTCGTGGGCGGTGCTGCACCAGGAGCAGGCGATTTCCGCGGTGCTGGCGGTGCAGATCGCGGGCGGCTTTATCGCTTTTATCGGCACGCTGATCTCGGGCTGGCTGGCGGACCGCATCGGCCGCCGCACGACGCTGGCGACGATGGCGGTGCTGATCGGTGTGTTCAGCCTGGTCACGCCGTGGCTGCTGGGTGGCAGCGCCACTGGCCAGAATATTTTCATCCTGGTCGGATTCGGCTTGCTGGGGCTGTCGTACGGGCAGGCGGCAGGTGTGGTGACGTCCAACTTCGAACGACGCTTCCGCTATACCGGGGCGGCACTGACCACGGATTTCGGCTGGCTGTTCGGCGCCGCGTTCGCGCCGCTGGTGGCGCTGGGACTGTCGTCGCTGTTCGGGCTGGTGGCGGTCAGCCTCTACCTGCTGTCAGGAGTGATCGGCACCCTGGCGGCACTGCGCATCAGCCGCGCGCTGGGAACACCGGAGTTGTAGGGGCGCGCCCGGTACGCGCCCCCATAAGTAAAAGTCAGCGCTGTGGTCGCGGAAAGCTACCGCGCCAGCGCCAGGCGATTGTCGATCAGCGCAGGCCAAAGAAGCTGAGCACCGCGAGGATGATGACAACCGCGCCAACTAGCCAGACGATATTCATGGCGGCTCCTTGGTGATGTCCGTTGGGACGTGGACGAGGTGACGGGCCGGATGGCTCACCTGCCCTTGTCCAGCAACAAACGTGCCGTATAGATTCGCACGCACTTTTCCACCGTGCGCGGGCAGTATGATGCGCCGGAATGACCGGGCAGGCACCGGCGCGCCATTGGCCAGTGCAATCGCGTCAGGCGGTTATTACAAAAACGCTTCAATCGGTGTGACGGATGCCGGACGGGAGGCATTCACCGCCCCCAGGCGCTCTTCTCAGCGCGAATGCAGCCGGAACGCCTCGCCGCTGCGCCCCGCCTTGTCCACCGCCGCGATGCGGTTACGCCCGTTGTCCTTGGCGTGGTACAGCTGCGCGTCGGTCAGGTTGATGAAGGCCGACGCTTCCTCGCGCTCGGACGGCACGATGGTGCCGATGCCAAAGCTCGCCGTCACACACTGGCTGTAGGGCGAGCGCACATGCGGGATGGCCTGCGCGGCGATCAGCGCGCGGCAGCGCTCGGCCAGGCGCATGGCGGCTTCGGCATCTGTATCAGGCAGCACCATGACAAATTCTTCGCCGCCGAAGCGCGCCAGGAACACATCCGATCCGGCCGCCTGCGCCAGCAGGCCTGCGACCTGCTTCAGGCAGGCATCGCCCTGCAGGTGACCGTAGTAGTCGTTGTAGGACTTGAAGAAATCGATATCGACCAGCACCAGCGACAGCGGCCTGCCCGATCCCTTGCCGGCTTCCCATTCGCGTTCCATCGCGCTGTCGAACAGCCTGCGGTTGCCCACGCCGGTCAGGCTGTCGCGGAACGACAGGTCTTCCAGCTCCTGCTGCAGCCGCGCCAGTTCTTCCTCGGTACGCTTGCGTTCGCTGATGTCGAACATGAAGCCGACCAGCGAATCGACCCCGCCCTGCGCGTTGCGCACCACGTGCACCACGTCGCGCAGCCAGACATAGCCGCCGTCGCGGGTCAGCGCGCGGTAGTCGGCCTCATGGTCGGTGCCGGCCTGCGACTGGGCCACGCAGAACTCCACCACCGCGGCGCGGTCATCCGGGTGCATGCGCTCGGCCCAGTCGTTGACCGTCTTCCAGGTCGACGGCGCCCAGCCGAGCAGCGCCTCGATCTGCGGGCCAATGTAGGTGAAGGCCATGGTGGCCCAGTCGATCTTCCAGGGAATGGCCTTGGTCGATTCCAGCAAGGTGCGGTAGACCGTGCTGTCGTCGTCGCCGAACATGCGGGTGGACGGGGCAAGCGTGGATTCGTGGCGCAGGAATGCGGCCTGCAGCGGGCTGGGGGACTGGGGTTGGCGGGTCATGTCGGCAAGGCTCACAGGGTGCTGGTTGGCGTTGCCGGTACAACGGCAGCGGCGCGCAAACCTGAAGGGGGTGGATCGAAGTGCGGCCGCATTGTAGCCCCTGATCCACTTTCTCTTCTCGCCCCCTACGCCGCCTGCGGTTCAACGCCGCGCGCCAGGCGCCGGATCGCCTGCGGCGGCTGGCCGAAGGCACGCAGAAAGGCACGGCGCATGCGCTCGCGGTCGCCGAATCCGGTATCCCGCGCCACCACGTCGATGGCATGGCGGCCGCTTTCCATCATCAGCCTCGCTGCTTCGACGCGCAGGTGCTCGACAGCCTTCGCCGGCGTCTGCCCGGTCTCGTCCCGGAACGCACGCGCGAACTGCCGTGGGCTCAGGTGCGCCGCTTCCGCCAGCTGTTCCACGGAAAGGTCGCTTTGGAGATTCTGCCGCGCGAAGTCCAGCGCGGCACGGATACGGTCCGAGCGCGGATCCAGGTCGAGCAGTGCCGAGAACTGCGATTGCCCGCCGGCACGGCGGTGGTACACGACCAGCTTTTTTGCCACGTCGCGCGCGACGGCGCCGCCGGCGTCTTTCTCCACCAGCGCCAGCGCCAGGTCGATGCAGGCCGACATGCCGGCCGACGTCCACACCGGGCCATCGATGATGAAGATGCGGTCCTCTTCCACGCCCACGCTGGGGAAGCGCCGCCGCAGCTGCTCCGCGTAGTACCAGTGCGTGGTGGCGCGGCGGCCATCCAGCAGCCCGGCCTCCGCGAGGTTGAAGGCTCCGGTGCAGGTGGCGCCGATGCGCCGCGAGGTGCGCGCCGCTCGCTGCAGGAACCTGACCAGCGCAGGCGGCGTGGGCGTGACGTCGTTGTCGCCCACCACCAGCACGGTATCGAAGCGGCGCCTGCCGAACGGCTCGGTGCTCACGGCGAAACCGCCGGAACACATCACCGGCCCGCCCTGCTCCGACAGCAGGTGGACCTGGTACAGCGGCGTGCCGAGCGTCCGGTTGGTGAATTCCAGCACCGTGGAAACCGCCAGGTTCATCGCCTGGAAGCCGGGGTACAGGGCAAGCGCTACGTGATGCATGATCGGCGTCCTTGGGTGGCAGGAAAGGTGGCATCCATCCCTTATTGCCACGCCATTGTGCGCCGGATCCTGGTTTCATGCAGCCGGCCAGACCGGAATGGCCAGACTGGACCAGGGTGAGGTGATCACGGGCCTTCGATGCCCGACTTTGCCGACTCGCTGGCGTTCGAGGCCGCGCGCAGCGCACTCCAGCCGGATCTCTCGCGTGACCGGCCCGAGCCAAGCCGCTCCACCGGACGTTCGTTTGTACCGCTTTGTATCCGGCACGGGCAACGATACGTGTCTTGACAGAATCCGCTCTACATCGCTACAGGGCAGATACACCGGTCTCCTTTAATGCTTCTCGTGGCCCGGCGGCAAACGTCGGCAAAGACAGAAGCCCCGGCCGCGCAGATCCACGCAGTCCCTCGCAGATCCACTGAGACATAAAGGAAACCGATCATGGCCATCCAATTCACGCAACGCATCGTCTTCGCTATCGCCCTGGCCGCTGCTGCCGCCGGCGCACAAGCCGCACCGGGCGCGCGGGACCCGTTCAGCAAAGGCGCACGTGCCGTCCAGGACGCACGCAGCCCGTTCGCCGATGGCGCACGCGCCGTGCAGGACGCTCGCAGCCCGTTCACCGACGGCGCACGCGGCGTGCAGGACGCTCGCAGCCCGTTTGCCGACGGCGCGCGCAACGTCGATCCTTACACCGACGGTGCCCGCACCCTCGCCGGCATGGACCGCACCGGGCCCTCCGCCGATCCGGCGCGCTCCATTGATCCCTACCTGGACGGTGCGCATGCGTGAGGACGCGCATCGCTCGCCGCAGTCGCGGCCCGGTCCAGCGCGCGCCGGAAGCGGCGCGCCAGGGCCGCCGACCGCAGCTTCTGACGCCTGGCCTGCCGTGCCGCTGGCAGCGCTCAGGTCAGCGCAGCCAGCAGGCCGTCTTGCACGGCTTCGCGGCCCGAGGAGCCCCGTCGCCGGTATTTGCCGTCCGGTCCCAGTTTCCAGGCGTCACACCGGTCGCCCAGGTAGGGGGCCAGGCCTTCCGCGATGACCCGCGCCTTCAGCCCCGCATCGAGGACAGGAAAGCAGATCTCGATGCGCCGGGACAGGCTGCGCTCCACCCAGTCGCCACTGCCAAGCATGACCCGCTCGGCGCCGCCGTCGTGGAAATAGAAGACGCGCGAATGTTCGAGGAAGCGGCCGGTCACCGATCTCACCTCGATGTTCTCGGAAAGTCCCGCAACGCCCGGCCGCAGCGCGCAGGCCCCCCTGACGATCAGTTCGATCCGCACACCGGCACGTGACGCGTCGTACAGCGCCTGGATCAGTTCCGGCTCCAGCAAGGCGTTCATCTTGGCGATGATCCATCCCTTGTGGCCGGCACTGGCATGCGCGGCTTCGCCCCGGATTGCCGCCAGCAGCTCCTTCTTCAGCGTAAACGGCGACAGCCAGATATGCGCCATGGTGTTGGTCTGCCCCAGGCCGGTCAGCTGGCTGAAGACCTGCGCCACATCCTGCGTCAGCGACGCATCGCAGGTCAGCAGGCCGAAATCGGTATAGGAACGCGTGGCACGGCTGTGGTAATTGCCCGTGCCGAGATGAACATAGCGCCTGAGCCTGCCGTCTTCGCGGCGCAAGACCAGGACCATCTTGGCATGGGCGCGGTAGCCGACCACCCCATAGATGACATGGGCGCCGACCTGCTCCAGTTGCGCCGCCCAGTTGATGTTGGCCTCTTCGTCGAAGCGGGCAAGCAACTCCACCACCACAGTGACTTCCTTGCCGTTGCGCGCCGCGTCGATCAGCGCCGACAGCAGCACCGAGTCTTGCCCGGCCCGATACACCGTCTGGCGGATCGCCACCACACCGGGATCCTGGGCCGCCTGCCTGACGAAATCCACCACCGGCGCGAACGACTGGAACGGGTGATGCAGCAGGATATCGCCCTCGCGAATGGCGTGGAAGATGTCGGGATGCTCCATCAGCCGCTTTGGCAAGCCCGCCCGGAACGGCACGTACTTCAGGTCAGGCCGGTCGACCTGGTCGGGCACCTGCAGCAGGCGCACCAGGTTGACCGGGCCATTGACTGAAAACACTTCGCTCGCGGACAAGCCGAACTGTTCCTGGAGGAAGCCGGCCATGGCTGGCGTGCAGTTGTCCGCCACCTCCAGCCGCACCGCATCGCCGAAATGCCGTTGCGGCAGCTCGCCCTGCAGGGCCTCGCGCAAGTTCTTGACCTCATCCTCGTCGACAAACAGCTCGCTGTTGCGGGTCACGCGGAACTGGTAGCAGCCGCGGACCGTCATGCCGGTGAACAGTTCGCCGACATGCGCGTGCAGGACGGACGAGAGAAAGACGAAGCCATGCCGGCATCCGGAAACCTCCTCAGGCAATGCGATGACGCGCGGCAGCGCCCGCGGCGCCTGCACGATGGCATTGCCCGAGGCACGTCCGAAGGCGTCCCTTCCTTCCAGTTCCACCGCGAAGTTCAGGCTCTTGTTCAGCACACGAGGAAACGGATGCGCCGGATCCAGGCGGATGGGCGTCAGCACCGGCATCAGCTCATCGAAAAAGAATTGCCGGATCCATTCCGCCTGCGCGGGATCCCAGCTCGGACGCCGCAGGAAGCGGATCTGCTGCTCGGCCATGGCCGGGATCAGCACCTCGTTGAACAGCCGGTATTGCTGTCCGACCAGGTCGCCAACCCGCTGGTTGACCCTTGCAAAAACCTCCTGTGGCGTCAGCCCGTCGGGCCCGACGGGCGCGGACTGCAGCAGGCAGCGTTCCTTAAGCGCCGCGACACGGATTTCATAGAACTCGTCCAGGCTGCTGCTGACCGTGCACAGCGCGCGCAACCGCTCCAGCAACGGCACGGCAATGTCCGCAGCCTGTTGCAGGATGCGGTCGTAGAACTCCAGCTGGCTCAGTTCACGGTTGATGTAGAGTTCGTTGCCGTTCAGCCCGCATGCAATATCCGCCACGATATCTTGCGCGGCCGCGTCCGCTGCCGTCGCGCGGGCGCTCTCCATGGGGTCGGGTGCATCGTTCATGATCGGAATGCCCGGCCATGCGGGCTGGTTACGGCAAAGCCTCTTTCCAATAGGTTTCGACCTGGCGGACCAGGCCATCAGGCAACGCGACGTAGTGCTCCGCGGCGGCGTCGGCCTGTCCCTCGAAAAGAGCCCAGCGGAAGAAAGCGAGGGCGTCGCGGGTCTCCGCGGCCTTGTTATTGTTCTTCGAGATCAGGACAAAGACAACACCGGTGATCGGCCAGGCCTGCGGGCCGGAGGCATTCGTCAGCACCTGGTAGAAGTCCGCCCTGGGATTCCATTCGGCCGCCTTGACCGCGGCGCTGAAGGTTTCGCGCGATGGCTGGACAAACACGCCATCGCGGTTCCGGACCGCGGCATAGGCCAGCTTCCGCTGCAAGGCGTAGGTCAGCTCCACGTAGCCAATGGCGCCCTTCACATTGCGGATATAGGTGGCAACGCCTTCGTTTCCATTTGCCCCGACGCCAACCGGCCATTTCACCGTGGTGCCTGCGCCAACGCTTTCGCTCCATTGCGGGCTGACCTTGGCCAGGTAATCGGTCCAGTTGAAGGTGGTGCCGGAACTGTCGCTGCGGTGGACGACCACGATCTTCTGGTCAGGAAGCGCCAGCCCGGGATTCGCCGCCGCGATGGCCGGGTCGTTCCAGTTGACGATCCGTCCCTGGTAGATGTCGGTCAGCAGCGCCCCGGTCATGCGCAATTGGCCCGCTGCGATCCCGTCCAGGTTCAGCACCGGCACGACCCCGCCCACCACGATCGGAAACTGCGCCAGCCCGGCGGCGCGCAGGTCGTCCGGCTTGAGCGGCATGTCCGTGGCGCCGAACGTCACGCCCGCAGCCCGGATCTGCCGGATCCCGTTCCCCGAGCCGATGGGATGGTAGTTGACCTGCTGGCCGGTGCGCGCGTAGTAAGTCGCCGCCCACTTGGACATCAGCGGATAGACGAAGGTAGAGCCGGCGCCGGTGATATCCCCTGCCCTGGCCAGCGTCACCGCGCCGACCGACAGCCACACGATCGCCAACAGATGGGACAGGGTCCTGCTGAAACCGGACCGGGAATCGTGCTTTGGTTTCATGATTTTTCTTCCCGCGAGTGGCAACAATGCGTCTGGCCTGAGCAATTCAGGCTAGCAGATCATCGTTCGCCAGGGCAGGTTAAAAAATCTGTCACATTTCCGTCATCCAGCGGACGCGTGGCGGCGCTTTCGTCAATAGCCGCTCGCCACGTCGCGACTACGCCAGCGCAAACCCACTCCGCGCCAGCGGCAATGCGCGAACTCGCTCGCCCGTGGCAGCGAACAACGCGTTGGCCAGCGCCGGCGCCAGCGTCGGCACCGCAGATTCACCGACGCCGCCGATGCGCTCGCCGCTTTGCACCAGCACCGCTTCGAATCGCGGTGTCTGCGAGAACGCCAGCAGGGGATAGTCGTGGAAGTTGGATTGCTGCACGGCGCCGTCGCGAATGGTGATAGCGCCCGACAGCGCCGCGCTCAGGCCCCAGATACTGGCGCCTTCCAGCTGGCGCTCGACCGTGGCGGGATTGATCACGGTGCCGCAATCGATCGCATTGACGATGCGGTGTAGCGTGATGCGCTTGTCCTGCACCGACAGCTCCACCACCGTCGCGCACAGCGAGCCCCATGCCTGCGACAGCGCCATGCCCTGGAAGCACCCCGCCGGCGCGCCGCCCCAGCCGGCCTGTTGCGCAAGCCGCCGCAACAGCGTCGCTGCGCGCGGGCGCTCCGCGAGCAGGCCGAGCCGGAACTGCAGCGGATCGGCGCCAGCACGATGGGCCAGCTCGTCGATAAAGCTCTCGGCGAAGAACGTGTTCTGGGTATAGCCCACACCGCGCCAGAATCCGACCGGCACCGCGGAATTGACCATCGCGTAGCGCACCGCCAGGTCGGGCAGCGCATACGGCAGGTCGACCACGCCCTCGACCGATTTCGGATCGACGCCGTTCTTTACGCGGTCCGGGAAATTGCGCACGTAGATGGAGGAGCACGCCAGCCGCGCTTCCATGGCGCGGATGGCAGGTTGCCCGCCGGCCTTGCCGGGTGCCAGCACCGCGCTGAATTGCGCTACCGCGGCCGGGCGATAGAAATCGTGCCGGATATCTTCCTCGCGCGACCAGATCAGCTTGACCGGCTGCCCCGCGGCCTTCGATGCCAGGGCCGCCTGGATAAAGACATCGAACTCCTCGCGCCGGCCAAAGCCGCCGCCGACGAAGGTCGAATGCACGCGAATGCGCTCGGCGGGCAGGCCCAGCACTGGCGCCAGCCGCTGCGCGATTTCGCCGCAGACCTGGGTCGGCCCCCAGATCTCGGCGTTGTCGGCACGCACGTGGGCGGTGGCGTTCATCGGCTCCATCGTCGCGTGCGCGAGGTATGGCACTTCATACTCGGCGGTGTAGACCGGCGCGCCGTGCATCGCGGCCTCGGGGTCGCCGTTGCGCAGCGCCACCGCGGCGGCGCTGCGGGCCGCGTCACGGTAGCGGGCCATCAACGCGTCGTCGGATGCGGGCGCACCTGGTGGCAACTGCCAGTCCGGCTTCAGCGCCTTCAGGCCCTTCTGTGCGGACCAGTAGCTGTCGGCCAGCACCACCACGGCATCGTCGAGCGGCACGACGCGGCGCACCCCGGGCACGGCCATTGCCGGACGCGCATCGACCCGGCGCAGCTTGCCGCCGAACACCGGGCACGCCGTGACCGAACCGACCAGCATGCCGGGCACGCTGACATCGACACCGAACACGGCGGCGCCGCACGTCTTCGGCGGGATGTCGAGCCGGTTGGTAGCGCGGCCGATCAGCTTCCAGTCACGCGGGTCCTTCAGCGCCACGCTGGCGGGACGCGGCAGCGCGGCAGCGCGGGACGCCAGCTCGCCATAGCCGAGCACGCGGCCGGTGGGCCGGTGCTGCACGCTGCCCTGCACCGCGCGGCATTCCGCTGGCGGCACGCCCCAGGTCTGCGCGGCGGCCTCGCGCAGCATCTCGCGCGCGGTGGCGCCGATGCGGCGCAGCGGTTCGAACGACCAGCGCGCCGAGGTGCTGCTCGCGGTGGCCTGCACCTTGAACATGCGGTTGTTGTAGACCGGATCGGTCGGCGCCAGCTCGGCACGCACCTGCTGCCAGTCGCACTCCAGCTCTTCGGCGACGAGCATCGGCGCGGAAGTCATCACGCCCTGCCCCAGTTCGGCCGACGGGACCATGATGGTCACGCTGCCATCGCCGGCGATGCGCAACCAGGCGTTGACATCGTCAGGGTCGCGCGCTGGCAGCGCGAGGGTCGCGCCGGCCTTGGCCAGCGGCAGGTGGAAGCCAAGCACCAGCGCCGCCGGCACGGCGCCGGTGGCCCGCAGGAAGCGGCGGCGGCCAAACGGTTGCGCGCTCATGATTGCGCCCTCTCGTCCGCGGTGCCCGCGCCGCTTGCACGGGCCGCGCGCAGGATCGCGCGTTCGACGCGCGGGTACGTGCCGCAGCGGCACAGGTTGGTCATGGCGGCGCGAACATCTTCCGGGCCCGGTGCCGGCTTCTCCTTCAGCAGCGCGCTGGCCGCCATGATCATGCCCGATTGGCAATAGCCGCACTGCGGCACCTGCTCGACAATCCACGCACGCTGGACCGGGTGGGAATTGTCGGCCGACAATCCTTCGATGGTAGTAATGTCGGCACGCGCCACGGTGCCAACAGGCGTGATGCAGGCGCGCACGGCCTTGCCGTCGACATGCACGGTGCACGCGCCGCACAACCCGGCGCCGCAGCCGAACTTGGTGCCGCTAAAGCCCAGGTAGTCGCGCAAAACCCACAGCAGGGGCATGTCGCGCTCGGCCTCGACGGCATGGCGTTTGCCGTTGATCTTCAGCTGCAGTTTCATGAGGTCTCCTCGGGGAACGCTCCGGCTTCGGGGTGGCCGGTCGGGGAGCCAGTATCGGCCGCGCGGCATGGCGGGACAATCGACTTGTTTTGCCATGACCTGTGAGGCAAGATCACAGCCATGATCCGCCGGCTCCCTTCCATGCAGGTCCTGCAGGCCTTTGCCGCCACCGCGCGCACGGGCAGCATGACGCGCGCGGCCGATGCGCTGTGCGTCACGCATGGCGCCATCAGCCGGCACATCCGTGCGCTGGAGACACTGCTGGGCTGCGCGCTGTTCGTGCGCGCCGGCCGCCATCTGGAACTGACCGCCACCGGCCGCGAGTTGGCCGACGAACTGGACCGCGCGCTGCGCGCGGTCGAGCTGTCACTGGCGGGCGCCGCCGAGCGGCGCGCGCGCGAACGCCAGTCGCTGAACGTCAATGTCAGTCCGGAACTGGCCGGCGCATGGCTGGTGCCGAAGCTGCAGCCACTGCGTGAGGCACTGCCCGGACTCGACCTGTCGATCGCCGCCAGCACCGAGGATCCCGACTTTGACCGCTCCGACCTCGACGTCAGCCTGCGCTACGGCCCCGCGCCCTTCACCGGCTACCAGAACGTGAAGCTGCTGGACGACGACATCATCGCCGTCTGCAGCCCCGCCTTTGCGCAACAGCATGCCGGCATGACCGCCGCCGATACCGCGCAACTGCCGCGGCTGCGGCACGCGCGCTTCCGCTGGGCGCAATGGGCCGCGGCGGCCGGCGTGGTGCTGGACGAACCCGGCGACGGTATCGTGTTCGACTGCCGCGCGCTGCTGATCGAAGCCGCCGCCAATGGACTCGGCCTGGCGCTGACACGGGCGCTGCTGGCACGCGAGGCAATCGCCGCCGGCAGGCTGGTGCAACCGCTGCCGGCCAGCTTCCCGGCGAGCCACAACTGCTATGTCGTCTGGCGCGGCGACAACCCCAAGCAGGGGCTGATCCGCCAGTTCGCGCAATGGTTGCGCGAGGCCGCGGCACCGCCTTCGCGCGTTCAGGCATGACAGAAAGCAGGCTATCCGTTGCATCCGATGCAATGATGCCTGCGGTGCCCGCTCAGATCATGGGGAACGCCTTCATCACATGCCGCAGCATGCTGCTGGCCACCGGCGACAGGTGCCTGCCCGCGCGCGTGATGATATGGATGCGGCTGTTGTTCAGGATCGGGTTGGCCAGCGGCAGCGACACCAGCTGCCGGAACTGCGCGCCCTTCAGCGGCACCGAGCGCGGCGTCAGGATGTAGCCGAGCCCCATCGCGGCGAATTCCCACAGCACCTTGAATGAGTTGGTCACCAGCATCGGCTTCAGCGTGATGTGCTCGTCCAGCTCCGCCGCCTGCACGTGCTTGCGCACGCCGAACGATTCCGCCAGCGCCGCGCCCTGGTGCGCGGCCAGGTCCGCCAGGGTCAGCGCGCGCCGGCGGCGCGCGAGCGGATGGTCCTTGCGGACATGCACGCGGATCGGCGACAGCCGCGAATAGTGCGAACGCAGGCGCACATCGTCAGGCGGCTGGAAGGCGAAGCCGATATGCGCCAGGTCTTCCAGGATATGGCGGACGGTTTCGTCGGTGCCCGCCACCTGGATGCTGCAGGTGACGTCCGGGTGCTTGCTCAGGAAGCCTTGCAGCACCGGCTCCAGCACGAGGTCGACGAAACCCTCGCCGAAGACCAGCTCGATATGGCCGCGCTGGGCATTCTTCAGGTTGTTGACCTCCGCCAGGAAGGTGTCGTTGAGATCCTGCTGGCGCCGCGCGAACAGCGCCAGCAGGCGCCCGGCGTCGGTGGCGACCACGCCGCGCCCGCGCCGCTCCAGCAGCGTCAGGCCGGTGTCCTGTTCCAGCTTGGCCACGGCTCGGCTTACCACCGAGGGATCCAGTTCGAGTACCTCCGCCGCGCCGCGCACGGTGCCGGTTTCAATGATCTGCAGCAGGCACATCGCCCGCTTGCGGTCCAGCACGTCATCCATGTCTTTGCTCCCCCTTTGCCAGGTCCTGCCCCCGGTCGAGCCGGGCCGTTTTTGGATTGTTGCTATTTATACAACGTTTCTGCCCAAACATTGTCATGGATGCGGCGGCCAAGGGCGTAGAGAATAGGCCGGAATACCACGTACGCCGACAACCATGACCCAGCCCCCAACCACCAGCCTGCGGCAGGCCGTCCAGGCCATCGCGCCGGAGTTCGTCCGCATCCGCCACCAGATCCACGCCCATCCCGAGCTCGCCTTCGAGGAGCGCCGCACCAGCGACCTGGTCGCCGAACAGCTGGCGGCGTGGGGTTACGCGGTGCATCGGGGCCTGGGCACGACCGGCCTGGTCGGCACCCTGCGCAAGGGCGACGGCACCAAGGCACTCGGCATCCGCGCCGACATGGATGCGCTGCCGATCCAGGAGCAGACCGGCCTGGCCTACGCCAGCACCATCGCCGGCAAGATGCACGCTTGCGGCCACGACGGGCACACGGCGATCCTGCTGTGCGCGGCGAAATACCTGGCCGAGTCAGTCGATTTCAACGGCACGCTGAACCTGATCTTCCAGCCGGCCGAGGAAAACGAAGGCGGCGCGCTGCGCATGCTGGAGGACGGCCTGTTCGAGCGCTTCCCGTGCGACGAGGTCTACGCGCTGCATAACTCGCCGGGAATGCCGGTCGGCCAGATCG
The DNA here is from genome assembly GCF_040784895.1 of Cupriavidus sp. Agwp_2. Classification (NCBI taxonomy): domain Bacteria; kingdom Pseudomonadati; phylum Pseudomonadota; class Betaproteobacteria; order Burkholderiales; family Burkholderiaceae; genus Cupriavidus; species Cupriavidus sp. Agwp_2. The sequence goes on from NZ_CP088084.1 coordinate 1,172,312, forward strand.
GCGTGATCGCCGGCCCGGCGATGGCATCGTTCGACCGTGCCACGGTCACGCTGCGCGGCCGCGGCGCGCATGGCGCCATGCCGCACCACGGCATCGACCCGATGCAATGCGCGGCCAGCATCGTGCTGGGCCTGCAGTCGATTGTCAGCCGCGAGATCGATGCCCTGAAGTCGGCGGTCATCACGGTGGGCTCGATCCAGGCCGGAAGCACCTACAACGTCGTGCCGGAAAACGCGACCATCAAGATCGGCGTACGCACGCTGGACCCCAAGGTGCGCTCCCTTGTGGAAACGCGCATCCGCGAATTCGTCGCGGCACAGGCGCAGAGCTACCAGATGCAGTCCGAGGTGGCCTACGAACGCAAGTACCCGGTGCTGGTCAATCACGCCGGGCAGACCGAGTACGCACGCCAGGCTGCCATCCGGCTGGTGGGCGCCGGCAACGTGGTGGAGCGCCCGCCGGTGATGGGCAGCGAAGACTTCGCCTACATGCTGGAGCAACGGCCCGGTGCTTATATCCGGCTCGGCAACGGCCTGGGCGAGGACGGCGGCTGCATGGTCCACAACCCGCTGTACGACTTCAATGACAAGGCCTTGCCCGTGGGCGCCGCATTCTGGGCGCACCTGGCGCAGAGCTACCTGGTTTGAGCACCGCCTTTTTTCGGGAGTCTTCATGCATTCACTGAACCGCCGCCGCTTCCTGCAACTGGCCGGCTGTGCCGCCGGCAGCTCGGCACTGGGCACACTAAGCGCAATACCCGCGCTTGCCGCTGAAAGCTTTCCCGCCCGGCCGCTGGCGCTGGTGGTGCCGTATCCGGCCGGCGGAGCCAGCGACACCTCCGCCCGGATTTTCGGCGAATCGATCGGCAAGAGCGTCAGGCAGCAGGTCGTGGTCGAGAACTACGGCGGCGGCACCGGCCTGATCGGCGCCAACAAGGTGCTGGCCGCACCGGCCGACGGCTACACCTTCTTCCACGGCTCGATCAACGAGGTGTTCCTGGCTCCGCTGCTGAACCCGTCCGCGCGCTACAAGCCGCAGGACTTCATGCTGGCCGCGCCGATCAGCGACGCCAATATCGTGCTGATGGTCAGGAACGGCCTGGCCGCCGACAGCCTGGACAAGTTCCTCGATCTCGCGAAGCAGAGCAAGGCCAAGCCGCTGACGTATGCCACCGTCGGCATCGATTCGATCTATCACCTGATGGGCGACGCGCTGGCCGCCAGGCTCGGGGCACCGCTGCTGCACGTGCCGTACAAGGGCGGCGCGCCGGCGCTGCAGGGGCTGGCCGGCGGCGAGGTCGACTTCGCTATCCTGCCTTACCAGTCGAGCTTCGACGCCATGCAGCAGCAAGGCAGGCTGCGCATCCTGACCAGCTTCTCCAGGGCACTGCCGCCGGCGCTGAAGCACATCCCGCTGATCTCGCAAAGCAAGCAGATTCCCGACTTCGAATACACCATCGGCGGCGGCTACTTCGTCAAGGCCGGCACGCCGGCGGACCGGGTCGCGGTGCTGCGCAAGGCGATTGGCGAAGCGCTGGCCAAGCCGGATATCCTGGGCAAGCTGGAGGCGGAAGGACGCACCGTCGCCAAACCCATCGACAGCCAGGCGCAGGCGAACCAGGCATTCGACCAGTACATGACGCGGGTCACGCAGCTGATCCGCAGCGTGGGACGCAAGACCAACGCCTGATTTGCGGCCCCGCCGCTGCGGACCTTGCCAGTGTTGGCGGATAATGCGCGATCCGCCAACACCCCCTTCGCCATGCAAGCAATCCGCGCCGGTTCCGGACGCATCGACTGGACCACCCTGTTCCTGCTGACCTTCCCGCCGCTGAGCTGGGCCGGCAATGCCATCGTCGGCCGCCTTGCGGCGGGCACGATACCGCCGATCACGCTGAACGCCGTGCGCTGGGTGCTGGCCGGCCTGCTGCTGGCGCCATTCGCCTGGCGCGGCGTGCTGGAACATCGTGCGGCGCTGCGCCGGCACGCCGGCGTCATCATGGCCATGGGCGTGCTGTCCATCGGCAGCTATAACGCGCTGCAGTACCTGGCGCTGACCACGTCGACGCCGATCAACGTGACGCTGATCGGCGCGTCCACGCCGCTCTTTCTGATCGTGATCGGCGCGCTTTGCTTCCGCGAACGGGTCAAGCCACTGCAAGTCGCGGGCGCCCTGCTGTGCCTGGTCGGCGTGTCTTTCGTGCTGGTGCGCGGCGAGCCCGCGCGGCTGGCCCAGCTCGACCTCGTGCCCGGCGACCTCTACATGCTGGCGGCCACCATCGCCTGGAGCGCCTACACCTGGCTGCTGCGCAAGCAGCGGCCCGACGTACCTCTGCCGGTCCTGCTGTTCGCCCAGATCGTCGCCGGCGTGCTGGCGAGCGCGCCGGTGACGGCATGGGAACTGATGGCGCAGGAGCAGCCGCTGCCATGGAACGGCAAGGTCGCCGCGATCCTGCTCTACGTGGCGACGATTCCGTCGCTGCTGGCCTACTTCGCCTGGGACCGCGCCATCGCACGCGCGGGCGCGCAACTGCCGGTGTTCTTCATCACGCTGACACCGGTGTTCGCGGCGCTGCTGTCGACGCTGCTGCTGGGCGACTGGCCGCGCTGGTACCACGGGGTCGGGCTCGCAGCGATCGGGGCGGGGATCTGGCTGGCGCAGCGGCGGTAAGCGGCTGGGTAAGCATCGCGCCCTGCCCGACCGGCGAGTTGTAGAGTTCGTGCCCGGTGAACAGGCGGACCCTACAGACGCGCAAGGGAAAGCCGTAGAATCCGCGGTAACCTATCGATCCCCCACATAGTGAATCCGTTCCGCACCTGAAGATGAAGAAGGCTTTCCCTCACTGCGCCGCCCTGCTGGCCGCGCTTGCAGCATTTGCCGCGCATGCCGCCCCGCAGGCAGCGGCCACCGCCACCGCCCCTACGACTACCGCCGCCACCACCGCTGCCGCCTCCAACACCGCGGCACCGCTCGGCCTGGAGCTCGGCAAGTCAAAATGCACGCGGCTCGCCCCGGCCGAAAACCACGCCCGCACCGGCAAGTCCGAATGGGCAGGCGGCGATACGGTGGAACTCAAGCGCCTGGAGCGCTTCCACCTGGCCGGCCTGACGCGCGTGACGCTGAACTGCGACGCGCAGGATACGGTGGCGCTGATCACCATGACCTTCGACCGTACGGCGCTGGAAGACGTGCGCGGCAAGCTCGACGCGCGCTACGCCTCGCTGCGCAAGACCGAGGCCTCGGCCGGGAACGGCTATGCGGAATGGGGCGCCGCCAACGGCAGCCTGGAGTTGCTCTACGGCCGCGACGGCAAGCACTTCACCGTGGCCTACTGGGCCCGCAACGCCAAGGCAAAGTACTTTTCGTACAGCGGCGCCGGCAGCAAGCCAGCCGCCGCGGCCGTACCTGCAGCGCCGGCAGCGCCGCAGCCCGCGCCGCTGTAACGCAACGCGGGCGCGCCGCTCAGTAGCCGGCCTGCCGGTCCACCTGGTTCAGCAGCGGCCGGCCGTCGCGCGCGCGGCGCAGGTTCTCGATGCACTGCTGCGCCACCAGCTCGTAGGAAGGATCGGCGGCAATATGCGGCGTCGCTTCGATGCGCGGGTGGGTCCAGATCGGATCGTCGGCTGCCGGCGGCTCCTTGGCGAACACGTCCAGCGCCGCGCCGCAGAGGTGGCCTTCGTCGATCAGCGCGAGCAGGTCGGCTTCGACCACATGCTCGCCGCGCCCCACGTTGATAAAGTAAGCGCCCTGCGGCAGCCGCGACAGCGTCTTGCGGTCGAGCATGCCATTGGTCCGCGGCGTCAGCGGCAGCGTGCAGACCAGGATATCGGTCTGCGCCAGCATGGCGTCCAGCCCGTCGTCGCCGGTGAAGTCGGCCACGCCGGGCAGGTGCTTGGCGCTGCGGCTCCAGCCCGCCACCGGGAAGCCGATGGCGGCGAACATGCGCGCCACCTCGCTGCCGATCTCGCCCAGCCCCAGCACGCCCACGCGGCAGCGCTCCAGCGAACGCCCGCGATGGCGCTTCCATTCGCCGCTGCGCTGCTGCCCGGCATACACCCCCAGCTCGCGGGTATGGCGCAGCGCCATGGCGAGCACGAAGTGGGCGATGCCGGTCTGCTGGCCGGGATCGACGATGCGCGTGACCGGCATGCCCTGCGGCAGGTCCGGCGCGGCCAGCAGCTTGTCGACGCCGGCAGTGGCGGCGCAAACCAGCCGCAGCTTCGGGTAGGCGGGCACCACGCCGGGCTTCAGGCCCCAGGCGATGATGGCCTCGACCTCTTCCGGCACGGCAGCCTCGCGGCCGTTCCAGACAGTGATATCCGGCGCCGCCTCGCGCAGCAGGGCGGTGATGGGGACCGCCATGAACGACGGCAGGTGAACAAGGATGGCCATGGTCAGTTGCTGCTCAGTTGCGATAGTCGGGGTTGATGCGGTCGAGCCGGCGCAGCAGGCCCGGCCAGGCCAGGTTGGAGCCCTTGCCCTTGGTGGCCTGGCGCGCCTGCTGGCCCATGTTGGCGCTGGCGGCTTCAGGCACCAGGGTCAGCGGCGTGCCGCCGCTCTGCGCCAGGATCTGGATGCGGCAGGCCGACTCCAGCGTGTACATGGTCAGGAAGGCATCTGACACGGTGCGCCCGCACGTCAGCAGGCCGTGGTTGCGCAGGATCATCTGCTTGCAGCGGCCCAGGTCGGCCACCAGCCGCGCCTTCTCGTCCTCGCGCAGTGCCACGCCTTCATAGTCGTGGTAGGCCAGCCCGGTCAGCGCGAACATCGACTGCTGCGAGATCGGCAGCAAACCCGCCTGCTGCGCGGAAACGGCAACGCCGTGCGAGGTATGGGTGTGCATCACGCAGCCGACTTCGGGGCGCGCTTCGTGCACGGCGCTGTGGATGATGAAGCCGGCCGGGTTGACGTCGTACGGCGTTTCCAGCACGGGCTGGCCTTCATGGTCGACCTTGACCAGGCTCGACGCAGTGATCTCGTCGAACATCATGCCGTACGGATTGATCAGGAACTGGTCCGGCGCATCGGGCACGCGCGCCGAGATATGCGTGAAGATCAGGTCGTCCCAGCCGAAGTGGGCCACCAGCCGGTAGGCCGCGGCGAGGTCGACGCGCATTTGCCATTCCGCGTCGGAAACGCGGTCCCTTACTGAATCGACGAGCTGGATCTGCGCCATCTGCGTGGGTCTCCCGGGGGTGAGTTCTGTGAAGTAGCCCGGGCATTGTCGCGGCGCACCGTGCCAAAGTCTGTTAAGTAGTAGACAATCTCGGCTCCACCGGAAGGGCACTGGAAGGCATTGGGAGAACACGTGGCAAGCAATGTGAAGCGCATCGAACCCGCGCGGCCGCTGCCGCGCAGCGTGCTGGCCAGCGGCTGGCTGCGCAATGCGCCGCCAGGCGTGCTCGACGCCGTGGCCGCCGCCGCACGCCGGCTGCGCTTTGCCGATGGCGAGATGATCTTCGCGCGCGGCGATCCGCCGACTTACTTCTGCATGGTGGTGTCGGGGCGCGCGCGCATGAGCCGGGTCAGCAGCGCAGGGCGCGAGTCGGTGTATTCGGTGATCGGGCGGGGCCGCTGGTTTGGCGAGATTTCGCTGCTCGATGGCAAGCCGCGCACGCATGACGCCTTCGCGGTCGGCAATACCGAGTTGCTGGTACTGGACCGGCGCGCGTTCGGCCAGATCCTGGCGCAACACCCGGAGGGGATGCAATTGATCGTGCAGCAGATCTGCGCGCGGCTGCGCGTGGCCTTCGACCACGCCGAGAGCGCGGCGCAGGCGCCGGTCGATGCGCGCATGGCGGCGCGGCTGCTGGAACTGGCCGACCGCACCGAGCACGTCGTGCATATCAGCGCCGAAGACCTGGGCGACATGGTCAACCGCTCGCGCCAGACCGTGGCCAAGTACCTGCAGGCATGGGAAGACGCCGGATGGATCCGGCGCCAGTACCGGCAGATCGAACTGCTGGAGCCGGGGGCGCTCAAGCGGCTGGCACGGCGCTGAGCATGCCCCGGGATCAGCGGCCTCAGTCAGCCGTGATCTTGCCCACCTCGATCACCTTCTTCCAGCGCGCATACTCCGACGCCTGGAACGCCGTGAACTGCTCCGGCGTATTGGCGACGATCTCGAAGCCCAGGTCGAGCAGCTTGGGCTTGACTGCCGGGTCATTAAGCGCCGCGACCACGGCGGCATGCAGCTTGGACTTGATCTCCGGCGGCAGCCCCTTGGGCGCGGCCACGGCCTGCCACGAGTAGACCGTCACGCCCTTCACGCCCGACTCTTCCATGGTCGGCACGTCAGGCAGGATCGGCGAGCGCTTGCTGCTGGTGATGGCCAGCGCGCGCAGCTTGCCGGCCTTGATATGCGGGATCGCGGTGTTGATGTTCATGAAGGTGGCATCGACCTGCCCGCCCAGCAGGTCATTCAGCGCCGGCGCGCCGCCCTTGTAGGGCACGTGCAGGCCGGTGGTGCCGGTCTGCTGCCAGAACAGCTCGGCGGTCAGGTGGTCGCTGGTGCCGTTGCCCGCCGAGGCAAAGGTCATCTTGTTGGGATGCGCCTTCTCGTAGGCAATCACGTCCTGCAGGCTCTTGTGCGGCGAGTTGGCGGGAACGGCCAGCACGTTGGGCGCCTGCACCGCCACGCTGATGTAGTCGAAATCCTTGAGCGGATCGTAGCCGGCGTTCCTGGTCAGGTGCGGGCCGATCACGAACGGGCCCAGCGAAGACACGAACACCGTGTAGCCATCGGCCGGCGCGCGCTTGACCATGGCGGCGCCGATCATGCCCGCCGCGCCCGGCTTGTTGTCGACCACGAAGCTGCCGCCGAACTGCGCCTGCATCTTGGCGCCCAGGATGCGGGCGACGTTGTCGCTGGAGCCGCCCGCGGGGAACGGCACCAGCAGCGTGACGGGTTTTTCCGGCCAGGCGGCGTGCGCGGTGGCCATGGCTGCACCGAGCAGCAGGGATGCGATCAGCTTTTTCATGGGTTGTCTCCTGTGTGCTGTGCGTCTTGTGTCTTGTGTCTTGTGCTTGTGTCTGGTATGTCGTGCTTGCGGCTTACGGCTGCTGGCCGAATTCCGCCTGCTGGCGCGTCCAGGCCCTGGCCTGTTCGCTTAGGCTCAGGCCCAGCCCCGGCGCGGTCGGCACCTGGATGCGGCCGTTGCTGATCTGCAGGCGCTCGTTGAACAGCGGCTCGAGCCAGTCGAAATGCTCGACCCACGGCTCGCGCGGATACGCCGCGGCAAGGTGCACGTGCAGCTCCATCGCAAAATGCGGCGCGAGCATCAGGCCTGCGTGCTCGGCCAGCGCCGCCACCTTGAGGAAGGGCGTGATGCCCCCTACCCGCGGCGCATCGGGCATCAGGTAGTCGGCGGCGCGGTGGCGGATCAGGTCCCAGTGCTCGGCGGCGCTGGTCAGCATTTCGCCGGTGGCGATCGGGGTGTCGAACTGCGTCGCCAGCGCGGCGTGGCCCTCGTGGTCGTAGGCGTCGAGCGGCTCTTCGATCCACACCAGGTTGAACGATTCAAAGGTGCGGCACATGCGCTGCGCGGTCGGGCGGTCCCATTGCTGGTTGGCGTCGACCATGATCGGCACCGCGTCGCCCAGGTGCTCGCGCACCGCGGCCACGCGCTTGATATCGAGCGCGCCGTCGGGCTGGCCCACCTTGAGCTTGATGCCGCCGATGCCGCGCTCGACCGACGCCGCGGCATTGACCATCAACTGGTCCAGCGGGGTATGCAGGAAACCGCCCGAGGTGTTGTAGCAGCGCACCGCATCGCGATGAGCGCCCAGCAGCTTGGCCAGCGACAGGCCGGCGCGCCGGGCCTTAAGGTCCCACAGCGCCACGTCGAAGGCACCGATGGCCTGCGTCGACAGGCCGCTGCGGCCAACCGAAGCGCCCGCCCAGCACAGCTTGTCCCACAGCCGCGCGATATCGCTCGGATCCTCGCCGATCAGCGCCGGCGCAATCTCCGCCGCGTGCGCGAACTGGCCGGGGCCGCCTGCGCGCTTGCTGTAGCTGAAGCCCAGCCCCTCGTGGCCGTTGGCGGTGCGGATCTCGGCGAACAGGATCGCCACCTCGGTCATCGGCTTCTGCCGGCCGGTCAGCACCTTGGCGTCGCTGATCGGCGTGGCCAGCGGCAGGTAGCTGGAAGACAGCCGGATCCAGGCGATGCTGTCGGCGGGTTGGCTGGAGGTCGTGGTTGCAGTCATGTTCAGGATCCGATTTCGTGGTTGGCCATCAGCTCCAGCGCGCGCACCATTGCGGAATGGTCCCAGCCAGCGCCGCCATGGCTCACGCACGCGTTGAACAGCTCCTGGCAGGTCGCCGTATTGGGCAGCGACAGGCCCATTTCGCGCGCATTGGACAGCGCGAGGTTCAGGTCTTTCTGGTGCAGCCCGATGCGGAAGCCGGGCTCGAAGGTGCGCTTGATCATGCGTTCGCCATGCACCTCCAGCACCTTGGACGAGGCAAAGCCGCCCATCAGCGCCTGGCGCACGCGCGCCGGGTCGGCGCCGGCCTTGGCTGCGAACAGCAGCGCCTCGGCCACGGCCTCGATGTTCAGCGCCACGATGATCTGGTTGGCGACCTTGGCGGTCTGGCCGGCGCCGTTGTCGCCGACCAGCGTGATGTTCTTGCCCATCAGCTCGAACAGCGGCCGCACGGCCTCGAAGGTGGCTTCGGGCCCGCCCACCATGATCGAGAGCGTGCCGTTGCGCGCACCGACCTCGCCGCCGGACACCGGCGCATCGAGGTACTGGCAGCCCAGCGCATTGATGCGGCTGGCGAATTCCTTGGTGGCGATCGGCGAGATCGAGCTCATGTCGACCACGGTCTTGCCCTCGCCCAGGCCAGCGGCGATGCCGTCTTCGCCGAACAGTGCCGCTTCCACGTGCGGGGTGTCGGGCACCATCAGGAAGATGACGTCGGCGCCCTGCGCCACTTCGCGGCCCGACGCGCAGGCGATGCCGCCCAGGTCCACCAGCGCCTGCGGCGCGCCACTGCGGCTCGACAGCCTGACTTCATGCCCGCCGGCGATCAGGTTCTGCGCCATCGGGCTGCCCATGATGCCAAGACCAATGAATCCGAGTTTCACGTTTTGCTCTCCTTGCGTTCGGTACGGTTCGGTGTTGTATGTAGCCAGGCGGGCTTAGTAGCCGCCGCTGTCGGGCGCCGGTGCTGCGGTCTGCTGTGACTGTCCGGCGCGCATCTCGGCCATGACCTGCTGCGCGCCCGCGGCCATCAGCCGCGCATCGGAGCCCACCGTGACGAAGCTGAAGCCTTGCCCGATGCGGCGCAATGCGGCCGCCGGCGCGCCGTTATGAACGCCCGCGACCCGCCCCTTCGCCCTGGCACGGGCCACCACGTGCTCGATCGCCTGTGCCACGGGCGGGTCGACGTCATCGAAGGTAGGCCGGCAGCCCAGCGCGAGCGACAGGTCGGACGGGCCGATATAGACGCCGTCGAGCCCGTCGACCGACAGGATCTCGTCCAGGTTTTCCAGCCCCTGCCGGGTCTCGATCATCGCCAGCACCACCACGGTGTCATTGGCATGCTGCGCGTAGTCGGCGCCGCCATACAGCAGCCCGCGGATCGGCCCGAAGCTGCGCGCGCCCAGCGGCGGGTAGCGCGTGGCGGCCACCAGGCGCTCGGCATCGGCGCGGGTGTTGACCATCGGGCAGATCACGCCGTATGCGCCGGCGTCGAGCACCTTCATCAGGATGCCGGGCTCGTTCCACGGAACGCGCACGACCGGCACGGTGTCCGTGGTCGAGATCGCGGTCAGCAGCGCCAGGGCATCGGCATAGTCGAGCGCGCCGTGCTGCAGGTCGACGGTCAGCGAGTCCCAGCCCTGGTGGGCCATGGTCTCGGCGGCAAAGGCACTGGGGATGGACAGCCAGCCATTGACCACGGCCTGGCCTGCCGCCCACATCTTCCGGATCCGGTTCTCGCGCATCTTGGGTCTCCGCAGGGCTAACGTAATACGTTGTCGTACAACATTTTACGAGGTTACGGCAAAGATTGTGCTGGGGATTACCCCGGTATCGTCAAGCTATCTGGTGCGCGATGTGCCATATGGTGCCCCTTACCTCCGCAAATTTGGCCGGCGTAAACCGTTATCCCTGCTCAGATCCTCTTGGTGTGATTTGCTCAATGTCATAGGATGACTGATGACGAAAACGCGCCGAACACCTCAAACAGCGTTGCATTCTGGGACAACCGCGCCACCGCGCACCTGGCGCCGTCCGATATCTTCGACCTCGATTTCGACCGCGAGCTGTACCGCGTGACGCTGGTGGGCGATGTGCCGGTGGGGCCGGACGGCAAGCCTTCGACGGCGATCGAGGGCGACCCGGTACTGGCGGCGCACGGCGCGGCGAGCTAGCGGGCCGGTGGCCAGCCTTCACACACGAACCTGGCCGCCGATTAACAATCGATTACACCCGCGGACCGGGAGCTCGACTATGCTCCCGTGGCCCGCACGATGCCGCGACACATCCGTCTGCCGCGCGCCGTACGGCACCGACGACCGGAACTTCCCATGCACCGCCTCCCCGCCCTTCCCCTCGTTGCCGCCGCGCTGCTCGCTGCGGCCTCAGGCATCGCCCATGCGCAGCACGTTACCGGCGGCATGGGCGAGCCTGTCAGGATCGGGGCATTCTCCGCGCCGGGGGAGCGCATCGACGGCGAACGCCGGCTGACTGCGCCTCGCGCGTCCGGCCAGGCCAGGACCGGGCTGGCACGCCGGCAAGGCACCGCGGGCCAGGCAGTCCGTCCAACCGGCGCGCCGCCCGCCCGGCTGCCGGGCCGGCACCTGCCCTAACGCGGCCCGGATATTCCCGCACGCATCCGAGGCGCCATGCCCGGCGCCGGGAGCGGCTCGCCTATTCACCATTCCTTACAATTGACGACAGGTCGACGCATTATCCTCGTGCGCATTTGGATCCCCACAACAAGGAGAAATCGATGAAATCCGTCCTGGCCCTGCTCGTCGCCTGTAGCGCCCTGCTCGGCGGCTGCGTGGTTGCCCCGTATGACAGCTACGGCGGCGGCGCCGGTCCCGGCTGCCCGCCGGGCCAAGCCAAGAAGGGCAACTGCCGCGTCGACCAGTACGGCAACGAGTCCTTCTGCCCTCCGGGACAGGCCAAGAAAGGCCGCTGCTGATCGTCACGGCAGCGCCCGGCGTCCCCACGTACCGGGCACCTGTTGCGCCGGCCATCGCACTGGCCGGAGAATGGCGGATGCGGGCATGACGCCCGCAGGAGAACGCCATGCAGCTTCGCATGCAACTTCGGCTGGCCGGCCGCCTTTGCGCGGCCGCATGGCTGGCCGGCACGCTGGGGGGCTGCGCCACGCTGCAGCCCGTACAGACCGGCCAGAAGTTGATCGGCAGCCCGGAAAGTGCCGTACAACAGACTTTCGGGCCACCCACCGAGACCTTCCGCCTGGCCAACGGCACCACCCGCTGGCTGTGGTCGCGCCAGCCCTTCGGGCATGAGGTCTACGCCGCCGATTTCGATGCCGGCGGCAGGCTCACCAGCTACCGCCAGATGCTGACCGAAACGGAGGTCTACCGTGCCCAGGTCAATGTCTGGACCAAGAAAGACATGCAGGAGCATTTCGGCCTGCCCCGCGAACCCATCCAGTACTACCCCCTGATGAAGCGCGAAGCGTGGTCGTGGCGGATGTACAAGGACGGACTGCAGAGCGCGCATTTCAGCGCCTACTTCGATGACGGCGGGGTGCTGCGCCAGACCATGATCATCGTCGACCCGCTCGGCGGCGACTCGCGCCGCTCGCGCTGAACCGGCACGGGGCAACGCACGGGCCCATTGCCCCCGGCACGGCGGTGCCAATGCCGGTGTCATTGCCGGTGTCATTGCCGGCAGCAGGGACTCCCCGGGGCCCGTGCCGTTTTGCGCGCAGAATGGAGGGTATACCCATCCCTCCAGGCGGAAAACGAACGTGACCACTGCAATCCTGCTCGAGAACATCCACCAGAGCGCCAACGCACGGCTGGCTGAAGCCGGCCTTCAGGTCGAGCGCCGTGCCGGCGCACTGGCCGGACCTGAATTGCGCGAAGTGCTGGCCAGCCACGATGTGGTCGGCATCCGCTCGGCCACGCACCTGCGCGGCGACGATATCCGCAGCGCCCCGGGCCTGCTGTCGATCGGCTGCTTCTGCATCGGCACCTCGCAGGTCGACCTGGAGGCCGCCACGCACGCCGGCATCCCGGTATTCAACGCGCCCTTTTCCAACACGCGCTCGGTGGCCGAACTGGTGGTGTCCGAAGCGGTGATGCTGCTGCGCCGGATCCCCGAGAAAAACACGCTGGCGCATGCCGGCAAGTGGGCCAAAGGGGCCAGCGGCGCCTTCGAGGCGCGCGGCAAGACCATCGCCATCGTCGGCTACGGCAATATCGGCTCGCAGGTCGGCGTGCTGGCCGAGTCGATGGGCATGCGCGTGGTCTACTACGACGTGCTGGCGCGGCTGTCGCACGGCTCCGCGCGTGCCGCGGGCTCGCTCGAGGAAGCGGTGTCGCAGGCCGAGGTCGTGACGCTGCACGTCCCGGCCACGCCGCGCACGAAGAACATGATCGATGCCAGCGTGCTGGCCGCGTTCAAGCCCGGCGCGATCCTGATCAATGCCTCGCGCGGCAGCGTGGTCGACATTGCCGCGCTGGCCGAGGCGCTGCGCGAAAAGCGCCTCGGCGGCGCTGCCATCGACGTGTTCCCGCAGGAGCCCAAGACCAACAATGATCCCTTCGTGAGCGAGCTGCAGAACCTGCCCAACGTCCTGCTGACCCCGCACGTCGGCGGCAGCACCGAAGAGGCGCAGGAGAATATCGGCGCCGAGGTCGCGGCCAAGCTGGCGCACTTCCTCGCGACCGGCGGCACCATCGGCGCGGTGAACTTCCCCGAGGTCGATCCGGGCCCGCTGCAGGCACCGGCGCGACTGCTCAACGTGCATGGCAACGCGCCGGGCGCGCTGGCCGCGCTCAATACGCTGCTGGCGCAGGAAGGGGTCAACATTACCGGCCAGCACCTGCAGACGCGCGGCACCACCGGCTATGTGGTAACCGATCTCGACCGCGTGCCATCCGAGCAGCTGATGCAGGCGCTGCGCACGCACGCCGGTTTCGCACGCTCGCGCCTGATCCTGCGGCAAGGCACTGGCGAGGCTGGCTGAACCCGCCCAGGGCGCCTTCGCGCCCTGCGCTCCGCTCGCCGGAACAATAGTCACAGCATTGTTCCAAATCTCTGGAAACGGCTATTGCGGCCACTATCATCAAGCGGCGCATGTACTGTCCCTTCCAGTCGTGCAGTGGCAGCACCGCATTGCTCGGGGGCTTGCATCCGCACCACACCGACAGCGGAGTGATGACATGAGATCAATGAAACGAAGCGGGGCAGTTCCCGGCATCACCGGGCAGCTGATAGCGGGTGGAGTCCTGGCGCTGGCGCTGGCCGGCATCGCGGCGGCGCAAACGGGCACGATCAGGTTTCGCGGCGCCATCGCCAATCCGTCATGCGGCTTCGCGCCTGCGGCGACACAAGTGCAGGCGCGCTGCATCGATGCATCGGGACGGACGGTCTCGGCGCCAGTGCCGATGAAGCCGGTGCGCGCCAGCGCGCATGCGCATGTCGCCACGGCAAAGATGCGCGTGGAGCCGGTGTTCCGCAGCCTGCTTGGCGGGCGGCGCGGCAAGCCGGACGGCTACGTGATGGTGGTGACTTACCAGTAGGCGTGTCACACGGGCGGCACGGCCGCCCGTTCTTTCGTTCAATCGAGCCGGATATCGGAGGCGCGGATCGCCTCGGCCCAGTAGGCCTGCTCCTGCTTCACCACCTCGGTGAACGCCGCCGGCGATGACCCCTTCAGCGAGATGCCAAGTTCGACCATGCGCGCGCGCAGCTCGGCGTTGGTCAGCACGCGATTGACGTCGACCGACACCTTGTCGACGATGGCGCGTGGCGTTCCCGTCGGCGCGAACAGGCCGATCCATCCCTGCCGCTCCAGGCCCGGCACGCCGCCCTCCTGGAACGTCGGCACGTCGGGCAGCAGCGGCGAGCGCGCGTGCCCGGCAACGGCGATCACCTTGAGCTTGCCGGTGCGCGCATGCTGGCGCGCCGACACCGCGGCCACCATGCCGGCAGGCAGCTGGCCGCCGAGCAGGTCGTTGAGCATCGGCCCCTCGCCCTTGTAAGGCACGTGGGTCAGCTGCACGCCCGCGTTGCGGCCGAAGATCTCCATGTAGAGGTGCCCGCTCGAACCCAGCCCGTACGAACCGTACGGCAGCGGCTTGCCAAGCTTGCGGATGTAGTCGACCAGTTGCCTGACATTGGCCGCGGGCACGTCCGGCTGCACCACCAGCGCGAGGTGCGACGTCGCCAGTTCCGAGATCGGCGCGAAGTCGCGCACCGGGTTGAAGGTGGCCTTGGTATAGAGGCTGGGCGCCTGCACCAGCCCGGTCAGCGCGAACAGCAGCGTATAGCCGTCGGGGTCGGCCTTGGCCACCATGTCGGCACCGATCATGCCGCCGGCGCCGGGCCGGTTGTCGACCACCACCGCCTTGCCCCACGCCTTGGCCAGGCCATCGGCGATGGCGCGCGCGGCCACGTCGCCGGTGCCGCCCGCGGCGTACGGCATCACGATACGCACCGTGCGCCCCGGGTAGGCCGCGCCCTGCGCGCGTGCCGTCCAGCCGGTGCCTCCCAGTGCCGCGCCCGCGACGCCAAGACCCAGTTGCCGCAGTACCCTGCGCCTGCCTTGCTGCATTGCTTGTCTCCTTGGTTTCCTGTCATGGGCCGGCGGCATCCGGACAGCGCCCGTGCCGACCTGTGCTGCGCCACGCTGCCGGCCGGCCTCTGCGGGCCGCTCCGGGGAGGTGTCGGTATTGAACCCTGCTGCGCACCCAGCGGGAGTGCGGGCCACTTTAGGCGCAGCGCGCGGCAGTGTCGTCCATCGAAAGAAGCAAAATCCCGCCCGCGGCCAAATTCGTCCAAACGAACTAGGACGCAACCCTGAGGCACGTGGAAGAATCGGCCCCACTCCAGCCCCCGCCCGCGCTCCGGGCGCCCCAGGATCGTCCTTGCACCTGCCTGCCCTTCATGCCACTTCCGGTGCTGTCCCGGCCCGGCCCGCCGTCCTTGCCTCCAAGCTCGCCCCGCCGGTGGCGCATGCGACGATGCTGCACCGCCCGCATCTGGTGGCGCAGATGGCCGAGGCGCGCGCGGCACGCGTGATCGTGCTGCGCGCCGCCGCCGGCTTCGGCAAGACCACGCTGATGCAGCAGTACGCCGCGCATTGCGCGGCGCAGCATCACGCGGTCGCCTGGCTGCGCCTGGATGCCGGCGACAACGACCTGGAGCGCCTGCTGGTGCACCTGGAATCGGGCCTGGCGCCATTGCGCGGCCCGCGCGGGGGCACTGCCGAGCCGGGTGCCAGCGGGCCGCGGCTGGCGCATACCCTGCTAGAGCGGGTGGGCAACGCATCACAGCCGTTCGCGATCGTGCTGGATGACCTCGAAACGCTGCATGGCGCGCCCGCGCTCGACTTTTTGCAGCAGCTGATCGCGGCGCTGCCGCCGTGCGGCACGCTGGTGGCCGGGTCCCGGGCGACGCCGGAGCTCGGGCTGGGCCGGCTGCGCGCGCGGGGCCAGCTGCTGGAGATCGCACCGGCGGCGCTGCGCTTTTCGCTACAAGAGACCTCCGGGCTGCTACGCGACCGCTGCGGCCTGCCGCTGCGCGACCACGACATCGCCACGCTGCATCGCGGCACCGAGGGCTGGGCCACCGCGATCTACCTCGCGGCGCTGTCGCTGCAGCAACGCAGCGACCACGCGGCCTTTGTCGCCGCGTTTTCCGGCACGCACCTGGAGCTGGGCGAGTTCCTTGCCGAAGACATCCTGGCGCGGCAGTCCGATGCCTGCCGTGCCTTCCTGCTCGATACCAGCGTGCTCGGCCAGCTCAGCGCACCGCTGTGCGATGCGCTCACCGGCCGCGGCGACGCGCGCCAGATGCTCGATCACCTCGAACGCGCCAACCTGTTGCTGTTCCCGCTTGATGCCGAGCGCAACTGGTACCGCTACCACCGCCTATTCGCCAGTTTCCTGCAGCACCGGCTGTCCGCGCAGGCACCTGGCCGCGCGCCGCAGCTGCATCTTGCCGCCGCACGCTGGTACCTGGCCAATGGCTACCCGGTGGCGGCCGTGGATCACCTGCTGCAGGCCGGCCACCACGACGAGGCGCTGGCCGCGATCGCCAGCGAATCCGGCACGCTGCTGGCCACCGGCCGCGTGCGGCTGCTGCTGCGCTGGTTCGACCAGGTGGCACCGGCGGCGCTGGCGCAGCAGCCCGCGCTGGCGCTGACGCGCGCCTGGGCCCTCCTGCTCAACCGCCGCCACGGCGAGGCGATGGCGGCGGTCGAGCCCTTCCTGGCGCAGGGAGCGGATGCCGATACCGGCCTGGCCGTCGAGGCGCAGACACTGCACTGCGTGGTGCTGGCCATGGCCGACCGGGTCCACGCCTGCCGCGACGCCGCCGCAACCCACCTGCACCGGCTCGCGCCCGATGACAGCTTCCAGTACTGCATCCTGGCCAACTCGCTGGCCTATGCGCTGATCTGCACGCACCGCTACGACGAGGCCCGCAGCGTGCTGTCGCGCGCCATGCAGCGCGCGCCACGCCCGCTGCCGATGCGCGGCATCACCGACAGCCTGGAAGGCGTGATCGACCTGGTGCAAGGCCGGCTCGGCAATGCGCTGGCGCGCTTTCGCGCAGCCTCCGGCGGCAGCTGGGGCGGCTGGAGCGCGGCGCCCGGCGAAGTCACTGGCGGCAAGCCTTCCAGCGACATCTGCCGGGCGCAGTCGCTGTACGAGCACGACGCCGTCGACGAAGCCGCGCGCCTGCTCGCCGACGCGCTGCCGTACAGCAAGGGCAATGGCCCGCCCGACGCACTGATCGCCTGCCACGTGCTGAGCGCCCGCGTGGCGCTGTTGCGCGGCGACCGCGGCCAGTGGCTGCAGCGCCTGGCCGAGCTGGAGCAGCTCGGCCAGCAGGCCGACGTCGCGCGCGCGGTGTGCTCGGCATGGCTGGAGCGCGCGCGCGTCGCCACGCTGGAAGGCCGGCTAGAAGCCGCCGCGCAGGCGGTGCGTGCCGCGCAGCTCTACGGCGCCTGGGAAGCCGACGACGCCGCCGGCCACGCCAACGATATCGAGCGGCCCACCGTGGCGCGCTGCCGCCTTGCCATCGCGCAAGGCGAGTTCGCGCAGGCTCGCGATCTGCTTGAGCCCGCCATCGCCGCTGCGCTGGCGCACCAGCGCTACTGGCGCCTGATCCGCCTGCGCCTGCTGCGCGCCGCCGCTCTCGACGGCCTGGGCCAGCGCGAGGCGGCACTGCAGGATGTCACCGAGGCACTGCGGCTGGCGAGCCATGAAGGCTTTGTGCGCAGCTTTTTGGACGAAGGCGAGCGCGTGGCCGCGCTGCTGCGCGACTGGGCCGCCACGCACCTGCAGCAAGCCGCGGCGCTGGGCGTGGCGGCGCCGTTCGTGGCCAGCCTGCTGGCGCGGCTGGGGCAAGGCCCGGATGCCGGTACGCAGGCAAGCGCGCTGGCGGCCGAACCGCCCACGGCCAGGGCAGGATCGGCCGATCCGCTGACCGCGCGTGAACTCGAGGTGCTGCACATGCTGTCGGCGGGATACCGCAATCGGGTTATCGCGCAAAAGCTGTTCGTCTCGGAACTGACGGTCAAGTCGCATCTGCGCCGCATCCATGCCAAGCTGGGCGCGCAGAGCCGCACCGAGGCGGTCGCGCTGGCGCGTGCGCGCGGGCTAATTGCGTAGGACATTGCATCAGGCCTTGCCCAAGCCGCCAGAACGCCGCACGAGTGCAGTCTTGACACCTTCGACTGCGCTACCTTTAATGGTGTTACGCATCAGGTGCATCGCCCTGACCATGTTCACCGATTACGTCGAGCCATGATGGAAACCGGGGAAGTCCACGATCCGCAGCGCAAGAAGGAAGAACTGCGCAGCTTCCTGTTCCTGACCGCCGTGATGGTGCCGGTGTTGTCCGTCATCGTCGTGGCAGGCTATGGGTTCATTGTCTGGATGACCCAGCTGGTCAGCGGCCCCCCGACGCACTAAACGCGTGGCGCGCCATGGGCGCGATGTTTTTAGATAAAAACAAGCTGCAGCACAGACTGAAACGGCATTGAACCGGAGCTTCCGCATGCCCGCAGCCAGATGTGCGATCCCCATCCAGCCGCTGCCCGCCAGCGACGAGTGGCATATTGCCGGCATCGTCGTGCATGCGCATCCGGCCAGCGTGGCGCAGGTACGCAGCGCCATCGAAGCCATTACCGGCGCCGAAGTCCACGCCGCCAGCGATGCCGGCAAGCTCGTGGTCACCATCGAAGCGCCCACCTCGCGCGCCATTGCCGCGAACCTCACCTACCTCCACCAGCTCCCCGGCGTGCTGTCGGCCGCGCTTGTCTACCAGCACAACGAAGACGCCGAAGCCATGAGCGAGACCATCTACGAGGAGGGCGCAAGATGAACATCTCACGCCGCGATTTCATCAAGCAGACCGCTGTCGCCGCGACGGCATCGGTGGCCGGCGTCACGCTGCCGGCCGGCGCCGCCAACTTTGTCACGGACAGCGAGGCCACCAAGCTGAAATGGTCCAAGGCGCCGTGCCGCTTCTGCGGCACCGGCTGCGGGGTCACGGTCGCGGTCAGGGACAACAAGGTCGTCGCCACGAATGGCGACCCGCAGGCCGAGGTCAACAAGGGGCTGAACTGCGTCAAGGGCTATTTCCTGTCGAAGATCATGTACGGCCAGGACCGGCTGACCAAGCCGCTGCTGCGCATGAAGAACGGCAAGTACGACAAGAACGGCGAATTCGCGCCGGTCACGTGGGAGCGGGCCTTTGACGAGATGGAGCAGCAGTTCAAGCGCGTGCTGAAAGAGAAAGGCCCGACCGCGGTGGGCATGTTCGGTTCGGGCCAGTGGACCGTGTGGGAAGGCTATGCCGCGTCCAAGCTGTACAAGGCCGGCTTCCGCTCCAACAATATCGACCCCAACGCGCGGCACTGCATGGCTTCCGCGGTGCAGGGCTTCATGCGCACCTTCGGCATGGACGAGCCGATGGGCTGCTACGACGATTTCGAAGCCGCCGATGCCTTCGTGCTGTGGGGCTCGAACATGGCCGAGATGCATCCTATCCTGTGGACCCGCATCACCGACCGGCGCCTGAGCCACCCGAAGACGCGCGTGGCGGTGCTGTCCACCTTTACGCACCGTTCCTTCGACCTGGCCGACATCCCAATCATCTTCGCGCCGCAGACCGACCTGGCGATGATGAACTACATCGCCCACTACATCATCAAGAACAACAAGGTCAACAAGGACTTCGTCAACAAGCACACGGTCTTCAAGGAAGGCGTGACCAACATCGGCTACGGCCTGCGTCCGGAGCATCCGCTGCAGAAGGCGGCCAAGAACGCGGCCGATCCCGGCGCCTCGCGCCCGATCACGTTCGACGACTTCGCGCGCTTCGTGGCCAAGTACGACGCCGATACCGTCAGCAAGCTGTCGGGCGTGCCCAAGGCCAAGCTCGACCAGCTTGCCGAGCTCTATGCCGATCCCAACGTCAAGGTGATGTCGCTGTGGACCATGGGCTTCAACCAGCATACGCGCGGCAGCTGGGCCAACAACATGGTCTACAACCTGCACCTGCTGACCGGCAAGATCGCCACGCCGGGCAACAGCCCGTTCTCGCTGACCGGGCAGCCGTCTGCGTGCGGCACCGCGCGCGAGGTGGGCACCTTCTCGCACCGGCTGCCGGCCGACATGGTGGTGACCAATCCCAAGCACCGCGAAGAAGCCGAGCGCATCTGGAAGCTGCCGGCGGGCACCATCCCCGACAAGCCGGGCTTCCACGCCGTGCTGCAGAACCGCATGCTCAAGGACGGCAAGCTCAACGCGTACTGGGTGCAGGTCAACAACAACATGCAGGCAGCGGCCAACCTGATGGAAGAGGGCTTGCCGGGCTATCGCAATCCTGCCAACTTCATCGTGGTGTCAGATGCCTACCCCACCGTCACCGCGCTGGCCGCCGACCTGATCCTGCCCAGCGCAATGTGGGTCGAGAAGGAAGGCGCCTACGGCAATGCCGAGCGCCGCACGCAGTTCTGGCACCAGCTGGTCGATGCGCCCGGCGAGGCGCGCTCGGACCTGTGGCAGCTGATGGAGTTCTCCAAGCGCTTCAAGGTGGAGGACGTCTGGCCCGCCGACCTGATCGCGAAGAAGCCGGAATACCGCGGAAAGACACTGTTCGACGTGCTCTACCGCAACGGGCAGGTCGACAAGTTCCCGCTCAAGGAAGTCAGCGCCGAGTACAACAACGCCGAGGCCAAGGCCTTCGGCTTCTATGTGCAGAAGGGACTGTTCGAGGAATACGCCACCTTCGGTCGCGGGCACGGCCATGACCTGGCGCCGTTCAACGCCTACCATGAGGCGCGCGGCCTGCGCTGGCCGGTCGTCAACGGCAAGGAAACGCGCTGGCGCTACCGCGAAGGCAGCGATCCCTATGTCAAGGCCGGCACCGGCTACCAGTTCTACGGCCACCCCGACGGCAAGGCGGTGATCTTCGCCCTGCCCTACGAGCCGCCGGCCGAATCGCCCGACAAGGAATACCCGTACTGGCTGGTCACGGGCCGCGTGCTGGAGCACTGGCATTCCGGCTCGATGACGCGCCGCGTGCCCGAGCTGTACCGCGCCTTCCCCAACGCGGTGGTGTTCATGCATCCGGAAGATGCCAAGGCCATGGGCCTGCGGCGCGGCGTGGAAGTGGAAGTGGTGTCGCGGCGCGGGCGCATGCGCTCACGCCTGGAGACCCGCGGGCGCGACGCGCCGCCGCGCGGGCTGGTGTTCGTGCCGTGGTTCGACGCCAGCCAGCTGATCAACAAGGTAACGCTGGACGCGACCTGCCCGATCTCGCTGCAGACCGACTTCAAGAAGTGCGCGGTCAAGATCGTCAAGGTCTAGCACGGCCGATACAACAGGAGACGCCATGAAACCGAGTCGATCCTGGCTGCCACTGCTGGCCTTGCTCACGCTGCTGCTGGGGCTCCTGGCGGCATTGCCGCTGCCGGTGCGCGCGCAGCAGCAACAGCAACAAGGGTTGGTCGATGCCATGCGCGGGAACACGCCTATCGGCAACGAATCGAAGGCCCCGATCATGTACCCGACCGAGAACAAGGACATCCGCCGCAACCGCAACTACACCATGCAGCCGCCGACGATCCCGCACAAGATCGACGGCTACCAGGTCGACAAGGATTTCAACCGCTGCATGTTCTGCCACGCGCGCACCCGCACCGAAGAAACCCAGGCGATCCCGGTCAGCATCACGCATTACATGGACCGCGACAACAACGTGCTGGCCGATGTGTCGCCGCGCCGCTATTTCTGCACGCAATGCCACGTGCCGCAGGCGGACGCCAAGCCGCTGGTGGGCAATACCTTCATCGATGTCGAGCAGATGCTCAAGCGCAAGCCCGGCGCCAAAGGAGCGGCCGACACCAAGGGAGCGGCCAAATAGCAGCGCCCGGCCCCGACAACAACCTCATTGCGGATGCGCGCCATGCTCGACCTGCTCAAGCGCTACTGGCGGACCATCAACCGGCCCAGCGCGTATTTCAGCCTGGGCTTCCTGACGCTGGGCGGCTTTATTGCCGGCCTGGTGTTCTGGGGCGCGTTCAACACCGCGCTGGAACTGACCAACACCGAGCAGTTCTGCACCGGCTGCCACGAGATGCGCGACAACGTCTATCAGGAACTGCAGGGCACCATTCACTTCACCAACCGCAGCGGCGTGCGCGCCAAATGCTCGGACTGCCACGTGCCGCACAACTGGACCGACAAGATGGCGCGCAAGATGCAGGCGTCCAAGGAGGTCTGGGCCAAGATTTTCGGCACCGTCGACACGCGCGAGAAATTCCAGGCGCACCGGCTCACGCTGGCGCAGCACGAATGGGCCCGCTTCAAGGCCAACGATTCGCTGGAATGCCGTAACTGCCATGACTACCAGTCAATGGACTTCACGCGGCAGAGCCCGCGCGCGCAGGCCATGCACTCGACCTACCTGGCCAACAAGGAAAAGACCTGCATCGACTGCCACAAGGGTATCGCGCACCACCTACCGGACGTATCCAAGGCCGAGGAGAAATGACGCGTGCCGCAACCCGTTGCCCGGCCCGGTTGGATCCCGCCCGCGCTGAGCGGTGAAGGGCTGGGCCTGTCGCGCGCCGGCCGCCCGGTGCTGCGCGGCCTCGACCTGTCGCTGTCGCCGGGCAGCCTGCTGCAGGTACTGGGCGCCAACGGCAGCGGCAAGACCAGCCTGCTGCGCGTGCTGTGCGGCCTGGCCATGCCGGACGAAGGCACGCTGCACTGGCACGGACGGCCGCTGCGCACGGGCGACCCCGCCTACCTGCAGGCGCTGGCCTATGTCGGCCATGCCAATGGCATCGACCCGGACCTGAGTCCAACGGAAAACCTGCGCTTTGCCGCGCGCATGGCCGGCGCCGATGATGCGGGCGCGGTCGACCGTGCCCTCGCAGCGCAGGCGCTGGAGCGCGTCGCGCACACACCAGTGCGCGCGCTGTCGCAGGGCCAGCGCCGGCGCGTGGCGCTGGCGCGCTTGTCGCTGGCGCGGCGCGCGCTGTGGCTGCTTGACGAACCGGTGGCGGCGCTGGATGCCGACGCCTGCGCGCGCTTCGACGCGCAGCTCGACGCGCACCTGGCAACGGGCGGCATGGCGGTGATCGCCACCCACCAGTTGCTCGGCGCCGGCGGCGCGGTGCTGCGGCTGGAGGCGCCGGCATGACCCGCACCCTCGCCGCCATCGTCGCGCACGACGTGTCGCTGTCCTGGCGCCGGCGCGGCAGCCTGCTCGGCAGCGTGGTGTTCTTTGTCATCGCGGCCAGCCTGTTCCCGCTGGCGATCGGCCCCGAGCCGCAGCAGCTGCGCGCGCTGGCGCCCGGCATCCTGTGGGTCACGGCGCTGCTGGCGTCGATGCTGTCGCTGTCGCGGCTGTTCGCGCAGGAGCATGCGGATGGCAGCCTTGACCAGCTGCTGCTGTCGCCGCATCCGCTGGCGCTGCTGGTGCTGGCCAAGATTGCCGCGCACTGGCTGACCAGCGGCCTGCCGCTGTTGCTGCTGACGCCATTGCTGTCGCAGCAGTACGGGCTGCCGTGGAGCGCGTCGCTGCTGCTGTCGGCCTCGCTGCTGGTCGGCACGCCGGCGCTGAGCCTGATCGGCGCGGTGGGCGCCGCGCTGACGCTGGGCGTGCGCGGCGGCGCGGTGCTGCTGTGCATCCTGGTGCTGCCGCTGTGCGTGCCCGTGCTGGTATTCGGCGCCAGCGCCGCGGCGGCCGCCGATGCCGGGCTCGACGTCGTGCCGCAGTTCTCTCTGCTGGGCGCGTGCCTGGCACTGTCGCTGTTCCTGTGCCCGCTGGCCACCGCCGCCGGGCTGCGCATCGCCATGGAGACGCCGGCATGAGCCAGCCGCTGCCTTCGCTGCACTCGGCCGAGGCGCCGCACCCGCGTAGCGGCGGCCGCTGGATGGCTTTTGCCGCGCCAGTGCGCTTCTATCCGCTGGCGGGACGCATGGTGCCCTGGTTCTTCGCCGCGGCGGCGGTGTTCGCTCTGGCCGGCCTGTGGGTCGGCTTTGCCGTGGCGCCCACCGATGCGCAGCAGGGCGAGGTCTACCGCATCATTTTCATCCACGTGCCGGCGGCATGGATGTCGATGTTCATCTACCTGGTCATGGCGGGCTACTGCGCGCTGGCGCTGGTGCTGCGCACGCGGCTGTCGTCGATGATGGCATCGGCACTGGCGCCCACCGGGGCGCTGTTCACGGCGCTGGCGCTGTGGACCGGCGCGCTGTGGGGCCAGCCGACCTGGGGCACGTGGTGGGTCTGGGATGCGCGGCTTACCTCCGAACTGCTGTTGCTGTTCCTGTACCTGGGCTTTATCGCGCTGGAATCCGCCATCGACGAGCCGCGCCGCGCCGAGCGCGCCTGCGCGGTGCTGGCGCTGGTGGGCGTAGCCAACATCCCGGTGATCTACTTCTCGGTGCAGTGGTGGAACACGCTGCACCAGGGCGCTTCTGTCAGCCTGACCGCGGCGCCGTCGATGGCGGCCACGATGCTGGCCGGCATGCTGCTGATGACGCTGGCATGCTGGATGTACACCATCGCCGTCGCGCTGGTGCGCGTGCGCTGCATCCTGCGCGAGCGCGGCGAGGCGCCAGTCAACGGAGAGACATCATGAGCCTGTCGTCGCTGTTGCCGAATGTGCTGCAATACGGGCACCACGGCATCTTCATCGCCGGCGCGTTCGGCATGAGCGCGCTGATGCTGGCGCTGGAACTGGTGCTGCTGGCGCGCCGCAGCCGCGCCACAGCGCAACAGGCCGGCACGCGCCGATGACGCCGCGCCAGCGCCGTTTCGGCATGCTCGCCGCGGCCCTGGCCTGTGGCGGCATCGCGCTGGCGCTGGTGCTCAATGCCTTTCGCTCCAACCTGGTGTTTTTCTTCAGCCCGAGCCAGGTGGCCGCGCAGGAGGCGCCGGTGGCGCGCAGCTTCCGGCTCGGCGGACTGGTCGAACCCGGCTCGATCCGGCGCGAAGGCGACGGCATGACCGTGCGCTTCGTCGTCACCGACACCGCGCGGCAGGTGCCGGTGCGCTACCGCGGCCTGCTGCCCGACCTGTTCCGCGAGGGCAAGGGCGTGGTCGCGCGCGGTAAGCTGGAAGCCGACGGCACCTTCGTCGCCAGCGAGGTGCTGGCCAAGCACGACGAGAACTACATGCCGCCCGAAGCCGCCGATGCGCTGAAGCAGGCTGAACAGGTGAACCGCCGCATGGCCGGGGCGCCGGCGCAGGGAGCGCGCCAATGATTGCCGAGCTGGGACATTTCGCGCTGATCGTCGCGTTGCTGGTCGCGCTGGTGCAGGCAGTGGTGCCGCTTGCCGGCGCGGCGCGCGGCAGGCTGGCGTGGATGGCAGTGGCACGGCCGGCGGCGCGCGTGCAATGCGCGCTGGTTGCAGCGTCGTTCGCGGCGCTGACATGGAGCTTCGTCGCCAACGACTTCAGCGTGCGCTATGTCGCCGCCAACGCCAACAGCGCGCTGCCGCTGGCCTACCGCATGGCAGCGGTATGGGGCGGGCATGAAGGCTCGATGCTGCTGTGGACGCTGATGCTGGCGCTGTGGTCGCTGGCGGTGGCGCACTACAGCCGCCAGCTGCCGCTGGCCGCGGTGGCTCGCGTGCTGGGCGTGATGGGCGCGATCAGCGCGGGCTTCCTGCTGTTCCTGCTGTTTGCCTCCAACCCCTTCGTGCGGCTGCTGCCGCCGGCAATGGCCGGGCGCGACCTCAATCCGCTGCTGCAGGACCCGGGCATGGTATTCCACCCGCCGCTGCTCTACATGGGCTATGTCGGCTTCTCGGTGACCTTTGCCTTTGCCGTGGCGGCGCTGCTGGCCGGGCGCGTCGATGCCGCCTGGGCGCGCTGGTCGCGGCCGTGGACCACGGTGGCGTGGGCGTTCCTGACGCTGGGCATCATGCTGGGCAGCGCGTGGGCGTACTACGAACTGGGCTGGGGCGGCTGGTGGTTCTGGGACCCGGTCGAGAACGCCTCGTTCATGCCATGGCTGGCCGGCACCGCGCTGATGCATTCGCTGGCGGTCACGGAGAAACGCGGGGCGTTCCGCGCGTGGACCGTGCTGCTCGCCATCTTCACGTTCTCGCTGAGCCTGCTCGGTACCTTCCTGGTCCGCTCCGGCGTGCTGACCTCGGTCCACGCGTTCGCGGTCGATCCGAAGCGCGGCGTCTTCATCCTGGCCCTGCTCGGCCTCGTCACCGGCATCGCGCTGGCGCTGTACGCATGGCGCGCGCCGCGCTTGTCGCGGCGTGTCGAGTTTGCCGCGATCTCGCGTGAATCGCTGCTGCTGGCCAATAACGTGCTGCTGGCGGTGGCGGCGGCAACGGTGCTGCTCGGCACGCTCTACCCGCTGCTGGTCGATGTGCTGGGGCTGGGCAAGATCTCGGTCGGCCCCGCTTACTTCGAGCAGGTGTTCGTGCCGCTGATGGCACCCGCGGTGCTGCTGATGGGCGCGGCGCCGCTGGCGCGCTGGCGCCATGGCGGCCTGCCCGACATGGCGCGGCGGCTGCGCTGGGCCGGCATTGCCAGCGTGGCCATCGGCCTGGGGCTGTTGCTGGTGCTGCGCAACGCCTCCGCCATGACCGGGCTGGGGCTGCTGCTGGCGGCGTGGTGCGTGCTGAGCGCGGTGGCGAGCCTGGCGGCACGGCTGCGCCACCAGCAGGGACGCCGGCTCGTTGCGCTGCGCCAGCTCGCGCCCAGCTACTGGGGCATGCTGCTCGCGCACGCCGGCGTCGGCATCTTCATCGCAGGCGTGACGCTGGTCACCGGGCAGGAAAGCCTGCGCGAACTGCCGATGCGCGCGGGCGATACCGTCAGCGTCGGCGGCTACGACTTCCGCTTCGCCGGCGTGAGGCAGGCCGCCGGCCCCAACTACGACGCGCTGCGCGGCACGCTGACCGCATCGCGTGACGGCAAGCGCGTGGCGGTGCTCCATCCCGAACGGCGCATCTACCGCAGCCAGGACATGCCGACCACCGAAGCTGCGATCGACAGCGGCCTGACGCGCGACCTGTACGTGGCGCTGGGCGAGAACGTGGCCAACGGCGTCGACGGCAGCGCCTGGGCCGTGCGCATCCACGTCAAGCCCTTTGTCGACTGGATCTGGGCTGGCTGCGTGCTGATGGCGCTGGGTGGCGTGCTGGCGGCGTGTGACAAGCGCTACCGGCTGCGCCGCCTCGCCGCGGCCGAAGCCGCTCCTGCGCCTGCGAATGCCCCTGCCGCGCCCGCACTGGCCTCCACGCGCGAGGAGACGCCGGCATGACGCGCTTCCTGCTGCCGCTCGCCGCCTTCCTCGCGCTGGCCGTCGCGCTGGCCGCGGGCCTGCGCCACGATCCGCGCGAGCTGCCCTCGCCGCTGGTCGGCAAGGCCGCGCCAGCCTTCACGCTGCCGCTGCTGGAGCCGGAAGGCCGCACGCTGGCGTCCGCCGACATGCGCGGCAAGGTGTGGCTGCTGAACGTGTGGGCGTCGTGGTGCGCGGCTTGCCGCACCGAGCACCCGGTGCTGGTCGACTTCGCCGCGCGCGCGCCGGTGCCCCTGTACGGCCTGAACTACAAGGACGAGGCCGGCGCCGCGCGCGACTGGCTGCAGCGGCTGGGCAATCCCTACACGGCATCGCTGGTCGATGCCGACGGGCGCGTGGGCATCGACTACGGCGTCTATGGCGTGCCCGAAACCTTTGTCATCGACCAGCAGGGCGTGGTGCGCTACCGCCAGGTCGGCCCGGTCACGCGCGAGGTGCTGGAGCAGAAGCTGATCCCGCTGATCGAGCGCCTGCAGCGGCAGGGAGGCAGCCATGCGTAGGCTACGGACAGCGCTAGCACTGTGGCTATGCTGCCTGTCGCTGCAGGCGACCGCAGCTCCGACCGAGGCAGAGCTCGATGCGCGCGTGCATGCGCTCTCCAACGAACTGCGCTGCCTGGTGTGCCAGAACCAGACGCTGGCCGATTCCAATGCCGACCTGGCCGTCGACCTGCGCCGCCAGATCCGCGAGCAACTGCGCGGCGGCGCCAGCGACCAGGCGGTCAAGGATTACCTGGCGCAACGCTATGGCGACTTCGTGCTGTACAAGCCGCCGCTGCGGCCGCTGACGTGGCTGTTGTGGTTTGGCCCGCTGCTTCTGGTTGCCGGTGTTGCCTGGGCGATCGTGCGCGCCCGCGCGAGGCATGGCGGCACGGACACTCCACTCGACGGCGGCGCACGGCGCGACCTGGAAAGCCTGCTCAACGACGCCGCCGATCCTGCCGCCCCCCGACAACCATGACGACCTTCTGGCTGCTCGCCGCCGCAATGATCACCACCGCCATGGCCGGGCTGCTGTGGCCGCTGCTGCGCCGCCACGCCCCCGCCGATCCCGCCATGCCGGAGCGCACGCTGCTGGTCGACCTGTACCGCGACCAGCTGCGCGAACTCGACGCCGACCTGCGTGTCGGTACGCTGAGCGCGGCCCGGCACGCGGAAGCCCGCGACGAACTCGGCCGCCGGCTGCTGGACGAGACCGCCGACACCGCCACCGGCACGCGCCGGGCCGGCACCTCGCCGCTGCTCGCCGCCACGCTGCTGGCGGCGTTGCCCAGCGCCGCCATCCTGCTCTACCTGCACCTGGGCAACCCGGTCGCGCTCTGGCGCGCCGACGACATGCCGCAAGCGACCGGCAGCCAGCACCAGCTCAGCGGCGCGCAGGTCGAAGGCATGGTCAACCAGCTGGCCCAGCGGCTGCGCGAAGCCCCGGCCGATCCCGAAGGCTGGGCCATGCTGGCGCGATCCTACGCTGTGCTGGAGCGGTATGCCGACGCCGCCGCGGCCTACGCCCGCGCCGTGGAGCTGGCGCCCGACGTGGCCTCGCTGCGCTCCGATTACGCCGATGTGCTGGCCAGTCTCAGCAATGGCTCACTGCAAGGTCTGCCAATGGCGGAGATCAGCCGGGCACTGGCGCTGGATCCGGATGACCCCAAGGCGCTGGCACTGGCGGCCAGCGCGGCGGTGGAACGTGGCGACACGGCAGCGGCGATCGGCTATTGGGAACACCTGTACCGGCTGCTGCCGCCGGACTCGCAGACCGCGGCACGCGTTGCCGCCAACCTTGCCGCGGCGCGCGGCACGTCCATCGCGCAGCCGGCGAGGATTACCGGCATGGTCACGCTCAGTGAAAAGGCGGGGCGCACGCCGCAGCCGGGCGACACCCTCTTCGTCTACGCCCTTCCTGTCGATGGCTCGCGCCTGCCGCTGGCGGTGCTGCGCCGGCAGGCGCGCGACCTGCCGCTGACGTTCACGCTGGACGACGCAATGGCGATGCGGCCCGACCGCAAGCTGTCGGGACACACGCAGGTAGTGGTGGAAGCGCGCCTTTCCGCGAGCGGCAATGCCATGCCGCAGTCGGGCGACCTGGTCGGGCGCAGCGGCCCGCTCGCGGTCGGCAGCGAAGGCGTGCGGATCGCGATCGACGCTGCCGTGCCGTAGCGCTCAGGCGGCCAGTGTCGCCCTCAGGTTGGCCAGCATGTCCGCGACCATTTCCTTCAGTCCGTACTGCGCCTTCCAGCCCCAGTCCGCGCGCGCCACCGAATCGTCGATCGAATCCGGCCAGCCTTGCGCGATCGCCTGGCGGTAGTCGGGCTCGTAGCGGATCTCGAAGCCGGGCACGTGCTCGCGGATCGCCGCGGCGATCTGCGCGGGCGTGAAGGTGGTGCCGGCGATGTTGTAGCTGCCGCGCTCGCCCAGCCGTTCGGCCGGCGCCTCCATCAGCTCGATGGTGGCGCGCAGCGCGTCGGGCATGTACATCATCGGCAGGGCCTCGTCTTCCTTCAGGAAGCAGGTGTAAGGCTCGCCCTTCACGGCTGCATGGAAGATGTCGACCGCATAGTCCGTGGTGCCGCCGCCCGGCGGCGTCTTGTGCGAGATCAGCCCCGGATAGCGCACGCTGCGCACGTCGACGCCATGGTTGGCGTGGTACCAGCGGCACCAGCCCTCGCCCGCCTGCTTGGAAATGCCATAGACGGTGGTCGGCTCCATCACGGTCTTCTGCGGCGTATCCACCGACGGCGTGGTCGGGCCGAACGCCGCGATCGAGCTGGGCCAGAACACGCGCTCCAGCCCGGTCTGCCGCGCCAGCTCCAGCACGTTGAGCAGGCTGGTCATGTTCAGGTTCCAGGCCCACTGCGGCGCTTTCTCGCCAGTGGCAGACA
Source organism: Cupriavidus sp. Agwp_2 (assembly GCF_040784895.1). Classification (NCBI taxonomy): domain Bacteria; kingdom Pseudomonadati; phylum Pseudomonadota; class Betaproteobacteria; order Burkholderiales; family Burkholderiaceae; genus Cupriavidus; species Cupriavidus sp. Agwp_2. The sequence goes on from NZ_CP088084.1 coordinate 1,202,212, forward strand.
GCGCCGCCGCCAGCAGGTAGACCTGCGTGATCCCATGGCGCTCGACCACGGTGGCCAGATCGCCGCGGTCGGTGGCGTTGAGCATCTCGTGCGTGATGTGCACGTGGCGGCCGGTCGGCACCACATCGGAGGTGATGACGTTGGTGCGGCCGTAGCGTTCGGCCAGCGCCAGTGCCAGTTCCGAGCCGATCTGGCCGTTGGCGCCGACGATCAGGATTCTGGGAGTGCCGTCGGCCATCAGATCAGCCCCAGCTCGCGGCCGGCCTGGCCGAACGCATCCAGCGCCGCCTGCAGCGCGGCCTCGTCATGCAGCGCGCTCATCTGCACGCGGATGCGGGCCTGCCCTTTGGGCACCACCGGGTAGAAGAAGCCCACCACGTACACCCCCAGTTCCAGCAGCCGCTGCGCGAGCTGCTGCGCCTTGTCGGCGTCGTAGACCATGATCGGGATGATCGGGTGTTCGCCGGCCTTGACGTCGAAGCCCAGCTTGTCCAGGCCCGCGCGGAAAAACCTCGTGTTGCGTTCCAGCCGGTCGCGCAACTCGGTGCTGGCTTCGAGGATATCGAGCACCGCGACCGATGCCCCGACGATCGCCGGCGCCACCGTATTGGAGAACAGGTACGGGCGCGAGCGCTGGCGCAGCAGCGCCACCACTTCCTTGCGCGCGCTGGTAAAGCCGCCGGAAGCGCCGCCCAGCGCCTTGCCCAGCGTGCCGGTGATGATGTCGATCTTGCCGAACACACCGCGCAGCTCATGCGTGCCGCGCCCGCGCGCTCCGAGGAAGCCCGTCGCATGGCATTCGTCGATGCCCAGCAGCGCGCCGTACTCGTCGCAGATCGCGCGCATCTCGTCCAGCCGCGCGATGGTGCCGTCCATCGAGAACACGCCGTCGGAAAACACCAGCATGAAACGCGCGCCGTCCGCGCGCGCCTGCGCCAGCTGCACGCGCAGATCGTCGAGATCGTTGTGCTGGTAGCGGTAGCGGCGCGCCTTGCTCAGGCGGATGCCGTCGATGATCGACGCATGGTTGAGCGCATCGCTGATGACCGCGTCCTCGGCGCCCAGCAGCGTCTCGAACAGCCCGCCGTTGGCATCGAACGCGGAGCCGTAGAGGATGGTGTCTTCGGTGCCCAGGAACGCCGACAGCCGCGCTTCCAGCGTCTTGTGCAGGTCCTGCGTACCGCAGATAAAGCGCACGGAGCTCAGGCCGAAGCCATGCGTGCGCAGCGCCTCGTGCGCGGCCTCGATCACCTGCGGGTGCGACGACAGTCCAAGGTAGTTGTTTGCGCACAAATTGATCACCTCGCGGCCATCGGTGGTGCGCACCCGCGCGCCCTGCGGCGTGGCGATCACGCGCTCCTGCTTGAACAGCCCGGCCTCGCGGATCGTGTCGAGTTCGGTGCGGATGGATGCGTAGAATGCCTCGGCATTCGACATGGCTGGCTCCCGGTGGTGTGCAGTGGTGTGCTGGGGATGTGCTGTGGTGTGCTACGATTCGATCGATAAATCGAACACGTTCTTTATATCGAACGTTTTGCGCAATATAACGAACATCCATCCATGACGCAAGCCCCGCTCCAGGCCCCGCAGGCCGAGGGTCCGCCGGCCGTCGGCCTGGCGCTGCAGGCCTTGCGCCAGCAGCAGCGCCTGTCGCTCGACGAGCTGTCGCGCCGCGCCGGCGTATCCAAGTCGATGCTGTCGCAGATCGAACGCAACCTGGCCAACCCCACCGTAGCGGTGCTGTGGCGCCTGGCCAATGCGCTCGGCGTGAGCCTGACCGATTTCCTCGCCGGCGGCGCCGCGGAGCGCCCCGGGGGCGGCATCACCGTGGTCCAGCCGCACGCGATCCCGTCGCTGAAAAGCCCCGATACCCGCTGCGACCTGCGCATCCTGGGCCCGATCGATCTGGCCGGGCGCTTCGAGTGGTATGAGCTGACCATCCAGGCCGGCGGCGTGCTGGCCTCCGAGCCGCACGAGGCCGGCACGCAGGAACACCTGACGGTATTGGGCGGGTCGATGACGGTGCGCGCCGGCGCCGACGAGAAGAAGTTGCGGCACGGCGAGACCGCGCGCTATGCGGCTGATGTCGCACATGCGATCTCCAATGGCGGCAAGACCACTGCCACCGCACTACTGGTTGTAGTGCATCCGGGGTAAGGCGGGCAAGGGAGGCCGCGCCTCCACTCCTCTACTCCTCTACTCCTCTACTCCTCCCGCCTGGCCGGCCAGCGTTGTTCAGCGGGCGCCGAACAAGCGCTTCACACGCTCCCACAGCACGCCGAAGAACATTGCCACCGGGTTCAGGCGCACGGCCTGATTGCGTTCGGCGTCGGATAGCGTCGGGTCCATCCTGCGTGCCACCGACTTGCCGAAGTCGGCGATCATCCGCCGCACGAAGTCGCGCACCAGCCCCGAGCGCGAGAACTGGGCCAGCGGCCCTTGCAGCGAATACTGCAGGTCGACCGCGACTTCGGTCTCGGCGGCGGCCAAGGCCTTGAGCTGGTAGGCAATATCGCCCGCGGCCTTGGAGTTGCTGAGAGAGTCCTGTCCCGCACCCTTCAGCACGCCGCGCTTGTTCGCGTCGTCGCGCTGCAGGCGCGCGGCGCCTTCGAACCTTGCCGACATGGGGCCGAACTTGATGGCGATATGGCCCTTGACCTTTTCCCCGGCCACTTCAGTCAGCACGGCGCCAGGCAGGCATCCCGCCACGGCCGGCAGGTCCGCCATGAAGGCCCATACCTGGTCCAACGCATAAGGCACGGTGAAGCCGCCCTCGATGCGCGACCAGCCCTTGCGGTCGGCCGAGCGTTCCGGCTCGGCGCTGCCGGCCGCCGCGAGGTGCGGCTGCGTGCCAAGCGCCTCGTCCGCGACCGTGAAGCTTGCGAACGGCTCGGTGGCTGTGGCAGCACCGGCATGCCGTGCAATCACGCCGGCGGCCGCGCGGCGCGCGTCCAGCACCGAACGGATGGCGGCGACGATGCCCATATAGCCGGTGCAGCGGCACAGGTTGCCCGACAGTTCATGGCGGATGGTGGCCTCGTCTGCGTAGGGCAGGCGCAGCACGATATCGCGCGCGGTGGCCAGCATCCCCGGCGTGCAGAAGCCGCATTGCAGCGCGTGATGCCGGTTAAAGGCGACGCGCAGGTCGGCCATGACCGCGTCGTCCTCGTAGCCCTCCACCGTGACGATGTCGGCGCCCTGGCAGGCGGCGGCAAAGGTGATGCACGAGCGCACCGGCTTGTCGTCGACCAGCACGGTGCAGGCGCCGCACACGCCGTGCTCGCAGCCAAGGTGAGTGCCGGTCAGGCGATGCGTATCGCGCAGGTAGTCGCCCAGGTGCGTCCGGTCCGCGCACGCGCCGGATACCAGGCGGCCGTTGACGGTGAATTCGATGGTCTGCACGGCGCTCCTCAGTTCAGCAGTTGCGTGACGCAGCGCATCACGACGGTTCGGTACAGCTTGCGGTCGATGGCGTCCTTGCCCGGCGCGGCCTGGGCGACAGCTTCGGCGACGGCATCGGCCGTCAGCGCGGCGGCGCCCTGCGCCGCGACGGCGCGGGTCAGGCCGGGCAGCACCATCGGCGGGCCGTCCAGCGCGCCGAGCACGATGCGGGCGAAGCGGCGGCTCGCGTCGAAGTACGCGGCGCAGCTGGCTTCGGCGAATTCGCCGGTCTTGCGGCACAGCTTGTGGTAGCCCCAGCGGCTGTGCGCGGTGTGCGGCGGCACCCGCACCGCGGCGATCAGCTCGCCGTCGGCCAGCACCGTGGTGTAGGCGCCGAGCATGAACGACTCCATCGGTACTTCGCGCATGCCGGCCGCGGAGGCGATCTCGATACGCGCACCCAGCGCGGTCATCGCCACGACCCAGTCGGCAGCCGGATCGGCATGTGCAAGGCTGCCGCCGACGGTGCCGCGGTTGCGGATCGCCCGATAGGCGATGCCGCCGGCAACTCCCTGCAGCATGGTGCCGCGCAGCGCTTCGAACACGCCGTCCTCGATCTGCGCGTGGGTCACGCAGGCGCCGATGCGGATGCCGTCGGCGGTCGCGGTCACTTCGCGCAATTCACGCAGCGCCGACACATCGACCACCGTATCGGGCCGGGTCAGGCGCAGGTTCAGCATGGGCCCGAGCGATTGCCCGCCGCCCATGGCCTTGGAAATGTCGGTGCCCGCGCCCAGGCGGGACAGCGCCTCCGGCAGCGAGCCGGGCGCATGGTAGGAGAATGCAACAGCTTTCATCGGTCAGGCTGCCTTCCGTTTATGCGCATCGGCCTCGGCCGTCTCCAGCGCTTCCAGGATCTTGCGCGGCGTCAGCGGCGTCTCTTTCAGCTCTACGCCGAAATCGCGCAACGCGTCGTTGACGGCATTGAAGATGGCCGCCGGCGGCGCGATCGCCCCGCCCTCGCCCATGCCCTTGGCGCCAAACTCCGTATGCGGCGACGGCGTCTCGAAATGGTGGATGCGGATCGACGGGATCTCGGTCGGACCCGGCAGCATGTAGTCCGCCAGCGTCGAAGCCAGCGGCTGGCCGTTGCCGTCGTAGTGCATGGCTTCGAACATCGCGGTGCCGATGCCCTGCGCCACGCCGCCGTAGGTCTGCCCTTCCACCACCATCGGGTTGATCATGGTGCCGCAGTCCTCTACCACCACGTAGTCGAGGATCTCGACGTGGCCGGAATCGATATCGACTTCCACCGCCACCGCATGCGTGGCGTAGGTAAAGCTGCCGGTATCGACGGCGGGCTTGAAGCCCATCGTGACTTCCAGCCCCTGCGCATCGACGTCCGGGGGCAGCAGATGCGGGTTGATGTACCAGGCGTTGGCGATGCGCGCGATATCGGCGGTACCCCCCTCCCCCGCCTCCCCCGCCGGCACGGCGCCAGCACGGAACGCCACGGCGTCCTGCGGCTGGCCGAGCATGTGCGCGCCGATCTTCAGCAGGCGGGGCAACAGCGCCTTGCACGCGCGCGACACCGCGCCGCCCGACATCACCAGCGAGCGCGACGCATACGTGCCCGTCGAGAACGGCGTCAGGCCGGTATCACCATGCACCACCTTGATCCGCGCGATATCGATGCCGAGGATCTCGTTGGCGATCTGCGCAAAGGTGGTCTCCATGCCCTGCCCGTGCGAATGCACGCCGACCCGCACTTCCAGCCCGCCGTCCGGCGTGATCCGCACTGTCGCCGAATCGAAGCCGGGGATCACCGGCGTGCCCCACGCGGCGAACACCGATGTACCGTGCGCCGATTGCTCGGTGTACGTACCGAAGCCCACGCCGACATAGGTGCTTCCCTGCGGCCCCGCCTGCTGGCGCGCGCGGATCGCGGGCAGGTCAATCATTTCCATGGCCTTGCGTACGCTGGCGGGATAGTCGCCACCGTCGAAGTGCTTGTTGGTGACGTTGACATAGGGCATGGCCTCCGGGGGCACCAGGTTTTCGCAGCGCACTTCCCAGGGTTCGCGCCCGACTTTGCGGGCAATGGCGTCGATCATCAGTTCCATCGCAAAGCAGACGCCGGTACGCGCCACGCCCCGATACGGCACGAAGCCCGGCTTGTTCGTCGCCACGCAAGCGGTTTCGCAGCGGTAGCCGTCAAAGGCGTACGGCCCCGGCAGGTTGCCGATCGCCTGCCCCGGCTCCAGCCCGATGGTGAATGGCCACACCGAGTAGGCGCCGCCATCGATCACGATCTTTGCATCCAGCGCCAGCAGGCGGCCGCGCGCATCGGCATAAGCGGTCAGGTCGTAGTGATGCTCGCGCGAGTTCGCGCCGGCGGTCAGGTGCTCGCGGCGGTCCTCGATAAAGCGGAACGGGCGCTTGTAGGTCAGCGCCAGCCAGGCGATGCACAGTTCTTCCTGCTGCAGCACGCACTTGTAGCCGAAGGCGCCGCCCACGTCCGGCGAGATCACCCGCACGCGCTCTTGCTCAAGCCCCAGGCAGTGCGCCAGGATCGTGCGGATCATGTGCGGCACCTGCGTCGCGCTGTAGACCACCAGCTGGTCGAACTGGTGGTCCCAGTAGGCCAGCACCGCCTTGCCTTCCATCGGCACCATGCACTGGCGCGCCAGGTCGATCTTGCGGCGCACCACGACCGTGGCCTCGCGCTGGCGCGCCTCGAAGTTCTTGTCGGCGGTCAGCGTCAGGAAGGTGTTGTCGCGCCAGTGCTCATGCACACGCACCTCGCCGGCAAGCTGGCGGGCCTGGGTCACGTCGGCCAGCGCGGGCAGTTCGTCGAACGACACGGCAACCTGCTCGGCGATGTCCTCGGCTTCCGCCCGCGTGGGCGCGAACGCCATCGCCACCGGTTCGCCGACGAAGCGCACCTTGCCGCTGGCCAGCGGCGGCTGCGCCGAGGGCTGGTAGGACGGGAAGGCCGAATCGGCGACGATGTCGCTGGCGGCCGTCATGTCTTCGCGCACAATCACCGCGGTGGCGTGCCCGGACGGCTTGGTCACCGACAGCAGCCGGGCGTGCGCGACCGGGCTGCGCAGGAACGCTACTTCCTGCAGGTCCGGCATGGCAATGTCCGCGACGAAGCGGCCCTTGCCATGCAGGTGCCGCGCGTCCTCCTTGCGCGCCACGCGGGCGCCGACCCCCTGGCCGCGCGAGCTTTCCGGGTGATCCGGTTCCATCGACGATGTCATTGCCCTGTCCGTTCCGATGATAAGCGTGGTTTATTCAGCATACTGACCAAAATCCTATGAAAATGCCGCCGCCACTGTCAATTGCGGCTTTACCGCATCCCGGCCCTTCAGGCGCCTATTCCCGCACGCCGATGGCGGCAAGCCCCTCCGCCCGCGTGGCGACGGTTGCGTACTTCTGCGCCATGTCGAACAGGTTGGCCTCATGCGGCCCCAGCGCGCGGTCGCCCACGCAGTCGGACAGCACCAGCGGGCGGAAGCCGTACTGCATCGCATCGACCACGCTGGCCCGCACGCAGCCGCTGGTGACGGCGCCGGCCACCACCAGCGTGCGCACACCGCGCTGCGTCAGCCAGGCCGCCAGCGACGTGCCGAAGAACGCAGATGGCACGGTCTTGCGCACCACCAGCTCGCCCGGGTGTGGCGCCAGTTCTTCCACGATGGCGCTGTTGAAAGCGTGCTCCTTCAGCGTCAGCATGTTCGGCACCTTCATCGAGAAGACGTTGTGGTCGGCCCCGTCATCGGCGTACACGATGCGGCTGTGCGCGATCGGCCAGCCTTCGCGCCGCGCCACCGCGAGCAGCGGCACGGTGTTGGCGATGGCGTCGCGGATATTGCCGCCGCCGAACACCGCCGGATCGGCAAAGCCGTTGACGAAGTCCACGATCAGCAGCCCGAAGGGGCCGGCCAGCTCCAGCGCATTGCCGAAGCCCTGGCGCTGGTACGCGCCGATTTCCTTGTGCGTCACGACTTGTCCTCCGGATAGCGGAAACCGTCGGTCACCTTGCCTGCGGTCACCATGTCGACGCCGTCGAGGCGCACGGTGCAGCGGCGCACCGGGATGTCGATATGGCAGGCCGTGGTGCGATGGCCGCCGGCCTCGTTGTTGGGGCCGAGCGAAAACAGGAAATTGCCCTCGAATGCGCGCGCATCCATGCCGATGGTGGCCTCGCGGTCGTACAGGCCCAGCGTCGACCAGTGCGCGCGCGGCTGCAGCCCCCAGCCGATATGCGAGATCGCATACGCTTCCGGATCGTTGAATGACGCCATGTATTCGCTCAGCAGTTCGGCATCGAGTCCGCCTTCGATGCGCGTCGCAAAGCCCGCTTCCACCGTCAGGCGGATCGGCTCGGTGACGTAGGTCTTCTGTGGCAGCAGGATGTCGCCCTTGTCCAGCACGATGGTACCGCTTGCAGCGCCTTCGTTCGGCCAGGTCAGTGCGAAGCCGCTGGGCCAGTGGTCCCAGCGCCCGGGCTCGTCGACAAAGCCATACTCGCTGATCGCAGGGAATTCGCCCAGCGGGCAGCGCAGGTCGGTGCCGGCGGGCGAGACGACGTGCATTTCCCTTGAGCTTGCCAGCCGCTGCGAGGCCGCCTTCACGCGTTCGCGATCGGCCTCGCAGGGCACCATGCGCGCCAGCACCTCGGGCGGCTCGACGGCCAGCAGGATTTTGGTCCCGCCCTGCAGGATCTCGTGCTGCTCGGGCGAGAACAGCAGCGTCATCAGGTCCAGCACCAGGTCGCTCGCCTTCAGCGCGGCGATGGCGGCCGGGTTGCCGGTCAGCGGCGTGGTACCGAGGTAGGCGAGCGCATCGCGGCTCAGCGCCTTTTCGCCGTTGACGGGCGGCAGGTCGAGCCGGTTGACGATCGCGCCCATCGACTGCGTGGCGGTGAGCGCGGTGGACAGCGTCTGCGGGTGGGTGGCGGCACTGGTCAGGATGGTGACGGTCTGGCCCGGCGCCAGCCGGGACAGCCGCAGCACCTTGCACCAGGCCTCGATCATCTGGTGGTCACTTACTGGCATGTCGGCTCCTTGCTCGCAGGTTGCGCCAGCGATTGCGCCAGCGGCGCACCGAGGAAATCCCCCAGCGCCGCGTAAAAGCCCGCTTCGTCATCCCACGGGATCATGTGGCCGGCATTGGCGACGTGGCTGACCAGCACGCCGGGCAGCAGCGTGCGGATTTCCGCGACGTCTTCAGGCTTCACCACGTCGCCACGGCCGGCAGTCACCAGCAGCGTTGGCACCCTGACCTTCGGCATGTCGGCGTGGATATCGTCGCGGTGGAAATCCTCGAAGCTGCGCACCACCGCGTCTTCATTGCAGGTGTGCAGCCATTCGGCGCGCAGGCGCAGCTGCTCGTCGGTCCAGGTCGGGCAGAAGCGGCGCATGCCTTCCAGGTCGGTACCGTCCCGGGACAGCCGGATCGAATCGACATACCACGGCAGTTGCGCCGGATACGGGCGACGCCCGGGCCCCGAGACGGGCGGATCGACCATTACCAGCCGCGCCAGCCCCCCCGGCCGCCCCGCCGCGGCACGCAGGCCGATCCGTGCGCCCATCGAATGGCCGACCACGCTGTAGCGCTGCAGGCCCAGTGCTTCCGCAAAGGCCACGACGTCGCGCGCCTGTGCATCGAGGCCGTAGTCGAGTTCCGGCTCCGCCGACGACAGCCCGCGGCCGCGCACGTCGAGGATGTAGGTGTCTAAGCACGTGCCGAGGCGTTCGCCGACAAAGCCCCAGGTGACCGCTGGGCTGGTGATGCCTGGCACGATAATGACAGCGTCGCGCGCCGCACGCTCGTCCACATTGCCGCCGTAGCGCAAGTAATGCTGGCGGATGCCATTGGCGTAGACGTGGCCCCCATACAGGAAGGTGCTCATGGCCGCTCCTCAGTAGGCACCGGACAGCAGCGCGCCCGCGCCGGGGACCACGGGCTCCAGATCCAGCGCCTTGAGCATCGCGTAGGTGGTAGCAATGGCGGCGGTGAGCACCGGCTTGCCAGTCATCGCCTCGACCTTGGCCACCGCCGGCAGCGACGGCATCTGCACGCAGGCCGACAGCACGATCACATCCACGTCCCTTGTGTTCATCTGCGCGACGATGCCGGGCAGGCGCGCGGGATCGTGGCGGCCGACTTCCAGGTTGTCGGGGATTTCCAGCGCGCGGTAGTCCACGACTTCATAGCCCTCGTTGCGGATGTAGTCCACGACCAGTTCGGTCAGCGGCTTCATGTAGGGCGCGACCACCGCAATGCGCTTTGCGCCCATCACCTTGAGCGCATCCACCAGTGCGCCGGCACTGGTGATGACCGGCGCGTCGCCGCCGTTGGCCGTGGTGTGCGCCTTCAGGCGCTGTTCGGACTGCCGGTGGTAGCCGTGGCCCATTGCCATGATCGCGACCAGGCAGGCATAGCCGAGCACGTCGACGCGGGCATCGCTGAGCTCCACCGCGCAGCGGTCGGACTCGGCATCCATCGCCGCCAGCTCTTCCTTGACAACCCTTTTCATCCGCATGCGGCTCGAATGGAAAGTGAAGCGTTCCGGGCGGATCTGCTGGCGCGCCATCAGCATGGCGGGGATTTCGGTTTCCATCGTCGTGTTAGAGCTGGGGACGATCTGGCCGATACGAAAGGCTTTTTGCATGGGGGTTCCCGGTTTGTGCGATCAGAGCTTGAGCAGGCGTTGCGCGTTGCCATGGCAGACCAGCGCGCGCGTGGTGTCGTCGAGCGGCGCACTGTCGATGAACTGCGCGGCGACTTCAGTGGATTCATAGGGATAGTCGACCGAGAACATCACCGCCTCCGGTCCCAGCTCGGCGATGGCGCCCATCAGCGCGCCGTGCGAGCACACGCCCGAGGTGGTGATGACGATATTGGTGCCGATGTACTCGGAAGGCGCGCGCTCCAGCTTGACGCCGTGCGAATAGACCGCGAAGCGGCTGTCGAAGCGCCAGCGCTGGTACGGCAGGCCCTCGCCCATATGGCCGAGGATCAGCTTCAGCCGCGGGAAGCGGTCGAATACGCCGCTGAACAGCAGGCGCAGCGCGTGCGATGCGGTTTCCACGCCCCACCCCCACGCCGCGCCGGCGAGCTCCGGATGGCCGGCGAGCACCTGCGGCGACACGAAGGCATCGGTCGGATGCAGGTACATCGGCACATCCAGCGCCTGCATGCGTTCCCAGAACGCGTCATACGCAGGGTCGTCGTAGTAGCGACCATGCGTATGGCCGTTTACCAGCGAGCCCTTGAAGCCGAGTTGCAGCACGGTGCGCTCCAGTTCTGCGGCGGCCTGCACGGGATCCTGCATCGGCAGCGCGGCAAAGCCGGCATAGCGCGTCGGATGACGGGCGATCTGCGCCGCCAGGAAGTCATTGCTCTCTCGCGCCCGCGCCAGCGCCAGGCCGGCGTCTGGTTCGCCCTGCACGCCGGGTCCGGTTTGCGACAGCACGGTGATGTCGATGCCGCAGCGGTCCATCTCGGCCAGGCGCTCTTCGTCGAAATCGGCAAGGCGGCGACCGAGCTCGGCGAACACCGCCGGGTCGATATGCTGCGTGAACCCTTTGGAATAAGCCTGGAAGCCGGGGGTCATGAAATGCTCTTCCAGGGCGATCTTCTTCACGTAGGTCATGCTGGTGGGGGCTCCTGATGGGTTGAATCGCGTCGTGCCGAGCTTGTCTCGCGTGCGCAAACGCGTGGTCTTGTTAATTACTCAGTACACTGATTAGTTTCGGATTCTAGTCAGCGGAAATTCAAAAGTCCAGACGCCGCGCGGAGGGTTAACACCTATAACGATGGCCGGGGACGCTCAGTACACTGATTTCAGATGCTCAGTATGCTGACAATATGAAATAGCCGTTTAAATCGGGCTTTCCAGCGCCGTCGCAAGACACCATGTGGCGCTGGCATTGGCCCGCATTTTGCTCAGCATACTGCGTTTCTCATCAGCATACTGACTGATGCACCGGCAGGATGCGGCGCTGCACAGTGGCGGGTCATCAACGACCCGCACTACCGGCGCCGGCACCACCGGGAAGCAGACAAACAACAGAGACAACGGCCTGACCAAGAGGACCCCCGCCATGACGATCAGCCTGACCCGCGCGGAGACGCGCGCCCCAACCTCCGGCATGACTGCCGAAGAACGCAAGGTCATCCTTGCCTCATCCTTCGGCGCCCTGATGGAGTGGTATGACTTCTACATCTACGCGGCGCTGGCGGTGTACTTCGGCGCACTGTTCTTTCCGCCGGGCAATGAAACCGCCGCCTTCCTGGCCAGCCTGGCCACCTTTGGCGCCGGCTTCCTGATCCGCCCCGTGGGGGCGCTGCTGTTCGGGCGCCTGGGCGACCTGATCGGGCGCAAGTACACCTTCCTGGTCACCATCCTGCTGATGGGGGTGGCCACGGTGGGCGTGGGCGTGCTGCCGACGTACGAGCAGATCGGCATCACCGCCACGGTGCTGCTGGTCCTGCTGCGGCTGCTGCAGGGCCTGGCGCTTGGCGGCGAAGTGGGCGGCGCAGTCACGTACGTCGCCGAGCACTCGCCGGCCAGCAAGCGCGGCCTCTACACCAGCTCGCTGCAGACCACCGCCACGCTGGGGCTGCTGGCCTCGCTGTTCGTGGTCTACCTGCTCAAGACCTTCCTGACCGAAGCGGAATTCCGTGCATGGGGCTGGCGCATCCCGTTCATCGTGTCGCTGGTCATGCTGGTGATCTCGGTCTACATCCGCGGCAAGCTGCATGAATCACCGGTGTTCGCGCGCATGAAGGCGGGCAATGCCACCTCGAAGTCCCCCATCCGCGAGAGCTTCACCCAGTGGAAAAACCTGAAGTCGGTGCTGCTGCTGTTCGTGGTGGCAGCCGGACTCGGCGCGATCTTCGGCACTGGCCACTTCTACAGCATGTTCTTCCTGAACAAGACGCTGCACGTGCCGATCGAAACCGTACACAAGCTGATCGCGGTCGCACTGGTCGTGGCCACGCCGTGCTACCTGTTCTTCGGCTGGCTGTCGGACCGCATCGGCCGCAAGTACATCATGATGGCGGCTTGCCTGCTGGCTGCGCTTTGCACCCAGCCGGTATTCAAGGGACTGACCCACTACGCCAATCCCGCGCTGGAGCAGTTCCAGCGGCAAGGCACGGTGCAGGTGACCGCCGGCGACTGCAAGGCGCGCCTGTTCGGCGAACCGGTGTCGGCCTGCGACAAGATCCGCGGCTACCTGACCGACCTGGGCGTGGGCTACACCTTCGTGCCGGCCAGCGACCCGGCACAGGCGGAAGTGCGGATCGGCGATCGTACCCTGCAGGGCTTCGACCGCGCAGCCATCAAGGGCGCACTGCTCGCGGCCGGCTGGCCCGAGCATGCCGATCCCGCCAGGATGAATACGCCGATGGTGTTCGTGCTGCTGCTGGTGCCGATCCTGTTCCTGGCCATGGTGTATGGCCCGATGGCCGCCTTCATGGTCGAGCTGTTCCCGGCCAGGGTGCGCTACACCTCGCTGTCGCTGCCTTTCCATCTTGGTGCCGGATGGGTTGGCGGCATGCTGTCGTTCGTGGTCACGGCGATGAACGTGTCCAGCGGCGACTTGTACTTTGGCCTGTGGTATCCGGTGGTCATCGCCGGACTCGCCTTCGTCATCGGCATGGTGTTCGTGCCAGAGACGCGCGGACGCGACCTGTCCACCTGAGCGCTGCACCCCGGCGCACTTTCAGGGCGGAGAAATCCGCCCTTTTCCTGAGCATAACTTCAGCATACTGATTTGTTTCCCGAGCGAGCGCAGCGATGGCGTCCGCGTCGGGCGAATGCAGCCATCGCCAACTTCCATCCCTTCGCGCAGACAACCTGGAGCCCCCATGTCCTCCTCTCGCATCCTCCGCACCCTTGCCGCGTCGTCCGCCCTGCTCGGCCTGGCGCAGGCCACTCCCGCCCTGGCCGACGCCAGCGGCGTGAAGATCGGCGTCATCACCGATATGTCCGGCTCCTATGCCGACCTGTCCGGCAAGGGCTCGGTCGTCGCCGCCCAGATGGCCGTCGAGGAGTTCGGCGGCAAGGCGCTGGGCAAGCCCGTCACGGTGCTGTCCGCTGACCACCAGAACAAGGCCGATATCGCGTCGTCGCTGGCGCGCCGCTGGTTCGATACCGACGGCGTCGACATGGTGATCGACTTCCCCAACTCGTCGACCGCGCTGGCGGTGCAGGAAGTCGCGCGCCAGAAGCAGAAGATCGATATCGTTTCCACCGGCGGCGCCATGGCGCTGACCAACCAGAACTGCTCGCCGACCGGCTTCCACTGGGCGTGGGACACCTACTCGGTGTCGTATCCGCTGGTCCGGCGCCTGATCGACCAGGGCCGCAACAGCTGGTACTACATCACCGTGGACTACGCCTTTGGCCAGTCGCTGGAAGCCGACTTCCGCAAGGCGGTCGATGCCGGCGGCGGCAAGAACGTAGGCAGCACGCGCCATCCGCTCAATGCCAGCGACTTCAGCAGCCCGGTGGTCGCGGCCTCGGCCTCCAGGGCCAAGGTGGTGGTGCTGGCCAATGCCGGCAACGACATGATCAATGGCGTCAAGGCGGCCGGCGAGTTCGGGCTGATCAAGGCGGGCCAGACCGTCATCACGCCGTCGACCTTCATCACCGATCTCAAGAGCCTGGGGCTGCCCGCCGCGCAGGGCCTGACCTATGTCGATCCGTTCAGGCTCGACCTCGACGCGCAGTCGAAGGACTTCGTCGAGCGCTACTACAAGCGCCACAAGGCGTATCCCACGCACGGGCAGATCGGCGTTTATTCGGGCGTGCTGCACTACCTGAAGGCCGTGGAAGCCGCCAAGACTGTCGAGGGCCCGGCGGTGGCGGACAAGATGCGCGCCCTGCCCGTCAACGACGCCTTTGTGCGCAATGGCAAGGTCCGTATCGATGGCCGCATGGTGCACGACATGTACCTGGCCCAGGCCAAGACGCCGGCGGAATCGAAAGGCCCGTGGGACCTGGTCAAGTACATCGGCACGATCCCCGGCGACGAGGCCTTCCGTCCCCTCTCCGCCAGCGAATGCCAGCTGGTCAAGAAGTGAGCGCGCCAATGCCTGAGCAAGACGTAATCCTGCGCACGCAGGGGCTGACCAAGGCGTTCAAGGGCTTTACCGCCGTCAGCGATGTCAGCCTGTCGGTGCGGCGTGGCTCGATCCATGCGTTGATCGGCCCCAATGGCGCCGGCAAGACCACCTGTTTCAACCTGCTGACCAAGTTCCATGCCCCGTCGTCCGGCTCCATCCATTTCAACGGTGCCGACATCACCGCGCTGCGGCCGGCGCAGATCGCCCGCATGGGCGTGATCCCCTCGTTCCAGATTTCGGCGGTGTTCCCACAGCTGAGCGTGCTGGAGAACGTGCGCATCGCACTGCAGCGCAAGCTGGGTACGTCGTGGCATTTCTGGCGCGGCAAGCGCTCGCTGTCGCATCTGGATGCGCGTGCCATGGAATTGCTGGACGACGTGGGCCTGGCGGGCTTCGCCCATCTCGGCACGGCGGAACTGGCCTATGGGCGCAAGCGCGCGCTGGAACTGGCCACCACGCTCGCCACCGATCCCGAGCTGATGCTGCTGGACGAGCCCACGCAGGGCATGGGCCATGAGGACGTCGAGACCGTGACCGCGCTGATCAAGCGCGTGTCGGCGGGACGGACCGTGCTGATGGTGGAGCACAACATGGGCGTGGTGTCGTCGATCGTCGATCGCATCACGGTGCTGCAGCGCGGCGCAGTGCTGGCCGAGGGCACGTATGACGAAATATCCCGCAATCCGCAGGTGAAGGAAGCCTATATGGGAACCACGGAAGACCAGCAGGAGGCCGCATGACCGCAACCGCCACACCGGCCCTGGAGTTGCGGGGCCTGCAGGCCTGGTACGGCGAATCGCACATCCTGCACGGCGTGGACCTGGCGGTCCAGCCGGGCGAAGTGGTGACGCTGCTCGGGCGCAACGGCGCGGGTCGCACCACCACGCTGCGCGCCATCATGGGACTGGTCGGCACGCGCAAAGGTTCGGTACGCGTGTTCGGCCAGGAAACCATCGGCATGAAGACGCACCGCATCGCGCCGCTGGGGCTGGGGTATTGCCCCGAGGAGCGCGCCATTTTCGCCAGCCTGTCGTGCGAAGAGAACCTGATGCTGCCGCCAGCCTTCGAGGCAGCGCCGGGCGCGACGGGACTGCGCGAGCCCATGTCCGTTGCCGAGATCTACGAGATGTTTCCCAACCTGCACGAGCGGCGCAAGAGCCAGGGCACGCGCATGTCGGGCGGCGAGCAGCAGATGCTGGCGGTGGCGCGCATCCTGCGCACCGGCGCCAGCGTGCTGCTGCTCGACGAGATTTCGGAAGGGCTGGCGCCGGTGATCGTGCAGAAGCTGGCGAAGATGGTCGCCACGCTGCGCCGCCGGGGCTACACCATCGTCATGGTGGAACAGAACTTCCGCTTCGCGGCGCCGCTGGCGGACCGCTTCTTCGTGATGGAGCACGGCCGCATCGTGGAGGCCTTCGCCGCCAACGAGCTGGAACGGAAGATGCCCGCGCTCAACGCCCTGCTGGGCGTGTAAGGAGACCTTGTCATGGAATTGTTTGGAGTGCCCCTGCCCGCGCTGCTGAGCCAGCTGCTGCTGGGGCTGGTCAACGGATCGTTCTACGCGATCCTGAGCCTGGGGCTGGCCGTGATCTTCGGCCTGCTCAACGTGATCAACTTCGCGCATGGCGCGTTGTTCATGCTGGGCGCGGTGCTGGCGTGGATGGGCCTGAACTACCTTGGGATCAACTACTGGCTGATGCTGCTGCTGGCGCCGCTGGTGGCCGGTGCGCTGGGCGTGGTGCTGGAGCGCACCATGCTGCGTCACCTGTACCGCTTCGACCACCTGTACGGGCTGCTGCTGACGCTCGGCATCTGCCTGCTGATCGAAGGCTTGCTGCGCTCGGTCTATGGTGTCTCCGGCCTCACCTACCCCACCCCGGAAGCGCTGACCGGTGTCAGCCAGCTGGGCTTCATGGTGCTGCCCAACTACCGTGCCTGGGTGGTAGTGGCTTCGCTGACGGTGTGCTTCGTCACCTGGTACATGATCGAGAAGACCCGGCTGGGCGCCTATCTGCGCGCCGGCACCGAGAATCCGCGCATGGTGGAGGCGTTCGGCGTCAACGTGCCCCTGCTGGTAACGCTGACCTATGCCTTTGGCGTGGGCCTGGCGGCGCTCGCGGGCGTGCTCGCCGCGCCGGTGATGCAGGTGTCGCCGCTGATGGGGCAGAACCTGATCATCACGGTGTTCGCGGTGGTGGTGATCGGCGGCATGGGCTCGATCCTCGGTTCGATCTTTACCGGCCTGGGGCTGGGTGTGTTCGAAGGCATCACCAAGGTCTACTACCCCGAAGCCTCCGCGACCGTGGTCTTCGTCGCCATGGTCTGCGTGCTGCTGGTGCGACCGGCCGGCCTGTTTGGAAAGGAGAAATGATGGCAAGCCCCACTTACGCAACGCGGCCGCTGCTCGCGTACGGACTGCTGCTGGCAGCCCTGCTGCTCGCGCCCTGGCTGGGTGCCTACCCCGTGCTGGTGATGAAGCTGCTGTGCTTCGCGCTGTTTGCCTGCGCCTTCAACCTGCTGCTGGGCTATACCGGCCTGGTGTCGTTCGGCCATGCCGCCTTCTTCGGCGGCGCGGCCTACGCCTGTGGCTATGCGATGAAGTCGCTGCACCTGACACCGGAACTGGCGCTGCTGGCCGGCACCGCCTTCGGCGCCTTGCTGGGGCTGGTGTTCGGCGCGCTGGCGATTCGCCGCCAGGGCATCTACTTCGCCATGATCACGCTGGCGCTGGCGCAGATGTTCTACTTCTTCTGCCTGCAGGCACCGGTGACCGGCGGCGAAGACGGCATGCAGGCGGTGCCGCGCGGCGAGCTGTTCGGCGTGCTGCCGCTGACGTCCGACCACACCATGTACTACGTCGTGCTGGCGATCACGGCCGCGGCCTTCCTTGGCATCATGCGCATCGTCAACTCGCCCTTCGGGCAGATCCTGCGTGCGATCAAGGAGAACGAGCCGCGCGCGGTCTCGCTGGGCTATGACGCGGATCGGTTCAAGCTGCTGGCGTTCGTGCTGTCGTCTGCGCTGGCGGGGCTGGCCGGCGCGCTCAAGACCCTGGTGCTGGGCTTCGCCACGCTGACCGATGTCCACTGGATGATGTCGGGCTCGGTGATCCTGATGACACTGGTCGGCGGCATGGGCACGCTGTCCGGCCCGCTGGTCGGCGCGCTGGTCATTGTTGCGCTGGAGAACAAGCTGGGGGATGCGGGCAACGCGCTGGCGGCCATGACCGGGATCGGCTGGTTCGATACGCTGGGCGAATCGGTCAGCATGGTGACCGGGTTGATCTTCGTGGTCTGCGTGCTGACGTTCCGCCGCGGCATCATGGGCGAGATCCAGGCGCGCTGGCAGGCACGTCCGGCGTCGCAGCACAGTGCGGCAACGGCAACGCCCGGCACCGCCCGCGCCAGCCAGGGTTAACGAGGATATTTCGCGCCATAAACATCAGTACACTGATCTTATATATTCAGCATACTGACAAATTAGATTTACGGAGATGACCATGGCATGGATTCACATCGATGCGGCCGATACGCTGCAGAACGACGAGGTGATGCCGCTGACGCTGGGCGATCGCCAGCTTGCCCTCTATCGCAGCGATGACGCGTACTTTGTCACCGACAACGTCTGCACGCACCAGTACGCCCTGCTGTCGGACGGCTACCTGGAAGACGGCTGCATCGAATGCCCGCTGCACCAGGCCCGCTTCGACATCCGCACCGGCAAGGCGATGTGCGCGCCGGCCACCGGCGATATCCGCACCTATCCGGTCAAGATCGAAGACAGCCGGGTGTGGGTCGAGCTGTAAGGGAGCCGGTCATGACACAGCACACGCCCTTTTTGATCGTCGGCGCCGGCCAGGCCGGGGCCATGGCCGCCGCCTCGCTGCGCGGCCTTGGCTACGCCGGCCGCATCGTCATGGCCGGCGGCGAGCGCCACGCGCCGTACGAGCGCCCGCCGCTGTCCAAGTCCGTGCTTGCCGACGCCGGGCAGGACGGCAAGATCGGCGTGCACCCCGCCAGCTACTATGCCGACCAAGGCATCGATCTGCGGCTGGGCGCCTGCGTCACCGCGCTCGATGCCGCGCGGCATGTCGCGCACCTGGCCGACGGCAGCGCCATCGGCTATGACGCCTGCCTGCTCGCCACCGGCGGCAATGCCCGCGCGCTGCCGGCGCTGCCGCGCGGCACGCAGCATGTGCATTACCTGCGTTCGCTGGACGACGCGGCGCACCTGCGCGACGCCATGCGGCGCGTTGGCGAACTTGTGGTGGTCGGCGGCGGCTTCCTTGGCCTGGAGACCGCTTCGACCGCTGCAGGCATGGGCCTGAAGGTCACACTGGTCGAGAGCGCGGACCGCCTGCTTGGCCGCGCCCTGCCGGCGGAGCTTGGCACGTGGCTGGCAGACCGGGTGCGGGCGCAAGGCGTGACCCTGCGCCTTGGCTGCGGCATCGCTCACTGCGATGTGCAGGGCGATGCCGTGCAGATGCGGCTCGAGGACGGCTCCGCGCTGCACGCACCGCTGGTGGTGGTCGCCATTGGCCTGACCCCGGAAGTGACACTCGCCGCCGGCGCTGGCCTGGCGCTGCACCCGCAGAATGGCGGCATCCAGGTCGACGAACGGTGCCGTACCAGCGCGGAAGGAATCTACGCCGCTGGCGACTGCTGCAGCCAGTACCAGGCGCTGTTCGGCACCGAGATGCGGCTTGAGTCCTGGCAAAGCGCCAATGAACAGGCACGCATCGCGGCGGCGTCCATGCTGGGCGTGGATGCGGAACCCGCGGCACTGCCGTGGTTCTGGACCGACCAGTTCGGCTGCAACGTGCAGATGCTCGGCGCGGCGCATCCGGACATCCGCTATGCCTGGCGCGGCATCGCGGCCCACGACGATGCCGCCCCGAAGTTCATGCTGCTCGGCACCCGCCACGGCCGCCTGAGCCATGCCATTGCCGTGAATGCCGGCGGCGACCTGCGCCAGCTGCGCTCACTGGTCGGACACGACGTCTCGGCACATTTCGCACGCCTGTGCGACGACACCCTGCCGCTGCGGCAGGTTGTGCGCGAACGGCAGGCAGAAGCAGACAGCTCCATCACACTCTGAGAGGACCCCACATGTACCAGACACAAGCGGTGATCCAGCACACGCTGGGCAAGAAGAACCCGGGACTGGATGAATGCCGCTGGCCCGAGGACGGCCTCCACTACATCCCGGACTGGGTCTACACCAGCCAGGCCGTCCATGATCTGGAGCTGCAGAAGATTTTCCGCGGCCGCTCGTGGAACTACGTCGCACTCGAAGCAGAGATCCCGCACGCCGGTGACTTCAAGCGTTCATATGTCGGCGCGACGCCGGTGGTCGTGTCGCGCGCCGAGGACGGCTCGATCAACGTGTTCGAGAACCGGTGCGCGCACCGCGGCGCAGAGTTCTGCCGCCACAGCCAGGGTAACACCAAGGAATTCGTCTGCCCGTACCACCAGTGGTCCTACGACCTGAAGGGCAACCTGCAGGGCGTTCCGTTCAAGCGCGGCGTCAATCGCGCCGGCGGCATGCCGAAGGACTTCCGCAACGAAGACCACGGCCTGGTGAAGCTGCACGTGGCAACGCGCAACGGCGCGATCTTTGCCTCTTACGCGCCCGACATGGAAAGCCTGGAAGACTACATGACGCCGGAGATCCTGAAGGACTTCGACATCGTCTTCAATGGCAAGCCGCTCAAGGTACTCGGCTATTACAAGAACGAATTGCCGTGCAACTGGAAGATGTACCACGAGAACCTGAAGGACCCGTACCACGCCACACTGCTGCACTCCTTCCTGGTGGTGTTCGGCCTGCTGGTGGCGGGTAACGAGTCGGCGATGATCGCCGATCCCGTGCATGGCCGCCATGGCACCATGGCATCGGCCAAGAAGGAAGACAAGTATGCGGCCGTCAGCGACGAAAACAAGAAGGAGATGCGCTCGTACCACGAAGGCATGCGCCTGGAGGACGAACGCTTCCTGGAATACGTGCGCGAGTTCGACTCGCCGTGGTCGGTGACGATGCAGACGATCTGGCCGAACCTGATCGTGCAGCGCGAGATGAACACCCTGGGCGTGCGCCAGATCGTGCCCAATGGCCCTGACAGCATGCTGATGCTGTGGACCATGTTCGGCTACGAGGACGATTCCGAGGAAATGACGCAGCACCGCCTGCGCCAGGGCAACCTGATGGGCCCCGCCGGCTTCCTTGGGCTGGAAGACAACGAGGCGATGAAATTCGTGCAGGAAGGCGTGCGCCGCTCCAGCAGCGACCTCAACGTGCTCAAGCTGGACGCGCAGCAGATCGGCACTTCCAGCTCCCTGATCTCCGAATCCGCGATCCGCGCAATGTACCAGTACTACCGCGGCGTGATGGGGTTCTGAACGCCGCCTGACGGGAATCCAAAGCAATATGAAACCGATGAACTACTCCCTCTATCGCGAGAGCACCCTCGGCACCGCGCGCGCGATCGAACTGCGGCTGGAGATCGATGCCTTCCACGCGGACTATTGCGCGGTGCTCGACGCCGGCATGGTCGAGCAATGGCCGGGCTTCTTCACCGAGGACGCGCTCTACCGTATCACCGCGCGCGAGAACGCCGAACGCAACCTGCCCGTAGGGCTGGTGTATGCCGAAGGCATCGGCATGATGCGCGACCGCGCCGCGGCGATCGCCAATACGCAGATGTTCGCGCCGCGCTACAACCTGCACCTGGTGACCAACACGCGGGTCAGCGCTGAAACGGCCGAAGGCGATATCGTGGCGCAGGCCAATTTCATGCTGTTGCAGACGCTGGTGGAGGGCCCCACCACGATCCACCTCGCCGGCACCTATCACGACCGCTTCCGCCGCCAGGGCGGCAAGCTGCTGCTGCGCGAGCGGCAGGTGGTGTATGACACCACCATCATTGCGAACGACCTGGTTTATCCGGTCTGAGGCGACTGACCGGTCAAACCCCGCGATGGTGGCCTCCCCTCTCCCATAAATGGGAGAGGGGAGCAAACGAAGCCCGCCGATTTGCTTACATGCTCCGCAGCACCGTGCGGCTGTACTGGTTGTTGGCTTCCACCAGCGTCGCCAGCAACTCCATGAAGACCTCCCGCTGCGCGGGCTTCAACGGCGCCAGCATGCGTTCCTGCGCGCGTGCCATGTCGGCACGCAGCGACGTGACCACGCTCTTGCCTTCGCGCGTCAGGTGGACATGACGCGTACGCCGGTCTGCGGGGTTTTCATGGCGCTCGACCAGACCGCGGTCTTCCAGACGGCGCACCACGTCCATGGTCGTGGTGCGGTCCAGCCCCACTTCCTGCCCCAGCGAGGTCTGGTCCAGCCCCGGCAGCACCGACAACACGGTCAGGATGGCGTACTGGACCGGCGTGATGTTGGGCGCCTTGCATTCCTCGAAAAACATCGCCACGTGGATCTGGTGAAGCCGCCGCACAAGAAACCCCGGACGGGCCCAGAGCAGTTCCTTGGCCGGATCCGCTTCCGGCTCCGCGGTTGCCGTACGGCCGCTTTCACTCGTTGTGCTGCGCTTTGCTCTCGGAGACATCGCCTTCACCATTTTGTATGCATACTGACAGTATATATGAGGCACGGTGACGGCGATTCGCCTGAACGGGTCACTGCCCGTCGCGTCGATGGCGCGTCAGCGCGCGCCCGCAGCAGCAAGCAGGCGCTCGATCTGCACGTAGCCGCGCTGGCGCGCATGCTGCAGCGGAGTAACGCCCTCGCCGTCGGCGAGGTTCACGTCGGCGCGCGCCTGCACCAGCAGCCGCACGATCTCGGTATGCGCGGTGCCGCCGTTGCCGAGGATGATGGCCTCGAGCAGCGCCGTCCATTTCAGCCGGTTGACGTGGTCGACGTCCACGCCCGCCGCGATCAGCATGCGCACGGTTTCGACATGCCCGCGCTCGGCGGCGGGGATCAGCGCGGTGCCGCCGTAGCGGTTGGTGCTGCGCAGGTCCGCGCCGTGGGCCAGCGCGAGGCGCAGGATCTCGTTGTGGCCGCGCGCGCCGGCGTAGAGGTAGGGGCTGTCCTGGATCGCATCCTTGGCATTGACGTCGGCGCCGGCCTCGATCAGGACCTTTGCCGCCTGCACCTGGTTGCGGTGCGCGGCGACCAGCAGCGCGGTACGTCCCTGCGCATCGCGCGCGTCGATGGCGGCGCCGCTGGCAAGCAGCGCGCCGACCCGTGCGGCGTCACCGCTTGCCGCGGCGGCGTGGAGTTCGGTGGCCGGCGAGCCGCCGGCTGCGGAGGAAACGTGGGTCAGCATGGCCATGACAAAGGCAAGACAGAGGAGCAGGCGCGCCGCCAGCATGCAAGGATCTCCGTGCGGGATGCGTGTGAGGAAGAACAGGGCCGCGCAGGCCGACCGGCCTGGTCGCGGCATTCTGTCACGCCGGCGCCGCGCACCGGAAGTTAAGGTTTCGAATAGCATTCAGTGCCAAAGCGAATGACCGACCGCTAATGACCGACCGCTAATGACCGACCGCTAATGGCCGACCGCTAATGGCCGACCGCTAATGGCCGACCGCGAGCGACCAGCCGCGCGCGCCGCCGGCCAAGCCCACGCCGCCGGCATGGCCATCACACTGTCATCGTTGCTGGCTGATAATGGCTCCGACACCGCCACGCAGCGGGGCAACTTGTAACGGCGAGAGCCTGGCAAGGAACCGCGCGCCAGCGGTGCCGTCAAAGAAGCTAGCCGCCTGAGACCGGGCATGCGAACGCGCACCGCACTGCAGCATTCGTGCCGCAGCGCAGCACGCGCCGCCGCAAGTGCATTGGTCTCCACGGTGCGCTTCTTCGCGCGGGCGCCGCGTGCGCCCTGCAGACTCCCAGCAAACGCCCCCTTCTAGCCAAGGAGATGAACGTGCTGAGCCCGCATGAACTTGCCACGCTATTGCTCTTGAGCGATGGCCCCGACTCCCTCGATTCGAGCGATTCCCGCCAGATCGATCCCACCGACCTGAAGGCCCTGGTCGAAAAACAACTGGTCCAGCTTGAAGTCCTGCACGGTTGCCGGCAGGAACCCCGCATCACCAGCCATGGCTACTCCATGCTGAAAGCGATGGGACGCTGAGGCGTCCCGCCCATTACCCAACCGGCTGACCCGCGACTCGCGCAGCAGCGCGCACCCCGCATCCCTCGGAGACCCACATGGACGTGCGCCCTGCAGCCGGCTTTGTCGGGACAGCCCATCCCGACGCCGCACGCCGCCGCTTCCTGCAAGAACTGGGCGGCCTGTTTGCGCTCGCCGGCATCGGCACCGCGCAAGCGCAGGCGCCGGCGGCCTGCCTGCTCACCCCTGAGGCCACCGAAGGGCCCTTCTACCTGGACGACGCGCTGGTGCGCGCCGACATCCGCGACGGCCGCCCCGGCCAGCCGCTGCGGCTGCGCCTGCGCGTGGTCGAGGCGCAACGCAACTGTGCGCCCGTCCAGGGCGCGCTGGTCAGCGTCTGGCACTGCGACGCCGAAGGCAGCTACAGCGGCGAAAGCGCCGCCAACCGGCAAGCGCGCTACCTGCGCGGCGTGCAGGCCACCGGGGCCGACGGCGTCGCGACGTTCACCACCATCTATCCCGGCTGGTATCCGGCGCGCGCCATCCATATCCATTACAAGGTGCTGCTGGCGCAGTCGGAAATCCTGACCAGCCAGCTGTACTTCGACGATGCGCTCAGCCGCCAGGTGCTCGGCAGCCACCCTGCCTACCGCGCACACGGCGTGCCGACACGGCCGACCACACGGGATCCGATCGCCGGCAGCCGGCCCAGCACGGTGCGCGTGAGCCAACCCGCGGAACCCGGCGGCGCGATCGACGGCGAATTCACGGTAGGCATCGCGCGCGCCTGAACTCTGCGGCATTGCCGCATCACGCCCGCGCGACGAAACCAAAGTGCGGCGGCCCACACCGCGCGGGTAATCCCTAGATTGTGGTTCTCTGTCCCTTTCCTACCATGAAGGGAATCAAGGACCACCCTGCGCAGCGCGCGCAGCCTGCCGGTCCACCGTTTCCCGATTTTCCCGACTTTTCCGGTATTCAAGACGGCGGCGAGCTGCCTCGGCCCATTGCCGGCGCTCGCGCCCACCCCACCCACAGATGGAGGCAATCATGGCATCCAGGACGAGGAAAACACAGGCGAAGCAGGCGATGGCCGAGGGTGGTGCCTCGAGTGGCGCGGGTGTCAGGGGTGACGTCTCGCGGCGCGGCTTTCTGGGCGGTGCCGCCGGCGCGGCAGCTGGTGCAGCAGCCATGGGATTCCCTGCGATCGTGAAGGCGCAGGGCCCCATCACCATGCGCTGGCAGAGCACATGGCCGACCAAGGACATCTTCCACGAGTTTGCCGGCGACTTTGTCGCGAAGGTGAACGGCATGTCGGGCGGCGACCTGAAGATCGAACTGCTGCCCGCCGGCGCGGTGGTCAAGGCGTTCGACCTGATCGACGCCGTCAGCAAGGGCACCCTCGACGGCGGCCATGGCGTGATTGCGTACTGGTACGGCAAGAACTCCGCGCTGGCGCTGTGGGGTTCCGGCCCCGCGTGGGGCATGGACCCGAACATGCTGCTGGCATGGCACAAGTACGGCGGCGGCAAGCAATTGCAGGAAGAGATCTATCGCAGCCTGAATCTCGACGTGGTCTCGTTCCTGTACGGGCCGATGCCGACGCAGCCGCTGGGCTGGTTCAAGAAGCCCATCACCAAGCCGGAGGATTTCAAGGGGCTGAAGTTCCGCACGGTCGGCCTGTCGATCGATATCTTCACCGGGCTGGGCGCCGCGGTGAACGCGCTGCCGGGCGCGGAGATCGTGCCGGCCCTGGACCGGGGCCTGCTCGACGCCGCCGAATTCAACAATGCCAGTTCGGACCGTGCGCTGGGCTTCCAGGACGTGTCCAAGGTCTGCATGCTGCGCAGCTTCCACCAGTCCTCGGAGCAGTTCGAGATCCTGTTCAACAAGAAGCGCTATGACGCGCTGCCCGCCAGGATGAAGGCGCTGATCGCCAACGCGGTGGAGGCGGCCTCGGCGGATATGTCGATGAAGGCAATCGACCGCTATTCCAAGGACTACCAGGCGCTGCAGGCGCAGGGCGTGAAGTTCTACGCCACGCCCAACTCGGTGCTGCAGGCACAACTCAAGGTCTGGGACGAGATCGTGGCGCGCAAGGAAAAGGAAAACCCGATGTTCAAGAAGGTCAACGACTCGATGAAGGCCTTCGCGCAGCGCGCCACCCGCTGGCAGAACGACACCAACGTCGACTTCCGGTTGGCAACGAACCACTACTTCGCCAAGCGCACCTGAGTAGCGCGGGGGTACCGTCGTGCAACGCCTGCTGTTCGGCATCGACCGGGTAAGCACATTCGTGGGCCAGGCCGGCTCGTGGCTGATCATCGCGCTGACGCTGATGATCAGCTACGAGGTGTTCTCGCGCTACGCGCTGGGCGCGCCGCACGCGTGGGTATTCGATGCCAGCAACATGCTGTACGGCACGCTCTTCATGCTGGCGGGCGCCTACACGCTGGCCAAGCGCGGGCACGTGCGCGGCGATATCCTCTATGGCTTCCTGTCGCCGCGCATGCAGGCGGGAATCGACCTGGTGCTCTACCTGGCCTTCTTCTTTCCTGGCGTGATCGCGCTGGCCTGGGCCGGCATCGATTTCTTCGAGATCTCGCTGGCGCAGAACGAACATTCGTCGATCGCCGCCGATGGCCCGCCGATCTACCCGTTCAAGGCGGTCATCCCGATTGCCGGCGCGCTGTTGCTGCTGCAGGGACTGGCCGAGACCATCCGCTGCGTGCTGTGCCTGCAGCGCGGCCACTGGCCGCCGCGCGAGGGCGATGTCGAGGAAGTTGACGTCGACAAGCTCAAGGAAATGGTGCAAGGCACGCCGACAGCAGAGCTCGTTGACACGCCCCCACCACCCCACCGCGAGGACGCCGCGCGATGAGAAAGGAACTCTGGTTCGGCGTCACGCTGATGGCGCTGATTGTCGGCGCGGTGATCTGGTTCATGCCCGCGCCGGGCGACTGGACCAACGGGCATCTCGGCCTGCTGATGCTCGCGCTGATCGTGGTGGCCATCATGCTGGGATTCCCTACCGCGTTCACGCTGATGGGCATGGGCGTGCTGTTTTCATGGCTGGCCTATCGCCACGCCAATCCCGAGATCGCGGTGCAGCAGACGCTGGACCTGATGGTGCAGCGGGCCTATGCCGTCATGACCAATGACGTGCTGATCTCGATCCCGCTGTTCGTCTTCATGGGCTACCTGGTCGAGCGCTCCAACCTGATCGAGAAGCTGTTCCGCAGCCTGCACCTGGCGCTGGCCTGGATCCCCGGCTCGCTGGCGGTGGCCACGCTGGTGACGTGCGCGATCTTTGCCACCGCCACCGGCATTGTCGGCGCGGTGGTCACCCTGATGGGCCTGCTGGCGTTTCCCGCGATGCTGCGCGCGGGCTACAACACGGCGTTGTCGGCCGGCGCGGTCACCGCCGGCGGCTGCCTGGGCATCCTGATCCCGCCCTCGGTACTGCTGATCGTGTATGGCGCCACGGCAGGTGTGTCGGTAGTGCAGCTCTATGCCGGTGCGTTCTTCCCGGGGCTGATGCTGACTGGCCTCTACATCGTCTACATCCTGATCATCGCCAAGCTGAAGCCTTCGCTGGCACCGCCGCTGCCCGAAGCCGAGCGGGTCGTACCACTACCGGCGCTGGCCAACACGCTGCAGGCCGGCGGCGCGGTACGCGCGCTACCGGCCTTCGGCACCGGCATGCTGCGCGCGCTCAAAGGGCCGCGCAATGCGGACATGCCCACCGCCGCGTTCGCGCGCCAGCTAGGCATCGTGCTGCTGCCCGCGCTGGCCGTGGCGGTGATCATGGGCACGTTGTACGAGGCAGTGACCGCGCCGGCTGCCACCGTCGCTGTCGAAGCGCCGCTGTCGCTTGGCTCGGCCGAGGAAAGCAGCGCGCCGCTGGATGATCTGCAGGCACCACCGGAGGAAACGCCGGCGCCACCGGTGGGAACAGTGCCGGCGCCGGCACCGGATGCGCCAGCCGCCGCGCCTTCGGCGCCGGCAACGGCGACCGCGTCGCCCGATACTCAGCCGGCAGCCGCGGCATCGCCCGCGCCGCGCTGGTTCTGGATCACGCTTGGCGTGGTGGTGGTGCTGATGGTCTATTTCTACTGGCGCTTCAGCTTCGCGCGGCTGGAGATCTTCAAGATGCTGCTGGCATCGTTCTTCCCGCTGGCGCTGCTGATCCTGGCCGTGCTGGGCTCGATCGTGTTCGGGCTGGCCACGCCGACCGAAGCTGCGGCGGTGGGATCGCTCGGCGGCGCGCTGCTGGCGGCCGCCTATCGCCAGCTGAATTTCCGCGTGGTCAAGGAGTCGGTGCTGCTGACGGCCAAGACCAGCGCCATGGTGTGCTGGCTGTTCGTGGGCTCGTCGATCTTCTCGGCGGCGTTCGCGCTGCTGGGCGGGCAGGCGCTGGTCGAGCAATGGGTGCTGTCGCTGAACCTGTCGCCGGTGCAGTTCATGATCCTGGCGCAGGTCATCATCTTCCTGCTCGGCTGGCCGCTGGAATGGACCGAGATCATCATCATCTTCATGCCGATCTTCATCCCGCTGCTGGACAACTTCGGCATCGATCCGCTGTTCTTCGGCCTGCTGGTGGCGCTGAACCTGCAGACCGCGTTCCTGTCGCCGCCGGTGGCAATGGCCGCCTTCTACCTGAAAGGCGTGGCGCCGCCGCACGTGACGCTGAACCAGATCTTTCTCGGCATGCTGCCGTTCATGGGCATCCAGCTGATCGCGCTGGTGCTGCTGTACGTCTTCCCCGGCATCGGCCTCTGGCTGCCCACGGTGCTGTACCGCTGAAGCCGGGCGCCACGGCGCCTATACTGGTTGGCAATGCCGAACGCAACGCCAGCCGATAGCGCGCTCGCCACCCTTCCGCTCGATACCGCATTCCGCACCGACATCCCCGGGCGGCTGGACCGCCTGCCGTGGTCGCGCTGGCACTGGCGCGTCACCATCGCGCTGGGCATTGCCTGGGTGCTCGACGGGCTCGAGGTCACGCTGGTCGGCTCGGTCGGGGCCGTGCTGGAGCGGCCCGACACGCTGTCGCTGAGTGCGACGCAGGTCGGCTGGACCGGCTCGCTCTATATCCTCGGGGCGGTCATCGGCGCGCTGGTATTCGGGCGCATGGCCGACCGGCTCGGGCGCAAGCGGCTGTTCCTGGCCACGCTCGCCGTCTACATGGTAGCGACGCTGGCCACTGCGTTCGCGCCGGGCTTTGCCTTCTTTGCCGCCTGCCGTTTCCTGACCGGGCTGGGCATCGGCGGCGAATACGCCGCAATCAACTCCGCCATCGACGAACTGATTCCCGCGCGCGTGCGCGGGCGCGTCAACCTGGCGATCAACGGCAGCTTCTGGCTTGGCGCGGCATTGGGCGCGGGCCTGAGCCTGGTGGTGCTCGATCCACGCGTGCTGGGGCCGGTATGGGGCTGGCGCGCGTGCTTTGCGCTGGGTGCGGTGCTGGCGGTGGCGATCGTGCTGGTGCGCCGGCACGTGCCCGAGAGCCCGCGCTGGCTGGCCACGCACGGGCGGCTGGACGAAGCCGAGCGCGTGGTCGCCGCGATCGAGGCGGAGGTGCGCGCGAGCCACGGGCCGCTGCCGCCGGTCGCATCGGACTGCGCCGCGGTGGCGATGCGCCGGCGTGCCGCCCCCGGCGTGGGCGAGGTCATGCGCCTGCTGCTGCGGCGCTATCGCCAGCGCAGCACGATCACGCTGGCGCTGATGGTGGCGCAGGCGTTCTTCTACAACGCTATCTTCTTCACTTATGCGCTGGTGCTGACCCGCTTCTACCACGTGCCGGATGCGCGCGTGGCGCTGTACATTTTCCCGTTCGCGCTGGGCAATGCCGCCGGGCCCTTCCTGCTCGGCCCGCTGTTCGACCAGATCGGGCGCCGCCGCATGATCGCCGCGACCTATGTGCTGTCCGGCATCGGGCTGGCGCTGACCGGCTGGGCCTTTGTCGAGGGCTGGCTCGATGCGCGCTCGCAGGCGTTGTGCTGGTCCGCCGTGTTCTTCCTGGCTTCGGCTGCGGCCAGCTCCGCCTATCTCACCGCCAGCGAGGTATTCCCGCTGGAAATGCGTGCCCTGGCGATCTCGGTGTTCTACGCCCTCGGCACAGGCTCCGGTGGGTTCATCGCGCCGCTATTGCTGGGCGCGCTGATCGAAAGCGGCAGCCGCGAGGCGGTGGCAGCGGGCTATGGCCTCGGTGCGGCACTCGTCATCATCGCGGGCCTGCTGGCGTTGCGCTTTGGCATCGACGCCGAACGCCGTCCGCTGGAACAAGTCGCGCCGCCGCTTGCTGCGGACGATCATGCGCAACGATAAGTAAGCGAATAGTCGACGAATAGTGAGCGAATAGTCGGCGTCTGTCCGCCAGTCTGCAGCCCGCGCCGGACAACGTTCCTGGCCCCTCTGTGCACCCCTCGCGTCCTGCTTTCGCACTGCCAGTATTAAGGCCGTATTAAGCAAGACAAGGACCTCCCCTTACACATTCTTACAGCAAGCCAAGGGGCAACTGACTAGCCTTAACTCACTCGCGGCGGCCTGACTGCAAGATTCTTAGCGTCAACAGGCTGCCACCTCGTGGCCATCGGCTTGCTGCTCGCAACAGCGATCGGCCATTGTTCAACGCTGTCCGAAACAAAACGGACAAATCCACGGACCGGACCGAGGTCCGATGCAAAGTACGCCGCGGCGGCTGACTGCCGCAGCGCGCGTGCTGCAGACAACAAGCTGAATTGGGGACTAGCAGGCCGGGCATCGCGCGACAGCTCTTGCGCGACGCCGCGCGCTTGCCTGGGATTTTGCTCGTCCGGCCTGCGGTGCCAGCAGCCGGAAGGGATGTTTTTGACCTGCTTGCCGGAGAACAACGACCATGGCCGACCAGCGCAATAACCCACCGCCCCCGCGATCATCCCCGCCACCACGCCAGACGCTGGCCCCGGCGCCGCAGCGCCAGCCGCACGGCGACGGCCTGGTCCAGCGCCAGCAGCCAGTCGCCGTACCGCTGTGGCATATCGTGCCGCGCATGGCCGGCTATGGCGTGGTGCTGTTCATCGTGTGGGCGGTGCTGACGATCATGTTTCCGAATGTGTTTACGCGTTCGTCGGAGCGGGCCGTGATCAACAGTCCCGTCAGCCTGGTGACCTCGCCGGTCGAAGGCATCGTCGTGCAGCAGAAGGTGGCCGCGGGCCAGAGCGTCACCGCCAACCAGCCGTTGATGATGGTGCAGAACCCGAACATCGACCGCTCGCTGCTGGTCGAGCTGACCGGCAAGAAGCTCGATACGCAGCAGCGGTACGATTCCGCGCGCGCACGGCTGGAATCGAACCGCCGGCTGACGGCCGCCACCGAGCAGGACCTGCAGCGCTATAACGGCGCCGCGCAGCGCGAGCACGCCACGCGTGTACGCGCGCTGCAGGCACGGCTGGCGTCGGCGGCCGCGCAGGAGGACCAGCAGCAGGAGATCGTCAACCGCAACCAGAGCATGCAGTGGGCGGGCGCGGTGAGCGAGGCCTATACCAACGCCTCTCGCTACCAGTTGTCGATGCTGACCAACGCCAAGGCCGCGGTCAAAGCCGAACTGGACAGCGCCGTCGGCGACAGCGAGGCGTCACGCAACAAGGTCTACGCCTCGTCCGCGGACGGGCCCAGTGCCACGCTGGCGCAGCGGCGCCAGACGCTGAGCGCCGAATCCGCGCAGCTGACCGCCGAACTCGAACAACTGGAAACGTACGGCAAGTCCGTCGACGAGCTGATCGCCACCGAGCAGCAGCGCATCGACCGCCTGTCCAACCTGGAGATCCGCGCGACCGAGCCCGGCACCATCGAAGACCTGGTGGCGCAGCCCGGCATGCGCGTGGCAGCGGGCGCCACGCTGGCTCGCGCCAGCAACTGCGCGCAGACGCGCGTGGTGGCGGTGTTCCCGCGCAGCCTCAGCGACAACCTGCTACCGGGGGCGCGCCTGAACGTGCATGTCGACGGGCTGCCTGCGGCGCTGCCGGCATCGGTGGCGGAGATCCTGCCGCGCGCGCCCGACGGCGACCAGGCGCGCTACTTCGTGCCGTTCCCGCCGATCGAGAAGAACGAGATCTACGTCATCGCAAAGCTCGACCGTCCGCTGGGCAAGCTGCCGGACAAGCCGAATGCCGCGGCATCGGCAGCCACGACCAGCGCCGGCGGTGCCGCGCCGGCGACCTCGGGGCACTGCGGCATGGGCCGCTGGGCGCGCGTGACGCTGGACCGCAGCTGGCTGGGCCAGTTGCGGGCATCGCTGACCTGAGCGCGCTGGCCTGAACGAACCCGAACGGACCCGAACGGAACCCGAACGGAACCCGAACGGACCTGACCGGACACCACGGAGACGAGCATGATGCGACCACCGTTGTCCCCGCCGCGCTTGCGCCGGCTCGCCGCTGCGCTGCTGCTGCCGGCAGCGCTGGCGCTCGCCCCTGCCGCCGCGCATGCGCAGGCGTCGCAGCAAACCCTGCTGGCCGAAGGCTGCAAGGCCTTGGCCGAGCGCGTCGGCCGTGAACCCGGCAGTGGCCCGGTCTTCCTCGCCAGCTACGAGCCCACGCCGGGCGGCGAGCCGCTGATGCCGGCGCTGCGCAACGCCGCCTTCGTCTACGACAACGCGCTGGCCGGCATCGCGCTGGTCGCGTGCAAGCGCCCCGCCGAAGCGCGCCGCATTGCCGACGCGGTGCTGCAGGCGAGCCGGCAGGACCGCCATTACCGGGACGCGCGGCTGCGCAACGCCTATCGCGCCGGCCCCTTGCCCGCAGGGCCGGCACCGTTACCCGGCTGGTGGGACGAGCCCAGCAAGCGCTGGTTCGAGGACGCCTACCAGGCCGGCACCGCCACCGGCAACGTCGCCTGGGCCGCGCTGCTGTTGCTGGCGGTGCACGAGGCCACGCGCGACGCACGCTACCTGGACGGGGCCGCGGCGCTGATGGGCTGGGTGCACGCTACCGTGCCGGATACCGGCGCGCCCGCGGGCTATACCGGCGGCTTCTTCGGCCACGAGCCGAAGCAGATCCGCCAGGGCTGGAAGTCGACCGAGCATAACGTCGATACCTATGCCGCCTTCAGCTGGCTCGCCAGCCGGCGCAACGAGCCGCGCTGGCGCGACGGCGCGGCGCGCTCGCGCGGCTTTGTCGACGCCATGTGGCAAGCGCGCGAGGGCCGCTTCGCAATCGGAACACGCGATGACGGCCGTGCCCTCAATGCCGCCCCGTCCGCGCTCGATGCCGTGCTGTGGCCGCTGATCGCCCTGCCCGATCCGCCCAAGGACTGGCACCGCGGCCTCGGCTGGGTCGACGCGCGCCATCGCGCCGGCGCGGGCTACGGCTTCAAGGCGAGTCCCGACGGCATCTGGACCGAAGGCACCGGACAGGCCGCGCTGGTGCTGCAGGCAGCCGGGCGCGCGCAGCAGGCGCAGCCGTTGTGGCCGCTGCTGCTGTCGCAGCGCGCCCCGTCCGGCATGCTCTACGCCACGCCCGATGCGCGCATCAGCACCGGGCTGTCGATCGGGCCCACGTCGACCACGGAGGACTTCTACTATTTCCACCTGCCGCACCTTGGTGCCACCGCGTGGGCCGTGCTCGCGGCAGCGCGCTGGAACCCGTTCCGTCCCGGCGGCTGCCTGGACCCGTCGTGCCCGCCGCCAGCCATTGCCGCGGCCAACGCCAACGCCTCCAATGCCCCCAACGCCGCCCCCGGCAAGGAGTGACGATGTTCACCCTCTTCCTCGAGAACCAGTCGCTGCTGGCCATTAACGGCGGCGTGCTGCTCGCGATGGTGCTGCTGACGCTGCTGTGCCGTCAGGACCGGCCCGCTGACCGCATGCTGTTCGGCGGCATCACCTTCCTGCTGCTGCTGGTGTACCTGACGTGGCGCGTCCGCGAGACGCTGCCCCCGTGGCAGCCGACCTTCGCCAGCGCATGGGCGCATGTGTTCTTTGCATTCGAATGCATGACGCTGACCTACACGCTGCTGTCGATCGTGGTGCTCGGCCGCAACAGCAACCACTCGCATGCCGCCGACGCCGGCGAAGCCGCGCTGCGCCGCGCCACGCAAGTGCCGCGCGTGGACATCTTCATCGCCACCTACAACGAAGGACTGGACATCCTGGAGAAGACCATCGTCTCGGCGCTGGCAATCGACTATCCCGATTTCCGCGTCTGGGTGCTCGACGACACGCGCCGCGACTGGCTGCGCGAGTTCTGCGGCCGCGTGGGCGCGTACTACGTGACCCGCCCGGACAATACCCACGCCAAGGCAGGGAACCTCAACAACGGCCTGCGCCACAGCGCCGAAGCCGGCGGCGCACCCTACATCCTGGTGCTCGACGCCGACTTCGCGCCTCACCGCAACATCCTGCTGCGCACTGTGGGCCTGTTCGGCGACCCGCGCGTGGGCGTGGTGCAGACGCCCCAGTTCTACTACAACGCCGACCCGATCCAGTACA
The DNA here is from genome assembly GCF_040784895.1 of Cupriavidus sp. Agwp_2. NCBI lineage: Bacteria > Pseudomonadati > Pseudomonadota > Betaproteobacteria > Burkholderiales > Burkholderiaceae > Cupriavidus > Cupriavidus sp. Agwp_2. The sequence goes on from NZ_CP088084.1 coordinate 1,236,294, forward strand.
ACCTGCGCGCCACCGAGTGCTGGGTCGACGAGCAGCGCGCCTTCTTCGACGTGATGCAGCCGGCCAAGGATGCGTGGGGCACGGCGTTCTGCATCGGCACCTCGTTCGTGGTGCGGCGCGACCTGGTCGAGCATATCGGCGGCTTTCCTACCGGCACGGTCACCGAAGACATCCACCTCACCTACCGGCTGCTGCGGCACGGCTATATCACGCGCTGGCTCAACGAGCGGCTCAGCGTGGGGCTGTCCGCCGAAGGCCTGCCCGAGTACATCAGCCAGCGCAGCCGCTGGGGGCTGGGCACGGTGCAGGTGGCGCTGACCGCCGACGGGCCGCTGCGCGGGCGCGGCTATGCCGCGGTGCATCGGCTGCACTACGTGCATGGCCTGCTGCACTGGCTGTCGCGGCCATTCACGCTGATGCTGCTGGCGGGACCGCTGCTGTACTGGTACTTCGGCGTCTCTACGCTGTACGGCGAGCCGCTGCAGTTCCTCGCGTACGGCCTGCCCGCGCTGGTGGCGTACTGGGCCTACAGCATCTGGATCACGGGCCAGCGCGCGCTGCCGATCTTTACCGAAGTCACGCAGATCGTCGCGTCGCTCGCGGTGACGGCGTCGCTGGTCAGCGCGATGTTCAAGCCGTTCGGACGGCCGTTCAAGGTCACCAACAAGGGGCTGGACCGATCGAAGCTGGTGATCCACGGCAAGTTCGCGGCGCTGTACGCGGGCCTGCTGGCGTTATCGGCGCTGGGGCTGGGCCGCGCGCTGGTGGTCGATGCCGATGCGCAGGGGCTGGCCTTCAATACGGTATGGACGGGCGTAGCGCTGATGCTGTACCTGGCTTCGTTCCTAGTGTGCGTGGAACTGCCGCGGCCGCGCAAGGAAGAGCGATTCCCGCATCGCGCCGCGGCCTTGCTGCGCGTGGACGGGCGCGAGTACCGCGTCAACACGCGCGACCTCTCTTGCAACGGCGCGGGCGTGACGACGCCGCTGGCAGCCGCCTTCCGTCCGGGCGCCGAGGGCGCGATGTGGCTGGCCCAGACCGGCTGGATTCCTTGCCGCGTGGTACGGCGCGATCGACAGCTGCTTGGTATCGCATTGCATGCCGACATGGCGGCGCGCCACAGCCTGATCCGCCTGCTGTTCAGCGATCCCGCGCATAACATCGCCCGCCAGGGCCAGCCGCGGCTGGCGATCTCGCGCTTCATGCGGCGCGCGCTGCTGGGCTGAACAAAAACCGCCTTTCACTGACTCTCCGGGAACCCGTCATGCCAAGCCTGAGCCGCCACTCTTTCCCCGCACAACGCCTGCTGCCCCGCACCTCGGTGTTGGCGCTGTCGCTGGCGCTGGCAGCCTGCACGCTGGAGCCGCAATACCAGCGGCCCGACGCGCCGATCGCTTCGGCGTGGCCGGAGGGTGCCGCCTACCGCACGCCGCAGGCCCGCACCGCCGCCGGCCAGCCTGGCCAGCCTGGCCAGGCGGTGCAGCCGCCCGGCCCTTCCGCCGCAGATCTCGGCTGGCGCGATGTCTTCGTCGACCCGCAACTGCGCCAGCTGATCGAACTTGCGCTGGCGAACAACCGCGACCTGCGCATGTCCACCCTGGCCATCGACGAAGCCCGCGCGCTCTACCAGATCGAACGTGCGGCGCAGTTCCCGACGGTGGAAGCCAACGCCGGCATGGTGTCGCAGCGCCTGTCGCCGCGGCTGCGCGCGCCGGGCCAGTCGCAGCAGATCACCACCTACAACGCCGGTATCGGCTTCACCGCCTTCGAACTCGATTTCTTCGGCCGGGTGCGCAGCCTCAAGCATGCGGCGCTGGAGCAATACCTGGCGACCGAGCAGGCGCGCCGCAGCGCGCAGATCGCGCTGGTGGCCGAGGTCGCCAACGCCTACCTGACGCTGCGCGCCGACCGCGAGCTGCTGCGGCTGTCGCAGGACACGCTGAAGACGCAGCAGGAAGCGGCCGAGATGGTGCGGCGCGGGCGCCAGGTGGGCGCGATGGCGCAGCTGGACCAGCATCGCGCGCAAACCCAGGTCCAGACCGCGCAGGTGGGCGTGGAACAGTACACGCGGCAGGTGGCGCAGGATGAGAACGCGCTGACGCTGCTGGTCGGCACCCAGTTGCCGAAGTCGGTGGCCGAGGATGGCAACACTACGGCGGGCGCGACCGCGGATCCGCTCGAACCGCGCACGCTGATGCAAGAGTTCCCGGAGGGGCTGCCATCGAGCCTGCTGGAGCGGCGCCCCGACATCCTCGACGCCGAGCACCAGCTCAAGGCCGCCAACGCCAATATCGGCGCCGCGCGCGCGGCGTTCTTCCCGCGCATCTCGCTGACCGGCGCGCTGGGCGTAGCCAGCACCAGCCTGGCCGGGCTGTTCTCCGGCGGCATGGCGTGGCTGTTCGCGCCGCAGCTGACGGTGCCGATCTTCGATGCGGGACGCAACCGTGCCGGGCTGGATGCCGCCAACGTGCGCAAGGACATCAACGTGGCCAACTACGAAAAGACCATCCAGACCGCTTTCCGCGAAGTGGCCGACAGCATGGCGGCGCGCGCCACCTACGAGCGCCAGGTCAAGGCGCAGGAAGCGCTGGTGCGCGAAGGCAGCGAGACCCGGCGGCTGTCGGAAATGCGCTTCAAGAACGGAGTCGATGATTACTTCGGCGTCTTCGATGCGCAGCGCCAGCTCTACGCCGCGCAACAGTCGCTGGTCACGTACAAGCTGGCCGGGCTGACCAGCCGGGTGTCGCTGTACAAGTCGCTCGGCGGCGGCTGGCGCGAAGTGGCGGACAACGCGGGAAATGGCACCCGCCCTGCGCCAGCCGGACCAGCGGCACCGGCGGCACCGGCCGCGCCGCGCACGCCGGCTTCGGCAGCGCCCGGCGCGGCGCAGGCGCCGGTGCCGGCGCCGGTAGCAGCCGCGCCTCGCTGAGCAGCACACGCCGGCAGAGTAAGAGCGCCGCGAGACCGCTACGCCATCCGTGCGACCTGCCACGCGAACATGAGGGGAGTCCATGCGCGTTGCCGATGAATCGCGATGACGCGTCCATGCAGTACATCAAGGGACCGCGGCCGGCGGGGGAGCCGGCCGCGCGGTCCGCGGCAAAAACAATGGCACGGGCCAAGGCCGTGCAGGGTCAATAGCTCAGCTGCACGCCGAGCCGCGCACTGCGGCCGGCGCCCGGGGCAATCCACAGGCTGCTGTACGAGCTGGCGTAGTAAGTCCTGTCGAACAGGTTGCCCACGTTGAACGTGACGCGCAGCTTGCGGCTGTATTGCCAGTAGCCGTGCAGATCCGCCACCACGTAGGCGGGCAGCGAGAACGAATCGCGCACATCGCCGGAACGCCGCCCCACGTAGCGCAAGCCCGCGCCGATGCCATAGCGCTGGCCCACCGGCGCCGCGTCTTCGTAGACCGCCAGCAGGCTGCCGCTGGTGCGCGGCACATTGGTCAGCGGCGTGCCCGGTGCGAAGCGCGTGTCCTGCGTGATCTCGGCATCGGTCAGCGCAAAACTGCCCGAGACGCGCCAGTGCTTGCCCAATTGCCCCGCCACATCAAGTTCCACGCCGCGGCTGCGCGCCTCGCCGGCGGCAATGTAGTACGACGGGTCGCTCGGGTCGGTGGCCAGCACGTTGCGCTTGCGGATCTCGAACACCGCCAGCGTGGCGCCGGTGCGGCGGTCATCGCTGTCGAACTTGACGCCGGCCTCGACGGCGCGGCCGCGCTCCGGGTCGAACGGCTGGCCCGCGGCATCCGTGCCGGCATTGGGACGGAACGACTGGCTCGCATTGGCAAACAGCGAGACGTTGTGGCTGGCGAGGTAGCTCACACCCACGCGCGGCGACACCGCGTTCTGGTGCTGCGTGGTGCGGGTGCCGTTCAGGTAGTTGTCCAGCGACTGGTCGAAGGCGTCGAAACGCGCCCCGGCCAGCACGCGCCAGCGCTCGCCAAGGCTGAGCTGGTCCTGCAGATAGGCGCCGAGATTGCGCTGGCGCTCGTACGTGTCCGTGTTCCAAGGCATGGGTGGCGCCGGCTGGCCATAGACCGGATCGTAGATATCGATCGCATAGGGCGCGGCAGCGCTGGGGTTCTTGCGCAGGATCGCCATGGTATTGCCGAAGCGGTAGGCGTCCATGCCCAGCAGCAGTTCATGCCCGACCGGACCGGTGGTGAACTTGCCGGTCACGCTGGCCTGCAGCGAGACATCGTCCGACTGGAAATCGCGGTAGCGATGCTGGCGCCACAGCGTGCGGCCATCGGCGGCCAGTGTTGCCGCTTCACTCGAATGCCCGGTCAGCGCGCCGCCGCGGTACGACAGCGCGAGCCGCCCTTTCCAGTTTCCGGAGAACTGGTGCTCCACGCTGAGCTGGTGCGACTGGCTGTCCAGCCGCATGTCGCCGTCGCCCGGCTCCCCCAGGAAGCGCGAGCGCGGGATCCGGCCGAGCTGCCCGTCGACCGCAACCACGCCGCGGTCCATCGGCGTGGTGTAGCGCTGGAATTCCGCCGCGTACTGCAGGATGGTGTCGTTGCCCGGCGCCCATGTGAACGACGGCGCCACCAGGTAGCGCTGGCTGTGGATGAAGTCGCGCGTGCTGCCCTGGTGGTCGGCCACGGCGACCAGCCTGCCTGCCAGGTTCTCGCCAAGCGGGCCGGTGATGTCCGCGCCCACCCGGTAGCCGTCGCGCGTGCCCAGCTCCATCGAATAGACCTGCGCCGGCCGAAACTGAGGCTGGCGCGTCACGACGTTGAAGGTGCCGCCGGGCTCGCTGGTGCCGTACAGCGACGAGGTGGGACCCTTGAGCACTTCGACGCGATCGATGGTGGCCGCGTCCATCGGCGCGGTATAGCCTCGGTTGGCGGCGAAGCCGTTGACGAGATAGCCGGCACCGGTGTTCTCGTGGCCGGTGAAGCCGCGCATGGCAAAGTTGTCCCACAGGCCGCCGAAGTTGTTCTGGCGCGCCACGCCGCTGACATAGTCGAAGGTCTGGTCGAAGCGGGTCGCGCCGATATCGTCGAGCATGGCACGCGGCACCACGCGCACGGATTGCGGGATCTCGCGCAGCGGGGTGTCGGTGCGGGTGGCGCCCGTAGCGTCTGGCGGGTTGTATGATGCGGTGCCGACCACCGAGACCGCCGGCAGCGTAATATCGGGCGCATCGGTGGCCTTGGTGGCCTTGGTAGCATCGGCGGCATCCGCCAGTGCGGACCACGCCAGCATCAGCGCGGCAAGCGGCCGCAGTGGCGCGGCAGGACCGGCGATGCGGGTACGCCCGGCAAGGATTGGCTGCGAAGGCAGCATGATGTCTGACACCCCGTAAGAGCAGCGCATGGCGGCTGGCACCGGCACGCGCTTTAATGATAATAATTTCTCATTAAGATTTTAGTCATGGAACGCATGACCCGTCAACGTGGCGCCGTGCTGGCGGCGCTGAAGGAAGCCGGCCGGCCGCTGAGCCCGGCGGAGATCCTGGAGGCGGCGCAGCGCGAGGTGCCGTCGCTGGGACTCGCCACCGTCTATCGCAATATCCGCGCGTTGCTGGAGGATGCGCAGCTGCATGCGGTCGAGCTGCCCGGCCAGGCGGACCGCTACGAACTGGCGGACCAGCCGGGCGAGGCGGTCACGCACCGGCACCACCGGCACTACTTCCAGTGCCTGTCGTGCGACCGTGTGTTTCCGCTGGAGGGGTGCCCGGGACACCTGGAGGAGATCACGCCGCCGGGGTTCGAGGTCGAGCACCACGAACTGACGCTGCTGGGACGCTGCCCCGACTGCGCGCGCAAGCCCGGCAAGCGGCGCAAGGTGGCGGCGCACAGCCACTGAAACCCGGGCAGGCCGGAACAACTGTACAGCGGCGCGCATCGCGACCTGTATATGGCGCCACGGCGGGAGTTGCCGCATGATGCGGCTGCATCGCGCACCAGACGCGAGCTTCCCCCTCAGGATTCCAATTGCCGCACACCGCCTCCGGAAAAAGCACGACCCTGATCGCCGTCCTGGCCCTGACCGGCTCGATGGCCTCGCTGTGCGTGGGCACGTCGTTCGCCAAGCATTTGTTCGACGCGCTCGGCGCGCAAGGCACCACGGCGCTGCGGGTCAGCTTCTCGGCCCTGATCCTGCTGTGCGTATGGCGGCCATGGCGCATCCCGCTGACGCGGGCCAATGCGCTGGCCATCGCGCTGTATGGCGCGGCACTTGGCGCGACCAACCTGCTCTTCTACATGTCGCTGCGCACGGTGCCGCTCGGGCTGGCGATCGCGATCGAATTCACCGGGCCGCTGGCGGTGGCGGTGCTGTCGTCAAGGCGCGCCATCGACTTCCTCTGGATTGCGTGCGCGGTGGCGGGCTTGCTGCTGTTGCTGCCGGTGGGCGAGGCGGCAGGCACGCTCGACCCGGTCGGCATCGGCTATGCGCTCGCTGCCGGCGTGGGCTGGGCGCTCTATATCGTGTTCGGGCAGAAGGCCGGCAACGCGCATGGCGGCCAGGCTACCTCGCTGGGGCTGACAATGGCGGCGCTGGTGGTGCTGCCGTTCGGGGTGGCGCATGCCGGCAGCGCGCTGCTCAGCCCGCCGCTGCTGCTGGCGGGACTGGCGGTGGGCGTGTTGTCCAGCGCGATTCCCTATTCGCTGGAAATGGTGGCGCTCAAGCGCCTGCACCGGCGCACCTTTGGCATCCTGCTGAGCATGGAGCCGGCCATGGGCGCGCTCGCGGGGCTGGTGTTCCTGCATGAGCAACTGAGCCCGATGCAGTGGCTGGCAATCGCCAGCATCATCACCGCTTCAGTCGGCTGCACCGCGACTTCGCGCGGGAAACGCGACGCCGGCTGAGGCATGACGTAGGGCTCAGGACGCGCCAAACCAGTCCGCCGGCAACCATTGGCCGCTGCTGGCTTCCTCCCGCAGCGTCATCGAGACTTCGTGCAGGAAGCTGTCTTCGGGATTGCGGCGGCTGCTGAAGCCCAGGTCCCGCAGGATCGCCAGCATGCGGCGGTTTTCGCTGAGCACATCGCCGCGCATGGCGCGCAGGCCAGCCGCGCGGGCGTGCTCGCGCAGCCGCGTGATCAGGCGCCGGCCCAGGCCCTGCCCTTGCCAGCCATCGGCGACGACCACCGCAAACTCGGCCACGCGGCCAGTCACCACGTATTCGGCGCTGGCGACAATGGCCGGCGTCCCTTGCGCGTCGGGCGCGACCACCACCAGCGCCATGCCACCCGGCACGGGCCGGGCCAGCCCGTCGACGACCTCGTCGACCACCCGCCCACCGGTCAGGAAGCGGAAGTAACGGCTTTCACGCGACAGTCCGTCGATCATGGCGCGCAGTGCGCCGCGATCTTGCTCATGCGTGCGGCGCACCATCACCTGCCCGCCCCGGCCCACCGGCCAGCTTTCTGCGGGTGGTTCGCTGGCTGCGTGCCCTGTCGTCGCTCCGGTCCTGCCTGTCATGCCACACCCCTGAATACATTATCTGTAGCCAGAGTATAGGCGACAACCTGACTTTTGCAAATGAAGTCAGCATGCTATGCTGCCTGCATCATGAACGTCACTGCGTCCGACCTCCGCCAATGCTCGATCGCTGCCACGCTTTCGCTGATCGGTGAAAAGTGGACGATCCTGATCCTGCGCGACGTCTTCCACGGCGTGACGCGCTTCGACGAATTCCTGCGCAGGCTGGAGTGCTCCCCTGCAGTGCTCTCCACGCGGCTCAAGACGCTGACCGACGCCGGCCTGCTGCGCAAGGTCGGCTACCGCGAGCCGGGCGAGCGCGAGCGCTTCGAGTACCGTCCCACCCGTGCGGCCGTGGAACTGCTGCCGGTGCTGATCGGCCTGATGCAGTGGGGCGACAGCCACATGACGTCCTGCGGCGAAGGCCCGGTGCAGATCCGCTCGCAGGCCAGCGGCAAGCTGGTACGCGCGGCCCTGGTCGACGAGGACGGCGCGCTGGTGTCTCCGCGCGACATGCAGATCACCCCCGTCGGCCCCCGCCGCACCGAAGGCGAACCGTAAGCCGCATGCGCCGCTTGCTGCGCCGCACCGGCGCGGCACACTGCACTGCACCATGACTGTGCCGGCGATCCGCCGGTCGCCCCAGCACAGCGCATCGGAACTTGCCGCCAGCGCCACTGCGCGCACGAAACCCCTATCCGCCGTCACTTCACGCTCTGGCACACCCCTTGCGTAATGTAGTCCGGGCCCGTCAACGGCGACCGGCCCACCCCACATAACGCAGCGGCTATCCCATGTAGCGGCTGTCAGGACAACGGCGTCCCCTGAACTGGCTCATCAGACTATCGATGTGTCGGCTCGCGGGACGCCATTTGTTTTTTTGGAGCAAGTGACGATGACCGGCAAAGCCACCCGCATCGAGCTGCTGAGCTTGAGCACCCCGCAGATGCGCGCCTTCCACCTGACCTGGATGGCGTTCTTCGTCTGTTTCTTCGCGTGGTTTGCCTGCGCGCCGCTGATGCCGGTCCTCAAGGGCGAGTTCGGCCTGACCCCGGGCCAGATCGCCAACATCAATATCGCGGCGGTGGCCGTGACCATCCTGGTGCGGCTGGTGATCGGCCCGATGTGCGACCGCTTCGGCCCGCGCAAGACCTATACCGGCCTGTTGCTGGTGGGCGCGCTGCCCGTGCTGGGCGTGGCGCTGGCGCAGAACTACGAGACCTTCCTGGTGTTCCGCCTGCTGATCGGCGCGGTCGGTGCCAGCTTCGTCATCACGCAGTACCACACCTCGGTGATGTTCGCGCCCAACGTGGTCGGCACCGCCAACGCGGCCTCGGCCGGCTGGGGCAATGCCGGCGGTGGTGCCGCGCAGGCCATCATGCCGCTGCTGCTGGCCGCGGTGCTGATGCTGGGCGCTGACCATGCACTCGGCTGGCGCTTCGCGCTGGTGGTGCCGGGCGTGCTGATGCTGATCATGGCCGTCGTCTACTGGCGCTTCACGCAGGACTGCCCGGAAGGCAACTACTCGGACCTGCGCGCTCGTGGCATTGCCATCAGCGGCAAGGATGGCGGCAAGGGGGGCGGCTGGGCCAGCTTCCGCGCCGCCAGCGCCAACTATCGCGTGTGGCTGCTGTTCATCACCTACGGTGCCTGCTTCGGCGTGGAAATCTTTATCCACAACATTGCCGCCTCCTACTACGTGGACCGTTTCGGCCTGAGCCTGAAGGCCGCCGGCATGGCTGCCGCCAGCTTCGGCCTGCTGGCGCTGTTTGCCCGCGCCCTGGGTGGCTGGCTGTCGGACAAGGCAGCCCGCCGCCGCGGCCTGGATGCACGCGCCACGCTGCTGTTCGTCCTGATCATGGGCGAAGGCCTGGGCCTGCTGTGGTTCGCGCAGGCCGGCAGCGTGACGCTGGCCGTGGTCGCGATGCTGCTGTTCGGCCTGTTCACCCACATGGCCTGCGGCGCGACCTACGCCCTGGTGCCCTTTATCGACCGCAAGGCGCTTGGCGGCGTGGCCGGGATCATCGGCGCGGGCGGCAACGTTGGCGCCGTCGCCGCGGGCTTCCTGCTCAAGGGCCTGGGCGACCTGCAGCACACGCTGACCGTGCTGGGCGTGCTGGCCACCATCGCTGCCCTGTGCGCCATCGCCATCCGCTTCAGCGCCGAGCACAAGGCCCAGGAGCAGGCGCTGTACGACAGCGCGCTGGCCAACTGATTTCAAGCATCGCCCCCACGGCACCCCACGGCACCCCACAGCACTTCAAGCAGCAAAGACTGACTACCGGACAAGGAAAGCATCATGAAACTGATCATCGTCGGCCACGGCATGGTAGGTCACAAGTTCCTGGAATCGCTGGCGGAAGCCGGTGCAGAAAACCTGGAAGTGACCGTCCTGTGCGAAGAACCGCGTCCCGCCTACGATCGCGTGCACCTGTCCGAGTTCTTCTCCGGCAAGTCGGCCGAAGACCTGTCGCTGGTGCCGGCAGGCTTCTTCGAGCAGCACAACAACATGCTGCTGCGCCTGAACGCCCGTGCGGTCGAGATCGACCGCGCCGCGCGCACGGTCAAGGTCTCCACCGGCGAGACCCTGTCCTATGACAAGCTGATCCTCGCCACCGGCTCCTACCCGTTCGTGCCGCCCGTGCCAGGAAAGGACCGCAAGGACTGCTTCGTCTATCGCACCATCGAAGACCTGGAAGCGATGCAGGAATGCGGCGCGCGCTCGAAAACCGGCGTGGTGATCGGCGGCGGCCTGCTCGGCCTGGAATGCGCCAAGGCGCTGCGCGACATGGGCCTGGAGACGCATGTGGTGGAATTCGCGCCGCGCCTGATGGCGGTGCAGGTCGACGAAGGCGGCGGCCGCATGCTGCGCCAGAAGATCGCAGGCCTGGGCGTGACCGCCCACACCGGCAAGAACACCGTCGAGATCGTCGACGGCGAGGACGGCACCCATCGCATGGTGTTCGCCGACGGCACGCATCTCGACACCGACATGATCGTGTTCTCGGCCGGCATCCGCCCGCGCGACGAACTGGCGCGCGCCAGCGGCCTGGAAGTCGGTGCGCGCGGCGGCATCTCGGTCGACAACAACTGCCGCACCTCCGACCCGGACATCTACGCGATCGGCGAATGCGCGCTGTGGGACGGCAAGATCTACGGCCTGGTGGCCCCGGGCTACGACATGGCCCGCGTGGCCGCGCGCCACCTGCGCGGCGAAGCCGCCGAGTTTGCCGGCGCCGACATGAGCACCAAGCTCAAGCTGATGGGCGTAGACGTGGCCAGCATCGGCGACCCGCACGGCACCGTGCCGGGCGCGCGCATCTACCAGTTCAGCGACGACCGCAAGGAGGTCTACAAGAAGCTGGTGGTGTCTGATTGCGGCAAGTACCTGCTGGGCGGCGTGCTGATCGGCGATGCCAGCGAATACGGCACGCTGCTGCAGATGATGCTCAACAAGATCGAGCTGCCCGAGTCGCCGGAATTCCTGATCCTGCCGGACAGCAGCGGCAAGGCCAAGCCGGCGCTGGGCGCCGACGCGCTGCCCGACACCGCGCAGATCTGCTCGTGCAACAACGTCTCCAAGGGCGAGATCTGCGGCGCCGTGTGCGACGGCGCCACCAGCATCGGCGCGCTCAAGAGCTGCACCAAGGCCGGCACCGCCTGCGGCGGCTGCGTGCCGCTGGTCACGCAGATCATGAAGGCCGAGATGAAGAAGCAAGGGATGGCGGTCAACAACCACCTCTGCGAGCACTTCCCCTTCTCGCGCCAGGAGCTCTACCACCTGGTGCGCGTGGGCAAGTTCAAGACCTTCGATGCGCTGCTGGAAGCGCACGGCAAGGGCATGGGCTGCGATATCTGCAAACCGACGGTGGGCAGCATCCTGGCCTCGTGCTGGAACGAGTTCGTGCTGAAGGAAGAGCACGCCAGCCTGCAGGATTCCAACGACTACTACCTGGCCAACATCCAGAAGGACGGCACTTATTCGGTGGTCCCGCGCATGCCGGGCGGCGAAGTCACGCCCGAGGGCCTGATCGCGGTAGGCCAGGTGGCCAAGAAATATGGCCTGTACACCAAGATCACCGGCGGCCAGCGCGTGGACCTGTTTGGTGCCCGCGCCGAGGAACTGCCCTATATCTGGGAAGAGCTGATCGCCGCCGGCTTTGAATCGGGCCATGCCTACGGCAAGTCGCTGCGCACGGTGAAGTCGTGCGTGGGCTCCACATGGTGCCGTTATGGCGTGGGCGATTCGGTCGGCCTCGCCGTCGAGCTGGAGAACCGCTACAAGGGCCTGCGCGCGCCGCACAAGATCAAGTTCGGCGTGTCCGGCTGTACCCGCGAATGCGCCGAGGCGCAGGGCAAGGACGTGGGCGTGATCGCCACCGACAAGGGCTGGAACCTGTACGTGTGCGGCAACGGCGGCATGAAGCCGCGCCACGCCGAACTGCTGGCCAGCGACCTCGACCACGACACGCTGGTCCGCTACATCGACCGCTTCCTGATGTTCTACGTGCGCACCGCCGACCGACTGCAGCGCACCAGCGTCTGGCGCGACAACCTCGAAGGCGGCCTGGACTACCTGAAGGCCGTGGTGCTGGACGACAAGCTCGGCATCGCCGCCGAGCTGGAGACCGAAATGCAGCACGTGGTCGACACCTATGAAGACGAGTGGAAGAAGGCCGTGACCGATCCCGAAACGCGCAAGCGCTTCCGCCATTTCGTCAACAGCGACCGCCGCGACGACAACCTGGTCTTTATCGAAGAACGCGGCCAGATCCGCCCGGCATCGCCGGAGGAACGGAAATTGCAGCGCTCCCGGCTGGGCCACATTCCCGTGGTCGCCGTGCCCGCAAAAGCAGCCTGATCGTGCAAGCATTCAAGGAGAACGTGATGAGCCATCCCCACCATCCCGAAACCTGGACCGCGGTCTGCACCGTTCGCGATATCGTGCCCAATACTGGTGTATGCGCACTGGTCGACGACAAGCAGATCGCTGTGTTCCGCATCGGCCGCGGCGAAGAGGTCTACGCCATCGATAACTTCGATCCCAACTCGCAAGCCGCGGTGCTGTCGCGCGGGCTGGTTGGCAACCTGGGCGAGCGCCTGGTAGTGGCATCGCCCATCTACAAGCACCACTTCGACCTGCGCACCGGCGAATGCCTGGAAGCGCCGGAGCAGTCGGTCAACGCCTACGGCGCGCGCGTCTACGACGGCAAAGTGTGGGTCGCGGCCAGCGTGGTGATGCGCGAGGCCGAGGAAGAGCTGGCCGCCTGATCCCTTCTACCCACCCTTACGTCGCGCCCCCGAATGTTCCCCAACGCCTTCCAGCCCAGCCACGGAGATACCGGCATGACGCCATCCGATTCCAACCAAGCCCGTCCGCGCCTGGTCGTCGTCGGCAACGGCATGGCCGGCATGCGTACCGTCGAGGAACTGCTCAAGCTCGCCCCGGACCTGTACGACATCACGGTGTTCGGCGCCGAGCCGCACGGCAACTACAACCGCATCCTGCTGTCGCCGGTGCTGGCTGGCGAGAAGACGGTGGCGGACATCATGCTCAACACGCGCGAGTGGTATGAGGAAAACGGCATCGAGCTGCTCGCCGGCGACCCCGTGGTGTCGATTGACCGCCCGCGCCGCGTGGTGCGTTCCGCCTCGGGACGCGAAGTGCGCTATGACCGCCTGCTGCTGGCCACCGGCTCCAAGCCGTTCATCATCCCGGTGCCTGGGCACCAGCTCGAGGGCGTGATCGCCTTCCGCGACATCCAGGACGTCGAGACCATGCTGCATGCCGCGCGCAATCATCGCCACGCGGTGGTGATCGGCGGCGGCCTGCTCGGCCTGGAAGCGGCCAACGGCCTGCTGCGCCAGGGCATGGACGTGACCGTGGTGCACCTGGCCGACAGCCTGATGGAACGCCAGCTCGACAAGCCCGCCGCCACGCTGCTCAAGGGAGCGCTGGAACGCAAGGGCCTGCGTTTCCTGCTAGGCGCGCAGACGGCGGAAATCCTCGGTACCGAGCGCGTCACCGGCGTGCGCTTCAAGGACGGCACCGAAATCCCCGCCGACCTGGTGGTGATGACCGCCGGCGTAAAGCCCAACATCGAACTGGCCGCCAGTGCCGGCCTGCACTGCGAGCGCGCCATCGTCGTCGACGACACGCTGCAGACCTACGATCCGCGCATCTATGCCGTCGGCGAGTGCGTGCAGCATCGCCAGGCCACCTTCGGGCTGGTCGCGCCGATCTGGGACCAGGCGCGCGTGTGCGCTGCCCATCTCGCCGGCGCCGGCCATCGCCGCTATGTGCAGCAGGCCACCGCGACTAAACTGAAAGTGACCGGCGTCGACCTGTATTCCGCTGGCGATTTCATCGGTATTGAAGGCTCCGAAGACCTGGTGCTGCGCGACGCGCGCCGCGGCGTCTACAAGCGCCTGGTGCTGCAGGACGGCTGCCTGGTCGGCGCCGTGCTGTACGGCGACGTGCAGGACGGCCCGTGGTATTTCGACATGATCCAGCGCCGCACGCCGGTTGGCGCGCTGCGCCAGCGCCTGCTGTTTGGCAAGGCGCAGTGCGAAGCGCTCGCTGCCTGAGCATGAACAAAGCTATATAACGCCCCCGCACGGAGAACGCGTGAACCTGTCCGACATCCCGGTTGTATCTGCAACCCTGACCACTACCACCGCCACGACCTGCCCGTACTGTGGCGTCGGCTGCGGCGTGCGTGCCACCGTGCGCGCCGACGGCCAGGTCGAGATCGCGGGTGACGCGCAGCATCCGTCCAACCAGGGCCGGCTCTGCGTCAAGGGCTCGGCGCTGGGCGAGACCGTGGACCTGGAAGGCCGCCTGCTCCATCCCAAGCTGCGCGATGCCAATGGCCAGTTGCAGCAGGTATCCTGGGACCATGCGCTCGATACCGTGGCGCAGGGCTTCAGCGACATCATCCGCCGCCATGGTCCCGACTCGGTCGCGCTCTATGTCTCGGGCCAGTTGCTGACCGAGGACTACTACGTCGCCAACAAGCTGATGAAGGGCTTCATCGGCAGCGCCAACATCGACACCAACTCGCGCCTGTGCATGTCATCGGCCGTCGCCGGCCACAAGCGCGCATTCGGCGAAGACCTGGTACCGGGCAGCTATGAAGACCTGGAACTGGCCGACCTGGTGGTGCTGGTGGGCTCCAACACCGCGTGGTGCCACCCGATCCTGTTCCAGCGGCTGTCCAAGGCCAAGGAAGCGCGCCCCGAGATGAAGATCGTGGCGATAGACCCGCGCCGCACCGCCACCTGCGAACTGGCCGACCTGCACCTGGCGGTTCGCCCGGGCACTGACGTATGGCTGTTCAATGGTCTGCTCAGCTACCTGGCGCGCGAAGGCCGCGCCGATGCGGCCTTCATCGCCGCAAGCACTGCCGGACTGGACCAGGCCCTGCAGGCTGCCGATGTCGATTGCGCCGATCCGGCCGCCGTCGCCCGCGCCTGCAAGCTCGGCGTGCAGGACGTGCTGGACTTCTATGCCCTGTTCGCCGGCACGGAAAAGACCGTGACCGCGTTCTCGCAAGGCGTCAACCAGTCCTCCGCCGGCACAGACAAGGTCAATAGCATCATCAACTGCCACCTGCTGACCGGCCGCATCGGCCGGCCCGGCATGGGCCCGTTCTCGCTGACCGGGCAGCCCAACGCCATGGGTGGGCGCGAGGTCGGCGGCCTGGCCAACATGCTGGCCGCGCATATGGAGCTGGCCAACCCGCTGCATCGCGACGTGGTGCAGAGCTTCTGGCAGTCGCCAGTGGTGGCGGACCGCACCGGCCTGAAGGCGGTGGAGTTGTTCGAAGCGATCGAAGCCGGCCGCGTCAAGGCAGTCTGGGTGATCGCCACCAACCCGGTGGTCAGCCTGCCCGACGCCGACCAGGTGCGCCGCGCACTCGCCAAGTGCGAACTGGTAGTGGCCAGCGACATCATCGAACGCACCGACACCAACGCAGGCGCGCACGTGCTGCTGCCCGCGCTGGGCTGGGGCGAGAAGGACGGCACCGTCACCAACTCGGAACGCCGCATTTCGCGCCAGCGCGCCTTCCTGGCCGCACCGGCCGAAGCCCGCGCCGACTGGGACATCCTGTGCGACGTGGCACGCCGCATGGGCTTCAACGGCTTCGACTATGCCGGGCCGCACGAGATCTTTGACGAGCACGCACGCCTGAGCGCCTGGCGCAACGACGACGCGCCGCGCGTGTTCGATATCGGCGGACTGGCCGGCCTGGACAAGGCCCGCTATGACAGTCTGGAGCCGGTCCAATGGCCAGTCCCTGCCAATGGCGCGGCCGATTCGCAACGACTGTTTGGCGATGGCCGCTATGCGCACGCTGACGGCCTGGCCCACTTTGTCGCCACGCCGACGCGCGCGCCCGCCAACGCGCCGGACGACGAATTCCCGCTGATCCTGAACACTGGCCGCGTGCGTGACCAGTGGCACACCATGACGCGTACCGGCAAGTCGGCGCGGCTTGCCGACCACCTGCCCGAGCCCTTTGTCGACATGCACCCGCAGGATGCGCTGCTGTGCGGCGTGGGCGAAGGCAAACTGGCGCGCGTCAGCACCCGCTGGGGCGCGATGGTGGCGCGCGTACGCCATGGCGGCGGTATTCCGCGTGGCAGCGTGTTCGTGCCGATCCACTGGAACGGGCAGTTCAGTTCCGATGCGCGCGTGGGTGCGCTGGTCAATCCGGTGGTCGATCCGGTTTCCGGCGAGCCGGAATTCAAGCACACGCCCGTGCGGGTTGAGCCGTTTGGCGTCAGCTGGCACGGCTTCGTGCTGAGCCGGAGCGAGCTGCCGGCCGAGGCGCTGACATACTGGACGCGCGTGCAAGGCCGCCAATTCCAGCGCTACGAATTTGCCGGCCGCGAAGCCGTTGCCGACCGTGCCTCGTGGGCGCGTGAACTGCTCGGCGTGGCGGATCCGGACGCGGACTGGCTCGAATATGAAGACCGCACTGCGGGCGTCTACCACGCTGGCTATGTCGTCAACGACCGGCTTGAAGCCTGCGTCTATGTGTCGACCCGGCCCGAATTGCCGTCGCGGTCATGGCTGTCAGGCTTGTTTGGTCGCGAGCGGCTGGAAGATGCGGATCGCATCGGCCTGCTGCTCGGCCAGCCGATGGAGAAAGGTGCCGATGCAGGGCCGACGGTATGCTCGTGCTTTGGCGTGGGGCGTAACACCATTTGCGATGCTGTCCGGAAGCACGATTTGAAGACGCCAGCTGAGATCACCGCCTGCGTCAAGGCCGGCGGCAACTGTGGATCTTGTGTGCCGGAACTCAAGAAGTTGCTGGTGGAGATTCGGGTGGTTGAAACGGCCTGAGGGCTTTGGTCGCTGTTGGCGAGATGCTTTTTGGCTTTTGGACTCTGCCACGCCAAGACCTTCGTAGTCGATCGCCCTGGTCGCCAAGCCTGGCTGCCCAACCAGAACCCGCGCGTAGCGCAGCCGAAGGCGTCCCACCGACGCCCTCGTTAGCAGGTGGCCACCACCCACCCTGCTTCGGGTTCGTTCAATAGTCCGTTGCCGCAGGCACCCTCCCGGGAGCGTAGCAAGTTCGAACGGGCACCCGCGCTCAGGCGGCTCAACGGCCGACAACATGTCACCAAATCACCAAATACGACATGTCTCCGCAAAACCGCCCAGAATCCAATTCGAAAATCCCAAAGCAAAAACCCCTCGCAGCACACGCTGTCGAGGGGTTTTGCACAATAAGAGCCTGGCGATGACCTACTTTCACACGGGTAGTCCGCACTATCATCGGCGCGGAGCTGTTTCACGGTCCTGTTCGGGATGGGAAGGGGTGGTTCCAGCTCGCTATGGTCACCAGGCATAAGGGGGTGCAGCGCTGAGGTTGAGGTCAACGCTGCGAATCGGGATGTAGTCTTGGGTTGTGCGTATTGTGCCAACCGAGGGCACCGACACGATCACACACACCAGGTGAAACACACTGGTTATAGGATCAAGCCTTACGGGCAATTAGTACTGGTTAGCTTAACGCATTACTGCGCTTCCACACCCAGCCTATCAACGTCCTGGTCTCGAACGACCCTTCAAGGAGGTCAAGCCTCCAGGGAATCCTCATCTTCAGGCGAGTTTCCCGCTTAGATGCTTTCAGCGGTTATCTCTTCCGTACATAGCTACCCTGCGATGCCTCTGGCGAGACAACAGGTACACCAGCGGTACGTCCACTCCGGTCCTCTCGTACTAGGAGCAGCCCCCGTCAAGATTCCAACGCCCACGGCAGATAGGGACCAAACTGTCTCACGACGTTTTAAACCCAGCTCACGTACCTCTTTAAATGGCGAACAGCCATACCCTTGGGACCGGCTACAGCCCCAGGATGAGATGAGCCGACATCGAGGTGCCAAACACCGCCGTCGATATGAACTCTTGGGCGGTATCAGCCTGTTATCCCCAGAGTACCTTTTATCCGTTGAGCGATGGCCCTTCCATTCAGAACCACCGGATCACTATGTCCTGCTTTCGCACCTGCTCGACTTGTCGGTCTCGCAGTTAAGCACGCTTTTGCCATTGCACTTTAGGTACGATGTCCGACCGTACCAAGCGTACCTTCGAACTCCTCCGTTACACTTTGGGAGGAGACCGCCCCAGTCAAACTGCCTACCATGCACTGTCCCCGACCCGGATTCACGGGCCAAGGTTAGAACCTCAAACAAACCAGGGTGGTATTTCAAGGACGGCTCCACGTGAACTAGCGTCCACGCTTCAAAGCCTCCCACCTATCCTACACAGATCGGTTCAAAGTCCAATGCAAAGCTACAGTAAAGGTTCATGGGGTCTTTCCGTCTAGCCGCGGGGAGATTGCATCATCACAAACACTTCAACTTCGCTGAGTCTCGGGAGGAGACAGTGTGGCCATCGTTACGCCATTCGTGCAGGTCGGAACTTACCCGACAAGGAATTTCGCTACCTTAGGACCGTTATAGTTACGGCCGCCGTTTACCGGGACTTCAATCAAGAGCTTGCACCCCATCATTTAATCTTCCGGCACCGGGCAGGCGTCACACCCTATACGTCCACTTTCGTGTTTGCAGAGTGCTGTGTTTTTATTAAACAGTCGCAGCCACCATTTTATTGCAACCCCTTCACCCTTCTGGCGCAGGCCAGTCAAGCTACCAGGGCGTACCTTATCCCGAAGTTACGGTACCAATTTGCCGAGTTCCTTCTCCCGAGTTCTCTCAAGCGCCTTAGAATACTCATCTCGCCCACCTGTGTCGGTTTGCGGTACGGTCTCGTATGACTGAAGCTTAGAGGCTTTTCTTGGAACCACTTCCAATTGCTTCGCAGCACTAGGCCGCTCGCCCCACATCCTTGAATTCCGCGCCCGGATTTGCCTAAGCGCCTTCTCCAATGCAGGGACCGGGACTTCCAACACCCGGACAACCTTCCGCGATCCGTCCCCCCATCGCATCATACGACGGTGCAGGAATATTAACCTGCTTCCCATCAGCTACGCATCTCTGCCTCGCCTTAGGGGCCGACTCACCCTACGCCGATGAACGTTGCGTAGGAAACCTTGGGCTTACGGCGAGGGGGCCTTTCACCCCCTTTATCGCTACTCATGTCAGCATTCGCACTTCTGATACCTCCAGCATCCTTTACAAGACACCTTCACAGGCTTACAGAACGCTCTCCTACCACGCACATTGCTGTGCGTCCGCAGCTTCGGTATATAGCTTAGCCCCGTTACATCTTCCGCGCAGGACGACTCGATCAGTGAGCTATTACGCTTTCTTTAAAGGGTGGCTGCTTCTAAGCCAACCTCCTGACTGTTTTAGCCTTCCCACTTCGTTTCCCACTTAGCTATATTTGGGGACCTTAGCTGGCGGTCTGGGTTGTTTCCCTCTTGACACCGGACGTTAGCACCCGATGTCTGTCTCCCGTGATTGCACTCTTCGGTATTCGGAGTTTGCTATGGCGGGGTAATCAGCAATAGACCCCCCAACCATGACAGTGCTCTACCCCCGAAGGTGAGACACGAGGCACTACCTAAATAGTTTTCGGAGAGAACCAGCTATTTCCAGATTTGTTTAGCCTTTCACCCCTATCCACAGCTCATCCCCTAACTTTTCAACGTTAGTGGGTTCGGTCCTCCAGTACGTGTTACCGCACCTTCAACCTGGCCATGGATAGATCATCTGGTTTCGGGTCTACACCCAGCGACTCAACGCCCTGTTCGGACTCGCTTTCGCTACGCCTGCCCTAATCGGTTAAGCTTGCCACTGAATGTAAGTCGCTGACCCATTATACAAAAGGTACGCCGTCACCCGTTGCCAGGCTCCGACTGTTTGTATGCATGCGGTTTCAGGATCTATTTCACTCCCCTCCCGGGGTTCTTTTCGCCTTTCCCTCACGGTACTGGTTCACTATCGGTCGATCACGAGTATTTAGCCTTGGAGGATGGTCCCCCCATCTTCAGACAGGATTTCACGTGTCCCGCCCTACTTGTCGTACACCTAGTTCCACAACGCTGTTTTCGCATACAGGGCTATCACCTGCTACGGCCGGGCTTTCCATCCCGTTCTGCTAACAATGCTGCTAAAGAGTACAAGGCTGTTCCCATTTCGTTCGCCACTACTCTGGGAATCTCGGTTGATTTCTGTTCCTGCAGCTACTTAGATGTTTCAGTTCGCCGCGTTCGCTTCCCACACCTATGAATTCAGTGTGGGATGACCCATTCGGGCCGGGTTTCCCCATTCGGACATCTCCGGATCAAAGCTTGTTTGCCAGCTCCCCGAAGCTTTTCGCAGGCTACCGCGTCCTTCATCGCCTGTGATCGCCAAGGCATCCACCACATGCACTTGTTCGCTTGACCCTATAACAAGTGTGTCTCAAGCTTGCGCTCTATGACACCGCTCACTACAGGTTGAGTTCTCGCATTTGTGCCGTATTCCAAGTCATCTTTCGATCACTTAAATACATTTTGGTTGATACAATCACAACCCGGTATCGCGTTGGTACTGCAGCGTCTCATCAACGCTCGCGCGACACCTTTACTACATCCCATATTGTTAAAGAACAGCCGATCTTGCGATCGCTTGGCAATGCCAAATGCAAACGCTCAATCCTAAGCGCTTGCATTTGACCACCAATCCAAGGTAACCAGGCCCATCGAAGCGATGGTGGAGGATGACGGGATCGAACCGACGACCCCCTGCTTGCAAAGCAGGTGCTCTCCCAGCTGAGCTAATCCCCCGCATGGATAACTTGGTGGGTCTGGTAGGACTTGAACCTACGACCCCCGCCTTATCAAGACGGTGCTCTAACCACCTGAGCTACAGACCCTTGGCTGTAACAGCAAACAAACCGATAAGTGTGAACGCTAGGCTTGAGACACAAGCCTCTAGAAAGGAGGTGATCCAGCCGCACCTTCCGATACGGCTACCTTGTTACGACTTCACCCCAGTCATGAACCCTGCCGTGGTAATCGCCCTCCTTGCGGTTAGGCTAACTACTTCTGGCAAAACCCACTCCCATGGTGTGACGGGCGGTGTGTACAAGACCCGGGAACGTATTCACCGCGGCATGCTGATCCGCGATTACTAGCGATTCCAGCTTCACGTAGTCGAGTTGCAGACTACGATCCGGACTACGATGCGTTTTCTGGGATTAGCTCCCCCTCGCGGGTTGGCAACCCTCTGTACGCACCATTGTATGACGTGTGAAGCCCTACCCATAAGGGCCATGAGGACTTGACGTCATCCCCACCTTCCTCCGGTTTGTCACCGGCAGTCTCTCTAGAGTGCTCTTGCGTAGCAACTAGAGACAAGGGTTGCGCTCGTTGCGGGACTTAACCCAACATCTCACGACACGAGCTGACGACAGCCATGCAGCACCTGTGTCCACTTTCCCTTTCGGGCACCTGATGCATCTCTGCTTCGTTAGTGGCATGTCAAGGGTAGGTAAGGTTTTTCGCGTTGCATCGAATTAATCCACATCATCCACCGCTTGTGCGGGTCCCCGTCAATTCCTTTGAGTTTTAATCTTGCGACCGTACTCCCCAGGCGGTCAACTTCACGCGTTAGCTACGTTACTGAAGAAATGAATCCCCAACAACTAGTTGACATCGTTTAGGGCGTGGACTACCAGGGTATCTAATCCTGTTTGCTCCCCACGCTTTCGTGCATGAGCGTCAGTGACGTCCCAGGGGGCTGCCTTCGCCATCGGTATTCCTCCACATCTCTACGCATTTCACTGCTACACGTGGAATTCTACCCCCCTCTGACATACTCTAGCCTGACAGTCACAAGCGCCATTCCCAAGTTAAGCTCGGGGATTTCACGCCTGTCTTATCAAACCGCCTGCGCACGCTTTACGCCCAGTAATTCCGATTAACGCTCGCACCCTACGTATTACCGCGGCTGCTGGCACGTAGTTAGCCGGTGCTTATTCTTCCGGTACCGTCATCGACCCCGGGTATTAACCAGAGCCATTTCTTTCCGGACAAAAGTGCTTTACAACCCGAAGGCCTTCTTCACACACGCGGCATTGCTGGATCAGGGTTGCCCCCATTGTCCAAAATTCCCCACTGCTGCCTCCCGTAGGAGTCTGGGCCGTGTCTCAGTCCCAGTGTGGCTGATCGTCCTCTCAGACCAGCTACTGATCGTCGCCTTGGTAGGCTCTTACCCCACCAACTAGCTAATCAGACATCGGCCGCTCCTGTCGCGCGAGGCCGTTACCGGTCCCCCGCTTTCACCCTCAGGTCGTATGCGGTATTAGCTAATCTTTCGACTAGTTATCCCCCACGACAGGGCACGTTCCGATGTATTACTCACCCGTTCGCCACTCGCCACCAGGCCGAAGCCCGTGCTGCCGTTCGACTTGCATGTGTAAGGCATGCCGCCAGCGTTCAATCTGAGCCAGGATCAAACTCTTCAGTTCAATCTCTGTGTGGAAGCCTCGCGGCTCCCTCGCTCTTTCGAGCGGTCGCTCACTCTCAGAAAACTGACTGACCAGATCCGAAGACCCAGTCACGTTTTGCTGTGCGAGCACTGTATAACTTGTGAAGCAGCACCGTCCGAAGACAGTGGCGTCCGCTACCCAGCGCCCACACTTATCGGTTGTTTGTTTGTTAAAGAACTTCGCTTCCCGGCTTCGCCGTTCAGCGCGCTGCGTTGTCTGCAGCAGAGAAACGAGATTATGCAGAGCTTTCTTCGTTTCGTCAACCGTTTCAGCAAGCTTTTTTTGCTGCGGTCAGCGCTGCAAACTTCGCTGCGCCAACCTCCCGGTCGACCCCGCAACCCTTGCCAGTGCTGCTTTGCAGCGCCGCGTTGTGTTGCGAGGGGGCGAATATTAAGCGACGCCAACGGGCTTGGCAAGGGGTTTCGGAAAACTTCTTCGTGCCGCCATCGCTGGGCACTTAAAATCGGCTGATGCCGGATATGCCTACTTACCTGCCGTCGCGCATGCCCGCGGATGGCAAACACTTTGCAGATGCCCTGGCGCTCGCCACGGCGCTGTCGCGGCCGATCGTTTTCGTCGACCTGGAAACCACCGGTGCCGATGCCCAGCGTGACCGGATCACCGAGATCGGCGTCGTCGAGGTCGGCCCGGACGGGATTACAGAATGGGACACGTTGCTGGACCCCGGCATGGGGATCCCGCCGTTTATCCAGCGCATGACCGGCATCTCCGACGAAATGGTGCGCGGACAGCCAACGTTCGAGTCACTCGCCGAGCCACTTGCAGAGCGCCTGCAGGGCCGTCTTTTCGTGGCCCATAACGCCCGCTTCGACTATGGCTTCCTGAAGAATGCCTTCCGGCGCGCCGGCGTCACATTCCGTGCGGATGTGCTGTGCACGATACGCCTGTCGCGCTCGCTGTACCCATCCGTGGAACGCCATGGCCTCGATGCGCTGATTGCCCGCTTTGGCCTGACGCCCAAGGGCCGCCACCGCGCCCTGGCCGATGCCGAACTGCTCTGGCAGTTCTGGCAGAAGATCCACGACACCTATTCGGTCGAACTGGTCGAATCCGCAGTGCGCTCCCTGGTACGACGCGCCAGCCTGCCCGCAGGTCTGGACGAGACCGCGCTGGAAGACGTGCCTGCCACCCCGGGTGTCTATATCTTCTATGGCGACGACGACGTCCCGCTGTACGTAGGCAAGAGCGTGCACCTGCGCCAGCGCATCGGCGCCCATTTCTCCGGGGACTACCGCTACGGCAAGGATATGCGGCTGGCGCGGCTGGTGCGCCGGGTCGAGTGGCGCGAGACCGGCGGCGAGACCGGCGCGCTGCTGCTCGAAGCCAGGCTGGTCAAGGCGATGCAGCCTGTCCATAACCAGCTGCTGCGCAGCAATGCCCGGCTCTACGCATGGGAGCTGCCGCCGCAGTTGCCAGTGCCGCGCCTGCGCACCAGCCGTGACACCGATTTCTGCCGGCACCGCGATCTGTTCGGCGCCTTCGGCAGCCGCGGCGCGGCCGAGGCGCGCTTGCGTGCGCTGGCCGAAGAACACGGATTGTGCATGGCAACGCTGTCACTGGAAAAGACCACGCGCCGGGGCAGCCCCTGCTTCGCGCGGCAGGTCCACCGCTGCGCCGGCGCATGCGTCGGCGCCGAGCCGTCCGCCGCGCACCGCGCCCGGCTGGCCACCGCACTGGAAACGCTGGCACTGGTGGCGTGGCCTTTCGATGGCCCCGTGGCATGGCGCGAGGAACATGCCGGACGCGCGTGGTGGCATGTCGCCAGCGACTGGTGCTATCTGGGTTGCGCAGCCACGCTGGACGAGGCCCGCGCACTGGCCGATGCACCGGCGCACTTCGACCTGGACACCTACCATATCCTGGCCCCGCGCATGGCACAGTGGATGCCGGAAACGGTCCCGCTGCCGGTAGCGAGCCTGTTCGAGCTGACTCCGCCGGCCATGCCGCAGGACGTGGTGCGGCCGGCGCGCGCCGCATCCGGGCCCGCCCCACGCAGGCCCACCCGCGTGGCCGGACAGCAAACCCTGGACCTGTTCGCCGACTGAACCGCGCCGCCGGCTGCCGGGTGTGTGTGCTGGCGCGCAGACCGTGCTTGTGAGCAAGCGCGCCCTTCCGTTAGTCTCGACGGACCTGCCCTTGCCGCCGGGCGCGCCGATGCGGAGTGTCCATGCCTGCCAACCTGTTCCGACCTGCCGAAACGGCCCGTGGCCCTGTGCGCTTGCGCGCGTGCCTGGCCATCCTCTGGGCCGGGGCCTTCACCGGCGCGTGTGCCAGCCTGGGCGGCGGCGCGATGCAGGACATCTTCGACTCCTGGAAGAACGTATCTGTCGACGAGGCCAAGCGCCAGTGGGGACCGCCACAGGCGGTTCAGGCGATGCCGTCCGGCACTGCCTACGTCTGGAACGAGACCATCCCGGCAGCGCGCCCGCCAGGAAGCGGCCCCCGCGATGCCGGGATGGAGCGCACGCCGGTGCCGGGCCATTGCCAGCGCAAGCTGATCGCGGGCCCGGACGGCATCGTCATCGGCGGCGAATGGAGCGGCGATGCCTGCTGCATCAGCACACTGGTCGGCCACTGTGCCGCACTGAAATACCGCAGACACGGCTGACCGGCAGCACGGCGCCTTTAGATGCCCCACGGCCAGCGGGATCGGGTCCGCCCGCCCGTCGCAGAGTGGGGCGCACCGCTCAAACCGCCGGCCAGTCTCCCGTGGCAGCCAGCACCGGCGAGTATTCGCGCAACTGCCAGCGCGTCCGCAGCACCGACGGGCGCCGCACCACCCGCTCGACATGCAGCCGCACCAGCCGCTCCGCCCCGGCGAACGCTGCCAGCTCGGCGCCGTCCCAGATCACTTCGGCATGCCCGCCGACATGGAGCAGTGCGCCTTCGGCAAAATCGGGAACCACCAGCCCGGCGCGCGGGTTCGCCAGCAGGTTGCCAACAGTATTGAAGAAGTTGTTGCCGTTGAAATCCGGGAAGGTCAGCGTGCCACCGTCGTCCACGCGGATAAAGCCCGGCTTGCCGCCGCGATGCGACACATCGACGCCGCCGGTGTGCTCGCCCTCCTCCGCCGAGGCGGCATGGCTGGTGGCGATGAAAAGCGTATCGGCCGCGCGCAGCGATGCTGCCGCCTCGTCATCCAGCGTCGTGCCGTGCGAGGCCGGCATGGGCGTTCCCGGCACGGCCGCGGTGGCTTCGCGCAGCTGGATATAACGCGGGCAGTTCCCGAAGCTTTGCTCGACCTCGACCGTGAACCCGCCCTGGTCAAGCGCGACCACGATGCCATTCATGCGGTTGCGCCGGCGCGTGGGGAGCTCGATGCCAAGCAAGCCGATGCGGGCGCCGTGTTCCAGAGCATGTTCCAGCGGATCGCCGGGCAGTGGCAGGGCATCGATGCGCAAGTGCGTGGAGTCAGGGCTGTGAGCAAACCCGGGCGCGCCGGCGAGCACCGATGCCCACGGCAGGCCGACGGCATCGACCGCGCCGACCAGCAGGAATGGCAACTGGGCAAAGAAGTCGCGATGCTGTTCGGGCATCTCGCCGCGGATCACCCGCCCGCCGGCCGTCGCCATGCGTTCGCGCTTGCCGGCGCGCTCCTGCGCGACCAGTTCCCCAGAGTGGAAAGGCAGGCCGGCATGCGGCCAGACGGGCAGTTCCATGATGGACTCCTTGGCAGTGCGGCCGGCGCTCGCGCGGCGGCCCTGGGTTTAGCCGGCCTCAGGCAGCCCGGCCGGGCCGGGATACGATCATCGGCACGAAGCCGGGCAGCGCTTCGATGCGGCGTAGCCACGCATTCAGCGCGGGGTACGGCGCCAGCGGCACGTTGCCTTCTTCGGCGCGGGCGATGTAGCTGTAGGCGGCGACGTCGGCGACCGTGGCATGGGCCGCGGCCAGGAACGGCTGCTCGGCCAGCAGGGATTCCATCAGCACGAACAACCGCTGCGCGCGGGCGATGGCGTCCTCCAGCGGCACCGGCCGGCCGAACAGCACGCCCAGGCGCGCAGCATTGGGACCGAAGGCGATTTCACCAGCGGCCACCGACAGCCAGCGCTGCACCCGCGCCATCCCGACCGGGTCGCGCGGCAGCCAGCGGCCATCGTCGTAGCGCGAGGCCAGGTAGACCAGGATCGCGTTGGAATCGCCCAGCACCACGCCGTTGTCGTCAAGCACCGGCACCTGGCCGAATGGGTTGAGCCGCAGGAACGGCTCGCGATGCTGTTCGCCGCCGCGCAGGTCGACGTCGATCAGCCGGTACGGCAATCCCAGCAGCGACAGAAACAACTCGGCGCGATGGGCGTGGCCCGACAGCGGCGAGCGGTAAAGGACGAGCGGAACGCGGGGCTCGGCGGGATGGCTGGCGGCTTGCATGACACACTCCTCGGGGGTTGGGATAGCCGGATTCTGGACGCGGAAGGCGATGCAATAAATGGGGTACTTGATATTTGACTACTCCAAAAATTGGAGTAATGTGTGGCGCCATGGACAAGCTTCGAGCCATGCAGACCTTCGTGCGGATCGTCGACGCGGGCAGCCTGACGGCCGCCGCGGCGACGCTGCACACCTCCCTGCCCGCGGTGGTGCGCACACTGGCCGCGCTCGAATCCGAGCTGCAGGTGCGGCTGCTCAACCGCACCACGCGGCGGCTGTCGCTGACCGGCGAAGGGCGCAGCTACCTGGACAGCTGCCGCCGCATCCTGGCCACCATCGATGAAGTCGAGGCCGGCCTGACCGCCAGCCATGTCGAGCCCAGCTGCCAGCTCACATTGACCGCGCCAGTGCTGTTCGGCCAGATGTATATCGCGCCGGCGGTCACGCGCTTCGTGCAGCGCTATCCGCGCGTGCGCTGCCGCATGGAATTCACCGACCGCGTGGTGAACCTGCTGGAAGAAGAACTCGACGTGGGCGTACGCATCGGCCCGCTGGCGGATTCAACACTGGTGGCGCAGCCGGTCGGCCATATCCGCCGCGTGGTCGTGGCCACCCCCGCCTACCTGCGCAAGCATGGCATGCCGCGCCACCCCGACGACCTCGCGCGCGCCAATTGCGTGCACTTCACCGGCAATGCCGCGCACTGGTGGACGTTCCAGGAAAACGGCAAGCCGTTCCAGGTGCAGGTGACGGGTAACCTCGAGTTCAACCAGACCGCGCCCGCCGTGGCCGCTTGCGCGGAGGGCGCCGGCTTTGGCAACTTTCTTTCGTACCAGGTGGTGGAGCTGGTCCAGGCGCGCAAGCTGCGCATCGTGCTAGAGACGTTCGAGCAGCCGGCCTGGCCGCTGTCGCTGATCTATCCCCACGCGCGCCTGCTGCCGGCGCGCACGCGCGCGTTTATCGACTGGATGCGCGACGACCTCAGTCCGCGCTTCCGCTGACAATTGCGGTGACACGACCAAAACGCCGAAACATCGGTTTTCAGCGCAGCGGCAGATCCTGATCGGCGGCATGGCCGCTTCGTTCACATATGGTCTCGGCGTGGTGTTCGGCTCGCTCTGATGCTGCCCGCCAGGGCATCCGCGACGCGGTGCAACGGGCATGCGTGCCGTGCGCGCATGTGTGGCCACCCACCCGTTGGCAGCAACCGGCCACCCGACAAAAGCCTTGACGCAGCGCGGCGCACACCGGTATTTTTCAAAAGCGAATCCGAATTCGAATACGGAAAATCCCTATGCCAGCGACGTCGTCCGGCCTTTCGGCCACCTCCTCCTTTCCCCGTATCGATACGCCTTCGATCCTGCAGCCGCCACGGCAGCGGCGCGCGCGCGAAACCGAGCAGGCCCTGCTCGGCGCAGGCCGCGAATTGCTGGCGAAGCGCGATTTCGCCGCGGTTTCGGTGGCCCAGATCGCCGCTGCGTGCCAGGTGTCGGTCGGCGCCTTCTATGGCCGTTTCCGCGACAAGATGGCCTTTTTCGAGGCGTTGCGCGCGCTGGTAATGGAGGAAACGTCGGCATCGATCGACCGCTACCTCGCACAGGAGCGCTGGGAAGACGTGCCGACCTCCGTGCTGCTGGACAAGGCCGCGCGCTTCATGGTGCTGGGCACGCTGGCCAATCGCGGCGTGATGCGCGCTTCGCTGCGGCATGCGTCGACAAAGCCGGAAGAGTGGCAGCCCCACCGGCAGAGCGGCGAAGCGATCGTCGAGCGCATGGTGCAACTGCTGGTGCCACGGCTGTCGCTGCCCGCGGATATCGCCGAGCTGCGCGTGCGCTTTGCCATGCAGGCCGTTTTCAGCGTGCTGGTCAATGCCCTGCTGAATGATTCCGGGCCGCTGCATCTCGACGATGAACGGATGATCCCCGAACTGAGCCGCATGATGGCGGGCTACCTCGGCGTCACTGACAACGCGCTGGCATGACGCCGCTACCGCCGCCGAATGCCGCCGACGCCGCTTGATGCAGTAAAACAGCGCGGTAATGCAGCGCGCCCATGGCGGCTATGAATTCCGTAGGGCTTGCTTGGCGGCGGCGCACGGTCTCTCTAGAATGCGTCCATGCTGACTGCTTCTATGCCTACTGAGACCGCACATGGCCACGCTTTTCCTCGTCCGTCACGGACAAGCCTCGTTTGGCGCCGCCAACTACGATTGCCTGTCGGAGACCGGCCGCCAGCAGGCGCGCTGGCTGGGGGAGTACTTCAGCGAGCGCGGCGTCCGTTTCGCGCGCGTGGCGGCTGGCAGCCTGGTGCGCCAGCAAGACACTGCGCGTGAAATCCTGACGGCGATGGGCGAGCCGGCAACGCAGATCGCGACCCATGTGGGCCTGAACGAATACGACGGTGAGGCGCTATACCGCTGCCACACCGGCGGCGCCGACCACCGCGCCCACCAGAACGGGGACTACAACGACTACTGGCGCACGTTCCGCGCCGCCTACCACGCCTGGACCCAGGATGGCCTGGCCGACATGACCGAAAGCTGGGGAGATTTCGGCGCACGCATCTCCGGCGCACTGGCGCAGGCCTGCGAGGGCACCACACGTGAAGACGCCATCCTCGTGGTCAGTTCCGGCGGCGCCATCGGCCGCGCCACGGCCGACCTGCTCGGTGCCCCCGCGGCCAGCGCCATCGAAATGAACCTGCAGTTCCGCAATACCGCGTTCTGCGAAATCATCGTCGGCCGCGGGGTGCAGCGCTTGCTGAGCTTCAACAACATCCCGCACCTGGATCGGCCGGAACGCCGTAGCGCACTGACCTTTGCCTGAAAGCCACAGGCACCCCGCGCAACAACGACAAACCCGCCTGACGGCGGGTTTTCTCTTTGGCGTGAACGCGGTGGTAATCGCTCCAACAACTGCGCTCCGGCAACTGGCGCGGGCAGTTTGACATGCCCGCGCCGCCGGTCCTTCTCCCTTTACTACCTGTTACTGCTGCATTCCTGCCTCAGGCGCCCGACACAGGCGCCCACGCCTTACAGGCGTTCGACGATGGTCACGTTGGCCAGCCCGCCGCCTTCGCACATGGTCTGCAGGCCGTAGCGCTTGCCGTGCGTATGCAGCGCATGCACCAGCGTCGTCATCAGCTTGGCGCCCGAGCCGCCCAGCGGATGGCCCAGCGCGATCGCGCCGCCATGCACGTTGAGGCGCTCCGGATCGGCACCGGTCGCCTGCAGCCAGGCCAGCGGCACCGGCGCGAAGGCTTCGTTGACTTCGAACAGGTCGATCTCGTTGATGCTCATGCCGGCCTTCTTCAGCGCGTGCATGGTGGCCGGCAGCGGCGCTTCGAGCATCACCACCGGGTCGTGGCCGATCACGGTCATATGGTGCACGCGCGCCAGCGGCTTGACGCCGAGCTTCTTCAGGCCAGCCTCGTTGACCACCAGCAGGCCAGCGGCGCCGTCGCAGATCTGGCTCGAGGAGGCAGCGGTCACGCGGCCGCCTTCGGCGATCAGCTTGACCGCGCCGATGCTTTCCTGCGTGGCGTCATAGCGAATGCCTTCGTCGGCGGTATGCATTTCGCCATTGGCACCGTCGGCGGTGCGCACTTCGACCGGGATGATCTCGGCATTGAAGCGACCCGCCTTGGTCGCTGCCGCCGCGCGCTGGTGGCTCAGCAGCGCGTAGGCATCGAGCTGCTCGCGCGACAGGTTGTACTTGCGCGCGATCATCTCGGCGCCGGTGAACTGGCTGAACTGCACGCCGGGGTAGCGCGCCTCGATACCCGCGCTCTTGGGCACGCCGAAGCCGTTCTTGGCCGGCAGCTGCGACGACAGGCCCATCGGCACGCGCGTCATGCTTTCCACACCGGCCGCAATCACGATATCCATCGCGCCCGACATCACCGCCTGCGCGGCAAAGTGCAGCGCCTGCTGCGACGAGCCGCACTGGCGGTCGACCGACGTGCCCGGCACGCTTTCCGGCAGCCGCGAGGCGAGGATGGCGTTGCGCGCCACGTTGCCGGCCTGCTCGCCGACCTGGCTGACGCAGCCCATGATGACGTCTTCGACCAGCGCGGGATCCGCGCCGGTGCGCTCGACCAGCGCATCGAGCACCTGCGCGGCGAGGTCGGCCGGATGCCAGCCCGACAGCTTGCCGCCCTTGCGCCCGCCGGCGGTCCGTGCCGCGGCGACGATATATGCCTCTGCCATGTGATCTCCTTGTTCGGTGCCAGCCGCCCCGCGACCGGCCGGTGCTTGATGCGGGGTGCCGGCGACTGCCGGCAGGGTTGGCCCGTATTGTTGTCCCGGGCCGGCCTGCCAGCGTCGTCGGAAGCGACGAAGTTAGCCGGCCGCCTCAGGGCGAACTCAGGGCGAACTCAGGGCGGTGTCAGCTGCGCGGGCCGAGCACCGCGAAGATCGCGGTGGCGCGCAGCAGGCAGCGCTCGCCGCTGACCAGCCGGCAAGTGCCGTAGCGCAGCCGCGAGCCGAGCTTGTCGAACTCCACGCGCGCCTCGACCCAGTCGCCCAGCCGCGCGGAGTCCAGGAAGTCCAGGCTCAGGTTGACGGTGACTGCGCTCTTCTCGCGGCCGGTCTCCAGCGACATCATCATGCCGATGGCGGTATCGGCCAGCGTCGCCAGCATGCCGCCGTGCGGGATGCCCAGGTTGTTGAGATGGCTCTCGTCGATGCGCACCGCCAGCGTGCGGCGTTCGCGGTTCAGGTAGAGCTGGCCGAAGTTGGCCATGTAGCCGCCCGGTTGCGGCAGCGGCACGAAGCCCTCCGGCACGGCCATGCCACCGGTGCTGTCGGCCGCTTGCGGCATTGCCGCCTCGATTCCGGCTTCGGCCATGGCGTCAGGCGAAGCAGCGCGAGGCGGAGCCAAGGTGCTCGCGGCATTCGCGGACCATGCGCGCAAGCAGTTCCTCGCAGCTCGGCACGTCGTCAATCAGGCCCACGCACTGGCCGGCGCTGATGATGCCGCCATCGGTCTCGCCCGCCTTCAGCGCGGCCTTGCCGCGCACGCCGGCAACCAGGTGCTTGACGTCTTCGAACTGCGCGCCGCCGGGGCGGCGCTCGATGCTCACGACTTCATCCGACACGGCGTTCTTCAGCACGCGCGCGGTGTTGTGCAGCGTGCGGAAGATCAGGTTGGTGTCGCGCTCGCTGGCCTGCACCAGCGCCTGCTTGACGTTGTCGTGGATCGGCGCTTCCTGGGTGGCGCAGAAGCGCGTGCCCATGTTCACGCCCTCGGCGCCCAGGACCAGCGCGGCGGCCATGCCGCGGCCGTCGGCAATGCCGCCCGAGGCGATCACCGGCACCGACAATTTGCGCGCCGCCAGCGGGATCAGCACCATGCCCGGGACATCGTCCTCACCGGGGTGGCCGGCGCACTCGAAGCCGTCGATCGACACCGCGTCGACGCCCAGGCGCTCGGCCGACAGCGCATGGCGGATCGCCACACACTTGTGGATCACCTTCATGCCGGCAGCCTTGGCGCGGGCGATGTGTTCCTTCGGGTTGTTGCCCGCGGTCTCCAGCACCGTGACGCCGTTCTCGATGATGACGTCGAGGTAGCGCGCGTAGGGCGGCGGGTTGATCGAAGGCAGCAGCGTCAGGTTCACGCCGAATGGCTTGTCGGTCATATCGCGGCAGCGGCGGATTTCTTCGCCCAGCGCCTCGGGGGTCGGCTGCGTCAGCGCGGTGAGGATGCCCAGCCCGCCGGCGTTGGAGACGGCCGCGGCCATTTCCGCATAGCCGACCCATTGCATGCCGCCCTGGATGATGGGGTAGCGGATGCCAAGCAGTTCGGTGATTCGAGTCTTCATGATTGTCCTTTTGCTGTCAGCTAGCGGGCCTTGCCGGCGTTCGGGCCAGTCTACGGCGCGGGCCTGCGCGAGGCTTCGTCGGAAGCGACGATTGCGGGCGGCGCATTCTGCACTAGTGTTGGCTGTCCCCGCACGCCGGCCCGCACCCTCGCGGCCCCGGGGCCCGGCATTTCTCGCCCCCCCTTCCCCAGCAGGAGTCGCCATGACGCAAGCCACGCCTTCGTTCGAAACCCTGCGCTACGCCGTCGAAGACGGTGTCGCCACCATCACGCTGCATCGCCCGGACCAGCTCAACGCCTTCACCGCGCAGATGATGCAGGACCTGATTGCCGCCTTCGACGCCACCGATGCCGACGACAACGTCCGTGCGGTGATCGTCACCGGCTCGGGCCGCGCCTTCTGCGCCGGCGCCGACCTGTCCGGCGGCGGCTCGACCTTCGATTTCGAGAAGCGCTATGGCGCCAGCCCGGACACGGCGCACCGCGACGGTGGCGGCCGCGTGTCGCTGCGCATCTTCCGCAGCCTCAAGCCGGTGATTGCCGCGGTCAACGGCGCCGCGGTCGGCGTGGGTGTGACCATGCAACTGCCAATGGATATCCGGCTGGCGTCGACCGACGCCAAGTTCGGCTTCGTATTCGCGCGCCGCGGCATTACGCCGGAGGCCGCGTCGTCGTGGTTCCTGTCGCGCGTGGTCGGCGTTTCGACGGCGCTGGAATGGTGCTATACCGGCCGGGTGTTCTCGGCACAGGAGGCGCATGAACGCGGGCTGGTGCGCTCGCTGCATGCGCCCGAAGACCTGCTGCCGGCAGCGCGGGCGATCGCGCGGGAGATCGCCGACAACGCCGCGCCGGTGTCGGTCGCGATCTCGCGCCAGCTGATCTGGCGCATGGCCGGAGCCAGCCACCCCATGGAGGCGCACAAGCTCGACAGCCGGGCGATCCAGTCGCGCGGGCGCTCCGCCGACGTCAAGGAAGGCGTCAGCGCGTTCCTGGAGAAGCGACCTGCCGCGTTCCCCGACACCGTCTCGCAAGACCTGCCGGACTTCTTCGACTGGTGCGGCGAACCGCCGTTCGCCTGAAGCGCCTGAAGCACCTGAAGCGCCTGAAGCCAGCGCCCCCACCGTACCCTTCCGGAGTCAGCATGAAAGTCAGTCAAGCCGTCGCCAGCCGCAAGTCCGTACGCGGCTTCCTGGACAAGCCCGTGCCAGCCGACACCATCCGCCGCGTGCTCGATGCCGCGGCGCGCGCGCCGTCGGGCGGCAACCTGCAGCCGTGGCATGTCCACGTGATCGGCGGCGAGGCGCTGGAGCGCCTGCGCGGCATCATGCGCGAGCGCATCGCGCACACGCCCAAGGGCGAAGACCGCGAATACCACGTCTACCCGCCCGAGCTGGTTGCGCCCTACCGCGACCGGCGCTTCGAGGTGGGCGAGGCGCTCTACCACTACCTCGGCATCCCGCGCGAAGACAAGGCGCGGCGGCTGGCGCAGTTTGCCAACAACTTCACCTTCTTCGGCGCGCCGCTGGCGCTGTTCTGCACCGTGGACCGGCGCATGGGCCCGCCGCAGTGGTCGGACCTTGGCATGTACCTGCAGACCGTGATGCTGCTGCTGCGCGAAGAAGGGCTCGACAGCTGCGCGCAGGAATGCTGGGCGATGTATCCGGAGACCATCGGCAGCTTCCTGCAACTGCCTGCCGAGCGCATGCTGTTCACCGGCATGGCGATCGGCTACGAGGATCCCGAGGCGCCGGCCAACCAGTTGCGCGCGGCGCGTGCGCCGCTGACGGAGTTCGCCGAGTTCATTGGCATCTGAGTCGGCATCTGAGTCGGCATCTGAGCCGGCATCCGGGCCCAGGCGCCGCGCGCAGTCACGCGCGCGGCGCCCGACTCAGAGCAGGCCCAGCTGCCGCGCGATCGCCACTGCCTGGGTGCGGTTGCTGGCGTGCAGCTTGGCGCTGATATTGCGCAGGTGCGTGCGCACCGTGGTCTCGGACACGAACAGGCGCTCGGCCATGGCGACGTTGGAAAAGCCCTCGGCCAGCAGTTGCAGCACCTTCTGCTCCTTGGGCGTCAGCGGCTCCACCAGTGCCGGCGGTGCGGGCCGTCCGGTCGCGCCGGCCGGCGTGTCACCGGCTTGCTGGCCGCATGCCTGCAGCAGTTTTTCCACGTAGGCGGATGGCAGGCTGGCGCCCTGGCGAGCGCAGGCATCGGCCACCAGCCGGCGCACGTCGTCGCCTTCGTCGGCAAAAATCCTCACAAAGCCCTCGGCCGCGCCGAAGCGCAACGCCTCCCCCATCACCACCAGGGCATGCGCGCCGTCGCCGTTGCGCTGGCACGCGTGCGCCAGCAGGATGCGCAGCTTGAGCGCGCGGCGCATCAGCTGGTTGCTGGTCGCGGCCGCCAGTTCGCGCTCGATCGCCTCGCGCACCTGTGCCCCGGGGCGGGCGTGTACATCCAGCCGCAGCCTTCCGACAAAGATGTCCTCGACATCGCTGGCAAACGAGCTGACGCCCGGACGCGTGCGCCACAGCGCCGGATCGGCGGCGCGCTCGATCGCCTCTTGCGCGGCGTGCACATTGCCCTGGCGCAGTGCCAGCCGCGCGCGCTCCAGCATTGCCGCCATCACCAGCCGGGTCAGCCCGCGGTGGTGGCCGAGCGCCTCCAGCTGCGCCAGCCATTCGTGCGCCTGGTCGGCTTCGCCCCGCTCGAAGGCGATGCGGGCCAGCACCGTGTGGCCGGTGATGATCTGGTCCGGCAGGCCGAGGTCGCGCGACAGCGGCAAATACACGGTAAGCAGCCGGCTGGCGCGTTCGGTATCGCCGCTCTCGTACAGCCCTTCGGCGAGCAGGATGCCGGCCATGGCATTGCCGTTGGTCGGGCCGAAGCGGTTCGGCAGCATCGTGCGCGCGGCGATGCGGAAGCGCGCCAGCGCCTGCTGCAACCGGCCCTGGCGCAGGTCGATCAGGCCCTCCACCGATTCCGAGAAGATCTTGTTGAAGTTGCTGTCCGAGCCACGCACCGCCTGGCGCGCGATCTGCAGCAGCCGGCGAGCCTCGGGATAGTCGCCGATGACGGCGGCCAGCCGCGCCATGGACGTGCCCAGGATCGCGTCCGGAAAAGCGTAGCCCATCGGCAGCGGCGGGACTTCGTTGCGGGCGAAGGCTCGGGCGTCGTCGAAGCGGTCCATCATGTTGAGCAGCACGTGGCGCAGCGCGCGGATATGCGCGAGCAGGTCGCCGGCCGCACCCTCGGTCGGGATCGCCTGCAGCAGCGCGATCGCGTCGGCCGGGCCGCGCGTGAACGACACCGCCCACGCATGCGCGATCTGCAGCTTCGGCCAGCGCGCGAGCTCCTCCGCCGGCACCGCCTCCAGCCAGCGCGTCAGCAGCCGCATGCGGCCCTGCCCCAGCAGGTCGTCGACGGCGCCGTCCAGCAATTCCAGGGCGTGGCCCAGCGCGCCGGCCGCGAGCGCGTGCTCGATGGCGGGCACCGGGCGGCCCTGCGCTTCATACCAGCGCGAGGCGGCGAGGTGCAATTGGGGCACGGCCTCCGGCATCGACTGCGCCAGCTGGCCGCGCAGGAAGCCGGAAAACAGGCTGTGATAGCGGTACCACTGCTCCGGCGCCGCGCCGGTGCCGCGCTCGCCGTAGCGTTCGCTCTCCAGCGGCAGCAGGAACAGGTTGGCGCGCTCCAGCCAGGCCAGGATCTCGTCGCTGCTGCCGGCGCCACCGGCGGATGGCGGAGTGGCCTGGCAGACCGCGTCGCACAGCGGGCCGCAGAGCTGGTCCAGGATCGAGGTCCGCAACAGGAAATCCCGCACCGCCTCGGGCAGGTGCAGGAAGACATCTTCGACCAGGTAGTCTGCAATCGCAGCGTTGGAGCCGGAAAAGCCGGCGATGAAGCCCTCGGGCTGGCTGCGCCGCTCCATTGCCACCGAGGCCAGCCACAGCGCCGTGGCCCAGCCTTCGGTACGCCGGTGCAACGCGCTGATGGCGGACGGCTGCAGCTTGAGCCCGCGCGCATGGCGCAAGAAGGATTCGGTCTCGCTGGCGCTGAAGCGCAGTTGCGCCGGCTCGATCTCGAGCAGCTCGCCACGCGCGCGCAGCCGTCCCAGGCCGCTCTCCGGCACCCAGCGCGTGCCGATCACGACACGGCAGCCCGGTGGCAGGCTTTCGACCATCTGCCACACCAGGCCGCTGACGGCGGCGTTCTGGATCGATTCGAAATCGTCGAGGAACAGCGTGAAGGCGCCGCTGTGGCTGGCCAGCCGGTCGATCAGCGCCAGCGCCTGCTCGCCGGGATCCTGCACCAGCCCCGAGCGGGGCGGCTGGGCGGCGGCGCCGAGTGCCTGCGCGATGGCGGCCTCGATCGAGCCGAGGAAGCGCGTGGCATCGTTGTCGGAGCGGTCAAGCGTGAGCCAGGCGGTACGCCCGCCGGCGGCTTCCAGGCGCGCACGGCACTGCAGCATGGCGGTGGTCTTGCCAAAGCCCGCGGGCGCGCGCACCAGCACGAGCTTGACGAAGTCCGCGGCGCACACGGTGTCGCAGATCGCCGTGCGCTCGACCTGGAACGGCGTCAGCAGCGGCGGACGCAGCTTGGCGGCCAGCGCTGCGGCGCCGGCGCCGGTGGCAGACGGCATGCGCCGCCCGGTCTCCTCGATACTTGCCATTGGCCTTTTGTCGTCTTCCGCGCAGCACCGGCGGAGCGGCAATGCGAAGCGATGCGCCCGCCCGCACTGCGGCGCAGGCGGGCCGGCGTGACTGTGATGGAACACGGAATTATGGCGTAAACGCAAGCGGACGCGCGCCGCCGAGGGTTCAGGGTCTCTTCAGGCGGCCTTCCGGCTGGATTAAGGGCCCGCCGGCCGGGGGCCAGCGCAGCCGTCACACCAGCTTGTTGCCGTGGCCGGTCCAGTAACGGTCGCGCAGCAACCGCTTGAGCAGCTTGCCGGTCGGCAAGCGTGGCAGCTCGGACTCGAAGTCGACCGAGCGCGGGCATTTGATGGTGGACAGGTTGGCGCGGCAGAACGCAATCAGCTCGGCCGCCAGTTCCGGCCCGGCCTGCGCCATGTCGGCCGGCTGCACCACGGCCTTGACCTCTTCGCCGAAATCCTCGTTGGGCACGCCGATCACCGCCACGTCCAGCACCTTGGGGTGCGTCATCAGCAGGTTCTCGGCCTCCTGCGGATAGATGTTGACGCCGCCCGAGATGATCATGTTGGCCTTGCGATCGGTCAGGAACAGGTAGCCGTCCGCATCGGCATAGCCGACGTCGCCGATGGTGCTCCAGTCCGGATGCCGGGGATGGCGCGATTCGGCCGTCTTGGCCGGGTCGTTGTGGTATTCGAAGGCGCGGCCTTCGGCAAAATAGATCGTGCCCGGCTCGCCCGGAGGCTGCAATTCGCCGTCGGGCCCGCAGATGCGCAGCTTGCCGACCATGGCCCGGCCCACGGTGCCCTTGCGCTCCAGCCATTCCTGCGTGCTGACCACGGTCACGCCGTTGCCTTCGGTGCCGGCGTAGTATTCCCAGATCACCGGCCCCCACCAGGCGATCATCGCCTCCTTGACCTGCACCGGGCACGGCGCGGCGGCATGGATCGCCACGCGCAGCGACGACACGTCATAGGCCTGGCGCTGCGCCTCGGGCAGCTTGAGCATGCGCGAGAACATCGTCGGCACCAGCTGCGTATGCGTGATGCGGTGCTGCTGCACCAGCTCCAGGTACCGCTCCGCGTCGAAATGCTCCATCACCACAGCGGTGCCGCCCAGCGCCTGCACCGACATGTTGTAGCGCAGCGGCGCGGCATGGTACAGCGGCGCCGGCGACAGGTAGCGGGTGTCGGCGTCGAAGCCATAAAGCCGCTGGCACAGGCTGGTCAGCGTGGTGGGATCCTCGATGCGCGGGCTGCCCGGCGGCGCATACACGCCCTTGGGCCGGCCCGTGGTGCCGGACGAATAGAGCATGTCGCCGCCGGTCACTTCCTCCACGATACGCGTGGCAGGGCAGCTTGCCAAAGCCGGTTCATAAGCGTCGTAGCCGGGCACCGTGCCGTCGAGCATCAGCCGGCGCTTCAACGCCGGCGTCTGCGCCACCAGCGCTGCCGCGATTTCCGCCTGGGCGTGCGTGGTCACCAGCACCTGCGCAGCGCTGTCGTTGACGATGTAGGCGGCATCGGACGCGTTCAGCCTGGTGCTCAGGCAGATATAGACGATGCCGCTGCGTTGCGCGCCCCAGCACAGCTCGAACATGCGCGGATGGTTTTCCAGCATGAAGGCCACCCGGTCGCCCGGGCGCAGGCCCATTGCGCGGAACAGGTGCGCCACCTGGTTCGAACGCTCGTCCAGTTCGCGATACGTGACGACTGCGCCGCTGCTGCCCATGATGACGGCCGGCTTCTCTGGCGTGCGTTGCGCGTGGATGGACGGATGCATGGCGTTGGGCTCCTCGACATGGGTTCGCTGGATTGGGATGGGTGATCCCGCATTCTGTGAAGGACCTGCCGGTTCAACCATCGTCGGAAGCGACGAAGCGCGGCACCGGAATTTTGATGCGGCGCCGCATGAATCGACCGTGTGCGGCGCCTGCGCACCTTCGTCCGATGCGACGATGCGCCGCCCGCCAGCGTGCCCGGATCATGCTGTCGCAGGGCTACCGCAACCACGCCTTCCCCCATTCCCGAAGGAGCCGAGGTGGATTTCAAGTTCAGCGAAGAACAATCGATGCTGCGCGACACGCTCGCGCGTTACCTGGCCGACCATTACGAGTTTGAAGCGCGCCGTGCCGCGGTGCAGTCCACCGCGGGCTGGCGCCCCGATTGCTGGCGTGCCCTTGCGCGCGACCTCGGCATCCTGGGCGCCGGTTTTCCGGAGGCACTCGGCGGGCTCGGCGGCGGCGCTGCCGAGCACATGATCGTGATGGAACAGATCGGCCGCCACCTGGTGCTGGAGCCGTACCTGGGCACCGTGGTGCTGGGCGGCGGCGCCCTGGCGCAGGGCAGCCCGGAGCTGGCGGCGCAATGGCTGCCCGCCATCATCGGCGGCGAGGCCACCGCCGCGTGGGCGCATGCCGAACCCAGCAGCCGCTATTGCCGGCATGACGTGCAGGCCAGCGCCACGCGCGCGGGCAACGGCTACAAGCTGAGCGGGCACAAGCATGCCGTGGTCGGCGCGCCCTTCGCTTCGCACCTGGTGGTCAGCGCCCGCACCGCCGGCGCGCGCCGCGACCGGGACGGCATCAGCCTGTTCTGGGTCGCACGGGACACGCCAGGCGTGACACTGCGCGAATACCCGACCTTCGACGGCCTGCGCGCGGCCGAAGTGCTGCTCGACAACGTACAGGTGCCGGCCAGCCAGCGCATCGACGCCGAAGGCGAGGCTTTCGCGCTGATCGATCGACTGTGCGACCACGCCATGGTCGCACTGGCCGCCGAAGCCAACGGCGCGATGGCGCGCATGCTGGCCGACACCATCGACTACGCGCGCCAGCGCAAGCAGTTCGGCGTGCCGATCGGCACATTCCAGGTGCTGCAGCACCGTATGGCCGACATGTATATGCAGCTGGAGCAATCCGTGGCGCTTGCACAGGTCGCCGCGATGCAGGCCGGCGGCGCGCCGGCAGCCTTCGCGCAGGCGGCGTGCGCGGCCAAGGTCCAGGCCGGCCAGGCCGGTGCCTTCGTCGGCCAGGGTGCGGTGCAGATCCACGGCGGCATGGGCGTCACCGATGAGCTGGCCGTCGGCCACTATTTCAAGCGCGTCACCGCGATCGACCTGCAGTTCGGCTCGGCCGAGCATCACCTGCGCCGCTACGCCGACCTGCTCTATCCCGCCGCCGCCTGAATCGCAAATCCCTGACGACTACCCCAGCGAGGCCCGTCGATGCATCTCGATTTCTCCCCGCAAGACCAGCAATTCCGTGAAGACGTGCGCGCCTGGATCGCCCAGGCGTATGACGGCGAACTGCGCGCGATGATGGCGCAGTCCAAGAACGGCTACCTGGACAAGGCCGGCCAGGTGCGCTGGCAGAAGGCGCTGCATGCGCGCGGCTGGGCCGCGCCCAACTGGCCGCAGGAATACGGCGGCCCGGGCTGGACGCCGACGCAACGCTTTATCTTCCAGTCCGAACTAGCCGCGGCGGGCTGCCCGCCGGTGTCGCCGATGGGCCTGAAGATGGTGGCGCCGGTGCTGATGAAATACGGCACGTCCGCGCAGAAGGCGCGCTTCCTGCCGCCGATCCTGGCTTCGGACGTGTGGTGGTGCCAGGGTTATTCGGAGCCCAATTCAGGCTCCGACCTCGCCTCGCTGCAGCTGCGCGCCGACCATGGCACCGACAGCGAGGGCGAGCATTACATCCTGAACGGCTCCAAGATCTGGACCACGCATGCGCAATGGGCCGACTGGATGTTCTGCCTGGTCCGCACCAGCCGAGAATCGA
Organism: Cupriavidus sp. Agwp_2; assembly: GCF_040784895.1. Lineage (NCBI taxonomy): Bacteria > Pseudomonadati > Pseudomonadota > Betaproteobacteria > Burkholderiales > Burkholderiaceae > Cupriavidus > Cupriavidus sp. Agwp_2. Next base: position 1,277,326 of record NZ_CP088084.1, read on the forward strand.
AGCGACAGGAAGGCATCTCGTTCCTGCTCCTGGACATGCATGCGCCCGGCATCACGGTGTCGCCGCTGCCGACACTGGACGGTCCCATGCCCGGGCAGCAGGAAGTGAACCAGGTCTTCTTCGAGAACGTGCGCGTGCCCGCGGAGAACCGCATCGGCGAGGAAGGCAAGGGCTGGACCTATGCCAAGTACCTGCTGGAGTTCGAGCGCGGCGGGACCTACAGCCCGATGCTGCGCAAGCAGCTGGCCAAGGTCGCGCACATCGCCGCGGAGCAGGCCGCCGACGATGGCGGACGGTTGCTCGACGACCCCGCCTTCCGGCGCAAGCTGGCGGCGCTGCATGTGCGTACGGCCGCGCTCGAGGCGGTGGAATTGCGCGTGTTCTCGGGCGTGGAATCGGGCACGTCGGTCGGGGCGGCGTCGAGCATGCTGAAGCTCACCGGCACGGAGACGTTGCAGGCGGTCAGCGAGCTGGCGGTCGAGGCCGCCGGTCCCGCGGCTCTGCCGTTCGTGCAGGACACCTGGGCCGGTATCCAGGGCCGCGAGGCCCCGCCGCGCGTGGGACCTGACTATGCCGCCGTGCTGGCGCCGCGTTACTTCAACTATCGCAAGGCGTCGATCTATGGCGGATCGAACGAGATCCAGCGCAATATCATCGCCAAGCTGGTGCTGGGGCTTTGACGTGGCAGGCCGGCAGGTTCGTCCTGCCGGCAAGACCGCCTAGACGAATTCCTTCAGGAACGCCAGCCTGGCATCCGCCGCTGCCTGGGCGGCGACAGCGGCCTGCAGCGTGGGGGACGGCAGCCAGGGATACGGCAGCGCGGCCTGCAAGCCCGCCAGCATCGCCGCGCCGGCATCCGGCACGACGTCCATCCGCTCGATATGGATGTGCAGGCTGCGGATGCGGTACAAGCCATCCGGCTGCCGGGCGAAGCCCCAGCGGTAGATGCCCTTCCCCGCGCGCAAGGTGTGGACCGCCGTCTCGCGCATCAGCACCAGCCACGGCACCGTCAGCGTGGTCCCATCCGCCGCGGGCGACAAATCACCGACATAGTAGGTCCGGCAGCGGTCAAATGTCTTTGCGAAGTCGGTCACCAGCGTCGCAGCGATCGCCGCGGCACCTTCCGTCTTTGCCGGAAAGCTGATGGTGTCGGTGTCGATCGAGAAGGTCAGCGTCGCATCCGGCGCGAATGCCTCGTGGATCAGCGCGGGACGGTTGTTGTCCTTGGCCTCGACATAGCGGGCCAGCAGCGTTTGCGCTTCGGGTAGGGAGATCGGGTTCATACAGGCAACGCGTTGGCGTAAAAAGTGGGACCGGACAGCACGGCAGGCCGCGCGACGAGTTTGGTAGAATTTGGCACAAAGCTTGCATTACAAGCTAACTGAACAATCCGCCGATGGCTACGACTCCTGCAAACAAGACCCTGACAATCACGCATCCGGCTTGCCTGGTCGATGGCTCGGACCGCGAGTTCCGACACCTCGTCAATGGCCTGCTGCCGTTCGCCGCGCGGCTGCTGTCGGTGCGGGACGGCTTTGGCAGCCTGGTCGGGCTGACCGGCGTGCAATATTCGCTGATCCGCTCGATCGCCCACCTGTCGCAGCAAGGCGAGGTGACGGTGAACCAGCTGGCCGACCACCTGCACCTGAGCGGGCCGTTCATCACCATCGAGACCGGCAAGCTGAAGAAGCTCGGCCTGATCGACAAGAAAGCGCATCCCGACGACAAGCGCAAGATGCGCCTGACCATCACCACGGCGGGCAACAAGCTGCTCAATGAACTGCTGCCGGTGCAGCAGCAGATCAACGACGTGCTGTTCGACGGCGTCACCCGCACCGAGTTCAAGGTGCTGTGCTCGGTGGTCGACCGCCTCGTCGCCAACGGCGACCGTGCCGCGCTCGACCTGGAGCACCTGCAGGCGCGCCGGCTGAAAGGCTAGCGGCACGCCGCCGTCAATGCGCGGCCCATTGCACGGTGCCGACATCGATGCCCTCCTGGTGCATCTCCCATAGCGGGCTGAGCTCGCGCAGTTTCGACACCGTGCCGCTGACCTGACGGATGACTTCGTCGACTTCGGCCTCGGTGGTGTAGCGGCCCAGCGTAAAGCGGATCGAGCTGTGCGCCAGTTCGTCGCTGCGGCCCAGCGCGCGCAGCACGAATGAGGGTTCGAGCGATGCCGAGGTACAGGCCGAACCGGACGACACCGCCACGTCCTTGATGCCCATGATGAGCGATTCGCCCTCAACGTAGTTGAAGCTGATGTTCAGGTTGTGCGGGATGCGGTGCGCCAGGCTGCCGTTGACGTAGACCTCGTCCAGCCGCGACAGCCCCGCCAGCAGCCGGTCGCGCAGCGTGCCGACACGGCGGCCCTCCTCTTCCAGTTCCAGCCGCGCCAGCCGGAAGGCCTCACCCATGCCCACGATCTGGTGCGTCGGCAGCGTGCCGGATCGCATGCCGCGCTCATGGCCGCCGCCGTGGATCTGCGCCTCCAGCCGGATGCGCGGCTTGCGGCGCACGTACAGCGCGCCGATCCCCTTCGGCCCGTAGACCTTGTGCGCGGTCACGGTCAGCAGGTCGATCTTCAGTGCCGCCAGGTCGACAGGGATCTTGCCCGCGGCCTGCACCGCGTCGCAGTGGAACACGATGCCCGCCGCGCGGCAGATCTCGCCGATCTGCGCGACCGGCTGGATCACGCCGATCTCGTTGTTGACCATCATCACCGACACCAGGATGGTGTCCGGCCGCAGCGCCGCGCGCAGGACATCGAGGTCGATCAGGCCGTCCGTTCCCACATCGAGATACGTGACGACGAAGCCTTGACGCTCCAGTTCGCGGCAGGTATCGAGCACGGCCTTGTGCTCGGTCTTGACCGTGATGATGTGATTGCCCTTGCCGCGGTAGAAATGCGCCGCGCCCTTGATTGCAAGGTTGTTCCCTTCGGTGGCGCCGGAGGTCCAGACGATCTCGCGCGGGTCGGCATTGAGCAGCGCCGCGACATGCGCGCGGGCGGCTTCCACCGCTGCTTCCGCCTGCCAGCCGTAGCTATGGCTGCGCGATGCCGGGTTGCCGAACTGCTGGTGCAGGAAAGGCACCATCTTGTCGACGACGCGGCGGTCCACCGGCGTCGTCGCGCTGTAGTCCATGTAGATGGGGAGGTTGTCTTGCTCGTTTTGCATGGGGCGCATTCCTGGCTGCGGAGAGAGTACGACCGGGGGGAAGCGAACCCGCGCAAACCCGCTGGTCAGGGAAAGTGCGACCGAGTCTAGCACCGCGCAGCGCGCCCCTGGGCCGGCCTCCATGCTGCCGATAGGGTTGCTCCGTGCTGTCGCACGCGCCATCGCAACACCCCCACTCTCTTCCCCCGCCTCCCGCAAACCGTTGCGCCACAAGGCTTTTCGGCATTCACGCGGCGGCCCGGCGTGCGCGCCAAGCCCCCCGCCTAGGGTTTCCACCAACTTGAATACCGCAGTTTCTTAGCATTCAATTAAACCTAAGTTACAAAGCTAATTAAGCAAACAACATGCATGCGAACCGAGGCGGCCGGACCGGTTGCCCAAACATGCGTAGGAGTCGTGATGGCTGAATCATCTGTCGATCAGAACGTGATGGACGCTGACGCGCAGCGCCGTTTCCGCAACGCGCTGGCCATGTTCGCAACCGGCGTCGCCGTGATCACCGCGCCGCGCGCCGGCGAGGTCCCGGTCGGCATCACGGTGGCGTCGTTCAACTCGGTATCGCTGGATCCGCCTCTGGTGCTGTTCTCGGTCGATCGCCGCTGCCTGAGCCTGGCTGACCTGTGCAGCGCGCCGCGCTACGCGGTCAATGTGCTGGCCGAGGCGCAGCAGGATATCTCGAACCGCTTCGCCCGCGCCAACTCGGGCAAGTGGGAAGGCATCGACTTTGGCGACACCGGCGACCGCGGCGACAGCCACGTGCTGCTGCCGGACACGCTGGCGACCTTTGAATGCGAGCCCTATGCGCAGCACGACGGCGGCGACCACGTGATTTTCATCGGACGGGTGGTGCGCCATCAGGCCTGCCACGGCGGCCGGCCGCTGATCTTCTTCGGCGGCAAATACAGGGCGCTGGAAGACAGCGCCGCCGCCGCTTAAATCCCACAACACAAGCAGTCAGCACAGGAGAACGACATGATCAAGAACGGCAACCAGCACATCGCCATGCTGCGCGATGGGCGCGAAGTGTACCTCGATGGCACGCGCGTCACCGACGTCACGGCGCATCCCGCCTTCCGCAACTCGATCCGCAGCTACGCCAATCTCTATGACTTCCAGGCGCGGCCCGAGAACGTCGACAAGATGACCTTCCAGCCGGCAGGCGGCGACCGGCGCGTCAGCCGCATCTGGGAGCTTCCCACCAGCTACAACGAACTGGTCGGGCGCCGCGAGATGCTGGAAGCCTGGACCGCCCTGCACTACGGCTTCATGGGCCGCTCGCCTGATCATGTCGCGTCCTGCATCTCCGGCATGTACATGGGGATAGAAGTGTTCGAGCAGGCCGACCCGGCACGCGCCGGCGCCTTGCGCGACTACTACCGCTATGCCCGCGACAACGACCTGTTCCTCACCTATGTGATCGTCAATCCGCAGGCCAACCAGGCCAAGGCCGCGCACGAGCAGGAAGACAAGTACCTGGCGGTGGGCATCGTCGACCAGGACGCGGAAGGCATTACCGTGCGCGGCGCCAAGATGCTCGCCACCAGCGGCATCATGGCCAACGAGGTCTTCTGCAGCTGCATCCAGCCGCTGCGCGAGGGCGACGAGATGTACGCGCTGTCCTTCGCGGTGCCGATGAACACCAAGGGCCTGAAGGTAATGTCGCGCAAGTCCTACGAGGCCAGCGCCACCTCGGTCTTCGACAACCCGCTGGCCAGCCGCTTCGACGAGAACGATGCGGTGCTCTACTTCGACGACGTCAAGGTGCCGTGGGAGCGGATCTTCGTCGCGGGCGACGTCGGCATGTGCGCAAAGCAGTTCCATGCCACGCCGGCGCATGTGTACCAGAACTACCAGTGCCAGGTGCGGCTGATGGTCAAGCTGCGCTTCCTGGTCGGCCTGGCGCACCGCATCACCGAGATCAACGGCACTGCCGGCTTCCCGCAGGTCAAGGAACTGCTGGGCCAGCTCGCCGCCGAGGCGGGCATGGTCGAGGCGTGGGTCTATGGCATGGAAGCCAAAGGTCAGGTCAACCACAACGGCTACTTCATCCCCGACCGCGGCATGCTGTACGGCTCGCAGGTGGTGACGCAGCAGCTTTACGCCAAGGTCCTCAACACGCTGCGCGAGCTGGCCGGCGGCGGCATGATCATGCTGCCCTCCAGCATCGAGGACTTCGCCAACCCGACGCTGGCCGACATCATCGCCAAGACGCAGAAATCGCCGGTCTGCAGCCCGGAGGAGCGCGTCAAGTTCTTCAAGCTCGCCTGGGATGCCGTGGGTTCCGAGTTTGCCTCGCGCCACAACCAGTACGAGATGTTCTACGCCGGTGCCACCTTCGTCACCAAGGGCCACGCCTACCGCACCTATGACTGGAAGCGCGCGTCGGGCCTGGTCGACAACATGCTCGGCAGCTATTCCCTGCAGGACGAACTGGCCCGCCTGCCGCAGGCGGCCTGACGCTCCAATTGTCCCCACCCTTGCCTCGAAGACGGAGATCAGCAATGGCAATCAACAAGCTTCACGACGAGTTCCATACCCTGGACCTGGCCTCCGGCTGGGAAGTGCCGGAGGGCTACCCCGCCGGCATCCAGCAGAAGATCCTGTCCGGCGCGCTGGACGAAGGCGGCCGAAGCGGCAGCCGTACCCGCCTGCTGCGCTTCGACCCGGGCATCTTCACCAAGGCCCCGTTCGTCCACGAGTACTGGGAGGAGGTGTACCTGCTCAGCGGCGACCTGACCGTCGGCAACGATGCCAACGGCGACGGTGGCGAAGCCTTCGAGCCCAACACCTACGCCTGCCGCCCGCCCGGCGCGTTCCACGGCCCGTTCCGGTCCAACGGCGGCTGCATGCTGCTGGAAATTCACTACTACGACCCGGCCTGATCATGGAAACCACCGTAGCCACCGCCAGGCGCCAGCTCGCCGACGGCAGCGCCAACGCGCTGTCCCTGCTGGCCTCGTGTGTCGAACGCATCTGCAATCCCGGCGGCGAGGGCGCGCGCGTCTTCCCGCACGGCGTCAGCATGGCCGCCCGCAAGCAGGCGCAGGCCAGCGACATGCTGCGCGAACAGGGCGTGGCCGGTGCCCTGGCCGGGGTGCCGGTGTCGGTGAAGGACTTGTTCGACGTGCAGGGCGATATCACCCGCGCCGGCGCGCAGGTGCTGCCCGAGCGTACCGCCAGCGCCGATGCCCCGGCGATTGCGCGGCTGCGCGCCGCGGGCGCGGTCTTCGTCGGGCGGACCAACATGACCGAGTTTGCCTACTCGGGGGTTGGCATCAACCCCCACTATGGCACGCCGCGCAACCCGTTCGACCGGCAGGGCGGCCGCATTCCGGGCGGCTCGTCGTCCGGCGCTGCGGTGTCGGTGACCGACGGCATGGCGCTGGCCGCGATCGGCTCGGACACCGGTGGCTCCTGCCGCATCCCGGCGGCGCTGTGCGGCATCGTCGGCTTCAAGCCCACCGCCAGCCGGGTGCCGCTGCAGGGGACCGTGCCGCTGTCGCCCAGCTACGACTCGGTCGGATGCCTGGCCAATTCCGTGGCGTGCTGCGCCGCTGTCGACGCGGTGATGGCCGGCGAAGCGCCGCCCGCGGCGCCGGCCAGCCTCGCCGGACTGCGGCTGGCCGTGCCCGGCGGGATGGTGCTGGATGGCATCGACTATGTGGTCGCGCAGACGTTCAGCGACGCCCTGCGCCGGCTTTCCGCCGCGGGCGCGCTGCTGCAGGACGTGGACTTCGACAGCTGGGGCCAGCTCGGCGACCTCGGCCACGGCGGCGGGCTGGTAGCCGCCGAGGCCAGCGCCTGGCACGGCAGGCTGATAGCGGCGCACGGCGATCGCTACGACCCGCGCGTGCTGTCACGCATCCGGCTGGCCGACGGGCAGCTCGCCGCCGACTACCTGCGCATGCGCGAGCACCGCGCGGCGCTGTGCCGGCAGGCGGATGCCGAACTGGCGGGCTTCGACGCCGTGGTGCTGCCGACCGTGCCGATCGTAGCGCCGCGCATCGCCGACCTCGACGAGGACGATGCCTTCTTCGCCACCAACCGTCTGCTGCTGCGCAACCCGGCCATCGCCAACATGCTCGACCTGTGCGCGCTGTCGGTCCCTTGCCATCGCCCCGGCGAGGCGCCGGTGGGCCTGATGCTGTTCGGACGGCACGGCGCCGACCGCAGGCTGCTGGCGATCGGCATGGCCGTGGAAGCAGCGCTGCGGCAGAAGCACCGGTAGCCCGGCGAGGCTTTCGCTACGCGTTAACCCTTGGTTGACGCTCCACCCCCTCGTGCATAGACTTTTTATGAACATATCGTTCATTTATGAACATAACAAGTCAGCGCGCGCCCCACCGGTTCCGGAACGCCTCGCTGGCGTTACCGGAACGGCAACATGACTTTGAAGATCGCCATCAACGGCGCCGGCATCGGCGGGCTGGCCGCGGCCATTGCGCTGCGCAAGCTCGGCCTGGACGCGGTGGTTTATGAACAGGCGTCGCGCTTTGCCCGCGTCGGCGCGGACATCAACCTCACGCCCAACGCGGTGCGCGCGCTGGACGGCCTGGGCGTCGGCGACGCGTTGCGCGAGACCGCCGCGCGCCCCACCCACCGCATCAGCCGTATCTGGGATACCGGCGAAGAAACTTCGCGCCTGCCGATGCAGGAGGACGCCGAGCGCCGCTACGGCGCCCCGCAGCTCACCATGCACCGCGCCGACCTGATGACTGCGCTGGAGGCCGCGGTGCCCGCAGCGAACGTGCGCCTGGATCACAAGGCGGTGGCGATCATCCCGGACGCCGCCGGCGCCACGCTGCGCTTTGCCAACGGCGCGGAAGTGCGTGCCGACGTACTGGTCGGCGCCGACGGCATCCACTCCACTGTGCGCACCGCGCTGCTCGGCCAGGAAAGCCCGATCTTCACCGGCGTGGTGGCATACCGCGCCGTGGTGCCCGCCGAAAAGCTGGCCGGCGCACCGAACCTGAACGCTTTCACCAAGTGGTGGGGGCCGGATGCCGCCACGCAGATCGTCACCTTCCCGCTCAACCGCGGCCGCGACATCTTTGTCTTTGCCACGGTGGCGCAGGAGGCATGGCGGCATGAGTCGTGGACCACGCCAGGCCGCGTGGAGGACCTGCGCAGCGCGTATGCCGGCTTCCATCCGGAGGCGCGCGCATTGCTCGATGCCTGCGACGAGGTGCTGATTTCCGCGCTGTACGTGCGCGACCCGCTGCCGCAGTGGTCGTCCGGCCCGGTCACGCTGCTGGGCGATGCCTGCCATCCGATGATGCCGTTCATGGCGCAGGGTGCCGGCATGGCGATCGAGGATGGCGTGGTGCTGGCGCGCTGCCTGGCTGATGCGGCAAAGGATGGCGCTGCCGCCGTGCCCGCCGCGCTGGCCCGCTACCAGGCGGCGCGCCACGAGCGCACCAGCCGCATCCAGATCGGCTCGCGCAGCAATGCCTGGCTGAAGGAAGGCGGCAATGCCGACTGGGTGTACGATTACGACGCCTGGAACGTGGCGCTGGGGTGAACGTCCAACGCCCGGCCTTGCTCCCCTCTCCCACTTCGCGGGAGAGGGGAGCGCCTGCCAGGGGTGGTGGTAAACCATAGCGCCCTCGCATACCAACGGGCCCCGCAATAGAAATCACCAGCCTGACGGCCGCGCGCGCGGCCGTCTTCCGTTAACAGCAAAACCTGAGATGCCCAAGTCCCGTCCACCGACCGAACCCGATCTCGACGACAGCGCCGAAACCGAAGACGCCCGCGAAGCCCAGCTGGTCTCGCCGGTGATCCGCGGGCTGCGCCTGCTGCGCTATATCGCCGAAGGCGGCCCCACCGCCAACCTGAGCGAAGTGGGACGCCGCATCGACGTGAACCGCGTCACCGTAATGCGGCTGCTGGATACGCTGGAACACGAAGGCATGGTGGAACGCCTGCCGCATGGCGGCCACCAGGTGGGCTTCAATTTCCTCAAACTGGCGTCGCGCGTGCTGGCATCGAACGACCTGACCAGCCTGGCCACGCGCGTGCTGGCAACGCTGAGCGGTTCGCTGCAGTTGTCCGCTTACCTGGTGGTGCGCGACGGCGGCGACGCGCTCTACCTGCTGCGCCACATGCCGGCCGCGACGCTGGTCAGCAATATCCAGGTGGGCAGCCGCGTGCCCGCGCATCTGACCACGCCCGGCCGGATGCTGATCGCCGACCTGCCACCGGAAGCGCTCAAAGAATTGCTGGGCCCGGACCCGCTGCCGACCGTGACCGGCCAGAGCGCGGCCACCCATGCCCGGCTGGCCGATATCCTTGGCGCCGACCGCGAGCGCGACTGCGCGTGGAGTTTTTCGGCCTACGAGCCGGGGATCGATTCCTGCGCGGCGCCGGTGCGCGGCGCCGAGGGCGAGGTCGTCGCGGCGCTGAGCGTGGCGGGACCGCAGCAGCGCTTCGAGCGGGATGGCACGCTGCGCGAACGCGTAGAGAAGGAAGTCAAGGCGGCGGCGCGCGACTTGTCGGCGCTGCTCGGCCATCGGCCGGAGCGCCAGCGCTGACGCCCACCCCGCGTTATTCAAGGCCCGGACGTCGGCGCCGAGCGTATCGACCGCCGGCTGCGGCGTGGCCTTGGGCACCAGCAGCGCATACCAGGAACTGACATCGATGCCGGGCACGCCCTGCTCCGCCAGCGACGGCACGCCCGGTGCCGCAGGCGAGCGGCTGGCCTGCGTCACGGCCAGCGCGCGCAGCTGGCCCGACTGGATAAACGGCGCCAGCGTCGGGCAGGTACCGAACAGCATCGGCACCTGCCCGCCCATCACGTCGTTGAGCGCCTGCGTGGTGCCCTTGTACGGTACGTGCAGCAGCGTAATGCCGGCCTTGTGCCGGAACAGCTCGCCAGCCAGGTGCAGCCCGCTGCCGACGCCGGGGCTGGCGTAGCCCAGCGGCTTGCCGCTCTTTTCCGCCTGCTGCGCATGTTGCTGCCCTTACAAACTATGCAAGCTATACAAACGGTTTTGGCATGACCGGACGGTAGTCGAGCAGGCGCGACAGCTCGGCGGCCGCCTGCCTGACTTTCTCGACCATGTCGTCCAGCTGGTCGGGTTCGATGCGCGCGGCGGGGATGGTTGCGCCGAGCGCCGCCACCACCTTGCCGGTGCGGTCGCGCACCGGCGCCGCGATGGTGGAGATGCTGGCCTCGAAGAAGCCTTCATGCAGCACGTAGCCGCGCTCGCGGTCGCGCTGGACCATCTCGTACAACTCCTGGACCGTGCGCGGGGTGCTCTCGGAATACACTTCGAGCCGGTCTTCTGGGTACAGTCCGCGCAGCTCTTCCAGCGTCAGGTCTTCCAGCAGCACCCGGCCCAGCACGGTGGCGTGCGCCGGCAGCCGCGTGCCGACGTTGACCGTGCTGGCGAACGGCCGCGCCGCCACCGACTTGGCCACGTAGACGATCGAGCGCCCGTCGCGCACCACCAGGTTGCACGGATAGTGGATCTCGTCGCGCAGCCGGTCGAGCAGCGGCCGGCCCAGCTCGGTCAGCTCCAGCGACGCCAGGTAGTCAAACCCCAGCCGCAGCACCGCCATGCCGAGGCGGAATTCGCGCCCGCCATCGGTGCGCTCGACGAATCCCATCATTTCAAGGGTGGCCAGCAGCCGGAACACGGTCGAGCGCGGCACCTTGAGGCGGCGCGCCAGGTCGGCGGCGGACAGGGTGCGCTCGCGGCTGCTGAACTCACCCAGCAGCCGCAGGCCGCGCTCCAGGCCGGGCACGATGTACTTGTCCTGGCCGCTGTCCTTGTCGTCCTCTTGCGGCGAATCGGTGGTCATGGTCTGTCTCTGCAGGTGTCGGTCTTGGCGTAACGCACTCATATATCACGCCTGAACCCGATAGGGTACCTGTTCTGCGGGCAAACCACGCGCCGGCGGCGGCCGGACGCTGCCGTCAGGCCTGGCGCAAGTAGTCGCGCAGCCACGCCGCGCACTGCTCGCCCTGCGCGGCGGGCCAGCGCACCACGACAGTCTCGTCGCGGCGGCGCAGCTCGACGCAGATGTCGCTCAGCGGCCCGCGCGCGGCATCGCCGCGCCCGAGCAGGCGGGCGAACAGGCCGGGCGCTGCCGGCGGCGGCAGCACCGCATGCCCATTGGCGGCAGGCGCGACGGCTGGCTGCGAGCGCACCGGCGCGGACGGCTGCAGTTTAGCTTCTGCCTGCGGTTGCGATTGCGGTTGCGCTTGCCCCTGCCCTTGCGGCGACAGCCGCGCCAGCAGGTTGGCGCCGAACTCGTCCCACATCCGGTCGGCCTTGGTCTTCATCACGCTCAGCCCGAACGTACCGAGCCGCCCCAGCACATCCACCTGCACCGTGATGCGCAGTTGCGTCGAGCCATCATCCTGTTCGGTCAGGAAGATTTCGCTCGACTGGCGCAGCGAACTCGCCACCGACGCATCCTCGCCGGTGCCCTCGGTGCGCAGGTAATGCGGTGCACGGGTCTCGACGATCTTCGTATGCAGCCGGAAGCGCGCGTTGATGAAGGCGATCTTCACCGCCATATGCGCGATGTACTCGACATCGCTCAACACCTCGATCGATTCCATGCCGGGCACGCAGGCGCCCATCACGTTGGGGTCGAGCAGCAGTTCCCACACGCGCGCCGGCGGGGCCGCGGTCACAAGGGTCTTTTCAATTTCCACGCATTTTCTCCGCGGCGGACAGCACGGATTCGACGATGCCCACATAGCCGGTGCAGCGGCACAGGTTGCCGTTCAGGCCGTGGCGGACCTCGTCTTCCGTCGGGTTGGGATTGTTGGCAAGCAGCGCGCACGACGCCATCAGGAAGCCGGGCGTGCAATAGCCGCACTGCAGCCCGCCGTTGTCCATGAAGCACTGCTGCAGCGGATGCAGCTGGCCGTCGGCGGCCAGCCCTTCCACCGTCATCACATGGCGCCCGCGTGCCTGCACGGCAAGCATCAGGCAGGACTTGACCACCTCGCCGTCGACCAGCACGGAGCAGGCGCCGCAGATGCCGGTCTCGCAGCCGCGCTTGGTGCCGGTCAGGTTGAGGTCGTCGCGCAGCAGGTCGGAGAGCAAGCGCCGGGCCGGCACTTCCACCTGGTGTTCTTCACCGTTGACGGTGAGTTCGATACTGACTTGGTTCATGGCGATTCCTTACTCCGAGGCCACGCCGAACAGCTCGGCAATGGTGCGGCGCGCGACCACGCGCACCATCTCGCGGCGGTACGTGTCCGAGCCGCGCATGTCCGAGACCGCGTTGATGTCCGTGGCGACGATGGCGGCCGCCTCGGCGGCCAGTTCAGCGGTCACGGTCTTGCCGGCGAGCAGCGCTTCGGCGCGGCGCAGGCGCGCCGGGATCGGCGTCGACGCGCCCACCGCCAGCCGGGCCTCCACGCAGAACGCGCCTTCGCGGCGCACCGCCAGCGCCACGCTGGCCAGCGGCCGGTGCTCGGCGGCGGTGCGCAGGAAGCGCGCATAGCGGCCGTCGGCGCCCACGCCCGGCGCGGGCAGGCGGATCTGCGTGACCACTTCATCAGCCGCCAGCGCGGTCACGTAGTAGTCGACCAGGAAGTCTTCGATGGGGATCACGCGCTCGCCGCCGCTGCCGCTGACCACGACCTGCGCCCCCAGCGCCATCAGGCAGCCCGGCGGATCGGTGGCCGGGTCGGCGTAGCAGAGGTTGCCGCCGATGGTGCCCTGGTTGCGCACCTGCGGGTTGGCCACGCGCGCGGCCATGCTGGCCAGCATGGGGTAATGCGCCTGCACCAGCCGCGAACGGGCCACCTCGGCATGCAGCGTCAGCGCGCCGATGCGCAGCCCTTCGCTGGCATCGAAGCTGATGCCGCGCAGCGCCCCCAGCCGCCCCAGCGACACCAGGTGGCTGGGCGTCAGCATGCGCTGGCGCATGCCGAGCATCAGCGCGGTGCCGCCGGCAAAGACGCGGCAGCTGTCGCCAAGATCGGCCAGCATCCGGCTCGCTTCGGCCACCGAGGCCGGCTCCAGGAATTCGAAATCACGCATGGGCGGCCTCCCCATCTTGCTGCTGCAATGCGCGCAGGCCCGCCAGCACCTTCTCCGGCGTGATCGGCAGCGACTGGATGCGCACGCCCACGGCATCGAACACGGCGTTGGCAATCGCGGCCGCGCCGGGCAGGATCGCGGTCTCGCTGGCGCCCTTGGCGCCGTACGGGCCGTTGGGGTCGTTCGATTCGACCACGTCGGTGCGCAGCATCGGCACGGCGTCGGCGGTGGGCATGGTGTAGTCGGCAAAGTTGCCGTTCATCAGGCGGCCATCCTCGTAGTGCAGGTTTTCATACAGGGTCCAGCCGATCGCCTGCACCGTGGCGCCGTGGGTCTGGCCGTGCACCGCGAGCGGGTTGATGGCCTTGCCGCAGTCGTCGGCCACAAAGCTGTCGACCACGGTGACCTGGCCGGTGCAGGTATCGACCTCCACCTCGACCGCATGCGCCGCGAACGAGTGCGACGGCGCGACGTTGCCGTAGTAGTCGGCATCGTGCATCACGGTGGGCGCGTCATAGGTGGCGCGAACATGGATGCCTTCGCCGCCGTGGCGGAAGATATGCAGCCGCGCAATCTCGGCCAGCGTGGCGGACTTGTCCGGCTGCCCGGATGCAACGATGCGGCCATCGGCAATCGTCAGGTACTCGGCCGCGACACCCAGCTTTTCCGCGGACAGTGCCAGCAGCTTCTGCCGGGCCTCGCGCGCGGCGCGCAGCGCCGCGTTGCCGGCGATGATGGTCACGCGCGACGCCAGCGAGCCCAGGCAGAACGGCGCCGTGTCGGTATCGGGCGCCATCACGGTCACGTGCGACAGCGGGATACCCAGTTCCTGCGCGCAGATCTGGCTGAGCATGGTGTTGGCGCCCTGCCCCATGTCGCATTCGCTGGTCTGCAGCATCACGCGGCCGTCTTCGTTGACCTTGAGCAGGATGGTCGAGCCGTCCCAGTTGCCCAGCGTGCGGTTGCCGCTGACGTGCATCGCCGCCGCGATGCCAACGCCGCGCCGGTGCGTGCCGGTGCCGCGCGCAGCGAAGTTCGAGGTGGCGCGCTTCTGGTCCCAGCCGATCGCCTTGCGCGTCATTTCCAGGCACTCGAGCATGCCGGTGCTGCTGATCTTCCAGCCATGCACGCTGGTCGCACCGGCGGAAATCGCATTGCGCTTGTGCACTTCAATCGGGTCGATGCCGAGCATCCCGGCCAGCACGGTCAGGTGGCAGTTCAGCGGGAACTGCATCTGCTGCCCGCCGAAGCCGCGGAACGCGCCGCGCGGCGGGTTGTTGGTATAGGCCATCACCGCGTGCGAGCGCACGTTTTGCACCGGGTGCATGTTGTCGCTGCGCATGGCGGTGACGTGCATGACGTCGCCGGCCAGGCCGGAATACCCGCCGCACTCGGCGATGATGCGTACGTCCTTGGCCACGATCATGCCGTCAGGCGACAGGCCCATGCGCAGCCACACCCTCATCGGCACGCTGGCGCGCGCGCCCTGGAAGTCCTCCAGCCGGTTGTTGACGAGCCGCACCGGCCGGTCCAGCTTGCTGGCCAGGAAGGCGCAGATCAGGCTGTTGTTCTCCTCGACGATCTTGGCGCCGAAGCCGCCGCCGGTGGTGGCCTGCACCACGCGGATGGTCGACACCGGCCGGTCCAGCGCCTCGGCCAGCCGCATGCGCGCGAGGAATACCGACTGGGTCGAGGCCCACAGCGTCAGCCGGCCGTTGCCGTCCTGCGCCGCGACGGAGGCCATCGGCTCCAGATAGCCCGGGTATTGCGAATGCATTTCGTAGGTGGCTTCATACACGGCCGCGGCCTCGGCAAAGCCCGCTTCCACGTCGCCACGCTCGATCCGCATCTCGTGGCCGATATTGCGCGTGCCGGCGTGCAGTTCCGGCGCGCCCTCGGCCAGCGCCGCCGCCGGCGTCAGCAATGCCGGCAGCGGTTCGTACTCGACGCGGACGAGGTCCAGCGCATCGCGCGCCACCTCGTCGCTGACGGCCACCACGGCGGCCACTTCCTCGCCCACGTGGCGCACCACGCCGCAGGCCAGGATGCGCTGCTCCTTGCGGTGCGGGCCCCAGTTGCGGGTGGGCACGTCGTGCCCGGTCACCACCAGCTTCACGCCCGGCAATGCGCGCGCCGCCGACGTGTCGATGCCGACGATGCGCGCATGCGGGTGCGGGCTGCGCAGTACCTTGGCGTGCAGCATGCCGGGCAGCTTGATGTCGCCGGCATACTGGGCGCGCCCCATGACCTTTTCCCGCGCGGTTACCTGCGGCGTGGAGGTTCCCACGATGGCCTTGCTCATGCCGGCCTCCTGCGTGTCGTGTTGCAAATAACGTGTTGCATGAATGCGATGCGCTGGCTGCCCTTATTCGGCAGTGATGCCGAGCTCGCGGATCACCTTGCCCAGGCGCTCGTAGTCGCCCGCGTTGACCTTGTCGAGCGCGGCCGGCGCCCCGCCCACCGGGCTGGCGCCGAAGGTAGCCATCTTCTCGGCCACGTCGGGCAAGCGGATGACTTCATTGAGCTGCTGGTTCAGCACCTTGACCACTTCCGGCGGCGTACCCTTGGGCGCCATCACCCCGTGCCAGGCGCCGACCACCACGTCCTTGTAGCCAAGCTCGGCCAGCGTCGGCACGTTGGGCAGCAGCGGCGAGCGCTTCGCGTCGGTGATCGCCAGCGGGATCAGCCGGCCGGTGTTGAGGTACTGCGCCACCGGCCCCAGCGTGACGTAGGCGAAGTTCACATGCCCCGCCACCACGTCATTGACCGCCGGCGCCACGCCCTTGTACGGCACGTGCTGGATCTTCACGCCGGCGGCGCGGTTCAGCATTTCGCCGGCGATGTGCATTGGCGACCCGGCACCCGGGCTGCCGTAGGTAAAGGTCTTGCCGGCCTTGGCCGCGGCGATCATCTCCGGCACGGTCTTGACGCCCGCCGCGGGGTTGGCCACCAGCAGCACCGCCTGCACGGCGGTCTGGATCACCGGCGTGAAGCCATGCAGCGGGTCGTAGCTGGCGGCCGGCGCAAGCTTGAGCACCATTGGCGCCAGCGTGAACGGGTTGGGGGTGTAGAGCAGCGTGTAGCCATCGGCTGGCGCCCGGCTGACAAAGCTGGCGCCGACCACGCCGCCGGCGCCGGGACGGTTCTCGACGATCACCGGCTGCTTCAGGCGCGCGGACAGCTTGTCGGCGTACAGGCGTGCCATGGCGTCGGTATCGCCGCCGGGCGGATAGGCCACGACCATGGTCACGGTCTTTGCCGGATAGGTCGCGGCCATCGCGCTGCCCGCGGCAAGCGCGAGCGCGGCCATGGCAGTGGCGGCGAGGAAAAGGCGGCGGGGGCGATCATGTCTCATCAACAGCTCCTGTGGGGGCGCATTCGCGGCGTGGAGTGGGCTGTTTGTGCGCACCGCGAAAAACAGGGTTGGCTCGGGTTACAACGCTGCGGTTGTTTTATTAGTAAAACTCATGTTCACACCAGGAACGCACTCACTGTAGGCCCTCAATATTGACAACTCAACTTACTGAAATCACCAATTGACTTTTTATGTCTGTCTAGAACGTTTTTCCGGGTGGTAATGACGAGACATTTGCGCCGGTCTCGCTGCCGGCTATGAGACAATCTGGCCCGCCCACCGGCCCGCTCACCAGCCCGAACAAGCCCGGCCGGCAGACACCAGACAAGAGGACCGCATGCCCCGTGACGCCGCGCCCGCCCAGGGCCAGCCCGCGCCAGACCTGACCGCCAGCCCCTGGACCGACCTCGACGAGGCCGGCAACGGCCTGACCGTCGACAATTTCCTGACCACGATGCTGAGCCAGCTGGTGACCGCGCTGCGCAGCACGGTCACCAAGCCCTACGCCGAGCAGTTCGGCCTGACCGTGCCGGAGTGGCGCATCCTGGCGCTGCTGGCGCATGCCAGGGAATTGCCCTTCTCCGAGCTGGTCACGCAATCGACCTCGGACAAGGCACTGGTCAGCCGCACCCTGCGGCTGCTGGAAGACCGCGGGCTGGTCCGGCTGACTTCGGCAGGCAACACCCCCCGCAAGAAGCTGATCTGCGCCATCACGGAAGCCGGCTCGGCGCTGCACGACCAGGTGATGCCGCTGGCACGCAAGGGGCAGGCGGAAGTGATCCGGATGCTGTCGCCGGAGGAAAGGGAGGCGGTGTATCTGGGGCTGCGCAAGCTGTTGCGCGCCCAGGCCTGAACAAGAAAATGGCGCCCGGCGCGCCTCAGTGCCGCCCGGCCACTTGCTGGCGCTGGTAGGCGGCCAGCGTCAGCCGCATCGCATCGCGCACCGCCGCCACCGAGCGGTTATCGTCATCGCCCTTGCGCGTCACCATCGACAAGGTCAGCACCGGCGCCGCGCGGCCCAGCCTTACCAGGCGCACGGGGTAGTTCTGTACCAGCGTCGGATCGGGGCCCTGCAGGATGGACACCCCCAGCCCCCCACTGACCATCGCCACGATTGCCGGCGCGCTGTCGAATTCCAGCGTGCCGCGGATCTCGGTCACGTGCGCATGCACGTACTGCGCCGCCATCGCACCTGACACCGTATTCCGGTCATAGCGGATCCAGTCGTACAGGCGGAACAGCGACGCCACGTTGGTCTCGGTCGCGCCAGGGGGCGCAATCATCACCAGTTCGCGCCGCATCATCGGCGTCCAGCGCAGCCGTGCCGAGCCGCCCGATACCGGCTGCGCCACCAGGGCGGCGTCGATATCCCCTGCCTTGACTGCCGCCGTGAGCGTGCTGCTGCGCCCGCGCACCAGGCGCAGGTCCAGCCGGGGATGACGCTCCCGGACATAGCGCACGATCCCGGGCAGGACGACCGGCTGCAGCGACTCGATCACGCCGAGCCGCACTACCCCCTCCACCACCAACCCGCCGCCGACGCGCAACGCCTCGAGGCTTTGCAGCGCCTGGCGCATCGTGTCGGCCACCTCGTGGGCCAGCTGGTTCGGCCGCGCCTGCAGTCCGGAGCGGTCGAACAGAGGCCTGCCCAGGTACTGTTCCAGCTGCTTCATCTGCATGCTGACAGCGCTCGGCGTGACGTTGCCCTGGCGCGCTGCCCCCGCAAATGTACCCGTCTGCAGGACCGCTTCAAGCGTATGGAAGGTCTCAAGCTTCATCAAAAACTCTTACGAAGAACCTCAAATATGTTCGCTTTTCTAATGATAGGCCAGCTCGATAGACTGGGTTCCAACATCAGGCACAAACACGGAGGAGACCCCAGACATGTCAGCCATCGCCGCATCCCAACGCCCCCTGCCCTGGACCGCCCGCCAGGCGCGCGAAGACCGCAGCTGGGTCGTGCGCATGAGCGAAGCCGAGATCCAGGGCATGCGCGACGCCCTCAACCATGCGAGGACGCTGGGCAAGCCACTGCTGGACATGGAACAGGCCGACTTCCCGCTGAACGAGGCCGCCCGCGGCGTGCTCAAGCGGGCCATCGACATCACGCAGGGCGGCTGGGGGATGTGCCTGGTCAAGGGCTTTCCTGTCGACGAGTGGAGCCAGGAAGAATCGCGCCTGGCCTACTGGGGCATGAGCCTCTACATGGGCGTGGGGCGCACGCAGAACCGCGCCAGCGAATTCATGAACGACGTGCGCAACGAGGGCGGCGAATACAAGGTCAAGGGCGGGCGCGGCTATAACACCAATGCCGGGCTCGACTTCCACCAGGACTCTTGCGACGTGGTGGGCCTGCTGTGCCGCCGCACCGCCAGGTCCGGCGGCACCAGCAAGGTGATCAGCTCGATCGCGCTGTATGAAGCCGTGCAGCAGCGGCGCCCCGACCTGATCGCGGTGCTCAAGGGCACGTTCTTTCACAGCTACCAGGGCACGCAGGACCCCTCGCAGCCGCCGTACTACCGCTGCCCGATCTTCGGCAGCCACCCGGAATTCTTCTCGGCGCGCACCAACCGCAAGAACACCGACGCCGCGCAGCGCGATTTCGCGGAACTGCCGCGCCTGACGCCGGCACAGCTCGAGGCGCTGGACCTGCTCGATGCACTGATGCCCAGCGACGAACTCTGCTTCACCATGGAACTGGAACAGGGCGACATGCAGCTGCTGAACAACTACGTCACGCTGCATTCGCGCACGCCGTTTGAAGACCATGAAGAACCGGACCGCAAGCGCCACCTGTTCCGCCTGTGGCTGGCCGTGCCGGGCTCGCAGCCGCTGCCGGACAACTGGAAGGAGTACTACGGCGACGTGCGCGCCGGCTCGGTACGCGGCGGCGTGCGCGGCAGCGCCATCACGCAGGCCTTCCTCGGCTATGAGAAGCGCCAGGCGGCCGCGCTCGGCATGCTGTTCGAAACCTGGCGCCCGCTGGTGCAACAGGAAGACATGGCGCGCATCCTGGCCGGGCATGCGGCCAGCCAGTCCGAGACGGCTGCCGCATAAGCACCGCCCGCCAGCGATCCCCCCATCGCCAGGACCATAACGAGAGAAACGGAGACAACCCATGCAACGACGCGACTTCCTCGCGCTGCTGGCTGCCGGCACACTGCTGCCGGCCAGCCTGCGTGCCGCGCCCGCGGTAACCAGGGTGCTGGTCGGCGCCACGCCCGGCGGAGGCACCGACCTGGTGGCCCGCGCGCTGGCCGCCGAGCTGGAGCAGCGCCTCAAGCAATCCTTCATCGTCGAGAACCGCGGTGGCGCGGCGGGCAATATCGCCGCAACCGCGGTGGCCAAGGCCGAGCCGGACGGCAGCACGCTGCTGCTCAGCTACACCAGCCACGCGATCAATCCCGCGCTGTTCGAGAAGAAGCCGTTCGATCCGCTCAAGGACTTCACCCCGGTCTCGCTGATCGCCACCTCGCCGCTGCTGCTGGTGTCGCGGCCGGATCTGGGCGCGAAGAATGTGCGCGAACTGATCGCGCTGGCCAAGTCCCGCCCGGGCAAGCTCAGCATCGCCGTGGCAGGAATCGGCAGCGCCAACCACCTGGCCGGCGAAATGCTCAAGCATGAGGCCGGCATCGACCTTGTCAGCGTGCCCTACAAGGGCGCGGCACCTGCCGTGGCCGACGTGGTCGCCAGCCAGGCGGACCTGCTGCTGGGCAATGTCGCCACGGTGCAGCCGCTGTTGCTGGCCGGCAAGGTCAAGGGACTGGGGGTGAGCAGCCCGAAGCGCCTGGCGGCGTTTCCCGATATCGCGCCGATTGCCGACGTGGTTCCCGGATTCGACTACAGCTCGTGGTACGGCCTGCTCGGCCCGGCCGGCATGCCGGCCGATGTGGTGGCGCAGCTGGAGAAGGCGGTGCGTGCCGCGGTGGCTTCGCCGGCGATGCGCAAGCGGCTGGGCGGCGAGGGCCTGGTGCCGGTGGGCAATGACGCCGTGCAGTTCAGGCAGTTCCTGCAGGGCGAGATCGCGCGGTGGGCGAAGGTCGTTGCCGTCACCGGCACGCGCATGAGCTGAAGCAAAGAAAAAAAGCCGCCCCGGATCCCGGCGCGGCCTTCAAAGATGAACGGGACGAGCACGCGCCCGCTCAGACCTCCAGTTCCTCCAGCACCTGCCCCTTGGTCTCGATGCCGAAGAAGTGAACGGTGATGGCCGCCAGCGCGGGGACCACGGCCAGCGCGAAGAACGCCACATTGAGCGTGCCGTTGCCGATGGTGCCGGCGATCAGTGTCGGCGCGAAGATGGCGGCCAGCTTCAGCCAGGCGCCGCCAAGCCCACAGCCCATCGCGCGCACGCTGGTCGGGTACAGCTCGGGCGTATAGACGTAGGCGGTGATGAAGCCGCTGGCCAGGAAACCCATCGCCAGCGCGCAGAAGGTCGCCACCACGTATACCGACGAAGCGTGGAACACGCCCGCCAGCACCAGCGACAGCGCGCACAGCAGGAACGACACGTTGATCACCGGCTTGCGGCCGACCTTGTCGACGATCATCGCGCATACCAGCGAGCCGACCACACCCAGCACCGAGGCGCCCGCGGCCAGGTTCAGCGCCAGTTGCAGCGGCGCGTGGTAGACCGTCTTGTAGACCGTGGGCAGCCACGTCGACAGGCCGTACTGGATAAAGCCGCAGGTCGCCCACAGCATCCAGACCGCAATCGTGCGCCCCAGATAGGCCTTGCCGACCAGGTCGCGCACGCGGCGGCGCGGGTGCTGGGTCATGCGGTCGTAGGCGCTGGCATTCTGCGGCGGCGGCAGCGGGCCCCTGGCGCGGGCCTCGAACGCGCGCAGGGCGGCATCCGCTTCTTCCAGGCGGCCCTTCTCGGCCAGCCAGCGCGGCGATTCGGGGATGACGCGTTTCAGAATGAAGAACAGCACCAGCGGCACGCCGCCGATGAAGTACATCACCTCCCAGCCGTAGTGCGGCACCAGCCAGGCGCCGACGCCGTTGGACACCATCAGGCCGATCGGGAACACCACCTCGTACAGCAGCACGAAGCGCCCGCGGCCATGCGCGCGCGTGACTTCGTTGATATAGGTGGCGGCGACCGGCAGTTCGCCGCCGAGGCCCAGGCCCTGCACGATGCGCAGCAGCAGGAAGATCTCGAACGACGGCGCCAGGCCGCAGGCGATGCTCATCAGGCCGATGATGCCCGCGCTCCAGCCGATCGAGCGCAACCGGCCAAAGCGCTCGGCCAGCCCCGGGAACAGCAGCGCCCCGACCAGCTGACCGACCGACGGTGCCGCGATCAGGACGCCGATCTGTACCGGCGTCAGCGACCACTGCGCGATCAGCAGCGGCAGCGTGGCGGCAATGGCGATGACATCGAAGCCATCGAAGAAGGTGGCCAGGCCGATCAGCAGCCGGGCGCGGATATGCATGGCGTTGCCCGGCATGCGTTCGATGCGGGCGACGATATTGCCGCGCGTGATGGCGCCACCGGGCGGGCCGCTGCGGGCGGTGGCCGTGGCGGCGCCCTGGCCGGCACTGTCGGCCGTGGTCACGATACCTGCGGTGGCGGCCACCGGTGCGCCGGGGGACGCTGCGTCTTGTCTCTGTGTGAACACGGTACTTCTCGGTTGATTCTTCGGGGGTTGCTCCCCTCTCCCGCCTGCGGGAGAGGGGCGAACACAAGCGCGGAATTACAAATCCAGCACCAGCTTGCTGCCCTTGCACCCGGACACGCACACCATCATGGTCTTGTTGCTGGCGCGCTCGCTGTTGCTCAGCACGCTGTCGCGGTGGTCGGGGCAGCCTTCCAGCACGGCGGTCTCGCACGATCCGCACACGCCTTCGCGGCAGCTGTATTCGACTTCCACGCCGGAATCGAGCAGCGCATCGAGCAGCGACTTGCCCGATGGCACCTTGACGAGATTGCCGGTGCGCGACAGCTGCACCACGTATTCGCCTTCCTGCACCGCCTCGGTCGACGGGTCGGCGGCGAAGCGTTCGATATGGACGTTCGGGTAGGCATGCGCCTCGCACGCGGCCTCGAACGCATTCAGCATCGGGCCCGGGCCGCAGCAGTAGAAATGCGTCTGCGCGTCCTGTCCGCCCAGCATCGCCTTCAGGTCCGGCGGTGCGCCCGCTTCATCGTCGAAGTGGAAGCGCACCGCGTCGCCGTAAGCCGACAGCTGTTCGACGAATGCCGCCTCGGCACGCGAACGCGCGCAGTAGATCAGCGTGAACGACTTGCCCAGCTCCGCCAGCCGGCGCGCCATGCAGACGATCGGCGTGACACCGATGCCACCGGCAACCAGCACGGTATGCGCGGCGCTCTCGTCCAGCTCGAAGTTGTTGCGCGGCGCGCCCACCGTCAGCGTGGCACCCACGCGCAGCTGCTCGTGCACGTAGCGCGAGCCGCCGCGGCTGCCGCGGTCCAGCAGCACGCCCACGGTGTAGCGGTTGCGCGCTTCCGGCGCGCCGCACAGCGAGTAGCTGCGTACCAGGCCGTTGCCCAGGTGCAGGTCGATATGGGCGCCCGGGCTGTACTCGGGCAGGGTCTTCCCTTCGGGATCTTGCAGTTCGATGCTGACCACGCCGCGCGCTTCAAAACGCATGGCCTGGACGCGCAGGGTCAGGGACTGGTGGGCACTCATTGCTGCTTCCTTCTGTTGCGCTTCTCTCTCTTACCGCTTCTCGGTCAGGAACTTGCCTGCCGGGCCGCCCGCGTTCTTCTGGCGGCGGGTGTTGCCGTCGATGCCGCCCTCGATCGCCCATTCGGCGAACATGGTCGGGCCCGGCTCGAAGGCGCGCGGCTCCCAGTGCTCGTCGAGCTGGTCTTCATCGGCGTAGTACTCGATCAGGCCGCCGGCCGGATTCTTGAAGTACCAGAAGTACGCCGACGAGATCGGATGCCGGCCCGGACCGAGCTGCGTGTCCCAGCCCTTGCGCGACACATGCATGCCGCCGCCGAAGACTTCGTGGATATCGCGCACGGTGAAGGCGACGTGGTTCAGGCCGCTCTTCGGTTCCGGCAGCTGCAGCAGGAACAGGTCGTGGTGGCCGCCGTCGGCCGTGCAGCGCAGGAACGCGCCGCGGTCCGGGTAGCGGTCCGACGGCACGAAGCCGAACTTCTCCACGTAGAACTGCTCGGTGGCCTTGACGTCCTTCACGAAGAACACCACGTGGCCGACTTCGATCGGCGTGGCGTGGTCGTAGATCGGGCTGCGCTGGTTCATGCGCGGCTTGTCGTTCCACGTATTCATCAGCGCGCAGTCGACCTGCACCTCATGCTTGCGCGTGACCTGGAAGCGCACCGCCAGGCCGTTCGGATCGGTGCAGCCGATACGCAGCGTGCCGCCCTCGCCTTGCTTCACAAAGCCCGGCGCATCGGCGATCGCGTCAGCCAGATGATCGAGCGAGGCCGGCGACTCGACGCCCCACACCACTTCGCGCAGCGTCGGGCCGGCCTCGATCGCGGGCGGCAGCGACGGATCCTCGATGCGGCGCACCAGCACGCGGCAACCGTTCAGCGTTTCAAAGTCCAGGCCCTGCGCGTCATCGCGCTTGATGGCCAGGCCCCAGTCCGAGAAAAAGCCACGGCAGGCGTCAAAGTCATCCGCGCCGTAGACAATCTCGTCGATTCCCAATACCTTGATCATTGCTTCTCTCCAGCCTGCCGGGTTCAGTGGTTGGCCCACGGCAGCGGTTGTTCGTTCAGGCCCCAGTACACGCTTTTCTGCTCCATGTACTGCAGGATGCCCAGCCGTCCCTTCTCGCGGCCCAGGCCGCTGTCGCGCCAGCCGCCGAACGGCGTCGCGATCGAGAACTGCTTGTAGGTGTTGATCCACACATTGCCTGCCTGCACCGCACGTGCCACGCGCCAGGCGCGCTTGTAGTCGCGCGTCCAGATGCCGGCGGCCAGCGCGTAGACGCTGTCGTTGGCCTGTTCGATCAGGTCGTCCTCGTCGTCGAACGGGATCGCCACCAGCACCGGGCCAAAGATCTCTTCCTGGCAGATGCGGGCGTTGTTATCCAGGCCTTCGATGATGGTCGGCGTGTAGAAATAGCCGTTGGGCAGGCCGGCCACGTCGGGACGCAGGCCGCCGGTGCGCAGTTGCCCGCCTTCGTGCACGCCGGTCGCGACGTACGATTCGATGCTGTCGCGGTGGCGGTCAGTGATCAGCGGCCCCATCTGGGTGCGTTCGTCGGCGGGATCGCCCACGCGCAGGTGCGCGGCGCCGGCGGCGAGGCGGTCGATGAACGGCTCGTACTGCGAGCGCGCCACAAACAGGCGCGAGCCGGCGATGCACGACTCGCCCGACGAGCTGAAGATGCCGTACAGCACGCCGTTGACCGCGTGGTCGAGGTCGGCGTCGTCGAACACCATGGTCGGCGACTTGCCGCCCAGCTCCAGCGACACCGGCATCATCTTGTCGGCGGCGATATGCGCGATGTGCTTGCCGGTGGTGGTGCCACCGGTGAACGACACGCGGCGCACCAGCGGATGCTTGGTGATGGCGTCGCCGATCACCGAACCCTTGCCGGGCAGCACGCTGATCAGGCCCCTGGGCACGCCGGCTTCTTCACAGATGCGCGCCAGTTCCAGCGCCATCAGCGGCGTGACTTCAGCGGGCTTGACCACCACGGCGTTGCCCGCGGCGAGCGCGGGCGCCATCTTCTGTGCCTCGCTGGCGATCGGCGAGTTCCACGGCGTGATCGCCGCGACCACGCCCATCGGCTCGTAGACGCTCATGGTCAGGCAGTCGCCACGCTGCGGCGTGATGGTTTCTTCCAGCGTTTCGCAGGCGGCGGCAAAGAACTGGAAGGTGCCGGCGGCGCTGGCGACCAGCGCGCGCGTTTCGCTGATCGGCTTGCCGTTGTCCAGGCGCTGGCGTTGTGCCAGCGGTTCGGCTTGTGCGCGGATCAGTTCGGCCACACGGTACAGCACGGCGGCGCGCTCGTGCGGCTTGCGCTGGGCCCAGCCGCTGGTGAGGAAGGCGTGGTGGGCGCCCTGCACGGCCTCTTCCACATCAGCCAGGCTGGCGGCGTTGAGTTCCGCGACGACTTCGCCGGTGGCCGGGTAGCGCGTGCCGTAGCGGTCGCCGGTCCCCAGGCGCCATTCGCCTGCGATGCAGATGGGGAGTACTTCTTGTGGGTTCATGTCGTTGCCTGCTGTGTCTGTCGTTGCCGCTGCCGGCCTTACTGCGTTATTTCGCTGCGATGCCCTCACCACTGCTGCGGCGGGACTCCCCTCTCCCGCAAGCGGGAGGGTCGGTCCTTTAAATCGATACTGCGTGCGCCCGGTTGCCCAGCGCGCGCACCACGCTGAACACCGTCAGCGCGGAAGTCTTCGGGTTGGCGGCGAGCGGCTTGCCGCGCATGGTCAGTTCGAAGCCTCCGAACGCCCCACGCGCTTCCACGTGATGCACGTTCTCCACCGCATGCGGATCGGCCAGCAGCTTCACCGAGGTGCGGTCCAGCCCGAGGCCGGCCAGCGACACCGTGGCGGCGACGTTGGCGTTCTTCGGGTACAGGCGTGCGGCATCGCGCGCCGTGCCTTCGAAGATCACCGTCGTCTCGGTCAGCGCATCCAGGTCGAACAGCTTCTCGGCCGGCGTGCCGATCCAGGCACGCGCCGGCTTGCGGCCGGTGTAGATCACTTCATCCAGCCCGCCGACGCGAGCCGCGGCCAGCGCATCGATCGCACCGATCGCGCCGGAGAGCAGCTGCACCTGCGTGCCGCCACGGCGCGCGGCCGCTTCCAGCCGCTCGGCCATGCCGGGCTCGGACAGCGCGCCCACCGACACCACCATGCACGGAATGCCGCGCTCCAGCGCCGGCACGATGTGCTCTTCCAGCGCATGGTGGCCGGCGCACTCGACCAGCAGGTCGGGGCGCTGGTCGTCCAGGTGCGTGGCCACGCGGGCGCTGGGCGCCAGCGCGGAGAGCGCGCCACGGGCCTCGTCCATCGCGCTCTCGGGCACGATCACCACGTCGAAGGCGACGTCGGGATCGCTCTTGAGCAGCTCAAGCACGCCCCGGCCAATCGCACCGCACCCAATCATGGACACATGCAGCATTTTTCTGCTCTCCTCAGGCGCTGACGGTGGCCTGTTCCGAAGCCGGGGTTTCCTTGTTCACCGGCGGGCCGGCAAACACGGTCTTGAAGCTGCCGATCGACAGCATGTCGATTTCCAGCAGGAACGGGCCGGGCTCGACCGTGGCCTGCTCCAGCGCGGCGCCCACTTCAGCCAGGCTGCTGACGCGCGCATGGCGCAGCGACAGCGACTTGGCCAGCGCGGCGTAGTCGGGCGTATGCAGGTCCACGTAGTGGCGGCGGCCGCCGTACTGCGCGTCCTGGATGTTCTTGATCACGCCGTAGCCCTTGTCGTTCATCAGCACGATGACCATGTCGGCGCGTTCCTGCACGGCGGTGGCCAGCTCACCCAGGTTCAGGATGAAGCCGCCGTCGCCGGCAAGCGTGAAAGTCTTCTTGCCCGAGGCAGTGGCCGCCGCGCCGATCGCGGCGCCGATGCCCATGGCCAGGCCCTGGCCGATGCCGCCGCCCAGCGCGTGCACGCCGGCACGCGAGTCGAAGATGCGCAGTTCGCGGTTGCCCCAGGTGCTGTTCGACACGGTCACGTCGCGCACCCAGTTGAAGTTGCGGCCCACCGCGCCCTGGAGTGCCTGCACCAGTGCCGAGTACGGGCCCAGGCCATCGACCAGGCCGTTGACGGCAACGTCGTGCGCGCGGCGCAGGTCGGCGGCGAAGGCCGGATCGACCTTCATGCGCTTTTCGAGCCGGTCTGCCAGGGCGTCCAGCGCCAGCGCGGCGTCGCCGCTGACAAAGTAGTCGCTCAGGTAGCAGCGGCCTTCGGCGGCCGGGTCGGCGTCGATGCGCAGCAGCGGGCGCGGCAGCTTCAGTTCGTACTTCAGCGTTTCATTGCCGCGCAGGCGCGAACCCACCACCAGCATCGCGTCGCAGGTCTGGTAGAAGGCCTCGACCGGCTTGTGCAGGTTGTAGGCGCCCAGCGAGCGCGGATCGTCTTCCGCCACGATGCCGCGGCCCTGCGTGCTGGTGACCACGCCGAAGCCCAGGTCCAGCAGGCGTTGCACTTGCTTGCTGGCGTGGCGCGCACCGCCGCCCAGCCACAGCAGCGGGCGCCTGGCGTTGGCCAGGCGCTCGGCCAGCGCGTCCAGCGCGTGCGCTGACGGCACGTGCCTGGGCACCGGCAGCGGCTGCAGGTCGGCCGGCAGGTCGATCAGCGCGGCCTGGATGTCGATGGGGATTTCGACGCTGACCGGGCCGGTCGGCGCCGTCAGCGCGGTCTGCACGGCCAGCTTGATGGTGCTGATCGCGGTATCGGCGCTGCGGATGCGGAAGGCGGCCTTCGACACGGCCTTCAGCATGGTGAGCTGGTCCGGCGCTTCGTGGATGTAGGCCAGGCTCTGGTCCAGGTACGGCGTCTCGATCTGGCCGGTGATATGCAGCATCGGCGTGCCGGCGGTCAGCGCTTCAACCATCGCGCCGGCGGCATTGCCCGCGGCGGTGCCGGTGCTGGTCAGGCACACACCCAGGCCGCCAGTGGTACGGGCGTAGGCGTCAGCCATGTTGGTGCCGCCCGCTTCGCCGCGCGCCGGCACGAAGCGGATCTTGCCGCGCTCGCCCATGGCGTCGAGGATCGGCATGTTGTGGATCGAGATCACGCCAAACGCGGCCTTGACCCCGCACTGCTCGAGGAACGCCGTGATGGCGCAGCCAACGGTGACCTGCTGTTGTTCGTACTGTTGTTGATTAGGCATGACGGGAGTGTCCTCCGGAGATATCGATATGGCTGCCCGTGGTGTACGAAGACAACGGCGAGGCAAGGAACAGGATGGCGCGGGCTGCCTCGACAGGCAGGCCCAGGCGGCCAAGGGGAATATGTTTCTGCTGGGCCAGGCGCGCGGTCCACGCGGCCCAGTCCAGGTGGCGGTCTTCTTCGGCACGCGCCTCGAAGCGGCGGCGCCACTGGCCCGACTCGACCAGCCCGATCAGGATGCCGTTGACACGGACACCCTTGGGCGCGAATTCGGTGGCCATCGAGCGCACCAGGTTGAGCACGCCGGCGCGCGCGGCGGAGGTCGCCACCATGTGCGGCTCCGGCTGCTGCGCCAGCAGCGAGTTGACGCAGACGATCGCGCCCTGGGCCGACTTCTCCAGCTGCGGCAGGAAGGCGCGCGTCGGGTGGATCACCGAGAAGAACTTGAGCTGCAGTTCGTCCATCCAGGCCGCGTCTTCGGTATTGGCGAAGGTCGACACGCGGCCCTGGCCGGCGTTGTTGACCAGCATGTCGGCGTTGCCCAGCGTGGCCTGCACGTCGGCGGCAAAGGCGGCGACCTGTTCCGGCTTGAGCACGTCGCAGGTCGCGGCATGGAGCCGGCAGCCGGCGAACTTCTCGCGCAGCTGTGCTTCGGCGCCGCGCAGGCGGGCTTCGTCGCGGCCGCACATGGCGACGGCGGCGCCCGCTTCGAGCAGCAGTTCGACGGTCGCCAGCCCGATGCCGGAGGATCCGCCGGTAACGACGGCAACCTTGCCGCCGAGTTCAATCATGGACATTGTCCTCACTCCCGATACAGATTCACGACCTTGCCGGCGCTGTACAGCGACGGCCGGTAGTCGAGCAGGCGCGACAGCTCGCCCGCGGTGTTGCGCACTTTCTCCACCATCGCGTCCAGTTGATCCGGATCGAAATGCGCCGGATCGATATGCGCGGCGGGGATGGTGGCCCCCAGCGCCGCCACCACCTTGCCGGTGCGGTCGCGCACCGGCGCGGCAATGGTCGAGATGCTCGATTCGAAAAAGCCTTCCTGCAGCACGTAGCCACGCTCGCGGTCGCGCTGGACGATGGCAAAGAGCGCATCAACCGTGCGCGGCGTGCTGTCGGAGAACACTTCCAGCTGCGCCTCCGGGTACAGCGCGCGCAATTCCGCCAGCGACAGGTCTTCCAGCAGCACGCGCCCCAGCACCGTGGCATGCGCCGGCAGACGCGTGCCGACATTGACCGAACTGGCGAAGGGCCGCGGCGACACCGCCTTGGCCACGTAGACGATCGAACGCCCGTCGCGCACCACCAGGTTGGTCGGGTAGCCGATCTCGTCGCGCAGCCGCTCCAGCAGCGGGCGGCCCAGCTCGGTCAGCTCCAGCGACGCCAGGTACTCAAACCCCAGCCGCAGCACCGCCATGCCCAGCCGGAAATCGCGGCCGCCATCGGCGCGCTCGACGAAGCCCAGCATTTCCAGCGTGGCCAGCAGGCGGAACACGGTGGAGCGCGGCACCTTGAGGCGGCGCGCCAGTTCGGCGGCCGACATGGTGCGGTCCTTGCTGCTGAACTCGCTGAGCAGGCGCAGGCCGCGCTCCAGGCCCGGGACGATGTACTTGTCCTGGGTCTCGTTGGCGGCTGGCGTCGTCGGGAAGGCGTTGGTGCTCATGGTCAGTGCGTGCGGACGGGCCGATGGCGCATCACCGCTTGATCTTCGTCAGCGGGTGCTCGGGCGGGTAGGTCGGCGTGATCGGCTTCTTGGCGCCGAGCATCACGCACATCAGCGCGTCTTCCTCGCCAATGTTGATTTCCTCGCGATACACGCCCGGCGGCACCGAGACCAGGTCTCGGTCGGTCAGGATGGTCTCGAAGCGCTCGCCGTCCTTTTCCAGGATCAGCTTGATCTTGCCGCGCATGACGAAGAACACCTCTTCCACGTCGGTGTGGATATGCGACGGGCCTTCATGGCCGGCCGGGATGATCATGGTGGAGAAGGTGAAGTGCTCCGACGGCACGGTGTTGGTGTCCGCGGCCACGCCGGTGCCGCCGGTGCCCAGGTAGCGCATCTGCGCGCGGCGGTACTTGGGGTCGTAGTCGGCCTGGAACTTCAGCGCGTCCCAGTCGTACTTGCGCGTGGAGAAGCGCGCGACGCGGCTTTCCATCCACTGGTCGAACGAGGCGCCGTCCGGCTGGTCCCACGAACGCTTGATGTTGGCTGGTTGGGAAAGATCGCTCATTTGGATTCCTTCTGTTTTCAGTGGATCAGTTGGATCAGTTGGATCAATGCATGACAAAGCCGCCGTTGACCGCCAGCGTCTGGCCGGTCACGAAACGGGCAAGGTCGGAGAGGGCGAACAGCACCGCGCCGCAGACGTCGTCGGGCAGTTGCTCGCGCGGGATCGCGCGCTGCTCGCGGTACAGGTCGTGGCGATGCTGCGGCACGTATTCGGTGGCTTCCACCAGCGTCAGGCCCGGGGCCACCGCGTTGACGGTGATCTGGTCCTTGCCCATTTCACGGGCCAGCGAGCGGGTCATGCCGATGATGGCGCTCTTGCTCGCCACATAGGCCAGCAGGTTGGGCGCGCCCCACAGCGGCGTGTCCGACGCCAGGTTGACCACCGCGCCACGGCCACTGGCGCGCAGCGCCGGCAGGCAGGCAGCGGTCATCAGCCAGGTGCCGCGCACGTTGACGTTCATCACGCGATCCCAGGTGGCGATGTCGATGGCGCTGGCATCGCGGCCGCCCGAGTCGGTCACGGCGGCGTTGTTGACCAGGCCGTCAAGGCCGCCCAGGGCCTTGACCGCGGCCTCGGCGCAAGCCTGCACCGAGGCGGGATCCGCCAGGTCCAGCACCACCGGCACCACCTTCAGGCCGCGGGCGCGCAGTGTGTCGGCTTCTTGCTGCAGGCGCTCGGCCAAAATGTCGGCCATCGCCACGCTGGCGCCGGCTTCGGCCAGCGACTTGACGAAGGCCAGCCCGAGGCCGCGCGCGGCACCGGTGACCAGCACCTTGCGGCCGGCCAGCAGCGTGTTGTTGGTGAGGGCTTCAGGCATGGCTGGCGGCTCCGGCGGGCTTCAGCATCGCCACCGGCTCGTCGGCGACTTCCTGGTCGGCGCGGCGCTTCAGCAGACGGCGCACGCGCGTGATGCCGGCATCGTGCTGGTACAGCATCTCGTGGTCGCGGGCGTTGGGGGCCATCATCTCCAGCACCACGCGATCCTGCTCGAGTACGTCCCAGTGCAGCTGCTCCAGGCGGTTGCGATACAGGAAGCGCCATACGTCGCGCTCCCAGCCCTGCACGTGGCGGGTACGCCAGAAGAACACCATGCAGTGGTCTTCATCCACCGGCGTGGCCATGCCGACGATGCCGAACGGGCCGCCGGGGCCGACCTTGGCGCGGTACGGGATCGCCAGGCGCAGCCACAGCGTGCCGGTCTCGCCGAATTCCACCCAGTCGAAGTTGACGCCGCGCTGGCCGGTCTTCTCGAACACCAGGCCGTGCTCGGTCTCGCGGATCTGCATCACGGCCGACTTCTCGCCCGAAGCCATCGAGTGCGACACCGCGTGCAGGTAGGCACCGTGCATCGGGTCCATCACGTTGTCGATGGCGTAGCGGTAGTTGCAGTCCCAGTGCGCCACGCACAGGAAGTTGCTGTGTTCCTCGCTGGCCAGCTCTTCCGGCAGGCGCAGCTCGTCGGGGCTGCCTTCGCCCTGCGGTGCCTGGTCGCCGAACCACAAAAAGATCGCGCCGGCCTTTTCCTGCACCGGGTAGCTGCGCACGCAGGTGCGGCCTTCCAGCGGGCAGCTTTCCACTGCCGGCACGCTCTTGACCTGGCCGTCGCCGCCGACTTCCACGCCGTGGTACCAGCAGGCGACGCGGTCGCCCAGGTTCCAGCCCATCGACAGGCGCGCGCCGCGGTGCGGGCAGCGGTCTTCCAGCGCGTGGACCTGGCCGGCGCCGTCGCGCCACAGCACGATGTTCTGGCTCAGGCGGGTGATGCCGATCGGGGCATGGCTCACCGCCCACGAGGCGGCGACCGGGTACCAGTAGTTGCGCAGGCCGGTGTTCAGGCGGGCTTCGGCGCGGGCTTGCTTGTTCGATTCCATCTTGTTCTCGCTAGGGACGCGGTTCTGGCGTGGTTCAGGCGCCCAGGCGGCGCATTTCGGAGAGGAAGCGCTCTTCGGTCCAGGGCTGGCCGTCGACGCCCAGGAAGCCGGCGGCGTTGAACGCGCGCACGATGTCCTGCGGGTTCTGGGCACCGCCTTCGAAGGCGGCTTCGATGGCGTCGCCCAGCGCGTTCTCGTAGGCGGTCGCGGCGGCGGCACGGGTCTGCCAGACGATGTTGGCGACCTTGCCGGGTTGTTCGATATGGCCCTTGCCTGCGACGTTGTTCGGCGCCGGACGCTCCCAGGGCACCAGGTTCGGGTTGTACGAGAGGCTTTCCATTGCGCTTTGCTCCATGTCTTGCAGCTTGGGGGACCGTGTTCCGACGCCGTCCGGATGCGACCTGCTCTTGCGTCCGTCGTGTTTTACTAATGAAACACTGGTTTAGATATTGAACACAGGTACGACTATAGACAACGCAACCGTAAAAATTGACTGGGGTAAACCCGAAAATTCAGATCAGGCGGCGCAAGCGGCGCGCCAAGCGGCGCCGCGCGGGTGGCGGCGCCGGAAAGGATCAGGCGGTGCCCTGGGGCAGCGCCGAGCGGATCAGCCGCGCGGTCGCGGCGGCCTGCTCGATGTAGCAGGCATGGCCGGCGTCGGGGATCAGCGCCAGCGGCAGGTCGAAGCGTTCGGCCAGCGTGCCGCAGGCCAGCGGGGTGGTCACCACGTCGCGGCTGCCGCAGGCAATGCGTATGGGCAGCGACGCCGGACGGCGCGACAGATAACGGTCGATATCGTCGCCGCACAACATCGCCACCGCCTGGCGATAGCCGTCCGGGTCGAGCCGCTGCATGTTCCAGCGCACCCACGCGTGCGCGCCGGCATCGGCCAGCTCGCTCAGCAGCCGGGACGGCCCGCGTTGCGCCAGCCCTTCCACGCCGAGCGTGTCCAGCGCCGCCAGCCGCTGCTGGGCCACCTGCTGCGCCTGCGCTTCCTTGCCCGCCGCCCCGTAGCCCTGGGCCACGCTCAGCAGCAACAGCCGCGCCGGCAGGTTGCGCGCGTTGGCGGCATAGGCCGCGGCCATCAGCGCGCCGAGCGAATGGCCGACGATCAGGGTGGGCTGTATCGCCAGCGCCTGCAGCATGCCGTCCAGCCGTTGCGCGTAGTCGGACGCCATGGGGCGCTGCTGCGCCAGCGGCGTCGAATTGCCGTAGCCCGGCGCGTCCCAGGCGATCACGCGCGCCTGCGCGGCCAGCAGGCTGGCGCAAGGCAGCCACGAGGCCGCACCGGAGCTGATGCCATGCAGCAGCACGATGGCGGGCCCGCTGGTTCCGCCACTGCGGTACGCCACCTGCGCGCCGCCATCGACGGTCACCACGCGTTCCGCAAACCCGCTGCTCAGGGCCTCCAGTAGCTGCCGATCCGGCTGCGGAGGAATGGGGGGTTGATTTTGTTCCATATATAAAACTTAGGTTTGCGAATAAAACTTTTAAAGCATAGGCGTGCGCTTCAGGAAACGGGATCAGGGTAAACGATAGGCCTGTCCGACACGAAAACGTCAACGCGCCGGGCTGGTGCACGCACCGGTTTGCACGGCGCGCCAGGCTCTTGCTTTATGGCATCGGGCGCAGCGCCTTTGCCGGTGCGGCACGACGCCTGGGCGACCGGACTTCCGGTGGCGCGCGCCACGTAGTGCCGATGCACCGCCCGTGCGCACGCCCGGCCCTGCGCGGGTGCAGCCGGCGGCTGTCCGGCGCGTCGTCGCCGTGCCGCACTAGGGATAACCCTCCTCACAGCTTTAGGAAACTCGCGGCTATATTTTGCTCAACGTTTCTTATGTTGTTTGATGTTCCATATATAAAACATAAAAGCGGCTGTCGCAGCATTTTTGCTAGGCATCCCAGCCCACAAGGATCCACAAGAGGAGAACACCCTGCCAACAACAAGCCTGCCCTGACACCCGGCCGCCATCGCAGCAGTCCGGACCACAAAGACGATTACAAGACGGAAAAACGGAAGGAAACTGGTAGATGAAACTTGCACGAACCGCCGCGGCGCTGCTTGCCGCTTCCCCCCTGCTGGCCTCGGCCCAATCATCGGTGACGATGTATGGCGTCATCGATACCGGTGTCGAGTACGTGAGCAATGTCGGCGCCAACGGCGACAGCCTGGTGCGCATGCCCAACAACACCGCCACGGTGCCGTCGCGCTGGGGCATCCGCGGCACGGAAGACCTGGGCGGCGGGCTGAAGGGCCTGTTCGTGCTGGAATCGGGCTTCTCGCCGGACACGGGCAACGCCAACCAGGGCGGCCGCCTGTTCGGGCGCCAGGCGCTGGTCGGGCTGAGCAACCAGTATGGCCAGCTGTCGTTCGGCCGCCAGTACACGATGCTGTTCTGGGCCATTCTCGACAGCGATATCCTCGGGCCGAACGTGTACGGCTCGGGCTCGCTTGACAGCTACCTGCCCAACACGCGCGCCGACAATGCCGTCGCGTACAAGGCCAACTTCAACGGCTTCGTGGTCGGTGCCACTTACAGCTTCGGGCGCGACGCGGTCAACGCCGGCCCCAGCCCGGCCGGCACCAACTGCGCCGGCGAGAACCCGGCCGACAAGAAGGCGTGCCGCGAGTGGTCGGCCATGGTCGGCTATGACAGCAAGACCTGGGGCGTGATCGCGGCCTACGATTCGCAGCGCGGCGGTCCCGGCGCCTTCGGCGGCCTGACCAACAGCAACCTGACCGACGACCGCCTGTCGATAGGCGGCTACATGTTGCTGAAGAACACCAAGCTTGGCGCCGGCTGGATCCGCCGCGACAACGAAGGCAGCCCCACCCCGATCAGCGACCTGTACTACGCCGGCGTGTCTTACGACATCACCCCGGCAGTCAACCTGGCCGGCCAGGTCTACTTCCTGAACTACCACGGCAGCGACAACGAGGCGATGCTCTACGCGCTGCGCGCGACCTACAGTTTCAGCAAGCGCACCTCGGTCTATGCCACCGCCGGCTATATCAATAACGACGGCCAGCTCGCCATGTCGGTAAGCGGCGGCTCGCCTGGCTCCAACCCCCGCCCGGGCGCGAACCAGTGGGGCTCGATGCTGGGCATCAAGCACATTTTCTGAGTCGGTAGCGACGCCCCGGCGCCGCGCGCCGGGCTTCACCAGCCATGTGGCCCCGGCCCCCGCCGGGCGCCAAGTTTTACCGAGGTCTGAACATCATGAAGTCTGCACGCCGCAAAGTCCTGGCCACGCTGGCCGCCGCCGCCACCGTGCTCTGCACCGGCACCGGCACCGCCCTGGCCCAGGGCGCGTACCCGAGCAAACCCATCACCATCGTCGTTGCCTATCCGGCCGGCGGCGATGTCGACGTCCTGGCACGCCTGTTCGCGGAAAAGCTGGCACCGCGCCTGAAACAGTCGGTGGTCGTGGAAAACCGCACCGGCGCCGCCGGCACCATCGGCAGCGCCTACGTAGCCCGCGCCAACCCGGACGGCTACACGCTGCTGCTGGCGCCCAACACCGTCGCCATCGCACCGCTGGTGCTCAAGGCCGGCACCGGCGCCACCTACGACGTGCAGCATGACTTCACGCCGATCGCGCAGATCGGCACGCAGTCGCTGTTCGTGGTGGTCAACAAGGGCACCGGCATCACCAAGGTCAGCGACCTGGTGGCGCGCGCCAAGTCGGGCAAGGTGGAAACCTATGCCACGCCGGGTAACGGCTCGCCGATGCACATCATGGGCGAACTGTTCAACAAGTCCGCCGGCATCAAGATCAGCCAGGTGCCGTACCGCGGCCTGGCGCCCGCCATCGTCGACGTGATCGGCGGCCAGGTCCCGGTCACCTACGTCACCTACGGCGCGGTGGCGCAGTACGTGGGCAATGGCAGCCTGGTGCCGCTGGCCGTGGCAGACCAGAAGCGCTCGCCGTTCGCGCCCAATGTGCCGACGCTGGCGGAACTGGGCTACAAGGATGTCGAGATCGGTGCCTGGCAGGCGCTGCTGGGTCCGAAGAACATGCCCGCCGACATGGTGCGCACGCTCAACTCACATATCAACGAGATCCTGAAGATGCCCGACGTGGTCGCCCGCATGGCCACTATCGCGGTGACGCCGGCGGGCGGCGAGCCGGCCACGCTGTCGAAGCTGATCGCCGCGGATACCACGCGCTATACGAAGATCGTGAAGGAGTTCGGCATCCAGGCCGACTGACCTTCGCACCAGCGGCTTCCTGCGAAAGCAGGAGCCCGCCGGGTGCGCCACGGCAATCCGTACGCAGCCGCTGCAAGAATTACCGTCAGCACGGCGGCGTGGCGTGCACCAGCGCCATCCCCGCAAAGTGGCCCGGAAGTTGCTGCGCTTGCAGGCATGGACCTCTCGTTCGACTGGCGCGAAGCCCTCTTCTTCACCATCTCGCCGCTCGAGATCGTCGTTCGCGGCACGGTGATGTACTGGGCGCTGTTCCTGATGTTCCGCTTCGTGGTGCGGCGCGACATCGGCTCGCTGGGCATTGCCGACCTGCTGGTGGTCGTGATCGTTGCGGATGCTGCGCAGAACGGCATGGCCGGCAAGGGTGAAGGCGTTGCCGACGCCATGCTGCTGGTTGCCACGTTGATCGCGTGGAACCGCCTGATCGACCTGCTTGCCTACCATTTCCCCACATTCCAGCGCTTTGCCGAAGCGAGGAAGATCCTGCTCGTGCGCGACGGCACCAAGCTGCGCGAGAACATGCGGCGTGAATCCATCACCGACGACGAACTGGAAGCCAAATACCGTGAAGAGGGCGTCGAGAAGATCGAGGAGATCAAGGCGCTGTACCTGGAAGCCGATGGCAAGGTCAGCGTGATCAAGAAGAAGTAGTTGCACCCTGTCCCGCAAGCGGGACAGGGTGCCAGGCTAGTTCACCTGCCGGTTCATCCCCTCCCAGAACGGCTCGCGCAGCTTGCGCCGCAGCAGCTTGCCGGACGGATTGCGCGGCAGCACGTCGACAAACTCGATGCTCTTCGGCACCTTGAAGCCAGCCAGCCGCTGGCGCGTCCACGCAATGATGCCGTCGCGGTCCGGCGACTGCCCTGGCTTGAGCACGACGATGGCCTTGACGGCCTCGCCCCACTTCTCGTCCGGCACGCCGATCACCGCGACGTCGGCCACCTGCGGGTGGCCGTAGATGGCGCTTTCGACCTCGGCCGGATAGACGTTCTCGCCGCCGCTGATGATCATGTCCTTGACGCGGTCATGGATGTACAGGTAGCCCTCCGCATCCATATAGCCCGCGTCGCCGGTGCGCAGCCAGCCGTCGGCATCGATGGTGCGCGCGGTTTCTTCGGGCTGTTTCCAGTAGCCGGCCATATTGTGCTGCGAGCGCACCACGAGCTCGCCGACTTCGTCCGGACCCAGCGCGCGCCCTTCATAGTCCACCACCTTGATCTCCACGCCCGGCAGCGGCTTGCCCGCAGCGCGCATGCGCGGCACCTCTTCCGTGGTGTGGTCCTCGGGCGGCAGCGCGACGATGGTGCCGGTGGTCTCGGTCATGCCGTACTGCTGCACGAAGCCGCAGCCGAACACTTCGATGCCTTCGCGCAGCAGCGCCGCCGGAATCGGCGCGGCGCCATACAGCAGGTACTTCAGGCGCGAGTAATCCACCTGGCGCGCGCGCGGATCGCGCAACACGATCTGCATCGCCGCCGGCACCATGAACAGCTTGCTGACGCGTTCGTGCTCGATGAAATCCAGCACAGCGCGCGGGTCGAATTCGCGTGCGACCACACCCTTGGCGCCCGAGAGCAGATTGCGCAAGCCCCAGCCCGAGCCCCCGATATGCGCCACAGGCATCGCCACCAGCGAGATATCGTCGGACGTCCAGTGCGACCAGGGAATGCCTTCGCGTTCGCTGACCTCGGTGCCAATGGTCAGGTTGCGGTGTGTCAGCATCGCGCCCTTGGGCCGCCCGGTGGTGCCGGAGGTGTATAGCTGCAACACCACGTCATGCGGCGCCGGACGGTGTGCCGGCGGCGTCGCCGGCTGTGCGTCGCGCCAGTCGGTGTAGCAAGCGGCATCGCCGCCGTCGGCGCACGGTTCCATCAGCACCACCTTGCGCACCATCGGCAGCGCCGGCCGCAGCGACTTCACCATTGCCGCCGATTCCGGGCCGACGAACAGCACCACCGCATCGCAATGGCCCACGATGAATTCGACCTCTGGCGGCGCCAGGCGCCAGCTGGCCGGCGTGGTGACGACACCGGCCTTGGCCGCGCCAAGCAGCAGTTCGAAGTAGCGGTCGCTGTTCTTGCCGATATAGCCAATGCGGTCGCCGGCGCGGACGCCCTCGGCCAGCAGCGCCTGCGCGACCCGGTCGGTATTGCGCTCGAAGTCGGCGTAGGTGGTCTGGCGGCCCTCGAACGCATACGCCACCGCGTCGGGCCGCAGCCTGGCGAAATGGCGCACGGCGTCAGGCAGCGTGCTCAGGTAGCTGAAATCCATCGGCGTCTCCGTATTGATTTGACCCAGTCCGCGTCGCTCAGCGCGGCGCCATCCGGATGGCGCCGTCCAGCCGCACCGATTCGCCGTTGAAATAGCCGTTGCGGCACATCTCGACCGCCAGCGAGGCAAATTCTTCCGGCTGGCCCAGGCGCTTGGGAAACGGCACAGATGCGGCCAGCGCGGCCTTGACGTTCTCGGCCGCGCCCTGCAGCAGCGGCGTATTGAAGATGCCCGGCAGGATGGTATTGACGCGGATGCCTTCGCCCGCGAGGTCGCGCGCGATCGGCAGCGTCATGCCGACCACGCCGGCCTTGGACGCCGAGTACGCGGCCTGCCCCATCTGGCCGTCCTGCGCCGCCACCGAGGCGGTGTTGATGATCACGCCGCGCTCGCCGCCCGCGGTGTCCAGCGTCAGCATGCCGGCGGCCGAACGCGCGATGCAGCGGAAGGTGCCGATCAGGTTGATCTGGATGATGCGCTCGAAGGCATCGGACGGGAATTGCTTGATCTGGTCCGGCGCTTCCTTGGAACGCGATGCGGTCTTGATGGCATTGCCGGTGCCGGCGCAGTTGACCAGGATGCGTTCCTGGCCGATGGCGGCACGCGCCCTGGCGAAGCCGGCCTCGACCTCGGCCTCGGAAGTCACGTTGACCTGGCAGAACACACCGCCCAGTTCGCGCGCCAGCGCTTCGCCCTTCTCCGCGTTCAGGTCGAACAGCGCCACGCGCACGCCGTGCGCCGCCAGCGCACGCGCCGTTGCCGCGCCCAGGCCCGAAGCGCCGCCCGTCACCACTGCCGATACCGATGCATTGAGTTCCATGCCGTCTTTCCTTTGTGTGTTGTTGTCGGGCCGGACAGGCCACCGGTTCCGGTGCGCGCGCCCGCGATCCGTGAGACTGTGAAGTGGGCCGGCGGGTGCGGGAATGCCCACGCCGGAGTGGGTTCGAGATTCGTGGATCGGCGCAAGCGACGCATCGTCCGAAGCGACGAATGGCCGGACAGTGGTCCGGCAGACGACCCGGCAGTCCGGATGCCGCGGTGGTCACCCGGCACCGCCGATGCGCTACAGTGGCGCGATCGACGGTCATTCCCACGCCGGGCCGGCAGCGTCACGCCGGACCCCGCACGGACATCCAGCCATGTGCAAACCCGATCGCAACGCCCCCTCCCGATCGATGTGGCCACGCCGGCTCGCGCCGCTCGCACCATGTGCCAGCCTGGCCGCGCATGTCCTGCTGCTGGCGCTCGCACTGCTGTGGTGTGCGCTACCGGCGCCTGCCACGGCCGCAGGCCCGCTTGCCACGCTGCTGACACCTGCCAAACCCGCGCCCGCGAGTGCGCCGGCGGCTCCGGCCAGCGTGCCGCTGGCGCAGTCGCTCGACCAGGTGATCGCCACCCTGCAGGACGACAGCGAACGGCGTGCGCTGGTCGGTCAGCTGCAAGCCATGCGGCGCGGCCTGGACGCTTCCGGCGCAGTGCCGGCGCCGGCGTCCGCCGCCGCGGCCGGGGCTTCGGCACCGGGGCTGATCGGCGCCGTGGCCGAGGTGCTCGACGAAGTCGACACGCACCTGCGCAAGGACCGCGGGCCATGGCAATACTGGGGCTGGCGCTCGCGCTTCGCCGGCGACGAATGGCGCGCCGCGCTGACCCATCGCGGCACCCGCTCGGCGCTGGACTCGCTGCGCGAATTCGCGCTGGTGCTGGCAGTATGGGCCGCGACTGGCTGGGGCCTGTGGGAGATCGGCCACCGCATCCGGCGCCGGCGCGCACCGCCGCGCCCGCGTACCGAGCGCGCCAGGCTGCCCGAGGTGCCGTCGTGGGTGGATGTCGGGGTCTTCATGCTGCGCCATATCGGGCCCTGGGTGATCGCCTTCGGCATCACGCTGCTGATGGCGACGCGCACCTTCGCGCAGTCGCCAGCCGCCGTGGCCGCGGTGCTGGTCGCATACGCCATCGTGGCCGGCGCGATCGCCGCCGCGATGTGCCAGGTCATCTTCGTCCTGTTCCGCACCGCGCACCGCCAGGTTGCGGTACGGCAGCTGCTGGCGCGCTCGCCGTGGCTGCTGTTCTGCACCGGCGCACTGGCGGCGCTGGGCGACAGCGCCACCGACAGCCGCGTCGTCGCGGTGATCGGCACCAACCTCGCCGCGCTGGTGTCGACCACGGCCAATATCGCCGCGGCACTGGGCATCGGCGTGTTCGCGCTCGTTTTCAGGCGCCAGATCGGCCAGCTGATCAGCCAGCGGCCACTGGCCTTCCGCCAGGCGCACCCGGGACTGACCGACCTGCTGCGGCTGATCGGCCAGGCCTGGCACCTTCCGGTGCTCGCGGTGGTGGTCGCGTCTGTGATCGGCACGCTGCTGGCCGCGGGGCACGCCGATGTGCTCCTGCGCCGCACCGTGGCCTCGGTGGCACTGTTCGTGGCGGCGCTGCTGCTGACGATGGTCGCCGGGCGCTCGCCCAAGGCAACGGCACAGCCGCCACGCTTCCGCGACCGCCGGCGCTCGGCCTATGTGCAGCGCTTCGGCCGCTTCGCCATGGCGCTGCTGCGGGTGCTGATCTGGGCGGTGTTCGTCGCCATGGTGATGCGTGTCTGGGGCACGTCGCTGATGCGGCTGGCGGAATCTTCCGCAGCGGGCCGCCATATCACCGAGACCGTGTTCAGCGTGACCAGCACCGTGCTGCTGGCCTGGCTGGTCTGGCTGCTGATCGACACCGCCATCACGCAGACGCTGTCGCCCGCGCACGGACGCGGCGCGCAGCCCAGCCTGCGCGCCAAGACCATTCTGCCGCTGGTGCGCAATGCCTCGTTCATCGCCCTGCTGGTGATCGGGGTAATCGCCGTGCTGGCCAACCTGGGCGTCAACGTGACACCGCTGCTGGCAGGCGCGGGGGTGGTCGGGCTGGCGATCGGCTTCGGGGCGCAGAGCCTGGTGCAGGACCTGATCACGGGGCTGTTCATCGTGGTCGAGGATTCGATTGCCATCGGCGACTCGATCGAGTTGCCCGACCATGCCGGCGTGGTCGAAGGCATGACCATCCGTACGGTCAAGCTGCGCGACGGCCGCGGCGCACTGCACACATTGCCCTACAGCCAGATCAAGGCAGTCAAGAACCTGTCGCGCGGCTATGGCTATGCCGTGTTCAGCATCGGCATCAGTTATCAAAGCGACCTCGACCGCGCGCTCGAGCTGATCCGCGCCACCGGCACGGAAATCGCGCGCGACTACCGCTACTCGCGCAACCTGATGTCGGGGCTGGACATTCTTGGCCTGGACCGCTTCGACCCGAGCGGGCCAGTGGTGATGGCACAGTTCAAGACCCGGCCGCTGACGCAGGCGGAAATCACGCGCGCGTTCAATGCACGCCTGAAGCGCAACTTCGACGCCCACGGCATCCGCATGGCATCGCCCAGCCTGACGATCCAGGTGGATGGCAAGGGCGTGCAGTTGGCGGGCGGCGAGAAAGCAGAGCCGGCACCGCAATAGTCGCGTGCCCACCTTCGCAGACGTTCGCAGAAATGGGTACGGAAGCCATTTTCCGACCTGATTACAGGGTCTTTATGTCCCAAATATTTCGGACAGGTGTGGCGTGCGTGACACGCTCCGGGCTATTTCAGCGCTGAAAAATTTGACGTTTTCGTCACGCGGATTCGCATCACGCCCCAAAGAGGCGGCCGCGCTGGCGGCGCCAGTACGCTGCAGTGCAGCAATTCCCTCGCCAGCAGGCCGAGGCTAACGCCTGCAATCGGTGTTTTCCCTCCCGCCATGGGGCATTAAACAAACATTATTGTTTGGCATCATTGTTTTATGCAGCCTACCGGAATATGGCGGGATCGCTGCGATGACCGTATCGGCGCATATTCGAACGCCAGAGCGGCGATAACACAAAAGAACGTGGCCATTTGCCGTGGGCACGAAGCAAGAGGCGTTTGCCACCGGGGGAAATGTGAACATGGGCGAACACCCGACTGCGGACGAGGATTTCCATCGTCTGGTCGACTCCATCTACGAGTCCGCGCTGGACGTTGCGGCAATGCCCGCGGCCCTGGACCTCTTTTCCCGGTACACCTCCACCGGCAGCCCGCGTTACCTCATCTGGGACAAGCTCGCGGGCCATGCACGCCTGGGCGTCACGCCCCACGGATGCTTCACCAGCGGCGCAAGCGTTCCCGAATGGCTGCCCAGTCCGCTCGACCTGCCCCACGCCGGCCCCTGCTGCGCGCCGGCCGACACGCCTGACAGTCCCGACTGCACGCCCATGCATGCTGCCTCGCACGATGGCGCCGTGGTCGCGAGTTCGGCGGCCATGCTGGCTTGCAGCGGACTCGAACAAGGCGTCCGCCTGATCGAGAACGCCGAAATCTGCGTGCTGATGAGCGGCACCAGCGCGGGCAGCATCAGCGCCGGCCAGCGCGAGCGGCGCCTGGCCCACGTCATGCCGCACTGGGTGCGCGCCGCGCGCATGCAGCAGCGCAATTTCGAACTGAGCGGGCTGGCCAGCCTTGGCCTGGCCGGCCTCGACACGCTGGACTTTGGCGTGATGGTGCTGCAGGCCGACCTGCGCGTGCGCTACGCCAACAGCTGGGCCGAGGCGCTGGTGCAGGCCGACAGCCACCTGTCGCTGCAGGACGGCGTGCTGCGCGCCCACAGCGACACGCTGCAGGCCGTGCTGCGCACGCTGCTGGACGGCGCCGTGCGCGGCCGCGGCGCCGAGGCCGCGTCCGGCTCATGGATGCACATCACCTCCGGCGGGCAGCCGGTACCGATCATCGTCACGCCGCTGGTCTCGCGCCAGCCAGTGGAAGGGCCGTGGCAATTGCCGGCCGCGATGATGTTGTTCGGCAATTCAGAGTCGCGCTCGGTGCTCGATGCGGGCGTGCTGACTTCGCTGTTCGGTCTGTCGCGCAAGGAGAGCATCATCGCCATCCGGCTCGCCGCCGGCGAGACGCTGAATGAAATCGCC
Organism: Cupriavidus sp. Agwp_2; assembly: GCF_040784895.1. NCBI lineage: Bacteria > Pseudomonadati > Pseudomonadota > Betaproteobacteria > Burkholderiales > Burkholderiaceae > Cupriavidus > Cupriavidus sp. Agwp_2. The sequence goes on from NZ_CP088084.1 coordinate 1,321,223, forward strand.
GAGCGCGAGTTCCTGTCGCCGCATACGGTGCGCGTGCATATCCGCGATACGCTGCGCAAGACCGGCACGCATCGCCAGTCCGAACTGGTGCGCCTGCTGCACCTGCTGCCGGGCGTCAACCTCGAGCGCACCGGAGTGACCTCGGCCGTCCGGCCGCGCCCGTCGCGTTCGGGAACGGCCTGACGCCAGGGCATCAGGTCCGGAGCGCCCCGTCCGGGGCGCCACTCTGCGCCAATATCGAATCGGTATCGCTTCGCAATAAATCGATATTGGACTGGCGCTCCACGCGTGAACTACGCTGTGCCCCACCCTGAGCCATCCGGAATGCAAGGCAGTAGCCGCCGCGTTCCGCCGGGCTCGCGTGCCACAGCTACAGGACTTCACCGTGACTGCCCTGCTTTCCACCTTCGACCTGACGCCCCTGCCGCCGCACGCGCTCGCGTTCCGCGCCGAGGTACGCGCTTTTCTTGACGAGCACCTGCCCGCCCTGCCGCCGGAAACCCGTGCGCGCTCGTGGATGGGGTTCGATGCGGCGTTCAGCCGCGCACTGGCCGCGCGCGGCTGGGTCGGCATCACGCTGCCGCCGCAATACGGCGGCGCCGGCCTCGATCCCTACTCGCGCTTCGTGCTGGTGGAGGAGTTGCTGGCCCGCGGCGCGCCGGTATCGGCGCACTGGATCGCCGACCGGCAAAGCGGCCCGCTGATCCTGCGCTACGGCAGCGATGCGCAGAAAGCGCGCTACCTGCCCGCGATCTGCCGTGGCGAAGCGTTCTTCTGCATCGGCATGAGCGAGCCGAACTCCGGCTCCGACCTCGCCAGCGTCACGACACGCGCGGTGCGCCAGCCCGATGGCTCCTGGCGCCTGACCGGCCGCAAGATCTGGACGACCAACGCCGACCGCTGCCACTTCATGATCGCGCTGGTGCGCACCTCGGGCACGCCGCAGGACCGCCAGGGGGGCCTGTCGCAGTTCATCGTCAACCTGCACGCGCCCGGCGTCTCGGTGCGTCCGATCCACGACCTGGCAGGCGATGCGCACTTCTCCGAGGTCACCTTCGACGAGGTCGCGCTGGCACCGGATGCGCTGGTGGGCCACGAAGGCAGCGGCTGGGAGCAGGTCAACGCCGAACTCGCGTTCGAGCGCAGCGGCCCGGAACGGCTGTACTCCAGCGTGGTGCTGCTCGATACCTGGCTTGACGCCATGCGCCGCCTGCCGCCGGCGCGGCGCGACACGGTGACCGCGGGCCGCCTGGCCGGGCATCTGGCGGTGCTGCGCGCGATGTCGCTGGCGGTGACCGCGCGCCTGGCGGCCGGCGCCAGTCCGGTGGTCGAAGCCGCGCTGGTCAAGGACCTGGGCACGACCTTCGAGCAATCGATCCCGGCGCTGGTAGAAGCGGCGCTGGGCGACGAACCGGCACTGGCCGCCGACGGCGCGCTGTACCGCACGCTGGCCTACGTCACGCAGATCGCCCCGTCGTACTCGCTGCGCGGCGGCACGCGCGAAATCCTGCGCGGCATGATCGCGCGCGGTCTCGGCCTGCGCTGAAGCGCTGCACCGTCCCGACGCCCTGCACCCCGACGAGATCCATCATGCATAACGCTTACTCCGACGCCCTCGACGCGCTGCTGCGCGATTGCTGCACGCCCGCCACGATCCGCGCGCTGGAACAGCAGGCCGATCCCCGCGCCGCATGGCAAGCCCTGTGGCAGTCGTTGCGCGACAGCGGCTTTGCCGACTGCCTGCTGCCCGAGGCCGCCGGCGGCGCCGCGCTGCCGCTGCCTGAGCTGGCGCCGGTGCTGTTCGTCACTGGCCGCCATGTCCTGCCGCTGCCGCTGGCACAAACCATCTTCGCCCGCGCCGTGCTGCACGCGCATGGCATCGCCCTGCCCGACGGACCGATCGCGCTGGCGGGATTCGACGACGGCGCGCCCGCCGCCCTTGTCGCCGATGCGCGCCATGCCCAGTGGTTCCTGCTGCAGGACGGCGAACGTTGCCTGCTGCTGCCGGCGGCCGACGCGCGCGCCGAGCCCACCGGCGCGCACGCCGACCTGACCCTGCGCCTGCCGCGCCCGGACGCCGCCGCGCCGGCTGCGTTCCGCCTGCCGCCCGGCACGCTGCGCACCCTCGGCGCCTGCCTGCACGCCGTCCAGCTGGCCGGGGCGCTGTCGCGGGTGCTCGACCTGACACTGCAGTACGCCAACGACCGCCAGCAGTTCGGCCGCGCCATCGGCAAGTTCCAGGCGATCCAGCACCAGGTCAGCGAAATGGCCGAGCACGTGGCGGCGGCGCGCGTGGCGGCGCAGCTCGCTTGCGACAGCAGCACCGGAGAGCCCGACCGCCTGCGCGCCGCGATCGGCAAGCTGCGCGCCAGCGATGCCGTCACGCCAGTGGCGGCCATCGCCCATGCGGTGCATGGCGCAATCGGGATCACGGAGGAATACGACCTGCAGCTCTACACGCGCCGGCTGCATGCCTGGCGCGTGGCGGACGGGTCGGAGCGCTGGTGGAGCCGCGTGCTGGGCGAGGCGGTGTTCGCCGGCACGGACAGCCCCGCGGTCGAACTGGTGCGCGGATGGTGCGAGTGAGAGTGGGAGTGAGAGTGCGGGAGTGGGGGCGTAAGCGCGCGCCCGCTGCCTGAAGAAGCCTCAGGCAACGCGCGCGGCAAGCACAGCGAGGGATCAGGCGGCCAGGCTCAGGCCGCCGTGCGGCTTGCGGTGCCGGCGTTCCGGCTTGCACTCGTACTTGAGTTCGGTGCGCCCGTCTTCATAGGCCACTTCCAGCCGTACGGTAAAGCCCCACAGCCGCGTCACGTGCCGCACCACCTCGTCGAAGTTGTGCGCCAGCGGCCGGCGGTCGTTCTGCAGGTGGCGCAGCGTCAGCGAGCGGTCGCCGCCGATATCGACATTGGTCACCTGGATATTGGGCTCCATGGTCGACAGGTCATATTGCGCAGCCATCAGCTGGCGGATCCCGCGATAGCCCTCGTCGTCGTGGATGGCGGTGACGCGCAGCTTGCCCTCGCGGTCGTCGTCGAGCACCGAGAACAGCTTCAGTTCGCGGATCACGCGCGGCGACAGGAACTGCAGCAGGAAGCTCTCGTCCTTGAAGTTGCGCATCGCAAAGTCCAGCGTCGTGCGCCAGTCGCTGCCGGCGAACTCCGGCGCCCAGCGGTAGTCCTCGTCGGTCGGGTTCTCGCACATGCGGCGCAGGTCCTGGAAGATCAGGAAGCCGACCGTGTACGGGTTCAGCCCGCTGTAGTACGGGCTATGGTACGGCGGCTGGTAGATCACGTTGGTGTGCGCCTGCAGCAGCTCCATCATGAAGGCGTCATTGACCAGCTTTTCCTCGTAGAGCTGGTGCAGGATGGTGTAGTGCCAGAACGTGGCCCAGCCCTCGTTCATCACCTTGGTCTGCCGCTGCGGGTAGAAATACTGCGCGATCTTGCGCACGATGCGCACGATCTCGCGCTGCCACGGCGCGAGCTTGGGCGCGTTCTTTTCGATGAAATACAGCAGGTTCTCCTGCGGCTCGGGCGGAAACGCAATTTCCGGCTCATGCGACTCGTCGTCGGCGGTCAGCGCATGCTGGCGATGCTTGGGCAGCGTGCGCCACAGGTCGTTGACCTGCATCTGCAGGTAGTTCTCCCGATCGGCCTGGCGCGCCTTTTCTTCGGTGATGGAGAGCTTCTTGGGCCGCTTGTAGCGGTCGACGCCATAGTTCTGCAACGCGTGGCAGGAGTCGAGCAGCGCCTCCACCTCCTGCTCGCCGTAGCGTTGCTCGCACTCGGCCACGTAGTTCTTGGCGAACAGCAGGTAGTCGACGATGGCGTCAGCGTTGGTCCAGGTGCGGAACAGGTAGTTGCCCTTGAAGAACGCGTTGTGGCCGTAGCAGGCATGCGCGATCGTCAGCGCCTGCATCGGCATCGTGTTCTCCTCCATCAGGTAGGCGATGCAGGGATTGGAGTTGATGACGATCTCGTAGGCCAGCCCCATGTGGCCGCGCTGGTAGCTGCGCTCGGACGCCAGGAAATGCTTGCCATACGACCAGTGGTTGTATCCCACCGGCAAACCCGCCGACGCGTAGGCGTCCAGCATCTGCTCGGCCGTGATGATCTCGATCTGGTTGGGGTAGGTATCCAGCCCGAATTCGCCGGCGATGCGGGCGATCTCGCGGTCATACCGGTTGATCAGCTCGAAGGTCCATTCCGAACCCGTGGAGAGATAAGCCATCTTCGCCCCTTGTTGCGGGCAAGGCCCGCCCCGACCCCGCGGGCGTGCGAGCTGCCGCGCCGCGTGGTCCGCGTTCACTTGCCACTGCCATCACTGCGGGCCTTCAGCATCGGGCCCGTTCGGTGTTTCCGTAGCGCCGGCCGCGCGTCGACCTAGGCCGCGCGCTTCTGGAACAGGTCGTGCAGCACCGGGTAGATCTCGTCCGCGCCGATGATGCGCTGCATCGCAAAGTGGTCGAACTGGTTCTTGACCGTCAGGTACTCTTCCCAGAGGTTCTGCGGTTCCTCGGACGCCACCTCCACGTATGCGTAGTACTGCACCAGCGGCAGGATCGACTCGCGCAACAGGCGTCCGCACAGCTCGGAGTCGCCAGCCCAGTTGTCGCCGTCGGAGGCCTGCGCACAGTAGATGTTCCACTGGCTTGGCGGATACCGGTCATGGACCACCTCCACCATCAGCTTCAGCGCGCTGGACACCACGGTACCACCGGACTCGCGCGAGTGGAAGAAGTCTTCCTCTTCGACTTCCTTGGCCACGGTGTGATGCCGGATGAACACCACGTCGATGCGCTCGTAGTTGCGCTTCAGGAACAGGTACAGCAGCATGAAGAAGCGCTTGGCCAGGTCCTTGCGGCTCTCGTCCATCGAGCCGGACACGTCCATCAGGCAGAACATCACCGCCTGGGCCTGCGGGCGCTTCTTCAGCACGCGGTTGTTGTAGCGCAGGTCGAGCTTCTCGATAAAAGGCACGCGGTCGATGCAGGCACGCAGGTGCCGCATCTTCTCCATCAGCTCGAGCGTGCCTTCGGCGTAGGGGCCGTCTTTTTCCAGCGCCTCGGCATACTCCAGCTCCAGCTCGCGCAGGCGCTTCTGGTAAGGGCTGGACAGGGCGATGCGCCGCCCGATCGAGCTGCGCATGGTGCGCAGGATCGACAGGTTGGACGGTGTGCCGTCGATGGAATAGCCGGCGCGCACCTTGCGCACCTCGGCGATCTTGGCGAGGTGGCGCTTGGCCAGGTCCGGCAGCGCCATGTCCTCGAAGAAGAAGTTCAGGAAATCCTCGCGCGACAGCGTGAAGACGAAATCGTCCTCGCCCTCGCCGCTGTCGCTGGCCCGCGAACCGGTCCCGCCACCGCCCTGCTGCTGGCGGTCGAAGGAATCCCCCTTGACGAACTTCTTGTTGCCAGGGTGGATCCACTCGCGCCGCCCGCCCTGGCCGTGGTGGAAAATCGGTTCGGAGATGTCCTTGACCGGAATGGACACCTGGCCACTCTGCTCGATGTCCATGATCTTCCGGCCGGACACCGCCTTTGCCACCGCCTGCCGTATCTGTTCGCGGTAGCGCTTGATGAAGCGTTGCTGATTGACGGCACTCTTGTTGCCGCCGTTCTCGCGCCGATCGATGACCGTAGCCATAAGTTGCCCTCGTTGAGAGACTGCTTCCGCGGCGCCGTTACGATGATTTTCTTACGCGCAGATACCACTCCACCAGAAGTCTCACTTGCTTGGGCGTGTACCCCTTCTCGACCATGCGGTTGACGAAGTTCTCGTGCTTGTCCTGGTCTTCGCGAGAAGACTTGGCGTTGAACGAGATCACCGGGAGCAGGTCCTCCGTGGTGGAGAACATACGCTTCTCGATCACCATCCGCAGCTTTTCATAGCTGGTCCACACCGGGTTCTTGCCGCTGTTGTTAGCCCGCGCGCGCAGCACGAAATTGACGATCTCGTTGCGGAAGTCCTTCGGGTTGGAAATACCCGCGGGCTTTTCCACCTTCTCCAGTTCGTCGTTCAGCGCGTTGCGATCGAGGATTTCGCCGGTGTTGGGATCACGGTACTCCTGGTCCTGGATCCACAGGTCGGCGAACACCACATAGCGATCGAAGATGTTCTGGCCATACTCGGAGTACGACTCCAGGTAAGCGGTCTGGATCTCCTTGCCGATAAACTCCACGAACGGCGTGGTCAGATACTCCTTGATGTGCGCCAGCAGCTTGGCTTCCTGTTCCGGCGGGAACTGTTCGCGCTCGATCTGTTGCTCGAGCACATACAGCAGATGCACCGGGTTGGCCGCCACTTCGGTGTTGTCGAAGTTGAAGACCTTGGACAGGACCTTGAACGCAAAGCGCGTCGACAGCCCGTTCATGCCCTCGTCGATGCCGGCGTAGTCGCGGTACTCCTGGTACGACTTTGCCTTCGGGTCCACGTCCTTCAGGCTTTCGCCGTCATAGACGCGCATCTTCGAAAAGACGTTGGAGTTCTCGGGCTCCTTGATGCGGGTCAGCACCGCGAACTGCGCCATCATCTTCAGCGTGTTCGGCGCGCACGGCGCGGCCGACAGCGAACTGCAGCGCAGCAGCTTGTCGTAGATCTTCACCTCGTCGGACACGCGCAGCACGTACGGCACCTTGACGATGTAGATACGGTCCAGGAATGCCTCGTTGTTCTTGTCCGACTTGAAGGTCGTCCACTCCGCCTCGTTCGAGTGCGCCAGGATGATGCCGTCGAACGGAATCGCGCCGAAGCCTTCGGTGCCCTTGTAGTTGCCTTCCTGCGTTGCGGTCAGCAGCGGGTGCAGCACCTTGATCGGCGCCTTGAACATTTCGACGAACTCGAGCAGGCCGCGGTTGGCCAGGCACAGGCCGCCGGAATACGAGTACGCATCCGGGTCGTCCTGCGGGAAGTCCTCGAGCTTGCGGATGTCCACCTTGCCCACCAGCGACGAAATGTCCTGGTTGTTCTCGTCGCCCGGCTCGGTCTTCGAGATCGCGATCTGCGACAGCACCGACGGGCGCAGCTTCACCACCCGGAACTTGGTGATGTCGCCGTTGAACTCATGCAGGCGCTTGACTGCCCACGGCGAGGCAATCGTGTTCAGGTAGCGGATCGGGATGCCATAGTCCTCTTCCAGGATCTTGCCGTCTTCTTCCGGCGCGAACAGCCCCAGGGGCGACTCATGGATCGGTGAGCCCTTCAGCGCGTAGATGGGGATCTGCTCCATCAACGCCTTGAGCTTCTCCGCGAGCGAGGACTTGCCGCCGCCGGGAGGCCCGAGCAGATACAGGATCTGCTTGCGCTCTTCCAGGCCCTGCGCCGCGTGCTTGAAGAACGAGACGATCTGCTCGATCGTGTCCTCCATGCCATAGAAATCGCGGAAGGCCGGATAGATGCGAATGACCTTGTTGAAGAAGAGTCGGGACAACCGGGGATCATGGTGGGTATCCACCAGTTCCGGCTGGCCGATCGCGGCGAGCATGCGCTCGGCAGCGGTCGCGTAGGCAGTGGGATCCTTCTTGCAGATCTCCAGGTATTCCTGGATGGTGTATTCCTCTTCCTTGCGAGCTTCGAAGCGCGTAGCGTAATGGCCGAAAATGTCCATACCTCACTCCCGTCAGAGTTCACATCCGAGGCGAAGGTAGTTCTACCCTTCAAGACTTCGCAAGTTCCGTGGTTCGCCACCCCGGCTTGACGACCGGTGAATGTTGCGAAGACTTTACTTCATCATAGTCAAATAACGGCGATGGTGGAGTCCGAGTTGACGAATCTTGCATCGACGCAACGCTTGTTTCCACGCTGCGTTTATCGCCTGATTCGGCTGGTGGCGCTGTCAGCTTTTGGCTGATATTTCATCTCGGTGCCGCACCCCGCGCGCGACGGGCCATTGACCATGCTTGTGACAAACCTTACACCTTTCCGCAGGTCCCTGCACAGCCGGTTTTGTAACCGGAAACACAAAAGCCGGCACAGTTGCCGGCTTTTATGTTGGTTTCAGAAATAGCTCATGCGCGCATCAGCATAGGCTGAGTGCTGATAGCAGTCAGCGCTGCCCGCGCGCGGCCATCAGAGCGTGCGCGCCACCAGCTCTTTCATGATCTCGTTGGAGCCGCCGTAGATCTTGCCGACGCGTGCGTTGGCGTACATGCGCGCGATCGGGTATTCCAGCATGTAGCCGTAGCCGCCGTGGAACTGCAGGCACTCGTCGATGATCTCGCAGTTCTTTTGCGTGCACCACCACTTGGCCATCGCCGCGGTCGCGGCATCCAGCGTACCCGCCATCAGGCGCATCATGCAGTCGTCGACGAAGGTGGCGGCGATGGTCGCCTCGGTCTTGCACTCGGCCAGGCGGAAGCGGGTGTTCTGCAGGTCGGCCAGCGCCTGCCCGAAGACCTTGCGCTCGCGCACGTATTCGGTGGTGAGCTCGATCGCGCGATGCATCGATGCGGTCGCGCCCAGGGCGATGATCATCCGCTCCTGCGGCAGCTGCTGCATCAACTGGTAAAAGCCCTGCCCTTCCTGCTCGCCGAGCAGGTTGTCGCACGGCACCAGCACGTCGTCGAAGAAGAGTTCGGCGGTGTCCTGGCCCTTCTGCCCGATCTTCTCCAGGATGCGGCCGCGCCGGAAGCCTTCGAGCTCGCGCGTCTCGACCATGATCAGCGAGACGCCGCGCGAGCCGGCTTCCGGATCGGTCTTGGCGACCAGGCACACCAGGTCGGCGTGGTAACCGTTCGTAATAAATGTCTTTGCACCGTTTATGCGATAGCAGTCTCCGTTGGCGGTCTTTTCGCGCACCGCGCGGGTGCGTACCGATTTGAGGTCCGAGCCCGCGCCGGGTTCCGACATGGCGATGGCCGCGACCATCTCGCCGCTGGCCATCTGCGGCAGCCATTTTTTCTTCTGCGCTTCGGTGCCGTAATTAAGCAGGTAATGTGCCACGATGCCGCTGTGCACGTTGTTGCCCAGGCTGGTGAAGATGGCGCGCGCCATCTCGCGCGTGATCACCGCTTCATGCGCAAAGTTGCCGCCGCCGCCGCCGTACTCTTCCGGGATGCTGGCGCACAGCAGGCCGGCCTGGCCGGCGCGGCGCCATACGTCGCGGTCGATGTAGCCCTGCGCGGCCCAGCGCGCTTCGTTCGGCGCCAGTTCACGCTCGATAAAGCGGCGTACGGTGTCCTGGAACATCTCCAGGTCTTCGGTCATCCAGGGAGTCTGGCGTGCGGCGGGCGCCGCATGTTGGTGTTGGGATGCCATAGGTGTGCGGATACGAGGGTAAACGAGTAATCGGCACAGGCGGCGGCGCTGTCGGGCAGCCGCGCCTGTATACGTAAACGGTGTGTGCGGTTTAGCGCGAACGTTGCCGCCGTGCTGCGACACAGCATGGCGGTCCCGGGTTTTCAGTCGGGCCAGCGGTAGCGCAGCGGCTGCTTGGCCATGAAGCGGTCGGCAGCCTCGCGGCGGTAGCCGGTGGAAAAGGCAATGCCCTGGCCATCCGCTTCCATCGCCAGCATGGTGTGCAGGTCCTGGTTGAGCGACGCGTTCAGCGCCTGCTTGGTCAGCCCGACCGCGACCGGCGAAGCCTCGGTGAAGGCGCGCGCCAGCGCCTGCGCGCGCTCGGCCAGGCTTTCCTCCGGCACGATTTCCATGACGATGCCAAGGTCTTGCGCGGCCGCGGCATTGAGTTCGCGCATCGAGAACATCAGCGCCTTGGCGCGTTGCAGGCCGATCATCCGCGGCAACGTGTAGAAAACGCCACAGTCGGGGATCAGGCCCATGCGCAGGAATGGCAGCCCGAAGCGCGCGCGCGGCGTGGCCAGGATGATGTCGGCGGTCAGCGCCAGGCTGAAGCCGGCACCGTAGGCCGCGCCGTTGACCGCGGCGATGACCGGCACGTCGAGCTGGATCAGGTCTTCCAGCCAGCCGTGCGCCTGCTGCAGCCGGCGGCGTCCCTGCGGCGCGTCGATCTCGATTTGCATCGAGCTGATGTCGCCGCCCGAGCAGAAATCGGTGCCGGCGCCGGTCAGGATCAACGCGCGCACGCTCTCGTCGGCACGCACCTGGCGGACGGCTTCGCCGATTTCGCCGCGCATCGGGATCGACAGCGCGTTCTTGCGCTCGGGGTAATTCAGGGTCAGGGTGGCGATGCCGTCTTCGATGGCAAAGCGGATGGTTTCCATGGATAGACTCCGGTATGCGGTGCCGTGGCGGTCAGCGACGGTCAATGCCGATCAGTCGAGCTGGATGTTGGCGTCGCGCACGATCTTGGCCCACTTGGGCATGTCGCCGCTGACCACCTCGGCCAGCTCCTGCGGAGTCGAGCCAACCGGCTGCAGGCCCATGCCGGCCAGCTTCTGCGAGACCTCGGGCAGTTTCACGATGCGCGCGGTCTCGGCGGCCAGCCTGGCGGTCACGTCCCTGGGCGCGCCGCCGGGCAGGAACAGCCCGAACCAGCCATTGGGCTCAAACCCTTTCAGGCCCAGCTCGGCAAAGGTCGGCACATTGGGCAGTGCCTTGTAGCGCTGGCTGCCGGTGATGCCGAGGATCTTGAACTTGTTGCTGCCCAGGTAGGCATTGGCCGAGGTCACGTCGACGAAGGCCGAGTCCACCTGCCCGCCGAGCACGTCGCTCATCAGCGGCGCGGCGCCCTTGTACGGGATATGGGCCATGTCGATGCCGGCCTGCTGGCGCAGCAGCTCGCCATGCAGGTGCGACGAGGTGCCGTTGCCGTAGGAGCCGTAGCTGAGCTTGCCCGACTTGGCCAGCGCCAGGAACTCGCGCATGTTGTTGGCCGGCACCCGGTTGGGCACGACGAACAGGTCCGAGGACTTGGCGATCAGCGACACCGGCGTGAAGTCCCTGGCCACGTCGTACGGCATGCGCTTGTACAGGCTCGGCGACTGGATCATCGCGGTGATCGCCAGCAGCAGCGTGTAGCCGTCGGCCGGCGCCTTGGCGACGGTGTCGTTGCCCAGCATGCCGCTGGCACCGGGCTTGTTCTCCACCACCACCGGCTGGCCCAGGATCTCGGCCAGGCGCTGGCCGACCAGGCGGCCGACGGTATCGGTGCCGCCGCCGGCGGGGTACGGCACGATCAGGCGGATCGGCTTGCTCGGATACGGCTGCTGGGCGAAGACCTGGCCCGTGGTGCCGAGGATGGCCGCGCCGGCCAGGGTGCCGGCCTGCGCCAGCCAGTTGCGTCTGCTTTGCTGCATGCTGTGTCTCGCTTTCTTCTGTGTTTCGCCGCGCGCTCAGGCGCGCGGGGCTTCGGCCTGCATCTCGCGTTCCTGCAGGGCGCGCCACTGGATCTTGCCGGTGCCCGACTTGGGCAGCGCCTCGACGAACTCGACGATACGCGGCACCTTGTAGGCGGCCAGCCGCTCACGGCACCAGGCCATGATGCGTTCGGGATCGGCCTCGGCGGTGCCGCGCGCCTCGGGGCGCAGCGCGATCACCGCCTTGACGGTCTCGCCGCGGCGCTCGTCGCGCGCGGCGATCACGCAGGCCTCATGGATGGCGGGGTGGCCATACAGCAGGTTCTCCACCTCGGCCGGCCACACCTTGAAGCCGGAGGCATTGATCATGCGCTTGAGGCGGTCGCGCATGAAGAAGTAGCCCTCTTCGTCCATGAAGCCCAGGTCGCCGGTGCGCAGGAAGCGCTTGCCGTCGAGCTCGACGAACGAGACCTCGTTGGCCTCGGGGTTGCGCCAGTAGCCCTGCATCACCTGGCCGCCGTGGGCGACGATCTCGCCGGTCTGGCCTTGCGGCAGCTCTGCCAGCGTCTGCGGGTCGATCACGCGCGCATCCACGCCGAAGGTGGCAATGCCCAGGCATTCGCGCTTGGGCTTGTTGCGCGGGTTGGACAACAGGAACGAGGCGGTCTCGGTCATGCCGTAGGCTTCCACATAGGGCAGGCCGAAGCGCTCCTGCAGCATGTTGGCCACGGCGTCGGGCATCGCCGCGCCGCCGCCGCCGAGGAAGGCCAGGCTCGACAGGTCGCGCTGCCCGATGCCGGGCTGCGAGAAGAAGTCCACCATCATCGCCGGCGGCGCGCCCCACACCGAGGCGCGATAGCGCTCGATCAGGTCGGCGGCAAGGGCGCGGTCCCAGCGCGGCATCAGCACCACGGTGGCGCCGAGGTAGATCGGCGAATTCATGCAGTTCTGCATGCCCAGCAGGTGGAACATCGGCGCCACCGCCAGCACCACCGACTCGGGCGTGCTGCTGCGCCAGATCTGCGAGCCGACCGCCGCGGTCATCATGGTGCCGTGCGTATGCATGCAGCCCTTGGGATTGCCGGTGGTGCCCGAGGTGTAGGCGAGCATGCACAGCGTGTCGAAGCCGGCCCGGTGCGGCAGCGGCCGGTGCCCGGCCGCGCTGGCGGCATCCCATGCCACCGGCATGGCGCCGGAAGGTGCCGGCTGCAGCGCCGGCGCTGGCTCGCGCAGCCATGCCGGCACCGGCAGGCCACCGTCGTCGCGCAGCATGCCGGCGTAGTCGTGCACGATCACGTGGCGCAGCGCCGGGCCATGCAGCGGCGACAGGCACTGGTACAGCTCGCTGCCGGCGAAGGCGGCGACGGCGCCGCTGTCGGACACCACGTGCGCCAGCTCGGCCTCCAGCCACATCGGGTTGGCCGGCACCACCACGCCTTCGGCACGCAGGATCGCGTAGTAGGCAATGATGAACTGCGGGCAGTTCTGGCTGAACAGCAGCACGCGGTCGCCAGGCTGGATGCCGCAGGCCTGCTGCAGGTAGCCAGCCATGCGCTCGATCTCGTCCTGCAACTGCGCATACGAGATCGCGGTGCCGAAGTACTGGATCGCGGTCTTGTCCGGATAGCGGCGCGCGGCGGCCTCGACGTTGTAGAACAGGCCGGTGCGCGGCGTGTGCAGCGTGGCGGGCAAGCCCGGCGGCCAGGCCGGGGAACGGAACGGCAGGTTGGTACTTGTAGCAGGCTTCATTTGCAGCAGGGGTAGCGGTTCAAGCGGTTCAGATCAAGAAATGGGAAATCAGTCCAGCCGGATGTTGTTGACGCGGATCACCTTGCCCCAGCGGGCGTAGTCGGTCTGCACCGTCTGCGCAAAGGCGTCGGGCGTGCTGCCGGTCAGCACGATCCCCATTTCGCCCATGCGCTTGCGCAGCTCGGGCTGGGCCAGGATGCGGTTGACCTCGGCGGCGTACTTGTCCACCACGGCGCGCGGCGTCGCCGCCGGCAGGAACAGGCCGAACCAGCCCTGGCCGTCCATGCCGGCCACGCCGGCTTCGCGGAAGGTCGGCACGTCCGGCAGCTGCGGCGAGCGCGCCGGGCCAGTGACGGCAAGCGCGCGCAGGCGGCCCGAGGCGTTGTGCGGCTTGGCGCCCATCACGGAGATGATGGCGGCCGGCACCTGGCCGCCGAGCAGGTCGTTCAGCTCCGGCGCCTCGCCCTTGTACGAGACGTGCACCATGTCGAGCTTGGCCGACTCCTTGAAGATCTCGCCGTACAGGTGGCCGCTCGAGCCGGTGCCATAGGAGCCATAGGAGAACTGCTTCGGCTTGGCGCGGACCAGTTCGATGAATTCCTTGATGTTGCTGGCGGGCACGGCGCTGTGCACGGCAAAGACCAGGTTGGTCGTGCCAAGCTCCGACACCGGCACGAAATCCTTGACCGGGTCGAACGGAGGCTTGGCGTAGAGGCTGGGCGCCTGCACCAGCGTGGTAATCGTCAGCAGCGCGGTATGGCCGTCCGCCTCGGCGCGGGCCACGGCTTCGGAGCCGATCATGCTGCTGGCGCCGGGGCGGTTCTCCACCACCACCGGGCGTTTCCAGGCCTTGCCCAGGCCATCCGCCACCGCGCGCCCCAGCACGTCGGTGGCGCCGCCGGCCGGATATGGCACCACCAGCCGCACGGTCTTGTTCGGGAAGGCTGACTCGGCCCAGGCCGTGCCCGAGGTCAGCAGCCCCACGCCGGCCGCCGCCAGCAAGGCGGCTCCGAAGCGCCTGAATGCGCTACGACGGTCTGCACCACACACCGCACCACGCCCCGCACCACGTTCCTCACTACGCCGCACTGCCTGCATGTTGTCGTCTCCTTTGGCTTCTTATCCGAGCGAACCGGGCGCGTGGCCCCGGCTCAACCGGTACTGGCCGCCTTGCGGGGCCCGTTTCTTGTATTAGCCGGAGAGTGCGCGATGCTGCGGTGCGTGGACAATGACCAGACGGGCCAAAATGATTGGCCGAATCGCTCAGGCAAAAGGCAGGCTTTGGCAAATCCCGATTGTGCGGTGCAGCCGGCGCTTGATAAGGTGGCGCAAAGACCGGGAATGTCCGTGCCGGCGCGTCAACCTGACGAGGAGACCCATGCACACCGCTGTCCTGCCATCGCTGCGCCCGCCAGTGCCGGGCAAGCTCCACATTGCCGGCGCACTGGCGCAGGGTCCGGTGCCCGGCGGCGCCGCGCGCCTGCCCGGCGCGGCACAAGGCAAGGCCGCCATGGCTGCCACGTCTGGCCAGGCCCCGGCTCGCCACACGGTCGCGATCCAGCACGTGCACCGCATCCTGCAGGGTGCGCACCGCCTCGGCCACGACGTCGACGCGCTGCTGCGCCGCGCGGGTGTTTCGCCGGCGCTGCTGGCCTCGCCGAGTGCGCGCGTGACACAGGGGCAGTACGCGGCGCTGATCCGCACGCTGCGCCGCGTCATGCGCGATGAGCTCTGGGGGCTGCTGGACCGGCCGGTCCCGCCCGGCACGTTTGCCCAGACGGCGCGGGCCATGATCCATTGCGCCACGCTGGAAGACGCCATCCACGCCGCAATGCGCCTGTACCGGCTGCATGTCGATGCCTTTACGCCGCGCCTGCATGTCAGCGCCGACGGCCGGATCGCGTCGATAAGGCTGCACCGGCGCGCGCCCACCTCCGCATGCCGCAGCTTCGCGGAATCGACCTTTGTGTTCCAGGGCTATGCGCTGGTGAGCTGGCTGGTGGCGCAGCATATCCCGCTGCTGCGCGTCGACCTGGCCAACGAACGCCCGCAGGGCGGCAGCGACACCGAACGCGTGTTCAAGACCGCGGTGCACTACGGACAGCCGATTACCGCGCTGCATTTCGACGCCGCCTGCCTGCGCCTGCCGGTGATGCAGGACAGCGCCAGCCTGCGCGCCTTCCTGCAGGAGGCGCCGCGCAACCTGCTGATCCGCTACCGCGACAGCTGCTGCCTGGCCGAACGCATCCGGCAGCACCTGCGCTCGCACCTGAACGACGAGCTGCCGTCGCTCGAGCAGATGGCGCAGATGCTGCGCCTGACGCCGCAGACGCTGCGCCGCCGGCTGCGCGACGAGGGCCGGGGCTACCAGAGCATCAAGGACAGCCTGCGCCGCGATGTCGCCATCGGCATGCTGGAGCACCCCGGCATGACGCTGCAGGAGGTGGCGCTGCGGCTCGGCTTCTCGGAGCCGAGCACCTTCCACCGCGCGTTCAAGAAATGGACCGGCGTGGCGCCCGGCGAGTACCGGTTGCGGGGGATGCGCGGCGAGCGCGAGCCGGGCTGACCCGCGCCATTCAAGCTGCCAAACAAGTTGCTATTCAAGCTGCTATTCAAGCTGGATTTCGCCGTCGAATTTCGACTTGAGGTTTGCCGCCGGCAATTCCAGCGTCATCGTCACCGGAAAGCGCCCGGTGCCGGCGATGGTGCCGTCGGCAATGGCCTGGGCGATCGCCTGCTCGATTTCGCGCTGCGAGCTGACGCCGACGACCTTGAGGAACTTGCGGATGCTGAGGTTGAAGGTTTCCTCATCCATGTGCTGTCTCCGGGACTAAGGTGGAGTAAGGCGCGCGGTGCGCCTGGAAACAGCCTAGGCGATGCGGGGGCTTTGTGCAGGCGCCCCCGGGACCTGTGCTTCAGATGACGCCCTGCTCCCGCAGCGCGGCAATGCGTGCGGCAGACAAACCCAGCACGTCTTCCAGCACACGCTCGGTATGCTGCCCGAGTCGCGGTGGCGGCGCATCGTACTGCACCGGCGTCGCCGACAGCCGCAACGGGCTCTTGACCGTCGGGCAGAGACTGCCGTCATCGCGCACCAGGTCGACCTGCAGCTCGCGGTAACGCACCTGCGGGTCTTCCAGCACCTGGCCGTAGTCGTTGATCGGGCCGCACGGGATGCCCTGCGCTTCCAGCGCCTGGACCCAGTGGGCCGTCTCTCGTGTGCGCATGTGCGCCTCCAGCATCGGCACCAGCGTCTCGCGGTGGACGATGCGGCCGGGGCCGGTGGCAAAGCGCTCGTCCCCCGCCAGGTCAGGGCGTTCGATGCCACGGCAGTAGGCCTGCCACTGCCCGTCGTTGCCCGCCGCCACGATCATGTAGCCGTCGGCGGTGGCGAACACATGGTAGGGAACCATGTTGGCGTGCGCATTGCCATAGCGCGGCATGGCCTTGCCGGTCACGCGCTGGGCGATGATCGGCGTGGCACCGACCGCCACCACCGCGTCGAGCAGCGCCATGTCGATATGCTGGCCTTCGCCGGTACGTTCGGCATGACGCAGCGCGGCAAGCACGGCCACCGTGGCATACATGCCCGTGAGCATGTCGACCACCGCCACGCCAACCTTCTGCGGCCCGCCGCCGGGCAGGTCGTCGCGCTCGCCGGTGACGCTCATCAGGCCGCCAAGGCCCTGGAAGATGAAGTCATAGCCGGGCTTGTGCGCGCTCGGCCCGGTCTGGCCGTAGCCCGTGATCGAGCAATAGACGATCGCCGGGTTGACCGCCTTCAGGCTTTCATAGTCCAGCCCGTAGCGCTTGAGGTCGCCGACCTTGTAGTTCTCCAGCACGATCTGCGACCTGGCCGCCAGTTCGCGCACGATCGCCTGCCCTTCCGGGCTGGCGATATCCAGCGTCACCGACTGCTTGCCGC
Source organism: Cupriavidus sp. Agwp_2 (assembly GCF_040784895.1). NCBI lineage: Bacteria > Pseudomonadati > Pseudomonadota > Betaproteobacteria > Burkholderiales > Burkholderiaceae > Cupriavidus > Cupriavidus sp. Agwp_2. The sequence goes on from NZ_CP088084.1 coordinate 1,338,109, forward strand.
GGTTGGCGCCGGCAAAGTAGGTGGCGTCGCGCGACGACTCGCCGTTGGCATCGGGCAGCCAGGGCGGCCCCCACGAACGGGTGTCGTCGCCGGCGCCGGGGCGCTCCACCTTGATGACCTCGGCCCCCAGGTCGGCCAGGTTCTGCGCGCACCACGGTCCGGCCAGTATGCGCGACAGGTCGAGCACCCGCACGCCCTGGAGGGCGCCGCGGGTGCCGGGCAGGGATTGCGCCCCCGCCATCTCAGATCGGGTCCCAGCCGATCACGTCGGGCGAACGCTCCAGCTTGAAGAAGCTGTTGCGCATCGCCGGCATGGCGATCTCGGCCACGCTTTCCGGGGTCCAGCCTTCGCTCATATGCACCGAGCGCACCGGGCGCGGCTGGCTCATCAGCATGATTTCGTTGGCACGCACCGCGAAGATCTGGCCGTTGACTTCGGACGCAGCATCGCTGGCCAGGTACACCGCCACCGGGGCGATCTTGCCGGCTTCCATCTTCTGCAGCTTGGCCACGCGGGCCTTCTCTTCCGGGGTTTCGGCCGGGATCGAGCTGGTCATGCGGCTCCAGGCGAACGGCGCGATGCAGTTCGAGCGCACGTTGAAACGCTGCATGTCCAGCGCGATCGACTTGGACAGCGCCGCGATGCCCAGCTTGGCCGCCGAGTAGTTGGCCTGGCCCAGGTTGCCGATCAGGCCCGAGGTGGAAGTCATGTGCACGTAGGCACCGCTCTCCTGGTCCTTGAAGTAGTTGGCCGCGGCGCGGCTGACGAAGAAGGTGCCGTGCAGGTGCACGTCGATCACCGAGCGCCATTCTTCTTCGTTCATCTTGAAGAACATGCGGTCGCGCAGGTTGCCCGCGTTGTTGACCACCGCGTCGATGCGGCCGAAATTGTCCAGCGCGCATTGCACGATGGCGTTGGCGCCGTTCCAGGTCGAGACGCTGTCCGTGTTGGCCACGGCCTCGCCGCCGGCGGCGCGGATTTCTTCCACCACGCGCTGCGCGGGGCCCGTGTCGCCGCCCTCGCCGGTCATCGACACGCCCAGGTCATTGACCACCACCTTGGCGCCGGCGGCAGCCAATGCCAGCGCGATCCCGCGCCCGATCCCGCCACCCGCGCCCGTCACCAGCGCAACCTTGCCTGCCATCAAACCGCTCATTGCCTTGCTCCTCTCAAATCCTCTGAAATGCTGTCATCCGGTCACCGCTGCCCATCGGTACGGTGGTTACGGTGCCTACGGTGCGTACGGCGAAACTGGTACGTACGGCGCGATGATCGTCCGGATTCGCCATTCACATGTCGGTCCGGTCCGAATTCCGGTGCGATTATCGGCTCGCCACCAGACCGGCGACGCCCGGGTGCTGTGATTCCGGATGTCATTGCCGCGTGGGATACGATAAATTGGCACCCGCGTCTTTGGAATTCACGAATCACAAAAGTGGCCTTTGGCCTGACGGAAGCCCATGCATTACGACCTGACCGATCTGCGCCTTTTCCTGAACGTCGGCGAGACGGAAAACCTCACCCGCGCCGCGGAGCGCAGCTTCCTGTCGCTGCCGGCGGCCAGCACCCGGATCAAGCAGCTGGAAGAGGCGTTCCAGACACAATTGCTGATCCGCCAGGTCAAGGGCGTTCGCCTGACTCCGGCCGGTGACGCGCTGCTGCTTCATGCGCGCGAGGTCTTCCGCGAACTGGAATGCCTGCACGCCGACCTGCGCCCCTACGCCAAGGGCATCAAGGGGCGCGTGCGGCTGCTGGCCAATACCACCGCCACCAACTCCTTCCTGGCCACCGGTGTGTCGCGCTTCCTGACCGAGAACCCCGACGTGGATATCGAACTGGAAGAGCACCTGTCGCAGGAAATCGTGTCGGCCATCAGCGCGGGCGCGGCCGATCTGGGCATCGTCGCGGGTGAAGTCGCCACGCAGGACCTGGACGTGATGCACCTGTGCAGCGACGAGCTGATCGTCATCGCCCCGGTGAACCACCCGCTGCCGGCGTTCAAGCGGCTGCATTTCGCCGACCTGCTCGATACCTGCCGCTTCGTCGGGCTGAACCAGTTCAGCGCGATCCAGTCGTTCCTGGACCGCATTGCCAGCGGCATGGGCAAGCGCATCAGCCTGCGCATCCAGGTCGGCAGTTTCGACGCGGTGTGCCGCATGGTAGAGGCCGGTGCCGGCATCGCCATCGTGCCCAACAGCTGCGCGCGGCGCTATGCCAGCCGCAAGGTGCTGCGCTTTATCCAGCTGGAAGACGAATGGGCCAAGCGCGAGCTGCGCCTGGTCCGGCGCCCCGGGCGCGAGTTGCCCCAGTTTGCCGAGACCCTGATCCAGTACCTGGTCGACGCGGCGCGCGAGCCGGTGTAAGTACGGTGGAAGCGCGGCGCGACGAAGGCAACGAACGCAACGAACGCGCCGCACGCCGCATCAGCCGGCGGCCAGCCCCGCGGAATGCGCTACCAGCCCGGCCAGCGGGCGCAGCGAGACTGCCATCACCGCCAGCAGCAGCCCCATGGCGAACACGCCCGGCCAGCTGGTGCGGCCACAGCGCGCCAGCGAATCGTTGACCAGCTCCGGCGACCAGTGGTATTCGCGCAGGCGCCGGATGGTGGATTCGGCATGCCAGCGGTACAGCTGGTTGCCATACATGCCCAGCAACAGCGCCAGCGCATACAGCAGCGGCCGGGACAGCGCCAGCGGCATGTTGAAGCGGAACAGCGCATGCAGCACCGGCTCCGCGCAGACAATCACCGCATAGACGCCCACTTGCCAGTACATGCGCCGGTAGGCCATCCAGAACGGGCCGAGCAGGCATGCTGCCCAGTTCCACGACATGCCGCCGCGCGCCCCGGCCAGGGCCCAGCGGCCGCTGTAATACGCGTAGCGCGGGCCCACGAAGACGGCCAGCGCCGCATCGTCACGGATCGATGATTTCATGCCACTCTCCCCTGCCTACTGCCTGCTCCGTCGTCGCGGAACAGTCTGCACAGCATAGGCCGGCGCTTGCCTGCGCAGCGTGCGCTGGCGCGCATTGGAAGGAGATTGGCGCAAGCCGGGGGGAGGGCCGGCGTGTTGCCTGCCGCAGCGCTATTTCAGGCGCAGCAGGATTTGCAGGATGACCAGCGTGAATACCGTGGCGATCACCGCCGTGGTGTCGCGCCCGAGCCCTGCTGCCACGCCGATCGCCGCCACCATCCAGATGCTGGCTGCCGTGGTCAGGCCCTTGATGTCGGCTTCGCTGTTCTGCTTCAGGATCGCACCCGCGCCCAGGAAGCCGATCCCGGCGGTCAGCCCCTGCAGCACACGGCTGATGTCCGCCAGCGGCACGCCCGCCTGCAGCGGCACCAGCACGAACAGTGCCGAGCCCAGCGCCACCAGCATATGGGTGCGCAGCCCGGCGGCCTTGCCCGAGGCCTCCCGCTCATAGCCGATCAGCCCGCCCAGCACCACCGCCACGGTCAGCCGCACCAGGATGCGGGTGGCTTCTCCGGCGTCGGGCACATCGCTGAATTCGGCGCGGATGGCGCTGTAGATTTCCGACCAGACCCCGTCCATCGCCCGCCCTCCAGGTGCTTTGGTACAGACCTGAGCGTAGCACGCGCCGCGAGCCCCTGGCGCGGGCCGCACATCGATGCGGCAACGCCCTACCCGGGCGTGCGGCGGCGTCCTACACGGCAAGCGGAAGCTCCCCGACAGTCCCGTCGCGGGGCCGACCCTATATTGGAATCACCACGACTAGTGCAAAACAGGAGCTACACCATGCCCTACATCCTCGCCTGGCTACTTGGTGTCCCGGCCTTCGTCCTGATCCTGATCTGGCTGTTCGTACATTGACACCACGCTGACACTGCCGCAGGGCCACGCGCCCTGCCTGGAAATACCTCAGACGCCCGGCCAAGCCGGGCGTCTTGCGTTCCGGACCCGCTGCGCAACCAGGTGCATAGGGCGCCGCAAGCGCTTCCGGCGACCCTAAGCCGCTCTTTCGCAAATCCGAATTTCGGCGAACAGGGGGGTCGGGAATAATGGCCGCATTCGAATCAGACGGGGCCTCCCCATGCTTGCAGAACAGGATCCAGAGCAGCTGTATCCCGAAATCCGCGAGGCCGTGCGCGATCTTTGCGCCGGCTTCGATTCGGCATACTGGCAGCGCGTGGAAGAGCAGGAAGCCTTTCCCGAGCGTTTCGTGCAGGCGCTGACCCAGGCCGGCTGGCTGTCGGCCCTGATTCCCGAGAGCTATGGCGGCTCGGGCCTGTCGCTGACCGCGGCCTCCGTCATCATGGAAGAGATCAACCGCAGCGGCGGCAATTCCGGAGCCTGCCACGGCCAGATGTACGTGATGGGCTGCCTGCTGCGCCATGGCTCCGAAGAACAGAAGCGCCGCTGGCTGCCGGGCATCGCCTCGGGCGATCTGCGCATGCAGTCGATGGCCGTGACCGAGCCCACCACCGGCACCGACACCACCAAGCTCAAGACCACCGCGGTACGCCAGGGCGACAAGTACATCGTCAATGGCCAGAAGGTATGGATTTCGCGCGTGCAGCACTCTGACCTGATGCTGCTGCTGGCGCGCACCACGCCGCTGGACCAGGTCAAGCGCAAGTCCGAGGGGCTGTCGGTGTTCGTGGTCGACCTGCGCGATGCCATCGGCAAGGGCCTGACGGTCAAGCCGATCCGCAACATGGTCAACCACGAGACCAACGAGCTGTTCTTCGACAATCTTGAGGTGCCAGCCGAGAACCTGATCGGCGAGGAAGGCAAGGGCCTCAAGTACATCCTCGACGGCCTCAACGCCGAGCGCATCCTGATCGCCGCCGAGTGCGTCGGCGACGGCTACTGGTTTGTCGGGCGCGCCAGCAACTATGCGCGCGACCGCATCGTGTTCGACCGCCCGATCGGCCAGAACCAGGCCGTGCAGTTCCCGATCGCACGCTCGTACATCAACGTCGAGGCCGCCAGCCTGATGCGCTACAAGGCGGCGCGGCTGTTCGATGCCGGCAAGCCGTGCGGCAAGGAAGCCAATATCGCCAAGCTGCTGGCGGCCGATGCCTCGTGGGAAGCGGCCAACGTCTGCCTGCAGACGCACGGCGGCTTCGGCTTTGCCGCAGAGTACGACATCGAGCGCAAGTTCCGCGAAACGCGCCTGTACCAGGTCGCGCCGATTTCCACCAACCTGATCCTGTCCTACGTGGCCGAGCACGTGCTCGAACTGCCGCGTTCGTTCTGAGGCTTTTTGCATGTCCCCTGACAACTCCAAGGGCATCCGCCCGCTCGACGGCATCCGCGTGGTCTCGCTCGAACACGCGGTTGCGGCCCCCTTCGCCACTCGCCAGCTTGCCGACCTTGGTGCCCGCGTCATCAAGATCGAGCGTCCCGGCGTGGGCGACTTCGCACGCGGCTATGACCAGTCCGTGCACGGCCAGGCCTCGTACTTTGTGTGGCTCAACCGGGGCAAGGAAAGCCTGACCCTGGACCTGAAGGATCAAGCGGCGCAGACCATCCTGCACCGGCTGCTGGCCGATGCCGATGTGCTGGTGCAGAACCTCGCCCCCGGCGCGGCCACGCGCATGGGCCTGGACTTCGACAGCCTGCACGGCAAGTACGACAAGCTTATCGTCTGCGACATCTCGGGCTATGGCGATTCCGGCCCCTATCGCGACAAGAAGGCCTACGACCTGCTGATCCAGGCCGCCGCCGGCCTGGTGGGCCTCACCGGCGGCCCGAACGAGCCGTCGCGCGCCGGCGTTTCGATCGCCGACATCTCGGCCGGCATGTACGCCTACAGCGGCATCCTTTCGGCGCTGCTGCAGCGTGGCCGCACCGGCAAGGGCCTGCGCGTGCAGGTGACCATGCTCGAGGCGATGGCCGAGTGGATGAACCAGGTCCTCTACTTCGGCCACTACGGCGGCAAGCCGCCGGCGCGCTTCGGCGCTTCGCATCCGACCATCGCCCCGTATGGCGTGCATCGCACCGGCGATGGCAGCGTGATCTTCAGCGTGCAGAACGAACGCGAGTTCGCCAGCTTCTGCGAGATCGTGCTCGGCAACCGGGAACTGGCGCAGGACGAACGCTTCTCCAGCAACACGGCCCGCGTGCGCAATCGCCCCGAACTCACCGCCATCATCGAAGCGCGCTTCGCGTCGATGACCGTGGCGCAGGCCGAGGCACTGCTCGACGAGGCGCAGATCGCCAATGCCCCGATGAACGACATCGAGGGCGTATGGAACCATCCGCAGTTGCAGGCACGCCAGCGCTGGCGCGAAGTGGCCACCCCGGGCGGCCCGATCGGCGCGCTGCTGCCGCCCGCCAACCTGTCGGGCGTAGAGCCCGTCATGGGCGACGTACCGGCACTTGGCGCGCACAGCAGGCAGATTCTGGCCGAGCTAGGCTATGCCGACGGCGATATCGCCGCGCTGGCCGACAAGCAGACCATCTGAACGCACCACGCCCGGCCATCTCGCACAGGACGCCGGGCTTTTTCCATTTCCACGAAACCATTTCCGCATCGGAGCCTGCATGAGCCAAGCCGCAGACACCAACTACCCGACCCGCCAGCTGTGCCAGTTCCTGGCCGATTTCAAGCTGACGGACGTGCCCGCGCCCGTGATCGAGCGCACCAAGGACCTGTTCCTCGACTGGATCGCCTCGGCCATCGCCGGCAAGGACGCTCCCGCCGTGCGCCGCCTGCAGGAATTCGCCGCGGCCATGGGCCCCGCGCAGGGCGGTGCCGAAGTGCTGGTGGACCGCCGCCGCACCTCGTCCTACTTCGCCGCGCTGATCAACGGCGCTTCGTCGCACGTGGTCGAGCAGGACGACGTGCACAACGGCTCGGTGCTGCACCCGGCCGCGGTCGTGTTCCCGGCCGTGGTGGCCGCGGCGCAGGCCGAAGGCAAGACCGGTGCCGAAGTGCTGCTGGCGTCGATCGCCGGCTATGAGGCCGGCATCCGCATCGGCGAGTTCATGGGCCGTTCGCACTACACCGTGTTCCACACCACCGGCACCGTCGGCACGCTCGCCGCCGCTGCCGCCGTGGCCAAGCTATACAACCTGGATGCCGAAGGCATCAACCAGGCGCTGGGTTCGGCCGGCACGCAGGCCGCCGGCCTGTGGGAGTTCCTGCGCGACGCCGCCGACTCCAAGCAGCTCCACACCGCCAAGGCCGCGGCCGACGGCCTGCAATCGGCGTGGCTGGCGCGCGCGGGCTTCACCGGCGCAAAGCAGATCCTCGAAGGCAAGCAAGGCATGGCCACCGGCATGTCCAGCGACGCCAACCCCGCCGCGCTGACCGATGGCCTGGGCACGCGCTGGGCCACCGCCGAGACCTCGTTCAAGTTCTTTGCCTCGTGCCGCCACACGCACCCGGCCGCCGACGCGCTCAAGGTGCTGATGCAGCGCGAAGGCATCAGCGCTGACCAGATCGCCAGCGTCACCACCCACGTGCACCAGGGCGCCATCGACGTGCTCGGCCCGGTGGTCAACCCGGTCACCATCCACCAGGCCAAGTTCTCGATGGGCACGGTGCTGGGGCTGGTCGCCGTGCATGGCCACGCCGGCCTGGCGGAATTCGAGCAGTACGCGCTGCCCGACGCGAAAGTCGTCGACTTCCGCGGCAAGGTCACGATGGAGCTCGACAACGAGATCAACGCCGCCTACCCGCGCCAGTGGATCGGCCGCGTCACGGTCAAGACCACCGACGGCCGCACGCTGGCCGCGCGCGTGGACGTGCCCAAGGGCGACCCGGACAACACCTTGTCGCGCCCCGAGCTGGAAGCCAAGGCGCTGCAGCTGGGCGCATTCCGCAATGGCGCCAGCGAGGCCGAGGTGCGCGCCATCATCGCGCGCGTGTGGGCGCTGGAGCAGGCGCCCAACGTCAACGACTGGCTGCCCGCCGCACGCTGAGGAACGCCCCGCATGTCTACCGCAGTCACCTACCTGTTCGTCCCCGGCGACCGGCCGGAGCGTTTCGACAAGGCCGCCGCCGCAGGCCCCGACGTGATGATCCTCGACCTCGAGGATGCCGTGCACCCCGACGCCAAGCCCGCCGCGCGCGAAGCCATTGGCGCCTGGCTGGCGGGCAAGCCCGCTGCGCGCGCCATGGTCCGCATCAATGACAGCGCCTCGCCCGCGTTTCCGGCTGACCTGGCCTGGCTGCGCTCGCTGCCGGCCGGCACGGCGCTGGCCGGGCTGATGGTGCCCAAGGCCGAAGACGCCGCCGCGCTGGCGCAGATCGCGCAGGCGCTGCACGCGATCAACCCGCAGGGCGAGCTGGTCGCCATCATCGAGACCGCACTCGGCCTGCACCACGTCGACACGGTGGCCACGGCCAGCGGCGTGGCACGATTGGCATTCGGCTCGCTCGACTATGCCGTCGACCTGGGCTGCAGCCACACCCGCGACGCGCTGGCGTTCGCGCGCGCCCGCATCGTGCTGGCTTCGCGCGTGGCCGGGCTGCCGCCGCCGGTGGACGGCGTCACCACCGCGCTGAAGGACGAAGCCGTGCTGGCCAGCGACGTCGCCTACGCGCGCGAACTCGGCTTTGCCGGCAAGCTGTGCATCCACCCGGCGCAGCTGGGCGCGGTGCGCGCCGGCTTCCTGCCGAGCGCCGAGCAGCTTGACTGGGCCCGCCGCGTGCTCGAAGCCACCGCCAGCGGCAGCCATGCCGTGCAGGTCGATGGCAAGATGGTCGACCGGCCCGTGATCGAGCAGGCGAAACGCCTGCTGGCGCTGGCGCAATAGCGCCCCGCCTTTCCTGTCTAACCCGAACCTGCAAGCCCATGACTGACGCCACTTCCGAACTCGAACGCCTGCGCGGCTGGATCGGCCGCAGCGAATCGCGCACCGAAACGCTGTCGCCCGAACCGGTGGTCGGCCTCGCCGCCACCTTCGACCTGGACCCCGAGGCCGTTGCCGCGGGCCCGCTGCCGCCGCTGTGGCACTGGCTCTATTTCCTGCCGCGCGCGCAGCAACGCGACATCGGCCGCGACGGCCACCCGCACCTCGGCGGCTTCATGCCTCCGGTGCCGCTGCCGCGCCGCATGTGGGCCGGCAGCGAGCTGACCTTCAGCCATCCGCTGCATATCGGCGATACCGTCACGCGCACCTCCACCATCGCGGACGTGCAGTACAAGACCGGCCGTAGCGGCGAACTGTGGTTCGTCGCGGTCGACCACGAACTGACCGTGAACGGCAAGACCGCGGTCAACGAGCGCCACGACATCGTCTACCGCGCCATGCCGGATCCGTCCAAGCCGCAGCCGCCGCGCCCGCGCCTGGAACAAACCGCGCAATGGCAGCGCACGCTGCAGGCCGACCCTGTCATGCTGTTCCGCTATTCGGCGCTGACCTTCAACGGCCACCGCATCCACTACGACCGCGCCTATACGCGCGACGTCGAGGGCTATCCCGGCCTGGTGGTGCATGGCCCGATGCAGGCGATGCTGATGCTGGACCTGGTGGCACGCGAGCAGCCGCAGGCGCGCGTGAAGCGCTTTGGGTTCCGGGGGCTGGCGCCGCTGTTTGATCAGGACACGATCACCGTTGGCGGCGCGGCCGATCCAGCGCAGGCTGGCCGGCTGGTGCTTTGGACTGGCGATGATGCTGGCGGGCAGGCGATGCAGGGGTGGGCGGAGATTGAAGGGTAAAGGTAGAGGCGAGGGCCGCAGGCGGTTGCTGCAGGCGCTGATTCTCTGAGCATGGATGGCGAGTGCCATCTCGGGGAATCGGCGCGCGACCTCGCGTAGCGGAGAATTGCGGGGTCGGGCCACGCCTTGGCGGAGGTGCGCATCACCATCAAAGGCTATGCCTGGATGGCATTCAATCAGGTGCTTGGTGGATCTGTGGTGCTGGTGAGATGTTGTCGCTGGTTGAACCGCCTGGTTCCGCCCTGCTGGGCGGGGCGCTGTTGATGACATGCTGTCGGCCGTTTAAGCGCGCGCTGTCGCTGTTGATGACATGCTGTCGGCCGTTGAACCGCCTGGTTCCGCCCTCCTGGGCGGGTCACTTTTTGGCCGAGCGCCAAAAAGTAACCAAAAAGCGCGTCGCCTAGCGGCTGGCTGAGCCAATTTGGCGCTTTTGGTGATATTGGCGATTTGGGTTTCAGTGAGGCGTGGTCGCGATTCCAGCCTGCTACGCCAAGTGAGTGAGTGTGGGTGCCTGACGAACCCCCACTTTTGAACAATCCCCAGGACGGGTGTAGGCCGCCTGCTGCCTGCGGTATCGCATCATCGCCTTCGGCTGCGCTGCGCGCGGCTCAGTCTCGCGGGTGAGGTGCCTTGGCACGAATCCACATCGCTTCGCTCGCTAAGCGGCGACGGCAATGACCAGAGGGAGATCGGCCGCGCTGCCACATTAGGGCCCGCGCGTAGCGCAGCCGAAGGCGTCCCACCAATATGACATGCAGCAGGCGGCCTACGCCCGGCATGGGGATCGTTCAAGAGCCGGTTAACGCCAGGCACTGGCCCTGAATCACACAGCGTTAGCAGGCCCGAACGGGCACCGAGCCCAAACGGAAATCACCGCCGCCCGACCCACCCACGCCGCCAAATTGATAGCCAGCCGCTCAGGCGACGCGTTTTTTGGTTACTTTTTGGCGCTCGGCCAAAAAGTAACCCGCCCAGGAGGGCGGAACCAGGCGGTTCAACGGCCGACAGCATGTCATCAACAGCGACATGAAGCGACCAGTCCTCGAGCAACCCTTAGAACAACAGGGCCGGCTTCCCGCAGGCCCCCTCGCACCTCAAAAATCCCCTCAATCCGCCTGAATCCCCGCCTTCTTCACCACCCCACCCCACAGCGCCAACTCCCGCTGGATCCGATCCCCAAGCTGCTTCGGCGAACTGACATTGACGTCATACCCACCCGCCGCCATCCGCTGCCGGTAAGCCGGATCGTCGCCAATCGCCTTCTGCGCCTTGACCAGCTTGTCCACCACATCCGCCGGCAGCTTCTGCGGTCCGATCAACGCATACCATCCAGTCAGGTCATAGTCCTTCTGCCCCGACTCGATCATGGTCGGCACATTGGGCAGCGCCGGATTGCGCGTCTTCGACGTGACCGCCAGCGCCCGCACCTTGCCGCCATTGATATGGCCGATGGCGGTGCCGGTGATATCGAACATGAAAGTCACCTTGCCGCTCATCACATCCGCCATCGCCGGCGAATTGCCCTTATAAGGCACGTGCAGCATCTTCACGCCGTTCATCTGCGCCAGCAGTTCCGCCGACAGGTGATTCGAAGCCCCCACGCCGGCCGAGCCGAACGAGACGTCCTGCGGGTGCTTGCGCGCGTAATCGACCAGTTCACCGACGTTCCTGGCCGGGAAGTCCTTGTTCACCAGCAGCACGTTGGTGTAGTCGGTGATCAGGCCGATGTAGGTGAAGTCCTTGACCGGGTTGAAGTTGACCGAACGCTGGATCAGCGGTGTCATGGTCATGGTGGGGCTGGCGACGAAGTACAACGTATAGCCGTCAGGCGTTGCCTTGGCGGTCATGTCGGCCGCGATCGCGCCGCTGGCGCCGGCGCGGTTGTCCACCACCACCGGCTGCTTGAGCACGCGGCCCAGCTGTTCGGCGTAGATGCGCGCCGCGGTATCGACCGGGCCGCCCGGGGCATAGCCCACCAGCAGCTTGACCGGCCGCGACGGATAGACGTCCGTCGCCCAGGCCGCGCCCTGCAGCAGCAGGGTCGTGGTCAGTGCCGCCAGTGTGTTCCAGGTTTTCATTGTTGTCTCCTCCAGATAGGGCTGAAATGCCCGGGCTGGCATGTCGAACCAGCCCGGTAAAGGGAATTCGGGCTCAGTCCAGCAATGCACGCAGCGGCTGCTTGAGCAGCTTGCCGCTGGCCGTCGTGGGAATGACGTCGACGGTGCGGATTTCCGCCGGGCGCTTGTACGGGGCCAGGCATTCGCGCAGGTAGGCGTCGAGCGCCTTGGGATCGACGCTGGCGCCTTCCTGCGTCTCGATAAAGGCGACCACTTCCTCGTTGCCGTCGCTGGCGGGGCGTCCCACCACCGCCGACTGGCGCACGCCGGGGAAGGCGTTGATCACCGATTCGACTTCGATCGGGTAGACGTTGAAGCCCGAGCGGATGATCAGGTCCTTGGAGCGGCCGGAGATAAACAGCGCGCCGTCGGCATCCAGGTAGCCCAGGTCACCGGTATTGAGCCAGCCGCCGGGCAGCAGCGCCTCTGCCGTCTGCTCGGGGTTGCGGTAGTAGCCGAGCATCACGCCGGGGCCGCGCACGCGGATCTGGCCGCGCTCGCCGGCCGGCAGCGGCGTGCCGGCATCGTCGGTGATCTCGATCTCGACGCCTTCGACGATATGTCCGGCCGAGCAGTCGGCACGCGGCGCGTCCATGCGCGTGATGAACAGCGAGCCGGCGTATTCGGTAATGCCATAGCCATGGTGCAGCGACTGGCCAAACAGGGTCTCGACGTCGCGCTTGAGCGTGGGATCGAGCGGCGCGCCACCGGTGTACAGGTAGCGCAGGCGCGGATACTTGCCCGGGCCGGCACCGTGCGCCGCCGCGACCGCCAGGATGCGCGTGAACATGGTCGGCACGCCCTGCAGGATGGTCACGCCGGGCGACACCAGCGCTTCGAACACGTCATTGCCGTCAAAGCGCGGGCGCATGAACAGGCTGGCGCCGGCGTACAGCGTGGCCATCAGCACGGTGGCGATGCCGAAGATATGCGACATCGGCAGTGCGCCATAGGCCACGTCTTCCTGCCCCATGTCGCGCGAGGTGGCGGAGATGCGGGCGAAGTGCGTCAGGCCGACGTGCGGCACCATCACGCCCTTGGGCGCGCCGGTGGTGCCGGAGGTATAGATCAGGGTGGCGACCTGGCGGGCCTCTTCGCTGGCCACGCGTTCCGGCGCGCTGGCAGCGCGCACCGCGAGCATGCCGTCGGCAAAGACCGGGCAACCGCTGGCTTGCGCGCCGAGCCGCGTACCGTGCGCGGCGGCCACCTCGGACACATGGCCGGTGAACAGCACCAGCGCCGGCTGCGCGTGGTCGCGGATATTGTCGATCTCGCGCGCGGACAGGCGCGCATTGACCTGGATCGGCCACGCATGCAGCAGGCTGCTGGCGAACAACGTCACCACCATCTCGTTGCAGTTCTCGCCGACCACCATGACCCGGTCGCCCTCGCCCACGCCCTGCGCCACCAGCCAGTCGCGCGCCGCTTCGATGCGCCGCCACAGATCGCCATAACTGAGCACGGCGCCGTTCTCGTACAGGCAAGGCGCCCCGGGCGTCTGCGCGGCCCAGTGGCGGGGGATATCGTGGATGTATTGGGGACGGAAGGAAGACATGCGGCTGGCTCGTTCGGGATACGGCTGGGTTGGCGATGCTTGCCGGCGGCGAATGCGCCGGAATGCACCCCGACGCACTTGAGCAGGCCGCGCCAGTTTGCGCCAAGGCCGGCCGCCGCGGTATTTGGAATTGGCTAAGGCCGTGTTCGGCAGTGCCGCCACCACCCGGCTCAGGTGGTTCCGCCGGCACGAAGGGCGACTTTATGATTGAAAAAGCAATGGAGGACGCCCGCGCCCTACAATCGGCCGGCACACCTAGGGCTGCAACCGGTTGCTTGCCAGCACCGGACCGCCCGCGTAACGAGGGGACATTCAGATGGATTTGCGTTTCACCGCCGAGGAACAGGCCTTCCGCGAGGAGGTCCGCGCTTTCGTGCAGGCCAAACTGCCGGAAGACATCCGCAACAAGGTGCTCAACCACCAGCGCGTGGAAAAGGACGACTACGTCCGCTGGCACCGCATCCTGCAGGCCCAAGGCTGGGGCGCCCCCACCTGGCCCACGCAATGGGGCGGCACCGGCTGGACCGCGCTGCAGCGCCTGATCTTTGAAATCGAGACCTTCCGCGCCGGCGCGCCGCGCCTGCTGCCGTTCGGCCTGACCATGATCGGCCCGGTGCTGATGAAGTACGCCAGCCCGGAGATGCAGCAGCGCTTCCTGCCGCGCATGCCGGGCGTCGAAGACTTCTGGTGCCAGGGCTACTCCGAGCCGGGCTCCGGCTCCGACCTGGCCTCGCTGAAGACCCGCGCAGTGCGCAAGGGCGACAAGTACATCGTCAATGGCCAGAAGACCTGGACCACGATGGCCCACTTCGCCGACTGGATCTTCTGCCTGGTGCGCACCGATCCCGAAGCCAAGGCGCAGGAAGGCATCTCCATGCTGCTGATCGACATGAAGTCGCCCGGCGTGACGGTGCGCCCGATCAAGACGCTGGACGGCGGCCACGACGTCAATGAAACCTGGTTCGAAGACGTGGAAGTGCCGGTCGAGAACCTGGTCGGCGAAGAGAACCGCGCCTGGACCTACGCCAAGTACCTGCTCGGCCATGAGCGCACCGGCATTGCCGGCATCGGCCATTGCCACCGCGAACTGCGCCAGCTCAAGCACTACGCCAGCCAGACCACCGACGGCGCCGGCCGTCCGCTGATCGAAGACGTGCGCATGCGCGACAAGATCGCCCGCGTGGAAATGGACATCATGGCGCTGGAAATGCTGCTCCTGCGCGTCGCCACGCAGGCCGCCGGCACCCCGGGCCCGGAAGCGTCGATCGTGAAGATCCGCGGCTCCGAAGTGCAGCAGGACCTGGGAATGCTGATGATGGAAGTGGCCGGCCCCAACGCCTGGCCGTATTCGCCGGACTGGCTCGAACCCGGCGCGATGCAGCCGGTGTCCGGCCCCGAGTGGGCCGCCCCCGCTGCCTCCACGTACTACGACATGCGCAAGACCTCGATCTACGGCGGCGCAACCGAAGTGCAGAAGAACATCATCTCCAAGATGATCCTGGGTTTCTGAAGGGATAGCTGACATGGACTTCACCTACAGCGAAGAGCAACAGATGCTGGCGGACAGCCTGCGTCGCTTCATCGACACCGAATACACCTTCGAGGCCCGCCGCAAGAGCGCGCGCCAGGGCGAAAGCCTGGATCGCGGCATGTGGAACAAGCTGGCCGAAATGGGCGTGCTGGGCCTGACCGTGCCCGCCGACTTCGGCGGCTTCGGCGAAGGCCCCGCCAGCCAGCTGGTGGTGCAGCGCGAGCTGGGCCGCGGCCTGGTGCTGGAACCGGTCACGCCCAGCGGCGTGATGGCCGCCGCCACCCTCAACGCCTACGGCAGCGACGCGCAGAAGCAGGAATGGCTGCCGGCGATCGCATCGGGCGAACGCATCGTCACGCTGGCCTACCTGGAACCGACTACGCGCTACCGCCCGGAATCGGCCCGCGCCAGCGCCGAGCGCAGCGGCGACAGCTACGTGATCAGCGGCACCAAGAGCGTGGTCTGGCACGGCGCCGCCGCCGACGCCTACCTGCTGACCGCACGTGTATCCGGCAGCAACGAGATCGCACTGTTCCTGGTGCCGCGCGACAGCAAGGGCCTGGGCGTGACCGCCTATCCCACCATCGACGGCCTGCGCGCCGCCGACCTGTCACTGCAGAACGTTACCGTGCCGGCCAGCGCGCTGGTGGGCCAGCCCGCCGACGGCCTGGCGGCGCTCGGCGTCGGGCTGGAGCACGGCATCGCCGCACTGTGCGCGGAAGGCGCGGGTGCCATGGAAAAGCTGATCCAGATCACCGGCGAGTACCTCGCCACGCGCCAGCAGTTCGGCAAGCCGCTGGCCAGCTTCCAGGCGCTGCAGCACCGCATGGCCGACATGCTGGTGCAGAAGGAACTGGCGCTGTCGATGGCTTACGTGGCCGTGCAGGCGCTGGATGAAACCGATCCGGCCGCGCGCCGGCGCATGCTGTCTGCCGCCAAGGTGACGGTTGCACGCGCCGGGCGCTTTGTCGGCCAGCAAGCGGTGCAGCTGCACGGCGGCATGGGCATGACCGACGAGCTGTCGGTGGGCGACTACTTCAAGCGCCTGACCATGCTGGACCAGTTGCTGGGCGACAGCGACTACCATATGCAGCGCTTCGGCGAAGTGATGGAAGCCTGATCCCGGTTGCGGCCACTGGCCGCAGTCGTGCGCGTGGCCGGGCATCTGCCCGGCCACGTGTCGTTTTATCGCAGCGCAAGACGCTCGCATCCTGCCCCGGCCAGGTGATATTCATACAAGTCGCCTCCCGTCGCCACAGCGTGGCGTCCAGGGGGCCGCAAGCCGCCACAGGCCATAGCCGCGTACTCCGACGACCGCCGCGGCAAGAACTACAGCGTGACTGACGGTACGGGCCGCTGACCGCAGCATGACGTGCCGCCACCCGGCAGTCGGCAACGATCTCGCGCGGCCAGTTCACCACCGTGACCGTGGACGGCTTCAACGCGGCGCCCGTCCATACCCCCAACAGCGTGCACATCCGGCTGGACGCGTAAGCCCCTGTCCGCCTCTCCCGGCCATGTCGGGACAGGCGCCCCATTCCCCTGAGCGCAATTCGGCGGAACCGGCGGGCCGGCGGGCCAGTGCACAACGCGTCACGAGCATGTCATCGCCACCGCTTAGCCTTGCGGCCTGCCGATCCGGCAAACCCATCACAACAATCCAACGATGCCCATGGAAGAAGCCAAACTGACACCTGGCCTTGTGGCCGCGTGCCTCGCAGCGCTGCTGTTGAGTGCCTGCGGCGGGAGCGACGACGAGAAGCCTGTGCAGCCGCCAGCCGCAGCCCAGCCGGGCGCCTCGACGCCTGCGGCCCCTGCGGCGCCCGACAAGCGCTGCGCGCCCTGACCGCGGCTGGCATAGCCCGCGTCCATCCACATCCTCCCAGCACAACGACATGATCTCCCGCCGCAAGTTTCTGCAGGCGAGCACCGGCGCGGCCTTTTCCGCCGCGGCGCTGGCCGCCTTTCCTCCGAGCATCCGCCGCGCGCTGGCTATCCCGGCAAACAATGCCACCGGCACCATCATGGATGTCCGGCACGTGGTCATCCTGATGCAGGAAAACCGCTCATTCGACCACTACTTCGGCACGCTGGCAGGCGTGCGCGGATTTGGCGACCGCCTCACGATCCCGCTGCCGAACGGGCGCAACGTCTGGCAACAGGCGCGTGCCAACGGCAGCATCGTGACGCCCTACCATCTGAACGGCAGCGCCAACAACGCACAGCGCACGGCCGGCACGCCGCACGCGTGGGCCGACAGCCAGGCCGCCTGGGACCACGGCCGGATGTCGCGCTGGCCCGTCGCGAAGACCGATACGTCGATGGGGTACTTCAAGGAACAGGAAATTCCATTCCAGTTCGCGCTCGCCAAGGCGTTCACGCTGTGCGACGCCTACCATTGCGCGATGCACACGGGCACCGACGCGAACCGCTCGTTCCACATGACCGGCACCAACGGCGTGATTCCGCAGAACGTGGCGTTCGTCAACAACGAGTGGGATGCGATCAACGGCGTCGCCGCCGATGCCAGCACCGGCTACACGTGGAAGACCTACGCCGAGCGCCTGGAAGAAGCCGGTATCAGCTGGATCAGCTACCAGAACATGCCCGACGAATGGGGCGACAACATGCTTGGTGCCTTCCAGAGCTTCCGCCGTGCCAACCTGAACTCGGGCTTCCCGGTGTCCAGCGGCGGTGCGCCGCAATCGCCGTACACGAGCACCGGCCAGGCGCTGCCGTACCACGCCTACGATGCAGCCAGCGACAACGCCGCCAACCCGCTCTACAAGGGCGTGGCCAACACGTTGCCGGGCACGCAGCCTGACCAGTACCTTGACGCTTTCAAACGCGACATCGCTAACGGCACGCTGCCCCACGTTTCGTGGATCAACGCGCCGTCGATCTATTGCGAGCATCCGGGACCTTCGTCGCCGGTCCAGGGCGCCTGGTTCCTGCAGGAAGTGCTGGACGCGTTGACCAGCAACCCGGACGTCTGGAGCAAGACGGTGCTGCTGGTCAACTTCGACGAAAACGACGGCTACTTCGACCACGTGCCCTCGCCTTCAGCCCCGTCGCGCCATCCGGACAGCTCGCTGGCCGGCAAGACCACGCTGCCCGACGCCGACCTCGCCGCCGAGTACTACACGCAGCAACCACCGGCCGGCAGTACAAGCCAGCCGGCGCGCGACGGCCGCGTCTTCGGTCCGGGTCCGCGCGTGCCGATGTTCGTGATCTCGCCGTGGAGCCGCGGCGGCTGGATCAACTCGCAGGTGTTCGACCACACTTCCGTGCTGCGCTTCCTTGAGGCGCGCTTCGGCGTGCAGGAGCCCAATATCAGCCCGTTCCGCCGCGCGGTCTGCGGTGACCTGACCACGGCATTCAACTTCCAGACACCGAACACCGAGGCGCTGCCCACACTGGCCGGGCGTGGCACCCGTACGTCCGCGGACCAGTTGCGCACCGCCCAGCAGGCGCTGCCGGCCGTGCCGGTACCGACGACCGCGCAATTGCCGCAGCAGGACACGGGTTCGCGCCCGTCGCGAGCCCTGCCCTACGAGCTGCACACCAGTGCGCGCGGCAACGTCAACGGCACCGTGCAGTTGCTGTTCGCGAATTCGGGAAAGCAGGCCGCCGTCTTCCACGTCTACGACCGCAACGACCTGGACAGCGTGCCGCGTCGTTACATGGTCGAGGCCGGCAAGACCTTGTCCGATAGCTGGGCTACCTCTTCGGCCGATGCCGGCCAGTACGATCTCTGGGTACTCGGCCCGAACGGCTACCACCGGCATTTCAGCGGAGATACGAAGGCACTCGACGCCGCGCGTGCCAATCCGGAGATCCGGGTCTGCTACGAAGTCGCCAACGGTGACGTGTATGTCGACCTGATTAACATGGGCAATGCGCCGTGCACGTTCCGCGTCACGCCGCTGGCCTACCGGACGGACGGGCCATGGGAAGCCTCGGTGCCGGCAGGCGGCTCGCAGACCCTGCATTGGGCGCTGAAGGACAGCGGCAGCTGGTATGACTTCGCGGTGACCAGCAGCAGCGATGCCACGTTCTACCGGCGCTTTGCGGGCCGTGTGGAAACCGGAAGCCACTCGGTGACCGACCCGGCGATGGGCATGCTCTAAGCTGCGCCGTGCAATGCCGGAGCCCATGGCGCGCGCCATGGGCTTCTTGCATGCTACCCGCCTGATTATCCCGCTCTTGCGGCGCGTACGCCGCGCCCAGGCACTCCCGCAAGTCTCAGGGCCCCGGGTCCACCTGCGCCGCGCGCGCGGCAGCTCCGAGGTGCCTAGGGAAATCCACTAGTCCGTTCCAACGATTCCCCTCCCGCCCACCATCACTACGCTGTCTCCACAGGCACAGGCGCCGCCGGCCATCCCATCAAGGAGCGAGACTGCAATGACATCCACTACACATCGACTGCTGCGCGGCAGCCTGCTGGTGACCAGCATGGCACTGGCCGCGGCATCGTGGGCGAAGGTCACCCCTGAAGACCTCAAGCAGCTTGACGGCAACCTGACGCCGATGGGCGCGGAGCGGGCCGCCAGCAAGGACGGCGATGTGCCCCAATGGGCCGGAAAATGGCTGGGCACGCCGCCAACTGTCAAATACCAGCGCGGCGAACGGTATCCGGACCCGTATGCCGACGAGAAGCCCCTGTTCGTCATCACCGCGCAGAACATGGCGCAGTATGCGGAGCGGCTCAGCGATGGCCAGAAGGCGCTGTTCAAGAAGTACCCCGACACCTTCAAGATGCCGGTGTACGCCAGCCATCGCGACTTCCGTTACGAAGACGCCGTCTACAAGGACATCCGCACCTACGCCACCACCGTCAAGATGACGGACGATGCCAACGGCCTGAAGGACGCGGGCCCGCAAGTGCCCTATCCGATCCCGAAGACGGCAATGGAGCTGCTGTGGAACCAGCGCTTCTCTTCGGCCGTCGGCACCGAGAAGGCGCAGTACGACCAGGCCGTGGTCTATCCGAATGGCACGACCGCGTGGGGACGAGTCTCGTACAGCATCCTCTCGCCGCGCAACAACGGCAAGTTCGACCCGCACAACGCGCTCAACGAGCGCTCGTTCTTCCGCACTGCAACCGACCTGCCGCTGCGCGACCGGGGCCAGGTGATCGTGGGTTATGCCGTATGGGACCAGGAAGGCTCGGACACCAACCGCACCTGGATCTACAACCCGGGCACGCGGCGCGTGCGCCAGGCGCCGGAATTCGGCTTCGACCAGCCCCAGGGCCCCGGCGGCTTCCGCACCGTGGATGACGATCGCCTCTTCAACGGCTCCGGCGAGCGCTACAACTGGAAGATCGTCGGCAAGAAGGAGGTCTATGTCCCGTACCACAACTACAAGCTGCAGAGCACGTCGATCAAGTACAAGGACCTGCTGACCAGCGGCCACGCCAACCCTGACGTCATGCGCTATGAGCTGCATCGCGTCTGGGTCCTGGAAGCAACGCTCAAGTCCGGCTTCCGTCACCAGTATGCGAAGCGCGTGCTGTATCTCGACGAAGACACCTGGCAAGCCCTCGCCGCCGACAACTACGATGGCCGCGGCCAGCTGTGGCGCACCAACCTCCAGGCCTCGGTCTACGCCTACGATGCGCGCCGCTATCATCCGACCGCGGTGTTCTACCATGACCTGATTTCCGGCGCTTACTTTGCGGACCGCCTGACCAACGAAGGCCCGATGTTCCAGCTGAACAACAGCCCCGAGTTCACCGAAGCATTCTTCTCCCCGGACGCTGCACGCGGGACTGGTACCTGATCGAATCGCATGATCTCCGGCCGGGCGAGGCTTCGCCCGGCCTTGCCACATCTCCTCCCCCCCTTTTTCCCCCGCCACTGCGCGCGCGCACGACCGTGATGCCTGGCGCCGGCGTGGCCATGCGCCATGAACATGGGCGCGGCGATCAGCCAGCTATCTGCGCGAGTGTCGCGTGCACTGAGCGTTTAATCGCATTGCAAAAATTTTGTCACGACGTCGCCGGGAGATTCGGCGTGATCGAATGATCTTTAGGAAACGTCCGATATTCCGCTGCGCGCCCCCTTCCCTACTATTCGACATCTACTAGGAAGCGCTAAACAGGATGAGCCATGGGATCCACGTTGCACCCGAGGCGAGGCGTTTGAGCAGGCGGCGGATGGTCTTGTTGACGTCGTGACGGTCGAAGTAGTCGGGACCAAGGTCGGCATATTCAACGCCGTCGCACGAGTTGCTTGCGGGTGCGCGTGAGATCGCGCAACTCCTGAATGGCCGCCGGCGGCACGAAGCTCGATCGGATCAAACCATGGGCGAGCAGATCGGCAATCCACATCGCGTCGTTGACGTCGGTCTTGCGGCCGGGCACGTTGCGGATGTGCTGGGCGTTGGCCAGGACCAACTCGAAGCTGCCCTTGAGGATGTGCCACACCGGCTTCCAGTACACCCCGGTGGCTTCCATAGCCACGTGGGTGCAGCCGTGCAGCGCCAGCCAGTCGGCCAGCGCCAGCAAGCCGGCGGTGGTGCTGTCAAAGCTGCACACTTCCTGATGCGCGGGCGCCGAGACGCAGCGCACACAGGCCACGATGGTGTCCTTGTGGACGTCGAGTCCGGCACAACGGTGATAGAGAACTTGCATGACTCCTGCCAGAGTCTATGGCATCGGCAGCAGCCCTCGTTGTCGAAATCTACTAGGCGCGCTCCGGGGTGTCACCACCCGTGGTCGCAATTTGGGGTGCTCGCAGGGCTGCGGGTCCAACTATTGAACGGGCTCGGGGCACCAAAGATGGGCCGACCTCGTTGCCGATACCAGATCGGATCTTATGCCGATCCAATCGCAAGTCGCCAACCGCAAGCGCGCTTCATTCTTCGGGGTCGGGCGCGCCCGATGGAAAACTATTGACGCGTCTCAAATGCGGGCGCAGCGATTGCTCCGCAAAATTGCCAATCCCTTGGCTGCGGCGGCGAATGTCCGACCTGGCGATCCGTGCCCGTCTACCCCTTGAATCATGATCCTCAGCCCTCCCTTTCTGCCGTCCGATGGACTGACCTCCAACGACCCGGACAGTATCGATCCGATGATGGATGCCGTGGACAAGTTCGAACTGGCCCACCACGGCGTCTATCCCATCGCCTTCGACCGCCGCTGGCACTGCGGCGCGCACCTGCAACCGAAGTACCAGAACGATGCCGTCCGTGCCTTAGCCGACGGGGAAGTCGTTGCCTATCGCGTCTGCCAGAAGGCTATTGCTGACGGACAAAAGGACGTCAATGGCGGCGATGCCCTGAACTCCAATCTCGGCTTTGTGATGCTCAGGCACAAGACCGACACCGGCGATGGCCGCACAATCACCTTCTACTCGCTGTACATGCACCTGCTGGACCTCGACAGCATTAGAAAAAAGATTGGGCCGTTGCCGAACAATCCGCCAGAGGTCGGGTCATCCACCGCGCTGCCGAAATGGCTCGCCTATCCGACCGATGGGGTGCAATCGCCCAAGGGCCTGAAGGTCTACCGCAAGGATATGCTCGGATATCCCGGGGCATGCCACGGGCAATCGCACCTACACTTCGAGACCTTCATGACCGAGAGCGACTTCGCGGCGTGGTTCAATCAGTCCGGCCATGCGGTCCAACTCGGCAACAAGACCCCCACCACACCGGCGTCCAAGGACTACTGGGGGCACAGCTATTTCGTGATTCCCGGCGGTCAGGCATTCGTCAGCGCACCGCCCGGGGCCATTGGCACCACCGCCCCTTACTTCCCGCCGCTGCAGGCGGGCACGCTGGACGCGGCTAGCAAGTTGTATGTCGCGGCGTATTTTCACAAGGGCCACCGCTACACGCGCGCCTGGGTGGAAAAAAACGGCGCCCTCACGCTCCTGACCCCCAAGCCGGTACGGGACACCTATGCCGAATACGAGTACAAGATGTATGCGCGCGCTA
Organism: Cupriavidus sp. Agwp_2; assembly: GCF_040784895.1. Classification (NCBI taxonomy): domain Bacteria; kingdom Pseudomonadati; phylum Pseudomonadota; class Betaproteobacteria; order Burkholderiales; family Burkholderiaceae; genus Cupriavidus; species Cupriavidus sp. Agwp_2. The sequence continues at coordinate 1,360,891 of NZ_CP088084.1, forward strand.
CCGCGCTCTATCCCTCATGCCCGAGTGACGGTTACGAGTTGCTGCGATTTGGCCGTATCCTGAGCGAGCAGCCGAAGCTGCCGCCGGCAGCGCAGAAAACATGGGTGTCGGTGCCGTTCGAGGCGGGCAAGCAGGGATACGTCGACATCAGTCTGAACACGATCCAGAAGCTCTCTGACGCAGACTTCCCCTTCTTCATGGGATGGCAGGAGATCGAGGAAGGCAATACGCCGTTCAGCCAGGACGGTCTGTGCGACCAGGACGAACTGCGCAAGATGGTCGCGGTGGTCGAGGACCTGGAAACGCCCGCTGACCGGCTACGCGAAGGATTCGAGCAGGAAGACAAGCTGGCCGCGTATATCCACACGCACGCCGAGGTACGGGCGAAACTGCGGGGTCTCATTTGTCACGCCCCGAGTGAATGGGATGCGAGCGCCAACGAGGCGCGCCACAAGCCGCTGAAGGACCCCGATGGCTTCTTTGGCAGGCGCAAGGACATCGACCCGTATGGCTACGACAAATTCATGGCGTTCCACACGCAGTTCCAGTTCATGGAGCAGACCCCACTCGGCGGCGGCAAGAAGTTCTGGTTCTTCCACCCGCTCGCGTTTTTGCGGCATTTCAGGAAGTGTGGGTGGCTGAATCAAACTGAAATTGCCTCGACTCTTCCCAAGCACATGTTTTATACGACATCAGGTGCTATCAGAACCGCAATTACGACTACCGGCCCCACCTACACGCTCACTCATAACGATGCTGAGTCTCGCATTGCAAAATTTGTGATCGAGTTAAATAGATGCATGCGAAAGTATCTTGGGGTTGACAAGAAACGAGTAGGTATATTTTTGGCGCAAATTCTTCTGGAAACCGCTCAGTGGAGAAATCTCGGCGGATCGAGGCGATTGTTGCATGAGTGGGGCTTCGGCCAATATTCGAGCGCGAACCCCGCCACCCAGTACTACACGGTATTTTATGGCCGCGGAATTGCGCAACTCACGTGGGCTGGAAACTATCGCGATTATGGAACGTTTGCTGCCATCCCCAATCATATTGCCGCATATACTGAGCGCCTAACCCCAGCATCACCTAGAATTACGAGTAGTTCACTACACTACCACATCGAACCCAAGCGATAGTGGGAAACTCATCCAATGGGCCCCTAGATATGATCCAGACATCATTGGGGAGAGTCCCTTCTTTTCCTGTGACTCCGGCGGCTACTATTGGATATCAAAGCCATTTTCGGAGGGGACGAACATAAATCGCGTTGCCGATCGCGAATATAGCCCCAAGCAAATCGACCTAATTAATCGCCTCGTTAATGGCGGAGGGAATGGGTATTATGAGAGACAGGCATACACAGCATTTATTCTTAACAGGATGCTTGATCGCTCCGACAAAAGATTCGCCGAGACAATTGCACCTCCAGCACCAAAAGCGAAAGTTTCCCCAAACATGGAAGTGGCATCCTAGAATATGCGCAACAGTTTATATTTGTTTGTTCTCGCGTTAATTGTTCACTGCGGAAACGCAAAAGCAATAGAAGAAATCGCTTTTACCCCGTCCGCTGGCGTAAAGGCAACCATTGCAATTCATGACAGCCTCGTTTCCGTGCGCGTATGCAGCACAAGGAATTGTAATAGCAGCGTCTTTAGCGTTGACGCTGACAACTCAAATTCCATTCGAATCGAAAAGGTAGATTACAATTTTGATGGAAAAATTGATTTCTCACTGAAATACCTGGATGAGGGAATGGGAGTATATTTTATTCATCGGGTGTTTTTGTACTCAAAAACCACAAGGAATTTTAAAGAATACTTCCCGCGCTGCGGTGACGAATTTATCAACTTGAAAATCGATAAGAAGAAAAGACGATTGATTAGCACATATTTCCGCGACAACACTCCGAAGCTTTGCATTTCATATCCACCCAAATCTCTCTAAGAAAATGCACGTTGCAAGCGCTTCGTCGACCTTGAGCATCATGGGACGCCCTCTGGTGCGCAAGGGCGCTGCCAACGCTGCACCGCATCAAGGCCGCCGTCCATCGACACCACCCAGGCATGCACAAATGCCGCCTGCGGCCCGCAAAGGAGCCAGAGGCGGCATCGGTAACGACCACGGCTCTCGTGGTCAGCCCTCAAACACGTGCCGCAGCACCGGCGGCTCGATATTGCCCGGATTCAGCTCGATCACGCGCCGTGCCACGCTGGAAGCGCGCACCTGCTCCACGTCGGTGTAGAACTGCTGGTACCAGTCACGCATCTGGTAAATCGGCCCATCGCCCTCGCACAGCAGCGGGTTGTCGATGCGGATCTTGCTGTCCCAGATCGCCACGTCCTCATAGAACGCCTGGCGCGCCTGCTCCACGTAGGCTTGCGCCATGGCGCGGTTCTGCTCGTCGCTCAGCCCCGGGATCTTTTTCACCAGCACCCCGTAGCGCAGCACGAAGCTGTGCAGGTCGATCGGCACATGGCAGTTGAGCAGGACGGAGTGGATCTCCTGGTCGCCCATGCGGCCACTCATATCGGTGATGTGGTACGCCGGACCGAAGTACGTGGACAACGCCGTCAGCTGCGCGTCGCCCGACAGCCGGGCACTGCGCCCGATCATCAGCTGCGTGGCCTTGTGGTCTTCAAACAGGTTGGCGAAATAGTCGACCGGGGAACCGTGGACGGTGCCGAAATGCGCCATGTCGGAAATATTGTCCACCAGCTCGCGGCAGTTGGTGCGGATCACCATCTCGTCCATGGCCCATTCCGACCACTCCGCCGAGAAGCACGCATCGATACGCGGAATCGCCACCTCCGGCGCCGCCGCGCGGCCCTCGGGGTCGTGCCAGATGAACAGCAGCCGGTTCTGCTCGCAGGTCTGCCACGCGCCGACACGCGCTTTGGGCGGCACCCGCTTGCAGTAGGGGATGGACTTGCAGCCGCCGTCGCCGCCCCATTGCCAGCCGTGGAACGGGCACACCAGGTTGTCGCCCTGCACGGTGCCGGTGCTGAGGTCCGCGCCCATGTGCGGACAGTGGCCGTCGATCACGCGGATGGCGCCGGTCGAGTCGGCGAACGCCGCCAGGCGCCGGCCGAAGATATCGAGTGTGTGCGGCTTGCCGTCGCGGTAGGCGTCGGCCAGGCCGAGGCAGTGCCAGCCGCGCGCGTAGCGGGCCTCGGGCGGGCGTGATTCGATCTTGTAGCCGCTGATGCCGGTTTGGCTCATGGTGTCTCCTTGAAATCCCGTGGGAACTTCAAGATAAGAGCGTCTGGCCGGTACCTCATCGTCCCATCGGACTACTGCAGTGCGACAAGGCGCGTCAGCGCCGGATCATTGCCCGGGCCATGCACGCAGCTGACGCCGGCGGGATCGTAGATCCTGGCCACGCAGCCATTGCAGCTGTCGCAGGCCGAGCGCTGCACGGCGCCGCTGCGCCAGTTGGCGACCAGCGCGGGATCGTGGATCAGCGCGCGCGCCAGCGCGATGCAGTCAAAGCCCTCTGCCATCACCTGCGCCACGTTGTCGAGCGACTTGACGCCGCCGACATAGGCCAGCGGCATGCGCACCGCCTGCCGCATCACGCGCGATGCCTCGAGGAAATACAGTTCGCGGAAGGCCAGGTCGCGCGGCGTGCTGCGTTCCAGCATGGTGATGCCGAAGCGCGCCAGCGCGGTCGGGGCCGCGGCCTTCATCTGCGCCGTAGGCATCGGGCTGCCGAACAGCACCCACGGGCTTTCCACGTTGCGGCCGCCGCTGAGCGTCAGCAGGTCGGCCCCTTCCGCCTCCAGGATGCGCGCGGTCACGGCGGAATCCGCGGGCTGGTTGCCGCCCGGGACGCCGTCGCTGACGCTGAGCTTGCAGCAGACCGCCAGCTCGGCGCCGACGGCATCCTTGACCTGCCGCAGCACCGCGGCCGGGAAGCGCGTACGGTTCTCCACGCTGCCACCGAACGCATCGCGCCGCCGGTTGCTCAGCGGCGACAGGAACTGGTTGAGCAGGTAGCCGTGGCCCATGTGGATCTCGACCGCGTCAAAGCCGGCTTCGCGCGCCAGCCGCGCCGCCGCGGCAAACTGGCCGGCCACGCGCGCCATGTCGGCCTCACGCATGGCGCGCTGGAAATACACGCCGTGCATCATGCCGAAGGCGTTCATGCCGGACGAGGCGCTGCCCGGCGCGCGGCTGCCGCCGTGGCGCATCGTGGTGAACGATCCTGCATGCGTGATCTGCAGGCAGGCCGCCGCGCCTTCGCGATGCACCGCCTCGGTCAGCACGCGCAGGTGTGGGATCTGCTCGGGCCGCATGCTGAGTTGGTGCGCGAAGGTAAGTCCGTCGTCAGCCACGGCTGCGTAGGCCACCGTGGTCATGCCCACGCCGCCGGCGGCGAGTTCGCGGTGGTGCCTGACCAGTGCCTGCGTTGGCAGGCCGTGCGGCGTCATGCCTTCGTTGGCGCCCGCCTTGACGAAGCGGTTGCGCAGCGTGAGCGGGCCGATGTGCAGCGGCGTGAAGGCCGACGCTGCGGATGCCTGGCTATCGTGCATGATGTCCTTCCGGTTCACCCGCGACGCTCAGGCCGCATCGGATTTCAGGGCGTGCGCCGGCGGCGCGGTGTCTCCGCCCGCGGCAGCGGCAGCCGCCACGCGGGCACGCTCTTCATCCTCCACGCCCAGCCACGCGGCCAGCGCCGGCAGCAGCGACACCGCGCCGAACAGGTTCACCAGGAACATGAAGGCCAACAGGATCCCCATGTCGGCCTGGAACTTGAGCGCGGCAAAGGCCCAGGTGCCCACGCCGATGCACATCGTCAGCGCCGTGAACAGCGCCGCCGAGCCGCGCTGGCGCATTGCCTCGGCGAAAGCCTGCGGCAGGTTCTGGCCTTCCTCGCGGATCTGGTGCTGGATGCGCTCGTACAGGTAGATGCCGTAGTCCACGCCAACCCCCACGCCCAGCGTGATGACCGGCAGCGTCGACACCTTCAGCCCGATGCCGAGGCGCGCCATCAGCGCATTGCACAGCACCGACACCAGCGTCAGCGGCACGATGATGCACAGCACCGCGCGCCATGAGCGGAATGTCAGCAGGCACAGCAGCGTGATCGCGCCGAAGATCGCCAGGAGCATTGCCACCTCGGCTTCCTCCACCGCCTCGTTGGTCGCCGCCATCACGCCGATATTGCCGCCGGCAAGGCGGAAGGCGACGTTGGGCGTCTTGTCGGTGGCGTTGAAGCGGCGGATTTCCCGGATGATGTGGGCAATGGTCGCGCCCTCATGGTTGGCGGTGTAGATCAGCACCTGGATCGCCTGGCAGTTGGACGTATTCATGCCGTTGTCCGGGTCGTAGGCCTTGGCACCCTGCCCCAGGCCTTCGCTGCTGCGCGGCAGCGCCTCCCAGCGCGGGTTGCCCTCGTTGTAGGCGCCGATCACCACCTTGGCCAGCGACGACACGCTCACCACCGACTGCACGCCGGACACGCCCCGCATATGCATCTCGAAGCGCTCCACCGCACTCATCACCGGGTAGTGCAGGCAACCGTCGTCGAAGCCGGTCGGCTCCACCACCACGGTCAGCGCATCCGAACCGATGTTGTACTGGCCCACGATGCTGGCACTGTCGCGGTTGTAGCGCGAATCCGCGCGCAGCTCCGGCGCGCCGGTGCCGACGTCGCCGATCTTCAGGCCGCGCGATTCGATCGCGCCGGCCGCCAGCAGCGCCAGCGCCGCGACGAACACCCCTAGCGCGGGTGCCGGGCGCGCCAGCGCGCCGAACTTCTGCCACAGGCCGCCGCCACCCTGCGCGCGCCGCGCCTGCGAGCGCGCCAGCGCCGACGGCTCCAGCCGCGTGTACGACAGCAGGATCGGCAGGAACACCTTGTTGGTCACGATCATCAGCAGCACGCCCAGGCAGGCCGTGATACCAAGTTCGCGCACGATATCGATCTCGATGCGCATGATGACCATGAAGCCCAGCGCATTGGTCAGCAGCGCCACCGTGCCGGGGATGAACAGCTTGAGGAAGGCCCCGCTGGCGCTGTCCAGCGCGCTGTGCCCCTGCACCACCTCCTGCTTCCAGGCATTGGTCATCTGCACCGCGTGCGAGACCCCGATCGAGAAGATCAGGAACGGCACCAGGATCGACATCGGGTCGATGCCGTAGCCCAGCAGCGGCAACAGGCCCAGCAGCCAGCCCACCGGGAGCAGTGCCACCACCAGCGCCAGCACCGTGATGCGCAGCGAGCGCGTGTATAGCCACAACAGCAGCGCGGTCACGGCGAAGGCGAGCGCGAAGAAGCCCATCACGCCGGCGATGCCCTCTTCGACATCGCCCACCAGCTTGGCGAAGCCGACAATATTGACTTCGACATCGGTGCCGCTGAACTGCGCGCGGATCTTCTCCAGCTGGCGTGCGACGGAGCCGTAGTCGATGGTCTTGCCGGTAGCCGGATCGGTCTCGCGCAACTCGGCGCGGATCAGTGCGGACTTGAGGTCATTGCTGACCAGCCTGCCGATCTGCCCTGAGCGCGCCACATTGCGCCGCACCTTCTCCAGCTCCGCCGGCGCGCCGGAGAAGCGCCCCGGCACCACCACGTCGCCGCGGAAGCCGGCCTCGGTCACCTCGGTGTAGCGCACGTTGGGCGTGAACAGCGAGAACACGCGCGAGCGGTCCACGCCGGGGATGAAGAACACTTCATCGGTGGCGCTGCGCAGCTTGTCCATGAAGGCGGCGTTGTAGATATCGCCGTCGCCCTTCCAGCGCAGGCTCACCAGCACGGTATTGGCACCGGAGAAGGTGCTCGCGTACTTGGTGAACACCTGCATGTACGGATGCTGCAGCGGGATCATCTTGTTGAAGCCGGGATCGAGCCGCAGGCGCGTGGCCGAGAAGCCCAGCGCCACGGTCACCGCCAGGCACAGCAACAGCAGCAGGCGGCGCCGGCGCATCAGCACGCGGGCGCAGCCATCGACGAAGCGGCCCAGGCGGCCGGGGGATTGGGAGCGGGTCATGATCGTTCTCGCGTTCGGTGAGGCGGGGATCAGCGATTTGAGGCGAGTGCCGCGCCGGCAAGGCCGCTGCTGCCACCCAGCGCCAGCTTGTCTTTAGCGGCAGGCACCAGCGCTGCCAGCGTCTGCGGGCTGCCGGCGGGCAACGGCGCAAAATGGCGCCCGCCATCGGCGGAGATCACCAGCGTGCCTCCCTGCCCGGCCAGCACGATGCGGCCGTCCGGCAACTCGGCACCGCCGAAGAACGAGGTGCGCAGAGCGATCTCGGCGGCCTGCCAGGTGGTGCCGAAATCCTCGCTGCGCAGCGCGTTGCCGCGCATGCCGAAGGCCAGCCACGCGCCGTCGCGCAGCGGCAGCACGCCGTACAGCGAGCCTTCATAGGGAGTCTTGACCGGCTCCCAGCGGCCGCCGCCATCAGTCGAGCGCAGCACCAGCCCGGCTTCGCCGACCAGCATCAGGCGCCCCTGCCCGTCGCCGGCGATGGCGTTGAGGTGGCGGTCCTGCATGGCCTTGTCAGCGGCCTCTTCCCAATGCCTGCCCTGGTCGCGCGACACCAGGAAACGGCCGAAGCTGCCCACGGCGAACCACGGCCCGGTGCGCTGCGCCAGGGCACCCAGCAGGGGGTCGGACGATTGCGCGTCGAAGGCGACCTGCTGCCAGTGCGTGCCGCCATCCTCCGTGCGCAGGATCAGGCCGCTGTGGCCGACCGCGATGCCATGGCGGCTGTCGGCAAAAGCCGCCTGCGTCAGCGTGGCGCCCTGGGGCTTGTCAACGGCGGCCACGCGCCAGTCGCGGCCCTGATCATCGCTGAACAGGATCTTGCCGCGCTCGCCCACGGCCACCAGACGCTCGCCGGCGCGGGCGATGCCGTTGACCTGCAGGCCGTCGGGGCGCAGCGCGGTGGCCGGGAACGGCGGCAGCGGGCGCGGCGCGAAGGCCCAGACCGCGGTGGCCAGCACGGCCAGCGACATGGCGATGCCGATCAGTCGTTTCATGTGTCTCCTCCGATTGGAGTGGTGGCAGGCGGCCTCGTGGCGGGCCGTACGTTGCCGGGGCTGCTTCGATAAGCTGAATGTTTGCTCCCCTCTCCCGCTTGCGGGAGAGGGGCCGGGGGAGAGGGCAGCGCGTGGCAAGCATCGCAACGCATCACTTCATGGAGGCTCCTGCCCTCTCCCCCGCCCCTCTCCCATGAATGGGAGAGGGGTGAAAACCAGCGGCTTTCTTTTGCTACAGGACGTCGAACAGCGCGGCAGCACCCATGCCGCCGCCAATGCACATCGTCACCACCGCCTGCTGCACGCCACGGCGCCGGCCTTCGATCAACGCATGCGCGGTCATGCGCGCGCCCGACATGCCGAACGGATGCCCAACCGAAATCGCGCCGCCATTCACGTTCAGCCGCGCATCCGGGATGCCCAGCTTCTGCTGGCAGTACAACACCTGGCAGGCAAAGGCCTCGTTCAGCTCCCACAGGCCCACATCCGCCACCGTCATGCCATGGCGCGCGAGCAGCTTCGGCACCGCGAAAACAGGACCGATGCCCATTTCATCCGGCGCGCAGCCCGCCACCGCCATGCCGCGGTAGCGCCCCAGCGGGCGCAGCCCACGGCGGCGCGCCTCGTCGACGCTCATCAGCAGCACCGCCGCGGCGCCGTCAGACAGTTGCGAGGCATTGCCGGCGGTGATGTGCTCGCCTTCGGCCACCGCCTGTCCGCCGCTCCAGACGGGCTTGAGCGCCGCCAGGCTCGCGGCCGTGGTATCGGGCCGGTTGCATTCGTCCTGTACGAGCGTCACGCTCTCGTGCCCCGTCAGCGCGCCGGCCTTGTCGAACAGCGCGCGGCGCGTTTCCAGCGGCACGATCTCATCGTCGAAGGCACCGCGGCGCTGCGCCTCGGCGGTGCGCTGCTGGCTGCGCCAGGCGTAGGCGTCCTGTTCGGCGCGGCTGATGCCATAGCGGCGCGCCACCACCTCGGCGGTCTCGATCATCGCCATGTAGGCGGCCGGCTGCCGCGCCAGCACCGCTTCGGACTGGGCGCGGTAGCTGTTCTTGTGCTTGTTCTGCGTCAGCGAGATCGATTCCGCGCCACCCGCCACGATGATGTCGGCCTCGCCGCACTGGATCGCGCGCGCACCCGCGGCGATCGTCATCAGGCCCGAGCCGCACATGCGGTCCATGGTCATGCCCGGCACGCTGTCGGGCAGCCCCGCCGCCACCGCGCACAGGCGGCCCAGGTTGTAGCCCTGGGTGCCCTGCTGCGCGGCCGCGCCGATCAGCACGTCGTCGACCTCGGCCGGGTCAACGCCCGCGCGCTCGACCACCGCGCGCACCACATGGCCGCCCAGTACCGGGGTTTCGGTATCGTTGAAGGCGCCCCGGAAGGCCTTGCCGATGGGGCTGCGCGCGACGGCGACGATGACTGCGTCTTTCATGCTCGATTCCTTGGTTCAGAAGTAGTAGCGGCTGATCGTCTCGGCCACGCAGGCGGGCTTGGCCTCGCCCTCGATCTCCACTGTGACGCGCACCACCGACTGCACGCCGCCTGGCAGCGACTCGGCGCGTATCAACTCACCCACGCCCCGCACGCGGGCGCCCACGCGCACCGGCGCGGGGAAACGAACCTTGTCGCAGCCGTAGTTGACGCCGAACTTCATGCCTTCGACGGTGACCAGTTCCGGCAGGAACTGGTTGACCAGGGCCAGCGTCAGGTAGCCGTGGGCGATGCAGGCGCCGTAGGGGCCTTGCGCGGCGCGTTCGGGGTCAACGTGGAGCCACTGGTGATCGCCGGTGGCGTGGGCGAACTGGTTGACTTGGTCCTGGGTGATGCGGGTCCAGGGGCTTTCGCCGAGCGGTTGGCCTGCGGCGGCGTGGATGTCCTGTGCGGAGCGGAAGATTCTTGGCATTGCTGTTTCCTGTGTTTCCTCACCATGGCGGCCCTTGTCAGTGCTTCAAGCCCGCTGGCTGCTCACCGGCAGCACCTCACCTGTCATGTACGAGGCATAGTCGCTGGCCAGGAACACCATCACATTCGCTACCTCCCACACCTCCGCCGCACGCCCGAACGCTTCGCGCTCGCTGAGCTGGCGCAGCAAATCCGCCGGCGCCGACTTCTTCAGGAAGTCATGCAGCGCGATGCTCGGCGCCACCGCATTGATGCGCACGCCAAACTCCGCGGCCTCCATCGCACTGCAGCGCGTCAGCGCCATCACCCCGGCCTTGGCCGCGGCGTAGTGCGACTGTTCCTTCTGCGCCCGCCAGCCGAGCACCGAGGCGTTGTTGACGATGGCGCCGCGCCGGCGCGCCTGCATGTGCGGCAGCATCGCGCGCGTCATGCGGAAGGTGCCGGTGAGGGAAATATCGATCACGCGCGACCACTCGGCATCGTCCATATCAACTAGGCGGCGCGAGCCGCCCAGCCCGGCGTTGTTGATCAGCACGTCGGTGCCGCCGAGCGCCTCTTCCGCGGCAGCCACAAGTGCGCGTACCTGCGCTTCGTCGGACACATCGCAAAGCTGTCCATGGATCGCCTGCAGCCCTGTTTCCGCACGCAAGCGCGCTACGGCTTCGTCCAGCCGCCTGGGATGGACGTCGGAGATCATCAGCGCGCGGCAGCCCTCCTCCGCGCAGCGGCGCGCGGCGGCAAAGCCGATGCCGACGCCCGCGGCCGCGGTGATCAGGACGCTCTTGCCGGCGAGCAGTTGGTGGCCGGGCACATAGGCCGGAACGGCGGGAGCTTCGGTGTTAAGGGTCATGACTGTCCTCGGGCCTCGCGCGGCATGCCGAGGCCGCGTTCGGCAATGATGTTGAGCTGGATTTCGTTGGTACCGGCGTAGATCGTGTCGGCGCGCGAGAACAGCGCCATCTGCTGCAGCTGGGTGCGGCGCACATCGCCCGTCTCGCCGGCGTCCAGCACGTTGGCCAGCGGGCCCAGCACGTCCAGCGCGAGCTGGCCCAGGTCGCGGTGCCAGTTGGACCAGTAGTACTTGTAGATCAGCGCCTCGCGCTGCAACGCGGTGCCACCGTCCTGGCCCGCCTGCGCCGCGCCGGCCAGCATGCGCAGCGCATTGGCGCGCATCACCCTCAGGCCGGCCCAGGCGCGCGCGATGCGCTGGCGCACCAGCGCGTCGCGGCTGCTGCCGTTGTCGCGCGCGGCCTGCGCCACCCACTCCAGCTCATGCGTGAACTGCATCTGCTGGCCGAGCGTGGAGATGCCGCGTTCGAAACCGAGCAGCGCCATGGCGATGCGCCAGCCGTCGCCGGGCTCGCCCAGCACGTCGGCCGCCGCCGCCCGCGCGCCGTCGAAGAACACCTCGTTGAATTCGGCGCCGCCGCCCATCTGCCGGATCGGGCGGATCTCGATGCCGGGCTGGTCCAGCGGCAGCATCAGGAAGATCAGGCCCTTGCTGCCGCGCGAGCCGGGCTCGCAGCGCGCCAGCACGAAGATCCAGTCGGAATCGTGCGCGAGCGAGGTCCATACCTTCTGGCCGCTGACCAGCCAGTCGCCGCTGGCGGGATCGTGTACCGCACGCGTGCGCACATTGGCCAGGTCCGAGCCCGCGCCGGGCTCCGAATAGCCCTGGCACCAGAACGTGGTGCCATTGCGGATGCCGGGCAGCAGGCGCGCCTTCTGGTCCCCGGTGCCGAAGGCGATCAGCGTCGGCCCGATCAGCCCTTCGCCGATATGGCCCATGCGGCCCGGGCCGCCGGCGCGCGCATATTCCTCATGGAAGATCACCTGCTGCATCACCGGCAGCTCGCGCCCGCCATGCGCGCGCGGCCAACCCAGGCCGGTCCAGCCGCCTTCGGCAAGCCGCCGTTCCCAGGCCTTGCGCAACTCGGGGAAAGCGTCTTCGTCGCCGGGGCCGCCGCGGTGTTTCAGGCAGGCGAATTCGCCGGCCAGGTGGGCGGCCATCCATTGCGCCACCTCGGCGCGGAATGCCGACTCTTCGTGCGCAGTCATGCTGTCCTCCAGGCGTGCGGGCCGCTATCGACGAATTGGGCGAGGTATGCGAGCGCGGCACCGGCGCCGCCCAGCCAGTGGCTGGCGGCCTGTGCGCGCTTGAAATAAAGCTGGGGGTCGTATTCCCAGGTAAAACCGACCCCGCCATGCAGCTGGATGGCCTCCTGCGCGTTGAAGCGCAGGGCTTCGTCGGCGGCAACGGAAGCGGCGGCGATTTCCTGACGGGCCTCGGCCAGGTCGGCGGATTCCCATGCCTGCGCCGCGCCATACACCGCCGAGCGCGCGGCCTCGACCAGCACCATCATCCGCGCGCAGCGGTGCTTGACCGCCTGGAATGAGGCGATGGCGCGGCCGAACTGGATGCGCTCCGACACATAGGCGACGGTGAGATCCAGGCATTGCTGGGCCGCGCCGAGCTGCTCGGCCGCCAGCATCAGCTTGCCGTGCCACCAGGCTTGCGCCAGACCCCGCACCGCGTCGTCCCCGCGTGCCAGGCAGGCACTTGCCGGAACGGCCAGGCCGTCCAGCCGCAGCGAGGCCAGCGGGCGCGTACGGTCGAGCGTGTCGAGCGGTGCCAGCCTGAATCGCGCATCCTGTGCCAGCGCAGCGGGCTCCAGCAGGAACAGCGCGGGTGTGCCGTCCTCGAACCGCGCCGGCACCAGCAGCCAGTCGGCGCCGGCGGCATCGGCCACCTGGGCGGCGCTTCCGTGCAGTACGAAGCCGTGCGCGCTTGCCAGCGCACGGATCGCGACACCGTCGTAGTGCCAGCCGGCATCGTCCGGCAGCACCGCCGCGGCACGGGACTCGCCAGCGGCCAGCCGTTCCAGCCACTGCGCGCTGCGGGCAAGGCTGCCCTGCAGCCACGGCGCCGCCACGCAGGCGGTGGACCAGAACGGCACGCAGGCCAGGCGCTGCCCCAGTTGCTCCTGCAGCAGCACCAGCCCCGGCGCGCCGAGGCCGGCACCGCCCACGGCTTCGGGCAACGCGATGCCGCACCAGCCAAGGTCGCCGGCGATCGCGCGCCACAGCGCGTCATCGTGCGCCGGACCCGCCTCGGTCACGCGCCGCACCGCCGCCGAATCGCTGTGCGTGGCAAGGTAGTCGCGCGCGCTGTCGCGGACCATCTGGTGTTCGACAGAAATGGAGAAGTCCATGGCCGTCGTGCTCAGCTGCCGTAGACCGCCTGGGGCGGCAGGGCCTGCGCCAGCAGTCCGGCCACCGCCACGCCCACTTCCGCCGGCTGCCAGCGCCCGCCCTTGTCGGCCTTCGGGCCGGTGCGCCAGCCGTCGGCCACGGACACCATGCCGCCCGCCGCCTCGAACATGCGGCCGTTGACCTGTGCAGAGTCAGCGCTGCCCAGCCACACCACCAGCGGCGCGACGTTGGCCGGGTCGTAGTAGTCGAAGCCGCCTTCTGGCGCTTTCATCATGTCGGCGAAGACCTGCTCGGTCATGCCGGTGCGCGCGGCCGGCGCCAGTGCGTTGGCGGTGATGCCGTAGCGGCCCAGTTCGGCCGCCTGCACCAGCGTCAGCGCGGCAATGCCGGCCTTGGCGGCGGCGTAGTTGGATTGCCCGACCGAACCCTGCAGGCCCGCGCCGGAACTGGTGTTGATGATGCGTGCGTCCACGGCGCGGCCAGCCTTGGCCGCATCGCGCCACCGCCTGGCCAGCAAGTTGGCCAGGCAGAAGTGGCCGCGCAGGTGCACGCGCATGACATCGTCCCAGTCCGCCTCGGTCAGGCTGACGAACATGCGGTCGCGGCAGATGCCTGCGTTGTTGACCAGCACGTGCACTTCGCCAAACGCCTCGACCGCGGCATCGACGATGCGCTGCGCGGTGGCGAGCTGCGTGATGTCGTCATCGCTGGCCTTTGCACTGCCGCCAGCGCCGCGGATTTCCGCGCAGACCGCTTCGGCCGCCTCGCGCCGGATGTCGTTGACGACCACGTTGGCGCCCTCGGCGCCGAAGGCCAGCGCATAGGCACGGCCCAGCCCGCCGCCGGCGCCGGTGATGATGACGGTGCGTCCGTCGCAAATACCCATGGCGGTCTCCTTACAACCGTTCGATGATGGTGACGTTGGCCAGGCCGCCGCCTTCGCACATGGTCTGCAGGCCGTAGCGGCCGCCGGTGCGTTCCAGTTCATGCAGCAGCGTGGTCATCAGGCGCGCGCCGGTGGCCCCCAGCGGGTGGCCCAGCGCGATCGCGCCGCCGTTGGGGTTGGTGCGCTCGGGCGCGTAGCCGGTCTCGGCCAGCCACGCCATCGCCACCGAGGCAAAGGCCTCGTTGATCTCGACTACGTCGATATCCGACAGACGCAGGCCGCTGCGTTCCAGCGCGCGCTTCGTTGCCGGAATCGGCGCGGTCAGCATCCACAGCGGGTCGTCGCCCATCACGCTCATATGCGCGATGCGCGCGCGCGGCTTGAGCTGGTAGCGCTTGAGCGCGTCCTCGGAGACGATCAGCAGCGCGGCGGCGGCATCGGCGGTCTGGCTCGACACTGCCGCGGTCAGCGCGCTGCCCGGCATCAGCGGTTCCAGCGCGGCCATCTTCGCCAGCGTGGTATCAGGGCGCGGCGTCTCGTCCTGCATCACGCCTTCGCACGGCACGATCTCGCGGGCGAAACGGCCGCCCTCGATCGCGGCCGCGGCGCGCTGGTGGCTTTGCAGCGCATACGCTTCCATGGCCTCGCGCGACAGCTTCCAGTGCTCGGCAATGCGCTGCGCGGCATGGAACTGCGACACCGGCGCATCGCCGAAGCGCGCCTGCCAGCCCTTGCTGCCCGAGAACGGATCGGCAAAGCCCAGCGCCTGCCCGGCCAGCATGGCCGACGAGATCGGGATCTGCGTCATGGTCTGCACGCCGCCGGCGATCACCACGTCCTGCGTGCCGCTCATCACTGCCTGCGCGGCAAAGTGCACGGCCTGCTGCGACGAGCCGCACTGGCGGTCCACGGTCACGCCCGGCACCGTCAGCGGCAGGCCGGCGGCCAGCCACGCGCTGCGGGCGATATTGCCGGCCAGCGGGCCGATGGTATCGACACAGCCGAATACCACGTCGTCATGGTCTTCTGCGGGAATGCCGTTGCGGCGCACCAGCTCGGCCAGCACGAAGCCGCCCAGGTCGGCCCCGTGCATGTGCGACAGTCCGCCCTTGCGGCGCCCGGTGGGCGTGCGCAGGGCATCAACGATATAGGCGTCTTTCATGGTCATTTGCTCTCAATGGATTCAGGCGAAGGTCGCTCCGGCGCCGATGCCATGCGCGCCGTCCAGGATGTGCGCGCCCAGGCGCGCCTTGTGGAAGGCCCGGTCGCCCCAGCTGCCCGCCAGTGCCCAGGCCCGCTTGGTGAAGATCTGCAGGTCCAGTTCCCAGGTGTAGCCCATCGCGCCATGCACCTGGATCGCCTGCCGCGCCGCGGTCCACGCGCAGCGGGCGGCTGCGACGCGGGCGTGCGAGACATGCAGGCCCGCATCCGGCAGGCCATGCGCCAGCGCGGCGGCGGCGCGCAGCAGCACCGGCTTGGCGAATTCAAGCTGGATCGCCACGTCGGCCAGCAGGTGCTTGACCGCCTGGTAGGCGCCGATGGCCTTGCCGAACTGCTTGCGCTGGGCGCTGTAGTCGATCGCCAGGTCGAGCATGCGCTGCGTCAATCCCAGTTGCTGCGCGGCCACGCCGAGCGCGCCACGGTTCAGCGCCATGTCCCACAGGCCGGTGCCGGCGGGGATCAGCTCGGTGCTCGCGTGGGGCTGCCACGCCAGTTCGAACAATCGGCGCGACGGATCGAGGCCGGTGCGCGGCGTGAGCGTGGCCTGGTCTGGGCGCAGCAGGTGGACCGCGCCTTCATGCGCACAGAGGATGGCATCGGCGACATGGGCGTCGGCCACCAGTCGCTCCTGCGGATGCGCGACCGCCACGCGGGCCTCGCCGGCGGCGATGCGCTCCAGCAGCGCGGCGCAGCGCTCGCGCGCCGACGCATACGGGGCGGCGGCTAGTGCATCGCGCAGCAGGCCGGTTGCCACCAGCGCGGTGTCGAGCAGCGGCTCGGGCAGCGCGAAATAGCCGCAAGCCTGCGCCAGCGGCGCCCACTCGACCTCGCCCAGTCCCAATCCGCCCTGCTCCTGCGGCACCATCAGCGCGGTCAGCCCCTGGTCGGCAAGCTGGCGCCACAGCGCGTCGGAGCGGCCGGTACCCGTGCTCCACAGCTCGCGCGTCAGCTCGGGCGTCATCTCTGTCATCAGGAAGCGCCGGATCGCATCGGCAAACTGTTCCTGCTCTTCGGTCAATGCGAAATCCATCGTGTTTCCCCCCGGTGCCGTCATGCGCGCGGCATGCCGAGCAGGCGCTCGGCGACGATGTTGCGCTGGATCTCGTTGGTTCCGGCGTAGATCGGGCCGGCCTGCGAGAACAGGAAGCCGTCCAGCCAGTGGCCGAGCGAACCCGGCGGCTGGCCGGCGGGTGCGACCTCCGCCGCCTGCCCCAGGATGGCCAGCGCGGTGTCGTGCATGTGGATATCCAGCTCGGACCAGAACACCTTGTTCGTGCTCGACTCCGCGCCGATATGGCCGCCTCGCACCAGCCGGCTCGCGGTGGCGTAGGTGGACAGCGTGTAGGCTTCGGCGTCCATCCATGCGCGCAGCACCGCGTCGCGCAGCGAGGGGTCGCGGTCCGCCGCCTCGCGGTTGGCCTGGTACAGCCTGACCAGCGCGCGCGCGGTTTCCTGGAAGCGGGCGGGCGAGCGCAGCATCAGGCCGCGCTCGAAGCCGGCGGTGGCCATCGCCACCTGCCAGCCGGCGCCTTCGGCGGCGAGGCGGTTCTCCACCGGCACGCGCACCTCGTCGAAGAAAATCTCGGCGAAACCGGTCTGGCCGTTGAGCTGGCGGATCGGGCGCACGGTGATGCCCGGCGTATTCAGCGGCACCAGCACGAAGGTCAGCCCGTGATGGCGCGTCGAGGCGGGATCGGTGCGGAACAGTCCAAAGAGCCAGTCGGCCCACACCGCCCGCGTCGACCAGATCTTCTGGCCGTTGATCACATAGTCATCGCCGTCCCGGATCGCGCTGCAGCGGATCGCCGCCATGTCGGAGCCGGCGTTCGGCTCGGACCAGCCCTGCGCCCAGATATGCTCGCCCGAGGCCATGCGCGGCAGGAAGCACGCCTTCTGCGCGGGCGTGCCGAATTCCATCAGCGTGGGCCCGAGCAGGAAGATGCCGTTCTGGTTGACGCGCATCGGCGCGCCGGCACGCCAGTACTCCTCCTCGAAGATCAGCCACTCGATCAGGTCGCAGCCGCGCCCGCCCAGTTCGGCCGGCCACGTGACCATGCTCCAGCGGCCCTGGTTGAGCGTGGCTTCCCAGGCGCGGTGCTGGGCAAAGCCTTCCTCGGTGTCGAAGCTGGCCAGCGGCGTGCGCGGCACGTGCGCGGCCATCCAGTCGCGCACCTCGGCACGGAAGGCGCGCTGGGCGCGGGTATATTCAAGCTGCATCGCGCGCCCCTTGTGCCATGCCGGCGAAGCTGGCTTCGCGGCCTTCGACAAAGGCGGCGCGCGCCTCGCCGGAATCGGCGCTCATATAGGCCTGCAGCGTGAAGCCCTGCTCCCAGCGATACTTGTCTTCCAGGTTGCCGTCTTCCACGCCGTTGAGCGCTTCCTTGGCGAGCTGCAGCATGGCCGGGCTCTTGGCCGCGATCTGGCGGGCCAGGGTCATGGCGGCGTCGCGCAGCTCGGCACGGGACACCACGCGCTCGACCGCGCCAAGGCGATACGCCTCGGCGGCGTCGATCATCTCGCCGGTGAAGTACATCGCCCTGACCTTCTGCACGCCGAACATGCGCTGCAGGTGCGCGCCGCCGCCCATGGCGCCGCGGTCGATCTCCGGCACCCCAAAGCGCGCGCAATCGGACGCTACGATGAGGTCGGCGGCACCGCAGATGCCGATGCCGCCGCCCAGCACGAAGCCGTGCACCGCCACGATGACCGGCTTGGGATTGCGGTGCACGGCGCGGAACGTCGCATAGTTGCCGGCGTTGACGTCGACAATGCGCTGCGGGTGCGCGGCCAACTCCTTGATATCGACGCCCGCGCAGAAGCCGCGGCCTTCGCCGCGCAGCACGACCACGCGCACGGCGGGATCGGTGCCGAGGCGGTCGATGGCGGCGGCCAGCGCGTGCCAGCCGGCGTTGTCGAGTGCGTTGACGGGCGGATGGTCGATCACCAGTTCGGCGATGCCGTCGGCGATATCGATACGGAACGGCCCGGTCTTGTGGTTCGTTTGCATGGTTTCCTCTGTCTGTGTGTCAGGCCGCCGCAGCCAGTCCGGTCCCCGCCAGCGCGGCAAGCCGTGCCTGCGCCTGCGCGGCCATGCCGGAAACGATCTGCTCGCACGATTCGATCGCGCCGATTGCCGCGGCGGCCTGGCCGCTGGGCAGCACACCCTCGTCCGGGCACCCCTCCACCATCGCGCGCTGGATCAGCACCGGCGCGTTGGCCGCCATCAGCGTCTGGGCGGCGCTGTAGTCCTGCTCGCGCATGGCGCGCCAGGCGGTCGCCAGCATCTGCGCGCTGCGCATGCCGGTGCGTGCCTGCCATTTGCGCGCGGCCGACAGCGCCAGCCAGGTGCGCCGCCACGGGCCGGCCTTTTCCAGTTCCAGCAGCAGCGTGTTGTCGATCATCCGCTGCGGCAGCCCGTCGATGGCTAGCGACACCCGGATGCGGGCCGGGTCGCGCACCGTGACGTAGCGCTCCAGCGTCTGCGCCGGCACCGGCGATTCGGCCGACATCAGGAAGCGCGTGCCCATGGCCACGCCGGCCGCGCCGTAGGCCAGCGCCGCGGCCAGTCCGCGGCCGTCGAAGAAACCGCCCGCGGCCACCACCGGCACGCTGACGCTGTCCAGCACCTGCGGCAGCAGCAGCGTCGTCGGCGTGCCGCCGGTATGGCCGCCGCCCTCGCCGCCCTGCACGGTGACCACGTCGGCGCCCAGTTCCACGGCCTTGGCCGCATGTCTGGCGGCGCCGACCGTGGGCATGCAGACGATGCCAGCCGCCTTGAGCCGGCCAACCATCTTCGCGTCCGGGCCGCGCCCGTAGCTGACCGCGCGCAGCCGGTGGCGGATCGCCATCTCGATAACTTCGTCCGCGTTCGGCTGGAACATGTGGAAGTTGATGCCAAAGGGCCGGTCGCTGAGCGCCTTGACGCGCAGGATCTCCTGCTCGACCTCGCCGGGCGGGATCGTCGCGCCGGCCAGGAAGCCGAACGCCCCGGCGTTGCCGCTGGCCGCGACCAGCTTCGCATCGGCCACCCAGCCCATCGCTGTCTGGACGATGGGGTAGCGGCAACCCAGCAGGTCGCACAGCACTGTGTGCAGGCTCGCGTTGCTCATGCCGGTGTTCATGCCTTCCCCTCGCCGCCGGTACGTTGCGACGCCGCCATGGCGCGCGCGTCGTAGCCGCCGAGCTTGTCGCCGCTGACCAGTTCGTTGTGCGCATGGGCGAAGTGGTGCCAGGCAAAGACGGCATCCATCGCAGTGCGCTTGCCCTGCAGGTCTTCCACATGGTTGACCGCCTGCTTGGTCAGCGTCAGCCCAAGCCGCGGCATCTGCGCGACCTTGGCGGCCATGCCGTAGACGGTGTCCTCCAGCGCGTCGCGCGGCACCACGCGGTTGACCATGCCCATGCGCTCGGCGCGCTCCGCGCCCATGCGCTCGCCCAGGAACAGGAATTCCTTGGCGATGCGCGGGTGCAGCTCGTAGGCGTGCGCGAAGTACTCGACGCCAGGGATGCCCATGCGCACGACCGGATCGGCAAAGAAGGCATCGTCCGACGCCACGATCAGGTCGCACACCCACGCCAGCATCAGCCCGCCCGCAATGCAGGCGCCATGCACCATCGCAATGGTCGGCTTGGGCAGCTCGCGCCAGCGCCGGCACATGCCCAGGTAGACCTCCTGCTCGCGCGCATAGAGGAATTCGCCGCCAGGCTTGTTGACGTGGTCATACCAGAGCGAGGCGCGCTCGAACGACTCGTTGATGTCGCGCCCCGGCGTGCCGATGTCGTGCCCGGCGGAGAAATGCTTGCCGGCGCCGCGCAGCACGATCACCTTGACTGTGTCGTCCGCCGCAGCACGCCGGTAGGCCTCGTCCAGCGCATAAGTCATTTTCGAGTTCTGCGCGTTGTGGAACTGCGGCCGGTTCATGGTCACGGTGGCGATGCCGTCCGCGACCTGGTAGAGCACCTCGGCGTTAGGGCCCAGGCTGGTGGGTTCGATGGCTGGCGTTGTCATGTCGGCGTGTTCCCAGTCTCAAGCGCGTCCGGAAGGATTGCCGCGCACGATCGTCGCGCGCAGGTTGTGCGGATCGAGCCGGGCGATCAGGCGCAGCTCTTCCGGCGTCGGCGGTGCTGTCTCCGGCAAGCTTTCGCCGGGCGTACTTGCCAGCGCAAAACCGGTGGCCGCCTGCACCTGCCCGAAGCTCACGCCCGGGTGTAGCGAGCGCACGCGGACGGCGTGGTCGGGTCCGCCGAAATCCATCACGCACAGGTCGGTGACGATCACGCGCAGGTCGACGAAGCTGCGCATCCCTTCGATCTGGCGCGCCGGGTTGTAGCCGGCGCTGCAGACCATGTCGACTTCGCCGCCGACAAACGCGCGCGTG
The DNA here is from genome assembly GCF_040784895.1 of Cupriavidus sp. Agwp_2. Taxonomy (NCBI): domain Bacteria; kingdom Pseudomonadati; phylum Pseudomonadota; class Betaproteobacteria; order Burkholderiales; family Burkholderiaceae; genus Cupriavidus; species Cupriavidus sp. Agwp_2. The sequence goes on from NZ_CP088084.1 coordinate 1,381,478, forward strand.
CTGTGCCCCGGCACGAAGAAGGAATTGGCGTGGTGGATGCTGTTGCCCGGGAAGCCGCGCGCGCCGAGCAGCTGCGTCTTCGGCTGCGCATGCGTGCCGCCCAGGCAGGAGATATTGGCCTGGCCGAAGCGGTCGATCTGCGTCGGCATCACCAGCGCGTGGCGCCGCCCGCCCCACAGGCAGTCGAACACGCGCGAATAGCCCATCCAGCCGCTGGCGCGTACCTTGTAGCCGGGCTCGCGCGGGCCCAGCGGCACCGGCGCTTCCACCAGGTAGGCCTCGCCGTCGGTCATCAGCAGGCCGGGGTTATGCGCAAGCCGCGCCAGGCCGGCGGCGATGCGCGGGCCGGTGCCGATGCCAGTGGCCAGCACCTCGCCGTCGTCGCTCCAGACGCGGGCGGCAGCGGCGATCATCAGCTCGGCGCGGGTGAATTCATAAGTGGCGCTCACGGTCGCTCCTTGGGTTGGCGAGTTAGTTGCCGGGTAGGTTGGCGAAATCAAAGCACCGGCAGCGGCAGGTCACGCACGTGGCCGAGGCCGCCGATGCGCTCCAGGTAGGCCGCCTCGCTCTGGCCTACGACTTCGTCGCGGTAAGCGCGGAAGCCGTCCTCTGCCTCGGCGCTGGCGCAGTACGCCTTCAGCGCGGGGAGGTCCCAGCCATAGGCCGGTGCGCAGGAAGTCGGATGGGCACCGGCGGGGGCATGCACCACGCCCGCCACCAGCGAGCGCTCGAACGGGTTGTTGCGGGCGTGCGCCAGGTCTTCTTCCTCAAGGCGCGCATGCAACGTCTCGCAGCTCACATAACAGCGCCGCGCGGCGCGGGCGAACCATTCATCGAAGAACGGGTCCGGGCCGTCGATGCGGGTGTTGCCGAGCACATCGCTCTCGTTCACGTGCAGCAGCGCCGCGTCGAGCTCGATCGCCGGCATCGCCACCAGTACCTCGCCATCGGCATAGGGCGAGCGCACGGTCTTCAGTTGCGGATTCTTCGCCAGCACGTCGGTACCCAATGAAGCGCGCGTCGGCAGGAACGGCAGCCGCGCCGCCGCCGCGCGCAGGCCGAGCTGCAGCATGCCTTCGTCCAGTTCCGTCACCTCCAGCAAGCCACGCTCGCGCGCCTGGCGGAAATAAGGCTCAAGCGGGATCACGTCGAGCGAGACAAAGCCGAACACCAGCCGGCGCACCTTGCCGGCCGCGCACAGCATGCCGATCTCGGGGCCGCCATAGGCGACCACGGTCAGGTCTTTCAGCGGCGAGCGCAGGATCTCGCGCACCAGCGCCATCGGCTTGCGGCGCGGCCCCCAGCCGCCGATGCCGAGGGTCATGCCATCGGCGAGCTGGCCGACCACGTCGGCCGCGCTCATGGTCTTGTCGATTGTCTTGGTCATAGCGTTTAGCGGTATCCGATGCTGAAGTCGTGTCCCCACAGGCTGACGCGCGTGGCTTCGTAGGCGGCGTGATGGCCCCAGTCCACCACCAGGCCGCCGTGGCCGTATTCGAGGTCGAAGCCGGCGGGGGTCTTCATGTAGAAGGAAGTCATGCGGTCATTGCAGTGCTGGCCCAGCGTGGCGGACAGCTTCACGCCGTGCTGCTGCACGCGGTCGAGCGCGCGGCCCACCTCGGCCATGTCAGGCACCTCGGCCATCACGTGGATGCAGCCGGCCTCGGACGGCATTTCGAAGATCGCCAGGCTGTGGTGGCGGCCGTTGGCGCAGTGCAGGAAGTGGATGCGCTTCTCCGGCTCGTTGGGGTCGCTGGTGAAGCGCACGCGGAAGATGTCGGACAGGCCGAAGCCCATCACGTCGCGCAGGAAGGCGTAGGTCTCGTCAAAGGCCGGAGCGGGCAGCACCGTATGGCCGGCGCCCATCGGGCCGGTGATGAAGCGCGGCACGCCGACCGGCGAGACAAAGCGCAGGAAGTCCGAGCGCATGCCCCATGAAATCTCGTGGCGGTTGCCCGACGGATCGGCAAACCATGCCATGGCCTGCACGCGGCGTTGCGCCAGCTCCGCGGCGCTGGCGTGCACGACTTCAACATTAGCCTGGCGCAGCGCGTCGAGTGCGTGACGGTAAGCGAGTTCGTCGGCCAGTTCCCAGCCGGATGCCAGGTAGCGGTCGCGCGCGCCCGGCACCACCAGGTAGCGGTAGTCGCGCTCATCCATCTTCACGTACAGTGCACCGCCGGGGGCGCCGGAACAGGCCATGCCGAGCACCTGCTCGGCGTAGTGCCGCCATTGCCCCAGGTCGGTGGACTCGACCACGATGTAGCCAAGCGCACGGATATCCAACATGCCGGTCTCCTCTGGTTCGTTGCCACTACTGGCTGATGAGACCTATTCTTCCGTGCGCTGCCACCCGGCACATCGTCCAGTGGGACTAGCCGATCCGGTGCCGGCTTCCGGTGCCCGATTCAGGCGGTGGCGGGGCGGACGATGTACTGGCTGGTGGGAACCACGTCGATCTTGTCGAAGTCGATGAAGCGCTGGCAGCTTGCCATCATGGCCTGCAGGTTGCGCTGGAACTTCTCTTCATCGCCGACGGCATCGAAGAACGCCTGCGGGTCGGTCATCGCCGCGTCGGGGAAGCATTCCTCGACGATGGCGTCACAAGGTGGCGCGGCGTAGGTGAGCGGCCGCACCACCACGTTCTGCACGTAGAGGAAGTTGTCCTGGGTCTCGACCGCCACCTGCGTGTGGTGGTTGTGCCAGGTGTCCAGCCACGCCTGCGGCGTGAGCCGGGGCGGCCGCGTCAGGAAAGCCAGTTGCGCGAAGCCGGGCGTGCGCTCGCCCGGCGCGGCCGGGAAGCGCGTATTGCGGATCGGCTGGGACTCCGTGACAAGATAGCCCGCCATGCGGCCGGCCGCGGCCTCGACCGCCTGGTCGAACGGCTGGCGCAGGCGGTCGACGGCGCTGTCGATCCAGACCGAGACCAGCCCCTCCATCTGCGGGCGGGTATTGGTCTGGCGCAGGCCGGCGGCAGGCAGTACGGCGTCATCCGCCACGTTGACCTGCAGTCCGCGCGCGCCCAGCGCCAACAGCTTGTCCGCAAGCGTCGTGCGCAGCCGGCGCGCGAAATCCGCCGGCTCGGTCCGCGGCTCGCGCCAGACGATATAGATGATTTTTTCCATGCTCCACGCTCCCTGGTACAGGTGCCGGCCGTGGCCGGACAGGTTGAAGCGTGCGCGAAACAGGAACGGGCGCGGACCGCATGCCTTGCTGCATCCGCCTGACGTGCCATCCTTGTGCCGCGCCCGCTGGTCCTGTGCATGCTAGGCGCGCGGATGGCGGCGCTCATCCTCCAATCGGACTAGGGGGACGTACTTTGCGATGGCACTCAGCCGAGCGTCACGACACTGCTCAGCAGCATGCGCACCAGCGTGGCCTGCCGCGTAACCCCCGTCTTGGAGAAGATCGAGCGCAGGTGGGCGCGTACCGTGTTCTTGCTGGTACCCAGGGCCTGTGCTGCTTCGTCGAGCGTCATGCCATCGGCAAGCACCAGCGCCAGTGCGGTTTCGGCGGGGGTGAGGTCGAACAGCTTGCGCACCACCTCGTGCGAGGCGCGCGACTTGCGCTCGGGATCGCGGATAAAGACCGCGCAGGCGGGCCGATGCCGGTTTTCTTCCGACCATTCGCTGAGCGGGATGGTGCGGATCAGCACGCCGAGCTTGCCGCGCCCCGACGGACGGGTGATCGACATGGCTTCGGCCAGCGCCGGCTCGCTGCCGTGATGTCCCAACTGCGCGCGGCGCAGCAGGTACTGGAACTTGCGGCTCTCCTGGGCGTAGGCAATCTCGAAAGTGTTCCCGTTAAGGCGGATGCCGTCGTTCTCCGCCAGGATTTCGTCAGCCTCGGGATTCTTCTTGAGGATCTTGCCGGAGGCGTCGAGGATCACCATGCCCACCAGCATGCGGTCGATCGCGCCCGCATAGAGAGAGCGCTCGGATTCGACCACGTCCAGCCGGGAATGCAGCCGGATCGCGCGCTTCAGGTGCGGCAGGATCACGCCGCATGTCGCCTTGTCCACTTCGGAGAAATCCCGCGTGTCGTCCTGGCGGCAGATGCGCAGGCGGCACTCGACACCATCCTCGGTACGGATGTCCGCGCCCAACAGGTAGCGGATGCCGAGCGGCTGCAGGAACTGGCGGTAGATCTCGCTGTGGCACCAGTTGCCGGCGCCCAGCGCTTCATCGACCGTCACCGCGCGGTCGGTGGGCAGGTTGATAAAGGGATCGATCGCGTAGTAGTAGCTGTTGTATGAGGCCTCTGCCTCCAGCGAAGTGCCGTGCGCCGAGGCATGCACCGCCAGCCCGCTGCGGTCGCTGGCGGGCGAGCGCAGGATAAAGCTCACATAGCTGGCATCGAGTTGCTTGCGCAGCATTTCAAGCGCGTGGCCCCAGGGCACGGGTTCCATCGGCCCTTCATAGACCGCGGCCAGCAGCGCGCTGAACTGCGTGACGCTCAAGCCTGACTGCGCAAGCAAAGGCGACGCCATTTCCTGCGCCTCAACGGTCGCCATCAACATTCCTTGTCTCCTGAATCCACACCACGTGTGTGCTGACCGGCGCTCTGCGGCACCTGGGGGCAGCGCAGATTATAGGGACGCTGTCCGCCCGCTGCCCGCCAATGCGCGGCTCTCCGTGTTTTCCCTGACCTGCAATCGGACGATGTTCGCCCCGCCCGCCGCGGATCCAATGCACGCATCCCCGCAGTGCAACCGAAGGAGAGCAACTGAGATGGATTTCACCGACAAGACCGTGCTGGTCACCGGCGGCGGCGCCGGCATCGGGCTCGCTACCGCGCAAGCCTTTCTGGAGCAGGGTGCGCGCGTCGCGATCATCGAGATCGACGCACAGCGCGCCAACCATGCCCACACGCTGCTGGGCAAGGCCGGCGCCGACGTGCTGGTGGTGCAGGGAGATGCTGCCGATGCCGGCACCGTACGCGAACTGGCCGCGCAGATCGAACAACGATTTGGGCGCCTCGACGTGCTGGTCAACAACGTGGGGGATTTCCTGCGCATCGCCAAGCCGTTCGAGCACTACGCCGACGACGAGATTGCCAGCCTCTACGCCGCCAACCTCGGCCACGTCTTCACGGTCACGCGCGCCATGCTGCCGCTGCTGCGGCGCAGCGGGGCCGGCAGCATCGTCAGCGTGTCGTCGATCGAGGGCTTCCGCGGCATTCCCTACTGCAGCGTCTACGGCGCCTTCAAGGCCGCCATCACCGGCTTCACCCAAAGCCTGGCGCTGGAGCTGGCGCCGGCGGGCATCCGCGTGAACCTGATCGCACCCGAAACCACCGAAACCCCGCAGGTCCCGGTGTCGCAGATGGTCGCCGCGGAGCACCAGCACCATATCCCGCGCTGGATCCCGCTGGGCCGCTTCGGCACGCCACAGGACATCGCCGACGGCATCCTGTTCCTGGCCAGCGCGCGCGCTGCCTGGATCACCGGCACGGCCCTGCATGTCAACGGCGGCGCCCTGGCCGCCGCCGGCTGGTACCGCGACCCCAATGGGGCGTGGACCAACATGCCGGTCATCGGCGGCAACGGCATGAACCTCTGATGGCCGCGCCACGCGGCCGCACCACCCGGCCACATCACCCAACCAAGGAGACAAGCATGAAGATACTGATCGTCGGCGGCAACGGCATGATCGGAGGCCACGCGGCCCTGCACCTGCGCAGCCGCGGGCACGATGTCACCATCGCGGGCCGCAACCGCCCCGCCTCCGGCACGCCGCTGGGCGCACTGGACTTCCTGCGCTGCGACTACATCGCCAATGACCTGCCCGCGGCGCAGCTCGGTGCCTTCGAGGCGCTGGTATTCGCCGCGGGCAACGATGTGCGCCATGTCCCGCCCGGCGGCGATGAAGCGGCACACTGGGAACGCGCCAACGTCGAAGGCGTGCCTCGCTTTTTCCGCGCGGCGCGCGATGCGGGCATCCGGGTCGCGGTGCATGTCGGCAGCTTCTATCCGCAGGCGGCACCGCGGCTGGCAGAGGACAACGCCTATATCCGCTCGCGCAAGCTGGCCGACGAAGGCGTGCGCGCACTGGCGACGGATGCCTTCCGCGTCAGCAGCGTGAATGCCCCGTTCGTGGTGGGCACGGTGCCGGGCCTGATGGTCCCGATGTTCAAGGCCTATACCGACTACGCCAGGGGCGGTTTTGCGCCGATGCCGGACTTCGCGCCGCCGGGCGGCGTCAATTTCATCTCGGCCATGTCGCTGTCGGAGGCGATCGAAGGTGCGCTGTTGCGCGGCGAGAATGGCAGGGCCTACCTCGTGGGCGACGAGAACCTGACGTTCCAGGACTACTTCGGCGCGTTCTTCCGCGATGCCGGCCGCCCGGTTCCGCCGGTCATCGACCAGGAACATCCGTTGCTGCCTGACTCGGCGATCTGCTTCGGCCGGGGCAACACGCTCTACTACGAGCCGGATGCGGCCGAGACCGCGCTGCTCGGCTATCGCCGCCGTGACATCCTGCGCACGGTGAGCGAGATCGTGGCGCAGTATCGGTAAGCAGGCATGGCGGCGGCCCGCGCAAGCAGGCCGCCGCACCCGGCCCTACAGTCCTGAGATCAGTTGCGCGTTATCGACGCGCAGTTCCGCGCCATTGATAAAGCGCGACGCGTCCGACGCCAGGAACAGCACCAGTTTGGCCACATCCTCCGGCTGGCACATGCGTGCCATCGGGTCCGTGCCGATGCCCAGCGCCACCGGATCCAGGTCCGGCACCAGCGCCTGCGTCATCGGTGTCCAGATGCCGTCGGGGTGGATCGAATTGCAGCGGATGCGGTAGCCGTTGCGCTTGCAGTGCACGGCTACGCTGCGCGTCAGCGCGGTCACGGCACCTTTCGCACCGCTGTACGCGCACATCATCGGCAGCCCGCCCAGTGCAGCCACCGACGACATCACCACGATGGACCCACCGGCCGGGTTGCCTTTCATTGCCTGCACGCCGAACCTGCAACCGAGGAAATAGCCGTCGGCATTGACGCGCATGACCTGCCGCCAGCAGTCGAGCGAGGTCTCTTCGATCGATCCCACCGGACAGATGGCCGCGTTGTTGACCAGCACGTCGAGGCGGCCAAAGCGGTCCAGCGCGGCGGCCATGGCCTTGCGCCAGTCCTCTTCACTGGCGATGTCGTGGCGTACGAACTGCGCCGCATCGCCGATCTCGCGGGCCAGCGCGCGCCCGGCCTCCTCATTGACATCGGTGAGCACCACGCGCGCGCCTTCCGCAGCCAGCAGCAACGCATCGGCGCGCCCTACCCCACTGGCCGCGCCGGTGACCAGCGCGACCTTGTCCTTGACCTGATTCATCGTTTCTCTCCTTGTGTGGTCCGCTTCAGGCCGCTTCAGGCCGCGTCGGGAATCCTGCCGGCCAGCACCGCGCGCAGCGCGGCTTCGCCATACACCGCCGCCACGGTTTCATCGAGGATGGGATTGCCGCGCAGCTCGCTGCCACCATCGACGGCGATGCTCTGGCCGGTGACCCAGCCCGATTCCGGCCCTGCCAGGTAGCGCACCGCGCTGGCAATGTCGTCCGGCTCGCCGGCGCGGCCCAGCGGCATCTGCGCAACGAACTTGTCGAGCATGGCCGGGTTCTCGAACATCGGCCCGGTCGCGCCGGAGCGTGTCAGGCCCGGCCGCACCGCATTGACGCGGATACCGCATCCGGCCAGTTCCTCGGCCGCCGCGCGCACGAATGCTTCCAGGCCCGCCTTGGCGGCGCAGTATGCCGACAGCCAGCGGCAGGTCATGCGTGCCGCGTTCGAAGAAATGCAGACGATCGCGCCGCCATGAGGCGCCATCAGCGGCGATGCGTGGCGTACCGCCAGGAAGGCGCTGGCGATATTCAGCTCCAGCTCCGCCATCAGTGACGGGGTGTCATGCATCAGCATGGGACGGAAGCCCCCGCCGCCGACCGTCGCCACCACGATATCGAGGCGGCCCCCCAGTTCCCAGGCCTGCTGCAGCGCGGCCTGCACGTCAGCCTCGCGGCAAGCGTCGCCGACGTTGATGGCAACCGTGGCGCCGGCCACTTGCGCAAGCAGGTCGCGCCGTGCCGCTTCCAGCGCTTCGCGGCGCCGGCCCATCAGCACTACCGCCGCGCCGTCGCGCAGCAGCGCCAGCGCGCTGGCCGCGCCTATGCCACCGGCACCGCCGGTGACGAGGGCCGTCTTGCCTTCCAGTACACGGTCCGTGGTCATCGTGCCCCCTGCAGCGGCAGGTCCTGCGTCCACTCGACCACCAGCTCGCGCGCCGCGATGCGCCACTGGCCCTGGGATCGCTCGAAGCGGTCCTGGTAACGGATGCCCCAGTCCAGCTTGCGCGGCACGCCGCCCTGCTCGTACAGGTGGTTGGCCACGCAATAGGTTTCGCCGGCCGCGGTATCGCCGTCGATTTCCACCAGTTGCTGGTGCACGTGATGCTGCGTGGCGTGGTACTGGCCGAGCGCCGTCATGCCGTCGGCGATCGCTTGCGGTCCGTCCATGCGGAAGCCCGGCCCGCTCAGCCGCGCATCCGGGGTGAACAGCTCCGCCAGGCTTGGAAAATCGCGCCGGTCCACTGCCTGCGCGTAGCGGCAGGTCAGCGCGTGAATGGCTTGCTTGTGCTCCAGTTCGGACATGGCCAGGCTCACTCCTTGGTTGTGACCGCCCGGTGCAAGATGCGCGGCCGGTCGTTGGGATGGTGACTATCGTCAGCCCTGCCGCGCAGCGGGCCATCGTCCGCGTGGAGTAGCCGGTGGGCAGGCCGCTTAGTCCGAACGAAGGATGTACCGGGGCCTCGCCCGCCCCAAGCTTCGACGAGCGCGGGCAGCCGCAACGGCGCCCGCCCATCACTGATACAGGAGACAGACATGAAGCAGGCGGAACAGGCCATCGTCGCGGTTGTCACCGGTGGCTCGCGCGGTGCCGGCAAGGGCATCGCGCTGGCGCTCGGCGCTGCCGGCGCCACGGTGTACGTGACCGGGCGCACGGAACAGGAAGGCAGCGCGCCGCTGCCAGGCACCATCCATGCCACGGCGCGCGAGATCGATGCGCTGGGCGGGCGCGGCATCGCGGTCGCGTGCGACCATCGTGACGATGCGCAGGTTGCGCGGTTGTTTGCACAGGTGCGCGAGGAATCGGGGCGGATCGATATCCTGGTCAACAACGCCACCTTCCTGCATGACGAACTGATCATGCCCGGTCCGTTCTGGCAAAAGCCGCTGGAGATGACCGGTATTCTCGACGTGGGCCTGCGCTCCGGCTACGTGGCCAGTTGGCATGCGGCGCCAATGATGGCGGCGCGCGGGCGGGGGCTGATCGTGTTTACATCATCCTTCGGCGCCAATTGCTATATGCATGGGCCGGCTTACGGGGCGCAGAAGGCCGGCATCGACAAGTTCGCGCATGACATGGCGGTTGACTTGCGCGCGCATGGCGTCGCCGCGGTATCGGTATGGATGGGGCCGCTGCGCACCGCGCGCACGCAGCGCGTGTGGGAGCAGCATCCCGACAAGTACGCGTCATTCGCACCGGTGGCGGAGACCCCTGAATTCACCGGGAAAGTCATTGAAGCGCTGTATCGCGATCCCGAGCTGATGGAGAAATCGGGCCAGGTGCTGATCGCGGCGGAGGCGGCGCTGGAGTATGGGATTGTCGATGCCGAGGGGGTGCAGCCGCCTTCGTACCGGGAGGTGCTGGGTGGCCCGCCGGCGGTGCATCCGGCGATCGTTGAATAGGGATTGGACTAGCCAACGCCCCGCGCATCGCTCCCCTCTCCCGCAAGCGGGAGCGGGGAGGAACAAGCGCGGCTTTAGCTGCCCTGCGACAACAACCCCGTCGTAAACACCGTCGACCGGATCAACCACTCCCCATCGACCCGCACATACTCGTCCGCATAACGCCCGGTCAGGAACGTACGCAAACCACTGGCATCATCAAACGCCAGGTACGCAAGATCCCAGCTACCCTGCGCCGACGCCTCATCCAGCAGCCGGATATCCGACTGCCCGGCAAAATGCATCTCGCGCAGCGTAGGCCGGCAAGCCAGCTCCGCAAAACACTGCACGAGCGCATCACGCCCGGGAAAGCTGCCAATGCGGTCATAGTGGATATGCGCGTTGTCCGGCACGAAGCAGGCCCGCATGGCTTCGGTATCCTTGTCATCGCAGGCGCGCAGGTAGCGCAACTTGAGCGCCCGGATCGCATCCGAGGCTTCCAGCCGCGCAAGGCGGTCGGCAATGCTGGCAATGTCGGTCATATTCAGTCCCCCGTTGATCAGCCTTCGCGCAGTTGGTACTTCAGCACCTTCCCCGCCGCGCTGACCGGCAGAGACGCCACGAACTGCACCTCGCGCGGCACCTTGTAGTTGGCCATCTGCCTGCGCGCCCAGACGATCAGGGTTTCGGCATCCAGGCGTGCGCCGTGGCGCAGGACGACGTAGGCGCGTCCGACCTCCCCCAGGCGCTCGTGCGGCATGCCCACCACGGCGACCTGGGCTACCGCCGGGTGGGCTGTCAGCAGCTTCTCGACCTCCGCCGGGTAGCAGTTGAAACCGCCGACGATGAACATGTCCTTGATGCGGTCGGTAATGCGCAGGTAGCCACGTGCATCGAGCGTGCCGACATCGCCCGTATGCAGCCAGCCGTCAGCGTCGATGGCTTCTGCCGTCGCGCCGGCCAAGCCGAAGTAGCCTTGCATCACGTTGTAGCCGCGCACCAGCACCTCGCCCGGCTCGCCGGTGGCGACCGGCTGCCCCTGCGCATCGATACAGCGCAGTTCGATCCCCGGCATGGCGCGCCCGGAGGTGCCGGCAACCGTCTCGGCATCGTCGCCGGCGCGGGTCAGCGTGGCAAAGCCGCAAGACTCGGTCAGGCCGTAGCCGGTAATCACGGTGTCGAAGCCCAGTTCATCGCGCATGCGTTCGATCAGCACGGGCGCGATCGCCGAGGCGCCGGTCACCGCAACCCGCAGCGATGACAGGTCGAACTCGCGCAGCCGTGGCGCGTTGAGCAGCGTCTGGTAGAGCGTCGGCGGCCCCGGCAGCACCGTGATGCGTTCGTTCTCCACGCGGGTCATCACGGCGTCGGCATCGAACACCAGGTGCGGCAGCACCGTGGCCCCGCGCGACAGCGCGGCAAGCCATCCCGCCTTGTAGCCGAAGGTATGGAAGAAAGGATTGACGATCAGGTAGCGGTCCCCGGCGCGCACGCCCGTGATCGCAGCCCAGCCGTCGACGGCGCGCAGGTTCTGCGCGTGGGCGGTCATCACGCCCTTGGGGCGCCCGGTGGTGCCCGACGTGAACATGATGTCCATCATCGTGTCGCCGCGCACGCCGGCCTCGCGCTGCGCGAAAGCCGCCATGTCTGACTGCTGCGCCAGTTCAAGGAAGCCATCCCACGCCAGCTCGCCGTCGGCCAGCGCCCTGCCCTGCCCGGGCCGCAGGATCACCAGCCGCTCCAGCGTGGCGGGACGATGCGGCGCCAGCATCTGCGGATAGCTTTCGCCGAGGAAGTCGTCGACACAGAACAGCAGCCGCGCGCCGCTGTCTGCCAGCACGGTGCCGGCTTCGGCACCTTTCATGCGCGTATTCAGCGGCACCAGCGCCGCGCCGACGCTTTGCGTAGCCAGCGCCGCGATGATCCATTCGGAGAAGTTCGGCGCCCACACGGCAACCCGGTCGCCAGCCTGTACGCCGAGCGCCATCAGCGCGCGGCCCGCCTGGATCCGGCAGGCATCCAGCGCGGCATAGCTCAGGCGCAACCCGTCTTCCTGGATGGCGATGCGCTCGCCATGGCGTAGCGCCGCGCGCCGCACCAGTTCGGGAATGGTGGCGGCAATGTCCTCATGGGCAGCGGCGTCGAGGGTCGCCGGCTCCGCAATGGCGTCGATGGTGTCAGATGGGGTCATGTCAATCCGGGAACTTCAGGTGGATTTCATCGCTCGCCGGACGCGCCTGGCAGGCCAGCGTCCAGCCCGCGTCCAGGTCGGCACGGTCGAGCACATGGTTTTCGCCGAGCGTCACGTCGCCCTGCGTCACCTGGCACATGCAGGCGCCGCACAGGCCTGCCCGGCAGGAGCTGGGGGCGGCCACGCCGGCGCGCTGCAGCGCGTCGAGCAAGGTCTCGTCGGGCGCTACGTTGAGCTGGTGTGTGTCTGCGTCGAGCTGCACCGTCAGCGCCGCGCCGCGCATGGCGGCCGGCTCGATCGAGGCAGGCCCCGCCGGGGGCCTTGCCGCCGGTGCATCCGGCAGGGAAACGAAGCGCTCGACATGCAGCTTGCCGCGCGGCACGCCAAGCTGCTGCAGCGCCGCCTGCGCCGCGTCCATGAACGGGCCCGGGCCGCAGACAAAGCACTCGGCCAGGCTCCAGGGCCGCACCAGCTCCTCTATCTGGCGCTGCGTCGGCGGCCCCTGCACGCTGTCCAGCCAATGGATCACGCGCAGCCGGCCGGGGTGGTTGTTCGCCAGTTCGCCGAGCGCCTCGCGGAAGATGATGGAGTGCTCGTCGCGGTTGGCATACACCAGCGTCACCGCGCCGCGCCCGTGGCGCAGCGCCGCCCTGGCGATCGACAGCACCGGCGTGATGCCGCTGCCACCGGCCAGCAGCAGGAAATCGCCGTACAGCGTGGGCGGGGTGAAGACGCCGGCAGGCGGCATCACCTCGACCGTATCGCCCGCGCCAAGGTGGTCGCAGATCCAGTTGGACACGCGCCCGCTTTGCACCCGCTTGATCGTCACGCGCAAGGCGTTGTCCACTTCGGGCGTGCTCGACAGCGAATAGCAGCGCTGCAGCGGCACACCGTCGACGGGCACGCGCAGGGTCAGGAACTGCCCGGGACGGTAGGCAAAGGTGTCGCGCAGGCCGTCCGGCAGCGCGAACACCAGCGAACGCGCATGCTCCGTTTCCGTGACGACTTCGGCGATCTGCAGCCGATGGAATTGCACTGGCGCCATGATGTCCTTCTTTCGCTCTGGGTGGCGTCAGGCCACGCCCATGATGGTCTGCGCGTTGTCGATGCGCAGTTCCGCGCCATTGATAAAGCGCGATTCGTCGGAGGCCAGGAACAGCACCAGGTTGGCCACGTCGCGCGGATGGCACATGCGCTGCATCGGCTCGGCGCCGCCGACTTCCTCCGGCAGCGCGGTGGCGCCGCCGGGCAGGAAGGCCGCGGTCATCGGCGTGAGGATGCCGTCCGGATGGATCGAGTTGCAGCGCACTTTGTAGCCGCTCTGCTTGCAGTGGCCCGCCACGGCGCGCGTCAGCGCCGCCACCGCGCCTTTGCTGGCACTGTAGGCACAGAACGCGCCCATGCCGCCCAGAGCCGCCACCGATGACATGTTCACAATGCTGCCGCCGCCCGCCTTCATCGCGGCCACGCCGTACTTGCAGCCGAGGAAGTAGCCGTCGGCGTTGATGCGCATCACGCGCTGCCATTGCTCCAGCGTGGCGTCCTCGACCGAACCCAGCACCAGGATCGCGGCGTTGTTGACCAGCACGTTCGGCGCGCCGAAGCGCTGTACGGTGCGCGCCATCACCTGCTGCCAGCCGGCTTCACTGGCGATGTCGTGCGGCACGAACAGCGCGGTCTCGCCGATCTCGCGCGCCAGCGCATGGCCCGCTTCCTCGTTGAGGTCGGTCAGCACCACGCGCGCGCCTTCGCGCGCCAGCAGCAGTGCGTCTTCCTTGCCGACGCCGCTGGCGGCCCCGGTGACGATCGCGATCTTGCCTTCAGTACGTCGGCTCATGGAAAATCTCCTCGTTGGTGTGTGCCTGCCGGTCTGCGGCAGGCTGTTGTGTCAGGTGGCGGCCGGTCAGGTGGCGGCCGGCATTGCGCCCCGACCAGATGCAGTCGGCAAGCGAGAGGCCGCTTACGTAATGGTTGGATGCGATGCCCACCGCGGTCCGGCCTGCGGCGTAGAGGCCCGGAATGGGGGCGCCGCCTGCGATGGCCAGCACCCGGCCGCTGGACTCTTCCACGGACAAGCCGCCAAGCGTGATCGCAGGACAAGGGAAGACGCGGCTGTTTGCCGAGATGTCGATGGCGAGCCATGGCCCGGTTTCAAGCGAGGCGCACATCTGCGCCGACTTGCCGGCCGGATCGGCAATCTCGCCGCGGGCAGCGGCGTTGCAGGCATCGATCGTTGCCCGCAGCGCCGCGCCGGGCATGCCCAGCTTGTCGGCAAGGGCCTCCAGGCTGGCGGCACGGCGCGCGCCGGTCAGCATCAGCAGCGCGGCGGGCAAAGCCTGGAAGGCCCAGAGCCGCCCGCCAGCGCATTCACGCAGGGCGGCGCGCGCCAGCGCGCGGTTCAGGATCAGCCACGCGCGCCCGCCATGCCGTTCGCAGATGGCGTGGCCCAGCGTGGCGCCATAGGTTTCCTCGTTGCCGATGCGCGCGCCCCGGCCGTCGACCACGCATCCGCGCGCCCAGTCGAACGGCGGATTGATAAAGCGCCAGGCAGACACGCGCTCCATGTGCCGCACGGCCGCACCCGCTGATTCGCCGAGCCTGATGCCGCTGCCGTCGCAACCGCTGGCTCCGAGGCGCCAGTTCTGCAGATACTTGCCGGCGTGGCGCGCCACCATGGCGCGGTTGAAGATAAAGCCACCCGTGGCCAGCACGACGGCGCGGGCGCGCACAGCCACGGGCCGTGCATGGCGCAGCTCGAGCTGCAGCACGCGCTGGCGCAGCAGGTCGGCGACGCCCGGCATGCCGTTGTGCAGGCGCTCGGCAAGCCGCGACAGGCGGGCGTGGCGCTTCTGGTGGCGTCCCGGTGGCACCTGCCACAATTCGACCCCGATGACTGCGCCGTCCTTGTCCACGATCAGCCGTCGTGCCGCCGCCCGGCGCATCACTGTGATGTCCGCCCGGGCTTCCACGGCCCCGCGCAGCGCGTCGTACAGCGTGCGGCCAGACATGCCGGGGCCTTTCACGCGGTGCCCGCGTGGCGCCGGCGCGGCGTGCTGCGCATATGCGGCCACGGCTTCGTTGCCGGAGTAGTAGAGGTAATACGGCTGCGCCGGGTATGACGTCTTGCGCGGCGGTACGGTGGCGGCAAAGCGCACGCCAACACCTTCCAGCCAGCCGATCATGTCGCGGCTATGCTCGCAGAATGCCTGCAGCGAGGCCTCGCTGACGACTTCGCCGGTCTCCTGGCGCAGGTAGTCCGCCATCGCCTGCGGCGTATCGGCATAGCCCGCGGCGGCCTGGTAAGACGTGCCCCCTCCGGCATAAACCACCCCACCGCTCTTCGCGCTGGCGCCACCGCCTTCGAAGCGCTCCGCGACGATCACGCGCGCGCCACCGTGCGCTGCTTCCAGTGCGGCGCAAGCGCCCGCTGCGCCGAAACCCACCACCACCGCGTCGCAGACTGCCTGCCACCGGTGCGCGTCGGGGTCATCGAGCCGCAACGGTGCGTAGACCGGCGTAACGGAATCGGGATGCATGCTTGTGCCCCTTGCTCAGGCCGAACACAGCGCGCGCAGCGGCGCGGAAGTCGTATAGGCGCCGTCGACATAGACCAGCGGCGACACCTCGCCCGCCAGCCGCACCTCGCGCAGCCGCCCGATGAAGACCGCGTGCGTGCCGTAGTCGAAGCGTCCGTCCTGCTGGCAGACCAGGTTGGCCTGGGCGTCGCGCAGGCACGGCACGCCAAGCAGGTCGTCCTCCCACTCGCCGCTGGTAAAGCGTTCCTCGCCCTTGAGGCGGCCGCTGCAGTCGACCGCGATGTCCTGGTGGTCGGCAGCCAGCAGGTTGATGCAGAAGTCCGTGCCGGCGTCGAGCGGCGGGTAGATCGACGAACCGCGGTTGATGCAGATCAGCAGCGACGGCGGATCGGCCGACAGCGAATCGACCGCCGTCACCGACATCGAATAGCGGCGCTCGCCCTGGCGGCAGCTGATGACCGCCACCGAACGCGCCATGCGGCGCATCGCCTTCAGCATGTCGTCGCGCAGCGCGGTGCTGGTTTCGGCGCTGGTGTCTGAACTGGCGCTCATAGGGCCTCCTGTACGGTTTGAGCGTGGGGCGCGGCGGCGGGCCGCCGCGCTTGCTGCGCGATCACGTCCGCAGCGATATAGCCGAAGGTCATGGCCGGGCCCAGGGTGGAGCCCGCGCCGGGATAACTGCTGCCCATCATCGAGGCACTGGTATTGCCGATGGCGAACAGGCCGGCGATGGCGCTGCCGTCCTCGCGCAGCACGCGCGCGCTGGCGTCGGTCACCAGCCCGCCCTTGGTGCCGATATCGCCGGCATCGAGCCGCACGGCGTAGAACGGTGCCTTGCCGATCGGTGCCAGGCACGGGTTGGGCCGCACCGCCGGATCGCTGTAGTAGGTATCGAACAGGTTGTCGCCCTTGCCGAATTCCTCGTCGACGCCGGTGGCGGCGTAGCGGTTCATGCGGGCGACACTGCCGGCCAGCCCGTCGGCGTCCACCCCGATCCGCTGCGCCAGCTGCGCCAGCGTGTCGGCGCGCACCAGGATGCCGGACATGCCCGCCGGAATGCTGCGGTCCGGCATTACCGAGCCCGGCAGGATCGGCCCGCACGGGTATTTGTGGCGGAAGGTTGCGTCGAACACCATCCACGCCGGCACGCTGCAGCCGGTCTTCTCGTGGTCGCGGTACATGGCCGGCACGAACTCGGAATACGGCGCGGCCTCGTTGGCGAAGCGCCGGCCCTGCCCGTTCACCACCAGGCAGCCCGGCATGGCGCGCTCGATAAAGAGCGCGCGCTGCTTTTCCTCGCCCTGCACGTGCAGGGTAGGCGCGCCCCATACGTGCGACATCAGCGCTACGCCGGCGCCGGCGGCCTGCCCGGCGAGGATCGCGTCGCCGGTGTTGTTGGGCGGCGTCGCGCTCCAGCCGGCCTGCGTCGGCTGCGGCAGGTATTGCTCGCGCATGGCCTGGTTGCGCTCGAAGCCGCCGGCGGCCAGGATCACGCCGTGCAAGGCGCGGATTTCCAGCGGCTGCCCGGCTTGCAAGGCGCGCACGCCGCGCACCGTGCCGTCTTCGACGATCAGGTCCTGCAGTGCGGTGTCCAGCCACAGCGGAATGGCGCGGTCCATCATCGCCCGCCGCAAGCCACCGACCAGGCTGTTGCCGAGCGTGAGCCGCCGGTCGCGCGGGGTCTTGCGGCGCCAGCCGAAGTCCAGCCAGTAGCGTGCGAACTGGCGCACCGCCAGCCCGAACCAGCCGGGCGAGCGACTCAGCAGCGCGTGCGCCTCGCCGGAGGTCACGGCCACGCGGCCGCCCACCAGCGTGCCCGGCGACGGTGGACGCAGCCGGTCGAATTCTTCGCGCAGGCGCGCGCCGTCGAACGGCATCGGGTCGAGCGCTCGGTAGCCGGGCATCGCGCCGGGCAGCTTCTGGAAGTAGTCGGCGTAGCGCGGCAGCGTGTAGTAATGCACGCCAGCCTGCTGCTCCAGGTACTGCAGCATGCGCGGCGCCTGCTCCAGGTAGGCAAGGATGCGCTGCGGGTCGCCGTCTTCGCCGGTGCAGGCGAGCACGTATTCCAGCGCCCTGGCATGGTTGTCCTGTCCGCCCGCCGGCGCGATATGGTGGTTCTGCGGAATCCAGATGCCGCCGCCGGACACCGCCGAGGTGCCGCCGTACTGGCTGCTCTTCTCCAGCACCACCACCGACAGGCCCCGGTCGGCGGCGCGGCACGCGGCCAGCATGCCGCCGGCGCCTGAGCCGATCACCACCACGTCAAATACTTTCGCCTGCATGCGCGCTGTGCTCTGGGTCATGATGGATTCCCTTGCCGGTGCGCGGCTTCAGATGAAGAAGTCGGTGTTGGCGCGGCCCATCATCACGCCGCCCAGGTTCTGGCCGAAGCGGTCCAGGTTGTTGGCGTAGTGGGCGCGCGCCGCGTGCAGGTCGAGGAAGCGGCGCACCATCGGGTTGGTGCGGTAGATGCCGTTGCCACCGGCATACCGAAGCAGGCTGTTGGCCAGCTGCGCGCAGCGCTCGGCCACCTGGGACGACTGGTAGCGGAAATGCAGGCGGCGCGGCGTCTGCACCTGGCCACCTTCGCGCGCAACCGCCAGCAGCTCGTCGAAGTTGCGTTCGAGGACGGTGCGCATTTCGTCGACGGCCACCTGGGCATTGGCGCAGGCCAGTTGCGCACCGCCGTCCTCCGCGGTCTTGCTGCCGCCATTGCTGCTGACGCGGCCGTCGGCGTAGGCGACGAAATCGTCGAGGGTTCCCTCCAGCGCGCCGATGCACGCGGTGCACACGGCACGCACGAATATCTGCGCGAATGGCAGGCGGTACAGCGGCACGTCGTTCACCGCCAGGCCCGGGCTGGTGCCCATGGCGCCATCGACGGCGCGGTGCGTGCGGTAGTCGGGGACGAACACATCATCGACGACGATGTCGTGGCTGCCGGTGGCGCGCAGGCCCAGCACGTCCCAGTTGCGCACGATCCTGTAGTCGGAGCGCGGCAGCAGGAAGGTGCGGTAGTCATAGGCGCCGCCCGGTTCGGACGGCGGCACCAGGCCGCCAAGGAAGATCCAGTCGCACAGTTCGCTGCCGCTGGAGAACTTCCAGTGGCCGGAGAAGCGATAGCCGCCTTCGACCGGGGTGACCTTGCCGACCGGCATGTAGGTCGAGGCGATCAGCGTGGCGGGATCGTTGCCCCAGACCTCCTGCTGCGCGCGCTCGTCGAACAGGGCGAGCTGCCAGTTGTGCACGCCCACCACGCCGTAGACCCAGGCGGTGGACATGCAGCCCCTGGCCAGCGCCATCTGGATGCGGAAGAAGGTCTGCGGGTCGAGCTCGTAGCCACCGTGGCGGCGCGGCTGCAGCACCTTGAAGAAGCCCGCGGCCTGCATCTCGGCGATGGTTTCGGCGGGGATGCGCGCTTCGGCTTCGGCACGGGTGGCGCGTTCCGCCAGCGCGGGGATCATCTGCTCGGCGCGCGCGATCAGGCGCGCGGCCAGTTCCTTGGGGTTGTTGTCGTGATGCACCGCGGTCTCCTTTGTGCTTTGTCTTGTGGCTGGCGTTGATGTTTGCATCGGGTGGGCGGGGCGCCATCGTCTGATGGGACTAGCTGTTTCGCGATTCGGTGCGCGGCACTTCGTGGATGCGCCGGCCCTCTCCCCCGGCCCCTCTCCCGCTTGCGGGAGAGAGGCGCAAGCCATCGGTCAGCAGATGTTCACGCCAGCGCGCGCAGCTTGCGGCCCTGCTGGCGGAAATGCGGGATCACGTGCTCGCCGATATTGCGGATGGTCTCGAGCTGCGCCCACTGCGGCACCGTGCCCATCTGGCAGATGAACAGGATTTCATCGGCGCCGGCATCGATCAGGCGCTGCACGTAGCCGATGCAGTCCTCCACCGTGCCGTAGGCGTGATTGGGGTTCAGCATCATCATCGACGGGTCGCTGAAGTCCACCGAGACCTTCTCGGAAGCAAACTTCGTGTTGATGACAGCCTTGCCCTGCGCGTCCGTCGCGGTGACATGCTCGTCGTCCCAGGCAGCCGGATCCGGGCGCTCGCCGCCGGCGTACCAGTACGACAGCGACTCCATGAAATAGCGCTGGCCCTTGATGCCGATCTTGCGCGCGGCCAGTCCATCCTCCAGCACGATGGTCGGGCACAGCGCGGCGAGATGCTGGTGCGGACGGAAGCCGACCTGGTCCTCCGGCTTGCGGCACTCCCACGCGGTGCGATAGATCTCGTTCTTCCTGGCCACATCCTCCGGGCCGCCGAAGCCGAGCACCAGCGCACCCATGCCGCGCGCGCCGGCGCGTTGCAGCGTGTCGGCATTGGTGCAGGCCAGGTACATCAGCGGATGCGGATCCTGGCGCGGCTTGGGGTGGATCGGGCGGCGCGGGATCTTGATGAACTCGCCATCGTGCTCGATCTCGTCCTGCGTCATGATCTTGGGGATCAGGTACATCGACTCGTCGATCATCGGGTGCAGGCTGTTCAGGTCGTAGCCAAAGGTGCCCGCTTCCTGCTGCGTGCCGCCCTTGCCCACGCCGAAGTGAACGCGGCCGCCGGACAGGATGTCGAGCGTGGCGATGCGCTCGGCCACCTTGACCGGGTGGTTCATCGCCGGCGGCAGGCACACCACGCCGTGGCCGATGCCGATGCGCTGCGTGCGCCCGGCAACGAAAGCGAGGAACGTTTCCGGCGCGCTCATGTGCGCGTAGTTGGTCAGCGCGGTGTGCTCGACCGCCCAGACCACGTCGAAGCCCATGTCCTCGGCCAGCACCACCTGTTCCATGATTTCATCGAACACCTTGTGGTCACCGGCGCGCGAGGCATCGACGGTCTGTGCTTCATAGATCAGCGAAAAACGCATTGCAGTCCCCTTCCCTTGGCATTGAATGGTTCAGGACCGCCGCCGGGACGCCGCCGGTTGCCGCGCCTCGGGCCGGAAGCGGCCTGTGTGCTTGCAGTGTGGGCGGCGCAAGGCGTTGCAACATCGTCTGATTGGATTATGAGCAGTGCCTGGCGCATCCCTATCATGGTTCGCGGGCACCGATGCCCGTTCTTGAACTTCGAAAGGACCAGGAAACCATGCAAGCCAGACTGCTGCTTTACCCCGTTGCAAACCTCGACGCCGCGCTGCCGTTCTTCACGGAAGGGCTCGGACTGGCCGTGAAGTTTCGCGACGGCGACCGCTATTGCGCGCTGGATGCGGGCGCACTCACGCTGGCGCTGGTGGCCGGCGAAGAACGGCTGGTGGACCAGGCCGCGCTCGCGTTCAAGGTGGATGAGGGTGAGGAGATTGCCGCGGCGATCGCGCGGCTGGTGGATGCGGGTGCCGCTGTGACGATGCCCGCGGCGCAGGGCCCGCATGAGACCCGCGCGGTACTGCAGACTCCGCAGGGCTTTGCGCTGGTGCTCAGCGCAAAGCCCTGACGTTTGCCTTAGCCCAGAGAAATCACGCTGCTCAGCAGCATGCGCACCAGCGTGGCCTGCCGGGTCACGCCGGTCTTGGAGAAGATCGCGCGCAGGTGCGCGCGTGCCGTGTTCTTGCTGATGCCCAGTTCGTCCGCGGCTTCATCGAGCGTGAGGCCGTTGGCGAGTTGCAGCGCCAGTTGCGTCTCCGCGGGCGTGAGGTCGAACAGCTGGCGCACCACATCGTGCGAGGCCTGCGAGCGCCGTTCGGGATCGCGGATGAAGACCACACAGGCCGGGCGCTTGCGGTTGTCCTCCGACCACTCGCTGAGCGGGATGGTGCGGATCAGCACGCCCAGCCTGGCGCTGCCGGACGGACGCGTGATCGACATCGCTTCCATCAGCGCCGGCGCGGTGCCCAGGTGCCCCATCATCGCCTGGCGCAGCGACCGCTGGAACTTGCGGTTCTCCTGGCCGTATTCCACGTCCAGCCCGCCCTTGGCGATCCGCATGCCGTCCTTGGCGCCCAGGATCTCGTCGGCGGCGGCGTTGGTCTTGATGATGGCGCCGGACTCGTCGAGGATCACCATGCCGACCAGCATGCGGTCGATGGCGCTGGCATAGACAGTGCGCTCCGACTCCACCACGTCGAGGCGCGAGTGCAGGTCCACCGCGCGCTTCAGGTGCGGCAGCAGCGCGGTGCACAGCGCCTTGTCGGCGGCCGAGAAGTCGCGGCCGTCATGCTTGCGGCAGACACGGAAGCGGCATTCCACGCCATCGTCGGTACGCAGGTCCGCGCCCAGGATGTAGCGGATGCCGATGTCCTTGAGGAACTGCAGGTAGATTTCGCTCTGGCACCAGACGCCCGGCCCGAGATGCTCGTCGATGGTCACCACGCGGTCCGACGGCAGGCCGATGAAAGGATCGAGCGCGTAGTAGTAGTTGTTGTAGGAAGTCTCGCCCGGTAGCGTCGAACCACCGTGCTCCGAGGCATTGATCATGAGCCCGCGCCGGTCCGTGGCAGGCGAGCGCAGGATCAGCGTGACGTAGTTGGCGTCGAGCTGCCTGCGGATCTGCTCCAGCGCCTTGCCCCACGGCACCTGTTCCATCGGTCCCTGGTAGATATTGCCCAGCAACGCGCTGAAGTCAGACAGCGACACCGTCGTCTGCGCGAACAGGTGCGCGGCTGCCTGGTTGTGGCTCGCCTCCATCAGCATTTCCTCTGTCTCCATTGTGGCGTGCGCAGCGCCCCGGACGTGCCGGGCGGCTGGCCTTCCTGCGAGCTCTGCGGCCCTTTTTTGTGCCCCGATTATAGGGACGGCGAAGGGGTCGCGGCTTGCCCCCTGCCTTCATGGTTTGCCCTAGTCCATGCCGGCATGACAGGCACGCCGGACTAGTCCCGCGGGACAGGCCAATCCTCACGCGCCGGCGTCGCAAACACATACTCCAAACAGACTAAGGGCAGACCCATGGCCGGCCAGGCGCGGGCAAACACCTATGCGCCAGATGGCGCCATGTGACGCCGCCCTACCCAAACAGACGATGCCGCGCCGCCGCGCCGCCGCTACAAGTCAGCCATGGGCGGCGATCCCCGCTGCCCGTCATTCCCGTTTTTTTCCACGGAGAACCATGACCATGGCGGCAAACCCGCGGCAGCAGGCCGCAGTGATCACCGGTGCGGGCAGCGGCATCGGCCGTGCGCTGGCACACGCCTTGGCGGCGCAAGGCTACGCGCTGGCGCTCGCCGATATCGATGCGGATGCACTGGAAGCGACGCGCGCGGCGCTTGCCGGCCAGGGGGCCATTGCAATTGCCATCCCGACCGACGTCGCCGACGCGCGCCAGATGGAGCACTTGTGCGCGGAAGCCTTCCTGCGCCTGGGCCGCGTCGACCTGCTGGTCAACAACGCCGGCGTGCTGGCCACCGGGCGCTGCTGGGAGCTGGCGCCGGAAGTATTCGAGCGCGTGCTGCGCATCAACCTGTGGAGCGTGCTGCACGCGCTGCGCTGCTTCGTGCCGCGCATGGCGGCGCAGGGCTCGGGCCATATCGTCAACGTGGCGTCGATGGCGGGCCTCGCGGTCGGCCCCTGGCTGGCGCCCTACACGCTGTCCAAGCAGGGCGTGGTAGCGCTCAGCGAAGGCCTCGCGCTGGAGCTGCAGGCGGCCGGCCTTCCGATCCAGGTGTCGGTGGTCTGCCCCGGCCCGGTCGCCACCGGCATCGCGGCGGACCTGGATGGCGCCGGCTCGCAGGAGGTGAACCAGATGAACGGCGCGCTGCGCAGCGGCATTGCCGCCGGCATGACGCCGGACGAGGTCGCGCACGTGATCCTCGATGGCGTGGCGGCCGGCCGCTTCTGGATCCTGCCGCACGAGCAGGCCGCGCAGGCCGCGCTGGCGCGCGCGCAAGGCATTGCCGCCGGCAGCCAGCCGGTGTTCGCGCTCTGAACTTTGAATCCTCAACGGCAACCGGGAGACACCATGCCGCTCGACCCCCAGGCCCGCGCCATGCTTGATGCCATGGCCGCCATGCCCAGCCCAGACTTCTCCACGCTGCGCGCCGCCGACTATCGTGCCGCGCTGGCGGCCATGCCGGGGTTCGCGCCCGGCGACGCCATCGCCGCGCAGCAAGACCTGACCCTGGACGGTGCGGCCGGCCCGCTGAAGGCCCGTCTGTACCGGCCGGACGACAGCGCCGCGCTGCCGCTTGTCATCTATTTCCACGGCGGCGGCTTTGTGCTGTGCGGCCTGGATTCGCACGACAACATCTGCCGCAGCCTGGCGCGCCGCAGCGGCGCGCTGGTGCTGTCGGTCGACTACCGGCTCGCGCCGGAAGCGCGCTTCCCGGCCGCCGCGGATGATGCGGTCGCGGCGGTGCGATGGGCGGCCGCGCATGCGGCGCAACTGGGTGCGGACCCGTCACGGATCGCCGTGGCGGGCGACAGCGCCGGCGGCAACCTCGCCGCCGTGGCTTGCCAGCAGTTGCGCGGCAGCGGCATCGCCCTGCGGCATCAGCTGCTGCTCTATCCCTACCTGGACTGCACCGATGGCGCGACGGCCAGCGCGAGCTATCGCGATTGCGCGGCCGGCTACTTCCTCGGCGCGGCGGAACTGGACTGGTATCGCACCCAGTACCTTGCCGATCGCGCCGACGCCGCCGACGTGCGCGCGAGCCCGCTGCAGCAGCGCGATCTGCATGCCCTGCCGCCTGCGACCATCATCACCGCCGAGTTCGACCCGCTGCGCGACCAGGGCGAAGCCTACGGCGAGGCGCTGCAACGCGCGGGCGACAGCGCCACCGTGCGGCGCTGGCCGGGGCAGTTCCACGGCTTTATCAGCATGCAGGGCGTGATCGACGCGGCCAGCGATGCGCTGGATGTGGCCGCGGCGGCGCTGGTCCGGGCATTCGGCAACAGCCGGCAGGAGGCAGCATGAACACGGCCAACGTCCTGCCGCCGATGGCCAACGTGCTTGCCGCGCTGGCCGCCGGCCAGCGCGTGGTGGTGATCGAAGACGAGACCGCGGAGGCCACTGGCTGCGTGCTGGTGGCCGCCGAACGCACCACGGAGGCCGACGTCAACTTCATGGCCGCGGAGGCGCGCGGCCTGGTCTGCATGGCCATCACCGAGGCGCGCCGGGATCGGCTGCAGTTGCCGCCGATGGCCGCCAACCAGCGCCAGCGCGAGCGCTACACGGTGTCGATCGAAGCAGCCACCGGCGTCAGCACCGGCATTTCCGCCGCGGACCGGGCGCTGACGCTGCGCGTGGCGGCGGCTGCGCGTGCGCAGCCGGCGGACCTGGTCCAGCCCGGGCACATCTTTCCGGTGGTCGCGCAGGCCGACGGCGTGCTGCGCCGCGCCGGCTTTGCCGAGGCCTGCTCCGACCTGCCCCGGCTGGCCGGGCGCGTCGCCGCCGGCGCCTATGCGATGCTGCTCGATGACGACGGCGACCTGCTGCGCGGCCCCGCCCTGCTTGCCTTTGCGCAGCACCACGGGCTGGCGGCGGTCTCGATCAGCGGGCTCATCCACCACCGGCTGCTGACCGAAGGCGCGCTGCGCCGCACGCACTCGACCCGGCTGGACACGCCGTTCGGGCGCTTCACCGTGCACGCCTACCACGACGCGCCGGCCGACGCGCTCCATCTGGCGCTGGTGCTGGGCGAGCCCGATCCGGGCCAGCCGGTGCTGACGCGCGTGCAGGCCGTGGAGATGCAGCGCGACGTGCTCGCCTTCGGCACGCCGCTGCAACCGGCCTGGAACCTGGAACGCTCGCTCGCCCGCATCGGTGCTGAAGGCTGCGGCGTGCTGGTGCTGCTGGACGAGCGCGAATCGCCGCAGCAGCGGCTGGAGCGGCTGGCCGCGCCGCCTGCCGCCGCGCCGGCGCCGGCCTTCGCCCAGCGCGCGCTGGGCGTCGGGGCGCAGATCCTGCGCGATGTGGGCGCGCACAAGCTGCGCCTGCTCAGCCACCCGGTGCCTTACCGCGCGGTCACCGGTTTCGAGCTGGAGGTTACGGAGTTTGTCCCGCCGGGCTGAGCGGCGCGCCGTAGCAGTCGGCAAAGCTGCGCGTAAAGCGCTCTACCTCGGCGTCGGGCAGGTGGTTGATGCCGCCGGCCAGGCGCCGGCCACCGCCGGTCTCGAAGCCTCGGCAGAAGTCGGCCGCGCCGGTGGCGCTGTGCGCAGGCACCCGCACGCTGACCGCAAAGCCGCCGCCGGACCTGGGCGACAGCAGGCCGATCGCATCGCCGGGACGCCCGCGCACCAGCTCATTGGCCAGCACCCCGATCGCACGCCGCGCCCATGGCGCGTCGGGCAGCACCAGCAGCGCCGCGCCAGGGACTTCATGCACAGGCGCCAGCCGGCGCGCCTGCGCCATGTCGTCCTCGTAGCCGTCGCACAGCAGCGCGTAGGCGTCGCATTGCCCGGCGAAATCCAGCGGGTCCGCGAACGGCAACATGTGCCGGGCCAGTTCGGCGGGATCGCAATGCAGGTCCGCCACGCACTCGCCATACGCGTTGTAGTTCAGGCAGGTGCCGAGCCGTTCCAGCAGCACGGTCTCGCGCGCGTCCAGCCGTGCCTGCGCCGCCATGGTGCGCGCCACGTCGCCCAGGTTGTCGCCAAAGGCAGCGGTGATGGCCCAGCGCTGGTGGCGCCCGGCCAGGTGGCGGTCGACCAGGATGCTGGTGCAGACCGCCGCGGCTTCGTCGATATGCGCGCGCAGCCCGGCATGCGACGGCAGTTCGCCGGCGTGATGGTGGTCGAAGTAGTCCACCTGCGCGCCGGCGGCGAGCAGCCGCAGCAGCCCGTCCCGGTTCTGTTCGAGCGAGATGTCCAGCGCGGTCACGGTATCGCCGGCGCAAGCGTCGATCCGCTCGAGCAGGCGGATATCGCGCTTGACGCCGGTGACCAGGGTCGCATCGCCAGGATGCGCCAGGCGCAGCTGCTGCAGGGCGCACAGGCCGTCGGCGTCGCCGTTGAAGGCAAAGTAGCGGGTCATGGCAGTTGGCAGTTGAGCAGTCAGTCCGGCGGGTCAGGGCATGAAGTCGCCACCGTTGGCATCCAGCGAGGCCCCGGTGATCGCCCGGGCGTAGTCCGACACCAGGAACAGCGCCGCGCGCGCGCAGTCGTCGTCCGTCGGCATGCGGCCCAGCGCGATCTGGGAAGCCACCGGTGCGATGATAGCGTCCTCGGCGACCCCCTGCTCGGCCGCGGCGTGGCGCACATAGCCTTGCACCGGCGCGCCCCACATCCAGCCCATGAAGATGCTGTTGGCGCGGATGCCATGTGGCCCCAGCTCGCGCGCCAGGTACTTGACCGCCACCGCCAGCGCGCCCTTGGACGCCGCGTAGCCCGATTCCCCGGGCATCGGCTTGCGCGTGGCCTGGGTATTGATCATCACGATGGCGCCGCCGCCCTGCGGCTTCATCAGCGCGGCCACCTCCTGCGTCAGCGTCATGGTGCCGAAGACATTGGTGTCGAACACCTGGCGCCACACGTCCAGGTCGGCGGATTCCACCGGCTCGGGGAAGTTGCCGTGCTGGAAGGCGCTGTTGACGAGCGCGTCGATGCGGCCGAAGCGGCGCATGGCCTCGCTGGCCAGATGGCGGGACTGGGCGCGGTCGGTGATGTCGGTCACCACCTTGAGCACTTCGCAGTCGGCGCCCAGTGCGTCGATGCGGGCCTGCGCTTCGTCCAGCCTGGCGGCGGTGCGCGCGGCAATGGCCACGGCGCGGGCGCCCTCGCGCGCGGCTTCCACCGCGAGCTTGATGCCCAGTCCCGGGCCGATGCCGGACACGATGACGATCTTGTCTTTCAGCAGCATATTGTTGTCTCCTCGATGTTTTCGGTATCAGTTAGCTGCGGGCTACGATGTGCCGCGCGCGATAGCCGGCAAAGTCGCGCTCCAGCTGAGCCTGGCTCAGCCCGAACTGCTCGGGCGTATAGGCGTGCGCCGCGCGCTGGTTGCGCGGATTGCTTTCCATCCATGCCCACATGCCGGCGCGCGCGGCCTCGGTCAGCGGCATGCCGGCAAAGCGGTAGACCGCCTGCGCCACGCCGAAGGGATCACGCACGGTGTCCTCGAAACGCACGTCGAGAAAGCGCTCGGCAGGCATGGCGTCGCGCACGGCCATGGCGTGATCGGTGCCGCGCCGCATCTGTTCGCTCCATTGCCGGCCCGCCGTGACGGGATCGGGCGCATCGGCGTACAGCTTCCACAGCGTATGCGCCATGCTGGCCATGGACGGGATGGTCTGCGCGGGATCGCGGTGGGTCAGCACCACCTGCGCCCCCGGGAAGACCCGGAACAGGACCTCCAGCGTATGCAGGTGCTGCGGTGTCTTCAGCACCCAGCGCTGCGCCGGCGCCGCCGGAGTCCCTGCGCGCTGGCGCTTCTGCCACTGCAGGAACTGCAGCATGGTCTTCAGCCAGGCATAGACTTCCGTGCGGTCCTGGCGCGCCAGCCAGTCGGCATAGGCGGGCACGTTGGCGTAGGAATCCATCGCACACAGGAAGGCATGCTCCATCAGCATGAATTCCTCGTCGGCGGCCATCGCGTCGAGCGGGTGGATGGCGAGGATGTCCGGGATGAAGCGGATCATCTGCGCGACTTCCTCGCGTGCCAGCGCGATGCGCCGGCTGGCGTCGCGCACGTCCTCGCCGGGCAGCGGCGCCGGGTAGCGGGTTTCCCACCACGCTGCCGAACAGAAACGCGCGTCGGTGGCCAGCATGCGCTGCAGCAGCGTGGTGCCGGTGCGCGGCAGGCCGACGATGACCAGCGGGTCTTCCACGCGTTCCTGCAGGATCTCCGGATGGCGCTGGCAGTAGTCCTGGATCACCAGCCGGTTCACCAGCTGCGCCAGCAGCTTGCCCTCCAGCAGTTGCGCGCCCTGCGGCGACAGGTTGGCCTCGCGTGCGAGCGAGCCGGACAGCACTTCCAGGGCCTCGCGGTAGTTGCCCGGGCCGAAGTCGGCCAGTCCGCCGGCCTCCTCGCTCGCCTGCGCAAGCAGGCGCTCCACGTTGATTCCATTCATGCGTTGTTCTCCCTGAGCGATGCAAGCTTGACCACGCGCGTGCGCGGATGCACCGGCTGCGCCGCCCCCACCCAGCGCCAGCACATGGTGCCGTTGCGGTGGCCGGCGGTCTCCAGCCAGTTGGGCAGGCCCGGATCGCGCGCGCTGAGGATGACCGTGACGCCGCCGCTGGCGTCGAGCCGGGCGCCGTGTTTGTTGATGCAGATGTCGTGGTAGCGGTAGTCGAGCGACTCCATCCAGTAGTTATTGATCTGGAAGTTCCAGAAGTCGCACGCCGGCACGTGGTCGACCTCGACCACCAGTGCCTCGTCGTCGGCCAGTTGCCAACCGGAGTGGTAGTAGAAGATGTTGGGATCGCCACCAGCTGCCTGGCACACCGCCTGGTCCGCGGGTGGCAAGGCGTTGACATGGCCGCCGTAGCCCTGTGCCCAGTTGGCAAAGATGCGCGCGGTGCCCTCGACAAAATCCGCGGCGCGCAGCAGGCCGCCGTGCAGGCGCTCCGCGCTGAGCGCGGGCGGCTTGCCATTGCCATCGAGCCGCTCGATGTGCAGTTCGGCCGGCGTCTCCGCCTTGCGGTCCAGGAACGTCTGGCGCACTACCAGCGCATTGGTGGCCGGCTCCATGCGCACCCAGTTGCCGTCGCGCGGCTGCGCGCTGAGGACGATCTCGAAGCTGCCGTCCGCCGCCACCGCCAGCCTGTTGCTGTCGATAAAACCGGTCTGCACCATGCGCCCGTCCGTTTCGTAGCCTCCCTTTTGCGTGCCGAAGCTGAGATACGCCACCGTGCCGCGCCGGCCGCGAATGCGGTATGCCGCATTGCCGTCCAGGCGCGCGTAGCGGTACAGGTTGTCCGGATTGTCCGCGCCGATCTTGGCGGTTTCATGCGACGGCGAGAAGAAACCAGGAAACGCCGGATCGGCAAATTCCACGTGCATCTCCAGCGCAATACGCAGCAATCGGCTCAGGTAGCGGAAGCCCTCGGCGCGCGTGAGCGCGTCGGTCGGCGCTTCCGGGCGCAGGATCTGCTGCCCGCTGCGCTTGAGCACTTCGCAAAACTCGGCCCAGGTGTGGCCGCTCAGCAATTGGTCTTCGGCGGTGGTCGCCATCTGCCTGCTCCCGTGGTTCGTCGGCGTAGCAACGATACCCAGCGCAGGGCAAGCGCCTCCTCGTCCGGGCGGACTAGGAAATGCGTGCGGCGGCCCGCGATTTCTTAGTCCGCCCGGACGAAGTGGCGCGGGGCCCCGGCTCGCTACCTTGTGGCCATGCCAATCCCTGTCCGGGGGCTGGCACAACTAAGAGGATCAAGAGGAGAACGCGATGTTGACCCACCTGGAGCAACTGGAGGCGGAGAGCATCCACATCATGCGGGAGGTGGTGGCGGAATGCGAAAACCCCGTCATGCTCTATTCCATCGGCAAGGACAGCGCCGTGATGCTGCACCTTGCGATGAAGGCCTTCTATCCCGCGCGGCCGCCGTTCCCGCTGCTGCATGTCGATACCACGTGGAAATTCCGCGAGATGATCGCGTTCCGCGACCAGACCGTCGACCGGCTCGGCCTGGACCTGCGCGTCCATATCAACCCCGAAGGGCTGGAACGCAATATCAGCCCGCATGAGCACGGTTCGGCCGTCCACACCGATGTGTGGAAGACGCAGGGCCTGAAGCAGGCACTGGATCACTACGGCTTTGACGCCGCCTTCGGCGGCGCACGCCGCGACGAGGAGAAGTCACGCGCCAAGGAGCGGGTGTTCTCGGTGCGCACCGCACAGCACCGCTGGGACCCGAAGATGCAGCGCCCCGAACTCTGGCGCCAGTACAACACCCGCAAGCGCAAGGGCGAAAGCCTGCGCGTATTCCCGCTGTCGAACTGGACCGAGCTGGACATCTGGCAATACATCTACCTGAACGACATCCCCATCGTGCCGCTTTACTACGCCAGGGAACGGCCGGTGGTCGAACGCGACGGCACGCTGATCATGGTCGACGACGAACGCCTGCCGCTGCGCCCCGGCGAGAAGCCTCAGATGCGCAAGGTCCGCTTCCGCACGCTGGGCTGCTATCCGCTCACCGGCGCAATCGAGAGCGAGGCCGACACGCTCGGCGGCATCATCCAGGAAATGCTGCTGGCGACCACGTCGGAGCGCCAGGGACGGCTGATCGACAGCGATTCGGCCGGTTCGATGGAGAAGAAGAAGCAGGAGGGGTACTTCTGATGGAAACCTTGATCGACAACGCGCCGGAATCGGCGTCACAAGCGGCGGCAAACGCGGCGAAAAACGCGGCGAAAAATGCGGCGAAAAACGCGGCACAGCACGATATCGCCGACTACCTGCGTGCGCAGCAAAGCAAGAGCCTGCTGCGCTTTATCACCTGCGGCAGCGTCGACGACGGCAAGAGCACGCTGATCGGCCGGCTGCTGTACGAATCGAAGATGCTGTTCGAGGACCAGCTCGCGCAGCTCGAAGCCGACTCGAAGAAGATGGGCACGCAGGGCGAAAACCTCGATTTCGCGCTGCTGGTGGACGGCCTGGCCGCCGAGCGCGAGCAGGGCATCACCATCGATGTCGCCTACCGCTTCTTTGCCACCGACAAACGCAAGTTCATCGTCGCCGACACGCCGGGGCATGAGCAATACACGCGCAACATGGTCACCGGCGCATCGACCGCCGACCTCGCCATCCTGCTGGTGGATGCGCGCCGCGGCGTGCAGACGCAGACGCGCCGTCACAGCTACCTGGTATCCACGCTGGGCATCCGGCGCGTGGTGCTGGCGGTCAACAAGCTCGACATGGTGGACTATTCGCGCGAGGTTTACACGCGCATCGAAGCCGGGTACCGCGAATTCGCACGCCAGATCGGCCTGACCGATATCACCTGCATCCCGATGTCCGCGCTGCGCGGCGACAACATCACCGCGCCCAGTGCCAACACGCCGTGGTACCAGGGCCCGACGCTGATGCAACACCTGGAGACCGTGCCGATCGACAGCGCCCCCGTGCAGGACGAAACGTTCCGGCTGCCGGTGCAGTGGGTCAACCGCCCCAACCTGGACTTCCGC
This sequence comes from Cupriavidus sp. Agwp_2, assembly GCF_040784895.1. Taxonomy (NCBI): domain Bacteria; kingdom Pseudomonadati; phylum Pseudomonadota; class Betaproteobacteria; order Burkholderiales; family Burkholderiaceae; genus Cupriavidus; species Cupriavidus sp. Agwp_2. Next base: position 1,412,902 of record NZ_CP088084.1, read on the forward strand.
GGCTTCGCCGGCACCGTCAGCGCCGGCGAGATCCGCCGCGGCGACCGCGTTCGCGCCCTTCCCTCCGGCCGGGAGTCCCGCGTCGCCAGCATCGTTGGTGCCGATGGCGAATGCGAGCATGCCGTACGCGGCCAGGCGGTGACGCTGACGCTGGCCGACGAGATCGACATCAGCCGCGGCGACGTGCTGGCGTGCGCGGAAGACCCGCCCGCGGTGGCCGACCAGTTCGAAGCCACGCTGGTGTGGATGAACGAGGACGCGATGCTGCCCGGCCGTCCCTACCTGCTCAAGCTTGGCACGCGTATCGTGGGCGTGACCGTCGCGCAGCCCAAATACAAGGTCAACGTCAATACGCTCGAACAGCTGGCCGCGCGCACGCTGGAACTCAATGAAATCGGCGTGTGCAACCTGCACCTGGACCGGCCGGTGGCGTTCGACCCCTATGCACGCAGCCGCGAGCTGGGCGGCTTCATCATCATCGACCGGCTGACCAACAACACGGTCGGCGCCGGCATGCTGCACTTCGCGCTGCGCCGGGCGCAAAACGTCCACTGGCAGGCCATCGACGTGGACCGGCACGCCCACGCCGCGCTCAAGCACCAGTCGCCGCGCATCGTCTGGTTCACCGGGCTCTCCGGCGCGGGCAAGTCCACCATCGCCAACCTGGTGGAAAAGCGCCTGCATGCGCTGGGCCACCACACCTACCTGCTCGACGGCGACAACGTGCGCCATGGGCTGAACAAGGACCTGGGCTTCTCCGAGGCCGACCGCGTCGAGAACATCCGGCGCGTGGCGGAAGTGGCAAGGCTGATGCTCGATGCCGGGCTGATCGTGCTGGTCTCGTTTATCTCGCCGTTCCGCTCCGAGCGCGAGATGGCGCGCGCGCTGGCAGGCGACGGGGAATTTGTCGAAGTCTTCATCGATACGCCGCTGGCGGTGGCAGAGGAGCGCGATCCCAAGGGGCTGTACCGCAAGGCGCGGCGTGGCGAGCTGAAGAACTTCACCGGCATCGATTCGCCGTACGAGGCGCCTGAACGGCCCGAACTGCGCATCGACACCACGGCCGACACGGCGGAACAAGCGGCGGAGCGTGTCGTAGCGTGGCTGCGGGATAAGCCTTAGGCTGAACGGACGATGAGGCGGTGGTGGCGTTGGGTACGATGGGCGAAACCGAATTTCAGCTGGGAATGCTGACCGCGCCCGCGTGGATCCAATGCGCTTGCATGGCCCACTGCATGCTCCCCTCTCCCGCAAGCGGGAGAGGGGAGCACACCGGCAATCAACCGAAACGCCTCGACCATGCTGCCATATTCGTTGCAGGCCGCCGAACTCAGCGCCCTGCTCGCCCAGCTCTACCAGGGCCCCACGGAAGCCGTGCCCTGGGCCGGCTTTCTCGAAACCGTGCGCCAGCGCCTCGACGCCGTCTTCGTCACGCTGGTGCTGCGCCACCCCGCCACGGACCGCCCTGGCCTGATCGTCAACGCCTCCACCTACGGCCCGCACCTGCCGGGCGAGCCCTCGTACAGCGAGCAGTACTACGCGCTGTGCCCCTTCCTCGACCTGCATCCCGACCGCCTCTTCAGCGCCGATGAGCTGTTCGGCGAAGCCGGATGGCTGGCCCACCCGTTCTATACCCAGTACCTGGCGCCGCTGCACCTGCGCTATATCCTCGCCGCCAACCTGGTCACCGCCGATGGCGTGGAATGCGCCCTGTTCATCAGCCGCGCCCAGACAGGCCAGGACTTCGGCGAATCCGAGAAGGCACTGCTGCAGAGCCTGTTGCCGCACCTCAAGCGCGCGGTCGACCTGCATGCCGCGCTCGACGTGCTGCAATCCGAGCGTGCCCTGTACGCGGAAGCCGTAGACCGGCTGCTGGTCGGCACCATCATCCTCGACGAGCACGGCAAGACCATCCGCAGCAACGACGTCGCCAGGCGCCTGCTGCAGGCGCGCGACGGCCTCTATCTGTCAGACGGCTCGCTGCACGCACACTGCCCGGTCGAAAGCCGCCGCTTCCGCAGGATCCTTGAAGACACCGCGCAGGCCCACGCGCTGGCCGCATCGCGCAGCGAAGTCACGCTGCTTAGCCGCCCCGCAACGGCCACGCCGCTGAGCGTGCTGGTGCGGCCGATTCCGCTCAGCTACCGCACCGAAGACAAGGCCCGCCGCCCAGCGGTCGCGGTATTCATCCGCGACCCGGCCGGCTCTCCGCGCAACACGCATGCCAGCCTGCGCAAGCTGTTCCACCTGACGCCGACGGAGATCGAGCTGGCCTTGCTGATGGTCGATGGCCTGACGCTCGATGAAGCAGCCGTCAGGCTGGGGGTGAAGAAAAACACGGTCCGCGCGCACCTGCGGGGGATCTTTGCCAAGACCGGAGCGACGCGGCAGGCGGTGTTGGTGAAGATGCTGCTCTCCAGTGTTGCGGGGATGGGGTGAGGCGGCGCCCTCATCAAGGCACGGGACTTCGTGGACGCACCGGCCCTCTCCCCCGCCCCTCTCCCGCAAGCGGGCGAGGGGAGCAAGCAAGCGGGCACGGAAAGGATTGCTGGCTAGCCGGCGATAGCGCCAAGCGAGCGCAGCGACGCTCCGTGCCCGGTTGCCCGACTTGAGATGCTGCCGGCGCGCAGCGCAGCCATAGGCGTCCCTGCGTTGACCCCCATAGCAGGGACCACTAACCCTCTGGGCTCGTTCAACCAGCATGTCTATCCCTGCCACAGTGGTGCACCACTGCGGCAGGCAGTCTTGCTTTGTGAGGAAGCCAAACCCCGTACGAAAGCTCTTGCACACTACGATAAGAGTGGCCGTCCGCCCAGGACAGTAAACGCGCTTTCTGGTGACTCTTTGTCGCTCGGACAAAGAGTTACCCGCCCTTCAGGGCGGAACCGGGAATATCAAATATCCACCAGATGCCCAGCCGCAGCCCTAACCAACAAAAAAAATGCCGACCATCACCCCCAGGCCGGCACCAAGCTCACAGCATCTGGAGACTCGCGGAGCATACCCGCAGTATCCCGCAGCAACGCCAACCCATCATCGTCCGCCCGGACTCGTCCATTCAGGGTATGCGCCCCCCACAGCCCCGCCCTAGTGTTGTACTTCCAATCAAGGAATGAAAGGAGACAACAACATGGCCAAGCCCGAAAACCTCGTCACCTCGATCACCGTGGAAATCGATGCCCCCGCCTCCCTGGTATGGGAAGTCCTGACCGACTTCCCGCGCTACGCCGAATGGAACACCTTCTGCCCCGGCCTGGAAACGACAGCCACGCTAGGCGACATGGTCCACATGCAAGTCCGCATCCCCGGCACCGACCAGATCATCCCGGTCAATGAGTACCTCGTGGCGTGGGAGCCAGAACGCCTGCTGTCATGGGAGCAGCGTCCCACGGACGAAAACAAGGACGCCGCCCGCCGCGACCAGTACATCGAAGCGATCGCCCCCGCCCGCACCCGCTACTTCACCACCGACCTGTTCCTGGGTCTGAACGCCGAAACCATCATGCGCGAACACGGCGCCTGGGTGAAACAGGGCTTCGACCAGGTAGCAAGAGATGTCAAGGCGCGTGCCGAAGCGCTGCACGCGCAGCGCCAACGCTGACCGATAGCGTGGCAGGCAACCCCGCCGCCATCATTGCGGCGGGCGCTGGCTAAGTACCACCATGGCCGCGACACCGCGGCTACGCACGCAGGCAGCATCACACCCATCCGGAGCCGTGTCGGCGGCACGGACATCATCGTGACCGCCGTACGCCACAGCAGCGCCGTTGCCGCCGGCAAGCACCCAGGCCACGCCAAAGCCAGCCCCCACCGCGGCCAGCCCAGCCGCCCAACGCAATCCGAGCCGCTTCATTCGCTGTCTCCTCCGCACCCTTTCCGGGTCCTTTGACAGCATCGTAGGCGGCGCCGGCCGCCGGCTCTTCGTCCGAGCAGACTAGGTGGTATCCCGGGGAAAGGCCGGGCCAGCCGCGCCATCCGGCGATGCACCGCGTTGCATACCCGGCGCCGCATACAGCCGCGCGAGCGAGGCCGCGCATCCGGATAATCCCGACGGCGCCAGCTGCAGCGCATGGGCGCTCAGCAAGCCCCACAGATGCGCAACCAGCAGCCCAGCCAGCGCGGGCGTCGGCATCCGGGCCGCCAGCGTGTCGCGCAGCGCATCGATGTCCCGCAGCACGCGCGCCCGCAACGGGCACAGCTCACAGTCAGCGCCGCACTTGTGTTGCAGCAGGAACGCCAGCAGGCTGACATGGCGCGCGATGCCGTCGCCATCGAGCAGCGCGGCCAGCCCCGGCTCCAGCGCCGCCGGCGCCTCGCCGGCGCCAATCGGGCCCATCGGTGCAAGCCGCTCGGCAAGATCCGCCTCCGCGCACGACAGCAGCGCACCGAGCAGCGCCGCGCGTGAGCGGAAATGCGCATACACCGCCCCGCGCGTCATGCCGATGGCGCGGGCCACATCCTCCAGCGTGACGCAATGCACGCCACGCTGGTGCATCAGCTGCTGCGCGCTGGCCAGGATGCGCTCGCGCGTGGCGACGGCATCGTCGCGGCTACGCCTGACCATGGCCGGGACCGGTGCGGTTGATGCGGTTGATGCGGTTGAGGGCGGTTGCCTTACAGGAAATGAACGTCGTCCGGCCCCCAGTGGGCGCGCATGCCCTGGATGCGCCCGTCCGCGCCGAACGTCATGATGTCGGTCACGTCGATCCGTGCCGGCCGCCCTTCCAGCCGCGCATGCACCGCAAAGGTCAGCGCGGCGGCGTTGCCGTGCGAACCGCGCGGCGGCGCCGCCACCTCCAGGCGCGCGCCGCGCGAGGTGGCGTGCTGGTAGAAGGCGAGGATGGCCGGCTTGCCGGCAAGCGGCTGCGACCCGACCGGATCCTCCACCGTCGCGTCGTCCGCGTAGAGCGCGGCGACGCCCTCGGCATCGCCGGCATTGAAGCGTTCGACATAGGCAAGCAGCGTGGCTTTCATCGCAGCGCTATCGGGCATGGTGCTCTCCTTGTCCGTCAGCGCGCGGTGTAGCCGCCATCAATCACCAGTTCGGCGCCGGTCATGTAGCGCGCGGCGTCGGATACCAGGAAAAGGATGCCCGCCGCGATATCGCGCGGCTGCCCCACCTTGCCGACCGGCGTCAGCCCGCCAAGGTAGTCGAACAGCGCCTCGCCCTGCCCCGAGGCCTGCGCCACGTGTTCAAGCATCGGCGTGCGGATATAGCCCGGATGGATAGAGTTGGCGCGGATGCCCTTGGCCGCATAAAGCATGGCGTCGGTCTTGGCCATCATTCGCACCGCGGCCTTGGATGCATGGTAGGGCGGCACGTCCGGCCCCGCGGCAATGCCGTACATCGACGATACGTTGACAATGGCACCCCCACCGGCGCGCTCCAGGTGCGCGATGGCATGCTTGGTGCACAGGAACGTGCCCGTCACGTTGACCGCCATCACCTGCTGCCATTGCTCCAGCGTCACCTGGTGGGTGGGCTCGTTCGTGCCTTCGATGCCGGCGTTGTTCACCAGGATGCCGAGGCCGCCAAAGCGGGCAGCAATTTCGTCGAACACGCGCGCCACCTCGCTTTCGCTGGTGACGTCGAACTTCCAGAACGCGGCCTCGCCGCCCGCGCCACAGATGGCCTCGGCGGTGGCCTTGCCGTCCGCTTCAAGCACATCGAGCACGGCGACCTTCGCGCCCGCGGCGGCCAGCACACGGGCGGTTTCCGCGCCGATGCCGCGCGCGGCGCCGGTGATGGCGGCCACCTTGCCGCGCAGGTCGAACAGGCTATACGGGTATTCCATGATGTCTCCTGAATTGTCGTTGTAGGGGCATGCGCGATCAATTATGCCGCGCCGGCCTGTGCGGTATCGGCCAGGAAGCCGAGGCATTCGCGATTGAAATACGCGGCGTGCTCGACCATCACCCAGTGGCCGCAACGGTTGATCATGACAAAGCGCGCATCGGCGCAGCCGCCGAGGAACTTCATCGCGCCGGCGGCGGGATTGAACTGGTCTTCGGTGCCCCAGAAGCCCAACACCGGGCAGCGGATCTCGCCCAGCCGCGCGGTCAGGTTGGGCACCTTCATGGTGGCCAGCACCTCGCGCGGCTGCTCGCGGCACACCGCCATGCGCTCATCCACCAGCGCGTCGGTGACGAGGCTTGCGTCATGCACCAGCAACTGCAGCAGCTGGCGCATGGTTTCCGGGTTCATATGCCCGCCGGTGAACAGCGACACCATGCGCTGGATGCCTTCCATCTGGAAGTAGGTCTCGCGCTCTTCCACGCCGCCCGGGGCCATCATCACCAGCCGGCTCACATGGTCGGGATAATCCAGCGCGTACTGCAGCGCGATCGCGCCCCCGAGCGAATTGCCGACCAGCACGCAGCGCGGCAGGTCCAGTGCCAGCAACTGCTCGCGCAGCGCGGCGACGAAGAAATCCAGCGTGTATTCGACGTCGTCTGGCTTCGATGACAACCCATACCCGGGCAGGTCCACCACCACCGTATGGAAACCCGCCGCGGCGAAGGCCGGCACGTTGAAGCGGAAGTTGCTGTGCCCGCTCGCGCCCGGCCCGCTGCCATGGATAAAGACCACGGGTTCGCCGCTGCCGGCATCCAGGCAGTGCAGCCGCAGGCCCGCGGAGGTGGTGATGAAGCGCCCCACGGGCAGGTTCGGATGCAGGGATGAAGGCATTTGCTGCGGCGTAGCGGACATGAGGGCGTCTCCCGTGTGATTTGCCAGCAAGGTTTCCAGCGAAGTTGCGAGCGATATTTTCCAGCGAGTTTGCGCAGCACCGGCCTGCCGGGCATCGTTCATTCGGACTACGAGCGATCCGGCCACTTCTCCTACGATGGGCCCTCCACGCATCAGGGGACCCCAATGACAGGATTCGACTACACCGGCCAGGCCGTGCTGGTGACCGGCGGCATGCGCGGCATCGGCCGCGCCATCAGCGAGGCTTTCCTGCGCGCCGGCGCGCAGGTCTTCGTGTGCGGGCGCACCGCGCCCGCAAATGACGGCGAGCTGCCATGCGCAAGCGGGCGCAGCGCCCGCTTCATCGCCGCGGATATCCGCGACCTCGAACAGGCCGATGCCATGCTGGCCGAGATTGCACAGGCCAGCCCCACGCTCGACGTCGTGATCCACAACGCCGGCGGCGCGCCGTACGCGCTGGTCGCCGATGCCTCGCCACGGCTGCTGGAATCGGTGATCCGGCTCAACCTGGTGGCGCCGCTGCAACTGGCGCAACGGGTCAATGCCCGGATGCAGCAGCAGCCCGGCGGCGGCACGCAGTTGTTCGTCGGCAGCGTCAGCGCGCTGCGGCCATCGCCCGGCACCGCGGCCTATGGCGCCGCCAAGGCCGGCATCCTCAACGCGGTGCGCACCCTCGCGGTGGAATGGGCGCCACGCGTGCGCGTTGCCGCGGTCAGCCCGGGCATGGTGCTGACCGACACCTCGCGCGACCAGCACTATGGCGACCCCGGGGCGCTGCGCGCGATGGCGGCAACGGTGCCGCTGGGCCGCCTCGCGCAACCGGACGACATTGCCAGCGCGTGCCTGTTCCTGGCCTCGCCGCAGGCGTCGTACGTGTCCGGTGCCAACCTCGTGATCGATGGCGGTGGCGAGCGCCCGGCCTTTCTCGACGCGGCATCGCTCAACCACGCCGCGTAGGGAAACCGCCTAGTCCGTTCTGCCGATTTGTGCAGGTCTCCCCCTCTCTACGCTTGCGGCCAGATGCGCGCCATTCGAAGTGCCAGGCCATGAACCACCACCGAAACCAAGGGGAGACCACCATGCACCAACCACCACGCGGCCCAGCGAAGCGCCGCAGCCGGCTGCGGCCGATCGCCGCAGCGGCCATGCTGGCGGCGCTGGCTACGATGCTGGCGCCTGCCGCACAAGCCGGCGACACCATCGACTTCGGCCGCGACACCACGCTCGACTACAGCGTCACCGCGTCCTACGGCGCTGCGGTGCGCACGGGCCACCGCAGCGACACGCTGCTGAGCCCGGCCAATATCAACGGCGACGACGGTGACCGCAACTTCAAGCCCGGCGACATGATCGCCAACCGCGTGTCGCTGCTGGGCGAAGCCCACCTGCGCCACGGCGCCTTCGGCGCGCTGTTGCGCGGCAGCGTGTTCTACGACTGGGCCTACAGCGGCACCAACTCGAACAATGCACCGTTCACGGTCAACCACAGCGGCCCGTTCAACCAGTTCACCGAATCGGCGCAGGACTACCACGAGCATCGCGCCCAGCTGCTCGATGCCTATGTCTATGGCACCACGCCGATCGGCGGCACCCAGCTGAGCTTCAAGCTGGGCAACCAGGTGGTGGCATGGGGCGAGAGCCTGTTCTTCGCCAATATCGCGGGCGCGCAGGGGCCCGCGGATGCCACCAAGGCCTTCGTGCCGGGCGCCGAGGTCAAGGACATCCTGCTGCCGGTACCCCAGGCATCGCTGCAGCTGCAGGTCACGCCATCGTTCAGCCTGATGGGCTATTACCAGTTCACCTTCAAGCCGAACCAGCTGTCGGCGCCGGGCAGCTACTTCAGCACCAGCGACCTGGTCGGCCCGGGCGCGGAATTCATCATCGGGCCCGGCTTCCGCATTCCGCGCGGGCCGGACGTCCGCCCGTCCGACTGGGGACAGTGGGGCGTGGGCGCGCGCTGGCGCGTGCTCGAAGGCACCGAGATCGGGCTCTACCAGCTGCGCTACCACGACAAGAACCCGAGCGTGGTGACCTCGATGTTCCCGACGCTGCAATACCAGGAGAAGTTCTTCGGCGGCATCAACCTGACCGGCGCCAGCTTCTCCACCCAGGTGCTCGGCGCCAACATCGCCGGCGAGGTCAGCTACAAGGACGGCATACCGATGCTGGTGGACGTGGCCGGCTCGCCCACCGCCTCGCGCGGCAAGGCACTGCAGGGGCAGCTTTCCGCGATCTATTCGGTGGGGCCGACCTTCCTCGCCAACTCGCAGTCGCTGCTCGGTGAAGTCGCCTACCTGCATGTGCTGAGCGTCGATCCGGTGATGGGCTTCAGCCAGCTGACCAACACGCGCAACTCGGCGGCGTTCCAGCTCGGCTGGTCGCTGACCTATAACAACGTGTTCGATGGCTGGGACCTGACCGTGCCACTCACCTACGCGCACCAGTTCAGCGGCCGCTCGGCCGTGGCCGGCGCCTTCGGCACGCTGATGGGCTATGGCGACCGGCGCGCCAGTGTGGGGGTGACCTTCAAGTACCTGAACAACCTGGAGCTCAACCTGACTTACGCGGCGTTTATCGGCGGACCGAGCATTACCAACCGCCCGCTGGCAGACCGCGACTACGTGGCCTTCAACGCCAAGTATTCGTTCTGACGCTCGTTCTGACGCCCGCTTTGTCCCATGCTGCCGCGGCAGGCGCCGCGGCGGCGCAACCCGATTCCCGCCATGCACGACGACCAGATCGCCACGCTCAGCCACGAACTTCACCACGCGCTCGTCACGCGCTCGCCGGTGCCGCCGCTCAGCGGCCGCGGGCTCAAGCTCGACGTCAGCGATGCCTATCGCATCCAGCAGGGCTTTATCGCGCACCGGCTCGCCGCGGGCGACCGCATCACCGGCAAGAAGATCGGCGTGACCAGCAAGCCCGTGCAGCAGATGCTGGACGTGCACCAGCCTGACTTCGGCATCCTGCTGCAGAGCATGCACTACGCGGCGGGCACGCCTGTTCCGGCGAGCACGTTGATCCAGCCTCGCGCCGAGGGCGAAATCGCCTTCTTCCTGCGACGCGACCTGCGTGGTCCGGGCGTGACCCGCGACGATGTGCTCGACGCGACCGAATCGGTGGCGGCGTGCTTCGAGATCGTCGACTCGCGCATCCGCGACTGGCGCATCCGCATCGAGGACACCGTCGCCGACAACGCTTCCTGCGGCGTCTACGTGCTCGGCGACGAGCGTGTCAGCCCGCACGCGCTTGATCTTGCCGCGTGCGCGATGACGCTGGAGAAGAACGGCGAATGCGTGGCCACGGGGCTGGGCAGCGCCGCGCTCGGCCATCCCGCCGACGCGGTGGCGTGGCTGGCGAACACGCTGGGCAGCTTCGGCATCCCGCTGCTGGCCGGCGAGGCCATCCTGTCGGGCTCGCTTGCGGCGCTGATCCCGGTCCAGGCCGGCGACCGGCTGTCCATGCACATCACCGGCATCGGCGGCTGCAGCGCCGCGTTCTGCTGACTTCCTTGCTGACTTCCTTGCTGACTTCCTGATTCTTTCCACTTGCCACGCGAGACACCATGAACAAAATCCGATGCGCCCTGATCGGGCCCGGCAATATCGGCACCGACCTGCTCTACAAGCTGCGCCGCAGCGACATCCTGGAACCGGTCTGGATGGTCGGCGTGGAGCCCGCGTCCGAGGGCCTGGCCCGCGCGCGCGAGCTCGGCCTGAAGACCACCAGCGACGGCATCGACGGCCTGCTGCCGCACCTGGAGGCCGACGATATCCGCATCGCCTTCGATGCCACGTCCGCCTACGTCCACGCCGAACACTCGGCAAAGCTGACCGCGCGCGGCGTGCGCGTGATCGACCTGACGCCGGCGGCGATCGGGCCGTTCTGCGTGCCGCCGGTCAACCTGGAGGCCCACATCGGCAGCAACGAGATGAACGTGAACATGGTCACTTGCGGCGGGCAGGCCACCATCCCGATGGTGTATGCGGTGTCGCGCGTGCAGCCGGTAGCGTATGGCGAGATCGTCGCGACGGTGTCGTCGCGCTCGGTCGGGCCGGGCACGCGCCGCAATATCGATGAATTCACGCGCACCACGGCGGGCGCGATCGAAGCCGTGGGCGGCGCGCGCCAGGGCAAGGCCATCATCGTGATCAACCCGGCCGAGCCGCCGCTGATCATGCGCGACACCATCCACTGCCTGACCGACGAGGCCCCGGACGTCGCGGCGATTACCGCCTCGGTGCACGACATGATCGCCGAGGTGCGCAAGTACGTGCCTGGCTACACGCTGAAGAACGGCCCGGTGTTCGACGGCAAGCGCGTGTCGATCTTCCTGGAGGTCGAGGGCCTGGGCGACTACCTGCCCAGGTATGCCGGCAACCTCGACATCATGACCGCCTCCGCCGCCCGCACCGCCGAGTGCATTGCCGCCGCGATGCTGTCCTCCGCCGCCGCCAAACCGGCCAGCCCCGCCACCCCCGCCACCACCACCGCCTGAGGAGCCACGCCATGGGCCAACGCATCACCCTGCACGACATGACCCTGCGCGACGGCATGCATCCGAAGCGCCACCAGATCTCGCTGGAACAGATGAAGGGCATTGCTCGCGGCCTGGACGCCGCCGGCGTGCCGCTGATCGAAGTGACCCACGGCGATGGCCTGGGCGGCGCCTCGGTCAACTACGGCTTTCCCGCCCACAGCGACGAGGAGTACCTGCGCGCGGTGCTGGGCGAACTGAAGCACGCGCGCGTGTCCGCGCTGCTGCTGCCCGGCATCGGCACCGTCGACCACCTGCGCATGGCGCACGACATCGGCGTGCAGACCATCCGCGTCGCCACCCATTGCACCGAGGCCGACGTGTCGGAGCAGCATATCGGCATGGCGCGCCGGCTCGGCATGGATACCGTGGGCTTCCTGATGATGGCGCACATGGCGCCGGTGCAGACGCTGGTGCAGCAGGCGCTGCTGATGGAAAGCTATGGCGCCAACTGCCTGTACATCACCGATTCGGCCGGCCACATGCTGCCGCATGACGTCACCGAGAAGCTGACCGCCGTGCGGCAGGCGCTGCGGCCCGAAACCGAGCTGGGTTTCCACGGCCACCACAACCTCGCCATGGGCGTGGCCAACTCTCTCGCCGCGATGGCCGCCGGCGCCACGCGCATCGATGCCGCCGCCGCGGGACTGGGTGCCGGCGCCGGCAACACGCCGATGGAGGTGCTGGTGGCGGTGTGCGAGCGCATGGGCATCGAGACCGGCGTCGATGTGTTCCGCATTGCCGACGTGGCCGAAGACCTGGTCGTGCCCATCATGGACCACCCCATCCGCATCGATCGCGACGCGCTCACGCTGGGGTATGCCGGCGTGTATTCGTCCTTCCTGCTGTTCGCCAAGCGCGCCGAGGCCAAGTACCGCATCCCCGCGCGCGAGATCCTGGTCGAGCTGGGACGGCAGCGGCTGGTGGGCGGACAGGAAGACATGATCGAGGACACGGCGATCACGCTGGCGCGCGCGCGGGGATTGCTCACGGCATAGGACGCCGGTGCATTGGCTTTTTACCTGGCGCCGCGGCCATGCAGCGCTTTCCATACCATCAGAATGAGGAGACTGGTTCCATGCTTCGACTTCCCGCCCCCTTGCGGCTGAGTCTCGCCGCCGCGGCCCTGGCCGCGGTAGCCGGGCCCGCCCATGCGCTCAATGTGCTGCTGACCAATGACGATGGCTGCTCCGCGCCCGGCATCACCGCCGTGCGCAAGGCCTTGCAGGATGCGGGGCACCGCGTCATCACGGTTGGCCCGGCCAGCAACCAGAGCGGCTCCGGTGCCGCCTATGCCGTGCCCGACGGGCGCACGCGGCTGGTGGTGGAACCGCTGGCCGGCGGCGCCGACACGTACTGCGTGCACCGCGTCAAGGCCAGCTACGTGGCCGGCGGCGCGCTCAATGCCACCAACGCCGACTACATCGGCAGCGGCTCGCCCGTCGACGCCACCGCGATGGGCCTGAAGATCGTCGGCCCGGAAAGCGGCTTCACGCCCGACCTCGTCGTCTCCGGCGCCAACTTCGGCGAGAACCTGTCGGACTCGATCCCGCATTCGGGCACCGTGATGAACGTCCTGTTCGCGGCGCGGCGCGGCGTGCCGGGCATCGCGCTGAGCGTCGGCGTCGACTTTGCCGAAGCGCGCAGCGGCTTTCCCGCGACGCTGGCCGCGTTCCCCAAGGCCGGCGCCTTCCTGGTCCGCGTGCTCGCCAGCCTGGAAGCCGCGCGCGCGGCTGGCCAGCCGCTGCTGCCGGTGGCGCACCCGCTCAGCATCAACTACCCGATCGCTTCCGGCGGGCAGGCCCCTGCCGGGGTGCGGCTCACGGTGCCGGGCTCGGTCGACTCGTTCACCACCGCGTACAAGCGCAATGCCGACAACACGGTCTCTATCGACGTGGGAGCGGCGGAAACCGAGCCGAAGGCGCTTGCGCGCACGGCGGAGACGCCGGCCTTCCTGGCCAGGTTCATCACCATCTCGCCGCTCGACGTGGATTTCCGCCCGACGCCGCTGGCGCGCGGCCTGTTCAACCGCTCGCACCGCGACCTGGCCGCGCTGGCGCCCTGAGGACGACGCCATGGGCAAGCAACCTGGAAACTGGCGCCACCTCGTGCTCGCGTGCGCGGTGGCGGCCTTGGCGGCATGCGGGGATGACGAATCGCGCGACATCGGCGGCACGGCCGCGGTAGGCGCGGCGCTGGCGGACGCATCGGTGCAGCTGCGCGACACGCAAGGCCAGGTGCGCCAGGCCACCACCGACGCCAGCGGCGCCTTCCGCCTGGCCGGCGTGCCGGACGGCGCGGCCATGGTGCGGTGCGACGGCGGGCTGGCACAGGGCGAGGCCAACCGGCAGCAGCTCCACGGCCTGGTGCTGGCAGGGCAAACCGTCAACTGCACCCCGCTGACCGAACTGGCACTGTGGAAGCTGCTGGACGGGCCGCCGGCGCGCATCTTCGACAGCTTCGGCCCGGAGCACGCGGCTCGCCTGAGCGCCGACGCCATCGCGGCGGCCGAGCAGGCGGTGCTGGACGCGCTGGCCGAGGGCGCCGGTGTCGACATCGATCCCGCCGCCGTGCCCCGCCGCTGGCATGACACGCCGCTCGCGGCCGGCAATCCCGGCGACCCGCACGATGCCGTGCTGGACGCCATGCGCGAGGCGATTGCCGACCAGCCGACACTGGACCTGATGGGAGAGATGGTGGTGCACGGCGTTTGCCGGGCAGACGACACCTGCGGATAAGCGGCACGCCGGGGTGGAGCGCGGACGACTTGCCGTGGGTCCGTGCCAGTGCTTCTCCTACAAAACCGGAGCGGAAATGCCCCCCTTTGGCAAGAGGGTGGCATTTCCGCTTTTTTTGTTCGCTGTTGAATATTTTTTAGAGCACTGGCGCGATGTGGAGCCCGCAGTGCTTTTGCAGCTACACTTGCGCGACCATCAGCCAGCCACAAGCCGTAAGCCGTAAGCCTGCCGCAACATTGCGCCGTGCCATCGCGGCGGGATTAAGTTTCCGCACCGCGTGCGCCGTCCGCCCTGGAAGCATGCAAAGGAACCGTCATCCTGCCCATGACCCGCTCCGCCCCGCCCCGCTTCCACCGGCCCCAGCTTCGCGCCGCCGCCAGCCTCCTCGTCCTGTCGTGCCTGTCGTGCCTGTCGTGGCCGGCGGGCGCCCAGGCGCCTGCCGCGCGGCAGGCTGCCATCCCGCCCGCCACCGAGGCGGCAGCCCCGCCCCCGAACGCCAGCGCGACACAGCCCGCCGCAGCCAATACCGCCACCCACGTCCTCACCCTGCGCCAGATGGGCGCCTACGGCCCGATCGCGCTGCGCGGCGTGGACCACGCGCGCCAGCTCGACGTCGGCGTGCGGCTCGATGAAGTGGTCACGGCGGCCAGGCTCAAGCTGGCCTTTACCTATTCGCCGGCGCTGGTGTTCCCGCTGTCGCATATCAAGCTGACGCTGAACGACGAAGTCATCGCCACGCTGCCGCTGGAAGAGAAAGAAGCCGGCCGCCTGGTCACGCGCGAACTGGATATCGATCCGCGTTTCTTCACCGACTTCAACCACCTGCGCGTGCAGCTGATCGCGCACTACACGCTGGATCATTGCGAGGACCCGCTGCACTCGAGCCTGTGGGCCGACATCAGCCCGGCCACCACGCTGACGCTCAATACCTCGCGCGTGACGCTGCCGGATAACCTGGCGCTGCTGCCGGCACCGTTCTTCGACCGCCGCGACAACCGCCGCGTGACCGTGCCGTTCGTGCTGCCGGCCGGCGCCGACGGCGCAACGCTGCGCGCCGCCGGGGTTGCGGCGTCGTGGCTGGGCGCGCTGGCCGCCTGGCGCGAGGCGCGCTTCCCGGTGGCGCGGACCGCGCCGGCCGGCAGCGACGCCATCGCCTTCGTCACGCCGCAGACCATCCCGGCGGGCCTGAACCTGCCGGCGATCGCGGGCCCGACCGTCAGCCTCATGCCCAACCCGGCCAGCCCGGACCGCAAGCTGCTGGTGATAGCCGGGCGCAATCCGCAGGACCTGCAGACCGCGGTCAATGCCCTGGTGCTGGGCAAGGTGGCCATGGCCGGCAACAGCGCACGCGTGGAATCGGTGGACATCGGCAAGCCGCGCCGGCCCTATGACGCGCCGGCGTGGGCGCCGACCGACCGCCCGGTGCTGTTCCGCGAACTGGTGCCGGACCCGCAGGACCTGCAGGTGGCCGGCAGCAACCCGAACCCGATCCGCGTCAACCTGCGCGTGCCGGCGGACCTGTACGACTGGACCCGCAGCAACGTGCCGCTGAACCTGCGCTACCGCTACACCGCGCCGCCCGCCTACAACGACTCGGTACTGAGCATCGACATCAACGACCAGCTGGTGCGCTCGTACCGCCTGCGTCCCCTGGCCAGCACCGACGACCACAACGTGGTCAGCGTGCCGCTGCTGTCGGGCACCACCGCGTCGGCAGCGCAGCGGGTCGGCATCCCGGCGTTCCGCGTCGGCAGCAACAACCAGATGCAGTTCCAGTTCCATATCGATTCGCAGAAGACGGGGCTGTGTACCTCCACCGCGACCGACGTGGCGCGCGCGGCGATCGACCCGGACTCGACCATCGACTTCAGCAGCTTCTCGCACTACACCGGGCTGCCCAACCTGGCGTACTTCGCCAACAGCGGCTATCCCTTCACCCGGCTGGCCGACCTCGCCGACACCGCCGTGGTCGTGCCTGACGCACCGACCGCCATGGACCAGGAAGCGCTGCTGTCGCTGCTGGGCCATATGGGCAAATGGACCGGCCTGCCGTCGCTGCGCGTGACGGTGGTGCCGACGGCGAAGATCGACAGCGTGCGCGACCAGAACCTGCTGCTGATCGGCACCGGCAGCGGCGCCGCCACGCTGGAAAAATGGGGCAAGTCGCTGCCGCTGCTGATCGCGCGCGGCAAGACCGAACTCACGCTGCGCGACCAGCGCACCGGCATCTGGTCGAACTGGCTGGCCGGCGTGCGCGAAGACCCGGTCACGCCGGTCGGGCGCGCCATACTGTCCGCCGACGGGCCGGTGGCGGCACTGGTCGGCTTCGAATCGCCGCTGTCCGGCGGCAATACCGTGGTCGCGCTGACCGCCACCGAAGACCGCCGCGTGGCCGATGTGCTGGACGCCCTGGAGAACCCCGGCAAGGTGGCGCAGATGCGCGGCGACCTGACCGTGATCCGGCAGGACCAGGTCGATGGCCTGCGCCTGGGCGAGCGCTACTACGTCGGCGACCTGCCGTGGTACGCGCGCATCTGGGTGCGGGTCTCGGCCTTCCCCAGCCTGATGGCGATCGGCGGGCTGCTGGCCGGGCTGGTGGTGGCGCTGTCGCTGTTCTGGACACTGGGCAGGCTGGCTGCGCGGCGCGGCGGGAGCTGACATGCGGCGCACGCTGACAGGCCTGTGCCGATGGCTGGCAGCCGGCGCGCTGGCCTGTGCCTCCCTGGCGGCGGTAGCGGCCGCGCCCGCGCCTGCCTGCAAGTGGGCCGACTGGGATGCCTTCCGCCAGCACCTGCTGAGCGCCGACGGGCGCGTGATCGACCGCAGCTCGGACCGGCAGGCCACCGTTTCCGAAGGCCAGGCCTACGGCCTGTTCTTTGCGCTGGTGGCCAACGACCGCGCGAGCTTCGACAAGCTGCTGGCCTGGACCGAGAACAACCTCGCGCAGGGCGACCTGGTCTCGCACCTGCCCGCATGGATCTGGGGCAGGCTCACGCCCGCGCAGGCGGCCAGCGCCGGCCACGCAGGCAACCCAGGCAGCGGCTGGGGCGTGATCGACAGCAATCCGGCATCCGATGCAGACCTGTGGATCGCCTATGCGCTGCTGGAAGCGGGCCGGCTGTGGCAGGAGCGCCGCTTCACCGCGCTCGGCACCTTGCTGGCACGACGCATCCTGCGCGAGGAAACCGCGGTGCTGCCCGGCCTGGGCCGCACCGTGCTGCCGGGACCGCAGGGCTTCAGGCTGGGCGACAAGCGCTGGCGCCTGAACCCCAGCTACGTGCCGCTGCAGGTGATGCGCCGGCTGGCCGCCGCGCTGCCGGAAGAACCGGCGTGGCAGCAGCTGGTGGGCACTTCGGCGCGGCTGATGCTGGACACGGCGCCGCGCGGTTTCTCGCCCGACTGGGTCGAATACGAGGCCGATCGCGGCTTCCTGCCCGACGCCGCCACCCACGCCGAAAGCGCCTACAACGCGATCCGTGTCTACCTGTGGGCCGGCATGCTGCCCGCCGACGAGCCCCAGCGCGCCGCGCTGCTGCGCACCTTCACGCCGCTGGCCGACTATGTCGCGGCCAGGGGCTATCCGCCCGAGCGCATCGACACGCAGACCGGCCAGCCGGGTCCCAACGCGGGCAACGGCGGCTTCAGCGCCGCGGTGGCACCGTACCTGGCCGCGCTCGGCCGCGCCGACCAGGCCGCCGCGCAGGCGCGCCGCACGCGCGAGCTGGCGCAGCGCGAGCCTGGCGGACAGGCCGGCTATTACACCCAGGTGCTGACGCTGTTCGGGCTCGGCTACCTCGACGGCCAGTACCGCTTCGCCCGGGACGGTGCGCTGCTGCCTGCATGGAAGACCGGATGCCCCGCGCGCTGAACCCGATCCTGCTGCCGGCACTGTTCGGCGCCGCCGCCGTGGCGCCGATGGCAGCCGCGCCGGCGCTGGCCCAGCCGGCGCAGCAGGCCGCCAAACCTTCGCCCGAACTGGCGCAGCTGCTGTCCGCGGCGCGCATGTGGGAAGCCAAGAACCGCACCGACGTGGCCCGCGGCATCCTCGACAAGGCGCTGCTGATCGATCCCAGCCAGCCAGACGCGCTGATGCTGATGGGCCTGATCGAGCTGCGCTCCAACCGCCCGCTCGAAGCCGAGAAGATCCTGCGCCGGCTGCGCCAGGCCAACCCCGGCCACCCCGCCACGCTCGAGCTTGAAGACGCCTGGCGCATCGCCACGCGCGACAAGGCCGAGATGGCGCGCATCCGGCTGCTGGCGCGCGCCGGCAAGTCCGACGAAGCGATCGCCCGGCTGCATAAGCTGTTCCCGCGCGGCGCCCCGCGCGGCGAACTGGCGATCGACTACTACCGCATCCTGGCCGGCACGCCCGCCGGGCGCACCGCCACCATCGCCGAGCTGCGCACGCGCGTGCGCCAGAACCCGGACGACCTGCGCCTGCAGATGGCGCTGGCCAGCCTGCTGACCGACCGCGAGGCGACGCGCCAGGAAGGGCTCGGCATCCTGCAGCGCATTGCCCGGCGGCCGGACGGCGACCGCAAGGGCGCGCTGGAGATGTGGCGGCGCACGCTCTACAACGTCAGCGACGATCCCGCGTACTACAAGTGGTACGATGCCTACCTGCAGGAAGTGCCGGACGACGACGCCGCGCGCCAGACCCTGGCCGAGCTCGGCAAGCGCACCACCGCACGCCAGCGCGAGCAGGCCAGCCCGGCATACCAGGCGCGGCGCGAAGGCGAGAAGCAGCTGGCGCGCGGCAATGTGCGCGAGGCCGAGACCGCGCTGGAAATCGCCAACCGGAAGCGCCGCAACGAAGGCGAGACGCTCGGCAACCTGGGGCTGGTGCGCCTGCGTCAGGGCCGCCACGACGAAGCGCGCGAGCTGTTCACGCGCGCCGCCGAGCTCGATACCGGCAACCGAAGTAAATGGCGCAGCCTGCAGGGCACCGCCACGTTCTGGGGCACGCTGGCGCGTGCGCGCGAGGCCAACGCGCAGGGCAAGCCGGCGCAGGCCGAGGCCCTGGCGCGCCAGGCGCTGCAGCAGCAGCCGGACAACGCCAATGCCCGCGCCATCCTCGCGGACGCGCTGATCGCGCAGGACCAGCCGGCCGAGGCCGAACGCCTGCTGCGCGCCAACCTGGCCGGCCCCGAGCCGGACATCGGCAGCCTGCGCACGCTGGTCAAGCTGCTCAACGAAAGCGGGCGCGGCGACGAGACCGGGCCGCTGATCGCCAGCACCGCCAGCCGCCTCAAGGGCTCGGCCGAAGAACTGCGCAGCCTGCGCGCCGAGCTGCTCGCGCTGCAGGGCGAACAGCTGCTGGCGCAGCGCAAGCAGAGCCCGGCGCTGGCGCGCCTGGAAGAATCGATCCGGCTGGCGCCGCAGGATCCCTGGACGCGCTTCACGCTGGCGCGCGCCTACCGCGACCTGGGCCTGCCCGCGCTGGGCCGGCGCGTGATGGACGAAGGCGTGGCCGCCGCCGGCAATGCCGAGATGCGCTACGCCGCGGCGCTGTACCTGAATTCGGTCGACGACATCGACGCCGCCAGTGCGCTGCTGGCTGGCGTGCCGGACGCCGGGCGCTCCGAAGGCATGCGCCGCCTGTCCGGCAACCTGGCGGCGCAGCGCCTGCTGCGCGAGGCGCGCCAGCTGTCCGCGCAGGGCCGCGAAGACGAGGCCATGGCCAGGCTGCGCGCCGCCGCGGCCGAGGTGCCCGACGATCCGCAGATGCTGGCCTCGGTCGGGCGCGAATGGATCGCGCTGGGCCAGCCCGACACCGGCCTGAAACTGGTCACGGACTGGCTCGACGCCCATCCGGACGACCCCGCCATCGACGTGCGCATCCGCTATGGCGAACTGCTGGCCGCGGCCGGGCGCGACGATGCACTGCGCGCGTGGATCGCCGACGTGCGCGCGCGTCCCGGCCTGAACGCCGCGCAGCGCGCCGATCTCGACGACCAATCTTTGCGGCTGGCGGTGCGCGAGAGCGACCGCCTGATTGCCGAGGGCGATTTCGCCGGGGCGCAGCGCACGCTGATGGCCGTGCCCGAAGCGCAGCAGCGCGAGCGGCGCTGGCTGCTGGCGCTGGCCGACTTGCGCGAGGCCGAGGGCGACTATGCCGGCGCCGCCGACGCCGCGCGGCAGGTGCTCGCGACCAACCCCAGGGACGCCGGCGCGCGGCTGATGGTGGCCAACATGCTGGAGCGCCAGGGCGACGAGAAGCAGGCGCTGGAGATCGTGCGCGCGGTGCTGGCGGACACGCCCGAGGACGACATCGATACGCGCCTGTCGATCGCGCGCCGCTTCACCGCGATGCGGCGCGAGGACGAGGCGCTGGCGGTGGTCGGGCCGCTGCGCCAGCGCTATCCCGAGCGCGCCGACATCACGGTGCAGGCCGGGCGCATCGCGCAGTCGCGCGGCAACTTCGACGAGGCCGCGGCGCTGTACCGCGAGGCGCGCGTGCTGGAGCAGCGCGAGGGCGTCAGCCCAGGCCCCGAGGGCCCCGCAAGCACCGCGGCCGGCCGCGCGCTGGCCTCGCTCGAGG
This sequence comes from Cupriavidus sp. Agwp_2, assembly GCF_040784895.1. Classification (NCBI taxonomy): domain Bacteria; kingdom Pseudomonadati; phylum Pseudomonadota; class Betaproteobacteria; order Burkholderiales; family Burkholderiaceae; genus Cupriavidus; species Cupriavidus sp. Agwp_2. The sequence continues at coordinate 1,433,427 of NZ_CP088084.1, forward strand.
CCCGGCGCGAAGGCCAGGTGGCCTCGGCGGTGCTGTTCTCGCACAAGACCGGCGATCCCGGCATCTCGCGCCTGCTGGCCACCGAGATCCCGCTGTACGTGCGCATTCCGCACGGCTACACCGGCCACACTTTCTTCCATGCCGACACGGTGCTGCTCAATGCGGGCACGCTGCCCGCCGACAACCTGTCCGCCTCGCGCGACTTCGGGCGCATCCGCGCGCTCGGCAATACCGGCCTCAGCCCCATCGGCCAGAACGACCGCGGCGTGGCGCTGGCCGCCGGCTACGAGTTCAACGGCGCCTACAACAGCTGGCGTGCCGACATCGGCACCACGCCGCTGGGGTTCCTGCGGCAGAACATCGTCGGCGGACTGCGCTGGCGCGGCGAAATGGGGCTGGCATCGACCACCATCGACGTGTCGCGGCGCGCCGTCACCAGCAGCCTGGTGTCGTACGCCGGCGCCACCGACCCCGCCCATGTCGACCCGGCCACCGGGGTGGTCACGCCCGCGGCCACCTGGGGCGGCGTGGTGCGCAACGGCGTGCATGTGCGCTATGCGCGCGATGTGGGGCGCTTCGGCCTGTTCGCCGATCTCGGCTACGGCATCTACACTGGTCACAATGTCCTGACCAACCGCGAGTTCACCGTGCGCACCGGCTTCGACGTGCCCGTCTTCGTGCGGCGCGACCAGCGCCTCACCAGCGGCCTGGTGCTGAACTACTGGCGCTACAGCGAGAACGAGCGCTACTACAGCTTCGGCCACGGCGGCTACTACAGTCCGCAGCGCTACCTGTCGTTCGGCATCCCGCTCGACTGGACCGGGCGGCGCGACAAGCTGTCGTGGCGCGTGCGCGGTTCGGTGGGGCTGTCGAGCACGTATGAGAAGTCGATGCCGTACTACCCGACCGATTCCCGGCTGCAGGAACTCTCCGGCAATGCCACCTATGGCGGCGGGTCCGGCGGCGGTTTCAGCTATACCATCGGCGCGGCGGTCGAGTACCGCTTCGCACCGCACTGGGTCGCCGGCGCGGTGTTCGAGATCGACCGCTCGCGCGACTACGCGCCGAACCGCGCGCAGGCGTACGTGCGCTATTTCTTCGACAAGCAGCAGGGGCCCGTGCCCTACCCGCCCACGCCGGTGCGGCCTTATTCGACTTACTAAGCGACTTGCCAAGCCACATAGCAAGCCACATACCGAGCCACACCATGAACGACGCCAGCCGCCCAACCGCCCCGCCGCCGCCGAGCTTGCGCAAGAAGCCGCGCGCCTGGCTGCAGGCGCGCCCGGCGCTGGCCATCGATGCGCTGCCGCCCGCGCTGGCGGCGCTCGAGCCCACCGCCGTGCACGTGGTCTATGCCGACGCCACGCCCGCCTGCGACGCGCTGTTCTGGCAAAGTGCGGCACGGCTGCTGCGCGCACGCACCACGGTGCTGTCGCCGCGCGAGCCGGCCGGGATCGCCGACATGCTGCGCGCGCACGGGCTCGACATCGAACGCTCGCGCACGCTGCATCCGCGCGCCAACGTCTGCACGCTGCGCGGCGTGCCCGACCGCTCCGGCATCGCCGTGCTGACCGAAGCGCTGCAGGCCGTGGTGGACCAGTGCGGCGCACAGGGCAGCCAGTTCCTGGTGGAAGGCGCGCAGGGATATTTCCGCTGGGAAGACCCGGTCGCGCTGGCCGATGACGGCGAGCTGCTGGCGCAATGGTGCAGAAGCAACAGCTGCGGCGTGCTGCTGGTGATGGAGCCGCCCGGCGGCACGGCGGCGCTGCAGCTGGTGTCACTGGCGGGGTTCCACCGGCATTTCGCCGGCGTGGCGCGGCTGGCGCAGCAGCACGGGCAGTTTGTCTGGGAGGTCGGCTTCTGGCGCCACAAGGATGCGATCCTGCCGCCGGAGGTGGTGCCGCTGCGCTTCTCGCCGGTCGACCGCGGCCTGGTGGCCGGCGCCGGCGCCGACGACTCCATCGCGCCCGGCGAGGCGCCCACGCTGCTGGCCCCCGACGAGGACCGCGTCATCGTCAGCCGCGAAGCGGTGCTGCGCGAGCGCTGGATCCCCGCGCACTGGCAGGTGGTCGACGACAATGCCACCGCGGTGGCTGCCGCTGGCGGTGCGGTCGCGGCCACCGTGGTGCTGCATTACGGCCAGATCGCCGAACTCGAGACCCTTGCCGGCCAGGTACACCAGCTGCGCCACGACGGCGGCAAGGCGCTCAAAATCGTGGTGCGCGAGGACCACGAGATCCTGCGCCAGCGCTACGAGCTGCTGATGATGACGCTGGGCGCCAGCCTGGTGATCCACCGCAATACGCCCTTCGCGCGCGTGCAGACCATGATCGAGGCGATCCAGGGCCAGGTGTTTTCGCGCCCGATCCTGCCTGACTACAAGAGCGCGCTGTCCGCGGTGGTGGCCACCGCCGCCACGGGCTACGTGCCGCCCGCCGACTTTATCTCGCTGGTGCGCACCACGCTCGAACGCAGCAGCGTGATCCGGCTGCCGCATGTGCTGCTGGAGCTGCCGCTGCTGCCCGAAGCGGCCCACGTCGATGCGCTGCGCGCGTGCCAGATGCACGATGCCGGCGACCTCTGCACCGCAGGCAGCAATGCGGTCTACGCCTTCTTCTTCGCCTGCCGCATGGAGAACGTCGAGACCGCGTGCCGCCATGTGTTCGTGCGGCCGATGTCCGAGCTGTTCGGCGGCGAGCTGCGCTGCGGCGATCCCGAATCGATCCTGGGCTCGCTCAAGCGGCTTGAATCCGATATCGCACAGCGCCCGGTGCAGGACTACAGCGGCTGGCTGGCCAGCCAGCCCGGGCTGTCGCCGGTGACGGCGCCGGCGGAACTGCCGCCGCAGGACGCGCCGATCCCGTTGCCCGCAACCTCGCGCGCGCGCCGTGGCCGGCGCGCGCAGCCGCAGGCGTTTGCCATCCCGCTGAAGCCGCAACGCTAGGCACGATCGACAGGAAACACCATGGACTTGTTTCTCGGCTATTTCATCTGGGGACTGATCCTGGCAGTGCCGGTGGCCTGGGTCGTCTGGCACTTCCGGCTGCTGCGGCTGCTGCCGCGCTGGCGCCTGCCGCGCGCGCGCCGCGCGGTGCGGCTGCCGCCCCAGCTGCAGCCGGTGGTGATCCGCGGCCGGCGCTGGCGCGAAGTGACCGGAGAGCGCGAATGAAGACCGTGGCCATCGTCTCGACCGTCGGCGGCGCGGGCCGCACCACCGTCACCGCCGAGCTGGCCACGCTGCTGGCCTGGCACGGCCATCCTGCGCTGGCCGTCGAATGCGACCCGCGCGGGCTGCTTGGCTTCCATTTCGGCCTGCGCGCGCCGGCCGGGGCCGGGTTATGCAACAGCGCGAACTGGAGCGATGCGGGGCAGCGCAGCGACGACGGCGTGCTGTTCGTGCCGTGGGGCGATCCGGGCAGCGCCATGGAGCAAGGCCGCATGGCCGAGCGCCTGGAACGCGATCCGCACTGGCTGCGCGGCCTGCTGGCCCAGGTAGACCTGCCGGCCAACGCGCTGGCGCTGGTCGACAGCGCGCCGTGGCCGTCGCCGTATGCGCGCCAGGCCATCGCCGCGGCGGATCTCGTGCTGGTGCTGGTGCCGCCGCAGCCGCAGACCTGCGCCACGCTGCCGCCGCTGCGCGCGGCGCTGCGCGAGACCGGCGCCGCTGTCGCCTGCGCAGTCACGCGGCTGCAGCCGGCGCGCCAGCTCCATACCGATATCTCGGTGCTGCTGCGCGCCACGCTGGACGGCGACCTGCTGCCATACGAAGTGCATGAGGACGCCGCCGTGCCCGAAGCCTTTGCCCGCGGCGAGAGCTTTTGCCGCAGCACGCCCTACTCGCAGGCGGCGCATGACCTGCAGGGGCTGGCCTCGTGGGTATCGGGCTGGAGCCTGCTGGCCGTGCGCGGCAAGGCCGGCCCCGACAGCGTGCGCGATATGGGCGCGCGCCCGATGGCCACCGAGGCCGACCGGACATGATGCGCGCGCTGCTGCCCCTGCCGCTGCGCCGCCGCGTGGCCGACTGGTTCCAGGCGCTGCGCCGCGCGCTCGCGCGCGAGCTGGGCGTGGCCGCCGAGGCCCCGGTCAGCCTGTGGCTGCTGCGGGTGTTCTTCCGCACCCCGCCGCGCGGGCGCCCTGACGTGGCGCTGCTCGGCGCCAACTGGGTGCGGCGGCGCCTGCGCCAGCGCCTGGACATCCCGCGCCACCAGTACGGCCCGGGTATCTGGCTGCGCCGCGCGCTGCTGCGGCCGCCACGCGCGCTGGTGCCGCTCGCCGCCGACGTGCACCACCGCCGCAAGCCGCAGGCGCCGCCCGAGCCCAGCGCGCTGCGGCGCTGGTTCCGCGGCTGGCTCGAACCGGTCTATTTCCGCGCCAAGCGGCTGCGACGCAGGATCCTGGCACGGCTGCCGCGCATCGACTGGAAACGCGTGGGACTGCGGCTCGAGTCGCTGTCGCCCACGTTGTCCGGCGTGCCGTGGCTGATGCCGGCGCTGCTGTCGCTGGCCGCCGCCGCGGGCATCCTGCTGTGTACCACGCCGCTGCCGCTGCAAGACCAGTTCCTGCTGGCCGTGCTGATCATCCTGGGACTGCTGGTGTTGCGCCGCATCCCCGGGCGCGCCGCCACGCTGACCATGGCGGCCCTGTCGGTGCTGATGGCCGGGCGCTATATCTGGTGGCGGATCACGAGCACGCTGCAGTTCGAGAATGCGCCGGAGGCGGTGTTCGGCTACCTGCTGTTCGCGGCCGAGGTCTATACCTGGATCGTGCTGTTCCTGGGCTACGTGCAGACCATCTGGCCGCTCAACCGCCAGCCGGCGCCGCTGCCGCCCGATTCCGCCACCTGGCCCACCGTCGACGTCCTGATCCCCACCTACAACGAACCGTTGCGGGTGCTGCAGCCGACCGTCTACGCCGCGCTGGGCCTGGACTGGCCGCCCGAGAAGCTGCGCATCTACATCCTCGACGACGGTGCCCGCGACGAGGTGCGCGACTTCGCTCGCGATGCCGGCGTGGGCTACCTGGCGCGCACCGAGCACGCGCACGCCAAGGCCGGCAATATCAATTCGGCGCTGCGGCACACGCAGGGCGAGTTCGTCGCGATCTTCGATTGCGACCACATGCCGGTGCGTTCCTTCCTGCAGATGACGATGGGCGAGTTCATCGCCGACCCCAAATGCGCGATGGTGCAGACCCCGCACCATTTCTTCTCGCCGGACCCGTTCGAGCGCAATTTCGATACCTTCCGCCGCGTGCCTAATGAAGGCAGCCTGTTCTACGGGCTGATCCAGGACGGCAACGACTTCTGGAACGCCACCTTCTTCTGCGGCTCATGCGCGGTGATCAAGCGCGTGCCGCTGGAAGAAGTCGGCGGCATCGCGGTGGAGACCGTGACCGAGGATGCCCACACCGCGCTGAAGCTGCACCGCCGCGGCTACAACAGCGCCTATATCCGCATCGTGCAGGCCGCCGGGCTCGCCACCGAGAACCTGGCCGGCCATATCGGCCAGCGCATCCGCTGGGCGCGCGGCATGGCGCAGATCTTCCGCATCGACAATCCGATGTTCGGCAAGGGCCTGCACCTGTTCCAGCGCCTGTGCTACACCAACGCGATGCTGCACTTCTTCTATGGCGTGCCGCGGCTGATCTTCCTGACCATGCCGATCGCGTACCTGTATTTCGGGCTGCATGTGATCCACACTTCGGCGGTGCTGATCATGGCCTACGTGCTGCCCTACCTGTTCGTCGCCAATGTCACCAACTCGCGCCTGCAGGGACGCTACCGGCATTCGTTCTGGGCCGAGGTCTATGAATCGGTGCTGGCCTGGTACATCGTGCTGCCGACCACGATGGCGTTCATCAACCCGAAGCTGGGCAAGTTCAACGTCACGGCCAAGGGCGGGCAGATCAAGGAAGAATATCTGGACTGGACCATTTCCAAGCCCTACCTGGTCTTGCTGGCGCTGAACGTGATCGCATTGCTGCTGGGCTTCGGGCGCATCCTGTTCGATCCGGCCTTCGAGGCTTCAGCCATCATCATGAACCTGGGCTGGGCGGTGGCCAACCTGGTGATGCTGGGCGCGGCCATCGGCGTGGCGCGCGAGGCGCGGCAGGTGCGCGTGTCGCACCGCATCCCGATGCGCGTGCCGGCGACGCTGCTGCTGCCCGACGGCCGCACGCTCGCCTGCAAGACCGACAACTACTCGCTCGGCGGCCTGGGCCTGGCGCTGCCGGTGGAGGCCAGGGTCGAGCCCGGCACGCACGTGGGCATATGCCTGTCGCGCGGCACCCGCAGCTACCATTTCCCGGCGGTGGTCACGCGCAATGTCGAGCGGCAGATGGGCGTGCGCTTCGACGACATGGACGCGCGCACCGAGCAGCAACTGATCCAGTGCACCTTCGGCCGGGCCGACGCCTGGATCCACTGGGTCGACGAACAACCGGTCGACGTGCCGCTGCGCGGCCTCAAGGAAGTGATCGAGATGGGCTACCAGGGGCTGCTGCGGCTGGTCGATGCGTTCCGCGGCGCCACCATGGCACTGGCCGAGCGCGTGCGCCCGCGCCGGCTCTGACCTCAAACACAACGGAAACACGACGGAAACGCGGCAACGCCACGCTTCGGACAATGGGTATCTGGAACCTCTACTTCATCGCCAAGCTGTACCTGTTCTATATCGGGCGGCTGCATCCGCAATGGCTGCTGAACCTGCTGTTCGCGCTGCTGCTGGTAGTGCGCATCCGCCATCCGGCGCTGTCGGCGCTGCGGCACGTGCTGGCGGTGGTGGCGGGCGCCGCGCTGATGTACCGCGAATCGGACCTGCCACCGTTCTCGCGGGTGGTCTCGCAGTTCGCCAACCTGCATGCATTTACGCCGGCGTACATGCTCGAACTGGCGCAGCGCGTCATCACGCGCGAGATGCTGCTGGTCGCGCTGGCGGCGCTGGTGATCTTCTGGCTCGTGAACCGCTGGGTACGGGTGACCACGCTGGTGCTGGGCGCGCTGGTGGCGGTGCCGCTGTGGCAGGCGCTGTATGACGCGGGCGGCCCGGGCGGCCAGGGAGGCGCCCGCGCCGGCACCGCGACCGCGGCACTGACCACGGGCGCGGCGCTGGGCACTGGCGGCGCCGAGGTCTCCGCAAGCGGCCCGGACGCCCGGCTGGCCGCGTTCCGCAACCAGGAAGCGCAGCGGCAGGTGAATTTCACGCGGCTGGCGGCCACGGCCAACACGTCCGATACACAGTACGACGTGATCGTGCTGCATATCTGCTCGCTGTCGTGGGACGATCTCGACACGGCGCGCGCACGCGACAACCCGCTGCTGCAGCGCTTCGACTTCCTCTTTACCAACTTCAGCTCGGCGGCCAGCTACAGCGGCCCGGCGGCGATCCGCGTACTGCGCGCGGCCTGCGGCCAGCCCGAGCACAAGGGGCTGTACGACCCGGCGCCGGGCCAGTGCCACCTGTTCCAGGCGCTGGCGCAGGCGGGTTTCTCTACCCGCATGCTGCTTAACCACGACGGCCACTTCGACAACTTCCTCAAGGAAGTGCAGAAGGAGATCGGCGTCGACGGCGTCGCGCCGACCCCCAATACCGGCCTGCCGGTGGCGATGCGCTCGTTCGACAGCTCGCCCATCGTGGGCGACTTCGACGTGCTGCAGCGCTGGTTCCGCGATCGCCAGCAGGCCGGCGGCGGCCCGCAGGCGCTGTACTACAACACCGTGACGCTGCACGACGGCAATCGCATGTCCGACAACCGGCTGTCCAGCCTGGAGTCCTATCCGCTGCGGCTGTCGCGGCTGCTGGGCGACATCGACAAGGTCATCGAGATGGTGGCGCAGTCGGGCCGGCGCGCGGTGATCGTGTTCGTGCCCGAGCACGGCGCGGCCCTGCGCGGCGACGCCAACCAGATCGCCGGCATGCGCGAGATCCCGACCCCGCGCATCATCAACGTGCCGGTGGGCGTCAAGCTGGTGGGACTGCCCAAGCCCAACAACAGCACTGTCACCATCGATGCGCCGACCAGCTACCTGGGCCTGTCGCAACTGCTGTCCAACCTGATTGCCGACAACCCGTTCACCGCGCAGGCGCCGGCCCTGGCCAGCTATGCCAGCGACCTGCCGCAGACGCAGATGGTCGGCGAGAACGAAGCCACCGTGACCATGCGCGAAGGCAACGGCTATGTCGTGCGCACGCCGGACGGGGTCTGGATCGAGGGCAAGCCATGAAGCCGGCCAACGCACGCGGGCTGCCGCTGGCACGCAGCGACATCGACGTCCTCGGCAACGAGGTCGACGGTTTTGACCCACGCCGCTATTTCGACCACCAGGAACTGCGCGCCGCACAGGCGGCTGCGCGGCGCTGGCCGCTGCTGGCAAGCCTGCTGGGCTATGAAGCGCCAGCGCCGCAGCGCGAGAGCTAGCGAGTGCCGCCAGGATCATGCTTCGTTGCGGTATCCGGGCGGGCCAGGTTGCAGGCGTTCGCCCGACAGCGCTGACTTTCCCGGGCGCCCCCTGCACCGTCGAGACCGAAGGCCCGCGGCCGTTGCCGTTCCCGGCACCGGACCGGTCGCGGGTGGACTATGTCGGGCCGACCCGTCAGCAGGTAGCGGCAATACCGCCTGGTCAGATCACCAGCTCGATCAGGAATGGGCCCTTCCGTCCGTTTGCCGTCCGGAACAAGTCGGCGAATGTCTCCATATCCTTCGCCCGCGCCCCTTCCACGCCCATGCCGTTGGCCAGCTTGACCCAGTCCAGGTCCGGATTGCCGATGTCCAGCATGTCCAGCGCGGTCTTGCCCGGATTCGCCCCGACCCCAGCCAGTTCGCCCAGCAGGATTGCGTACTTGCGGTTGGCGAGCAGCACCACGGTGACGTCGAGCCGTTCGCGCGCCATGGTCCACAGCGACTGCAGCGTGTACATGGCCGAGCCATCGGCCTGCAGCGACACCACGCGCCGGTCCGGCGCCGCGACCGCCGCGCCGACTGCCAGCGGCAGGCCGTCGCCGATGGCACCGCCGGTCAGCTGCAGCCAGTCATGCGGGGGCGCGTGGACCGTGCCGGGATAGAAGGCGCGGCCGAAGCTGACGCTTTCCTCGACCACGATGGCCTGCTCGGGCAGCAATGCGCTGAGGGTGCGTGCTACGGCTTCGGAAGTGACCGCGCCGCGCGCGGGCTCGGCCGGCGCCGGCGCAGCCGTTGCCGGCAGCGGTGCATTGCGGGCGCCAACTTCGTCCGCCAGCCGGGCCAGGGCTTCGGCCAGATCTTCTTCGGGCCGTGCCAGCACATGCAGCACCGCATCTTCCGGATAGGGGCGCGCCAACTTGCCCGGGTAGGCGAAGAAGGTCACCGGTGCCGGCGCGCCGACCAGGATCACGTGGCGGATGCCGGCCAGCTTGTCGCGCGCGGCGTCGCCGGAATACGGCACGCGCTCGACTGCCAGGCGGCCGCGGCCCCGCGCTACGCGTGCGTTGGACATCGGCGTGATCAGCCGCGCGCCGGTGGCGGCGGCGATGCGGTGGGCATCGGCCAGCGGCGCTTCGCGCAGCGCGCTGCCCGCCAGCACGATCAGCACCGGCTGGCCTGAGCGCAGCACGCGCGCGGCCTGTTGCACGGCGTCGGGCGCGACCCGGGGCACCGGCAGCGGCGGCAGCGCGCCGGCGACCACGCCACCCGCGTCCCAGCAGACGTCCGACGGCAAGATCAGGCTGGCGACCCCGCCCGGGGCGGCGCGTGCGGCCTGCACCGCGGCCGCGGCATCGGCGCCGACCGACTCGGCATGCGTGGCGGTACGCGTCCATACTGAAACAGGGCGGGCCCAGCCCTCGGTATCGGCGGTCAGCGGCGCATCCAGCGGCCGGTGGTAGGTGGCCTGGTCGCCGATGATATTGACCACCGGCGTCTGTGCGCGCTTTGCGTTGTGGAGGTTGGCCAGGCCGTTGGCCAGGCCCGGGCCGCAATGCAGCAGCGTGGCGGCGGGCTTGTCTGCCATGCGCGCATAGCCGTCGGCGGCGCCGGTGACCACGCCTTCGAACAGGCCCAGCACGCAGCGCATGCCCGGAATCCGGTCGAGCGCCGCGACGAAATGCATCTCGCTGGTGCCGGGGTTGGCAAAACAGGTGTCCACGCCGTTGGCCAGCAGGGTCTTGACCAGGCTTTCGGCGCCGTTCATCGCTTGTGTGTCGTCCATGTCTCGGTGTGCAGGTTAGCGGGTTGTCATCGGCGACTATATCAGCGTACGTCCCACGCCACACCGCAGCCCCACGGCGTGCCACATCATGCACATCAGCGCACCGCATCCGGCCAGAATGCCAGCATGCCCCGACCTCCCCGGGGCAGGCGTGGCTGCCGCCTGCAGCCCTTTCAAGGAGTCAACTCATGTTGATGCGAGACGTGATCCCCCAAGTCCTGAACCACGCGACGGCCATGCCGGAGCCAGGCTCGCTCGATGCGGGCGGACACAAGACGTTCCACCATGCAATCGACATCTACCTCAAGGATTCCAATGCCTTCATGAATACGTACTTCGCCCGCTATTTCGAATGGCAGGGTATCTGCCGCGAGCGGTGGTTCCATGAATGCATCCACGACAACCTGCTGGCCGCGGGCGGCGTCTTCGTGACCAAGCGCGCGCACCAGGAGTATGTCGAGGAAACCTTCCCGTTCCAGCGCGTGGACTGCTACCTGAACACCTTCCAGGTGCGCCAGTGCTCGGCCTACCTGCTGTTCCGCTTCTGCGTCGGCGGCAAGCCGGTGTCGCTGGGGTACCAGCAGATCGTGTTTGCCGACCGGCAGAAGCGCATCACGCGCTTTCCGGCGGGCATCATCGAACGGGTGAAGGAATATGAGCTGGCGATGCCCAGGTTCGCCAGCTGAAGCCGCGGCGGCGCGGCATGCGTCAGTGCCTGCCTGACATCCGCTGACATGCAGCAAGCAATGCCGTAGGACACGTACCGCCGGCGTGGTTCAGCCGGCGGTGCTGGTGCGCAGCTGGCTGTCGGCCATGGCGGTGAAGCGCGGCAGCCGCAGCGTGAAGGTGGTGTGCACCGTGGGCAGCGATTCGCACTCGATGCGGCCGCCGAAGGTCTCGATCACGCGCCGGCAAAACGCCAGCCCGAGGCCGGCGCCCAGGCCATGCGCCTTGGTCGAGAAAAACGGCTCGAAGATGCGCGGCAGCACGTCGGCCGCGATCCCGGGGCCGGAGTCGCGGAAGCGGATCACGTGGTACTGCCCTTCGGTCGCACCGGTGATGTCGATGTGCCCGCCGCCGGTGGCGCGGATCGCGTGCAGCGCATTCTTGATCAGGTTGAACAGCACATAGACCAGCAGCGTGTCGGAACCGACGAACCGCCAGCCGGCGTCGATGCCGCGCACTTGCACGCAGCCACGTTCGTCGCCCTGGAACGGGTAGCGCTCTAGCGCGGCGTGGACGCAGTCGGCGATGCCGTGCGGCGCGAAGGTGCTGCGGTCCAGCCGCTCGAGCGTGACCGAGGCCAGCGCCATGTCGATTACGGTGCTGGTGCCGTCGACCTCGCGCGTGATCGCGCCAACCAGGCTCGACACGCGCTCGAGTTGCCCGGGACGCATGCGGTCTTCGCACAGGCCCTGCTCGACCGCCAGCTGGTAGCCCTGCAGCACCTGTGGCCAGGTACGCGCAAGTTCCTGCGCCTGCATGCGGATGGTCGCCAGTGGCGTGCGCACTTCATGCGCGACCGTGGCCGCCAGCGAATACGGATGCATCAGGTCGTAGCGCACCACGCTGACGGCGAGGATGCCCAGGCTCGCCGCCACGAACACCACGCCCGGCGGGTAGAAGGCCACGCCGTAGTTGACCAGGTAGTCGACCGCCGCCAGCGAGTACAGCGCCACCGCGACCAGGCACAGGTTGTAGCGCTTGCGGCGTTCGGCGGCAGCGTTGCGGCGGGCCTCGGCCAGGATCCAGGCACTGCGCAGCGCGACCAGCGTGGTCTGCGCCAGGTGCAGCGGATGCAGCGGCCCGGCCTTGGGATAGTCGCCGAAGAAATACGTGTAGTAACCCGATATCACCTGCCCGGTAGTCAGAAGCAGCACCGCCAGCACCAGGCTGAGCGCATAGGACGCCAGCAGCAGCGGCCGCTCCTGGCGGCGCTCGGTCACTTCGGCGATGAAGTGGTAGAACGTCGTCGGCAGGAACAGGATGAACAGGTAACCCAAACGGGCCAGCAGCAGCGCCACGTCGGGATGCGTCGCCTGGAACAGGAAGACCCAGGTGCCCTGCCAGGCAAAGGTGGTCACGCACAGCAGGAAGAACGATGCCGATACGCGCGTGACGCCCTTGGTCACCAGCACATAGAGGCCGTAACCGAGGAAGATGGACGAGACGAAGGCAGGCAGGGCAGCGTACATGCGCAGAGCGGGTACAGGCCGGACAAGCCAGGCGGGAGCGCAGCAACCGGCGGCGCCAACCATGGCGTTGCTGCGCGACGCGACATGTTATGCCGTCCGCGCGTGATGCGTGCATCATTTCCTTGCATACAGAGCTAACGCCCACTTAATGCAGTACAGATCACCCCACGTATTGGGGGTATCAAGTGAAGCCCGAAAAAAAACGGCGGGGCGCCTGATGGCGCCCCGTCGTCTGCTGCAGCCGGTATGGCGACTGCCTCCCGGCGGGCTTACCAGCGGGAGTCGTTCTCCCACGCCTTCATTTCTTCCTCGGTGCGCTCCTTGGTATAGCCATAGCGCTCCTGGATGCGGCCGGCGAGCTGGTCGCGCTTGCCGTTGATCTGCGCGATGTCATCGTCGGTGAGCTTGCCCCACTTTTCCTTGACCTTGCCCTTGGCTTGTTCCCACTTGCCTTCGATCTGGTCCCAGTTCATGTTGTGCTCCTTCATGCGGGGCGGAAGGACCGAGGGTCCTTCCGCCATTGCTTCGATGAGTGGTCTGCCAGCCGTCCGCAGCGCGAGTCGGCTTGCGAGGGCTTACTGGGCGACTTGCTTGCCCGACTTGCTTGCCCGACTTACTTGCCGTACTTGGCCTTCACGTCAGCCTGGCACTTGTCCTTGGTATCGCCGGACAGCGCGTCGCAACGTTCCTTGTCGGCCTTGTAAGCGGCGTCCATGGTGTCCTTCTTGGCATCAGCGCGGGCTTCCGCCACATCGGTGCGCGAGCCGGTCGCCGCGGCCTTGTCGACCTTGGCTGCGGTCAGGGCTTTTTCATGAGATGCCTTGGCGTCCTTCTTGCAAACGTCCTTGTCGTTGCCCTTCTTGTCGTCGCACAATTCCTTGGCAACGTCGTAGTCGCGGTCAGCCTTGGTCTTCTCGGCCTTGGCCAACGACTTTTGCGTGCCGTCGCGCTTGGCTTCGGCCTGGGCCTTGACCACGTCACGGTCGCGCTTGGCTTCGGCCTTGCAGACGTCCTTGGCGTTGTCCTTCATGCCATCGCACTTGGCAGTGGCAGCCTTGTAGTCCGCGTCTGCCTGCTTGACAGCCGCGTCATAGTCGGCCTTGGATCCAGCCGGCGCCGTCTGCGCGAGGGCGAAACCTGCCGGGGCGGCAACCATCATCGAACATACTGCTGCGGTCAGCCATTTCTTCATCATGTCGGGCTCCTTTCCGGTTGTTTGCGTAAGGGTACGCATGAGAGGCCGGCGGCTATGCTGCTGGCCACGCCGTAAGTACAGAGTAGGAGCCGGGGGGTCCCGGAAGCAGGCGTGGGGTTCCGAAAGGTACGTCAGACGATTCCGACACCAGGGTCCGGCGCGAGCACTTGGGGTATGCAATGGGTTGCGGGGATGGGACTGGGCGGGGTCGCCATGTCTGGCGTGGCAGACAGGCACGCTGGCAGGAAGGAAATAGCGCCTGAAGCAGGCGCCCCTCTCCCGCAAGCGCATGCGGGAGAGGGGCGCGAACCGGCGAACAATGAAACAGCCTCAGCCCGAAATCGACGGCGTCAGCTTGTTCTCGTCAGTCGCTTCGCCCTCTTCGTCCGGCCAGTTGCGGCCGACCATCCATTCGTACAGCGTCGGCAGCACGATCAGCGTCAGCACCGTGGCCGTGATCAGCCCGCCGATGATGACGATCGCCAGCGGGCGCTGCGTCTCCGAGCCGATCGCCCGCGAGATCGCCATCGGGAACAGGCCCAGCATCGCCAGCAGCGCGGTCATCAACACCGTGCGCAGCCGGTCCATCGAACCGGTCAGCACCGCCTGCCGCACCGGCATGCCTTCATCGCGCAGCTGGTTGAAGTAGGTCACCATCACCACGCCGTTAAGCACGGCCTGGCCAAACAGCGCGATAAAGCCGATCGCTGCCGACACCGACAGCGGGATGCCGGTCAGGAACAGCGCGAACACGCCGCCGATCAGCGCGAACGGGATGTTCGAGATGATCAGCGTGGCGCTCTTGAACGACTTGAACGCGTTGAACAGCAGCAGGAAGATCATCAGCACCGATAGCGGCACCACGATCGCCAGCCGCGCCATGGCGCGCTCCTGGTTCTCGAACTCGCCCGACCAGCTGATCTTGACGTCGTCGGCCTTGACGTTCTTCTTCACCAGCGCCTGCATGTCCTTGACTACGCTGCCCATGTCGCGGTCGCGGATAAAGATGCCGATCGAGGTGGTGCGCTGGCCGTTCTCGCGGCTGATGTTCATCGCGCCCGACGCCGCGCGGAACGTCACCAGTTGCGACAGCGGCACCTGCGCGCCGTCGGCGGTCTGCATGAAGATATTGGGCAGGTTGGGCAGCTCGCGCTCCGACGGCTTCAGGCGCACCGCCACGCTGAAGTGGCGCTCGCCTTCCCACAGCTCGGTGGCGGCCTTGCCGGCCAGCGCGGTTTCCATCAGGTCCTGCACGTCGGCCACGTTGATGCCGTAGCGTGCCGCCTGGGCGCGGTCGAACTCCAGCACGTATTGCGGCAGCTCGCCGTCGCGGTCGATAAAGGCGCGCATCACGCCCTTGACCGACTGCACGTTGGCCAGGATCTGGTCGGCCACCTTCTTGTTCTGCTCAAGGCTGTCGCTCTGCACCTTGATCACGATCTGGCCCTTGATCTGCGAGATGCTTTCCAGGATGTTGTCGCGCACCGGCTGCGAGAAATTGGGCTCGATGCCGGGGAGCTGGCGCAGGTTCTTGTCGATCTCGCCGATGATGGCGCGCTTGTTGAAGCCATCGCGCCATTGCTTCTCGGGCTTGAGGTCGACCAGGATCTCGACGGTGTTGATCAGCTTGGGGTCGGTGCCGTCGTCGGGGCGGCCCACCTTGGAGATGGTGGAGTTGACCTCCTGCGTCTTGCGGATGACGCTGCGCAGCAGCCGCGCCTGGTCGCGCGCCTCGTCGATCGAGACTGAGGCCGGCAGGTCGAAGCTGACCCACATCGAGCCTTCGTCCAGTTCAGGCAGGAATTCGCTGCCGAGGAACTTGCCCACGCCCACGGTCGCCACCAGCAGGCCCAGGGCCGTGCCGATCACCATCTTCTTGTGGTCCAGCGCCCAGGCCAGCATCGGCTCATAGAGCCGCTTGCAGTGACGCACCAGGAAGTTGTCGTCGTGCGCGATATTCTTCGTGAGCAACAGGTGGCACAGCAGCGGCACCAGTGTCAGCGAGAGGATCAGGGACCCGATCAGCGCCCCCGTCACCGTGTAGGCCATCGGCGCGAAGATCTTGCCCTCGTGCCGCTGCAGCGTGAAGATCGGGACGTGCGCCGCGATGATGATGACCATCGAGAACACGGTCGGACGGCCTACCTCCGTGGTGGCCTGCAGGATGGCATGCAGGCGCGCCTTGCTGTCCTTGATCTGCTGCTCCTTGAGCTCGCCCAGCCGCTTGAAGATGTTCTCGACCACGATCACCGCGCCATCGACGATGATACCGAAGTCCATCGCACCCAAAGACAGCAGGTTGGCCGGGATGCCCACCCACGTCAGCCCGATGAAGGTCGACATCAGCGCCAGCGGAATGATCAGCGCCACGATGGCGGCGGCGCGCACATTGGCCAGGAACAGGTACAGCACCGCCATTACCAGCAGCGCGCCTTCCACCAGGTTGCCGAACACCGTGTGCAGGGTCTTGTCGATCAGCGTGGAGCGGTCGTAGTACGGCACGATCTTCACGCCCTTGGGCAGGATCTGGTCGTCCAGCAGCTCGATCTTCGCCTTCAATGCTTCCAGCACTGCGGAAGGGTTCTCGCCCTTGCGCATCACCACGATGCCCGAAACGATATCGTTCTCGTCGTCCTGGCCCATCAGGCCCTGCGGCGGTGCGCTGCCGACCTTCACGTCGGCGATGTCCTTGACCAGGATCGGCGTGCCGTTGTTCTCGGCCACCACCACGTTGGCGATATCGGCCGAGGTGCGGAAGCTGCCCAGCGAGCGCAGCAGGAACTGCTGGCGCCCGTGCGCGACGGCGCCACCGCCGGCGTTGGCATTGGCGCGCTGCAGCGCCGTGAACAGCTGCGACAGCGAGATCCTGGCGTCGCGCATGCGCGCCAGGTTGGGGTTGACTTCGTACTGCTTGATAGTGCCGCCGATCGTCACCAGGTCGGCCACGCCCGGCACCTGGCGCAGGTTCTTCTCCACCACCCAGTCCTGCAGCGTGCGCAGTTCCTGCGGCGTATAGCCCTTGCCGGTCAGGCGGAAACGGAAGATCTCGCCGATCGCGGTGGACAGCGGCGCCAGGTCCGGATGCACGCCGTCGGGCAGGTCGACGCTGCGCAGCCGCTCCAGGATCTGCTGGCGCGCGGTCACGTCGGTAGCCTTGTCATTGAAGGTCACCATCATGAACGACAGGCCGAACTGGGTGTGCGAGAACACCCGCACCGCATTCGGCGTGCCGGCCAGCGCGGTCTCGATCGGGATGGTGACCTGCCGCTCGACTTCTTCCGCGGCGCGGCCGGGGTACAGCGTGATGACGTTGACCTGGATGTCGGAAACGTCGGGGAAGGCCTCGATGGGCAGGTTCTTGAACGCGGCCAGGCCGCCGCCGACGAAGATTAGCAGCCCCAGCCAGACAAAGAGCTTCTGGTGCAGGGCAAAGCTGACGATGCGAGAGATCATGTGGCCGCCGTCCTCACTTCTTGTCGGCCGCACGCGCCGCACTTGCCGCGTTCAGGGCGGTGGCATCGCGCAGGATGTCCTGCAGGTACAGGTTGCCCTCGGTCACCACGGTCTCGGCTTCCTTCACGCCTTCCAGCAATTCGGTAGTGCCGGGCATGGTCACGCCCACGCGCACCTGGCGGCGCTCGAAGGTGTTGGGGGCGGTGCGCACGAAGACATAGTTGCGGTTGTCGGCCAGGAACACGGCCTTGGAAGGCACCGCGATGCCTTCGAACGATGCCGCGGGCATGCGCGCCGTAACGAACATCTCGGCCTTCAGGCGGCGTCCGGGATTGGGCACGCTCAGCCGGACCTTGATGCTGCGCGCGGTCGGGTCGACATAGTCGGCGATCTTGACCACGGTGCCGGTGAAGGTTTCGCCGGGGTAGGCGGCGGTGACTACCTGCACGATGACGCCGTCGCGGAACAGGCTGAGGTCGGATTCCGCCGCATCGACCTGCGCCCACAGCGTGGTCGGGTCGGTGATCAGGAACAGCGGCGCGGCTGGCGGCTGGTCGGGGCGCAGCTCCATGCCCTGGTTGATGTTGCGCTCGACCACCAGGCCGTCGATCGGGCTGCGCAGCGCGAAGCGCTGGTTCACGCCGTCGCTGCCTGCCGCAGCGCCGTACTGGCGCAGCGCCGCCTGCGTGCGCTGCAGGTCGGCCGCGGCGCGCGCCGCATCGGCCTGCGACTGTTCCAGTTCCTTCTGCGCGATGACGCCGGCGCCGTACAGCTCGCGCTGGCGCGCCAGCGCCTTGGCCGCGACCGCGCTGTCGGCGGCGGCCTTGCGCGCGTCGGCCTGGGCCACGCCGAAGTCCGGCGAAGTCAGGCTGGCCAGCGGCTGGCCGGCCTTGACGGTGGCGCCGGGCTGCACCAGGACCTCGGTCACGCGGCCGGCAAAAGGCGTGGACACGCGCACGGTCTTGTCCTCGTTCCACACCAGCCGGCCCGGCAGGTTCAGCATGCGTTCGCCGCCGGACCTGGCGGGTTCGCCGGTGATGCCGGGCAGCGATTTCACGCTGGCCGGGAACTGGATGGTGTTGCCGCTGACCTTGGGATCGTCATCGGGCTTGGGCGGCTCGGACTTGCCGCAGGCGGCGAGCACCAGCGCGCACAGCGCCACGGCGCAGACGGAAGACAGCCGTGCGGGCACGGCGGTGGAACGCGGGCGATGGGTGCAGGACGTGCGGCGGAACATGCGTGACAAGTGATACATGAAGAATGCGCTGGAACTGCGATCAGGGACGTGCCTGCGAGGCCACGGGCTCGCCCGTGGTGGTAGTGGTCTGCAACGCGGCGCGGTAGGCCGACAGCGCCTTGGCGTACGCGCCCTGCGCTTCGACCGCGTCGAGCCGGGTCTGGCGCAGCGCGCGGCGCGCGTCGAGCAGGTCGAGCACGCCGGTGGCGCCCTTGTTGTAGGCGAACTCGGCGCTGCCGGCGACGCTTTCGGCGGCGGGCAGCACCTCGTCGCGCATCTGGCGCAGCGACTGGCGCGCGGTTTCGAGCTGGCTGCGCAGCCGGTCGATTTCGTTGCCGGCCTCCAGCATCACGCGGTTGCGGTCATCCAGCGCGGCGTAGTAGTCGACTTCGGCGCGGCGCGCCTCGCCGCCGTTGCGGTGGCGCACGAACAGCGGGATCGTCAGGAACACGCCGAAGCTGTTGCCGGTGCCATACGAATTGGTGGGGGAGACCGGATAGTGCTCGGCCTGCGCCCCAATGGTCACGTCGGGCACGCGTCCCGCGCGGGCCAGGTCGCGCGCGGCGGCGGCCGCGGCCAGGCGCGCCTCGGCGGCGGTCACGTCGGGGCGGCGCTCGAGCAGGTAGGGATCGGGTTGCGGCGCCGGCGCATCGAGCGCCGGCCAGTCGGCGACCAGCCGGTTATCCGACAGCGTGCCCGGAACCCCCATCGCCTGCGCCAGGGCGGCCTTGTCGCTGTAGTGGTCGGTCATGGCCTGGCGCATGTCGTTCTGCGAGCGCAGGACGTCGAGCTGCAGCTTGTTCACGTCGGCGCGCGCCACGTCGCCCGCCTTCAGGCGCGTTTCGCTGGCCTGTCGGGTGCGCTCGTACAAACCCAGCGTTTCCCGGAGCACCGCCACGCGTTCCTGGCTGACCAGCGCCTCGAAGAAGGCCTGCTCGACCGCGGCGGTCTGCTGCGCCACCACGGCCTGCACCACCTCGCCCGCCGCGGCGCTGGCCTTGCGCGCGGCGTCCACGCGCAGGTTGCCCTTGTTGGCGGTTTCGACGAGCTGGTCCACGCGCAGCTTGGAGTCCACCGTCTTGCTGCGCAGGTTGCCGGAGCCAACGCCGGCGTGCGGATTGATGTTCTCGACCCCCAGGCTCAGCACCGGGTTGGGCCGCTGCGATGCAATCTGCACATCGGCCTGGCTGGCTTCCACGCCGCGCCGCGCGGCGATGATGGTGCGGTTGCAGCGCAGCGCGTCCAGGCGCACCTGGGCCAGCGTCAGCGTGGCACCGGCGGGCGGTGGCGTGCAGGGAGCGGCGGCATCGGCGGTATCCGCCGAAGGCTGGGGTTCGGCGGCAATGCTGGCCGCGGGTCTGGCGAGAGCACCCAGCAGGAGCAGGGTCCCCGCGGCGGCACGGGTAAAGACAACAGGCACGGTCAGTCTGGCTCGGTTCGAATGCGGTTTGCGGTCAGCGGTCTGCGGTAAACGACCGTGCCCACCGAACGGTGCACCGACCGATGAATTTTCATCCGTCGGCCAGCCGCCTCCGCGGTCGCTCGGCCGGGCTGTCTTGCCGCGCCCTCGCCTGCTGTCCTGATGCTTTAGACGCCACCCGGACACGATCTCCCGACGGCATTCAAACCGAATCGCATTACAAACGGCTTTCATATCCCTGACAAAAGCCTTTAACTGCGTGAAAACCCCAAGTTCCGCGGCGTGGCGGCGAAGAAAAACGGCAAACGGCCCGGAAGCGGCCGACGCGTGGGTCGGCTGCTTCCGGGCCGCTATTCGGCCTTCGCCCTGCGGGGTGCCTATGCCTTGACGCGATCGTCCAGCCCGAGGCTGCGTCCGATGATCTCTTTCATGATTTCGCTGCTGCCGGCGTAGATGCGCGAGATCCGGGCATCTGAATACATCCGGCAGATGCGGTACTCCTCCATATAGCCGGCGCCGCCGTGCAGCTGCACGCCCTCGTCCACCACGCGGCCCTGCAGCTCGGAAGTCAGGAGCTTGGCCGACGCCGCCGTCTCCACCGTCAGCGTGCCCGCGTTGTGCTGCAGCACGCACTGGTCGACGAAGGTCTGGATGGCGTCGAGCTGGGCGCGCAGCTCGGCCAGCTTGAAGCGCGAGTTCTGGAAGGTGCCGATCGGCCGGCCGAAGGCCTTGCGCTCCTTGACGTAGTCCAGCGTCAGGTCGAACGCCACCTGCGCGGACGCCATGTAGCCGCAGGCGCCGATCAGCCGTTCCTCGGCCAGGTGCCGGGTCAGGTAGCGGAAGGCCTGGCCCGGTTCGCCGAGCACATTGGCCTTGGGCACCTTGACGTTGTCGAAGAACAACTCGGAGGTGTCCTGCGAATGCAGCCCCATCTTGCGCAGCTTGCGGCCGCGCTCGAAGCCCGGCATGCCGCGCTCGACGATAAACAGGGTCAGGCCGTGGCTGCGCTCGGGATCGGTGCGCGCCACCACCACCACGTAGTCGGCCAGCTGGCCGTTGGAGATATAGGTCTTGGCGCCGTTCAGCACCCAGTGGTCGCCGCGGTCCTCGGCGCGCGTGCGGATGCCGGCCAGGTCGGAACCGGTCTGCGGCTCGGTCATGGCGATGGCGAAGATGGCCTCGCCGCGCGCCGCGGCCGGCAGCAGGCGCAGGCGCTGCTCTTCATTGCCGATGCGGCCGACATACGGCGCCACCAGGCGCGAATGCAGCGTGCCGAAGAAGCCGGAGTCGCCATGGCGCGCGTTTTCCTCGATCAGGATCTGCTCATAGCGGAAATCATCGACGCCGGCGCCGCCGTATTTCTCGTCGGCCCACATCAGCAGGTAGCCCTGCTCGCCGGCCTTGCGGAACACCTCGCGGTCGACGCAGCCCTGCTCGCGCCAGCGCTCGCCGTGCGGCCCGACCTCGCGCTGGTAGAAGCGGCGGGCGGATTCGCGGAAGGCGTCGTGTTCGGCTTCGAAGATCAGGCGTTGCATGGCTGGAGTCCCCTTTCGGTGTGGTGTGCGGATCGGTTGAGTGTCTGCCGTGCCGCGTGCCTCAGGTTCGTCGGAAAAGATGATTTTTCTACAAGCCGTGTGCATGCCGGTTTTGCCGGCATAAGCGATTCAATGCAAATATATTGATATGAACCGACGATAACTTTCATTTACCCGCGGGCATGCTTTGTGCCAATACTGGAAGCACAGACACCTATTCGATGGAGCGGGAAACCATGGAAGCCGTCCTCTGGATTGCGCTGGCGCTGGCGCTGGTGGCGCTGGGAGGCACCGTCACCTGGCTGATCGGCACGCGGGTACCGGAACCGGTATTCGAGCGCGCACAGCGGCATGGCCGTTTCGCCGGCCTGGAACCGAGGCCGCCACGCCGGCCGCGCGGCGGCAAGCGCGTGCGGCAATACCGGCTGGTGCCTGCCGCGGGATGGCCGGTCCTGGCGGCACAGGCCGTACCGGTGCGCGCCTGATGCAAGTGGCGCCTGCTACAGCGGCACGTCCCAGCGCTGCGACCAGTCAGAT
The DNA here is from genome assembly GCF_040784895.1 of Cupriavidus sp. Agwp_2. NCBI lineage: Bacteria > Pseudomonadati > Pseudomonadota > Betaproteobacteria > Burkholderiales > Burkholderiaceae > Cupriavidus > Cupriavidus sp. Agwp_2. The sequence continues at coordinate 1,455,182 of NZ_CP088084.1, forward strand.
TCTTCGCGCACGATATCGCGCAGGATGCGGACAGCCTCCTGCGTCGTGCCGGCTGGCTTCCTGGCGCACACCAGGAACACCGGATACGAGAATTCCGATTCGCTGTCGACGCGCGTCAGCACGCCGCTGTCCAGGTAGCTCTGCACGACCCGCGTGCGGAAATAGCCGCTGCCCCCGAACTGCAGGATGTACTGCAACGCCAGCGGCCCCAGGTTGAAGTACAGCGACGCGCGCGCATGCTGGGGCAGCACGCTGTCATGCTGGCGCCGGAATTCCGGGCCCCAGTCGACGTAGACATAGGGGCCGTCGCGCTGGGTCGAGCGGATCAGGATCAGCTTTTCTTCCATCAGCGCCTCGACATGCATGCCGGGCGCGTACTCCGGCTGGTAGACCAGCGCCGCGTCGAGCGTGCCCGACTGCAGCTTGTACTGCAGTGCCTCGCCCTCCCCCACTTCAGCACGCACCGCCAGCGCCGCCATCTGCTGGCGCATGCGCGTGGCCCAAAGCAGCACCAGCGGATTGCCCAGGCTGATCTCCGCGCCAAAGCGGAACAGGCTTTCCAGCCCCGCCGGCAGCGGCAACTCGCGGCACGCCGCCTCCCAGGTCTGCACCAGCTGGCTGGCATAGCCCAGGAAACGCTGGCCATCGGCGGTCAGGCGCGCGCCGGCCTTGTTGCGCTCGAACAGCCGGCAGTTCAGCTGCGACTCCAGGCTCTTGATCCGGGCCGTTACCGCGGTTTGCGTGACGTGCAGCTTGTCAGCGGCCGCCAGCAGGCTGCCGGTACGCACGACTTGCAGGAAGGTGCGGGCGAGTTCGATGTCCATGGTCGGGGCTGCAATGGCCGGTGTGACGCATTGTAGGCAGATCCCAACCGAGAATCGCAAATCCCTCACTGACTCCCTCGGACCCCGCTCAACGGACCGGCGGCTTTGCCGCGACCGGTCGCACCGCCGCGCCGGCATCTCCCGCAGCCGGCCCACGCACGTCGCGCGGCTGCCGCAGCGGCGCGATGCCTTCCGGTTCCTGCCATGCCACGCCATTGTCATAGCCGGTGGACACGGCCTCGAGGTAGCCGGGGGCGAATTTCTGTTCGGGGATAACAGCCACTGCCGCGCGAGCGACCGGCTGCGGGGCCTCGGCCTGTGCGCAGGCGACGCTGTTCAGGCACAGCCCCAGTACGCGCAGCAGCACGACAGCGCGGCGTGTACGGTGAACCAGTTTCTTTTGCGGGCGCGACGCGGCCTGCCCGCGTTGGCAGGGGGATTGGGGATTCATCGGAGTTCTCCGGGAAGCCATTGCTGGCGGGTGGGACAACGAGCATCGGCGCCGCGCTCGCTGTCTGATCCGCAATGACCGTGCCACCACCACCACGTCGCCTGCAGCGCGGCGTGACGCACTTTCCCGGGTCAATCCGAAGGTAACTCGTTGGCGAAAGACCGACGGTCAGCCAAAAGCTGTCGGCATCCGTCCAACACCACCCGCTGGCTCAGGGCAGGTACCCGAGCAGCCGCCACCACAGGTAATCCAGCGGCAGCAACACCAGCACCGTGATGGCCGCCAGCGCCAGGCAGAGCCGCGTGCCATGGCGCAGCCCGACCCCGCCCAGCTGCATTGCGATCACGATCGGCGGCGACTGGTACGGGAAGAACACCGTGGAGAACACCGGCACCTGCAGCATCAGCACCGTTTCCAGCGGCAAGCCGGTGGCGCTGGCAAACTCCCGCGCCAGGGGAGACAACACGGCCGGCAGGCTCGGCAGCGTGGTCATCAGTCCCATGCTGGCGCCCACGGCCCCGAGCGCGCTAACGTTCACCATCGTGTTCCCCGGCGTCAGCTGCAGCCAGTGCAGCAGCGCGTGGCTGACGGCAGTGCCCAGTCCGGTGGACTCCACCACCGCGCCAAGCCCGAGGAAGCCCGCCACATAGAGCAACGGCACCAGGTGGACCTGCTCGGCCAGCGCTTTGGACGAGACCAGGCCCACGCCCGGCAGCAGGCATACGATGCCCGCGGCCAGCGCGATCCACGCCGGCGAGATGCCATGCAGCGCATCGGTGGCAAACCCCACCACGGCGATCGCCAGGATGACCGCCAGCAGCCGCTCCTGCCGGCCCATTGGCGCGCGCACTGCCGCAGGCGCCGCCACAAGCGGCGCGTCGTGCGGGAACAGCCGGCACACCAGCCAGACCAGCACCACGGTCTTGAGCAGGCCCAGCACCGGGAAGTGCAGCAGCAGGTAACTGCCGTAGCTGAGGTTGATGCCGTACAGCGAACTGGCCGCACCCAGCAGCACGCTGTTGGGAATATTGGCCGGCAGGATGGTGGTCGGCGGCATATAGCTGGCCGCGGCCACCGTCAGCACAAGGCCGATGCGGCCGTTGGAGCCCGGAGCCAGGCCCACACGGTCCGCCAGCGCCAGCACGATCGGGATCAGCAGCAGCACGCGGCCGGTGGTGGACGGCATCAGGAACGCCAGGCCTACGGCGCTGACCGCCACCAGCGCGACCAGTTGCGGATAGCCGTGCATCCGGCGCTGGAAGATAACATCGGCCAGCCGCAGCGCCAGCCCGCTGTTGCGCAGCGCCACGCCGGTGACCGCGCCGCCGAACATCAGCCACCATGCGGGCGAGGCGAAACCGCTGAACACCACCTTGGGCGGCGCGATATGGAACACCACCGCGCACAGGAAGAACAGCAGCGTGGCGGTGGGCTCGGGCAAGGCGCCGAGCGCCCAGCAGCACACGGTGGACAGCACCAGCGCCGCGGCCCAGACCAGCGCCGGCGGCGCATCGATGGCGTGGCCGGCACTCAACACCAGCGCGATGCACGCGCCGATGGCGAAGGCGGCCCTGGCAGACTGCTGCAGGCCGGTATCGGGCGTGGCGGGCGTGGTGGGCGTGGCGGACGTGGCGGACGTGGCGAGCGTGGTAGGCGTGGTGGGCGGCACCGTGCCGGCGGTGGCCGGCGCGGCACCCGGGCCGCCCAGGCCGAAACGCGCCGCGGCGCGGCGTACGAATGGAGGCATGGAGAAACGTCTCGTCAATGGCGCCGGTCCCATGCCGCGCGCGATTGCGGCGGGCCGGTGCCTGTTCGGCAACTGGCCGGTCCCGTTCCCGGTCGCGGCCACTCGATGTCAGCATCGTAGGCCGGCCCCGATTGGCGGAGTTACACTAATCGGGCAATTTTTTACGATTCCATGCCACGCGAAGTCGCCCCCACTCCTGGCTCGCTTGCCTCACTTGACGCGCCTGCCGCCCCGGCCCGCCGCCGCCCGGTCTACTCGCCGGTGCCGCGCGCACGCCCCAGCGCCGCCGACCCGGTGATCGCTCACCTGCGGCGTCCGCCGCCCAATGCGGTGATCCACCCGCACCGCCATCCGTGGGGCCAGCTGTCGTTTCCGATCAGCGGCAGCCTGCGCATCACCGCCGGCGGCATCACATGGCTGGTGCCGGCGATGCGCGCAGTCTGGATCCCGCCCGACGTGGAGCACAACGTGGTGGTGCTGGGCACGGTGCGCTTCTACGCCTGCTACATCGCGCCGCAGGCCTGCGCGCTGTCGGCCGATTCGTGCGCGGTGCTGGAGGTGTCGCCACTATTGCGCGAGCTGATGGAAGCCCTGGCCCACGACGACACGCTCGGCGAGCGCCGCCGTCAGCTGTGCGCCAGCCTGCTGGTGGAGGAACTGGCCGCCGCGCCTACGCTGTCATTGGGGCTGGCGCTGCCTTCAGACCGGCGGCTGCAGGCGCTGTGCCACGCGCTGATGGAAGATCCCGGATCCAGCCTGACGCTGTCCGAATGGGCGGCGCGCACCGGCGCCAGCGAGCGGACGCTGGCGCGGCTGTTCGAAAGCGAGCTGAAGACCAGCTTCGGCAGCTGGCGCCAGCAGTTGCGCCTGGCCCACGCGATCGACCTGATGAGCCGCGGCCGGCCGCTGGCGCATGTGGCCGCGGAAACCGGCTACGCCCACGCAGGCGCGTTCTCGACCATGTTCCGACGCGCACTTGGGCAAACCCCGCGCGACTTCATGGCGCGCCGGCGCCGCGTGCTGGCTTGAGGTGACGGTCGGCGGCGCGCGACGCAGGCTCGGGGCGACGCAGGCTCGGGGCGACGCAGGCTCAGGGCTTTACCGCGGCGGCCAGCACTGCCGGCATCGGCACCTCGAAGCCGCTGCCGCGCATATAGCCGGCCACCGTCCCGCGCAGCACGGCCCGGATCTCGTCGCGCGCCCGCGGGGTCTGCGCGCGCAGCGTGGCGGCGGCACGCACGGTGCCCTGCGCCAGCGCATCGAAGAGCTGGTCCGGCGTGGAAAAGCGCCACACCTGCGGCACGTTCCGGCACGAGGGCGCAACGAAGCCGGCCTGCTGCAAGGCACTGCGGCACTGGTTGGGATCGCTGAAAAGAAAGAAATTGGGCCCCGCCGGCAAGTCGACCTCCATCGAGCCATAGGCGCGGATAGCGGCATAGACTGCGCCGAAGCCCACCGCCCGCTCGGGGGCATCCCACACCGTAAAGGCAATGCGCCCGCCGGGGCGCAGCACGCGGAAGGCCTCGCGCAGCGCGGCATCGGGATCGGACAGGTGGCACATGCCGAATCCATTCACCACCGCATCGAAGCTGGCATCGCCGTAGGGCAGCGCCTGCGCGTCGGCCTGCTGGTAGTCGATGTCGGGATAGAGCTTGCGCGCCAGCTCCACCTGCGCCAGCGAGAAATCGATGCCGATGGCCTCGGCGCCGCGCCGCGCCGCGGCCGCGGCAATATGGCCCGAGCCGCTGGCGACATCGAGCACACGCAGCCCGCTGCCGGCGCGCGCCTCGTCCAGCAGCGCCTCGATCGATTGCCGGGTCACGTGCGACAGGTGCTCCTGGTAGCGGCTGACGACTTCGGGATCCTCCCAGCCAGCCAGCTCAAAGGCGCGAAACGAATCTCCGGTGTGATCCATGCCCCCCTCCCAGGCGTCGGTGTCCAGGCTGCGGTTTGTGCGGGGACGAAGCAGGCACGATTGATGCGCCGCGCCCCCATCCAAGCGAAGTATAGTCAGCGCGGCGCCGTCGCAATGGTCTGGCAATGGCCGCGCGATCTCCTCGCAACCTCCGCGCAACCTCCTCGCACCCTCCGCGCAATGTGCCGCGCTCAGGCAAAACGCAGCGTGGCCACGCCGGCGGCGATCAGGCAGGCGGCACCCAGCCGGGCCGGGCCTACCCGCTCCTTGAGGCGGCGCTGGCCGGGCCGGCACCGGCACCGGCACAGCCGCTATTTCGTCCCGCTCACGCGCCAGATGACATTGCCGACGTCGTCCGCCACCAGCAGCCCGCCGCGCTTGTCGATCGCCACGCCCACGGGCCGGCCGCGTGCATTGCCCTCGCCGTCGACAAAGCCGGTCAGCACGTCGAAGGGCGCGCCATTCGGCCGGCCGTTGCTGAACGGCACGAAGATGACCTTGTATCCCGCCAGCGGCCGCCGGTTCCACGAGCCATGCTGGCCCACGAACATGCCATCCTGGAAGCGCGCCGGCAGGCTGTTGCCGGTGGCCGCCGCGAGCCCCAGCGCCGCGGTATGCGCGCCGACCGCGTAGTCGGGCGCGATCGCCCTGGCCACCAGTTCCGGCGCCGGCGGCTTGACGCGCTCATCGACATGCTGGCCGTAGTAGCTGTACGGCCAGCCATAGAAGCCGCCATCGCGCACCGAGGTGATGTAGTCCGGCACCAGGTCGCTGCCGATCTCGTCGCGCTCGTTGACCGCGGTCCACAGCACGCCCGTGACCGGCTCCCACGCCATGCCGTTGGGATTGCGCAGGCCGCTGGCAAAGATGCGGTGCGTGCCGTTCCTGGGGTCAACCTCCCAGATCGCGGCGCGGCCCACTTCCTTGTCCATGCCATGCTCGGCCACGTTGCTGTTCGAGCCCACCGTCACGTAGAGCTTGCTGCCGTCGCGGCTGGCGATGATGTTCTTGGTCCAGTGGTGGTTGAGCGGCCCGCCGGGCAGGTCCGCCACCTTCTGTGGCGCCGCGGCGATCTGGGTCTGGCCGGCCTGGTACGGGAAGCGCAGCACGGCGTCGGTGGCCGCCACGTAGAAGTCGTTGCCGACCAGCACCATGCCGAACGGCGAGTTGATGTCCTTCAGGAACACCGAGCGCTGGTCGGCGACGCCGTCGCCGTTGCTGTCGCGCAGCAGCGTGATGCGGTTGGCGCTGGGCGTGCCGGCGCCGGCGCGCTTCATCATCTTCTTCATGATCCAGCCCTTGATACCCTTGCCGTCGTCGGGCTTGGGCGGGGCATTGCTCTCAGCCACCAGCACGTCGCCGTTGGGCAGCACGTAGACCCAGCGCGGGTGATCGAGCTTGTCGGCGAAGGCGGTCACCGCCATGCCCTCGGCCGGCACCGGGCGCTGGCCCTCGGACCAGCCAATGGCGGGTGCGATCTTGACGGTGGGGATGGAGGTCTTGTTCGGCGGCGGCAGCTGCGGCGTCGGGCCGAATCCGGCCTCCGAAGGCAGCTTCGCCGATTCGCTGCAGGCGCAAAGCGCCGCTGCAGCGCCCACCAGCAGCGCTGCGCCGCACAGGCGGAAAGAAGACGGGAAGGGCTTGGGCAGCGGCATGGTCCGGACTCCTCGGGCAATGCAGGATGTGCCCGCTTCTCGACTATAGGAGCGGGCTGCCGGCCCCTCTGTAGGCGCCCGGGAAGGCCCGGCGTAGGACATTGCCCACGCCCGCCCGCCATGCGCCGGCGCTCAGCCCCGATGCGGCGTATCCAGCCCCTTCACCACCGCCGGACGCTGCACGAACGCGTCCAGCACGCGCCGCACGTTGGCGAAGTCCTTGAAGCCGACCAGGTCGCCCGCCTCGTAAAAGCCGACCAGGTTGCGCACCCATGGGAAAGTCGCGATGTCGGCAATGGTGTACTCATCGCCCATGATCCATGTGCGGCCCGCCAGGCGCTGCTCGAGCACGTTCAGCAGGCGCCGGCTCTCCGCCACGTAGCGGTCGCGCGGGCGCTTGTCTTCATAGGCCTTGCCGGCAAACTTGTGGAAGAAGCCGACCTGTCCGAACATCGGCCCGATACCGCCCATCTGGAACATCAGCCACTGGATGGTCTCGTAGCGCCGTGCCGGGTCCGCCGGGATCAGCTTGCCCGACTTGTCGGCCAGGTACAGCAGGATCGCGCCCGATTCGAACAGCGCCAGTGGCTTGCCGCCCGGGCCGCTGGGGTCGAGGAGCGCGGGGATCTTGTTGTTCGGGTTGAGCGACAGGAATTCCGGCGAGAGCTGGTCGTCGGTGTCAAAGCGCACCAGGTGCGGCTCATACGGCAAGCCGCTCTCTTCCAGCATGATCGATGCCTTGACGCCGTTCGGCGTTGGCAGCGAATAGAGCTGGATGCGGTCGGGATGCTGCGCCGGCCATTTGCGGGTGATGGGGAAAGCGGACAGATCGGACACGTGGGCTCCGGTGGCGCGGTGCCCGGCGCGTGGCGGGCATCGGATAGCTGAAACCACGGATGATAGCCCGCCGATGCAAACCATGCCGGGGGCCGCAGGCCAATATGCAAAACCCCGCATCTCTTGCGAGATGCGGGGTTTCGTCTTGCCGTGTGGGGCGCCGTTGTGCGGCGCCCTTGCCAGCTCAGTGCGAAGCTCAGACCGTCACGCCGTCCGCCACTTGCTTGAAGTCCTCGATCTGGTCGAAGTTCATGTACTTGTAAATCTTGTCGCCGTTGGCGTTGAGCACGCCCATGTCGGCCATGTACTCGTCCTTGGTCGGGATACGGCCCAGACGCGAGCAGATCGCCGCCAGTTCGGCGGAACCCAGGTACACGTTGGTGTTCTTGCCCAGGCGGTTCGGGAAGTTGCGGGTCGAGGTCGACATCACGGTCGCGCCTTCGCGCACCTGTGCCTGGTTGCCCATGCACAGCGAGCAGCCCGGCATTTCGGTGCGGGCACCGGCGGTGCCGAACACGCCGTAGTGGCCTTCCTCGGTCAGCTGCTTCTGGTCCATCTTGGTCGGCGGGGCCACCCACAGCTTGACCGGGATGTCGCGCTTGCCTTCCAGCAGCTTGGAGGCTGCGCGGAAGTGGCCGATGTTGGTCATGCACGAACCGATGAAGACTTCGTCGATCTTGGCGCCGGCCACATCCGTCAGGGTCTTCACGTCGTCCGGGTCGTTCGGGCAGGCCACGATCGGCTCATGCACGTCGGCCAGGTCGATCTCGATCACGGCGGCGTACTCGGCGTCGGCGTCCGGCTCCAGCAGCTTCGGATCGGCCAGCCAGCCCTGCATCGCCTGGATGCGGCGCTGCAGGCTGCGCGGGTCTTGATACCCCTGGGCGATCATCCACTTCAGCAGCGTGATGTTGCTGTTGATGTATTCGATGATCGGGTCCTTGTTCAGGCGCACCGTGCAACCGGCAGCCGAACGTTCTGCCGAAGCGTCCGACAGTTCAAACGCTTGCTCGACCTTCAGGTCGGGCAGGCCTTCGATTTCCAGGATACGGCCCGAGAAGATGTTCTTCTTGCCTTGCTTGGCCACGGTCAGCAGGCCTTGCTTGATGGCATACAGCGGAATGGCGTTGACCAGGTCGCGCAGGGTCACGCCCGGCTGCATCTGGCCCTTGAAGCGGACCAGCACCGATTCCGGCATGTCCAGCGGCATCACGCCGGTGGCAGCGGCAAAGGCCACCAGGCCCGAGCCTGCGGGGAAGCTGATGCCGATCGGGAAGCGGGTGTGCGAGTCGCCGCCGGTGCCGACGGTGTCGGGCAGCAGCATGCGGTTCAGCCACGAGTGGATCACGCCGTCGCCCGGGCGCAGCGAGATGCCGCCGCGGGTGCTGATGAACTCAGGCAGGGTGTGGTGGGTCTTGACGTCGACCGGCTTCGGGTAGGCGGCGGTGTGGCAGAACGACTGCATCACCAGGTCGGCCGAGAAGCCCAGGCAGGCCAGGTCCTTCAGCTCGTCGCGGGTCATCGGGCCGGTGGTGTCCTGCGAGCCCACCGAGGTCATCTTCGGTTCGCAGTAGGTGTTCGGGCGGATGCCCTTGCCTTCCGGCAGGCCGCAGGCGCGGCCAACCATCTTCTGGGCCAGCGTGAAGCCCTTGCCGGTGTCGGCCGGGTTCTGCGGCAGGCGGAACAGCGTCGACGGGGCCAGGCCCAGCGCTTCACGCGCCTTGGCGGTCAGGCCACGGCCGACGATCAGCGGAATGCGGCCGCCGGCGCGGACTTCGTCAAACAGCACATCGGACTTGACCTTGAACTCGGCGATCACGGCGCCGTTCTTCAGGGCCTTGCCTTCGTACGGGCGCAGTTCGACCACGTCGCCCATTTCCATCTGGGACACGTCCAGCTCGATCGGCAGCGCGCCGGCGTCTTCCATGGTGTTGTAGAAGATCGGGGCAATCTTGTTGCCCAGGCACACGCCGCCGAAGCGCTTGTTCGGGATGAACGGGATGTCTTCGCCGGTGAACCACAGCACCGAGTTGGTGGCCGACTTGCGGCTGGAGCCGGTACCGACCACGTCGCCCACGTAGGCAACCAGGTGGCCCTTGTCCTTCAGCGATTCAATGAACTTGATCGGGCCGCGCTTGCCGTCTTCTTCCGGCTGGAACGCCGCGCCTTCGCGCTTGTTCTTCAGCATGGCCAGCGCGTGCATCGGGATGTCCGGGCGGGTGGTGGCGTCCGGGGCCGGCGACAGGTCGTCGGTGTTGGTTTCGCCCGGCACCTTGAACACGGTGATGGTCAGGCTTTGCGGCACTTCCGGGCGGCTGGTGAACCACTCGGCGTCGGCCCAGCTTTGCAGCACGGCCTTGGCATTGGCGTTGCCCTTGTCCGCCTTTTCCTTCACGTCGTGGAAGGCGTCGAACATCAGCAGGGTCTTCTTCAGCGCGTCGGCGGCGACGGCGCCGACTTCGGCGTCGTCCAGCAGCTCGATCAGCGGCGAGATGTTGTAGCCGCCCAGCATGGTGCCGAGCAGTTCGGTGGCCTTGGCGCGGGAAATCAGCGCGCACTTTTCCTTGCCCAGGGCGACGGCGGCCAGGTACGAGGCCTTGACCTTGGCGGCGTCGTCCACGCCGGCGGGAACGCGGTTGGTGATCAGCTCAACCAGGTTCTGCTCTTCGCCTGCGGGCGGATTCTTCAGCAGTTCAATCAGCTCGGCCGTCTGCTTGGCGGTCAGGGGCAGAGGAGGGATACCAAGCGCGGCGCGCTCGGCCACATGTGCGCGATAGTTTTCAAGCATGGGAACCTGCTGAGTAATTAGGTTTTGAAAAACTTCCTTTGACGTCGCGATTGTAGTACGTCGGGGGGCATCGGTCAAATGTCTTATATCTTATATAAGAGTTGGTTTTGGAAAAACGTTAAGAATCAATGCTGTCCTGAATAGAAGACTTGATGGGCTTGCATAGGGACTACCTGAGTAGAGCAGTAGGGAATGATTGCTTCTTGCCTATGTGCCTTCGGCTTGGCAGCCGCCAGGCAAAAAATCACAGATCCCCCAATAACCCCAATACCTCAAGTTCCCGCCCCACCACTCGTTAACCCCCCTGCAGGCGCGCACCACAAAGCGCCCGCTAGCGTAGCCATGCCTGCCCCCTTTCCGCTCAAACGGCCAAGCTGAAAGGGTTTCCCCCTTTTTTTCGGCCCTTTGCTGGCCTGCGATTCCGGAAGAATGGCAGGCATTCCGACACAGGCTTCTCATGGCGAACACGGCTTCCCCTTCCCGGACTGGCAGCAACACAGGCAAGCGCGGTCGGCTGCTGCTGATCGGCGGCGGCGTGCTTGTCCTGGCACTGGGTGCCGGAGGCTTCGTGCTGGGCAGCGTGCTGAGCAACCGCCAGCCCGCGGCTGCCGCCGCGCCGGCAACCCCGGTCATTCCGCCGCCGATCTTCGTGCCGCTGGATGCGTTCACCGTCAACCTGAAGAGCGAGGACGGCGACCGCTTCCTGCATACCGGCCTGTCGCTGAAGGTGGCGGATGCCGAGACGCAGGCGCGCCTGGCGCAGTACCTGCCCGAGGCACGCAGCCGCATCCTGCTGCTGCTGTCGGCACGCCAGCCCGCGGATCTGGCCACGGTCGAAGGCAAGCGCAAGCTGGCCGACGACATCCGCACCACCATCGCCCAGCCCTTCGCCACCGGACTGCCCGGCCAGCGCGTGCTGGATGTGTTGTTCACCTCTTTCGTGGTGCAGTAAGCGCCCGCTTGCGCCCTGCCCCGCAACCGATATGAAACTGTCCGCCGCCACCCAGCCAGACCCCGCCACCGCATGCCGCCGGGCACGGTGATGCGCGCCTGGGCACGCCGCAACGGTTTCATCCATAACGCCGCATAAAAGCCGCATAAAGCCGCACAAGGGGCAGGACACCAGATGGCCTACGACAAGTTCCTCTCGCAAGACGAGGTCGACGAGCTGCTCAAGGGCGTATCCGGCGAGGCCGATACGCCCAAGGCCAGCGAGCCGGCGCTGGATGACAGCGGGGTTCGCCCGTACAACCTGGCGACGCAGGAACGCATCATCCGCGGCCGCCTGCACACGCTGGAAATCATCAACGAGCGCTTCGCGCGGTCGCTGCGCTCGGCGCTGTTCAATTTCATCCGCCGCGGCGCGGATATTTCTGTCGGCACCGTCAGGATCGAGAAGTTCGGCGATTTCGCCCGCAACCTGCCGATGCCGACCAACCTGAACCTGGTCCACCTGAAGCCGCTGCGCGGCACGGCGCTGTTCGTCTACGACCCGAACCTGGTGTTCCTGGTGGTGGACAACCTGTTCGGCGGCGACGGCCGCTTCCACACCCGCGTGGAAGGACGCGACTTCACCCAGACCGAGCAGCGCATCATCCAGCGCATGCTGGAACTGACGCTGGCCAGCTATGGCAGCGCCTGGCGCACCGTGCATCCGATCGAGACCGAGTACATCCGCTCGGAGATGCACACCAAGTTTGCCAATGTCGCCACGCAGAACGAAGCCGTGGTGACCACCGCCTTCCATATCGAACTGGGCGCCGTCGGCGGACAGCTCCACGTGTGCCTGCCGTACGCGATGATCGAGCCGCTCAAGGACCTGCTGATGAATCCGCTGCAGGACGAGAAGGAAGTCGACAAGGGCTGGGTCAACCAGCTGTCAAAGCAGCTGCGTGCGGCCGAAGTGGAACTGGTCGCCGAGTTCGCGCACCTGCAGAGCACGGTGGCCGAAGTGCTGGCGCTGCGCGCCGGCGACGTGCTGCCGATCGAGCTGCCGGAGAAGATCTTCGGCAAGGTGGACGGCGTGCCCGTGATGCAGTGCGGCTTCGGCACCATGAATGGCCAGTACGCGCTGCGGGTAGAACGAATGATCAATCACCAGGACGGCCAATCCCACCTGGACACCGAGGACACCGATTATGAGTGACGGCTTCGAGGACAAGCCGGTCGATCCGATGGACGACTGGGCCAGCGCGCTGGCGGAGCAGACCAGCGCCACAGCTGCCGAGATCCCGGCCGCGGCGCCCGCGGCCACGCCGGCCGCCGCCACCGTCTTCCAGCCGCTGGCCAAGGAAGCGACCAGCGGCTTCCACAACGATATCGAGATGATCCTCGATATCCCGGTGCAGCTGACGGTCGAGCTGGGCCGCACCAAGGTGCCCATCAAGAACCTGCTGCAGCTGGCGCAGGGCTCGGTGGTCGAACTGGACGGGCTGGCCGGCGAGCCGATGGACGTGCTGGTCAACGGCTACCTGATCGCGCAGGGCGAGGTGGTGGTGGTGAACGACAAATTCGGCATCCGCCTGACGGACATCATTACGCCGTCCGAACGCATCCGCAAGCTGAACAAATGACCGTCCGGAAGTACCCCACGCGCGGTGCTGGCCGCCTTTGGGCGGCTGGCGCCAGTCTCGCCGCGCTAACCCCGACACTGACCCCGGCGCTGGCACTGGCCGCCGACGACAAGCCGGCACCGGCCATCAGCGGCGCGGGCAGCCTGGCGCAGGCCGGGCTGGGGCTGTTTGCCGTGATCGCGCTGATCCTCGGCATGGCCTGGCTGGCGCGGCGTGCCGGGCTGGTGCGCCATGCCACCGGCGGGGTGATGAAGGTAGTCGGCAGCACCATGCTGGGCGCGCGCCAGCGGCTGGTGCTGGTGGAAGTCGGCGATACCTGGCTGGTGCTGGGCGTCAGCCCCGGCGAAATCCGCCCGCTGCACAGCATGCCGGCGCACACCACTGGCAGTACCTCCGCCGACCCGCTGACCCCGGCACACGCCACCGGCATGCCGCAACCGCCGACCGGCGGCACCTTCGCCGAGAAGCTGCTGCGTTCGCTGCAATCCCAGTTCAAGTCATGAATTCCCTGCGTGCCGCATGGCGGCGCCGTTTTCGGCCCCGCCTTGCCGTGGCCGCGCGCTGCCGCCCGTTGTCGATTGCCCTGGTCCTGACCCTTGCCGCCGCCGTGCTGGCATTGGCGCCCGCGCCCGCCTGGGCGCAGCAGCTGCCCGGCGTTATCAGCAAGCCCGTCCCGGGCGGCGGCCAGATCTGGTCGCTGCCGATCCAGACGCTGGTGCTGCTGACCTCGCTGTCATTCCTGCCTGCGGCGATGCTGATGATGACCGGATTCACCCGCATCATCATCGTGCTGGGCCTGCTGCGCAACGCTCTCGGCACGGCCACCTCGCCGCCCAACCAGGTGCTGGTGGGACTGTCGCTGTTCCTGACCTTCTTCGTGATGGGGCCGGTGTTCGACCGCGTCTACAACGACGCCTACAAGCCGCTGTCGGAAAACAAGATCAGCCTGGAAACGGCCGCCGCCAGGGCCGCCGAGCCGCTCAAGGCCTTCATGCTGCGCCAGACCCGCGAAAAGGACCTGGCCATGTTCGCGCAGATGGCCAAGGCGCCGGAAATGCAGGGCCCGGAAGAAGTGCCGCTGAGCATCCTGGTGCCCGCCTTCGTCACCAGCGAGCTGAAGACCGCGTTCCAGATCGGCTTCACCATCTTTATCCCGTTCCTGATCATCGACCTGGTGGTCGCCAGCGTGCTGATGGCGATGGGCATGATGATGGTGCCGCCGGCCACCATCTCGTTGCCGTTCAAGCTGATGCTGTTCGTGCTGGTGGACGGCTGGCAGCTGCTGCTGGGATCGCTGGCGCAGAGCTTCATGAACTGAGGCCCTGGCCTCGCCCTCCGCATTCCTTCCGCAGGACCCGAGCCATGACACCGGAAACCGTAATGACCATCGCCACCCAGGCGATGAAGATGACCCTGCTGCTGGCCGCGCCGCTGCTGCTGGTGGCGCTGGCGGCCGGCCTGGTGGTGAGCCTGTTCCAGGCCGCGACGCAGATCAACGAGATGACGCTGACCTTCATCCCCAAGCTGATCGCGCTGTTTGCCACCATGGTGCTGGCCGGCCCGTGGATGATCAATACCATGGTCGACTACATGCGCGAGGTGTTCCAGAGCATCCCCGCGCTGGCGCACTGACGCCTCCCTCCTTTCGCCCTGCTGACAGACTGCCGTGGTCGAATTCACCTCAGCCCAGCTCTACGGCTGGCTCGCGGCATTCCTGTGGCCCTTCTTCCGCATCCTGGCGCTGATCGGCACCGCGCCGCTGTTCGGTGAATCGACCATCCCGCGCCGCGCCAAGATCGCGCTGTCGGCGATGATCGCGATGGTGGTGTCGCCCACCATCGCGCAGCTGCCGGCGGTGCCGGTGTACTCCTTCGAGGGCCTGCTGATCATCCTCAACGAGGTCGGCATCGGCCTGGCCACCGGCTTTGTCATGCGCCTGGTCTTTGCCACGGTGCAGCAGGCGGGCGAAATCATCGGCCTGCAGATGGGCCTGTCGTTCGCCTCCTTCTTCGATCGCTCCGCCGGCGGGCAGACCATGGTGCTGTCGCGCTTTCTCAATATCATCGCGGTGCTGCTGTTCCTGGCGCTGGACGGCCACCTGATGATGCTGGGCGCTCTGGTCGACAGCTTCAACGGACTGCCTGTTGGTGGCACGCCGCTGTCGGCGGGCGGCGCGATGGCAGTGGCGCGCGCCGGCGGCATGGTGTTCGCATCGGGCCTGCTGCTGGCGCTGCCGATGATCGCGGCGCTGCTGACGCTGAACCTGGCCATGGGCATCCTGAACCGCGCCTCGCCCCAGTTGTCGATCTTCGCGGTGGGCTTCCCGGTCACGCTGTCGGGCGGCTTCCTGGTGCTGATGCTGGTGATGCCGCAGATGGGCACCTACATGCAACACATGATCGAGGCCGGGCTGGAGTCGATCGGAACGGTGCTGGCGCAGTTCGGGCGCTAGCGGTACGGCGGCACCGCGCCCTTATTGCGGATGCAACTCCACTCCTTTCGACAAGGTAACGCTGCGTCACGCTGATCTTCAACGCCTGCGCGCATTTATCTTAGATGTCGAATATTCCTTGACACGGGACGGCGAGGCGCTAGTATTACGCCATGTACTTCGATCTCTAAGATTATTGAGGTACCGCAACCACCGCTCAGGAGCCCTTACATGTACGACCTCTTTGCCACCGACAAGCTGATCGACCTCTGGCTGACCGAAGACATCGGCATCTGCGACTTGACCGTCCACACCATGATCGAGCCGGGCGAGACCGGCACCTTCTGCATGAACGCCCGCGAGCCGATGATCATTGCCGGCATCGACGTGGCGGCCCGCATCTTCGCCCGCTACGACCCCACGCTGACTGTCGATGTGCGCGTCGCGGACGGCGACAAGGTCGGCAAAGGCGCGGTGCTGCTCAACGTGAGCGGCAATGCACGCAGCGTGCTGACCGCCGAGCGCACCGCGCTGAACATCATGCAGCGGTTGTGCGGCATCGCCAACCACACGGCCACCTATGCCCAGGCCATTGCGCATACCAAGGCGCGCCTGATCGACAGCCGCAAGACCACGCCCGGACTGCGCGCGCTGGAAAAACATGCCGTGACCTGCGGCGGTGGCCTGAACCACCGGCTGAGCCTGGACAACGGCGTGATGATCAAGGACAACCACATCGCCGTGTGCGGCAGCATCGCCGCCGCGGTGGAACGCGTGCGCCGCAAGCTGCCGGTGCTGACCAAGCTGGAAGTGGAATGCGACCGGCTGGAGCAGGTGCACGAGGCACTGGCAGCCGGAGTCGACGTGATCATGCTGGACAACATGTCGGTGCCTGACATGAAGGAAGCCGTGCAGATCGTCAATGGCCGGACCAAGGTCGAGGCGTCGGGCGGCATCCGCCTGGAGACGATCCGGCCGGTGGCGGAAACGGGCGTGGACTACATCTCCACGAGCAAGATTACCCAGTCTGCTCCGGCGGTCGATATCGGGCTCGACGAAGCCTGAGGCCTGCCAGGCCAGCCTTTCCATATAGGTCTATAGCGATCCATAGCGATTCACGCCTTCTACCCGAGGCATTCACCCTCGCCGGTCTCACCCGGCGAGGGCCTTTTCGTTTGCGGACCCGCTACAGGTCCGAGAGCAGCCGCCCCACCTCCTGCGTGGACGGAACCCGCCGGCCATGCTCGGCAGAGGCGACCTCGTCGGCGACCAGCCGCTTGGCGATCGTGATCAGCACGCGGCGCGTGGTCAGCACATCTGCTTCGCTCAGCCCTTCCACGCTGAGTTCATTCACTTCGGTCGCCAGCGGCTCGAGCTTGCGGCGCAGCGCACGCCCGGTCTTGCTGAGGAACACATGCACCTTCTTCTTGTTGCCGGGAAGATGCGTGCGCTCGACATAGCCCAGCGCTTCCAGCGCCTTGACTGCCGCAAACGTGGTCGGCTCGGTCACGCCGGCCCGCTCGCTCAGCTCGCGCTGCGAC
Organism: Cupriavidus sp. Agwp_2; assembly: GCF_040784895.1. NCBI lineage: Bacteria > Pseudomonadati > Pseudomonadota > Betaproteobacteria > Burkholderiales > Burkholderiaceae > Cupriavidus > Cupriavidus sp. Agwp_2. The sequence goes on from NZ_CP088084.1 coordinate 1,471,944, forward strand.
AGGCCGTCATGGCGCCACAGGATGCGCAGGATGGTCCAGTGGCCGTACGACACCGAATGTTCCGCCAGCCGCAGCTGCAGCGCGCGGATATAGGCGCGCGCGGCGTCCTTTACCAGGTGGGCAAGCCGCTCTTCATCGGCTTCATCCGGTGGCGTGATGTTGACCGGAGCATCCGGCTTCTTTGTGGCCATAGTCGTGACGGTAAGTGAAACGTATGCATGCAGCACCAGGCGAACAGTGCCGGCGACAGCGCACATGATAGCGCCTCCGGCGTGCACGCGGCGACGCCGCACGCCCGCGCCATTTCCGCCAATGTAGCGTTCACTCCATCAGTGCACGATGCGCGCAACCGATGCATGAAGCACCGCGAGCGCGCACGCCGCTTACCCGTGTTTTCCCCTACGAGAACGCGAATCCCGCGTACACACTGGATTTGCGGCAATTGGCCCGTTGCTTGCATTACCTTAGACATCGAACTTATCTTGACACCCCCTTTGCCGGTGCTAGCATTGCCACATAACTTCGACATCTAAGGTATTTGTCATGGACACGACCGGCACATTCTTCTTTGTTGTAGGACCCAGCGGCGCGGGCAAGGATTCGCTGATGGACGGTGCGCGTGCAGCGCTCGATGACAACTATGTATTTGCGCGGCGCGTCATCACCCGCCCCGATGGCGCGGTCGGCGAAGCGCACGAGGGTGTCTCGGAGATCGAGTTCGCACGGCGCCAGCGCAGCGGCGAGTTCCTGGTCACCTGGGATGCGCACGACCTGCGCTACGGATTGCCCCAGTCCCTGATGGCTGAGCTGGAACGCGGGCGCAACGTCGTCGCCAACGGCTCGCGCGCCGTCATCGCGGAACTCGCCGGACGATTGCCGCGCTTCGTGGTGGTCCTGGTGACGGCGCCGCATGAGGTGCTGGCCCGGCGCATTGCCGCGCGCGGCCGTGAATCGGGCGACCAGGTTGCACGGCGCGTGGCGCGGACCGGCGCAGAGGTGCCGCCAGATGTCCCATGCATCACGGTGTCGAATGACAGCACGCTCGACGTGGGCATGGCACGCTTTGTGGAAGCGCTGCGGCATGGCACCCGGGCAGGCGGCAACGGGTCTGCGGCCAGCCGCACCAACCTGATGGCGAAGCTGCGCGGCGAGTCGCTCGACGAAGCTGCCTACATTGCCATCCTGCAGGACGCCATTGCCGGACGGTACACCGAGGCGGAACTGACCGAGTTCCTGGTTGCCGCCACGCGTACGCTGACAGACGACGAAGTCGTGGCACTGGCACGCGCGCGCACGGCATTTACGCCCCGCATCGACTGGGACGAGCCGGTCGTCGTCGACAAGCATTCCATCGGTGGCGTGCCCGGCAGCCGCATCACGCTGATCGTGGTGCCGATTGTCGCGGCGTACGGGCTGGCCATGCCCAAGACATCGTCGCGTGCCATCACCTCCGCCGCCGGCACGGCCGACGCCATGGAGACCGTCGCGCGCGTCGACCTGGCGCACGAGGACGTGCGCCGCTGCGTGGGCCAGGCGCGTGCCTGCATCGCGTGGAACGGCCGCCTGAACCATTCCGTGGTCGACGATGTGATGAACGCGATCACGCGGCCGCTGCGCCTGGATTCCCGCCGCTGGTCCGTAGCATCGATCCTGTCAAAAAAATACACCGCCGGCGCCACCCACGTCATCGTCGACCTGCCTTATGGCCCGCAAACCAAGCTGGCGACCCGCGCCGACGCCGAGACGCTGGGCGCCATGTTCGAGCACGTCGGCAAGGGACTCGGCCTGCACGTGCGCGCGCTGGTCACGGACGGCAGCCGCCCGATCGGCCGCGGCATCGGGCCCGCGCTGGAAGTGCGCGACGTCCGGCTGGTGCTCGGCAACGACCCGCAGGCGCCAGCGGACCTGCGGGAGAAAGCACTGCGCTTTGCCGGAGAAATCATCGCTTTCGATCCGCGCGTGGGTTCGCCCGACCAAGGCATGCGAATTGCAACCGCCCTGCTGAACGAAGGCAAGGCAAGAGAAGCGTTCGATCGCATTGCCGCCGCGCAGGGCGTTCGCCCGGACCCCGTGGCGCCGGGAGCGCATACGCACGTGGTGTGCGCCGCCATGCAGGGCCGCGTGGGGGCCATTGACGGACTGCAGATCTCCGGCGTCGCGCGCGCCGCGGGGGCCCCGCGCGACGCCGGTGCCGGCATCGACCTGCTGTGCACGATCGGTGCAAAGGTGGCGCAAGGGCAACCCCTTTACCGCATCCATGCGGGCTGCGATGCAGCACTTGAGGCGGCCGCGGCACTGACACGCGTCGGCGGCGAGTGCGGCGAGGCAGTGCGTATAGATCCCGATTGACCGGTTCCCCCCCTTCCTTCACCCTAACCGACGAGGCAAATCAATGAGACCCCTATCCGTCGTCAGCAGCCTGGCATCGCTGCTCTTTGTCGCAGGCAGCCTGGCAGCCATGCCAGGCCGCGCCGAGGCGAACATCGCAAGTACCTTCCCGCAGAAGCCCATCCGCATGGTGGTGACGTTCCCGGCCGGAGGAGGGACCGATTCGCTGGCGCGGCTGATCGGAACCGACATCAGCAAATCGCTGGGGCAGCCGGTGGTGGTCGACAACCGCCCCGGCGCCAGCGGCAATATCGGTGCCGAGTTCGTCGCCAAGAGCCCGGCCGACGGCTACACGCTGCTGATCGTCAACAGCAGCTTTGCCATCAACCCGAGTGTCTTCAAGAAGCTGCAGTTCAATCCAAAGTCCGATTTCAGCGCGGTCATCACCTTCGCTTCGGTGCCCTCGGTGATCGCCGTGCCCTCGCATTCGAAGATCCGCAACTTCAGCGACCTGCTGGCGGCGGGCAAGAGCGGCACGCCTCCCAGCTACGCGTCATGCGGCAATGGCACGCCGCAACACCTGGCTGGCGAACTGCTGAAGGTCTCGGCGAAGATGGACATGCTCCATGTGCCGTACAAGGGTTGCGCCCCCGCCATCGCGGACGTGCTGGGCAACCAGGCCGATGTCAGCGTCAATACGCTGACCAACACCATCCCCTACCTGAAGAGCAACAAGCTGCGCGCGCTGGCCGTGACGTCGAAGGCGCGCTCGCAGTTCCTGCCGGACGTGCCGACCGTGAGCGAGCTGGGCGTGGCCGGTTATGACGTCGACCAGTGGTTCGGCATCCTCGCGCCGGCAAACACGCCGCCCGAGATCGTGCAGAAGCTCAACGCGGAAATCGCCAGGGCCGTCGCCAAGCCCGAGATCAAGGCTTCGCTGACGCAGCTCGGCTTTGCCACGACCACCAGCACCCCCGCAGAATTCCAGAAGCTGGTGGCCTCCGACATCGATCGCTGGCAGAAATTCGCGACGAAGATCAATCTGCTCGTCGACTGACCGCCCGCGGCGCCGGCCGGGCTACAGCAGCCAGATCCCCTCACCTTCCCGCATTTCATCGTTGCCGCACGGGCGCAAGCCAGCCCCCGTGAGAGCGCGTTCGTCCCTATGTCCTCAATCTGCCGGGCAGGCGTTGGCCGCGTGCGGCTGTCAGGAAAACCGGCCGCGATAGCGGCCGGCCCACCAAAATCACCTGCACTTATCCCTTCACGCACACCACTTGCCGCAGCGTATGCACGACCTCGACCAGGTCCGACTGCGCCGCCATCACCGCGTCGATGTCCTTGTACGCCATCGGGATCTCGTCGATCACCGCCGCGTCCTTGCGGCATTCCACCCCTTCGGTCGCGTGCTTCTGGTCGGCCACGGTGAAGCGGCGCTTGGCTTCGGTGCGGCTCATGGTGCGGCCCGCGCCGTGGCTGCAGGAGCAGAACGATTCCGGATTGCCCTTGCCGCGCACGATGAAGGAGCGCGCGCCCATCGAACCCGGGATGATGCCCAGCTCGCCGGCGCGCGCGCTGACCGCGCCCTTGCGTGTCACCAGCACTTCCTTGCCGAAGTGATGTTCTTTCTGCACATAGTTATGGTGGCAGTTGACCGCTTCCAGCCGCGCCTGGAACGGCTTGCGCAGCACGCGCTGCGCCGCCGCGAGCACCGCCTCCATCATCAGCTCGCGGTTGCGGCGCGCGAACGCCTGCGCCCACGACACCGCGAAGACATAGTCCGCATAGTGCTGCGAGCCTTCGACGAGGTAGGCCAAATCGCGGTCGGGCAGGTTGGCTTGGTGGCGGCGCATGTCCTGCTGCGCCAGCGTGATGAAGGTGGTGCCGATGGCATTGCCCACGCCGCGCGAGCCGGAGTGCAGCATGAACCAGACCGCTTGCGACTCGTCCAGGCAGACCTCGATAAAGTGGTTGCCGGTGCCAAGCGTGCCCAGGTGGTTGCGGTGGTTGGTGCGCGCCAGTTGCGGGTATTTCTCGGTGATACGCCGGAAGTCGTCGGCCATGCCCGCCCAGGCGGCGTCGACGTGCGACGGCACCGAACCCCAGGCGCCTTCGTCGCGGCGCCGGCCCTGCGCGGTGCGGCCATGCGGCACCGCGTGCTCGATCGCGCTGCGCAGCGGGCCGAGGTTATCGGGCAGGTCGGAGGCGGTCAGCGAGGTCTTTACCGCCATCATGCCGCAGCCGATATCCACGCCCACCGCGGCCGGGATCACCGCGCCCACGGTCGGGATCACCGAGCCGATGGTCGATCCCTTGCCGAGGTGCACGTCCGGCATCACCGCCATGTGGCGGAAGATAAACGGCATCTGCGCAGTATTGACAAGCTGCTGGCGCGCGGCGTCTTCCACCGGGACGCCGCGGGTCCACATCTTTACCGGCTTGCCGGCGCCGGTCTCGAGAACGTCATAGTGCTGCCTGGCCGTCATGGTCTGTCCTGCGTTGCCATTGCGTTGCAGGTTAGACGGCCGGGTGCCGGGCGGATTCCGGAGAACGCAAGGCAGTCGCGGCTCAGCCTGCCTTCCCCTGCAAAAAGCCGGCAAAACTGCCCAGGTCGACATTGCCGCCGGAGACGATGATGCCCACGCGCTTGCCCTTCACATCGAGCTTGCCGTGCAGCACCGCGGCCGCTGCCAGGCATCCGGTCGGCTCGACCACGATCTTCATGCGCCCGGCGAAGAACTTCATGGTTTCGACCAGTTCTGCGTCCGAAACAGTCACGATATCGGTGACCCGTTCGCGAATCACGGCAAAGGTGTACTGGCCGAGAAACGGGGTCTGGGCGCCGTCGGCTATGGTGCGCGGCGTGTCGATGCGGACGATCTCGCCGCTGCGCAGGCTGCGCTGGCCGTCGTTGCCGGCTTCGGGCTCGACGCCGTAGACCGCGCAGCCGGGCGACATGGCGTGCGCCGCCACGGCACAGCCCGACAGCAGCCCGCCACCGCCCAGGCACACCGCCAGCATGTCGAGCGGGCCGGTTTCCTCCAGCAGTTCCTTGGCCGCGGTGCCCTGCCCGGCCATCACGTGCGGATGGTCGTACGGCGGGATCAGCGTCATGCCGCGCTCGGCGGCGATGCGCTGGCCCAGCGCCTCGCGGTCCTCGGTGTAGCGGTCGTACAGCACCACCTCGGCGCCATAGCCGCGCGTGGCCTCGATCTTGATCGCGGGCGCGTCCTGCGGCATCACGATCACCGCCTGCACGCCCAGCAGCCGTGCGGACAGCGCAATCGCCTGCGCGTGGTTGCCGGAGGAAAACGCCAGCACCCCGCCGGCCTTCTGCTGCGGCGTGAACTGGGCGATGGCGTTATAGGCGCCGCGGAACTTGAAGGCACCGATGCGCTGGAAATTCTCGCACTTGAAGAACAGCTGCGCGCCGGTGGCCGCGTCCGCGGTCGTGGAAGTCAGCACCGGCGTGCGGTGGGCTGCGGCACGGATGCGGTCGTGGGCGGCGACGATGTCTTCGAAGGAGATCGGCAGGTTCGGCATGGCGATGGCGGAGAAAGGGAAGCGGGACAGGCAAGTCTACCTGCCCCGCGCGCCCAATGCACCCGCCGGTTTGCTCCCCGCTCCCGCCTGCGGAAGAGCGGCCGGGGGAGAAGGCATGGCCGTGGCATACCGCAACCGTGACTTCGTTGCCACGCCGGCCCTCTCCCTAACCCTCTCCCCAACCCTCTCCCGGAGGGAGGGAGCACGGTATCGCTACGCCGTCGCCAACGCCCCTCGCGCACGGTGCACCGCAGTTGCCGCACCCGACGCCACACGCCCTGCCCCCTCGCCCGGCAGCCGGAAGAACGCCACCACCTCGTTCAGCTCGCGCCCCTGCTCTTCCAGCGCGCGCCCCTGCTCTTCCAGCGCGCGCGATGCCATGGCGGCCTCGTGGATGATGCCGGTGATCTCGGCAATCTTGGCCGAACTGGTGCTGATGTCCTGCATGGTGCCGACCACGCGCTGCACCGTGATGCTGCCGCGCTGCGCCACGTCGGCGGCGCTGCCCGCCAGCTCGCTGGCCTGGCGCGCGTTGTCGGTATTCTGGCGCACGGTCTCGGTCAGCTCTTCCATGCTGGCCGCGGTCTGTTCCAGCGACGCGGCCTGCTCCTCTGTGCGGCTGCTCAGGTCGGCATTGCCGGTGGCGATCTCGCTGGTCGACAGCGCGATATTGGCGCTGCTGGCGCGCACCTGCGTAACGGTGGCGGGCAGGCGCTCGTTCATGACGCGCAGCGCCGCCAGCAAGCGGCCTTCTGGCGTGCCTTGGTGAAATCCGTGTAGGCGGCGGGAAGTCGAACTGATCCCTACTAGAGTACGGACACAGCGCGATAAGGATGCCCCATGCCTGGCCTCGATGTGCGCCTGTTTCCACAACTGCACGCCATCACTCAGGCAGACGCCACCGCTGGCTGTCCCTGCCCCTCCCGCGCCAGCAAGTCCAGCGCCACGTCGACGATCATGTCCTCCTGCCCGCCGACCATGCGGCGCTTGCCCAGCTCGACCAGGATATCGACCGTACCCAGCCCGTAGCGCGCTGCCGCCGCCTCGGCATGGCGCAGGAAGCTGGAGTAAACCCCGGCGTAGCCCAGCGCCAGCGTCTCGCGGTCGACCCGCACCGGGCGGTCCTGCAGCGGCCGCACGATGTCGTCGGCGGCATCCATCAGCGTGTACAGGTCGCAGCCGTGGTGCCAGCCCAGCCGCTCGGCGGCGGCGATGAACACTTCCAGCGGCGCATTGCCAGCGCCGGCGCCCATGCCGGCCAGGCTGGCGTCGATGCGGTCGCACCCCTCTTCCACGGCGACGATAGAGTTGGCCACGCCCAGGCTCAGGTTGTGGTGCGCGTGCATGCCAGTGGCGGTCTCGGGCCGGAGCACGTCCTTGAACGCGCGGAAGCGCTCGCGCACGTCCTGCATGCTGAGTGCGCCGCCGGAATCGACGACATAGACACACTGCGCGCCGTAGCTTTCCATCAGCCTGGCCTGCTGCGCCAGCGCCGCCGGCGAAGTCATGTGGCTCATCATCAGAAAGCCGACGGTGTCCATGCCAAGTTCGCGCGCGGACTCGATATGCTGGCGCGAAACATCGGCCTCGGTGCAATGCGTGGCCACGCGCACCACGCGCGCGCCGGCGTCATAGGCGGCGCGCAGGTCGTGCACGGTGCCAACGCCGGGCAGCAGCAGCGTCGCCACGCGCGCGTGGCGCACGGTCTCGGCCACGGCGGCGATCCATTCCAGGTCGGTGTGGGCACCAAAGCCGTAGTTGAAGCTGGAGCCCGACAGGCCATCGCCATGCGCCACTTCAATCGAATCGACCCGGGCCGCGTCGAGCGCCGCGGCGATGCGGCGCACCTGGTCCAGGCTGTACTGGTGGCGGATGGCGTGGCTGCCGTCGCGCAGCGTTACGTCGGAAATGTAGAGCTTCTTGTTGGGCATGTCGGACGGTAAGGTCATGTTGGTCTCCCTGCGGTGATAGGGCCGCGCTCAGGCGGACAGCCGGGTCGCGGCCAGGCGCTCGGCGCAGGCCAGCGCGGCGCTGGTCATGATGTCGAGATTGCCCGCATAGGCCGGCAGGTAGTGGGCGGCGCCCTCAACCTCGAGGAAGATCGAGGTCTTGAGTCCGCTCATCGGTCCCAGCCCCGGGATATTCAGCGGCGCCGACGGGTCGATGCGCTCGAATTGCACGCGCTGCTTGAGCCGGTAGCCCGGCACGTAGGCCTGCACCGCCTGCGCCATGGCTTCGATGCTCGCCTCGATCGCCGCCGTGTCGGCATCCTCCGACAAGGTGAAGACGGTGTCGCGCATCATCAGCGGCGGCTCGGCGGGATTCAGCACGATGATGGCCTTGCCGCGCGCCGCGCCGCCGACCGAGCACAGCGCCTGGCTGGTGGTCTCGGTGAACTCGTCGATATTGGCGCGCGTGCCCGGCCCGGCCGACTTGCTGGAGATCGATGCGACGATCTCGGCGTAGTGCACCCTGGCCACGCGCGATACCGCGGCCACCATCGGGATGGTGGCCTGCCCGCCGCAGGTGACCATGTTGATATTGGCCGCCTCCAGATGCTGGTCGAGGTTGACCACCGGCACCACGTGCGGCCCGATCGACGCCGGCGTCAGGTCGATCACGCGCACGCCGTGCTGCTGCAGCACGCGGTTGTGGTGCGCATGCGCGCCGGCCGACGTTGCATCGAAGGCAACGCGGATGTCGCCGAAGCCGGCCATGGCGACCAGGCCATCGATCCCTTCCGCCGTGGTAGGCACGCCAAGCCGTGCCGCACGCGCGAGCCCGTCCGAGGCCGCGTCAATGCCGACCATTGCGCCCATCTCCAGGTGCTGCGATTGCCGCATCACCTTGATCATCAGGTCGGTGCCGATATTGCCCGAACCGATGATGGCCACCTTGTGCCGGGCGTTTGCTTTCATGTCCATGTCGCTGTCCTCTCCGTTGTCTGCGCTGTCTTCGTTGTACTGATCGCGGCGCTCAGCGCCCCAGCGCCTTGGCGGTGGTGCCGCCGATGCCGAACTGCGTCTTCGGCACCTCGGTGACCATCACGCGCACGGTTTCCACCGGCGCGCCCACCGCTTCCACCGCGGCATCGGTCAGCGCGCGGATCAGGCGCGCCTTCTGTTCATCGGTACGGCCTTCGATCAGGAAGACCTGCATGATCGGCATGGTGTGTCTCCTTTCTATGCGTTCGCGGTGCGGGTTCAGGTGAAGCGCATCGAGACCGTGCCGAGATGCTGGTAGCGCACGGTAATGCTGTCGCCGGCGGCGACCGCAATGGCCTCGGTCACGCCGCCGGTCATGATGAAAGTCCCCGCTGGCAGCTCGCGGCCGCGCGCGCCCAGCATGTTGGCCAGCATGGCAACGCTGTTGGCGGGATGCCCCAGCACCGCGGCGCCGGCGGCGGTGGCGACCACCTCGCCGTTCTTCTCCAGCACCACGCCTAGCGTCTTCAGGTCGAGACCATCGGCGCCACGGTGGCTGCCGCCGACGACGAAGCGCGCGGACGAGGTGTTGTCGGCAATCACGCTCTTGAGGTCGAAACGGAAGTTCTCGTAGCGTGAATCGATCACCTCCACCGCCGGCACCACGAAGTCGGTCGCGGCCAGCACGTCGCCGATATGGCAGCCGGGGCCCTTCAGCGGGGCCTTCAGCACGAAGGCGATCTCGGCTTCGACCTTGGGATGGATCAGCGACGACGTATCGATGGCGGCGCCGTCCATGCACGCGCCGTAGTCGGTGAGGAAACCGTAGACCGGATCGCTCACGCCCATCTGGCGCATCTTGGCGAACGAGGTCAGTCCCATCTTGAGGCCGGCGATACGGGTGCCGCGTGCCGCCTTGCGCGCACGGATCGCGTCCTGGATGGCATAGGCGTCGTCCCAGTCCATCTCTGGATGCGCATCCGTGATCTTCGGCACGGCTTCCCGGTGCAGCTCGGCGTTTTCCAGGTGCTCGGCCAGCCGGGCGATGGTGTCTTGCGTGAGGTTCATGGCATTGTCCTGCAGAAGGAATGGAAAGGATCAGACGAAGCGCACGCCGGCCGAGCCGATGCCACCCAGGCTGATGCGCAACTGGTCGCCGGCAGCCACCGGTACCATCGCGGCCAGCGAGCCCGACAGGATCACCTCGCCGCGCTTCAGGCCGAGCCCCAGCCTGCCCAGCGTGTTGGCGAGCCATGCCACCGCATTGGCCGGGTGCCCGAGCGCAGCTGCGCCGGCGCCGGTAGCGACGATCTCGCCGTTCTTCTCCAGCGTCATGCCGACAGTGCCGAGATCTAGCTGGCGCGGATCGACTGCGGCATCGCCCAGCACGAATACGCCCGAGGAGGCGTTGTCGGCGACGGTGTCCTGGATGCGGATCTTCCAGTCGCGGATGCGCGAGTCGACGATCTCGAAGCACGGCAGCACATAAGCGGTTGCGCGCAGCACGTCGGCATTGGTCACGCCGGGGCCTGCGAGGTCGTCCTTGAGCACGAAGGCGATCTCGCCTTCGGCCTTGGGCGCGATCAGGAAATCGGCGGCAATGGCGGCGCCGTCGGCATACACCATGCCCGACAGCAGGTGGCCGAAGTCAGGCTGGCGCACGTCCAGCATGTCCATCACCACGCGGCTGGTCACGCCGATCTTCTTGCCGACCACGCGCTCGCCGGCGTCGAGCCGGTGCTGCACCATGGCGAGCTGGATGCGGTAGGCATCATCCAGGGTCAGGTCGGGCCAGGATTCGGTCAGCGGTGCCAGAGGGCGCCGGCTGGCCAACGCCTGATGCAGGCTGGCACCGAGTTCGCGGATTTGTTCGCTTTGCATGGGGTGGCTCACAGTTTGACGCAGACGTTACGCAGCTCGGTGTAGAACTCGAGCGAATGGACGCCGCCTTCGCGTCCGATGCCGGATTGCTTCGCGCCGCCGAAAGCGGTGCGCAGGTCGCGCAGGAACCACGCGTTGATCCAGCAGATCCCGACCTCCAGCGCGCTGCCCATGCGATGGGCGGTGCCGAGGTCGCCGGTCCACACGGTAGCGGCAAGGCCGTAGGGCGTGGCGTTGGCCAGCGCGATGACTTCTTCCTCGGTGTCGAACGGGGCGATATGGCAGCACGGCCCGAAGATTTCCTCGCGGATGACCGCGGCGCCTTCCGGCAGGCCGGTCCAGATGGTCGGCTGCACCCACGCGCCTTCGGCCAGCTTGCCGGGCATCTGCGGCACGCTGCCGCCGGTGACTACGGTGGCGCCCTCCTCTGCGGCCTTGCGGTAGTAGGACAGCACCTTGTCGCGGTGCTCGTGCGAGACCAGCGGGCCCATGCTGACGCCGGGTTCAGTGGGCGCGCCAAGCTTCAGCCCTTCGGCCTTCTCCTTGAGTGCGGCAACGAAGCGCTCGAAGACCGGACGCTGCACGTAGACGCGTTCGGTGCCCAGGCAGACCTGGCCGCTGTTCTCGAACGCCGAGCGGGTGATGCCGGCCACGGCCTTGTCGAAATCGGCATCGGCAAAAACGATGCCGGCGTTCTTGCCGCCCAGTTCAAACGACACCGGACGCACGCCGTTGGCGGCCGCCTTCATGATGGCCTCGCCGGTGCGCGTTTCGCCGGTGAAGGTGATGCCGTTGACCTGCGGATGCGCCGTCAGGAACGCGCCGGCCGAATCCGGGCCGAAGCCGTGGACCACGTTGTAGACGCCCGGCGGCACGCCAGCCTCGTTCATCACCTCGCCCAGCAGCGTGGCGGTGGCGGGGGTCTCTTCCGACGGCTTGACCACCACGGTGTTGCCGCAGGCCAGCGCGGGGCTGACCTTCCACGTCATCAGCAGCAACGGCAGGTTCCATGGGCAGACCACGCCGATCACGCCGCGCGGGCTGCGCACGGCGTAGTTGACGGCCTTGCCGCCGTCCGGCGTGTCCATGGTGAAGCTTTCGGTCGGGACGTTGCGGATCAGGTCGGCGAAGACCTTGAAGTTGGCCGCGCCGCGGGGGATGTCGACATGGCTGGCGAGCGCATAGGGCTTGCCGGTATCGGCGATCTCCGCCTGCACGAATTCCTCGAAGCGCCGGTTGATGCCGTCGGCCACGGCGTGCAGCAGTTCGACACGCTGCGCTACGGTCATGCGGCCCCAGGGGCCATGCAGCGCGTTGCGCGCGGCCTGCACGGCAGCATCGACTTCTGCCTGGCCGGCTTCGTGGACGTGGCCGATCACGGTGTTGTCGGCGGGATTGCGGTTGGGGAACGTGCGGGTAGTGCCGACCCACTCGCCGTTGATGAAGTTCTTGAAGTCTTTCATGTTGGTTCTCTGGTGTTCAGTGCGGAAGACGTGTCAGCAGCGGTTGCGGTGGAGACGGCTGCCAAGGCCGGCAAACGCTCCCCTCTCCCGCAAGCGGGATAGGGGAGCAAACCAGTGGCGCCGTTCAGGTCAGCACATTCAAAAACGCCTCATTCAGCTTGCGGTCGTGATAGAAGATCGCCCTGCCCAGCTCGTTATCCGTCCACGTGATCGTCGGCTTGTCCGGGTAGTGGATATACCCGCCGGAAAACACCTCGTTCCGGTTCCCGGACGGATCAAAGAAGTAGATCGTGGCCCCGCGCGTAATCCCATGCCGCGTCGGCCCGATATCCAGCGACACGTCCTTCTTGGAAATGATGTCCGCCGCCTTCAGCACCTCGCTCCAGTTGTCGAGCAGGAACGACGCATGGTGGAAGCGGTTCTTCTCCGGATGCCGGATAAAGGCCACGTCATGCGCCTTGTTCGAGCACGTCAGGAAGGCACCGATCAGCACCTCGCCATCCGGGCCAGCCACTACCTGCTCCGCCAGCGAGAACCCGAGCACATCGCGGAACAGCTTCACGGTGCCGTCGACATCGTCGCCATACAGCAGGCAGTGGTCGAAGCGGCTCGGCGCCATGCCGCGCAGGTCGTCCGGCCAGGGATCGGGGTTGAGGTCACCGGTCTTGCAGCCCGGCTTGTCCTTGTCCGCGAACAGCTCCATCGCATGGCCGGTGGGAATCGTGAAGCGGAAGCGCACGCCGGTATGCGGATGCTCTCCCGCGGCGATCCACTGGCACCCGGTAGCCAGCCCGGATTGCTCGACCTCCTGCGCCAGCCGCTCCAGCGTGCGGCCGCTGTCGACGCGGAAGCCCATGTAGTCCATGCCCGGGCTGTCGGCCTCGCGCAGCACCACGCTGTGGTGGTCGTGCTCGTCCCACGCCTTCAGGAACACGCGGCCCTGCTCGTCGCGGGCGGTTTCGATCAGGCCCAGGACCTCGGTGTAGTGCTTCACCGCCGGTTCCAGCTCCAGCACGCGCAGGGCCACGTGCCCCGGGCGCAATACGCCAGTCAATGCCATGTCTGTCTCCTTGTGTGTGTCTTCACTGCTTGGTCATGCGTGATCGCGTCTGGCGGCATGCCGCTCCAGGCAGCGCTGCAGCAACGCCACCGGGCGCAGCCGGATATCGCTGTCGGGATAGGTCTTGCAGGCCAGCACCAGTCCGTCGCGCTGCTCCGACTCGGACAGGCAGGTGCGGCTCATCTTGCCCACGTGGTACTGCCCGGCCTCAATACGCACCTTGCACACGCCGCAGCCGCCACCGCGGCAGCCGGCGGGAATGCCACGCTGGCCCAGCACTTCCATGGCCCGCAACAGGTTCTGTTCCGGCGCGCATGCGTAGCGCTGGCCGCTGCCGGCGATTTCTACGGTATGCATGCATGGCCTCCCCGCTCAGATCTTGAACAGCGGGCTGCGCGCGCTGTTCTGCGCATCGCCCGCGGACAGGAACTTCTCCGTGTGGATATCCGCCTCGAACAGGCGGCCCTGCATCAGCGTGCGGATGCAGGCCTCGATCATCGGCGGCGGGCCGCACAGGTAGGCCTTGTGGCCGCGGAAGTCGGCACTGCCGTCGTTTGCGTAGAGCTGGTGCAGCACGTCGTGCACGTAGCCGCGCGCACCGTCCCAGCCGCTGTCGGCGGGCTCGTCCGACAGCGCCGGCACGTAGCGGAAGTTGGCATGCGCCTGCGCCAGCGCCTGGAACTCGTCGTCGTAGTACAGCTCGCCGCGGTTGCGCGCGCCCTGCACCAGCGTGATCGGCAGCGTCTCGCCGGCGGCGAGCAGGTCGAGGATCATCGAGCGCGGGCTGGACAGGCCAGAGCCGCCGGCCAGGAACAGCATCGGCACCTGCGCTGACTTGCGCACGAAAAATCGTCCGTACGGGGCCGAGAAGCGCAGCTCGCTGCCCACCTCCAGCTGCTCGTGCAACCACGTGGTGGCGGGCCCGCCGGGCACGCGGCGCACGTGCAGTTCGACCAGTTCGTCGCCGGGCTTGCTGGCGAGCGAGAACGCGCGCGGCTGGTCGCAGCCCGGCACCTGCAGGTTCAGGTACTGGCCGGCCTGGAACGCGGCGCGCTGGCCGTCCGTTGGCTTGAGCCAGATGCCGAGGATGGTCGGCGTCAGCGCGCGCGTGGCCACCACCTCGGCGCGGTAGTCCGCCAGCGGCAGGCCTTCTGCATCGGCATCTTCCTCGATATCGGCCTCGATCACCAGGTCTGACTGCGCGGTGGCGCAGCAGGCCAGGCACTGCCCGTTGTCGCGCTCGAAGTCCATCAGCGCGAAGCTGGAAGCCTCGCCCTGGTCGACCTCGCCGTCGACCACCTGCACCTTGCAGGTGGCGCACAGGCCGTGGCAGCAGGCGTGCGGCAGCCACACGCCATTGCGCAGGCAGGCATCGAGCACCGTCTGCCCCGGGGCGATGGGGATGGTCTGGCCGATGGGTTCAATGGTCAGCGAATACATCTCGGTCTCCTTGCTTGCTAACCGCGCGCATCAGCTGCCGCTGCCGGCGATGCCGTCCAGCCCCGGCGTGCGGAAGCGGATCACGTCCTTGTGGCCCAGGCCGTTCTCTTCCAGCGTGCGGTCCAGGTCGGGCTGCCACGGCTGGCCGCCGCGCAGCCACTGCACCGTGCTCCAGTCAATGCGGGCGAAGTCTGGGTGATAGCCGTAGACCGCGGGCAGCACGTCCTGCACCACCGCGCGCAGCGGCATCGACGGCGCGAACGGAAAGCAGTGCGGCGCGCAGAACAGCAGGTGGCCGTCCCAGCCGATGTAGAGCAGGCGGTTGCCGTGGAATGCGTCTTCGCGGTCGGCCGGCGCGAAGGTGTAGTCGCCGATGGATACGACGGGCATGGTTGTCTCCTTGTCTGTTATGCGCCTGCTCAGGCGGCCGGCGCGATGCCCTTCCAGGCATTCCAGTTGCGCTGGTCCTGCGAGCCTTCGAAGTCCAGGTTGTCGGCGCCCTGGTTGATGCGATACCACTGCAGCACGTCAGGCAGCGTCGCCCCGCCGCAATTGCCCTGGTAGATCTGGTGCACCGGCAGCCAGGCCTGTGCGTACTTTTCGGGCTCGTCGTCGAAGATGTCCTTGCAGCCGTCGGAGCAGAAGTGAAACTTCATGCCGTGGTAGCTGCTCTCGCGGTAGCAGGTCTGGGTGGGATCGTCCGCCTCGGAGAACACCATCGGGATCTGGCAGGTCTGGCACAGCATCGGCAGCGTGGCGTTGTAGAAGCGCTCGCCCTCCTGTTGCCGCTCCTGCCAGTGATCCAGGCGCGGCTTGTAGTAGCGCTCGAAGGTCTCTGGGTATTTCCCGGCGAGCCACGCCATTTCGTCTTGCTTCGGCACCCAGGTGTGGAATCCGGCCGCGGCGGCGTAGTTGTAGAAGGTGCCCCACGCCTCGTGCGTGATGCGGTCCTTGGTCTTGGTCGCGACCTCGTGGTACTTGGGCATGCGCAGCCCGTAGCGCTCCAGGTCCTTGAACAGCGCGCCGCCGGCCTGCTCGAAGTACATCTCCCACGCTTCGGCCCACGACATCACGCGCTTGGGCAGCATGTAGTCCATCATCATGCCGACCAGCGTCAGCAGGCGGAAACCGCGCCAGAACCATTTGTCGAGCCACTTCTGCAGGAGCGGGATGTTGCCGGGATCCTGCTCGCAGAGGAACTTGACCACCTCCAGCCCCAGCGTCATGTGGCGCGACTCGTCGGACTGCGCCGAGAAGCCAAAGGTCACCGTGGCCATGTCGCCGTTGTACGCCGCGCCCGACATGAACGGCATGAACAGCAGGTTGGTCAGCACGTATTCGAACGAGAACGAGATCGCGGTGATGAACTCGAACGGCCCCGCGCTCATGGCGTCTTCGAAGTACGACTTGGGCACCGACAGGTACCAGACCCGGTCGTGCATGTGGCGCCATTCGCCAAAGCCGTTGAAGTACTTGTTGTAGACCGACAGCGTATGCAGCTGGGTCTGCGCATGGCGCAGCTCGTCGATCGACTGCATCTGCGCCGCCACGCGCGCGCCGGCGCCGCGGAAGTGCCGGCCCAGGTGGGCGTAGCCCCGGTGCGCGGCGTATTCGAGCGGCGTCACGCCGGTCAGGAACAGCCGCAGCGCGTTCAGGTAGCGCGGGTCGGAAACATTGAGGTGGCCGTTGTTCTGCACGAACGAGTCGATGATCGCGTACAGCTTGCGCTCTTTCTCGGACTGGTATTTCCAGTACGCGTCCATGGTCATGCGGAACGGGTCTTCCCACTTGTCCCAGTCGTGGATCTTGATGCCTTCGTACTTGTCGAAGGGAAAGACCTTGTCCATCGGCTCGTAGGTGGTGTCCCAGGCGAGGTCGCGCGTCATCGAGGCGTACTTCTCGCGCAGGTTGAGCTTCTTGCGTGCGTCCATGATGTCTCCGTGGTGTCCTGTGTGCGTGGTGTCAGCTGTTCCAGCGCAGCGTGAAGGCGTCTTCGTCTTCGTCGATGTTCCCGCACAGCGAGATCAGGTTGAGGTGGATCTCCTGCAGGTCCCAGTCGCGGCCGAGCTTGCCGGCGACCAGCTCGCGCACGATGGTCAGGTGGCCGGGGGCGTCGATCTTGACCATGGCCGGGAACTGCGAGACCACGGCGTGCGGGTTGGCTTCGGTGATGGCGTCGATGATGGGGCGGGTGTCGTCGTTGTTCTGCAGGGCGATGTAGACGTTGGCGGCGGTCGTCATGTCTTGTCTCCGTGTGTCCGTGTGTCCGTGGGATCAGGCGGCGAGGCCGAGCTTGTTCAGCCGCACTTCGAACTGCTCGCGGCACAGCGATACGATCTGCGCGCCGTCGGCGCCGGTCAGTGCGTCGGCGACTGGCACCAGCGCTTCGGCCACCTGCGCGGCGGCGGCGTGCGCCCAGCCGGACAGCAGCGCGCGGTTGGCGTCGGACTCGGCGGCGGCGGCCTGGATCACGGCATCGACCCAGCGCGCATGCTCGTCGCGCCAGTCGTTCATGAACTCGGTCAGCACGGCGAGGCCCGTGCCGCAGGCGCGCACGATGACTGCGTCGGCATGCTGGTAGACCAGCGGGTAGAGCAAGCCGTCGAGCACCAGGTTCTGCGCGACAAAGGTCTCGAACCAGTCTTCGGTGACGAAGGTGTGCTCGACATAGCGGCGCAGCGGCTGCCACGCGGCGCCGTCCAGCCACGCCACCCTGGCGCGCTCCAGCGCCACGCCGGTATTGCCATCGAGCAGCATGCCAATGCGCGACAGGTACTGCGCGATGCCGAGGCGGTCCATCGCGCAGTAGGTGCAGGCCTGCGTGATCGCCGTGCCCCAGCCGTAGTCGGCGCAATAGAAGTTGTTCATGTTCGCGCCCCACTCCACGTGGCGCAGCGGCAGCAGGCCCGTGGCCAGGCGCTCCTGCCATTCGGCCGGCAGCGCCTGCAACAGGCCGCGCTTCTCGACAAAGGCAAAGTTCTTCTCGGCGGCATCCTGCTGGCGGCCGCGTGTGGTCACGTAGGCGCCGTAGTAGTACTGGCGCGGGTCCTTCAGCGCGTACCAGTCCTGCATCACGATGGCGGTGCGGCGCTTGTCGTACAGCTCGAAGCCGGGGTCCCAGGTGGGGCGGTAGTGGAAGTTGACTTCCGACTGCACGTCGTAGGTCGCTTCCTGGTAGCGCGACGCCGGCTTGTCGCCGAAGCGGCGCGCCACGTGGCCGTAGGTCTGGCGCAGCGGCTGGATCTGCTGGGTCTTGATATCGACTTGCATCGCTTGGTCTCCTGTGTCCCTCTCTTGTGGTGCGGTGGGTGGTGTTGGCTTGTCAGTCTTCGTCTTCCTGCGGGCCTTCTGCCAGCGGCGGCAGGAAGCGCACGCGGTTGACGCAGCAGAAGGCTTCGAACATCGGCTCGGGCATGATCAGTTCGACGTTCAGGTCGGGGTCGGCCACGCTGAAGGCGAATTGCACGAAGCCTTCGGGCGTACGGCCTTCGACGCGGACGTAGCGCGGCGTGGCTTCGAACAGGGGGACCGATGAGGGGGTCATGGCTGGCTCCTTCGCGATGGCTTGGGGTGCGGGGCTTATTGCGAAGACTGTGCCAAGGGCTTTGAAGCGTGATGGGATAAGGGATTGCAGGGAATGGGCGTGGCTTGCGTCCGCGTTAACCCGCAAGCGCTGGCGTTGTGGTGTTTGATCGATTGATCAAGCTGTGGAGGGCGTTTGATCAAATGGTTAAAAGCCGCTTGGGATGGACGTTTGCGGGTAGCGAGGGTGGCTGGGTACGTGGGCCTTGCGGCGCAGCAGCGGCGTGCTTGCGTACGCTGCTAACGTGTTGATGTGGTGCTGAAATTCCGACTGCGCGGTGCAGCATTGCGCTGCTGCGGGGGCTGGGTGGCGGGATTTAATATGGATCAAATGGTGAAGCTGCTTTGGGGTGTGCGTTGCGGCTGGGCATCTGGTGGATATTTGATGCGCCCTGTTCCGCCCTAAAGGGCGGGTAACTCTTTGTCCGAGCGACAAAGAGTCACCAGAAAGCGCGTTTACTGCCCTGGGCGGGCGGCACTCTTATCGTAGTGTGCCGGGGCTTTCGTACGGGGCTGGGCTTCGTTGCAGAGTGGGGCTGCCTGACGCCAGGGTGCGCCACGGTGGCTTCGGATTGACGCAGTTTTTGAACGAGCCCTGAGCTGTTTGGTGGCCCCTGCTGCTAGCGGCGTGGTAGGAACGCCTGCGGCTGCGCTGCGCGCGCGTCCTGGTTAGTCAGCTGGGCTTGGCGACATGACTACCGCTAACGAAGGTCCTCGCCAGGGACGCCTGAGCGGATTGACTGCGTGCACTTCGTGGAAGCTCCGGCCCTCTCCCCCGGCCCCTCTCCCGCAAGCGGGAGAGGGGAGCAAACAAGCGGGCAGGTACAGGCATTCGGGCTCATCGGCGATAGCGCCAAGCGAGCGCAGCGATGCGTTCCGTGCCAGGGCCGCTGACCTGAGATGCTGCCGGCGCCAAGCCGCAGGCAACATCAAAAAAACATCAATTCCCGCCTCTCCTCATCTTCCACCGATAAGCCAACTGCGGCCGCGTAATCCCCAGCAACCGCGCCGCCTGGCTCATATTCCCATCAGTGCGCTGCATCGCCGCTTCCATCAACACAGTCTCCACATCCCCAAGCGCCAGCTGCTGCTCCGACAACTGGTCAAGCAGCGCATGCACAGCCGCCTCACGCAGTTCTGGCAGCGTGCCGCCGGCGCCGAGGCGTGGCGCGGTATCGACCGGCGGCGCAGCACTGGCGGGCAAGAACAAATGATCGGCACCAATCTGCCCCCCGTTGCTGGCCAAAATTACCCCCCGCTCGATCACGTTCTCCAGTTCCCGCACATTCCCCGGCCAGTCATAGCGCCGCAACTCGGCCAGCGCCCGATCGGTAATACCAAGGATGCGCTTGCCATGACGCGCCCCATAGCGCGCCACGAAGCGTTCGGCCAACAAACGAATATCATCCAGCCGCTCCCGCAACGGCGGAATCGTCACCGGATACACGTTGAGCCGGTAGTACAAGTCCTTGCGGAAGGTACCCTCCTTGACCGCCTGCGCCAGATCGACGTTGGTCGCGGCCACCAGCCGCACATCCACCTTGCGCGACCCCGAGCCCCCCACGCGCTCGACCTCCCCCTCCTGCAGCACCCGCAACAGCTTGGACTGCGCCGATGCCGACAGCTCCCCCAACTCGTCCAGGAACAACGTGCCGCCATGCGCGCGCTCGAAGCGCCCCGGCCGCGACTGGTGCGCGCCGGTAAAGGCGCCCTTCTCCACGCCAAACAGTTCAGACTCGATCAGCTCATCGGGAATCGCCGCGCAGTTGACGGCGATGAAAGGCTTGTCGGCACGACCGCTGACACTGTGCAGCGCCTGCGCAAAGCGCTCCTTGCCGACGCCGGTCTCGCCCAACAGCAGCACCGTCACGTTGCTGCCGGCAGCGCGCTGCAGCAGGTTCCAGGCAGCACGGAAGCCGGGTGAACTGCCCACCAGATCGGCCGGCGTGGCGCGGGTTTCCTGCAGCGCGCGCAGGTTCTCGACCTCGCTCTGCAGCGCCATGATGGTTTCGATCACGGGATCGGGCTGGTACAGCGCCAGCACCTGCTGGCCGTCCTCCCAGGCCTCGACCGGCTTGCCGACGATGCGGCAGTGCGCATGGCCGCAGGCAATGCATTCCACCTCGCGATACAGGATGGTGCGGCCCATCAGCGCCGAGGTGTAGCCGGTGGCATAGCCGATCTGCATCCAGCAGGCAGGCTCGTCGACGATGCCGAAAAGTTGCCGGTGGACGTCGCCCTCGAACGAGTCTTCCCAGAGGAATTCGCCGTCGTAGATCCCGGCGGCGATATCGATATCGACCTTGACCGGCGTGACGCGGACCACGCCTTCGATGGTGTGCAGGCACGGCCCGATTTCAAGCTGCCCGAAGTCGCTCTGGCCGGCGCGCAGCTTCTTCGCGACTTCGGCATCGCGCATGCCGGAATGGAAGCCCATGCGCATGAACAGGCCGCGCGCGCGCTCCATGCCCATGGTGTCCACCAGCTCCTTGCGCAGCGCGCCAAGGGCCGCGGTGTGGATCAGGATCATGCGTTGCTCGTCCAGCCAGATCGCGCCTTCCTCCATGGCGAAGCGCAGGCGGCGGGCAAGGTCGGCCAGCCCGGCGCGCATGGTGGCCGAGAACTTGTCGGTTGAACTGCTCATTGTCTCCCCTCTGTGGCGGCGGGTAGCCCGCTCGCGTGTGCCGTTTCACCGGCATCGCTTGCACATTATGTGCCAAAGGCAGAGGGGGTCTTCTAGTGGGTTTCCCTTGGGATATCGCGTCGCCGGCCGGTCCGGCGAGGCGCCGGGCCGGCCGGAGCGCAGCGCGGGGCCAGCCGTCGCCCGCGACATGCGCTGCTCGCGCGGGCTCGGCTGCTCGGATGGTCATAAGGGCGGTACTTCGCCGTTCCCGGCGCGGGCGGTGCAATGGGTGATGCGGCAGGGGAAATAGCGAAGGCCCTGCTCTCGCCTGCCGAAGCTTGCCTTACGCCAGCATCCGCACCTGCGGCTCGCGCTCCCACTGCCGCGTCTTGGCCGCCGCGATAAAGCGCGCGGTATCGCTGGCCGGCACCACCCCGCTATCGGGCTTCAGGTTGGCCTGCGCCAGCAACGCGTCGCCGCCGTCATCGGCCGCAATGGCCTTCAGGTGCGCATAGGCAAAGCAGACGAAGTCCAGCGCCGCGCTTTCCTGCGCCAGCTGCGCCGCGCCGTCGGCGGACAGCACCACCGCCACCGCATCGAACATCACGGAAGGGGTACCGGCAAGCTGGCCATCCGCGGCCAGCTTGCTGCCGTCGGCCAGCACCGCGCCGCCGACCTTGGGCGCGACGATCTTCACCGTGGCGCCGGCGGCGGTTGCTGCCTGCCGGAGGGATTCGACGGTGGCGCCATCGGAGCCATCGGCAACCAGGATGCCAACCTCGCGCCCCTGCAGCGTGTCTTTCATGCGGCCGATGATCTGCAGCGCCGGTGACGGCGGCAGGTCCTGCACCGGCACGGCGGACGGCAGCGGGTCCGGCAGCTGGTCCAGCGCCAGGCCATCGGCGACGCGCTGGCCCAGGTTGTCGTCGATATTGCGCAGGTGCCCCACCATGCGCTCGCGCACGTGCACATGTTCGACCTTGGACAGCTCGAACACCAGCGCCGAGGCGATATGCGCCTGCTCGGCGCGCGTCTGGCTGCGGAAGAACAAGCGCGCCTGGCTGTAGTGGTCGGCAAAGCTCTCGGCACGGATGCGGCCCTTGTCGCCTTGCTCGGGCACGCGTGCGCTGGGGAAGCCAAGATCGGGCGCCTCGCGCGGGGAACCGTCATCGAGCGAGCTGGGCTCATAGGCCACGCGCCCGCGCGGCCGCTCCATCTGCATATGGCCATCGCGCTGGTGATGGGCGAACGGGCACTTCGGCGCGTTGACCGGGATCTGGTGGAAGTTCGGCGAGCCTAGCCGCAGCAACTGCGTGTCGAGGTAGGAGAACAGACGCCCCTGCAGCAGCGGGTCGTTGGAGAAGTCCACCCCCGGCACGATATTGGCCGGGCAGAACGCCACCTGCTCGGTCTCGGCAAAGAAGTTGTCGGGCCAGCGGTCGAGCACCATGCGGCCAATCATCTTCAGCGGCACTGTCTCTTCCGGGATGATCTTGGTGGGGTCGAGGTGGTCGAACGGGAATTTTGCCGCGTCGTCCTCGGTGAACAACTGCACGCCCAGTTCCCATTCCGGAAAGTTGCCCGACTGGATCGCGTTGAACAGGTCGCGGCGATGGAAGTCGGGATCGGCGCCGGCGATCTTGACCGCCTCGTCCCATACCGTCGACTGCAGCCCCAGCTTGGGCCGCCAGTGGAATTTGACGAAGGTGGAATTGCCCTGCGCATCGAGCAGCCGGAAGCTGTGCACACCGAAGCCTTCGATCATGCGCAGCGAGCGCGGGATGGTGCGGTCCGACATGATCCACATCACCATGTGCATCGACTCAGGCGTGAGCGAAATGAAATCCCAGAATGTGTCGTGCGCACTGGCCGCTTGCGGAAAGCCCCGGTCTGGTTCCATCTTGACCGAGTGGACCACGTCGGGGAACTTCATCGCGTCCTGGATAAAGAACACCGGGATGTTGTTGCCGACCAGGTCCCAGTTGCCTTCCTTGGTATAGAACTTGACCGCGAAGCCGCGCACGTCGCGCGGCGTGTCGACCGAGCCGGCGCCGCCGGCCACGGTGGAGAAGCGGGTAAAGACCGGCGTCTTCTCGCCGACTTCGGTGAGCATCTTTGCAGTGGTGTAGGCCGAGAGCGAGTCGGTCAGCTGGAAGTAGCCATGTGCCGCCGAACCACGTGCGTGGACGATCCGCTCCGGGATGCGCTCGTGGTCGAAGTGTGTAATTTTTTCCCGCAGGATGAAATCTTCGAGCAAGGTCGGGCCGCGCGGATTTGCCCTGAGCGAGTTCTGGTTGTCCGGAATGGGGATGCCTTGCGCGGTGGTCAGCGGCGGATGGCTGCCGCCGGCGGTCTGGTGCAGTTCACCCCCAGTGCCGCGCCGGGCGTCGCCGTAACCCGCCGGCGTGCCTGCTGACTTCTGGCCTGCGGCGTTGTTTGCATTGGGTTTTGCCTTCTTTTCGGCCATGTCGGTCTCCTTGCGCTGGGGTAGTTGGAGGACGGGAGGAAGGAAATCTTCTCGATCGCTGCCCGCTATCGGATCAATAGTTGAGCTCTATTGAGGGCTTTACGCCGATAACAAGGCCATCCAACTGACAGCAATTGCCGGGCCTGCCGACAGGCCACCTATTCCTACAGGCCAGGAACGCCTCTACACGGCGGCGCGCCTAACGTCGCAAGCTGTATTCCGCGGGCACCCAGGCAAAGCCCTTGCCGTCACGGCGCACATGGCCGATCCCGGGAAACGCGATGTGCGCCGCGCCGACCCAGTGGCCCCGCTCGGCGGCATCGGCCATCGCTCGCTTGCGCATCCTGACCGCGGCGGCGGAATCGACATCGAAATCGATGGCGACACCCGGCTCGGGAAACTGCACGTGCTGCGCATGGATGGTGTCGCCCCATAGTTGCATGCGCTGGCCTTCGCTGCTGATCTCGAAAAAGGTGTGGCCCGGTGTATGGCCCGGCCGGCCCAGCGCGCGGATGCCGGGAAACAGCACCTCCCCGCTCTCGAACTTCTTTACCTTGCCCGCGCGCAAATAGGGAGCGAACACCGCCTCGGACTGCGCGAAGTTGTGCCGCTGCCCCTTGGCCGCGGTGGCGGCGTTGGCAGGGTTCAGCCAGAAGTCGGCTTCATGGCGCTCGACATAGACCACCGCGTTCGGGAACACGGCCTTGCCCTCGACCGACAGCCCGCCAGAGTGGTCGACGTGGATATGGGTCAGCAGCACGGCATCGACCTGTTCCGGCTGGTAGCCGGCGGCGCGGATGCTGTCGGGCAGCTTTCCGCCCACGCCGGGCCCAAACAGTTGCCCCGCGCCGGTATCGACGAGCACCAGCTGTGCACCGGTGTTGATCAGGAAGGCATTGATGGAGGTTTCGGCGGCCTGCGCCGACTGGTGGCCGCGCGCCTGCAGCGAGGCGATGCGCGCGGGCGTTGCGTGCTTGAGCAGTTTGGCCAGCGGCACGTCGACCGTGCCGTCTGACAAGGCGGTGATCTCGAACTTGCCGAGCGGCATGCGGTAGTAGCCCGGCGCCTGCGTGCCGACCTGCGGCGCGGCGGCACGGGCCGGCATGGCAAGCGCCGACGCTAGCACCACGCCGGCCAGCACAGTGCCGCACCACATGCGCTGCATCGATGGGGATCGCAAGATTTTCATGAATGGCCTCGAAAACGGATGGCTAAGGTGTGGCTGGCATTGTGGTGACCGGCTGCATCCCTGCGCAAATCGTTTGGCATGATCGCGGGTATCGGGGGGGACGATATCGCGTTCTGCTGCCACCCCCGCCGCGCAGTGCCGTAAGCGCCATGCATTCCGCCACGGAAACAATGGTCCACGAAACTTCAATAGGCCGGCCAATCACCGTCGCTGATACTCAATCCCGGAAACACCACCAACGAGGGGAGACAGCACATGAAGAAGTTTGCAATGCAGGCCCTGGCCGCCGGGGTCCTCGGCGTTGTGGCATGCGTGCCCGGCGCGGCACAGGCGGAGTGGCCGGAGAAGCCGGTGCGCCTGATCGTGCCGACCGCGCCGGGCGGCGCGCCGGACATCGTCGCGCGCCTGTTCGGCGATGCCCTGTCGCGGCGCCTGGGCCAGGCGGTGGTGGTGGAGAACCGCCCCGGCGCGGGCGGCAATATCGGCATGCAGGCGCTGCTTGCGGCACCGGCGGATGGCTACACCATCGGCTATGGCAACAACGCCACGCTGGCGACCAACCGCTTCCTGTACAGCCGGCTACCGTACGACCCGGACAAGCTGGTTCCCATCGTCGGCCTGGTCACGACCTTCAATATCCTGGCGGTCAACCCGTCATTGCCGGTGCGGTCCACGCAGGAACTGGTGGCCTATGCTCGCGCCAACCCGGGCAAGCTGTCGATGGGCTCGGCCGGCAACGGCACCACCAGCCACCTCGGCGGCGAGTTGTTCAAGGTCATGACCAACCTCAACATCATGCACGTGCCTTACAAGGGCAGCACGCCGGCGCTGCAAGACCTGGTCGGCAACAACGTGCAGCTGATGTTCGACAACGTGCCGTCGATCGGCCCGTACGTGAGCGCGAACCGCGTGCGCGCGCTGGCGGTCACGTCGAGCAAGCGCTCGCCGCAATTCCCCGACCTGCCAACCATGGCCGAAGCCGGCCTCAAGGGCTACGAGCTGACCGCCTGGGCAGGCCTGGTGGCGGCGCCGGGAACGCCGGCCGAGGCCATCGAGCGGCTGAACCGCGAGGTCAACGCAGTGATCCGCGATCCGGGCTTCCGGGCGCAACTGGACAAGCTTTCGTTCGAGCCGCTCGGTGGCAGCGCGCGCGATTTCCAGGCGCTGATCGCGTCCGAAACCGTCAAGTTCGGCGAACTGGTCCGCAAGAGCGGCGCCAGGGTCGATTGAGCGAGGAGACCGACATGACCAGGCTCTATGACCTCATCATCCGCAACGGCGACGTGATCGATGGCACCGGCGCGCCACGCCGCACCGCTGACGTAGCCATTGCCGACGGCGCGATCGCGGCGATCGGCGACCTCGGCGCCGCGCGTGCGGACGCTGAAGTGGATGCCGCCGGACTGATCGTCGCGCCCGGCTTTATCGACACCCACACCCACGACGACTGGATGGTGTTCGAGTCTCCCGGCATGCTGCCCAAGGTAACGCAGGGCGTCACCACCATCATCGCCGGCAACTGCGGCATCAGCCTGTTCCCGCTGGTGACCGACAGCATCCCGCCGGCGCCGCTGGACATCATGCGCGGCGGCTACCGCTTCGACTCCGTGCGCGCTTACCGCGAAGCGTTCGCCGCCAGCCCGGCAGCGGTCAATGTGGCAGTGCTGGTGGGCCAGTCGACGCTGCGTGCGCGGCATGTGCCCCAGCTCGGCTTGGCCGCCAGCGACGCGGAAATCGAACAGATGCGCCAGGACGTAGAAGCGGCGCTGCGAGAGGGCGCGATCGGGGTCTCGACCGGCACCTTCTATCCGCCTTCGGCGGCGGCGCCCGAGGACGAGATCGTGCGCATGTGCGAGCCGATGCGGCGCCTCGGCGGCGTGCTGGTCGCGCATATCCGCGACGAGAGCGACAAGATCGCCGAGTCGATCGACGAGACCGCGCGCATCGGCAAGGCGCTGGGGGTGTCCACCGTGATCTCGCACCACAAGCTGGTCGGCAAGCAGAACCACGGCCGCAGCCGCGCCACGCTCGCGCAGGTGCGCGAACATGCCCAGACCATGCCGCTGTGCCTGGATTGCTACCCGTACGCAGCTTCGTCGACCATGCTGCGGCCCGAGCGGGTCACGCAATGCGACCGCATCCTGATCACGTGGTCGGCCACCCATCCTGAAGCCGCCGGGCGCTACCTGGAAGACCTGGCGCAGGAATGGGGCCGCTCGCGCCATGAGGTGGCGCAGGCACTGGTGCCCGGTGGCGCCGTCTACTTCATCATGGACGAGGCCGACGTGCGCGACATCCTGGCCTACCCCGACACCATGATCGGATCGGACGGCATTCCTTCGGACGAGACCCCGCACCCGCGCCTGTGGGGCACTTTCCCGCGCGTGCTGGGCCTGTACTCGCGCGACCTGGGCCTGTTTCCGCTGGAACGAGCGGTGCACAAGATGACCGGGCTGGCGGCGCAGCGCTTCGGGCTGGAACGGCGCGGCGAACTGCGCGCCGGCCATGTCGCGGACATCACCGTGTTCGATCCGGCAACGATCCAGGACCGCGCCACCTTCGACGATCCGCAGCAGCCTTCGGTCGGCGTGCGCCATGTGTTCGTTGCCGGGCAGGCGACCCTGCGCGACGGTGCGCCGCTGGACGCCCGCCCCGGGCGCTTCGTCGGCTCGACGCTGGTGAACGCGCGCTCGGCGCAATGAGGCGTGCCGGCATGCCGCCGGCCTCTGCGCTCAGGGAGCCGCGCGGTCGTCGGCGCTCTGTTGCTGCAGCCACGCGATAAAGGTCTGCATCGCGGGGCCGTCGCGCTTGTGTTCCGGGCAGATGAAGTAGTAAGCCTTGGGCGAGACATAGGGTTGCGTCGCCAGGCGCAGCAGCCGGCCGGCGCGGATGTCGTCTCCGGCCACGTAGTCGGGCAGCAGCGCCAGCCCCATGCCGCTCAGCGCAGCCTGCAGGCCCATGGTCAGCAGGCCGTAGCGCGGGCCATCGTCCGGATGCGCGACCCGGAATCCCGCTTGTTGCAGGTAACTGGGCCACGCCTCCAGCGCGGCGTTCTGGTGCAGCAAGGGCAGTCGCCTGATCGCCTTGGCCAACGACACACCGGCGCCGAGCAGCTCCGGCGCGCACACCGGATACAGCTCCAGCGGCATGACCTTGAGCGAAAAATGGCGCGGCGGCGGGCCGGCGCAGTACATGATCGCCGCATCGAGCCCGGTGCTCTCCAGGTCTACCGGCCCGACCTTGGTGGTGACGTTGAGCTGGATGTGCGGCTGCTCCTTGGCGAAGCGCAGCAGCCGCGGCAACAGCCAGATATTGCCCAGCGAGACCGGCACCGACAGGTTAAGGCGCCCGCCGGCGGTGCGGCCGGACTGCACTTCAAGCGTCGCTTCCTCGATCAGGGCCAGCGCCTTGCGCACGCTCGCCAGGAATTCCTCTCCAGCCGGCGTCGGGGCCACCGCGCCCTTGCGGCGATTCAGCATGCGTGTGCCGAGATAGTCTTCCAGCTCGGTGATCTGCTTGCTGACCGCGCTTTGCGTCAGGCACAGCTCGTCGGCCGCGCCCGTGACGCTGCCAACGCGGGCCGTGGTTTCCAGCGCGATCAGGTTGGCCAGCGCAGGCAGGTGGCGTCCGGTGGTGCTCTTCATGGCGCAGGCGCAGGTCGGTAGGTCGTGGAGGAAGCCGGGCTGCAATTGCGCGCCGGCCAGCGAGGTGCCGGCATTGTCGTCGATTCATTCCGGGAAGGAAAGAACGTGGGAAGAAACATCCATTGCCGGACCAGCCCGGAGCAGCCACTATGCAAACAAACCGCAGGACCGCCCATGACTTCCTTACCGCACTCCGCATGGCCCGCGCATGACACGCTATCGCGTGCTGCCGTCGACCCGTTCGAAACATCGCTGGCAGCGCTCGCCGACGCCATGCGCTCCCGCCGCATCTCGGCGCAGGCGCTGGTGGGTGGCTGCCTCGCCCGCATTGCTGCCTACGACCGCGCCGGGCCCTGCCTGAACGCGATCAGCGAAGTGAACCCGTCCGCCATGCGGGAAGCCCGCGCGCTGGACGAGGAACTCCGCACGCAAGGTCCGCGCAGTGCGCTGCACGGCATCCCCATGGTGGTCAAGGACAACATCGACACGGCCGGCATGCCGACCACGGCCGGATGCGCGGCTCTGAGCCAGGCGTACCCGCCAGCCGATGCGGCATGCGTGGCACGGCTGCGCGCGGCCGGCGCGATCGTGCTGGCCAAGGCCAATATGTCTGAACTGGCCGCTTCCAACGGCCGTTTCGGCTACAGTTCGGCCAACGGACTGACGCTCAACCCCTACCGGCTCTCGCGCAATGCCAGCGGTTCCAGCAGCGGCAGCGGCGCGGCGGTCGCGGCCAGCCTTGCGGCCTTCGGCCTGGGCACCGATACCTTCGGCTCGGTGCGCGGCCCCGCTTGCGTGCATGCGCTGGCCGGCCTGCGGCCAACCCACGGATTGCTCGACAACGCCGGCGTACTGCCGCTGGCGGCCTCGTTCGACACCGTCGGGCCGCTGGGCCGCAGCGCGGCCGACGTGGCGCTGGTGATGGACGTGCTGGCGCCAGGCCAGGGCTTCGGCGCGCCGGCCACGCTGGCCACATTGGCCGGACGCCGGCTGGGTATCGTGACCGACTTCGCGGGCGGCAATGATGAGATCGATGCGCTGTTCGACGCTGCCGTGGCGGCAATGCAGGCCGGCGGCGCCCACGCGGTCCCAGTGCGCCTGCCAATCTCCGCACTGACGCTTTACGCCGACCTGCTGGACGACATTACGCGCGCCGAATGGGTGCCGGGCCTCGACCGCTACCTGCGGCTGGCAGGCAGCGCCGTGCCGCGCAGTGCCGCCGCACTGCTGGCAAGCCTTCAGGAGCGGCGTGAAGACGACGGGCGCGAAGTCAACCCGCTGACGCTTGCCGCCTTGCGCCACGCATGCGAGACCCGAGGCCTGCCGCCCCGGATCGACGCGGCCACGGCCCGTTGCCTGCGCCACCTGCTCGACGACATCATGCATTCGCATCGCGTGGATGCGTTGGTCTTTCCGACGCTTGCGTGTCCCGCCTCGCCCCGCTACGACATGGCTGACGCCACCTACCACTGCCGGGCAGCGCAGCCGCTGGCAGCGATGCACATCGCCAGCACCTCCGGCATGCCGGAGGTCAGCGTGCCGATGGGCTTTGTCGAGACGGGCGTACCGGCCGGCGTTTCGTGGCTGGGTCCAGCGGGCAGCGACGCGGCGCTGCTGGCCATGGCGGTCGCGTTCGAGCAGCAAACCCGGCACCGTCGCGCGCCCGCCACCACGCCGGCGCTGCCGTGACGCGCCGACGGACTTGCCGCAGGAGATAGCGAGGCATGCAAATCAAGGAAAGCCATTTTCGCGGTGTCGACCTGAACCTGCTGGTGACGCTGTCCGTGCTGCTGCGCGAGCGCAGCGTTTCGCGCGCCGCTGAACACCTGCATCTCGGGCAGCCGGCGGTCAGCGGTGCGCTGGCCCGGTTGCGCGAACTGTTCGACGATCCCCTGCTGGTCCGCAGCACACATGGCATGGCACCGACGGCGCGCGCGCTGGAACTGGAGCGGCGCCTGTTGCCGGCGCTTGCCGAGATCGAGGCCGCACTGCTGCAGCGGCGTGAATTCGATCCGCTGGCGTCGGACCGGACCTTTGTCATCGGCATGCCGGACTGGATCGAACTGTGGCTGGCGCCGCCCCTGCTGGCGTGCCTGGCGGTGCATGCGCCGCGGGTGCGGCTGGCGATCGTACCGACCGATCCGTTCCGCGGCACCGACATGCTGGAGCGCGGGGAAATGGACCTGGGTGTCGGGCCGTTTGCCAAGGGCCCGGCGTGGCGTCGCGAGCGCGATGTGCGCAGCATGGGCTTTCGCTGCGTGTATGGGGCAGCGCCGCTGCAGGACGGTGGCCGCCTGTCGCTAGCCGACTACCTGCGCTTTCCCCACGTGCTGGTGTCGTATCGCGGCGGCTTCGACAGTGCCGCCGACGCATGGCTGGCCACGCAAGGACATGCCCGCGAGGTGCGCTACAGCAGCGCGCGCTTCGCCAGCGTGCCCGCCATCCTGCATGGCATCGCCGCGCTGGCTACAGTGCCGGCGGTGCTGGCGGACCAGTGGTGTGCCAGCGCGGGGCTGCGACAGTTGCCATCGCCGGTGCCACTGCCCGACTTCACCGTGCTAGCGGCCTGGACCACGGCGCGGGACAGCGATGCCGGGCTGATGTGGCTGGCGGACCGGATCGCAAGCCTGGCCGGCGCGGGCGAGGGTCTCGCCACGTAGCGCCGCCCGCGCGAATGGCGGCTTGCCTATTCCTCCTGGAAGGCCTCTTCCCGCTTTGCCTTGATCGACGGCAGCGCCACCACCGCCACCAGCGCCGCGGCGGCCACCAGCAAGCCCAGCGACAGCGGCCGCGTGGTGAACACCGAGAAGTCCCCGCGCGACAGCAGCAAGGTGCGGCGGAAGTTCTCCTCCATCATCGGCCCCAGCACGAAGCCCAGCAGCAGCGGCGCGGGTTCGCAGCGCAGCTTGTGGAAGATGTAGCCGATCAGGCCGCACGCGGCCGCGGCGAAGACATCGAACACCGTGTTGTTGACCGAATAGACGCCGATGCTGCAGAACACCAGGATCGCCGGGTAGAGGAAGCGGTACGGCACGGTCAGCAGCTTGACCCAGATGCCGATCAGCGGCAGGTTCAGCACCACCAGCATCAGGTTGCCGATCCACATCGAGGCGATCAGCCCCCAGAACAGCGCGGGGTTGCTGGTCATCACCTGCGGGCCCGGCTGGATGTTGTGGATCGTCATCGCGCCCACCATCAGCGCCATCACCGCATTGGGCGGGATGCCCAGCGTCAGCAGCGGGATGAATGACGTCTGCGCCGCGGCATTGTTAGCCGACTCAGGGCCTGCGACGCCTTCGATCGCGCCCTTGCCGAATTCCTGCGGATGCTTCGATGTCTTTTTCTCCAGCGAATACGCGGCAAAGGACGCCAGCGACGCGCCGCCGCCCGGCAGGATGCCCAGCGAAGAGCCCAGTAGCGTGCCGCGCAGCACAGCGGGGATCATGCGCCTGAAGTCTTCCTTGTTCGGGAACAGACCGGTTACGCGGTCGGTAAAGGTCTCGCGGTGCTCCTTCTGCTCCAGGTTGGCGATGATCTCGGCGAAGCCGAACAAGCCCATCGCGAGCGCCGTGATGCTGATGCCGTCGGTCAGTTCCGGCACGTCGAACGAGAAGCGCGCTGCGCCCGAGTTCACGTCGGTGCCGACCAGCCCGAGCAGCAGGCCCAGCACGATCATCGCCACCGCCTTGACCAGCGAGCCCGACGCCAGCACCACGGCACCGATCAGCCCGAGCACCATCAGCGAGAAATACTCGGCGGCACCGAACTTGAATGCCAGCTCCGACAGCGGCGTGGCGAATGCGGCCAGGATCAAGGTGGCCACGCTGCCGGCGAAGAACGAGCCAATGCCCGCCGTGGCGAGCGCCACGCCGGCCCGGCCGCGCCGCGCCATCTGGTAGCCGTCCAGCGTAGTCACCACCGCCGACGACTCGCCCGGCAGGTTGACCAGGATGGCCGTGGTCGAGCCGCCATACTGCGCGCCGTAGTAGATGCCGGCCAGCATGATCAGCGCGGCCACCGGCGGCAGCGTGTAGGTGATCGGCAGCAGCATGGCGATGGTGGCCAGCGGCCCCAGCCCCGGCAGCACGCCGATCAGCGTGCCGAGCACGCAGCCGAGGAAGGCATAGGCGAGGTTCTGCAGCGACAACGCCGTGGAGAACCCGAGTGCGAGATGACTGAGCAGTTCCATCGGTGTCTCCTAGTTGGTGAAGATCGCCGGCCACACCGGCATCTGCAGGTTGATGCCGTAGACAAAGGCGACCGTGCTGATCGCCACCAGCACCACCGCGTTCAGGATGGCGCCCTTCCACGTGAATTCATGGCTGGCCATCGACGACACCAGCACCAGCGCCAGCACCGACAGCACCATGCCCAGCGCCTTGAGCACGAGGCCGAACAGCACGACCGAGCCGAGGATCCACAGCAGCGTCTTGATGTCCCAGCGGGCCATGCGATCGGCCTCTCCTTCTTTCGACATGGCGCCGAACGCCACCACGGCGCCGAGCAGCGCAAGCACGATGCCAAGCCAGAACGGGAAGTATCCGGGGCCCATCCGGGCGGCGGTGCCCATGGAGTAGCCACGGGCGACGAAAGAAAAACTAAGGCCGACGACGATGAACATCAGGCCGGACAAGAAGTCGGTTTGTTTGCGTATGCGCATGCAGGATCCTTGAAGCTGGGGGGCGACAGAAGGCGCCATTGCGGTGGCGCCCGCTTCCGGAGCCCCGAACAATACATCATGTCGTGATATATTTTTCGGCACCCAAGGGTTATTCCTTAGGAATCGGACGGCACGGCAGCCGCTTCCGACACGTCAGGGATCGCCGTTACGCCGTTACGCCGTTACGCCGTTACGCCGTTATGCCGAGACATTGAAGACATGGAGACGCATGCGGGGCCGCGCCCGTGAGACACGCTGCTGCAGCGAGGAAGATGCGGGAACGGAGGCGCGAAAAGCAGCGCAGGCACCGGCGTTGAACGCGGGTGC
Organism: Cupriavidus sp. Agwp_2; assembly: GCF_040784895.1. Classification (NCBI taxonomy): domain Bacteria; kingdom Pseudomonadati; phylum Pseudomonadota; class Betaproteobacteria; order Burkholderiales; family Burkholderiaceae; genus Cupriavidus; species Cupriavidus sp. Agwp_2. The sequence continues at coordinate 1,505,075 of NZ_CP088084.1, forward strand.
CTGCGCAGTGACGGGCTAATGCGAAGGGTGCGGCTGCGCCCTGACAGCGCAGCCGAAGTCGGTCAAGCCTTGCGCCAGACCGGCGAGCCGGAGATCGCGACCTTGCGCGGCAGGATCTGCTGCGCGGTGAAGGCGTCGGCAATGCGCTGCTGCTCGGCCAGCGCCGCGCCGTCGACGGTGCGCACCGCGTAGCTGCGGCGCGCGTTGGCGGCCTCGACCGTGGCCGCATCCAGCCCGATCAGTGGCGCATGCCATCGCGCCGCCTCGGCCGGATTGCGCTTGACCCACTCGCCGGCGTCGCGCAGCGCGTCGAAGACCACGTTGAGCACCTCCGCATGCGCACGCGCATACGGCGTGGCGGCCAGGTAGAAGCGGCGGTAGCTGGCCAGTCCGTCGCCATCGCGCAGCACCCGCGCATTGGCCTGGCGCTGCACCGCCGCCAGGAACGGATCCCAGATCGCCCACGCCGCCACGCTGCCGCGCTCGAAGGCCGCGCGCGCATCGGCCGGACTCAGGTACACCGGGTCGATATCCCGGATCGACAGGCCCGCGCGCGCCAGCGCTTCGAGCACAAGGTAGTGCGCACCGGCACCCTTGGCAAACGCCACGCGCTGGCCCTTGAGCTGTGCCACTTCACGGATCGGCGAATCGCCGCGTACGACGATGGCCTGCGCCTGCGGCGAGGGGGTCTCGCTGGCGTAATAGGTCAGGTCCGCGCCCGCGGCCAATGCGAAAGGCGGCACCGCATCGGCCACGTCCGCGCTGAGGTCGAGGTTGCCGAGGTTCAGCGCCTCCAGCAGCGGCAGGCCTGAGGTGAATTCATACCACTGCACTGCCACGCCCTTCGGTGCCAGCGCTTTCTCCAGCGTCTGCCGCGACTTCAGCAGGATCATCAGCGTGGAGGACTTCTGGTAGCCGATGCGCAGCGGCGTCGGCTGTCCCTGCGCGCGGGCGGTGCCGGTCCAGGCGCCGGCCGCGGCGGCAACGCCCGCGGCGGCTGTGGCCGCGAGCAACTGGCGGCGGCGGGCGTTGTAACGGGGATTCATGGCGGCACTCCGGGCAATGGCAAAGAGGGCCAGCATAGTCACGGGCGCGCCGCAAGCCAACGAACAATGTCGCGGTTGCTTATGCATCCAGCGCGAATCGGCAAGCATGGCCTATGATCCGGCAATCCCTTTTCCGCCAACTGTTTCCATGACGAGGCCAATGCCATGCAACTGTCCCCCGCCATCCCGATCCTGCGCATCTTCTCGGTCGACAAGGCCCGCGAGTTCTACCTGGATTTCCTCGGCTTCACGGTGGACTGGGAGCATCGCTTCGAAGAAGGGTTCCAAGAAGGGTTCCCGTTGTACATGCAGGTCAGGCGCTCCGGCCTGACGCTGCACCTCAGCGAGCACTACGGCGACGCCACGCCCGGATCGACGGTATTCGTGCCAATGCAGGACATCGATGCGCTGCACCGCGAGTTGTCGGCCAGGGACTACGCGTATGCGCGCCCCGGCGTCGAGACGCTCGGCTGGGGCCGGCAACTGCAGGTGGCGGATCCGTTCGGCAACCGGCTGCGCTTCTGCGAGCTGTCCGAATAGGCGCAAGCCCGCGTGACGCCAGCTAGTCCGCGTCGCCGGCGCCGGTCGCGCCGCTGGCCATGATCTGCTCCATGCTCAGCTGCGCGATGCCCTGATCGTAGCGCGCGCCATTGCCGCCCAGCACCGCGGTGGCCTGCCGCGCGACCTTGAGCAAGGTCGCCACTGCCGCGTACATTGTCGGCGCCGCGGCCAGCCGTTGCTTCGGGCCCGACAAGGTCAGCGCGCCCACCAGCTCGCCGGTGGCGCCGAACACCGGCACCGAGGCCGAGGCGGTCTCGGCATCGCGCTCGCCATACGACGCCGCCCATAGCCGCGCCCGCACCTCGCTCCAGCGCTCGTCGCCGGGTTCAGTGAAGGCGCGCAGCAATTTGCCCGAGGCGCCGCGGTCGACCGGGAAGGCGTCGCCAACGCCAATGGAAACGCGCACCGCACGCGCCGGCTCCACACGGTAGAGCACCAGCCGCTGGTCGCCCTGGCGCACGTAGAACGATGAGGTTTCGCCCAGTTCGCGGCTGACCTGCTCCAGCAGCGGCTCGATCACCGGGCCGACGCGGAACGAGCGCTGGTAGATCGCCGCCAGCCGCAGCGGCTGTGGCCCGATTGCGTACTGGCCGTCGTCGAGCTTGCGGATATAGCCGCCATGCTCCAGCGCCGCCAGCAGGCGCAGCACGGTGCTCTTGTACAGGTCGGTGCGGCGCGACAGTTCGGTCAGCGACAGGCGCTCGTCGGTCGGTCCGAAGGCGCCGAGGATGGCGAAGGCGCGGTCCAGCACGGCGACGCCGCTGGAGGTATCGGGGGCGCCGGCGGAGTGGGCGGGTTGCTTGTCTTCCATGGTTGCAGAGCGGCCAGAGTTCTGCCTAGTAGAACACAGGTTTCACATTTTTTCGAAATCATCGGGTTTACTCGGATTAGTTTCTCTCTATTCTGGCTCTAAAGTTCTTCTCCATAGAACACAGTTCTATCAGAAGGAACAAAACCGGCGCCAACTGAAGAGATCAGGCCTGCCGGTTCCATCAGACAGGAGACTCCATGACCCGCCGTTCGCTCCGTTCCACCCATTCCATGCGTTCCCCGATACTTGCCGCGCCTGTGCGGGCCCTGATGCGCACCGTTGCCTGCTGCGCGCTGCCTGCGCTGCTTGCCGCAGGTGCCGGCGTCGCCCATGCCGCCGACGCCTATCCCGCGCAGCCGGTCCGCCTGATCGTGCCCTTCCCGCCGGCGGGCGGCACCGACGTGCTGTCGCGACTGGTCTTCAACAAGATCGGCATGGCGACAAAGTGGAACGTGGTGGTGGAGAACCGCGCGGGTGCGGGCGGCAACATCGGCATGGACGGCGTGGCCAAGGCCAGGCCCGATGGCTATACCCTGGGCATGGGGCAGACCGCCAACCTGGCGATCAATCCCACGCTGTATCCGAAGATGCCCTACAACGCGCTGAAGGACTTCGCGCCGGTGGCGCTGGTGGCGGCGCAGCCGGTGGTGCTGATCGTACGTAACGACGCTCCCTACAAGACTGTTGCAGACCTCGTGGCGGCAGCGAAGGCGAAGCAGTTGTCGATGGCTTCGGCCGGCACGGGCACGGTCGGGCACCTGACCGGTGAAATGTTCGCACGGCGCGCCGGCATCAAGACGCTGCATGTGCCGTACAAGGGCGCCTCGCCGGCCCTGACCGACCTGATGGGCGGGCAGACCGACTTCTATTTCGCCACGCCGCCGATCGCCATGCCGATGATCAAGGCCGGCAAGATCCGGGCCCTGGCAGTGACATCGGCCAAACGCCTGCCATTGCTGTCCGCCGTGCCTACCATTGCAGAGTCGGGCTACGCAGGCTTCCAGGCGGAAGACTGGAAGGCGCTGGTGGCGCCCGCCGGCACGCCGCCCGAGGTGGTGGCGCGGCTGAATGCCGAGGTCAACAAGGCGCTGGCGCAGCCGGACACGGTGAGCAAGCTGCGTGAAGAAGGCAGCGAACCTCGCGGCGGCACCGCCAAAGAGCTCGGCGCCTTTATCCAGAGCGAGAACACGCGCTGGGGCGAGATCGTGCGCCAGTCCGGCGCGCGCGTCGAATAGTTGAATCGTCGAACAACGGACCAGACACCAACGCCATGCAAAAACCCTTGCGTAACATCCGCGTGCTCGACCTCACCAACGTGCTGGCCGGCCCGTTCTGCTGCCACCAGCTCGCGCATCTTGGCGCCGAGGTCATCAAGGTGGAAACGCCGGGTACCGGCGACCTGGCGCGCCAGCTTGGCGCGGATGCCGAGCTGAACCAGCGCCTGATGGGCGTCTCGTTCCTGGCCCAGAACCCGGGCAAGCAGTCCGTGACCATCAACCTCAAGCACGCGCGCGGCAACGAAGTGTTCCGCAAGCTGGTACGCAGCGCCGACGTGTTGGTCGAAAACTTCCGCCCCGGCGTGATGGACCGGCTCGGCCTGGGCTACGAAACGCTCAGACAGGAGAACCCGCGGCTGATCTACTGCGCGATCTCCGGCTTCGGCCAGGACGGGCCGCTGGCGGAGCTGCCGGCGTACGACCAGATCATCCAGGGCATGTCAGGCGTGATGAGCATCACCGGCGATCCGGAGACGGCGCCCTACCGCGTGGGCTATCCGGTGTCCGACACCATTGGCGGACTGACCGCGGCGCTTGCCGTGGCGGCGGCGCTGGCGGATCACCAGCGCACCGAGGGCTATTTCATCGACGTGTCGATGCTGGAGGCCACGCTCGCCACCATGGGCTGGGTGGTCTCCAACCACCTGATCGCCGGCAAGGCCCCGGTGCCGATGGGCAACGAGAACATGACCGCCAGCCCGTCGGGCACCTTCCGCACCGGCGACGGGCTGCTCAATATCGCCGCCAACAAGCAGGAACAGTTTGAAGCGGTGTGCCGCGTGGTCGGCCGTCCCGAACTGGCTGGCGATGCGCGCTTCGCGCAGCGGCAGGCGCGCCTGGCCAACCGCGCGGCCCTGACCGACGCGCTGGAAGCCGAGCTGGCAACCAGGCCCGCCACCGAATGGTGGCCGCTGCTGAACGCCGCCGGGGTCCCGGCCGGTCCGGTGCTGGGCGTGCCCGACACGCTGGCGCATCCGCAAGTGCGCGACCGCGGCATGATCGGCGAATTTGCCGAAGTGCCAGGCGTGGGCCGCGACATCCGCGTGGTGCGCACCGGCTTCAAGCTCAACCGCGAGGCGCCGGCAGTGGACACGCCGCCGCCAGAACTGGGCCAGCACACGCGCCAGGTGCTGGAAAGCCTGGGCTACAGCAGCACGGACATCGATCAACTCAGCCAGGAGCGCGCAATATGAGCGGCATCGGCCAACATCCCAACGCCGGCGAACAAGACATGGAGCCGGGCCAGCGCCTGTCGCAGGACTGGTGGCATACCGGCATCATCGACATGAAGCCCGGCGAGATCCGCTACCGCGGCTATCCCATCGAGCAGCTGATCGGACGCGTCTCGTTTGCGCAGATGATCTGGCTGATGCTGCGCGGCGAACTGCCTGGCCCGGGACAGGGAGAGTTGCTTGACGCGGCGCTGATGGCCGCCGTCGACCACGGTCCGCAGGCACCGAGCATTGCCATCGCGCGCATGGCGGCGACCTGCGGCGTGGGGCTGAACAATGCAATGGCGTCGGCGGTCAACGTGCTGGGCGACGTGCATGGCGGCGCGGGCGAACAGGCGGTGGCGCTGTATGAGGATGTCGGCGCGCGCATCGACGCCGGCAGCAGCATGGACGATGCCGTGGCCGCGGCGCTGCATGGCTATCGCGACCTGCATGGCAAGTTTGTCTCCGGATTTGGTCACCGCTTCCATCCGGTCGACCCGCGCGCACCGCGCCTGCTCGCGCTGGTGGAACAAGCCGCGGCCGATGGCGTCGTCACGGGGCGCTATGCGTCGATCGCGCGTGCCATCGAGCAGGCACTGTCCGCCGGGCGCAGCAAGCCCATTCCGATGAATATCGACGGTGCCACTGCCGTGATCTATGCCGAGCTCGGCTTCCCTGCCCCGCTGGCGCGCGGCCTGTTCTGCCTGTCGCGTTCGGTCGGCATCCTCGCGCACGCGTGGGAGCAGACCTGCCAGGGCGGGCGCAACAAGGGACCGATCCCGCGGCAGTTCCTGTGGACCTACGACGGCGCGCCGCAGCGCGACGTGCCCTAGCCGGTCGTTGATGAATCATTGCGTCGCTGCGGAGATCGCGTCCTGACGCCATGGATGACTGGAAAGGCCGAGCACAACGCCTCTCGGCATCAGTCGTCCTTCTCCTATATCGATGTCGGCGCATCACCGACAGCGAAGACAGAGACCGGCCACTAGTATCCATGCAACAAGCAGTCACGTCTCCCACAAAAAATGATGCCCTCTCCGGCGTCCGGGCCGCGGCTGTGCTCCGCAACCCGAGAGAAGGAGAGCAATCATGGATCGACGCCAGTTCCTGAAGTGGGGAAGTTTCATGACCGTCACGATCGCCACCGGCGGCCTGGCTGCCTGCGGCGGCGGTGGTGGCGACGACGATGAGCCCGACACGGGCAATCCGGAAAACTTCAATTTCGTACACGGCGTCGCCTCGGGCGACCCAAAGCCTGACAGCGTAGTGGTGTGGACCCGCGTTGAAGGCAGCAACGGCAAGCGGCCCGTGGTGGTGCGGCTGCAAGTCTCGACGCAGCAGGACTTCCCGCCGCAATCGCTGGTGGTCAACCAGCCGCTGATGGCCCTTCCGGAATGGGACTACACCATTCGCAACAAGGTCACGGGCCTGACCGCCGGCACTCGCTACTACTACCGCTTCCTGCTCGGCAACCGCCCCAGCACCGCAGGCCGCACGCGCACCGCAGCAGCCGCGGGCACGCCGCTGGCGCAACTGCGCTTCGCCTTTGTCAGTTGCCAGGACTGGAATGCCAACCACTGGGCCGGCATGGAAGAGCTGGTGGAACAGGACCTGGACTTTATCGTCCACGTGGGCGACTACATCTACGAAGCCGTGCCCGGCGGCTCACGCGCCGGACTGGTGGAAGACCGCCACGCCGCGCTGCAGCTGCCCAACGGCACGGTGCTGCCGGATGGCAGCGTCTACGCCACCACGCTCGACGACTACCGCTACCTGTACCGCAGCTACCGCAGCGATACGCGCTTGCAGGCGCTGCACGCGGCCTTCCCCATGATCGCGATCTGGGACGACCACGAGTTCTCGGACAACTGCTGGCAGGACCGCCAGACCTACGACTCGGACGACGACCTCACGCCACACACCGCGCGCCGGCGCGCCGCCAGCCAGGCGTGGTTCGAATACCTGCCCGCCGACGTCAGCCTCGACACGAGCAACCCGTCGTTCCAGAACATCCAGATCTACCGGGCCTTCACCTTCGGCAACCTGGCCACGCTGTTGATGACCGACGAACGGCTGTACCGCGCCGACCACATCATCGCGGAGGAATCGACTGGCCGCGCGGTCGGCAGCCTGTACTTCGTTCCCGCCGCCACGCTGGCCTCCACCGAGGCGCAGAAGATCAGCGATGCCGGCAATGCGCTGACGCCGGTGTCGATGCTCGGCGACGCGCAGCGCGCGTGGTGGCAGGACCGCGTCGGCGGCGCCAATACCACGTGGAAGCTGTGGGGCAACCAGCTGTCGCTCATGCGCATGCAGGTCGACATCACCAAGGCCATCGCCGATCTGATCGCGCGGGCCTTGGTGCAGGCCAATAGCGCGCTGGCATCGCTGCAGTCGGCCATCGCCAGTGCGCTGGAAAGCGATCTGGCCGCGGCCAAGGCCGCCGGCTCCTATGCCGGACTGGCGTACACCGCGCTGCGCAACCTGCTGTCGCAGGCAGGCATCGACGCGGCGGCCTTCGACGCCAACATCCGGCCGCTGATCGAAAGCCGCCTGCCGGCGATCGCGCTGCTCGACCGCTTTATCCTCAATGCCGACCAGTGGGATGGCTACAACGCCGAGCGCAAGAACCTGATGGCGTTCCTGAAGGCCAACGGCGTGCGCAACATGGTGGCGCTGAGTGGCGACATCCATGCGTTCTTCGGCGGCCAGGTGATGGACGACTACGATGCGGCTTCGCCCACGCCGGTGATGGTCGACCTGGTGACCGCGGGCGTGTCGAGCAACACGCTGCTGAGTTCGTTCCGCGCCATCGTCGACAACGACCAGGCTTTTGCCGCGTTGCGCGAGCTGGTCTACAGCGATGTCGGCGGCGTGCTGGTGAACGCGTTCGATACCACTTTGCGCGCGTTCAACCCGTGGATTCGCCATGCCGACACCAATGCGGAAGGGTATGCGCTGGTGACGCTGACGGCGGACAAGCTCAGCTGCGCGTTCCATACGATGAAGTCCATCAGCGGCGGGGTCGCGCCGGCGCTGCCGGCTACCGCAAGCACGCGGGTGCTTGAAGTGGCGGCAGGCACGGCGGATGTGAATGTGCTGTAGCGGGATGGGTTGCGGTGCGCCGGGTGCTTATTCGGCCTTGACGCCGGCGTCACGGATGACTTTTTCCCAGCGCACCTTCTCTGCCTGCACGAAGCGTTCGCCCTGCTGGCGGTTCTGAGGCATCGGGTAGGTGCCCAGCTCCTTCAGCCGCTCGACGAAGACAGGCTGCGACAGCACGGTGCCGACCGCGGTGTTGATCGCGTCGAGCGCGGCCGCGGGGGTGCCCTTGGGCGCGAACACGGCGAACCAGCCCTTTGCCACCAGGCCGGGGGCTACGTCCCTCGCAAGGGGTATCCCTTCGAGCCCGGGCAGCGTGGTGTCGGCGGTCACCGCCAGCGCCTTGAGGCGGCCGCTGCGCACCAGCGGTACCAGCGGTGCGATGCCGTCGACATAGACCGGCACATCGCCCTTGACCACGGCCTGGATCGCCTGCGTGGTGCCGCTGAAACTGACCTGGCGGAAGCGTGCCTGCTGCAGCTGGCCCATCATTTCAGCGGTCAGGTGCGGGACTGAGCCGCGCGTGGGGCTGCCGATGGTGACGTCGTCCGGGCGTGCCTTGCCGGCTTTCAGCACTTCCGCGAGGGTCGTGAAGCCGGACTTGGGGTCGGCGACGAACATCATTGGCGTGTAGGCCAGTGTTGCCGCGACTTCGGTGTCGCGCTGGATGTCGAACCTGGCTTCCTTGTACATCACCGGGGTGGTGACGGCTGCGGCGGCGTGGAAGATGCCTAGCGTGTAGCCGTCCGGCGCGGATTGCTTCAAGGCGCTCATGGCGACGATGCCGTTGCCGCCTGGCTTGTTTTCTACGATGACTTGTTGCTTCCAGACTGCGGTCAGGCGTTCGGCGACCTGGCGGGCGATGATGTCGGGGGCGCTGCCGGCGATGGAGGGGACGACGATGCGGACTATTTTTTCTGGATAGGGGGCGGCGGTTGCGGCTGCGGCCGCGGCCGCGACGGTCAGGCTGGTTGCTACAAGCAGCCTCAGGCTGGTGCGGCGGTTCATGGTTGTCTCCCGTGTGTGGTGTGGCGTCTCGTCGTCAAGGGTCTGATGCAGGGCGGCGGGACGAGGACGTCTTTATTTGACATACTGGCAATTAATTTTAGATTAATTGTTTGTGTATCAAATAAGGGGTTACCACTATGTCCCTAGTGCCGTGTGCTGTCTGCCGTGTGCCTGGCGGCTGGCATCTGGTAGCTATTTGATCGCCCGGTTCCGCCCTGAGGGCGGGTAACTCTTTGTCCGAGCGACAAAGAGTCACCAGAAAGCGCGTTTACTGCCCTGCGGGCGGCCACTCTTATCGTAGTGTGCTGGGGCTTTCGTACGGGGCTTGGCTTCCTCACATAGCAGGGCTGCCTGCCGCCGTGGTGCGCCACGGTGCGCTGGGATTGAAGCGATGTTTGAACGAGCCCAGAGCTGTGGGTGGCCCCGGCTGCGAGCGTCAACATAGGAACGCCTACGGCTGCGCTGCGCGCCGGCAGCATCTCAGGTCAGCGGCCCTGGCACGGAACGCGTCGCTGCGCTCGCTTGGCGCTAGCGCCGATGGGCTCAGCGCCTAGCCCTGCCCGCCTGTTTGCTCCCCTCTCCCGCCTGCGGGAGAGGGGCCGGGGGAGAGGGCCGGAGCCCCTACGAAGTAATGCCAGCCAATTCGCTGGGGCGAGCCAAGACCTTCGTAGTCGATCGCCCTGTCGCCAAGCCCAGCTGACCAACTAGGACCCGCGCGCTGCGCAGCCGCAGGCGTTCCTACCACGCCGCTAGCAGCAGGGGCCACCCAACAGCTCTGGGCTCGTTCAAAAACTGCGTCAATCCCGAGCCACCGTGGCGCACCATGGCGTCAGGCAGTCCTGCCCTGCAACGACGCCCAGCCCCGTACGAAAGCTCGCGCGCACTACGATAAGAGTGGCCGCCCGCCCAGGGCAGTAAACGCGCTTTTTGGTGACTTTTTGTCGCTCGGACAAAAAGTTACCCGCCCTTCAGGGCGGAACAGGGCATATCAACTGCTACCAGATGCCGGCCGCCAGGCCACAAACCTCAAGCAACCTTCTTCCTGGCCCTCTTGACCACAACACCCCTCCCACTAACCTTCCACCCCTCAATCCCATCCAGCGTAATCCGCAGCCCTTCCTCAAACGCCACATCGGAAGTCAACCGCGAAAACGCCTTGCTGACGAACCGCGCTCCCGGATATTGCAGTTCGGAAGCCGACTCCAGCTTCTTCTCGATAAAGGCCTGGTGATAAGCCGGCAACTGCCGCGAGGCCTCGGCCATGCTGGCCGACACCAGATACTGCGCAATCAGGTGATAGCCAAGCGCCACCTGCTCGGCAGTAAAACCACCCTGCATGATGGCCGACGTCATCCGGTTGAAGAACTCCATCCCGTAATCGGTTTCCCCCGGCTCCACTTCCTGGAACAAGCGATACCGGTTATGCGACGCGACGTAGATACTGACCCCGGGATTCTCCACGGCAACTTCGAAACTCAGCCGCGCAATCCCCTCCACATCCGCACGCCAGTCGCCAGTCAACGACGGCAGCACGCCAACCCGCTGGCGGTAGTAGTCGTTGAGTACACCAGACACCAGTTGGTCACGCCCCCCGAGGTAGTAGTGGATCAACCCCGGCGCCACGCCGAAATCCTTGGCCAGCTGCACCATCGAGATCTGGTCCAGCGGCATGGACTTGGTCAGCTTGATCGCATGCTGCAGGATGGCGACACGGCTCAGCATCGGCTCGGCGCCGATAGGCGAATCGGTCTTGGGCGGGCGGCCGCGACGGCGCGGCGCAGTGGGGGTGGCGGTTGCCTTTCCGGCGGGTGCGGCGGCGGCTGTGGTATTGCGGCGAGCGGCTGGCATGTTGGTTTGACCGGTCATGGACACAGGGCCGCGTAAATTGCGGCCCTGGTAATTTTACCGCGCTGCGCCAGCCATGGCGAACTCAGGCGCCGGCAGGCTCGGGCAAACCGGAACCATGCGAGCTCGGGCGCAGATAACGCCCCAGCGACAGCGTCAGCGCCCCGGCCGCCAGCAGCATGCACGGCAGCACCAGCAGCGCGGTGTCGTAGTTGCCATGCCGGTCAAACCATCCGCCCAGCCCGATCGGCCCGATCACCGCGCCGAAGCCATACCCGGAGAACGCGATGCCGAACAGCGCCCCGAACGCCCGCAGCCCGAAATACGAGCGCACCAGGTAAGAGATCAGGTCGCCCTCGGCACCGATGGTCAGGCCGATCAGGGTGGCGGCGACCAGCAGCAACTGGTAATCCCGCGTGACGCCAAGCAGGTAGATGCCCGCAGCGCCACCGACAAAGAACACGCAGGCGACGAACGGCGCGTGGATGCGATCGATCAGCACTCCGGTCAGGATACGGCCCACCAGCAGCCCCACGCCGACCATCGACGCGCTACGCGCGGCGTCCGCCGGGCTGAAGCCCTTGTCGGCAAACATCGCGGGCAGGTGCGGCCCGAGCGACAGCGTCGCCGACGACGCCAGGATAAACACCGCCCAGATGGCCCAGAGGCGATAGCTGCGCAGTGCCTCACGCAGCGGCACCCCGGGCGCCGCCGCCCCGGACGCGGCCCGTGCCACGCCGGGCACGCGGCGTTCGCGCAGCAGCATGCAGGCCAGCAGCGACAGCACGATCGACCCGAGCCCCAGCGCCACATACGTCGTGCGCCAGCCATAGCCGGTCACCAGGTACTGCGCGGTGGCCGGCATCAGCACTGTGCCCGCCCCGAGCCCGCACATGGCAATGCCGAGCGCCAGCCCCAGGCGACGGTCGAACCACTGCGGCAGTACCGCAAGGTAGCCCAGCACCGAGGTCGCCGCGCCAAACACGCCGACCACCACCGACAAGCTCACCCACATTGCCTTGCTGCCATCCTGCAAGGCCATGCATGCCGTGGCAATCCCGAACACCAGCGCCGACGCCGCGATCACGCGCCGGATGCCGAAACGGTCCATCATCGTGCCGACCAGCGGGCTGACCACCGCCAGCCCGAACATCGACGCCGCATACGACAGCGAGGCTTCCGAGCGCCCCCAGCCGAACTCCTGCGCCAGCGGCTGTACGAAGACGCCGGCGGTAGCATTGAACAGCGGGGCGTAGCCCGCGAGCATCCCGAGCGCCGCGCCCAGGATGACGGCGACATAGGTCCAGCGGCCGGCGGCGGGCGCCGGTTGGGGGGCTTGCTGCATGGTGGTTGTCTCCGTGCCGATGGTGGGCGGATGGCGGCGGCCTCTGCGGGCGGCCGTCTTGCGTCATGCCAGTCCGGTGCGGCTGCCGAGCAAGGCGCCTGCGCCCGGCGCCTCGGCGCGCAGGCCGAGCCGGCGCAGCATCTGGCGCGCGGTGCAGGCCGCCGTCGACGTCACCGGGATGCCTAGCGCCTGCTGCGCCGGCTCCAGCGCCGCCAGCGATGGCATCTGCACGCAGGCGGACAGCACCACCACGTCGACGCCGGCGGTATCCAGCCGCTGCACATCCTGCAGCAACTGCATCGGGTCGCGCGCACCGACTTCCAGGTTGTCGAGGATCGAGAAGTTGATCGCATCCTGCACCGCGATGCCTTCGCTTTCGATGTAGTCGACCACGGTGCGCGTGAGCGCATCGCTGTATGGCGCCAGCAGCGCAATGCGGCGCGCGCCGAAGTCCTTCAGTTCCTCCACCAGCGCGCCGGCCGAGGTCATTACTTCGGGCAAATGCGGCGCGTCGCCGATCGCCGCGGTGAGGTCTTCGATGACCTGCCGGTGGTAGCCCTGCCCCATGCACATGGTCGCGACCAGGCATGCGGTGCTCATGATGTCGACGCGCGCGTCGGCCAGTTCCTGCGCGCAGCGGCCCATGTCGCGGTTCATCTGCGCCAGTTCCTCGGCCACCACGCGGTGCATGCGCACCCGGCTCGAATGAAAGGAGAAGCGTTCGGGCAGCACCTGCATGCGGCCGGCGAAAATGGCGGGGACTTCGCGCTCCATGGTGATGTTGGAGCTGGGAACGATCTGTCCGATTCTGTATTGCATGATGAAATTCGAGAAAGTCGGCGGCAGTGCCGCGCATCAGCGCGCTGCCGCAGGCCGCTGGAAAGCCGACAGCGCGGCGCGCAGGGAGTCGGGGATGGGCGTGCCGACGCGCTCGTCCAGCCGCACGCAGATCGGCGAGAAGGTCGCGTCGAACACCGCGCTCCCGTCCGGGCGCCTGGCCGTGCAGCGGATGTCGTAGGAACGCGTGCGGATCGCTTCGACCCGGCACTCGATGTCGATCACATCGTCCGGCCACAAGGTGCCGATGAATTCGAAACGCATGGCCTTGCACGGCGTGCCGACGCCATGCGCGGTGCCGAGGCGGCCCGTGCCACCGGCGATATGGTCGGAGAACAACCCCACCGCACCGAGCAGGTAGTCCGTGAAGCGTCCGGTGTAGACCACCCCGGCCGGATCGCAGTCGCCCCAGCGCACGGTGCGGCGCACCACGAATGGCTGCTCGCTGAGTACATACTCGGTGGCGCGGATCATGGGTGCTGCCCGGCCGGCACCGACACGCCCGCCGCCGTCAGCTCGGCAAGCAGGTTCGGGTATTGCTCGCGCAGCCGGTTCAGGTCGACGCGGCCGGTACGGGTCATAAAGCGGAACACGAACTCATGCGCCGTGGGCAGATCCATCCATTCGCGGATGCGTTCGTACCAGTTGTACGAGGCCTCGGACGCACTGATCAGCTTGGCCTTCTCCGGGCGGCGCCTGGCATCGTAACGCTGCAGCGCAGCCTGCACATCATCCGGCGAGGCGACGATGGCCTCGGCCAGCGCGATCGCGTCTTCCATGGCAATGCGCGTACCCGAGCCGATCGAGAAATGCGCACTGGTGAGCGCATCGCCGATCAGCACCTGGTTGCCGACATGCCAGGTGTCATTGACGATCACCGGGAACTGGCGCCACACCGAGTTGTTCGACACCAGCCGGTAGCCACCCAGCTCTGCGGCGAAGATCTTCTCGAACAGCGCCTGGCGCTCTTCCTGCGTCATCGACTCCATGCCGAAGTCGAGCCAGGTCTGGTGGTCGCACTCGGCCACGAAGGTGCTCATCGAGTCCGAGTAGGGATAGTAGTGCGCGACGAAATACCCGCCTTCGTACTTGCGGAACACCAGCGCGGGGTTCGGGAACGGCTTCTCCACGCCATACCACGCGAAGTGGTTGGTCAGGCTGTGGCGGCGCGTGCCGAAGCCGGCCTCGTTGGCCGCGCGCAGCTGCGAATTGACGCCGTCCGCACCGACTACCAGGTCGGCATCGATCGCCGAGAAATCGCTGATGCGCTGGTTGTACGTGATCCGCACCCCCAGCTCCCGCGCGCGCGCCTGCAGGATCTGCAGCAGCCGGAGGCGCGGAATTGCGCCGCCGCCCGCGCCAGGGCGCTTCATCGTGATCGGGTGCTCGTGGCTGACGATGGAATGGCGGTCGCTGAAGCGCATCGCGCGCGCCAGCTCATCGACCACGGCCGGCGACGCCGCGCGCAGGTTGGACAGCCCGGTATCGGCCAGCACCACGCCAAAGCCGAAAGTGGCGTCTTCCGGATTCTGCTCGTAGATGTCGATGTCGACTCCGGCGAGCCGTTCCTTCAGCAGGATAGCCAGGAACAGCCCCGACGGGCCGCCCCCGATGATGGCGATCTTCATTTGGCGTCCCCCGGGGCGATGACCAATGCATCCATGTCGAACTGTTCGATGCGCCCCGCCAGCCCGCCGGTCAGCGCGCCGTACCAGACCGCCGGCTTGAAGCCGAGCGCCTTGCGGCCGAAGCGGATGCCGGGGTTGCCGTCGATGCGCACGTAGCCGTTGCCGAGCGACGTCGTGTTGTAGCCTTCGGTCTTGCCGGCCACGTCGAGCAACGCAGAGAACTCGGGCACATCGAGCACGAACACCGAAGCCTTGCCGGCCGGCGCGCTCTTGTCGATCAGCGCGGCCTTGCGCTGCCACACCGGCTCGATCGAGCCGAACGGCGCGCCGTCCTTGCCGGCGTTCTCCAGCTCGATGGCGGCCTCGATGGTCAGCCGTGCGTCTTCGGCATCGGACTCGCTGAACGGTCGCACCTGCCAGGTGATCTCGATCGGGTAGCCGTTGGGATCGTTGAAGTAGATCGACTCGATCACCTCATGGCGGATCTGGTAGCGCAGCGGGATGCCGACCGCTTCGACGCGCTGGCGCCACAGCAGCAGCTCGGCCTCGTCGCGCACGCGCCAGGCGGTGTGGGTGGCGCGGTCCTGGTAGTGCTCGCGCACGGTGAGCCAGTCCGGGCGCTCGGTGCCGATGTAGTAGAAGAAGGCGATGGTGCTGCCGTTGCCGCTGTCGAAGAAGAAGTGCAGGAAGTCGGCATGGTTGTCCGGCCCCCAGCCCTTGGCGGAGATCGCATGCACCAACGGCAGGCCGAGCAGGTCGCGGTAGAAATGCACGGTCTCGGCCAGCTTCCAGGTCGGGCGCGCGGTGTGGTGCACGCCATGCAGCTGCACGGCAGGCGCTGCGGCAATGTTTGTCGCTTGGGTCGTCGATTGGGTCGTCGCTTGGGTCATCTCACTTCCCTTCGTTGGTGTTGCCACGGGCCGCCTCGGCCTCGAGCGTCTGGATAATCTGCTCTCGCAGCAGCGCCTTGCTGAGCTTGCCGGAGGCGGTCAGCGGGAATTCCCGCACAACTTCCAGCCGCTCCGGCCACTTGAATTTGGCGAGGCCCGCTTCGTGCAGGTACTGGGTCAGCTGCGGCAGCGACAGGCTGGTAGCCGGCGGCTTGGGCACGATGAACGCGCACACGCGCTCGCCGTAGATGCGGTCGGGCATGCCCACCACGGCGCAGGCGAGCACCGCCGGATGCAGGTTGATCACGTTCTCCAGCTCTTCCGCATTGATCTTCTCGCCACCGCGGTCGACCACGTCCTTGATGCGGCCGCAGAAGAAGTAATAGCGGCGCCCGTCGACCACGCGCGCCGACATCAGGTCGCCGGAGCGGTAGAAGCCGTCGGCGGTAAAGCGCGTCACATCTTCCTTCTCTGACTTGTAGTAGCCGAGGATCGTGTACGGGCCGCGGAACAGCGCCTCGCCGGCCTCGCCGTCGGGCACCGGATCCTCGGTGCCGGGATGGACGATCTTCACTTCGTCATGCTCGGACACCGGACTGCCGACCGAGGTATCGCGGATCTCCTGCGGATCGTCGCGGCGCGCGAACATGATCACGCCCTCGGTCATGCCGAAGATATGGTGCGTCGGCGAGCCGGTCAGCCGTGTCAGCCCCGCGGCATTCTTGGGCGCGACGAAGTTGCGGCGCGCGCGCTCGGCCGCACCGGCCTTGGCCAGCTCCGGCGCGATCCGCGTCAGGATCGGGCCGGCGACGCCGAACCAGGTCGGGCGGTAGTCGCGCACCAGCCGCTGCAGGTTCTCCTCGCCGATGTCAGGCGTCACGGTGACGGTCGCACCGGCGAGCAGGAACGGGCCGAAGAAGCAACCCATGTTCAGGTTGTGCATGTACGGCGTGGGGAAGAACAGCACGTCTTCCTGCGTGTAGCCGTTGCACGCGGCCACCGCGCGCATGTTGTACAGGTATTCGTTCTGGAAGCGCGGGATGATCTTGGGCACGCCGGTGGTACCGCCGGAAAGCTGGAACACCGCCACCTGGAAGGGATCGTGCCGCACGCCGGCGAGCAGTTCGCGCGCCCGCGCCAGCGGCATCTCCTGGATCAGGTCGGCAATCAACACTGCCTTGCCACGACGCTCGCCGCGCGCCTGCAGGATATGGGCAAGGCTCGGCACCTCGGCCTGCATTTCTTCGGCAAAAGCCACATCGTCAAACTTGGAATCGTCGCCCTGCACCAGGTGCAGCCGCGCTTCGCACAGGTTGCCCAGGTAGCCGATCTCCAGCTTGCGGAAGGCCTGCAGCGAGCACAGTGGGATGATGCCGGCCTTCAGGCAGGCGAAGAACGCCAGCAGCAGTTCATTGCAGTTGCCGCACTGGAACACGGCGCGGTCCAGCGGCTTCAGGCCGAGCGCCAGCAGCGCGGCGGCCAGGCGGTCGGTCTGCTCGTCAAGCTGGCGATAGGTCAGCTCGCCTTCGGGGCCCACCAGCGCCAGGCGGTCTGCATGGCGTTCGAACGATTCACGGAAGGCGCCCGCCAGGGATTCGCCGGTCAGCACGCCTTCGGCGACATAGCGGCGCAGGCGGTCTTCATCCGGATACCTGACTCCCTCCAGCAATTGCGGCGGACGGACGGTGTGGTTCTGCAGCATGTGTCTCTACCCTTTGTAGTCGATGGTCGGAGCCGCGCGCTTGATGTCGGGGGGCGACGTGCGCGCTGGCCCTGGTGGATGCTTGCCGGTTAGTTCATGTTCTCGCGCAGCCAGGCAACGATGTGGCGGCCGGCGATGCGCTGCCCCGGTTCCTCGTCCCGGCTCAGCGCCATGCCGTGGTGGTTGCCCCGCACGCGCAGGAGCTGCTTGCGCGTGCCGGGGATCTGGCGGTAGATCGCTTCGATGTCGGCCGGGAAGGTGCACTGGTCGCCGGTGTATTCCAGCAGCAGCGTGGGCTGGTGCAGCGCGTCGAGGGTCTTGTCGAGCGCGGCATTCGACGACAGCCCGGACCACGTCGACAGCCACGACTCCGGCGTGACCACGCGGCCGAAGCCGACGCTGCCCCAGTTCGACACGAACGGGTCCTTGCCCCACAGCGAGCCGGTCTTGCGATCCGAGGGATCAAGCGAGATGTCCCACGAGCGCAGGTCGGCATCGGTGCGCCAGACCTCGAAGATAGGGGCATGCGCGGCCACGCGGCGGTCGGCTTCGGTGCCGCTGCCGGCCTTGATGCGCTGCCGCGCTTCCTGCTTGGCCTTGAGGAGTGCGCGGGCGCGGTTGTCGATGCGGGCCACGCGTTTTTCCTGCGCGTCCCGGTAGCGAGCGATGAAGTCCGGCGCATAGGTGCCGCGGCCGGCGGCGGCGTCAAAACCGTTGGCGGCGGAGAACGGGTCGAGCGACGGGTCGGTTTGCATGGGGTCGTTCTCGTCGACGACGGAGGGGTCGAGGCCGCTCATCAGCAATTTGCCCTGGCCGGGGTGCGGCGAGACGAGGATCATGCCGTCGACCACTGGCATCGGGGCTTCGGCCAGGTTGGTCGGGCGGCCGCCTGGCGTGCGGGCGATGCGCTGGTCGGGGGCCGCTTGCGATTGCTGGTTGTAGAAGGCATACAGTCCCGCGCCGCCGGAGTTGCCTAGCAGCACGATGCGCTCGTAGCCGAGCTCGCGCAAGTGGGTCATGCCGGCGGCTACGTCGAGCAAGGCGAGTTCATGCTCCAGGCGCAGATCGTTGCCGATCGAGCGCGGGCCCTGGACCCAGCAGGCGCAGCCGGCGTCCAGCACGAATGGCACCAGGTAGTGGGTGATGGCCATTTCGCGGGGGTGCATCAGGGAGACGACGGTTTTTTCTTTTCCGGTGACCGTGAACAGGAAGCCTAGCGTGCGCTGGCCATCTGCCGTGGTGAGCGCATAGGGGACCATCTGGTACGGACGGGACATCAGGCGGGTGTCCCACGAGGCGCCGCGCATGCCTGCGGTTACTTGTGGCTTGTCTTGGTCGGTCACGGGGGCTCCTTGTTGGGTGGTAAATGATACCGTCTCAATAATGTAGGATTTATTTGATATCGTGTCAAATAATGGTAAACCTTGGGGGCTTGGCGGGGTGGGTGTGTTGTGCCTCCGGCTTGGCATCTGGTGGATATTTGATACGCCCGGTTCCGCCCTAAAGGGCGGAACAGGACATATCAAATATCCGCCAGATGCCCAGCCGCAGCACGCAGCACACAACACACAACACACAACACAAAAAACCAAACCGGATCCTTCCCGGAAGTCCGATCCTTACAAGGAGGCGCCAGTCCGCTCAGTCCCCTGCAAGGCCCGCCGCGATCTTGCCCGCAATGCTGGCCAGCGGCGCCACGAACTTCGCCTCCGCCTCGGCCGGCTTGAGCGCACGCGACAGATAAACCACGTTCAGGCTGCCGAGCACGCGCTCGCCCGCACGCAGCGGCACCGCAATGGCACTGATGTTGCGCTGTTCGCTCCAGTCCCCATGATTGGTGCTGAAGCCGTCCTCCCGCACACGCTTCACCAGGTTCTGCACGAACTGCGCATCGCTCGCAAGCGCGGCCTGCCGCTCGCCGCCGGCACCAGCGCGCAGCATCGCGACGACGCTCTCCTGCTCGGCCTCGGTGCAGTTGGCAAAGTACGCGCGCCCTGACGCCGTCAGCAGCATCGGCAGCCGCCGCCCGACCATGGCGCGGTGGAACGACAGCGGGCTGAAGCGGTGCGTGGTCTCGCGGATGATCATCGCGTCGCCGTCGGGCGTGGTCAGGTCGGAGGGCCACACCACTTGCTGCAGCAGTTCGCCCATCAGCGGCGCGGCGGTGGTGGAGATCCACTCGTCGTCGGTGAAGCCCTCGCTGAGCGTGCGCACCTGCAGCGTCAGGCGGAAGGTGTCGTCAGACTCGCTGCGCCGAACGAAACCCTGCCCCACCAGTGTCTCCAGCAGGCGCCGCACGGTGGTGCGGTGCAGCCCCGTCTCTTGCGCCAGTTGCTGGGCCGTTGCGCGCCCGCTTTCCATGCGGTTCAGCGCGCGCAGCACATCCAGGCCGCGCGTCAGTCCCCTGACATTGGCGTAAATGGCATCCCGCTCCAGCGCCATAAAAAGTCCTTTTAAATCAATGCCGTGCATTCCTTGCACAGTTTGCACATTTTTTTTGCCGCGAGCAACGCGGTCTCTAGACTTCCGTTCAAAGCAAGCCCCCCGAATGCAGGCACCCTGCACAGAACCTGGAGACAACCGATGTCGACGCAAGCCGCCCCGGCCACCGCCCCCAACACTTCCTCCCCCGCCGCCAAGCCGTTCCAGAGCATCTGGGCCGACCTGCGCGGCGTCAGCTTCACCCAGGGCTGGCTCGATGCCGGCGGCATCCAGACACGCTACCTGCACGCCGGCGATCGCAGCAAGCCCGCGCTGATCCTGCTGCACGGCGTCGGCGGCCACGCCGAGGCCTATGTGCGCAACCTGAAGGCGCACGCCGAGCACTTCGACGTCTGGGCCATCGACATGATCGGCCACGGCTGGACCGACAAGCCCGATGGCCCGCGCGAGGTGTCGGCCTACGTGGACCACGTGATCCGCGTGCTCGATGCGCTCGACATCGAACGCGCCTCGTTCAGCGGCGAATCGCTGGGCGGCTGGGTCGCCTCGCAACTGGCGATCGACCATCCCGAGCGCATCGAGCGCCTGGTGCTGAACACCGCAGGCGGCTCGCAAGCCGACCCGGTGGTGATGGAACGCCTGAAGACGCTGTCGATGCGCGCGGTCGAAGACCCGAGCTGGGACTTCATCAAGGCCCGCGTGGAATGGCTGATGGCCGACAAGTCCAGGGTCTTCGACGACCTCGTCGCCACGCGCCAGGCAATCTATGCGCAGCCCGGCATGGTCGAGGCGCAGCGCGGCAGCATGATCCTGCAGGACATGGAGACGCGCCAGCGCAACATCCTGCGTGCCGGCGACTACGGCCGCATCCAGGCGCCGACGCTGGTGCTGTGGACCTCCGACGATCCCACCGCCGATGTCTCCGAAGGCCGCCGCATCGCCACCATGATTCCCGGCGCGCTGTTCACGGTGATGGATGGCTGCGGCCACTGGCCGCAGTTCGAGGACGCCGACACCTTCAACCGCATCCACCTGGACTTCCTGCTCGGCAAGCCGGTGCCCGAGGCGACCACGGTCTGATGCGCTACGCGCATCCCTGACGACCGCGCTACGCGCATCCCTGACGGTCCGGGCCGCGCCCGGACACCCACAACATAAAACGGAGACAGACATGACCCACGCCATCGCCATGGCGGGCGGCGACGCTCGTCCCGACACTTTCGATTGCGACGTCGCCATCGTCGGTGCCGGGCCGGTCGGCCTGATGATCGCCAATATCCTCGGCCTGCAGGGCGTCAGCGTGGTGCTGGTGGAAAAGCTCGCGCAGATCATCGACTATCCGCGTGCCATCGGCCTGGACGACGAAGCGCTGCGCGTGTTCCAGTCGGTCGGGCTGGCGCAGACGCTGCTGCCGCACACCACGCCCAATCACTGGATGCGCTTCGTCACCGCGGGCGGGCGCTGCTTTGCGTCGATCGAGCCGCGCACCGACGAGTTCGGCTGGCCGCGCCGCAATGCCTTTATCCAGCCGCTGGCCGACCGCATCCTGTTCGAGGGCCTGCAGCGCTTCCCGCATGTGCGCACGCTGCTGGGCCACGGCGTGTCGTCGTTCACGCATGACGACCACGGCGTGCAGGTCGATGCCGCCGACGACGCCGGCCGGCCGGTGCGCATCCGTGCCGCCTACATGGTCGGTGCGGACGGCGGCAACAGCCTGGTGCGACGCGCGCTCGACATGCCGTTCGAAGGCCGCACCAAGCCCAACCAGTGGATCGTGGTGGACGTGCGCAATGACCCGATCGGTACGCCGCACATCTACATGCATTGCGACCCCGAGCGGCCCTATGTGTCGGCCGCGCTGCCGCACGGCATCCGCCGCTTCGAGTTCATGGTCATGCCCGGCGAGACCGAGGAAGAACTGTCGCGCCCCGAGAACATGGCCGCACTGATCCGCAAGGTCGTCGCCGACCCGGACAAGGTCGACTACATCCGCCAGCGCGTCTATACGCACAACGCACGCCTGGCGCGCGACTTCCGCGCCGGCCGCGTGCTGCTGGCGGGCGATGCCGCGCACATCATGCCGGTGTGGCAGGGCCAGGGCTACAACAGTGGCATCCGCGACGCCAGCAACCTGGGCTGGAAGCTGGCGATGGTGGTCAAGGGCCAGGCCGGCGATGCGCTGCTCGACACCTACACCGCCGAGCGCCGCGCCCATGCGCGTTCGATGATCCACCTGTCGGAAGTGGCCGGCGATATCTTCGCGCCTGCCAGCCGCGCGGGGTCGGCGCTGCGCGATGGGCTGACCAGGGTGCTGAACCGGTTCCCCGCGGTCAAGCAGTACTTTGTCGAGATGCGCTTCAAGCCGATGCCGCGCTACGAGCAAGGCGTCGTGCTCTTGCCCGAAGGCCAGCGCCTTCCTTCGCATCCCGGCCTGCTGGCGCGCTGGCTGGAGCGCTCTGGCAACTCCGCGCTGGGCCGTCTGCTGGGGCTGATGAGCGAGAAGCGCGAGTCGCTGGCCGGACGTCTGGTGCATGGCCGCGACCCGGCCGGCAACTCGCCGGTGGGCCGCATGTTCATCCAGCCGCTGGTGCGCACCGAAGCCAATACCGTCGAGCGCCTCGACGACGTGATCGGCAACCGCTTCGCCATCCTTGGCTGGGGCACCGATCCCACCTTCGGCCTGACCGCGCAGGCACGCGCGGTGTGGCGCCAGCTTGGCGGCGTGTTCGTGCTGGCCAAGCCGGACCCGCAGCTCGAATACCGCGACGACGTGCCCGACGGCGTGATCGCCGTGGGCGACGCGCACGGCCGGCTCAAGGACTGGTTCGGCAACCAGCCCGGCTCGGTGGTGCTGCTCCGGCCCGACCGCTTCGTCGCGGGCATGTGCTCGCCGCAACAGGTCTCGGAATCGGTGGTGGCGCTGGCGCGCAAGCTGGCCTTGCGCACCCCGGCTGCCGAGGAAGCCGAGGAAGCCGAGGAAACCGGGGAAACCGATACGCGTGCCGCCGCCCGCACCGCCGCGCCTTCGTACGACACCCAGGCCGCCGCCGTCCGGCAGCTTGCCGCAGGAGCCTGACATGCCGGTCCATCTTGAATGCCTGTCGCATACGCCGCTGCACGGCTACTACGACCCCGCGCCGGAAATCGTGGCCGAAGTCGAGCGCCTGCAGGCCGCGGCGCGCGCCCGCGTGGAAGCCTTTGATCCCGAACTGGTGGTGGTGTTTGCGCCCGACCACTACAACGGCTTCTTCTATGACGTGATGCCGCCGTTCTGTGTCGGCGTGGCCGCCAGCGCCATCGGCGACTTCAACAGCCTCGCCGGTCCGCTCGACGTGCCGCAGGACGTGGCGCTCGGCCTGGCCGAAGCGGTGATGGCGCAGGACCTCGACGTGGCGGTGTCGTACCGCATGCAGGTCGACCACGGCTGCGCGCAGGCGCTGGAAGTGCTGACCGGCGCGCTCGGCCGCTACCCGGTGATCCCGGTCTTCATCAACTCGGTCGCGCCGCCGATGGCAAGCTGCCGCCGCGCGCGGCTGCTGGGCGATGCCATCGGCCGCTACCTGGCGGGCCTGGGCAAGCGCGTGCTGGTGGTCGGCTCCGGCGGCATCTCGCACGAGCCGCCAGTGCCGGAGATCGCCGGCGCCAGCGCGGAGGTGGCGGAACGGCTGATCGCGGGACGCAACCCGCCGCCGGCTTCACGCCAGGCGCGGCAGGAGCGCACCGTGGCCGCCGCGCGCGCCTTTGCCGGCGGCGACAGCCAACTGCATGCGCTCAACCCTGACTGGGACCGCGCGTTCCTGGCGCTGCTCGCCAGTGGCGAACTGGCCCGGGTCGACAGCATGACCAACGACGGCATTACGCGCGACGCCGGCAAATCGGCCCATGAGGTGCGCACCTGGATCGCCGCCTTTGCCGCGCTCGCGGCGAGCGGCGCCTACCGCGCCGAACTGGACTACTACCGCCCGATCCCGGAATGGATCGCCGGCTTCGCGCTGATGCACGCCGCGCCTGCCCGCTGAACGCAGCCCCCTGACCCATCACAAGGACAACAGCCATGCCCGACCAGGAAACCATCCTCGCCCTCGCCGCTCGCCTGCGCGAAGCCGAACGCAGGCGCGCGCCGGTGCCGCCGCTGCGCGGCGAAATCGCCGCCGATGACGCGGCCACCGCCTATGCCGTGCAACGCGCCAACGTCGCCGTCTGGCAAGCGGCAGGTCGCCGCGTGGTCGGCCGCAAGATCGGCCTGACCTCGCCCGCGGTGCAGCGCCAGCTGGGCGTGGACCAGCCCGACTTCGGCACCCTGTTTGCAGACATGGTCTACGGCGACGACGAGCCGATCCCGATGGCGCGCACGCTGCAGCCCAAGGTCGAGGCCGAGGTGGCGCTGGTGCTGCGCCGCGACCTCGACGTGGCCGATGCCACGGTGCTAGACGTGCTGGGCGCGGTGGACTACGTGCTGCCGGCGATCGAGGTGGTCGGGAGCCGCATCGCCAACTGGGACATCTCGTATGTCGACACCGTGGCCGATAACGCTTCCAGCGGGCTGGTCGTGCTGGGCGCGGTGCCGGTGCCACTGTCCGGGCTGGACCTGAAGGCCGTCGAGATGGAGATGCGGTGCGGCGACGAACGCGTCTCGCAAGGCAACGGCGCCGCTTGCCTGGGCCATCCGCTCAACGCTGCAGTGTGGCTGGCGCGCAAGCTGGCCAGCCTGCGCGATCCGCTGCGCGCCGGCGACCTGGTGCTGACCGGAGCGCTGGGGCCGATGGTGCCGGCGCAGGCCGGCAAGACCTATGAGGCGCATATCGCCGGCGTCGGCACGGTGCGCGCGAAGTTCGCCGACAGCTGACACGCCCCCGGAAGCATTCAACCCATAACGACAGAGAAACGGAGACAAGCATGCAACGCCCCCATCGCAACCATCGCCTGCTGGTTAGGCTGCTCGCCCCCTTTGCCATCGGCGCCGCCCTGATCGGCAGCGCCGGCGCAGCGACAACGCAAGCGCCCGCCTTCCCAACCCGCCCCGTCACCATCGTGGTCCCGTTCCCGGCAGGCGGCATCACCGACATGATCGCGCGCCAGGTCGCGCAGCAGATGCAGGGCGACCTCGGCAAGCCGGTGATCGTGGAGAACCGCCCCGGCGGCGGCGGGCAGATCGCCGCGCTGGCGGTCAAGCGCGCCGAGCCGGACGGGCATACGGTGTTCGTCGCGGCCACCGAGATGTTTGCGATCAACCCGGGCCTGTACCGCAATTTCTCGTACGACCCGCTCAAGGACTTCAAGCCGGTGACGGCGCTGGCGGCATCGCCGCTGGTGCTGGTGGTGCCGCAGAACAGCCCGGCCAATTCGGTAAAAGACTTGGTCGCGCTGGCCAAGTCGCGCTCGGACGGAGTGAACTACGCCTCGCAGGGTATCGGCTCGATCGGACACCTGCTCGGCGGCCTGTTCGGCGACAAGGCTGGCGGCAAGTTCACCCACGTTGCCTACAAGGGCTCCGCGCCCGCACTGCAGGACGTGATGGCGGGCCAGGTCGACATGATGTTCGACCCGGTCATCACCACCTCGCCACTGATCAAGGGCGGCAAGGTCAAGGCGCTGGCAATCGCGTCGAGCAAGCGCTCGGCCAGCCTGCCCGATGTGCGCACGCTCGCCGAGCTGGGCGTGCCCGGCCTGGATGCCGGCGTGTGGTTCGGCATGGTGGTGCGCAGCGGCACGCCAGATGCCGTGGTCGCACGGCTCAATGAGTCCGCGTTGAAGGCGCTCAAGGCCCCGGAAGTGGCCAGGCGCTTCGCCGACCAGGGCCTCGATCCCATGCCCATGAACCCGCAGCAGTTCGGCACCTTCCTCGCCAGCGAAAGCACGCGCTGGACCCCGCTGGTCAAGGCCAGCGGCGCCAGTGTCGAGTAACCCATCCAAGGAGAATCCCTATGACGCGCAAGCTCAAAGCCGCCATCATCGGCTCGGGCAATATCGGCACCGACCTGATGATCAAGATCCTGCGGCATGGCCGGCAGGTCGAGATGGGCGCGATGGTCGGCATCGACCCCGCCTCCGACGGCCTGGCCCGCGCGGCCCGCATGGGCGTGGCCACCACGCATGAAGGCGTGGAAGGGCTGAGCCGGCTGCCGGTATTCGGCGACATCGACATCGTCTTCGATGCCACCAGCGCCGGCGCGCACGTGAAGAACGACGCCTTCCTGCGCGCGCTGCGCCCGGCGCTGCGCATGGTCGACCTGACCCCGGCGGCGATCGGCCCGTACTGCATCCCGGTGGTCAACGGCGCCGCGCACCTGGACGCGCCCAACGTCAACATGGTCACCTGCGGCGGCCAGGCCACCATCCCGATGGTGGCGGCGGTATCGCGCGTGGCGCCGGTGCACTACGCGGAGATCGTCGCCAGCATCTCCAGCAAGAGCGCCGGCCCCGGCACGCGCGCCAATATCGACGAATTCACCGAAACCACCTCGCGCGCCATCGAGCAGGTGGGCGGCGCGCGCCGCGGCAAGGCCATCATCGTGCTGAACCCGGCCGAGCCGCCGCTGCTCATGCGCGACACCGTGTACTGCCTGAGCGAGCCGGCCGACCAGGACGCCATTGCCGAATCGGTGGCGCGCATGGCCGCCGACGTGCAGCGCTATGTGCCGGGCTACCGCCTCAAGCAGGCGGTGCAGTTCGAGGCAATCACCGCGGACGCGCCGCTCAATATCCCGGGGCTGGGACGCCTTGCCGGCCTGAAAACCACGGTGTTCCTTGAAGTCGAGGGCGCCGCGCACTACCTGCCCGCCTATGCCGGCAACCTGGACATCATGACCAGCGCCGCGCTGAACACCGCCGAGAGCATGGCCGAAGCCATGCTCGCCGAGTCCGCCGCGGCCTGAACAGGAACCACGCCATGAGCACCGACAAGAAACTCTATATCTCCGACGTGACGCTGCGCGACGGCAGCCACGCCATCCGCCACCAGTACAGCGTGGCGCAGGTCCGCCAGATCGCCGCGGCACTCGATAAGGCCGGCGTCGATTCGATCGAAGTCGCGCACGGCGACGGGCTGCAAGGCTCCAGCTTCAACTACGGCTTCGGCGCGCATACCGACCTGGAGTGGATCGAGGCCGTCGCCGACGTGGTCAGCCACGCCAGGATCGCCACGCTGCTGCTTCCCGGCATCGGCACCGTCCACGACCTCAAGGACGCCTGCCAGGCCGGCGCGCGCATCGTGCGCGTGGCCACGCACTGCACCGAGGCCGACATCTCGCGCCAGCATATCGAGGCGGCGCGCGAGCTGGGCATGGAAGCGGTCGGCTTCCTGATGATGAGCCACATGACCACGCCGCAGCAGCTGGCGCAGCAGGCCAGGCTGATGGAGAGCTACGGTGCGACCTGCTGCTACGTGGTCGATTCCGGCGGCGCGCTTACCATGGATGGCGTGCGCGACCGCTTCCGCGCATTCAAGGATGTGCTCAAGCCCGAAACGCTGACCGGCATGCACGCGCACCACAATCTGAGCCTGGGCGTGGCCAACAGCATCGTCGCGGTGGAGGAAGGCTGCGACCGCATCGACGCCAGCCTGGCCGGCATGGGCGCGGGCGCGGGCAATGCGCCGCTGGAGGTGTTTATCGCCGCCGCCGAGCGCATGGGCTGGCATCACGGCACCGACCTGTACCAGCTGATGGACGCCGCTGACGACCTGGTGCGCCCGCTGCAGGACCGGCCGGTGCGGGTCGACCGCGAGACACTGGCGCTGGGCTATGCGGGGGTGTATTCGAGCTTCCTGCGCCACAGCGAAGCGGCCGCGGCGCGCTATGGCCTGAAGACCGTCGACGTGCTGGTCGAGCTGGGGCGCCGGCGCATGGTGGGCGGTCAGGAAGACATGATCGTGGACGTGGCGCTGGACCTGCTGAGCCAGCCGCCGACAGAATCGGCTACGGCTCCAGCAGCCGGCTGATCTGCGCCAGCGCGTTGAGCGTGTGCTGCAGGTGCTCGCGCATCGCCTCCGAGGCTTCCTCGTTGCGCTCGCGCGCAAGCAGGTCCAGCACGTGCAGGTGCTGCCTGGCGTGTTCCGGGTAGCGCTCGCGATCCCGCATCGAGCGGTAGGACAGCAGCCGGCGCACGCGGTTGACGCGCCGGATGGTGTCGATGAAAAACGCGTTGCCCGACGCCTCGACCAGCGTTTCATGGAAGCGCACGCCGCGGTCGTGCAGCTGGTCGGCGCTGTCGGTCTCGATGCCGCCTTCCAGCAGGTGCCGCTCGGCGGCGCGCAGCCGCTCGATCGCCTGTGGCTCGAGCCGGTAGGTGGGTTCGAGCAGCGCGGCCGGCTCCAGCGCCAGCCGCAGCCGGTAGGACTGCAGCAGCGAATCGGGCGTGGTCAGCATCGACGAGAACTCCCAGCCATAGCCGGGCTTGCGCTCGCCCCAGCCCTCCTGCGCAATCCGCTTGAGCACGGTGCTGAGCTGGGTGGCGGTCAGGCCGTAGCGCTGCCGCAGGTGCTGCTCGGAGACCTCCATTTCCAGGGACCCTTGCAGCAAGTCTTCCGCGATCTGGAAATAGGCCGCGCTGGCCAGGTCGGGCTCGGCCAGGCCCAGCTGCGAGGCAAACTCCGCGGCCGGCGCCGCCACCGGCTGCGCCAGGAAGAAGCCGCGGTTTTTCTCGCGCGTAAGCACGCCCTTCTCGTGCAGCAGCGCGAGCGCCTCGTTGACGGGCGAGCGCGATACGCGCAGCTTGTCGGCCAGCATTTGCGCCGGCAGGTGCGCGCCGACGGTCAGGCCTTCGGCCTGGATCAGCGCAACGATCTGGGTGGCAATGGATCGGTCGTGGTTCATGGTCTGCGGCCATGGTGCGGCTTGCATCTGGCGCCGGGGCGCTGCCTGTGTTGGCGGCGTCACCCGGCGGAGCCGGCCAGGCGGGAGCGATGGGTGCGCCAGAAGCTTACCGCAATCGGCGGCCGGGCTCCCGGGAGCTGTCATGCGTGGGGCAGCGCGCTAAAAGCAGGAAAGCTTTCGAGCTGCGCCGCAAGCGCCGCCAGCGCCGGGTGCGCCGCCCGGTCGACGTGGCCGGGCAGCAGCGCCTGGGTGAAGGTCCACACCACGCCCGCGGTCAGCGTGGCTTGGGTCACGGCCGCCTCGTCGGCCGGCACAGGCATGCGGGCGATTTCGTCTTCCAGCAGCGCAAAGGCGCTGGCACGCTGGCCGTCGACGCGCTCGACCCACGGCTGGTGCACCTTCTCCGCCGGCCGCAGGTTGTGCTCGTACACGTGCTGCACTGCCTTCTCGCTGGCAGCCAGCGCCAGGCCGATGGTGCGCAGCGCGCGCTGGCGCTCGTCCAGCGACGCAGGCATCAGGCTGCGGCCGGACAGCGCTTCGGCGTAGTCGATGATCAGGGTCGAGTCCATCAGCACCACGCCGTTGTCGCACACCAGCGACGGCGCCTTGACCACCGGGTTGATGGCGCGGAACTGGTCGAAGGTGCGGAACACGGAAATGGATTCGTGGGTGAACGGCAAACCCAGCAGGCGCAGCGTGATGGCGACACGGCGCACGTAGGGGGAATCGAGCATGCCGATGAGTCGCATGGGTATTGCTCCGGGTTGGGGTTGAGGGCAATGCGGGACGTGAAGCTGCTTATGATCGCCGAGCCTTGGCGGCAATGCCAGCGTCCTCACCCTTCCGCCCATTTCAGGCTGCCCAACGTCGCCACCAGCGACACCACCACATCATCCTCCAGCGCCTGCCGCCGCCACATCACCCCCACCGGCGGCAAGTCCCAGCTCAGCGCATGCGGCAAGACCGCCGCGCCCCCGCCCTCGACCAGCTCCCCGGCCACCGCGCGCGGCACGATGGTGGTGGCCGCCGCGTGGTTGCGCAGCAGCGTGGCCATGGTCTTGATCGAGTAGGTCTCGACGATCGGCACCGGCTGCGCCACGCCGGCCACCGCGAAGATGGTGTTGATGGTGCGCCGGATCGGCGTGTTCGGCGGCGGCAGGATCCAGTCGCGTTCGGCCAGCCGGCGCCAGTCGAGCGGCCCGCGCCCGAGCCGGCTGGCGGCACCGGCGGGCACCACCAGCGCCGGCTCCTCGCGATACAGCGGCTGCTGGGCGATGTCCGCGCCGGGCGCGTAGAAGGTGCGCGCCACCACGCAATCCAGCTCGTGCTCGCGCAGCGCCGCCACCAGCTCGTCGGTGGTGCCCTCGCGCACCAGCACCGAGACCCGCGGCGACTGGGTCAGGCCAAAGCTGCAGGCGGCATCGAGGACGGTACGGCTGATAAACGGAATCACGCCGATGCGCAGCCGCCCCGACATGCCGGCACCGATTGCCGCCAGCTCCCGACCCAGCGCATCGGTATCCGCCAGCGTCAGCCGCGCATGCGCCAGCACCGCGCGGCCCGTGGGCGTGGGCTCCAGGCCGCGCCGGGTGCGGGTGAACAGCGGCACCATGAAGATGTCCTCGATCTCGCGCAGGGTCTTGGTGACCGCGGGCTGCGACAGGTTCAGCTCCGCGGCCACGCGCGACACCGAGCGCTGGCGTTCCAGCGCCAGCAGCAGCGGCAGGTGCCTGAGGCGCAGGCGCGAGACGAGGTTGTGGACCAGCTTGTCGGGGGCGGCGAGGGACACGGGGAATTCCTGCAAACAGGGAGAACAGTCGGCGGACAGTCGTATAACCAAATCGTAATACAACGATAACTATTCAGGCGATCGTGGTTATTCACCAGTCCTATACTGGCTCGCATCACCGGAGCTGCAATCCATGTTCACTACCCGCCCCGAAATCGTCGGCACCTTTGGCGTTGCCGCCTCCACCCACTGGCTGGCCACGCAGACCGCCATGGGCGTGCTGGAACGCGGCGGCAATGCCTTCGACGCCGCCGCGGCGGCCGGCTTTGTGCTGCAGGTGGTCGAGCCGCACCTGAACGGCCCCGGGGGCGAAGTCCCGATCATTTTCTGGAGCGAGCGCGAGCGCCGCATGCGCACCCTGTGCGGCCAGGGCCCGGCGCCGGCGCTTGCCGATCCCGCCGCGCTGCGCGCGCAGGGCCTGGAGCTGATGCCGGGCATCGGCCTGGTCCCGGCCACCGTCCCCGGCGCCTTCGGCGCATGGCTGACGATGCTGCGTGATCACGGCACGTGGTCGCTGGCCGACGTGCTGGCGCCCGCCATCGGCTACGCGCGCGACGGCTTCCCGCTGGTGCCGCGGATCTCGCGCGCGATCCTGGCGGTGCAGGCGCTGTTCCGCGACGAATGGCACAGCTCGGCGGCCACCTGGCTGCCGGACGGCAAGGTGCCGCGCCCGGGCAGCCTGCACACGTTGCCGGTGCTGGCCGATACCTACACCCGCATCGTCGAAGATGCCCAGCGCCGCAGCGACAGCCGCACCGGCCAGATCGACGCCGCGCTGAATTGCTGGTACCGCGGCTTCGTCGCCGAAGAAATCGACGCGTACTGCCGCAACACGCCGGTGCGCGACACCACCGGCGACAAGCACACCGGCCTGCTGCGCTATGACGACATGGCCGGCTGGACACCCGAGGAAGAGGATCCTGTCACGCTCGACTTCGGCCGCCACACCGTGGCCAAGTGCGGCATCTGGAGCCAGGGTCCGGTGTTCCTGCAGCAGCTCGGCATGCTGCGCCACGCCGGGCTGGCGCAGCATGCGCCCGATTCCCCCGAATTCGTGCACCGCATTGCCGAGGCCACCAAGCTGGCCATGGCCGACCGCCTGGCGTGGTACGGCGATCCCCGCTTCGCGCACAGCCCGCTCGCCGCGCTGCTCGACGACGGCTACCTGGCCGCGCGCGCGCAGCGCATCGGCGAACGCGCGGCGCTGGCTATCGATCCCGGCACGCTCAACGGCATGGCGCCGCGCCTGCCCGACCTGGGCGCGGCCGAACGCACGCTGCGGCGCGCCGACGTGCGCTTCGGCGTGGGCGAGCCGACCTTCGCCGAGCTGCCGCCGGTGGCCGAATGGGCCGAACGCGAGCTGTTCGTCGGCGACACCTGCCATATCGACGTGATCGACCGCCACGGCAATATGGTCGCCGCCACGCCGTCGGGCGGCTGGCTGTCCTCCAGCCCGACCATCCCGACGCTGGGCTTCGCGCTCAATACCCGCCTGCAGATGACCTGGCTGGAGCCGGGCCTGCCCAACACGCTGGCCCCCGGCAAGCGCCCCTGCACCACGCTGTCGCCGTCGCTGGCGCTGCGCGACGGCGAGCCCTACATGGTGTTCGGCACCCCGGGCGGCGACCAGCAGGACCAGT
Source organism: Cupriavidus sp. Agwp_2 (assembly GCF_040784895.1). Lineage (NCBI taxonomy): Bacteria > Pseudomonadati > Pseudomonadota > Betaproteobacteria > Burkholderiales > Burkholderiaceae > Cupriavidus > Cupriavidus sp. Agwp_2. The sequence continues at coordinate 1,537,025 of NZ_CP088084.1, forward strand.
GGTCGCTGGCATTCTTCCTGCGCCATGCGGTCCATGGCATGAACCTGCAGGAAGCGATCGACGCGCCGGCCTGGCATATCGACCATTTCCCGGGCTCGTTCTGGCCGCGCCAGACCGTGCTCAACCGCATCAGCGTGGAATCGCGCTTCCCGGCGGCAACGCTGGCGGCGCTGCGCGAACGCGGGCATGAGGTGCGCGTGGGCGAGGCCTGGTCCGAAGGCCGCATGTCGGCATGCTCGCGCGAACGCGACGGGCGCGGGCGGCTGGTGCTGCGCGCCGGCGCCAATCCGCGCGGCATGCAGGGCTACGCAGTGGGTCGCTGACCGATGCGTCGCTGACGATTCGATGCATGACAGCGGACCGCACCAGGTCCGCGCAAGTACCAAGGAGGAAGGAAAAATGCGCGCAGTACTGAAAACCCTGCTGGGCGGCGTGGCCGCGCTGGCGATGTGCCTGGCGGCCCCGGCCGGCGCCAGCGAAACCTGGCCGCAGAAGCCGATCACGCTGATCGTGCCGTGGGCCGCCGGCGGCTCGACCGATATCCTCGCGCGCGTGCTGTCCGAGCACCTGACGCGCTCGCTCGGCCAGCCGGTGATCGTCGACAACAAGCCGGGCGCTTCCGGCAACATCGGCTCCGCCATGGTGGCCCGCGCCAAGCCCGACGGCTACACGCTGCTGGTGGGCTCGATGAGCACCCACGCCATGAACCCGGCGCTGATGTCCAATATGCCGTTCCGCGGCGTGGATGACTTCACGCCGCTGGGCCTGCTGGCGTACGTGACCAACACCATGGTGGTACACCCGTCGGTGCCGGCGCAGAACGTCAGGGAACTGGTGGCCTACGCCAAGGCCAACCCGGGCAAGCTGGCCTACGCCAGCGCGGGTCCCGGCTCCACCAACCACCTCAGCGCGGTGCTGTTCGAGAAGATGGCCGGCATTCAGATGCTGCACGTGCCGTACAAGGGCGGCGCGCCGGCGGTGGTCGATACCGTGGCCGGGCAGACCCAGCTGCTGTTCTCGGCGGGCACGCAGACGCTGCCGCACGTCAAGGCGGGCAAGCTGCGCCTGCTGGCCGTGACCGAGAGCAAGCGCTCACCGCTGCTGCCCAGCGTGCCGACCGTTGCCGAGACCCTGCCCGGCTACGAGCTGGCGGTCTGGTACGGCGCCTTCGGGCCCAAGGGCATGCCCGCCGAGCTGACGGCGCGGCTGAACCGCGAGATCAACACCGTGATGGCGATGCCTGAAGTCAAGGCCAAGATGAACGCCATCGGCGTTGAAACCGCGACCTCCACGCCGCAACAGTTCGGCACCATCATGCGCCGCGATGCCGACCGCTACGGCAAGCTGATCCGCGAACTCGGCATCCAGGGGGAATGACGTGAGCCAGGCATCGCACCAGGCATCTCATTTCGTCCCGCAAGCCGGCGCACCGCTGGAAGACGCCGGCTCGCTGATCGCGCAGGTCAACCTGCTGTGCGATGCGCTGCGGCAGGCGCGCGAACCAGCCGCGGCGCTCGATGCGATCGGCGCGGCCACGCTGCGCACGCTCGGCCCCGGGTTGTTGACGATCAATGCCTGGCATGTGGAGACTGCGCGGATCGAACGTCTGTGGTCTTCCGACACCGCCGCCTATCCGGTCGGCGGGCACAAGACCAAGGGCGACAGCCCGTGGCGCCGGCAATTGCTGGAACGCGGCGAAGTCTTTGTCGGCGAAGGCGATGACGCGCTGGCGGCGGTGTTCGACGACGTGCAGGTAATCCGCACCCTCGGCTGCACGGCGGTGGTCAATGTGCCGCTGGGCTACCAGGGCGCGGTGATCGGCACCTTCAACTACCTGGCCGATCGCGCGATCTGGTCGGCGGCAGAGGTGGCAACGCTCAGGCTGCTGGCGGCGCTGTCGGTGGCGCCGGTGCAGGCGCTGACCGCTGCGCGCACCTGACGAAACCGGCCGCCAACACCGAACGCCACTCTGCGGTATGATTCCCCCGCCGCGTTGAACGCACAACCAAGCACAACGCGGCAACGTTCTCAGGGCAGGGTGGAAGTCCCTACCGGCGGTGAAGGCGTCTGACGCACAAGCCCGCGAGCGCCCGGCGTGTCCACACGCCGGGGTCAGCAGATTCGGTTCAAATCCGAAGCCGACGGTAATAGTCCGGATGAAAGAGAGCGAGCAAAAATGCCCCCGCCTCCACGGGGGCAAGTCTCGTGCGCCCTGATTCTGGCCAACTCCATCCGTACAGGAACACCATGAATCAGCCTGTCTCAGCTTTCCAGCGTGCCACCGCACCCGCGGCCGGCTTTTCCCTCCCCGAAGGCAAGCGTATTGCCTATATCCATGCCCAATGGCATGCCGATATCGTCCATCGCGCGCGCGACGCGTTCGTGGCCGAAATGGCAAAGCTCGGCGTCACCGCGGATGTCATCGACATCTTCGATGTCCCCGGGGCTTTCGAAATCCCCCTGCATGCGCAACGGCTCGCCAGATCCGGCAAATACGCCGCCATCGTCGCCAGCGGCTTTGTCGTCGACGGCGGCATCTACCGCCATGAATTTGTCGCCGATGCCGTCATCAGCGGCCTGATGCGGGTCCAGCTCGACACCGAGGTCCCTGTGTTCTCCGCCGTGCTGACTCCGAAGAGCTTCCACGAGCACGACGAGCACCATCGCTTCTTCGCCGAGCACTTCGTGACCAAGGGCCGCGAGGCGGCGCAGGCCTGCGTCCGCACGGTCGCGTCGCTGCAGAAGCTCGCGGCCTGATGCATTGAAGGGACGCGGCCGGCCTGTTCCTGCTCGCGGCAGGTTCAGGATTCACGAACCGCGGGATTTCCTGAACAGCCCGGCTCGCCCACGGCGGCATCCCTTGCCGCCACTCCCCTCCCCCGGATACTGCCGCCCGCCTCCCCGAGGCGTGTAAACTGCTGGCTTTTTGAATCCGGCGGTATGTCCCAAGAGCCCCGGCGCACAGGTTTCAGCGGTCCGACGCTAGTCCGGCTGCTGGCGCGCCTGACCGACGCCGACGCCCCACCTCCTGCAACGTCACTTTCGGGCCAGCTGAGCCAATGGCTGGGCTGGCCGGACGCGATCGCCCTGTCGGCCGCCCTGAAAGGTGCGCCGGCTGCGGTGCCGGCCAACCCGCGTGCCTCCGGCGCCACTGCGGAGGAGCAGGAATGCGCGCGCGTGCGCGGCGCGCTGGCCGATGCCATCGCCGGGGACAACGCCCTCGCCGCGCGCCGGCGCGGGCCGGGGCGGCCATCGGCGCTTGCCGAGGCCGTGGATGCGCAGGTGGACTACGCCATCTACCGCCACCGCTACGTGTCGCAGCAGCAGGCCATGGAGACCGCGATCGGCGCCTTGCGCGGGCGGCTGCGGGCGGCGTTGTCGACGCGTGCGCCGGACATGGCCCGGCTGGCGATGGTCGATGCCGTGATGGAGCGCGTGCTGGGCGCGCGCGAGCAAAGCGTGCTCGGCAGCGTGCCGACCCTGCTGGAAGGGCATTTCCAGCGTTTGCGCCAGGCGGAAGCCGCGGCGCTGTCCGAGGCGCATGCCGCCGCCGGGCAGGTTGCCGTGGCAGCGGTCGCGCCCGGCGCGTGGCTGGCCGTGTTTCGCAAGGATATGCAAAGCGTATTGCTGGCCGAGCTGGAAATACGCTTCCAACCCGTCGAAGGATTGCTCGCCGCCCTGCGCGGCAGCTGACCAGGACACCATGAACCGATACTTCTTCCCTCTTGTTGTTTTCCTGGCGGGCCTGGCGGCCGTGTGCTGGATCGCCGGCGGCTATGCGGGCTCGAATGCGCTGGCGCTGTCGGTCACGCTGCTGATCGGCGCCTGCTACGTGGCCGGCGCGCATGAGCTGCTGCGCTACCGGCAATCCACGCTGGGGCTGGCGCAGGCGGTGCAGGGCCTGTCCGAGGCGCCGGCCAGCCTGGATGGCTGGCTGGAGCGCCTGCCCGTCGGCCTGCGCAACGCCGTGCGCCTGCGCGTCGAGGGCGAGCGCGTGGCGCTGCCGGGTCCGGCGCTGACGCCGTACCTGGTCGGGCTGCTGGTGCTGCTGGGCATGCTCGGCACGTTCCTGGGCATGGTGTCGACGCTGCGCGGCACCGGCATGGCGCTGGAAACCGCGACCGACCTGCAGGCGATCCGCGCTTCGCTGGCGGCACCGGTGAAGGGGCTGGGCTTCGCCTTCGGCACCTCGGTGGCGGGCGTCGCCACGTCGGCCATGCTGGGCCTGCTGTCGGCACTGTGCCGACGCGAACGGGTGCAGGCAGCGCAGGCGCTCGATGCGCGCATTGCCACCACGCTGCGCCCCTATTCGCGCAGCCACCAGCGCGACGAATCGTTCCGGCTGCTGCAGCGCCAGGCCGATGCCATGCCGGCGCTGGTGGACCGGCTGCAGGCCATGATGGCGGCGATGGAACAACAGAACGAGGCCATGGCGGAGCGCCTGGCGGTGAATCAGGAAGCCTTCCACGGCAAGACCGAAGCCGTGTACACGCAACTGGCCGCCTCGGTCGGGCAATCGCTGAAAGACAGCGTTGCCGACAGCGCGCGCGCCGCCGGCACGGCGATCCAGCCGGCCGTGGAGGCAACCATGGCCGGCCTGGCGCGCGAGACCGCCGCCATGCGCGACGCCGTCACGCAGTCCGTGCAGCAGCAGCTCGAAGGCATCTCGGCGCGCTTCGAGGCCTCGACCGCCGGCGTCGCCGGGATCTGGAACGAGGCGCTGGCCAGCCAGCAGCGCAGCAACGAAGCGCTGGCGGACGAGCTGCGCGGCGCGCTCGGCGGCTTTGCACAGACTTTCGAGCAGCGTTCGGCGGGTCTGGTCGAGCAGGTGGCGGCACGCCTGGAGTCGACTTCCGCCAGCACCGCGCAGGCGTGGACCGAGGCCCTGTCGCAGCACGCCCGCACCGGCGAGAAGCTCGCCGCCGACAACCAGCAGGCACTGGCCGCCGCCACGGCGGCATTCGAACAGCAGGCGGCGTCGCTGGTGCGCACCGTGGGCCAGTCGCACGCCGACCTGCAGTCGGGCCTGGCATCGCATGACGAACAGCGCCTGGCCGCGTGGGCCGGCACGCTCGGCAGCATGACCGAGGTGCTGCGCCAGCAGTGGGACCAGGCCAGCGCCCAGGCCGCGAGCCGCCAGCAGGCAATCAACGAGACGCTGGCGCAGACCGCGCGCGAGATCGGCGCGCAGGCGCAAGCGCATGCCAGCGGCACGATTGCCGAAATCGAGCGGCTGGTGCAAGCCGCCGCCGACGCGCCCAAGGCCGCCCTCGCGCTGCAGGCCGAACTGGCCGCACGCGACGAACAGCGCCTGGCTGCCTGGACCGATTCGCTCGGCGCCATGGCCACCGGCCTGCGCGAGCAATGGGAACAAGCGGGCGTGCAAGCTGCGCATCGCCAGCAGGAGATCTGCACGGCGCTGGCGCAGACCGCAAACGACATTTCCGCCCACTCGCAGGCGCATGCCAGCGGCACCATCGCCGAAATCGACCGGCTGGTGCAGGCCGCGGCCGACGCGCCCAAGGCCGCGCTGGCCATGCAGGCCGAACTGAGCGCGCGCGACGAGCAACGCCTCGCCACCTGGACCGAAGCGCTTGGCAACATGGCCGCCGGACTACGGGGCCAATGGGAGCAGGCGAGCGCACAGGCCGCCACCCGCCAGCAGGAAATCTGCGCCGCGCTGGCGCAGACCGCCAGCGATATCTCGGCCCAGGCCCAGGCCCACGCCAGCGGCACCATCGCCGAGATCGACCGGCTGGTGCAGGCCGCCGCCGACGCGCCCAAGGCCGCTCTCGCGCTGCAGACCGAACTGAGCGCGCGCGACGAACAACGCCTGGCCGCCTGGACCGAATCCCTCGGCGCCATGGCCGCGACGCTGCGCCAGGAATGGCAGCAGGCCGGCGCGCAGACCGCCACCCGCCAGCAGGAAATCTGCGAAGCGCTGGCGCAGACCGCGCAAGCGATTTCCACCGAAACGCAGGCACACGCCAGCGGCACGCTGGCCGAGATCGAGCGGCTGGTGCAGGCCGCGGCCGAGGCGCCCAGGGCCGCCGCCGCACTGCAGGCCGAACTGGCCGCCCGCGACGAACAGCGCCTGGCGGCCTGGACTGGCCACCTCGACGGCATGGCCGCCACGCTGCGCCAGCAATGGGAACAGGCCGGCAGCCACAGCGCCAGCCGCCAGCAGGAGATCTGCGACACCCTGGCACAGACCGCGCGCGACATCACCGCGCAGGCCGAGGCGCACGCCACCGGCACCATCGCCGAAGTCGCGCGCCTGATGCAGGCATCCGCCGAAGCGCCCAGGGCCGCGGCCGAGGTCATTGCCGAACTGCGCCAGAAGCTCACCGAAGGCATGGCCCGCGACAACGCCATGCTGGAAGAACGCAGCCGCATGCTGGAAACGCTGGGCACGCTGCTGGACGCCGTGAACCATGCCTCCACCGGCCAGCGCGCCGCGGTCGACACGCTGCTCGCGACCACCTCCGAGCTGCTGGAACGCGTCGGCGGCCGCTTCACGGAACAGGTCGAATCCGAGACCGGCCGCCTGGCGCAAGCCGCGGCGCAGGTCACCGGCAGCGCCGTCGAGGTGGCGAGCCTGGGCGAAGCCTTCGGCGTGGCGGTGCAGATGTTCAGCGCGTCCAACGACAAGCTGTCCGGGCAGCTGCAGCGCATCGAGGCCGCGCTCGACAAGTCGATGGCGCGCAGCGATGAGCAGCTGGCCTACTACGTGGCGCAGGCGCGCGAGGTGGTCGACCTCAGCATGCTGTCGCAGAAGCAGATCCTGGAAGACCTGCAGCAGCTGGGCGGCCGGCAGGCACCGCGCGCAGAGGCGGCATGAAGGACGACTACATCGACGCCGGCGCCGAGCCGACAGTACCGGCGTGGGCGGTGTTCGGCGACCTGATGTCGGTGCTGCTGGGCGCGTTCGTGCTGGTCCTGCTGGGCGTCATCGGCGTGCAGCTGGAGCTGTCGGCGCGGCTGGAAGACGAGGTGCGGCAGCGGCAGGAAGAGGCGCAGCGCCGCCAGACACTGGAGCAGGCGCTGGCCGGCCCGCTCGCCGCCGGGCGCGTGACGCTGGTGAACGGACGCATCGGCATCAGCGGCAGCGTGCTCTTTGCCCTGAACTCCGACCAGCTGCAGCCCGAGGGCCGCGAACTGCTGCGCAGCCTGGCCGCGCCGCTGTCGGCCTACCTGCGCACGCGCGACGAGATGCTGATGGTCAGCGGCTTCACCGATGACCAGCTGGTGCGCGAGGGCAACCGCCGCTTTGCCGACAACTGGGAGCTGTCGGCGCAGCGCGCGCTGACGGTGACGCGCGCGCTGATCGACGCGGGCGTGCCGCCTGCATCGCTGTTCTCGGCGGGGTTCGGCTCGCAGCAGCCGGTCACCGCCAATACCGATGCCGAGAGCCGCGCCAGGAACCGGCGCGTGGAAATCGCGCCGGTGCCGCGCGTGACCATGGGAACGGGGAAGCCGCGTGGCTGAAGACGTGGCCGCAAGCGCGCGCGCGCAGCTCGACGCCTGGCGCGACAGCGATGCCGCAGGCGTCGATCCGGTGCGCTTCCGGCTGATCGAAGCGCTGGCGCGGCGCTCGGCCGGCCATGACGGCGCGGTGCGGCAGATGCTGGATACGCGGCTGTCGGCGCTGGTCGACAGTTACCGCGAAGCCGTGGCGCGAGACGCGGCGCGGCGCGAAGCGGCCGCAGGAACCGAACCGGATGCCATCGCGGAAGCGACCGGCACGCTCGCCGGCCTGGTCAGCTACATCAAGGCCAATACGCGCGCCGCAATCGCTTCCGCACCGAGCGCTTCCGCACCGAGCGCCCCCGCACCGCGCGCCGCGGCGCCGGTACGCCCCCTGCGCCCGGAGCCCGAGCCGGAACTGGTCGACTACTTCCGCGACACGTGGTCGCGCGTCAGCGTCACCCGCCAGTTGCGCCAGTCGCAGGCACAGCTGCCGGGCAATGCCGGACCGCTCAATTCCGATCACCTCGTGCACCGTGCGCTGACGCTGATGCACGAGCTGTCGCCAGGCTACCTGGAGCAGTTCTTTACCTATGTCGAGGCGATGGCGTGGCTGGAACAACTCCAGCGCGGCGGGGCACCGGCCGAGAACGAAGCGGCGCGGGCCACGAGCGCCAGGAAGACCACCCGCAGCAAGCCGCGCAAGGCGGCAGGCTAATCCGCCGCCGCTGGCGCGATCTCAAACCCGTACAGCGCCGCGGCATTGCGCCAGCGCAGCGCAGCGCTCGGCGAAGCATCCGCCGGCGCGTTGCCGGGCCAGCGGCTGAGCTCGCTGCATTCCCCCGCCCGCTCCGCGGATTCATGATTGGTCCACGGCCAGTCGCTGCCCCAAAGCAACCGATCGGCACCGGCCACCTCCAGCCACCGCTGCGCCAGTTCGCGCCACGCCTGCGGCGCCACCAGCCGGTATGGGGCGCTGCATTTGACCCATACTTGCCGGCGCTGGCGCACTGCAGCGGCTACGTCGAACACCGGATCCGCCACGCCCGCGGCGCCCGGCCTGCCGAAATGGTCCAGCACCACCGGTACATCCCCCTCGCCCAGCGCGGCATCCAGCGCGATATCCAGCGCGGCCAGCACCATGCTGCCGTCGCCATTGTCGGTATGGAGTTCGACATGCCAGCCCAGCGCGGCGATACGCGCAAACAGCGCGCGCCAGGGCGCGGTATCGATACGCCGCCAACCGGCATCACGGTAGAGGTTCAGCCGGATGCCGCGCACGCCGGCATCGTCCAGCTCGCGCAATGCCTCATCGGATACGTCGGGATCGACCACCGCGACGCCACGCAATCGCCCCGGCATGGCGCGCAGCGCCGCTAGCAGCGCGGTGTTGTCGGTGCCGAGGAAGCTGGTCTGCACCACCACCCCGAACGGATCGTCGAGCGCCCCGGCCAACTGCAGCCAGGCCGCCAGCGTGGCGGCATACGGGGGCCGATAGCGGGCGTACGGCGCTGCCGTGCCGGCCCCGAAGATATGGAAGTGGCAGTCCACCACCGGCGTTGCGGGTTGATTCATCTGTCTGCCCTGGTCTGCCCTGGTCTGCCCTGCTGTGTCCCGCGGGTAATCCCGGATAGGGGAACCAGGCCCGCGTTAGTATTCTAGTCCTCTAGAGGACATAAACGACAATCTAGCACGACTCCAGACCGACGGACAACCGATCGCAAACCACCGATGGCAGATAACGACCTGCTTCAGAAAATCACCAGCGCGGCCGGCCTGAGCCGATATGGCCAGATCGCCGCACAGCTCCAGGCGCGGATTATTTCCGGCGACTGGCCGCCGGGCGAGGCGATCCCGGCCGAGGGCGCGCTGGCCAGGGAGTTCGGCATCGCGCTGGGAACGATCCGCCAGGCGATCGCCGTGCTGGTACAGGAAGGGCTGCTGGAACGCGTGCAGGGCCGGGGCACCTTTGTGCGCAAGGGACTGACCGGTGCCAGCCTGATGCGTTTCTTCCGCTTCGGCGGCGCTGACGGCGCGACCACGGTGCCGCGCTCGGAAATCCTGTCGTGCCGCGCCGTGCGCCTGGACAAGGCCATGGCGGAGCGCTTCGAACTGCCTTCCGGATCGCGCGGCCTGGCGATCACGCGCCGCCGCTGGCTGGATGAGAGGCCGCGCCTGCTGGAATCGATCTGGCTGCCGCTGCCGCGCTGCGAAGCGCTGCAGCAGCTGCCGGTGTGGGAATGGGGCGACCTGCTGTATCCGCTGCTCGGCAGCCAGTGCGGCATCACCGTGCACCGCGCCGTCGACGAGGTCACCTTCCGCACGCTGGCGCATGACGAGGCCGAGTTGCTGGAACTGCCCGATGCGCACCCATGCGCGGTGGTGACCCGGCAAGCCTTCGACCTGCGCGGCACCTGCATCGAATACCGGCTGACCCGGGGCGATGCCTTCGCATTTCGCTATACCGCGGACATCCGCTAGCTGTTGGCTAGCTATCCGCTAGCCATCCGATACTCGATCCGCATCCGAGGAGACCGTTTCATGCATTCCATCAAGGCGATGGCCGCGGCCATTGGCGCCGCCGGCATCCTGCTGCAGCTTGCGCCGGCGCAGGCCGCCGAGAGCGCGGCCACCTGGCCGTCGCGGCCCATCACCATCGTGGTCACTTATCCGCCGGGCGGCGGCGCCGACCTGATGGCACGGCTGATCGCGCCGGGACTCGGCCGTGAACTCGGCCAGTCGGTGGTGGTGGAGAACCGCCCCGGCGCCGGCGGCCAGATCGGCGCTGCCTATGTCGCCAAGGCGGCGCCGGACGGCTACACGGTGATGGTCGATGCCTCTTCCTACGCCGTGAATCCCAGCCTGTATGCCAGGTTGCCCTACGATCCGGCCAAGGCGTTCAAGCCCGTCGGCGTGCTGGCGCGCTATCCCAACGTGCTGGTTTCCACGGCCAGCTTCCCGGCCACCAGGGTCGCCGACGTGCTGGCGATGGCGAAGCAGAAGCCTGGTTCGGTGGCATTTGCCTCCTCCGGCAATGGCTCGGCGCAGCACCTGGCCGGCGTGCTGTTCGAGCAGCGCGCGGGGGTGGACCTGCTGCACGTGCCGTACAAGGGGGGCGGTCCCGCCATGACCGACGTCATCGCCGGGCAGGTGCCGCTGTTCTTCGCCAACGTTGCATCGAGCCTGCAGCACATCAAGGCCGGCAAGCTCAAGCCGCTGGCGGTCACCAGCCACCAGCGCACCAGCGCGCTGCCGGGCGTGCCGACGATGCAGGAGGCCGGCGTGCCCGGCTATGAAGTCTATGAGTGGAACGCGGCCTTCCTGCCGGCGGCCACGCCCGAGCCGATCGTCGCAAAACTTGCCGAGGCTTTGCAGAAGGTCATGCACAGCCCCGAGACGCGGCAGCGCGTCACCGAACTGGGCGGCGAGGTGGTAGGCGCGCCGCCGGCACAGGCGCAGCAGTTCATCGACGGCCAGGCCCGGCTCTGGGCCAAGGTGATCAAGGACGGCAACGTCAAGCCCGAATGATCGCCGGCATCGCCAACCGCGCCGCAACGACCACGACAACGACGACTGGATACTCACGGAGACCCGCATGACCCGCATCAATCCCACCCGCCGCCAGTTGCTGCAAGCGACCGCGGCATTCGGCGCCAGCGCCCTCTTCCCCACGCTCGCCCGCGCCCAGGCATGGCCGTCCAAGCCGATCCGGCTGGTGGTGCCGTTCGCGCCGGGCGGCAGTTCGGAAATCGTCGCGCGCTCCACCGCCGCGGAACTGACCAAGCTGCTGGGCGTGTCGGTGTTCGTGGAAAACAAGCCTGGCGCCGCCGGCAATATCGCCATGGGCGAAGTGGCGCGCGCCGAGGACAACCACACGCTGATCCTCGGCCATATCGGCACGCTGGCGGTGAACCCGTTCATCTTCCCCAAGCTGCCCTACGACCCGATCAAGGATTTCCGCCCGATCTCGCTGCTGTCCAAGGTGCCGAGCCTGTACGTGGTGCATCCCGACGTGCCGGCGAAAAACCTGAAGGAATTCGTGGCGCTGGCCAAGAGCAAGCCTGGCAAGCTCAACTACGGCTCGGCCGGCAACGGCAGCGCCGGGCACCTGGCGTTCGAGTACCTGAAGGCGGCGACCGGCACCTTCATCACGCACGTGCCGTACCGGGGCAGCGGCCCGCAGATTACTGACCTGCTTTCCGGCCGGCTGGAAGCGGCGGCAGTGGGTGCGCCCGCGATCCTGCAGTTCATCAGGACCGGCAAGGTGCGCTGCATTGCCACCGGCACCACGCAGCGCATTCCGCAGCTGCCGGATGTGCCTACGGTGGCCGAGCAAGGCTATCCCGGCTTCGAGATGACGCAATGGTATGGGTTGCTCGCGCCCGCGACGCTGCCGCAGGCGGCCGCGGACAAGCTGGCGGACGCGACCATCAAGGCGGTCAAGGGTGCCAGCTCGGTCGAACGGCTGAGTGCGGATGCGGCCATCGTGGTTGGCAATACGCCGGCGGAATTTGCGCGGTTTATCGCGCAGGAGCAGCAGCGCTGGAAGCCGATCATCGCGCGGGCGCAGATCAAGCCGGATTGAGCTGGCTTCTGGGGAGGATGCTGTGTGTGCTCCCTCTCCCGCTTGCGCTTGCCTTTACCCACAACTTGCGGCGGCTTACTCGTCTTTCTGGAAGATCCGATACATTTCGGTGATTTCGTGCAGGGCGAGGAAGCCGCGCCAGAGGACGGTGGCTCCCGGGGGATCGTCGTTTTTGCGACCCAGGTAGCCACCGAGCTTGGCGATCCAAAGGACCGCGTCGCTGAGTTTTGGCGCCTCTTCCGGTGGCTTGGTTGTGCCGTGCGTGCGGCAGTACAAGGCCCGCCATTCGAGCGGTTGCAGTAGCACCGAGCAAGGGATATCGGCTTCGAGCCGGCCCAGCATGGTCGCGTACATAATGCGCCAGCCGATCACGGCGAACAGCGCCGTAGCACGTAGGAACCGCTCCAGCGTCCCGAACTGCCGCGCTTCGATCTGGCAGCCACTCTTCAGGACACGATGCCAGGATTCAATGGTCCAGCGCCGGGCATACCAGCTCAGTCGCTCCAGCGCATCTTCCAGCGTTTGGGTAGGCATTGAACTGAGCAACATCCATTCGAGCGGCTCAACGCCTTGGGGCGGCTCGATCTCCAGCGCGTGAATGGCAAACACTTCGAGACTCGGTAGATCCTCTGCACCGCGGCTGCGCGGCGGTCGCAGTTGGACGGGCACACAACGCAAAGCCAGTCGGGCGCTACGCGCCTGCCTGGCGCCGCTCCTGGGCACGTGCAATACGGTCTCTCCAAGTACAGGAGCCGCAGCAACCGTCTCCCACAGATACTTCTCTGGGTGGTCCACGCCTCGATTCCAGGCGGCCCGCACCAACCAGTCCACCCCCGCTGGGCGCGGCGCCAGGAACACGTCATACACATCGCCCTCGCGATCGCTGACGGCAACAAGGTGCGTGTCCGGACACTGCATCTTGAGCGGCTCAAGGCATTCCAGCCCCTCCAGCCATTTCACGCTTTCCTTGTCACGAATGGACAGCGTCCGGCGCTGCCTGGCCTTGCCCGATGCTTGCGGCGCACGCACCCACGTCTTCATGCTCAGCACGCCCAGTGGCAGGCCCTCAGGCGTCACCGCCAGCACGCTGTGCAACATGAATCCGTGCAAATTGCCGCCCGTGCCGTGTCCAAGTCCCTCAGTCGCGGGCAAATTTGCCAGATTGAATTCCGTGGTGTCCTGCACCGCCAGTACGACAGGTACCTGCTGCATGCGACCCACGGTTTGCGTGACGTGGCTCGCCAGGATTCCGTCCGGGTCGACCGCCTCATTGTCAAAGAAGCGATATGCCGCCTTGAGTTGGGCACCACTCAAGGCCTGCGGGAACGAAACATGGGCCTTTTGCGCCAGTCCGCGCGCCAATGCCACAAGGCGCCGCGTGCGACGCGCATCGCCCAATTGTGCGCCACTGAATTCGTCGCTGGCCCAGTCTTCGAGATCTTCCGTATCCGGCAAAATTGCCACCACTGATTGTCAACTTCACACGAAGTTAACACCGTCCAATCCGGTTTACAACCTTTCCAATCGAGATGTGGGTAAAGGCAAGCGCTTGCGGGAGAGGGGAGCAAACCACTCGCCTGTTGACAGGGTGTCGCCCTGACCCGCGCAATCACTCGATCGTCACCTTCCCGTCCTTCACCAGCTTCGCGAACTTCACCGTCTCATCCTGGATGCGGCGCGCGAATTCCTTCGGCGTGCTGGTCATCGGCTCGGCACCGATGGCCTGCATGCGCTGCTGGAAATCCGGCGACTTCACGATCTTGACGATCTCGGCGTTGAGGCGCGTCACGATCGGTTCTGGCGTGGCGACCGGCGCCATCACGCCAAACCACGTGCCGATGTCGAAGCCCTTCAGGCCGGCCTCTTCCAGCGTGGGCACGTCCGGCAGCACGGTCGAACGCTTCGCCGTGGTCACCGCCAGCGCGCGCAGCTTGCCCGACTTGATGTGCTGCAGCACCGGCGTCAGCGTGTCGAACGACATGGTCACCTGCCCGCCCAGCAGGTCGGTCGTCAGCGGACCGCTGCCCTTGTAGGGCACGTGCAGCAGCGGCGCGCCGGTGGCGGCCTGGAACTGCGTGCCGATCAGGTGCTGCGCGGTGCCATTGCCATTGGAACCGTAGGCGAACTCGGGCGAGGCGCGCTTGGCCAGCGCTACCAGTTCGCTGACATTCTTCGCCGGCGTCTTGGCGGCGTTGATCACCAGCACATTGGGCACCATCGCCACCGGAGCCACCGGCGCGAGGTCCTTCTCGAAGCTGTAGGGCAGCTTCTTGTACACGCTGGTGGCGATGGTGTGGTGCACCGCGCCCATCAGCAGCGTGTAGCCGTCCGGCTTGTTCTTGGCGACATAGTCGGCGCCGACCGTGGCGCCGGCGCCGGGACGGTTCTCGACGATCACCGGCTGGCCGAGGCTCTTGGAGAGCTGGTCGCCCAGCGCGCGCGCGAGCACGTCGGTGGTGCCGCCCGAAGGGAACGGCACGACCAGGGTAATGGGCTTGGCTGGCCACGCTTGCGCCATGGCAGCACCGCTGAGGGCGAGGCCGGCAGCGGCCACGGTCAATGCCGAAACGCGGCGCAGAAAGTCGGTTGCACGCATGTCTTGTCTCCTGTCTGATGGTTTTCAGCAAGCCTTGCTGGCTTGTCTGTCGGTTGCCGGGCCGGTTGCTGGGCCCGGTTGCTGTCCGGCCACTAGCGCAGCTGGCGCAGCTGGCGCAGCGCGCCCCTGCCGGCGAAGGCCGCGGCGCAGCCCAGTTCCGCTTCGATGCACAACAGCCGGTTGTATTTGGCCACGCGGTCGGAACGGCTCAGCGAGCCGGTCTTGATCTGCGTGGCCGCGGTGCATACGCTCAGGTCGGCGATAGTGGTGTCCTCGGTCTCGCCGGAGCGGTGCGAGATCACCGACGCATAGCCGGCACGCTCGGCCACGTCGATGGCCTGCAGCGTCTCGGTCAGCGTGCCGATCTGGTTGGGCTTGATCAGGATCGCGTTGGCCACGCCCTGCGCGATGCCTTCGGACAGGATCGCGGCGTTGGTGACGAACAGGTCGTCGCCGACCAGCTGCACCTGCGCACCCAGCCTTTCCGTCAGCAGGCGCCAGCCCTGCCAGTCCTGCTCGGCCATGCCGTCTTCGATGGTGACGATGGGGTACTGCCGCACCCAGCTGGCCAGCAGGTCGACAAAGCCTTCCGCGTCGTAGCTGCGGCCTTCCGACGCCAGCACGTAGCGGCCGTCGGCATGAAACTCCGAGCTGGCCACGTCCAGGCCCAGCGCGATATCGCGGCCGGCCTGGAAGCCGGCGGCCTCCACCGCTTGCAGGATCACTTCCAGCGCATGCTCGTTCGAGGCCAGGTCCGGGGCAAACCCGCCCTCGTCGCCGACCGCGGTGGAAAAGCCGCGCTCGCGCAGCACACGCTTGAGCGTGTGGAACACCTCGGCACCCCAGCGCAGCGCTTCGGCAAACCTGGGCGCGCCCACGGGCAGGATCATGAACTCCTGCATGTCGACGCTGTTGTCGGCATGCGCGCCGCCGTTGATGATGTTCATCATCGGCAAGGGCAGGCGCGTCTCGGCGCGTCCCGCACCCAGCGACCGGTACAGCGGAACGCCCGCCGAAGCCGCGGCCGCCCGCGCGGTCGCAAGCGAGACCGCGAGCAATGCGTTAGCGCCCAGGCGCGACTTGTCGGCGGTGCCGTCCAGCCGGATCAGGCACGCATCCACTTCGGACTGATCGGCGGCTTCCATGCCGGCGAGCGTGCGGGCGATATCGACGTTGATATGCTGCACGGCCCTGCGCACGCCCTTGCCGAGATAGCGGCGCGGATCGCCGTCGCGCAGCTCCAGCGCCTCGCGCGAGCCGGTCGAGGCGCCGGACGGCGCTGCCGCAAACCCTTCCGCGCCGTCGGCCAGCAGCACGCGCGCGGCCACGGTGGGATTGCCGCGCGAGTCGAGGATCTCGTAGCCGAGGATTTCCTTGATGACAGTCATGTGCGTTCCCCTTACTGGACCTGCGCGATGCGCAGCAGGTTGGTCGTGCCCGCGACGGTGAACGGCAGCCCCGCCGAGATCACGATCGACTGGCCGGCCTCGCCGAACTGCTCCTTGAGCACGGTGCGGCTGGCCACTTCGGTCATCTCCACCACGTCGACCACTTCATGACAGAGCACCGCATGCACGCCCCACGCCAGCGCGAGGCGGCGCGCGGTGGCAAGCCGCGGCGTCATGCCGAGGATCGGGACCTCGGGCCGTTCGCGCGCCATGCGCAGCGCGGAATAGCCGGAGCTGGTATAGGCAACGGCCGCGGGCGCGCCCAGCAGGCTGGCCACGTGCCGCACCGCATAGCCGATCGCATCGGCGGCATCGGCACGCGGCGCCGAATGCGAGGCCTGGATGGCTTCGTGGTAGTGCGGATCGGATTCGGTGCGGGTGATGATGCTGTCCATCATCTTCACCGCCTCCACCGGGTAGCGGCCCGAAGCCGATTCCGCCGACAGCATCACCGCGTCGGCGCCGTCATAGATGGCAGTGGCGACGTCGGATGCCTCGGCGCGCGTCGGCACCGGTGCGGCCACCATCGACTCCAGCATCTGCGTGGCCACGATCACCGGTTTGCCCGCCTTGCGGCAGGCGCGCACGATGCGCTTTTGCAGCGACGGCACCTGCTCCGCGGGCATTTCCACGCCCAGGTCACCGCGCGCCACCATCACCGCGTCGGAGGCTTCGACAATCGCCTCCAGGCTCTGGATCGCGGCAGGCTTCTCCAGCTTCGCGACGATGCCGGCGCGGCCATCGACGATCTGGCGGATCTCCTCGATATCCTCGGCGCGCTGCACAAACGACAGCGCCACCCAGTCCACGCCCAGCGACAGTCCAAAATCCAGGTCGGCACGATCCTTTTCGGTCATGGCCGATAGCGGCAGCACCACGCCCGGCACGTTGACGCCCTTGCGGTCGGACAGCGTGCCGCCGTTGACGACGATGGTCTCGGCATAATCGGCGCCGCAACGCTCCACCCGCAGGCGCACCCGGCCATCGTCGACCAGCAGTTCGGCACCGGGCTGCAGTGCCGCGAAGATTTCCGGATGGGGCAGGCTCACGCGTTGCGCGGTGCCCGGCACGGTCGCATCCAGATCGAGCCGGAATGCTGCGTCCGCTGCCACTTGTACCGGGCCATCGGCAAAGGTGCCGATGCGCAGCTTGGGGCCCTGCAGGTCGAGCAGCACGCCGATCGGGCGGCCGCGTTCCTGCTCGATCGCTCGGATGGCGTGCAGGCGCTGCTTGTGGTCGGCATGCGAGCCGTGGCTGAAGTTGAGCCGGAACACATCGGCTCCCGCATCGAACAACTGGCCGATGGTGGCCGGGTCCGAACTGGCGGGCCCCAGCGTGGCCACGATCTTTGCGTTGCGAAGGCGTCTCATGTGTTGGCTCCGGAAGCGCGCGTCAGCACGATCGCGCGAAAGTCATTGACATTGGTCAGCGTGGGGCCGGTCACGACCGCATCCCCCAGCGCCTCGAAAAATCCGTGGCCGTCGTTGGCGGCCAGCGCGTCCTGCGGGTTCAGGCCGGTGCGCCACGCACGTTCCAGCGTGTCGGGGCCGATCACCGCGCCTGCGATCTCTTCCTGCCCGTCGACGCCGTCGGTGTCGCCGGCGATGGCATGGACACCGGCCTCGCCGCGCAGTGCGAGCGCCAGCGACAGCAGGAACTCGACATTGCGCCCGCCGCGGCCGCTGCCGCGGACGGTAACGGTGGTCTCGCCACCGGACAGCAGCACGCACGGCGCGGCAAAGGGCTGGCCGTGTCTGGCCGCTGCCAGCGCGATACCGCCCAGCACCTTGCCGACATCGCGGGCCTCGCCCTCGATGGCGTCGCCGAGCACATGCACCGCATAGCCGGCGTCGCGGCCCACTTGCGCGGCGGCCTCCAGCGCCAGCCGCGGCGTGGCGATCCACTCGGTGCGGATGCGCGGCAGGCGCGGATCCCCGGGCTTGAGCGTCTCGGCCGCATCGGACTGCAGCGCGGCCAGCACATGGGCGGGCAGGTCGATGGCGTAGCGCCTGACGATCGCCAGTGCATCGGCGCACGTGGTCGGGTCGGGTACGGTCGGGCCGGAGGCGACGTCGATGGGATCGTCGCCCGGCACATCGGAAATCAGCAGGTTCAGCACCTGCGCCGGGTAGCACGCGGCGGCCAGCCTGCCGCCCTTGATCGCGGACAGGTGGCGGCGCACGCAGTTCATCTCGGAGATGGTCGCGCCCGACTTGAGCAGCGCGCGGTTCACCTGCTGCTTGTCGTCGAGCGTGATGCCGGCCAGCGGCAACGGCAGCAGCGACGAGCCGCCGCCGGAGATCAGGCAGATCACCAGGTCGTCCTCGTTAAGGCCGGACACGAGTTCAAGCATGCGGCGCGAGGCGGCCAGTCCGGCATCGTCCGGCACCGGGTGCGCGGCTTCGGCGATCTCGATACGCGAGCAAGGCACCGCGTAGCCGTAGCGCGTCACCACCAGTCCCTCTAACGCGCCAGGCCACGCGGCTTCCAGCGCGGCGGCCATGGCCGCCGAAGCCTTGCCCGCACCGATGACGATGGTACGGCCGCGCGGCGGCGCGGGCAGGTGACGCGCCAGCGTGCGGGCCGGCTGCGCCGCGGCGATGGCCGCGTCGAACATGCGCCGCAGCAGTTGGTTGGGATCGATCGATGGCATGGTCACGGTGCGCCCCTCAGTGCATCAGCGAAGCGTGCGCGTCGCCAACGCGGGCCAGGCTCGACGCAGCGGGCGCGCCGTCCGTGGCTGCTGCCGTGGCAACTTGCGCCTCGGCGTCGTCATCGAGCTTGCCGTCCAGCGCATCCGCCAGCTGCTGCCGGTCGACCGCGCCGACCCAGCGGGCGATGGCAAGCGTGCCGACCGCGTTGCCGATGGTATTGGTGATGGCGCGCGCTTCCGACATGAAGCGGTCCACGCCAAGCAGCAGCACCATGCCGGCCACCGGGATCTTGCCCATCGAGGCCAGCGTCGCCGCCAGCGTGATAAAGCCCGAACCGGTCACGCCCGCCGAGCCCTTGGAGGTCAGCAGCAGCACGCCCAGCACCACCAGCTGGTCGGTCATGGTCAGCGGCGTGTTGGTCGCCTGCGCCACGAAGATCGCGGCCATGGTGTAGTAGATGCACTGGCCATCGGGGTTGAAGGTCAGGCCGGACGGCACCACCAGGCCAACCACGGGCTTGGATACGCCGGCGTTTTCCAGCTTGCGCATCAGCTGCGGCACCACCGATTCCGACGAGCTCGTGCCGAGCACCGTGAACAGCTCGTCGCGGATGTATTTCAGGAACTTCCACAGGCTGAAGCCCGAGACCCTGGCTACCCCGCCCAGCACGATCACCACGAACAGGAAGCATGTGATGTACATGGTGCCCATCAGCTTGCCCAGCGACACCACCGAGCCCAGCCCGTACTTGCCCACGGTAAAGGCCATCGCGCCGAAGGCGGCAATCGGCGCCAGGCGCATGATCATGCCGACCACCGTGAAGATGCCGTGCGTAAAGGAATCCAGGAAGTCCACCACCGGCTTGGCGCGCGCGCCGATATGCGACAGCGCGATGCCGAACAGCGTGGCGAACACCAGGATCTGCAGGATGTCGTTCTTGGCGAGCGCATCGATGATGCTGGTGGGCACCAGGTTCATCAGGAAATCGATGAACGTGTGCGGCTTCTCTGCAGCATGCGTGTAGCTGGCGATGGCCTTGGTGTCGAGATGCGCGGGATCGACGTTCATCCCCTGCCCCGGCTGGACCAGGTTGACGACCAGCAGCCCCAGCGCCAGCGCGAAGGTCGACAGCACTTCAAAATAGATCAGGGCCCGCACGCCGACGCGCCCGAGCTCCTTCATGTTCTCCATGCGCGCGATGCCGAGCACAACGGTCGCGAAGATGATCGGCGCGAACACCATCTTGATGAGCTTGATGAACACGTCGCCAAGCGGCTTGAGGTCGCTGCCGATGTCGGGCGCCCACACGCCCAGCGCAATGCCGGCGCTGACGCCTAGCAATACCTGGACGTAGAGCTTGCCTAGGAGCTTCTGAATCATGGCTGTCTCCTGCTGATTCGGTGATTCGCTGTTTTGTCAGGCAAAGCACTCCCGGGGCAGCTCTGGGTGGCTGCTTGTCAGGCCCGGGAGTTGGTGCGGGCGAGGAAGCCCGCTGGATCTGGCCCGGCTCAGGCCGGGCGCTTCGTGCTGCGGTGCGACCGCTCAGGCTGCCTTGGCTTGCTTGCCGGACAGCAGTTCGCACACCGCTTGCGTCACCTGCGCGGTGGTGGCCTTGCCACCCAGATCGCCGGTATGCAGCGCGGGATTGGCGGTAACAGCCTCGACCGCCTGCATCACGCGTTGCGCCGCGGCGTGCTCGCCCAGGTGCTCCAGCAGCATGACCACCGACCAGAACGTGCCGACCGGGTTGGCCAGGCCCTTGCCCATGATGTCGAAGGCCGAACCATGGATCGGCTCGAACATCGACGGATAGCGGCGTTCCGGATCGATGTTGCCGGTCGGGGCGATGCCCAGGCTGCCGGCCAGCGCCGCGGCCAGGTCGCTGAGGATGTCGGCGTGCAGGTTGGTGGCGACGATGGTGTCGAGCGACTTCGGGCGGTTGACCATGCGCGCGGTGGCGGCATCGACCAGTTCCTTGTCCCAGGTAACGTCCGGGAAATCCTTGGCCACCTGCACCGCGACCTCGTCCCACATCACCATGGCATGGCGCTGTGCGTTGGACTTGGTGATCACCGTCAGCTGCTTGCGCGGACGCGATTGCGCCAGCTTGAAGGCAAAGCGCAGGATGCGTTCGACACCAACGCGGGTCATCATGCTCACATCGGTGGCAGCCTCGATCGGATGGCCCTGGTGCACGCGGCCGCCCACGCCCGAGTATTCGCCTTCCGAGTTCTCGCGCACAATCACCCAGTTCAGGTCTTCCGGCGCGCAGCGCTTGAGCGGCGCGTCGATGCCCGGCAGGATGCGGGTAGGGCGCACGTTGGCGTACTGGTCGAAGCCCTGGCAGATCTTCAGGCGCAGGCCCCACAGCGTGATGTGGTCGGGGATATGCGGGTCGCCGGCCGAGCCGAACAGGATCGCATCCTTGTCGCGCAGCGCGTCCAGGCCGTCGGCGGGCATCATCACGCCGTGCTGGCGGTAGTAGTCGCCGCCCCAGTCAAAGTCTTCGAACTCGAAGCGGAAATCGGTGCCGGCGGCGGCCAGCGCTTCCATCACCTGGCGGCCTGCGGGTACCACTTCCTTGCCAATGCCGTCTCCGGGGATGGTCGCGATGCGGTAGGTCTTCATGTCTTGTCTCCTGGTCAGAATCCGTGGGTATCGATCGGGTTGCGCGATTGCGTGGAACGGATTCTGGGCCGTGGACAAGGTTTTGGATCGCTTGTAGAGTTAAACCATTCTTAACTTGAAATTAAAGGTGCCATGGCATCGTCCGCAGGCGTCCAGCCGTCAGAACTGGGCTTTTTCACGTCGGTGGCCACGGCCGGCAGCCTGAGCGCTGCCGCGCGCGACCTTGGCATCACAACCGCGGCGGTCAGCAAGCGGCTGGCGCAGATGGAGGCGCGCATCGGCATGCCGCTGGTGACGCGCACCACCCGGCGCATGAGCCTGACACCCGAGGGCGAGGTCTATTTGGAGCACGCGCGGCGCATCCTGAGCGAGATCGAAGACCTGGACCAGCTGCTGACGCGCTCCAAGGGCAGGCCCAGCGGCCTGCTGCGCGTCAATGCCACGCTGGGGTTCGGCCGCATGCATGTGGCGCCGGTGATTTCCGAGTACGTCGCGGCCTATCCGGAAGTCGACGTGCAACTGCAGCTGTCGGCCGACCCGCCGCCGCTGAATGAAGACGCCTTCGACGTCTGCATCCGCTTCGGCCAGCCGCCCGATGCACGCATCGTGGCGCGCAAGCTGGCACCCAACCGGCGCTTGCTATGCGCGTCGCCCAAGTACCTGCGCGACCATGGCATCCCCAACACGCCAGCCGACCTGCGCCGGCACAACTGCATCGGCATACGGCAAGGCAGCGACGCCTACGGCGTATGGCGCCTGACCGCCGGCAAGGGCGCCAAGGCGCGTACCGAAACCGTGCGCGTGCGCGGCAACCTGACCACCAACGATGGCGAAATCGCCGTTAACTGGGCGCTGGAAGGCCACGGCATCCTGATGCGGGCGGAATGGGATATCGAACGCTTCTTGCGCAGCGGCCGGCTGGTTCAGGTGCTGCCGCAGTACGCCACGCCGGAGGCCGACATCTACGCGGTCTATCACCAGCGGCACCAGCTGTCGTCGCGGATCCGGCTGTTCGTGGAGTTCATGGCCGCGAAATTCAGTGAGTTCGGGGAGCGTGGGAACGTGCCGCCATGACTGTCGCTGCATGCAGCATTTACAACCCGGCAGAGCGTGGCGTGCCGGAATCAAGGCCTGCGTAGCTGGTGCGTTTCCTGCATGGCGCTGTTCTCCCACGTACCGTTATCCAAACCGACAGGAGGCCACCATGAGCATTTTCAAGGACATCCTCAACAAGCTGCTGGGCAGGGCCAAGCCTGCTGCCACGACCTCTGGCACCGCCACCGGTACGCCAACCTCCGCGGGCGCGGCACCCTCGCCGGCAAGCCCGTCTCCCGCAGGCGGAGCCGCACCCGCGGCCAGCGCTGGCCAGACCGCTGCCAAACCCGCGCCACTGTCCGGCGTGGACGTCGAATCGATCATGGACAACCTGGTCAAGGAGAGCGGGCAGACGCTGAACTGGCGCACGTCCATCGTCGATGCGATGAAAGCGCTGGGCATCGACAGCAGCCTGGAGCACCGCAAGGAACTGGCGCGCGAGCTGCACTACAGCGGCGACACGAACGACTCCGCCGGGATGAACATCTGGCTGCACAAGCGCCTGATGCAGGAGCTGGCCGCCAACGGCGGAAAGCTGCCCGCGGATCTGTCGTAAGGCGTTCTGGAACGGGTCGGCGGCCGGCTTAGCCGCCGATGCCGGCCCAGCGCAGGTGCTTGTCCCAGTCGGCGTCACTGATCACGCCGGACACACCCTGCCGCTGGCCGTCGGCGCGATAGAAATAAGTGCGCGGCATCTCGCCCATCCAGTCGGGATCGACCGCGTAGCGCAGCCGCTCCTGCGGCTCGTTGCCGAACATCCACGCGTTGTGCGTCAGGTTGACGCGCTTGAGCAGTTGCTGCACCTGCGGCAGCGCGTCGGGCCGGTCCATGGCCAGCGTGACCACGCGCAGGCCGCGATGCCTGGCCTGCAGCTTGCCGATGGCTTCGAAATTGCGCTTGCAGTAGACGCAGTCGAGCGACCACACCACCAGCACGAAGGGCTTGCCCTGCTGGCTGGCGCCGAGCTGCGCCGCGCTGGCGGATTCAAAGACCGATACGCGCTCAGCGGCCTGCGACATGCCGGCGACGCCGAGCGCGAGCGCCATGCCCGCCAGCGCGGCGACGAGTTTGCGATGGAACGTCATGCGCCCTCCTGCGCCAGCGGAAAGACCTGGAAGCCTTCGGCCTCGGTGCGCCAAAGCACGTAGGCGCGGCCGCCGTGCTGAAGCAGGTGCGGCTGGTCCGAATCGCGTGCGGTGCCGGCGACTTGCCGCGTCTGCCAGGTCTTGCCGCCGTCCTGCGACAGCATCGCCGACAACCGCGTCTGCCGGCCGTCGAACGATTTCCATGCCACCACGATCTGCTGGTCGTCGAGCGCGACGATATCGGCATGCTGCGCGCGCGGGTCATCCAGCGGACGCTGCGCCTGCAGCTTGCCGTCCTTGAAGCGGCCGACCGATACCGTCGGCTTGCCTGCCTTCACGTTGAACCACACCATATGCAGCGTGCCGTCCGGCGTCACCGCGGCGCCCGGGCCCTGGTGCGGGCAGGCGTCGATGCGCCAGTCATCGAAGGTAGCGCGCTGCATCGGCGTGGGCGTGCCGTCGGCGCCCAGCAGCGCCACCGCGTGGTCGCGCGCGTTGGGCGGGAACACATGGCGCCACAGCGCCAGCATCTTGCCGTCCGGCGTCGGCGCCAGCGCGATGCGGCAGCATTCGCAAGACTGGTCGGCGATCTTGTAGTCGCCCTGGAAGCTCTTGCCCTGGTCGGCCGAGACCGCGTAGTAGATCGCGGCGCCCGCATAGGGCTGCTTGCGCGCCTCGGCGGCGACCACGTCGCGCTTGTCGATCCAGCTGACGAAGACGCGGCCGGCCGGGTCCACCGCGACCGCGTCGAAGCGGTGCGCGATCTGGTCGCGGTTGGCATGCACCGTCAGTGGCGCGGCAAAGGTCTTGCCGCCGTCGGTCGAGCGCGCGAAGCGGATAAAGCCGGTCCACGGCTTGGGCAGCGGCTGGGTCCAGGTGATATAGATCTCGCCGTCGCGCCCCGCTGCTACCTTGGGCCGGCTGTCATGGTCGGCCGCAACCGGCTCGGGCACGCTGTTGACGTGCTGCGCCGGCCCGAAGCTGCGGCCCCGGTCGGTCGACGCGCGCACCGCCACGTGCTGGCCGTCCTTGTAGGCGATCCACAGGCGGCCATCGCGATCGAAGGCGGCGCCGGTGCCAAGTTCGCTCATTGCCTTCGGCGCCGGGCTTTGCGCACCGTGGCCGGCGTGGCCGCCATGAGACTGCGCCATCGCGGCGAACGCCATGCAGGCGATCACGCCGGCGGCAAGGAATCGGAAGCTGCGGTGCAGGCGCTGCATGGGCAGGGTCGGGGTCGGGCTGGTCACGGCACTCAGAAGGAAAGCTTGGCCTCGGCGTAGAACGTCCGGCCCGGGTAGGGGTGGTAGACGAAGTAACGCTGGTCGGTCAGGTTGTCGATGCCAAGCCCGAGACGCACGTTCTTGACGGGCTTGTACGTCACCTTGACGTCGAAGGTCAGGAAACTGCTGGTGCCGCCGAAGGTGTCGGGATTGACGTCGCTGTTGTCGAGCGTATTGTACTGCCGCCCCGAATAGGTCATTGCCAGCGTGCCCGCCCATGCCGGCGTGAAGCGGTAAGTGCCGACCAGGTTCGCGCGCCACTGCGGGATGCGATAGAAATACTTGCCCACCGATGCCGGGTTGTTGGCGTTCTCCAGCGTCTTGGAGTGGTTGTACGCGCCGCTGGCCGACAGGTCGAAGCCACTGAACAGCACGTCGCGCCCGTCGTAGGCCAGTTCGATGCCGCGCGTGCGCACGCGATCCACGTTCTGGAAGCTGGTGACCGTGGGGAACACCGTGGTGTTGGTCTGGCTGACCAGCGCATCGCGGATGTCGTCCTCGTACACCGACACGCGGAAGTACGAACGGTCGACCGTGCGCTCGAAGGTCAGGTCCTTCGAGAACGAGCGTTCCGGCTTCAGGTTGGGATCGTTGTTGATCAGCGAGGTGCCGGTGATACGGCCCTGGAACAGCTCGGCGACGGTCGGGTAGCGGTAGGCCTGGCCGAGCGACAGCCGGCCCAGCCAGTCCTGGCCGATGGCTTTTTCCAGCGCCAGCTTGGGCGACCAGTTGGACTCGCTGCGCACCGGGTATGCGACATTCACGCCCGGCTGGCTGCGGCTGCCGTCATAGGCGCGCCAGTGTTCCCAGCGCACGCCCGGGATCAGCTTCCAGTCCTCGGCGAAGTACCACGCGTCCTGCGCATACAGCGCCTGCGTCTCGGTCTTGCCGGCAAAGGCGTTGTTGAAGGCGGAGATGGTGCCCGCCTGCCAGTCCGAGGTGTTGTAGGTGGTGTTGCTGAGCCGGTAGTTGTCGTAGTGGTAGCCGAAGGTGACCCAGTGGCCGCCCTTGAGCTGCTGCGGGCGGTAGTCGGCCTTCAGGTCGAGCGTGCGCCAGCCGGTGCCGTCGCCATAGGTCACCGTGCCCGGGCCATTGCCCGCAGTACTGGCGGTGCGGCTGATGTCCTTGCTGACGTCGAACAATGACGCCACGCCGGAGAAGTTCCACCCGGTCTCGTTGCGCGTGCGCAGCGACAGGCCATACAGCCAGCGCGCGTCTTCGCCGTTGCTCGGCGCAAACGCGTTGGCGGGGATCACGTAGCGGAAGCCGCCGATATTGACCGGGCCGCTCGACACCACGTTGCCGTTGGCATCGCGCAGGTAGCTGGCGGTGGTGCTGGAGCGGTCCTGCTGCCAGTAGGCGGCAGTAAACTGCGCCTGCAACGTATTGGTGATGTCGTAGCCGAGCTTGACCTTGAGCTGGTCCTGCACGGTATGCGTGACGCCCTCGCTGTTGACGCCCATCACGGTGCGATCGGCGCCGGTCTGGTCCTGGTCGAAATAGGCGCCGGTGACCGGCTTGTCGGCCGAGCTGGCGCGCACGTTCGAACGCGCCGCGGTATAGAAGCTCAGCGGCTGGCTCTTGCTGTCCTGCCGATCGACGCTGACCAGCCACGAAAACGGTCCGACGCGGTCGCCTACGTAGGCGTTGGCGTGCACGCCGTTGAAATTGTCGTGCGTGCCATACAGGTTGAAGCGCTGCGTGAACAGCTGCACGCTGGCATCGCCTTCGAACTTCTCCGGCGTGCGCGTGCTGATCAGCACGGTCGCGCCCAGCGAGTTGCCGGGGTACAGCGCCGAATACGGGCCATACAGCACGTCTACGCGCTCGATCTCGGCGGCATTGACCAGCGACCAGCGCGGCGGGAAGGTGAAATCGGAGCCCAGCAGGTTGGACAGCAGCAGGCCGTCGGCATAGACCAGCCCGCGCGCCGACTGGCGCGAGCTGGTGCTGCGCACCGAGATGATCGAATTCATATCGCCGATGAAGCGCTTGCGCACGGCGAGGTTGGGCGCGTACTTGAGCGCGTCTTCGGTGTTGACGACGTTGAAGTCCGCCATGCGCGCGGCGCTGATGCCGTAGGCGGGCGATGGCGTATTGGGCGGCGTGGCGGGCGTTTCGCCGCGCTCGGTCCTGGCCGAGACCACGACTTCCTGCAACGGTTGCGGCGCGCTGACGGGTCCATCCGCCTGCGCGCCGGCGATGCCGGGGCCCATCAGCGCGGCCGAAGCGGCCAGCGCAATCCGATTTCTTGTCACTGAAATACCTTTTCTGTTCTTCTGGCTCGCCCGACCGGTGCGCCGTATCCGGCTCGTGGTACGGCGCACTTCCTCCGCGTAGCGAGTGCTGACATTCTAGGTGGCGGGATGGATTGCCGCAGTGCGACATAGCGCCGCGCCAGAACGGAAGTGACTCGACCGCCCATGCGGGGGCATCAAGTTCTATACGCGTTTACCCGCATACCCACATGCGGCCTTTGTCTCTAGATTTGCCCGGATTGGCGTTCGCGCCAACGTGATGCTGGGAGAGACTGATCCGGCGGCAGCCGCCGCGGACAGCGCCGAAGGAGCAACCGCCCCGGAAACTCTCAGGCAAAAGGACCGGTATCACGCGTCACAGCACTCTGAAGAATGCCGCCATCGTCAGCCGGCATACCGAAGGAGCAAGCGGCCCTCGCCACCGGTACTACCGGCACCCCGGTGACTGTCGTGAATCTCTCAGGTCAGGAACAGAGGGGGCGTCCGCTACGCATGTCGCGTACGGGCTCCAATCCCGACGTTTCTGGACTGCCAGATCATGAAGACAATCGCCGTCATCGGCGGTGGCATCACCGGTGTCACCACGGCCTACGCGCTCGCCCGGCGCGGATTCTCCGTCACCCTGTTCGAGCGGCACCGCTACGCCGCGATGGAAACCTCGTTCGCCAACGGCGGACAGCTGTCCGCCTCCAACGCCGAGGTCTGGACGCACTGGTCCACCATCATCAAGGGCCTGAAGTGGATGCTGCGCAGCGATGCGCCGCTGCTGGTGAACCCGCGCCCGAACTGGCACAAGCTGAGCTGGTTCGCCGGGTTCATTGCCTCGATCCCGCACTACCGACGCAACACCATCGAGACCGCGCGCCTGGCCATCGCGGCGCGCGAGCACCTGTTCGCGTGGGCGGCGCAGGAAGGCATCGACTTTGACCACAAGCGCGAAGGCATCCTGCATATCTACCGCGACAAGGCCGGTTTCGAGCATGCGGGCCGCGTCTCGGCGCTGCTGGCACAGGGCGGGCTGGAGCGCCGGGCGGTGACGCCGGCGGAAATGCGCGCGATCGAGCCGACGCTGGCCGGCACGTACTACGGCGGTTATTTCACCGAAAGCGATTCGACCGGCGATATCCACAAGTTCACCAGCGGCCTGGCCGCCGCCATCGAACGCATGGGCGTGCGCTGCCGCTACGGCGAGGACGTGCGCAATGTCACCACCGATGGCCGCAGCGCCCGCGTCACGGTTCAGGAAGGCGCGGAAAGCACCACCTCGACCTTCGATGGCGCGGTGATCTGCGCCGGTACCGTGAGCCGCGCGCTGGCCGCCGGGCTGGGCGACCGCGTCAACATCTATCCGGTCAAGGGCTATTCCATCACCGTCAACCTGGACGACGCCGCCAGCCGCGCCGCGGCGCCAACCGTCAGCCTGCTCGACGACGAGACCAAGCTGGTCACCAGCCGCCTCGGCGACGACCGCTTCCGCGTGGCCGGCACCGCTGAGTTCAACGGCTTCAACCGCGACATCCGCGCCGACCGCATCCGGCCGCTGGTGGAATGGGTGCAGCAGTGCTTCCCGGGCGTCAGCACGCGCAGCGTGGTGCCATGGGCGGGGCTGCGGCCGATGCTGCCCGACATGCTGCCGCGCGTGGGCCGCGGGCGGGCGCGCTGCATCTTCTACAACACCGGGCACGGGCACCTTGGCTGGACGTTGTCAGCGGTGACGGCGGATATGGTGGCCGGGGTGGTGGCGCAGGCGCTGCTTGAGCCGAAGATGCCGGGCGTGGGTTCGCTGGCAATTGCCAAGGCTTGAGATCGCGTGTTAAGCGCGTCGCTATTGCCAGCGCCGGCCCTCTCCCCCAGCCCCTCTCCCGCGAGCGGGAGAGGGGCCGGGAGAGGGAGAAAACCATCGCGGGCGAAGGCGTTCGAGCTTGCTACTACCCTCCGCATACGCTCCCCTCGCCTGCGGGAGAGGGGTGGGGGAGAGGGCGTAAGCCTTCACGGAGTGAAGCGCCACCGCCCGCCGTGAACTACTCAGGCCGGCGCAAACACCGGCACTGGCGCGCCGTCCACGCTGGGCGCGAACTTGACCTTCACCTTCTGCCCGATGCGGACCTCATCGAGATCGCAATCGACGATATGGGTCATCATGGTCACGCCCTCGTCGAGCTTCACATAGGCAATGCAGAACGGCTGCGGGCCAGCCTTGCGCGTGACGCTGTACGAGTAGATGGTGCCACGGCCGCTGGCGGTCTTCCAGACCGTATCGCCCATGCAGAACGGGCACAGCGTGCGCGGATACCAGTGCGTCTTGCCGCACGACTGGCAGTGCTTGACCAGCAGGCGGCCTTCGCGCGCGGCCTGCCAGAACTCGACGTTGTCGGGCTGTTCGTCCGGGGCCTTGTAGGCCATGGGAGTGTGTGGGGTCGTCATGTCAGTTGCTCCGGCGATCGTTCATTATTCGCGCTCGAGGATCAGGGTGGCGCTGCCGTGGCGCGAGCCCAGGTAGCCGCCGGTGCCTTGCGCCAGCGCCAGGTCGCAGTTCTTCACCTGCACCGCCGGATGCGCTTCGCCGCGCAACTGGCGCACCGCCTCGATCACCTTGGTGATGCCGCCGCGGTTGGCCGGGTGGTTGTTGCACAGGCCGCCGCCATCGGTATTGAACGGCAGCTTGCCGACGCCCGAGATCAGGTTGCCGTCGGCCACGAACTTGCCGCCCTCGCCCTTCTTGCAGAAGCCCAGGTCTTCCAGCTGCATCAGCACGGTGATGGTGAAGCTGTCGTAGATCGAGGCGTACTTGATGTCGGCCGGGGTCACGCCGGCTTCCGCGAATGCGGCCGCGCCGGAGAACTTCGCACCCGACCAGCTCAGGTCGACCTCGCCGCCCAGCTGGCCCTTGACGTATTCGCCGGCGCCGACGATCTTCACCTTCGGACGCTTGAGCGTCGCCGCGATCTCGGGCCGCGCCACGATCAGCGCGCCGCCGCCGTCCGACACCACGCAGCAGTCGAGCTTGTGCAGCGGGTCGGCGATCATCGGCGAGTTCAGCACGTCCTCCACCGTCACGACATCGCGCAGCATCGCATGCGGGTTGTACTGCGCGTGGTGCGACGCCGCCACCTTGACCCATGCCAGTTGCTCGGGCGTGGTGCCGTACTCGTACATATGGCGCATCGCGACCATCGCGTACAAGTTGACGGTGACGGGATTGAACGGCGCCTCGAACGGCGCGTCCGGCAGGTTGGCGCCCCAGTTGCGCGCCTGCGTGCCGGTCGAGCCTTCCGAGCGCGGCCGGCCGGCCAGCGTGATCAGCGCCACATTGCATTTGCCGGCTGCAATGGCCTGCGCCGCGTGCGAGACATGCACCAGGTAAGCAGAACCACCGGTGTCGGTGGAATCCACATGGCGCACCTTCAGGCCGAGGTAGTCGATCATGTTGGTGGCGCCCAGCCCCGGCGCATCGCCGGCGCAGAAATAGCCGTCCACGTCCGACAGCGACAGGCCGGCATCGGCCAGCGCGCCGCGCGCGGATTCCGCGTGCAGCTGCGCCACCGACTTGTCCGGCGCCTTGCGGGTCGGGTGCTCGTAGGCCCCGACGATATATGCCTTGCCTTTGATGCTCATGGGAGTCTCGTCTTGCTTGGGATTGATATTGGGTAAATTCAGAAGCGCATCTGCACCAGCCAGATCGCCACCATGGCCGGCCGCTCGCTGCCTTCGACCTGCATCTCTACTTTCCAGTGACAGCGCACTTCGCCGGGGCGGACATCGTCGAGCTGCTGCAGCGTGAACGCGCCGCGCACGCGCGCGCCGGCCGGCACCGGGCCGGTGAAGCGCAGCCGGTCGAAGCCATAGTTCAGCGCCAGCTTGCGGCCCGGGAAGGCAAAGCACTGCCCGAACGCCGCCGACACCATCGACAGGATCAGGAAGGCGTGCGCAACCGTGCAGCCGTACGGCGAATCCGCCGCGGCGCGCTCGGGGTCCACGTAGATCCACTGCCGGTCATGGGTCAGCTCGGCAAAGGTATCGATGGCGCCCTGCCCGATGGGGAAATACTCGCTCACCACGGCCGGCGCGGCGCAAAGCGCACGCAGGTCGTCGAGCGATGCAATGCTGTGCATGAGGCTCCTGTCGGTCCGGGTCTCGCTGGATGCGATCGGCGCGATCGACCCAAGCGGGCGGCTGTCTCCGTTTCGTTCTTGCTGCCGAATCTTGCTGCCGATCTTGCTGCCATAGCGCGGCTTGCGATTGAGTGTAGCGACGCCGCCGAAGCAGCGTCCAATATCGTTTCCCGCGCGATCGATAAGCAGCGTTTATCGACCCCCCCGGCGCGCGCGGTTGCCCGGCGGGCGCGGGGCGCACTAAGATGTGGCTCCCGCACCCCCGCTGACCCCATGGAACTGCGCCGCATCCGGCACTTCGTCGTGCTGGCCGAGACCCTTAATTTCCGCCGCGCGGCAGAACGCCTGCATATCGCCCAGCCCGCGCTGACAGTCTCGATCCAGAAGCTCGAGTCGGAACTCGACGCCACCCTGTTCGTGCGCGAGCCGCGCGGCGTCACGCTGACCGAGACCGGCCGCGCCGCGCTGGCCGAGGCCCGGCGCATCCTGTTCCATGCCGGCCAGTTCAGCGAACTGGTGCAGTCGGCCAGCAGTGGCATGGCCGGCACCTTGCGCGTCGGCTTTGTCGGCACCACTACGTCGCACCTGCTGCCGCGGCTGGTGACGCGCTTTCGCAATGAATACCCCGGCGTCGAGCTGGTGCTGCGCGAAGCCACCTCGACCCGCATCATGCAGTGGCTGGAGGACGAGGCCCTGGACGTGGGCCTGGTGCGCACGCCGTTGCTGACGCCGGGCAACACTGCGCTGGCGCTGCTGGAGCGCGACCGCTTTGTCGCCGCCCTGCCGCGCAGCCATCCGCTGGCGGGCAAGCCGTCACTGACGCTGGCCGACCTGGCGCAGGAGCGCTTTGTCATGTACGAGCAGGGCGAAGCCTCCGGCCTGCGCAGCGCCGCGCTGTCGGCATGCCAGATGGCGGGCTTCCAGCCGCGCGTCACGCAAGAGGCCACGCAGGTACAGACCGTGCTGGCGCTGGTGGAAAGCGGGCTGGGCGTGGCGCTGGTGCCGTCGATCATGCAGCGCTTCGCCAACGACCGCATGGTGATCCGCGACCTGGCCGGCTACCCGGATGGCGCCAGCATCGGACTCGCCCTCACCTGGCTGCCGGCGCACGACAGCCCGGTGGTACGGCATTTCCGTGAGGTGGCGTTGTCGGAGTTCGCGGTGGATGGCGCGGACGAGGGGCGTGACGCGCGCTAGCCTGCAGGCTACTCGCCCTCTTCTTCCGCCACGCTCAACGTCAATCCCCCCGCCGGCAGCGGCAGCGCCGTCCGGTACCGCACCTGCTTCAGCGCGAAGCTCGACCGGATATTGGACACGCCCGGGATCTTGGTCAGCTGCTCCAGGATAAAGCGCTCCAGGCTCTGCATGCTGGGCACGACCACGCGCAGCAGGTAGTCAGCGTCGCCGGTCATCAGGTAGCACTCCATCACCTCGGGTCGCTTGTCGATGGCCGCCTCGAAGCGGCGCAGCGCGTCTTCCACCTGCTTTTCCAGGCTGACCTGGATAAAGACGTTGATGCGCAGGCCCAGCGCCTCGGCATTCAGCAGCGTGACCTGCTGCTTGATCAGTCCCATTTTCTCCAGCGCCTTGACGCGGTTGAAGCAGGGCGTCGGCGACAGGTTCACGGCGCGCGCCAGCTCCGCATTGGTGATGCGGGCGTTCTGCTGCAGCTGGTTGAGGATGGCGATATCGATGCGATCGAGCCTGAGTGACGTTTCGTTCATGACGTAACAATTCCGGATTCATGCGGTTCTGGAGAATTTTTATACTGCGACAGCCCGTTCACGCAAGGTAATTCAGACACATTCTCTGCGGCTCAAGGGGTAATCTTGTTGGCATCGGCGGGCATTTCCCTGGCCTGCCACCACAGACATGGAAGACGGACAGGAGCGGTGCCATGACTAACCTGGCAAACGGTGTGCAATCGATGCTTGCGCTGCCCTCGGCCAACGAGGACAGCGATCCCCAGGAAACGCGCGAATGGCTGGACGCGCTCGAAGGCGTGCTGGCCCACGCCGGCAGCACGCGCGCCAGCTTCCTGCTGCAGCGCCTGGCCGCGCACGCCGCGGCGCAGGGCTTGCCGCCGCCCGCCGCCGGCCCGGGCGCCTATGTGAATACGATCCCGGTGCAGGCACAACCGCCCTACCCCGGCGACCTGGAAATCGAAGCCCGGCTGGGCGCCGCGCTGCGCTGGAACGCGCTGGCCATGGTGGTGCGCGCCAACCGCGCCTATGGCGAACTGGGCGGCCATATCGCCAGCTATGCCTCGGCGGCGGATCTGTTCGAAGTCGGTTTCAACCACTTCTTCCGCGCTGACGGCGCACAGGGTGACGCGCAAGGTGGGGACCTGGTCTATTTCCAGCCGCACTCGGCGCCTGGCGTCTATGCCCGCGCCTACCTGGAAGGGTTCCTCGACGAAACGCACCTGCAGCACTACCGGCGCGAGATCGACGGCCCGGGCCTGTGCTCCTACCCGCATCCCTGGCTGATGCCAGACTTCTGGCAGTTCCCGACCGGGTCGATGGGGATCGGCCCCATCAATTCGATCTACCAGGCGCGCTTCATGCGCTACCTGCAGAACCGCGGCCTGCAGCCGGTGTCCTCGCGCAAGGTCTGGGGCTTCTTCGGCGACGGCGAAATGGACGAGCCCGAGTCGATCGGGGCATTGTCGCTCGCCGCGCGCGAGCAGCTCGACAACCTGGTGTTCGTCATCAACTGCAACCTGCAGCGGCTCGACGGCCCGGTGCGCGGCAACGGCCGCATCGTCGATGAACTCGAAGCGCTGTTCGCCGGCGCCGGCTGGAACGTGATCAAGGTGCTGTGGGGCTCGGACTGGGATGAGCTGTTCGCCCGCGACCGCTCCGGCGCGCTGGTGCGTGCCTTCGCGCAGACCGTCGACGGCCAGTTCCAGACCTTCTCGGCCAACGACGGTGCCTATAACCGCGAGCACTTCTTCCAGCAGAACCCCGAGCTCGCCGCACTCGCCGCGCACCTGAGCAACGACGATATCGACCGCCTGCGCCGCGGCGGCCATGACCTGCGCAAGCTGCACGCCGCCTACGCGCGCGCCATGGGCCACCGCGGCCAGCCGACCGTGATCCTGGCGAAGACCATGAAGGGTTTTGGCATGGGCACGGCAGGCCAGGGGCGCATGACGACGCACCAGCAGAAAAAGCTGGAACTGGAGGACCTGAAGGCCTTCCGCGACCGCTTCCAGCTGCCGCTGTCGGACGACGACGTCGCCAACCTGCGCTTCTACAAACCCGCCGACGACAGCCCGGAGATGCGCTACCTGCACGCGCGCCGGGCCGCGCTCGGCGGCTACCTGCCGCGGCGCCGGCAGGCCGCCACGACCGCGCTCACGGTGCCGCCGTCCGGCCAGTGGGCCGGCTTCGCGCTGGCCGCGGACGGCAAGGAGATGTCGACCACCATGGCCGTGGTGCGCATGCTCGGCAGCCTGCTCAAGGACGCCGCGCTCGGGCCGCGCATCGTGCCGGTGGTCGCTGACGAGGCGCGCACCTTCGGCATGGCCAACCTGTTCCGGCAGGTCGGCATCTATTCGCCGCTGGGCCAGCGCTATGAGCCGGAAGACCTGGGTTCGATGCTGTACTACCGCGAATCCACCGGCGGGCAGATCCTGGAAGAAGGCATCTCCGAAGCCGGCGCGATCTCGTCATGGATCGCCGCGGCCACCGCGTACAGCGTGCACGACCTGCCGATGCTGCCGTTCTACATCTACTACTCGATGTTCGGCTTCCAGCGCATCGGCGACCTGATCTGGGCCGCTGCCGACCAGCGCGCCCGTGGCTTCCTGATCGGCGCCACCTCGGGCAAGACCACGCTCGGCGGCGAGGGGCTGCAGCACCAGGACGGCACCAGCCACCTGGCGGCGTCGACCATCCCCAACTGCCGCGCGTGGGATCCCGCCTTTGCCTATGAAGTGGCGGCGATCGTGGAGCACGGCATGCGCGAGATGGGCGAGCAGCAGCGCGACGTCTTCTACTACATCACCGTCGGCAACGAGAACTATGCGCAGCCGTCCATGCCGCAGGCGGCCGATGCCGTGCGCGACGGCATCCTGAAGGGCATGTATTCGCTCACGCCGGACCGGCGCGATGCCAGCCAGGTCAACCTGCTTGGCGCGGGCGCCATCCTGCCCGAGGTGATCGCCGCCGCGCGCCTGCTTGAAGACGACTGGGGCGTGGTGGCGCAGGTGTGGAGCGTGACCAGCTTTACCGAGCTGCAGCGCGACGCGATCGCCGTGGAACGCAGCAACCGCTTGAACGAAGAGCATGCCCGCTCGTATGTCGAAACGCTGCTGGTCGGGTCAAACGGCCCGGTGATCGCCGCCACCGACTATGTGCGCGCGGTGCCAGAGCTGATCCGCGCATGCGTGCCGGCGCGCTACGTGACGCTGGGCACCGACGGCTTCGGGCGCAGCGATACGCGCCAGGCATTGCGCGCGTTCTTCGAGGTGGACCGGCATTCCGTGGTGGTGGCGGCGCTGCGGGCGCTGGCGGATGACGGCAAGTTGTCTCCCGATGTCGTGCGCGCGGCGCGCGAGCGCTACGGCAAGTCGGGAGACAAGGCCGCGGCGTGGCAGGTCTGACGCGCCGCATGCCCGCTGGCGCTACGCTGCCATTGCCAGCGCCAGCTCACTGCCCCTGATATTGGCGACCGGCCCCCGGGATCGCGCTGTCGAATGCCGGCGGCGCGCGCCTGGCTGCGTCGACAAAGCCCGCCCCCCGGTCACTGATGCCGCAATGGCGCGACACGCGCGTTTTCTGGCCTGGTGTTCGTCGACAACGTGTCGATCAAGGGACAACAACTCTCCGTGCCATTGGCGCGGCATTGCCCGATCAGGTTCTTCAGTTCCGCTCGCATTCGTCGCAACTCCTTCAGCCTTTCCTCCACCAGACCAAGCTTTTGCTCGGCCAGCACGCGGGCCGTGTTGCACTTGCCATGGTTCTGATGGAGCAGTACCCGGACTTCTTCCAGCGTGAACCCTAGCGACTGGGCCTGGCGGATGAAATGGAGCCGCTGCAGGCTCTGTTCCGAGTAATGGCGAATCGTGCCAAAGGCGCGCTCCGGCACCGGCAGCAGCCCGCACCGATGGTAGTAGCGTACCGTCTCCACGCCGACCCCGGCCGCCTTGGCCAGCTTCCCGATCGTCAGTGTTTGCTCCATCCCTTGACTCCGTACCATGGTACGGACCTAGGCTATGCCTAAACCGCACTTTAGGGAAGGAGGATTGCATTTCGACCGCAGAACGACAGCGGCCGCCATACGCAGCGGTAACTCTTGAAAGGTCAGTATGCAATCGCGGATCATTCGCGTTCTACCCGCGGAAGTCGGTTGGGCGTTGGAATTCAGCGGCCTCGATATCAAGCCCCAAAAATATTCGACCATGGAAGCGGCAATTGCCGCGGGCTGGAATCTGGCGATGCGACAGAACGCTGAATTGCACATCCATCGCCATGACGGGGAGGTGCACTTGCGCAGCGCGTGCGGCGATACGCAACGCTCGTGATCCAGCCCCGTGTGTTGATCGCCATACCACCTGCCGGCCGATGCGATTTATCCGGCGGCACGCGTTGACAGCGGCGGCAAGCCGCTGGACGGCGCCCGCAGATACGTCCTGCATTTCGACAAGGAATCCCTTCCTCCGGCGAATGCATTCTGGTCGCTGACGACCCTCCTCGTTCATTCCTGGCGGCAATGGGCTGCCCCCGGCGCCTTGCGGAGCGCAGCACAGGCGAGTGCGCGCCACATGTCCCAAATTGACAAACGAATGTCCCAGTAAAGCAAGCGAGCACCCTTCGATCCGCCGATACTCCATTCCCAAGCAGGCAAGGACCTGCGCGCAGATCCACCAAACTGCAGGAGACTGGAAATGGAGATCAGGCAGATCACCCCCGCCATCGGCGCCGAAATCAAGGGCATCCATCTCGGCGACGCGGCGCGCGACCCGGCGCTCTTCGCCGACATCAAGGCAGCGCTGCTCAGGCACCGCGTACTCTTCTTCCGCAAGCAGGACATCACGCGTGCCGAGCACGTGGCCTTCGCCAGCGCCTTCGGCAAGCTGGAAGACCATCCCGTAGTCGGCAGCGACCCCGACCATCCGGGCCTGGTGCGGGTCTACCGCAGCGACAACCCGCACAGCTACGAGAACAACTACCATTGCGACGGCCTCTGGCGCCCGAACCCGGCCATGGGCGCGGTACTGCGCTGCATCGAATGTCCCGAGATTGGCGGCGACACCATCTGGGTCAACATGGTGAAGGCCTACGAGGAACTGCCGGACGACATCAAGGCGAAGGTCGATGGCCTGCGCGCCCGCGCCAGTATCGAGCAGAGCTTCGGTGCGGTCATGACGCCCGAGGCGCGCGCCAAGCTGGCGCAGGACCATCCGCCGGTAGAGCATCCGGTCGTGCGCACGCATCCGGAAACCGGGGAAAAGGTGCTGTTCGTCGGTGCAGGCTTCTCCACCTACTTCACCAACTACGCCACACCGGCCAACGTGCGTCACGGCATCGACAAGGCGCCCGGCGCGGCCCTGCTGCTCAGCTACCTGATCAGCCGCGCCACCATCCCCGAATACCAGGTGCGCTGGTCATGGCAGCAGGGCGATATCGCCGTGTGGGACAACCGCTGCACGCAGCACTACGCGCTCAACGACTACTTTCCCGCGCCGCGCAAGATGGAGCGCGCAGCCATCGTCGGCGACATCCCCTACTGAACCGAAGCCGCCTTCCGAACCGGAGACTCCCCATGAACTTCCTCGATGGCCACCTCTTTCCCGAAAACCAGCAGCCGCTGATCATCACGGCCGCACCCTATGCCCCCGGCTGGCAGCCTTCCGATTTCCCCGAAGACATTCCGGTCACCATGGAGGCACAGATCCAGAAGGCCGTGGACTGCTACAACGCCGGCGCCACCGTGCTGCACCTGCATGTGCGGGAACTGGACGGCAAGGGCTCCAAGCGCCTGTCCAAGTTCAACGAACTGATTTCCGGCGTGCGCGCCGCGGTGCCCGACATGATCATCCAGGTGGGCGGCTCGATCTCCTTCGCGCC
This sequence comes from Cupriavidus sp. Agwp_2, assembly GCF_040784895.1. Lineage (NCBI taxonomy): Bacteria > Pseudomonadati > Pseudomonadota > Betaproteobacteria > Burkholderiales > Burkholderiaceae > Cupriavidus > Cupriavidus sp. Agwp_2. Next base: position 1,575,309 of record NZ_CP088084.1, read on the forward strand.
GGAGGATGAAGGGCAGGCCGCCAAGTGGCTGTCGGACGACACCCGCCACATGCTGGCCGACCTGGACCCCACGCCGGACCAGGTCACGGTGACGGTCAACACCTCGCAGATGAACGTCACCGATCATGCGGAAGACGCTGACTTCAAGGGCACCTCGCGCGAAGACATGGCGCTCTTCGACGCCTACAAGAACATGACGGTGCCCGCCAATCCCGGCTGGGTCGAGGAACACGTGCGCCGCCTGACTGCCGCCGGCATCCAGAGCGAATTCCAGTGCTACAACATCAACAGCCTGGAGTCGGTGGAGCGGCTGGTGCGGCGCGGCTTCTACAAGGGCCCGCTGAACATAAACTGGGTAGCAATCGGCGGCGGCATGGACACGCCCAGCGTCTACAGCCTCGCCAACTTCATGCGCGCGGTGCCGGACGGCGCCGTGGTGACGGTCGAGAGCAATGTGCGCAATGTGCTGCCGGTCAATACCATGGGTATTGCGATGGGCTTGCACGTGCGCTGCGGCACCGAGGACGTGCTGTGGAACCCGCGCCGCACGGCGAAGCAGGGAAGCGTGGACCAGATCGAGCAACTCGTGCGCATCTCCCGCGAACTGGGCCGTGACATCGCCACCGCCAAGGAGGCACGCGAGATCTGCCGGATCGGCGTGTTCTACGACACGGTGGAAGAGTCGCTGCAGGCCAACGGCTTCGCGCCCAACCGCAACGGCGGTACCCAGGGCTTCCTGCGCAAGACCCAGTAAGCCGCACTCCCCCGCTGACACGGCCCGCCAACAGGGCCGAGGGGACACAGAGAAACGGAGACAGTCATGAAACGCTTCCCCCACACCTCGCGCCGCGCGGTTGTGCTCACGCTTGCCCTCGGCGCGCTGCTGCCTGCCGCCCAGGCCGTGCGCGCCGCCCCGGCCACTGACTGGCCGACCAAGCCGGTGCGGATCCTCGTGGGCGCGCCCCCCGGCGGCACCGCGGACATCCTCGCACGGCTCTTTGCCCATGAGCTGCAACGCCCGCTCGGGCAGTCCGTGATCGTCGACTACAAGGCCGGCGCGGCGGGAACCATCGCCGTGCAGGGCCTGCTGTCCGCGCCGCGCGACGGCTATACCTTGCTGCTGATCCAGAAGGGCATCGCCTCGGAGGTGCCGCAAGCCATCAAGGTGTCCTACGACCCGTTCAAGGACATCGTCCCGCTGGTGCAGCTCACGCGCCAGGGCCTGGTCCTCGTCGGCAATCCCGGCCTTCCCGCAAAGAACCTCGCCGAGCTGGTCACGTACGTCAAGGCGAACCCGGGCAAGGTCGACATCGCGAACTTCGGCATTGGCCTGCGTGGCCACACCATCGGCGTGCAGTTCAACCGGCTGGCCGGCCTCGACACCGGCGCGGTGAGCTACAAGGGCTCCCCCCCGGCCCTGCAGGACATCATGGGAGGACAGGTTCCGCTGATGTTCGACGGTCCGGCGACGTCCATGCCGTTTATCAAGGCGGGCAAGCTGCGGGCCTATGCGGTGGCCTTCCCGCGGCGGATCGCCGCGCTGCCGAACGTTCCCACCTTTGCCGAACTGGGCTATCCGGACCTCAGCGAGGTTGGCTGGATGGGGCTGTGGGCGGCGCCAGGCGTACCGCCGGCGGTAGTCGCCAAGGTGCGCGAGGCCACGCTCGCTGCCATGCAATCGCCCACGCTGCGGCGCAAGCTCGAAGAGCTGGGCATGGAGACCGGCACGGCGGCCACGCCCGAAGAACTGGCCAAAGACGTACGCGAGTCCTACGAACGCCAGGGCAAGCTGCTGCGCTCGATTCAGTTCAAGCCGGAATGACACAGGAGACAGCATGAAAGCAGTACGAGTACTACCGGGCGCGGAAGGTGGCCAGCTGGCCGTGCAGGATATCCCCACGCCGCAACCCGGCCCTGGCGAGGTGCTGGTGCGGGTGCGCGCATCGGGCATCAACTATGGCGAAATCAAGTACATGCGGGAACACCGCACCGGTGCCCCGATGACGGCCGGCGTGGAGTTCGCGGGCGAGGTCGCCAGCATCGGCGAGCAGGTCCAAGGCTGGCGCGAAGGCGACCGGGTGATGGGCCATGGCCGTGGCTGTCACGCACAGTACGTGGTCGCGGCGCCGCTGGCGCTGATGCCAGTGCCGCCGGAGGTATCGTGGGCCGACGCAGCCGCATTCCCCAATGTGTTCATCACCGCCCATGACGCGCTGGTCAGCAACGGCGAGCTCAAGGCCGGCGAGACAGTCTTCATCAACGGCGCCTCGGGCGGGGTCGGCATGGCCGCGGTGATGGCCGCCTCCGCGCTCGGCGCGAAGGTGATCGCTTCCTCGCGCTCGGCGGCCAAGCTGGAGCGGCTGGCAGGCTATGGCGTCGATGTCGGCGTCAATGCGTCGTGCGAATCGCAGGTCGAGGCCATCATGGCAGCCACCGACGGGCGTGGCGTCGACGTCATCATCGATACCATTGGCGGCACGGTCTTCGAAGACCACATCAAGAGCCTGGCGGTAAAGGGCCGGCTGGTGAACCTGGCGCGGCTGGGTGGTTCCAGCACTGCCCAGGTCGATCTCAACCTGCTGTGGCATAACCGGCTGAAGCTGATGGGCGCCACCTTCCGCACGCGCACCGAGGCCGAACGCCTTGAATGCGTGCAGGCCTGCGCGCGCGACCTGATGCCCTTCTTCCGCGAAGGCAAGCTGCGCCTGCCGATCGACCGCACCTTCCCCATGGATGCGATCGGCGAAGCCTATGCCTACATCGAACGCAGCCAGCATATGGGCAAGATCGTGCTTATTGCCGACTGACGCTTCCCGTGCGGCGGCGCCCCGGGCCGGCGCGTCCCGTTGCCGCCTGGTCGCCCGAACTGGCCACCTGCGAGCGCCATTGCGTGACGCTGCAGCCAAAGCTGGCGCGGAACCAGTGGCTGAAACTGCTCTGGGTCGAGAATCCCAGCAGTCCCGCGATCTCGCCGAGCGGCAGGTCGCTCTCTTGCAGGTGCCGCTTCACCAGTTCGGTACGGACCTCGTCGAGCAAGGCGGAGAAGGTCAGCCCATCGACGATGAGATGGCGATGCAGCGTGCGGCGGTCCACGCGAAGATGTCGCGCCACCTGCTGGGCGGTACAGCGCCCGCCGGGCAGCAGCGCCATGATCAGCTCGCGGCACGCCTCGCGCATGCCCTCGCCGCGCTGCCGCAGCGACGTCTCAAGATAGTCGCGCGCCAGCTGGATGGCGCCGGAATTGTCGGGCGTGCGCGGTTTGTCCAGGTCGGCCGCGGCGCAGACCATGCCATTGAATGGCTGGTTGAACATCGGGTTGCGGCCGAAGAAGGCACGGTGCGCCGCCATATCCGCCGGCGGCCGGTGCGTAAAGCAGACCTGCTGCGGCCGCCACTGCGGCCCGATCAGCTCGCACAGGATCCGGAACATCATTGCCACGCTCAACTCCATCGCCTGCCGCGTCGCCGGGCCCGGACCGGGCAGCAGGTCTTCGCGGATGACCACGGTCTGGCCGGTCTCTTCGATGCGCATGACCAGCGAGGTGCTGATCAGCTTCAGGTAGCGGCACAAGGCATCGAGCGCCTGCCGCGGCGATGGCTCCTCCTTCAGCACCAGGCTGATCGGCCCCAGGTTGGAAAACGTACGGCGCGCCGCCAGCCGCAGCGCAAAATCCTCCGTGCCGGTGGCGCTGGCGGCGAGTTCCAGCAACTCGCGCAGCGCCTGGCTGGGGATCAGCGCCTGCGGGTCCCTGAGCAGCCGCGCGGACAGCCCGGCCTTGCGCAGCAAGGCGCCCGGATCGTGCCCGAGCGACTCCGTCAATTCGATGAAGCCGCTCAGGCTGGCGCTGCGGACAAGTCTTCCGACGTTTTGCATGGCGAGGGCCCGGCGCGCGGGGACTGCGCCGGGGCGTTCGTGTGAGGCGATGGGGGCGCTGCGCGACGGGGGTCGCGCATGCGGGTGCGTGCAGTATGCCTCAAACGGAGGCCTGGGACCGGGTGGCGGCGCATGCGGACCTGCGGGGGACGCCGCACGGCGGTCCCGGCGCACTCAGAACTTGTGCCGGATACCCGTGACAAACACCAGCTGCCTGTCGTTGCCCGACGGTGCGAACAGGTAGATGTCGGCTTTCGCCGACCGGGCGCGCTGGTAGACGCCGAAGGCGTAGATGTCCGTACGTTTGGAGAATGCGTAGTCAAGGCTGAGCTGGCCCATATGCCATTTCGGTCGGCTGTCCACGCCGCTGTAATCGCCGTCGGTGAATACATAGGCGGCGCCCAGCGTCAGTGCAGGCGTCAGGTTGTAGCTGAGGTTGACGTCATAGTTGTTCAACCGCAGGCCCGTGCCGTCCTGGTAGCGGTACCGGGCCGTGGTCACCATCGCATTGACGCGAGCCGCGCCAACACTGTAGCCGGCGGCAAGTCCCCCCACGCGTTGCCGCGCGACGCCCACGGCAGCAGACAGCGGGCTGGTGTGGAACAGGACAAACGGTGCGCCGGCATAGTCGTCGGTCACCGCGCCACCCGCGTTGTTGCTGGCGGCAAGGCCCGGACGGTCCAGCTGCATATAGGCTGCCGCCAGCTTCAGCGGACCGCTCGCATAGGTGGCGCCAAGGCTGTATGCGCGGTTGTTCGCCGCGCTGCCTGAATCGGACATCGCGTAGGCCGCTTCCGCCCGCAGGCCGCCCCAACCTGGCGTGACGTACTTGATCGCGTTGTTGTTCCGGAAGCTGCCGAACACGTTGTCGTTGTCGCCGATGTGCGCGGCCAGCCCGGCCGCCGCCACCGGGGCTGACATGCCATTGAGCGTATCGAAGACCGCATCGTACTGGCGCCCGAACGTGAGCGTGCCGTAGGCATCATGGCCAAAGCCGACGAATGCCTGGCGACCAAACAGCCGGCCGCCCTGTTGCAGCTTGCCGTCGTCAAGCGCAAAGCCACCTTCCAGCACGAAGAGCGCCCTGGCGCCACCGCCGAGGTCCTCGACGCCGCGCAAGCCCCACCGGTTGTTCTGCATCGTGCCGGGCACCATCTTTGTGGCCGCGTGCCCGCCTTCGTTGTTGACATAGGCCACGCCGACGGATAGCAGCCCGTACAGCGTCACCGCGTCCTGCGCGCGCACCGCGCCACTCAGGCCAAACGTGGTGCCGGCGCACAGCAGCGCCAGCCTCCGCTTCATATCGATTCCCATGACTTGTCTCCCCATATTTTTGTCAGCACGGCAGTCCGCGCGATTGCCCCTTTCGTCAATGCAGGGCAATGCAGGCGCGAGCGCGCCCCGTGCCCGGCGCGCGAGCACTTCTCTTTCACCGCATCCTGGATATGGCGACGCAGGCGCAAGGACGGCGAGTCCGGCTCAGGACCCGCCGTCAGCCGCGCCAGCGCGCCCTACATGAACAACCGGACCGAAGGCAGGGCCGCGTCGCAGTTCAGCAGGTTCACGCGCTTCTGTCGGATCTTCAGCACGCCGTCTTCCAATGCCAGCGTGTGCTCCGCGGTGCAGGCGTAGACCTGCTGTTCGTCGCCGCGCGTTTCCACGTAGATGTAGCGTGTGCGCGTCCGCCAGGCGTTCTCGTCATGGCGCAGCGACAGGACTTCCGGGCACTGCAGCACATGCAGGCAACGGCTTTCCGGCTGCAGCGAGAACGCACGCGGATTGCCCATGCGTTCGATGCGCAATTGCAGCAGCAGGCGGTCTTCATACATCAGCGAAGCGTGATCGATACCGTCCTGCTGGCCGGGAACGAGCGGAATCCAGTAAAGGCAGTCCTGCGCGAACAGCGCAAGCCACTCGTCGAAGCGCTTCTCGTCGATCAGCCGCGCTTCTTCATAGACCAGCGCGATCAGGTCGTCCCGGCCCGGCGGCGAGGTTTGCGGCAGCTTGCTCATGTCGTTTCTCCTGTCTGGGTTTCCGGCGCCATGTAGCGGGCCCACGCGCGGAACTGGTTGCGCATGGAGATCTCGCTGGTGCCATTGGCGGTGGTGTCATGCTGGCCGAGTTCGGCCGCATCGAAGTTGCGGTGCAGGCTGACCCATTCGTTGCCGCCGGCGCGCAGGCCCTCCTGCATCGAGCGATAGGCGTGCAGGTCGTCGTGGCCAACCACCGACATCGGCGAGTTGATCAGGCGCGTGTACACCAGCGTGCGCCGCAGCAGGTCTTCCGGCGCGCCCCTGGGCCGGAACGTCCATGACTCGACCACCGTCCGGTCCACCGCTACAGGCCGGACCACGCGGATCGCCTGGATCGCCCCCTTGATGGTCAGGCTCGGGTAGAAGATGGTGTTGTGGCGCACGGTGGAGAGGATTTCCGCCGCCCGCTCAGGCCCATAGCTTTCCGACATGCGCGCCTCGTACTCGGGCAGGCCGGCATAGTCGGCGTGCAGCGACACGCTGCCGACGCCCGTATAACTATGGCCGTTGTCGAATACCCTGACCCCCATCTCGTCGGAAAACGCGTAGCCGGACGTGAACGGCACCAGTTGCTCGATCACCATCGGCCTGGGCGCGTCCTCCGGCTTGTCCGCCCAGAGGTCCCTGGCCGTGCCGGCCGACGACTCATGGGCCACCATCGGGTGCATGGTGTCGTTCAGGTTCTCGACGAACATCTTCCAGTTGCAGTCGTGGGTGTAGCGCAGCACGCCGCCCGCGATCTCCAGCTGCCCGTCCGGCGCGCGCTCCACCATGTTGTCGATGGAGGACAGCGATTCGCCGAAGTATTCGCGGAAGCCAGGGCCCGCATCGGACAGCCGGGCGAAGACGAAGCCGCGGTAGTTCTCCACGTGGCGCAGCCCGCTCAGGCCCTGTCCGGCGGGGCAGGCGTCCAGGCTGGTGCCTGCGTAGCCCTGCCGCAGCGGGATCGACAGCAGCGTGCCATCGGTCTTGTAGGTCCATGCGTGGTACGGACAGCGGAAGAACCGGCCGGCATTGCCGCTGGGCTGCGAGACCAGCTTCGCGCCCTTGTGCGCGCACCGGTTGCGCAACACCTTCACCGCGCCGTCCGGCAGCCGCACCATGATGACCGGCTGCCCGGCGATATCGGCCGTGACGAAGTCACCTGCCGCCGGCACCTGGCTGTCGTGTCCCACATATATCCACGCCCGCGACCAGAGCCGCTCCATTTCCAGCGCGAACACCTCCTGGTCGATGTAGACGTCGCGGTGCACCTGCTGGTCCTGCACCAGCGCGCGCAACGCGCCGGCATCCTCCCGGTAATTGCCCATCTTGTTCTCTCCCTTGTTCATGCATCGAGCACCAGCCGCCGGCCTTTGGCACGTGACACGCAGATCTGCATGACGTCGCCTGCGCACCGCTGCGCCTCGGAAAGGCAGTAGTCCCGATGCTCGATCTCGCCCTCGATCACCGCCGTCAGGCACACCCCGCACTCGCCGCGCTTGCAGTCGTAAAGCGGATCCAGCCCCGCCGCGAGCATGGCGTCGAGGATGGTCTGGCCCGCCGGCACGGTCAGCACCTGGCCGGACTGGCGCAGCTCCACTTCGAAGTCATCGTCCGACGCGCTGGCGGGCGGCGCGGAAAAGAGCTCGAAGTGAACCGCCTCGCGCGCCCAGCCACGCGCCGATGCCAGCGCCAGCACCGCGTCGATCATGCCCACGGGGCCGCAGACGTAGATCGGCTGCGTCGGCGCCATGCCGGCCAGCAACGCGTCCAGGTTCAGCGGCGGCAGCGAGCCCTCGTCCGCGTAGAGCTTGAGGTCCGGGCCCGCCAGTACCGCCAGTTCGTCGACAAAGGCGAGCTGGTCCGGATGCCGCGCGCTGTAGTGGATGCTGTAGCGACGCCCGGCCGCCGACAAAGCCGCGGCCATCGATACGATGGGCGTCACGCCGATGCCGCCAGCGATCAGCACGGCGTCCTCGGCGCTGGCATCGAGCGCAAACGCGTGGATTGGTGCGCTGGTCACCAGCCGGCTGCCGGCCCTCACCTGCGTGTGCATCCACAGCGACCCGCCCTGCCCGCCGTCGTCGCGGCGCACCGCGATCCGATACGCGCCGGGTGCCTCGGTGGCCCCGGGCGTGCCGTCGCCGTTGACCAGCGAGTAGTGGCGCCAGCCAACGGTGCCGCCGGGTGCCACCTGCACCCGCAGATGCGCGCCGGCGGAAAAGGGTGGCAAGGTCTTGCCCGCCGGGTCCCGCAGGCGAAACTCCGTGGTCGTGTCGGTCAGCGCGATCACTTCCTCCACCACAAGTTCGAGCGTCATCTCATGGATGGTCATGCCTCGCCTCCGCATTCGTCCTGCGGCGTCTCGGCCGCCATCAGCGCGGCCCACGCACGGAACTGGTTGCGCATCAGCAGCTCATTGGTGCCGCTCACGTCCTGGACCGGCTGCAGCTGCTCGTCATCCCGGTACTCGCGGTGCAGGCTCACCCACGGATTGCCCTGCGCGGCCAGCGAAGCCTGGATGCCCTCGAAAATATGCAAGTCGTCATGCGCCACCACCGACATCGGCGAGAAAGTCAGGCGGTTGTAGGTCAGCGTGCGCCGCAAGAGTTCCTGCGGCGCGCCTCTGGGTACCAGTCCCCAGGTCTCGACCAGGGTCCGGTCGACGCCGAGCGGGCGGATCACGCGCAGCGTCTGCGGCGAGCCCTTCAGCGCCAGCAACGGGTAGAAGACGACGTTCTGCGGCGAAAAGCCCAGCACCTCGTGCGTCCGCGCTTCGCCATGGGCCTGCGTCATCGCCAGGCGGTAGTCGTCCGGGATGGTGTAGCCGGAGTGGATGCTGGCGTTGGTGCCAAGCACGCTGTGGCCATTCGGATAGACTCGCGCGCCCGTCCTGGCGAAGAACTCGTAGCCCGACCCGAACGGCAACAGCTGCTGCAGCGCCATCGACACCGGCGCATCGTCGGGCCGGGCCTCGTCCACCGACCTGGCGGTCGCCGAAACCGATTCGTGGGTCGAGACCGGATGCACCGAATCGTTGACGTTCTCCAGGTACATCTTCCAGTTGCAGCGCATCACGCTGCGCAGGCAGCCGCCCGTGACCTGCAGCTCGCCCTGCGGCGAGCGGTCCGCCAGGTTGTCGAGGACCGGCAGCACCGCGCCAAAGTAGTCGGCAAAGTCCGGCCCCTGCGCCGACAGGCAGGCAAAGACGAAGCCACGGTGCACCGCCACCCGCGGCGCCACCAGTCCCGCACCGGTCTCGCACGCGTGCATGCGCGTGTTCTCGTACTGGTGCTTCAGCGGTACTCCCAGCAGCGTTCCGTCGGTCCGGTACGACCAGGCGTGGTACGGGCAACGGAAGAACTTGCCGGTGTTGCCATGGGTCTGGCACACCAGCCGGGCCCCCTTGTGAGCGCACCGGTTCATCAGCACGCGCACGGTGCCGTCGGCGTGGCGCACCATGATCAGCGGCTGGCCGGCGATGTCGGTGGTGTAGTAGTCACCGCGATTCGGCACCTGGCTCTCGTGGCCGACGTAGTTCCAGCTGCGCAGGAACAGGCGCTCGCGCTCAAGCTGGAACAGCGCCTCGCTCAGGTACACGTCCCGATGCACCCGGTCGTCCTGCACCAGCGCGCGGATCGCGCCGGCATCGTTCCGGTAGTCTGTCATGACGACACTCCTTGCACGTCGGGCCTGGCCACGAAGCGGCACGTGGCATGCCCCTCCATGGCGGCGCACGCGGTTTCCTCCACCTGCACGGGGCGCTCCAGCACGATCGCGGCGATCGTGCGGAACATCCCGGCAATCGGCGCGCACACCGGTTGGCTGGACGGCCCGTAGCCGGCGGCGAACGGGCTGTTGAAGACATTGAGCACCAGGCACTCGCCATGCCGCTCAAAGTCCCAGCGGCCCCAGCCGAGCGCGGGCGAGGTCTGGCAGATCAGGTCCTGCAGCGCCTCCCCGCCCCCCCGCGCCAAGCCCGGCAAGATAGGCCAGGATGCTGCGCCGGCCATGCCTTGCCGTGGACTCGGCGAAGGCTGCCAGCACGTCGCGCCGCACCGCGCCGTCGAGCAGGCGCAGCATTCCCATCAGCACATCGGGGCGCATCAGCAGGTAGCGCCGGTCCTGGTCGCGCACCTCGCCGCGCACGGTGTCGAACTCCAGGCGCTGCGCCAGCGGGGTGGCCATGGACTGTGGCTCCATGGACGCAGGCCGGTTATGCACGGCTCGCCTCCCGTGCTTCGCGCGGCAGCGTCTCCGGCGTGAACATCAGCGTGACCACCGTGGCCAGGCCCAGCAGGATCAGGTAGATCGCCACTGGCGTCGCCGAGTGGTACTTCGCCAGCAGGGCGGTCGCGATCATCGGCGCCACGCCGCCGCCGATCACCGACGACAGCTCGCGGCCGATGCCCATGCCCGAGTACCGCACCTCGGTCTTGAACAGCTCGGCCATGTAGCTCGGCTGCACGCCGACCATGGCGGCCAGCACCACAGAGTCGGCCAGCACGTAGGCCAGCAGCACCAGCGATGGTTCACGCGTGTCGATCAGCCAGAAGAACGGGAACGCCACCAGCATCAAACCGATCGCCCCGGCCATGTACACGGTGCGCCGGCCGAGCCGGTCCGACAGCCGTCCGTACGCCAGTGCCGTGACCGTCACGATCATCATCGAAATGGTCAGCCCTTCCAGCATGACGCCGTTCGGGATGCCGCGGTACGCGCCGTATGCCAGCGAGAAGGCGAAGAAGATGTACGACGCGCCGCCTTCGGCCAGGCGCAACCCCACCACCATCAGGATCTGCTTCGGCTGCTTGAGCAGGACTTCGACCACCGGCATGCGCACGCCATGGCCGCTGCGCTGGGCCGCGACGAATTCGGCGCTCTCCGGAATACGGCTGCGGATGTAGTAGCCCGCCACCACCAGCACCATGCTCGCGAGGAACGGCACGCGCCAGCCCCATGACATGAAGTCTTCCTGCGGCAGCTTCTGCACGGCCCAGAACGCCGCCGCCGACAGCACGAAGCCGATGGTGGCGCCGCTCGGACTCCATGCGGACAGGAAACCGCGCAGCGCCGGCGGCGCATTCTCGCTGATGATCAGGATGCTGCCGCTCCACTCGCCGCCGGCAGCCAGCCCTTGCAGGAAGCGCAGCGAGACCAGCAGCACCGGCGCCCAGATGCCGATCTGCTGGTAGGTGGGCAACAGTCCCATCAGGGTCGTCGCCAGGCCCATCACGATCAGCGTCAGTACCAGCACCAGCTTGCGGCCATAACGGTCGCCCAGGTGGCCGCAGAGCACGCCGCCGAGCGGGCGCGCCACGAAGCCCACCGCAAAGCCGCCGAATGCGGCCAGCGTGCCGACCAGCGGGTCCGTGCCGATCGGAAAGAACAGCTTGCCGAAAATCAGCGCCGCGGCCGTGCCGTACAGAAAGAAGTCATACCATTCGAGCGCCTGGCCGACGATCGACGTGATGATGTTCCTGCGCAGCGTCGCGCGCTGCTGGTCGGCGGCCGCCGGTATGTCCGTGGTAACCAATGCCTCTTCCGTGCTCATGGTGTCTCCCCCTTTGTCTGCTCAGTTGGTTTCTGTAGTGGTGGCTGCGTGGTCTTGCGGAATGGCGGCGCCCCGCCACGCCCGCACGGTGTCGTCGGTACCGGGTGATGGAATCCCCATCGGGAATGGCCAGTCCGATCCGAACTGCACATGCGAGGCGCCAAACACTTCGGTGGCCAGGCGCAGCCCGGCCGGTTGATGCGCGATGCAATCGGCGTAGAACCGCTTTGCCGCCTGCAAGGGCGGCTCGATCTGCGCCGGCACGCCGGGGCGGCCGCTGTCGAGCCCGCGCTGCAGGCGCCCGCACGCGGCCGGGAACAGGCCGCCGGCATGCGCCAGGCAGAAGCGGATGCGCGGGTACTGCCGGGGAATGTCGGCCATCACCAGCTGCGTTGCCGCCACTGCGGTCTCGTACGGATTGCCCAGCAGGTTTTCCAGGTAGCACCGCGCCAGCCTGCCGTCGCCGCAATGTCCCGGGTGAAGGAAGACGAAGGCGCCGCGCTGGTCCAGCAGTTCCCACAGCGGCCGGTGCGCCGGGTCGCCGTAGTCGATCGCATCGGCACCGCCGGCCGCCAGCGCGAAGCCGGCGCATGGCGCCTGCGCATAGCCCCCGGCCAGTTCCCGCGCGATGGCGGCGTGCTCCATCGGCAGATGCAGCAGTGCGCCGAGCTGCGCGGCGTGGCGCGCGGCAAGCGCCAGCAGGCCGTCGTTCAGGTAACGCGCCCACGTCGCCGCCTGCAACGCGCCAAGATGCTGGCGGTAAAACGGCGGCGGCACCGATACCAGCGCCCGCTGCACGCCATTGGCGGCCATCCATTCAAGCAGGCGCTCGGGCCGGTACAGGTCGGGCACCTTGAGCGGCTGGCCGTCGACCACCATCACGCCATCGGCAAGCCGCCATGCCACGCCTTCCAGGCCCTGCAGCGCCTGCGTGTCGACCGGCACGAGGTGCGCGTGAACGTCCAATGCGATCGTCTGCACGGCGCCCTCCGTTGTCTCAGGATGGTCCATGGCTCACCGTGGCTCGCAGTTGGCATTCATCTCGCCACCCCAGAATTCCGGCGACCATTCCGGCCCCCAGATATAGGGCAGCACCGACCAGTCCCGGCTGATCCACCGGTCGCTGATCTTGTCCATGTCGGCGTAGTACTCCACCCAGCTGCCCCACGGGTCGCGCACGTACTGGAACAGGTTCGACGCCAGCGCGTGGCGGCCCGGCCCGAAACTGTCCCGGTAGCCGGCCTGACGCATGCGCCAGGCGCCCAGGCCGATGTCGTCAAAGCCCCCGACCTGGAAGCTGGCGTGCTGGAAGCCGCGGTGCGTGCTCTGGATCAGGCCGAAGCAGTGGTGGTCGATCACGCCTTCGCCCGCCGCGAGGAAGCTGACCTTGCCGACCGCGCGGTCGGTCACGCGCAGTCCCAGCACATCGCACAGGAACCGCTCGGCCTCGGCCAGTTCCGGGGTGAAGATCAGCACATGGCCAAGCTTCAGCGGCGGCCTGCCGCCTTCCAGGTGCTGCCACGCGGCGACGTCCACGCGCGCGCGCCAGCCGGCTTCGTCCCGTCCGTCATGAAGCTGCCGGATCGCCACCGGAATGCGCGGGGACAGGTTGATCCACGTTCCCCACGGATCCCGGAACCACAGCCCGTCACGGCAGCCGCCCGGCGGCGCCTGCTCCTGCACGGCCAGCCCGGCACGGCCCAGCTTCTCGATAAAGGCCTCGCGCTGCAGCGGATCGAAATAGAACGAGACGTGATGCAGGCGCTTGCCGGTTGCGGCCGACAACACCAGCTCGTCATTGGTGCGGCCGGGCGAGCGCATCCGCAGCGTGCCGGGCAACTCCTCTGCCGCTTCGAGACCGAAGGTCTGGTAAAACGCCTTCGCGGCGGCAAGGTCAGGCACTTCCAGGCCGAAGCCGTTCAGGCCAAGCACTTTGGGTCCGGTCATCACGTGGAACTCCCTTGTGGCGCGCGCGCGCCGACGATGGATGCGTAGAGGTCTTCGGCACGCTGCGCCGCGATCGGCACGATGGCGGCAACGTGGTCGTCGGGGCGGACCAGCACCAGCGTGCCGTCGGGCACGCCAAGGCGGTCGCGCAGATGGTTGCCGACGTCGAGCAGCGCGCGGTCGCGCAGTCCCGAGTCGAGCGGCGCATCCCAGCGCGACACCACGAAGTGCCGCAGCGCCGGCGATGTGTTGTGCGGAATCCCGGGCTGGCGGCGCACGTCGGCGAAATACAGCGCCAGGAAGCAGTCGTCGACGAGGTCGTGGAGCCGGACAGGCCGGCCGGCCGGGCCATGCAGCAAGAAGTCGGGAATGCGCTCGCCCACCCGCAGTGGCGGCGGCTCGGCCTCGTTGCGGATCATCGACCAGTCGCCGCTGCCGCTGATGTCGAGCCGCACGCCCAGCAGCGTGCGCGTATAGGCATGTCCCCACTCGTGCACCGCAGCCGCGGGATTGTCCTGGCCCTGCATGGCCATGTGGTGGCGGGCGGCCTCGGCCATTTCGCCGGCGCCATCCGCGGCCACCGGCCGCTGCTCGCGCTCGTAGCCGTCTAGCAGGCTGCTGTCGGCCCAGCCGCGCAGCACCCATGCCAGCCGCCACGGCAGGCTGATGGCATCGAGCACGCCGGTGTTCAGGCCCAGCGCCCACATCGGCGTGATCAGGTGCGCAGCATCGCCCATCAGGAATACGCGCTCGCGCCGCCACTGCCGCGCGATGCGGTGATGCACGCGGTAGGTCACCCGTCCGAGCAGTTCCACCTTGTCGACATTGCCGATGAAGCGCAGCACCTTGCTGCGCAGCGCCTCATCGGTCGGTTCGTCGGCATCGCCGGCAAGCGGATACAGGAAGCGCCAGCAGTGCGGCTGGCGCACCAGGATCATCCATTCCTGCGCGTCCGAGAAGTAGGCAAGGTAGGGATAGTCGCGCGGGTTGGCCACATCCAGGTCGACCTTCAGGTCCACCAGCATGTAGCGCACGTCGAGCGACACGCCGTCCACCGGCACGCCGCATTGCGCGCGCACGGTGCTCCTGCCGCCATCGCAGGCGAGCAGGTAGCTGCCTTCGAAGCACTGCCGGCCGTGCGGTGTATCGAACTCGGCCACCACGCCGCCGGCTTCGGAACGGAACGACACCAGCCGGTGCCGCATCAGCAGGCGGCCCTGCGGCGCCTGCTCCACCGCCTCGCGCAGGATGGGCTCCAGGTGGTGCTGCGGCAGGTTGACGACGAACGGATAGCGGGTTTCCTCGCGCAGGACCGCCGTGCGCACGGAGGCATGCGCGACGTTGGTCTCGCGCTCGATCTCGCCGATCTCTTCCACGCGCAGCGCGCGCTCCAGCACGGCATCGGCCACGCCGTAGCGGCGGAAGGCCTCCAGCGTGCGGGTCAGGATGGTGCCGGCCTTGGTATCCAGCGACAGGCTGCCGTCTTCCTCGAAGATCAGGAACGGGATGCCGTAATACGCAAGGCCGAGCGCAGTGGTCAGGCCGACCGGCCCGGCTCCCACGATCAATACAGGTTGCATGCTTGTAGCTCTCCGGTGGGGTTCATTGCGCTGCGCCGGCGGCTTCGCAGGCGGAGTAGGCATGGTCCCGGCTCACCAGCGATGCGGTCATGGTCGCGGCATCGGACAGCAGGAACAGCAGCGGCCCCGTAACGTCTTCCGGCCGGCCCACGCCGAGCGTGGCGGCCCAGTGCGCGTCGTCGTTGCCGGCGTTGGCGTGGCGGTACTGGGGCGTGTCGATCACGCCCGGCGCGATCAGGTTCACCCGCACCCGGTGCTGTGCAACTTCCTTGGCCGCGCTTTTGACAAAGGCGACCAGCGCCGCCTTGCTCGACGCATAGGCCGCGGATTCCGGCCAGCCGCTGTGCGCAAGTCCCGACGAAAACGCCACCACGCTGCCGCGCCGGCGGCGGATCATGCCGGGCACCGCGGCCTGGTAGCACCACACCACGCCGTCCAGATTGACTGCCAGGGTCTTGCGCCACGCCTGCGGCTCGGTGTCGTGCACGGCCTTGCGCGGCTGCACCGCCGCGGCGCAGACCAGGCCGTCGATGCGCCCATGTTCGGCCTCGATGGCCTGCATGACCTGCATCACCGCGTCGCGGTCGCTCACGTCGAGCCGGCGGAACTGCACGCCCGGTGCGTCCGCCAGCAGCCCCGACGCGGCGCGCTCGTCCACATCGCAGACAACCACCGTGGCCCCGGCCTGCGCGCAGGCCCGCGCCAGCCCTGCCCCGATGCCGTTCGCGCCGCCCGTGATCACGATCACGTCTCCGGCTGCATCAAAGGTTGCTCTCATGGCCGGCTCCTCATGTCCATCACGCTCGACTGCTGGTACAGGTCGGCATCGACCACCCGGTTCACCAACTCACCCAGGCCGGTGCCGCGCACGACCACCTCGTCGCCGGCCCGCAGGAACACTTGCGGGTCGCGCGCATTGCCGACGCCGGCCGGCGTGCCGGTAATGACGAGGTCACCGGCCTGCAGCGTCATGCCGAACGAGAGTTCGGCAATCAGTTCAGGAATGGGAAAGGCCATCTGGGACACCGAGGCGTCCTGCATCAGTTCGCCGTTGACCAGGCATTGCAGGCGGACCTCGTTCGGGTCGATCTCGTCGGCGGTCACCAGGAACGGACCCAGCGGCATGGTGCCGTCGATGCTCTTGCCCTTCAGCCACTGCCCGCCGTGGCGCCGCTGCAGGTCGCGTTGCGAAATGTCGTTGGCGAGGCAATAGCCCCACACATGCTGCATGGCGCTTGCCGCGGGAATGCTGCGGCCGTCGGCGCCGATGACCAGCGCGAGTTCGGCCTCGTAGTCCCACCTGGCCGAGACACGGGCGTCAAACGCGATGTCGTCGCGCGGGCCGATCAGCGTGTGCGGGCTCTTGGTGAAGAACGTCGGCGCCTCGGGGCGCGGCACGTCCTGCCCCTCACGCTTGCCCTCGCCTTCCAGAAAGTGGTCCCAGTAGTTCCAGCCAACGCAGAGCACGTCGCGCCGCAGCCGGTGCAGCGGCGGCAGCAGGCGCAGCGCACTGAGCGCGAGCCGCGGCAGCCTGCCGTCGCACCGCGCGGCGGCGACGCTTTGGAGCGCGGGCGCACCACCCGCGATCACATCGCGCAGATCCCCCATGGGCATGGGTAACAGTGCCACTTCCTCGCCTTCGAGCACGCCGATGCGGGGCTGGCGGTCGTACAGGAAACTTGCGAATCGCATGATTGGGATTCCAGTACAGGGGGATTCAGGCGTCGGGCAGCACCGCGATGGCGCTGATCTCGATCAGGTAGTCCGGCGAGACCAGCTTGCTGACCTCCACCATGGTCGAGGCCGGCAACGGCACATGGAAATACTCGCGGCGGATCTTGTGGATGCGGTCGAAGTTCTCGATGTTGCGCACATACACATCGACGCGGCAGATGTCCTCCAGCGTGCCGCCGGCGGCCTCTACCGCGGCCTTGAGGTTTTCGCAGACCTGGCGCGTCTGCGCTTCCACGTCGCCGATGCCGGCGATGCTGCCGTCGGGCCGGCGCGCGGTCATGCCGGAGATGAACACCAGCTTGCCGCGAGCCTCGATGGCGGTGGCCTGCGAGAAATGGCCGTTAGGCTGGCGCAGTGCGTCGGAGTGAATCTGGGTCTTCATGGTTATTTGTCCGTGTGGTCCGTGTGGTCCGTGTGGTCCGTGAGGTTGGCAATGGATGGCGGAATCGCCGCCGGGAGCGCGCGCGCCACGCCGACGATCTCCGTCAGCACCGCGCGGTCAACGTGGCACGTGCTGCCGTGCTCGTGGCGTTTGGCCCAGCCGATTTCGCCGGGGCTGTAGATGCGCTCGGTTCCGGGCGCCCGGTGTGAGTTGCGCACGCCGGCGGCGGCCTGGCTGACGGTGCGCGCGAATGCGCCGGCGTCGCCGAAGTGCGCCACGTCGATCGCCAGGAAAAAGTGCGCGCAGTTGTAGGGCCTCGCGCTGTCGCCATAAAGCGGCTGGACCGCTTCGCCGGTGCCGCCGCCTGACAGTCCGCCGCACAGCATGTCGACCATGAACGCGAGGCCGAAGCCCTTGGGTCCGGCCGCCGGCAGCAGCATGCCGGCGAGCGCTGCCGCCGCGTCGGTGGTGGGCCGGCCGTGCGCATCGGTGGCCCAGCCCGCCGGGATCTCGCGGCCGGCGGCCGCGGCGAGCCGGATCTTGCCCATCGCGCTGGCGCTCATGGCCATGTCCAGCTCGACCGGAATGTCGTCGGCGCCCGGCAAGGCAATGGCGAGCGGATTGTTGCCCACCACGCGCTGCGCGCCGCCCGGCGCCGGCATCAACGGGCGGGTGTTGGACATCACGATGCCGATGCAGTCGTCGCTGGCCAGTGCGCGCGCATACAGGCCAGCGGCGCCGAAGTGGAACGCGTTGCGCACCGCCACGGCGCCGATGCCATGCGTCCCGGCCCGCTCGCGGGCCAGCGCGACCGCATGGAACGCCGACAGCTGCCCCAGCATATTGGCCGCGTCGAGCACCACGCAGCCGCCGTTGTCGCTGACCACGGTTGCCCGCGACGCGGTCGTCACGGAGCCGTCGCGCAGGCGCTGCGCATACATGGGCACGAGCATGACGCCATGCGACGGGACGCCTTCCATGTCGGCCTCGACAAGCGTATCGGCCACGCGCACGGCGTCTGCCTGGGCCACTCCGAGCCGTTCGAAGATGGCGCTCACGGTCGCGCTCAGCGCGTGCGCGTCGGCATCGCAATGGCTGGAAGCGGGGACGGACGTGGGCATCGCGGATCCGGCGCGGTCAGTGGGCATCGCGCTCATCCGTGTACCAGCTCGGCTTCTGCGGATAGTGCGGGCCGTCGTAGATCTCGACCACGATGGTGTCCTCGTGCGCCAGCGTGGGGCCGTGGATGTTGCCCTTCGGGTTCCAGTAGAAGCAGCCTGGTGTCAGCACCACCTGCGTGGCCGTGTACTCGTAGCGGCCCTGCAGGCAGAACATGAACTGGTTCGACGCATGGGAATGCGGCTCCGGAATCGACACGCCCTTGTCGAAGCGGATAAGCGCGATGGAAGCGCCGGAGGCCTCGTCGCGCCACAGCATCTTTTCGTACAGGCCGGACAGCGACTTCGGGCGCCAGGGCATGTCGGCGCTTTGCAGCAGCACTTCCTCGAGTGCCGGCATGCCCGCCGGCAGTTGGGGACTGGATGGGTTCACGATGTTTCCTCCGTTTTCTGTGTCGTCTTGGTCGTGAGTCGATGAGAGGGCCCCGGGCAGGAACACTCAGAGCGCCAGCGATGCCGCCAGGCTGCCGCCGCCGCAGACAAAGAGGTTCTGGCCAGTGATCCAGCTGCTCGCCGGATCGGCGAAGAACAGCACCGCACGCGCCACGTCCTCGGGCAGGCCAAGCCGCCGCGCGGGCAGCGAGGCGGCCAGCGCGCGGGCGCGTTCGCTGTGCTCGGGGAAGTCGCGGGCCAGCATGTCGGTGAGCGTCGGCCCCGGCGACACGGTATTGACGGTGATGCCGCACGGGCCCAGCTCCAGCGCCCAGGTACGCGTCATCGCCGCCAGCGCCGCCTTGCTCGCGCCGTAGGCCGTGCGTCCGGCCAGGCCGACGATGGCGCGCGAGGCGACATTGACGATGCGGCCGAAGTGCTGCGCCTTCATGTGCGGTGCGCACGCCTGCGCCAGCTGCATGGCGCAGCGCACGTGCAGGTTCATCATCAGGTCGAACTCCGCGTCGTCCACGTCAGCCAGCAAGGTGTTGCGCACGACGCCGGCGTTGTTGACCAGGATGTCGATCCCGGGCTCTTGCGCGATGGCAGTCAGGTTCGCGATGCCTTCGGCCGTGGACAGGTCGGCGACAACGCTCGTCAGCAGCGGATGCGAGCGCTCCACCGGGTCCAGCCCGGCCGCGATCACCCGTGCGCCATGCGCCAGCAGCGACTGGCAGATGGCCAGCCCGATACCGGAATTGCCGCCGGTCACGAGCGCGGTACGCCCGCAAAAGGACAATCCGCGTTTGGCGGACGATTTCATGCGCAACCTCCATCGTGGTTTTCGTGATCTGTCAACAGGCGGCGCACGCGCAGCACGCCCGCCGCGTTGTCTTCGTGCTGGTCCAGCCATGCCGCCACGCGCGTGCCCGCCGGCAGCATCGCGTCGGCGAGCGCGAACAGGGTCACGCCCGCATCGAGCCGCACGGCGGCCACATGCACCGGCAGCCGGCCCACGAATGCGGGCACGAGCGTGCTGTGCAGCAGCGCCACGGAAAGCACCACGCCGGCACCGCTGTCGGCCCGGAAGCTGATGCGGTCATGCAGGCACCGCGGGCAATACCGCTGCGGCGGATAGAACAGGTGTGCGCAGGCCGGGCATTGCGGCAAGGCCAGGCCGCCGTCCGGCGTGGCCTCTGCCATGCCTTGCCACGCGGCCGAGCGGCATGCGGGGAATTGGCTGTCGTGGCTCATGCGCTGGCTCCTTCGATGATGGCCGCGCCGGTCGCCAGGCAGCGGTCGTACACGGCCATGCCGTAGCCGCTGGCTAGCCCAAGTCGCGCATCGGCGACCTGGTTGGCGCCGGCCTGTCTCGTGACCTGCCGCAGCACCTCCACCAGGCCGAGGTAGCCGCCGCCGGCGCCGGCCTGCCCGCAGCCAAGCTGGCCGCCGCTGGTGTTGTGCGGGAAGTCGCCCCGGAAGCCGAGGTCGTGCGCGGCAATAAAGCCCGCGGCGGTGCCAGGCTGGCAAAAGCCAAGCCCTTCCAGTTGCAGGAACACCACTGCGGGGTAATCGTCGTAGGTGGCCAGCACGTCGATGTCCTGCGGACCGACGCCGGCCTGCCCATACAGCCGTTCGCGCTCCTGGGCCCAGCCGCCGCGCAGGATGGCGTCGTCGTCGGCGTAGGCGTTGTGGCGCTCCACCACGGCGCGCAGGCGCGCGTGCGGCAGGCCGAGCCGGCGCGCCTGGCCGCGCGACATCACCAGGAAGCCCTCGGCGCCCGCGCACGGCATTACCAGGTCGAGCTTGTGCAGCGGCTCGGCGATCGGCCGGGCGCACAGGTAGTCCTCCAGCGTGATGGGCGTGCCCAGCAAGGCGTGCGGCACGGCGCTGGCGTTCTGGCGCTGGCTCACGCACAGGCGGCCGAAGTCGGCGCGGGTCGCGCCGGTCGCGTCCATGTAGCGCCGGGTCAGGTGCGCGAACGGCATGCTCGGCCCCGCCGCGCCGTACGGATGGATCGCGTCGATGGCCGCCCACGAGAAGCGGCTGGCCAGGCTGGCAAAGCCGCCACGCGGGTTGGTGTCCGCACCGATGCAAGCGACCACGTCGGCGTCGCCGGCCTGTACCGCGCGCGCTGCGCGGCGCAAAGCGATCACGCCGCTGGCGCCGCCGAATGGCACCGACTCCAGCCAGCGCAGCGAAAGGCCAAGCGAGCGCGACAGGCTGGCCACCGGGTCGGGCGGCAGCGTGAAGCTGGACACCGCCAGGCCGTCGAGGCTGTCTTTTGCCAGGCCCGCGCGCGCCAGCAGTTCACGCAGGCATTGCGCCACGTACCAGTCTGCCGGCTCGGTGCTGTAGCGCGCGTACCCGGTGGTGACCGGCACCGTCAGCACGACCTCGGCGTCGTCGTATTGCCGTGTCATCATGCGCTCCCGCATGGCTTGGCCGACGAGTCGTGGCGGTCAGGGCGCTTCTTCAGTGCGCGCAGGTCGAACGCGGCGTGCTCGTCGAGCAACGCGTGCATGGCCTGCTTGAGCACGCCGCGCTGCAGCTTCTGCGACGCAGTCAGCGGCAACGCCGGCACGAAGGCGATATAGCCGGGCAGCTTGAAGTAGGCGAGCCGCTGCGCGGCGGCCGCAAAGATGCCAAGCGCGAGGTCGCGCGTGGGCGCATGCCCCGGCATCAGCTCGACGCACGCCATGACTTCTTCGCCGCGGGTTTCGTCTTCCACCGGGCCGACGCCGACCTGTCGCACCATCGGCAACTGATTGAGTACGGCCTCGACTTCAAGCGAGGCGATGTTCTCGCCGCTGCGCCGGATGATGCTTTTCTTGCGGTCGACGAAATGCAGCGAGCCGTCTTCGGCCTGGCGCACGATGTCGCCGGTATGGAAATAGCCGCCGGCCCACGCCGCCTCGGTTAGCGCCGGCTGGTTGGCGTAGCCGGAGAAGAAGCCGGCGCGCGGGTCGTTGCCGGCGGCGCGTACGCGTAGTTCACCCGCAGCGCCAGGCGGCACCTCTTCGCCTTCTTCGTCGACGATGCGGTATTCCATCTGGGGCGTGGGCCGGCCGAAGCAGCGGGTGCCGGGATGACGCGGATCGAGCTGCGCGGCGACGGCGCCGCCCGCGCCGACTTCGGTCATCGACCACGACTCGACCAGCGCAAAGCCGAAGCGCTCCTCGAACGCGGCATGGTGCCTGGGATGCACGCCGGCGCCGAAGCCGAAGCGGACCGCGTGCGCGCGGTCGCTGGCCTGCTGCGGAAGCTGCAGCAGGATGGCCGGCATGACGCCCAGGTAGTGCACGATGGTGGCCCCGCTCTGCGCGACCGTCTCCCACCAGGTGCCCGGGTGGAAGCGGTCCAGCTGCACGATGCAGCCGCCGCTGAGGATCATCGCCATCGACGAGCACGCCAGCGCGTTCATGTGGACCAGCGGCAGCGGCGTGATCAGCCGTTCCGCGCCGGGCTCGATCCGGCACAGGCCGCCCAGGGCGTTGTACCAGCGGCCGAACGCGAGCATGTATTCATTCGACAGCATGCAACCCTTGGGCAGGCCGGTGCTGCCGGAGGTGTAGACCAGCGCGCATTCGTCCTCGGCGGCCATGGGCTGGCCCTGCGGCATCGGCACCGCTGCGCTGCCGGTGCCGAGCCGGCACACCGGCGGCAGCGCGGCGCCCATGGCTCCCAGCGCCTGGCCGAGCGCTGGCTCGAGCGGCTGCCAGCGGCCATCCAGCGCCACCACCATCACTGCTGCGCTGTCGCGCAGCACATGCGCAAGCTCCGCGGCGCTGCTTTCCGCATTCAGCGGCACCACGGATACGCCGAGGCCATTGAGGGCCAGCCAGTACAGGAAGAACTCGGCGCGGTTGTCCAGCATCAGCGCGACCCGGTGCCCGCGGGCCAGGCCGGCGCCGCGAAAGTCTGCCTCCAGTTCCCGGATGCGCGCGCCCGCGCTGCCATAGGTCCAGTCCACCGCCTGGCCGCCGTAGCCGGCGGTCGCCTGCGCCGGAATATGCAAGAACGGGCGATCCCCATAGCGCAGGCATGCCGCGTCGAATGCCTCGCGCACCGAGTAGAAGCCGTCTGCGGGAAGGCGCGCCGGGGGAACCGCCGGCAAATCCGTGGAGAAGCCAATAGACATGGTCATTGCATCGCTTTCGTTGTCGTCTGAGCACCGCCGGGCATGCCGCCCGATCCATCATGGTTCGAATGCTATATCTCAAGTTACTTGAAATCAAGATACATGTGAGCAAATTTTTTGGCTTCAAGTAGAATGCGTATATGACTACTTATGACTACGTGGACCAGTTCCTGGCGGAATGGCGTTCGGCAAGGCCGGACCTTGAGTTGCAGCATGCAGACCTGCTGATCCGGGTGATTCGCCTGGGCGGCGTGCTGGAGCGTGAACTGGGCAAGCTGTCCCAGGCTTATGGGATCTCGTCAGGGCAGTTCCAGGTGCTGGCTGCGCTGCGACGGCGCTATCCGCAAACCGCTTCGCCTTCAGACCTGAGCCGGATCGCGATCCTGACCACCGGCACCATGACCGTGCTGCTGGACCGGCTGGAAGACAAGGGACTGGTGCGGCGCCTGCGCGATCCCAACGACCGGCGGCGCATCGAGGTGGAGTTGAGCGATGCCGGCAAGGACCTTATCGACCGCGCCCTGGACGAGCGGATCGCGCGGCTGAATGCGTTGACGGCGACGCTGGATGCAAAGGAATGCAGTGCGGCGACGCGCGCGCTGCGTCACCTGCTGGGGGTGGTCGACGACCCGGCAGCGCCGGGGAACTGACAGGGTACCGGGCATCTCCGGACCGGCACATGGCACCGGCCCGGTTTGCCTGGGGTCAGTCGGACTGGTACTTGGGCGAACGGGGCCCGTAGAGAATGCCGGCAGGCTGGCCGGCCGACAGCAGCCGGTAGCTGGCTGTGCCCGCCACGCTGTAGCTCGCATCGAACGTGTGGTTCATGACCTGCGTCACCGCCGCGTTGATGAGCATGCCGATCAGCCCGCCGCCACCGCTGGAACTGTCGGTGGCCGACACCGCCGTACCACTCCACAGGACATCGCCCGTCTTGAGATCGACCAGCTTGGCATTGGCCGCCACGCGGGTCACGCTGCTGATGACCTGGTATTTCGAACCATAGTCGGTCACGGTCACGTACAGCGCGGAATCGGCCCCGAAGATTTCGCGCAGCTTGGCCACCGGCACGGTATGGATATCGCCCGGCACGGTCAGGCCGTTCTGCCGGAACGTCTCTTCAACCAGTGCGACCGGCAACACGTAGTAGCCCGATTCCGCCAGCGGGACCGTCGCTTGCGACAGCATGGCATAGGTGGCCTTGACGTCCGGCGACTCGTTCAGCGGCGGCAGCACCACGATCGAGCGGGGACGGCTGGCCTTGAACGCGGAGTAGTCCACCTGCTTGTTCTGCACCGCGCACCCGGCGAACAGCAGCACGACACCCAGGCTGGCGATATAGGTCAGGAGCCGGCGCATCATTTGGCGCTCCCTGCCACGGGCGCGGCGTTGGCGGCATCCGCCTTGATTTCAGTGCGGCTGTCGCTCTTGACGTTACGCAGCAGGAAATCCATGTACGGCGTGGCCTCGGGGAAGAGGGTCTTCTCGGTCTGGAATTCGCTGACCATCTGGTCCGGCTTGCCCAGGTTCAGGTACAGCATGCCAAGCTGGGCATGGTAGCCCGGCGGCACGGAGCCGCCCTTGGCCTGGATCTTCTGCAAACCCGCTTCCAGCGCGGTGACCTGCGCCTCCCTGGACTCGCCCTTGAAGTACTCATAGACCTGGGCCTGATACCCCTCCCACTGATACATGGGCTGCGGACCCGCACAGCCGGCAAGCAGAATACTGCCGGCGGCCGACAATAACGCTGCGCTGCGCAGCGTGACCGTTTGCATCATCATTGTTCTCTTTTTGGTGAAAGGAATGGGTTACTTCTGACCCGGGTTCCACGCCCCGCTCTCGATGGCCGCCACCAGGTGGTTGATGGCCTCGCGCATGGCCAGGTCCATGACCTTGCCGTTCAGCGTCGAGTCATAGCTGGCGGTGCCGCCAAAGCCGATCACTTCGCGATTCGACAGCGTGTATTCCCCCGCTCCCTGGGTTGAATAAACCACTTCCGACGTCGAGATATTGATGATGTTCAGGTTGACCTTGGCATAGGCCACCTGGGACTTGCCGCGGCCAAGGATGCCGAAGAGCTGCACGTCGCCGACTTCCTTGCGGCCAAACTCGGTGATGTCACCGGTGACGACAAAGTCCGCCCCCTTCAGGCGCTGGGCCTGGTTCTTGATCGTTGCCTCGCGCCTGATCTCGTCCAGGTTTTCACGCTCCAGCACATTGAAGCGGTTGGTCTGCTGCAGGTGGGTGACCAGGCTGGTCTTGGCCTGGCCGCTCAGGCGATCGATGCCGTCCGAGAAAACGCCACGCATGTAGTTCGAGCGGTTGTCGAATTTGCCCACCGCGATGGGCGTGCGCACGCCGTTGTACGGGCGGCTGGCGCTTTCCACCTTCTGGACCGGCAACGCGGTCGAGGATTCGGTGGCGCAACCGGCCATGCCAAGCGCCGCAACGATGGCGAGCAGGCAGCAAGTCTTGGTTTGTTTCACTGATTTCTCCTGGTTTGCAGTGGGGACGCGGCCGATATTATGGCGCGGTGCCGCCCGTGCCGCGACTGGCAGCATGGCCGGCGCAGCCATTCCGGGTGGAACGAGGAGGAAGGTGTGCCCCGACCTTCTGCGGCAATGGAGCTGAGGATTGGGGAAGCCCCTGCAGATTGCCGGGTGGGGGCAGCTGGCGCTGCCGCTTCTCACTCCCAGGGTGCGAGGGTTTCAGGCTTTGTTTCCGTCGCACAAAGCACGGCCGGCCGACCGCCGGCCTGCGCTCACAGATACTTGAACAGATTCATCCCCTGAATTTGCATAAACGATTGCTGCGCGCCCTGCAGCGCCGTCTGGCGCTGGTAGTACTCGGTAATCGCCGCCGCATAATCCAGGTCCTGCAGCCCAGACAGCGTCTGCGAATACGTCAGGTCGCGGTTGGTGCCGACGTCGTCCAGCGCATCCAGTTCCTGCATCCGCGAACCCACCGAGGCACGCACCGTCAGCACGTTATCCAGTGAATTGGAGAACTGGCGCGTCGCCGTGGACAGCACGTTGCTCAGCTTGGCCTGGTCGCCGGGGGTGGAAGTAGGCTGGCGAAGGGTGTCGATCACGTTCTGCAGGTTGGCGAACATGTCGGTGCCGGCTTCCTTGGCGGGCTCCATGGTCAGCGTGTCGCCGTCCTTGGGCTCGCCGGTGACGTTGAAGGTGACGCCGCCGACCTCGATCCGCGCCGGCGAATTGTAGGCGGTCGGGCCCGACAGGACCGGCGCGGGCGCCGGGGCGTCCATGTCGGTGATGCTGTATTCCATCTGGCCGCTGGCGTTGGCCTGGAACTTGACCTGCAGCGATTTGCCGTACAGCGGGTCGCTGGGGTCGGTGATCGAGACCGAGCCAAACGTGGCGCTGCCCGTGTTTGCGCTGTTGTCCTTGACCACGTAGCCGGCGCCGCCGGTGACGCTCATGAACACGTCGCGGCCGTTGTCGCCCGCGGACATCTGGCGCGCGACGTCGACCTGCAGCAGTTGCTGGCTGGTGTCGCCGACGTAGTTGCCGGCGCCGGTGGCCTGCGTGAACGGCGCCGAGCCGGAGCGGGTGCCGCCGAACAGGAACTGGCCGTTGCCGTCGTCGGAATTGGCCAGGCCGACCAGCTGGTTGTACAGCCCTTCCAGCGCCGTGGCGAGCGAGCCGCGGTCGGCGTCGCTCATGGTGCCGTTGCCTGACTGCACCAGCAGGGTCTGGATGTTCTGCGTGACGGTGGTCACGGAGTTCAGCGCGTTTTCTTCCGCCG
Organism: Cupriavidus sp. Agwp_2; assembly: GCF_040784895.1. Taxonomy (NCBI): domain Bacteria; kingdom Pseudomonadati; phylum Pseudomonadota; class Betaproteobacteria; order Burkholderiales; family Burkholderiaceae; genus Cupriavidus; species Cupriavidus sp. Agwp_2. Next base: position 1,601,853 of record NZ_CP088084.1, read on the forward strand.
CCAGCGAGATATTGGCCTGATTGCGCGAGGTGGCGTACTGGCCGTTGACCGCTTGCGCCTGGCTGACGCCGAGCGCGCGCGTGGCGGCGACCGGGTCGTCGGACGGCGTGAGAACACGGCGGCCCGTGCCGAGCTGTTGCTGGATATGCAGCAGCGAGCCCTGCTGGAGGTTCATCGACGCCAGGCCTTGCTGGTACAGGGTGGAGCTTGCAACGCGCATGATGGATAGCCTATTCGGATTCGTTGACGTGCCGGCGGTGCTTACATGCCGATACCGATGATCGTGTCGAACAGCGAAGTGGCTGTCTGGATCACGCGGGCGTTGGCCTGGTAGAGCTGCTGGAAGCGCAGCATCGACACGGTTTCCTCGTCCATGTTGACGCCCGACACCGACTGCTGGGCGGTCTTGATCTGCGTGGTGATGCTGTCCTGCGACGCCGACGCGATCTTGACCGACTTGGCACGCGTCCCGACGTCGTTGACCAGCTGCGCGTAGGCATCGCTGAAGCTGGACACCCCGCCGATGGTCTTGGCGTTCTGCAGCTTGGCCAGGTTCAGCATGTTGCCGTTGTCCTTGACGCTGCCAGCGTTGCCGCCGAGCGTGAAGGAATCGCCTACCGTGGGCGTGCCGCCGAAGCTGAAGGTCAGGCCGCCGATGTTGTAGTCAGTATTGCCGCCATTGGGCACGCCCGTGGGCTGCGGCGACAGGTCCGTGCCCCCTGCATCCTTGAACACGTAGCCGGTCGCGGTATAGACGGCGGTGATCTTGCCGGTCATCGGCGTGAAGCCCGGCGCGACGTTGCCCAGGCTGGCGGTGGCGCTGCCCTTGTTGGTGGCGGCCGCCTCGGCGCGCGCCGGCGATGCAGCGGCGATCTTGGCGGGGTCGGTGATCGCCATATCGAAGCCGGTGGCGGCATTGCGCGTCGGCTGGATCGTGAACGAGTCGTTGGCGCCCATGGCAGCGTTGATCGAGACGCTGAAGCCGTCGGCGCTGAAGGTCAGCGGATAGGTAGGCGCGGGAGTGCCCGGCACTGGCGCGCTCACCTGCTTGTTGTCCGACAGGCGCGTCAGCGTGTAGTTGGTGCCATCGAACTGCAGCTTGTAGTCGCTGGCAGTCAGCGCCGAGGCATCGTCGATGGTGGCGGTGGCAACCGTGGTCTTGACGGCGTTGTTGGCGTTGGGCAGCACGGTGGCGGAGCCGAGCTTGAACATGTCGGTCCCGATGTCGCCGTTCAGGTCCATGCCCAGCTTGTGCTGCGCATTGAAGCTCTGGCCGATCGCCAGCGACAGGCGGCCGATCGCGCTTTGCGCGGCGTCGAGGGTCTCGGTGCGGAACTGCAGCAGGCCGCCCAGCGAGCCGCCGGTAATCGCGCCGGGCTCGCTCTCGTACACGCTGCCGTTGGGCAGGGTGTAGGCAACTACGGTGCGGTTGGGATCGGCGGCGGAGGCGACTGCCTTCAGGTCGTAGGAATCGTTGCCCATCACCAGCGGCTGGCCGTTGCCGGCGAAGACGTTGTAGGTGCCGCTGTCCTGCACCACCACCTTGGCGCCGACCAGCTTGGTCAGCTCGGCCACGGCCTGGTCGCGCTGGTCGAGCAGGTCGTTGGGCGGCTGGCCGCCGGAAGCGGCCTTCATGCGCGTGATTTCCTCGTTCAGGTCGGCGATCTGCCTGGTGTAGGCGTTGACTTGCGTGACTGCCGTGCCGACCTGTTCGTTGACGCCGGACTGCAGTTGCTTGAAGTAGTTGCTGGCGGAGCGGACCTGGCCGACCAGGGCCTGGCCGGCGGACAGCATGCCCTGGCGCGCCGCGGGGTCGGCCGGGGTGTCGGCTACTGCCTGCACCGCGGCAAAGAACTTCTGCATCAGCGGCGCCAGGCCGCCCTTCTGGTCGGCGAGCAGGTTGTCGATCTGGGCGATCTGGTCGGAGTAGGCCGCCAGCGAGGCGCTGGCCGAGGTGGCGCCGCGCAGCTGGCCGGTCAGGAACTCGTCATAGACGCGGATCACGGTGGTGGCGTTGGAGCCGAAACCGTAGAAGCCCTGGCTGGTGTACTGGCCGCCGGCCGATGCCACGATGGTGTTCTGGCGCGAATAGCCTTCGGTCGCCGAGTTGGCGAAGTTGTGGCTGGTCGTCGTCAGCGCGTTCTGCGCGGTGTTCAGGCCGGAAAGACCAATACTGAAGAGAGACATTGTGCTCTGACCCCGGATTCGTTGGACTGCCGCGAGCTTGGGGCGGCGGTGGTAGATGTGGGAGTTATCGGCTGTTTGGGGGTGGGACTTTAGGCTGAAGTGCGGTGGATGGCGCACGGCCTTGGAGTCCATATGCCGCACAACTTGCGGCGGTTTGCCCCCCTCTCCCACTTCGCGGGAGAGGGGAGCCTGGTTCTCGCGCTGTCAGCTACGGCGGATGCCACGCTGAACGCCTCAGACCGCCACCTTCTTCATGATCTTCACCAGCTTGTGCCCGTACGACGGATCCGTCGCATACCCCGCCCGCTGCAGCCCGTGCGCGGCCTCCTCGGCCGATCCCGCGCTCACCACGCCCGCATAGCGCGGATTGTTGGTCAGCAGCCGCGCGTAGTCCGCGCAGGCTTCGTCATACGATCCATAGGCACGGAACTTCGCCTTCACCTTCTGCGGCTGGCCATCGACGTACTCGGTGGTGGTGATCTCCGCCACGCGGCCCTTCCAGTTCGATCCGGCCTTGATGCCGAACACGTTGAACGTGGTCGAGCCATCGGCATGCAGGATCTCGCGCTGGCCCCAGCCCGATTCAAGCGCCGCCTGGCCGACGATCAGCCGCGCCGGTACGCCTGAAGCACGGGAAGCGGCTTCGGCCGGCGCCGCCATGCGCGCGACGAAGGCGCTGACGTGGGCGGGCGCGTCGGCCGGCAGCGGGCCGAGCGCCTCGCCGCCCTGGCCACGGTCGCCGTAGAACTGCGACTGGTACTGGCGCAAGCCCGCGGTGGGATTCCAGTTCTGTCCCGGCACCACCGTGCCGACCGCAGGCAGGTCCGCAGGTTCATTGCCTTCGGCAGACGCGGCGCCGCGGCTGTCGAGCAGCCGCGCCATCTCGGCATCGGCGGCGCGGCCGGACTCGGCCGGCGTCATCGCATTCATGCCCGCCGGCATCGGCGTGCCCGCGGCACGCGCCAGCTGGCGCACCATCACTTCGGCCAGCCCGATGCCGCGCGACGACATCTGCTGCGCGAGCTGCTGGTCCATCATCGACATATAGAGCTTGCTCTGCTCGTTGTCGAAGAGGCCGTCCTGCGGCGTGGCATTGCGCATGCTCTTGAGCACCATCTGCGTGAACACCGCCTCGAACTGCTTTGCGGCCGCCTGCAAGGTTGCCGCGTCGGCACCGTTGCGCGCGCTGTGCTTGAGCGCCTCGAAGCCCTGCGTGTCGAGCGCGAAGCGCTGCGTCAGGTCCGCGGCCTGCGGTGGCATGGACGCGCTCATGGTCAGATCACTTCCAGCTCGGCGCGCAGCGCACCGGCGGCGCGCATGGCTTCCAGGATGGTCTGCAGGTCGGCGGGGGTCGCGCCCAGCGCGTTCAGGCCCTTCACCACTGCGGCCAGCGAGGCGCCCGCCTTGACCACCTGCAGCGATCCGCCCTGCTGCTTCATGTCGATCTGCGAAACGGGCGCGACCACGGTGCGGCCCTCGCTGAAGGGCGCGGGCTGGCTGATCACCGGTTGCGTATTGATCACCACCGACAGGTTGCCGTGCGCGACCGCGCAGTCTTCCACCGTTACCGCCTGGTTCATCACGATCGACCCGGTGCGGGCGTTCAGGATCACCTTGGCCGCGGCCTTGGCCGGCGTCACGTCGATATTCTCGATGCGGGCCAGGAAGGCAACGCGCGCGCTCGACGCGGCCGGCGCGCGTACCTGCACCGTGCGGCCGTCCAGCGCGGCGGCAACGCCGCCGCCCATGGAACGGTTGATGGCTTCGACCACGCGCTCGGCGGTGCCGAAATCGGTTTCCTTCAGCTCCAGGTTTAGCACGCCGCCGTCCGGCTGGAACGGCGCGACCGCGCGCTCGACGATGGCGCCGTTGGCGATACGGCCCACCGCCAGCTGGTTGATCTGCACCTTGCTGCCGTTGGCCGACGCGCCCGCGCCGCCCACCAGCATGTTGCCCTGCGCGATGGCATAGACCTGCCCGTCGGCGCCCTTGAGCGGCGTCATCAGCAGCGTGCCGCCGCGCAGGCTCTTGGCATTGCCCATCGACGACACCACTACGTCAAGCTGGCTGCCCGGCTGCGCGAACGGCGGCAGCGTGGCCGTGACCATCACCGCGGCCACGTTCTTGAGCTGCATGTTCTTGCCGGCCGGCAGCGTGATCCCCAGCTGCGAGAGCATGTTGGTCAGGCTCTGCGTGGTGAACGGGGTCTGCATGGTCTGGTCGCCGGTGTTGTCCAGGCCGACCACCAGGCCGTAGCCCACCAGCGGGTTGTCGCGCACGCCCTGGAAGGTTGCCAGGTTCTTCAGGCGCTCGGCCTTGGCGACGGTGGCGAAGGCGCCGAAGGCCACCCCCAGCGCCAGGCTGATCACGCTCACGCGCAGCAGGCGTGACAGGAAGTAGGCGAGCATGGAAGCGGACATGGCGCGGTCAGAACGGTGAGACATTGAGGAAGAAGCGCTGCAGCCAGCCCATGTTCTGCGCTTCGTCGATCACGCCCTTGGCGGTGTATTCGATGCGCGCGTCGGCCACCTGCGTGGACAGCACGGCGTTGTCGCCGGTCACGGTGCGCGGATTGACCACGCCCGAGAAGCGGATGAATTCGGCGCCCTGGTTGATGGCCATCTGCTTTTCGCCGGAGACCACCAGGTTGCCGTTCTGCAGTACCTCCAGCACGGTGACGGTGATGGTGCCGTTGAAGGTATTGGCCGCGCTGGCGCCGCCGCTGGCCTTCATGCTGTTGGCGCCGTTGATGTCGGCGTTCTGGCTGGTGCCGAACAGGCCGCCCAGCGCGCGCGGCACGGCGTCGAACGCCAGCGTGGTGTTGCCGCTGCGGCTGGTATTGGTGCCCGAGTTCTTGCTGGCGTTGACGTTCTCGGTAATGACGATGGTCAGGATGTCGCCCACGTTGCGCGGGCGGCGGTCCTCGAACAGCGGGTTGCCGGCATACGACGACTGGTAGATGGAGCCGGAGGCCGGCCCGACCGGGCGCGGCTCGGCACGCGCGGTGGTGGGCAGTTGCACCAGCGGCTCGCGCGGCACCAGCGCGCAGCCGCTCGTGGCCAGCATTGCCACGCCGGCCAGGCAAACCAGCGCACGCGCGCCCAGGCGGGAAAGCAAGGTGGCCATGTCCATTACCCTCAACCCATCTGGGCCAGGCGCTGCAGCATCTGGTCGGACGTCTGCACTGCCTTGCTGTTGATCTCGTACGCGCGCTGGGTCTGGATCATGCTGACCAGCTCTTCCACCACGTTGACGTTGGACGCTTCCACATAGTTCTGCTGCAGCACGCCGGCGCCGTTCAGGCCCGGCACGGTGGTATTGGGCGCGCCCGACGCATCGGTCTGCACATAGAGGTTCTCGCCCATGCTTTCCAGGCCGGCCGGGTTCATGAAGGTGGCGAGCTGCAGCTGGCCGACCTGCACGTTGGCGCTCGAACCCGGCTGCGTCACCGACACCGTGCCGTCGCGCGCGACCGTCAGCGACAGCGTGTTGGCCGGGATGGTGATGGCGGGCTGGATCACAAAACCGCTGGAGGTCACCAGCTGGCCGTTCTGGTCCACCTGGAACGAGCCGTCGCGCGTATAGGCGGTGGTGCCGTCAGGCAGCGCCACCTGGAAGAAGCCCTGGCCGATGATGGCCACGTCCTTGTTGTTGCCGGTCTGCTGCGGATTGCCCTGGGTGTGGATGCGTTCGGTCGCGACCGGGCGCACGCCGGTGCCCAGCTGCATGCCCGAGGGCAGCGTGGTCTGGTCCGACGACAGCGCGCCGGGCTGGCGGATGGTCTGGTACATCAGTTCCTCGAACACCGCGCGGCCACGCTTGAAGCCGTTGGTCGACACGTTGGCCAGGTTGTTCGAGATCACGTCCATCTGCGTCTGCTGCGCATCGAGGCCGGTCTTGGCAATCCAGAGAGAGCGGATCATGGTGGTCCTTGCTGGGAATCTTTAGCTGGGAGCTGGAGCGAGGGCGCGCCCGCAATCGGCGCGCCGCGCTCCGGGTTCAGTGTTGCCGCGGCGTCAGTTGGTCGACAGCAGCTGGTTGGCGCGCTGCTCGTTGCCGTCCACGCCCTGGATCATCTTCATCTGCATCTCGAAGCGGCGCGCGTTGGCGATCATCTCGACCATGGCTTCGGTCGGGTTGACGTTGCTGCCTTCGAGCGCGCCCGAGACCACGCGCACGGTGGGGTCGGCCTCCAGCGGCTGCGCGCCCGGGCGCAGGCGGAACAGGCCGTCATCACCGCGTGCGATGGCATCGTTGGGCGGGTTGACCACGCGCAGCTTGCCTACCTGGGCAAGGCCAGCCGATGCTTCGCCCGGTCCGCGCGCAGTGATCGTGCCATCCGTGCCGATGGTGACCTGCGAGCCCGGCGGCACCGCCAGCGGGCCGCCGTCGCCCATCACCGGAAGGCCGGACTGGGTCTGCACCTGGCCGTCCTGCGCCACCTGCAGCGCGCCGGCTCGGGTATAGGCCTCGGTGCCATCAGGCGCCTGCACCACCAGCCAGCCGTTGCCCTGCAGCGCCACGTCGAGCGCGCGGCCGGTGTAGGTGAGCGGGCCGGCGCGCATGTCCGCGCCCGGCGTTGACGCCAGCGTGAAGGCACGCGTGCCGGCCTCGGCGCCGACCACCGGCACCGCGCGATACAGGTTGACCTGCGCGCGGAAGCCCGGCGTCGACACGTTGGCCAGGTTGTTCGATACCGCCGCTTGCTGGTCGAGTATCTGCTTGGCGCCCGACAGGGCGGTGTAGATCATGCGGTCCATGGCGGCGGCTCAGCTCAGCTTGGCAATCACAGGTTGACCAGGGTCTGCATGACCGTGTCCTGCGCCTTGATGGTCTGCGCGTTGGCCTGGTAGTTGCGCTGCGCGACGATCAGGTTGACCAGCTGGCCCGACAGGTCGACGTTGGACGCTTCCACCGCGTTCGAGCGCAGCGTGCCCATGCTGCCGCCGGCCACGCCCAGCAGCGCCTCGCCGGACGCGCCGGTGGCCGACCACACGTTGTCGCCTTCCGGCTTCAGGCCCTCGACGTTGCCGAACCCGGCCATCACGATCTGGCCCAGCGGCTTGCTCTGTTCGTTGGAGTAGCTGCCGGTGATGGTGCCGTCCGAGTTCACCGTGTAGCCCAGCAGGCTGCCCGAGGTGTAGCCGTTCTGGCTCAGCTGCTTGACGTCGTTGTCGGCGCCGAACTGGGTGGTGCCGGTCAGGTCCAGCGCCATGTTCAGTGCCTGTGCGCCGTTGGCGGCAGGCTGCGTCAGCGAGATCGCGCCGGCTGCCGGCGACTGCATGGCACCCGCGTTGTCGAAGGCCAGCGTGACCGGCGCGCCGCCGACCATGTTGCCGTTGACGTCGGTCACGTACATCTTCCAGTCGGTGCCGCCCGGGACGGTCGGCGGCGTAGTGGCCGGCGGGGTGGCATCCGGCACCTTGGCGAAGTACGCCATCATCTGCTGCTTGTTGCCCAGCGAGTCATAGACGTTGATCGCCGTGCTGTAGTTGAACATGTTGCTGGTCGGCGGGTTGCCGGCCGAGCTGGCGAAGGCGGTGCCCGGCACGGTGGCGCGCGAGTCCAGCTGGAACTTGGCGGTAATGCGACTGGTTGCCTGCGGCTCCATCTGCGCATTGCTGATCGTCAGCGGCTGCGGCTGCACGCCCGCGCCGCCGGTCACGCCCGCCGGATAGCCCGTCACCTGCAGGCCCTGCATATTGGTGAGGCGCCCGTCGTCCTGGCGCTGGAACTGGCCGTTGCGCGAGTAGTAGATCGCGCCATCCGGGCTGGTCATGCGGAAGAAGCCGTTGCCATTGGTGATGGCAACGTCAAGCGAGCGCCCCGAAGCCTCGATATTGCCCTGGTTGAACGACTGCACCACCGAGTTCACGCGCACGCCCAGGCCGATCTTGGTACCGGCATAGATGTCGGCGAACTGCGCCGCGGACTGCTTGTAGCCAACCGTGTTGGCGTTGGCGATGTTGTTGCCGATCACATCGAGATTGGACGCGGCGGCATTCAGGCCGCTTACCCCTTGACCGAAACCCATGGTTATCTTCCTTTGCTTTAGCTGTCGTTGAAGCCCGCCGGCGCATTGCGCGCGCTGGGCGGGCGCCTGCGATTAGAGAATGCGCCGCACGTCGTCGACGTTGGCGGTCTGCCCGTTGCCCAGGTCGACCAGCACGCCGGTCGAGTCGCCGCTGATGCTCTGTACCTTGCCGTAGGTCAGCGCCACCGGCTGCACCGAGGTGCCGTTTGCAGTGGCCGTGACCTTGAAGGTGTAGTCGCCGTTCGGCACGAGGTTGCCGGCATTGTTCTTGCCGTCCCACGTGACGTCGTGCACGCCGGCGGTCTGCCCCTTCATGTCGATGGTGCGCACCACGTTGCCGTCCTTGTCGAGCACGTCGATCGTCACCGCGTCAGCCGTGGACGGCAGGTCCACGCCGAACTTGCCTGCCACGCCGTCCGTCACCGACACCTGCGTGCCCGGCACCATCACGGTGTGGCCGATCAGCGCGGCCGAATCCATCGCGCGGCTGGCGCTGACCTGCGCCAGCAGCTGCGACAGCGTCGCGTTCATGGTCTGCATGCTGCTGACCGTGCTGATCTGCGCCAGTTGCGAGGTCAGTTGCGAGTTGTCCATCGGGTTGAGCGGATCCTGGTTGTTCATCTGCGTGACGAGCATGGTCAGGAAGTTGCTCTGGAGTTCGGAAGCGCTGGCGCTGCCGCTCTTGAGGGCATCGTTGATGCCCTGGGTGTTGCTGTTGACCGAGGAGGTGGTTGTCATGTCGGCTTCCGGCGTTGCGTTCAGGGTTGCGATCGGGTGGCGGTATCAGGTGGCGGTGCTTGTCGGCCGGACCTTACTGGCCGATCGTCAGTGTCTTTAGCATCATGTTCTTGGCGGAGTTGAGCACCTCGACATTGGCCTGGTACGAACGCGACGCAGAGATCATGTTGACCATCTCTTCCACCGGGTTGACGTTGGGCATGACCACGTAGCCCTGCGCGTTCGCCATCGGATGCGTGGGGTTGTGGACCATGCGCGGCGGCGACGGGTCTTCGCTGATGCCGGCCACCTGCACGCCGCCGACGTCGCTCTGGCCGGGCGTGGGCGCCATGCCGAACACGACCTGCTTGGCACGGTAGGCCTGCCCGTCGGGGCTGACCACGCTGTCGGCGTTGGCCAGGTTGGACGCGGTCACGTTCATGCGCTGCGACTGCGCCGCCATGGCCGAGCCCGCGACGTCGAAGATGTTCATTGCCGGCATGCGCTCTCTCCTTGCTGCTGGATCTGTTGCTCGCTTATTGCTGGATCGCCGCCAGCATGGTCTTGATCTTCGAGTTCATCACCGTCAGGCCCGACTCGAAATGCACCGCGTTGTCGGCGAAGGCCACGCGCTCGGCATCCATTTCCACGGTGTTGCCGTCGACGCTGGACTGCAGCGGGATGCGGTAGGCCAGGTCGAACGCCTCGCGGGTGGGCGCCTGCGCGGGCAGGTGGCGCACCTGGGTGGTCGACAGCGACATGCCTTCGTTGCGCTGGCCGCGTTCCACGGACTGCGCCAGCGTGCTGGCGAAATCGAAGTCGCGGGCCTTGTAGCCCGGGGTATCGGCGTGCGCGATATTGGAGGCAATCACCGATTGCCGCTGGTTGCGCAAGCTCAGCGCTTCCTGCTGGAAGCGTAGCGACGCGTCGAGTCTGTCAATCATGCTGGCATCTCCCTGTCCCACTGCGTGGCCGAACCACCGGACAACGAATTCAATGAATTCAACGAATAGCGAAGGGACGACCTTCTTCAGGGTTGCCATCTTAGGCGGGGGCCTGTCACGCCAATCGGATGAATAAGGACGGGAAATCCTTGCATTTCGGCACGCCCTCGCGCGAGGCGCTGCCTACAATCGGAACCCGATGACTGATGTAGACGGGGCGCGCCGCAGGTCACGGGGCAGCGCGCCAGGCATGCCAGCGCACGCCCTGCCGTCCTTGCCGGGAAGACCAGATGAACCCCAACCGCCGCACCTTCCGCCGCTATTCCCGCCGCCACGGCCCGCGCAAGGCACAGGCCCTGCTGGCGGCGTGCCTGCTGTGCCTTGCCGGGGCCACTGGCGCCGCGCCGGCGCAGGTCACGCCGGTCGCCATGCAGGCGCCGGGTGGCCAGCCCGCAGCCACTGCGAGCCCCTTCACCGAGGATCCCGCACGCGTTGCCGTGGAGCGCTTCCTGCTGCAGCAGACCGCCGGCCTGCCGGGCAAGGTCAGCGTGCAGGTAGCGCCGCCGTCGGGCGGCCGCGCGCCGGACTGCGTCTCGCCCGATCCGTTCCTGCCCGCCGGCGCCTCGCCGTGGGGCCGGGTCTCGGTCGGCGTGCGCTGCGGCGGCGAGCGGCCGTGGGTGCGCTATATGCAGGCGCGCGTGTCGGTGCTGACTGACTATTACGTCGCCTCGCGCGCGCTGGGTCCGGGCGAACCGGTCAGCCAGGCTGATATCGAAGTGCGCCAGGGCGACTTGGCCACCTTGCCGCGCGCGGTCATCACCGACCCGGCACAGCTCGCCGGCGCCGTCGCCGCCAACCGCATCGCTGCCGGCTCGCCCATGCGCAGCGACCTGCTGCGCAAGGCCATCGTCGTACGCCAGGGGCAGACCGTCACCGTGTCCGTCGAAGGCGATGCCTTCCAGATCTCCAGCGAAGGCAAGGTGCTGGCCGACGCCGCCGCCGGCAATACCGTGCAGGTACGCCTGCGCAACGGCCAGGTGGTCAACGGCCTGGTGCGCAGCGGCGACACGGTCGTGCTGCAATAAGCACTTCCAGTCTTTCGAATCGTGGCTGACAGCCGGATTCAGATGGCGCCGCGGCATGAGAAAATGCCGCCGGTCCTGCCGTGCGGGCAATACGGGGCACGTTCCCTAAAGATTTCGCCGCCGCGGCCGTAATGCCATAGGAAACCAGCAAGGAACGCCCGTGAAGATCAACCATTCCACCTCGTCCCGGCCCGCCGACGCGCCCGCAGGCGACGCCGCCGCCCGGCCCCAGGCCGCACCGGCCAGCGCCGCCACGCCGTCCTCCGGGCTGAGCGTCAGCCCGCTGGCCGCGCAGGTACGCGAGATCAGCAGCCGCCTGACGCAGGAAACCGACGACGATATCGATACCGCCAAGGTCGAAGAGATCCGCCAGGCTATTGCCGAGGGCCGGATCAAGATCGACCCGGGCAAGATTGCCGATGGCCTGCTCGCCACTTTGCGCGAGTTCGGCCAGGCCGACCCGCACTAGCCAAATCATGAGCCAAAGCCTGATCCAGTCCCTGCAGCGTGAAACCGAAGGCCTTGAGACCTTCGGGCAGCTTCTTGCGCAAGAGCGCGATGCCATAAAGCGCGGGGATTTCACTGCGCTCAGCGAATTGCTGACGCGCAAGGTGGAGGTGGGTCAGGCGCTGTCGCGCCAGGTTCGGGCGCGCGAGGCGCAGATGCAGGCGCTCGGCTTGCGCACCGGTGCCGATGGGCAATTGCTTGGCCAGCAGATTGATGCCGGTGTCGCAGAAGCCTGGCGCAAGCTGATCTTTGCTGCCCGGGTGACGCGGGATGGCAATGCGCTGAATGGCGCCGTCATCAAGGCCCACCTCGAATTCACGCAGGAAGCGATTCAGGCGCTGCGCCAGCATAGTGGCGGGGATGCCGGGTTGTATGGGAAGGATGGGAGGGCGGCGGCCGGGGTTGGGGGTGTGAGCCTGGCGGCTGGCTGATTTGAGCTTAGCCTTGCGACTGGGCATCAGGTAGCTATTTGATGCGCCCGGTTCCGCCCTAAAGGGTGGAACCGGGCAGATCAAATAGCCACAAGATGCCCAGCCGCAAGGCACAACATTTGTCTACCGAAACCCAACAACCACCTCATTGCTCCGCCCCTGCAAAACCGGCACCAGGCTCCCCTGCCCCGGCACCCGGAACGCAAACACAAACCCCTTGGTAGCATCGTCCCCGGCGAACGCGGAGGTCTGCCCCTCGGCCTGAGGCAGCATCACACACCGCTGCGCATTGCAGAGATATGCCTGCAACTCAACCGGCGGCGTCTGCGCAAAGCTGTAGCGCCAGCGCACCGTGGTAATCACCCCTTCAGCCTGAGGCAGCACCCCCACCGGCTGGATCGGCGCCGACACGGCCCGCTGCCCGCGCCCATGCAACGCCGGCCCATTGACCGACCCGGTCCACGCATGCCGCGTGCCGCCTTCGATCGCCGCCCAGGCACAGGCAGACCCCGCCACGAGCCCGAGGCAGGCAACGCGCGCCAGGCTGGACATCACAGCAACCCACGCAACTGGTTCCGCAACCGCGTAATCGCCTGCCCCCGGATCTGGCACACCCGTGACTCGGTCACATCCAGCACGGCCCCGATCTCACGCAGGTTCAGCTCCTGGTCGTAGCACAGCGACAGCACCAGCTTCTCGCGCTCGGGCAGCCGGTCGATGGCGCGGATCAGCGCCTCGCGCATGCCGCTTTCCATCAGCACTTTCAGCGGGTTGCCGTCATCGCTGGCGCCGAGGTGGCGGTCAAGGAAATCTTCTTCGCCGGAGCGCTCGAAATCTTCGTAATGCAGCAACTGGCAGCCATAGACCTCGTTGAGCAGGACCTGGTATTCGTCCAGCGCCATTTCCATCGCTTCAGCCACTTCGGAGTCGAGCGGCGTGCGTCCGAGCTTCTGCTCAAGCGAGCGCTGGGTGCGTTCGATGCGGCGCGTGAACTGGCGCAGGCTGCGCGATTGCCAGTCGTTGGCGCGCACCTCGTCGAGCATGGCGCCGCGGATGCGCTGGCTGGCGTAGGTCTCGAAGCGCGCGCCGTGGGTGTCTTCATAGCGCTTGGCGGCATCGAGCAGGCCGATCATGCCGGCCTGGATCAGGTCGTCGATCTGCACGCTGGCAGGCAGCCTGGCGGCCAGCTGCAGGGCGATGCGACGCACCAGCTGTGCGTGCGCCTTGACCACATCGGCCTGGTCGAGCTTTCCCTGGATCGTGTACATGGTGCAATTCTCGTGAATGCTGGATTGCTGGACCGGCGCGCCACGTGGCGCGCCGGCTGGCTCAGGGTCTGGTTCGTTGGTAAGGCATGGTTCGGGCGGCGCTCATGCCGGCACGGGCGTTGCGGCGGGGGCTGGCGCCTCGGCCCGCAACGGCCAGCCGCCGATGCTGCCGGCGGCGCGGCGCAGCGCGCTGGTCGCGGGTGCGGCCGGGAAGGCTTCGACTACGCAGCGGCCGAGCTGCACGCCGCGCGCCACCAGCGGATCGGCCGGCAGCCAGCCGGCGCACTGCACTTCCACGCCCAGGTACTGGCTGGCGGTGCGCGCCAGGTTGCGCAGGATCGCCTGCACCGCGAGTTCGGTGGCGGCCATGTTGACCACGAGGTGGAAGCGGCGCCAGGCGTACAGGTGGTGCAGGCGCTTGATGCAGGCATACGCGGCGGTGATCGACGCCAGTTCCGGGCGCATCACGATCACTACGTTGTGCGCGCCGCCGGCAAAGGGCGACAGCGCGCCGTCGGCATCGGCGGTGGCATCCACCAGCACGCTGCGGAAGGCCGACAGCGCCGTGGCGGGCACCTCAAGCCCCGCGCGTTGGCGGCCAGCCGGAAGCACCGATACCGCGCCGCCGGTGCCGACTCCCGCCGCGGCTTCCAGGGGCAGGCGCCCCTCCTGCACGTCGGCGAGCGTGCCGGCCGGGGTCGCGCCGGCGAGTCTGGTCGCGCGCGCCGTGGCCGGGTCTTCGTCGAGCAGCAGTACGCGCTCGCCCTGCATCGCCAGGGCTTGCGACAGGCCCAGCGCCACGGTGGTGGCGCCGGCGCCGCGCTCGCTGGCGACCACGGCGATGCGGCGCGTGGTGCGCGGCGCCAGCATGCGCCGCAGGCTTTCTGCCTGGTCCATGGCGAGGGTGCTCACTGCAGGGCTCCCATGACATCGGCCGCTTCCACGGCGGCGGCAGGTGCCGCCGCCGCGCGGCCGGGGTAGTTCTCCAATACGTCGAGCAGCGCCAGCATGCGGCCCATGCCTTCATTGAGCACGGTGCCCGGCACCGCCGCGCCGGCCCGCACGGTGCGGCCGGCCAGCCGTGCCAAGAAAGCCGGCGCGGTCGCGGTCGGCGCGTGTTCCAGGCGCAGCACGGACAGGCCAAGCTGCAGCGCCGCGAGTGCGGCACTGGCGGCGTGGCCGGCTTCGGCATCCTGCGCGAAGTGGTCGGCGGCATGGCGCAGCGTGCGCAGGCGCGTTTCGGCCGTGTCCGACCACGGCGTCCAGTGCGCCACCTGCGCCGCGTCCGGCGCCAGTGCCGGGTCGCACAGCAAATAGCGGGTATCGAGCAGCTCGCCGCTGGCGCGATCGACCAGGCGCACCACTACCAGGCAGGCATCGATGCCGCCTTCGGGGGCGCCCTTGCCACGCGCGGGGCTGTCGGGCACGCGCACGTCGGCGCTGGCGAGCCAGCGCACGGCGTCGCGCTCACGCACGACGGCGTCGCCGACGGCGTGGAAGGTCAGCGTATCGGCGAGCGCATCGAGCTTCCAGGCGGCGCCTGCGCTGACCACGCGCACGGTCTTGCGCGCGCCCGCGATCCAGCGTTCGCTGGCCTGCTGCCAGCGCGCCAGCGTGGCGGCGGACGGCATCGCGTCGACCAGGTTGACCACCTTGCGCGCAGCGCTCATGGCCGCGCGCAGGTTGGCGGCCTCGGCATCGGCCTCGCCCAGCGGCTGGCCGGCGGCGGTGACGGTGGCGGCCAGCGGCGTGCCGTCGCGGTCGCCCAGCCACAGCGTGTGCTGCAGCGGCTGCGGCGTGCGGCGGCCGGGCACGCTGACCGGCAGCGTGGCTGCCAGCGCCAGCACGTACTGGTCGCAGGCGCGGTTGACGTCGCGGCAGACCGCTTCGCGCACCTGCTGCGCCATCGCGCGCAGCGCGGTATCGCCCGCGGTGCGCTGCTGCCACAGCGAGCGCGCCAGGTCGAAGCCGAGGCCCGCGCCGTTGAGTTCCGCGACGCACTGGCCCAGCGCATCGGCGCTGTCGGTGAGCGAGCGCAGCACGTCGTCGGCGCCGCCGTTCCCGCCCTTCCCTCCATTCCCGGCCTGCTCGTCCGCTGCCGCCTGGCGGCGGCGCGCGGCGTCGGCATCGGCGAAGACCGAACCGCGGCGCGGCGTCAGGAAAGCGCGTTCGACCAGCGCCGTGCTGCTGGCCAGCTCCAGGTGCTCGGGCACGCGCTGGCCGGTGGAGGCGTAGAACACCGGCAGGCGGTGGCGGATCACCACGTCGAGCACGGAGCCCAGGTGTGTGGCCTCATCCAGCTTGCTGATGATGCAGCCATCGATGCCGCCGTCATCGGGCGCGGCATCGTGGCGGTAGGCATGCACGACCTCATTGAGCGTGTCGCCGTGGCTGGCCCCGTTGAGCAGCAGTACGCGCTGCACCGGCGCGGGCACACCGGCCAGCATGGCGATCTGCTCCGACAGGCTGCGGTCGCGCTGGCTCATGCCGACGGTGTCGATGATGACCAGGTGCTTGTCCTTCATCGCCGCCAGCGCGAAGCGCAGGTCGGCGGCGTCTTTCACCGCATGCACCGGCACGCCAAGGATGTCGCCGTAGATGCGCAGCTGTTCATGCGCGCCGATACGGAAGCTGTCGGTAGTCAGCAGCGCCAGCTTGTCGGCGCCGTGGCGCAGCACGAAGCGAGCCGCCAGCTTGGCAGTGGTGGTGGTCTTGCCCACGCCGGTGGGCCCGATCAGCGCCAGCACGCCGCCCTGCGCGAACAGGTGGTCTTCGTCGCCCAGCACCGGCACCTTGCTGGCCAGCTCCTTGCGGATCCAGGTCATCGCGGCGGGACGGTCATAGCCCAGCGGCAGGCGCGCCAGCAGCGTGCGCGCCAACTGGCCGGAGAAGCCGGCGCCCACCATCCATTCGAACAGCGATTCGCGCAGCGGGTCGCTGGCGGCAACACCGTGGCCGGCGCCGGCGGGCGCATTGCCGATGCCGGCGAGCTGGCGCTCCAGCATCGCGCGCATCGATTGAAGTTCGCCGCGCAGGTCGCCAATGGCAGGCGTCTCCGCCACCACCATCGCCGGCGCGGGCGGGACGTAGGTCTGTGCACTGGCCGACACGCTGCCCAGATCGGCATCGCGCATGGCGACGATTTCTACGCCGCCTTCGACGGTGCGGTTGGACAGCACCACGGCATCAGGGCCCATGGCTTCGCGCACCTGGCGCATGGCTTCACGGCCGTTGGCGGCGACAAATTTGGCTACGCTCATCGTTGGCTCTGTCGGATGATCTCTCACGCGCCGATCATGGCGGTGATGCGGATATTGCGGTTGTCAGGCACTTCGGCGTGTGACAGCACCCTGAGCTGCGGCAGCGTGCGGCGCAGGAAGCGCGCCATCAGCGGGCGTAGCTGCGACGGCACCAGCAGCACCGGGTCCAGCCCCATCTGCTCCTGGCGCGTGACCGCGCCCTGGGTCTGCTGCAGCAGCGCATCGGCCAGACCCGGCTCGATGCCGCCGCCGTTGGTCAGCGCCTGCGACAGCACGCGCTCCAGGCCGGCGTCAAGGCCGATCACCTGCAGGTCGGCGTTGTTCGGGAACAGCTGCTGCGTGATGGCGCGGCCCATGGCCACGCGCACCATCGCGGTCAGTTCGTTGGGATCGCTGATCTTGGGCGCATGCTCGGCCACCACGTCGAGGATGGTGCGCATGTCGCGGATCGCCACGCCTTCGTCGAGCAGGTTCTGCAGGATCTTCTGCAGCGCCGTCAGCGAGATGGTCTTGGGCACCAGGTCTTCGGTCAGCTTGGGCGCATCCTTGGCAATGCGGTCCAGCAGCGACTGCACTTCCTGGCGGCCGAGCAGCTCGGCCGCGTGCATGTGGATCAGGTGGTTCAGGTGCGTGGCGACCACGGTGCTGGCGTCGACCACGGTGTAGCCGTACGCCTGCGCCTGCTCCTTGATGCCCGCGTCGATCCACACCGCCGGCAGGCCGAAGGCGGGATCGCGCGTGGCCGCGCCCGGCAGCGTGCCGCTGACCTGGCCCGGGTTGATCGCCATCCACTGCCCCGGCATGGCTTCGCCGCGGCCGATCTCGACGCCCTTGAGCGTGATGCGGTACGCATTGGGCTTGAGCTCCAGGTTGTCGCGGATATGCACGACCGGCACCAGGAAGCCGATCTCCTGCGCCACCTTCTTGCGGATGCTCTTGATGCGGCCGAGCAATTCGCCGTCCTGCGCCCGGTCGACCAGCGTGATCAGGCGATAGCCCACTTCCATGCCGAGCGGGTCGACCAGTGCCACGTCGTCCCAGCTGGCTTCGGTCGATTCCTGCGCCACCGCCGGTGCGCGCTCTTCGCGCTGCCTGACCTGCTGCTGCGTGGCTGCCTTGCGCGACAGGTAGCGGCCCATCCAGACCAGCGCGCCGGACAGCAGCAGGAAGGCGAAATGCGGCATGCCCGGGATAATGCCCATCAGGCCCATGATGCCGGCGGTCAGGTACAGCACGCGCGGGTTGGAGAACAGCTGCCCGGTCAGCTGCTCGCCGACGTCCTGCTCGTTGGCCACGCGCGACACGATCACGCCGGCCGCGGTGGAGATCACCAGCGCCGGGATCTGCGCCACCAGGCCATCGCCGATGGTCAGCAGCGTGTAGTTGTGCACGGCGGTGCCGAAGTCCAGGTCATGCTGCACCATGCCCACCACCATGCCGGCGGCGACATTGATGAACATGATGATCAGGCCCGCCACGGCGTCGCCGCGCACGAACTTGCTGGCACCGTCCATGGCGCCGTAGAAGTCGGATTCCTGCGCCACTTCGGCGCGGCGCTTCTTGGCGGCGGCCTCGTCGATCAGGCCGGCGTTGAGGTCGGCATCGATCGACATCTGCTTGCCGGGCATCGAGTCCAGCATGAAGCGCGCGCCCACCTCGGCGATCCGCCCTGCGCCCTTGGTGATGACCATGAAGTTGATCACCACCAGGATGGCGAACACCACGATACCGACCGCGAAGTTTCCGCCCACCAGGAAGTGGCCGAACGCCTCCACCACCTTGCCGGCGGCGTCCGGGCCGGTATGGCCTTCGAGCAGCACCACGCGGGTGGAAGCGACGTTCAGCGACAGGCGCAGCAGCGTGGTAAACAGCAGCACCGCGGGGAACGCGGCGAAGTCCAGCGGCTTCTGCGTGTACATGCTGACCAGCAGCACCATGATCGCCAGCGCGATATTGAAGGTAAACAGCAGGTCCAGCACGAAGGCCGGCAGCGGCAGGATCATCATCCCCAGGATCATGATGATCAGCAGCGGCCCGGTGAAGGCCTTCATCTGGCCCGCCGAGCGCAGGCCAGGCAGGTTCATCAGCGAGTTCAGAGCATTCATTCGCGGCTTTCCGGTACGGCGAGTTCATCAGGCACCAGCAGCTCCGACGGCGCCTGCGGCTGCGGGCCCTGCGAGTAGTGCCAGTGCTTCAGTTGGTAGACCCAGGCCAGCACTTCGGCCACGGCGGTATAGAGTCCTGCGGGGATCTCGTGGCCCAGTTCCACGTGGCGGTGCAGCGCGCGCGCCAGCGGCGGCGCCGACATCAGCGGCACGCGGTGCTCGGACGCCACCGCGCGGATGCGCGCGGCGACTTCGCCAGTGCCCTTGGCCACCACGCGCGGCGCGCCCATGCGGCCTTCTTCATAGCGCAGCGCCACGGCGAAGTGCGTGGGGTTGGTCACCACCACGTCGGCCCTGGGCACCTCGGTCATCATGCGGCGGCGCGCCATGGCGCGCTGCTGCTGGCGGATGCGGTTCTTGATATGCGGGTCGCCCTCGCTCTCCTTGAATTCCTGCTTGACCTCTTCCTTGGTCATGCGCAGCTTCTTGAAGAACTCCCAGTACTGCCAGGGCACGTCGATGGCCGCCACCACCAGCAGCGACAGCGAGACGACCAGGCAGCAGTACAGCACCAGGTCGACCATGTGCAGCAGCGCTTCCTGCACCGGCGCATTCATCAGCGCGATGGCTTCCGGCAGGCGGTGCCACACCACCCAGGCGCCGACCGCACCCACCAGCAGCGACTTGGCCACCGCCTTGAGGAGCTCGACCAGCGAATGAGCGGAGAACATCCGGCCCAGACCGGCGATCGGCGACATGCGCGAGAACTGCGGCGCGAACGACTTGGCCGAGAACACCCAGCCGCCCAGCATCAGCGGCGCGGCCAGCGCGGCAACGCCGAACAGCAGCAGCAGCGGCAGGAAGGCGAGCAGGCTGTCCCACACCATCAGGCCAAACCGCGACAGCATGCGCGAGGTATCGAAGGCGGTTTCCCGCTCGAAGCGCAGCGCGCCCTGCATGACCTGGTTGAGGCCGCGGCCCATATGGCCGCCCAGCGTCCACAGCCCGACCACGCCGGCGGTCAGCATGATGAACGTGGCCAGCTCGCGCGAACGCACCACCTGCCCCTCCTCGCGCGCCTTTTCCAGGCGCCGGGGTGAGGCGGGTTCGGTTTTCTCGAGATCGCTTTCTTCGGACATCCACGCTCCGTGCGAAGCGGCGGGCCGCTATTCGTCAGTGGGGATTATCGAAGCGTGGGGGGGTTCCCATTCATGGGAAAAGGCGGGGGATTTGGGTGTTGTTTGGGAAATGGGGGGACCTGGGGGTTACGGCGGGGGAATTGGGGAACTTTAGGGACTGTTGTTGGGGACTCGCGGTGGCCAGCCGGCGGAGATCGGCCGCTTCACTCAGAATGCAGCCCCCACACCCTCGCGGGCTACTTGGCCGCTGCGGGGGGAGCTCGCGCGCGATTGGACGAGCGTCCTCTGCGGAAAAAGTGGGTATAAGCACTTGGCATGGTACCCGCACTACTCATTCGCCCTGAAGTAATCCCACGCGGGCCTATTTTTGTGCAATATTGCACACATTATGTGGCGCGTCTGCCCGGTTATCACCTGCCCCAAGTCTGATGCGCCGAGATAACGGGATGCGCCACTCGCGCTCATAATAATAACTTACCGAGGGGTGGAAGTTGATGCAGGGCCAGGAAACAAAAGTCGAAGGGGAAGCCAGTTTCTCACCCCGATGCGTCTCGATCGATCTCGAAGTCGGGATCGACGGCCAGCGCATTCACCAGTTTGCAGCCCTGCGCGGCGACACGCAGGAATCTCTGGTTCATCGGCGCGGCGACCTGTTTGCGGCACTGGAGAAACTCGATTCATTCTGCCGAAACAGTGCCTTTATACTTGGCCATAACCTGATCGCCTTTGATCTACCCCATTTGGCGGCTGCGCAACCCGATTTGCATCTACTCCAAATGCCTGCGGTTGACACGCTGCGAATCAACCCGCTGGCATTCCCTCGCAATCCATATCACCATCTGGTCAAGCACTACCAGGATGGACAACTGAAGCGGGGCCGGATTAATGATCCGGAATTGGATGCGCGTCTGACGCTGGAGGTGTTTCATGATCAGCACCGGGCCCTGCAGGCGCTCAATGCCACCAATCCGGAATATCTAGCCGCCTGGCACTGGCTCACAACGATCGACGGACCAGATTCCGGACTGAACGCCTTCTTCATCACCGTGCGCCGCAAGCTCAGGCCAACAACAGAGGAGGCCGCTGCGGCAATCGAGAGCCTGCTGGGTCGTGATACCTGCAGTACACATCGTGGCCATATCCTTGCGCACGCAAAGCGGGAAGGCTGGGCGCTCGCCTATGCGATTGCCTGGCTCTCCGTCGCGGGCGGAAATTCCGTTATGCCGCCCTGGGTACGCCACCAGTTTCCTGATGCGGCGCGATTGGTCAAGCTGCTGCGGGACACGCCGTGTGAGAATCCGGCGTGCTCGTGGTGTCAGGAGCGCCACAATGCGGTAAAGGAGTTGGTTCGCTGGTTTCCGGCGCTTACCAGTTTCCGCCCGGAGCCGATGGACGAGAATGGCAGGCCCTTGCAGCAGAGCATCGTCGAGGCTGCGATGCGCGGCGAGCATGTCCTCGGAATTTTGCCTACGGGCACTGGCAAGTCGATCTGCTACCAAATCCCCGCCCTCTCGCGCTTTGATAAGACAGGCGCACTGACGGTAGTCATTTCTCCGTTGGTTGCATTGATGGCAGACCAAGTTTCCGGCCTTGAAGCAAAAGGCATCACCTGCTGCGCTGCGCTAAACGGCATGCTTTCCATGCCGGAAAGGGCTGACGTCCTGGACCGGGTTCGACTTGGTGATATCGGCATCCTAATTGTCTCGCCCGAGCAATTGCGCCATCGTGCTCTTCGCAAAGCGCTGGCGCAGCGTGAAGTTGGCGCCTGGGTCCTGGACGAGGCGCATTGCCTGTCCAAGTGGGGTCATGATTTCCGCCCGGATTATCGCTATGTGGGCCGCTTCATCAAGGAGTGGTCCGGCCATGGCGCCGTGCCCGCGGTGCTATGCCTGACTGCGACAGCGAAGCCCGATGTCATAGATGACATCCTCGAGCACTTTCGCGAGAAGGTGGGTGTCGGCCTCAGGCTATTCAACGGCGGGGCCAATCGCGACAATCTTGAGTTCTCGGTCATACCCACGACGCCCGAGGCCAAGCTCGACCATATTTCCCAGGTACTCGCGTCCGAGCTCTCCCCGAATAGCAAGGATGGTGCGATCGTCTACTGTGCAACCCGAAAAGCAACTGAGGAGGTCGCGCGTTTCCTGCGCGAAAAGGATATCCATGCCGAATACTTCCACGCGGGACTAGCGCCGGAGACGAAGAAGAGCGTTCAGCAGCGATTCATCCGTGGCGATCTGCGCGTAATCACGGCCACCAATGCCTTTGGCATGGGCATAGACAAACCCGACGTCCGGCTGGTAGTCCATGCCGATATCCCGGGGTCGCTGGAGAACTACCTGCAGGAAGCCGGTCGGGCAGGGCGCGACCGCAACGCGGCCCGGTGCGTGCTCCTCTACGCGACCGACGACGTTGAGCGCCAATTCAGTATGTCTGCCCGTTCCCGGCTGACTCGCGCGGAGATACAGACAGTTCTCCGATCGCTGCGGAGCTTGAATCGCAAGAAGCGCCTGGGCGGCGAGGTAATCGCCACGCCAGGCGAGATTCTCGCAGAAGACCAGGAAGGTAAATTCGAGCGAGATTCTGCAACCGACGACACCCGCGTGCGCACCGCGATCTCCTGGCTCGAAGAGGCCGTGCTGCTGACGCGAGAGGAAAACCAAGTACAGATCTTCCCCTCGTCACTACGTGTGAACTCGAGCGAGGAAGCCAGGGAGAAGCTCGCCGCAGCGCAGATTTCCGGCCCGTACCGCCAAAATCTGATGACCCTGGTCGAAGCATTGCTAGGTGCGAACGCGGACGAAGGCATCTCGACAGACGAGTTGATGGGGATATCGGGCCTCAGTGCCGAAAAGGTGCGCGCAGCGCTCTTCGATCTGGAACGCCTTGGTATCGCCAACAATGACACCGCCTTGACGGCATTCGTTCACGTCGCGGTGGAACGGTCATCCATGAAGCGGTTGGAAGAAGCACGTTCCATCGAACGGGCCCTGATCCTGTTGCTGCGCGAAGCGGCCCCGGACCTCAGCAAGGGCGATTGGTCCGTGCTACAACTGCGACGTTCCGCCCAGCGCTTGAAGGACGAGGGCCACCCCACCGCGTTGCCAGAGAAGGTATGGCGCCTTATCCGGAGCATCGCCAATGATGGCCGCACGGACGAAGGTGGGATTGGTAGCTTGCTCGTGCGGCGTTTGGATGCGGAGAGTATCGGGATTCAGCTTCAGCGCAATTGGGACAGCCTGGATAAGACGGCTGAGCTGCGCCGTACCGCGGCCGAACGCCTGCTGACCCATCTTCTGTCCTGTACTCCGGCCTCAGCGCGCGGCACGGACGTGCTTGCCGAGACAACACTCGGCAAGCTGCTATCGGCCATTGAGTCTGATCTGGTGCTCCGGGCACAGGTTAAGGAGCCGACCAAACTGCTCGACCGCGCGTTGTTGTGGTTGCACGAGCAGGAGATCATCCGCCTCAACAAGGGCTTGGCGGTCTTCAGGCCAGCCATGAGGATTTTGCTCGACAAGGAAAAGCGCGCTTTCATGAAGGCGGATTTCGAGCCACTGCAGATCCACTACGACGAGCAGGTCACGCAGATTCATGTAATGTCCGAGTACGCCCAGCGCGGGCTGCTAGCCATTGCAGATGCGTCGAAACTGGCAATGGAATATTTCGGCCTGTCGCAGAGCGAATTTCTGCTGCGCTGGCTCCCAGGGCGCGACAAGGAATTGTCCCGGCAAACCACACCCGACTCCTGGCGCCGAGTCGTCGAAGCACTCAACAACCCGACCCAGCAACGCATCGTCACAGATGAACGTGAGCAAACCAATGTCTTGATACTCGCCGGCCCAGGCTCCGGCAAGACTCGCGTGCTGGTACACCGCATAGCCTATCTGGTGCGGGCCAGACGCGAGAATCCCCAGGGCATCCTGGCGCTTGCGTACAACCGGCACGCGGCGGTGGAGATCCGAAAACGCCTTTTCGAACTGATCGGAGACGATGCCCGAAGCGTCACGGTATTGACCTGCCACGCGTTAGCGATGCGGCTCGTCGGCGCCAGCTTCGCAGGACAGGCCGAGAAAGCCGACAGCGACCGCTTCAGGGAAGTGCTTCAGCAAGCCATCAAGCTACTCGACGGAAGTGATCTTCCCCCCGACGAGGCCGATGAGCAACGCCATCGGCTGCTGGCCGGCTTCCGCTGGATCCTTGTCGATGAGTACCAGGACATCGGCCCCGAACAATATGCACTCATCTCGGCTCTCGCGGGCCGCACGCTCCAGGATGAGGAGAGCAAACTCAGCATCTTCGCCGTAGGCGACGACGACCAGAACATCTATGCGTTCGACGGCGCCTCGGTAGAGTTCATCCGCCGTTTTGCCGATGACTATCAGGCCAAGCCGGATTTCTTGATTGAGAACTACCGGTCGACAGCTCACATCATCGACGCTGCCAATACCGTCATTGAGCTGGCTTCCGAGCGTATGAAGAAGGTACAGCCCATCACCATCGACCGTGCCAGGCGGCGGGATCCGCCCGGCGGTGAGTGGCAATCTCGCGACCCCGTCGGGCAGGGGCGGGTTCAGATATTGCCTGCCGAAGACTCATTGACCTCGCAGGCTCTCGCGGCAATCTCGGAATTCAAGCGCCTTGCCTCCCTCGACAGAGGGTGGAGCTGGTCCAAATGCGCTGTCATAGCCCGGGAATGGAGTTACCTGGACCCAGTCCGCGCCTACTGCGAGTTCCTGGGTATCCCGGTACAGATGGCGAACGAGGAATCCACAAATTTCTGGCGCTTGCGGGAAACACAGGCAATGCTGGCGTGGCTGCGTAGCACCCAGGGCAAGCTGGTCGATGTGGAAGCAATATTGGGCTGGCTTGAGCAGCAAGAGGACGGCCCCTGGTGGGCTATGCTTCGGGAAGCGGTGAAAAGCTACGAGCTGGAGATTTCGGGCGCGGACCTGCCAAAGGATCACTTCACCGAGTGGCTTGCCGAATGGGGCCGCGAAGTCAAGCGACGCCAGACCGGCCTGCTTCTGCTGACCGCGCATCGCGCAAAAGGTCTTGAGTTTGAGTATGTGGTGGTGCTTGATGGCGGCTGGGACAAGGTTGGGAAGAATGAGGACGCCGAAGCGCCGAGGCGGCTGTACTACGTTGCCATGACGCGGGCAAAACGCCTGCTCCTGCTGTGCCGTCTTTCCGGAGACAACAAGTTCGTTGAAGCGCTCGTGGATTCAGCCAGCACGATGAAACGCGCACCGGTGCGGCTGCCGAGCCCTGTCGCAGCGCTGTCGACCCGCTATCAACGCCTTACGCTTGGCGACGTGGATCTGGGGCTCCCCGGGCGGCGCGAGCCAAGCGATCCGATACATACCGCCATCGCGGCGCTACGCCCCGGCGATGCGCTTCAGGTGCGTCGCAACAATGACAAATGGGAATTGTTGAGTCCCTCCGGCATCATGGTAGGGCGCCTGTCTCGCCGTTATCGGTCGCCATCACACGTTGGGCGAGTCAGGGCGCAGGTACACGCCATTGTGGTACGGCGGGTGGACGATGAGGAGGACGGTTTCAGGAAGCATATCCGGTGCAAGGAGTGGGAGATCGTGGTGCCGGAGCTGGTGTTTGAAGCGTAACCAGGATGGGGCGGCAGCCGATTGCACGGCTGCGCACCCCGCCCAACGTCAGTCAGCCTGCAATGCCTGGCCATGTAGCACGGCCAGTTCACTCAACACCTGCGTCTCGTGCGCCAGGCTGACCGCGAGGGAAAGCAAGCTCTCCCAGGTCCCCTGGTCCAGATCCACCGGATCCAGATTCGGGGCACCATGATCGCTGGCCATGAGCAAGAGGCCATGAAGCTGTGCCGCACGTTGCACGGCAAGGCTCAACGGATTCTCGCCCGGGCTGTGGGCGGTCACGAGCATGTCGACACCGTTGTGTTCCGCTGTGATGCCGTGATGGCTATGGCTATACATGGCGCACCTCCGCATGGGCGGCTCGGGCGCGCTGCTGCATTGTGCAGATACTGGAGATTGCCAATCGCCCGATATGGGCAAGTAAGGACTGAAGCATGGAAATACCCCCTTTCTCATACAGGTTCAGTGCCGCTCCCCGGGTGTTAATCGGGGTGGGCGGGCGCAAAGCAGGGTTAGCAGACCGGGGAATAGGAGCCGGCGAGCCCGGAGGCTCCCCTGCCAGGGCCCGCCCATGGAAGGGGCGTGCGCAAGCACGGCGAACGTAAGGATACCGCCAGACGGCAGTCGTTCGCCCTATCCCGCGGGCTGCTAAACCCGGTCGCCACAAGCGCAGCGACGAACCCAGTATGAACAGAGGCAGCAAGCGCGAGTATGGGCAAACTCTTAAAAATGCACGCCCAACCGAAACGTCAGAACCCCAAACTCGCCAACAAATCATCCACCTGCGCCTGGTCCGACACCACGTCGGCCTTGCCCTCCGGATTCACCTGTGGCCCGTTCATCAGCGTTGACGGCGCCTGCACTTCCACGCGCCGCTCGGACGGAACATTGTCGATCAGCACCTGCAGCAGCTCCTGCTCCAGCGTGCGGATCATGTCCATCATCTTCTTGATCACCTGCCCGGTCAGGTCCTGGAAGTCCTGCGCCATCATGATGTCGAGCAGGTGGCTGTTGGTAGCGCGGGCCTGCGCCGGCACATCGGTCAGGAAGGCGCGCGTGTCGAGCACCAGCGAGCGGGCGTCGGCCAGCTCCACCGGCTTCTCGAACCAGGCCTCCCAGCGCTTGTCCAGGGTCTCGGCCTGCTGCTCGATGCCGGACTGGATCGGCTGCGCCAGTTCGACCGCGTTCAGCGTGCGCTCGGCGGCCTGCTCGGTCATCGCCGCGATGTAGTTGAGCCGGTCGCGCGCATCGGGAATGGCCTGCGCGGCGCGCTCGATCTCCTTGTCCAGGCCCAGCTCGCGCATATTGTCGCGCAGCATCCGCGTCAGGTTGCCGATGCGCAGGATCAGTTGCTCGGCCGAATCGTTGCTCAGCGTCGGAGTCATGGCAAAGGGCTCCTCTGGATCAGCCGCCGAGTTTCTCGAAGATCTTGGTGATCTTCTCGTCCAGCGTGGCTGCCGTGAACGGCTTGACCACGTAGCCGTTGGCGCCGGCCTGGGCCGCGGCGATGATGTTTTCCTTCTTGGCCTCGGCCGTCACCATCAGCACCGGGATCTTGCCGATATTCGCGTCGGCGCGGATCGCCTGCAGCATCGACAGGCCGTCCATGTTGGGCATGTTCCAGTCCGAGATCACGAACTGGAAGCTGCCGTCCCTGGCCTTCTCCAGGCCGGCGGCGCCGTCCTCGGCTTCCTCGACGTTGACGAATCCCAGCTCCTTGAGCAGGTTGCGGATGATCCGGCGCATGGTCGGGAAATCATCCACGACCAGGATCTTGATGCTCTTGTCCACTTTGAGGGCTCCAGGTAAATGCAGTATTGGCTAGTGGGTCCAGCTTGTTGTTTCAGCTTGTTGTCTGGGCTTGTTCAGGTTTCCGGGCCCGTTCAGACCCGTTGCGCGCGCGTGCCGTACGTGGCCAGGCGCGCCATCACGCGCTGGGTCATCGCCGGCAAGGGCACGATTTCATGCACGCCGCCGGTGGCGATCGCCTCCTTCGGCATGCCAAACACGATGCAGGTTTGCTCGTCCTGCGCCAGGTTGTAGGCACCGGCCTCGCGCATGCGCAGCATGCCGCGCGCGCCGTCCTTGCCCATGCCGGTCAGGATCACGCCGATCACGTTCTTGCCGCCATGCTCGGCGGCCGAATCGAACAGCACGTCGACCGAGGGACGGTGCCGGTTGACCGGCGCTTCCTGCGACAGGTGCGCGACGTAGTTGGCCCCGCTGCGCGCCAGGCGCAGGTGCGAATCGCCCGGTGCGATGTACGCATGGCCCGGCAGCACGCGTTCACCGTGCTCGGCTTCCTTCACGGTGATGCGGCACAGCCCGTCCAGGCGCTGCGCGAACGAGCGCGTGAAGCCGGCCGGCATATGCTGCACGATCATCACCGCGGGGCTGTCGGGCGGCAGCGGCATCAGGAATTCCTTGATCGCCTCGGTGCCGCCGGTGGAAGCGCCCAGGATGATCAGCTTCTCGGTCGACAGCAGCGGGCTGCGCAGCATCGGCGCGGGTGCGCTGACGCCGGCTGCCGGGTGCGCCGCGGCGCGCACGCGCGCGCGCGACGCGGCACGCAGCTTGTCGGCGATGGTGTCGGTGTATTCGATCAGCCCGTCACGGATGCCCAGCTTGGGCTTGGTGACAAAGTCGACCGCGCCCAGTTCCAGCGCGCGCATGGTGATTTCCGAGCCGCGCTCGGTCAGCGACGACACCATCAGCACCGGCATCGGCCGCAGCCGCATCAGGCGCTCAAGGAAATCCAGGCCGTCCATGCGCGGCATTTCGACGTCCAGCGTCAGCACGTCGGGGTTCAGGCGCTTGATCAGGTCGCGCGCCACCAGCGGGTCGGGCGCGGTGCCAACCACCTCCATGTCGGGCTGGCTGTTGATGATCTCCGTCATCAGGCTGCGGATCAGCGCGGAATCGTCCACGCAGAGCACCTTGATCTTGGCGGCAGTCATAGGAATTCGTGCTCGATTGGGTCAGGGAAGCTGGCGCGCGGAAGACTGCCGCGCAAACAGTTCGGGGGTGCGCTCCGGCGCGCGCGCCGGGGTCCTGGCCGAGGTGGCGATGGCGCGGGCCAGCGCGCGTTCGTCGCGCGCCACCGAGACCTCGTCGTCCTGCCGCGTCAGGCGGCGCACCAGTGCCAGCCCGCCGACCGGGAAATAGCTGACGCGGCGCGCATGGGGCCCGCGCAGGTCCTGCGCCGCGACACGGATCTCTTCGGCCTTGAGGTAGCGCAGCACGAAATCCGCGTTGCGGTCGC
The DNA here is from genome assembly GCF_040784895.1 of Cupriavidus sp. Agwp_2. NCBI lineage: Bacteria > Pseudomonadati > Pseudomonadota > Betaproteobacteria > Burkholderiales > Burkholderiaceae > Cupriavidus > Cupriavidus sp. Agwp_2. The sequence continues at coordinate 1,630,416 of NZ_CP088084.1, forward strand.
CGATGTTCAGCGTGGTCATGTTGGCCAGCACCGCGCCGCCGCCGAAGACCTTGGCCTCCAGCCGCTCGCGCCGGGCGCCCATCTTGAGCAGCTCGTTGATCAGCACTTCGAGCGCGTAGCTGCCGTAGCGCATCGACGGCGACAGCATGCGGTCGGCGCCGGCGCTGCCGCCTTCATCATCGGGCAGCATGAAGTGGTTCATGCCGCCGACGCCGGCGGCCTCGTCGCGGATGCACGCGGCCACGCACGAACCCAGCACGGTGGTCAGCACCACGTCTTCGCGTGTCACGTAGTACTCGTTGGGCAGCAGCTTGACTGCCTGCTTGCCGAACTCGCGGTCGAAGTAGGTGCGGGTGGCCAGCGCCTCGGGGAGATAGGGCGTGCGCATCAGGCCCTTCCCGCCCTGCCAGCATCGGGCGCCAGTTCGTAGACAGTCTGCCCGCGCAGCTGGAATGCGCGCGTGACGTAGGAGAAGTTCTCCGAGTGCCCGGCGAAGAGCAGCCCGTGCGGCTTGAGCAGCGGCACGAAACGCTCCAGGATGCGGCCCTGCGTTGGCTTGTCGAAATAGATCATCACGTTCCGGCAAAAGATCGCGTCGAACTGCTCGCGGATGCCCCAGTCGGGCGCGAGCAGGTTGAGCGGCTCGAACGTGATGGTGGAGGCCAGCTCGGGCTTGACCTTGACCGAGCCCGCGCGCTGGCCGGTGCCTTTCAGGAAGAAGCGCTTGAGGCGTTCGGGCGACAGCCGTGCGACCTGGTCGGCCGAGTACACGCCGCTGCGGGCCTTGGCCAGCACCTGCGTGTCGATATCGGTGGCCAGCACGGTGGCGGCGCGGTCGCCCAGCGCCTCGGCCAGCGTGATGGCGATCGAGTACGGTTCCTCGCCGGTAGACGCCGCGGAGCACCACACGCTGTACGGGCGGCCGATCTTCTTCGCATGTTCGGCCAGCAGCGGGAAATGGTGCGACTCGCGGAAGAACGAAGTCAGGTTGGTGGTCAGCGAATTGGTGAAGAACTCCCACTCGGGCGAGCGGTCATCCGTCTCCAGGATCGCCAGGTACGAGGCAAAGTCGGCCAGCTGCAGCGTGCGCAGGCGGCGTGCCAGGCGGCTGTAGACCATTTCGCGCTTGTGGCTGCCCAGCGAAATGCCCGCGCGCTTGTGGATCAGCGCGCGGATTTTCTCGAAGTCGCGCTCGGTCAGCAGGAAGTCGCGCATCTCGTCACGCCGCGGCGTGGCGGCCGGCGCGGAGACGGTGCCCGCCAGGCCCTGGAGGCTGGCGGGAGCGCTGGCGGCAGTGCGGAACGGCGTCATGGCTTGCGTGGCGTTTCGGGTTGCTGCGCGGCGTCAGGCCAGCTCGGCCTCGACCAGTGCCATCTCGGCGCTGGTCATCAGCTTCTCGATATCGATCAGCACCAGCATGCGGCCGTCGACGGTGCCCAGGCCGGTCAGGTGCTCGGTCGAGATCGACACGCCGAACTCCGGCGCCGGCTTGATCGCCTCGCCGGTCAGCGTCAGCACGTCCGACACGCCATCGACCACGATGCCGACCACGCGGCCGGCCACGTTGAGGATGATGACCACGGTCTGGTGGTCGTAGCGCACGTTGCCCAGGCGGAACTTCAGGCGCAGGTCGACGATCGGCACGATCACGCCGCGCAGGTTGGTCACGCCCTTGATGAAATCAGGCGCGCTGGAAATGCGCGTAACGGTCTCGTAGCTGCGGATCTCCTGCACCTTGAGGATGTCGATGCCGTATTCCTCCGACCCCAGCGTGAAGACCAGGAACTCCTGGCCCGAAGCGTCGCTTCCGGGGGTATCGATGTGTCCGATGCCGGCCATGATGTGTTTTCTCTTCCTGTAGTGGGTCGGTTGGTTAGGCCAACGACGAGGCCAACGACGAAGCCAGCGCCGGCTCCTGCCGGCGCACGCCGGTGCGCTGCAGCGCACCGACATCGACGATCAGCGCCACGCTGCCGTCGCCGAGGATGGTCGCCGCCGAGATGCACGGCACCTTGCGGTAGTTGGTTTCCAGGTTCTTCAGCACCACCTGGTGCTGGCCGATCAGCTGGTCCACCAGCAGCGCGAAGCGTTTGCCTTCGGCCTGCAGGATCACGGCGATGCCCTGCGTGGGTTCCTGCAGCGCGCCGGCGATGTTGAAGACGCGGTGCATTTCCAGCAGCGGCAGGTACTCGCCGCGCACGTGCATGACGCGGTCGGAGTTGGCGGCGGTGTGCACGTCCTCGGCCTTGGGCTGCAGCGATTCCATCACGCAGTTCAGCGGCAGGATGAAAGTCTCTTCACCGACCTTGACCGACATGCCGTCCAGGATCGCCAGCGTCAGCGGCAGCACGATGCGGATGGTGGTGCCCAGGCCCGGGCGCGAGCTGATCTGCACATGGCCGCCCATCTCCTGGATGTTGCGCTTGACCACGTCCATGCCCACGCCACGGCCGGACACGTCGGTGACAACCTCCGCGGTGGAGAAGCCCGGCGCAAAGATCAGCTGCCAGACTTCCTCGTCGCTGATGTTCTCGGACACCGGCAGGCCGTTCTGGATGGCCTTGGCCAGGATGCGCTCGCGGTTCAGCCCGCCGCCGTCATCGCTGACTTCAATGACGATGTTGCCGCCGTGGTGCTGCGCGGACAGCACCAGCTGGCCGGTCGGCTCCTTGCCGGCGGCGACGCGCTTGTCGGGGGTCTCGATGCCATGGTCCAGGCTGTTGCGGACCAGGTGAGTGAGCGGGTCGATGATGCGTTCGATCAGGCTCTTGTCGAGCTCGGTGGCCTTGCCGAAGGTGACCAGGTCGATCTGCTTGCCGAGCTTGCTGGCCAGGTCGCGCACCAGGCGCGGGAAGCGCGAGAACACGTAGTCCATCGGCATCATGCGGATCGACATCACCGCTTCCTGCAGGTCGCGCGCATTGCGCTCGAGCTGGCCCATGCCGGAGAACAGGCGGTCGAACAGCACCGGGTCGAGCGACGACGCGGTCTGCGCCAGCATCGACTGGGTAATCACCAGTTCGCCCACCAGGTTGATGATCTGGTCGACCTTTTCGGTGGGCACGCGGATCGAGCCTTCGCCGTGCGCGGCGGCCGGGGCCGGCTTGGCCTTTTCTTTCTCCTTCTCCTTCTCGCGCGCGGCGGGAGCAGGAGCGGCCGGTGCTGCCGCGGCCGGCGCCGGAGCCGGCGCGGGTACTTCGGCCGGTGCCGCTGCCGCTGCATCGCTGGCGGCTTCGATCGCGATCTGGTCCATGTCGATCACGAAGCAGCACACCGCAATGATGTCGTCGGCGCTGCACTGGGTGTTGAGCCACACCACCAGTTCGCCGTTGACCTCCTGCTGCCCGGTGATCTCGCCGAGGTTGGCGAGTTCTTCGCGCAGCAGCGCCTGGTCGTTGGCGGAGACCTTGATCAGCCGGATCTTTAGCGCACCGCCTGCCGCGGCTGCCGGTGCGGCAACGGGAGCCGCAACCGGGGCGGCGACGGGTGCCGGGGCCGGAGCGGCCGCCGATGCGCCCGCCTGGCCAGCGGCTTCCTGCGCGAGCTGCTGTAGCACGGCGCAGATGCGCACCAGCGTTTCCGGATCGGGTTCGGTGCCGTTGCGGTAGGCGTTGAGCTGATCTTGCAACACGTCCTTGGTTTCCAGAAAGGTGTCGATGATGGTCCTGGTCAACGCCAGTTCCTGCCGGCGCGTGCGGTCCAGCAGGTTCTCGAAGATGTGGGTGGTCTCGGTCAGCGCCGCGAACCCGAAGGTAGCGGCTCCGCCCTTGATCGAATGGGCCGCCCGGAAGATCGCGTTCAGATGCTCGGGATCGGGAGACTCGATGTCCAGGCCGAGCAGCAGCTGCTCCATTTCCACGAGCAGTTCTTCCGCTTCTTCAAAGAAGGTCTGGTAAAACTGTGTGATATCGATATCGACAGACATGGCGTCCTGACTCACTAAGTTACTGCGCTAGGCGCGGGCGCCGCCGGTGCGGCCGCGCTTGGTGGTTTGCTGCGTCATGGCTTGCGGCCCTGCGGTGCCGAGGCCGGCGCTGCCGCCGGCGCGGAGGCCGCGGCCAGCCCAGCCTGGATTTCCTGCGCGGCCTTGCCGGCCTGCGCCGCCACCGAGACCTCGGCCGCGCTGGCGTTCTCGGCCTCGAAGCGCGCCTGGGCCTTGTGGTTGAGCACGACGATGCTGATGCGCCGGTTGACCGGCGCCAGCAGATCGTCCTTGTCCAGGGGCATGGTCGCCGCCAGGCCCAGCACGCGCAGCACCTTGCCTTCCTGCATGCCACCCGCGATCAGTTCGCGGCGCGAGGCATTGGCGCGGTCGCTGGACAGCTCCCAGTTGCTGTAGGTGCGCTCGCCGTTGGAATAGTTGGCCGCGTCGGTATGGCCAGACAGGCTGACCTTGTTCGGCAGCTCGTTCAGCACTGGGCCGATCTCGCGCAGGATGGTGCGCATATAGGTCTCGACGTTGGCGCTGCCGGTGCGGAACATCGGCCGGTTCTGCGTATCGAGGATCTGGATGCGCAGGCCTTCGCTGGTGATGTCGAGCAGCAGCTGCGGGCGGAACTGGCGCAGCATCGGGTTGCTCTCGATGAGCTGTTCGAGGCGCTGCTTGAGCGCGCGCAGGCGCTGCCCTTCCTGCAGTTCGTTGCGGCGCTGTTCCTCGCTCGGATCGTTGTCGCGCGCGCGCATGACCTCGCCGTCCTTGCGCATGACGTCCATGCCGCCGCCCGGGATCACGCTGGGCGACTGGCTGCTTTTCTCGCCGCCGACGACCGCCACCTTGAGCGGCATGCGGAAGTATTCGGCAATGCCTTCCAGCGTCTTCTTGTTGGCGCTGGACAGCAGCCACAGCACCAGGAACAGCGCCATCATCGCCGTCATGAAGTCGGCGTAGGCGATCTTCCAGCTGTGGTTGCCGTGCGGCCTGGCGTGCGATTTCGCCCGGCGGACGATGATCGGACGCATGTCGTGTGCGCTGCTCATGAGGGTGCCTCCTGCCTTGCCGCGCTCAGTTCAGGCTCTTGACTTCGCGCACGTGGTCGTCGAGCTCGAGGAACGACGGCCGCACCGTGGAGTACAGCACCTTGCGGCCGAATTCCACCGCGACCAGCGGCGCATAGCCGTTCAGGGAGGCGAGCAGCACCACCTTGATGCACTCGTAGACCTTGACGTTCTCGGACACCTGCAGCTCGATGCGCGCGGCCAGCGGCGAGATAAAGCCGTAGGCCAGCAGGATGCCGAGGAAGGTGCCGACCATGGCGTGCGCGATCAGCGCGCCGAGCTCGGCCGGCGGCAGGTCGGCCGAAGCCAGCGCATGCACCACGCCCATCACCGCGGCGACGATGCCAAACGCGGGCAGCGCATCGCCGACGCGCGACAGCGCATGGGCGGGAATCTCGGCCTCATGGCGGAAGGTCTCGATCTCGTGGTCCATCAGGGCCTCGATCTCGAAGGCGTTCATGTTGCCGTTGACCATCATGCGCAGGTAGTCGGTGAGGAATTCCATCACCACCGGATCCGACAGGATGCGCGGGTACTGGCTGAAGACGCTGCTGGAGGCGGGATCCGCGATTTCCTTTTCCAGGAACAGGATGCCCTCGCGCCGTGCCTTGGACAGCAGCACGTACAGCAGCGACATGACGTCCAGGTACAGTTCCTTCTTGTACTTGGAGCCCTTGAACAGCCCTGGCAGGGCGCGGGCGGTGGCCTTGATGGCCTTGGTGGTGTTGGTGGCGATGAAGGCACCGAAGGCAGCGCCCCCGATGATCACGAATTCCGCCGGTTGATATAGCGCGCCCATGTGGCCGCCGGTCATGGCGTAACCGCCAAGCACCGCGACAACCACGACGACATAGCCAAGAACTACTAGCACGATGGGATCCCCGTCAAAAAACGCGCGTCAATCACGCACAATGGCCCGCGCACGGGCGAACGGGGAGTGGTCCGTCCGCCAGCGCTGCAAGCTTGCCGGCCGGCGGACCTAAACCAGGATCAGGCGTTGGTCTGCACGGCGGCGGCGTCTTTCGAGAGCTTCTTCACTTTCCCTGCGCGCGAGGGCGGACGGCACAGGCTGCACACGAAGTTCGCGTGCGGCTCATAGGCGTGCGTGACGAACTGTCCGCCGCAACACGTGCAGCTGGACAGCTGCAGCATATTGCTCTCGAAGAACCGTACTAACGTCCAGGCACGCGTGAAACTTAAGACAATTTCACCGCCGAGAAGCGAAACGTGTTCGAGGTACAGGCGATAGGCAGCCACCACGGCGCGGATGCCCACGGTCTCGCCTTCCTGCACCATGAACTGATGGGCAGAGAAGAACAGCGACGAGTGGATATTCGGCAGCCAGGTGGTGAACCAGTCCGTCGAGAAGGGCAGCATGCCCTTGGGAGGCGAGACCCCGCGCAGTTCCTTGTACAGGCGGATGAGCCGGTCGCGCGACAGCGTGGTCTCGGCTTCAAGCACCTGCAGGCGCGCACCCAGGCCGATCAGCTCGATGGCGAGCTGGGTCTGGTTGGCATCCTGGAGAACGCTCTTGCGTGGGACGGCTGCGGAGGTGGCCGTGAAACTCCGGTTCGGCTCGGCCTTCAGCAGCGCGGTCAATTGATTGACTCCACAGGCTGACGAGCAAGCAGGATCGCGGCGTGGATCTGCTGCATGTCATGGCTCTTGGCCGTGTGGGTGAGTGTGGACAGAAGCGCATGATCGTCGAAGCGGAACCTGCACAGCACCATGTTGGATGCCGCGAGCTTGACGAGTTGCGCCGAAGTCAGCTTGCCAAGGATATCCGCGATTTCCTTGCTGACCCCGAGCCGGAACATGGCTTCGACCTGGTTTTCGCGCACGAGTCGTTGCGCGAGCAGCAGATAGGCGAGGTTAACCTCCCTGATCTCCTGGAGAACTTCACTGCTTTCCAATTTTTCCCCGCTACCAAAAACCCACCGTTGCCGCTTGTCCGGCGCTTACCAGGCCCGAGGGCTCCGGCGACCAGATCGTTTGTTTGCGGCTGGGCGGGTACAACGTACGACTTAAAGGAACTGCGCCCGTGTCACACTGTTATCAGCCCCGTTACAAGTGTTACAGAGTGTAAGTGAGACTGGTACGTTTATATCGGCAATCCGCCCGCAATGCCAATCCCTACTTACGCGGGGGGGATGCAAATGTCGTACGAAACATACATGGCTTGGCGCATTTTGTAACATTTCACAGGCGTGTAGCTTTGATTTCGATCAACGCTGTAACGCAATCGTCATAGCAGCCAAACGCGCGAGACCGTCGCTTGGGTGCCTGATGGATTCCTCTATTGACGAAGTGCGCGCGTAGTGGTGCGCGCGCATGGCATTCCCCTGCCCTGTCCGAAAACGGCATGTCCGAATTGCGCGCGCTTGAGGACGCGCGCCTCTACCTGGCGATCACCTGCCACTCATCCGCCGCTCATCCGCCGCTCATCCGCTGAACATTCGCCGCAGCCACGCCGCCAGCCGCGCAAAGACATCGTCGGGCTCGTCGCGGAAGAGCGAGGGACGCGAGCGTTCCACCTGCTCCAGCACGCGCGCGGCTTCTTCCGGCTGCACCGAGCCATACTCGAGCGCCAGGCCCAGCATGCCGCGCAACTCGCCCACGCGCGCGCGGCCCGCGGTCTCGTTGTCTTCAGTCTGCAGCGCGTACATCAGGTCATACGCGCGCTGGCGCAGGCTTTCCGCCAGCCGCCATGCCGGCGTGCGCATGCGCTCCTCCAGCAAGCGCACGTCTTCGGCCGAGGCCGCGACCTGGGTCGCCAGCGCTTCAGTGAAGGCGGCGTCGGCCCCGCATTCGGTCAGTACCTTCGCGGCCCATTCGCGCGCATGCGCAAGCCGCTGCTCGCCCGTCCAGTCCGGCTGCACCGCCAGGCCGAAGCCGAAGCGCCGCGCATCGCGCATCAGCGCCGCCAGCGCGTTGGGCAGCTGCTTGTCGAACACGCGCCGGGCCCAGCCGTACTCGCCGCCGGACAACAACCGGTTCACGGCGCGCTCGGTCAGCGGGCCATCATGTTGCAGCAGCCTGGCACGCAGGAAGTCGTTGAACTCGGGTGGCAGGAACTCGCGGTCCAGCCCGGTCGAGACACCGATGAACTGGTCGAATTCCTTGCGCAGCCTGTACGCATCGTCAGGCGGCAGGGCCAGGGTGATCTCGTTCGTCATAGCATTGCCATCACGGGCCGCGCCGCGGCCCGTGGTTCCGGTAGAAAGCGCCGGTGGATCAGAACGCGCTCCAGTCGCCGTTGTCGGCACCTGCCAGCGCGGGGCGCGGCGTGCGTGCGGCGGTGACCGATGGCGCTGCCTGGGCGGCCTCGGCGGCTTGCGGCGCGCCGGCTTCGGCGGATGCCGCTGCCGCTGCCATTGCTACACCCGGAACGGCCGGGGCCGCGCGCTTGCGGGGAGCCAGCGTGCGCGCCTTGCCCGCCGCCTTGCCCGCTGCCTTGCCCGAAACTGCGGCGGAAGCCGAAGCGGTCGCCGGCAGCGAGAACGATGCGTGCGCGTCCTCCGCCGCCAGCCTGAACATTGCCACCGCGCCCTGCAGTCGGCCGGCCTGCTCTTCCAGCGCACCAGCGGCGGCCGCGGCCTGCTCGACCAGTGCCGCGTTCTGCTGCGTCACCTCGTCCATCTGCGCCACGGCCAGGTTGACTTGCTCGATACCCGAGCTCTGCTCGGCCGAGGCCGCGCTGATCTCGCCCATGATGTCAGTCACGCGCTTCACCGCCTGCACGATCTCGTCCATGGTCTTGCCAGCCTGGCCCACCAGCGCCGAGCCGTTGTCGACGCGCTCGACGGTATCGCCGATCAGGCCCTTGATCTCCTTGGCCGCGTTGGCGCTGCGCTGCGCCAGGCTGCGCACCTCGCCCGCCACCACCGCAAAGCCGCGGCCCTGCTCGCCGGCGCGCGCGGCTTCCACCGCGGCGTTCAGCGCCAGGATGTTGGTCTGGAAGGCAATGCCCTCGATCACGCCGATGATGTCGACGATCTTCTTGGACGCATCGTTGATCTCGTCCATGGTCTGCACCACGCGGCCCACCACTTCGCCGCCGCGCAGCGCGGTCTCCGACGCATTGGCCGCCAGCCCGCTGGCCTGGCGCGCATTGTCGGCGTTCTGGCGCACGGTGCTGGTCAGTTCCTCCATGCTGGACGCGGTCTCTTCCAGCGACGCGGCCTGCTGCTCGGTGCGCTGCGACAGGTCGTTGTTGCCCGCGGCAATTTCACGCGAGGCCGTGCCGATCGATTCCGCCGACTCCTTGAAGTCGCGGACCATGTGCGACAGCTGCTGCTGCATCTGCTGCATGGCATAGACCAGGCTGCTCTTGTCGCCGGCGCGCGTGGCCACCGGGGCGGAGAAGTCGCCATCGGCGATGCGCTTCGCGATCTCGGCCGCATAGCCCGGTTCGCCGCCGAGCTGGCGCGACAGCCCGCGCGCCAGGAACACGCCCAGCAGCACCGACAACGCAACCCCGCCCAGCACCAGCGCCAGCATCCACACCCGCGTGGCGTCATAGACGCTGCGCGCCTCTTCATTGTTGCTGCGGGCACGGTCATCGCGGCGCTTCACCATCTTCGCCATCACTTCTTCCAGCGCATGGCTGTCCTTGAGCAGGTCGGCGCTCTCGGAGAACACCTGGCTCTCGAACTGCGAGGTATCCAGCGGCTGCTTGCTGACCAGCTCGACGTACTTTTCCATGCGTGCGCGGAACGCGGGCGACAGCTCGTGGTATTGCTTGACCAGCGCCTTGCCTTCAGGCTGCTCGAAGGCCTTGGCGACCTGCCGGATGCGTTCGTCCATCACGCCCAGCGACCTGGCGATCTGCTCCTTCTCGGTGGCGCGCTCGCCCATGGTCGACGCCGACAGCAGGCCGATCTGCGCACGGCTGGCGTAGACCAGGTTGATGTTGGCGTCCTGCACGGCCTTGAGCGCCTGCAGGTCGCCGTGATAGATCTTGCCGGTCCACTCCGCCATGCGCCCCATGTTGATGACGCCCAACAGCCCCATGACGGCGCCGATCACCGCGACGACCAGGAATCCGGCAACCAGCCTGGTCGTGACGCGCAATTGATTGAACCACTGCATAGCAACTCCCCCTTGTTACTGATAGCTTCGTACTAAGCCTGTGCCCTGGAGCGGGCCGCCGCTTCGCGCTGCGCGGCCGGCAGGCGTTGCGGGCGCACTTCGGCCTGCATGCTGACGCGGAAGGTGGCGACGGCATCGCGCAGCCGCAGTGCCTGCTCTTCCAGCGAGCCTGCCGCCGCTGCCGCCTGTTCCACCAGCGCTGCGTTCTGCTGCGTGCCTTCGTCCATCTGCGCCACCGCCCGGTTGACCTGCTCGATGCCGGCGCTCTGCTCGGCCGACGCCGCTGTGATCTCGCCCATGATGTCGGTGACGGACTTCACCGCCTGCACGATCTCGTCCATGGTCTTGCCAGCCTGGCCCACCAGTGCCGAGCCGTTGTCGACGCGCTCGACGGTATCGCCGATCAGGCCCTTGATCTCCTTGGCCGCGTTGGCGCTGCGCTGCGCCAGGCTGCGCACCTCGCCCGCCACCACGGCAAAGCCGCGGCCCTGCTCGCCGGCACGCGCGGCTTCCACCGCCGCGTTCAGCGCCAGGATGTTGGTCTGGAAGGCAATGCCTTCGATCACGCCGATGATGTCGACGATCTTCTTTGACGCATCGTTGATCTCGTCCATGGTCATCACCACGCGGCCCACCACTTCGCCGCCACGCAGCGCGGTCTCCGACGCATTGGCTGCCAGCCCGCTGGCCTGGCGCGCGTTGTCGGCGTTCTGGCGCACGGTGCTGGTCAGTTCCTCCATGCTGGACGCGGTCTGCTCCAGCGACGCGGCCTGCTGCTCGGTGCGTTGCGACAGGTCGTTGTTGCCAGCCGCCACCTGGTGCGTCGCAGTGGAAATGCTGGCCATGCCTTCCTGGATTTCATGCACCACCGACAGCAGGCTGCGCTGCATGGTCTGCATCGCCTGCGCCAGCGCGCCGATCTCGTCGTCGCTGCGATGTTCGTAGCGCGTGGTCAGGTCGCCCGCACCCAGGCGCAGCGCAAAGTCCAGCATGTCGCCCACCGGCCGGTGCACGCGCGCCAGCAGCATGGTGCCGGCCGCGAACGAGGTCGCCAGCGCCAGCGCGAAGCCGCCCCACAGCCACGGGCGCAGCGTCGCGGCGCCCGCCGGGTCCAGGATCTCGACCGCCGCCAGCGCGGCCAGGAACCACACCAGCCCGCCCGCCTGCGCCCACAGGATGCGGCGTTTCAGGTTCATGCGCAGCGCGCGCTGCGCCAGGCCAGCCAGCCCGGTGCGCACCACGGCGCCGTTACGGATCGCCAGCCCCGCGGCGCGCCCTGCGCGAAAGCGCGCATACAGCGCGCCGGCGCCTTCGATCTGCTCGCGCGAGGCCATCGAACGCACCGAGGTATAGCCGACCACGCGCCCGTCGACGCGCGTCGGCGTGACGGTGGCATTGACCCAGTAGAAGTCGCCGTTCTTGCGGCGGTTCTTGACCACGCCCATCCAGGTGCGGCCGGCTTCCAGGTTCTGCCACAGGTCGGCGAATGCCTCGGGCGGCATGTCGGGGTGGCGCACCAGGTTGTGCGGCGCGCCCATCAGTTCTTCCGGCGCATAGCCGCTGGCCTCGATAAAGGTGCGGTTGGCGAAGGTAATACGGCCCTTGAGGTCCGTGCGCGAGATCAGGTAGTCCGAGGCTGAGAGCTGGTATTCGCGCTGCGTAACGGGTTGGTTGTTTCGCATGGATGACATCGATACTGCTTGACCCGAAGAAACCATGGCTGCCAGGCATGGCGCAATTCCGGGCAATACGATCCGGCAGGCGCGGTACGCCGGCCGGACGGCGGGGGCAAACAGGCAGGTGTGGCAGGAATCAGGCCACGGCGTCGAGCGCGGCCAGTTCTTCGATATTGAGCAGCTTCTCGATATCGACCAGGATCAGCATGCGCTGCTCGACCGAGCCGAGGCCGCGGATGTAGTCGGTGGCCAGCTCGCCGGAAAAATGCGGCGTGGGCTTGATCTGTGCGGGTGTCAGCGTCAGCACGTCGGAAACGCCGTCGACGACGATGCCGGTGGTGCGCTCGTTGAGGTCGACGATGATGACCACGGTGTACTGGTCATAGGTCACGTCCGGCTGGCGGAACTTGATGCGCAGGTCGACGATCGGCACGATGATGCCGCGCAGGTTGATCACGCCCTTGATGTAGTCGGGCGCATTGGCAAGCTGGGTGACCGACTCATAGCCGCGGATTTCCTGGACCTTCAGGATATCGATGCCGTACTCTTCGCGGCCCAGCGTGAAGGCCAGGAATTCCTCGCCCGCGCCTTCGTTCACGCCTGCCGCGCCGCTTGCCTTGCCGATATGCTTCATCGTCAGCCCCCCAATCTGGTCATGCCGGTTTCCTGGCGCATGGCGCCGGGGCGTGATTTCGCCCACCAGTGTTTACGGCAGCAAACGGGGTGACTGAAGGGCGACGCGGCGCCTTCCTTACCCTTCCGACGAGGGGTGGGTGGGCGCGAGCAGCGCCGCCACGGCCTGCATCAGCGCATCGGGATCGAAGGGCTTGGGCAGGAAGCCCGAGGCGCCGGCGGCGCGGGCCTGCTCGCGGATGCTGCTGTCATGCTCGGTGGTCAGCATCAGGATCGGGATGGCGGCGTAGCGCGCGCTGGCGCGCAGTCGGCGGATCAGGGTCAGGCCGTCCATGCCGGGCATGACCTGGTCGGTGACCAGCATGCCGAAGGCGGCATCGTCCGCCGCAGCGGCATCGGCCAGCGCGTGCGCCTGCTCGCCGTCGGCGGCCTCGGTGACGTCGAACCCGCCGGCGCGCAGGCATGCGCCGATCATGCGGCGTAGCGAGGGAGAATCATCGACGACGAGGATGCTGGGCAATGACATTGGCGCCTCCGTTGGCAAGGCTCGGTTGATCCGCCGAATGCTGAAGCAGGTGCTTGGCGCCGGGTGGCGCGGCCGGCGACGGACGGGCCGGTGCAGGGCCGCGCTGCAAGCGCGTGCGCCCTGCCAGCGTGGATATCGGCATGGCAGGCGCGACGCTTTAGCGTTTCTGGCGTTTTTTCGGCTTGGTGTTCCTGCGTGCGGCGCGGCGCTCAGGCCTGCTGCTGGCCGCGCAACGCGTCGGCAAACCCCGCCGCATCGAGCGGCAGCGACAGCAGGAAGCCCTGCACCTCGTCGCAGCCCATCTCGTTGAGGATTTCCAGCTGCGAGGCCGACTCGACGCCTTCAGCCACCACCTTCATGCGCAGCTCGTGCGCCAGCGCGACCATGGAGCCGACGATGGCGCGCCCTTGCGCATCGGTGTCGAGGCCGCCGATCAGCGTGCGGTCGATCTTGAGCGTGCCCACGCGCAGGCGCTTGAGGTAGCCCAGGCTCGAATAGCCGCTGCCGAAGTCGTCCAGCGCCACCTGGATCCCGAGCGACTGCAGCTCGGCCAGCGTCTCCAGCGACTTGCCGATGTCCTTCATGGCCGCGGTCTCGGTAATCTCCAGCGTGATCGCCGACGGCGGGATGTCGTGCTGGTGGATCTGCTCGAGCAGGTACTGCGGGAAATTGCGGCTGGCAAAGCGCAGCCCTGACACGTTGATCGCCACCGGCACGGTCGGCAGGCCGGCGTCCTGCCACTGGCGCAGCTGGCGGCAGACGCTGGTCAGCACCCAGTCGTCGAGCTTGTCGATCTGGCCGGACTGCTCGGCCACGGCGATGAACTCGGCCGGGCTGACCTGGCCCAGCGCGGGATGGCGCCAGCGGCACAGCGCCTCGGCGCCCACCAGCGTGCCGCGGCGGGCGTCGTACTTGGGCTGGAACTGCAGCGACAGCGCATCGTCCTCGATCGCCAGCCACAGGTCGCGGCGGATCACGCGGGTGCGGCGGGCGCGCTCGCCGGCGGCGCTGTTGAACAGGCGCACCTGGTTCGAGCCACTTTCGCGCGCCTCGGCCAGGCTCACGCGCGCGGCCTGCATCAGCGCCTCGGAGGTCTGCGCGTCACGCGGGTAGATGGCAATGCCGATATTGACGCCGATCTGCATCTGCAGCCCGCGCGCGGCGATGAACTCGGCCAGCGAGCCCAGCATGCGCGAGCCCAGCTCCTGCGCGCGGCCGTGGTGCACCAGCTCGGGCACGCCGACGGCGAACTCGTCGCGCGCCAGCCGGGCAAGGAAATCGTGCGGCTCCAGCACGGCCTGCGCGAGCGCGCCGGCGTCCTGCGCCAGGATATCGTCGGCGCGGATCTCGAAGACTTCGTCGACCTCGCGGTAGTCGGCAATATGGATCAGCAGCACGGCGCAGGCGGTATCGGCGAGCCGCGCCTGGGCGATGGCCTGGTCCAGCCAGCGGCCGAACGCGACGCGGTCGGGCATCACGGTGGCAACGCTGTACTCGCCCACCGTGCCCTGCCCGCGCGCGGTGGCGCGCACCGTGAGCCGGCCGGGAATGCGCGCGCCGCGCCGCACCAGGCGCGGTTCGGCACCGCGCGGCAGGCTCGTGGTGCCGTCGTCGGCCAGGTCTTCGGCAAGGCTGGCCTCGGTGCGCGACACCGGCAGCCAGCCGCGCGACTGCGCCCGGTGCAGCACGAACATCAGCGCGCACAGCGCGGTCAGCCCGCCTGCGAGCCAGGCCGGGTGCGGCAGCCCGGCCGCGTCGATGCAGGCGCGTGCCGAGGGCGCGCCGGCGCCGCAGGCCCGGCCCAGGTGGGTGCCGGCCGCGGCCACCATGCCGGCGCCGGCGACCACCGCCAGCAACGCCGCGCCGCGCCACAGGCGCGCGCCCTGGCGCAGCCACTGCAGCAGCAGCTTGGCGGCGGTGGTGGCGGCCGCGGCGGCGGCGAAGCTGGCTGCCATCTGGGCGGAGTCATTGGCCGCCGGCACGCTGCCCGACAGCACCACCACGACCACGGGCAGGCTCACGGCCAACTGCGATAACAGCGCCGCCGACCAGGTCAGCGTGCGCAGCGACCGGCTTCCGGCGCCCTCGTCCGCACGCCCGGCGCGGACGCCAAGGGCGGCGGCCACGCCCAGCAGGGCGGCGAGCAGCAACAGGACGGTACTCAGGGCAATCATTGGGCTGCGCGGTGATAAAGAAAATGCGCGAAGACGGACCCGACGCGGGACAAACCTCGCATCATGGCATCTTGCGGTCGCCGTGTGAACAACACAATACGGGGGTCCCCTGCCGGGGACACCTGTTTAGAACGCACTCCAGTCATCCTCGCTGCCGGCAGCGACCGCCGCGGGGCGCGCCACCGGACGGGAGGCGTCGGCCGCACGGGCCACGGCAACGCGCGGCGTGGCCGGTGCAGCGGCCGGCGCGGCGGCCGGCGCGGAGCGCACCGGTGCGGGACGCTGTGCCGAAGCCACGGCACCGCCGGCGAGGGTAAAGACCGAAACCACGTTTTTCAACTTCTGCGCCTGCTCTTCCAGCGCCCCGGCCGCGGCCGCGGCCTCTTCCACCAGCGCGGCGTTCTGCTGCGTGACCTCGTCCATCTGCGTGACGGCCTGGTTGACCTGCTCGATGCCGGTGGTCTGCTCCAGCGAAGCCGCGCCGATCTCGTTCATGATGTCCGTCACGCGGCGCACCGCCTGCACGATCTCGCCCATGGTCTGGCCGGCTTCCGCCACCAGCCGGGTGCCGCTCTCCACGCGCTCGCCAGACTCGCCGATCAGCGCCTCGATCTCCTTGGCCGCCGAGGCCGAGCGCTGCGCCAGGCTGCGCACCTCGCCCGCCACCACGGCAAAGCCGCGGCCCTGCTCGCCGGCACGCGCGGCTTCCACCGCGGCGTTCAGCGCCAGGATATTGGTCTGGAAGGCAATGCCCTCGATCACGCTGATGATCTCGACCACCTTGCGCGACGCGCCGTTGATCTCGTTCATGGTGTCGACCACGCGGCCGACCACGTCGCCGCCCTTGAGCGCAATCTGCGAGGCTTCGCTGGCCAGCACGCCGGCCTGGCGGGCATTGTCCGCGTTCTGGCGCACCACCGTGGTCAGCTCTTCCATGCTGGCGGCGGTCTGCTCGAGCGAGGAGGCCTGCTCCTCGGTCCGCTGCGACAGGTCCTGGTTGCCGGTGGAAATCTGCTGCGTGGCCGACGCCATCGAGTCGGCGCCGGTACGCACTTCGGCCACGATGCCCGACAGGCTGGCCTGCATCGCGGCCAGCGCCTGCATCATGCGGCCGATCTCGTTCTTCGAGATGCTGGTGATGCGCGAGGTCAGGTCGCCGCGCGCGATGCGCTCGAACACGGCCAGCGCTTCCTGCACCGGCGTGACGATGGCGCGGTTCAACGTCACCGTGCATAGCACCGCCACCACCAGGCCCAGCACGATCAGCGCAACCGACAGCGTGCGAGTGTTGTCGAAGCTGGCCTGCGCGGCGTCGAAATTGGCCTGGCCGGCGCTCATCTGGAATTTCTGCAGCGCTTCATGCGCGGTGGACATGCTGCGTTGCAGGTCGGGCAGTACCTTCCTGGCCAGGCGCACCGCCTCGTCCTGGTTGCCGGCCAGCGTCGCCTGCTGCAGCGGCAAGACGCCCTGCTCGAAGAACGCCTGGCGCAGGCGGCCGAGTTCGGCGGCCAGCGCCTTTTCCTGGTCGTTCTGCGGCAGGCTGTTGTAGCGTTTCCAGGCCGCTTCGGAAGCATCGACGAACACCTTGGAGCGGTCCACGTTGACCTTGGGATCGTCCGGCTCGCCCAGCATCACGCTGCGGTCCAGCGCCAGGCGCATGCGGGTGGTGGCCAGCATGGCGTCGCTCAGCGCGATGGTCGAAGCCAGCTGGTTGGCATACGTATCCTTGAGCGAGTCATTGCTGGAGGAAATACCGTGCAGCCCGGCACCGCCGACCAGCAACAGCAACACCGACAGCATTCCCATGGCGCCCCGTAACAGGGTCTTGATCTGGATATTGTTGTGCAAAGACATTGTTGAAAGGAAAACGTAAGCAATCCGCGAGGCACACCCCTGGCCTCGTTACGGCAGGATCTGTCACCCCCTTGATCCGCCCTGCCCGGATAACGGCGTGGCCCATCCGGACCTTGAGCAGCCACGCGCGGCCGCGCCGGCAAATGGGCGGCAATTAACCGGAATGTCGGATATACGGCACGCCGCGTGCCATGGCATGTAAGCAAACGCTTTATTCACCGAAGCGCCGGCGATTATGGCCATTTGATTTCCACGCGCGTCGGCGCATGCCGGCCGGCCCCGGTTGGCGCGCGTCGAGGTCGGCGACACCATTTATGTGCAAGCGCTGTGTGCAGGTGCTATGTGCAGATGCTATGTGCAGGCGGCGGAGTGTAGCGGCGTTACGCCGTGGGCATCGGCGCAAATCGGAGGGGCGACCGGAATGGTTCACGAAAGTTCACTGCAATATCGGCAGCAAGAATTTTCGTAAAAACCATGCCTGAATAGCAGCCCGGCATTTGCAGCCGCCCGTTACGCCGTTATAATTCTTTTCAGCATTTCAGCACACCTACAGCGCAACTGCGCGACACCCCCGCAGTATCGACACCCACGCATATCACCCCACCGGAAACCGAGGACGCAATGGCGACTTATCAGGAAATCGTTCAGAAAATCAGTGAACTGCAGAAGCAAGCTGAGGAAATCAAGGCGCGTGAACAAGCTTCGGTGATCTCGGATATTCGCGAGAAAATCGAGCAATATGGCCTGACCGCTGAAGACCTGGGTTTTGGCACGAAAGCGCAGGCAGGCAAGAAGGTAGTCAACCGCAAGGTGCCGGTGCGCTATCGCGACAGTGCCGGCAATACCTGGACCGGCCGCGGCAAGCGCCCGGGCTGGCTGACCCAGGCCCTGGCCCAGGGCAAGACGGTCGAGGACTTCCTGATCCGCTGAAGCGCGACCCGGTCTATGGCAAAACGCCACGGTTGCATGCCGTGGCGTTTTTGTTTTCAGGCTCAGGCGTCGAACCCGCGCGGGTTCATTGACTGCCAGCGCCACGAGTCCTGGCACATGCGCTCGATACCATATTGCGCGCGCCAGCCCAGCAGCTGGTTGGCCAGCGCGGGATCGGCATAGCAAGAAGCAATATCGCCCGGGCGGCGCGCCACGATCTCATATGGCACCGGCTGGCCGCTGGCCCGCTGGTAGGCATCGACCACCTCCAGCACGCTGTAGCCGCGGCCGGTGCCCAGGTTCACGGTCAGGCCACGTCCCTGGTCGCGCAGGTAGACCAGCGCCGCCAAATGGCCGTCGGCAAGGTCGCACACGTGGATATAGTCGCGCACGCCAGTTCCGTCCGGCGTGGGGTAGTCGCCGCCGAATACCATCAGTTTCTCGCGGCGCCCGCCGGCCACCTGTGCCACATATGGCATCAGGTTATTCGGGATCCCGCGCGGATCCTCGCCGATCAGGCCGCTTTCATGCGCGCCGACCGGATTGAAATAACGCAGGTAGGCAATGCGCCA
Source organism: Cupriavidus sp. Agwp_2 (assembly GCF_040784895.1). Lineage (NCBI taxonomy): Bacteria > Pseudomonadati > Pseudomonadota > Betaproteobacteria > Burkholderiales > Burkholderiaceae > Cupriavidus > Cupriavidus sp. Agwp_2. The sequence goes on from NZ_CP088084.1 coordinate 1,648,867, forward strand.
TGCCGGATCCGATTTTTCAAGATCGCGCAGGATTTGCTCGCCCATGAGCTTGGTCTGGCCGTAGGGATTGGTCGAGGACAGCGGGAAATCCTCCAGGATCGGCACCGCATGGGGATTGCCATAAACCGTCGCCGAGGAGCTGAACACCAGTTGTTTCACCCCGGCCGCCCCCATGGCGGCGCAGACCGTCAGCAGGCCGTCGAGGTTGTTGCTGTAATACTCCAGCGGCTGGCTCACCGATTCTCCCACCGCCTTGAGCGCGGCAAAATGAATCACCCCGCTGATGCGGTGTTCGGCAAAAAGCCGGTCCAGCAAGGCACGGTCGCGCACGTCGCCCTCGACAAAATGCGGGGTCTTGCCGGTAATGGTGGCCAGCCGCTCGATCACCACCGGGCTGCTGTTGCACAGATTATCCAGTCCAATCACGTGGTAGCCGGCATTGAGCAGCGCGACCCAGGTATGCGAGGCGATATAGCCGGTGGCACCGGTAAGAAGCAGAGTTTCGGGCATGGGAAATAAGCGTCGGATTTCGATTCAGGGCCGTGAGGCCGCAAGCGCTTGCCTGGCGGGCCCGGCAAACGCCTCAGGCACCACATCCGAGCCGCGCTGGCGGTAGTGTCGCCTATTATCCACGATGCGCGAGACCGCCCCGGTCGGCTGGCATGCGCAGCCGGGACTATGGCGGCGCAGGACTTAAGACGGCTTGTCGCTGGCCCCGGCGACCAGTCCTGCCCGCGCCTGCCAGGCCTCGTAAGCGCCGCGCAGGCGCCAGCCCGATTCCAGGTCGCGCATGCCCAGGCATTGCGCCACCTCGGCCGGCGCCGTGCCGGCCTCGAAATGCATGGCGGCGCAGGTATTGCGCAAGGTCTGCGGCGAGGCCCGCTCATGGCGGCCGGCGAGCACGCCGGCCTCGTCGAGCAGGATTTCCACGCGCCGGTAGACCGAAGCCGCGTGCATCGGCCGGCCCGCCGGCATGGCCGGGAACACCAGGCTGCCAAGCGTGCCCGACGCCTCGCGCAGCGCCAGCCAGGCCCGCAGCGGCGCATGGGCCAGCGCGAACAGCGGCGCGGTATAGGCGCGGCCATTGTCGGGACGCACCATGCGCAGCGCCATTCGGCCCGGCGCGCCATCGTCGATGGCCTCCAGGCGCAATGCGCGGGCTTCGCCCACCTTCAGCCCGCCACCCAGCAAGACCGCCAGCAAGGCGGCATCGCGCGCGCGCTTCCATTGGGTCGGCGAGGCCGCGCGGCACTCGTCCGCCGTCGGTGGCAGCCCTGCCGGACCAAGGATGCGGGCCACCAGCAGATCGCACTCGCCCGGCAGCAGGAAGGCAGTGGGATCGTTTTCGCCCTCGGCGAGATGGGCGCGCACCGCCTGGCTGCCGGGGTTGTGCATGCCCTCGCGCAACTGGGCGAGATGGTGGAACACCCGTTCGATCAGCCGCGCATAGCGGTAGCGGTGCAACTTGTGCAATTGCTGGGCATCCAGGAATTCGCCGAGCTGCTCCGCCGACCAGCTCAGCGGCGGCAGGCCGCGCTCCGCCGACCAGCGCAGCAGCTTGCCCCACATGGCGCGGTACACCACGCTGGTGCCGTGGCGAAAGCCGTGCCGCGCCAGCCAGCCGTCGAAGGCGCGCTCGGGATGGGCGCGCCAGGCGGCGAGATCGGCATCGAACAGCGCGGCCTGGCCGGGTTGGTGCGCGGTCGGCTTGGCGGTCGGCTTGGCGGTCGACTTGGCGGTCGACTTGGTGGTCGACTTAGTGGTCACTGACTTCTCCTGCCGGTGGCTTGCGGGCGCGCGGGTGGGATTCCGCCGGGCGATGCCGCCTATTGTAGTCAACCCGTCACTACGAGGGTGCCCTCGGCGCGGCACGCGCTCATGCCAGCCCGATACCGGCTTGCGCAGCGCCGCAACGCGTGCTACCTTTCATCTCACTATGCAACTGGTTGCATAAGACGTGAACACAAACGAGAACAAGACATAGCCGGCGCAACCGCGACCGTCCAAGGAGACCGTAGTGACCACCACCCAGCTGATTCCCGCGGCGCAGGCCTCGCTCGACACCTGGCACCAGTTGATTGCCACCAATTCGATGGCCGGGCTCGACGCCATCGTCGCCGACGACGTCGTGTTCCGCTCGCCGGTCGCGCATACGGCCTACCCCGGCCGCGCGGCGATCGCGCTGGTACTGACCACGGTGAACCAGGTATTCCGCGATTTCCGCTACCACCGCAGCTTTGTCAGCGAGGACGGCCACAGCGTGGTGCTCGAGTTCAGTGCCACGGTCGATGGCAAGGCGCTCAAGGGCATCGACATGATCCGCTTCAATGACGCCGGCCATATTGCCGAATTCGAAGTGATGGTGCGTCCGCGCTCGGGCCTGGAGGCGCTGGCCGCCGCCATGGGCGCGCGCCTCGCCAGCCAGAAGGACGTGCTGACCGGCGCCGCGTAAGCGGCCAGTCCGCCGCCCGCGCCTGCCAGATTCTTTGCCTCACCGTACTACCCAGGAGACTTCACCCATGGCCCTCCCCGCCTCGCTGCAGAACCGGCTGTCGCTGCCGGTGGTCTGCTCGCCGCTGTTCATCATTTCCAACCCCGACCTGGTGATTGCCCAGTGCAAGGCCGGCGTGGTGGGCTCGTTCCCGGCGCTGAACGCACGCCCGGCGCCCAAGCTGGAAGAATGGCTGGACCGCATCACCACCGAGCTGGCCGAGCACAACGACAGGCATCCGGACCGCCCGGCGGCGCCGTTTGCGGTCAACCAGATCGTGCACAAGTCCAACGACCGCCTCGACCATGACCTGGAACTGTGCGTGCGCTACAAGGTGCCGGTCGTGATCACCTCGCTGGGCGCGCGCAAGGAAGTCAACGACGCGGTGCATTCGTACGGCGGCATCGTGCTGCACGACGTGATCAACAACACGTTCGCGCGCAAGGCCATCGAGAAAGGCGCCGACGGGCTGGTGGCGGTGGCTGCCGGCGCCGGCGGCCATGCCGGCACACTGTCGCCGTTCGCGCTGCTGCACGAGATCCGTGAATGGTTCGACGGCCCGCTGCTGCTGTCGGGTGCGATCTCCAGCGGAGACGCGATCCTGGCCGCGCAGGCCGCTGGCGCCGACCTGGCCTACATCGGCTCGGCCTTCATCGCCACGCAGGAAGCCAACGCACAGGAAGGCTACAAGCAGATGATCGTCGACAGCAGCGCCGGCGATATCGTCTACTCCAACCTCTTTACCGGCGTGCACGGCAACTACCTGCGCGGCAGCATCGAGCGCGCGGGCCTGGACCCGGCGGCGCTGCCGCAGTCCGACCCGTCCAAGATGAACTTCGGCTCGACCAGCGTGAAGGCGTGGAAAGATATCTGGGGCGCCGGCCAGGGCGTGGGCGCGATCAAGCGCGTGGTGCCGGCGGCCGAGCTGGTGCGGCGCTTTGCCGAGGAGTATGCGCTGGCGCGTCGCCGCCTGGGGCTGGGCGAAGCCAGCCAGGCCAGTGCGCGCGCGGTTGACGTGGCCTGAGCCTGACAGAGTGCAACAAAAAACGCCGGCCTGGCAGTCGCCAAGGCCGGCGTTTTGCTTTGGAGCGCGGCGCGCTACGCCGCCGGCCGCTCCAGCAGCGGCAGCAGGTCTTCGCCCCAGGCGACCCAGTCCTGCTCGAAGCGGATGCCACGGCGCAGCAGCGCATAGCGCAGTTGCTGCCCACGGTCCATGTCGGGCGCGGAGAAATCCTTGCGCTCGATCGCCAGGTAGGTTTCGAGCCGTGCCTGGTGCAACGCGATCAGCCGGCGCATTTCATCGCCCAGGCCAAGCGGCCCGATCGCGGCATCGGCGCGCAGCTTGACCAGGATTTCCTCGCGCTGGTCCAGTCCGGCGCCGGGCGCCAGCACCCAGCGCACCAGTTCGTCGCGCCCGGCCGGCAGCACCCGGTAGACCTTCTTGCGGTTCTTGCGATCGGCGGCCCCGCCCTCGCTTTCCGCCGCCTCGTTCTCGTCGGCGGCGATCCAGCCGCTATCGGCCATGCGCCCCAGCTCGCGGTAGATCTGCTGGTGGGTGGCATGCCAGAAGTAGCCGATGGAGCGGTCGAAGCGGCGCGCCAGATCATAGCCGGACGACGGCTTCTCGAGCAGGGAAATCAACAAGGCGTGCTGGGTCGACATGCGTCTGGGCAATGGCCCGTCGGGGGGCGGTTGATGGTTTCGGATTGCCATGCGGCGGGAGCGCCGGTCGTGCCGGTGCGTCACGCGCCGCAAAACTGGCGCTATGTTAGCGCAATGCCCCACGCAGTCGGCAAGGCGTGATGCAAGCATCGCCGCCTTCCTGCAATTTCTGCAGGCCCCGCCATATATTCAGCAAATTTGGCAGTTTCGAAATTTCTCGGCAAACAGAATTAAATAATGCTGAATGGCATTTTTGCGCCGCCTGCCATACATTCCATACATTGAAACCCTGTGCGAGCAAGAAAAATCCGTCCCCGGCCGCACCATGCACCGAATCTGGAGTATGTCCATGACCGGAAAAACCATGCTTGCCGAAGAGCGCGACGTCGCCTGGGAAGCCGACGCCGGCGAACGCCCGCTCGGCTTGCTGCAGCCGCTGCGCGACAAGGCCCCGATCTACTACCGGCTGCCCGATACGCCTGACGGGCACCACATCAAGGAATACGCCAGCGGCTTACGCCAGCTTGTACGTTTTGTCGGCGTCGAGGAACAGGTCGTCAAATACAGCCTGACCTGACCCGTCGCCGCCCAGGTTCTTCCTGTGGTTGTCTCCTCCAAGCCCGATCCTGCGGGCACGGACTTGAACCCGCGGTTGCCGCGGGTTTTTTCTTGCCGTGACGGTGTCCGGCGCGCCCGCCTCAGAGCTGTGGCGCACGGCAGGCCGCGCCGCCGGCATTGGCGGCTTCCGCCATGCCGAACACCGCGAGCGCGCCGCACTGCGAGCCGAACATGCGCGCCTGGTCGTGCCCCACGCCCACCACTTCATATGCCTGGTGGCGGATGGCCAGCCCGGGGCTGGCCAGGTAGCGCTCGTAGCGCAGGTAACCACGCGCACGCTGCAGCCGCGTGGGGCCTTCGGCCTCGGCGCCGCAGGCTTTGTCGAGCACGCGGTGGTTGGGATCGTTGTCCTCGGTGCCGGCAAGATAGGTCACCTGGCGCCCGGCGTAGCGCTTGTAGAGCGCCATGCCGTCAGCCCCCTTCGCGTACGGCACCATGTCCTGCACGCCGTAGCGGTATTTGTCGTAGTCGGGGCAGATGGCCTTGTCATACGGCGCGAACGACTTGCCATCCGCGCCAGCCGGGCGTACCGGCGTGAAATAGAGATAGGACGAAGGATTGGCCACGACGTAGCGCAGGTCGATGCCGCCCGCGCGGATGCGCTCATCGACATTGTTCAGCACCGCGTAGCGGTGCACGATCTGCGCGCCGCCGGAATGGCCGGCCACCGTCACCTTGCCGACCTGCGGCAGCCGCGCCTTGTCGGTGACAAAGGCGAGCAAGTCGTCCAGCACCTGCAGCGAACTGACGCGAGCGGCGCCGTCGACCGCATCCTCGCCGCTGATCCAGCCCTGCACCGACCAGTGCGGCATGCCGGTAAAGCCCTTCTTCTGGTCGGGCGTGCCGGGGAAATTCGGCGCGAGCAGCAGCACTTCGTCCGGCTTGCGGCCGCTGGCCTTCAGCAACTCGGCGCCGGCGGCGTAGTAGTCGTCGCCGTTGCGTTGCAGGCCATGCTGGACAAACACGACCTCGCGGATGCGCGACAGGTCGCCGTCGAGCCGGTGGTTGGCATAGACCGGGAAGTCATAGCCGGCGCCGACGCCAAGGTGCACACGCTGCCAGTGCGGCGCGGCCGCCGCGGCATCGGCAGGCTTGCCCGCGGCAGGCGGGGCTGCCGGCGTGCCGGCGCAGCCGGCCAGCACCGCAATGGTGGCTGCGGCGGCCAGGGCCTGGGCCAGGCGCGAACGGGCGGGCTGCGGCAGGCTTGCGGTCGATGGGATCATGGCGGGTCGTCTCCGGTTGGCATGTCGGCGATGGTAGGCCAGAGGAAAGCGGGACGGCAACGCTTGCCGCATCCGCCATCCTGCGTCACGCCAGCCGCCTGGCCAGCGCCGCCACGTCGGGCCAGGTCACGCGCCGCACCATGACGCGCAGCCCGGGCCCGTGGAAATCGTCCTCGAACGGCTCCGATGCCTCGCCGCCCAGTCGCTGGTAGAACTCACGCGCCTGCGTATTGGCCTCCAGCACATAGAGGAACAGCGGCTGCCCCGGCCAGCGCTGCGCCACGCGCTGCGCGCAATGGGCCAGCAGCCGCTTGCCCAGTCCCTGGCCATGGAAAGCCGGCAGGACATGCAGGTTGTCCAGGTAAATGCCGAACTGGGGGTCGGCCTCAGGCAGCAGGCAGGCGAAGCCGGCGGCCGCGCCATCGACCAGCGCCAGCGTGGCCTCCACGGGGCCGTCCGCGCCGTCATGCATGCGCGCGCGCCAGGCGGCCAGCCGCTCCGGGTAGGCCTGCTCGCGCAGGAATGCGTCTGGCAGCATGCCGGGATAGGTGTGCTGCCAGCTGGCGGTGTGCATGGCGGCGAGCCGGTCGGCATCGGCGGCGGTGGCGGGAATCAGCGCAATGTCAGGCATGGGTGACGGGACGAGACGGGAACCGCACAGCAGGTTCAGGTGCCTCGCGGCAAAGCGCGGGGCACCTGAAGCGCAACTGTGCCAGAAGCGCCCATTGTGCCTGTGGCATGCCAGAGCTTGCAAAATGCCGGGGAAGGGATTGCAATCGGCGTGCACGGCGAACCCTGCCGTCGTGCCCCTGCCGCCCGGGGCCGGGAACGAAGGTTGCAGCATCCCGTGATGACCGGCGCAATCGAGAGGAATGCCTTATGTATATGGTCTACTGGTCCGAGGCCCACGGCACCGGACTTACGCCGCACGCGCAGTCGTTCCCGAGCGACGCGATGCGCGAGGCGCTGCACTTCGCCGAAGCGCTGCGCCAGCGCCAGCATGCGGGCGAGCCGGTGAGCTTTGTCACGCTGTGCTCGGAGAACCCGAACTCGGTCGGCCGCGCCGGCGCGGCGGATCCGCCGCCCGACTATGAGTGGAAGAAACGGCGGCCGTGACGCCAGCGATCAGGCACCGGCCCGCGCTGCACCGGCCCGCGCAGCGGGCCGCAGCGCGGCGCGCACCACGAACGCCATCACCACCGCGAACACCAGCATCGCCGCCAGGAAGTACAGCCCTGCCGCCAGGCTGCCGGTCGCATCCTTGATCACGCCGATGCCATACGGCCCGAAGTAGCCGCCCAGGTTGGCCAGCGAGTTGATCGTGGCAATGCCCACCGCCGCGCTGGCACCGGTCAGGAATTCACCGGGCAGCGCCCACACCACCGCCTGGATCGAATAGATCGAGAACGCGGTCAGGCAGATAAACAGGAACTGCAGCACCGGCGACTGCACCCAGGCACTCAGCGCCATGGTGATCGCGGCCATCCCCGACACCACCACGATGTGGCCATAGCGCTCGCCCTTGCGGTCCGAGTGGCGCGGCACCAGGTACAGGCCGACCACGGCGAACAGGTAGGGCACCGCCGACAGCAGGCCGGTCGTCGCATCGGTCACGCCGAACTGCTTGATGATGGTCGGCAGCCACAGCGACAGCCCGTAGATGCTCAGCGGGAACGGCAGGAACAGCAGCGACAGCAGCAGCACGCGCTTGTCCCTGAGCGCCTGCAGCGGATTGCCGTGCGGCTTGAGCGCATAGGCGGCCTGGTCGGCGGCGAGTTCGCGTTCGATCCAGGCGCGGTCGGCCGGTGCCAGCCATCTGGCACTGGCAGGCGACTCCGGCAGGATCCGCAGCGTCGGCAGGCACAGCAGCACGGCGGGCAGGCCGCTCAGCACGAACAGCGTCTGCCAGTTGGACATGCCGAGCAGTCCCTGCGTCGACAGCACCAGGCCGGCAATCGGTCCGGTGATGATCAGCGCGATCGGCTGGGCCAGCACCAGCAGGCCGATGATGCGCGCGCGATGGCGCATCGGGAACCACTTGGTCAGGAAGTACAGGATGCCCGGATACAGTCCGGCCTCGGCCGCGCCCAGCAGGAAACGCAGCACGTAGAAGCTGTGCGCGCCCTGCGTGAACGCCATCGCCATGGTGATCAGGCCCCAGGTCAGCAGGATGCGCGCAAACCAGCGGCGCGCGCCGAAGCGCTCCAGCGCCAGGTTGCTCGGCACCTCGCACAGGAAATAGCCGATGAAGAACAAACCCGCGCCCAGGCCATAGGCCGCGTCGCTGATGCCGAGCGCCGCGTTCATGTGCAGCTTGGCAAAGCCGACCACCGAGCGGTCGATATACGCCACCACGTAAATCAGCGCCAGGAACGGGATCAGCCGGCGCACCAGCATGCCGACGATGCGGGTCTCTTCCTGCGCCTGTGCGCCGCTTTCCTGCCCTGTGACGGCGCGCTCCAGCGGCGCGGTCTGTGTGCCTTGCATGGCTAGTCTCCTCTGTTCTTGTAAGGGGTCGCGCGCGCCGCAGGGGCTGCGCGCATTCAGTGCATCCGGATGGATCAGTGCGAGTGGCGCGGCACCTCGCGGCCGCGGCAGCCGACCAGGAAGTCGAGGTCGCAGCCCTCGTCCGCCTGCAGCACATGGTTGACGTAGAGCTTGCGATAGCCGCCATCGGCGGGTGCCTGCAGCGGCTGCACGTCGGCCATGCGGCGCTCGAACTCGGCGGGATCGATATCCAGGTGCAGGCGCCCGGCCTCGCAGTCCAGCTCGATCCAGTCGCCATCGCGCACGATCGCCAGCGGGCCGCCGGCGGCGGCTTCCGGCGCCACGTGCAGCACCACGGTGCCGTAGGCGGTGCCGCTCATGCGCGCATCGGAAATGCGCACCATGTCCTTGATGCCCTGGCGCAGCAGCTTGGGCGGCAGGCCCATGTTGCCGACCTCGGCCATGCCGGGATAGCCCCGCGGGCCGCAGCGCTTGAGAACGAGGACGGAATTCTCGTCGACGTCGAGCGACTCGTCGACGATGCGCTCCTTGTAGTGCTCCAGGTTCTCGAACACCACCGCGCGGCCGCGGTGGCGCAGCAGCTTCGGCGTCGCCGCCGACGGCTTGAGCACCGCGCCGCGCGGCGACAGGTTGCCGCGCAGGATGCGGATGCTGCCGTCGCGGATCAGCGGCTGGTCGAGCGGGCGGATGACTTCGTCGTTGGTGATCGGCGCATCCCTGACGTTGTCCCAGATCGCCTTGCCGTTGACGGTCAGCGCGCCCGGATGCGGCAGCAGCCCGGCCTCGCCCATGCGGCGCAGCACCGCGGGCAGGCCGCCGGCGTAGTAGAACTCTTCCATCAGGAAGCGGCCCGACGGCATCAGGTCGACGATGGTCGGCGTGTCGCGGCCCACGCGGCTCCAGTCTTCCAGCTCCAGCGGCACGCCGATGCGCCCGGCGATCGCCTTCAGGTGGATCACGGCGTTGGTCGAGCCGCCGATTGCCGCGTTGACACGGATCGCATTCTCGAATGCCTGGCGCGTCAGGATCTTCGACAGCGTCAGGTCCTCGCGCGCCATCTCGACGATGCGGATGCCGGACATATGCGCCAGCACGTAGCGGCGCGAATCGACCGCCGGGATCGCCGCGTTGTGCGGCAGCGACGTGCCCAGCGCCTCGGCCATGCACGCCATGGTCGACGCGGTGCCCATGGTGTTGCAGGTGCCCGCCGAGCGCGACATGCCGGCTTCGGCCGACAGGAACTGGTGCAGGTTGATCTCGCCCGCCTTCAGCGATTCATGCAGCTGCCACACCGCCGTGCCCGAGCCGATGTCCTTGCCGTCGAGCTTGCCATTGAGCATGGGCCCGCCGGTGACGACGATGGCCGGCACGTCGCAGCTGGCCGCGCCCATCAGCAGCGCCGGCGTGGTCTTGTCGCAGCCGGTCAGCAGCACCACCGCATCGATCGGGTTGCCGCGGATCGCTTCTTCCACGTCCATCGCTGCCAGGTTGCGGGTCAGCATGGCGGTCGGGCGCAGGTTCGATTCGCCGTTGGAAAACACCGGGAATTCCACCGGGAAGCCACCGGCCTCGTACACGCCGCGCTTGACGTGCTCGGCCAGCTTGCGGAAATGCGCGTTGCAGGGGGTGAGTTCCGACCACGTATTGCAGATGCCGATCACCGGGCGGCCGTCGAACGCGTGCTCGGGGATGCCCTGGTTCTTCATCCAGCTGCGGTACATGAAGCCATTCTTGTCGGCGGTGCCGAACCACGCCGCCGAGCGCAGCGGCCTGCGTTGCTTGTCCTTGGAATCCGACATGTTGTTCCTGTGGCGAGGGCCGCCGGAGCCGGCGGCGGGGATGGCAGGGACGACGGATCCAGCGGCATCGCGGCATGGCGGGCGCCACACTGTCTCCGGTCGTTGTTGTTTTGTCGGACGGAGTGTATGCAGCTTGCTGATATGCTACTAATGAATAGTTCGGCATTTTCGATATCTATATCGGCATTGGTACTTACCCTATGGACACCCCCAACCTTTCCGCCGCGGCTGATGCACCACCCGCGGCACCCTCCTGGCACAGCCACACCCGCCTCAAGACGCGCCAGCTGCTGCTGTTGCTGGCCGTCGCCGACGAGGGCAGCATCCACCGTGCCGCGGAACGGCTGGCGATGACGCAGCCGGCCGCGTCCAAGCTGCTGCGCGAACTGGAAGAAATGCTGTCGGTCCCGCTGTTCGAACGCCTGCCGCGCGGCATGGCGCCCACGGACTATGGCCGCGCGATGATCCGGCATGCGCGCGCGGTGATCGGCAGCCTGAACCAGGCGCGCGAGGAAGTGCTGGCGCTGAAGGCGGGCCGGCTCGGCCACGTGGCGATCGGCGCGATCACCTCGCCCGGCGTGCGGCTGCTGCCGCCGGCGATCGCGCGGGTGAAGGCGAACTACCCCGGGCTGCGCGTGTTCGTGGAGATCGACAACAGCAACGTGCTGCTCGACCGGCTGGGGCAGGAAAAGCTGGACATGGTAGTGGCGCGCCTGTTTCCCGAGCACGACAAGGGACGGCTGCGCTACGAGCCGATGGCGGAGGAGCCGGTCTGCGCCGTGGTGCGGCCCGGCCATCCGATGCTGGCGGCGCCCGGCCTGTCGCTGGCCGACACCACCGACGCCGCCTGGCTGATCCCGCCGGCCGGCACCGTGCTGCGGCACCGCTTCGAGCTGATGTTCCAGCGTGCCAGCCTGGCGCCGCCAACCAACGTGGTGGAAACCGCCGCGCTGCTGTTCCTGACGCGCATGGTGACGCAGTCAGACATGATCGCGGTGCTGACGGCGGATGTGGCGCAGTACTACGCGGCGTTCGGCATGGTGGAGGTGCTGCCGATGGCCATGCCCTGCCATATGGACGACTTCGGCCTGATCACGCCGACCGACCGGCTGATGTCGCCCGGCGCGCTGCTGGTCGCGGATGCGCTGCGCGAGACAGCGCAGCACATCTACGGCCAGTAGTGCCGTGGTCGGTCATCCTTGCCCAGTCTGGTGCGCCGCGATGCGGCGTGTCACGGCCTGGTCGAACCAGCGGTCCATCATCGCCTTTTCGTAGCGCAGCCTGTCGGTGGGATCGTAGATGTTGACGCCAAAATTGAAAGTCTGGTCGGCGATACGCTGCTCGCCGCTGCCGATCACGGCACCGTCGCTGCCGCGCAGTTCGTAGCGCAGCGTCATGTGCGGCCAGGTGACATCGCGCACGATGCGCACGTCGTAGGCTTGCCTGCGCCACGGCTCGAAATGCCCCGCCAGGTCGACGTCGAGCACTTCGATGCTCAGCGCATAGCCCTCCGGCAGGTAACGCGCCGCCAGCTTGTCGAAGTGGCGGCGGATATCGTTCATCACCTGCCCCCGCTCCCTGTCGCTGCCGTAGTCGCTGCGGTACGCGGCGTCGGTGTAGGTCTCCGGATGAACGAACGTAAGTGACAGGGTGCCGGCAGGCGGCGCGGCAAGGGCGCTCAGCGCGAGCGGCACCGCGCAGGCGGCCAGCAGACGGAGGGATCTGGCCATGGCGAACTCCAGGACAAGCGTTTTTCGCCTCTTGATTCTAGTCCGGCAAAGGCCGGTGGGCGTGGGTTGCCATGGTTGGCAGATGCCGCATCCGATACAAGCGGGCGCCGGCGTGAACCGGCGCCCGTCTTCAGGCCAATCAGCCGATGATGTTGATCAGCCGATGATGTTGAACTGGCTGAAATATTCCTCGTTCAGTTCCAGCCCCAGGCCCGGCAGGTTGTCGTCCAGCTGCAGGTAGCCGTTGTCCGGCGCGGGGTCGCCCTTGAAGATGTAATAGAACAGCTCATTGCCGACCTCGACGTCGTGCACCGGGAAGTACTCCGACATCGGCGAAGCGGTCGACGCCATGGTCAGGTGGTAGTTGTGCATCTGCCCCGCGTGCGGGATCACCGGCACGGACCAGGCCTCGGCCATCGCGTTGATCTTCTGCGCCGCGGTGATGCCGCCGACGCGGTTGGTGTCGTACTGGATCACGTCCACCGCGCGGCGCTCCAGCAGGTCCTTGAAGCCGTACGAGGTGAACTCGTGCTCGCCGCCGGAGATCGGGAACGGGCTCGCCTTCTTCAGTTCGACATAGCCTTCGATATCGTCGGCGATCACCGGCTCTTCCAGCCAGCGCGGATTGAACTCGGCCAGGCGCGGGAGCATGCGGCGCGCGTACTCCAGCGTCCAGCCCATGTAGCACTCCAGCATGATGTCGACGCTGTCGCCAACCAGCTCGCGCAGCAGCCTGACCTGCTCGATATTCTTCTGCATGCCGGCGGGGCCATCCTTGGGGCCGTAGCCGAAGCGCATCTTCATCGCGGTAAAGCCCTGGTCCAGGTAGCCCTGCGCTTCGGCCAGAAAGGCGTCGCGGTCATCGTTGTTGTAGAGCTTGGAGGCATAGCACCAGATCTTTTCCTTGGTGCGCCCGCCCAGCAGCTTGAACACCGGCTTGCCGACGGCCTTGCCCATCAGGTCCCACAGCGCGATATCGACCGCCGAGATCGCCGCCATGCCGATGCCCTTGCGGCCCCAGGCGTGCGTGCGGCGGTACATCTTTTGCCACAGGTATTCGTTGTCGAAGGGATCCTGGCCGATCACCACCGGCGCCAGGTACTCATCGACGATCTGCTTGGCCACGCGCGGGGCCAGCGCACAGTTGCCGATGCCGACCAGGCCGGTGTCGGTCTCGATCTCGACCACCATCCAGCCGTGGAAGCGGAACGAACCCATGGCATCGCCGCGTTCGAACAGGATGTCGGTGGCGTTGGTGCAGAAATGCGCCTGCGGCGGCACGGTCTTGCCCTTCCATTCAAAGACGCGGGCACGGACGTTGGTGATCTTCATATTCAGCTCCTGATGGCGTTGCGTAGGCGCGAGCGCTCCCCTGCCCCTGGCTGCGCCGGGGGCGGTCACGCTCGATCCGGTGTTGGATGTTGGGTAGTGGCTAGGCGCTGGCGGCGGCGCGCCGTTGCGCACCCATGCGGCAGGCGATCTGGAATGCCTGCTGCGTGGCGCCGGGATCGGCGCGGCCCTGCTGCGCGATATCGAACGCGGTGCCGTGCGCCGGCGTGGTGATCGGCACCGGCAGCCCGCCCTGCACCGTCACGCCTCGCGAGAAGCCCATCAGCTTGATGCCGATCTGCCCCTGGTCGTGGTACATGGTGACGATGGCGTCGAACTGCCGCTGCGACGGACCGCCCTGCACCTTGAGGAAGATGGTGTCAGCGGGGAACGGGCCCTCGGCATTCACGCCACGCTCGCGGGCCGCGGCCACGGACGGGGCGATCACGTCGATCTCTTCGCGGCCAAAGGCACCGTTGTCGCCGTTGTGCGGGTTCAGGCCGCACACGGCGATGCGCGGCCCGGCCATGCCGGCGCGGCGCAGCGCCTGGTCGATCAGGTCGATGGCAGCACCGACGCGTTCCGGTGTGATCATCGCCGGCACGTCCTTCAGGGCCACATGCGAGGTGACGCGCGAGGTCCACAGGCCGTCGAGCACGTTGAACTCGCAGAACGCGCCGTGGTAGCCGAGCTGCTCGGCAAACCAGTGCAGTTCATCGCTGTGGTCCATGCCGGCAGCGTGCAGCGAGCTTTTGTTGAGCGGCCCGAACAGGATCGAGTCCGCCTGGCCCGACTGCGCCAGCTCCAGCGCCAGCGACAGCGTGCCCAGGCTGTAACGGCCGCCCTCGGCACTGGACGCGCCGCGCGGATACGCGGGCTTGCCGTCCAGTTCCCAGTGGTAGAGGCGCGGCGCGCCTGGTGCAAACGCGAGGGTATCGGTCTCTGCCAGCGCCAGCTCGACGCCCGCCACCTGCATGCCGCGGCGCCATTCGTCGCGGTCGGCGATCAGCAGGATGTCGGCCTGTTCGCTGGTGGCCGGGTCGGCCAGCAGGCGGGCAATCAGTTCGGGGCCGATGCCGGCGGGATCGCCCAGCACCATCGCGATTCTTGGACGTGATGTCATGGAATTCTCGTGTAATACAGGCTCAGTCGAGCTTGACGCCAAGCTCGGCAATCAGCTTGCCATAGCGCGCGTACTCGGCGCGCGAGAAGGCATCGAACTGCGCCGCCGTCAGCGTGCCGGGCACGCCGCCGACTTCACCAAGGCGACGCACGGTATCGGGATCCTTGATCACGGTGGTCAGCGCCGCGCCGAGCTTCTGCAGCGTGGCGGGCGGCGTGCCGGCCGGCGCATAGACGCCATACCAGGCATTCATCTGGATGCCCGGCACCCCGGCTTCGGCCAGCGTCGGCACATTGGGCAGCAGCGCCGAGCGCTTGTCCGCCGTCACCGCCAGCGCGCGCAGCTTGCCGGCCTTGATATGGTTGATCACCGACGGCATGGTCTCGAAGCTCATGTCCACCTGGCCGCCCATCAGGTCGACCAGCGCGCTGCTGCTGCTCTTGTACGGCACATGCAGCAGCTTGCCCTGGATCTGTCGCGCAAATGCGGCGCCGGCCAGGTGCTGGGTGCTGCCGACGCCCGACGAGCTGTAGCGGAACTTGTCCGGGCTGGCCTGGATCTGCGCCACCAGCGCCTTGACGTCGCGCGCCGTGACCTGGTTGTTGACCACCAGCACGTTAGGCACCGACGACACCAGCGCCACCGGCGCCAGGTCCTTGAGCGGGTCGAACTGCAGCTTGAGCAGGTGCGGCGCGATCGCCTGCGAGGTGACCACGCCCATCAGCAGCGTGTTGCCGTCCGGCGCGGCCTTGGCGGTGATGTCCGCGGCGATGGTGTTGGACGCGCCGGGGCGGTTATCGACCACCACGGGTTGCTTGAGCTGTGCGGCAAGCTTGTCGGAGACGATGCGCGCCATCACGTCGGTGCCGCCGCCGGGCGCGGCGCCCACCATCAGCCGCACCGGCCGGGTGTCCTGCGCCCAGGCGCTGGTGGTCACCGCAACGGCCACCGTGGCCATGCCGGCGAATGCGCCGGCGATCCATGTCTTCATCGCTGTCTCCGTTTGCTGTCCGGCTCTGATGGCGCGGATGAGCAGACTATATGGGCATCAGCGATTCACTACTACTGACGTTTTTTGAACTGGCGATTACCTGGGGTTATACCTCGCTTATACCTCGATCATGCCTCGATCATGCCTCCCCCGCCGGCTTCCCGGCCCGGGCCTTCAGGATCGCCACAAGCTGCCGCGCCGAGGCTGACAAGGCGCCGCCGCGCCGCGTGACGATGCCAAAGGTTTCCTGCCGCGATTGCAGCGGCACGGGCAGGATGCGCAGCATTTTCTGGCGGACGAACAACTCGGCCACACTGGCCGGCAGCAGCGACACCAGCCCGGGATCGCGCTGCAGCATCGCGACGGTAATCAGCGCCGACGACGTGGAAATCGCATTGGCGGGAAAGCTGACGCCGGCATGGTCCAGCTCGCGCTGCAGCAGCGCATGCATCGGCATGTGCCCCGCGTATGTGATCCAGCGATAACCGGCAAGGTCGGCAAGGCCCATGGCGCGCGCGCGGGGCGCGGGGTGAGCGTGGCCAACCACCACGGACACCTGTTCGTCGCCAAGCGGGTGGTAGTGGTACTTGCCGGGTTGGTCGCTGACCAGCGCGCGGCCAAGCACCAGGTCCAGATGCCCGTCGTCGAGTTGACCGAGCAGGCGCAGGCTGGTGTCCTCGATGATCTCGAGCGCCAGGTCCGGATGCGCCTGCCGCAGCTGCTCAAGCGCCGGCACCAGCACATCCGGCACCGCGCCCATGATCACGCCGACCGCGACGCGCCCGCCACTGCCGGCGCGGATGCCGGCCACTTCCTCGCACATCGCGCCCAGGTCCGCCACCAGTTGCCGGGCATGGCGGATCACGCAATGGCCGAAGGCGTTGGGGCGCATGCCGCGTCTGGAGCGCTCGAACAGCGGCGCTTCCAGCATGCCTTCCAGTTCCTGCAGCGACTTGCTGGCGGCCGACTGGGTCATCGCCATCGCGGCGGCGGCCTGGTGCAGCGACTGGTGCTCGTCCAGGGCGATCAGCAGCTGCAGCTGCTTCATGCGCAGGCGGCCGGTGAGGGTGTCCAGGGTGGATTTCATGTTGGGACCAGATGAGTCGCAAAAGCGATCACCAGATGGAAAGGTTTCAATATACAGCGCCGCTGCCCCGCTCGTATATTGGCCCGACCCGATTGACTGCCCAGAACCCGCGCCGGCCGCGTGCCAGCCGCAAGGAGGAGACCATGACCCGATCCCAGCCGCCCGTCTATCGCGGCGCCGTCTACCAAGGCGTTTTCCCGGTAGCGCCGACCATCTTCGACGAGCAAGGCGGCCTCGACCTCGACGGCCAGCGCCGCTGCATCGACTTCATGATTGACGCCGGTTCGGACGGCATCTGCATCCTGGCGAACTTCTCCGAGCAGTTCGTGCTGACCGACGACGAGCGCAACGTGCTGATGAAGACCGTGCTGGAGCACGTGGACGGGCGCGTGCCGGTGATCGTCACCACCACGCATTTCAGCTCGCGCATCTGCGCCGAGCGCAGCCGCGCCGCGCAGGACGCCGGCGCCGCCATGGTGATGGTGATGCCGCCCTACCACGGCGCCACCATCCGCGTGCCCGAGCGCGGCATCTACGACTTCTTCGCCACGGTCTCCGGTGCCATCGATATCCCGATCATGATCCAGGATGCGCCAGTAAGCGGCACCACGCTGTCCGCGCCCTTCCTCGCCCGCATGGCACGCGAGCTGGCCAATGTCTCGTACTTCAAGATCGAAGTGCCGCAGTCCGCGGCCAAGCTGCGCGAACTGATCGAACTGGGCGGCGACGCCATCGTCGGCCCGTGGGACGGCGAAGAAGCCATCACGCTGATGGCCGACCTGGAAGCGGGCGCCACCGGCGCGATGACCGGCGCGGGCTTCCCGGACGGCATCCGCCAGATCCTGGACGCATGGCAGGCTGGCGACGCCGAGCTGGCGGCGCAGCGCTACCAGCAGTGGCTGCCGCTGATCAACTACGAGAACCGGCAGGGTTGGCTGGCGACCAGCAAGGTGTTGATGAAGGAAGGTGGGGTGATTGCGTCGGACGCCGTGCGCCATCCGCTCCAGCCGATGCATCCGGCCACGCGCGAGGGGTTGATGAAGATTGCGCGGCGGCTGGATCCGCTGGTGTTGCGCTGGGCCCGTTGAACCTCAAGGAGGACAAGACATGACGCTCTCAGGCGAACTCCTGATCGGCCGCCGCGCGGTACGCGGCACCCACGGCACCCTGCACGCCATCGACGCCGCCACCGGCGCCACCCTCGAACCCGCCTTCGGCGGCGCCACGCCGGCACAGCTCGACGAAGCCTGCGAACTGGCATGGCAGGCCTTCGACACCTATCGCGAGATCGCGCCCGCGCGGCGCGCCGACTTCCTCGAAGCCATCGCCGGCAACATCCTGGCGCTGGGCGATGCGCTCGTCGAGCGCTGCGTCAGCGAATCGGGCCTGCCACGCGCCCGCATCGAGGGCGAACGCGGGCGCACCGTGGGCCAGCTGCGGCTGTTCGCCGGCATGCTGCGCCAGGGGGATTTCCTGGAGCTGCGCGTCGACCCGGCCCAGCCCGAACGCCAGCCCCTGCCGCGCCCCGACCTGCGCCTGCGCCATATCCCGCTGGGCCCGGTCGCGGTGTTCGGCGCCAGCAACTTCCCGCTGGCGTTCTCGGTGGCGGGCGGCGATACCGCGTCCGCACTGGCCGCCGGCTGCCCCGTCATCGTCAAGGCGCATCCCGCGCACCCCGGCACCTCCGAACTGGTCGGCCGCGCCATCCAGAAAGCGGTGGCGGACCTGGACCTGCCCGAAGGCACCTTCTCCCTGCTCTTCGATACCGGGCTGGAAATCGGCCAGGGGCTGGTGGCGGACCGGCGCATCAGGGCGGTCGGCTTCACCGGCTCGCGCGCCGGCGGCCAGGCGCTGATGGCGATCGCCGCGGCGCGCCCGGAACCGATTCCCGTCTATGCGGAGATGAGCAGCATCAATCCGGTGCTGCTGTTCCCGCATGCGCTGGCCAACCGCGCGCACGCCATCGGCACGGCCTTTGCCGGTTCGCTGACACTGGGCGCCGGACAGTTCTGCACCAACCCCGGACTCGTGCTGGCGGTGGAAAGCGAAGGCCTGGACCAGTTCCTGGAAGCGGCGGCGGCAAGCCTGGCGGACATCGGCGCGCAGAGCATGCTGACCTCCGGCATCCTGCGCGCCTACTGCAACGGCGTGGGCACGTTCGCGCAGCATCCGAAGGTACAGGTGGTGGCGCGCGGCAAGGCAGGCAGTGCGCTGCAAGGGCAAGCGGCGTTGTTCAGCACCAGCGCCGAGGCCTTCCTGGCCGACCAGACGCTGCGCCACGAAGTCTTCGGCGCGTCGTCGCTGGTGGTGCGCTGCCGCGATGCGGCGGAGATGCGGCGCGTGGTCGAATCGCTGGAAGGACAGCTTACCGCGGCCCTGCATATCGACCCCGCCGACCACGACGCCGCGCGCACGCTGCTGCCCGCGCTGGAGCGCCTGGCGGGCCGCATCCTGGTCAATGGTTTCGGCACCGGCGTCGACGTCGGGCACGCCATGGTCCACGGCGGCCCCTGGCCGGCCACGTCGGATGGCCGCTCGACCTCGGTCGGCAGCCTCGCCATCGCGCGCTTCGTGCGGCCGGTCAGCTACCAGGACATGCCGGCGGACCTGCTGCCGCCGTCCTTGCGCCCCGACAGCGAGCAGCGCCACGCGTGGCGTCTTGACGGCAAGCTGCAGCGCTAGCGCGACAGCGCCCGCAGCGTATCGATCAGCAGGCTCATCGATGCGGTCGGCGGGCGCCCGCGCCGCGTGACGATGCCATACGGCCCCAGTTTCCGCGGCAGTGGCAGTGGCAGCACCGCCAGCGCGCCGAGGCGGCCGTAATACGCCGCCACCGACTCCGGCAGCACCGCGACCAGCTCGCTGTCGGCCAGCAACGACGTGGTCATCAGCACCGCGGCGGTCTCGATGGTCGACGGCGGCGCCGGCACGCCGGCATCCTCGAACGAGCGGTCGATCAGCGCGCGCATCGGGCTCGGCCGTGGCTGCATGATCCACGGGTAGCGGGTCAGCTCCTCGAACGACAGCTTGCGCCGCCGCGCCAGGGCATGCTGCGGCCCGACCACGATCGCCAGGCCCTCGTCGCCAAGCTGCTCGAACTCGAGGCCGCTGCTGTCCCAGCCATCGGGCACGCGGCCCAGCACGATATCGAGCTGGTCGCGCTCCAGCAGCGGCACCAGCAGGTCGCTGGTCTCCACCTGCACCGCCACCTCCAGCCGCGGATGGTCGCGGTTCAGCCGCCGTATCACCCCGGCCAGCAGGCCCGGCGTAGGCGCCATCACCGCGCCGACACGCACGCGCCCGATCTTGCCCGACTCCAGCGCCACCAGCTCATCGCGCAAGCCATCCATGTCGGCAAACACCAGCCGGGCATAGCGCGTGGCCGCCATCCCGAAGCGCGTGGCACGCAGCCCGCGCGCATGGCGCTCGAACAGCGGCACGCCCAGCAGGTCCTCCATGTCCTGCAGCATCTTGCTGACGGCTGGCTGGGTGAGCGTCAGCGACTCGGCCGCCTGGCGCAGCGAGCCTCGCTCCTCCACCGCCAGCAGCAGGCGCAGGTGCTGCATCTTGAGGCGGCCGTGAAGGGTGCTGACGGGTGGGATCATGGGGCGGGCGATGGGACGAAGGGACAGAAATGCATGAAGGCGGGCTTTCGCCTGCGATCACAAATTTTTATCGCTTCGCCCCGGATGGTCAAGCCGGAGATATCGCTGCAATGCCCACGCCCCGCATTCGGCTACGACTTCCTGGGCGAATCCAGCGAGACTTTCGACGGGGAGATTTCCCCGATATCCGCCCACGCCTTCGTGTCGAAGCGGAATTTGGCGACGGCGCAGGTCGGCATGTCGGTGATCTCGCCCGACAGGCGCTGCGCGAAGTCAGTGAACTCGGGGTTGTGACCGAACAGCATCACGCTGCCAAGCTTCTTGTCGAGCGCACGGACGACGGCCAGCAGATCATCCGCACTGCTGGCGTACAGCCGGTCATCGATCACGATGTCCTTGCGGGCATAGCCGAGTTCGTCGGCGATCAGGTGCGCCGTGGTCAACGCGCGCACGGCCGGACTCGACACGAGCAGGTCTGGCTTTACCTTGCGCTCGGCCAGGCGCTTGCCCATTTCCGGGGCGTCGCGCAGGCCGCGATCGTCCAGCGGGCGCTCGCGGTCAGGCAAGGAGGGGTCATCGCGGCTTGACTTGGCGTGGCGGACGAGAAACAGGGTCTTCATGGCCCCTCCTGATGCATCGGGATGCTGGTCGATGGTTGGTGGATTATTGGTGGATTATTGGTGGATTGCCGCTCGATTCCGCGCGTCAGCGGACCAGCGCACGGCGGCTGGCCTCGCCGCTACGCTCGCCCTATAGTGGACTGCGATGGGGCCGATTGCAACGCGGGCAGCGCCGAAGCACCATCATTCAGCACCATCTTCCGGAGGGCGGTCATGCGCAGCAGCAGTGCAGATGCCATCGAGGTTGTGATCCCCGCGGGTAGCGTGGCGTTGCAAGGCATACTCACCTTGCCGCCAGGCGCTGGCGCCCTGGTATTGTTTGCGCACGGCACCGGCAGTTCCCGGCATAGCCCGCGCAACCAGTATGTGGCCGCAGAACTCAACCGCTGCGGCATGGGAACGCTGTTGATGGACCTGCTCATGCCCGAGGAAGACCAGGTGCAGGCGATCCGCTTCGACGTCGGGCTGCTGGCCATGCGGCTGGCACAGGCGACCGACTGGGTAACGCGGCAGCAAGGCGTGCCACCGCGGTTGGGCTACTTCGGCGCCAGCATTGGTGCCGCCGCGTCGATCCGTGCCGCGAGCCAGTCGCCGATCCCGATACACGCCATCGTCTCACGAGGCGGCAGGGTCGACCTGGCGGGCGCCGACGCCCTGGCCAGACTGCTCGCGCCCACCATGCTGATCGTCGGCGGGCTGGATGTGAGCGTCATTGAACGGAATGGGCTCGCCTTTGCCCAGCTCAAGTGCCAGAAGAAGCTGGTGATCGTGCCCGGCGCCTCCCATTTGTTCGAGGAGCCCGGCGCACTGGAATCGGTCGCGCGCCTGGCGGCGCAGTGGTTCGAGCGCTATCTGGGCAAGGCCTCGCCCTGACCAGGATCTGCGGATCCGGGACCTGTCCCTCGCGCCGAAGGTACAATCCCCGGGCCCGGCCTGAGGCCCAGGCGGGCCGTGCCATTCCGCAAACCTCTCAGGGAACAGACACCACTCATGCGCGAACCCAGCCGGGCGTTCCTCCTCGGTCCGCTGCTCAAGGGCGTCTCGCGTTCGTTCTATCTCACGCTGCGCGTGCTGCCCGCGCGGATGCGCGACCCGGTAGGGCTGGCCTACCTGCTGGCGCGCGCCGCCGACACGATTGCGGATACGGCGCTGGTTGCGCCGGAAAGGCGGCTGGCATTGCTGCTGTCCTTGCGTGACCAGGTCAACGCCAACACGGATGGCGCGGCGCCGGCCCTCAGCATTGCGGCGGAGATGGCTCGCCACCAGGAGCAATCCGATGAGCGGATCCTGCTGGAGTCGCTCGATCCGGCGCTGGCGGTGCTGACGCAACTGGAGCCAGCCGACCGGCAAGCGGTCAGGCAGATCGTTTCCACCCTCAGCGAAGGCATGGAGTTCGACCTGCGCACGTTCCCCGACGAGCGCGCCGGCCGCATCGTGGCGCTGCCCGACCTGGCGGCGCTGGACCACTACACCTACATGGTCGCCGGATGCGTCGGCGAATTCTGGACCCACATGACCGCGGCGCACGTGCCGGGTGCGATCAACGGCGACCTCGGCGCCATGCTGCGCAGTGGGGTTCGCTTCGGCAAGGCGTTGCAGATGACCAATGTGCTGCGCGACTGCGGCAAGGACCTGCGCATCGGCCGCTGTTACCTGCCGGCGTCGCTGCTGGTGCAGCACGGGCTGGGTCCGCAGGACTTGCTGCTGCCGGACGCCTCGGTGCGCGCGCATGCCCTGATGCGGTCGCTCGCCGGCATGACGCTGGCGCATTTCCACGAGGCGATGGCCTACACGCTGGCCATCCCGCGGCGTTTCGTGCGGCTGCGGCTGGCCTGCCTGTGGCCAATCCTGATCGGCATGGAGACCTTGCTGCTGCTGGTGCGCAACGCGCACTGGCTGGACCCGGCCAGGGCCTCGAAGATGCCGCGCCGCGAGGTCTACCGCATGGTGGCGTCTTCGCTGCCGATGGTCTGGTCGAACGGCCTGCTGCGCAGCTGGTTCACGCGCCAGGTGCGCAGCATCGAAGCCGTCATTCGCTGAAGTGCGCCGTGCCCGTTCAGTGACTGGTGAAGACCGTCAGCACTCCCGTATAGCCATAGAGGTGATCCCGCGCGATCTCGCCGCCGGCAAAGAAACCGGCCAGCGGCAGGTCACCCAGCGCGCCGCGCACGGTCTGCAGCTCGGCATGCGGTGCGCCGAAATGCGGCCCGCCCCGGCCTGAGCAGCTGATGTAGAGCGCGCCACGCGCGTGGCCGCCGCTTTGTTCAATATCCGCGCGGACTTCCGTGGCGATGCGTTCCAAGTCTGCACGCGCCGCGGCTGCGTTGCGCATGCAGAACGCGAGCCGCATGCCAGGCTCGACCTGGTCGGCAAGCGCGAGCACGCGATGCTGCACATCCAGTCCGATCAGGTGGCGCACCAGCGTATCCGAGCCGAACCTGCCCGGCTGCACCGGTGCATCGTCGGTGGAAGCGTTCAAGCCGGCGAGCGTTCCCGACAACGCTGCCGCCATGGCTTCGACCGGCGCATCGCGCTCGACGCCCAGGTCCTGCAGCACGCAATCCAGCGCCGGCTTGCCGTCCAGCGCGAACAGCAGGTTGTGTTCGCTGCGCGTCACCGCGCGTGCCGGCCCGATCGGCTGGCAGCCCTGCGTGACGCGGGAGACAAGTTCGACTTCCGGGCCGAACAGCACGCCCGACAGCCCGCCGGAATACACGCCGTCGGCAATATGCAGGGTACGGTTGCGTGCCGAGCTCAGCCCGCCGAACAGGTAGCCGGTGGCGGTGCGGGCGCTCAGCTCGTGCAGCAGCTCCTGCACGTCCGGCGTGCTGCCCTCGGCATGCACCAGCGCGGTATGCGGGACGAAGCCGGAAGACGCGGCCGGCAAGGGCTGGCGCCCGGAGAACAGCTGGAAGCTGCCGCGCGGGAACGGCGCCGCCAGCAGCACCATCGCCGGCTGGTCGAAGTACTCCACGCCGCTCGCCGACACGCCCAGCCCGACCGTGCCGATCCACGACACCCCGGGCCAGTTCTGTTGCAATGCGGCAAGAATGGCCTCCGCGGCCAGCGCGTAGTAGTCGCTCAGGTAGCACCAGCCAAGCGTCAGCGGCGGCGCATGGTCCAGCCGCGCCTGGCGCAGCAGGTCCTGCGTGTCGAGCTGGCGCTGGCAGTCGGCCAGCGCGACCTGCCACTCGGTATGCGCGGCGTCAGCGTGAACAAAGGTCAGGTCATGCATGGCTTGCCTCCGGGTCCAGGCTGGCGACATACCATTGGACTCCGGCAGGCAGCAGGTGTTCAGGTCCCCGCCTCAATGTAGGTGAATGCGCGCGGCCCTCGCTTATTCCGCCTTCGCTCCCGATTCGCGCGCGACCTTGACCCACTTGTCGGTTTCGGCGCGGATAAACGCGGCGAGCTGGGGCGGCGCCATGTCGCCGGCGGTCACGCCCTGCTCTTCAAAGCGCTTCTGCACGTCGGGGGCCTTCAGCAGCTTGCCGAGTTCGGCCGACACACGCTGCTCGATCCCCGCCGGCGTGCCGCGCGGCGCCATCAGCGCGAACCACGTCGTGACTTCATAGCCTTTCACGCCGCTCTCGGCCAGCGTCGGCACGCCCGGATAGGCGCCGGAGCGCTTCGCGGTGGTGACGGCCAGCGCCTTGACCTTGCCGCTGCGCACGTGCTGCGACGCCGACGGGCTGGTCTCGATCGCCATCTGGATCTGGCCCGCGATCAGGTCGGTCATCATCGGCGCGCCGCCCTTGTACGGTACGTGCGCGATATCGGTCCCGGTGAGCGAGCGGAACAGCTCGCCGGACATGTGCTCGGTGCTCCCGATGCCGGCCGAGCCGTAGTTGACCTTGCCGGGATGCGCCTTGATATAGGCGATCAGCTCCGGCACCGACCGCGCCGGGATGGCGGGATTGACCACCAGCACGTTGGGCGTCAGCGCCACCAGCCCCACCGGGTCAAGGTCGCGCGTGAACTCGTACGGCAGGCTCTTGTAGATGGCCGGCGCCATGGTGTGCGCCACGGTGGCGAGCAGGAAGGTATAGCCGTCGGGCTGCGCGCGCGCGACGTTGGCCGCGCCGATGGTGCCGCCGGCGCCGGGGCGGTTGTCGATCACCACCGGCTGCTGCAGCGCCTCGCCCAGCTTCTGGCCGACGGTGCGCGCGAGGATGTCGGTGGTGCCGCCGCTGGCGAAGGGCACCACCAGCGTGATCGGCTTGGTCGGCCAGGGGTCGGCAGCGAATGCGGCGGTGATGGCGGCGGGATTGCCCAGCACGGCGGCGGCGGCCAGCGCGGCAAGCACGCCGCGGCGGATGCGCGAAACGGAAGGCATGCAGTCTCCTTTGCGGGAAGTCATGTTGTCATGTTGTTATCGGACGGCGGGCAGGCGCCCGCTTCTGGTGGTGCGACTCTACGCAGCCGCCGCGGCGCGCGCCATCGGGCGGACGTTAAGGGGTCTTCAGGATTCGTGAACCGCGACAGGATTTCCGCTACCATGCCGGCAAATTGCGGCAGCGGGGACGCGACATGGAACTGAGGCAACTGCGCTACTTCGTCAGCGTGATCGAGCATGGCAGCATGGGCAAGGCGGCGCTGGAGCTGGGCGTGGTCACCTCCGCGCTGAGCCAGCAGATCAGCCGGCTGGAAAGCGAACTGTCGACGCGGCTGCTGCAGCGCACCTCCACCGGCGTGGTCGCCACCGATGCCGGGCTGGCCTTCTGGCGCCAGGCCCAGCTGGCGCTGCGCCATATCGACGACGCCGCGCTGGCCGCACGCCAGGCGCGCTTGTCGGGCCACGTCAGCGTCGGGCTGCCGCCCAGCACCGCCGGCGTGCTCGCGCTGCCCTTCATGCAGGCCATGCGCGAGCGCTACCCCGACGTGCGGCTGCGCATGGTGGAAAGCCTGTCCGGCTACCTTGGCGCCATGCTGAGCGCGCGCCAGATCGACCTCGCGGTGCTGTTCAGCGAGGAGCCGGCGCAGCGCTGGAGCGTGCTGCCGCTGCTCGACGAGCGCCTGTTCGTGATCGGCGCCGAGGGCCTGGCCGGCATGCCGCGCGGCGAAAGCACCTCGGTGGCGGCGCTGGGCAAGCTGCCGCTGATCCTGCCCAGCGGCTCGCACGGCTTGCGCGCGCTGGTCGCCGCCTGCTTCCGGCAGGCCAGGCGCGAGCCGCAGGTGGTGGCCGAGATCGACGGCCTGGCCATCCTGATGGATGCCGTGCAGGGTGGCCTGGGCGCCACCATCCAGCCCGGCGCGGCGCTGGCGCGCAGCCAGGGCACGCCCTACCGCAGCGTGCTGCTCACCGACACCGGCGCGACCCGCCCCAACCTGCTGGTCAGCCTGTCCGACGACGAACTGTCGCCCGCGGGACTGGCCGCGCGCGTGGTGCTGGCCGACGTGGCCGCCACGCTGGTGCGCGAAGGGCGCTGGCCGGGCGCCACGCTGCGGCCGCGCTGACGCCTCTGGGGGTTGTCCCCGCCAGGGCTTCACGAAAGCTGAAGCCCCCTTGCCGCGGCCCTGATGGCGGCTTTTCGCCTTGCCGGCCAAGATGGCGCCAGCAAGGAGGCAATCCGATGGCAGACGAATTGGTCGATGTATTGGTAATCGGCGGCGGCAACGCGGCCCTGTGCGCGGCGCTGATGGCGCGCGAAGCCGGGGCCTCGGTGCTGTTGCTCGAATCCGCGCCGCGCGCCTGGCGTGGCGGCAATTCCCAGCACACCCGCAACCTGCGCTGCATGCACGACGCGCCGCAAGACGTGCTGGTCGATGCCTATCCCGAAGAAGAGTACTGGCAGGACCTGCTCAAGGTCACCGGCGGCATCACCGACGAGCACCTGGCGCGGCTGGTAATCCGCGCCTCGTCCGGCTGCCGGCCATGGATGCGCAGGCATGGCGTGCGCTTCCAGCCGCCGCTGTCGGGCGCGCTGCATGTGGCCCGCACCAACGCCTTCTTCATGGGCGGCGGCAAGGCGCTGGTCAATGCGTATTACCGCAGCGCCGAAGCGATGGGCGTGCAGGTCCGCTATGAAACCCCGGTCGACGCGATCGAGATGGATGGCGACCGCTTCGTCGCCGCACGCAGCGGCAGCCAGCGCTTTACCGCGCGCACCTGCGTGCTGGCCGCGGGCGGCTTCGAGTCCAACCGCGAATGGCTGCGCGAGGCCTGGGGCCAGAACGAACGCGGCGAATGGCCCGCCGACAACTTCCTGATCCGCGGCACCCGCTTCAACCAGGGCGTGCTGCTGCGCCACATGATTGAAGCCGGTGCCGATGCCATCGGCGATCCGTCGCAGTCGCACTGTGTCGCCATCGATGCGCGCGCACCGCTCTATGACGGCGGCATCTGCACGCGCATCGACTGCGTGTCGCTGGGCATTGTCGTCAACCGCGACGCCGAGCGCTTCTATGACGAGGGCGAGGACTTCTGGCCCAAGCGCTATGCGATCTGGGGCCGTCTGGTGGCGCAGCAGCCCGGGCAGATCGGCTACTCGATCATCGACAGCCAGGCCATCGGCCGCTTCATGCCGCCGGTGTTCCCCGGCGAGAAGGCCGACACGCTGCCTGAACTCGCGCGCAAGCTCGGGCTGCCGGAAGCGCAGTTCGTTCGCACCGTGCAGGACTACAACGCGGCGTGCCGCGTCGGCACCTTCGACCATACCGCGCTGGACGATTGCCATACCGAGGGCTTGGTACCGGCCAAGACGCACTGGGCACGGCCGCTGGACCAGGCGCCTTTCTACGGCTACGCGCTGCGGCCGGGCATCACCTTCACTTACCTGGGGCTCAAGGTCAACGACCGGGCCCAGGTGCATTTCGGCGGCAGGCCGAGCGGGAATCTGTTCGTGGCAGGGGAAATGATGGCGGGCAACGTGCTCGGCAAGGGATATACGGCCGGGGTCGGCATGTCGATCGGCACGGCGTTCGGACGTATCGCTGGCACGCAAGCCGCGCGAGCGGCTGGCATCAAGACGGGAGCGGTTCATGCAGAAGCTTGAAGCCCTGGCGCGCGAGGCCGCGCAACTGGCCGGCGAGGATGCAGGCACGATTGCCACGCCTGGCGCCGGTCGCGTGATTCGCATTCTGCCGCTGACCGACAACGAAGCCGAAGTCGCGCGGCAGATGCAGATCTGCAATGCCTGCCGCTACTGCGAAGGCTTCTGCGCGGTGTTCCCCGCGATGACGCGGCGGCTGGAGTTCGGCAAGGCCGACGTCAACTACCTGGCGAACCTGTGCCACAACTGCGGGGCGTGCTATCACGCCTGCCAGTACGCGCCGCCGCATGATTTCGGCGTCAATGTGCCACAGGCGATGGCGAAGGTGCGGCTGGAGACGTACAGCGAATATGCGTGGCCGGCGCCGCTGGGCAAGCTGTACAAGCGCAACGGCCTGACGGTGTCGGTTGCGCTTGCCTTGGGGCTGGCATTGTTCCTGGTGCTGGCAGTGATGATGGGTGGTGCCCTGTGGCAGCGGCATGCCGGCGGCAACTTCTACGCAGTGTTCCCGCACAACACGCTGGCTGCGATGTTTGGTGCGGTGTTCGGGTTTTCGGTGCTTGCGCTTGGGGTTGGCGTGCGGCGGTTCTGGCGCGACGTGTCGGCCGGCACGGCGTCAGCGCCTGCGGTGGCCGAGGCCGCGAAGAACGTGCTGGCGCTGACCTACCTGGATGGTGGGCATGGCGACGGATGCAACGAGACCAGCGATGGCTTTACGCTGGCACGGCGGCGTTTCCACCATTTCACGTTCTACGGCTTCATGCTGTGCTTTGCCTCGACGGCGGTGGCTACGGCGTACCACTACCTGCTGGGCTGGCATGCGCCGTATCCGGTTGCGAGCCTGCCGGTGCTGCTGGGTGTCGCTGGCGGGGTCGGGCTGCTGATCGGGCCTGCTGGCTTGCTATGGCTGAATCTCCGGCGACATCCGATGCAGGGAGATGTGCGGCAACGGCCGATGGATCGGGGTTTCATCGCGCTGCTGTTGCTGACCAGTGCCACCGGGCTCGGGTTGCTGGCATTGCGCGACACGTTGGCGATGCCGTTGCTGCTGGCGGTGCACCTTGGCGTGGTGATGGCATTGTTTGCGACGCTGCCGTACGGGAAGTTTGCGCACGGGATTTATCGAAGCGCGGCACTGCTCAAGTCTGCGACCGAGAAACGGCAAGGGGGCGGGCCGCAGGTGGGAAGCGATTGAGGCTTGTGAGCAGGCCTGCGTTCCGCAGCGCGCGCGGGCACCACGCCGAGCTCGGCCAGCACCGCGTCAACCACCGCATCGTCGCCGGCAATCGAGGCAGTGTGCGAGCGCGCCGCCGCGCCGTCCACCTCGCTGCGCCCTACCTTCATCATCACGACCGGCTTGCGCGCCCGGCGCGCGGCGTCCAGTGCCGCCACCAGGCCGTCGCCGTCGTTGATCCCTTCGGAGTAGAGCGCGATCGCCTGTGTCTTCTCGTTTGGCAGGCCTGCGTGGCGATCATTGCGCCTCGATCTTTGCCTTCGTGATGACCTCGCTCCACAGCGCCAGGTCTTGCCGCAGGCGCTCGGTGAACTGGGCGGGGCCGCTGATGCTGGGCGTGTAGCCGCCCCGCGCCAGGCTTTGCCGGAACGCGGCGTTGTTGCCGACCTCGCGGTTGGCCGCCACCAGCCGCTCGACCACGGCCGGCGGCAGCCCGGGCGGGCCGATCAGGCCGAACCAGCCGCTCACGTCGAAGCCCTTGAGCCCGGACTCGGCGACGGTCGGCACGCCGGGCAAGGCGGCATTGCGCGCCTGGGAAGTCACGGCCAGCGCCCGCACCTTGCCGCCCTGCACATAGCCGATCGCGGTGCCGGTCACGTCGAACATGAAGCCGATCTTCCCGCCGATCAGGTCGGTGACGGCCGGGGAATTGCCCTTGTACGGCACATGGAGGAAACGGACGCCGCCGCGCTGGGCGAGCAGTTCCGCGGCGAGGTGGTTGGATGCGCCGACGCCCGCCGAACCGAACGCCATGGCGTCGGGATGGCTCCTGGCATAGCTGACCAGGTCATCCACGCTCTTCAGCGCAGACTCGTTCGGCACCAGCAGCACGTTGGTATACGTATTGAGCAGGCCGACCAGCGTAAAGTCCTTGAGCGGCTTGTAGGTCGCCGTCTTCTGGACCAGCGGGGCCATGGTCAGCGTCGGGCTGCCGACGAAGAAGAGCGTATAGCCGTCCGGGCTTGACCGGGAAGTCTGGGTCGCGGCAATGGCACCGCCGGCGCCCGCGCGGTTGTCGATCACGACCGGCTGCCCCAGCGCGTTGCCCAGGTGCTGGGCATAGACCCGCGCCGCGCTGTCGACCGGACCGCCGGCCGCATAGCCCACGATCAGCCTGATGGGCCGCGAGGGGTAGTTGTCCGACGCACCGGCGAGCCCGGCCAGTCCGCCCAGCACGGCGGCGACGATCCATTTTTTCATGCCTGTCTCCTTGATTTGCGCTGCATCCATGGCAGCGTCCTGAATGGGTTTTGCCCGGGCCAGACTGGCCTGCTCAGGCGGCCTCGCCGGCCATCCAGGCGTGCAGGCGTGGATACAGGTCCGGTGCCTGCAGCGCGTCAAGGGTCTCAACAAAGACCCACAAGGCCTGCGCCGGCTGCGTGCCCAGCAAGGCCGCGACCTTGCCGCGCAGGCGGGTAGCCCGGGTTTCATACGTCATCGGGTCGGCCAGCTCGACCTGGCAGGCCAGCGAGACGCCCGAGCGGGTGAGCACGGTGGCGCGGCAAGCGGTATCCGCGACAGCCGGATCCGGGCAGATCTCGACGCGTCGGGCGAGTTCCGCCAGGCTGGCATCGCGGCAGGCGGCGTCGGAGAACGACGCCAGCGCGGCCGTGTCCACACCGGCCAGCACCATGGCAGCCGTCAGCGAAAGACTGAACTTGGCTTCCAGTGCAGTCGCCGGCTGCGGGATGCAGCAGACCGGCAGCCACTGCGGCGCGATGTCGAGCGAAACACCGGCAATGTCGCCGGGCTGCAGCCCGTGCCGCGTGCGCAGGGTCTTCAGGGCTTCCAATGCCGGGTGCGTACCGTGGCAGCAGGCGTGGAACTTGTGCTGGACGTCGACAAAGCGGAAGGCTTCGGGCAGGCCGGCGAACGGTTCGTCCGCACAGCCTTGCGCCGCGCCATGGGTGGCCGCAAACCCGCCCGGGCATTCGATGGCATCCGGGCGCGCAATGAAGCCCAGCGCGGCGAGCGCGGCCGCTTCCACGCCGGTGGAGGCGGCCATGCCCGCGTGAAATGGCTTGGCCATCGTGCCGAACTGGCACTTCAGGCCGGATGCCCGCGTGGCCGCCAGGCCCAGCGCGTGGGTGGCCTGTCCGGCGTCGAGGCCGAGCAGGCGGGCGCTGGCAGCGGTGGCGCCAAACGCGCCCGAGGTGGCGGTCTGGTGGAAACCGGCGTTGTAGTGCGGCCGGCCCAGCCATCCGCCCACCCGGCAGGTGATCTCCACACCGATGAGGAAGGCTTCGAGGAGCGCCTTGCCGCCGGCCTGCTGCTGTTCGGCCACGGCCAGCGCGGCTGGCAGCACGGCTACGCTCGGGTGGCCGACGAAATCGAAATGCGTGTCGTCGTAGTCCAGCGCATGCGCCACCGCGCCATTGAGCAGCGCCGCGGCGCGGGCGGGGATACGCGCGGACAGGCCGAAGGCACTGGCTTGCGGCGCGCCGCCTTCCTGGCGCACCAGCTCGCGCACGGCCTGGCTGACCGGCTCCCGCGTGCCGGCAATCGCCACGGCCAGGCAGTCATAAATGGAAAGCCGGGCGATGTCGAGCGCATCGGCCGGAAAGCACAGCGTGCGGTCAACCGCGAAGCTGGCGGCGCGCGCGGTCACGGTCGGCGCAACGGCGTGCGTCATGGCACCCCCCGCGTTCACGCTGCCACCCTGGTCATGGGTGGCCTTACAGTCAGTTTTCGCACCTTGCACTCCTGGCTGCGCCGTAATGGCGGCGATAATGTACGTACATAATAGTGCGAATGCCAGGGGGGGTGGCAAGCCTTATCTCAGCCACCCACCCGAACCGGGTTGGAGCATTTCGACAATATCCCTGCAAGAACGGCTGCCTGCATACCCAGACAGTTTCGGACGACAGCATCCGCCACCGTCGCTGCCGCTCTGTTCAGTAGGCAATATGTACGTACATAAATGAAGCAGGAGCGCGACGTTGCCGAAAGGCCAGGCGCCTCGCACTGGGCCACCAAAAAACAAAACCCCACATTCCGAAGAATGTGGGGTCATCAGCCATCTGGCCGGCCCGACGGAACCGGCGATTATCCAGGCAACGAAAACTTCAGGCTCAGTCCACCGTAGCGCCCGAGGCCTTCACGACCTTGGACCACTTGGCGGTTTCGGCTTTCATGAATGCGGCCAGCTGCGCCGGCTTTTCCGGATTGGGTTCAGCACCCTGGTCAGCCATCTGCTTCTTCACTTCCGGCATGGCCAGGATCTTGACCACTTCAGCGTTCAGGCGATCGACGATGGGCTGCGGCGTGCCGCCCGTCGCGTACAGCGCGAACCAGGAAGTCGCTTCATAGCCCGGCACGCCCGACTCGGCCACGGTCGGCACGTTCGGCAGCGCCGGCGAGCGCTTGGCCGAGGTCACGGCGATTGCGCGCAGCTTGCCCGCCTTCACGTGCGGATACGACGACGGCATGTTGTCGAACATCAGACCGATCTGGTTGCCCAGCAGGTCGTTCACCGCCGGCGCGCTGCCCTTGTAGGGGATGTGCTGGATATGCAGGCCGGTCATCGAGTTGAACAGCTCACCCGACAGGTGCATCGACGAGCCGCTGCCCGACGAACCATACGACAGCTTGTCCGGATTGCCCTTCACGTAGGCGATCAGTTCCTTGACGTTGTTGACCGGCACCTTGGGGTTCACCACCACCAGGTTCGGCACCATCGCCACGCGCGAGATCGGCGCGAAGTCCTTGACCGGGTCATACGGCAGCTTGGAGTACAGCGACTGGTTGATCGCGTGCGTGCCGATGGTGCCCATGAACAGCGTGTAGCCGTCGCCCGGCGCCTTGGCCGCCAGCGAGGCACCGATATTGCCGCCCGCGCCCGGACGGTTGTCGATCACCACCGGCTGGCCGAGCGCCTTGCCCAGCTGCAGGCCGACGATACGCGCCAGGATGTCGGTGGTGCCGCCGGCCGAGAACGGCACGATCAGCGTGATCGGCTTGGTCGGGTAGCCGCCTTGTGCGTGCGCGGCGCCAGCGAAGCCGGCAAAGGTGGTGGCCAGCGCCACGCCGGCGGCGAGCAGGCGGCGGCGCGTGGTGGAGGTCTGGGAATCGTGTCTCATCGGTATTACTCCGGTAAAGCTGTCCCGACGGAGATTGGGGCCCGTGCAGGACGTTGTGCTGAAATGGCGTGATTGCCGTTCCCGAACGGATGCTGCGCACTCGCGCGCATCCTGGTTGGCGGCCCGGCTCTGGGCCGCCATGCGTGACGTTTGGTTAACGTCTCTTCTTGTCGAATCTTTGAGTGCCGGGGGCGCGCTTAAACCGGCGCAACGCCCAGCGTGGTGCCGCCGCATACGTACATCACCTGGCCGGTGACGAAGCCGTTGTCGGGCGACAGGAAGAACAGCGCGGCGCGCGCGACATCCTCCGGGGTGCCCATGCGCTTGACCGTAATGCTGGCGAGGATGCGCCTGGTCTGCTCCGCGCCTTCCGGATTGCTCTTGCGGAACAGCTCGGTGGCGATCGGGCCCGGGGCCACGGCGTTGACGGTAATGCCGTCGCCGCCCAGTTCCATCGCGAGCGTGCGGGTCATGCCGATCAGGCCAGCCTTGGTGGCCGAGTACACCACGCGCTCGGGCTTGCCCAGCGCCGCGCGCGAGGCCATGTTGACGATGCGGCCGAAGCCTGCGGCGCGCATCGCGGGCAGGCAGGCTTGCAGCAGCAGCAGCGGCGCTTGCAGGTGCAGGCCGCTCACGTAGTCCAGGTCGGCAACGGTGGCGCTGTCGGCGGTGCCGGGGCGCGTGGCGCCGGCATTGTTCACCAGGCGCGTGACGGCGAAGCGCGACGTGACCTGCTCGGCCACGGCGCGGGTCGCCTCGGCGTCGGTCAGGTCGGCCTGGAAGAAGGTCATGCCGGGATGCGACCAGGCCGGCGCGGCGTAGTCGACATTGACCACCTGGCTCACGCCATCGGCCAGCAGCATTTCACAAATGGCACGGCCGATGCCGGAACTGCCGCCGGTGACGAGGGTGGCTACGGGGAGGGACATCTTTGACTCACTTTCAAGACTACCGCAGGCAAACGCCCTCTCGCCTGATGCGAGAGGGCGCCTTGCCGTTCTGCTGTTAAACGCGCTCGATCACCATGGCGATGCCCTGGCCCACGCCGATGCACATCGTGCACAGCGCAAAGCGGCCGCCGGTGCGGTGCAGCTGGTACATCGCGGTGGTGACCAGGCGCGCGCCGCTCATGCCCAGCGGGTGGCCCAGCGCGATCGCGCCGCCGTTCGGGTTGACGCGCTTGTCGTCGTCGGCCACGCCCAGTTCACGCAGCACGGCCAGGCCTTGCGCGGCAAACGCTTCGTTCAGCTCGATCACGTCGATCTGGTCCAGCGTCATGCCCAGTTGCCTGAGCAGCTTCTGCGTCGCCGGTGCCGGGCCGATGCCCATCACGCGCGGGGCCACGCCTGCGGTGGCCATGCCGACGATGCGCGCACGCGGGGTCAGGCCGTGTTGCTTGATGCCGGCTTCGCTCGCCAGCAGGATCGCGCAGGCGCCGTCGTTCACGCCCGAGGCGTTGCCGGCGGTGACGGTGCCGTCAGGGCGGACCACGCCGCGCAGCTTGGCCAGCGATTCCATGCTGGTGGCGCGCGGGTGCTCGTCGCCCTCGACCACGATCGGGTCGCCCTTCTTCTGGGCGATGGTGACCGCGGTGATTTCCTGCGCCAGCGTGCCGTCGGCCTGCGCGCGCGAAGCCTTCTCCTGGCTGCGCAGCGCCATCAGGTCCTGGTCTTCGCGGCTGATCTTGTAGTCGGTGGCGACGTTCTCGGCGGTCTCGGGCATCGAGTCCACGCCGTAGGCCGCGCGCATGGCCGGGTTGACAAAGCGCCAGCCGATGGTGGTGTCGAAGATCTGCGCATCGCGCGAGAAGGCGCTGGTGGCCTTGCCCATCACGAACGGGGCGCGGCTCATGCTTTCCACGCCGCCGGCGATCATCAGTTGCGCTTCGCCCGCCTTGATGGCGCGCGCGGCGGTGCCGGTGGCATCCATGCCGGAGCCGCACAGGCGGTTGATGGTCGCGCCCGGCACGTCCTGCGGCAGGCCCGCCAGCAGCGACGACATGCGCGCCACGTTGCGGTTGTCTTCGCCGGCCTGGTTGGCGTTGCCGTAGATCACGTCGTCGATGGCCTTCCAGTCCACATTGGGATTGCGGGCCATCAGCGCCTTCAGCGGCACCGCGCCAAGGTCGTCCGCGCGCACGGCGGACAGGCTGCCGCCGTAGCGGCCGATGGGCGTGCGGATGGCGTCGCAGATAAAGGCTTCGGTCATGGTGTGTCTCTCTCGTCTGGTTGGTATCGGTGCGGTACGGATGCGGTGGCGATGCCGGCGCTCAGGCCTGCTTCAGGGGCACGCCGGTCAGGCGCTGCAGTTCTTCGAAGCTCAGCCCTTCCACCAGGTCGCGCGCGACCAGACCGTCGGCGGTCACGTCGAGGGTGGCAAGGTCAGTGTAGATGCGCGTCACGCAACCGATGCCGGTCAGCGGATAAGTGCACTGCGGCACGACCTTGCTTTCGCCCTGCTTGGTCTGGTGTTCCATCATCACGAACACCTGCTTGGCGCCGATCGCCAGGTCCATCGCGCCGCCCACGGCGGGGATGGCGCCGGGTGCGCCGGTGTGCCAGTTGGCCAGGTCGCCCTTCTCCGACACCTGGAACGCGCCCAGCACGCAGAAGTCGAGGTGGCCGCCGCGCATCATCGCGAACGAATCGGCGTGGTGGAAGTACGAGCCGCCCGGCTTGATCGTCACCGGCTGCTTGCCGGCGTTGATCAGGTCGCCGTCTTCTTCACCGGCAGCGGGCGCGGGGCCCATGCCGAGCAGGCCGTTCTCGCTGTGCAGCAGGATTTCCTTGTCTGCCGGCAGGTGGTTGCCGACGAGCGTCGGCAGTCCGATGCCGAGATTGACCACGGCACCTTCGGGAATGTCTTTGGCCACGCGGGCGGCCATCTGATCGCGGGTCAGGCGTTGCATGCTGTTTCTCCTGTTGCCTGTCGCGTTTATGCGGACTTGGCGATCTTGACGACGCGCTTGACGAAGAGGCCCGGCGTGACGATGTGTTCGGGATTCATTTCGCCCAGCTCCACTACCTTGTTGACCTGCACGATGGCGCACTTGGCGGCCATCGCCATGATCGGGCCGAAGTTGCGCGCGGTCTTGCGGTAGGTGAGGTTGCCCCAGCGGTCGGCGGTGTCGGCCTTGATCAGCGCGAAGTCGGCGTGGATCGGGGTCTCGAACACGTAACCCTGGCCGTCGATGATGCGGGTTTCCTTGCCCTCGGCCAGCGGCGTGCCGTAGGCGGTGCGGGTAAAGAAGCCGCCGATGCCGGCGCCGGCGGCGCGGATGCGCTCGGCCAGGTTGCCCTGCGGCACCAGTTCCAGCTCGATCTCGCCGGCGTGGTACAGCGCGTCGAACACGTACGAGTCCGTCTGGCGCGGGAACGAGCAAATGATCTTGCGCACGCGCTTGGTCTTCAGCAGCGCGGCCAGGCCGGTGTCGCCGTTGCCGGCGTTGTTGTTGACGATGGTGAGGTCGCGCGCGCCTTGCTCGATGAGCGCGTCGATCAGTTCCGCGGGCATGCCTGCGAGGCCAAAGCCGCCAATGAGGATGGTGGCGCCGTCGTGGATGCCGGCCACCGCCGCTTCCACCGTGTCGTATAGCTTGTTGATCACTTGCGTTCCAGGTCGGAAGATCCGCAGGCTACCGGAGCGGGCCGCAAGGCGCGGCGCATGAAAGACTGTCTCCAGATGCCCGCCGGAAGGATGTTCATATACGGCCGGGCGGCGTTGGTGCCGCCTGTACCGCCCGTTGAACGGTCCAGCAGTCTGCGTGGTGTTGTTTGGTGCTGTGCCGTCCGGCACAGCCGCGATCCGAAATGCGGCCGGTGGTTGGCCGGCTTTTGTTCGCTATTAGAACTTGAATTCGCAGAATGAACAGATTACACCTGCGCGCGGGCGACGGTCAACCGGTCGGCCGGCAAGGGATGCAGACGATGGGCGATCACCGCGCGGGGTGACGGCGGCGTCCCGTGTAGGACAGGGCCGACAGGGGAATCGGTTCGCTGTCGATGTTGCGCCGCGGTCGCGGCGGCTATCTTGGAATCAGAAGAAGGCAGCGCCCATACAGCAGTCCCCGGACCACCGGCTCAGGCGCGCCGCCCAGCTAGAAACACGAAATACAGACAAGAAACAGGAGCCCACCATGGCCACCGCCAACCTCCCGAATGCATCCACGCAACATGCCGCAGCCCTTGCGCGCATCCTGCAGGTTACGCAGCAGGCGTGGGGACTGGGCCAGGACGGCATCGTACCCTGCGCCGCCACTGCACAGGCCGCGCACGCCGCGCAGGCCGCACCCGCAAAGCGCGCGCCCGCGCTGTCGCGCCGCGCGCGCCTGGCCCTGGCCGCCGCGCGGGCGTTCGAGGCGCAGGTCATGGCGATCCGCTGCCGGCAGGTGTTTGTCGCCTGACTAAGGAACACTTCGCGGAACACCTCGCGGAACACCTCACTTTACCCGCTGCCACCTGCTACCCGCTGCCACCAGCCAGACCAGCCAGACTGGCCGGCAGAATTTCAGGCCATGGCTGCCACGCCGCTCAGCACCGCGCGGCTGCCACCCACCCCCGGCCGCACTTCCAGCCGCACATCAATGCGCTCCCGCAGCTCAGCCACGTGCGAAATGATCCCGACCAGCCGACCGGCCTGCTGCAGGTCGAGCAGCGTGCGGATGGCAAAGTCCAGGCTTTCCGGATCCAGCGTGCCGAACCCTTCATCGACGAACAGCGTATCGAGCTGGATCCCGCCCGCGCGCGACTGCACCACGTCGGCCAGGCCAAGCGCGAGCGACAGCGACGCCAGGAAGCCTTCGCCGCCTGACAGCGTATTGGCCGGCCGCGGCGCACCGGTGTCGTGGTCGAACACTTCGATATCCAGCCCGCCGGCACTGCGCTGGTCGGCCTGCTCGCGCACGCGCTGCAGCACATAGCGGCCCCGGCTCATCGCCAGCAACCGCGCCGACGCGGCTTCCAGCACCTCATCGAGCAGCGTGGCCAGCACGAAACGCTGGAACGTCATGCGGCGCGGGTTGTTGCCGTTGGCGACCTCGGCCAGCCGGCCGAGCACTGCATAGCGGGCTTCGATGTCGCGGCCCTGCGCATCAAGTTGCTGCAGGCGCAGCTGGCATTGCTGCAGCAGGCCCCGCGAGCGGCCGCGATCCGCCTGTTGCCGGACCAGCGCTTCCACCGCGTCGGCGGCGGCCTGCCCGGCAGCACGCAATCCATCCAGGTCCGGCACGCCGAGCCCTTGCGCCGCGGCCTCGGCGCGCTCGCGCAGTCGGGCGGCGGCGACCAGCTCCGCATCGAAGGCGCGCAGCGCCTGGTCAATGCGCGCCATGTCGGCATCGGGCAGGCTGGCCGCGGCATGCGCCGCTATATCGGCAATACCTTCCCGCTCTAAAGCTTGCACCAGCGCGCATTGCGCCTCGGCGAGGCGCGTGGTGGCTTGCGCCTGTGCCTGCCGGGCCGAGCCAAGCGCGGCCTGCGCGGCGGCGGCGTCCGTGGCGGCTTGCCGGTCCGCCGCCTGCGCGGTGGCAAGGGCGCGCTCCAGCGCAGCGGCATCGGCCTGCGCCTGGCGCAAGGCTTCGGCCAGCGCCACCGGATCGCGCGAATCCTCGGGAACCTGCGCGCAGGCCACCTGCCATGCGACCTGGCACTGCGCCAGCGCCTGCGCAGACGCTTCCGCTGCGGCGGCGGCATCGCGGCTGGCGAGTTCGGCCGCCTCGCGCGCGGCGCGGCTGGCGGCAATGGCGGCTTCGCACTGGCCGACGCTGGCAGCTGCCTGCTGGCCTGCTGCCAGCGCGGCCGCGAGCGTGGCGATCTCGGTCTTCAGCTGGTGCGCGGCCTCGTCCGAGACGTCGCCCAGGGCCTGCGCGAGTTCGTCGGCACGCTCACGCGCCTGCGTGGTGGCGGCCTGCGCGGCCTGCAGCTGGGCGGCGCAACGCACCGCCTGCGACTCGGCTTCGAGCATGGCCCCGCGCGCCTGCTCCAGCGCGTCGTCCGACAGCGGCGTGTCGACATGCTGCGCCGGGGTCGGATGCGAGCTGCTGCCGCATACCGGGCAAGCCTCGCCGGTGGCAAGCGCGGCCGCCAGCCGTGCCGCCTGGCCGGCGCGCCATGCGGCTTCGGCTTCGGCCAGTGCGTCGCGGCGGCGCTCGCGCATGCGGTCAGCCAGTTGCTGAGCCGCTTCCACGTCGGCGGCCTGCGCAACGGCGTTGGCAAGCGCCTGCATCGCCTGGGCATGGCGGCTGAACTGCCGCGATTTTTCCTGCAACGCGGCAAGCTGTAGTTGCGTGCCTTGTAGTTGCGCGGCAGCAAGCTGCGCCCGCCCGAGCGCGGTCTCCGCCGCCGCTGCGTCGACCTGGCTCGCGGCCAGCCTGGCGGCGCCACGCTCGCGCGCCACGACGGTGGCAGCTTGCTTCTGCTGTGCCGCCTCCAGGGCCTGCCGCAGCGTGCCGAGCTGGCGCGCGCGCGGCAGCATGGCGTCAAGTTCCGTGCAGCGCTGCTGGGCGGCCGCGCGCAAGTCGGCACGGGCGGTCTCGGCCTGCAATGCGGCAGCGGCTTGCGCGGCCTGCTGCGCGGTGCGCGCCGCGCCCGCGTCGGCCTGCTCAAGCGCTGTCCCGGCCGCCGCGTGGTCCCGCCGCGCTAGCTGCCACTGCTGCAGCGCGGGGCTGACGCGCGCCGCGCGCTGCGCGGCCTGCAGCCGCACACGTTCGGCCTCCATCGCGGGCTGCTGTGCCTGCAGCGCAGCGTGCGCGGCCTCGGCCTGCTGGCGTTCCCGCAGCCGTGCCGCCACCTGTTCGCCCGCGCCGAGTGCCGCCTGCGCCGCGGCCAGCGACTGGCGTGCGCCCTGCTCCTGCGCCTGCAGCGCATGCATTTCCGCGTGCAGCGTGGCGATGCCGTCGGCGAGCGCCTGCGCGCTCTCCATGCCGGCCTGCCGCAGCGCTTCGTCGCGCTGGATGCCGATGCGCTCGGCATCGCGGCGGATGCCGGCCGCCTGCGCCTTCAGCAGTTCTTCCACGCGGCGATAGAGCTCGGTGCGGAACAATCGCTCCAGAATTGCCTGCCGCGCCTGCGAACTGGCGGTCAGCAGTTCGCGGAAGCGCCCTTGCGGCAGCACGATGACCTGGCGGAACTGCGCGCTGTCGAAGCCGAGCAGATCGCGGATGGCATCGCTGACCTTGCCCGGCTGGCCGGCCTTGCTGACCCAGCCGTTGCCGTCATGCTGGTCGAGCTGCGCCTTGGCCGGCTCCGTCAGCCAGCCTTCGCCGCGCTGCTTGGGCCGCTCCTGCGCGGGCGAGCGCACCACGCGCCAGCGCTGCGCGCCCAGGCTGAATTCCAGCGTGACTTCGGTGCGCAGTCCCGGCGCGGCATTGGCGCTGCGCATGGCCTGCGCGCTGCGCTCGCCGCCGGAGGTATCGCCATACAGCGCGAAGCAGATGGCGTCGAGCAGCGTGGTCTTGCCGGCGCCGGTGGGGCCATGGATCAGGAAGAAGGCCTGGTCGCCGAGCCGCGTGAAATCGACCTGCTCGGTCGCGGCAAACGGCCCGAAGGCCTGCAGGGTCAGTTGCAACGGTCTCATGCCGACTCCCGTTCCGCCGCCGCCATGCCGGCCAGCACCTGGTCGAGCACTTCGCGGTGGCCCGGCTCCAGCTCGGCATCGGCCACCTCGCGGAAAAAGCTGGCAAACAGC
The DNA here is from genome assembly GCF_040784895.1 of Cupriavidus sp. Agwp_2. NCBI lineage: Bacteria > Pseudomonadati > Pseudomonadota > Betaproteobacteria > Burkholderiales > Burkholderiaceae > Cupriavidus > Cupriavidus sp. Agwp_2. Next base: position 1,689,638 of record NZ_CP088084.1, read on the forward strand.
TCGCCGGCGCCAAGCTGGCGCAGCTGGCGGCCGGCTTCCGAAGCCGTGCCGCTGCGCGCCAGCACCGTGCGCTCGATCGCCAGCGCGTTGGGATAGACCTGGCGCAGCTTGGCCATCGGGTCGAGCAGCGCACCGGCATCGGTCAGGCGCGCGTGGATATAGTCGTCGCGCTGCGGGTCATTGGCGCCGGCGGCAAGCAGCGCGGCCAGTTCGCCTTCCACCACGCGCACGTCGCGCAGCGGCTGCAGCGGCACCGGCGTGATCGACACGGCGCCGTCGGCATCCAGTTCGATGCGCGACACCGACTTGTCGTGCGCGCACTCGGACAGCGAGTACTTGAGCAGCGAGCCGGCGTAGTGGATACGCCCGCCGCCCAGCGTCTGCGGCCGGTGCAGGTGGCCCAGCGCCACCAGGTCGAAACCGGCGAACAGGTCCGCCGCCACGGCGCCGCTGCCGCCGACCGACAGCGGCCGCTCCGATTCGCTGGCCGCACCGCCGACCACGAAGGCATGGCCGACCACCACCGCGCGCACGCCCCGCGGATGGACCGCACGGATCGCGTCGAGCTGCGCGCGCAGCGCGGCTTCGTGCGAGACCAGCTCCGCGCCCATGGCGTCGCGCACCACCGCTGGCTCGGCATAGGGCAGCGCGTAGAGGCGCACTTCGCCGTGCGCGTCGTGCAGCGTCACGCTGGCGGCATCGGCCAGCGTGCGGCCGGCCACGTGCAGGCCCTGCGCGCGCATCAGGCGCGCGCCGAATTCCAGCCGCTGGGCGCTGTCATGGTTGCCGGCGATCATCACCACCGGCACTCCGGCATCGACGACGATGCGGGCCAGCACGTCGTCGAGCAGCGCCACCGCCTCGGGCGGCGGCACGGCGCGGTCATAGACGTCGCCGGCGATCAGCACGGCGTCGGGTCGTTCGGCTTTGACCAGTTCAACGAACTGGCCGAGGATATGGGCCTGGTCTTCCAGCAGGCTGCGGGCATGGAAGAGCCGGCCGAGATGCCAGTCGGCGGTGTGCAGGAAACGCAATCTGGGATCCGGTGGATGGGTGAATGCGGCAGCGCGCGCGGCACGCGAATCCCGAATGATAAAGCGTCGCGGCGCCCGCGCCGCCGTTCAGCGACGGTTCAGCCGTGCCGGCGCATCATGCATGCCATCGCCCCCGGGTCCCAACCTTGATGGAGAACGCACATGAAACACATCCTCACCGCCACCGCCGTGGCCCTCGCCCTTGGACTTGCCGCCGCCGGCGCCAGCGCGCAGTACACCGGGCCCTCGTCGATCCCGGCGATGACCGTGAAGGCGTTGCAGGCCGACGGCAAGGACGACCAGCACGCGGTGCTGCGCGGCAAGATCGTCAGCAGCGCCGGCGACGAGCGCTACCTGTTCGCGGACGGCACCGGCCAGATGAAGGTAAAGATCAAGCAGAAGGTATGGCCGGCGCAGAAGCCTGTCGACGCCAACACCACGGTGGAACTGGTCGGCGAGTACGACAAGGAACTGATCGGCGAATCGCACTTCGACGTGAAGGAGATCCGCCTGCCCTGAGCGGCCCTGGCGCTGCGCTGCGCGGGCACCAGGCCGGCGGCGCTACAGCGCCGGCCTTGTTTTCACCGCCAGCGCAGTCAGGAACCATACGCGGCGCAAGCAGCGGGCGCGCCGCCAGCCCGCGACGCTGCGGCCAGGGATGCCCCGCTGCTACAGCGCCGCGCTCAGGTCACGCGGAAGCCGACCTTCAGCGTGACCTGGTAATGTGCGACCTTGCCGTTTTCGATATGGCCGCGCGTTTCCACCACTTCGAACCAGTCGATGTTCTTGATGGTTTCGCCAGCCTTGGCGATGGCGCTGCGGATGGCCTGGTCGCAGCCATCCGGCGAAGAGCCGACGATTTCGACCAGCTTGTAGGTATGGTTCGACATGTCCCTCTCCTTGGTGGGCAAGCCCGCGGGGTTCCATCCATCATAGGCGCCATGCGCCGATAGTCCCAAGGCCGGTGCCGCCGGCACAAATCCTGTTACACATCGCCCTTTGCCAGTGGCGTAAGCGGCTGCTACGCTGCGGTCCCGCGCATCACAGCCCGCGCCGCGCGGCGCGCGCAGGCTGTCCCTGACCGAAGCCAGCATAACCGTCGCGACCAACGCGCCCTGACTTACCGAATGTTCCGCCGTACCGTACTGGGCCTTGCCCTCGCCGCCGCCGTATCGGCCTTTACCTCGTTCAGCCCCTTCGCGCTGCTCGCGCATGCGCGTTCGGCGTCTGGCTTCGACCAGGTCACCGAGTCCATCACCAGCAGCATCAGCGACACCTTCAGCGACGCGGTGGCCAAGCACCTGCCCTCGCGGTCCGGCAAGCCGGCCCAGCCGCCCGAGGCCAGCCCCGCGCCGAGCAAGGCGTTCGCGCAGGGCAGCGGCTACACGCTTTGCTTCGTGCCCGACGGCGCGAGCTGCCAGGCGCTGCTGGTCAATGCGATCCGCAGCACGCGGCGGCAGCTGCTGGTCCAGGCTTACTCGTTCACCAGCGCGCCGATCGCCGAGGCCGTGGCGCAGGCGCACCGGCGCGGCGTGGACGTGCGCGTGATCCTGGACAAGAGCCAGGAGTCGGAGCGCTATACCAGCGCCACGTACCTCAAGCACGCGGGCGTGCCGGTGGTGATCGACAACAAGCCCGCGATCGCCCACAACAAGGTGATGGTGTTCGACGACCAGGCGGTGTTCACCGGCTCGTTCAACTTCACCAAGTCCGCGCAGGAGCGCAATGCCGAGAACGGCATGCTGATCCGCGGCGATGCGGCGGTGGTGAAGGCCTATACCGACAACTGGCACAAGCGCTACCGGCAATCGCGCGCTTATTGAGCGCGCTTATTGAGCGCGCGCCGGACCCGGCAAGTGGCGCGCGCCAGCACGGTGGCGCGCGCGGTGGCAAACTTGCGGCTGGCGCGCGGCACGTGCCGCGCATTCCGCCTACCCGTTGTGAGCCATTCCGGAGAGCCCTTGCCATGACAGCCATTCCCGACAGCCAATGGATCCGCGTCGACAGCGACGCGGGCAGCTTCGACGCCTACCTCAGCCTGCCCCCCGCAGGCGCCAGGCCGGGCGCGCCCGCCATCGTGCTGCTGCAGGAAATCTTCGGCGTGAACGAACACATCCGCGCGGTGGCTGACCAGTACGCCGCCGATGGCTATGCCGTACTCGCGCCCGACGTGTTCTGGCGCGAGGCGCCGCGCGTCGAGCTGGGCTATGCCGGCGATGACATGACGCGTGCGATGGCGCTGCGCAAATCGGTCGACGTCGAAGCCGCGCTCGGCGACATCGCCGCCACCGTGCAGGCGCTGCGCCAGCGCACCGGCGCCGGCAAGGTCGCCACGGTGGGCTACTGCTTCGGCGGCCTGCTGTCGTACCTGAGCGCGGCGCGCGGGCTGGTCGACGCCGCGGTGCCGTACTACGGCGGCGGCATCCAGAACCAGCTGCAGGAAGCGGCGAACATCCGCGTGCCGGTGCAGTTCCACTACGGCGCGCTCGACGCGCACATCCCGCCGGAGGCCGTGCAGAGCGTGCGCGACGCCATGGCGGGCAAGCCCGGCAGCGAGATCCACGTCTACGACAACGCCGACCACGGCTTCAACTGCTGGGCGCGTGCTTCGTACCACCAGCCCAGTGCCGCGCTGGCACACGGGCGCGCGCTGGCCTTCCTGGCGCAGGCGCTGTAACAGCCCCGGGGGCGCCCCTGCGCGCCCCGCTGCCGCCTTGCCATGGCGAGGCGGCTGCCCTTATCCTCGGCGCTTGGCTTCAAAGACTTGCTGGACCCTCAAACCATAACGACGGAGACCACCATGCAGTCAGAGCAGCAGCGCGCCCTGCGCAACACCATCCCCGATGCCATCGCCCGCGCGGTGCGGCGCAGCCCCGCCAAGACCGCGCTCCGCTTCGGCGAACGGTCCTGGAGCTATCGCGAACTCGACCTCGCCGCCGCGCGCGTGGCCGGTGCGCTGGTGCAATGGGGGCTGCGCCCCGGTGACCGCGTGGCCGCCTTCGGCAAGAACTCGGATGCGTACGTGCTGCTGTGGCTGGCCTGCCTGCGCAGCGGGCTGGTCCATGTGCCGGTCAATTTCTCGATGACGCGGCCGGAGGTGGAATATCTCGTCACGCAATCGGGCGCCAGCGCGGTCTTTGCCGACCCGGCACTGGCCGAGCGCATCGAGGGCCTGCCATGCCGGATCATCGGCACGCTGCATGGCGGCAACCCGGCGCGCGATATCCTGGCTGCGGCGGCCAGCGGCCCCGAGGCACCGGTACTCGAGAGCCTTGCCGATACCATGCCGGCGCAGATCCTGTACACCTCTGGCACGACCTCCGCGCCCAAGGGCGCGGTGCTGACCCACCGCGCGCTGCTGGCCGAGTATGTCAGCACCATCGCCGCCTGCGACATCCGCGCCTCGGACTATTCGCTGGCCGCGCTGCCGCTGTACCACTCGGCGCAGATGCACGTGTTCCTGATGCCGCTGCTGCTGTGCGGCGGCACCACGCTGATCGCCGGCAGTCCCGAGGCGGGCTACTGCCTGCGTACCATCCACGCGGAAGGCATCACCAGCTTCTTTGCCCCGCCCACGGTCTGGATCTCGCTGCTGCGCCACGCCGAGTTCGATCCCGCCAGGCTCGGCGCGCTGGTCAAGGCCTACTACGGGGCGTCGATCATGCCGGTGCCGGTGCTGCTGGAGTTGCAGCAGAAGCTGCCGGCGCTGCGCTTCTATAACTGCTACGGGCAAAGCGAGATCGGGCCGCTGGCGACGGTGCTGGGTCCCGACGAACATGCGGCGCGCCCCGCGTCGGCAGGGCGGCCGGTGCTGAATGTCGAGACGCGCATCGTCGACGAGACCATGCAGGACGTCCCGCCCGGCGAGCTTGGCGAGATCGTGCATCGCTCGCCGCAGCTGCTGACCGAGTACTGGGACAAGCCGGAACAGACCGCCGAAGCGTTTGCCGGCGGCTGGTTCCATTCCGGCGACCTCGGCTACCTGGATGCCGAGGGCTACCTGTACGTGGTCGACCGGATCAAGGACGTGATCAATTCAGGCGGCGTGCTGGTATCGAGCCGCGAAGTGGAAGAGTGCCTGTACACGCATGGCGCGGTGGCCGAAGCCGCGGTGTTCGCGCTGCCTCACCCGAAGTGGGTCGAGGCAGTGGCCGCGTGCGTGGTGCGCAAGCGCGGCCAGGAGGCCAGCGAAGACGCGCTGGTCGCGCATGCGCGCCAGGCGCTGGCGCCGTTCAAGGTGCCCAAGCGCATCGTCTTCGTCGACGACCTGCCGCGCAATACGGCGGGCAAGCTGCTCAAGCGCCAGCTGCGCGAAGACTACGCGCAACTGTTCAACGCCGGAGCCTAGCCGGCCAGCGCCGGCATCGGTCAGTACGGCACCGCGACGCCGTTCTCGACCTTGACGCGGTCGCCAATGCGCATCTGGTAGGCGTTGGCCTGCGTCAGCGTCAGGTAGGCGTTGTCGCTGGTGCGCACGCGCACGCGGTAGGCCGGTGCGCTGCTGCCGGTGCGCTTCTCGACCTCGTTGCCGGCCACCGCACCGGCCACGGCGCCACCGATGGTGGCCACCGTATTGCCGCGGCCGCGGCCGACCTGGTGGCCGAGCAGGCCGCCGACGATGCCGCCGACCACCGCGCCGGCGCCGCTGGTCGAGGGCGGCTGGCCGGCCACCACTTCGATGGCCTCTACCCAGCCGTAGCGCACGCCGTAGGCCTGGTTGCCGTAGTTGTCGTTGCCGTAGCTGTTGTTGGAGTCGTAGCCGCCGTCCGGATATTGCTGCTGCGGATACCCCTGCTGCGGATACCCCTGCTGCGGATAGCCTTGCTGCGGATATTGCTGTTGCGGGTAGCCCTGCTGTGGATATTGCTGTTGCGGGTAGCCGCTGATGGTGGTGCCGCTGGTGCCGCTGCCGTAGTTGCCGCCATAGCTTCCACCATAGCCGCCGCCATAGCCGCTATTGCTGCCGTAGCTGCCATAGCCGCCCCCATAGCCCCCGCCATAGCCGTTGTCGTAGCCATACGGCGTGGCACACCCGGCCAGCGCACCGGCGCCAAGCACCGCAAGCACAACCGAACGAAAGGGGATGGACATGGCTCGACTCCTGCGCACTGCGCGTATTGATGAATGCGCGCGAGTCTAGGGCCGCCTGCGGGCGGCGGGTGTCACCGGAGCTTTTGATTGGTAACTGCCTGTAACCGGGCCGCGCCGCGGCCGGTTTGCAATGCTCAGCCGCGCTCCGCGCCGTCGTCGTTGAACTGCGTGATGCGGGCCACGCGGAAGGTGTTGCGCAGCGATTCCAGCTCGGTCCGATGCAGCATTGCGAGCCGGTTCAGGCTGCGCTCGCCCTTGGCCAGCAGGTGTACCTGTACCACGCGGCGATCATCGGGATTGAGGCGGCGCTTGACCAGCCCGGCTGCCTCGCAACGATTGACCAGCGCCACCACGCCGTGCTGCTTGGCCTGCAGGCGTTCGGCCAGCTCGCCGATCGAGGCCCAGTCCTTGTCGGCGCTGCCGCGGACATGCAGCAGCAGCAGGTACTGCTGCACGGTCAGCCCTTCCTCGCGCGCCGCGTCCTCGGAGAACCGCAGGAAACGCCGCAGCTGGTAGCGGAAGTCCGAGAGCGCCTCGAAGTCGGCCTTGGTGAGTGGCGCAGAGTTGCGGGACGAGGCTGGCTTGCTGGGCATAGGACTAAGCGGAAGAACGACGGAAAGCGCGAAAAAGACGGGAACACACCCGCCGCAGGCGCAGTGCGGCCGCGGGCGCCCGCAATTATAGGGCGGCGCCGGCATGTTGGACGCGACACAGGCATGTACCCCGAATGCGCCGATGTGACGCCGGGCTATGGCAGAATCTGTGCGGTTGCAGACACCTTCACCCGTCACCGGAAACCGCATCGATGTTTACGGAAATCGCCCTCTTCCTGCTGGATACCGTCTTTACCCTGTTCGGCATGGCCCTGCTGCTGCGCGTCTGGATGCAGCTGACGCGGCTGCCGACACGCAACCCGGTCTCGCAGGGCGTGTTCCAGATCACCGACTGGCTGGTGCGGCCGCTGCGCCGGATCATCCCGGGCGTGGGCGGCATCGACTGGGCCACGGTGGTGGCGGCCTGGCTGACGGCGGTCGTGTTCCTGCTGCTGGTTGCGCTGTTCAGCAACGCCGACCTGCTGGCATTCCTGCCGGCGGTGCTGCTCACTGCGTTGCTGTACGTGCTGAAGTGGGCGATCAGCCTGGTGATGTGGGTCACGCTGCTGATGGCGATCCTGTCGTGGGTCAACCCGCATTCGCCGGTCACCCCCGCCATCGACCACCTGACCGCGCCGGTGCTGCGCCCGATCCAGCGCGTGGTGCCGCGCCTGGGGGGCTTCGATGTCTCGCCGCTGGTGCTGTTCCTGATCGCGCAGATCCTGCTGATGGTGATCGCCCGGCTGGGGGCGAGCGTGTTCAACATGCATTTCTGAGGATTGCAGGCAGCTGCGATGGCGCCGGTGCCAGCCGGCGCATTGTCCAGGCGCCTGGACAGTGTTTCGCTTATTGACGCTTTTTCTGCTTAGTGTGAAGTCCTACATTACAGGCGACGTGGCGATGCAGCCACGCACCCTGCCAAGAAGGACCACACACCATGAAGACCCTCGCACAACGCCGCAGCCTGGCGCTTTCCCTGCTCTGCGCGGCCGGCCTGTCGTTTGCCGCCGTTGCCGCCCACGCCTCTGAACCGGTTTCCGACATCGCCCGCCTCGACGGCGGTATCGCCCACGTCGGCAAGGTCGACCCGTTCCTGGACGGCGCCCATGGGTTCCGAGATGGCCGCCGCGATCCGTACACCGACGGCGCCAGGCAAGGCAAGGCCGATCCGTTCACCGACGGCGCAAGCATCACCGACCGCCGCGACAGCTTCACCGAAGGCGCCTGAGCTTCTGCGTTTTCCCTTGCCACGGCCTTGCGCCGTGGTGGCCCGCCGGCATCCTCAACCCGCCGGCCGGGCCTCTCCCTCTGCCAGGCCGCTTCCTTCCGCCTGCGCGTCGCCCGCGGGCCCGGCACCCTCCCTCGCCCACTCGCCTGGCTCGATCCCTTCCAGGCCTGACTCGGGCCCCAGCTCCGACACCATCATCGACTCGATCGCTTCCATGAACACGCGCACCTTGCGCGGCTGCAGGCGCCGGTCCGGCAGCAGCGCGAACACGCGCAGCGGCGGCAGCGGGAAGTCCGGCAGCACCCGCACCAGGCGGCCCTGCGCGACCTCGGCTTCGCAGTAGTTCACCGACAGGCGCGCGATGCCAAGGCCCGCCAGCGCGCCCTGCAGGCGCAACTCGGCGTTGAAGGTCTGCATGCGCGGGCGGATCGGCACGGAGACGGTCTCGCCGCCGCGGGTGAATTCCCAGACGGTGTCGCCCGGCGTGGTCAGCGTCGGCATGTTGGCCAGGTCTTCCGGACGCAGTTGCGCCGGCAGGCTGTCCGCCAGCGACGGCGCGGCGAACAGCCCGCGCTCGACGTGGTAGATGCGGCGGGCCACCGTGCCGGAGTCGGGCAGGTCGGCATCGACGATGACGAAGGCCACGTCAAACCCGTCGCGGATCGGATCGACCAGTCCCTGCGTGATCTCCACCGCCACGTCGAGTGCCGGATGCGCCGCCAGCGTGCGGCAGATCACCCCGCCCAGTTGCTGGGCGCCAAATTCATATGGCGTGGCGATGCGCAGCACGCCCTGCACGCGCTCCTCGCGCGCCAGCGTTTCCTGGCGGATCTCGCGCAGCCGCGCGAACAGCGGCGCGACGTCACGATAGACCGCCTTGCCGGCATCGGTGAGGCGCATGCGCCGCGTGGTGCGCTCCAGCAGCTTGGCGCCGATGGCGGTTTCCAGCCGCGCCACCGCGGCCGACACGCGCGACTTGGGGCAATCGAGCTGCTCCGCCGCGGCCGTGAACGTACCCTGCTCAACGACGCAGCAGAACGCCTCCCAGTCGTTCCATTGAATTGTTTGATTCACCGGACAATGTTTCCCTGACAGCCTGTAGTTCTCTTCGGCAGGCGACATTATGCTTGAGCGATGCAACAAACGCCTGTCCCGGCTGCACCGGACAGCTCAGCCCCAGCGCTGGCAACATCAGTCCCGGCAGCCCTCGCCCCCGCAACGACACCGGCCACCGCCCCAGCGCGCCCCCGCATGCAACTCGCCAGTCACCCCGAAATGGGTCACTGGCGTCTTTCATTGTTCGGCCTGACGCTCGGCCTGGTCACCGGCATCGACTTTTCTTCCACGCTGATGATGGGCGTGGCCAGCCAGCATATCCAGGGCGGCGTCGGCGCCGCGCCCGAAGACTACCTGTACGCGGTCTCGGCCTATGCCGCGACCGCGGTGCTGATGAACATGGTGCTTGACCAGGTCGCGCGCCGCACCACGTACAAGCGCTTTACGCTGGCGTCGCTGGTGGTGTTCATCCTGGGTTCGCTGATCTGTGCCGAATTTGCCAGCCCCGCCGGGCTGATCTCCGGCAAGGCGGTGCAGGGCCTGGGCGCCGGCGGCCTGTTCGCGGCCTCGCGCATCCTGGTGCAACTGGTGTCGACGCCGGCCGAACGTGGTGCCTTGATGCTGCGCTTCGGCGGTGGCGCGTTCTCGATGCTGGCGATCACGCCATGGCTGACCAGCATTTTCCTCGACGATATCGGCTGGCGCGCGGTGTTCCTGTTCCAGGCCGGCATTGCCTTGCCGGTGCTGCTGTCGGTGGCGCTGACCTACCCCACGCGTGCGCCGCGCGACCCGCATCCCCCGGTGTCGACGCTGGACTGGCCCGTGGCGATCGCCGCCGCGGCCGGCGCGCTGGTATTCCTGCACACGCTGCAGGAGATGCGCTACACGCGCTTTTTCAGTTCGCTGGAAATGCCGCTGGCCGCGCTGTGCGGCCTGGCGCTGTTCGCCTTCGCCGGCTGGCGCCTGTACCGCCATCCGGACCCGTGGATCGACCTGTCGCGGTTGGCCGGGCGCCAGTATCTCTATGGGCTGGGCTTCTACACGCTGTATTACCTGATGTCGTCGGCATGGGCCTTCCTGCTGCCGTCGCTGACGCAGACCGGCCTGGGCCTGACGTTCCGCACCACCTGCATGCTGCTGGCAACCAGCGGCACGGTGGCGACCATCGGCGCTGTCCTTATCACGCTGGGCATGGCGCTGGTGTTCCGCAAGCGGCGCGTGATCGCGCTCGGCTTTATCGTCTATGCCTGCGCCGCGATGCTGTTTTCGCACCAGCTGATGCCGGGCGCGCCCGACTATGCGCTGGTGCCGGTGGTGCTGCTGGAAGGGCTGACGCCGGTGCTGCTGATGGTGCAGGTGGCATCGATGACCTATCTGGATGTGCCGGTCGAGGATTTCTCGCACGCCTACCAGTTCAAGAACGTGTGCAAGCAGATTGCCTCGGCCATGGGCACCGGCCTGGCCAGCGTGTTCATGCAGGACGGGCTGGCCGAGCACCGCACCCACCTGGTCGAACAGGTCACGCGCTTCAACCCGGCGCTGCAAGCCCCCGATGCGCTGTCGGCCGCGGGGCTGGCGAAGATCTCGCTGGAAATCGACCGGCAGGCCACGCTGCTGGCCGGCATGGACATTCTGCACGGCTTCGCGGTGATCTGCGTGCTCGGCGCGGTGTTCGTGCTGGTGCAGCGCAGCTTCCGCTAAGGTCTCACCTTCCACAGACGCCCCACCTGCTTCCTATAACAAAAGAGCCGGTGCAGGAGACAGCATGGCGGCGCCCCGCGGGGCACCGCAAGACCCATGCCGCCGTCCGGCCGCTGGCGGGGCCGGTACTGGCGTTGTGCCGGCATTTCCTCTACCCTTTCGGCCTTTCCGTGCCAATCCGGCGGCCCACGCCGGTGCTACGCCGATGGCCAGTTCCACCGACTCCCCCCGCGACGCGCAGGCGCCCCAGAGCGCAGGCAGCGCCGCCGCGCCCGAGAAGCCAAGCGACAGCTATGTGCAGTCCTTTGCACGCGGGCTGTCGGTCATCCGTGCTTTCAATGCCCAGCACCCGGCGCAAACGCTGACGGAAATCGCCCAGGCCAGCGGCCTCACGCGCGCGGGCGCGCGCCGCATCCTGCTGACGCTGGTGGGACTGGGCTATGTGCAGGCCGATGGGCGGCTGTTCCGGCTGACGCCCAAGATCCTCGACCTCGGCTTTGCCTACCTGACCTCGATGCCGTTCTGGAACCTGGCCGAGCCGATCATGGAGACGCTGTCGCAGCAGGTGCATGAAAGCTGCTCGATCTCCGTGCTGGACGGAACCGAGATCGTCTACGTGCTGCGCGTGCCGGCGCGCAAGATCATGACCATCAACCTGTCGATCGGCAGCCGGCTGCCGGCGTACTGCTCGTCGATGGGCCGCGTGCTGATGGCGGGGCTGAATGAAGCCGAGCTGGACAGCGTGCTGCGCGCCAGCGAGCTGCGCGCGCGCACCAGCCGCACCGTGACCGACATCGATGCGTTGAAGGCCGTCGTCGCCGACATCCGCAAGCGCGGCTGGGCACTCAACGACCAGGAGCTGGAAGAGGGACTGGTGTCGCTGGCGGCGCCGATCCGCAACCGTGCCGGCCAGACCATCGCCGCCATCAATATCAGCGGCCAGGCCAACCGCACCAGCGCGCAGGAAATGCTGGAGCGCTTCCTGCCGCCGCTGCTCGAAGCCTCGGAAAAGATCTCGGGGCTGGTCGGGCTGCGTACCTGAACGGCGCTCCCGACACCCGCTCCGGCAGGCTCAGCCGGCCACCGGCAGCGCCACGCTGCCGAACTCGGCCGAGCGCGTACCGTCCAGCGGCCGGTTGCTGGCGCCGAAATACGCAAAGGCCACCGACAGCTTGACCGCGTTGGAGGCATTGCGCCCCGCCGCGTGGAACAGCCGGCTGTCGAAGAACAGCACATCGCCGCGATGCAGCGCGAGCGGGCGCGCCGCCTGCAGCAGCGGCAGGCTGGCGGGGTGCGCCTCGATCAGGAACTCGGCCGGATCCAGCTGGCCCGGCTCCAGCGCCGCGCGGTGAGATCCCGGGATGACGCGCAGCACGCCGTTGCTTTCGTCCTCGTCGCCCAGCGCCAGCCACACCGTCACCAGCTCGGGCTTGGCAAACGACCAATAGCGGGTATCGCGGTGCCAGCCGGTCTGGCTGCCGTAGTGCGGGTGCTTGGTCATCACGCAGTTGTGGTGCGCCAGCGTCAGGCACGCGGGTTCGCCCAGCAGCGCCTGCACCACCGACACCAGCTTCGGGTCGGTGGCCCAGTCGTGGAACACGTCGTCGCGGCCGTAGGCCTGGCGCAGCCGCCTGACGGTGCCGCCGCCGGCGGCGTCGCGCGCGGCGGGGGCGCCGGGATAGCCCAGGTCGGCCTCGAACTCCACCGGCGGCACCGCCGCCGCCAGGTGCCTGCGCGCCACCGCTTCCAGCGCGGCGCAGTCTGCCTCGCTGCCGAAGCCGCGCAGGATCGCGAAGCCACTGGCATGGAAGGCCTGCGCCAGGCGCAGCAGCGCATCGGAATCGGCAGCGTCGGGGGTCAGCACGGCAGCGGCAGGGAGGTCGGCAGGCAGGTCGGCAGGGGAGTCCAGCGAGGCAGTCATTGCAGCGGGCAGCGGAAGGAGAGGGAAACACGGGTGGGCCGGCGGTGGCCCGACAGGCTCATGATGCCAGAACCGGCGCTATCTGGCGTGGTCTGGCAGCAGCCGCTGCGCCATTCAGGTGCAGCGCCGCTGGCCCGGGGTGTCTCCGTTCGGAAACAGACGGTGCCGCGTGCCGCGCACGCCGCTACAATGCGCTGGACTGCGTCCCCATTCTTGCCGGCAATCCGGCTCCCTTTCACTCCTTTGCGCCGAGGTCCAACGTGACTGCTCGCCCACGCATCGTCGCTTCGCTCGCCGAGGCCCAGGCCCAGCTGGGCCGCATCCTCCTTGGCAAGCCGCAGCAAGTGAGGCTGGCGCTGGCCTGCATGCTGGCGGGGGGCCACCTGCTGCTGGAAGACGTGCCCGGCGTGGGCAAGACCACGCTGGCGCATGCGCTGGCGCGTACGCTCGGGCTGCAGTACCAGCGCGTGCAGTTCACCAGCGACCTGCTGCCGGCGGACCTGATCGGCGTCTCGGTGTTCATGCGCGACGCGGGCGAATTCCGCTTCCACCGCGGCCCGGTGTTCGCGCAAGTGGTGCTGGCTGATGAGATCAACCGGGCGCCGCCCAAGACCCAGAGCGCGCTGCTCGAAGCCATGGCCGAGCAGCAGGTGACGCATGACGGCACCACGCATGCGCTGCCGGCACCGTTTTTCGTCATCGCCACGCAAAATCCGCTGGAGCAGCTCGGCACCCATGCGCTGCCCGAGTCGCAACTCGACCGCTTTACCATGCGCGTGTCGCTGGGCTACCCCGATCCGGCCTTCGAGCGCGTGCTGTACCTTGGCGGCGCCAGCGCGGCGGAAGCCACGCCGGTGATGGATGCCGCGCAGGTACTGGCCCTGCAGCAGGCCGCCGCGCAGGTGTACGCCAGCCCCGCGCTGGTCGACTATGTGCTGGCGCTGGTGCAAGCCACGCGCCAGCACGGCGGCTTTGCCGCGGGCCTGTCGCCGCGCGCCGGGCTGTCGCTGCTGGCCTGCGCACGCGCCTGGGCCTTGCTGGCGCAGCGCGAGCTGGTGCTGCCTGAAGATGTGCAGGCGGTCTTTACCGCCGTAGCCGCGCACCGGTTGCTGCCGGCGGGCGGGGGCGGGCCTGCGGGGGTGGACGGCGAGCTGGCGGCGCTGCTTGCCGGCGTGGCCATCCCCTGACGCCCATGGCGAGCGATCCGCTGGCGGCGCCGCACAAACACGGAAACGCCGCCGGACAACATCGCTTGCCCAGGCCGGGGCTGTTCGCGTCCGCCAGGCTCTTCCGCCAGCGCATTGCCGCGCGCCGGCCGTCCGGCGGTACCGTGCGGCTGGACCGGCGCCATCTCTATATCCTTCCCGCGCGGGGCGGCATCGGCTTTGCCGCGCTGCTCGGCGCGATGCTGCTGACTTCGCTCAACTACAACATCAGCCTGGGCTTCGCGCTGACCTTCCTGCTGGCCGGCATCGGCATGTCGTGCATGTGGCTGGCTTACCGAAACCTGCTCGAACTGTCGGTGAGCGCGGGCACGGTGGCGCCAGTGCATGCCGGCCAGTTGGCGGTGTTTGCGCTGCGCGCCGACAACGCCGAAGCCGAGGCGCGCATCGGCATCGAGGCGCGCGTGCCGGCGCTGCCCGAAGTGTTGCCCGCCACCCTGACACTCGACGGCCACGCCAGCGGCACGCTGGCCCTGCACGTGCCAGCGCCGCGGCGCGGACGGCTGGTGCTGCCGCGCGTGGTGATCAGCAGCCGCTTCCCGTTCGGGCTGTTCCGCGTCTGGAGCCATGCGGACCTGCCGCTGTCGACGCTGGTCTATCCGGCGCCGGAGGCCAATGCACCACCCCCGCCCGCCGCGCATCGCCCAGGCGCGGACGACGCGGGACATGCCGCGGCCGCCGTTCCGAGCGACGACGGCATCGACCAGTTGCGGCGCTACCGCAGCGGCGACCCGTTGCACCGGATCGCGTGGAAGCACAGCGCGCGCACCGGCCGCTGGCTCAGCCGCAGCGGCGATCCACCGCAACGCCCTGCGCGCTGGCTCGACTGGCAGGCGATGCCGGCGGGCATGGACGCCGAAGCGCGGCTATCGCGGCTGTGCGCGTGGCTGCTGGCCGCACCGGACGATGCGGAAATCGGCCTGCGCCTGCCGGGTCTTGAACTGCCACCCGCATGCGGCGCGAGCCATCGGCGCGCCTGCCTGGAGGCACTGGCGCTGTGGCCGCAGCATCCAACGCGGCCCGGAGCCCGCCCATGAACGCCGTGGCACGGCCGCTGCGGCATGAAGACCACGGCATGCTGCTCGGCCAGCTGGCGCTGGTGCTGGCGCCGCAGGCGCGCACGCTGCCGGTGTCGGTCAGCCTGCTGCTGGTGCTGCTGCTGGGCTGGCGCTGGCTGCTGTGGCGCCGGCGCGCGCCGCTGCCGTCGCGCTGGATGCTCGGCACGACCGCGCTGCTGGTGCTGCTGGTGGCCAGTGCGCTGGCCTGGCAGGCCGGCGGCGGCGTTGGGCGAGAGCTGGCGGTGGCGCTGCTGGGTGCGTTCGTCATCCTCAAGCTGCTCGAGTGCCGCGCGCTGGCCGATGCCACGCTGGTCACGCAGTTGTCCTTCTACCTGCTGCTGACGCTGTACCTGTCGGACCAGCCCTTCTGGCTGGCGCTGTACAGCCTGGCGATTGGCGCCTGGGTGTTGCGCAACTGGCTGCTGCTGCACCACCCGGAGGCGCGCAGCCGGCTGGCGATCTGGCCGATGCTGGGCCGCATGGCGCTGCTCGGCCTGCCGTGGGCGGTGGCCATGTTCGTGCTGTTCCCGCGGCTGGAGCATCCGCTGTGGCAGTTGCCGCAATCCGCGCCCACCGGAACCACCGGACTCAGCGATAGCATGCGGCCCGGCAGCGTCGGTAAGCTGATCCGCTCGCCGGCGCTGGCGCTGCGCGCCGAGGTCGCCGGCCCGCCGCTGCCTGCCGCGGCGCTGTACTGGCGCGCGCTGGTGCTGTGGGAGTACGACGGCATCACCTGGCGCCCCGCACGCCAGCGCCTGCACGCGCTGGCACCTGCGCCGGCTGCTGTCTCCGGCGGGCACGGAATCGACTACAGCATCACGCTTGAGCCCAGTTCGCAGCACTGGCTGCTGGTGCTGGACCGCGGGCAGGCTGTGTCGCCGTCGGCCGATGCCGCCGTCACGCCCGACGGCGAGTTCATGGCGCGCAGGCCGGTGGACCAGCGCCTGCGTTACCAGGCGAGATCGATGCTCGTTCCGGCACCGGAGGCGCTGGATGCCGCCACGCGCCGGCTGGCGCTGGCACTGCCCGCCGGCAACCCGCGCGCCCGCGCGCTGGCAGGCACATGGGCCGCGCAGCACGCCGATCCCGCCGCACGCGTGCAGGCGGCGCTGCGCCTGTTTGCCGCCGCGCCGTTTGCCTACACGCTCAGCCCGCCACCGCTCGGCGCGGAGCAGGTCGACAGTTTTGTGTTCAACACCCGGCGCGGCTTCTGCGAGCACTACGCCAGCAGCTTCGTCTTCCTGATGCGCGCCGCAGGCGTGCCGGCACGGGTCGTCACCGGCTACCAGGGCGGCGAATACAATCCGATCGGCGGCCACTACGTGGTGCGCCAGTCCGACGCCCACGCCTGGGCCGAAGTCTGGCTGGACGGCCGCGGCTGGGTGCGCGTGGACCCCACCAGCGCGGTCGCGCCCAGCCGGATCGAGCAAGGCCTGGACGCCGCCCTTGGCGCCGAGGCCGCGGCATGGCGCCCGGCCCACCAGCCGGGCTGGATGCAGGATGTCCGCTGGGCCTACGAGGGCATGGTCTACCGCTGGCAGCGCTGGGTCCTGCAGTATGACCACGCGCAACAGGCGCGCCTGCTGGCCACCCTCGGCACTGGCGCCAGTGCCGGGCAACTGCTGGCCGGCGCGCTGGGCGTGCTGTGCCTGCTCGCGCTGGTGCCACTGTGGCGACGCCGGGAGCAGGCCGATCCGCTCGACGCCGCGTACGACCGCTTTTGCGAACTGCTGGCCCGGCACGGCTGCGTGCGCGCACCCGCCGAAGGCCCGCAAGACTTCGCCGCACGCGCCAGCGCCCGACTGCCGCAGGCTGCCGCGCCCATCGCGGCGGTTGCCGCGGCCTACATCGGGCAGCGCTATGGCAAGGGTGGCGAGGGCGGCAAGGCTGGTAAGGGCGATCCGACGCACGCGCGCCAGGCGGCGGAGCGCATGCGAGCGGGCACGCGGGACATCGCCGGCGCGCTGCGCCGGCAAAAATGAAGCGCCGCGCGACCTGATCCTGGCATCGCGCCTGCTGCTGCGTACCGCGCGCCTGCTGCGCGCGCATATCGACCAGGCCCTCGCCCCCTTTGAGCTGGACATGAACCAGTACCTGCTGATGAGCATGCTGTCGGCCGACGAAGGCCAGCCCAGCATGCCGTCCGAGCTGGGTACGACGCTGGACGCCACCCGCACGCAGATGACGCGGCTGCTGGACGGGCTCGAAGCGCGCGGCCTGCTGCGCCGCCAGGTATCGGCGCAGGACCGGCGCAGCCTCGAACTGACCCTGACCGCGGCCGGCCGGCGCCTGCTGGAGCGGGCTGCGCCGGTAGTCCATGCCGCCTACGGCGCGGCCTGGGCACCGCTGGGCGCGAGCGGCCTCGCCGGTGCCACCCGCGCGCTGACGCAGTTGCACCACACCCTGCAGGCCCAGCAGCCATGACGACCGGCACGTCCTGGCAGCCGCTATCGCGGCTGCGGCTGCGTGTCGGCATGCGCGGGTTGCGCTGGTTGCGCTGGCTCGGCCACCGCCAGCGGCAGACGCTGCTGATGATGCTGGCGCTGGCCACCGGCGAGGAGTTCCTTCGATATGGCACAGGCGCATCAGGGCGCGCTGGCGCAGCTTGCCACGATGGTCGAGCAACAGGCCAGGCTGATTGCCTGCGAGGATATCTACCGGTTGATTGCGGTGCTCGCGCTTGGCGCGGCGGCGTTCATGCTGCTGCAGCGGCGTCTGGCCTGAAACGCTCAGGTTTGCGCGCCATCAGAGGCAGAACGCTGGAGAAACTGCAGTGCGAGATATCGGGGAGGTGCGGAGTCGCCGCGCAAGCTGATGGTGGCGCGGACGGGTCGCAGTGCCGGCGGACGCGGCATCGGCGAAAAGCCTGCTCAGAACAACGACAGCTGGCGCATGCCGAAACCGATGGTTTCCTCGACGCGCGCGCGTGCGTGGGCCAGCGCCCCTTCTGCACCAGAGTAATTGCCGGCGGCCCAGTGGTAGACCACGGGAACTTCGCCGCGCTCGGACAAACGCACTTCGCCAAGCTTGTCGCCGCGTTCATTGCGGTAGAAATGCGAGCGGTAGCCGCGTTCCCAATGTGGGGCGACCACCTTCTTGCGCCGCCGGGGCTTCGGCGCGGAGCCGGCCGCCGACGTCGTTGACGTCAGTCGCCGCACTCTATCGGTACCCGGCGTTGTGGCGCGGGTGAAATCCAACTGCATAGACTTCCTCTTTGTCGATTCAGCAGAACCAGGGCCGGCGGGGGCTACCGCCGCATGCTTCGTGCATCGCAGTCGAGATAATACCTGTTGGCGCGCCTTCTGTAAGTAGTTGGTTGTTCGGAATGCCGCTTCCCATAAGGCTTAGCGGGCCGTATACCGGTCGAGGTATACGGCCCGCGTTTACGCAAAAGCCTTGTCTGTTAACGATTAGCGGGCAGTGCCCGCAGCGCTCGGTGTCAACCGATATCGAGCGGAATGAAGATGCGGGCATCGTCGCGCTGCACCAGCAGCGCTACCTGCTTGCCGGACTTTGCCACCAGCGATTTCAGCTGCTCGACCGAAGCAATCGGCGTGCCGTTGAGCGACAGGATCACGTCGCCGGGCTGGATGCCGACCCGCGCCGCGGGTCCGGTCACGTCTTCTACCACGAGGCCGCCTTCGATGCCGCTATCGCGCTTTTCCGCCGGCGACAGCGGACGCACTGCCAGCCCCAGCCGGCCGCTGGCCTCGTTGGCGCCGCCCTTCTGCGCCACCGCCCGGTCCCTGGCCGTGCCGATCTTCACCGACAAGGTCATCGGCTCGCCCTTGCGAATGATCTTCAGCGAGCTTTGCGTGCCGGGCTTCAGGTCGGCCACATGCTCGGGCAGGTCGCCCGAATGGTCGATCATGTCATTGCCCAGTTGCACGATCACATCGCCCGGCTTCAGGCCGGCGCGGGCAGCGGGACTGTCCGGTTCGACCGAGTTGACCAGCGCCCCGGTCGGCTTGGGCAAGCCGAAGGATTGCGCCAGCGCCTGGTTGACTTCCTGCACGCTGATGCCGAGGCGGCCGCGCGTGACCTTGCCGGTCGCCACCAGTTGCTGCTGCACCTTGGTGGCCACGTCGATCGGAATCGCGAACGACAGCCCTTGGTAGCCGCCTGTCTGGCTGTAGATCTGCGCGTTGATGCCGATCACCTCGCCACGCTGGTTAAACAGCGGGCCGCCTGAGTTGCCCGGGTTAACGGCCACGTCCGTCTGGATAAACGGCACGTAGGTGTCATCCGGCAGCGAGCGTGACTTGGCGCTGACGATGCCGGCAGTCACGGTATTCTCGAAGCCATACGGCGAACCGATGGCCAGCACCGGCTCGCCGACGCGTACCCGCGACGGGTCGCCCAGCCGAACCGTCGGCAGGTTTTTGGTATCGATGCGGATCACCGCCACATCGGTCTGCGGATCGGTGCCCAGCACCTTGGCCTTGAACTCGCGACGGTCAGTCAGCTTGACGGTCACCTCTTGCGCCCCGTCGACGACGTGCGCATTGGTCAGGATCAGCCCGTCGGGACTGACGATAAAGCCGGAGCCCAAACCGCGTACCAGTTGCTGCTGGCCACCTTGCGGGCCCTGGAACTGCGGGCCGAATCGCTTGAAAAACTGGAACAACGGATCGTCCGGATCGATTCCCGGCGGCATCTGCGCCGCAGTGCGCTGCGCGCGCGCGGTCACGCTGATATTGACCACGGCGGGCCCGTACTGGGCAACGATGCCGGAGAAGTCCCCCGGCGTGGCTATGGCGGCGGCCGGCTGCGTGGCCGCGACGGGCGCCGGCGTGGGGGCGGCATATCCGGGCGTGATGACTTCCTTCTGCAGATAGGCATACCCGCCGCCCAGGGCGGCGAGGGCGGCGATACCGACGGCCGTGCGAGCAATGGTCTGGCGAATCATGTCAGGTCCTTTCGTAGAAGATCTGGCGTCGGCACTTTGCGACGCGACGGGATCATGCTAGCGACCCAGACTTAAAACAGACTTAAGGTCTTGTGTGCCTCATTCGAAACTTTCATTGCGACTTCCTAATTTATATTGCGCACAATCTAATTGCGTATAAGATATAGCCATGGAACGCGACAATGACGCCACCCCGAATTGGCTGCTGCTCGATCGGCAACTATGCTTTGCTCTGTATTCGACATCGCTTGCGATGACCAAGCTGTACAAGCCCATGCTTGGTGAGCTTGGACTCACTTATCCGCAATATCTGGTGATGCTTGTATTGTGGGAGAGTGAAACGCTGACGGTATCGGATCTGGGCGCACGCCTTGCGCTGGATTCCGGCACCCTGACGCCGCTGCTGAAGCGCCTGGAAGCAGCCGGGCTGGTCACACGCAACCGTGACACCGGCGACGAGCGCCGGGTGCTGGTGGCGGTGACCGAGTCCGGCCTGGCTCTGCGCAAAACGGCCGAACGCATTCCCGAACAGATGTTGTGCGCGACGCAGTGCCCGATCGAAGAGATCCAGGCCCTGACGCAGCGCCTGCATGAACTGCGGTCCACGCTGGAATCAGCGCGTACCGATTTCCCACTGCCGCATGACGGCAAGCCTTGATAGTCCCCTGCGGACAACCAAACCGGAGCCTTAAATGAAACTCGAAAAAGTCGTTTATACCGCCAATGCCAAAGCCACCGGCGGCCGCGATGGCCGGGCCACGACCTCCGATGGCCAACTGGACGTCAAGCTGGCAGTGCCCAAGGAGATGGGTGGCGCCGGCAACGGACTGAACCCGGAACAGCTGTTTGCCGCCGGCTACTCGGCCTGCTTCCTGGGCGCAATCCGGTATGTGGCCGGCCAGCAAAAAATCAATGTGCCGGCAGACGCCTCGATCGAAGGCGCCGTTGGCATCGGACCGATCCCCCAAGGCTTCGGCATCCAGGTGGAACTGAAGATCTCGCTGCCTGGGTTCGAGCGCGAAGCGGCGGAGAAGCTGGTGGAACAGGCTCACCAGGTTTGCCCGTACTCGAATGCCACCCGCGGCAATATCGACGTGACGTTGACGGTAGTCTGAGGCGACGCGTCAGCCAAAACGGCCAGGATCGCATTTTGGTCCTGGCCGCTTTACTTTTCGCTCTCGTACTGCGCGCAAAAAGCACGCTTCTGCGCCGAACTCATTCGCTTGATCTCGATTTCCGCCTTCAGCGCTTCCGATTTGGTTTCAAAACGGAGCTGGGCCATGACCCGGATCGGCTTGCGCGAGCGGGTATATTTGGCGCCTTTTCCCGACAGATGCTGGGCGAAACGACGGGCAACGTCGGTCGTGATTCCGGTGTAGATGGAATCACCTGTGCATTCGAGCAAATAGAGATACCAGGCGTCGTCGGCTGACATGAAGAGAAAGATGCTAATCCAGCCCTGATGGTATTACGTCGATGCGAGGCACGAAAGGCCAAGCGGGTAATGCGGAAGCTCCAAAGCAAAAACCCCTCGCAGCACACGCTGTCGAGGGGTTTTGCACAATAAGAGCCTGGCGATGACCTACTTTCACACGGGTAATCCGCACTATCATCGGCGCGGAGTCGTTTCACGGACCTGTTCGGGATGGGAAGGGGTGGTTCCAACTCGCTATGGTCACCAGGCATAAGGGGGTGCAGCGCTGAGGTTGAGGCCAACGCTGCGAATCGGGATGTAGTCTTGGGTTGTGCGTATTGTGCCAACCGAGGGCACCGACACGATCACACACACCAGGTGAAACACACTGGTTATAGGATCAAGCCTTACGGGCAATTAGTACTGGTTAGCTTAACGCATTACTGCGCTTCCACACCCAGCCTATCAACGTCCTGGTCTCGAACGACCCTTCAAGGAGGTCAAGCCTCCAGGGAATCCTCATCTTCAGGCGAGTTTCCCGCTTAGATGCTTTCAGCGGTTATCTCTTCCGTACATAGCTACCCTGCGATGCCTCTGGCGAGACAACAGGTACACCAGCGGTACGTCCACTCCGGTCCTCTCGTACTAGGAGCAGCCCCCGTCAAGATTCCAACGCCCACGGCAGATAGGGACCAAACTGTCTCACGACGTTTTAAACCCAGCTCACGTACCTCTTTAAATGGCGAACAGCCATACCCTTGGGACCGGCTACAGCCCCAGGATGAGATGAGCCGACATCGAGGTGCCAAACACCGCCGTCGATATGAACTCTTGGGCGGTATCAGCCTGTTATCCCCAGAGTACCTTTTATCCGTTGAGCGATGGCCCTTCCATTCAGAACCACCGGATCACTATGTCCTGCTTTCGCACCTGCTCGACTTGTCGGTCTCGCAGTTAAGCACGCTTTTGCCATTGCACTTTAGGTACGATGTCCGACCGTACCAAGCGTACCTTCGAACTCCTCCGTTACACTTTGGGAGGAGACCGCCCCAGTCAAACTGCCTACCATGCACTGTCCCCGACCCGGATTCACGGGCCAAGGTTAGAACCTCAAACAAACCAGGGTGGTATTTCAAGGACGGCTCCACGTGAACTAGCGTCCACGCTTCAAAGCCTCCCACCTATCCTACACAGATCGGTTCAAAGTCCAATGCAAAGCTACAGTAAAGGTTCATGGGGTCTTTCCGTCTAGCCGCGGGGAGATTGCATCATCACAAACACTTCAACTTCGCTGAGTCTCGGGAGGAGACAGTGTGGCCATCGTTACGCCATTCGTGCAGGTCGGAACTTACCCGACAAGGAATTTCGCTACCTTAGGACCGTTATAGTTACGGCCGCCGTTTACCGGGACTTCAATCAAGAGCTTGCACCCCATCATTTAATCTTCCGGCACCGGGCAGGCGTCACACCCTATACGTCCACTTTCGTGTTTGCAGAGTGCTGTGTTTTTATTAAACAGTCGCAGCCACCATTTTATTGCAACCCCTTCACCCTTCTGGCGCAGGCCAGTCAAGCTACCAGGGCGTACCTTATCCCGAAGTTACGGTACCAATTTGCCGAGTTCCTTCTCCCGAGTTCTCTCAAGCGCCTTAGAATACTCATCTCGCCCACCTGTGTCGGTTTGCGGTACGGTCTCGTATGACTGAAGCTTAGAGGCTTTTCTTGGAACCACTTCCAATTGCTTCGCAGCACTAGGCCGCTCGCCCCACATCCTTGAATTCCGCGCCCGGATTTGCCTAAGCGCCTTCTCCAATGCAGGGACCGGGACTTCCAACACCCGGACAACCTTCCGCGATCCGTCCCCCCATCGCATCATACGACGGTGCAGGAATATTAACCTGCTTCCCATCAGCTACGCATCTCTGCCTCGCCTTAGGGGCCGACTCACCCTACGCCGATGAACGTTGCGTAGGAAACCTTGGGCTTACGGCGAGGGGGCCTTTCACCCCCTTTATCGCTACTCATGTCAGCATTCGCACTTCTGATACCTCCAGCATCCTTTACAAGACACCTTCACAGGCTTACAGAACGCTCTCCTACCACGCACATTGCTGTGCGTCCGCAGCTTCGGTATATAGCTTAGCCCCGTTACATCTTCCGCGCAGGACGACTCGATCAGTGAGCTATTACGCTTTCTTTAAAGGGTGGCTGCTTCTAAGCCAACCTCCTGACTGTTTTAGCCTTCCCACTTCGTTTCCCACTTAGCTATATTTGGGGACCTTAGCTGGCGGTCTGGGTTGTTTCCCTCTTGACACCGGACGTTAGCACCCGATGTCTGTCTCCCGTGATTGCACTCTTCGGTATTCGGAGTTTGCTATGGCGGGGTAATCAGCAATAGACCCCCCAACCATGACAGTGCTCTACCCCCGAAGGTGAGACACGAGGCACTACCTAAATAGTTTTCGGAGAGAACCAGCTATTTCCAGATTTGTTTAGCCTTTCACCCCTATCCACAGCTCATCCCCTAACTTTTCAACGTTAGTGGGTTCGGTCCTCCAGTACGTGTTACCGCACCTTCAACCTGGCCATGGATAGATCATCTGGTTTCGGGTCTACACCCAGCGACTCAACGCCCTGTTCGGACTCGCTTTCGCTACGCCTGCCCTAATCGGTTAAGCTTGCCACTGAATGTAAGTCGCTGACCCATTATACAAAAGGTACGCCGTCACCCGTTGCCAGGCTCCGACTGTTTGTATGCATGCGGTTTCAGGATCTATTTCACTCCCCTCCCGGGGTTCTTTTCGCCTTTCCCTCACGGTACTGGTTCACTATCGGTCGATCACGAGTATTTAGCCTTGGAGGATGGTCCCCCCATCTTCAGACAGGATTTCACGTGTCCCGCCCTACTTGTCGTACACCTAGTTCCACAACGCTGTTTTCGCATACAGGGCTATCACCTGCTACGGCCGGGCTTTCCATCCCGTTCTGCTAACAATGCTGCTAAAGAGTACAAGGCTGTTCCCATTTCGTTCGCCACTACTCTGGGAATCTCGGTTGATTTCTGTTCCTGCAGCTACTTAGATGTTTCAGTTCGCCGCGTTCGCTTCCCACACCTATGAATTCAGTGTGGGATGACCCATTCGGGCCGGGTTTCCCCATTCGGACATCTCCGGATCAAAGCTTGTTTGCCAGCTCCCCGAAGCTTTTCGCAGGCTACCGCGTCCTTCATCGCCTGTGATCGCCAAGGCATCCACCACATGCACTTGTTCGCTTGACCCTATAACAAGTGTGTCTCAAGCTTGCGCTCTATGACACCGCTCACTACAGGTTGAGTTCTCGCATTTGTGCCGTATTCCAAGTCATCTTTCGATCACTTAAATACATTTTGGTTGATACAATCACAACCCGGTATCGCGTTGGTACTGCAGCGTCTCATCAACGCTCGCGCGACACCTTTACTACATCCCATATTGTTAAAGAACAGCCGATCTTGCGATCGCTTGGCAATGCCAAATGCAAACGCTCAATCCTAAGCGCTTGCATTTGACCACCAATCCAAGGTAACCAGGCCCATCGAAGCGATGGTGGAGGATGACGGGATCGAACCGACGACCCCCTGCTTGCAAAGCAGGTGCTCTCCCAGCTGAGCTAATCCCCCGCATGGATAACTTGGTGGGTCTGGTAGGACTTGAACCTACGACCCCCGCCTTATCAAGACGGTGCTCTAACCACCTGAGCTACAGACCCTTGGCTGTAACAGCAAACAAACCGATAAGTGTGAACGCTAGGCTTGAGACACAAGCCTCTAGAAAGGAGGTGATCCAGCCGCACCTTCCGATACGGCTACCTTGTTACGACTTCACCCCAGTCATGAACCCTGCCGTGGTAATCGCCCTCCTTGCGGTTAGGCTAACTACTTCTGGCAAAACCCACTCCCATGGTGTGACGGGCGGTGTGTACAAGACCCGGGAACGTATTCACCGCGGCATGCTGATCCGCGATTACTAGCGATTCCAGCTTCACGTAGTCGAGTTGCAGACTACGATCCGGACTACGATGCGTTTTCTGGGATTAGCTCCCCCTCGCGGGTTGGCAACCCTCTGTACGCACCATTGTATGACGTGTGAAGCCCTACCCATAAGGGCCATGAGGACTTGACGTCATCCCCACCTTCCTCCGGTTTGTCACCGGCAGTCTCTCTAGAGTGCTCTTGCGTAGCAACTAGAGACAAGGGTTGCGCTCGTTGCGGGACTTAACCCAACATCTCACGACACGAGCTGACGACAGCCATGCAGCACCTGTGTCCACTTTCCCTTTCGGGCACCTGATGCATCTCTGCTTCGTTAGTGGCATGTCAAGGGTAGGTAAGGTTTTTCGCGTTGCATCGAATTAATCCACATCATCCACCGCTTGTGCGGGTCCCCGTCAATTCCTTTGAGTTTTAATCTTGCGACCGTACTCCCCAGGCGGTCAACTTCACGCGTTAGCTACGTTACTGAAGAAATGAATCCCCAACAACTAGTTGACATCGTTTAGGGCGTGGACTACCAGGGTATCTAATCCTGTTTGCTCCCCACGCTTTCGTGCATGAGCGTCAGTGACGTCCCAGGGGGCTGCCTTCGCCATCGGTATTCCTCCACATCTCTACGCATTTCACTGCTACACGTGGAATTCTACCCCCCTCTGACATACTCTAGCCTGACAGTCACAAGCGCCATTCCCAAGTTAAGCTCGGGGATTTCACGCCTGTCTTATCAAACCGCCTGCGCACGCTTTACGCCCAGTAATTCCGATTAACGCTCGCACCCTACGTATTACCGCGGCTGCTGGCACGTAGTTAGCCGGTGCTTATTCTTCCGGTACCGTCATCGACCCCGGGTATTAACCAGAGCCATTTCTTTCCGGACAAAAGTGCTTTACAACCCGAAGGCCTTCTTCACACACGCGGCATTGCTGGATCAGGGTTGCCCCCATTGTCCAAAATTCCCCACTGCTGCCTCCCGTAGGAGTCTGGGCCGTGTCTCAGTCCCAGTGTGGCTGATCGTCCTCTCAGACCAGCTACTGATCGTCGCCTTGGTAGGCTCTTACCCCACCAACTAGCTAATCAGACATCGGCCGCTCCTGTCGCGCGAGGCCGTTACCGGTCCCCCGCTTTCACCCTCAGGTCGTATGCGGTATTAGCTAATCTTTCGACTAGTTATCCCCCACGACAGGGCACGTTCCGATGTATTACTCACCCGTTCGCCACTCGCCACCAGGCCGAAGCCCGTGCTGCCGTTCGACTTGCATGTGTAAGGCATGCCGCCAGCGTTCAATCTGAGCCAGGATCAAACTCTTCAGTTCAATCTCTGTGTGGAAGCCTCGCGGCTCCCTCGCTCTTTCGAGCGGTCGCTCACTCTCAGAAAACTGACTGACCAGATCCGAAGACCCAGTCACGTTTTGCTGTGCGAGCACTGTATAACTTGTGAAGCAGCACCGTCCGAAGACAGTGGCGTCCGCTACCCAGCGCCCACACTTATCGGTTGTTTGTTTGTTAAAGAACTTCGCTTCCCGGCTTCGCCGTTCAGCGCGCTGCGTTGTCTGCAGCAGAGAAACGAGATTATGCAGAGCTTTCTTCGTTTCGTCAACCGTTTCAGCAAGCTTTTTTTGCTGCGGTCAGCGCTGCAAACTTCGCTGCGCCAACCTCCCGGTCGACCCCGCAACCCTTGCCAGTGCTGCTTTGCAGCGCCGCGTTGTGTTGCGAGGGGGCGAATATTAAGGGAGCGTGACAGGGTTGGCAAGCACTTTTTCGGAAAAGTCCGAAACCCCGGAAAAAGCGCCGCTTGCGCCGCTTCCAATGACATGCAATACGCTGTATAGAATGGGCTGCTCCGGCCCGCCGGGCCGCTTCCTTATTAGATGGGGACGACCGATGACTATCCAAGCGACCTGGCAGCCCAGCCAGGGCAACACCATCTGCCACCTGAGCAACGGCACCGCCAAATGGCAGGCCGACCTGGATGCCTCCGCCGGCGGTGATACCAGCAACCCGAGCCCGCACGACTTGCTCGACTCCGCGCTGGCCGCGTGCACGACCCTGACTCTGCAGCTCTATGCCAAGCGAAAGGGCTACGCCATAGCCAGCATCGACGTGTCGGTCGCCCATGAAGACGCCAACGGAACCTATACGCTGAAACGCGAGGTCAAGGTCAGCGGTGAACTGACGCCCCAGATCCTGGACGACCTGCTGCGGGTCGCCAACCGTTGCCCCGTACACAAGACGCTGTCCGGGCAGATCGCGATCGAGACGTCGATCGGCTAAGAAGCAACGGATTTCTGTTGTCGTCGCAAATGATAATCGTTACTATTTGAGTCCTCGGGTTCTGACACGACCTGAGTCAGCAAATGGGTTACCGGACACGCTTCGTGTCCGGTTTTTTCTTCCCGCTCGTCCCTGAACCAGGGCTGCTGACCCGCTCGCATGCATTGGCATGTCATCGTCCTGACGCCAGCCCCGAGCTACAGTGCAGGCTCAGGACCACGCCCCCCACCCGATCGAGGGGTGCCGCCGCCAGTGTGTTGGCTGTCCCACGAAGGTCCCGTCGTATTCAGGCTAATCCGGCACCGCGCGCTTTGTCTGCCATGCAGCCCCGGCTTACCATGAACGAAAAGCAAAACAAGAAAAACGTATCCAGAAGCGTCGCGCGCGGGGGGAATCCTTGACCAATTTCATCGAAGCATATTGCTCGCAGGTACGGCTTGCGGGCGCAACCGGTGTCATTGCCAGACCAGTCCTGGTCGCGCAAGACGGTACGTACGCCATGCACTACGTACCGTGCGAATACCTGAACCCGCAGGCGCAGCTGGTGCTGGTCAGCACCACCCCCGGCCATGCCCATGTGCGGCTGGCAGCGTCGGTTACCGAGGAGCTGATGCGCGACCACACGCCGGGCCGCGTGATCCAGCGCGAGAACAAGCGGCGGGTGGAGCTGGGCGGCAAGCTGGTTCGTCCGAACCTGATCCGCATGCTCGACCACTTCCGCGTACCCGAGCTGGTCGGCCTGCCGCATGCCGCGGCGCTATGGAACGACGGCTTCGAGCGGCTGCAGCCGCTGGCGTTGCTGCCGCATGCCACCACCCGGCGCGGGCTCGCGTTCGACGGCCCCTTTGAAGACTTGATGGCGGCACCCATGCTTCGCGAAGTCTTCGAAAACCAGTTTCTCGACGCCGTCCGGCAGATGCGCCCCGACGCGTTCTATATCGCGCTGGGCCGCACCGCCTGGGCCGGACTCCGGCATGCCGTCAGCCGGCGGCTGCTCGCGCGCGACCAGTTGCTGGGCATGATGCCCGTACCCGCTCGGGCCGGGAGCATGGTGCGCTATTTCCTGCGCGAACTGACTGCCAGCGACCTCTCGCCGAAGGATCCGGTGCGCCATCGCGTGGGATGGCTGGACGCCGCCCATGCCGAACTGGAGGCCAACGTCCGCAAGATCAAGGCGGCAGCGGAACCGGATTCGCGTGGCACCTACCTTATCGCGTAAGCGATCACTCGCCTGGCAGGTTGCGATGAATGCGCCCCACCAAAGTAGGGTCTTGCAGGGCCATATGGTGTCGATAACGTCTCTTGAGGAAACTGACCTCCTCGCATTCCCGATTGGCGGCCCCAACGTGGGCCGCAATTTTTTGCGCGGCCGGCGCGCGATTCGGCATGGCGATGGCATGGCGATTGGCACCGTGATTGGCACCGTGATAGGCACGAGCCTTGCATCACGCCCCGTGGCCATATTCCCTCCGGATCGACCATGATCGCCACGCCTGCCCTGCGCCTTGCCTTGTGTGCCGCGCTGCTGCTGCCGCAGCTTGCCGTGCAGGCCGCGGACGAACAGCCCGGACTTTCGGTGTCCGCGCGCAAACCGGGTGCAGCGCTGCCAGACGGCTGGAAAAATTTACCGGTGGCCAACGGCAAGGCGCAGACCAGCTATCAGCTGGTGGCCGATGGCCGTGCCACCGTGCTGCAGGCCGACGCCGAACACTCCGCCTCGGCGCTGATGCACTCGGGGGATGTCAATCTCTCCCGCACACCCGTGGTGGCGTGGCGCTGGAAGGCGCAAGGCCCGATTCCCGGCGCCGACAACAGCGACAGCGCGCATGAGGATGCGCCCGCCCGGCTGGTGTTTTTCTTCGAGGGCGACATGAGCAAGCTCTCGCTCGGGGATCGCGCGACGATGCAGATGGCCAAGCGCCTCGGCGGTGAAGAGCTGCCCTACGCCACGTTGATGTATGTGTGGTCCGACAGCGCCGAGCCGGGCAGCGTCATCCCGAACCCGCATAGCGGCCGCGTGCAGATGATCGTCGTCTCCGGCGCGCAAGGCGATGCCGGCAAATGGCAAAGCCTGCGCCGCAATGTGGTGCAGGACTACCAACGCGTGTTCCATGAGCAACCGGGCCCGCTCAAGGCGTACGGCATCTTGACCGACACCGACAACACCCAGGGCACCGCCCGCGCCTGGTATGGCGACATCCGCTTCCTGCCTGCCAACTAGGCCGGCGGCGGCGTCTGCGCGGCGCTGTGCCGCAGTGCCTGCGAAACCTGCGCCATCAGTTCGGCCCCGTCGGCGGGAACGTGTCCCTGCGCCAGCAGCGCCTCGCGCACGCTGACCACCTTGCGGGGATCATAGCGGCGCCCGCTGTCGATCGCCGCCTCGAAAGCATTGGCGCGCGCGTTGATCTGCTCCGGGTCAGCGCTCACCAGCAGCACCGCATGGGCCAGCACCAGGTGCCGCTGGCCATCCGCAGACTGCGTCGCCGCCGGCGCGCGCCGCCAGTACTGCGCGGTGCCGGCGATCTTGCGCGCCGCCTCCGGCGGCCCCCACGCCAGGTTGAAGCGGCCGTCGCAGAACGACCCGGCCACCGCCTGCCAATGGGTCGGCACGCCGAGCGCCTGCAGCCCCTTGCCGATGACCTCGCACAGGTGCAGGTAGACCGCATCGCTGAGCGCACCGGGCGGCTGGCCCACGGTATAGGCCAGGCTCAGGTTGAGGATGCCCGGGCCTTGCGGCACCAGTCCCCCGCCCGACATGCGCAGGAACACGGGGCAGCCTTGCCGCGCGAACTCGGCGCGCGCGGCCTCGAAGCCGGCATGCCGCTGGTAGGTACGCGGCACCACCAGCGACAGCGGCGCTTCCCACAGTTGCGCGACCTGCCGGCCCTGCGCGGCGAACTCGAGCAGCGCCAGCTCTTCCTGCAGCGGATCCGCATGCTGCGGTCCGGCAGGCGCGGGTTCGACGATCACAAAAGGCATGGCGCGGCAGCGGCCGGTGGGCCGCTCAATAAACGATAGGGCCGAGTCTAGCAAGGCTAGCCGTTGAGCGCATCGAAATAGGCCAGCGCCTTCGACGCATACATGGCGCCCGGACCACCGCCCATCTCGATATTGAGCGCCAGCACTTCGCCCAGCTGCTCGCGCGCGGCGCCGTGCCGCAGCGCTTGCGCCGTGTGGAACAGCACGCAGTCGTCGCAGCCTTTCTGCACGGCCAGCGCGACCGCGACCAGCTCCTTGATGGCTGCGGGCAGGCTGCCTTCCTGCGTGGCGGCCTTCATCAGGCCCTGGAATGCGCTCATCGCGGCGGGCTGGGCGTGCGCGAGCGCGCCGAACTGCTTGTTGATCTGGGCGAGGCGGGTCTTCAGTTCTGTGCTCATGGAAACGGTCGTCGTGTTTCGGTGGAAGGAAAGCTCACGCGGGCGGCAGCGCATGCCGCCGCCCGCGCCGCGGCATCAGCCGCCGAGGTGCTGCCGGAGCAGCGCGTTGAAGTCGTTGGCCTTCTCCATCTGGCTCATATGGCCGGCATCGGCAAAGACCTTGACGGTAGCGTCAGGCGGCGCCGCCTCGGCATGCCCTGCCGGGATGATGCGGTCCTGTCCGCCCCACACCACCAGCACGCGCTTGCCGCTGTCGGCCAGACGTTGGCCGGGCTGCTCCTTCTGCCTGCCGCCGCCGAACAGGTCCTGCCCGAGCGCGGTCAGTGCTTCGGTCACGCCGTCCAGCCGCTTGTAGCGCAGCAGGTCGTCCAGCATCTGCCGGCTGACCAGCCCGGCATCCGCAAACAGCAGTTCAATGACCGGCTTCAGTTCGCGCCGCGACTGCGCATTGACGAAGCCCTCGGTATAGCCGCTGTTGACCGCTTCGCCGAAGCCCACCGGCGACACCAGCGCCACCGACAGCACCCGCTGGGGCGCGTCCACGGCAAGCTGCGCCGCCACGCCGCCGCCCATCGAATGGCCGACCACGTGCGCCGCTTCGAGACCGGTCTCGTCCATGAAGCGCGCTACAAAGCCGGCCATCTGCGCCAGCGTCGTGCCCGCGAGCCGCGGCGACGACTGTCCATGGCCGGGAAGGTCCAGTGCCACGACCGTGTACGCGTCGGCGAGAGGATCGAGGTTGAACAGCCAGTTGTCCAGGTCACCGCCAAAGCCGTGGATGAAGAGCACCGCCTCGGCGCCGCTGCCCTTGCGGGCGTAGCGGACGCGGACGCCGTCCACGTCGGCAAACTGGTACGCGGCTGCGGCGTCTTCCTCGTCGCCGTCGTCCGCGGGCGCTTCATAAGCCGATACATACGCGTCGATATCCGCATCGCTCACCTCCGCCGGAGCCAGCACGCCAAGCAGCGCCTTGACCGGCAGCATGTCGCCGGCCTGCGCCACCTTGCGGCGCAGCGTGCCGGCGTCCGGCGCCTCCACCGCATTGGCGATCTTGTCGGTTTCCACATCGAGGATCGGCATGCCCACGGTAATCTCGGTGCCCTCGTCGACGAGCCAGGCATTGACCGTGCCTTCCTTCATCGACAGGCCCCATTTGGGCATCACGATCGGGGTGATGGTGGGGGATTGTGCCGTTGCCATCAGTGCTTGCCTCCCTTCACGGTCTTGCGCGCGGCGGCAGCGATCTGCGCGGCGCTGGGGATATACAGGTCTTCCAGCGTGGGCGAGAACGGCACCGGCGTATGCGGCGGGCATACCATCTCGATGCCTGCCTTGAGCGCGCCGAAGGCCTGCTGCGCGACCTGCGCGGAGATATCGGTGGCGATGTTGCAGCGCGGGCTGGCTTCATCAACGACCACCAGGCGGCCGGTGTTCTCGACCGATTCCAGCACCGTGTCCATGTCCAGCGGCGACAGCGTGCGCAGGTCGATCACTTCCGCTTCGATGCCTTCCCTGGCGAGCGTGGCCGCCGCTTCCAGCGCGCGGTGCACCATCAGCCCGTAGCTGACGATCGACACGTCCTTGCCGTCGCGCACGATATTGGCCTCGCCGAACGGGATCGCGTAGGCGCCCTCCGGAACCTCGCCTTCCAGCCCGTACAGGTTCTTGTGCTCGCAGAAGATCACCGGGTCGTTGTCGCGGATCGCCTGGATCAGCAGGCCCTTGGTGTCGTATGGCGTCGACGGGCACACCACCTTGAGCCCGGGGATATGCGTGAACAGCGGCGTCAGCATCTGGCTGTGCTGCGCGGCGGCGCGGAAGCCAGCGCCGACCATGGCGCGGATCACCACCGGGGTTTCGGCCTTGCCGCCGAACATGTAGCGGAACTTGGCCGCCTGGTTGAAGATCTGGTCGAAGCAGACGCCCATGAAGTCGATGAACATCAGCTCGGCGATCGGACGCATGCCGCACGCCGCGGCGCCGATGGCCGCGCCCACGTAGGCCGATTCGGACAGCGGCGTATCGAGCAGGCGGTCGCCATGCTTGGCGTACAGTCCCTTGGTCACGCCCAGCACGCCGCCCCAGGCGTCCTTCTCGCCATCCGCGCCGGCGCCGCCAACGATGTCTTCGCCCAGCATGATGACGCTGGGGTCGCGGGTCATTTCCTGGTCGATCGCCTCGTTGATCGCCAGCTTGATGCTCAGTTTGCGAGCCATGTTTGTCTCCTGATAGTTCGGTTAGCCGTCTTGTTGGCGAGAGGCGGATCAGTAGCTGACGTAGACGTCGGTGAGCAGGTCCTCCGGCCCGGGCAGCGGCGCGGCCTTGGCTTCCTGCACGGCGTGATCGATCAGCGCGGCGACTTCGCGGTCGATGGTGTCGAGTTCCTCGCGCGCGACCACGCCGGCCTGCGTCACGGTGCGGGCGAACAGCTTCAGGCAGTCCTTGTTGGCGCGGATATCGTCGAGCTCGCCGGCGGCACGATAGGTCTGCGCATCGCCCTCGAAGTGGCCGTAGAAGCGAACCATCTTGCATTCGAGCAGCGACGGGCCGCCGCCTTCGCGCGCGCGGCGGATGACTTCGCCGGCGGCCTCGTGCACGGCAAAGAAATCGGTGCCGTCCACGGTCACGCCCGGAATGCCGAAGCCGGCGGCGCGGTCTACATAGCTGTCCACGGCCGTGCCATATTCGCGCGAGGTCGACTCGGCATAGCCGTTGTTCTCGATCACGAAGATCACCGGCAGGTTCCACACCGCGGCCAGGTTCAGGCTTTCCAGGAAGGTGCCCTGGTTGGAAGCGCCGTCGCCGCAGAAGGTGATGCCGACCTCGCCCTTGCCGCGGAACTTGGCCGCCAGCGCTGCGCCGCAGATCAGCGGCGCGCCCGCGCCCAGGATGCCGTTGGCGCCCATCATGCCCTTGGACAGGTCGGCGATATGCATCGAGCCGCCCTTGCCGTTGCAAGAGCCGCCCTTCTTGCCATAGATCTCCATCATCATCGCCACCGGATCCACACCCTTGGCAATGCAGTGGCCATGGCCGCGGTGCGTGCTGGCAATGCGGTCGCCATCGTTCAGGTGGTGCAGGATGCCGACGCCCGCGGCTTCTTCACCTGCATACAGGTGGACGAAGCCCGGGATGTCGCCCCGCGCGAAGTCCACGTGCAGGCGCTCCTCGAAATCGCGGATGGTGCGCATCTTCCGGTACACCGTCAGCAGCGTCTCCTTGTCGAGCGGCAGCGCGCCGGGATCCTTCGAAGCTCTGGCTGTCATGTCTGTCTCCTTCGTTCTATCAAGGTTTGCACTTCAGGAAAGGCAGGTAAGCAACGGGTTGCTGCTGCGCATCAGCCGATGCTGCGCGGCATAGCGCATGCAGCCCGCCACGTCGATGCTGCGAAAAGCGTGTTCATGCAGGGTCACGGTGACTTCGTCGTCAGGGCCGAACGCCAGCTCGCGTTCGCCGTCGAGCGCGACGATGCCGCTGCGCTGGCGCACGCGGTGCGGGCGGCCGTGTTCAAGGCGCTCCCAGCCGGCCACCGGCACCGTGCACAGCAGTCCCGGCGCGATCGGTGCGCGCAGGTCGAATTCGCCTTCGCCCGGCGCGGCCAGCTCGATCGCCAGGCCGCCGGGATCGCGCCGGCCGAGCGGTTCGAGCAGGCCGGCGATGGCTGACAGGCCGATGGCCTGCGGATCGGCGAACGACACATAGACCGCGGCGAGCGTGTCGGTCTTCCACAAGGCGCGCGCGCCGATGAAGTGTTCGTGCGAGATCACCGCATCCACCAGCGCGATGTCGCGGCGAAAGCCGCCGTCGCCGTCGCGGATGACGATGTCGAGCCGCTTGTTGGAGGCAAGCGCGTGCTTGTCGGGAACGCGCCCGGTGGCGTAGAGGCCGGTGGCGAGGCCGGTGATGGTCGGCTCGCGCATCTCGGGGTAGGCGTTGTTGGTGCCGGTCGACAGGCCGGCGATCGGAACGCCGCCACATTCGCGCACCACCGCGCGATGCGTGCCGTCACCCCCGAGCACGATGATCGCGGCCACGCCGGCGTCGGCCATGCAGCGCGCGGCGTGCAGCGTGTCGTCGACGCGTGCGGTCACGGGCATGTCGAGGTATTCGACGGCGGGCAGGTCGGAGTCGGGGCCTTGGCGACGCGCCAGGTGCCGCGCCAGCATGACGCGCAACCCTTCGCGGTCCGGCATCATCAGCACGCGGCCCACGCCGCATGACGCCAGCGCGGCCAGCAGGCGCAGCACGATATTGACGCGATCGGCCAGCTGCAGGCTATTGGCGTTGGCGATCACGCGGCGGATATCGCGCGCGGAAATCGGGTTGGCGATGATACCGACCAGTGGCGTGCCGGCGCCGGCTGCGTGCCCCATTGCCTGTCTCCTGTTGTGATTGTGGTGACAGGCAAATTGCAATGGCTGTGCCAGTGCGCGCAGGGCAAAAAATGCGCAAAAACCAAGGGATTACCCGCAGCGGAAAGGCAAAGCGGAGCGCTGCGATGTGACAGGTGTCACAGCACAGGTGTACAGCGGGTGGACAGCCGTATCGCGAGCCCGCTCAGTGGGCGGGCTTGCCGCCCTCGTCGTCGGCCCCGTCGCGCCGGTTAGGCGACTGGATGCCGTAACGTTCCATGCGACGGTACAGGGTCATGCGGCTGATGCCGATCTGGCGCGCAACCGCGCTCAGGTTCCAGCCGGAAGCGCGCAGGTACTGCATCAGCAGCATGCCTTCGGGCGGCAGCTGGTGCGGGTCGAATGGCGCGGCGGCGCTGTCGCCGGCAACCGGCGCAGCTTGCGGGGGTGCAGCGGGAATGGCCGCGGTCCCGAGGCCGTCGGGCAGGTCCTGCTCATCGATATAGCCGCCGGCGCAGACGGCGCGCGCGTATTCCAGCACGTTGCGCAGCTCGCGCAGGTTGCCCGGCCAGCGATGGCGATGCAGCCGCTCGCGTGCCGCCGGCGACAACGTCACGGCCTGGCCGGCGCCTTCCTGCAGCAGCTTGGCCATCAGCCAGTCGAGGTCGCTGCGTGCGCGCAGTGGCGGCAGTTCGAAACGGGCGCCATTGAGGCGGTAGAAGAGGTCCTCGCGGAAGCGGCCTTCGGCGACCAGTTGCTCCAGGCCGTGGTGCGTCGCGGAGATGACGCGCAGCCGCACTGGCACGGGCCTTGCGGCGCCGACCGGCAGCACCTCGCCCTCGGCCAGCACGCGCAGCAGCCGCGACTGCAGCTCGCGCGGCATGTCGCCGATCTCGTCCAGGAACAGCGTGCCGCCGTCGGCTTCCTGGATCAGCCCGCGCTTGCCGCGCGGGCCGGCGCCGGAGAAGCTGTTGGGCAGGTGGCCGAACAGCTCGCTCTCGATCAGCGTTTCCGGGATCGCCGCGCAGTTCACCGCGATGAACGGGCCGCTGCGGCGCGAGCTGGCCTGGTGCAGGGCCTTGGCGAAGAACTCCTTGCCGCTGCCGGTCTCGCCGTGGATCAGCAGGTTGATCGGCGAATCGACCAGTCGCGCGGCGCGCTGCAGTTGCTGCTGCAGCGCGATATCGCCGCCGGTCAGTGCGGCCAGCGCGTCGGGCATGGCCACCGGCGCTTCCTTCGCCGGTGCCTGCCAGCGCAGCGCGGGCGGCATCACGCTCAGGTACAGCAGCCCGCCGCTGCGGTTCAGCGCCACCAGCCGCTGTTCGCTGGGCCGGGAGTAGACATAGTTGCCCAGCTCTTCCAGCCGGGCGCCGAACAGTGCCTCGAACCGCTGGCCGAGCACGGTGGCGCCGGCCGCGCCGCCCAGCTCGCTCTCCAGCATCAGCCGGGCGCGGTGGTTGTGGCCGACAATGCGGCCGGCCTCGTCCAGCGCCAGCAGGTATTCGGGGTTGACGTCGACGAACTCCGGCGCGACGTTCAGCTTCAGGATCCAGTCGCGCCGGTGCGCGCGCAGGAAGTTGGCGTTCTCGATATGGGCGGCATAGATGCGCACCAGCTGCAACGCCAGCCCCTGGCTGTCCTTGGCATGCGGCGAGGTCAGCGCGGAGATGTCGAGGATGGCGTGCAGGTTGCCGTGCGTGTCGAACAGCGGCGCGGCGGTGCAGGTCAGCGGGATATGGGTCGCGTCGAAATGGTCGGCCTGGTGCACGGTGAGGGCTTGCCCGGTGACCAGCGCCGTCCCCACTGCACAGGTGCCGGCGCCGCTTTCGCTCCATTCCGCGCCGAGATAGAGGCCGGCGTGCCGCAGCGCGGCATCGGTGCGCGCATCGCCGATATAGTCGACCGTCACGCCCTGCGCATCGGTCAGCAGCACCACGTACCCCAGCGCCGCCACCTGGCCGTACAGGCTCTGCAGGCCGTGGCGTGCGATGCGCGCGAAATCGTCGATGCGTTCCTGGTGTTCGCGCAGCCGCGGCTGCGGCAAAATGCGCGCTTCCTGCATGCGCGAAGGATCGAGCCCGTACTGGTGCACGCAGCGCCGCCATGAGTTCTGGATGATGGCGTCGTGCGCGATCCGGTCCGCCAGCACGGCGGGCGGGGCTAGGTATGTGGTGGCCTGGACCACCGTCTCGATGTGCTCGCGTTGCCGCAGGTCCATCGCTGTCTCCTGGTCGTCGCTGCCGTCGGCCCCGGGAGTCTCTCTGAGGGGGCGGTGGATCGGGCGGACTGTGCGGGCGCGTGCCTGGGTGGCCGCGCCTCTGTCTGGTCTCGGCCTTCTAATGTATCCGAGCGCATCGGCGGGATGCAAACCAGAATGGCAGACAGGAGTCACGAGACGGCGGCAAGCGCACGCCGCAAGTGCGGCGTGCGCCATACCGGATGCTCAGAGTGCGGCGTTGGCCTTGAGGCTGCGTGCCGCGCCTGCGGCGATGTCGAAGGAGCGCAGCCGCGCCTGGTGGTCATAGATCTGGCCGGTCAGCATCAGTTCGTCCGGCTGCAGGTCATCGACAAAGCGCTGCATGCCGGCGCGCACCGACTCCGGATCGCCCACCACCGAGCACGCCAGCGAGCGGCGGATATGGTCGGCCTCGCTCTCGGTCCACAGCGACTCGATGTCGTCCACCGGCGGGCGCAGCTGCCCCGGCGTGCCGCGCACCAGCGCCAGGAACTGCTGCTGCAGCGAGCTGAACAGGCGGCGCGCCTCGTCGGCGCTGTCTGCGGCGAAGACGTTGAAGCCGAGCATCACGTACGGGCGATCCAGCGTTCCAGAGGGCCGGAAGGTGCGGCGGTAAAGATCGAGCGCCTGGCGCATGAAGCCCGGCGCGAAGTGCGAGGCAAATGCGAACGGCAGGCCCATCGCCGCGGCCAGCTGCGCGCTGAACAGGCTTGAGCCCAGCAGCCAGATCGGCACCTTCAGGCCGGCACCGGGCACGGCACGCAGGCGTTGGCCGGGGCGCACGTCATCGAAATACGCCTGCAGCTCTTCCACGTCCTGCGGGAAGGTATCGGCGCTGTCGCTGGTCAGATGGCGGCGCAACGCGCGCGCGGTGGCCTGGTCGGTGCCGGGGGCGCGGCCCAGGCCCAGGTCGATGCGGCCCGGATACAGCGAGGCCAGCGTGCCGAACTGCTCGGCGATCACCAGCGGCGAATGGTTGGGCAGCATCACGCCGCCGGAGCCGACGCGGATGGTCTGCGTGCCGTTGGCGACATAGCCGATCAGCACCGCGGTGGCTGCGCTGGCGATGCCGGGCATGTTGTGGTGCTCGGCCAGCCAGTAGCGGTGGTAGCCCAGTTGCTCGGCATGGCGCGCCAGGTCGAGTGAATTGCGCATGGCCTGGCCGGCGTCGCTGCCCTGCGGAATGGGAGCCAGGTCCAGCACCGAGTAAGCGATGCCGGTGGCGGTGGGGAGAGAGTCGCGATTCATGTTGTCGTTGGCGGGCGGCGTACGCCACACGTGCGCAGTCCCGCGGCAATGCGGATGGATCGCTATGTTAGTGAGCCCGCGCGGATCGTGCTGGCGACGGATTCGCGGCCCTGCGGGCGGCGTGGGTATCTGCCGATGCGGGGCAATGCGGGCCGATGCGGGCCGATCGGGCCGACGCGGGCCAATGCAGCCTCCGGGCGGAAAGATTGAGCCGCGCGCCGCTTGCCCGTACCATTCAGCCCGATGCGAAGGAACGATCGATGACTCTCAAGACACTGGACGGCGCGCTGGCCCTGCTGACCCACTTCACCGTGCGCCAGCCCACCTGGGGCGTGCGCGAACTGGCCAAGCACAGCGGCGTGCACTACGCCGTGGTGCACCGCGTGCTGGCGACCTTTGCCGCCAATGGCTTCCTGGTGCAGGACGCGGCTACCGGCAAGTATTCGCTGGGGCTGCGGCTGTTCGAGCTGGGACAAGTGCTGCGCAAGAGCTTCTCGCCGGACGAGATCGTCCGCCCGGTACTCGAGAAACTGGCCGCGCAAAGCGGCGAGACCGTGTTCCTGTCGTGGCTCGACGGCCATGAAGGCCTGTGCGTGGGGCTGGTGCAGAGCC
The DNA here is from genome assembly GCF_040784895.1 of Cupriavidus sp. Agwp_2. NCBI lineage: Bacteria > Pseudomonadati > Pseudomonadota > Betaproteobacteria > Burkholderiales > Burkholderiaceae > Cupriavidus > Cupriavidus sp. Agwp_2. The sequence goes on from NZ_CP088084.1 coordinate 1,728,992, forward strand.
AGCACCAGCTGCGTTTCTCGATCGAGCTGGGCGAGCGCTTTCCGCTGTACGCGGGGGCGCATGCCAAGGCGATGCTCGCCTTCCAGGACGATGCCTTCCGCGACGAAGTCTATCGCCAGGGCATGGCGCGCATGGGCCCGCACAGCACGCTGGACCGCGAGCGCACCGAGCACCAGCTGGCCGAGGTGCGCGAACGCGGCTGGGCCCATACGCGCGAGGAAGCCGCGGCCAGCGTGGCCGGGCTGGCGCTGCCCCTGTGGTCGCGCGACCGCAGCGCGGTGGTGGGCTCGGTGGCGATTGCCGGGCCGCAGCAGCGCCTGGATGAGGCCGCCGTGCCGCGGCTGCTGGAGGCATTGCGCGACGCCAGCGGCCGGTTGGAGGACGTGATCGGCTTCGTGCGCTGACGCCGACGTTCAGGCCACCCGATCACGCCAGCAGCGCCTTGCCCACTTCGCCGCCCAGCACGCGCTGGCCGATCGCATGCCCCAGCGCGCGATAGCTTTCCCATTGCGCTTCATCGAAGAACTGGTCGCCGGTGCCTTCCTGCGGAAAGGCCGGGTGCGTGGCGCCATAGTGCCGCACGTCTGCCGGCGCCCATGACACCAGCCGCGGCTTGAGCAGCACGATGCGGCAGACCCGCGCGCGCGGCGCCGCGCATGCCGGGCCGGTGCGGTACACGTTGAGCAGCACCGCGCATTTGTCGGCGTCCGGGTCGCTGGCCGCCCCGCCCGGCAGGAAATCGTCCGGCACGCCGAAGACGCGGCTCAGCACCGGGTGCGTGGTGGCGGCCCCAATATCGACCACGATCTCCAGGCCATGGTCGATGCGCGCTATGCGGATCAGGTTGGCGAGGTCGCCGAAGCGATAGTCCGGGTCGCCGCCACAGTCGCACAGCACGATCAGCGCTACGTCCCGGCCCGGACGCAGCAGCTCGTAGACACCGGTGTTGTCGAAATGCCCGCCGTCCGACAGGTACTGCCAGCCGCGCCGCGTGCCGTGGAAGCGGGCGCTCAGCTCGCACCCCAGGTAGTACTGCGTGCGAAACATGCCGGCGGCCAGCCATGGATGCGTGGCGCGTTCGGGATGGCGCCACTGCTTGCCCTCGCGCCCGCCCTGGCGCGCGTACGTCGCCGGATACGAGGGCCACCACGTGCCCAGCCGCAGGTTGGCCAGGCCCAGCAGCAGCGAGGTGCCGAGCGTGGTGGCGCGGCCCAGCCCCGTTGACACCGCCGCCCCCGAGATGGCGATCCAGTCCCCTACCGTGAGCGATTGCGCCAGCTTGCCCGATGCAGGCCATGACGCGTCCGGGCAGCATTGCCAGCCATCGATGGTGAAGCGCGCATAGGCATCCGGCGCGAAGGTGGTCGCGGCGCCCGGCTGGGCTACGCTGGCGCCGGGCGCCAGGCACAGCGGCTTGCCTTTGCGGTCGCGCTGTACCAGTTGCTCGGCCGGATCGACGGTCAGGTTCAGCGTCACGTTGATCAGGTGCAGCGGCGCCAGCACGCGCGGATCGTAGTAGGCATTGAGGCTGAGCTGGTCGCCGGGCACGGGCTCCGCCACGCTGAAGCGCGCGCGCCGGCGGCGGTCCGCGACCGGATCGGGATCGGGCGCGGCAAAGCGCTCGCCATTGGACGCGCCCAGGTAGGCACGCGTGAGCCGAGCCGCGTAGAAAGGCTGCAGCGTGGAAAGGTTCAGGAAGCCGGTAAAGCGGCCGGCGACAAGCGCCAGCACCAGCGCCACGACCGTCAGCGTGGCCAGCGCCGGGCCGGTGTGGGCCGTGCCGTACACCAGCCAGTCGACCGGCTCGCGGCCGTCCCAGCGCACCCACAGCACCAGCCACGACCACAACACGAACAGCAGCAGCGCCAGCACCGCCGCGGCCGCGCCCGCCAGCAGCGAGACCGGCAGCCGCGCGTACAGCGCGCGCCAGGGCGTATCGGCGCTGCCCTTGCGGCCTTCGTCGAGCCAGCCCGCACCGTAGCGCACCAGCCAGACCAGCGCGCCCAACACGCCCAGTACGCTCGCGGGCAGCGCCGCACCCCACGGAGGGTGCGCGGCATGGGCATACAGGTAGGCGGTTCGCGCGGCGGTATCGGCCACGCCCAATGCCGCGAGCCACAGCGTGAGCGTGACCGCCGTGCGCAACGCACGCGTGGCGCGCACGCGGTAGCCGGCCACGGTGCGCGGTTCGCCCTGCCGCATCACCAGGCAACTCAGCACGCCCAGCCACGTCAGCACGCCCAGCGCGGCAAATAGCTGCGCCGAGACCAGCTCGGCGCCAAGCCATTCCGACCAGCGCGCAGCGGCCAGCAACAGCAGCCCCAGCAGCGTTGCCACCATCGGCGCAGGGCTGAAAAAGCGCGCTGGCGCCTGCGGGTCGCTGGCGCGCGGATTGACCAGCCAGTACGCCACGCCGGGCGGCACCCCGCCGATCACCGCGGTGGCCAGCGGCAGCCACAGCCAGGGGCTCCACCAGATCGCGCACTCGCCCTGGTTGAAAGCCTGCCGCGCGTCGTGCAGCAAGTCCATTTCATAGCGTCCGAACCCGTACCAGGCTCCCGCGGCGCCATGCAGCAGCAGCGCCAGCAGGGACAGCAACACCAGCAGCGCGCTGCCGATCACGAAATGCATGGCCAGCCAGTTGCGCACCACCAGCGCGGCGGCATAGAGGTTGTCGCCCGCGCCGGTAGGCGACAGGTAGCGCCCGTTCTCGCGCAGCCACGCGACCGCGCCGCGGCCGGGATCGGCGGCATAGGAGACCGAGGTGTGGATGCGCCCGGGCGGCTCGCATTGCAGGGTGTGGTAGGCGTCTGCCGCGGCCTGGACCGGGCCGGTGCCGCGGCCCAGGCGCCCCGGCACGAACAGGCTGACGAAGAAGACCCCGAGGTAGCCGCCGCCGCTGACGGTGGACAGGTAGTCGAATTGCGCCAGCAGCGAGGCCAGCCCGGGCACGGTCTGCGCCGCCGCGGCGGTACTGGCTGCGGGAGTGGGGGGAGCCCCGGTGTCCGCGGGGTTGGCTGCGGTGGTGGCTGCGGTGTTGGCCGGCATGTCGGTGCCCGCCATCGCCTGCATCACGCCCAGGCAGAACGTGGCACTGCGGATGCCGCCGCCGGAAAGCGCCAGCGCCCAGTTGCGCTGGCCGTCATGCGTGCGCGGTGCGATGCCGAGCTGGCGGCGGCGATGCGCGATGCGGGCCGCTTCGTCGCCGGATCCGTGGTCTTCCGCAGCCATGGGCGCCTCCCCCTAGCAGTCGGTCTGCGCCAAGTATAGGCGGCGGCGCATGGCCGATATTCGCCCAGAGCCCGGATACGACTGCGTGTTAACCCTGATTGTTACGGGTCAGGCCGAGGCCTAGCATTTCTCTGTATCAGAGACGTTGTCTCTTAAATAGAGACACAAAGCAGTCAGTCATGCTCAAGACCCTGGATGGCGCCCTGGCGCTGCTCACCCATTTCACCGCTCGCCAGCCCAGTTGGGGCGTGCGCGAGCTGGCGCGCGAAAGCGGCGTGCACCACGCCGTCGTGCATCGCGTACTCGCCACATTTGCCGCCAACGGCTTCCTGACGCAGGACGTCGCCGGCCGCTATGGGCTTGGCCTGCGCTGGTTTGAGCTGGGGCAAGTGATGCGCAAGACGTTTTCGCCGGCAGAGGTGGTCCAGCCCGCGCTGGAGGCGCTGGCGCAGGAGAGCGGCGAAACCGTGTTCCTGTCCTGGCTGGACGGTCACGAAGGCCTGTGCACGGACATCGCCCAGAGCCAGCACCAGCTGCGCTTTTCAATCGAGGTGGGCCAGCGCTTCACGCTGGACGCCGGCGCGCATGCCAAGGCGATCCTGGCATTCCAGCCGGAAGCATTCCGGCGCCAGCTCATCGGCGACGCGCCTGAACTGGCCGCGCAACTGGCCCAGGTCCGCGCCGACGGCTTTGCCTATACCTGCCAGGAATCCGCGGCCACGGTGGCCGGGCTGGCATTGCCGCTGCACCACCGCGAGACCCAGGCGGTGGTGGGATCCCTCGCCATCGCCGGCCCGTTGCAGCGGCTGACGCGCGAGGCCGTGCCGCGGCTGCTGGAAGCGCTGCGCGCGGCAAGGAAGACGATCGGCCCGGTGGCGGGCTTCATGCGATAGGGGGCGATAGGAGGTCGGGATCGCCGGCCAACGCAATCGCGCACACACGACACACAAAACCAGACAACACTACGGGGAGCGGTGGACAACATGACCATGCCAACACAACTGAACGCGCCGATTGCGGCGCAGCCCGCGACACGGACGCGCTTTATGGAGCCATTGCTGCTGCTGGTCTCCGTGGGGCTGTCGGTGTTCGGCGCCATGATCGGCATGCAGCTGATCGTGTCGCTGGGGATTTCGGCCAATACGTCGATCATCGGCGCGCTGATCGCGATCGTGTTCTCGCGCATCCCGCTGGAGATCACGCGGCGCTTCCGCGTGCTGGAGCGGCAGAACCTGGTGCAGACCGCGATCTCGTCGGCCACCTTCGGCGCCGCCAACTCGCTGATGATCCCGATCGGCGTTCCGTACGCGATGGGCATGCCCGAGCTGGCCACGCCGATGCTGATCGGCGCGGTGATTGCCATGTTTGTCGACGGGGCGATGCTGTACTTCCTGTTCGGCAGCAAGATCTTCCCCGCCACCGGCACCTGGCCGGCGGGCATCGCCACCGCCGAGGCAATCTGGGCGGGCGACCGCGGCGGCCGCAAGGCCGCGTTCCTGGGGCTGGGCATTGCCGTTGGCGTGGGCGGCGCCTGGCTGGGCGTGCCAATGTCGGCATTCGGCGCGGCGTTCCTGGGCAACCTGGCAGCGCTGACCATGTTCGGCATCGGCCTGCTGGTGCGCGGCTATTCGGTGGCGGTGACCGGCATCGATATCGCCAAGGCCTATATCCCGCACGGGCTGATGATCGGCGCGGGCATCGTCGCGCTGTTCCAGGTGGCCACGGAAATCCGCCGTGCGCGCAACGCTCCAGCGGCCGATGCGCGCACCATCGAAGTCCCGGCCTCGCGCGCCAGCCGCATCCTGTCGGGCGGCTTTGTCGTCTACCTGGCGATCGCGCTGCTGATCTCGCTGCTGGCCGGGCACGTGTCGGACATGTCGCTGGGCATGCTGGTCGTGTTCGTGCTGTACGCCGCCTTTGCCGCCTATGTGCACGAATTGATCGTCGGCATCGCGGCGATGCACTCCGGCTGGTTCCCGGCCTTCGCGGTGGCGCTGATCACGCTGACCATCGGCATCCTGATCGGCTTCCCGCCGACGGCGCTGGCGGTGCTGGTGGGCTTCTCGGCCGCCACCGGCCCGGCCTTTGCCGACATGGGCTATGACCTCAAGACCGGCTACCTGCTGCGCGGCGAGGGCCGCGACATGGAAGCTGAAATCGCGGGCCGCAAGCAGCAGTTCCTGGCGGCGATGGTCGGCTTCGGCGTAGCCGCCGTGGTGGTGCTGGTGTTCCACGGCACCTTCTTCTCGCAGGGCCTGATCCCGCCGGTGGACCGGGTCTATGCGGCATCGATCAAGGCCGGCTCGTCGGCCGAGATCGCGCGCAACCTGGTGATCTGGGCCATCCCCGGCGCGCTGCTGCAGTGGCTCGGCGGCTCCAAGCGCCAGCTCGGCATCCTGCTTTCCACCGGCATGCTGATCGCTTCGCCGCTGGCCGGCTGGGCGGTGCTGGCTGGCCTGCTGATCCGCTTCGTGGTGCAGCGCCTGCGCGGCGACAAACACCTGGCCGAGATGAGCGCCTTTGCCGGCGGCGTGATCGCCGGTGATGCCCTCTTCAGCTTCTTCGGCTCCGTCACCAAGCTGAAGAAGTAAGCCCTGCGGCAAGCCATCCCGGGGCGCATGCGCTGCGCCCCGCCTGTCATTACCCGAGACGTTCCATGGATATCCAAGCAATCCGCGCCGACACTCCGCTGACGGCTTCCACCATCTATCTCGACACGGCCGCGGCCTCGATTCCGCCCGACGCCGTGCTCGACACCGTGCGCAGCTACCTGCTCGATACCGGGCACGTCGGCATCTACCTGCCGGCGTTCCGCAAGGAGACCTATGCACGCGTGGAAGCCGTGCGCGGCAAGCTGGCCGGACTGCTCAACTGCGCGGCCGACGAGATCGCCTTCACCAAGAACGCCACCGAAAGCATTTCCATCGCCGCGCGCGGCATCGCCTGGCAAGCCGGCGATGAAGTGCTGGTGGCCGACACCGAGATGCTGAGCAACCTGCTGCCATGGCGCCGGCTGGAGCAATCGCACGGCGTCGTGGTGAAGATGGTGCCGGCCAATGCCGAAGGGCTGCTGAGCGCGCAGGCGTTCGAAGCCGCGATCACGCCGCGCACGCGCCTGCTGACGTTCTCGCACCTGCCCAATTCCACTGGCGCGGTGCAGCCCGCCGCGCAGATCTGCGCGGTGGCGCGCAAGCATGGCGTGCTGTCGCTGGTCAATGCCGCGCAGAGCGTGGGCGTGCTGCGTTCCGATGTGGCGGAGCTGGACTGCGACTTCCTCGCCGGCTGCGGGCGCAAGGCGCTGCGTGCGACCGAGGGCTCGGGCTTCCTGTATGTGCGCCGCGCGCTGATCGGGCAGGTCGAGCCGATGCTGGTGGGCTGGTGGAACGGCGCGTACGACCGCAATACCGGCGCGCTGTCGCTGGTGGCGGGCGCGAAGCGTTTCGAGGCCGGTTGCCCGATCGTGCCGGCCATCCTCGGCATGGGCACCGCCATCGACTACGCCACCGCCATCGGCATCGATGCCATCGAGGCGCGCGTGCGCGACCTGACCGGGTACGCGGTGGCGAAGTTCGCCACGATCCCCGGCTTCGAGCTGTACGGCCCGGCCGACGTGACGCATCGCATCGGCATCGTGCCGTTCAACGTGCGCGGCGTCGACCCGGCGCGCATCGTGGCCGCGCTGGAAACGCAGCAATGCATCATCGAAGCGGGCAACTTCATGGCCGATTCGATCCTGGCGCGCTACGGCGTGTCGACCATGGCGCGCGTGTCGCTGCACTACTTCAACACGCATGAAGAGATCGACCGTGTCGCCGGACTGGTCCGCGCCGCCATCGCCTGAGCCTGAATCCCTGAGCCTGAACCTAGCCACACCGAACAGACGGAAACCAAGACATGACCCAACGCATCCTCCTGATGAGCAGCTCGCGCAAGGACAACCTCGGCTACCTGGAGCACGCCGGCGAGCAGATCCACACGCTGCTGAAGCGCGAGCCGCGCAAGGTGCTGTTCGTGCCGTTCGCGGGCGTGACCTTCAGCTTCGATACCTATGAAGGCATGGTCAAGCCGGTGTTCGAGAAGCTCGGCTACGCGCTGGAGTCGATCCACCACAGCGCCGACCCGCTGCTCGCGGTGCAGGAAGCCGAGGCCATCGCCGTGGGCGGCGGCAATACCTTCGCGCTGCTCAGGCGCATGTATGACGCCGGCATGGTCGATGCGATCCGCGCCAGGGTGCGCGCGGGCACGCCGTATGTGGGCTGGAGCGCCGGCAGCAATGTGGCCTGCCCGACCATCCGCACCACCAACGATATGCCGATCGTGCAGCCGCCGTCGCTGCGCGCGCTGGGGCTGGTGCCGTTCCAGATCAACCCGCATTTCATCAGCGGCAAGCCTGCCGGCCACAACGGCGAAAGCCGCGAGGAGCGCCTCGCCGAGTTCCTGAACATCAATGCGCCGGAACAGGTGTTCGCGCTGCCGGAAGGTTCGGCGCTGTACTCGGACGGCACCACCGGCACCGTGCTGGGCGAGCGCAATGCGCTGTGGTTCCCGGCCGAAGGCAAGGTCGAGACCCTCCGCGAGGGCGAGCCTTTCCCGCTGTCGCAGATCACCGGGCCTGCCGGCATGCAGGACTGGCCGGGCTTTGCAGCCTGAGTTGCCTGATCTGCTGATGCGCTGACGCCGGGCCCGACCCGGCCACAACAAACAAAAACCCGCCCGCGGGCCGCGCTGCGCCGCCCGCGCGGCCCCCTTTTTGCCCTCTGGAGGAGAAATACAATGAGCCAAACCCTTCGCCGCGCCGTTCGCCTGGCATTTCCCGTGCTGCTGGGCCTGCCGGCCGCCGCGATGGCACAGTCCGGCGTGACGCTCTACGGCGTCATCGATACCGCGCTGACGTACCAGACCCATTCCAACCCAGCCGGCGATGCGCAGGTCGGCCTGCAGCAAGGCGGCGAAGGCTTCCTGTCGGGCAGCCGCTTCGGCCTGAAGGGCATCGAAGACCTCGGCGGCGGGGTAAAGGCCGGCTTCGTGCTGGAAAACGGCTTCCTCGCCGACACCGGCAGGTTCGACCAGCAGGGCCAGCTGTTCGGCCGCCAGGCGTACGTGAAGATCGGCAACCAGTGGGGCGAGCTGGCGCTGGGCCGGCAATACACCACGGCCAACACCATGCTGTATTACGTCGATCCGCTCGGTGTGGGCGCGGCGCCGTCGAACTCGTGGATGGTGTACCTGACCGGCCAGCGCTACGACAACGCCGTCAGCTACACCGGCAACTTCGGGCCGGTGTCGCTGATCGCCGAGTACGCGCTGGGCGAGACCGCGGGCAACACCCGGGCCACCTCGTCGATGTCGTTCGGCCTGAAATACGCAGCCGGCCCGATCACCGCGATCGGCGATTTCCAGCAGACCCGCGACAGCCAGAGCCGCTCCGCGAACATCTACCTGGCGGGCCTGAAAGCCGCGGTCGGCCGCGCCAGCCTGTTCGCCAACTACATCCACAGCGACCGCGACGCGGGCTTCGACTCGTCCAAGGGCGGCACCGATACGGCCACCATCACCAGCATGTCGACCGCGGCCACGCCGACCAACCGTGCAGCGATCAACTCGGTGTTCGGCAGCAGCCGCCACGATGACTTCTTCACGCTGGGCGCGAGCTACGCCATGACCGGCAACGTGACCCTGACCGGCAGCGTGATGCACAACCGCACCCGCGCCGACAGCTTCAGCGGCAACCGCACCACCGCGTATGCCGTGGCCGACTACGCCTTCAGCAAGCGCACCGACACCTACCTGGCAGTGGCCTACGAGCGCGTGCATGGCGACTGGTCGGGCCTGTTCGGCAACAACACCACCAACTGGACCGGCGGCAGCGGCACGCCGCTGGACGGGCGCGACAGCCAGGCCACGGTAATGGTCGGCCTGCGCCACCAGTTCTAACGATTCAACCGACGCCCCGCCCGCATCGCGCGGGCCGGGCACATCATCTGGAGAAAGCCATGGCCCTGCAGCAGACGCTGGTCATTCACGAAGCCCTGGACAGCCCGCACGCCAACGGTGCGGTCGTCAGCGAACTGTTCGCGCCCTATGCCGGCGCCGGCGTGACCGTGCAAGTCACCACCGTGAACAACGCCCCACCCGAAAACACGGCCAATACCACCGACTTCATCACCATCGTGATCCCCGGCAGCGCCGGCAAGCGCGGCGGCGGCAAGGCGCCGACGCTGGGCGTGATCGGCCGCAACGGCGCCATCGGCGCGCGCCCGGCACTGGTGGGCCTGGTCTCCGACGCCGACGGCCCGATCGGCTGCCTGGCGGTGGCGCTGAAGCTGGCGCAGATGAAGGCGCGCGGCGACCACCTCGACGGCGACGTGATCGTGACCACGCACCTGTCGACCGATGTCTCGATGGTGCCGCACGACCCGGTGCCGTTCATGGGCATGCCGGTGTCCTCCGACACCATGAACGACTACCAGGTGCTGCCGGAAATGGACGCGATCCTGTCGATCGATGCGTCCAAGGGCAACAGCATCATCAAGCACCGCGGCTTTGCCATCTCGCCGACGGCGATGCAGGGCTACATCCTGCGCGTGGCGCCGGACCTGGTGGCAACGATGGAATCGACCACGGGCTGCCCGGCGGTGACCTTCCCGATCTCGCTGCAGGACATCACGCCGTACCACAACGGCCTGTACCACTTCAACAGCATCATGCAGCCGCACGTGGCCACGGCGGCCCCGGTGGTGGGTGTGGCCGTGACCGCGCAGTCGGTGGTGTCGGGCAGCGCCACCTCGGCCAACCACGAGATCGACATCGCCGAGGCGGTGCGCTTCTGCGTGGAGGTGGCCAAGCGCTTCGGCGTCGGCAAGTGCCAGTTCTTCATTGCCGCCGAGTGGGAAAAGATCCGCGCGATCTATCCGGACCTGTCGGTATTCCAGACCGCGGGCAAGCGCTGAGCCTTGCGGGTCAGCGTGCCGTCACCTTGCCCGGATCGGGATGCGTGACGGCAGGCGGTACGGTCTCGCCATGCCGCCGCTTCCATTCGTCGAAGCCGCCGGCCAGCGCCCAGGTCCTGGGATAGCCGGCAACACGCAGGCGTTCGGCCAGCAGCGCCGCGGACATCTCGTTCGGGCAGGCGCAATAGACCACGATGTCGGCCTCGGCGGGCGGCACGCCCAGCGCGTCGAGGCTGTCGAGCGCGCCCTGCATGTCGAGCACCATCGAACCGGGGATGCGTTCCATCGGCATGTCGCCATGGGCGCGCACGTCGATCACGACGGGCAGCGTGCCGGCCACGCGGCGCGATTCCAGTTCATCCACGCTCATGCGCGGCACGCGCTTCGTGATGCGCAGCAGCCGGAAGCGGCGCCACGAGCGCCACGCCAGGAACACCAGGAACGCCGCCACCACCGTCACCACGGCCATATGTCCGTAGGTGCTGAAACCCTCCAGGATGGCATCGATAAAGTCGCTGAACACCACGCCGATCAGCAGGCCGCTGCCGGCCCACACCAGCGCACCGATCGCGTCGTAGAACAGGAACACCGGCAGCGGCGTGCCGGTCATGCCCGCCATCGCGGTGGACAGCGCGCCGGCACCGGGCAGCAGTTTCGCGAACACCAGCGAGCGGGGCCCCACGCGCAGGTACAGCGACTGGGTCTGGCGGATGCAGGAATCGGGCGAGATCGATACCTTGCAGATGGTGCGCAGCATCGGCTGCCCCAGCCGGCGGCCGGCGAAGTACCAGCCGGTATCGGCGATCAGGCAGGCGACGATCACCGCGGCCAGCACCGCGCCGATCGACGGGCCGGTTTCCTGCATGCCGAGCGCGCCGGCGACGAACAGCATCGGGTACGCCGGCACCGGCAGGCCCGCCTGTTCCACCAGCACGTTCAGGAACACCAGCATCAGCCCGTGGTTTTCCAGCAAGGCTTGTAACTCTCCCACCGTATTTCCCCCCTTGGTTCAGGTGCCAGTGTGCCAGCCAGGGGCAACTGGTGCACGGGCGTCTTTGCATGGGAGCATCAAAACTACTGATTGCCCGTCACTTACGTTGTCCTACAACCTTGCGACCACCGTTAAAGCCGCGTGGAGTGACGCTTGTACCTCCTGCATTGACCTCCAATGTGGACGGGCCGGGCGTGCGCGGGACATTTCTCCCGGTAAACCCGGGGGCACCCTCCCGCCCTATTGCCTTTGCCTGATCGTTGTCGTACGATGACTGATAACTCGGATGACCCGCCAATCGGCAGGTCACCGCCGTCACCACCCTGGGCCGCCGGCCCGATCAGGATTTCGCAATGCTCGCACCCAACGAACTCAAGCAGATCGTCTCCGATGGCCTGCTGTCCTTTCCCATCACCGACTTCGACGCCAAGGGCGACTTCAACGCCAAGTCCTACGCTGATCGCCTGGAATGGCTGGCCCCGTATGGCGCCACCGCGCTGTTCGCCGCCGGCGGCACCGGCGAGTTCTTCTCGCTGACCCCGGCCGACTACACCGCCGTGGTCGACACCGCGGTCAAGACCTGCGCCGGCAAGGTGCCCATCCTGGCCGGCGCCGGTGGCCCGACCCGCACCGCCATCGCCTATGCGCAGGAAGCCCAGCGCCTGGGCGCCGCCGGCGTGCTGCTGCTGCCGCACTACCTGACCGAAGCCAGCCAGGACGGCATCGCCGCCCACGTGGAAGAAGTCTGCAAGGCGGTCGACATCGGCGTGATCGTCTACAACCGCGCCAACTCCAAGCTGAATGCCGACCAGCTGACCCGCCTGGCCGACCGTTGCCCCAACCTGATCGGCTTCAAGGACGGCGTGGGCGACATCGAGGCCATGGTCAGCATCCGCCGCAAGCTGGGCGACCGCTTCTCGTACCTGGGCGGCCTGCCCACGGCCGAGGTCTACGCCGCCGCCTACAAGGCGCTGGGCGTGCCGGTGTACTCGTCGGCGGTATTCAACTTCATCCCGAAGACCGCGATGGACTTCTACCGCGCCATCGCCGCGGACGACCAGGAGACCGTGGGCCGCCTGATCGACAACTTCTTCCTGCCGTACCTGGCCATCCGCAACCGCAAGGCCGGCTACGCCGTGAGCATCGTCAAGGCCGGCGCCCGCATCGTCGGCCGCGACGGCGGCCCGGTGCGCGCACCGCTGACCGACCTGACCGGCGAAGAAATGGAAATGCTGGGCACGCTGATCAACAAGCTCGGCCCGCAGTAATCCGTCCTGCCATTGCACAGCGACAGGCCGGCCGCGGGGCACTTTGCCCTCCGGCCGGCTTGTCCTCTTCTGCCACACCCAAACGCTGACAAGGAATCCATCCATGCACATCACCGGCGACATGCTGATCGGCGCGCAAGCCGTGCGCGGCGCGCAATCGACGCTGCAGGCGATCAACCCCTCCACGGGTGAAGTCCTGGGCCCCGACTTCCACGGCGGCGGCCAGGCCGATGTAGAGCGCGCCTGCGCGCTGGCCGAAGCGGCCTTCGACACCTATCGCAATACCTCGTCCGAGCAGCGCGCGGCCTTCCTGGAAGCGATCGCCGCCGGCATCGAGGCGCTGGGCGACACGCTGATCGAGCGCGCGCACCAGGAAAGCGGCCTGCCGATCGCGCGCCTGCAGGGCGAGCGCGGCCGCACCGCCGGCCAGCTGCGCCTGTTCGCGACCGTGCTGCGCGAAGGCCGCTGGCAAGACGCCACCTTCGACGCCGCCTTGCCCGAGCGCACCCCGCCGCGCCCCGACCTGCGCATGCAGCGCATCGCAGTGGGCCCGGTGGCGGTATTTGGCGCGAGCAACTTCCCACTGGCCTTCTCGGTCGCTGGCGGCGACACCGCTTCCGCACTGGCCGCCGGCTGCCCGGTGGTGGTCAAGGCGCATTCGGCGCACCTGGGCACGTCCGAACTGGTTGGCCGCGTGATCCAGAAGGCCGTGCAGGACGCCGGCCTGCCGGAAGGCGTGTTCTCGCTGCTGGTCGGCGCGGGCAATGTCGTCGGCACGGCGCTGGTGTCGCATCCCGCGATCCAGGCGGTTGGCTTCACCGGTTCGCGTTCGGGCGGCATGGCACTGATGCAGGCGGCCAACGCGCGCCCGCAGCCGATTCCCGTGTACGCCGAGATGAGCAGCATCAACCCGGTGTTCCTGCTGCCCGCCGCGCTGCAGGCGCGCGGCGCCGAGATCGGCCGCCACCTGGTGGATTCGCTGGTGCTGGGCGTGGGTCAGTTCTGTACCAACCCCGGCCTGGTGATCGGCATCGAAGGCCCGGCGCTGGACCAGTTCCGCACCGCGGCACTCGACGCGCTGGGCGGCAAGCCGGCGGCCACCATGCTCACGCCGGGCATCCATGCCGCCTATGAAAAGGGCGTGGCGCAGCTGTCGTCGCTGGATGGCCTGCAGCGCATCGGCGACGGCGTGGCCGCCACGGGTGTCAACCAGGCCCGTCCGGTGATCTTCGAGACCACCGCCGCGCAGTTCCTGGCCGACCACCGCATGCAGGCCGAAGTGTTCGGCCCGTCGACCGTGCTGGTGGTATGCCGCGACCTGGAAGAGATGCTGGCGCTGGCCAACCAGCTCGAAGGCCAGCTCACCGCCACCATGCAGCTCGATGACGCCGACCTCGACGCCGCGCGCCGCCTGCTGCCGGTGCTGGAGCGCAAGGCCGGGCGCGTGCTGTGCAACGGCTATCCGACCGGCGTGGAAGTGGCGTATGCCATGGTGCATGGCGGGCCGTTCCCGGCGACGTCGGATGTGCGCTCGACCTCGGTCGGCGCCACGGCGATCGATCGCTTCCTGCGTCCGGTCTGCTACCAGAACCTGCCGCAAGGGTTGCTGCCGGCGGCGCTGCAGGGATAAGCGCTACGCTTGCCGTGACGAGCCCCGCCTTGTGCGGGGCTTTTTGTTGTAAGGAGCCACCGCAAAAAGAAAAACGGCCCGCGTTCGTCACGCGGGCCGCATGTCGTTCAGAGCGTTGAAGCGCCCTGCCCGGGCGCGCGAAACCTTACCGATCAAGCGTCCAGCTTGATCCCCGCCTGCTTCACCACGCCCGCCCAGCGCGCCTGCTCGGCAACGAAGAACTTGCCGGTTTCCGCCGGCGTCATCGTCACCACCTCGGCGCCCTGCTGGACCAGTTGCGAACGCAGCTCCGGCGCGCGGATGATCTTGATCAGCTCGGCGTTCAGCCGCGTCACCAGCGCATCCGGCATGCTGGCCGGCGCCATCACGCCCTGCCAAGTGCCCGACTCAAAGTTGGGCACGCCCTGCTCGGCAATGGTCGGCACGTTCTGCAGCAGCGGCATGCGCGTGCGCTTGGACTGGGCGATCAGCTTGAGCTTGCCCGACTGCACATGCGGCAGCGTGGCCAGCATGCCGTTCATCAGCACCTGCGCGCTGCCGCCAACGGTATCGGCAATCGCCTGCGAACCGCCCTTGTACGGCACGTACTGCCACTTGGCGCCGGTGGCCTGTTCCACCGCCACGCCGGCCAGGTGCGGCGCGCTGCCGATCGCGGTCACGGCAAAGTTCAGCTGGCTGCGCTTGGACAGCTCGACCAGTTCCTTCAGGTTGCTGACCTGCACCGACGGATGCACCACCAGCAGGTGCGGTGAATAGGCCAGCATCGTCACCGGCTTGAGATCCTTGGCGATATTGAAGCTGAGCTTGGTATAGACCGACGGGCTGATCGCCAGCGCGCCGATATCGCACAGCATCAGCGTGTGGTTGTCGGTTGCCTGCGCAACCATGGCCGCGCCCACGTTGCCGTTGGCGCCCGGCTTGTTGTCGACCACCACGGACTGGCCCAGGGCCTCGCCCAGCTGCTTGCTGATCAGGCGCGCGATGATGTCGGACGAGCCGCCGGCGGTGTACGGCACCACCAGGCGGATCGGGCGCGTCGGCCAGGCGGGCTGCGCGGCGTGCGCGCCGGTGGCCAGGCCGGCCAGCGGGCCGGCGGCGATGCCCGCGGCCAGCGCGGAAGTCTGCTTGAGGAAGATGCGGCGTCCCTGGGTCATGTTGTGTCTCCGTTGGCGTTTGCAGAGGCGCCGACGCGGCACGGTGGTCGTGCGGCCGCCGGCGCGGTCAATGTGTTGGTGAGTTCAGCTGGATGCCGCTTGCGCTCAGTCGAGCACGATGCGGCCCTTCTCGATCACGGTCTTCCAGCGCTGCAGTTCCTGCGCTTCAAACTGGCTGAACTGCTCGGGCGTGTTCGCCACTACCTCGAAGCCGTTCTCCGACAGCTTCTGGCGCATCTTGGGATCGTTCAGCGCGCCGACCAGCGCGCCATGCAGGCGCGTCTTCACGTCGGCGGGCAGCCCGCGCGGCGCGGCCACGCCTTGCCACGAATAGACCTCGACCTCCCTGACGCCGGCTTCCGCCATGGTCGGCACGTTGGGCAACACGGTCGAGCGCTTGTCCGCCGTCACCGCGAGCGCCTTGAGCTTGCCGGTGCGGATGTGCTGCAGCACCGCGTTGATGTTCTGGAACGACACGTCCACCTGCCCGGCGAGCAGGTCGGAGATCGCAGGCGCGCCTCCCTTGTACGGCACGTGCAGGCCGTCGGTGCCGGTCTTCTGCCAGAACAGCGCCGCGGTCAGGTGGTCGGACGAACCCGCGCCGGACGAGGCAAAGCTGACCTTGCCCGGATTCTTCTTCATGTGCGCCACCAGTTCCTGCACGTTCTTCGCCGGGAACTGCGGATTGACCACCAGCACGTTGGGCGCGCGCACCGCCACCGTCAGCAGGTCGAAGTCCTTGACCGGGTCGTAGCCCAGGTTCTTCTGCAGGAACGGGTTGACGGCAAAGACGCCGATCGACGCCACCAGCATGGTGTAGCCGTCCGCCGGCGCGCGCTTGACGAAGGTCGCGCCGATGGCGCCGGTCGCGCCGGGCTTGTTGTCGACCACGAACGGCTGGCCCAGCTTTTCATTGAGCGGCGCCGTCAGCATGCGCGCGATGGTGTCGGTGGAGCCGCCCGCGGGGAACGGCACCACCACCGAAACCGGGCGTTGCGGCCAGTCCTGCGCGGCCCGGGCGTGGCCGGCAGCCAGCACCGCGACGGTCAGCACCGAGCCGACAGCAACGGCGCGCAGCCAGTCTTGCAGGCGCAGCGCGCCCGTGCGTTGAAAGGGATACATCGTTGTCTCCTGCTTTATCTTCTGTGTACCGGCGCGCAGGCGTTGCGGCGGCGCGCCGGGAGATCGGACCGATCGGATCGGACTGCCGTGCCGGCTCAGCGCACCATGCAGGGCGCCTTGTTGTTGAATTTCCAGCCGGGGATCAGGAACTGCATGGCGATGGCGTCGTCACGCGCACCCAGGCCCTTGCTCTGGTACAGCGCATGCGCGCGGCCCAGCGCATCCATGTCGAGTTCCACGCCCAGGCCCGGCGTCTTGGGCACCTGTACCAGGCCGTTCTCGATCTTCAGCGGCGACTTGGTCAGGTTCTCGCCGTCCTGCCAGATCCAGTGCGTGTCGATGGCGGTAACGCGGCCCGGCGCGGCGGCGGCCACGTGGGTGAACATCGCCAGCGAGATATCGAAGTGGTTGTTCGAGTGCGAGCCCCAGGTCAGCCCCCATTCGGCACACATCTGCGCCACGCGCACCGAACCCTGCATGGTCCAGAAGTGCGGGTCAGCCAGCGGGATGTCGACGGACTGCAGGCGCACCGCATGGCCCATCTGGCGCCAGTCGGTGGCGATCATGTTGGTTGCGGTGGGCAGGCCGGTGGCGGTGCGGAACTCGGCCATGATCTCGCGCCCCGAATATCCGTCCTCGGCGCCGCACGGATCCTCGGCATAGGCCAGGATGCCGTGCTTGTCGCGGCACAGGCGGATCGCATCGGCCAGCAGCCAGCCGCCGTTCGGATCCAGCGTCACCCGAGCCTTGGGGAAACGCTCGTGCAACGCAATGATCGCTTCCATCTCTTCGTCGCCGCGCAGCACCCCGCCCTTGAGCTTGAAATCGTTGAAGCCGTAGCGCTCATAGGCGGCCTCGGCCAGGCGCACGATCGCCTCGGGCGTCATCGCCACCTCATTGCGCAGGCGGAACCAGGCGTTGTCGGCATCGGGTTCGGTGCGGTAGTCCAGCGTGGTGCGCTGGCGGTCGCCAATATAGAACAGGTAGCCCAGCATCTCGACGGCGTCGCGCTGCTGGCCTTCTCCCAGCAGTGCCGCCACCGGCACCTGCAGGTGCTGGCCGAGCAGGTCGAGCAGCGCGGCTTCCAGCGCGGTGACGGCGTGGATGGTGATGCGCAGGTCGAAGGTCTGCAGGCCCCGGCCACCGGCGTCGCGGCTGGCAAAGGTGGCGCGCACGCGGTTCAGGATGGCCTGGAACTGGCCGATGGGCTGGCCGACCAGCAGCGGGCGGGCGTCTTCCAGGGTCTGGCGGATGCCTTCGCCGCCCGGCACTTCGCCCACGCCGGTGTGGCCGGCGCTGTCGCGCAGGATCACGATATTGCGCGTGAAGTACGGGCCATGTGCGCCCGACAGGTTCATCAGCATGCTGTCGTGCCCGGCCACGGGCACCACGGTGAGTTCGGTCACCACGGGGGTCTGGCCGGCACCGGCGTGCGTGGCGGGGGCGGCGGAAGTGGCGGGATGGGTCATTCTGGTCAGGTCTCCGGCATTGCTATGTTATCGGTCATCGTATGACTGATAACCCAGTATAATGAGGCCATCTCGAACCGGTCAAGTCCGGGAAACCCCGCCCGTATCCGCCATGCCTACCGCACGCAACTCTGCCCTGCCCGATCCGTCTCTTGCTGCCGCCGGCGCGCCCGGCGCCGCCCCGGCCGTGCCGTTGCGCCGCCGCGGCCGCACCCTGGCCGAAGAAGTGGTGCAGGCGCTCTCTGAAGAGATCCACCAGGGCCAGCTAAAGCCCGGCGACAAGCTGCCGACCGAATCGGAAATCATGGCGACGCAGGGCGTAAGCCGCACCGTGGTGCGCGAAGCTTTGTCGCGGCTGCAGGCCAGCGGCCTGGTCGAAACCCGCCACGGCATCGGCACCTTCGTGCTGGCGCGCGCGACGGAAGCGCCCTCGCCGTTCCGCATCGGGCCGGACACGCTGGGAACCGCGATCGATGTGATGGCGATGCTGGAATTCCGCGTCAGCCTGGAGGCCGAGGCTGCCGGACTGGCCGCCGCCCGCCGCAGCGACGCCCAGCTAGCCGCGATGCGCCAGGCGCTGGACGATCTCAAGCGCAATACCGGGGCCGGCAACGACGCGGTGGACAGCGATTTTGCCTTCCACCTCGCCATCGCCCGGGCCACCGGCAACCGCTACTTCACCGACATCATGGGCCACCTGGGCACCATGCTGATCCCGCGCAGCCGGCTGCAGGTCAACACGCCGGAGCGCGAGCAGTACCTGGAGCGGGTCCAGTTCGAGCATGAGAACATCTACGACGCGATCGAGCGCCGCGACCCGGACGCGGCCAAGGCGGCGATGCGCATGCACCTGACCAACAGCCGCGAGCGGCTGCGCAAGGCCTCGGGCTCCGGCGGCGCGCAGGCCTGACGCCCGGACGCCCCGCGGGGCGTATCCTACCGCCGCAAGTCATACGATGTCCGAACAACTGGCCGCGGCCGGCGCCTACAAGGCGAGTCGGCAGCGGCGCGCGAAGTCGACCAGTTCCACCAGGGACGACACCTGCAGCTTGGCCATGATGCGCGCCTTGTAGCTGCTGACGGTCTTGTTGCTGATAAACAGGCTGGCGCTGATGGCCTTGTACGACATCCCGCGCGCCAGCATCTGCAGCACCACCAGTTCCTTGTCGGAAAGCCGGCGCAGCATCTCGTCGTCGGCGGACATGGCGTGGCGCGAGCCGCCATCCCGGCCCATCGCCGGAAACACCGTGTAGCCGGCCAGCACCGATTCGACCGCGCGCAGGATTTCCTTCAGGTCCTGCGTCTTGCTGACGAACCCCTGCGCGCCGACCTGCCACGAGCGGCTGACGAACACCGCCGGATCCAGCGCCGTCACCACCAGCAAACGCACCTGCGGATGGATCGCCCGCAGCCGCGGCGCCACGTCGAGTCCGCTCGAGCGCGGGATGTCCAGGTCGAGCAGCACGAGGTCGGGCATGCGTGCGCGCGCCAGCTCGAGCGCGCATTGCCCGTTGTCAGCTTCGATCACTTCATCAACGCCGAGCAGCTGCAGCAGGTGGGTCTTGAGAACCAGCCGCATCGCCGGGTGGTCGTCAACGATCAGGATGGTGGTCATGCTTCGGTTCGCGTGGATGGTAATGTCGGAGGCATCGGCTGGCGCGATGCAGGCCCAGTATATGGAGGCCCGGCAGCGCGCAGGATGGGAGGATTCCGCAAGCTATTACGGCTCGCCCCTAGGCTCGCCTCAGACGCAGCGCACCGGGTTGCATGCCCGGCCCGCGCACCGCATGCCGGCGTTCCCCTGCACGCGGCAGGGACAACGGCAAAGGTCCAGTGGTGCTACTCTATTCCGGTGGTGTCACCCAGGAGAACACTGTGCCTCGCAAGACCCCCATCGAGCGCTACCGCAACATCGGCATCAGCGCGCATATCGACGCCGGCAAGACCACGACGACCGAACGCATCCTGTTCTACACGGGCGTCAACCACAAGCTGGGCGAGGTGCACGATGGCGCTGCCACCATGGACTGGATGGAGCAGGAGCAGGAGCGCGGCATCACCATCACGTCGGCTGCCACCACCGCCTTCTGGAAAGGCATGGCCGGCAACTACCCCGAACACCGTATCAACATCATCGATACGCCGGGACACGTCGACTTCACCATCGAAGTCGAGCGCTCGATGCGCGTGCTCGACGGCGCCTGCATGGTCTATGACGCGGTCGGCGGCGTGCAGCCGCAATCCGAGACCGTCTGGCGCCAGGCCAACAAGTACGCGGTGCCGCGCATTGCCTTCGTCAACAAGATGGACCGCGTCGGCGCGGATTTCTTCCGCGTGCAGACGCAGATCGCCGACCGCCTCAAGGGACGCGCCGTGCCGATCCAGATCCCGCTCGGCGCCGAAGACCATTTCCTGGGCGTGATCGACCTGGTCAAGATGAAGGCCATCGTCTGGGACGATGCCAGCCAGGGCGTGCGCTTCGAGTACCAGGAAATTCCCACCGAGCTGTTGCCCACCGCGCAGGCGTGGCGCGACAAGATGGTGGAAGCCGCTGCCGAAGCCGATGAAAGCCTGCTCGAACACTATCTTTCCGGCGAGGCGCTGACCGAAGAGCAGATCAAGCGCGGCCTGCGCAAGCGCACCATCGCCAACGAGATCGTGCCGATGCTGTGCGGCAGCGCCTTCAAGAACAAGGGCGTGCAGAGCATGCTCGATGCGGTCATCGACTACCTGCCCTCGCCCGCCGACGTGCCGGCCATCCTCGGCCACACCGAGGACGACCGCGAGGCCGAGCGCCATCCGAGCGACGACGAGCCGTTCTCGGCGCTGGCGTTCAAGATCATGACCGACCCCTTCGTCGGCCAGCTGATCTTTTTCCGCGTGTATTCGGGCGTGGTCAAGTCCGGCGATACGGTCTACAACCCGCTCAAGTCCAAGCGCGAGCGCCTCGGCCGCATCCTGCAGATGCATGCCAACGTGCGCCAGGAAATCAAGGAAGTGCGCGCGGGCGACATCGCCGCGGCAGTCGGCCTGAAGGAAGCGACCACCGGCGATACGCTGTGCGATCCGGACAAGGTCATCATCCTGGAGCGCATGAGTTTCCCCGAGCCGGTGATCTCGCAGGCAGTGGAGCCCAAGACCAAGGCCGACCAGGAAAAGATGGGCATTGCGCTGA
Source organism: Cupriavidus sp. Agwp_2 (assembly GCF_040784895.1). Classification (NCBI taxonomy): domain Bacteria; kingdom Pseudomonadati; phylum Pseudomonadota; class Betaproteobacteria; order Burkholderiales; family Burkholderiaceae; genus Cupriavidus; species Cupriavidus sp. Agwp_2. The sequence goes on from NZ_CP088084.1 coordinate 1,749,982, forward strand.
ACCGCCTGGCGCAGGAGGACCCGTCATTCCGCGTGACCACCGACGAGGAATCCGGCCAGACCATCATCTCCGGCATGGGCGAGTTGCACCTGGAAATCCTGGTCGACCGCATGCGCCGCGAGTTCAACGTGGAGGCGTCGGTCGGCAAGCCGCAGGTGGCTTACCGCGAGACCATCCGCCAGTCGGTCAAGGACGTGGAAGGCAAGTTCATCAAGCAGTCCGGCGGCCGCGGCCAGTACGGCCACGTGGTGCTGAACCTCGAGCCGATGCCGCATGGCGGCGGCTATGAATTCGTCGATGCGATCAAGGGCGGCGTGGTGCCGCGCGAGTTTATCCCCGCGGTGGACAAGGGCATCCGCGAGACCTTGCAGGCCGGCGTGCTGGCCGGCTATCCGGTGGTCGACATCAAGGCCACGCTGGTGTTCGGCTCGTACCACGACGTGGACTCGAACGAGAACGCCTTCCGCATGGCGGGCTCGATGGCTTTCAAGGAAGGCATGCGCCGGGCCCGGCCCGCGCTGCTGGAGCCGATGATGGCGGTCGAGGTGGAAACGCCGGAGGAATTCACCGGGAACGTGATGGGCGACCTGTCATCGCGCCGCGGCATGGTGCACGGCATGGAAGACATCGCCGGTGGCGGCGGCAAGATCGTGCGCGCCGAAGTGCCGCTGGCGACGATGTTCGGCTATTCGACCACGCTGCGCTCGCTGACACAGGGGCGCGCGACGTTCACCATGGAGTTCAAGCACTATGCCGAAGCGCCGGCCAACGTGGCTGAAGCGGTGATATCGGCGAAGCGGCTGGGATAGCGGTGGTTTGTCATAGCTCAACGCCTGCTCACGGCCATCCGGCCCGCGATTGGGCAGGCGTTCGCCCACGCAGGCAATCCTGCCCATAGTCTTGCATTGCTGGCACCACACCGGATCGCCTTCATACGCGACCGCCCGACCGTTCAGCATATCGGTTCGTGAGGTCGCGCTGACCCTCCCGTTCGTCGTGGTCGTGTCGCTGTCGCGGATGTCATGGCGCTGGTTCATGCTTGATTCCTTGAAATCATGTCGACCTGCCGTTGAGTTCCCCGCCTTCATCTGGCTTCGAAGGCATGGGTACGAAATCCCATTGCCCGAACTCCGGGTCGAACATCGCGCCTGATTGCAGTCGGCAATGCCACCATGCGCGATCCTGACGGTTTCGACGGCGAGTTTCTTAGCCCCAGACAGTCGCGCATCGGTTCAGCCCTGGACTTCCATATTCGTCTCCTGCCAGGCAAACAAGCCCCCTTCGCGCAGTTCGGAGAACTCCGCGAAGGTGACCGGGTCAACTTTGCTACCACATGAACTACACACGCTCCAATCTCTGACCCACCAGGGACGTTTTTTTTCTTATCCAAAGCCGCTGATCGCACGCAATATTTGCGTCACTGAGATCGAGATTTTTTGCGTTATTCAGGTGATGTTTATATGCTTGCGAGATGCTTCTATCAAAACCGGCCAGCTCCCGAGAGTCGCAAATAGCTAATTCGGTCTTGCCGCTGGCTTTTGCGCAATCGAACGATGTGCTTATCGCCGCATTGACTCCGATTCGCCTTAGCACCAGAATCACCTCATCTCGCCAACGTAAATATATTTTATCGCCCGATATCAACGCTATCCACGCGCCAGCTATTGGGGTAATTTTAAGTCCGGTGGGGTAGTTTTTGCGGGTCTCGTGGCGAGGCGGGAAGACGAGGTAGCACTCTACACCGCGAGCGCTATCAATTCCACGGTACGCCATTGCGATTCTATGCTCGAATAAGCTCAGTGCGCGCGGCACTCGCACAGATAACTCAGCACGTCCCACGATTCAACGTTGACGTGGGACGGCTTTGCGGTGACGGGCGCCAGTGTCTCGGGCTGGGGCAGCAGCGCGCCCGTTGGCTCAAAGTAATCGACGCGGTAACCGCCGAATGATCTTGGACTGCCGTTCGCTCAGGGGAACGGCGCCGCCGCTCCACTTGACTTCAGCACCCTCTGTGCCCTGGCGAAGGCTTGAGGGCGCCGGTCGTGCGGTACATATCGACCGACGCCAGCGGCACACAATCTGCAGAATCGACACCTATCCACTAGTCCGCGCTCAACACGCAAGTCAACTCACAGCTCAACACGCAGCTCAACACGCAGCCGCGGTCATCCTGAAAATCCCCTGCGCATTCCCCGCGTCAAACCCGAGGTCATAACGCTGTGGCGCAGCTTGCGCTTCGGCAAAGCGCTCGCGCGTGATGAACTCGTAGAACGATCCTGGTACCTCGCGCTCGACGGCCTCGCCCTGCGCACCGACGAACGTCCGGCGCACGGTATCGGCGCGGAAAGCAGTCTGCTTGACGCGCCCGCTGCCCGACACTTCCACCTTGTCCTTCATCGGCCGGCCCAGCTGCTTCTGCTGCTCGGCCAGCGCGAACACGTCGTCGACGCGGTCGGTGGCGTGGTTGAAGGCGTTGCCTTCGGTAGCGATCCATGCCATTTCGGCCGATTCGCGCAGCAGCACTTCGTAGTCGGCCAGCCGCGGCGCTGCGTGCTGGCGCTCGAAGCAAGGCACCAGCAGGCCGACCAGTTCGGCGCCGTCGGCCACTGCCAGCGCGCCGTCGCGCTCCAGTTGCCACAGCAGCGTCTGCGCGCGCGGCGCCAGCGGATCGACGGAGCTGCCGGTGACGCGGCCGACCGCGGCACGGAAGTCTTCGCTGAAACGCTCCGGGTGGAATTCGCTGACGAAGAACTGGGCAATCTCTTCCGGTGCGTCGGCGTGCGCGTACGAGCGCCCGGTCATGCCGATGCGGTCGAGCGGATAGGTGCCGTTGAGCACGTAGCCCAGCGGACGCAGGATGCGGGTAAAGGCGGCCTCGCCTTCGGGCAGCGCGCCGTTGTTGCGCCATTTGACCGTGCGCAGCGCACCGTGGTCGAAGGTGACCTTGCCGCCGGCGGCGGCGACATCGTCGGTGTAGGCACGGCCGCTCGGCACGCGTTCCAGGATGCCGCCGAACAGCACCATGTTCAGCGCCTGGGCGATCTCGGCGCGGGTGGCGCGGCCTTGCGGGTCTTGCGGCAGGCTGGCCGGGAGCGTGACCAGCAACATCAGATGCGCGGCGCGGGCGGCGCCGACGTTTTCGGTGAGGAGCGTGGAGATATTGGATGGCATGGGCGCTTGATTTGGCAACGTGAACCGGCGCCTGCCCCGGGCGGGGCAGTACGAATATGGCGGACACCGATCCGCGGGGCAGGATAGTGGCCCGCGCAGCCCCAGCACAAGCGCGCATTGCGCACAACGTTGTGCGCGGGGCGCACGAACTCCGGTTCCGGGCCGCTGTTTATACTGTCGGACCTCCTTCTCCGCCGCCCCATGAGAAACGACATCCCCAACCTGGGCGCGCTGCAAGCCTTCGAGGCCTCGGCGCGGCTGGGCAGCTTTACCCGCGCCGCAGCCGAGCTGGCGCTGACGCACAGCGCGGTGGGGCGGCAGGTCGCGCAGCTCGAACAACGCCTGGGCGTGGCGCTGTTCACGCGCGTGCGGCGGCGCCTGGCGCTGACCGAGACCGGACGCGAATACGCCGCGCGCATCCGCCGCCACCTGGACCACCTGCAGCGCGACACGCTGGAAATCAGCACCGGCCGCGCCATGGGCTTCACGCTGGAACTGGCGGTGGTGCCCACCTTCGCCACGCAGTGGCTGATCCCGAGGCTGCCGGACTTTGCGCGGCGCCACCCCAACGTCACCGTCAACCTGTCGGCGCGTTCGCAGCCGTTCTCGTTCCAGGAATGCGCCTACGACGCCGCCATCTATTTCGGCGACCAGTTCTGGCCCGGCACGCGCGGCGGCGTGATCTTCCGCGAAGGCGGCATGGTGCCGGTGTGCAGCCCGGCCTTTCTTGCCGACCATGCCGGCCATCCCCTCACCGATGCCGCCAGTCTGGCACGCTGCCGTCATCTGCATCTGAGCACGCGCGCCAACGCCTGGCGCGACTGGTACGCGGCGCAGGGCTGGGACTTCAGCCTGGCGGCCTCGCGCGGGCCGCGCTATGAGCTGTTCACGATGATGACAGCCGCCGCCGCCGCGGGGCTCGGCATCGGCCTGGCGCCGCGGCTGCTGATCGAGCGCGAGCTGCAGACCGGCCAGTTGGTGATCCCGCTGGCCGGCATGCTGGACGAGCACCAGGGCTACCAGGGCCACCAGGGCTACTATTTCGCCTATCCCGACGGCCGGCCGGAATCGGAAGCGCTGGCGGCGTTCCGGAGCTGGATCCTGGGCCTGTCGCGCGACATGCCGGTCGACAGTTCCGAAGGCTGACGACACCCGCTAGCGTAGCGCCCGATACAGCACTATTCCGGGATGCCTGCCATGGGCCGGCGCGAATCGGCGGGCGACGCGCGCTTCAATATCGCCTTTGCCGGGCTGGGCTACCAGCTCACGCCGGCGTTGCACCTGTCGGGCGCCTACTACCGCTACTGGCAGGGCGGCGACGTGACCACGCAGTTCCAGGACGTGCCGGCGCTGCCCGGCAGCGGCAACGCCGACAGTCTTGCCGTGGTGGCCGACTACGCGCTGTCCAAACGCACCAGCGTGTACCTGGAGGCGGACGCCGTGCATGCGCGCGGCGGCGCGGTCGGCCGCGAGACCGAGTACTGGGCAGGCACCCCGGCCGCCGGCGTGGATAGCAGCACGCGCGCGGGCGTCATGCTGGGGATGCGCCACCAGTTCTGAACCCGGCAGTCCGGGCGCGCTTTTTTTGCAACCTGGCGCGAAAGAATTACTTTGCCGCGTGCCCGAACGCGATGGGACGGCCTTGCGCAGCCCGGTGTGGCGCTGCTTGCGGTTCAGGCATGGTCATTGCGCACGCCTTATGTTCCTGCGTTCATTTGCATAAGGAGCCCAACATGCAAACCCAAGCTACCAGCAGTCAAGGCGCGGCCATCGTCGGTTCGGGCGTGGGCGAAGGCCCCGGTCCGGAAGTCATGGCGGCATCCAGCCTGGACGGTACCAAGGCGTACTCGTCCGACGGCGAACACGTCGGCAAGATCTCCGAGATCATGCTGGACGTGCCGCACGGCCGCATCGCCTACGCGGTGCTGACCACCGGCGGCTTCCTCGGTATGGGCGATACGCTGCATGCCATCCCATGGAGCGCCCTGGTGATGGACACCGACGAAAAGTGCTTCCGGATTGCCGTGACGGCGGATCGGATCAAGTCCGCGCCCGGCTTCAACAAGGACAGCTGGCCGGCCATGGCGGATCCGCAATGGGGCAAGTCGCTGCACGAGTACTATGGGCGCGACCCGTACTGGGTGAACCCGCCGCTGTAGGCCGCGGCGCAGGCTTGCATTGCGCCGCCAGGCTAGGCACAGTCTTGCGAGACGCACGCGCGGCGCAACGCCGGCGCGGCTCGGGAGACCACCATGAGCAGATCCGACGGCACCGTGCCGCAAGCGCCCGGCGCGGCCAGCGGCAGTGCCTCCGCAGACATGCCTGGCTTTCTCGCCGGGGGTGGCGAGATGGGCGCGCTGATCCGCGCGCACGACTGGTCCTCAAACCCGCTGGGGCCGCCGCAGGGGTGGCCCCACAGCCTGAAGACCGCAATCCGCATCATGTTGACCTCGCGCCAGCCGATCTGGATCGGCTGGGGCGAGGCGCTGCATTACTTCTACAACGACGCCTACAAATCCATCATCGGCGGCAAGCACCCTGGCGCGCTGGGCCAGCCGACCGCGGTGGTTTGGCATGAAATCTGGCCGGAAATCAGCCCCCTGCTCGACACCGCGATGACCCGTGCCGAGGGCAGTTTTGTCGAGCAGAAGCTCCTGATCATGGAGCGCAACGGGTATCCGGAAGAGACCTACTACACCTTTTCGTACAGCCCCGTGCCGAACGACCATGGCGGCACCGGCGGCATCATCTGCGCCAACAGCGACGATACCGAACGCGTGCTGGCCGAGCGGCAGCTCAATGTGCTGCGCGACGTGGCCGCGGCCGCCACCGACGCGCGCTCCTGGCGCGAGGCCTGCGAGCGCACCATGGGCGCGCTGGCATCGGATCCGCGCGACATCGTCTTTGCGCTGCTCTACATTGCCGAGCCCGGCGCCGCCGATCTGCAGCGCGTGGTGGCCAGCGGCATCGACCCCAGTCATCCCGCCGCGCCGCCCGCGATCTCGCTGGAAGCGGTGGCGCCGTGGCCGGTGGCCGAGGTCCTGCAGCAGCAACAGCCGGCGCTGGTCGGGCAGCTGGCAACGCGCTTTGCCGCACCGCTGCCCACCGGCGCATGGGGCGTGCCCACGGATGCGGCCGCGGTGATCCCGGTGGCGCCGTCGGGCGGCGCCTCGCATCGCGGCGTGCTGGTGGTGGGACTGAACCCATACCGGCTGTTCGGCGAGCGCTACCGCAGCTTCCTGAACCTGGTGGCCGGCCAGATCGGCGCGGCGATGCATTCGGCGCAGGCTTACGAGGAAGCGCGCAAGCGTGCCGAGGCGCTGGCCGAGATCGACCGCGCCAAGACCACCTTCTTTTCCAATATCAGCCATGAGTTCCGCACGCCGCTGACGCTGATGCTGGGGCCGCTCGAAGAATTGCTGCGGCGCGCCGGCGGCGACGGCGGCGACGGCGGCGACAGCGCCGACGACGAACAACGCTCGCTGCTCGAAATGACCCACCGCAGCGGCCTGCGCCTGCTCAAGCTGGTCAACGCGTTGCTCGACTTCTCGCGCATCGAGGCCGGCCGCATCCGCATGCAGCGCCATCCCACCGACCTGGCAGCCTTCACCGCCGACCTCGCCTCGCTGTTCCGCGCCAGCGTCGAGAATGCCGGCCTGGCGCTGCTGGTCGAATGCGAGACGCTGCCGCACCCGGTAGCGGTAGACCGCGACATGTGGGAGACCATCGTGCTGAACCTGGTCTCCAATGCATTCAAGTTCACGTTTGCCGGCAGCATCACCGTCAGCGTCGCGGCCCAGGGGGGCAGCGCGGTGCTGCGCGTGCGCGACACCGGTATCGGCATCCCGGCCGGCGAGCTGCCGCGCATCTTCGAGCGCTTCCACCGCGTCGAGGGCGCGCAGGGGCGCTCGATCGAAGGCAGCGGCATCGGCCTGGCGCTGGTGCAGGAACTGGTGCGCCTGCATGCCGGCACCGTCGAAGTCGACAGCGTGCAGGGCCAGGGCACCTGCTTCACCGTCACGCTGCCGGTGGCGTCCGCCGGGGATGTGCCGGTGGATGCGGCGCCGGCCGCCAGCAGTGCGCAAGCCCGCGCCTACGTCGACGCAACCCTCCGCTGGCCGCGTGCCGAAACACCGGCCATGACCATGGCCGCCGAGGATGCGCAATACGACCCAAAAGCCCAACACGCCCAACACGCCCGGCATGCGCCCGCGCCGGACGGCGAAGCCGCGGCCCCCGCCACCGTGCTGGTAGTGGACGACAACGACGACCTGCGCGACTACATGCGCCGGCTGCTGAACGCCGCGGGCCACCGCGTCGAGGTGGCGCCCGACGGCGTGGCCGCGCTGGAGGTGGCGCGGCGCCAGTCGCCCGCGCTGATCGTGTCGGACGTGATGATGCCCCGGCTCGACGGCTTCGGCCTGGTGCAGGCCGTGCGCGCGGATCCGGCGCTGCGTGAAACGCCGGTGCTGCTGCTCTCGGCCCGCGCCGGCGAAGAAGCGCGCGTCAGCGGCCTGGGTTCCGGCGCCGACGATTACCTGGTCAAGCCCTTCTCGGCCCGCGAACTGCTGGCGCGCGTGGCCAGCAACCTGCGCCTGTCAGAACTGCGGCGCGCCACCGAGCGCCGCCTGCAGGATCTCAATGCCTCGCTCGAGCGGCGCATCACGCAGGCCGTGGCCGATCATGACCGGCTGTGGGAACTGAGCGAAGACCTGCTGATCGTGGCCGGTTTCGATGGCACCCTGCAGCGTGTCAGCCCGGCGTGGACGCGCACGCTTGGCCATGCCCCCCACGAGGCGCTCAGCCGGCCCTACCTGTCGTTCATCTACCCGGATGATCTGGTGCTGGTGACCGCGCAGCTGGCGGCGCTGCGCCACGACGGCACGCCGGTGCGTTTCGAATGCCGCCAGCCGCGCGCGGACGGCGCGTTGCGCTGGCTGGCCTGGACCGTGGCGATGGATCCCGCCAACGGCCATTTGCACGGCGTCGGCCGCGACGTCACCGGCGACCGCGAAGTCCAGGCGGCGCTGCGCCATGCCGACGAGGCCCTGCGCACGGCGCAGAAGATGGAAGCCATCGGCAAGCTGACCGGCGGCGTCGCCCATGACTTCAACAACCTGCTGCAGGTGATCGGCGGCAACCTGCAGCTGCTGGCGCGCGACCTGGCCGGCAACAGCGAGGCCGTGCCGCGGCTGCGCAATGCGCTGGCCGGCGTGGCGCGCGGCGCCAAGCTGTCGTCGCAGCTGCTGGCATTCGGGCGGCGCCAGCCGCTGGCGCCGCGCGTGGTCAACCTGGGCAGGCTGGTGCGCACGCTGGACGACATGCTGCGGCGCGCGCTGGGCGACGGCATCGAGATCGATACCGTGGTCACCGACGGCCTGTGGAACACGCTGGTCGACCCGTTCCAGGTCGAGAACGCGCTGCTGAACCTGGCGATCAACGCACGCGACGCCATGCACGGGCAGGGCCGCCTGACCATCGAGGCACGCAACGCGTGGCTGGACGAGGCGCTGGAAGAGCCGCCGCGCGGACGCCCGCCGCGGCTCGCGGCGCAGTATGTGTTGCTGGCGGTCACCGACACTGGCGTGGGCATGACGCCCGAGGTGCAGGAACAGGTGTTCGAGCCGTTCTTCACCACCAAGCCCGAAGGCCAGGGCACGGGCCTTGGCCTGAGCATGGTGTATGGCTTTATCCGCCAGTCCGACGGCCACGTGAAGATCGTGAGCGAGCCCGGCCGCGGCACCACGGTAAAGCTCTACCTGCCGCGCGTGCGCGTGGCGGAGGATCCGGATACCGAACCCGAAGCGGACCACGCGCGCGGCGGCGGCGAAACGGTGCTGGTGGTCGAGGACGACGAGAATGTGCGCGCCACCGTGGTCGAGATGCTGGCCAGCCTGGGCTATCACGTACTGCGCGCGCGCGATGCACAGGGCGCGCTCGCCATCGTCGAGCGGGGCGCGCACATTGACCTGTTGTTCAGCGACGTCGTGATGCCGGGGCCGTTGCGCAGCACCGAGCTGGCCGACAAGGTGCGTGGGCGGGTGCCGGGCATCGGCGTGCTGTTCACGTCGGGCTATACCGACAGCATCATCGTCCACGGCGGCAGGCTGGATCCCGGCGTCGAACTGCTCAGCAAGCCTTATACGCACGAAGCGCTCGCGCGCAAGGTGCGCCACGTGCTGGCCAACCGGGAACAACGTACCGCGGCGGCAACCGGTGCGCCGCCAGCGGACCGCGCACAGGTGCAGGTAAGTGCTGGCACGCGCGTGCTGTGCGTCGACGACGATGCGCTGGTGCGCGCCAGCACGGCGGAACTGCTGCGCGCCTGCGGCGCCGAAGTGACCGAGGCAGAGAGCGACATCGAGGCGCTGGCGCTGCTTGCCGCCGGCACCTTTGATTTGTTGCTGACCGATGTCGCGCTGCACGGCGGCGCCGGCGGTTCGGGCGTGGAGCTGGCACTGGCCGCACGCCAGCGCCAGCGGCATCTGCGCGTCGTGTTTGCCACCGGCTATCCGCTGGTGCTGACGCCGGCCCAGCACCAGGTGCTGGGCGACGCGACGGTGCTGCGCAAGCCGTATGCGCCGCAAGCGCTGCTGGACCTGGTGCAGGGCGCGGAGGGGGCGGAGGGCGGCGCAGCGCTCAGAAGTCGACCGTCATCGACAGCTTGACTGTACGCGGCGCGCCCTGCACCAGGTAGCCGCCGTAGGCAGAGGCCCAGTAGGCCTTGTTGGCCACGTTCTCCACCGCGGCGCGCGGCGTGTAGCGCTGCTGCGCCGCCTTGAAGCTGTAGCGCGCGCCCAGGTCAAAGCGGTTCCACGACGGCACCCGCACCCGGTTGGCGACATCGGCATATTGCGCGCCGGTCTGCAGGTAGCGGCCCGACAGGGTCAGCCCGGCCAGCCACGGCAGGTCCCATTCGGCGTTGAAGGTGTAGTTCGGCACGCCCACGCCATGCTTGCCCTCCGTCGCAGCCACGCCGGTATTGGTCTGCTTGCTGTCGATATAAGCAATGCCTGCGATCACGCGCACGCCGCGCAGCGGCTCGCCGAAGCCGCTCAGCTCGATGCCGCGGTTGCGCTGCTCCTTGATCGGCGCGACAGGAGGCGCGTTGCCGCCTTGCGACGGCGGCACGGCAAGGGAGGGGGTCAGGCCGGCATCGTCAGCCGGCGAACAGGCGGGCGCCGGCCAGCGCGGCCACGCCAACGCCGGCCATGCCTGGCAGCAGCCGCTGCACCAGGCGCGGCGCATAGCACAGGCCCATCACCACGGCGAACGCGCTGGCCGTCAGCGTGCCGAGCCACGACACCGTGCCCAGCGGCCAGCCGTCGGCGCCGATATGGACCGACCAGGCCAGGGCCAGCGCCAACGCACCGGCGGCGCGCAGGCGCAGCACCGCGGCCGGCGCCGGCACGCTTGCGCGTCCGTGCAGGTCGGCATGATGGCGATCGAGCGACAGCGCCAGCGCGACGAAGCCAGCCATCGACAAGGCCAGCGCGGCTACCACAGCGAGCGCGTTCATGCGGCCTCCTGGCCAGCGGCCACCTTGGCGCCGCGTGCCTGTGCGCGCGGCTGGGGCGCGCTGCGTGCGGCAGGCTGCCGGCGTCCCGTCATCCAAGCCGCGGCGCCCAGCGCGATGCCCAGTGCCAGCGTGACCAGATCAAACCCCGCCACGGCGGCCGGGCCCCGGCCTTGCAGCAGCGTTACGCCGAGGTGCGAATCCGTGGTCAACGCGTTGAGCAGCGGAATGCCGCCGAACAGCACCGCGCCGGCCCACAGCTGCGCGCGCCACATCGCGCGGCTCGGGCGAAGCTGCGCCAGCAGCGCGCACGCGCCCCAGGCGATGAAGAACCAGCGGATCTCGGTCTCCTGGCGTTGCAGCATCTCCACCGGCAGCAGCCGGTTGGCCCAGAAGTAGCTGGCGAAGGCGACCGGCAGCCCGGCGATGGCGCCGATATTGAGCGCCTCGACCAGACGCAGCCCGAAGCTGGGCCGCGCGCCCGCGGCAATCGCCCTGGCCTGTTGCTGGCGCGTGCGCACGGCCCACAGGATCGCGCCGGTCGCCACCATGGCCGAGCCGGCGAGCCCGCACAGGAAGAACAGCGCGCGCAGGCCCGGCGAAGCGAAGCCGGCGATATGCAGGCCGGTCATGACGCTGCGGGTCAGGTCCGCGCCGGGCTGGTCGTCGGCATAGGCCTGCATCAGGGTGCCGTCCTTGCCGGAGAACTCCAGCGTCGGCGCATCGTGCGCCAGCGCGCGTGGCTCGGCGCGGATGACCGACACGGTGGCATTGGCATCGCCCGGCAGGCTGACCACTACGCGCTGCGGCTCGGCGCCTTGCCAGCGCTGCTGCGCCTGCGCCACCATCGCGCCGACCGGCGCCAGTTCGGCCGGCGTGCCGGCCGGCTTGCGCTGCGGCGGCCGCTGCATCGCCTCGGCCTGGAACGCGCGCTGGTCGCCACGATAGGCGGCTTCGATGCCCCACGGCATGTACATGAACAGCAGCGTGACCAGCCCGGTGTAGGTGATCATCAGGTGGAACGGCAGCGCCAGCACCGCCAGCGCGTTATGCGCATCGAGCCAGGAACGCTGGCCCTTGCTGCGGCGGAAGGTGAAGAAGTCGGCAAAGATGCGGCGGTGCGTGATCACGCCGCTGACGATCGCCACCAGCATGAACATGGCGCAGAAACCGGCAATCCAGCGCGCTCACTTGGCCGGCATGTAGTGCAGGTCGAAATGCAGCCGGTACAGGAACTCGCCGCCGCGAGTCTCGCGCGCGGCTTGCAGCGGCGCGCCGGTGACAGGATCGAGCAGGCGCGTGTCGAAGCGGCGCGGCTTGCCTTGGGCATCGCTCGGCCCCTTGCCCGGCTGGTAGACCCACAGCACGCTGGTATAGGGTTGGCGCTCGTCAGGCAGCGAGATAAACCAGCGCGTGGCATCGGGCGCCGCGCTGTTCAGGTAGCGTACCGCGCCTTCCGTCGCCTGGGCTGCCGGCACTTTGGAAGCGGCGGCCGCGCTGCGATGCAGTTCGGGCCGCATCCACAGCGAGATCTCGTCCTTGAAATAGCTGGCGGTGCCGCCGCAGAACATCAGCAGCAACACCCAGCACACAAGCAGGCCAGTCCAGGTGTGGAGCCACGCCATCGATTGTCGGAAGCCTGTCCGCATCACGCACCCTGCCCCAATGCCAGCAATCCCCACAGCAGTCCGGCCGGCAGCGCCAGACCGGCCCAGGCGCGCCATGCGTTGCGGACCGCGAACACCCAGACCGCCGCGGCGGCATAGACGGCAAACGACAGCAGCGTGGCGGCGGTCACGGCTTCCGGACGCGGCAGCGGCAGCGACACCGCCAGCGCGGCGGTCGACAGCGCAGCCAGGGCATAGCCGCCGGCGATCGCCGCGACCGCGCGCGATGCCACGCCCGCGCGGTAGCGCCAGCCGATGGGATGGGTCTTGCTCATGTGCTGCCCTCCGGCGCGCCATGCAGGGCGCGCGCGCGTGGCAGGAACGAAGGGATTGAGCGGCCGGCCGGACGGCGGCGAGGGGTGCGACGCATGACGGGAATGTGAATCGGAATAGTTACGAATGATAACAATTCGCATTAAGCTGCTCAATGGTATACATTAGGCACATGGGCACTGTCTGAGACCGCACCCAAAAAAATGCGAAGCCGGTGAAAATTTCACTTGTAATGAGATCGATTCCCATTTACTATTCGATCACTGCCTGACGCACGGTGCTTCACCAGCCAGGCAGCCCGGCCAGCATCGAGGCCGCCGCGGCAAGCGGCAATGCCCCGAACCCTGGCAGGCACAGAATTTCCGGACGCCGCAACGTGGCAATCCCACGCGGCATTCGATACCGACTTTTGTGGGGACCGCTCCGTCACGCGGAGCGTTTGGCAGTAGCCAGTCTTCGGAAGATCGGGAAAGCAACCAGACCCCGCTTTCCCGATCGCGTCTTCCGGAGGCAAGCCAGGCCGCCTTTTTATTCAGCGCGTCGTGCAGGCACGGCGCGCCGCCAGGGACGCCAGCGCAGCGCGCGGCCGGCCCTGGCGCTTCCAGCCTGAATAATCCCGCCAAGCCCTTGACGCCGCCCGTGCGTGGCGCCGGGCACGGTGCCGCCCTGCCCGAGGCAGGGCAACAGCAGCATCCCAATGTCATCCGCCATGTCATCCGAACGGTCCAGCCCGATCCACCTCAAGCGCGCCGGCCTGAAGGCCACGTCGCCGCGGATGCGGATCCTTGAAGTGTTCCGCACCAGCGCACGGCGCCATCTCAGTGCGGAAGATGTCTATCGCATCCTGCTGACGCAGGACGAGGATGCCGGACTGTCTACCGTGTACCGGGTGCTGAACCAGCTGGTGCAGGCCGACATCCTGCTGCGCCACACCTTCGAGTCCGACCACGCCGTGTTCGAACTCAATGAAGGCGGCCACCATGACCACCTGATCTGTGTTGCCTGCGGCCGCGTGGAGGAATTCCGCGATGAAAGCATCGAGCAGCGCCAGCGCCAGGTAGCCGCCGACAACGCCTTTGTATTGCGCGAGCACATGCTGGTGCTGTACGGCGTCTGCCCCGAATGCCGTGCCAGTGCGGCGGACGAAACGCACCTGTCCGCCGTGCTACCCACGCAAGCCTGAGCACGCCCGAGGTCCGCATTTGAAATTTCGATGCCGCGCCCTGACGGAGCCAACCATGGAGCGCCTGACCAAGCCGCTATCCGAACTGAAACGCCTGCTCAGCGTGTACCTGAGGCAGGAACCCGGCTGCCAGGACTGCCAGCTGCGGGCGGTGTGTGTACACCGGCCCGACCACACCGGCTGCAACTGGAGCGCCGAGGTCGATTTCCCCGAACGCACCGAAGCCGACGCCATCCGTCATTGGCGCCAGGCGCGCCGCGTCGTGATGATGGTGCGGGAGCAGTACAACGTCGCCGCGGCAGCGACGGCGCCTTCAAGGGCGGCTTGCTGACAGCTCAGCGCTTTGCCGCCTGCATCGCCGCGGCCGTCGGCGCATCGGCCGCTACGGGCCGCAGCACCAGCCACACCGCCAGGCCGATCAACGCACCGCCCACGGCGTGGGCCAACGACAGCGCTTCGCCCAGGAACAGCGCACCCCAGACAATGCCGAACGGCGGAATCAGGAAAGTCACAGTCAGCGAGCGCACCGGGCCAAGGTCGGCAATCAGCCGGTAATAGAGGATGTAAGCCAGCGCCGTGCAGAGCACGCCGACGCCCGCCATGGCCCACCACACCCCGGCGCCGGCATCGGGCAGCGTGTTGTGGCGCCACAGCGCGACTGCGCTGAACGGCAGCAGGAACAGCGTCGCGCCGACCATGCTGCCGGCGGCGACCAGGCGGCTGTCCAGGCCGCCACGCTCGGTGATCCAGCGCCGCGCCAGGAAGCCGGCCAGGCCGTAGCAGGCGGTCGCCACCAGGCAAGCCAGCGCACCAAGCAGCAGCTCGGTCGAGAACGCGACCGGGCCGGTGCGCGTCAGCACCGCCACGCCAGCCACGCCCAACATCACGCCCAGCGCCTTGGCGCGCGTCAGCCGTTCGGAAAAGGCCAGCGCGCCGATCACGACGCCCATCAGCGGCGTCATGGCATTGAACACCGCCGAATACCCCGCCGGCAGCCACAGCGCCGCCACCGCGTACATGACGAACGGAATCCCCGAATTGATGACGCCCAGCACGAGTACGGCCGGCCATTTGCCGCGCATGTCCCAGCGCAGGCCCAGCAAAGGCAGGCACGCAGCCAGCGTGACGGCGGCAATGAGCACGCGCAGGAAAGCGGCCGGCATTGGACCGAGCACCGGTGCGCCGATGCGGATAAACAGGAAGCTGGCGCCCCAGATGGCGGCCAGCGCGACCAAACGTGCGAGATCGGCGGGTTTCACGGAAGGCGATGGCGGACTGTGGCGCCACGGCGAGATAGGGGTGTCGCGATTTGACGCCGGTGACGGCACGGACGCAAGCCGGATCCGGACATGTGCATCCGTTCACATGCGATTCATGCTGCACATGAATCGTGGCTTTTTCGCCGCAGTTGACGGATCTACCTCACATTAGCGCGCCCTTTTGGGCACAATGACAGACAATTTCCCAACGTTCCTGTCGAACTGCCTTCACCCATACCCCTCCCTAGGAGGGGTGCCGAAACAGACAGGTGACAACCCGTATTCAATTAAATTAAACTCTGGTCTGCGCCAGAGTTAATTGACCCCTCCGACGCATTCCCGACAGCCGCCAGGAACCCTGGCGGCTTCTTTTTTGCCCGCCCGGCTTAAAGTGCGCTATCAGGCATCACGGCACGGTAAAATCGCGGCACCGCTGCTGCAGTTGCCGGCACAACGTCTGCAAACCCAAACATCCTGCCCGCCGCCCGCGTCAACCGCCGGGACGGCTGCCGCGTTGCCAGATTTCATGAAACGACAGTTTTTGGGCTTGCTTGCCCGCGTCTACGTCCTGCAATTTGCCCTGGAAGTCCCCGCCACGGTCGCCATGCTCGCCGACATGCTGCTGGAGTACGGCTTCCAGGTCGACATTGGCACTGTGCGACCCTTGCTGCGCGCCTTGCAGATGGAGGGTTACCTCGAAAGCGTGTTGCGCGACGGCATTGGCCGCGTCTACCTGCTGACCGAGCGCGGCCGCGAGGAACTGGCGGCCAGCCGCCAGCGCATCGACGAACTGTATCGCCGCCTGCACGCAGACGTTCCCACTCCCGACACGCCGCGCCAAGCCTGACCAGTTTGCGCGTTCCCACGCGTCCACCAAGCCTGAGCGTACCCGTTTCTGCGGGCTCGCCGTCCGGCGCGGGCAGCCTATTGCCGCAGTGTGGCCTCGTTGGCCAGCGGCGATCCCAGGCCAGTCTCCAGCAACTGGCGCAAGGCCGGCGGCGGCACCGCCTGGCAGAACAGGAAGCCCTGCACGCCGTCGCAGCCCTGCGACCGCAGGAACTCGAACTGCGCCGCGGTTTCGACCCCTTCGGCAACCACCTTCAGGTGCAGCTGGTGCCCGAGCGCGATGATCGCGGCGGCCACCGCCTGGTCGTGACCGGGCGTAGCTACGTCGTCGACAAAGGACTTGTCGATCTTGAGCCGGTCGATCGGCAGCCGGGTCAGGTAGTTGAGGCCGGAATAGCCGGTGCCGAAATCGTCGATCGACAGCGCCACGCCAAGCGCGCGCAGCCGGCGGAAGGTTTCGATAGTGGTCTCGCCGCCGTCGACGAGAATGCCTTCGGTGACCTCGATCACCAGTTGCTGCGGCGGCAGCCCAGCCTGCTCCAGGCAGCGCGCCACGGTGTCCGGGAAGCCGGCCTGGCGCAGCTGCAGCGGTGAGATATTGACCGCCACCTCGATATCGCGGCCCAGCGCCTGGCGCAGCGCCTGGATTTCGCGGCAGGCGGTGGCCAGCGTCCATTCGCCCAGCGGCGCGACCAGGCCGCTTTGCTCGGCGATGGGGATGAACTCGGACGGCTTCATCGGACCGCGCTCGGGTGTTTCCCAGGCAACCAGCGCCTCGACGCCGGTGATCGCCAGCGTGGCGGTATCGACGATGGGCTGGTAGCGCAGCCGGAATTCGTTGCCGGCCAGTGCACGGCGCAGCAGGCCTTCTATGGTGAAGCGTGCCAGCGAGGCTTCCGCCATCGACGCGGCAAAGCGGCACAGCTGCGCGCGGCCACCCTGCTTGGCGGCATAGACCGCGGCGTCGGCGGACTTCATCAGTTCGGTCAGGGAATCGCCGTCGTCGGGGAAGATCGCCATGCCGATCGACGGGGTCACGCGCAGACGCTGCCCGCCGGCCTGCAGTTCTTCATTGACGCGCGCCTGGATCTTGGCGGCGATCAATTCGGCTTCGCTGTCGTCGCGCAGACCGCCCAGCACCACGCCGAATTCGTCGCCGCCCATGCGCGCCACCAGGTCGCCCTGGCGCACGGCGCCCTTGAGGCGGTCGGCCATGGTACGCAGCACGTCGTCGCCGACCGGGTGGCCAAGCGAATCGTTGATGTGCTTGAAGTGGTCCAGGTCCAGCAGCAACAATGCCACGCGTTCGCCATGGCGGCGCGCGTGCAGCAGCACGGGTTGCGCGCGTTCGTTGAGCTCGGCGCGATTGGGCAGGGCGGTCAGCGGATCGTGCAGCGCCAGGTGGCGGATATATTCGTCGACGCGGCGGCGCTCGGTCAGGTCGTAGGCGATGGCCTGGTAGCCTGCCGGCGCGCCGTCCGGCTGCGCGGCCAGTGCCGACACCGCTACCTGCACCGGCAGGCGCGAGCCGCCCTTGCGCACCCACGTCCATTCGCGTTCGTCGGTCAGGCCGAGCCGCGCCTTGGCGACCAGCGCGGACATGCCGGGCGCTACCGGTTCGCCCAGCTCCTGGCTGAGCGCGCGCGCGTGCGCGGCCAGTTCGTCGGCGAGATGCAGGCCGGTGACCGGCATGCGGCCGACCAGCTCGGCAGTGGCGTACCACAGCATGCGGGTGCCCGCCGCATTGACGCTGGTGACCACGCCGTCGTCGCCGAAGGTGATGACGCCGAAACTGGCATGGTCGACCAGCCCGGCATAGCGCGCCGCCTGGTGAGCGGCGGCCTGTTGCGCGCGGTGCTGCAGCTCCAGGTCCGTGATGGCCCACAGCCAGTGAGCGCCGCCCTCGGCGGCGGGCAGGTGCGCGGCGCCGGCGCGCAGCGGGAAACGACTGCCGTCGCTGCGCACACCGGTCAGTTCGCGCTGCGCGGCGCCGCGCACCACGCCGGCGCCATCGGCACCGCCCGCGACACCGGTGGCACCGGGCGCAAGCATATCCAGGTTGCGCCCGACCAGGTCAGCCGGCGCGATGCCGAACAGCTTGCCGGCGCGTTCGCTGGCACGCACGACCGTGCCGTTGGCATCGGTGAGGACAAAGGCATCAGCGGATTGCGCCATGCATGCCTGCAGCATGGCGTTGTCATCCTCCCAGGCGTGGACTGCCTGGGCCTCGCGTTGCCGGGCCGTGCGGCGCTGGCGGGCCAGCGCATAGATCAGGCCGGCCAGCGCCAGCGAGGCCAGCGCGCCCGCGGCGAGCACGATATAACCGTGGCGCGGGCCATATGCCGCCTCGAAGGCGGGACGCGTGGCCGCGCGCAGCGTCCACGCGGCGCCACCGTAGTGGACCTGGCGCTCGCCGCGCAGCAGCGGGTCGTTGCCGTCATCGCGATGCGCGATGCCAGCCGTGTCCGAGAGCAGCGGGCCGGGCGTGGCAGGCGTACCCTCATGCAGCGACAGCTCCAGGTCCGCCTGTGCCGGCGCGCCGACCCCGCGCATCAGGTCGCCCAGGCGCAGCGATACATAGACATAGCCGACCACCGCCTGGCGCCGCTGCGCCAGCGTGCTGGCGGCCACACCGCCACCGTAGACCGGCAGGAACAGCAGCGCGCCGCGCTGGCGTTCCACCGCCTCGGACTCGCGCACCAGGTCCAGCCCGCGCGTCAGCCGGGGCTCGCCGCTGTCGCGCGCCGCTTCCAGCGCGGCGCGTCGGGACGGATCGGACAACAAGTCGAAGCCGGCGGCGCGGGCGTTACGCCCGGCCAGCGGCTCCACATAGAGGATGGGCGCGTAGAGGCTGCGCGGGCCGGCGGGACGGATCCAGTAATCGGTCAGGCCATCGGCGCGCGCGGCCGCGATCAGGGGTTCGACCTGCGGCGGTGCCGTGAGCGGTGCGTAGCCGATCGACTGCGTGCCGGGCGGCAGTTCATCGAGCTGGGCGGTATAGAGATAATTGCGCCATTGCGCGCGCGAGGTTGCCGGATTGGCGGTCATCAGGCCAGCCACGCCGCGCAGCAGCCGTTCGTTCTCGAGCATGCGCTCGCGCAGTGCGCTGCTGGCCTGGCTCAGTTGCGCATCGAAATGCTGCTGGGCGAGCCGCTGCTCGAATTGCTGTACCTGGCGCCATGCCCCCGCAGTCAGCAGCGCCCCGCCTGCCGCGACCAGCAGCGACATCAAGGCAGGGGGAAGCGCAGTCAGTCTCATGGTCTTCGATAGCGTCTGACGCCGGCGACGCGCCTGCCGCGAGGCTGGCCAGCGCCCGGGAAACGGCTGCGTGCCTGGCGATAACGCGGCACTATACCGCGCCCGATGCACCAGGCACAGCCCCCTGTGCCAGCGATTTCCCAAACGGGTGAAGGGTGCAAGCCCCACGGCTACGCATGTCCCGACAGCCCCACATTGCGTGCCGGCCATGCCGCGATGCGCTATGGTAGCTTGTAGCCATGCCTCGCCGGCGCCCCACCCGGCGTGCCGCGCCATCCTGCAATCGACCTGGCGCTTGCCTTGCGCCCACCTCGCGATTCACCTCGCGCCCACATGCCTGTCTATACGCCAACGCTGAAAGCGCGCATTGCCCTCATCACCACCGTGCTGGCCGCGGTATTCGGCACCGGTATCGTGCTGGTTGCGCTGTATGACGCGCACCGCGACCTGCATGATGCGCTGCAGGACCAGCAGGACTCGGTGGTCAAGCTCACCGCCGACCAGCTCGACACCGCCATGTCGGACCGCATCATGCTGCTGTCGCACCAGGCCACGCAGCTCGGCGGCCTGCTGGCGCAGGCGCACGGCGCGCAAGCCGGCGCAATACGGCAGCAGGCGCTGCAGACGCTGTCCAAGGCGATCCCCGTGCCGGCCGCCTTCAATGCGCTGCTGGTCGCGGACGTGCAAGGCAATATCGTCAACAATATCGGTTCCGGCGCGGAAGTGAGCGATCGCGGCTATTTCCGCGAAGCCGCGCGCACGCTCGCGCCGGTGGTCTCGCCGCCGATCCGCTCGCGCACCACCGGCGAGGTCGGCATCATGGTGGCCGTGCCGGTCCTGTCGCCGCAGAAGACCTTCGTCGGGATCGTGGGAGGCTGGCTGGACATGGCGAGTGCCAACTTCATGGTCGAGATCCTGCACAACCGGCTCGGCACCACGGGCTACTACTGCCTGGTCTCGGCCGGACGCGACCCGGTCTATATCCGCCATCCGGACCCCGCGCAGGCGCGCCAGCCGGCGCTGAGCGTGGGCGACAGCTGCGGCGAGGACGACAGCCCGGCGCCGCTGGAATTCCTGACGCCGGTGCGCCCGGTGATTGCGCGCTACCTGATGTCGAGCACAGGCTGGGAACTGGTGGCGCTGCTGCCGGCGCGCGAAGCCTATGCCCCGCTGCGGCAGATGCAGCAGCGCTTCCTTGGGCTGGCCGGCCTGGCGCTGGCGCTCGTGGCCATGCTGATCTGGCTGGCGGTGCGGCGCCAGCTGGCACCGCTGACCCGCCTGCACAAGGTGGTGCTGGCCAGCGCCAACGACCTGTCGGCGTTCGAGCGGCTGCCGGCGCGACCGCAGCGCGACGAGATCGGCGACCTGTCGCGCGCCTTCGTCAAGCTGATGCGCGACGTGCGCGAGCGCCGCCAGGCGCTGGATCGCAGCGAGCGGCGCCTACGCGCGGTGACCGACACGCTGCCGTCGCTGCTGGCGTTTATCGATCCTGACGAGCGCTACGTCTTCAACAACATCGCCTATGAGCATGTGTTCGGCCTCAAGCTCGACGAGCTGCGCGGCAAGGCGGTGCGCGAGGTGCTGGGCGAAGCCCGCTACGCGCGCGCGCAGCCCTTTCTGCAGCGCGCGCTGGCCGGCACCGCGGTGACCTTCGAGTCCGAGGACCAGGACCCGGAGTACCACTGCATGGAGACCAGCCTGCGGCCGGAATGGAGCGCGGACGGCAGCGAAGTGGTCGGCGTGCATATCCACGTGCAGGACATCACCCAGCGCAAGCTCGAAACCCTGCGCCTGGCGCGCATGTCCCGCACCGATCACCTGACCCAGCTGATGAACCGCAGCGCCTTCGAAGGCCAGCTGCAGGCTGCCATGGCGCGCAGCCGCGAGCACGGCAGCCTGATGGCGCTGCTGTACCTGGACATGGACCGCTTCAAGGCGGTCAACGACATCCACGGCCATGCCGCCGGCGACCAGCTGCTGCAGGCGTTCGCGCAACGCGTGCGCGCCTGCGTGCGGGCGGCCGACACCGTCGCCCGGCTGGGTGGCGATGAATTTGCCGTGGTACTGGAAGACCTTGCGCAGCCGGCGGCGGCCCGCCGCGTGGCGCAGGCGATCCTGCACGCAATGGACGAGCCGTTCAGCGTCGAAGGCGTGTCGGCTGACGTCGACGTCAGCATCGGCGTCGCGCTTTACCATGGCGGGCCGGCGCAGGACCGCGAGCTGATGCGGCTCGCGGACGTGCTGCTGTACCAGGCCAAGGGCGCCGGGCGCGGACGCTACGAAATCGGTCCGCCGGAACTGGCCGGCGAACTCAGCCGCCAGTGAGGCGGGAGGCCCGGAGGCCCGTCAGTGCAGTGTGCCGCCGGGCTTGCCGGGCATGGCATCGGCAGTTGCCGCACCGCTGCCTTCCGGCTCGAACGGAACATGGCGCCCGTCGCTGGACTGGTAGCCGAGCTGGGCGTCGGCGCCCAGCATTTTTTCCCAGGCAATCATGGCCTGCGCCACGGCCTCGGGGGCGCCCTTGAACACCACCACGTCGTTGCCGCAGCCGGGGCATTCGCCGCCGAACACGGCGTCGATGCCCGGCAGTCCCGGTACGTTCAGGGTGTCGAACTGCTTGAACGCAGTCTTGCAGTGCCCGCAGACCAGCTGCGCCGGACGCAAGGCCTCGATCTTCGCGCGCGCCTGTGCCGCACGCTCTTCGGGGGTGCCCCGTTTCTTTGCCTCGCCCATGATGTCCTTCCTTCCCGTGCTGCCGGTGTGCTTGCCCCGGCGCGGCCACGGCGGCCGCGCGGTGCGGTGTGTTGTTGGGTGGCCATCTGCCGGCCTGTCGCGCGCCCTGCCGGAGGGCCCGGGCTTGCGTTGTTGTTGCGGCTTCCTGTTAGATGCGGTTGGGGGGACGGTGGTGCCCGACGGCCGCGCCGGGTGCCGGGCACGATACCCGTGGCCTGCCATCGGGAACGCTTCGCGCAGGTCGCATTGTAACCAGCACGGCGCTGCAAGTACCGGGCCCGCAGGATCGACTTGCGCCTGCTATTGTGGATAACGATGCCCCGTGCCGGCGCCTTTGCGGCGACCGCGTCACCGCGGGACATCCCATGGAACCGCGCTCGCCGCCGCCGGGCGGCGCGGGGCGGGTCCGCGCCCGCGGGCAACGCGCCGGCATTCACGGTTCCATCCCACCTACCCCCGAAGGAGGACGCCCCGATGATCCGACCCACCGTGCAGGAAAACGCCGCCCGCTACGCCGACTGCATCGCCGCGTGCAACGCCTGTGCGGCCGCCGCGCTCAAGTGCGCCGCGGCCTGCCTGGAAGAGCAGGACGTGCGCAGGATGGCGCGCTGCATCGCGCTGGACATGGATGTCGCCGGCATCGCGCAACTGGCCGCCTCGTACATGCTGCGCAACAGCGAGTTCGCGCAGCTGGTCTGCGAGGACTGCGCCGAAGTCTGCAAGTGGTGCAAGGAAGAATGCGAGCACCATAACGCCGAACACTGCCAGGAATGCGCGCGGGCCTGCGCGGTATGCATGGAGCAGTGCCTCAAGATGACAGCGTAGCCCGGCGCAGCCTCGTTCCGGCCTCCGGCCTGCCGTGTCGGCCGCCCTCGCGGTTGACCCGGCGGACAGCATGGACTTGACCGCGCGCTGCGCACCTGCGGCGTAATCTGGCGGACCGCACGCGCGGTCGGTGCGCGGCCCGGCGTCAGGCAGCCTGACATGCCGGTGCCCGCATTCCGCCACGTTCCTTCCATTTGGCAATAGCGGACGCCCGCAGCGGCGTCCCTTGGAACAGCTGCTGCCGGCACTGGAGCAGCTGCAGCAGACCTTCGCGCGCAAGGTGGAGGCCTTCGCCGATATCGTCAAGGTGGGCCGCACGCACCTGCAGGACGCGGTGCCGCTGACGCTGGGCCAGGAGTTCTCGGGCTACATGACGCAGGTCGCCGATGCGCAATCGCGGCTGCAACAGGCCATGCTGCGAGCGATGCCGGTGGCGCAGGGCGGCACCGCGGTCGGCACCGGGCTGAACGCGCCGCACGGCTTCGCCGCGGCCTTCGCGCGCGCGCTGGCCGACTACACCGGCCTGCCGTTCGAGCCCGCGCCCAACCGCTACGCGCTGCAGGCCTCGCATGACGCGCTGGCCGACCTGTCGGGCGCGCTCAACACCACCGCCTCGTCATTCCTGAAGATCGCGCGCGATTTCATGCTGCTGGGCTCCGGGCCGCGCGCCGGCTTCGCCGAGCTGATCCTGCCGGCCAACGAGCCGGGCTCGTCGATCATGCCGGGCAAGGTCAATCCGACCCAGGCGGAGGCGCTGGCCATGGTGTGCTGCCGCGTGATCGGCAACCACACGACGGTGACGCTGGCCAACGGCCTGGGCACGCTGGAGCTGAATGCGTACAAGCCGGTGATCATCTACAGCCTGCTGCAGTCGGTGAGCCTGCTGGCCGGGGCGGCGTCGAGCTTTGCCGAGCATATGGTCGAGGGCGTCGAGGCCGACCGCGAACGCATAGCCGAGCTGCTGGAACGCTCGCTGATGCCGGTCACGGCGCTCAACCCGCACATCGGCTCGACAAGGCCGCCGAAATAGCCAAGCTGGCGGTGCAGCGCAACCTGTCGCTGCGGGAAGCGGCCATCGCGTCCGGACATGTGACCGAGGAGCAATTCCGGCAATGGATCGACCTGGAAGGGATGAGGCGGGGATGTAAGACGCATCAACCGGGCGATTGTTGATCGCTGTTGCCTGATCCTTTTGCTTTAGGCGCATTTATCCAATCGTCGCCAACATCCATGATGAAGGCATCTCAACACGGAGCCCATCATGCAACGCGATCAAGACCAACAAACCAGTGCCACCCCGCGCCGTGCCGCCCTTGTGACCGGCGCTTCGCGCGGTATCGGGCGCGCCATCGCACTGCGCCTGGCGGCCGATGGCTTCGACGTGGCCATCGGCTACGCCGGCAGCACGGCGCGCGCCGATGAAACCGTGGCCGCGGCACGCGAAGCCGGCGTCAATGCCGTCGCGATCCAGGGCGACGTGGCGCAGCCGCAGGACGTGGCGCGCCTGTTCGACACGACGCAGCAGGCGTTCGGCCGCCTCGACGTGGTCGTCCACAGCGCCGGCATCATGCCGATGGCGCCGGTGGCCCCCGGCAGCCTCGACGCCTTCGACCAGACCATTGCCACCAACCTGCGCGGCGCATTCCTGGTGCTGGGCGAAGCGGGCGCGCGCCTGGGCCAGGGCGGCCGCATCGTCGCGCTGTCCACCAGCGTGATCGCGCGTGCGTTGCCCGGCTACGGGCCTTACATCGCGGCCAAGGCCGGCGTAGAAGGCCTGGTGCGCGTGCTGGCCAACGAGCTGCGCGGGCGCGGCATTAGCGTGAACGCGGTCGCGCCTGGGCCGGTCGCCACGGAACTGTTCCTGGAAGGCAAGACCGAGGTGCAGATCGAGCAATTGTCGAAGGCGGCGCCGCTGGAGCGGCTGGGCACGCCCGAGGACATTGCCGGCGCGGTGTCGTTCCTGGCCGGTCCGGAGGGCGGCTGGGTCAACGCGCAGGTGGTGCGCGTCAACGGCGGCTTCGCCTGAAACGGGGCGCCGGCCGGGTGTTTAGCCCGGCGCGCTGGCCGACAAGTCGCAGCGCTGGCGCGCGAGCGAGTCGCGCGAATAGCCATGGCGTACGCGCAACTGGTGCTCCACGGCGTCGGCCTGGTCCAGGCACGCGAACACCAGGTCGTCCTTGAAACGCTGCGATACGCCTTTGAGGCGCGGCGCTTCGTAGGCGACCTGGCGCGCGCGGCAGCGCAGGAACAGCAGCGTCTCCTGCGTGGCGGCAACCAGCTGGTCATGCTCGATCCGCTTGCATTCGACCAGGTCCTGGGCGGACGCGCTGGCGCCGGCAACGAGCAAAAGCAGGCACAACCAGCGGCGCATCAAGCGGTGCATGGCAAACGGGGGCGCGTCAGGCCAGTTGAAGATATGCCTCGCATCATTGCCCAGAGCCGCGTTCTGTGCAAGGGAGGCGGCGCCTGGAAAGCCGTCACGGGCGGCCGAAGCGCGGGATACACTGTCCCGCTGGCTGGACAATCGCCCGCAAACCCTGATGGCACCGTGCCGGGCCTCGTCGCATGATGCACCGCAGCACAGGCCAGGGGTGGGCAGGACCTGGCCAGCGCGCTACGCTTGACTGGCAAATGCGCCGCAGCGCGCGCAGTTCACGCCCCAGACCGACGGGCTTTTCACGCCCGGCCTTCCCCGTGTTCCCCATGCCAAGGTCCGCCATTCGCGCCGGCCCTCGCCGGCATGGTCCTGCTTTTGGCCCTTGCGCCGCCGCATTGCAATTGCGACTGACCCGCGGTTGCTCCGCTCCGCCCTGACTGCAACACAACAACATGACCGATCTCTCTGCAACCTCCGCCCAGACCGGCGGCCCGAGCCGCGATGAAGTGCGCAAGCGCATCTATGCGATCGTCGCCGCATCATCGGGCAACCTGGTCGAATGGTTCGACTTCTACATCTATGCGTTCTGCGCGATCTATTTCGCGCCGTCGTTCTTTCCCAAGTCCGATCCCACCGCACAGCTGCTGAACACCGCCGGCGTGTTTGCCGCCGGCTTCCTGATGCGGCCCATCGGTGGCTGGCTGTTCGGCACCATCGCCGACCGCCACGGCCGCAAGAATTCGATGCTGATCTCGGTGGTCATGATGTGCGCCGGCTCGCTGCTGATCGCCGGCCTGCCAACCTATGACAGCATCGGCAACTGGGCTCCCGCGCTGCTGCTGCTCGCGCGCCTGATCCAGGGCCTGTCGGTGGGCGGCGAGTATGGCACCACCGCCACCTACATGAGCGAGGTCGCGCTGCGCGGGCGGCGCGGCTTCTTCTCGTCGTTCCAGTACGTGACGCTGATTGGCGGCCAGTTGCTGGCGGTGCTGGTGGTGGTGATCCTGCAGCAGCTGCTGGACGAGGCCGAGCTGAAGGCCTGGGGCTGGCGCATCCCGTTCGTGATCGGCTCGATCACCGCGGTCGTCGCGCTGTTCCTGCGCCGCACGCTGCACGAGACCTCCTCGGCGGCCAGCCGCGGCAGCAAGGAGGCCGGCAGCGTCGCCGAGCTGTTCCGCAACCACAAGGCGGCCTTCTTCACGGTGCTGGGCTATACCGCCGGCGGTTCGCTGATCTTCTACACCTTCACCACGTACATGCAGAAGTACCTGGTCAATACCGCCGGCATGTCGATCAAGACCGCCAGCTACGTGATGACCGGATGCCTGTTCCTGTACATGTGCATGCAGCCGGTGTTCGGCGCCTTGTCCGACCGCATCGGCCGGCGCAGCAACATGCTGATGTTCGGTGCGCTCGGCACGTTGTTCACGGTGCCGATCCTGACCGCACTCGGCTCGGTGAGCAGCCCCGAACTGGCCTTCGTGCTGATCGCCGTGGCACTGGCCATCGTCAGCTTCTATACCTCGATCAGCGGCATCGTGAAGGCCGAGATGTTCCCGGCCGAAGTGCGCGCGCTCGGCGTGGGCCTGGCCTACGCCATTGCCAATGCGATCTTCGGCGGCTCGGCTGAATACGTGGCGCTCGGCATGAAGACCCTCGGCCACGAGACCTCGTTCTACTGGTACGTGACGGCGATGATGGCGATCGCCTTCCTGGTGAGCCTGCGCCTGCCGCGCCAGGCAAAGTACCTGCACCACGAGCACTGAGCCCGGCCAAGGCGGCGCGCACGGCAACCGCGCGCGCCGGCATGGCAATATACGGGGCCGGCAGCTGCCACACGGCGCTGCCGGCCCATTTTCATTCTTTCGAGCCATGGACCTCAACGCCCTGCGCCTGTTCGTCGACATCGTCGACGCCGGCAACCTGAGCGCGGCCGCGCGCAAGCTCAAGATGACGCGCGCCAATGTCAGCTACCGGCTGAAGGCGCTCGAAGAAGAGCTGGGCGTGCAGCTGCTGCGCCGGACCACCCGCCATGTCGAGCCCACGCCCGTGGGCGCGGGCCTCTACGAGCACGGCCGCAATATCCTTGGCGAGGTGGCGGCCGCCAATGCGCTGATCAGCAACATGGGCAAGAGCCTGCAGGGCCATGTGCGGCTGTCGGTGCCCACGGGCCTGGGCCATACGCTGCTGTCGCCGCTGCTGGTCCAGTTCAAGCAGCGCTATCCCGATATCACCCTCGACGTGGTCTTCGACAACCGCGTGCACAACCTGGTGTCCGAGGATGTGGACGTGGCGTTGCGCATCATCTCCACGCCGCCCGATTCGGTCATCGCCACCGAGATCGGCGCGGTGGACTGGGTCATCTGCGCGTCGCCCGCTTACCTGGCCAACCATCCCGCACCCCAGTCGCTCGCCGACCTGCAGGCGCATGGGATCGTGTGCGCCTCGCCGGTCGGGCAAAAGCTGAAGGTCGCGGGAACGCGGCCCGGCAGCGACGCGGAAGCCCGCGATCAGGTAGTGCTGGAACCGACGCTCAGTTCCGACAATTTCGGATTCCTGAAGGAAGCGGTGGTGGCCGGCCTGGGCGTCGGCATCACGCCGATCTACGCGATCGGCGAAGAGCTGGCGAACGGCGGGCTGGTGCAGTTGCTGCCGGATTACCGCATCAGCGTGTTCGGCAGCCGGCTGTACATGCTGACCATGCCAAACCGCTACCAGACGCTGGCCACGCGCTATCTGCTGAACTTCCTGAAAACCGAACTGCAGGCGGTGTGGCCGCGGCTGCACGCCTAGCGGCGCATGGCGGACCCGGGTTCCGCCCATCGGGCACCCGGAGCCGTTGGGCACGGCGCCAGGCACTATATTAGGAGCACAAGGATAACTGTAGGTGTATCCCTGTCCTGAGGAGCAACCATGGCCCTGTCTAGCACGCTCGCAAACTGCCTGAGCAGCAAGAATACCCAGTACGACATTATCCGCCACCCCTACACCCTCAGCAGCATGGCCACTGCCGAGGCGGCGCACGTTCCCGGAGACCGTCTGGCCAAGACCCTGTTGCTCGAGGACGAGCGCGGCTATGTCGCTGCCGTGATCCCTTCGAGCCATCACCTGCAGATGTCAGCCATCTGCGAACAGACCGGCCGCAACCTGGTGCTCGCGCATGAGGATGAAATCCGCGAGATCTTCAAGGATTGCGATCTCGGCGCGATTCCGCCGGTCGCCATGGCCTATGGCATGCAGACCTATGTGGACGACAGCCTGATGCAGCAGCCCGAGGTGTATTTCGAAGGCGGCGACCACCAGGAACTGGTTCACATGACACGGGACCAGTTCATGGACCTGATGTCGGATGCCACGCCCGGCAAATTTTCGCGCCGCATGATGTAGCGCGGCTATGTTGCGCTGCGGCCACCGCGGATCCTTCCCCGGTGGCCGTTTTTCTCTATGGACGATTCTGCAGCGGTGCCGCCGGCGGCGCCTCGCCGGGCAGTGCATGCTCGCTGTCGTCTTTCAGGTCCACGCCCGAGCGCCCCAGCGCCGCGGCACCGCGCAGCAGTAACGCCAGGCGTTGCGCGGCCAGCGCGTAGGACAGCCCTTCGGGCCGTACATTGGAGATGCAGTTGCGCTCGGCATCGGTGCGGCCGAGCTGCGGGGCGTAGGTCAGGTAGATGCCGAGGCTGTCGGGCGAACTCAGCCCGGGCCGCTCGCCGATCAGCATTACCACCTGCCGCGCACCCAGCGCGGCACCGATGTCGTCGCCCAGCGCGACACGCGATTGCTCCGCCACCACCACCGGTCCGATGCGCCAGTCCTGCGGCAGCCGCTGGCGCGTCGCTTCCAGTACCGCCACGGCGTGCGTCTGCGCGGCCAGTGCCGAGAGTCCGTCGGCGATCACGAACACGACATCGGGCGCCTGCTGCGGGCGCGCAGCGGCCAGGCGCTGCCTGCTGCCGTCATCGAGACGCCGGCCGAGGTCCGGGCGCCGCAGGTAATGCGTGCGGTCGGGCGCCGCGCTGTGGACGAGCACGTGGTCGAGCCCGGCCTGCAGCAGCACCTTGCTCATGGCGTCGAGGTCCAGCGGCAGGTGCACGGCATCGCGCGCCTGCGCATGGGCCAGCCCGAACGCCAGCACGGCATCGGTGGTCTGGCTGTGGCCGGTGCGGCCCAGCGCGATGCGTGCGCGGGTGAACTGGCGCAGGCGCTGCCATGGATCGGCATCGTGCGAATCGGGGGTGTTGGCGGCGGGCGAAGTGGGCTCGGTCATGGCGTGGCGGGAAACACGGCGTGGCGGGAAAAATGGCTTGGCACCGGCATCCAACAGGCCGGCCCTAGAGGTTGTGCGCCATCTGCAGCAACGGCTGGCGTGCGGAAGGCTCCAGCAGCCGGCCGGTGGCATCGGCAATGCCCATGCGCTGCAGCCATTGCTCGAACTCCGGCGCCGGGCGCAGGCCCAGCACTTCGCGCAGGTACAGCGCGTCGTGGAACGAAGTGCTCTGGTAGTTCAGCATGATGTCGTCGGCACCCGGCACGCCCATGATGAAATTGATGCCGGCCACGCCGAACAGCGTCAGCAGCGTGTCCATGTCGTCCTGGTCGGCCTCGGCATGGTTGGTGTAGCAGACGTCGCAGCCCATCGGCACGCCCATCAGCTTGCCGCAGAAGTGGTCCTCCAGTCCGGCGCGGATGATCTGCTTGCCGTCGTACAGGTATTCCGGCCCGATAAAGCCCACCACCGTATTGACCAGCAGCGGCGAGAAGGCGCGCGCCACGGCGTAGGCGCGCGCCTCCATGGTCTGCTGGTCGACCCCATGGTGCGCATTGGCCGACAGCGCGCTGCCTTGCCCGGTTTCGAAATACATGACGTTATCGCCGACGGTGCCGCGCGCCAGTCCCTGCGCGGCGTCGTGCGCTTCGGCCAGCAGCGCCAGGCTGATGCCGAAGGCCGTATTGGCGCGTTCGCTGCCCGCCACCGACTGGAACACCAGGTCGACCGGCGCGCCCTGCCCGATCGCGCGCAGCGTGTTGGTGACATGGGTGAGCACACAGGACTGCGTCGGGATATCGAAGCGGCTGCGCAGCGCATCGATCATGTGCAACAGCGAGACGATGGCGCCCAGGTTGTCCGATGCCGGGTTGATGCCGATGGTGGCGTCGCCACAGCCGTACAGCAGGCCATCGATGACGGAAGCGGCGATGCCCTTGGGGTCGTCGGTAGGATGGTTGGGCTGCAGCCGCACCGCCAGCCGCCCCGGCAGGCCGACAGTACTGCGAAAGCGCGTCACCACCTGGCATTTGCGCGCCACCACCACCAGGTCCTGGTTGCGCATCAGCTTGCTGACCGCGGCCGCGATCTCCGGGGTGATGCCCGGTGCGATGCGCGCCAGCGTGGCGGTGTCGGTCTCGTGCCGCAGCAGCCAGTTGCGCAGGTCGCCGACCGTGGTGGCACCGATCGCGGCAAACGCGGAGGCATCGTGCCGGTCGACGATCAGGCGCGTGACTTCGTCCTGTTCATAGGGCACCAGCGCCTCGTTGAGGAACCGGGCCAGGGGCACGTCGGCCAGCGCCAGGCGCGCGGCCATCCGCTCCTGCTCGCTGGCGGCGGCGATGCCGGCCAGGGCATCGCCGGAGCGGGCCGGGCTGGCCTTGGCCAGCAACGTGCGCAGGTCGTCGAAGACATGGCGCTGGCTGCCAATGGTGTGGATATATGCCATGGGAATGCCGTTCCGATATCGGGGCCGATGCCCCTAATATAGCGGACGCGATCATCCCGCACGCCCCGGGCATTCCGGGCCCTGCAGCAAACTGGTCGTCCCCACCATCCGGCCGGCCAACACCGACCGGCTCTGGGGCAATCGTCCCGCTACTTGCCTAACCCCGCCACCGCCCCGACAATCGAGCGCTAGCCTGGCCAAATCCCATCAATGCCGGAGGGACCGTAAACATGAAAGACCCCGACCCGACCAACGCCCCGCGTCTGCTGCCGGCCGCGTGGTATAGCGTCGGTGCCGTCGCCTATGTCCTGACCGCTCTGGCGCTCTGGACGGTGCTCCATGTCAACCTGGTGGCAGCGTTGTTGTCCGGGCTCCTGCTGTATTCGCTAGTGGATGTGCTGGCGCCGCGGCTGAAGCGGCTGAACCAGCGGCACGATGCGCTGGCGGTGGCGATCCTGTCGGCGTTAATCCTGCTTGGTCTGTCGCTGGCCGGCTGGCTGCTGGTGCGCTTTGTCAGCGGGGAAGGGAATACGCTGGATGGCCTGCTCAATCATGTCGCGGACATCATCGACCAGTCGCGCGGACAGTTGCCGCCGTGGCTCAGTGATGCGCTGCCCAACGGCGTGGACGAACTGGCCAATGCGTTGATCGAAGCACTGCGCGCGCATGCGGCCATGGCGCAGAAGCTGGGGGCGGAGGTGTTGCGCACGCTGGTGCATATCCTGATCGGCCTCGTGATCGGCGCGATGGTGGCGCTTTACCGCGCGGTGGCGCGGCCGAACCGCCGGCCGTTGGCAGCGGCGCTGGTAGCGCGGGCGCGAACGCTGCAGCAGGCGTTCTCGCAGTTCATCTTTGCGCAGATCCAGATCTCGACGATCAATACCGTACTGACCGCGCTCTACCTGCTGCTGGTGCTGCCGCTGTTCGGCGTGCACCTGCCCCTGTCGAAGACGCTGGTGGTCATAACCTTCGTGGCCGGCTTGCTCCCGGTGCTGGGCAACCTGATTTCCAACACGGCCATCGTGGTGGCGTCGCTGTCAGTGTCGCTGCCGATCGCGGTGGCATCGCTGGTGTTCCTGGTGGTGATCCACAAGCTGGAGTATTTCCTGAACGCCCGCATCATCGGGGCGCGCATCCAGGCGGCGGCGTGGGAGCTGCTGATGGTGATGCTGCTGATGGAGACGCTGTTCGGCATCCCCGGCGTGATTGCCGGGCCGATCTTCTACGCCTACCTGAAACGGGAATTGGCCGGTGCCGGCCTGATATGACCGGCGCCCTGGCCTTTGCCCGCAGGACAACGCAGCGGGACAAAGCGGTCACGCAGGCATGGAGCAAAGTGCTGCAGCCGTCGCTGGCACTGGAGACAGTGCCGATTCCCGCGCCGTAGCGCGCGCTGGTCGGACCAATTTCGCAGACTCAGCTGCCGTCCTGCTCCACCCGGCTGCGCACGAAATCGATATGCGTCTGCATGGCCGTGCGTGCCTCTTCCGGCCGGCGCGCGCAGATCGCGTCGCATAGCGTGCGGTGCTGCAGCAGCAACAGTTCCGAGGCGCTGTCGTCCTGCTCGCGCAGCCCGGTGCCGTTGATGGTGATGTGTTCGCGCAGCATGCCGATCACGCTGGTATGCAGGTGCAGGAACATGGTGTTGTGCGAGGCCAGCGCGATGGCGTCATGCAGGCGCGCATCGGCATCGGCCTCGGCTTCCTTGTCGTCGGCGGTGCGGGCGCGTTCGAGTTCGGCCATCAGGGTGCGGATGCGCTTGACGTCGGCGGCGTCGGCGCGCAGCGCGGCGAAGTAGGCAGTCGCGCCTTCCAGAACGCGGCGGAATTCCAGGATGTCGTCGCGCAGCGCGGGATGGTCGGCCACCAGCTGGCCCCATGGCGACGCGATGCCGGCACGCAGCTGGTCGGTGGCATAGACGCCCGCGCCGTGCCGGCTTTGCAGCAGGCCGCGCGCGGCCAGACGCTGGATGGCTTCGCGCACGGTGTTGCGCGCCACCGCGTACTGCTCCGCCAGCACGCGCTCGGCCGGCAGCCGCGTACCCGGCGGCCAGGTGCCGTCGAGCAGCGCGGTTTCCATCTGGCGCATGACCGCCTCCACACGCCCGCGGGTGCGCCCGCTCCTTTGTGCCGCCACCGTCATGCCGTCCGCCCCGTTCCCCTCGCCCCGCAGATTGGTCCAACCAATTTGAACCGCCGCTCGGAAGCGGGAATTATGCGCCCAAATGTGCGACGCCAGCAGCGCAACCCCAGCACATCCGGAGCGAGACATGAAGGATCGTCAGTACCCCACCGGCCCTGCCCCCACGCAGGCCTACCTGTTTGCCACCTGCCTGGTCGACCTGTTCGTGCCGCAGGCCGGGCTCGACGCCGTGCGGCTGCTCGAACGCGAAGGCCTCACCGTACACTTCCCGCGTGCGCAGAGCTGCTGCGGCCAGCCGGCCTACAGCAGCGGCAACCCCGATGCCGCCCGTGCAGTGGCGCGCGCGCAGCTGGACCTGTTCAGCCAGCCGTGGCCGGTGATCGTGCCGTCGGGTTCGTGCGCCGGCATGATGCGCCACCACTGGCCGCAATTGTTCGCCGACGATCCGGTGGCCGGCCCAAAGGCGCGCGCACTGGCCGAGCGCATCTACGAGCTGGGCGAATTCCTGCTCCATGTGCTCCATGTCGATTTCCACGATGCCACGCCGCCGGGCCAGGCGGCTGAGCGGATCGTGCTGCATACCTCCTGCGGCGCCCGCCGCGAAATGGGTACGCGCCAGCATGGCGTGGCGCTGGTCGATGCATTGCCGGGCGTGACCCGCGTCGAGCATGCGCGCGAATCGGAATGCTGCGGCTTCGGCGGCACGTTCTCGCTCAAGCATCCCGATATCTCCGGCGCGATGGTGCGCGACAAGGTTGCGTCCGCCTGCGCCACCGGCTGCGAGCGGCTGGTGTCGGCCGACTGCGGCTGCCTGCTCAATATCGGCCACACCGCCGCGCACGACGGTGCGCCGCTGCAGGTCGAGCACCTGGCCAGCTTCCTGTGGCGTCGTACCGGAGGTGCCGCATGAGCACGCCCGGCGCCCGCGAACGCATGCTCGGCCGGCTGCGTGCCGCCGCCCCCGCACCTGCGTCCTCCACCGCTGAACTGGATCGCCGCATCGATGGCCATTTCGAGGCGCGCCGGCACGGCGCTCCGACCGTCGACGAGCTGGTCAATGCATTGGTCAACGCAATGCGCACCGCACTGGAAGCCTCGCACGCGGAAGTCTGGTGCACCGATGAACAAGCCTGGCCCGCGCTGCTGGCCACGGCGCTGGCCGAAGCCGGCGTCCGGCGCCTGCTGCTCGATCCGTCAAGCCGCGCCGGCGCGGCGCTCGCCGCCGCACTGCCGGCGCAGGTCGAAGCCATCGGCTACGACCGTCCCATCGAAGCCTGGAAAGCAGAACTGTTCGACACCGTCGACGCCGGTTTCACCGTGGCGCGTTCGGGCATTGCGGCCACCGGCACGCTGATCGTTGCACCGGATGCGGGTTCACCGCGCACGGTATCGCTGGTGCCGCCGCTGCATGTGGCGCTGGTGCGCGCATCCACGCTGCACCAGGACCTGCACTTGGCCGCGCGCGCCGAACGCTGGCGCGACGGCATGCCGACCAACCTGGTGATGATCTCGGGCCCGTCCAAGACTTCCGATATCCAGCAGACGCTTGCCTACGGTGCGCACGGCCCGCGCCGGCTGTGGGTCGTCATCGTGCAGGACATCGACCATACGGAGGCCGCGCAATGAGCCAGAGCACGCTGCATTTCGTCGCGCCGCAAGACTTCAAGGCGCGTGCGCGCGAGGCGCTGGACGACCCCAAGCTGCGCCAGAGCTTCCGCGGCGCGATGGACTTCCTGCAGGGCAAACGGCTGGCTCAGTTTCCCGATGCCGATGAACTGGAACGGCTGCGCGACCTGGGCGAAGCGGTACGCCAGCACGCGCTCGCCAACCTGCCGGACCTGCTGGTGCAGCTGGAAGACAAGCTCACCGCCGCCGGCGTGCATGTCCACTGGGCGGAGACCGCCGACGACGCCAACCGCATCATCCACGGCATCGCGGCAGCAAGGCAGGCCAGGCGCGTGATCAAGGGCAAGTCGATGGCCAGCGAGGAAATCGAGCTGAACCATTACCTGGCGGAGCGCGGCGTCGAATGCATCGAGTCGGACATGGGCGAGTACATCGTCCAGCTGGCGGGCGAGAAGCCCTCGCATATCGTGATGCCGGCGATCCACAAGACCAAGGGCGACATCGCCACGCTGTTCGAGCAGCATATCCCCGACACGCCCTATACCGAGGACGTCGACGCGCTGATCCAGACCGGCCGCCGCGCGCTGCGGCACGCGTTCGTCGGCGCCGACATTGGCCTGTCCGGCGTCAACTTCGCCGCGGCGGATACCGGCACGCTGTGGCTGGTCGAGAACGAAGGCAACGGCCGGCTTTCCACCACGGTGCCCGATGTGCATATCGCCATCATGGGCATGGAAAAGGTGGTGGCGAAGCTCGAGCACATCGTGCCATTGTCGAGCCTGCTGACGCGCTCGGCCACGGGCCAGGCCATTACCACGTACTTCAACCTGATCTCCGGCCCGCGCCGCGACGGCGAGCGCGATGGCCCGCGCGAAGTGCACCTGGTACTGCTCGACAATGGCCGCACGCAGGCCTATGCCGATGCACAGCTGCGCGCCACGCTGCAGTGCATCCGCTGCGGCGCGTGCATGAACCACTGCCCGGTCTATACGCGCATCGGCGGCCATGCCTATGGCACCACCTATCCCGGGCCGATCGGCAAGATCATCTCGCCGCATTTGCTGGGACTCGAGGCCACCGCTGACCTGCCCACCGCATCCAGCTTGTGCGGGGCCTGCGGCGAGGTATGCCCGGTGCGCATCCCGATCCCGCAATTGCTGGTGCGCCTGCGTACCGAAGCCAACCGCGATCCCGAGGAACAGGTGGCCAATCCGCTGCGCGGCCAGGGCGCGAAGTACAGCAAGGGTGAGCACCTGGTGTGGCGGTTCTGGAGCGGGGCGTATTCGCACCCGGCCACTTACCGGCTGTTCCGTTGGGCGGCCACGCGGCTGCGTGCGCTCGCGCCGTCGAAGCAGATGGGATGGACCCAGCATCGCACGCCGCTGAAGCCGGCGGCGAAGAGCCTGGCGGATCTGCTCAAGGAAAAGGGGCAGCCGGAGTAGGCGCCGCCCTGAGTTTGTCAGCTGTCGATTGTGTGCTCCCTCTCCCGCTTGCGGGAGAGGGAGCACACCAGCGGTTGCTCTCATGCCGCCGCGATTGCCAGAACTACAAAGATTTTTCGAAACACCATTGAAGTAGGAGACTAAGCCGTGCAACCCTGGACCCAACTCTATACGCCGCTAGGCAGCCTGTGGCTGTCGGCGCTGGCGGCGGCCATTCCCATCCTGTTCTTCTTCTTCGCGCTGGCCGTGTGGCGCATGAAGGGCCATGCCGCCGCCGCGGTGACGTTGCTGCTGGCGCTCGGCGTGGCGATCTTCGCATACGGCATGCCGGTGCAGCAGGCGCTGGCCGCGGCCGGCTTCGGCTTTGCCTACGGGCTGTGGCCGATCGCATGGATCATCGTGACCGCGGTGTTCCTCTACAAGATCGTGGTCAAGACGGGCCAGTTCGACATCATCCGTGCCTCGGTGCTGTCGATCACCGACGACCAGCGCCTGCAGATGCTGCTGATCGGCTTTGCCTTCGGCGCCTTCCTGGAAGGTGCGGCAGGCTTCGGCGCGCCGGTGGCGATCACCGCAGCGCTGCTGGTCGGCCTGGGCTTCAATCCGCTGTATGCCGCGGGCCTGTGCCTGATCGCCAATACCGCGCCGGTGGCGTTTGGCGCGATGGGAATTCCCATCATCGTGGCCGGGCAGGTCACGGGCATCGATCCCTTCCTTATCGGCGCGATGGCCGGCCGCCAGCTGCCGCTGTTGTCGCTGCTGGTGCCGTTCTGGCTGGTGTTCATGATGGACGGCGCCAAGGGCGTGCGCGAGACCTGGCCGGCGGCGCTGGTGTGCGGCGGCAGCTTTGCCGTGACGCAGTACTTCACTTCCAACCATATCGGGCCGGAACTGCCGGACATCACCTCTGCGCTGGTCAGCCTGGTGTCGCTGGCGGCGTTCCTGAAGGTCTGGCAGCCGCGCAGCGCTTCGCAGCGCGCGGGCGGCACGGCCAGCGGCGGCACCGTGGCGCTGGCCGGCTTCGGCGGTGGCTTTGGCGCTGCCCCGGTGAGCCGCAAGGCATCGCCCTACACGCTGGCGCAAACGCTGCGGGCCTGGGCACCGTTTGGCATCCTGACGGCTATCGTCACGGTATGGAGCCTGCAGCCGTTCAAGGCACTGTTCGCCGCCAAAGGCGTGCTGGCGGGCACGGTGCTGAAGTTCAAGGTGCCGGGGCTGGACCAGATGGTGATCAAGGCCGCGCCGATCGTGGCGACGCCCAAGGCGTATGACGCCGTGCTGAAGCTGGACCTGCTGTCCGCCGTGGGCACCGCGATCCTGCTGACCGCGCTGATCTCGGCGGTGCTGCTGCGCATGAAGCCGCGCGACCTGGTTGCCACCTTCGGCGAGACGCTGGTGGAACTGGCGCGCCCGGTGCTGTCGATCGGGCTGGTGCTGGCCTTTGCCTTCGTCGCCAACTACTCCGGCATGTCCTCGACGCTGGCGCTGCTGCTGGCCGGCACCGGCGCCGCGTTCCCGTTCTTCTCGCCGTTCCTCGGCTGGCTGGGCGTGTTCCTGACAGGATCGGATACGTCGTCCAACGCGCTGTTCTGCGCACTGCAGAACACGACGGCACATCAGATCGGTGTATCGGACACGCTGATGGTGGCGGCCAACACCACCGGCGGCGTGACCGCGAAGATGATCTCGCCGCAATCGATCGCGGTGGCCTGCGCGGCGACGGGGCTGGTTGGCAAGGAGTCGGAGCTGTTCCGATTTACCGTGAAGCACAGCCTGCTGTTTGCGGTGATCATCGGAATCATCACTGTGGTACAGGCCTATCTGTTGCCGGGGATGATTCCGGGCTGAGGTGTGCCAAAGAAGCTGCGGCTCAAGTGCCATTGACCAGGCTGTGGCGCCGGCACTGAGCCGCGGCCTGCAGGCGCCGCAGGCCGTAGGGACCTACTGGCCGTCCGAGAGAAACGCGTCCCCCTCGCTCAACGGCGCATACCGGTAACTCGCCGGCGTCCGGCTCAGCTTGACCGGCGCGCCCAGGCCCTTGTAGCCGCCTTCCATTTCCACCACCATCTCGCGGTGCAGCGTATGTGGATGCTGCAGGGCGTCGGCAACGGACAGCACCGGTGCGCACGGCACGCCCGCGGCGACCAGCGTGTCGGCCAGCGTCTTGCCATCGTGCTTGCGCAGGTGTGTCTCCAGTTCGGCCTTCAGCGCCACGCGGTTCACCGAACGCGCACCCGCGGTGGCATAGCGTTCGTCATCTGCCAGCACCGGCACCTGCAGGTGTTCGCACAGGATGCGGAACTGCCGGTCATTGCCGACCGCGAGGAAGATCGGGTCGGTGGCAGTGGCCACGGTGTCGTACGGGTAGATGTTCGGATGCGCGTTACCGGTACGCTGCGGGGTCTTGCCGCTCATGAACCAGTTGGCCGCATGCGGATGCAGCAACGACAGGCCGGAGTCATACAGTGCCGCCTCGACGAACTGCCCGCGCCCGCTGCGCGCTCGCTCCTGCAACGCCAGCAGCACGCCGATCGCGGCATTCAGTCCGGTGACCATGTCGACCACCGGCAAACCCACGCGCAACGCATCGCCATCGGCTTCGCCGTTGATGCTCATGATGCCGGACATCGCCTGGATCGCTGCATCGTAGCCGGGCAGGCCGCCCAGCGGGCCATCCGCGCCGAAGCCCGACACGCGGCAATGCACCAGCCGCGGGAAGCGCGCCGACAGTACGTCATAGCCCAGCCCCCACTTCTCCATCGTGCCGGTCTTGAAGTTCTCGACCAGTACGTCGGCATCGGCCAGCAGGGCCAGCAGGACTTCGCGCCCGCCTTCCGTGGTCAGGTCCAGCCGCATCACCCGCTTGTTGCGGTTCAGGCCGAAGTAGTACGACGCCACGCCGTCCTTGAACGGCGGGCCCCAGGTACGGGTGTCGTCGCCCTGGGGCGGTTCGATCTTGAGCACGTCGGCACCGTGGTCGCCGAGAATCTGGCCGCAGTACGGGCCGCCCAGGATGCGCGACAGGTCGACCACGCGGATGCCGGCAAGCGCGCCGGGGCTGGATTGGGTCATGGCTGGCTCCTCTTTGCTTAGTCGCTTGGTCGCTTGGTCACCTAGTCAAGCTGCGCGCCGGACTTCTGCACCACGGCGCGCCACTTGCCGACCTCGGCCTTGACGAAGCCCCCAAGCTGCTCCGGCGTGGTCGACGGCGCGAATTCCAGGCCTTGCGCCTGCAGCGTCTTGCGCACCTCGGGCTGCTTGAGCGCATCGGCGAAGGCGCGGTTGAGCTTGCCGATCACTTCGGGCGGCGTGCCCGCCGGCGCCACCACGCCGAAGAAGACCGAGACGTCAAAACCCGGCACTCCCTGTTCGGCGACAGTCGGCACATCCGGCAGCGCCTGCGAGCGCGCCTTGGTGGTGACGCCCAGCGCGCGCACCTTGCCGCTCTTGATAAAGGGCATCGCGGTCAGCACGTCGGTGAAGGTCATGCTGACCTGGCCGCCGAGCAGGTCGTTCAGCGCCGGGCCGGTGCCCTTGTACGGGATATGCTGGAAGTCGGTGCCGGTGACGTTGTTGAACAGCACGCCGGCGAGGTGGGACGACGCGCCGTTGCCGGACGAGGCATAGGTCAGCTTGCCCGGATGCGCCTTGCCGTAGGCGATCAGCTCGTTGACGTTCTTCGCCGGCACCGAGGGGTTCACCACCAGCACGTTGGGCAGCTGGCCGATCTGGATGACCGGGGCAAAGCTCTTGACCGGGTCGTAGTTGATCTTGCGATAGAGGCTGACGTTGATCGCCAGCGGCGCCGAGGTGCCGAACATCAGCGTGTAGCCGTCAGGCTCGGCGCGCGCGACCACTTCCGCGCCGATATTGCCGCCGGCGCCTGCGCGGTTTTCCACCACCACCGGCTGGCCCAGGCTGGTCTTGAGCGCGGCGGCCAGCGTGCGCGCCATGGCGTCGGTCGGACCGCCCGGCGGGTAGGTAACGACCATCATGATGGGCTTGGTCGGGAAGTCCTTCTGCGCGAAGGCGGGGGCGATGCAGAGCGAGCACGCGGCAATGGCCGCGAAGCGGTGCCAGAGTTTCATGGCGTTGTCTCCTGGTGTAGGACGTCTCCCGCGGGGGCGGGATGGTTGGGGCATCTTCGGGGCGGGGTGCTCCCTCTCCCGCCAGCGGGAGGGGGGGCAAACAATGGGTTCTTCTTGGTGGCGTCAGAACACGTTGACGTCGGCGACCGCGCCGGCTGCGCGCACCACGCCATCGGCGGGGGGCGCCACCGTTTCGGCCAGCCATTCCGGCTCGACGCTTGCCGCCAGTGGATCCTGCGGCAGCACACGGTGGCGCAGCACCAGCTGCGCCAGGCGCATGCGGCGCACCGAGCCGATGCGGCCGGCTTCCCACGCCATCGCCACCGCAGTGGTCACGTGGTACAGCGCGGAAGCGGCCTGGCGCGCCAGCAGGTCGCCGTCGGCGCCGGCCTCAGCGGCGTGCGCGGCCAGTTTCGCGGCAGCGGCGATGGCGCCTTCGAACGTGGCGCGTGCGTGCGCGTGCATCGGCGTATCGGCCAGCAGCCCGGCCAGGTGAGCCTGCAGCACCGGCAGCGCGCCTTCGCGGCGGATCGCGCGCAGCACGTCGAGCGCGACGATATTGCTGGTGCCCTCCCAGATCGAGCCGAGGTGGGCGTCGCGCACCAGGCGCGGGTCGCTCCATTCCTCTATGTAGCCGCAGCCGCCGCGGATTTCCATCGCGTCGCCGGTGACCTTGCGCGCGTCGCGGCAGGCGCGGAACTTGATCAGCGGTGTCAGGATGCGCATCAGCGGGTAGGCGTCGGCTTCGCCGGCATCGGCGCGGCGCAGCGCCTCGGCGGTCTGGAACACCATGGTGCGGGCCTGCTCGGTGGGCAGCGTCAGCTTGAGCAGCTGGCGGCGCATCAGCGGCATGTCTTCCAGGCGCTTGCCGAAGGCGCGGCGTTCATGCGCGATGAACAGGCCCTCGGTCAGCGCGCGGCGCATCAGGCCGGCGGCGCGCACGCCGTTGGACAGGCGCGAGTTGTTGATCATGTCGGCCATCTGCACGAAGCCGCGGCCGGGTTCGCCGACTAGATAAGCGTGCGCGCCTTCGAGGCGGATCTCGCCGCTGGCCATCGAGCGCGTGCCGAGCTTGTCCTTGAGCCGGATGACACGGTAGTGGTTGTCGCTGCCGTCGGCCAGCTTGCGCGGCAGCAGGAACAGCGACACGCCCTTGTGGCCGGAGACGGCGTTGCCGGCTTCGTCTTCCACGCGCGCCAGCACCATAGCCAGCGCGGCGTCGGGGTTGGAGCAGAACCACTTGTCGCCGAGCAGGCGCCAGCCGCCCTCGGCGCCGGCATCGCGCACCGCTCGCGTGGCGGTGGCGGCCACGTCGGAACCGGCGCCCTGCTCGGTCATGAACATGGCGCCCTGGTACAGGTCGTCGAACACCTGCGTGGTCAGGTTGGGCAGGAATTTCCCGACCAGTGCCGGATCGCCGAACTTGCGCAGCGTGCGCGTCAGCG
This sequence comes from Cupriavidus sp. Agwp_2, assembly GCF_040784895.1. Lineage (NCBI taxonomy): Bacteria > Pseudomonadati > Pseudomonadota > Betaproteobacteria > Burkholderiales > Burkholderiaceae > Cupriavidus > Cupriavidus sp. Agwp_2. Next base: position 1,791,544 of record NZ_CP088084.1, read on the forward strand.
AATCGGTCATCGACAGCGGGCAGCACAGGCCAAACTCGGCCTGCACGAACAGATAGGTGAGTGCGTACTTCGCCGCCGGCGGCATGGGCTTGTCCCAGCCGAGCACGCCACCGCGGTGCGAAGCGGCGGCCAGCCCGAATTCGGCGAACGCCACGCGCTCCAGTTCCACGTAGGCAGGATGCTTGTCGATGCGCTGCGCGTCGACGCCGCTGCGGGTGCGGTAGCTTAGCGTCGGGGGATTGTGGTCGGCCACGGCGGCCAGTTCGTCGAGCACGCCGCCGGCCAGTGCGCCCATGCGCTCCAGGTGTGGCAGCAGATGGTTGAACAGATCCGCCGGCAGGTAGAGCGGCAGTAATGCACGCAACTCGGGGTCGGCGGCGAACAGGCTGCCGCCCTGGCGGTCGGGCACGGGATGGGCGGCGGCGGGGCTGTCGGGCTGGGCGTGAGGTGCGGTATCGCGCACGGCGCTGTTCGGCATGTCGGGTCTCCTGGTCGGGTGGACCGGCATGGTTGACGAACACGCTGCGGCCCTTTGATCTGCATTATTCAAACCCCAAGGATTTGCGTCTAATTCTAAAATTGGCTCGATCCATATAATTTTTGTATCGTCATGGAATTCCGCCACCTGCGCTATTTCCTTGTGCTGGCAGAGGAACTGCACTTCGGCCGGGCCGCGCGCCGGCTCGCCATTTCGCAGCCGCCGCTGTCGCTGAACATCCAGCAGCTAGAAGCCTCCGTCGGGGCCCGGCTGTTCGACCGGGACAGCCGCGGCGTGCGCCTGACCGCGGCCGGACGCGCTTTTCGCGAATCGGCCACGGCTTTGCTGGCGCAGGCCGAGGCGGCGCGGCTGCTGGCGCGCGAGATCGAAGCGGGCGCCATCGGCCGGCTGCGGGTGGGCTTTGTCGGCTCGATGCTGTATCGCGGCCTGCCGCAAACCCTGCGCGCCTTTGAGGCGGCTTACCCAGGCATCCAGGTGGCGCTGACCGAACTGAACTCGCAGGAGCAGATCGATGCGCTGCTCCATGACGAACTCGACGCAGCGTTTATCCACACCGGCCGCGTGCCCGACCCGCTGCAGGCAACGCGGGTGCACGCCGAACCGTTCGTCTGCTGCCTGCCGGCAGACCACCCGCTCGCGGCGCAGCCGGAACTGGCGCTGGCGGACTTGCGCGGCGAGGCCTTCGTGCTGTTCTCGCGCAAGGCCTCGCCCGACTACTACAGTCGTATCTTCGATATGTGCGCGGCCCAGGGCTTTTACCCGCAGATCCGGCACGAAGTGCGCCACTGGCTCTCGGTGGTGTCCCTGGTCTCGCAGGGAATGGGGGTGGCCGTGGTGCCGGCGGCGCTGGCGCGCTCGGGCATGGCAGGCGCGGCGTTCCGGCCGCTGGCGGGCACGGCGGTACGCTCCGAAGTCTATTGCGTGTGGAAGACGGCGCCCGACCATCCCGCCCGCGACAACTTTGTGGCGATGGTGGCCGCGCAGGTAGCGTCCACGGAGGCAACGTCCAAAGAGGCAACGCATCAAAGAAAAAGCCACCGGCACGATGGCCGATGGCTTGTGAAGTACGCGTGGAACGGGGTGTTCAGCGTGCTTGCAGCTTAACTCCGCAGGCTTGCGGCATCCAATAACGCAAATGCAGTAATTGCATCGCGCTGCATGAAACCTGTTGCATTAGGTTTCGGACAGCCGAACTTTGCAACGATGGCGCGCATGTGTGCCACCGCGCGGACATGGCCACCGCGCGGCCTTAAGCTTGGCCCCTCCGCGCGCGCCGTCACCGGTTATCATTCGCCTCCTGCCGCGCAGCGGCATGGCGGCTGGCGTGCCCGCCACTTGTGGGGCATCGTCATGCCCTATTTGCGATACAATGAAAACGATTTTCATTTACGTACCCGGCGAGGTCATGCCGGCCGCATCACGGCCGCGTCGGACGACCGCGCCAACGGACTGGAAGCATGATGCGGTTGTCTGAACTTCCACGGCGCACGCCCGCCGTAGTGCAATCGGTGGACGACGCCACGCCCGGCGACCCGGTTGCGCGCCGCCTGCGAGAGCTTGGCTTTGTGCCCGGCGAGATCGTCCAGGTCATCGCCTATGGCCCCTTCGGCATGGATCCGCTGGTCGCGCAGATCGGCTTTACGCGCTTTGCGCTGCGCCGCGTGGAAGCGGCGCGCATCGGCATCGAGCTTGCCAGCGCCTCGGTGACCAGCATCGCGCCCGCCGAGGCGGGCGAACAGGCCGGCGCCACGGCGTCCACACCGAACGAGCGGACCAAGCGGACCGCCTGAGCCCTTCCGGAATATGTCTGCAGCAGCTTCCCCGACTCCTGCCCTGCGCATCGCGCTGGTAGGCAATCCCAATTGCGGCAAGACCGCACTGTTCAACCGACTGACCGGCAGCCGGCAGAAGGTGGCCAACTACGCCGGCGTGACCGTCGAGCGCAAGGAAGGCCATTTCGTCTCGCCGGCCGGACGCCAGGTGCGCATCCTGGACCTGCCGGGTGCCTACAGCCTGCATGCGGCCAGCCTGGATGAAGCCATCACGCGCGACGTCTGCATGGGCGTGCGCGCCGGCGAGCAGCGGCCCGACCTGCTGGTGTCGGTGGTGGATGCGACCAACCTGCGCCTGCACCTGCGCTTCGTACTGGAACTGCGCCGGCTGGGCCTGCCGATGGTAGTGGTACTCAACATGAGCGACGCCGCCGCGCGCCGCGGCATCCAGATCGACCGCGACAAGCTGGCTGCCGCGCTGGGCGTGCCGGTGGTCAGCACCGTGGCGGTCAGGCGCGACGGCGCGGCAGCGCTGCTGGCTGTGCTCGACGGCGCCCTGCCCGCCGCGCCGCCGTCCACGCCCGAGCCCGCCAACGATGTCGACGTGCATACCGAAGTCAACCGCATGCTGGCCGCGGCGGTCAGCATGCCGGCGCGCACCGCGGCGCTGGACGACCGGCTCGACCGCATCGTGCTGCACCCGGTGTTCGGCCTGCTGCTGCTGGCGGTGCTGCTGTTCCTGATGTTCCAGGCAGTGTTCTCGTGGGCCGAGCCGCTGATGGACGGCATCGAGGGCGGTGTGCACTGGGCCGGCGAACTGCTCGGCGCGCATATGCCCGACGGCCTGCTCAAGAGCCTGCTGGTCGACGGCCTGATCGCTGGCCTGGGCAGTGTGGTGGTGTTCCTGCCGCAGATCCTGATCCTGTTCCTGTTCATCCTCACGCTGGAGGAATCGGGCTACCTGCCGCGCGCGGCATTCCTGCTGGACCGGCTGATGATGGGCGCGGGCCTGTCTGGCCGTTCTTTCATCCCGCTGCTGTCGAGCTTTGCCTGCGCGATCCCCGGCATCATGGCCACGCGCACGATCCAGGATCCGCGCGACCGCCTCACCACCATCCTGGTGGCGCCGCTGATGACCTGCTCGGCACGGCTGCCGGTGTATGCGCTGCTGATCGGCGCCTTCATCCCGGAGCGCACCGTGCTGGGCCTGTTCAACCTGCAGGGGCTGGTGCTGTTCGCGCTGTACGTGGCCGGCATCGTCAGCGCGCTGGTGGTGGCCTATGCGCTCAAGTTCTTCCGCCGCGACCGCACCGACCATCCGCTGCTGATGGAGCTGCCGTCGTACCGCATCCCCCATGTGCGCGACGTGGCCATCGGCCTCTGGGAGCGTGCCCGCATCTTCCTGTCGCGGGTGGGCAAGGTGATCCTGACGCTGACCGTGCTGCTGTGGTTCCTGTCGACCTTCCCGGCGCCGCCGGAAGGCGCGACTGCGCCAGCCATCGATTACAGCTTCGCCGGCATGATCGGCCACGCGCTGCAGAAGGTGTTCGCGCCGGTGGGCTTCAACTGGCAGATCTGCATCGCGCTGGTGCCGGGCCTGGCCGCGCGCGAAGTGGCCGTGGGCGCGCTGGCGACGGTGTACGCGCTGTCTGGCAGTGAAGACGCCATGGCCGCGCAGCTGGCTCCGATGATCGCCTCGCAGTGGTCGCTGGCCACAGCGCTGGCACTGCTGGCGTGGTTCGTGTTCGCGCCGCAGTGCATCTCGACGCTGGCCGTGATCCGGCGCGAAACCAACTCGTGGAAGGTCATGGCCGCGTCGGTCGTGTACCTGACCGGGCTGGCCTACCTGGCCGCGTTTGTGACCTATCGCGTCGCGCTGCTGTTCAGCTGACACCATCGCCGCCATGACGCTCTACCACGCCATCGAAACGCTGCTGGTCCCGCTGATCGTGCTGGCGTGCGCGGTATCGGTGCTGGCGCGCTATGCGCCGCGCACGCGCGAGCGCGTCAAGGGCGCGCTCGCGTCGCGCCTGGGCGGCGGCGCCGCGAGCGGCTGGCGCGGCCGACTGGTACGCTGGCTCGCGCCGCAGGCTGCCTCAGGCTGCGCCAGTGGCTGCGACGACGGCGGCTGCAACACCTGCGGGTCCAACACCGCCAGGGCCACTGACGCGCAGGACAAGCCTGCCGAGCAGGTCGTGCGCTTCGTGCGCAAGCGCTGAACGGCGCGTCTTTTTCCTCTCCTTCCCCCGTCCTTTCCCTCTCCTTTTCCCTCCATTCCCCCTCTCGGGGTTCGTTTACTCCGTCACGCAGAAATGGGTACGCCCGCTGCTCGCGCGGGATGCGCTGGCAGCGGTTTGCACGCATTCGTGCGTGTCCCTGGGGGCTCCCTGAGCGGGCTAGCGAGCGTGTGTCGCAGGCCGTGCCGGCCTGTTGAGTGGGGCGCAGAAATGGGTACGCTTTGCGTGCGAGGCATGGCCGGCGTGGGCTCCGATGCTGGTAAAGCGCGCGGTTGTGGGGCCTGTTCGGCGGGCGATGTTGCGGACGGAAGATGCTTTTCGCCGTCACGCAGAAATGGGTACGCTTCGGGAGAAATGCCGTCGTCCTGGAGCCGCCGGCTCTCACCCCCTGGCCCGCTCCCGCGAGCGTGGGAGGGGAGCAAACCAGTGGTGACGCGGGGCCGCCGATGCCGCGCCAATGCAAAACGCCCTCCGGATCGGAGGGCGCTTCACTTGCGCGCGGGAACGTTGCTGCTTACTTGACGGTACCGACGAAGACCAGCTTCAGCTGCATGTTGTCGGCGATCACCGTGCAGGTCGCGGTGATGGTGAAGTCGCCGGGAGCCGTTCCAGTGGCGCGCATTTGGTTCGGCATTGGCAGCAGAGCCGGGCTCAGCGATACCGGTCCGGTGCTGACCCATGCCCAGTTCTGGCACGTGGCAGCCTGTGCATCATCGCCCAGGTGCTTCATGCGCGCGGTTACCTCGATCGGCAGCGCTTGCAGCAGCGTCAGCGGTTGCTGGGTGTCGCTGACCAGCGCCCAGGTCGGATTCTCGGTCACGGACAGGCCGGCCGAAGGACGCACGCCCAGCTTGGTGCTGACGGCGGTCACCGTCAGTGTGCTCTGAACCGGACCAGTGCCCTTGACCAGGCTGCTGCTGACCGTGGCGTCGTGCGTACCCGCGGCTTCCGTCGTCGACAGCGTCGGCGAGGTGGCAGTGTAGGTCCAGGTGCCGTCGAAGTCGGCCGTCACGTCCTGGCCGTCGTTGCGCAGCACGCGCGAGGTGAAGTTGGCCGGGCGTTCGCTGAACACCTGCAGCGCATCCGCCGGCTGGCCCTTGCTAGTGGTCACCACGCGATAGGTCGCCGAGCCGTTCTTCGCGACCGTCACCACGATGAGGCCGCCGATCGCGCGGCCATCCGGCGCGGTGACCGACACCGACACGTCAGCCGTCGCCGCCGCGGTGGTCGAGCTGTTGCTCGCCTTCAGCGTGGCGCTGTTCTGGTTGGCCGTGACCTGGACCGCGGTAGCGCTGCTTGCCCACGCCCAGCTGTTGACGCTGGCCGAGACGTCATTGCCATTGCTGTCGATCAGCGACACCTTGACCGGCAACTCCTGGCCATCGCTCATCGACAGGCTGGTATTGGGGATCGACAGGCTGTAGCTGACCGCGGAAGCCGGCACCACGGTAATGGTGGCCGTCTGCGCCGGCAGCGTGGTCGTCGTGTTGTCGGCGTTCTTGACCGTCGCGACCACCTGCACGGTGGTGGTGCCGGTGGCGATGCCATGTACCACGGCACTGGCGGGCGTCGCGGCGACGGGCTCGACCGTGGCAACGCCACGGTCGATGCTGCTCCAGGTGAACACCGTATTGCCGCTTGCGTCGTTGCCGTTGCTGTCGACGGTCATCGCGCTGATCGTCAGCGAGCGGCCGACGCCCACCTCGCCCGCGGTCGCGCTCATCTTGACGCTGAAGGTCAGCGGCGTGGCCGCGGCCGGGGTGGCGGGCGTACTCGAGCCACCGCCACCACCGCCACACGCGGCCAGCAAGAATGTCATGGCAGTGCCTGCCAACCAGGTTGCCCACGTTCTCAGTCTCATGATGTTCCCCCGTATGTTTTTTCCCGCGCTACCAGCCTAGGCGCAACGCTGCCAGCGCAATACCGGCCAGATGACTGAGGCATAACGTACGGAATCGGCGTCTGACTCATCCATTCAGAGCACAGGCGACCGTCTTTCGGGTGAGGCGGACAAGCGCGAGGGATGCATCGGGCCGGCATGTCACCGCCGTTTGGCGCAGCCCTTCCCCCGACCGGGTTCGGACGCGTGGCAGGCGCTTGACCGCAATTCAGCGCGCTTGACCGCCGCCGGCCTTGTCGTCTAACCTTGCCAGGTCATGCCGCGCCCGCCGCGTGCGCAACACCGAAGAGCGGCTCCTGCCCTCATCATTCCGGCTCGATGAACCTCTACGCCAGTACCCTCCGCCAGGCTGCCGATGCGACCCGCATCGCTGTCCGCGCGCGCGTGCTGGCTGCCCTGGCATCGGGCCGCGCCCTGCGCGCTTCCTCGCTACTGCTAAGCCTATCGATCGGTTGCCGGGCCTAGCGCCCCGTGGCAGTTCGGCAGCCTTTCGCCACCCTTTTCCGTTTTTCTTTTTTTGTATCTTCCTTATCTTCCTTAGCGAGGAAGGAGTCCGCTCATGCCCATGCTCAGCCATCCCGCCACCAAGTACCAGCCCGCCGCCACCGTAGACATCCCCGACCGTACCTGGCCCAGCCGCCGCATCACGCGTGCGCCGGCCTGGATGAGCACCGACCTGCGCGACGGCAACCAGTCGCTGATCGAGCCGATGAGCACCGCGCGCAAGCTGCGTTTCTTCGAGCAGCTGGTGAAGATCGGCCTGAAGGAAATCGAGGTGGCCTTCCCGGCCGCGTCGCAGACCGACTTCGACTTCGTGCGCATGCTGATCGAAGAAAAACGCATCCCCGACGACGTCAGCATCGTGGTGCTGACGCAATCGCGCGAAGACTTGATCCACCGGACGGTGGAGTCCGTGCGCGGCGCCGCGCGCGCCACCGTGCATCTCTACAATCCCATCGCGCCGGCGTGGCGGCGCATTGTCTTCAATGCCACACGCGAGGAGATCAAGGAAGTAGCGGTCTCGGGCACGCGCCTGATCAAGTCCCTGACCGACGCCATGCCCGAGACCGCATGGACCTACGAGTACTCGCCCGAGACCTTCAGCCTGGCGGAGCTCGATTTCTCGCTGGAGGTCAGCGACGCGGTCTCCGCGACGTGGGCAGCCGGTCCTGGGCGCCCCTTGATCCTGAACCTGCCGACCACGGTGGAATGCAGCACGCCCAATGTGTTTGCCGACCAGGTCGAATGGATGCACCGGCGCCTGGCGCGGCGCGAACACATCGTGCTGTCGGTCCACCCGCACAACGATCGTGGCACCGCGGTGGCTGCCGCCGAACTGGCGGTGATGGCGGGGGCCGATCGCGTGGAAGGCTGCCTGTTCGGCAATGGCGAGCGCACCGGCAACGTCGACCTGGTGACGCTGGCGCTGAATCTCTACACGCAGGGCGTGGCGCCCGGCCTCGATTTTTCCGATATCGATGAAGTGCGCCAGTGCGTCGAGCATTGCAACCAGCTGCCGGTGCATCCGCGACATCCATACGTGGGCGACCTGGTCTTCACCGCGTTCTCCGGCTCGCACCAGGATGCAATCCGCAAGGGCTTCGCGCAGCAGCAGCCCGGGGCGGTCTGGGAAGTGCCGTACCTGCCGATCGATCCCGCCGACCTGGGCCGCAGCTACGATGCGGTAATCCGCGTCAACAGCCAGTCGGGCAAGGGCGGCATGGCCTTCCTGCTCGAGCAGGTGCATGGCATCTACATGCCGCGCCGGCTGCAGATCGAGTTCAGCCGCGCGGTGCAGGCCATGACCGACGATACCGGGCTGGAAGCGAGCGCGGACGACCTGTATGCGCTGTTCAGCCGCGAGTACCTGGAGCAGGAAGCGCCGTTGCGCTATGTTTCGCACCAACTGGTGTCGGACAGCGGCGGGGCGGTGGAGATCGAAGTGCAGATGGTGCGCGACGGCCAGCCCTGCAGCGTGCGCGGCAGCGGCAACGGACCCATCGATGCTTTCGTCAATGCGCTGGACCTGCCGGTGCGCGTGATGGACTACCACGAGCACGCGATGACCGCCGGCGCCGACGCGCGCGCGGCGTGCTATGTGGAAATCCGGGTGGGCGATTCGCCGACGGGATTCGGCGCGGGCATCGATGCGAACCTGGTCACGGCGTCGCTGCGCGCGGTAGTCTCGGGCGTGAACCGGCACCTGCAGGCCGGCTTTGGCGTGGCGCGGCGCCAGCCGGCAGACGAGGCCGCCGCGGCCTGATACCACGCTTGCCGCAAGGGGATCCGAAGAAAACCGGTGTGCCCCGCCCCCACGGGGCACACCCGGAAAGACGCCCTTGCGGACGCCCACGACATGCTCGGTGCGTCGGCGCCCGCCTCGCCTGGAAGCTTGCGGACGCTGATTTCCTGCACAGCGTAAGGGCTGGCGCGCCGGCGCGCCACGAATGATTCCGCATGTGGTTATTAGCGGAGGATTGCTGCCCCAATACCGTTGTCGCGCGATCGCGACGCACCGTGTGTGGCGGCTTCCCGACTTGTTCTGCATCAAGGTCCGCACGGAGCCGCTCGGCCAAACTGGCCGCGGACTCCTTACCAGACCAAGACAAAACATCATGAACAAGCTCTCTCTCCGTACCCGGGTTACCTGCTCCGCCATCGCCGCCTGCGCCATGCTTGGCGCGTTCTCCGCGCCCGCGATGGCCGCCGACGATGCGCAAGGCAACTGGATGGTGCGCCTGCGCGGCACCTACCTCGACATGGCCAACAGTTCGGATCCGGTCGGCGGCGTGGGCGCATCGGATCGCATCACGGTCAACAACAAGTGGATCCCCGAACTCGACGTCACCTACTTCTTCACCCCCAATATCGCCGCCGAGCTGGTCCTGACCGTACCGCAGAAGCAGAATGTCTACCTCGACGGCAGCAAGATCGGCACCTTCAAGCATCTGCCGCCGTCGCTGCTGGTGCAATACCACTTCATCCCCAACGGTACTTTCCGCCCGTATATCGGCGCGGGCCTGAATTTCACCCGTATCTGGGGCGAGAACCTCGCCAACAACGCGCTGCAACTCGACAGCTGGAGCGTGGGTCCGGCGCTGCAGATCGGCATGGACTACAAGCTGACCAGGAACTGGTTCCTGAATGCCGACATCAAGAAGATCTGGCTGTCGAGCGATGTGAAGGCCGGCGACGTCAAGGTGTCCAAGGTGAGCCTGGACCCGTGGCTGTTCAGCATGGGCGTGGGCTACCGCTTCTGAGCGGCCACTGCGACAGTAAAAAAAGGCCGGCGCCATCGGGCGCCGGCCTTTTTACGTTGGCCGTGGGAAAACGTCGCGACCTAGCGGAACGCAGGCTCGTCGAAACTGCGCAGCTTGCGCGAATGCAGCTGCTCGACGCCGTTCTCGCGCAGGATGCGAATTGCTTCCAGCCCGATGGTCATGTGCTGGCTGACACGCTGCCGGTAGAACGCATTGGCCATGCCGCGCAGCTTGAGCTCGCCATGCAGCGGCTTGTCCGACACGCACAGCAACGTGCCGTAGGGTACGCGCAGGCGGAAGCCGTTGGCGGCCACCGCGGCGCTTTCCATGTCGATCGCGATCGCGCGCGACTGGTTGAAGCGTGCGTACAGCGACTTGGACTTCAGCTCCCAGTTGCGGTCGTCGGTGGAGACCACGGTGCCGGTGCGCATGCGTGTCTTCATCTCGTTGCCCGACAGGCCGGTGACGCGCGCCACCGCTTCCTGCAGCGCCACCTGGATTTCGGCGATCGGCGGCACCGGCACCCAGGGCGGGAGGTCGTGATCGAGCACGTGGTCGTCACGCACGTAGGCGTGCGCCAGCACGTAGTCGCCCAGCTGCTGCGAGCGGCGCAGGCCGCCGCAGTGGCCGACCATCAGCCAGCAATGCGGGCGCAGCACGGCGAGATGGTCGGTCATGGTCTTCGCGTTGGACGGGCCCACGCCGATATTGACCAGCGTCACGCCCAGCTTGTCCTCGCGCACCAGGTGGTAGGCCGGCATCTGCGGCAGCGCGCGCGGGCGGGTCGCATCGTCCGGCTCGGCGCCGCCGAGGTCCTGCACCACGTCGCCGGGCTCGACGAAGCGGGTGTAGCCGCCGCCGTCGCTGCTGCTCATCAGCCCGCGGCCCAGCGCGACGAATTCATCGACATAGCGCTGGTAGTTGGTGAACAGCACAAAGCGCTGGAAATGCTGCGGCGCCGTGCCGGTGTAGTGGTACAGCCGCTGCAGCGCCAGGTCCACGCGCTCGGCGGGGAACAGCGACAGCGGCCAGGCCTCGCCCGGGATCGGCTCGTAGGTGCCGTTGGCGATGCCATCGTCGATGCGGCTCAGCTCGGGCAGCACGAACGAGGCCTCCAGTTCGCGCGCCTGGGTGTAGCTGATGTCGGTGGTCGAGGCCTCGATCACGAACGGCAGCGGGATCGGGCGCCGGCTCAGGCCCACGACCACCGGAACCCGGTGGTAGCGCATCAGCCGTTCGATCTGGTCGCGGTAGTAGTCCGCCAACAGGTCGGGACGGGTCACCGTGGTGCCATACACCCCGGGGTAGGCCACCGTGCCCCACGAGGGGCGGCTGTCGGTGACCATGGTCTCGATATTGACCGAGATCCCCAGGTACGGATAGCACGCGTGCGCGGCCGATGGCAGCGGCTTGCCGCTGGCGAAAGCTTCGAAGCGCGCGCGCACCGCCCCGACCGAAGCGTCGTAGATGTCGCGGATGCGCGCCAGCGCCGCATCCGCGTCAGGAAATTCGGCGAGCTGGTCGGCCGGATGGGCTGAGGAGAAGACGGGGGCATTCATGCAGGCCATGATACCGCGCCCGCGCGCTGGCGTGAGCAGCACCCCCACCCAGCCGGAAGCCAAATTGACGCGCCCGCGCCCGCTCGCTACACTCCGCCAATTGTGCGGCACGGGTTCCCGTGCCGTTCTCGACTCGCGGCGCCCCTGGTGGCAAGGGGCGGCGAGGGGCCGTACATGCTTTACTGGGAGAGCCGCCAATGGAAATCCGTAACCTGTTGCCCGGAGACATCGAGGCAGCCAGACAACTACTGATCGCCAATGGCTGGTCCAACCGGATAGGCGGTCCCGACAAGTTCGCGCGGCTGGTGGCCAATTCCCAGCGCGTGGCCGTGGCGGTGGAAGACGGCGAGATCGTCGGCTTCGCCCGGGCCCTGTGCGACGACGTCTCCGACGGTTTCCTGTCGATGGTTGCCGTGGCCCCGAGCCACCGCCGTCGCGGCATCGGCCGCGCGCTGGTGCGCTACGTCATGGGCAACGATCCCGATATCACCTGGGTGCTGCGCGCGGCGCGCTCTTCCGAAGCAGCGTTCTTCGGCCAGCTCGGCTTTACGCCGTCGATGGTGGCGATGGAGCGGCGCCGGCCCTGACCTGTGCCGGCCATCCTCGAATGATCCTCGCGCGCCTCACTGCGCGCCCATCTTGCGCCGGAATTCCTCGGCCGTACCAACCTGCCTGAACAGCGGGCCGCCCGGCGCGGGCAAGCGTACCCATTTCTGCGGCCATCGGCCTGAGGGTTTCACCGGGTGGCGCGAGGCGGACAGCACGGGGAATCCGGCCTTGACCCACAGTCCGCCGATGGCGCCCAAGGCGCAGGCGTGCGCCCCGGACTATCGATCCGCCCGGATCGGCCCGTACTCGGCCGGCACCCAGGTATAGCCGGCGGCGTCGCGACGCACATGGCCCAGCCCCGGGAACGGCAGGTGCGCGCCGCCCACCCACAGCTTGCCCTTGGCCGCATCGGCCAGGATGCGCTTGCGCGTGATCACCGCGGCGTGGCTGTCGGTATCGAACTCGATCGCCACCTGCGGGCGGCGGAACTGCACCGCATGGCTGTGGATGATGTCGCCCCACAGCAGCAGGGTGTCCTTGCCCGAGGTGAACAGGTAGCCACTGTGGCCCGGCGTATGCCCGTAGGCGGGCAGCGCGCGCGCGCCCGGGATCGGTTCGGCGCCGTTACTACCATGGAAGGTGCGGAACCGGTTCGCCGCCTGGTACGGCGCGACCGCGGCGCGTGCCATCGCGAACAGTCCCTGTGCTTCCTTCGGCGCCGCTGCGGCATTGGCTTCGCTGAGCCAGTAGTCGGCGTCGGCCTTGTCGACATAGACCGTCGCGTTCGGGAAGGCCGGCTGCCCGTTGGCGGCGAGGCCACAGGCATGGTCGCCGTGCAGGTGCGTCAGCAGCACGGCGTCGACCTGTTCCGGCGCATAGCCCGCCGCGCGCAGGTTGTCGCCGATGCGCCCGAGCGTGGGACCGAAACATGCCGCCGCACCGGAATCGACCAGCACCAGGCTGCCGCCGGTATTGACGAGGTAGGCATTGACCGCCGTCTGCATGCCCGGTGTCGATTCGACGAACATCCGTGCCAGCAGGCTCTGCACCTCGCGCGCGCTGGTGTACTTGAGGATCCGCGGATCGAGGTCGATGTAGCCGTCGTACAGCGCGGTGACCTCCAGCTGGCCGATCATCATGCGGTAGTAGCCCGGCACCTGGGTCTTCTGCTGCGCCGCCGCGGCATGGGCGGTGCCGATCGTGGCCGGCAGCATGGTGGTGGCCATCGCGGTGGCCGTTGCGACGACCATGGCGAATGCCGGCAGGCGCGGGACCTTGTGCCTGGCGTGGCGCGCGGCGGACTGCAGCGTCATGTCTGGTTCCTTGTTGTTGATTGTTGTTGGTTGTTGTCGAGGGAGACAGCGTGGGCCGGCGAGTACACCGGCCGAAGGCGTATGTTAAGCCGGATGGCGACTCACCGGAAACGCAGGCCGGACGCGGCGGACAGCGACAATCAGAAACCAGGAACGACACAGCGAAGCCACGCAGAAATGGGTACGCCCAGCAAAAGCGTACCTACTTCTGCGTAAAAAACGGGGCCACGTGGCCCCGTTTTCCATTCATGCGAGCTTGCAGCGGCCCATCGTCATTCAGGCTGGATATTCGCCGCCTTGATGATGCGGCCCCACTTGCCGGACTCCTGCGCCTGGAATTTCGCCAGCTCGGCGGGCGTGCTGGTAAACACCTCGGTCCCTGTCGACTGGTAGAAGCTTGCCGCGGTCTCGCTGCGCGCTGCCTTCACCATGATCGCGTTGAGTTTGGCCACTACCGGCTGCGGCGTACCGGCCGGCGCATAGGCCGCGAACCAATAGCTCATCTCGTAGCCCTTGACGCCGGCCTCGTCGATGGTCGGCACGTCGGGCGCCAGCGGCGAGCGCGCCTTGCCCGACACGCCCAGCGCGCGCAGCTTGCCGCTCTTGACCTGCGGCAGGCCCGTGGCGGTGTCCGTGATCATCATCTGGATCTGGTTGCCAAGCAGGTCGGTGATCGCCAGTGGGTTGCTCTTGTACGGCACGTGCAGCAGCTCGACATGCGCCATCTGCTGGAACAGCTCGCCGGCGATGCGCGACGACGAGCTACCGCTGCCGAAGCTGAGCTTGCCCGGCTGCTTCTTCGCCAGCGCGATGAACTCGCCCACGGTCCTGGCAGGCACCTGCGGATTGACCACCATGATCTGGCCGCCGCGCCCCAGCGCGGTCAACGGCGCATAGTCCTTGACCGGGTCGTAGGGCAGCTTCTTGAACAAGTGCTCGTTGGCGGCATGCGTGGTGTTGGTGCTGATCAGCACGGTGTAGCCGTCGGGCGCGGCCTTGGCGACGTCCGACGCCGCGATAAAGCCATTGGCGCCCGGCTTGTTGTCGACGACCACGGTGACCTTGCTGTCCAGCGTAATGGCCTGGCCGATGGCACGCGCGAGCTGGTCGGTGGCGCTGCCGGCGGCGAACGGCACCACGAAGCGGATCGGCTTGTCGGGGAATTCGGCCCACGCCTGTCCGGCGGGCAGGACCAGTGCGCACAGCGCGACGGCTGCCAGTGGCTTGAGGAATCGGTGCATCGTTGTCTCCTGTCGAAATCGTTGTTGGTGCGGATTCAGGCTGCGGCTGGCGCATGCGCCAGCCGCGGCGGCAGCGGTATCTGCAGTTGCAGCAGGCGGAACGACAGCGCCTTGCCGTGGGTATCGAGGTTGAGCGCGTCGTTGACGCCACCGTCGAGCACGCCGTCGATGACGAAGTTCATCGCTTGCAGCGACGGCACCAGGTAGCGCGTGACGGCGCTGGGCCGGCGTTCGCGGAACAGCGCGCGCACGGCGTCCTCGGTGACGTGGGCGACCAGGTGCTCGTAGTCGCGCGCGTCGTAGGCGATCACGCTGATGTTGGAACGGTCGCCCTTGTCGCCGGTGCGGCCGTGGGCGAACTGGTAGAGCGCGGCGGTGGCGCCGGTGGGGGCGCCGGTGGGGGCACCGGTCATGGCGTCGATCGTGTTCATGGCGTCGTCCTCCTCAGGCGATGAAGCGATGCGTGGCAGTGATGGCTTCGCGCGGCACCAGGCACGACACGGCGTTCAGGCGCGCGCGCTGCCCCGTGCGCACGCCACCGCCGCCGGCGGGGCCGCAGGTGTAGAGCGCGTTGACCTCGCGCAGCAGCGCCTGGGCCACCGCGGCATCGTCATGCGCCAGCGCCGCGCGCAGGCGCACGTCCTGCGCGTCGGCCTCATTCGGCTGGCGCTGGGCGAACATCGCGCCGGCGTCGTCGGCCAGGACGCTGAGCACGCCGATCAGGTCGAAGCGGATCGGCACGTCATGGCCCAGCATCTGCATGCGCCGGCGCAGGATATCGGCCGCCAGGCGCGCGCGGGCGGCGGCGTTGGGGCCGGCATAGGAGATCTCGCCTTCGGCCAGCCAGCCGCCGTGGCTGAACACATTGGCCTTGAGCTGCGCCGGCCGCGCGTGGCCGCGCACATTGCACACCCCCACGCGGTCGGGACCGAGCTGCGTGACAGTGACGGCGCCGATGTCGGCGACCACGTCCGGCGTCAGGTAGGCAGCCGGATCGTGGACTTCGTACAGCAATTGCTCCTTGACGGTGCGCAGGTCGACGCAGCCGCCGGTATTGGCTGCCTTGAAGATCTCGATGCTGCCGTCGGCGGCGAGCTGCGCGATCGGGAAGCCGACCGCGTGGACGTCGGGTACGTCCTTCATGCCGGGATCGGCAAAGTAGCCGCCGGTGACCTGGGCCCCGCATTCAAGCAGGTGGCCGGCCATGGTGGCGGCGGCCAGCCGGTCCCAGTCGTCCCACGACCAGCCGTGATGCGCCATCGCGGGCCCCACCACCAGCGCCGGGTCGGCAACGCGGCCGCACACCACGACCTGCGCGCCGTCGGCCAGGGCCGCGGCGATGCCCTGCGCGCCGATATAGGCATTGGCGCAGACAAAGCGCTCGGCATCGAAAGCGTCGCCAAGGATGCCCTGCAGCAGCGAACGGCCGGCGTCGTGCGAGAGATCGTCGCCTTCCACCACTGCCACGCGCGGCGCCGGCAGGCCGAGTTCGGCGGCGAGCTGCAGCACGCGCCGCGCCGCCGCGTGCGGATTGGCCGCGCCGAAATTGCCCACGATGGGAATGGCGTGCTGCAGGCACAGGCCGAGCACGGGCACCAGCAGCGCATCGAGCAGCGGCTCGTAGCCGTGCGCGGGATCGTTGCGCCGCGCCAGTTGCGCCAGCGCCAGCGTGCGTTCGGCCAGCGTCTCGAAGATCAGCGCCGCGGGCTGGCCGGCGGCGATCAGCGTGCGCACCACCGGCAGCGCGGCGTCGGTGCGGTCGCCGGAGAAGCCGGCGCCGGAGCCGATGAGCAAGGAAGCAGTCATGGTCGGGGGGCAAGGTTGTTGGCGGGGTCGAAGCCATTCTAGGCCGCACCCGTCCAGCCAAAAAATGGATTATTTGGATTAATCTATCGACTTGCTGGATAAATACGAATCCACGATGATGAACCTGTCGGCCAAGCACCTGCGCGCCTTCGTGGCGCTGGCGACCTACCGCAACTTCACCCGCGCGGCGCGCGCCTGCCACCTGTCGCAGTCGGCCTTCAGCGCGCTGGTGCAGACCCTGGAAGAGCAGGCCGGCAGCCGCCTGTTCGAGCGCACCACGCGCCACGTGGAGCTGAGCACTGACGGCGTGCGCTTCGAGCAGACCGCGCGGCGGCTGCTGGCGGACTTCGAAGCGGCGTTCGAAGACCTGCGCGCGCATGCCGAGCGGCGCAAGGGCCGCGTGTCGATCGCCGCGCTGCCGTCGCTGGCAGGCGGCGACCTGCCGCCGCTGCTGGCGCAGTTCCGCGAGCGCTATCCGGGCATCGTGCTGGAGCTGTTCGACCAGTTGGCCGATGGCTGCATCGAACTGGTCCGGCAAGGCCGCGCCGACTTTGCGCTGGCACCGGCGCCGGCGCAGGACGACGACCTGCGCGTCGAGCCGCTGGTGCGCGACACCTTCCACCTGGTGTGCCCGGCCGGCCATCCGCTGGCACGCAAGCGCCGCATCGCGCCGCAGGCGCTGGCGGGCGAGCCGTTTATCCAGCTGTCGCGCACGACCAGCGTGCGCCAGCATCTCGACGCGGCGCTGCACCCGCTGCGGCTGCACAGCGTGATGGAGGTGGAGCACCTGGCGACCGTGGCGGCGCTGGTGCAGGCGGGACTGGGCATCAGCGCGGTGCCGTCGCTGGCGCTGTTCCAGTTCCGGCGCGAGGGCCTGGCGATCCGGCCGCTGCAGCTGCCGTCACTGGTGCGCGATATCTGCCTGGTGCGGATGAAAGACCGCGGCGACTCCTCGGCGGCCGCTGCAATGATCGAAAGCCTGCAGGCGTTTTACCGCGGCGGCAAGACACCAACGCGGCGCTGAAATGCCACCGGAATGCCGCCACCACCGTCTCGGGGTGGCACGCAGAATTGGGTACGCTTGGCCGCTGGCGGCCTGTCAGAAGTGGCCGAGGTAGCCGCCGTCGACCGCCAGCACATGCCCGGTGATGTACGACGCCGCCGGCGATGCCAGGAACACCGCCGCCCCCGCAATCTCGTCCGGGCGGCCCCAGCGGCCCAGTGAGGTGCGCTGGCGCAGCCACTCGGCCACGCTCGCGTCATCGACCATCGGCTGGTTCGGTTCGGTGGCGAAGTAGCCGGGCGCGATCGCGTTGACGGTGACGCCGAAGCGGCCCAGGTCGGCGGCCAGCGCGCGTGTCAGCGCATCCAGGCCGCCCTTGGTGGCGGGATAGAGCACGTCGCCCGCGCGCGCCACCTGGCCCGCGATCGAGCTGACGTTGACGATGCGGCCGTACTGCCCGCGCTGCATCCGTTGCGCGGCATGACAGCACAGCGTGTAGGGCGCGACCAGGTTGGTCTCGAGCATGGCGCGCAGGTCACCGGCATCGAGATGCGCCATCGAGTTTCGGTTGCGCGCGCCGGCGTTGTTGACCAGGATGTCGAGCCGGCCGTGGGCGGCGTCGATCCGCGCGAACGCGGCCTCGACCGCTGCTTCGTCGGTGATGTCCAGCACCAGCGCCTCGGCGCTGCCGCCGCGCGCGGCCAGCGTGGCGACCGCGTCATGCACGCGTGCCTCGCTGCGCGCCGCCACCAGCACGTGGGCACCGGCATCGGCCAGCCCGGCGGCGATCGCCAGGCCCAGGCCCTGCGCGCCACCGGTCACCAGCGCGACACGGCCCTGCAACGAGAATGGGGTACGGCCGGCTGCCTGGGGCACGCCGGCATCGGGGGATGAGGTAGGAGTAGCCATGCGGGCGAATATACCGCAGCAGGCCGGGCCACATTGCGCGCGCCGGCGTGCGCCACGTGGCCACGCCCGCCGGATCAGCGCATCAGCGGATCAGCTTGCCCGTGGACGAGACGATCGACATCTCGACGAAGGACGAGCCGGTGTGGCGCGTGGGACTGTAGCTGATCAGGATGCCGCCGAGATCGTAGTCGCGCAGGCCTTCGAGTGCGCTGACCAGGCGCTCGCGCGTCGGCTCGGGCCCGGCGCGGCGCAGTCCTTCGACCAGTACCTTGGCCGACATGAAGCCTTCCATGCCGGCGTTGGACGGCTCCACGCCCTGCTGCCGGGCCTGGCTGCGGTATTCGCTGGCGAGCGTCATCTGGCTGGAGTTGGTCCCCGGCACCACCTGCGTGATGATCAGCCCGCGCGCATCGTCGCCCAGTTCGCGGATAAAGGAGTCGGCGGCGTTGTTCGACAACGTGACGAACTGCGCCTGGCTGCCGGCGCGGCGCAGCTCGCGGATGATGCGCGCGGCTTCCGAGCCCGAGCCGATCACCAGCACCGCCTGCGGGTTGGCCTTGTTCATGGCGGCAACGCCCTGGCTGATGTCGCCCATCGGCCGCGCGAAGCTGACGCTCGCCGCCGGCTGCACGCCGCGCGCCTGGAGCGCGGTGGTAAAGCCTTCGAGCACGTCCTGGCCGAAGCCGTCGGTGGTGTGGAAGATGCCGATCCGGCTCATGCCGGTGGTGGCCAGGTGGTTGATCGCACGCGCGACTTCATCCTGGTATTTGGCACGCACGTTGAACACGTAGCGGTTCACTGGGCGGTGCAGCGTGATCGCGCCGGTCAGCGGCGCCACCAGCGGCACCTTGTGCTCGGCGACCAGCGGCAGGATGCTCTCGTTCTGCGGCGTGCCGCGCACCATGAACAGCGCGAACACCTTGTCTTCGTCGAGCAGCTTGCGCACGTTGTCCGGCGTGCGCTTGGCATCGAAGCCGTCGTCGTAGGTGACCAGCTCGATGCGCCGTCCGCCCACGCCGCCGCTGGCGTTGACGCTACGCAGGTAAACCTGTGCGCCGGCGATCTGTTCCTTGACCGAACCGGCCACCGGGCCGGTGATACCCGCCGACTGGCCGATGCGGATGGTATTGCGGGTCACGCCCGGCTCCGCCTGCGCCGTTTGCGCAGCCCATCCCAGCGTGGCGGCCAGCACGCCGCACACGATCCATTTCGCTTTCATCGATTGTCCCCTCTTGTCTGTCGTTATTCTGTTGCGCGCCTGGGCGCGCTGCGCACTGTAAAGACAATGCGCCGTAGCGCAAATTACCGCATGCGTCACGTCAGGGCAAACAAGAGGTGGAGGGGTGTTGCAGCGGCATCACACCGGAACCGGATGGCGGTTCCGGCGTGGCCACCTACGCGCTAAGAGATGCGCGTGAGGGCGCGCCGCACGGGCGCGCGAGAGAGACTGCGAAAGCCCTTGCCGTCAGGACGGCAAGGCTTGCTGCGGACCGATCAGGGGAAGGCCGGCACTGCCGGATCGAGGCCGGCGAAGCGGGCTTCCGGGTGAGCGTTCTGCAGCAGCGTTTCGATTTCCTCGACGCGCCCGCGCGGCACGTCGACCATCAGCAGGATCTTGCCCGACTCGATGTCCTTCTCGAACGCGCGCAGGCGGCTGTTGGGCGCCGAGCTGCCGATCATGCTCGCGGCCCAGGCGCCGAACACCGCGCCGAGCACCGCCAGCACGCCGACGAGGCCCCATTGCGGCGTATCGCTGACGATCGGGAACATCGCCACCACCGCGCCAGCCACCACGCCCACGCCGCCGCCGACCACCAGGCCCATTTCCGCGGCATGGACGATGTCGGACGTCTGGAACAGGTTGGCTTCGTGCAAGCCCGTCATGTCGGCACCGTCGCGCGCCACGAAGTGGATGTGGCGGTTCTCGACGCGGGCGAGCAGCAAGTCGTCCATCGTGCGGCGGGCGCTCGCCAGGTCGGGCAACAACCAGAAGATGCGTTTGCGCATGTCTCTCTCCTTGTTCAGGCCGCGCCGATGGTGTGGGTAGACCGGTGAGAAAGTACCGCTGACGGCGCGGGGTTATTTCGTTGTACGCCGTTCGGGGGGCAAGCGCAAGGCAACTTCTGGAGCGCTTGGCATGCGCGCGCGCATGTGATGCGCGCGCGTGCCCTGCTGGTGCAAGGCACGCGTCACGTGAGCGAAATACGGCGGGAAAGCGCCTGGAATAGCGCTCCGAAAAGCGCTCCGAAAAGCGCCTCGACAGGCGCAGCGAAAGCGCCTCAGAAAGTGATCGGCAGGCGCAGGTTGACCTGCAGGTCGGGAGTGTCGCGCGTCAGGCCCGCACCCACCGACAGGTTCAGCGTGTAGCGGTCATTGAAACGATACGAATAGCCCACCAGCAGCGTGCCCTGCGTGATGCGCACCGAGCCCGGCACGGTCTGTCCGTTCTGCTTGGTCGGCCAGATGATGGCCTGGTCATAGCCGATACTGAACGACGCCTTCTCGTTGAGCGACAGGCCCATGCCGAAGCTGAACTCGAAGATATCGCCCGGGGCGATCTTGCCAAGGTTTTCGGTCTGGCCGTTGAGTACGGTGCGGCTGACGTTGTTGCGCGCAAAGTTGTGCAGGTAGCTGAAGGTGCCGAAGAACACCGCCGGATCGGTTGGCAGCAGCCAGGTGATACCCGGCTGGAGCGCCTGGAAGCCGGTGCCGGTCGGCAGCCCGAGCGGCAGGCCGGTGCCGGTGGTATTGCCCACGCAGCGCGTCACGCAATCGGTCACCACTTCGAACGGATCCTTGCCGGTGGCCGACTTGTAGCGCAGCCAGCCGACGAAGTACGGCATCTTCTCGTTGCCGTAGTTGAGCTGGTAGCGCACCGTCGCTTCGACGTCGCCCAGGCCGGCGCCGCTGGCATTGAACACGTTGTCGACGGCGGTGCCGGTAAAGACCTCGCGGCTGATGGTCGAGCCGGAAGTCTTCACGTAAGGCACCTTGGCTTCGATTTCAAACCGCTTGGTCACGCCATAGCGCAGCGCGATCGACGGGATGTAGGTCGAGGTCTTGACCTCGCGCACGTCGAGCAGGCCGATCAGGATGGCGGGGATGACCGTGTAGCCGACCAGCGCCACGCGGTTGTTTGACGAGTAGCCGTACTGGAAGCCAGGCTCGACCACCAGCTTGCCCTGCGCGGTCAGCACGCCGGGCTGGTCGATGATCGGCGCGATCTCGGGCGGCCGGGTCTCGCGCTCGGGCGGACGGCCCACGGGCTCTTCCACGGCCACGGTCTGCGGGTTGGCGGACTCGCCCGCCTGCGGGCCCTGCGCGACATCCTGCGGCGGCTGCAGCGTGATCTGCTGCGGGTTGTTGACCGCATTGGGCGCGCTCTGCGCCGCGCTGGCCGCCGCTGCAGCGGTGGCGGCATTGGTGGCGTTGTTGGACGGCGACACACCGCCGCCGACACCCTGGCCGCCGCGCTTGGTGGCCAGCACTTCGTTGCTGATGACGCTGCGCAGCTCGCGGATGACTGCCTCTTGTTCGGCCAGTGCCCGCTTCATGGCGTCGAGCTGGGTGGCCTGATCGGCGAGTTCCCTTTGCAACGTTTCCAGGCCCGCTGCGGGGACGCCCGCATCGGTCGGCGTCTGGGCCTGTGCCAGGCCGCCGAGCAACAGCAACGTCGAGCATCCGGCATTCCGGATGCCCTGCATCGACCGCTTCTTCATCACGTCTTCCTCCCCCGGGACGGGCGGGCTGTTGGTCAGGAGCCCGCAACCTGTACTGCCCTCTGCTGCGCTACGATTACCTCATGCTGGCGGCCCGCATCAACGCATCCTGCAGCGTCGAGTTAGCCAATTGCGACCGGAAAGCCTGCAGCGTATTCACGCTTGCGTCGATTGTCATCAGGCTCCGGATGCTCTGGTTGTCCATGCTGTTCTGAATCACCGTGGTGGGCGTGCCGGCCAGCGATCCCACCGCGGCCGCGTTGCCAGCGCCGTTCTGGATGACATTGAGCAACCCGTTGGTCGTCACCTGGCCAGTGCCCGTACTGACGACCGTGCCGGGCAGGCCGGCAGCCCCGCTGGCACTGGCGCTGCCACCCGCGGCCGCCGAGGCTGAGGACGAGCTACCTCCGGCAGCGCCCGCTGCCGACGCCGAAGCGCCGGCACTGCCTGCACTGCCTGCACTGCCTGCACTCGCACTGCCGCCACTGGAGCCCAGTTGCGTGCCTGCGGTGACTGGATTGCTGGCCAGCGCGGCGTTGACCGACGCGTTGGTGGCATTGACGATTGCCGGACCGAGCGAAGTTGCCAGCCGAGCCGCCTGGTCCGCTGTGATGCGGCTGACGTCCGGGATGTTAATGCTGGTTGCGACGACCAGGGCCCCGTTGATGTACACCGCGCGTTCGATACCGAACGCAACTTGCAGGCCCGGCATCTCGAAGCCGCCCCGCATGTCGTCGAGCTTTTCTTGTGCGACCGGCTTCCAGCCGGCCATGCTGCCGCGCGCGGCAGCCACGGGTGAGTTGTCCTGGTCGCGGGCCGACGTGGCCGCCTGCGACGGCAGCGCCGACGGGTCAAGGCTGTCGGGCTGCGCTAGCGAACCGGCATGCGCCACGCCGGCACAGGCCAGACCGGCACCGAGCAGCATCGCCGCCGCCGAAATGGCGGTTCGCGGTGCAGCAGGGGTCGGGAGGGAAGTCTGCAACATGATGCATTCCTCAGAAGTCGCCAACGCCATGCTTGGGCATGACGGTGAAGAACAGGCTATCCCGGTTGACTCCCATCCAGTAAGGGCCGCTGGGCGCCAGGCGCCAGTCCGCAGCCACGTTGAAGCGTGCGTTGTCCGTGCGGTTGTGGATCACGAACAACAACTGGCTCTGCCAGATCTTCTCGAAGTGCTCGCGTGAAAGCGCTCTCGTGCCGCGCGCGGGATCGCCGACGAGTACGCGGTTGCCTTTCACACCCTTGACCACCACGAAATGGTGGTAACCGTTTTCCACGATCAGCACGATGGCAGGGATCTGTGTTTCCTCGAGCTTGGACAGCGGCAGCTCATAGCCGTCCGCCTCATAGCCCAGCGCGCCCAGGAAACGTTTCATGTCCAGCAGCGAGAACCCTTCGGCACGTATCTTTTCCTGGTCGCCGTTGAGGTACATGTTCTGGAACACCGTGGCCTCGTTCATCGGATGGCCGTACTGGTAAGTCAGCAGCGTGGCCACCGCGGCCGAGCCGCAGCTGAAATCGTATTGCTGGCGAATCGTGGATTTGAAGCGCGCTTCGCGAACGCTGGTGACCCTGACGCTGTAGGGTTCGCCGACCGGACCGTAGAGATAGACATCCGCGGCGTTGGCACAGGGGATGAGCCCCGCCGCCAGTGCGAACGGAACAGACGCCAACAGGTTGCGCAGCAGCTTCATCATCTGAACTGGACGTTGACGATCGTTGCGTTCTGGATCAGCACGTTGGAGCCGGAGTTCTGGATCGCGGTAGGTATGCCGGCCGCGTTCGCGAAAGCTCCTTCGGTGATCCGGTTTGCGCCGGATACGACATTGACCGCGGCGTTTTCAGCGACCGTGCCGTGCAGGCGCATATCGTTCACGGTGACCTCGGCGCCACCGCGGATATCGTCTAGTTTAGACACGGGTACAGCTTTCGCCACCCCGCCAAACAAAGTATTGACTGCGGCGGGAGGCGTTGTATCTGTCGCCGCCTGCTGAGTGCCTGCCGCAGCACTGCTTGCGGCAGCCATGGCGGCTTCCAGCCCCGGCGGCTCTGCGTGAGCCTGCAGTGCTGGCCAGGCCAGCAGGACCGTCGTGAGTGCTCCGACGGCAAAGCGGACCGTTTGCATGGTGTCATCCTCCCCAGCCCCGCGCGCGCGCCATCCGGGCGGCAGCGAAGACATTTAGGCTTGCGTAGGCATGGACAGGAACCTGGCGCCCGCGCACAGGATGCGGGCGCCAGTCCTGCCGGCAAGACTTCGAAGTGGCGGCCCGTCCTGGCACAAGGCTCAGGCCGGGCCGATGCTGCGCGCGTCTTACCTGCCCGCGTTGACGTTGGCCTGAACGTTCACGCTCATTTGCGTCAGCGAGGCGGCGCCGCTGTTCTGGCTCGCCATCATGACGCCCGCCGCGGTCTGACCAACGCTGGTCATGACGTTGGACATATTGAACGTACCCGCGTCGACGTAGTTGTAGCCGCCAGCACCACCAGCACCGCCAGCGCCGCCGTTGCCGACACCGCCAACGCCACCGGTACCGCCGGTGCCCGCACCGCCAGCACCACCGGAACCGCCGGCGCCGCCGCTACCCGTGGTAGCGCTGCCGTTCGAGGCTGAAGTGCTGGCGCTGCCTGCAGATGCCGCACCGCCAGCGCCACCGGCGCCACCGGAAGCAGTCTGCGTGCCGCCGGCACCGCCAGTGCCCGAACCCGCGCCGCCAGTCGACGACGAGGCCGCGGTGTTCGTGCCGCCGGCACCGCCACTGCCCGTGCCCGCGCCGCCAGCTGCCGTGGCGCCCGCACCGTTCGTGCCACCGGCACCGCCGGAGCCGCTGCCCGCACCACCGGTCGCCGATGCGCTGGAGGTTCCGGCACCGCCTGTGCCACCGGTAGCGCCCGCGGCGCCGCCCGTGCCAGAGCCAGCACCAGCCGTATTGGTCCCGGTCGCGCCTGCGCCGGCACCCGCACCGCCCGCACCGCCCACGTCGGCACCGCGGCCATTGGCGCTGCCACCCGCACCACCCGAGCCACCTGCCGCACCGGCCAGACCGCCAAGGGCGCCGCTGGCACCCAGGGCATCACCACCGATCGCACCGGCGCTGCCGCCGCGGCCGCCTGCACCGAGCGAAGCGCTCAGAGCACCGCCACCCTTGCCAACGCCGTCGCCACCGCTGGCGCCCGCGGCACCTGCCGCGCCAAGCGCGCCGCCGCCCTTGCCGTAGCCGTCGCCGCCGCTGGCGCCCTTGGCGCCCGCCGCGCTAAGCGCGCTGCCACCCTTGCCATAGCCGTCGCCGCCATTGGCACCCCAGTTGGAGGCACGTCCGCCGTCGCCGCCATCGCCGGCCTTGGCCGAGCCGGCCTTGGCCCAATCAGCCGTGGCGCTGCCATTGGAAGCGCTGGCGCTGCCGCCCGCGGCGCCGACTGCGCCGTTGCCGCCCGAGCCACCCTGGCCGGTGCCACCGGCGCCGCCCGTGCCACCCTTGCCACCGTAGCCAGTGCCGCCGTTGGCGTTACCGCTGTTAGTGGCAATGTTGCCGATGCCATAGACATTGTTGCCGCTCACGGCGCCGTTCAGCTTGCTGAGCGCGATTGCCGTGGTCTTGTTGAAGGAGCTGGCAATGCTGGACGATGCGGCACCGCCGACGGCAGCGGCGCTGCCGAGACCGGAGGCCGAAGCCTTCGTTACGTTGTCGGAATTGCTCTTGGTCTTGTTATTCGAGCCAGACTTGTCGATGCCGACCGTGACGGTGTTGGTCTTCGTGCTCGTGCTGCTGTCGGTGAACGTACGCGAGCTGTTGTCGTTCGCCTGGATAGCCTTCGAATATTCATTCGCCGACGCTCCGGACCCGCTTTGCGTCGAGGTTGCCGTAGCGCTCTGATTGTTATCGCCACCGCCTCTTACGCCATCGTTGTTGGTGGTCGGATTTGCCCACGCGGAACTCGCAAATGCCATGGCAATTGCCGACGCCAGTAAGGTCTTTTTCATTCCTAGCTCCCAGGAGTATTCACAGTGTCACTGCGGCTCAGCCTCCGGCCGGCGCTCAAGTCCGGAACGACGGCTGGAGGTTCAGGTCCGGCACCTGCCAAACCGACCAGCCCTTGCGCATAATCGGTGCCAGCTTCTCCACGTCGGACGGCAAACCCTTGTAATACAAGGCCTGCCTGCCGCCAGCCGGGGAACTTTCTGGCCGCTTGCGCCATCAATGGGGGCCCGGCCGCTGTGCACGGCAAACGACATGTCACATCGGTGTGACAGCGCCCCCTGACGCGGCTCAGGGGTAACGCCAAGACCCTAAAAAAACCCATTAATTTTCAAAGCCTTACCGACGGACCTAGGATTTGCCCGAGGCGCCATGCCACGTATCGGGCCTGAAACACGATCCCCGAGGTGCCGCCCCCGCCGCCCATGTGGGCTCCCACACATAGCGGTGATGTCCGTTTTTCGCCGCACGGTTCCGGCCATCGTTGCCTTCACCCGGGCGGGGTGCCACCCGGCCCCGGCGCGGCGCCACCGGCACGCGCGCGGCCGATGGCGTGTGATCGGCCACAGGCTTGGCGCAAAGGGGCGGTCATGCTGCAGCGCCGCGCGCGGAGGTTGTATCCGAAGCGTCTCAGCCGCGATCCTTGCTAGGCTCTATGTCTGATTTACAGTACATTAGAGGCATTACAGACTTGTCATCTCTCCACAAGGGAAACCATGAGTGAAGCCGTCGTTCCCCTGTATCACCAGATTTACGTGGTACTGCGCCAGCAGATCGTCGAAGGCCGCTTCGGCCAGGGTCCCCTCCCGGGAGAGATCGACCTGGCCAAGCAGTTCCACGCCTCTCGCGTGACCATGCGGCGCGTGTTTGACCGCCTGGTGCAGGAAGGCCTGGTGCGGCGCCACCGCGGTCTCGGCACCTTCGTCAATCCGCACCCGGTGCGCCCCGCATCGGCCACCGAGGAGCGCGGCTCCAGCCTGCTCGACAACATCATCGACATGGGCCAGAAGACGTCCGTGAAGGTGATTTCGATCGACGAAGTCCATGCCACGCCCGACGTGGCAGAGTCGCTGGGGCTGCAGCCGGGCGACCCTGTCATCAAGATCGTGCGCGTGCGCCACTACCGCAACCGGCCGCTGTCGCATATCACGGTCTACCTGCCCGCGGACCTGGGCCGCCCGATCTCGCGCAAGGCGCTCGAGGAAACGCCGGTGCTGCGCCTGCTCGAAGCCGGCGGCGTCAAGCTGGGCCGTGCCAGCCAGGTGCTGTCGGCGCGCCTGGCCGACGTGGTGGTGGCGCCGCTGCTGGACGTGCCGGTCGGCGGCGCGCTGCTGGCGGTGCGCCGCGTGGTGAAAGACCAGGCCGGCCGCCCGGTGCAGCTGCTGCTCGGCCAGTACCGTCCCGACCGCTACGAGTACCGCATGGAACTGTCGCCCGCCGGCGTGGACAGCGCCAACGTCTGGGTGGAAAGCGAAACCCGCCCGGGCCTGCGCGACTAAGCCTGCCCGCGCGCCGCTAAGGCAAAGGATGCGCGGGCACCCGGAGTCGGGCGATACTGCGCTCTCCTGATCACATCAAGCGAGGAGTCGTCATGCCAGTGTTCCGCCTGGTTTCGTCCAGCCCGACCCGTTTGTCTCCGCCCGCGCACGCTCGCCGCACCGCGCTGCGCCGGGTTGCCGCCATGGCCGCCTGCGGGCTGATCCTGCCGCTCGCCGCCGCCGCCCAGGGGCAGGGCCACGGGCAGGGGATTGCCGGCGGCAAGCCGATCCGGATCCTGGTGGGCGCCCCCGCCGGCGGCACCACCGACACGCTGGCGCGCACCATCGCCCAGGAGATGTCGCAACTGCTGGAGCAGTCCGTGGTGGTCGAGAACCGCCCCGGCGCCGGCGGCAATATCGCCGCCGACCTGGTCGCCAAGAGCGCGCCGGACGGCAGCACGCTGCTGATGAGCTTCACCAGCCACACCATCAACGCCACGCTGTACAAGAAGCTGCCGTTCGACCCCGTGCAGGATTTCACGCCGATCACCCTGGTCGCCACCGTGCCAAGCGTGCTGGTAGCCACGCCCAGGCTGCCGGCCAATAACGTGCCCGAGCTGATCCGGCTGGCGCGCGCGCAGCCGGGCAAGCTGAACTTCGCCATCGGCTCGGTCGGCTCGTCGCTGCACATGGCCGGCGACATGTTCAAGATGATGACCGGCACCTATATCGTCAACATCCCGTACAAGGGCACCGCGCCGGCGCTCACCGACGTGCTGGCCGGCCAGTGCGACCTGATGTTCGCCAGCACGATCAACGTGCTGCCGCACGTGCGCGCCGGCAAGCTCAAGGTGCTGGGCGTGACCAGCCCGGCGCCGCTGCCGCAGTTCCCGGGCGCCGCGCCGATCGGCGCGACCGTCAAGGGCTTCGAGTCGAGCGCGTGGTTCGGCCTGTTCGGGCCGGCCGGCATGCCGGCCGAACTCACCCAGGCGCTCTACCAGGCAGCCCGCAAGGGACTGGAATCGCCGGCGGTGCGCAAGCGCCTGGAAAACGACGGCGCGCAGCCGGTTGGCATGGCGCCCGAGGCGTTCGCCGGCTTTGTCCGCCAGGACGTGAAGCGCTGGGCCTCGGTGGTCAAGTATTCGGGGGCATCGCCGGAATGAGCATGCTTGCGGACTCCCCTTGCGCCGAGGCAACTGCCAGGCCGGCAACCACGAGGCCGGCGACGCTGGCCCAGAAGCTGGTCGCCCGCGCGGCCGCGCTGGACTACGCCGAGATCGGCACGGTGGCGATGTGCCGGGTCGACCTGGCGATGTCGCATGACTCCAGCGGCCCGCGCCGCGTCGCGCCACTGCTGCAGGAGCTTGGGGTGGGCGTGTGGGACCCGTCGCGCTACGTCGTGGTGACCGACCACTTCGTGCCGGGTGGCGATGCACAGGCCGAATCGATCCTGCGCTTCACCCGCGACTGGACGCGCCAGGCCGGCGCCGAGCTGATCGATGCCGAGGGCATCTGCCACGTGGTGCTGCCCGAACGCGGGCATGTGCTGCCGGGCCGGTTGATCGTCGGCGGCGACAGCCACAGCCCGACCGGCGGCGCGTTCGGCGCCTATATGTTCGGCGTGGGCGCCACCGAGATGGCCGGCGTGTTGGCCACCGGCGAGATCTGGCTGCGCGTGCCGCATACGATCCGGCTGGAATGGGACGGCGTGCTCGCACCCGGGGTCTGCGCCAAGGACATCATGCTGTTCCTGTGCGCCACGCTCGGCATGGGTGGCGGACGCTACGAAGCGCTTGAATTCACCGGCAGCGCCGTCGCCGCGCTGCCGCTGCAGGAGCGCATGACACTGGCCAACATGAGCGCCGAACTGGGCGCGCAGACCGGCCTGGTCGCACCCGATGCGGTCACGCTGGACTGGCTGGCCCAGGCCGGCGTGCCGGCGCACGTGCTGGCGCAGATCGACCTGGCGCACTGGCGCACTGACGCGCAGGCGCCGGTGCTGGCGCACCACCGCTTCGACTCCGCCGCGCTGGCGCCGCAGGTGGCCGCGCCGCATTCGCCGGCCAACAGCGCGCCGGTCGACCAGGCCGCCGGCGAGCCGGTGCAGATCGCCTACCTTGGCGCCTGCACCGGCGCCAAGCTCGAAGACCTGCGCATGGCCGCGCGCGTGTTGCGCGGCCGCCGCGTTGCACCGGGCGTCACGCTGCAGGTGGCCGCCGCCTCGCGCCGCGACCAGCAACAGGCCGAACGCGAAGGCACGCTCGCCATCCTGGCCGAGGCCGGCGCCAGCCTGCTGCCCAATGCCTGCGGCGCCTGCGCCGGCTATGGCGCCGCGCGCTTTCCCGCCGGCAGCCGTGCCATCGCCTCGACCGCCCGCAATTTTTCCGGACGCATGGGCGATGCGGGCAGCGCGGTGTGGCTGGGTTCGCCGATGACCGTGGCCGCCAGCGCCGTCACCGGCCGCATTACCGACCCGCGCACCTTGCTGGCATAAATCATCAATAACGACGCAGCCTGACCACGTGCCCGCGCAGGCGGGCCAGATCTCTTTGCATGACTGCCCCTACCATCCCAACCCCGGGCCCCGCCCCGGCCGGCCGCATCTGGCGTTTCGGCGATAACGTCGACACCGATGCCATGGCCCCTGCCGTGCTGATGAAATCGCCGCTGCCCGTGCTGGCGCGGCACTGCCTGGCGTCACTGCGCCCGGAGTTTCCGGATAGCGTGCGACCGGGCGATGTGGTGGTAGCGGGCGCCAACTTCGGCATCGGCTCCTCGCGCGAGCAGGCGCCACAGGCGCTGCGCGAGCTGGGCGTAGGCGCGGTGGTAGCACTGTCGTTCGGCGGGCTGTTCTACCGCAATGCGATCAACCTGGGCTTGCCGGTGCTGGTATGCGCGGACGCCGGCCGGCTGGCCGACGGCGCCCGGGCGGCGCTGGACCTGGAGACCGCGTTGCTGCGCCTGGACGATGGCAGCACGCTGGCGTGCGAGCCGATCCCGGGCTTCCTGCGCGAGATCCTCGCCGCCGGCGGGCTGGTGCCGCACCTGAAGCGGCGCCTGGCCGCCCGGAACTGAGGCGGCCTGCTTGTGCCGGCCTGCTTGTGCCGGCCTGTGCGTCAGCCGGCGCGCGTCGTGGCCGCCTGGCGCAGCAGCCCGAGTGCCTCGTCGTCGCTGGTCTGGGTGAAATCCAGGTAGAAGGAGCCGACCGCGCCGAAGTTGGGCGGCGTGTTCAGGCAGATCACCTCGTCGGCGGCGGGCTGCAGGCTGGCCAGCCCTTCCAGCGCGCCAACCGGCGTGGCCGCGATCACGCGCGCGGCGCCGGCCATGCGCACGCCTTCCAGTGCGGCGCGCATGGTCGCCCCGGTGGCAACGCCGTCATCGACCACGATCACGGTACGCCCGGCCCGCGTCGGCACCGGCGCCCCACCGCGATAGCGCTGCTGGCGCCGGGCGATCTCGTCGAGCTGGCGCCCGCGTTCGGCATCGAAGCTGCCGCTTTCCACCGCGCGGCGCGCCCAGGGATCGTCGTTCACCACCGTATGCGGCCCGCCGCCGCCGGCATCGCCCTCGACTACGGCGCCCAGCGCCAGCTCCGGGTAACCGGTGGCGCCGATCTTGCGCACCAGCAGCACGTCAAGCTGCGCCGCGAGGGCGCGCGCCACCTCGAAGGCGACCGGCACGCCGCCGCGCGGGAGCGCCAGCACCAGCGCCGGCTGGCCCAGCTTGTCGGCGCCGAAGCCCAGTTCCGCCAGGTGGCGGCCGAGGTAATGGCCGGCTTCGCGGCGATCGGCAAAGCACGGTGGGACTGGCATGGCGCGCTCCCGGTTGGCTGGCTGGCCGGCCGGGAGGGTTCCCGGCCGGGGTGGCCCTTCGGCCAATATAGACCCTGCCGCGCAAGGCGTCGGCGCAACTCGCGAGTTGTTCTCATCCGCCGTCAACGTCACCCAAGGCGCCATGATTGGATGCGATTGCGCAACAGTGTGTTCAAGGCAGGGGGGCTGATCCCGGCCGCCTGGCGCATTAGGATTGTTGCGTTGCCAACCGCCGGCCCGGCCGGCCCTTCGACGCACTGAAAATGACTTCGCAAGCCCTTGCCCTGCACCCTGCCCACCAATCCGACGCCACCGACGCCGCCAGCCTGAACGCGCCCGACATCCCCTTCGGCTCGCTCGAGGCCGCCGCGCTCGCCGAACTGCCGTACACCTTCCGTCCGTCCGGCACCTGCACCGGCTACTACAACGAATTCTTCGGCTGACCGTTGCGCTAGCCTGCTTCCGGCGCCGCGGCGCCGGGGGCCGGGTTGGGGTCCATCACGCGGTCACACAGCGCAGCCAGGCGTGCGGCCATGTCGCGCGCCGGGGCCTGCAGGTCCGGCTGCGCGTGCAGGCTGAGTTCGACGTCGGGCACCTGTGCCGGCCAGCCGCCGCCGTCCAGCACCTGGTGGTGCGCCGTGGCCAGCCGCCGCGGCAGCAGTGTGATGCCGAGCCCGTCCGCCACCGCGGCCAGGATGCTGGCGAGGCTCGCACTGACAAAGGCGATGCGCCAGCGCCGCCCGCCGGCATCGAGCGCGTGCGTCATCTCGCCGCGGTACAGCCCGCCGGCGGGAAACGCCACCAGCGGCACCGGATCGCGCGTCACCGCCGGGCGGCTGCGGCTGTCGATCCAGCAGAGCGGCTCGGGCCAGCTGGCCATGCCCGGTGCCTGCGCCACGCGCTGCTTGACCAGCACCAGGTCCAGCTCGCGATCCTGGAAGCGCTGCCACAGCTCGTGGCTCATGCCGCTGGTCACTTCCAGCCGAACCCCGGGCCAGTCGTCGGCAAACCCGGCCAGCACCGGCGTCAGCGGCCGCGCGGCAAAATCTTCCGGCACCCCGATGCGGATCTCGCCCTGGCCGGCGCTCTGGCGCAACTGCCCGACCGCTTCGGCCATCAGCTGCTGCAGGCGGCGCGCGTAGCCCAGCAGCCGCTCGCCTTCCGGCGTCGTCACCACGTAGCGTCCGCCGCGATCCAGCAGCACGCAGCCGAGCTGGTCTTCCAGCCGGCGCACCTGCTGGCTGACGGTCGATTGCGTCAGGTGCACGCGCTGCGCGGCGCGGGTAAAGCTGCCGCTTTCCGCCACGGCAACAAAACTCTGCAACAGCACGGGATCGAGTCGGGGGTCCTGCATGGCCGGCCTTTCATTGGGTTTTCCACTGCAGGCGATTTCATCATTTAATTTCCCAATCACCAAGCCCCGGCGTAGAGTGTGCAGCCTGCCAACAGCCATGCCGCAAGTCTTGCGAGCGTGGACTCACTTATTCGGATCCCTGCAAAACCATGACCACTCACCAGGAATTCATGCGCGAGGCGGTGCGCCTTGCCGCGGCCAACCGCGACCGCGGCGGGCGTCCCTTCGGTGCCGTGCTGGCCATCGACGGCCAGGCCATTGCCACCGGCGTCAACGATATCGTGCACAGCCACGACCCGACCACCCACGCCGAAATGGAAGCGGTGCGGGCCGCGGCGCGCAAGCTGGGCCGTCCGGATCTGCGCGGCAGCGTGGTCTACGCCAGCGGCCACCCCTGCCCGATGTGCCTGGCGGCCATGACCATGGCCGGCGTGCAGGCGGTCTACTACGCCTTCGACAACAACGACGCCGCGCCCTACGGCATGTCCAGTGAAGCCGCCTACCAGGCGCTGCGCCTGCCGCTGGATCCGCCGCCGCTGCCGCTGACGCGCGTGGCGGTGGAACTGTCCGCCGCCCAGCTTTACGGCCCGCGCTCCCCGCGCGGCTGACATGGCGGACATGGCACAGGCATCCGACCTCGCCAGCGCCCCGGCGTGCGCTCGCAGCAGGGGAGCCCCGGCGCGCTGGCTGGTGCTGGCGGCAGTGGCGGGCATCGGCCTGAACCTGCGGCCGTTCCTGACCGCGGTGGGGCCGCTCGCGCCGTCGATCCGCGCGGGCACCGGGCTTACGTACCAAGGCATGGCCTGGCTGACGTTGCTGCCGATGCTGCTGATGGGCGTGGGCGCGTTCTTCGGCCCCGCGCTGCGTGCACGCCTGGGCGCGCGCAACGCGGTGCTGGGGGCGCTGGCACTGCTGGGCACGGCCTGCGCGCTGCGCCTCGGCGTGACCGGCGGCGGCTGGCTGATCGCCTCGGCGGCGTTGTGCGGGCTGGGCGTGGCCGTGGTGCAGGCGGCCTGCCCGGGACTGGTCAAGCAGGAATTCCCGGGCCGCGTGGCCCCGGTGATGGGGCTGTACTCGGCCGCGCTGATGGGCGGCGGTGCGCTGGGGGCGCAGCTCTCGCCGTACGTGACAGAGCTGTCCGGCAGCTGGCGCGAGGCGCTGGCGCTGTGGTCGCTGCCGGCGCTGGCCGCGCTGGCGCTGGCATGGGTGGCGCTGCCTCGCGCCACCGCGACTGCCACGGCCACCGCGGCGCGCCAACCGTCGCGCGGCGCCACGCGCGCCTTGCTGCGCCGGCCGCGCACGTGGCTGCTGATGGGATGCTTTGGCGTGATGAACGGCGGCTATGCCTCGCTGGTGGCGTGGCTGGCGCCGTTCTACCAGGGGCATGGCTGGAGCGCGCCCGCCAGTGGCGCGCTGGTGGCGCTGATGGCCGTGGCGCAGGCCGGCGCGGCACTGCTGCTGCCGGCGCTGGCGGCACGGCGCGTGGACCGGCGCGGGTGGATGGTGCTGGCGCTGGCGATGCAGGTGACAGGCTTTGCCGGGCTGGCGCTCTGGCCCGACGCGGCACCCTATGCCTGGGCCATGATCGGCGGCGCGGGGCTGGGCGGCTGCTTTGCGCTGTACCTTGTGGTGGCGCTGGACCACCTGCCCGACCCGGACAGCGCCGGCACGCTGAGCGCGCTGATGCAGGGCGGCGGCTTCCTGCTGGCGGCACTGGCGCCGTGGCTGACCGCGATGCTGCAGGCCCATACCGGCGGTTTTGCCGCCGGCTGGTGGTACCACCTGGGCTGCGCCGCGCTGGTGGGCGTGCTGACGCTGCGGCTGGACCCGGCCGGCTATGGCGCGGCTTATGCCGCGCCGGCGTCCGCGGTCACGGCGCGCGCCGCCGCTGACAGCCCTCAGTAAGTCTTGTAGGGCAGGAACTTGCCCGACATCTCGATGCGCACCCGATCCCCGTTGGGGTCGGCTTCGCGCTGCAGGTCCATGCGGAAATCGATCGCGCTCATGATGCCGTCGCCAAACTCCTCGTGGATCAGTGCCTTGAAGGTGGTGCCGTACACGCTGATCAGTTCGTAGAAGCGGTAGATCAGCGGATCGGTCGGCACCGCCGTTGGCAGCGAGCCCCTGTACGGCACCTCGCGCAGCCAGGCCTCTGCCTCGGGCGGCAGCCCGAAGATTTCCGTCACCGCGCGCGCCCCGGCCGCGTCGAAAGCCATCTGGCCGAGGCACGCGGCCGTCGTCCATTCCTTGCTGCGGCCGACGCGCTCGGCAACCTGCGCCCAGGTAATGCCGCGCCGGACCTTGGCTTCGATGATGAGATCGGTGACTTCGCTGCGGTTCATGCTGACTCCGTGACAATGGCGTGGATGGATCGAAGCCATGCGGAGCGCCACCGCCCGTTGGCGGCAGGTCAGCGAGTCAGCGCGGTTTCGACCGTGGCCGTGGCATCCGGCGCCTCCAACTCCTGGGGCAGCGCGAACAGCGCCGCGGCGGGTGGCGACAGTCCCTGCAAGAACTGCAAGGCAAGCACGATGAGCATGATTGGCATGGCGCCTCCTTCAAGCACACGTGGCAGATTCCGCTTCCTGGCCCGACCGGGCTCCGTCTGGCAATGGCCCAGGCGCAAGCTTCGTGCCATTGGCGCGGTGGCCCGGAGCGGCCGTACCCCGGCCTTCCGGGATCCCGCGCGCACCGTAACGAACCCATCCGGTACGCAGCGCGAGCCATGCTGAAGCATGCTGCACCGTCCGGGCCCATCTGCGCAAGACCCCGGCAAACCCGCCGACCGTACCCGTTTCTGCGTCGCCGCGGCAATGCGCCCGCCACCATCACGCCGCTACCCTGGCGCCGCCAGCGGGCTCCCGTTTGCTTGCAAGATCTATTTCCGATGTAACGTCACATTACGCCATCCGTGCGCTTGCCGCACCCTTCGGCAGTGCCGCTCCCGCGCCCCGCGAGCCTTGCCGCGCAAGGCTCCGCAGGCATCGCCAGGCACCGCGCGCCCGATCTCGCGCGATTCAGCGCCATGTGAGACAGCCTTACAAGTGCAAGCACGCAGCGAGGGGGCCGGTCGCTACATTGAAGCCGTGTCCAACGCGATCCCGCAGGAGCCCAAGAAATGAAACGCGCCCTCTCCCTGGTCGTGCTGCTGTCCACCACGGCCGCACTGCTTTCCGCCTGCATCGTCGTGCCGCCGCGCGGCGGACCGCCGCCCCGCTACCACCATCACTACGACCGGTATTGATCCACGGATTGATCCACAAACCGATTGACTGATCGACTGTCTGCCTTAACGACCGCCCACAAGGAGCCTTCCCATGAAACGCCAGCTCATGCTTGCCGCAGCCGTCCTCGCCACGGGCGGCGCCTTCGGCCTCATCGCCCCCGCCGAAGCCCATCCCACCGCCGAGGCCCGCGGCTATGGCCATCCGCCGCCGCCGCCGCGCTATGAGCCGCATCCCGCCGCACGCCGCGGCCAGGTCTGGGTGCCCGGCCACTGGGCCGGCGCGCGCGGCCGCTACGACTGGCGCCCCGGCTACTGGCAGGCGCAGCGCCCGGGTCACCGTTTCGTGCCCGACCGCTGGGTGCGCGGACCGCAGGGCTGGGTGATGCGCCCCGGCTACTGGACCCGCTGACGAACCCGCTGACGGACCAGGGTCCCGGTACCGGCTTGCCACCCTGTCGGACGCAGTTGGTGGCAAGCCCGGTGCAGGCCGGTGCACGAGCCGTTCCAGGTCTCATTCCGAGGGTGTAGCACCCCCTCATCCAGAAGCACTAGGCCATGCGCCCGAGCGGGTCATTTATCGCGCAGATATATTACGAAACATCGTATCAAGCTGCCGTTTCATAATTGCGTCACCTGCATGCACCATATATTCCGTACACCCCACTATAGGGTTACCAAACCCTCTCATGAGGGCTTCGAATAATGCGATCTGTTTCAGTGCTGCAACCATTTTAAAAACAAGTGTCACATCGGTGAAACTGCCGAAACCCGCTGCCAGGGCGGCGTTTGCGGAACCTGGTATGGCGCATTCGGGTGAATTCTTAAAGGATTATGACGGGCCTGTCATTCCCACCCTGTCTCGTCCCAATTCAGCTCGCTTGCAATCCACTCAACCAGCCCATAAGATGAATTTAAGCCGATTTAGGAGCGAGAATCTTTCGGGTTCGGGTTCGGGTCAACCATCCAGCCATCGACAAGTTCCATCCAGAAGAACGGGACTGCCGGGGCATGGAAGCATGGGGGTCATACACACGGTCAGACACTAATGGTGGCTGCCGTCCTGCACTGTCCTCCATACGCAAAGCGTCCCGCAGTCCGCTCCCGAGTAACGGGGAGTGAAGTCAATGAACGCGTTGCTGATCGAGGAGCATCCGCTGCTCCGGCTCGGGCTGTTGCAGATGCTCGAGAACATCCAGGAATCCGCCCAGGTGGCAGCCATTGCGCCCGCGGACATCGCCAGGCTCGATAGCCGGCACCACCATGCAGACCTGCTCGTGTTCGGCATGCCCGCCGAACCCGGTCCGGGCTGGGCACAACTCGAACAGGCCCAGACCTTGCTGCAGCCGCAGCGTGTGCTGATCCTGGCCGACGTGTTGCCCTTGCACGTGCCCAATCCGGAAAGTGCCCGCGGGGTGTGCGGCTGCCTGCCGAAAACTGCCTCGCTGGCGGTAATCGAGGCGGCCATCCGCCTGGCCATATCGGGAGTGCAAGGCCTGCTGTTCTCGGCCGAGACCGGAGCCACGCCTTCTGCCTCGCGTTCAGCCATGCCGGCGGTGCAGTCGCTCGCCTCGGCAGCGCCGCTGCCCTTGCCGGCGAGCCTGCCCACCGATTCGCTCTCGCTCGCCTCCTGCGCCAGTGCGCCGCGCAGCATGCCGCGCGCTGCCGTGGCGGTGCGCGACCTGACCGACCTGAGGCCGGGCCAGCCATTGGCCGCGCCAGCTGCCCCCAGCGCAGTGCCGATGGCCGAGGAAGAGCCGAGCTACGGCGAAGCCGAAATGCTCAAGATCACGCCGCGCCAGTACGAAGTGCTGGTGCTGCTGGCACGCGGCTACCCGATCAAGACGGTCAGCCGCATGCTGAACATCTCGGTGGCGACGGTGAAGAGCCACGCCTGCACGCTGTACCAGCGGCTCAAGGTGCGCAACAAGGGCGAAGCGGTCTACGCCGCCCTGCAGCGCGGCGCGACGCTGGAGTGGGTCAGCGGCGACGAACCGTTCACGCGCGACAGCAGCCGCTCGGTGGTGGGTTCGCCGCACGCAGAAGCCCCGTTCCGCAGCACCAGCCAGACGCTGTAGCAGCTTCACTGGCACCGCGCCGTGCCCGCGCCAGACGGCGCCGGCGCGCGTGCCAGCCTCACGCCGAACATCGGAGGGGTCAACCATGCCGGCAAGCACTTTCCTGCCCACCTTTTCGGTGTGCATCCTTACGTGCGACCATCCCGAGGGACTACAGCGCGCGCTGCAGTCGGTCGCCGAATCCACCATGCCGCCGCACCAGCTGATCGTCACCGACGACAGCAGCGGCTACGCCACGCGCGAGATGATGCGCCGCGACTATCCGGACATCACTTACCTGGAAGGCCCGCGCCGCTCCGGGGCTGCCAACCGGAACCGCTCCTTGCGCGCGGCCACCGGCTCGCACGTGTTGTTCCTGGACGACTGGACCCTGCTGGGCCCGACCTTCCTGCAGCAGATGACCGAGTGCATTGCCGACGACCATATCCGCCGTGCCATGGCCGGCTGCGCAACGCCGCTGATCCTGACCGGCACCGAGGTGTGCCAGGGCCAGCCGGGACGCCCGCGCAAGCCGGCGTTCCTGGGCGACCCCACGCAGGACTACCGGCGCGGCGAACGCCTGAGCTCGGTGCTGCTGCACAGCGCGGTGTTCCCGCGCGAGCTGTTCGAGCACGTGCACTTCGATGAGCAGCTTGCCGGCGGCTATGACGAGTTCGAGCTGACCGGCCGTGCGGTCCAGGAGCTGGGCTACCGCATCGAGCTGGTCACAAGCGCGGTCAACCAGCGCCTGCCTGCCACACGCCCCGCGGCGCGCGCAGAGCGCGCCGGCCCCGCCTGCGAAGCCGCGCGCCTGTATGTGGCCTGCCAGCGCTACCGGCGCGGCCACCGGCGCCCGGTGAAGGCGGCCCTGTTCCTGCTGCTGGCGCTGCCGCACGCGCTGGGCCGCGACCTGCGCACCGCAGGCGCGCGCGGCGCCGGCGATTTCTACGCCACCGCGGGCTGCCTGTGGCAGTTGCTGCGCGGGCCGCGCGCCGAACTGGGCGAGCGTGCCGGCACC
Source organism: Cupriavidus sp. Agwp_2 (assembly GCF_040784895.1). Taxonomy (NCBI): domain Bacteria; kingdom Pseudomonadati; phylum Pseudomonadota; class Betaproteobacteria; order Burkholderiales; family Burkholderiaceae; genus Cupriavidus; species Cupriavidus sp. Agwp_2. Next base: position 1,830,227 of record NZ_CP088084.1, read on the forward strand.
GCGGGGCTGGGCACCCCGCTGCCGCGCGACTGAGCGACATGCAAGCCCGGGCCATGACCCGGGCGTACCCATTTCTGCGGGCCACAAACAAGCGCCTGCGTATCGTCCGTCGATGCCTCGGCGGTGCCCGTTCTCCCGCCTGGCAGGGCCTGCAACGCCGCCTTGCGGCCCCGCGAGTCCTCTCCCCCGGCCGGCATGCGTACCCGTTTCTGCGCACACGCGCCGCGCGCCCCGCCCTTCGCCCCACCCTTCGCCGTATCCGCGTTCGGCAGCGCACGTAGCCTAATTGCGCCACCCCGTGCAGACACGATAGCTTTCAGTAAAGCGATTCACACCGGCACGTCGTGCCGCGTGAAGCGCCGCCAGTAGCCGGCACGCAACGTACCGGCGGGTGGCGTTCGCCCTGAACGGGAACAAGAAGAGCCGTGCCATGAACACACCGATATGGATGCTTAGAGCGGTACCCGCCCCCTGCCGGTCCCAGGGCGTGCGGACAGCAATGACGATGTTGGAGGCGATGCCGGACGGCGTGGCCCGACTGACGTGGCAGGAGGTGCGCCCATGACCGGCATGCGCTTGCCAAGTCCCGTGTCCCTGACGCGCCGGCAGAAGATCGTCGTGATGATGACGGTCGACCTGCTCGCGTTGCCGCTGTGCTTCACGCTGGCGCTGCTGCTGCGTGCCGGCGACGGCGGACTGATCCTGCAGTACGGGATGTTGCCGCCGCTGTTCATCGCGGTGCTGACGATCCCGGTGCTGGCCTTCAGCGGGCTCTACCGGACCGTGCTGCGGTATATCGACCTGAAGGTGCTATGGGCGGCCGGCATCAGCATGGCGGCCCTGGTCGGGCTGACCTACGCCGTATCGTTCCTGATCAACGATAGCCGCCTGCCGCGCGCAGGCCTGCTGATCTACTGGTTCATTGCCTTCGCCTACGTGGTGATCTCGCGTTTCCTGATCCGCGCCCTGGTACGGCGCACCCAGCTGTGGCGCACCTCCCGCGGCCATCCGACCCGGCATGTCGCCATCTACGGTGCCGGCGAGGCCGGCTTCCAGCTCGCCAGCGCCATGCGCGCCAGCGTCGACCACGAGGCCGTCTGCTTCTTCGATGACGATCGCTCGCTCGGCAACCACACGTTCGCCGATTTGCCGGTGTTCCATACCTCGCGCCTGAAGGCAGAGTTGCAGCGGCTGGGCGTCGACGAAGTCGTGCTGGCGGTGCCATCGCTGTCGCCGGAGCAGCGCAAGCGGATCCTGGACAAGCTGCACCGGTGTGGCGTGAGCGTGCGCACCCTGCCCACGCTGCTGGAACTGGTAGACCGCAAGATCACCATGCAGTCGATCCGCGAAGTCAAGCTGGAGGACCTGCTCGGCCGGCCTCCCGTGCCGCCGCGCGAGGCGCTGTTCGCCAAGTGCACGCACGGCAAGGTTGTCATGGTGACTGGCGCAGGTGGTTCCATCGGCAGTGAGCTGTGCCGCCAGGTCGCCTCGCAGCAGCCACGCAAGATCATTCTGCTCGACCATTCCGAGTGGGCGCTGTACATGATCGAGCAGGACCTGCGCCGCACCTTCCCCGGGGTGCAGCTGATGGCGCGCATCGGCTCGGTGTGCGACGCCAATGCGGTGGCCGCGGCCATGCAGGGCCAGCAGGTCGACACGATCTACCACGCCGCGGCGTACAAGCACGTTCCGCTGGTCGAGGACAACATGCCCGAAGGCATTCGCAACAACGTGCTGGGCTCGCTCACCATCGCCAACATGGCCGATCGCTTCGGCGTGCAGACCTGCGTCCTGGTCTCGACCGACAAGGCCGTCCGGCCTACCAATGTGATGGGCGCGAGCAAGCGCATCGCGGAGCTGATCTTCCAGGCCGCCGCGGCCCGGCCCGGTACCCGCACGGTCTATGCGATGGTCCGCTTCGGCAATGTGCTCGGGTCTTCCGGCTCGGTGGTTCCGCTGTTCCGCAGCCAGATCGAAGCGGGCGGGCCGATCACGATCACCCACCCGGATGTCATCCGCTTCTTCATGCTGATCCCCGAGGCCTCGCAACTGGTGATCCAGGCCGGCGCCATGGCGCGCGGCGGCGAGGTGTTTGTGCTGGACATGGGGCAGCCGGTGCGCATCGTGGACCTGGCCAGGACGATGATCGAGATGGCGGGGCTGGTGGAACGCACCAGCAAGAACCCGAACGGGGACATCGAGATCGCGTTCGTCGGCCTGCGCCCCGGAGAAAAGCTTTACGAAGAGCTGCTGATCGGCGGGCAAGTCACGCCGAGCGAGCACGAACGCATCATGTGCTCGGAGGAGCCGCGCCTGGAGGAGACGGAACTACGGGAAAAGCTGGCCAGGCTCTACGCGGCCTGCGACTCCCGCGACGAGGTCAGCATACAGACGGCGGTGCAGTCGATCGTGCCGGAATATGCACCATACTCCTCGCTCGGCGAGTCTTCGCGCAAGCCGGAGCGGACCGTGCCGGCAGACAGCAGTCACGGCAGCCACGGCAGCCACGATGTGCAGGAAGAAGCCAGGGCACCGCGGCAGCTCGGGCCGCTGCCGGTCGCGCTGCGCCGGGTCGCGTTCCAGGCGGGCAGCCAGCCCGAAGCCGGCAGCGAAGTCGAACCGGCTGGGTTGCTGGGCTCGGGCAAGCTGCTCTGATCCGCTCACGGCCAGGGGGCAACCCTCCCTGGCGCGCGCATAAAAAGAAGGCCGCCTCAACGGGCGGCCTTCGCTGCTTATGCCGGAGCGCTAACCGGCCCTCTCTGCCTTATCTGCCTTATCTGCCTTATCTGCCTTATCTGCCTTATCTGCATTGTCTGCCTTACGATAAGCCGGGAAAAACCCGCTCAGGTCCTCCAGCACCGAGGGCGTATCGCCGCACAGTGCCTGGTACCGGTCAGGATCCACCACCACGCGCTGCGTGCAGAATACATGGGTGTCCGGCGAGAACCCGCGCTTGAAGCGGAACAGCGAATCCTCCGCCGATCCGCCCAGGCCGCCGCCGAGGTGGTAGTACCGGTGCCCCTGCTCCCGTCCCCACTGCCGGATGGCGTGCAGCATGATCTTGCTGGGCTGCCGGTGCCGGTATCGCGCGTCGATGCCCATCAGGTGGCCTTGCAGGATGCCGCCGTCGCCGGACACCATGACCGTCGCGCCGCCGATGATGACGCCCTCCTCCTCTGCCACGAACAGCCGCAGCCGGTCACCGAGTTCCTGGGCCAGGCTGTAGTGGTAGGCGTCGTCGAAGAAGTAGTAGTCGGACGCGCGCAGCCTGTCCATCGACGCGTTGTAGAGACGGATGAAATGCGGCAGCGTTTCCAGCGTCTCGTCCAGGCGCACCGTGACCCCAGCCCGCATTGCCTTGGAAATCTCCAGCCTGTGCCCGTGCGAGGTGTCCCGCCAGTGCTCGGCCTCGCTCTTGGACAGGTCGATCGAGATCGTCTGGCCATGCTCGATCAGCGTTCCGATGGAACTGCTCCATTGCGCATTGACGATCGGATTCAACCGGATAAAGCACGAGACACACCCCTGCCCGCGCAGCACCTCCATGGCCGCCGCCAAGGCCTCGTCAGCGAACGAGGCCGGGGCGTCGTCGCTGACCAGCGGGCCGGCAAACCCGTAGGGCGAGCTTGCATCCCAGTCCTTGCCGTTGATGTCCCGGTTCAGCAGCGGCAGGAACAGCTCGTGGCTGCCGTCCGTGACGTGGACGGCAAACGGCTTGCCGCCGCCTTCATGCTGCGACGCGCGCAGCCAGCCCGGCATGTGGTGGCTGTCATGCCGGCAACGCTGGAGCACCGCGAGCCATTCGGCGCTGGAAGTCTCCAGCAGATTCGTGTTCATCATCATCGATCCTCGTCGGAAGTATCGGGATTGGCGGCAATGTGCAGGATGATTTCGCCCAGGCGCTCAATGTCGCGCGGGCCGTAGCGATGGTCCGCATGCACCACCAGGATGCGTTCGGACAGCCGGCGGTTGTCCTCGGTGGCGCCGGGCCAGGTCATGGGCCACAGGACCGCCGGGTAGACATCCTTCGCGATCAGCCGTTGCCGGATGCGATCGCGCTGTGGCGCGTCGGCGCACAGCAGGATGCCGTACGCCGGCGTTTCCTGCCATTGCAGGCCGGCGGGCAGGCCGGCCATGCAGGCACCCAGCAGCGCCAGGTTATCGCGCCGCCGCTGCCGCATCCGGCCCAGATCAAGCGCCGGCGCCAGCGCGTGCGTGAGCGCCGAGGGCCCGGAGATTTCGGCATCGGTGCGCAGGGTGGATTCCGCTTCGCCCGCAAGTGCCAGGAAGGTTGCCTTGGCGGCCTGAGCGCCTGCCAGGTAAGCGGCCTTCATCGACATGGCGGCGGCCATGCTGGCGGCGGCGCGCACGTGCCCGGAAGCAGGCGCAAGCACGTGCGTGAACGGCTGCCCGGCCGGCGGCCGCACCAGCCCCCCGTCGGGCACGGGCAAGGTCTTGCGCAGCGACGCGAACACATAGTCCGGCGCACGCGCATACGACCAGTCGGCAAGCAGATCGTGCGAGCGGTCGAGCAGGACGCTGCCGCCCTGCACTTCAACGCCCGCCCGCAGGCCGAAGTATTCGGGAACGATCGCAGCCTCGTCCGACGCCAGCCAGAGCATCATGGGGTCGCCGAACGGCGCGTGCGGATACATGCGGACGTCGATGTCGCCGGCAACGTCGTCCAGTACCGCATGACAGTAGTAGCTCGGCGCGTAGAGCCGCCGCCAGCCGCGCGAGCGTCCCTGCGCCACGATCGCGCGCAGCGCATCGCGCCCGGTGCCGGTCAGCAGGTCGCCCGGGCGCAGCCACGGCACCCCGCCCAGCGGGGCCGCAGGATCGAGGTGAAAGAATGAGCCGAATTCCGAGGCAGGTTTCATGGGTTATCCCGCGTGCTCAATGAGAATTCCGGCCTGAGGGGCATCGGCATCAGCCTGTCGCGGCCGGTACCGGGAGGGCCGACGCCCATGGCACGGCCGGCCTTACGCGCCTCCCGCCTTGAAAAACCCGACGGAGACGACCCGCCGCCCCGTGGCGGGATCGGGGTCGATGCTGCGCCAGTATTCGCCATCAGCGCCGCTCCACGTCATGGCGCGGCTGTGCAGCGCGTCCTGCATGTCTTCAACGGCGTCGCGCGGATCGATCAGCAGCGCCAATGGCAACAGCATGGCCACGGTCGCGCCGGCGTGGTGCCACCGCACCGGCTGCCAGCGCCACAGCGTCAGGCCGGCAACCAAGAGGCCGACACACAGCCCGATCAGCGACTCGCCCACCGTATGGTGGAAATCCGTCACCAGCACCACCGGCATGAACAGCGCCAGCCCCACTCCCGTCGCCAGCCCGAGCCAGGCCGTGTACCTGCCCAGCACGGAGCCCAGCAACATCAGCAGCACGGGATACACCGCGGCTGTCAGCAACGCATGCCCGCTGACGCTGTAGACGCCGATCGACGGGAGCGACCAGCCCGAGTAGCTGAACGCGGACTTGGCCGCCATCACCAGCGCGGCACCGATGCCGAACGATACCGACCAGCGCAACGCGCGCGCGCCCTGGCCTGCCACCGCCAGGCAAACCGCGATCCAGACCGCCAGCGGCAGTGCCAGACGGCTCTCGCCAAAATAGAGGTAATGGTTCCACAGGAAATTCGTCATCAAGCTGCCGCGCGCGTCGCCTGCTCCATCACGCTGCGCACCACCTGCCCGGTCTTGTGCACTTCCTCTTGCGTCAGCGTGGGATGCACTAGGAACATCAGGCTGGTTTCGCCCAGCGCCCGCGCCACCGGCAAGCGTGCGGCCGGACGCCATCCGGTTCCGTCAAACGCCTTTTCCAGGTAGACCTCGGCACAGCCGCCCGTATAGCAAGGCACCCCCGCCGCGTTGATGGCAGCCATGATGCTGTCGCGGCTCCAGCCTTCGGCGAGGCGTTGCGGCTGCACGAACGCATGGAACTTGTACCAGGCATGCTCCACGCCAGCAGGCGGCAACGGCACGTACAGGCCGTTGCATGCGCCAAGCGCGTCTGCCAGTGCCATCGCGTTGGCGGTACGCCGGGCGTGCCAGTCCGCCATGCGCCGCAGCTGGATGCGGCCGATCGCGGCCTGCATCTCGGTCATGCGCCAGTTCGTGCCGAAAGAGTCGTGCACCCAGCGGTAGCCCGGCGGATGCGCCCGGTCATACATGGCCTCCCAGCTCTTGCCGTGATCCTTGTACGACCACATGCGCGACCACAGCGCGGGATCGTTGGTGGTGACCATGCCTCCCTCGCCCCCGGTGGTCATGATCTTGTCCTGGCAGAAGGACCAGGCGCCGACATCGCCGATGGTGCCAACCATGCGTCCCTTGTAGGCGGCCCCGTGCGCCTGCGCGCAATCTTCGATCACCTTGAACCCGTGCTCGCGTGCCAGCGCCATGATGGGGTCCATGTCGCATGGCAAGCCCGCCAGGTGCACGCAGATGACGGCGCGCGTGCGCGGCGTCAGCACGGCGGCGATGGTTCGGGCGCTGAGGTTGCCGCTGTCGGCATCGACGTCCGCAAACACAGGCGTCGCCCCCGCGTTGACCACGCAGGATGCGCTGGCCAGGAAGGTACGGGGCGCCACAACCACCTCGTCGCCCGGCCGGATATCCAGCGCGCGCAGCGCCACATCGAGCGCCAGCGTGCCGTTTGCCAGCGTGATGGCGTGCGCGGCGCCACACCAGGCCGCGAACTCCGATTCGAAGTCGCGGCACTCGGTGCCGGTCCAGTAGTTGACACGGTTCGAGAGCAGCACGCGCTGCACTGCCTGCGCTTCCTCCTGGCTGAAGCTCGGCCAGGGTGAGAATCCGGAATTGAGCATCGCCGATTTCCAAGGTTTGCGTTGCGGGGCACGGTGCCTATGGCGTCTTCTCGCTCCCGCAGAAGCGGGTCGCCGAGACTTCGCCTTCAGCGCTGATGTCCTCCTTGGCAAGCACCGTGCCGATCGTGCGCCACAGGATTCTGAGATCCAGCCAGGTCGACTGGTGATCGACGTACCAGACGTCCAGCCGGAATTTCTCCTCCCAACTCAGTGAATTGCGCCCGTTGACCTGGGCCCAACCCGTGATGCCCGGCTTGACGGCCAGCCGCCGCGCCTGCTCCGCGGAATAAAGCGGCAGGTAGAACGTAGGCAGCGGGCGCGGCCCGACCAGGCTCATCTCTCCCTTCAGCACGCACCAGAGCTCGGGGAGCTCGTCGATGCTGGTGCGCCGGATCACCCAGCCGAAGGGCGTGATGCGTTCGGCGTCAGGCAGCAGCTCGCCATCCGCGCCGCGCTCGTCCGTCATGGTGCGGAACTTGATGACTTCAAAGGGCTTGCCATCGAGGCCGGCCCGTGTCTGCCGAAAGAAGACCGGACTGCCAAGCTTGAAGCGCACCAGGCCCATCACGACCAGAAGAGGAAGCGCCAGCACCAGCAGCGCCACAGACGCGAGCACGACATCAAGAACACGCTTCATGATCCTTTCCCACTTCTGAACTGTATCGGGAGATATCTAATCGGATTCGTCCGTCCCTGTGAAGCGCCCAGGGCCGTCGGAACGTGGCTTGCACCACAATCTTCCGACGGTCGTCTGCGTGGGTTCGGCAGCGAACAGATGCGGGCACTGCGGTGCGATAGGGTGCGTGCGCCAGATCATGCCGCGGGAGGCACAATGGAGCAGCGTCAACACGGGGAGCACAGCGGATCGATGCGGATCATGCTGCTCGTCACCTGCCTGCAGCTTGGCGGCGCGGAGCAGCAAGTGGCGGCGCTCGCGCGCGAGTACGTGGCGCTGGGTCACCGGGTATCGGTGGTCAGCCTGCTGCCAGGCAACGAGGTAACGCTGCCCGATGGCGTCGAAACCGTGATGCTGTCGATGCGCAAGACGCCGCAGACATTGCTGGCCGCGCTCATGCGGGTGCGCCGCTTCGTGCTGCAATGGCGCCCGGATGTCGTCCACGCCCACATGATCCACGCCAACCTGTTCGCCCGCATGCTGACGCGCGTGTGCCCGGTCCCGGCCACGATCTGCACCGCGCACAGCGTGTTCCAGGGCGGCGCGCTGCGCATGCTGGCCTACCGCCTTACCGATCGATGGAGCGATCTCAGCACCCACGTCAGCGCCGAGGGCCGCCAGATCATGATCGAGTCCCGCGCGGCGCCCGAGCAACGGATCATCGTCGTCCCCAACGGCATCGACACGGCTATCTACCGCCCGGATATGCAAACCCGTTCCGTCGCGCGGGCCGCGCTCGGGCTGCATGGCGACGATCGGCTCATCCTCAACGTGGGACGGCTCGTCTGGGAAAAGGCGCAGACGGACCTGATCGATGCCTTTGCGCAACTGTCCCCGGCGCCCGGCACGGTGCTGATGATCGCCGGCGACGGCCCGCTGCGCGACACGCTGGCGCAGTGCATTGCCGGACATGGTCTGGACGGTCGGGTGCGCCTGCTGGGCAGGCGGCAGGACGTGCCGTCGCTGTTGAACGCAGCGGACCTGTTCGTGCTGTCGTCACAGGTCGAAGGGATGCCGCTGGTGGTGGGCGAAGCACTGGCGTGCGGCTGCCCGGTCGTGGCCACGGACGCCTCCGGCGTGACGCCGATGGTGGACGGCGTTGGCACCGTCGTGCCGCGCGGCGATCCGCCGGCACTGGCGCGAGCCATGGGTGACGCGCTCGCGCGAGGACGCGGTGCGGCCGCGGACGAAGCGGCGCGGCATCGGCACATCGATTCCGCCTTCAGCATCGAGGCCGTCGCCCGCACCTGGCTGCGACTGTATGCGGACTGCAGCCGCACCGGCGCGGCATTCCACCTGGCGTCCCCGCTGCCACTGCGCACGGACCGTGATCCGGCAGGTTCCGCGGGCCTGCGCAGCGCCGGGCGAGCCTTGCGTTCGACGCCGAACGGATGCTGCGGTGCGGGTGCGGTAGCGTAACCGGAACTGCACAAACCCTCCCGCCGGAGTCCTGATGGACCAGAGTCAAAACGGAAGCGCCGCCATACCGATGCGAATCATGCTGCTGATTACCTGCATGCAGCTGGGCGGCGCTGAGCAGCAAGTGGCCGCGCTCGCGACGCAATACCGCTCGCTGGGACACGCTGTCTCTGTGGTTAGCCTGATGCCGGGCTGCGAGCTGACCCTCCCGGAAGGCATCGAAATCCTGATGCTGAACATGCGCAAGACGCCAGCGGCGTTGCTGTCCACGCTAATGCAGATCCGTCGGTTCGTGCTGCGCTGGCGCCCCGACGTCGTCCATTCCCATCTGGTTCATGCCAACCTGATGGCACGCTTGCTGACGCGCGTGTGCACGGTCCCGGCAACGATCTGCACGGCACACAACTACTTCGAGGGCGGGACGTTGCGCATGCTGGCGTATCGACTCACCGACCGCTGCGCCGATCTCACCACCCAGGTCAGCGAAGAGGGCCGGCAGCGCATGATCGACGTGCGCGCGGCCCCCGCGTCGCGCATCATCTACGTGCCCAACGGCTTTGATACGACCCGCTACCGGCCCAGCGCCGGGCTGCGCGCCGCCACCCGTGCCGAGCTCGGGCTGCGCCCGGACGACCGGCTCATCCTCAACGTGGGCCGGCTGGTACCGGACAAGGCGCAGACCGCCCTGATCGATGCCTTCGCGCAGGCATCCCTCGGAGACCGCACCGTCCTGATGATCGCCGGCGAAGGGCCGCAGCGCGATGCACTGACGCAGCGCATCGAGCAGCACGGGCTGACCGGACGCGTGATCCTCCTTGGCAAGCGGATGGACGTGCCAGCACTGCTGAATGCGGCAGACCTGTTCGTGCTGTCCTCCCTGATCGAAGGCATGCCGCTGGTGGTGGGAGAGGCGCTGGCGAGCGGCTGCCCGGTGGTCGCCACGGATGCCTCGGGTGTTCCCGCCATGGTCCGCGGTATCGGCACGCTGGTTCCCCGTGGAGACACGCCGGCGCTGGCACGAGCCATGCGCGACGCCGTCTCGCAAGGCCGGGGAGATATTGCCGACGAGGCGGCACGGCACAAGCACATCGCGACCAAGTTCAATATCGAGCTCATCGCGCGCGATTGGCTGCGCCTGTACGGCAGGTATGCACGCGCCAGCGCGCCGGCACAAATGGAGGCCCCCGATGCCGCCGCGCACTACCGCTAAGGCCGGCCGGCAGCCGCAGGCCGGCGCGACGCAAGGGCCGGCGATCTGCTTCCTGACCGGAACGCTGAACGTATTCGGCGGCGCCGAGCGCATGACGGCCACGGTGGCGAACGAGCTGGCCCGGCGCGGGCACCGTATCCACATCCTCAGCCTGAGCGATCCCCGCAGTTGCTTCCCGCTCGACCCCGCGGTCCGGCATGAGGCGCTGTTCGACGAATGTCCCTCCTTCCGCACCCACTTCCTGCACACCGTAGCCGGCATTCGCCGCTATGTCAGGCAGCATGGGATTACCTTGCTGGTGGAAGTCGACCCGCTGCTGACCCTGTTCACACTGCCGGCATGCCTGGGACTTGGCGTACGCCGCATTGCCTGGGAGCACTGCAATCTCGACCAGGACCTGGGGCTGCCGTTGCGCCGCCTGGCGCGCCGCCTGAGCGCACGCACTTGCCGGCGGATCGTGGTGCTGACCGAACTGGACCGCGAGAAATGGGTACGCAGCCTGCGCTGCAGCAACGTCGAGGTCATCCCCAACTCGCTGCCGATTCCCCTTCCCGCCCAGCCGGCCGCACGCACGTCGCGCACGGCCATCGCCGTGGGGCGCCTGACCGACGTCAAGGGCTTCGACGTGCTGCTGCAGGCATGGGTGCCCATCGCCAGGGCCTTTCCCGACTGGACGTTGCGAATCGTGGGCAGCGGCGAACTGCTGGCCTCGCTGACCCAGCTGCGCGACCGGCTCGGCCTGCGGGAATGCGTGCGCCTCGAACCGGCGCGCAGCGATATCGAATCGGTGTACCGCGACGCTGCCATGTTGTGCCTCAGCTCCCGGTATGAAGGCTTCTCGCTGGTGCTGGTGGAGGCGATGGCGTACGGCCTGCCGATCGTCGCCACCAACTGCGAGACCGGCGTCAGGGCCCTGCTCACCCACGGCGAAAACGCCCGGCTCAGCCCGGTCGACGATCCCGCCGCGCTGGCGCGCGAGATCGCGGCGGTGATCGCCAGTCCCGAGCTTGCCGCGCGGCTGGCCGACGCCGGCCGCCGGAACGTACACAAGTTCGCGCCGGGCGAGATCGCCATGCGCTGGGAACAGCTGCTGTCCCGCATCTCGGGGGAAACAGGCACGAAGGAAATCGGCGTGGCATGACGCGGGCTGCGACCGCCGCGCGGGTGCGGGATTGTGTACGCCAAGACACGAACCCCCGCGCACGGCGTGCTTCCTGCGCATGATAATTTTCACGAGCCTGGCTTTCCATGCCCCTCCAACAGGCTCGTAAAACACGGAAGATCACTGTCATGGACTTCAGTCACGCACAAGTCGCCATCATTGGGCTGGGCTATGTCGGCCTGCCGCTCGCGGTGGAGTTCGGCAAGCAGCAGCCAGTCGTGGGCTTCGATATCAATACCGCGCGCATCGAAGAGCTGCGCTCCGGCCATGACGCCACGCTGGAGGTCAGTGCGGACGAACTGCGCGGCGCACGACACCTGCGCTACAGCAGCGATCCCGACGCACTGAAGGATTGCCAGGTCTTTATCGTGACCGTGCCCACGCCGGTGGACCGGGCCAAGCGCCCCGACCTGACACCGCTGATCCTGGCCAGCGAGACCGTGGGCAAGGCGATGGCGGCGGGCGCCGTGGTGATCTACGAATCGACCGTGTATCCGGGCGCTACCGAAGAAATCTGCGTGCCGGTGCTGGAGCGGCACAGCGGCCTGAAATTCAATGAAGACTTCTTCTGCGGCTACAGCCCGGAGCGCATCAACCCCGGCGACAAGGAGCACCGCTTGCCGGATATCCGCAAGGTCACCAGCGGCAGCACGCCCGAGGTCAGCGAAGCCATCGACGCGCTCTACCGGAAGATCATCGTGGCCGGCACGCACCGGGCCAGCAGCATCCGCGTGGCGGAAGCCGCGAAAGTCATCGAGAACACCCAGCGCGACGTGAACATCGCACTGATGAACGAACTCAGCCTGCTGTTCCACAAGCTGGATATCGACACGCTCGAAGTGCTCAAGGCCGCCGGCACCAAGTGGAACTTCCTGCCGTTCCGCCCGGGCCTGGTCGGCGGGCACTGCATCGGCGTCGACCCCTACTATCTCACGCACAAGGCGCAGGAGGTCGGCTACCACCCGCAGGTCATCCTTGCCGGCCGGCGCATCAACGACCGCATGGCGATCCATGTCGCCGACGAGGTGGTGAAGCTGATGCTGCGCCGGGGCATTCCGGTGCTCGGCAGCCGCGTGCTGGTGCTCGGCCTGACGTTCAAGGAAAACTGCCCGGACGTGCGCAACACCAAGGCCGTGGACATCGTGACGACGCTGCGCGGCTACAACGCCGAGATCGACATTTACGACCCCTGGATCAATGTCGAGGACGCCGAGGCAGAGTACGGGCTGGCATGCCTGCGCCACCCCCCGCGGCACGACCACTACGATGCCATCGTGCTGGCCGTCGCGCACCACCAGTTCGTCACCATGGGCGTGCGGGCGATCAAGTCCTTCGGCAAGGAGCACGCGGTGCTGTTCGACGTGAAGGGCATCCTGCCGCGCAGCGAGGTTGACGGACGCCTGTAGTCACGCACGCAAGCCCACCGGAACCCGCGCCATGGAAGCACAGAACATGCACGAGAACGCCTACGCGCACCTCAAGGCCCGCCTGGCCGCCACGCCGCGCACGTGGCTCATTACCGGCGTCGCCGGATTCATCGGCAGCAACCTGCTAGAAGCCCTGTTGCGGCTTGACCAGCGCGTGGTCGGCCTGGACAATTTTTCCACCGGGCACCGCCGCAACCTGTGCGAGGTCGAGTCGCTGGTGCCGCCCAGGCAGTGGGCCAATTTCCAGTTCATCGAGGGCGACATCCGCAACCCCGACCACTGCCGCAACGCCATGCTGTTCAGTGCGCCGGCGCGCGCGGGCACGCCCGCCGGCCTGCATCCCGTGGATTTCGTGCTGCACCAGGCGGCGCTCGGCTCCGTGCCCCGCAGCCTGGAGGATCCGGTCTCGACCCACAGCGTGAACATCACCGGATTCCTGAACATGCTGGTCGCCGCCCGCGACGCGCAGGTCAAGACCTTCGTCTACGCGGCCAGCAGCAGCACCTACGGCGACCATCCGGGCCTGCCCAAGGTGGAAGACCTGATCGGCAAGCCATTGAGCCCCTACGCGGTCACCAAGTACGCCAACGAGCTGTATGCCGACGTCTTCCACCGCTGCTACGGCGTGCATGCCGTCGGCCTGCGCTATTTCAACGTGTTCGGCCCGCGCCAGGATCCGAACGGTGCCTACGCGGCCGTGATTCCGAAATGGATCGCGGCCTTGCTGCGGCGCGAGGCCGTCTGCATCAACGGCGACGGCGAGACCAGCCGCGACTTCTGCTACGTCGCGAACGCCGTGCAGGTCAACCTTTTGGCCGCAACCAGCGAACACCGCGAGGCGGCCAGCCAGGTCTACAACGTCGCGGTCGGCGATCGCACCACGCTCACTACGCTGTTCGAGCTGCTGCGCGACGGGCTGCTGCCCTATGGCGTTGCCGCCAGTACCGAGCCGGTCTATCGCGGCTTCCGGGTGGGCGACGTGCGCCACAGCCAGGCCGACATCAGCAAGGCGCAGAGCCTGCTGGGATACGAGCCCACGCACCGCATCCGCGACGGGCTGGCCGAAGCGATGCGTTGGTACGTGCAGATGCAGCAGGCACTGAAGGCCTGAGCACAACCGGAATACGACAATGTGCGGACTCGCAGGATTTCTCGGCGGCTTACCCACTCCCCTGGCCGACCGGGCGGCCCTGCTGGCCGCGATGGCCAGGCAGATCCGCCATCGCGGACCGGACCACGGCGACACCTGGTGCGATCCGGACAAGCCGTTCGGCCTGGCGCACCGGCGCCTGGCCATCGTCGATCTTTCCGCGGCCGGGCAGCAGCCGATGACGGCAGCCAGCGGCCGCTATGTGATCGCGTACAACGGCGAGATCTACAACCACCTGGATATCCGCGCCGAACTGGAACGTACGGGGGCCGCGCCGCGGTGGCGGGGCCACTCCGACACCGAAACGCTGCTTGCCGGCATCGACGCGTGGGGCGCCGATGCCACCGTCAGGCGTGCGCAGGGCATGTTCGCGTTCGCGTTGTGGGACCGGCAGACGGGCACCCTGACACTGGCGCGCGACCGCCTCGGCGAGAAGCCGCTCTACTACGGCTGGCAGGGGACAGGCCAGGCCCGTACCTTCCTGTTCGGCTCGGAACTGAAGGCGCTGCGGCGCCATCCGGCATTCGAGGGCGGCATCAACCGCGACGCGCTGTGCCTGTTCATGCGCCACAACAATGTGGCCGGCAGCCATTCGATCTACCAGAACGTCGCCAAGCTGCCGCCGGCGCATCTGCTGACGGTCTCGCTGCGGGCCCCTGAGCCCGTGCTGCGCCCCTACTGGTCGGGCGCCGCGGCGGCGCTCGATGGCGTGCGGGATCCGTTCACCGGCACCCCCGAGGAGGCCGTGGACAGCCTGGAGACGCTGCTGCACGAGGCGGTTGGCCGCCAGATGATGGCAGACGTGCCGCTCGGTGCCTTCCTGTCAGGTGGCGTCGATTCTTCGACGGTGGTGGCGCTGATGCAGGCGCAATCGTCGCAGCCGGTCCGCACCTTCTCCATCGGCTTCCACAATTCGGACTACAGCGAGGCCGCGTACGCCAAGGCGGTCGCGCAGCATCTCGGAACCAGCCACACGGAGCTATACGTCACGCCGGAACATGCGATGGCGGTGATCCCGGAATTGCCCGGCAGCTACGACGAGCCGTTCGCCGACTCCTCGCAGATCCCGACGCTGCTGGTCAGCCAGCTGGCGCGGCGCCATGTCACGGTGTCGCTGTCCGGCGACGCCGGCGACGAGCTGTTCGGCGGCTACAACCGCTACCAGATCACTGCCGAGCTGTGGCAACGGCTGTCGCGCATCCCCTCCCCGATGCGCGCCGCCGCGGCATGGGGACTGACGCGCTTCTCGCCGCAGCGCATCGACCAGCTCGCCGCCACGCTCCCCGTCGCCTCACGCTGGAACAATCTCGGCGAGAAGGTCCACAAGGGAGCCGGCGTCATGGCCGCGCGCTCGTCGGCCGAGCTGTATCGTGGCATGGTGTCCCACTGGCACCACCCGGAGACGCTTGTCATCGGCGGCACCGAGCCGGACACGGTGCTGGACAGCGCCCTGCAGCCCCTCGGCGCCCTGACCGATGTGGAGCGCATGATGGCGCTGGACATGCTGGGCTACCTGCCCAACGACATCCTGACCAAGGTCGACCGCGCGGCCATGCGGCACAGCCTGGAGACGCGCATACCATTCCTGGATCACCGTGTGGTCGAGTTCGCCTGGCGCCTGCCGCTGGCCTGCAAGGTGCGCAAGGAAGCCGGCGGCTACACGACCAAATGGGTGCTGCGCCAGGTACTCGACCGCTATGTACCCAGGACGCTGATCGAGCGGCCGAAGATGGGTTTCGGCATCCCGATCGACGCATGGCTGCGCGGACCGTTGCGCCACTGGGCCGAGGACCTGCTCGACGAACGGCGCCTGCGCCAGCAGGGCTTCCTGAATCCGGAACCGATCCGCAGCCGTTGGGCCGAGCATCTGTCCGGGCGGCGCAACTGGCAGCATCCGCTGTGGTGCGTGCTGATGTTCCAGGCCTGGCTGGCGCACGAGCGCGCACAGCAGCCAATCATTGAAGACCAGGCCTGCGAGGCCATTGCCTAGCGGGAGACCGGCATGCGCTTCCTGATGATCGCCAGCTTCGGCGAGTCACTGCTCAATTTTCGCGGTCCGCTCATCGCTGCCTTGCAGGAAAAGGGCGTGGAAATGCATGTGGCGGCGCCGGGCCTGCCCGCGGGAGCGCCGGTGCGCACCGCGCTGGAGTCGCGCGGCGTGATCGTGCATGACGTCGCCCTCGAACGTACCGGCATGAACCCGCTGGCCGACGCGCGCTCGCTGCTCGGGCTGCATCGCCTGATGCGGCGGGTCCGGCCCGACAGCGTGATGTGCTACACCATCAAGCCGGTGATCTATGGCTTGCTGGCCGCCTGGCTGGCGCGTGTGCCGCGCCGCTTCGCGCTGATTACCGGGCTTGGCTACGCGTTCCGCGAGGACAGCGGCAGAAGCAGGCTGCGGGCGGTGGTGCAGCGGCTCTATGCGCTGGCCCTCGGCCGCGCGCATACGACCTTTTTCCAGAACCCCGACGACGAGGCGCTCTTCCGCCGGCTGAACATCCTGCCGGCTGGCGGGCGTTCGTGCATCGTCAATGGCTCCGGCGTGGACGTCGGCAGCTTCCAGGTGGCCCCCCTGCCCGACGACGGTCCGCGCTTCCTGCTGATCGCGCGGCTGCTTGGCGACAAGGGCGTGCGCGAGTATGCCGAGGCCGCGCGGCGGGTTCGGGCCCGCCGCGCCGGCGCACGCTTCAGCCTGGCGGGCTTTATCGATGCCAGTCCCGATGCCATCGCCCAGCACGAGCTGGACGCGTGGATCGCGGACGGCACCGTCGACTATCTCGGGCGCCTGTCGGATGTCCGGCCCGCCATTGCCGGCTGCAACGTCTATGTGCTGCCCTCGTACGGCGAAGGCACGCCGCGCTCCGTGCTCGAAGCGATGGCAATGGGCCGGCCGGTCATCACCACGGACGCCCCAGGCTGCCGCGAAACCGTGGTCGACGGCGACAACGGCGTGCTGGTGCCGGTCAAGTCCGTCGGCGCGCTGGAGCAGGCCATGATGCAGCTGATCGAGGACTGGGAGCGCGTCGTGCGCATGGGCCAACGGTCCCGCCAGATCGCCGAGACCAAGTACGACGTGCACAAGGTCAACGCCGTGATGCTTCGCGAGATGGGCTTCGAGTAGGCGCCGGCAGGCGCAAGGCACGGCTGGCACGGGTCACGATCCGGTGCCAGAGCGAGCCTGCGTGGAACAGGTAGCGCTTGCCATCGACCACGACGCGGTCGCCCCAGTCTGACATCGTATGCAGGCCATCCGGGTTGAGGCGATCGCCCTTGGGGCTGACGCATCCCACAGTCTCTTCCCGATAGAACTCCGGCGTGCAATGCACGATGCGGTTGACCGCGATGGCCTGCCCGTAGCCGCTCTCGCACACCTGCGCCACGCGCAACAGCTGGCCGCCATCGCGCACGACCGAGCCGGCCGCGCGCGCCGAACCGTTGTCGAACCTGACCGGGTTCTGCGCGTGCGGCTGCCATGGCCCGAGCAAGCTGTCGGCATAGCACAGGCAGACGTTGTCGAACTGCCCCATGGCGACATCGGTGTAGAGCAGCCAGAAGCGGCCGTCATGCTCGAAGATGGTCGGGTCGACCGCCTCGACGTCTTCCAGCAGCACGGCGACCTGCTGCCAGCCGCCTGCCTCGTCCTGGCGGTTCAGCACGCAGCGCCGGCTTTGCGAAGACTCGGCCACGCAATACAGCGCGCCGTCGTGGCGGAACAGGTACGGAAACGACAGATGCCCCGGCAGCCCCAGGTCGACCTGCCCGGCGCCGGACGGCACGTCATGCGCATCCAGCTTCAGCCTGATGATGCGGCCGAGGCCCTGCCGCAGGTCGACTTCTTCACAATAGATTTCGTCCCGCCTGCCTGGCACGCCAAAGGGATCGGCCCAGCAATGCGAAAACATGCGGGTGCCGAGCCAGCGCACCGGCAGCCGCTGCGCGCGCACGGCCTCGGCGAACGTCATGTCGACCAGCCCGACCATCCAGTGCTCGACCAGCACGAACCCCTTGAACTGGATCGCGGCGTGCGCCGCGAGCGCACGCGTGCGCCAGATCAGGCGCTGCCATGCGGTGGGGTCCACGCGGCGACCCTGCCACGCCGCACGCCCTGCGAGGCTGCCCAGGGCTCGGATCTCGCGCAGCGCGCCGTCGAGCAACGACGCGCCCATGATGGCAAGGCGTTCGCGCGGAACCGTCTCGCAGGGTTCGGCGTAGCCACGGGCCGTGTCGACCAGGAACACGCCGGAGTCCTTCCAGGCCACGAGTTCCAGCACGATGCCGGCGCCGTTGGCGTGCGTCTCCAGGCCGTGGTGCGGATGTCCCAGGGGGAGCCCGCGCCGGTCGCAAAGGCACCACACGCCCTCCACGGCGTGGCCGTGCCAGCCCGGATCGAGTTCGCCGGTAAGGTCGACGACCGCCGTCACCGGCCCGCCCATCTGCTGCGCATGCTTGCCATCGCCGGGCTTGCCGGGCATGCCGGGCATGCGCATCGCATCCAGCGCGCGCACGACGATGCGGCTGGCGCCCGAATCCCGCAGGCGCTGTATGACAGATGCCTCCCAGCTTGCGGGCGCGTGCGCAGTCACCACGATCACGACGACCGGGCCCTGCGGCGCGGCGGCCTCTGGAAACCGACAGGACATCTCTCCCCCTTGGCGATTGGGCGCAACGCCACCTGACCTGTATTTAGCATCACCATGCACGGCGCGGACAGTAGCCTTAGGGCGTAGCCGCCTTCATGCTTCGGTAGGTAGGTAGGAGGCCACCCGGAGGCCAGTCGTGGCGCCCCTCTGTTTCAAAGTCGACGTATGTGTGGCCCCGTACGGATACCCCGTTTGCGTCGATCTAGATTTGCGATGTCGACCCGGTGCACGACGCCTAGCGTGCGTCGCCCGACGGGCGCGCGGACCCAACCTGAATCCTCTCCGCACCCGCTGTCCGGTACAGCGCTTATCCCTCCTGGAGATCATGATGAAAAGCAGGCTCGATGCGGCAGAGATGCCCGCGGCGGTAGTCGTCGGCGGCGAACTCGGCGGGCTTGGACTAGTGCGGTCATTGTCGAGCCAGGGGATCCCCGTCATCGTGGCGGAAACGAAGCACGCCGCGCCGGCGCTGTGGTCCCGCCATGTCCGCCGGCATGGCGTTCGCAGCTTCGTTGGGCGCGATTTCATCGACGACATGATTGCGCTCGCGCGCCGGCTGGGGCACCGTCCCGTGTTGTTCCTGACTGACGAGGATGCCGTCCACAGTGTCTCCGAAGCGCGGGAGGAATTGTCGCTGTGGTACCGGCTGCGCATGCCGTCCGCGCAGGGCGTGCGCATGCTCAGCAGCAAGGCGGCGTTCCACCGCTTTGCGCAGGACCATGACTTCCCGGTGCCCCGCACGGTCATCCTGAACGGCCAGTTCGACGTGCCCCAGCTGGCTTCCCTGCGCTTTCCCTGCGTGATCAAGCCCGACGACAAGCGCCAGGCCCTGAGCGGAGACAAGGAACGCGCCATCCGCGTGGAAGCGCTGGCCGAGGGGCAGGAGCACGCCCGCGCCATGCTGCGCACTCCCGGCGGCATCGTGGCGCAGGAGTGGATCGAAGGCCCGCAGAGCAATATCTATTTCACCCTCTTCTACCGCGGCAAGGATGACAAGGCGGCGGCCGTGTTTACCGGCAGGAAACTGGCGTGCTGGCCGCCCGATATCGGCAGCACCGCGGTTTGCGTCGCCGCGCCGGAGGCGCACGCCGAACTCGAACGGATCACGCTCGACTTTGCCAGGTGTGCCGGCTTCGACGGCATGGGCAGCATGGAGTACAAGTGGGACGACAACCACCAGCGCTTCGTGATGATCGAGCCAACCGTGGGGCGGATCGACTGGCAGGAGGAAATCGCCACACTGTGCGGGGTCAACATCCCGCTGGCGGCGTATCGCCATGAACTGGACCTGCCTGACTTGCCTGCGGCCACCGCCCAGCCGGGCTCGGTCTGGCGCGCAACCTTCATCCGCGGGGCACCGGGCGGGCTGATGCCACCCGGCGCACGAACCTTCGACGGCTACTTCCGCTGGGATGACCCGTTGCCGGCCCTCCATCAATACTGCCTGAGCCCTCCGCTCACCCGCCTGCGTCAGTGGTGGAGCGGCTGGTTTCCTTCCAATCGTCGCGAGCAGGTCCAACAGGAACAGCAATGATCTCGACCACAGATACCGCGATCATCGGGGCGGGCCCATATGGGCTGTCGATCTCGGCCCACCTGAGCCATCTTGGCGTACCTCACCAGGTGCTCGGCGAGCCGATGCTGGCCTGGCGCAATTTCATGCCGCCCGGGATGCTGATGCGCTCCGAGGCCTTCGCCTCGGACCTGTATGCGCCCCTTGCTGGCTACAGGCTGGAGGATTACAGCCGCCGCATGCACCTGCCGTATGCCCCGATCGGCATGCGCTTGCCGCTGGAAAGGTTTGTCGAGTACGGGCTCTGGTTCCAGTCGCAGCTGGTCAGCCACGTGCGCCCGGTGGAAGTCACGGAACTGCGGCGCCAGGACGGCGGCTTCCGCGTGTCCCTGAGCGACGGGGGCGCGCTGCTGGCGCGGCGCGCGGTCATTGCCCTCGGGCTCAAGGGGTTCGAGCACATGCCGCCTGCCCTGCAAGGGCTGCCCAGGCCGCAGGTCCTGCACTCCGGCGAGATCGGCAACCTGATGTGGGCGCGAGGCAAGCGCATCGTGATCGTCGGCGGCGGGCAGTCGGCCCTCGGCCTCGCAGCGCTGTTCAACGAGCTGGGCGCGCATGTCCGCGTGCTGGTCCGCGACAGCATCATTACCTGGAACAAGGATCCGGAAGTCGACCGCAGCCTGGTCTCGCGGGTGCTCAATCCCGAGGGCGGACTGGCCCAGGGCTGGTATCCGTACGTCCTTTCGGAATTCCCGTCTCTGTTCCGCCCGCTCGGACAGCGGCTGCGCAGGCGTATCGCCGAGACTTCGTTCGGACCCTCCGGCGCGTGGTGGCTGCGTGACCGCGTGGTGGGCAAGGTCGACATCCGGATGCAGACCACTGTCCGGCGTGGCGCGGTGCGCAACGGCGAGGTCGTGCTGGAGGTGAGCAGCGAGAGCGGCCCGTCAACCGTCACCGGCGACCACGTCGTCGTCGCCACCGGCTTCCGGGTCGATCTGGCAAAACATCCCTTCCTGTCACCGGATATCGTCGCCGGGCTTTCGCTCGTCGATGGCTGGCCCGACGTGTCGCGCAACTTTGAATCCCGCGTGCCGGGCCTCTACGTCACCGGACCCGCGACGGCGATGAGCTTCGGCCCGGTGCTGCGCTTTGTCTACGGTGCCAAGTTTGCCGCGCCGCGCATTGCGCAGCATGTCAGTCGCCGCCATGCCGGGGAGGGCGGCAGCCGCCACATCGAGCCGCATGGCGTGCCGCAGGCCCGTGCCGAAGGCAACCCCGGCGCGTTGACGCACCCCCCGGCGGCGTTCCAGGAAGCGAAGCTCCCGGCCGACTAGGACAGGCCGGGCCCCTGCAAGCCTGCCATGGCCCATGCCGCGGCACCCGCGACCCGGGTGCCGCGGCCCTGGCATCGAGAGCACAGAGCCCTGCAATGCAACAATTCAAACCTCTTACTAGCCTGCGGCTGTTCCTGGCCTTATGGGTGCTGTGCAGGCACTGGTTCCATGTCTACGGAGCGGAAGGCACCTTCTTCAACATCGGCTTCACCAGCACCTGGTTCGACCACGGCTACCTCGGCGTCGACGGCTTCTTTATCCTCAGCGGCTTCATCCTCGCCTACAATTACGATCCGGCGCCGGGCAAGTCGATTTCGTGGAAGCGGTTCATCGTGGCGCGAATCGCCCGCATCTACCCGGTCTACCTGGTCTGCCTGCTCTCCTTCGCCTTCGCCGTGATCGCCCGGGATCTGCTGCTGCACACGCACAGCGTAGGCGCAGGCGGCTATACCGTGTCCAACTTCCTGCCGGAAATGCTGATGCTGGGCGCGTGGCGCTACGCGGGCGAGAGCGGATGGAATGACGTCGGCTGGTCAGTCAGTGCCGAGTGGTTCGCCTATGTGTTCTTCCCGTTGTTCCTCCTGGTAGCGCCACGGCTGAACAGGACCCGCATCCTGCTGGCCAGCGGCATCGCCCTGGCGGCGCTGGCGGTGGTGGAAGCCACCTCTCCCGAGCATCTGTCGCTGAGCGGCGGCGTGGCGCGGCTGGTTCCCGAGTTCCTGCTGGGGGTCCTGCTCTGCCGGCTGCGCGAAGCGCTGCCTGGCCATCATGGCCTGGCCGCCGGCGGCTTGCTGGCAATAGGCGTCTGCGTGCTCGGCGTCGAACTGGGCCTGGATGTCCTGTTCGTGGCCGGCGCCGCCGGGCTGGTGTTCTTCCTCTCCTACGAGAAGGATGTACTGACCCGCCTGTTTTCGCTGCGCGGCCTGGTGTTCCTCGGTGAGATCTCCTACTGCCTCTACATCGTGCAACGCATTCCCCAATACCTGTTCGAATTCGTGCGCGGCCGGGCGATGGACGTGGCCACCCTGCCAGGGGGAGTGCAGGCAATGTTGCTGTTGGCGCTGACCGTCAGCCTCGCCATCCTGCTTCATCTCGTCATCGAGAAGCCGATGCGCGCCTATATCAATCGTCGGATCAACGGGAAGGCGCTGCAGGCCAGGCAGTTGGCCCGCACCTGATTTGCGGGACGGAGCGTTGCACAGCCGCCGGCGGGCCTGGCGGCTGGTAGTCAGTGGCTGGTAGTCAGTGGCTGGTAGTCAGTGGCTGGTAGTCAGTGGCTGGAATCAGTGGCAGGTGGTCAGCGGCTGGAAATCAGCAAATCAGCGGCTGGTATTTAGCGGCTGGTATTCAGCGGCTGGTAATCTGCCGCCGGCGCGCGGCGGCTGACCCGCCTCTCCCTGATACTGCAGAACAGCAGGCAGACCAGCATCGGCACGAACATCCACTTCTGCCGCACCGAGATGCCCAGGTTCGCGGTCATCGGCGCCAGGATCAGCCAGGCGCCGATGCAGTAGATCCAGAGAAACGCGCGGTTCTTCAGCACCACGTGGCTGCCCCGGCGGTGGATCATGCCCCACACGCCACGCACGGCGAGCAGCAGCAGCACCACGTTGTCCAGCGACGCCGCCAGGCCGAAGATGCCGTTCGCCTCGTGCGGCAAAGGCCGGAAGACATAGGTGAAGAGCTGCATCGGCAGCGACATGCTGGCGATGTCGATACCGCCCCCGCCCTGCTGGTTGTAGCCCTGGCGCGTCTCGACATACGCCTCGATGGTGGCGGCGTCCTTCGCCTCGCCCAGACCCGCGTACTGCATGGTGAACGGCACGATGGCCGCGGTTGCGACCAACGCCACGCTGACCAGCGCGACCCGCCACTTCCACGGCATCTTCGCCGAAATCACCATCGCGCCCGTGAGCGACAGGATCATCACCGCCGCGATGTGTGGCCGCACCAGGAACATGCAGGTGATGGCGATGATCATGAGCCAGCTGCGGCGCGGCATGGACAAGCTTGCCCACAGCGCAAGGCTGGTTGCCATGAAGGCAACCGAATCCTTGCCAAGGGCGGCGGTCCAGAAGCTGACCGAGGGCAACAGCACGATCACCATGGCCAGGCCCCGCAGGAACCGGCTCCGGCCGCGGGTCACCGTGCGCAGCACCGCGTCGAAGGCCAGCAGGCCGATCGTCCCGAAGATATTGAAGACAAAAAACACCCCAAGGTACGAGAAGTCGAGGTAGTTCGAGAAGATATGCGTGAAGTAGGTCACGGCGCGCGTGCCGATCGAAAACTCCGGTGACGGCAACAGCGAAGCCTCGAAGTAGTCCGCTGCGTCGCCGCCGGTCTCCATCACCAGCTTCGCGTAGACGATGCAGAAGATCGTGTGCCAGGCATAGAGCAACAGCGCCCATTTCGGCCGGGTGCCGAACTTGCGGCCCACGCTCAGCGTCACTTGCACGCCTATCAGCAGTACGAGTGTCGCGCTGATTACATGCCACGCGGAAGATGCATATTCCATGGTCGAAGCCCCAAGCGAGAGTGTTGGCCACTACAGGCGTGCCGCGCTCACGCGGCCGCCTGCTCCACGGCGACCGGCTCGCGGGACCGCAGGAAGAATCCGATGCCGGCGAGGACAGCCACCGCGTTGCCCGCGATATAGCCATAGACGGCGCCCTGGGCACCGTAGGTCGGGATGGCGATGAGGTCCACCACGACCATGGTGGACAGCACCAGGAGCCATTTCTCCACCAGCCAGTTCGGCTTGCGCAGATAGATCACCAGCAGCGACAGCGCCGCATCTGCGAACACCAGCCCGGATGCCATCGCGGAGAGCCGCAGCAGGCTTGCGGCAGCGTCATAGTGGGAGCCGTAGATCAGCTCGATGATCCAGGGCGCGCAGTAGGCCAGCACCGCGCCTCCCACCGCCCCCATCGCGATCATGCCGGCCGCAACATACATCACGTTGCGCCGTACCAGCGCCAGGTTCGGTTGCGCGTAGATCATCAACGGCGCCACCGAGCTCGCGACGATCGCGCTGAGCATCATGAAGTTGTCCAGGACCTGCATGCAGGCCGCGTAGCCGCCCAGCTCGTAGAGAGAGATATGCGGCTTGAGCAGCAGCTGATCGATGCGCTTCGCGCAGAGCATCAGCATCATGCCCATCCAGAAGACCGTGCCGTCACGCAGCAGTGTCCGGGCCAGCGACCAGTCGAACTGCACCGCGACGCGGGGGCTGCGCTTGCGGTAATAGCGGGCAAGCAGCACGGCAAACAACAGGGACTCCACGGCGACCACCCAGGCATAGTCCGGGGCAGATTTCGTGCCTGCCAGGTAGAGCGCTCCAACCGCAACCATCCGGAAGGCAAGGCCGACCATGCCGAAGATCACGCCGGGGCGGCTGTCGGTACGCGCCTGCAGCCATGAGCGGACCGCGCCGAACGGTTCGCGGAACAGCATGGGGATGCCGACGATGATGACGATCACGACAATGACCTGGTCCTCTTCCGTCATTGCCACGACCAGTACGAGCAGCACGTAGCCCACCACCGCGGCCAGCTCGCGCAAGCCGAACACATGGGCCAGCAGCCTGTGCTGCGCGGCTGGCGCCTGGTCGGCGACCAGGCGCGGGATGACCACTTCGTTGCCGCAGATAAGCGCGAACGCCGAGGCGATCAGCACCAGTGACTGCGCGTACTGGAACTCCGCAAAGCCCTCGGGACCGACGGCGCGCGCGATCAAGGCCACGCTGACGATGCCGAACACTACTTGAAGGCCCCGCTCCAGCACCAGCCAGAGCACATTGCGGGCGATCTGCATACGCATGCCAGGTTTCTCCGGAAAGAAGATCGGTAGAGTCGTCGCCTGCAGTGCCGTTGGGTGAAACAACCTCTCGGCCTGCCGGTCCAGCCGGTCTTCGTTGGAACCCCTTATGTAAGTAAGAAATCAATCAGGCGTCGTTGCGCGGGCCTGCAGTGCAAGCCTTGTCGTCCTTGGCCACGAGTCCTGCACAAGGCGCGCTGATGCGCCTCTGGCTCTGAATGCCCAACCCCCCGGTTGCGCATTGCGCCGTCGCCCGATTGTTTGCACCGATTCTAAGCATTCTGGCAGCGCCGCCGCCGCGCTCATTGTTGCCCCCCGCACACTGCAGCGCATCCTGCCATGTCGGTTTTCCGAGCCATTGCCTATGCTCGACTCGCTGACCAGACATGTTGCCGTACCGGCGGTATGTTTCCGCAGATTACAGCCTTGCCCTGGCAGCGGCATCGTCCAGATGGCCCATCTCCTCCTGATGGAGGAGATGGGTCGCGGTCCGCGCCGTGCTGCCTTCGCTCCGGCAGTGTTGGGGTATCTCCGCTCGAAAGCAATGTGTGTCAGCGCACCGAGCTTTTCAGCCACCGTTCCTACGATCAGCGCATCGTGGGTGCAGTATCGGCTTGGGTGCCTGCCCGCTTCGCGAGGAGATCGTCGTGAGATCAATCTGCAGTTGTAATACCCAGCGTCCCGACCAGGCCAAGCGCCGCGGTCCTGCGGCGTTGATGCTGTCCCTCTTGAGCGCTGCGCTGCTGTCGGCATGCGCCGCCTCTCCCGGCATGGTTTTCGACAGCAAGGCACCGGTCAAGGCGGTCGGGCCCGACGCAATGCCTAGCGTGACACCGATCACGCTTGATCTCGTGCGCGAGCTGCGCAGCAAGAGCAAGCCCGCCAATGAACGCGTCGAAGAGCTGTTCGCCAAGGCGCAGCCGTACCGGATCGGCCCGGGCGACATTATTTCCGTGGTGGTCTGGGACCACCCGGAACTGGTCTTCCCGACCCAGACCTACAGCCCCGCCGCCAGCCTCGAGATCCCGCAGTCAAGTGGCGGCTCCAACCTGCCCGGCTACGTGGTGAGCCCGCAGGGAGACATCCAGTTTCCGTATGCCGGCGTCATGAAGGTTTCCGGCAAGACCGCCAACGAGGTGCGCAACGAGATGGCCCGCGTCCTGTCCCGGGTGGTGCGCGATCCGCAGATGACGGTGCGCGTGCTGGGCTTCCGCAGCCAGCGCGTCTACGTCGACGGCGAAGTGCGCACGCCCGGCATGCTCGCCATCGACGATGCGCCGATGACGCTGGTTGAAGCACTCAATCGCGCCGGCGGCGTGCTGAACCTGACCGGCGACAACAGCCGCATACGGGTCACGCGCGGCGAACGCAGCTGGTACGTCAACATCCCGGCCCTGCTGACCAAGGGCGTCGATCCGGCGCGCATCATGCTGCGCTCCGGCGACATCGTGCGCGTGGAGCAGCGCGAGGACAACAAGATCTTCGTGACTGGCGAAGTGGCAAAGCCGTCGTCGCTGCTGATGCGCAATGGCCGCATGACACTGAACGAGGCGCTGGGTGACGCAGGCGGCGTCAATCCCGGCACAGCCAACGCGGAGCAGATCTTCGTCATCCGCAAGGAGGCGAACGGCGAACCCAAGGTGTTCCATCTGGACGGCACTTCGCCGGCCGCGCTGGCCATCGCCGAGGGCTTCGACCTGGAGCCGAAGGATGTGGTCTATGTCGACGCCCGCGACCTGGTTCGCTGGAGTCGCGTGATGAACCTGCTGCTGCCGTCCACGTCGCTGATCGGCACGGCATCAGGGATCAAATAAGTGAGTGATACAGGTATGCCCAGAACCATCCTCGTCGTCTGCCTCGGCAATGTCTGCCGCAGCCCGATGGCGGCCGTGCTGCTCAACCGCGCCCTGCCCGATTGCCGGGTGACTTCGGCCGGGCTCGCGCCGCCAGTCGGCGCCTCGGCCGATCCGCGCGTCGTGCGCTTGCTGGCCAACGAAGGCTGCAGCCTTGCCGGACACCGCGCCCAGGCCGTGAACAAAGCTCTGGTGGAATCCGCGGACCTGGTACTGGTCATGGAGAGCCTCCAGCGCGAAACGCTGGAGGAGCGCTTCCCACAGTCGCGCGGCAAGACGTTCAGGCTTTGCGAAGGCCTCGATCTTGACGTACCCGACCCGTACGGCTGCTCGCAGCAGATGTTCAGCATCGTCCTGGAATTGATCAAGCAGGGAATCTCGTCATGGTCGTCGCAACTGGAAAAGGAGTACCCGGTTGCAGCGACTGAATGCCACAGGGAGGCGACATGAGAACGATAAGCAAACGGGACGATGCCATCGAGGAAAGCGTCGAGCGCGAAAAAGCCGTCGACCTGACCTCGTACGTCGACATCCTGGTCCGCTACCGCTGGACGTTCCTCGGCACCGCCATCGTCATCGTCGCGCTGGGCCTGCTCTACGCGATGGTCGCCTCGCCGGTCTACCGCTCCGACGTCGTGGTCCAGGTGGAAGAGAGCAACAGTCCGCTGAACAACGCCAGCAAGCTGTCCACGTCGATATCGCCGGGGCTGGACATCAAGCCGGCCGCTTCGGCGGAAATGGAGCTGCTGCGTTCGCGGATGGTGGTGGGCAAGGCCATCGCTGCCCTGAATCTCGATATCGAGGCGCAGCCGCGCTATTTCCCGGTGATCGGATCGACCATTGCGAACTTCAACGCGGAACTGTCCAGGCCGGGCCTGTTCGGATGGGGTGGCTATGCCTGGGGGCGTGAAGCCATTGCCGTGCAGCAACTGGATGTGCCTGCATCGATGGAGGGCAGCAAGATCCTGCTGACGGCGACCGGCAACGGTGGCTACACGGTGTCGTTCGGCGACGGCGTCAAGGGCACCGGCAAGGTCGGCGCGCCCCTCGCGATCGCCACGCCGGCCGGTCCCGTGCGCCTGCTGGTCAGGGAGCTCGACGGGAACAGCGGCGCCAGGTTCGACCTGCGCCGCGTGCCGCGCAGCACCGCGATCTCGAGCTTGCAGAGCAGGCTGGTGATCACCGAGCGCGGCCGGCAAAGCGGCGTGATCGGCATCTCGCTGGAAGGTAGCAACCCGGCAATGGTGGCGGCCACGCTCAACGAGATCGGCAATGCCTATGTCGAGCAGAACCTGCTGCGCAAGGCCGCCGAAGCAGAGAAGTCGCTGGCCTTCCTGGAGCAGCAGCTGCCGCAGCTCAAGCAGCAGGTTGAAACCTCGGAGACCCGTTACAACGCGATGCGCAACCAGCGCGGCACCGTTGACCTGACCGAGGAATCGAAACTGATGCTGAACCAGTCGGTGCAGCTCCAGACGAAAGTGCAGGAGCTGCGCCAGAAGCGGCAGGAACTGGACGCCCGCTTTACGCCAAACCATCCGATCATCTCGCTGATCGACGGCCAGATCGCCAGCGTCAACGCACAGATCAACGGCCTGACTGGCCGCATCCAGAAGCTGCCTGACGTCGAGCAGAACGTACTGCGCCTGATGCGCGACGTGAAGGTCAGCACCGAGATGCTCCAGTCGCTGCTGAACGACATGCAGCAGCTGAGGCTGATGAAGGCCAGCAAGGTAGGCACCTCGCGCCTGGTTGACGCGGCGGAAGTGCCGATCAGCCCGATCCGCCCGAACCGCGAGGTGATTTCCACGCTGGCGGTCGTGCTCGGCCTGCTCGCCGGCCTGGCGGCGGTCGTCCTGCGCCATGCCTTCAACGGCGGCGTGGCGGACGCCGACGAGATCGAGCGGCGCACGGGCATGGTGGTCTACACCACGATCCCCTTCACCCCGGAGGAAGCACATTCGCAGGAGGTCCCCAACGGCGACGGGCTGCTGGTTCGCCGGCAGCCGGATGATCCTGCCGTGGAGACGCTGCGCAGCTTCCGCACCGCGCTGCAGTTCGCCCTGGCCGGCAACAAGAACCGCACCGTGGTCATCACCGGCCCGGCGCCGGGTGTCGGCAAGTCCTTTATCTGCGCCAACTTCTCGGCGATCGCCGCCAGCGGCAAGCGCGTGGTGCTGATCGATGCCGACCTGCGGCGCGGATCACTGCATCGCCGCTTTGGCGCCCGGCGCACGCCGGGGCTCACCGAACTGCTGCTGGGGGCGCCATTCGAGCAGGTCGTGCAAAGGGAAGTTGCGCCCGGCCTGGACTTTATCTCGACCGGCAGCGAGCCGCCGCATGCGGCGGACGTCCTGCTCAGCCCGGCGATGGAGAACCTGATCAACACGCTCACGATGCGCTACGACCTGGTCATGATCGACACCCCGCCGATCCTGGCCGCAACCGACGCCGGCATCCTGGCCAGCAAGGCGGCCGCGGTCTTCCTCGTCGCGCTCGCGGAAAAGACCACGGTGAGCGAGCTGCAGGCGTCGCAGCGAGCGCTCCTGCAGAGCGGGGCGGAAGTCAAGGGCGTACTGCTCAACGGGCTGCGCATCGAGGGCCGCTGGTACCGGGCGCATTACTACTTCGGCAAGTACCGTTACCTCGGCGAGTACAGCGCCAAGCCCGCCAAGCTCGCCAAGCTAGCCAAACCCGCCAAGCGCGCCTGAGAACGGCAACATTGAGCAGGCCGCAGGACAGGAAACTGTCCGTGGCCTCCCGCTCCTTGCCGGCTTGGCTGCCCTCCGTCCGATGCCGGACCGGAGGGCTTGCCATTAGCGCTCGCGGCGGCACGCGACCATGGCAACCGGGCCAGCAGACTGCTTGCAAGGATTCATCCGCAACGCCGCTGCCGGCTTCGGGCCGGACCCGGCTCAACCACGGCATCACTGAAGGGGAACCGATATGCCTGCTTCGCAGAGGCGAACGAAGCCGAAGCTGTTCCGGACTTCCATCGCAGCAGCCGTCTGTTGTGTATTCCTGCCCCTTCCCGGCTGTGCACAGACAGGCTTCCAGGCGGCCGCCAGGAGCCCGAATGAAGCCGGAGACCCTTGTCCTCTGCTGACTGCCGAGAAACGGGCTTATCCGGGCGCGATCGTGAAGTCCATCACCGCCTACGGGGCCAGGGGCGATGGCGTGACGGACGACTATGCTGCCTTCCAGAGAATGGCGGCAGAGATATCCAACTACAGGTATATCAAGCGCAAGATCGTTTATTTCCCCAAAGGCACCTACAACATCGATCGCTTCGCGATCGCCGGCCCCGCTGCGAACGGGATCCAGAATATCCTGCTCTCGAAAGCCAGCAACTTCAGCCTGATCGGCTGCACCGGTTCCGTGGTTTCCTTTAAGGGGGACTTCACCATCACCAACGACAAGAGCAGCGGTCAATCCTGGTATTCCTACAGGCACCAGCTCGGGTTCGAGGTCAGGCATTCCACCAACTTCAGGATCTCTGGCCTGGAGCTTTACGGCAACGTGGACAAGATGTCGCGGCCGCCTTCGCCGGATGGCAAACCCCTGAGTGAAACGTCTTCACACGGCATCCAGACGAACGCGAGTTCCAACTATGAACTCAGCCACCTGAAAATCCATCACTTTGCCTGCGACGGCCTGTACATCGGCGGGGAGTTCAACGCCGATCGCAATGGCGTCATCCACAATGTGGATTCCTACAACAATGCGCGGCAGGGAATGAGCATCATGCAGGCCAGGACCTTGCGGATCACCAGGTCCTCGTTCCGCAACACGGGTATTACCGACGGTTCCTACCCGACCCACGCCCCCGCTGCCGGGGTGGATATCGAACCCGACGCGCCTGCCGAGCGCGTGACCGCGAGAACAGGCGATATCGTCTTCGATGCCTGCCGCTTCGTGAACAACAAGGGCTCGCAGTTCGTCGGTGGCGACAATGGCAGGAACACCGAAAACGTCACGATCCGGAACTCGGAAATCGTGGGCCGCGCCGGCAACAAGCATCCCTACGTCATGATCCTGTCAGCGCCCGGATCGGTCATTGAGAACAACGTGATCGATACCATCGATGGCGGTGTTTATCCCGCGTTTTCTGAGGGCATGGGCGACATGAAGACGGTGAACACGATTGTCAGGGGCAACACCATCAAGAGCAGTGGCGTCGGGCTGCAGGCACTCGATGCCGGGGCCAGGGTCCTGATCGAGAACAACACGCTCATCAGCACGCACAAGCCGGACTATCGCGACGATTTCCCCAATATCCGGGCTGGCGTTGCCACCTTCTCCGGCAACAAGATCGTCTATCCCCAGCAGAATTTCGGCACCAAATCCGTGGTCGGCTTTATCAAGGCATCCACGTTCAGGAACAACTCGATCACCACAGACCTGACTGGCGGAAGCTACACGATCAAGGTAAGCCCAGGGGCCGATACCGCGAACAACAACGTTGGCGCGCACATCCTGTTCGCGCAATAGCGGCCTGCTTGCCGACCACCGCACCATCCGCCGCACCGACCACCGCACCGCCCTTCCCGGCGGTGCGCCCCATCCCTGGAACCGGCACGCGCGGACCACCCGCAGAAACGGGTACGCCGCGCGTGCCTCGGCTCAGGATCGCCGGGGTGCTTCTGCCTTTTCCAGGGCGAGGTGCTTGCTCTGCGGCACCGGCAACGGCATGCCCAGGTAGGGATTGATCGTATTGAAGTCCGAACGGTTGCTGCGCCGTGGCATGACCCCGTTCAGGATCCCGCCCGCAAGCCGCGCATTGGCATGCGCCAGGCGCTTGAGGGTGTCGTCGACCTGGCCCGCCGCCGTCACGTCCGCGCGCACCACCACCAGCGTGGAGCCCGCCAGGTTCGCCACCAGCGTGGCATCCGCCACGGCCAGCACCGGCGGGGTATCGACCAGCACCAGGTCGAAACGGCCCGCGCACAGGCGCAGCGTTTCCGCCAGCGCCGGCAGCATCAGCAGTTCGGACGGATTCGCCGGTGCCGCGCCACGGTTGAGCAGGAACAGGCCGCTGACCACGCTCGGCCTGACCGCATCGGCGATTGCCGCGCGCCCGGCCAGCACTTCCGCAAGGCCCGGTTCCACAGGCTGGTCGAACCAGTCCGCGACGCGCCCGCGGCGCAGGTCGGCATCGATCAGCAGCACGCGCTGGCCGGCCTCGGCGAACAGCACCGCGAGGTTGACCGCGGTAAAGGTCTTGCCCGCGCCGCTGGCCGGGCTGGTGACCGCCACCACGCAATTGGGCGCATCGCGCAACGCGAAGTGCAGCGCCGCGCGCAAGGTGCGCAGGCCCTCCACCGCCAGCGAATGCGGTGCGCGCCGCGCCAGCAGGAACTGGTCGTGCAGGCCCTGGCGCAGCAGCCGTTCGGCGCGCGCGTGATCGTCCTCGGGTGCCGCGGCGGTGTCGGCATCGATCACCTCGGTGCCGGGCTCGGGCCAGCCCAGGCGCGCCTCGGTCGGCAGCGTAAAGCCCGCGGCAATGCCCAGGCGGCGCTTGGTTTCGATCTGGCGTTCCAGCTCGGCCTGCTCGTTGCTGAAGGCGATGTCACCGAGCATGGCCATGCCAAGCCGCTCTTCGGCATCGGCCGCGCTGGCCACCGACGGCCGCAGGCGCTGGCGCAGGTTGACGCCGGCCACGCCCAGGCACAGCCCGAGCAGCGCGCCCACGGAAGCGAACGGCCACGTGCCGATCCCGACCGGCGTCACCGGCGCGATCGCGGCGTCGATCACGCGCAGCTGGCTGGAGCTGTCGGACAGCATCAGCGACAGCTGCTCGACCTTGCTGCGCAGGGTCATGTACATGTCCTCGGCCACCTTGACGTCGCGCGTCAGTGCCACCGATTCGCGCTCGGAGGTCGACAGGCTTTGCATGCGCGCATCGATCTCGGCGCGCTCGCGCGTCATCTGCTGGATCTGGCTGTCGACCATGCGCACTTCATTGGCCTCGGCGGTAAAGCGCTGCAGCAGCCGCGTGCGCTCGAGCCGCAACCCGGCGATCTGGCGCTGGTATTCCATGCTGTTGTTCAGGAACGACTGCGCATCGCGGCTGGGCGCCAGCGAGCCGGTACGCGCGCGGTAGCGCGTCAGCGCCTCTTCGGCGCGGGTCAGTTCTGCCTGCACGCGCGGCAGTTCGTTCGACAGGAAGGCCAGCGTGCCGGCGGCGTCTTCGCGGCGCTTGGTGGTCTGTCCGTCGATATAGGCACGCGTGACGCCGTTGACCAGCTCGGCGGCAAGCTGGCGGTCAGGGTACTGCCAGCTCACGCGCACCGTGCCGCCCGGCTGCGCCGGTGTGCCGCCAAAACCGGCGGATGCCTGTGCGCCCTCGCTTTCGACCTGCAGGCCCCGGCGCACCGACTCGGCGGTGCGCGCGAGGTCATGCCGGGTCAGCGCGAAGCGCGTGCCGGCCGCGGCCTCGATTCTGTCCACGCGCAGCGTGACGCCGTTGCCGCTGGCGGTCTCGCCGACACGCCCCTCGAGCAGCAGCGTGTCCTGGTTGAAGAGGCGGTAGGCACCATCGCGGCGCGTCTCGAACAGCAGTGGCTGGTCCACCAGATCTTCCGGCACGGTCATGGTGTCGATCACCAGGCGTTCGCCACCCCAGGCATAGCCCTGGCTGGCGGGCCAGGTGCCGCGCACGTTACCGGGGGTGGAGAAGCGGTCCACCAGCGCGCCCACCAGCGGCGCGCGCAGCGGCTGCGCGGTGATATCCAGGCGCAGCCGTTCGACCACGGGGCCGACCACGGCACGGCTCTTGAGCAGCCCCGCGTCGAAGCCGGCGACGCCCTGCGTCTGCGCCACGTTGCGCACGCCGCCGTCACGGCCTTCCACCTGCACCAGCGCCTGGGCGCGGTACTGCGGGGGCTCAGAGAACGCCACCAGCGCGCCGAAGCCGGCGCCCACGACGCCCGCAGCGACGATCCAGCCCATATGGTCCATCAGTGCGCGCGCCTGGCGCGTGCCGGCGGGCTGGGCTTCGCGCCGGGGGGCCGCACCTTCCGCCGGTGCACCGGCATATGACAGTCTGCTCACGGGTACCGCTCCTCAAATGGGATCAGCGCGGCGTCCTGCGCCGCGCGTGGTCAGCCGCACGCCGCCAGGGGCGGCCAGCTGCGCCGCTCAGGCGCTGGCGAGCGCGGGCAGCAGCCGGTCATATTCGCGTTTGACCAGCTTGTAGCACTCGCATGAATGCTTCTCCAGGCCGCAGCGATCCAGCACCGTGATGTGGCCACGGCTGTGGTGGATCAATCCCAGGTCCTCCAGCTTACCCGCGGCCTCGGTCACGCCTTCGCGGCGCACGCCAAGCATGTTGGCGATGACCTGCTGCGTGATCACCAGCTCGTTGGAGCTGAGGCGATCGATCGCCAGCAGCAGCCAGCGGCACAGCTGCTTGTTCAGCGAGTGGTGGCGGTTGCACGCAGCGGTCTGCGCGATCTGCGTCAGCATCGCCTGCACGTACAGCAGCGTCACGCGCTGCAGCGTGGGCAGGCGCGGCAGTTCGGTGCGCAGCATGCGCGCGGGGATGCGGTAGGCGAGGCCGGGGCTGCGCACTTCGACGCGGCTGGGCATGGTGTCGCCACCGGTGACCACGGGGATCCCGACCAGCCCTTCATGGCCGACCGCGGCGATCTCGACGGTGGCGCCGTCTTCGAGCAGCGACAGCAGCGAAACCACTGCGGTGGTTGGAAAGTAGACGTGGACGATGCGCTGGCCGGAATCCGTGAGCAACTCCCCGGCGCGCAGCCGGACCAGCTCGAAATGCTGGGCCAGCGTTTCCCACTCGCCGCGCGGCAGTGCGCTGAGCAGATGATTGACATGCAGATCCGACCGATGCGTAATCATTTTTCGTACCCCCTGTCCAAACCCGTTTTCGGGAACAACGTCCTGCCGGCACGGCGAACGCCACTCGGGAAAACGGGCTTTGGCCTTGCCGGCCCCCCGTTCAGCGCCAGCGTGGCCGGCATGACTGGTATCCGACTGCCTGGCTACGCCGTTGACCCTGCTGCGGCGCTGACTGCAAGCCAGTGACTCTATTTAGCGTCATGGCGAGACGTTCCGACAGTAGGCGAATGGTGGGGAAGCGCTCATCCATCGGGAGGTTGGCCGGAAAGCCGAGCGGCGCGCTTGCGCGCCGCGTTCAGCGTGCGGCGCGGGGCAGCGGGGCCGGCAGGCGCCGGGTCCTCGTGCAAAAGTCGGAGACGGGATGAAGTGCGGGGCGACAGGAGGAAACCACTGGTAACGGAAGCGACGGAAAGGGCGCGATCAGTTCGACGGGCTGGCATGGCCCGATCGCATCCAGCGGCAATGCGCGCGGAAGGAAGCCGACCAGGTGACCGGCGCCGGCGATCGTGGTGCAGCGCCAGCCGCGCGCTGCCGCCGCGGCGGGATGCAGCACGCGCGGCGCGCGAAAGCACAGGTCGATCGTGTTCACGCCTGACAGTTCGATCGCGGCCTCGTGCACCTCGTGCACCCCGGCTCCCCAACCGATCGCATCCTCGACAGCCATCATCAGGCGCCCGTTGAACCACGCTTCGGTGCCGCGCACCAGGCCGCGCAGGCGCAGCAGCCGCGGCCCGTGTCCGGCAAAGCGCAGCCGGTACCAGTAGTCGTGGCAGTGCAGCGGCACCGGTGCGCCTTCGCGCAAGCGGCCCGCCGCGCGCATGGCCATCGCGACCGAACCGGGCACCGGTGCCGGCAGCCAGCACGCGCCGTCGTCAAGCACCGCAGGGGACCTTGCCGCGCCCGGCAGCGTCTGCAGCCATCGCCACGGGCCGCAAGGCACGCACGACGTTACGTCGGTGAAGGTTGTGACGGCGCTGACGGGGGTGATGGTGGTGACGGTCGAGACGGTGGCGGGGGCAGTGGCGGCCCGGCCCGTGGCCGCGGCATCGGCATCGGCATCGGCATCGGCGGTCATGGCACATACTCGCCAAAATGCCGGGCCAGCGCCGGCACGCTGGCCTGGTATGAGGCCTCGAGCTGGTCCAGGCAATCTTCGCAGCGGTCGGGCTTGCGGCTGATCACGGCGCGCATCAGCCGGAACTGCATCACCATCGCTTCCGACGCCATCGTGTAGCAAGCTTCGGTCGCCTTCTCGGGAATATCCTGTCCCTGCATCATCAGCCAGCGCAGGTAGCGCGCGAGCAGCTCGAAATTGGCGCCGAGCTGGCGCAGCACGCCCGAGGCGTAGTGGTGGAAGCCCGGCTCGCCGCGCGCCATCAACCGCTCAAGGTGCGCGGGAAACACGGCGCGGAACTGTGTGACGGGATTCTGCTGCGGACGGTTGCCGAGGTGCTTGCGCAGCAGTGCGAGCGAAGCATCGAGCAGCGGCTCGCGCCCGCACAGGCGGCCATCGCGGCGCACCACGTCGGCATGCACGAACGGCAGCGTCTCGGCGCTGCGCGCACCCGGCGCCAGCCGGAAGATCGCGGCGTAGTCTTCGCCGCTGGCGGTGTGGTAGCCGTCGGTGTGGTAATAGCCGACGGCGCCCGCCTCGGGGATCAGCACGTCGACGGCAATGCAGGTCGGCGTGCGGTGGCGCTGGTAGCCCGCGCCGGGCGCCGGTGGCAACTGGCTGCTGTCCAGCTCGATCACGACCAGATGGCCGCGCGCGGTCTGCGCCGCCACGTGCGACTCGAGCGTGTCGTACAGTGTCAGCGCATGGGCGGTCAGCCCGTAGAGCCGCTCCAGGTCCGCGGCCGGGAAGCGGCACTGCGTGAAATGGTCGGCTTCGAAATCCTGGCGCACTGCGCACGGCAGCGCGGCGACCGGTGGCAACTCGAGTCCGTGCAGCAACTCGATCCACAGGTCGATATGGCAGTTGACGTGCGACCACACCGGATTGCCGCCACGCAACCCGGGCCCGCCACGTCCACGCATTTTGGTGTCGCCGTACACTAGAGACCTCCGCGCCTGCCATGCCGATCCGTTTGCGGGTATGCACGGTCCGCGCCGGATGCGCGCCAAGGCGCGTTGCGATCCGGCCGCCGTGCACTGACTGTTGTCATGCCCGCCTTCTCCCTGCACCGAGCCAAATGCTTGCGTCATCGGTCGTGATGGCGATCTTGGCGCGCGTGGTTCAGGACAGTCTGTTGGACGGCGCACAAACCTTGCACGGGCCATGACGCCAGGGCGTCAGGACGCGGCCCGAAGCGGCGCACGCCAATGGCATCGATGGGATGCGCAGAAGGCTATGATGGTTCTGCCGCGGATCGCCGCAGGTACCGGAAATCGCTTGAGAGGTTGAGTCCGGTTGAGTCGGTTTAGTGGCATTCAGCCGCATGCGTGACGCGCATGATGCTTCTGGTGGATACAGGCGCGCGTGCCGATTGGATATCGTCAAGAGGACGTGTGGGCGGGCAGTATTGCCCGCACGCCTTCAAAGCCCGCATGGTCCCCCGGTCGGCGGGCTTCTTTTTTTGGGGCATGGCATCGCTCGCGCGAAGACGATCGCCGTCGCGGGCGACGCGCAGGTGCGCGCATGACCTGTGGATGCACGGCAAGGTTCGGCGGAAGCAGCGTGGCTGGATGCAGGCCGCATGGCTGCACTGCCGTTGCGCCACGGCAGTTCCGGTCGCGCCCCACCCTGGCGCTGGCGAGGCATGCGGAAACCGGAAAGGCGCTCTGTGGCGCCGTAGCTCAGGGCAGCGTGGCCGCCGGCAGGCGCAGGCGATGCTGCGCCAGGATCAGCGCGCGCAGGCTCTCCACGCGCAATACCGCTTCACGCTGTCCTGCTTCGTGCGCGGCCTGCGCTGCAGCGTGCTCGCAATCGAATCTGCGGCCATGCAGTTCTCCGCGATACAGCAGTGGCTGTTCACCCGCGCCAGCCAACCGGATCTCGAAGCAGCAAGCCCATTTGCCCCGGCCCTCGCGCACGGCGAAGCCATGCACGACCAGGTAATCCATCCCGCCTTCCATACGACCCCCTAGCATCCCGGGGCGGCCTGCCTCTTGAAACGGGGCCACTCGCGCGCCGGGCATCTCAAGCATAGTGCTTGCATGCACAGCGCGCCCTCATCCGCAGGCTGTAATCCTGTCGTGGCCAATGGAAGGAAGCGTGCGAGGGTTACGCAGGCTCAGGCAGCGCCGACGATGTCCTGGGACGCTGCGGGCATCAGCGAGAGCGCCATGCGCGGGAAGCACTGGCCGCCGGCCCACACCAGCGCGGTCGCGGCGCAGACCAGCTCGGCGGGTGCCGGCACTGCCAGGCAACCGCTGGCGCCGAGCAGCGCAGCGTGGACGATCAGCGTCGCGTCCAGCCGATCGGACAACACCAGCCATCGGCGCGGCGCGAGCCGGGCCTGCATCTGGTCGAGCAGCTTGCGCGGATCGCCTTCCAGGCCGCTGCAATCGATCAGCGCCACGTCGGTCGGGTCGCTGCCGAGGTCATCCGCGTCGGGGTGCCGCTGCCGCCTGGCAGCGCTCTCCTGCAGCCATTGCGGCGCGCGCCACCGGATCGGTCGCGGCAGGCCTAGCGCTTCCAGGCGCCGCACCAGCGTGCGGCACATCATTTCGTTGCTGGCAATCAGGTAGGTCGGCATCGATTCAGCAATGGCGCCCACGGCCGGATCACGGCGCGATGGGCCCGCAGGGTCAGTAGGTCAGGTGGCCGGAATGGCCCGCCGTGGTGAACTTGGCGAGCCTCGCGGCAAGCGCGCCGCCCTGCCTGTCGGCACCCGCCGCATGGCGTGCGGCAGGCGGCGGCGAACGCCTCCTTCTCAACGTAGCAAGCGCTACCTGCCACCGCCTCATGCTTTTGGTGGAGGCCGCCACGTCAAAAGGATGACCTGCGGGGGACGGCCCCGGCACCGGATCCGCCCGGCGCCGGCATAGTTGCGACCGATGCTCCCCCGACCAGTCATGCAGGGATCAGGCGGCCTGGCAGGCGCCAAGCGGCCGCACCGCCGGCGGGCCGGCCCAGTCCAGCGTAGCGCCGCGCTGCAGCGCCACGTAGACCGCTTCACCCTTGTTGCGGACATGCAGACGCTGGTAAAGCGTGCAGGCATGGGTCTTGGCCGTGGCGACGGAGATATTGAGCATCCGGCTGACGGTCTTGATCGGATAGCCCCGCGCGAGCAAGGCCAGCACCTCGTACTGCCGCTCGGTGATATTGAGCAGGTGCGCGCCGCTCGACGGCGTTTCGTTCGCGGGCGCAGGCGGCATTTCGCCGCGCACCGCATGCAGCGGTACCACGACCGGGGCGGAGGTGTGACTGGTCGGTGCGGGTGTGGCTTGCATGCGCCCTTCGTCGCCGCGCCCGGCGGCCGGCTCGGACAGCAGCACGGAAGGGAAGCACTCCCCGCCGGCCAGCACGAGCCGCACCGCGGCGTCGAGCGCTTCGGCGCTCGCGGCCTTGTGCAGGCAGCCGCGTACAGACTCCGGCAGGGCCGGTCGGGACAGTGCCGCGGCGGGCTGCTCGGTCAGCAGCAGCACGCGCCGGGGCCGCAGGCGCTCGCACAGGTCATCGAGCTGCGCCCAGCCTGCCGCGGCGTCGGGCGGTAGCCCATAGACCAGCAAGTCGGGCTCCGTCAGCCAGAGGTCGGAGTCGATTGGCGCGAGCGGATCGATATCGATCAGGTCGCCTGGGATATGCGCTTGGGCCAGGAGGTGGCGAAGACCCAGGCGCAGGAGTGGATGGTGTTCGATCAAGAGGATGCTGGCCATGGCCGCTCTCCTTCTTATTGCGGCAAGCCCAGGTCCTGCGACAACCCGTTCTTGCTGTTGGACCGGCTTCCACTATGCTGCGGCTCGCGTCGATCCATACGGTCCGGCTTGTTCCTGGCCTGGTACGGCGTCCCGTCGGTTGCCGCGCCTGTCCCTTCCCTTGGAGTGCCGAATCGCCCCGTTTGCGCCGTTCGAGCCGCTCCGGACCGGCATTGCCGGGCCGCGCAGTTCATGACTGACGCTTTAGTAACTTCTCAATCAGATTTAAAAGAATCTAATTCTGATCTTCAGCTTATTAAACAGGGGCGTCGAAAGCAAGCCTCTGTTGCGTTGCAGCGGGTATTCCCGAGGGGGACCCTCCCCTTGCCCCGGAACCTCGTTCCGGCCGGTCCACTGCGACCCTGGCAACGAGCTTAACCGGGCAAACAGGCGTTCGGGTGGCGCAGGGGCTGGCGGAATGCCGCTTACCTCGCATAAAATTATCGGCATTGCGCTTTGGTGTGCATTTCCGGCCGGATCAATTTGGCCTGGCTTCAAGTGCCTTATAAATCAAGAAGTTATCGCCAAGCTATGTGCCCTCCCCCACCGACCGTCCCACGCCGCTGACCATGTTGCCCGGATCGCACCCCGTCAGCCTGACTCGCAGTGAATTCGCTGCGGTCCGCGCCTATGTCCAGGGCATGCCTGCGGCGATGGTCGTCGGCCGCTATCTTGCCGACGACGGGGATGACGACGATGCCGGAGAGTCGGCGCTGCGCACGCTGCTGGGCCTGCGCGACCGCATGGTCCAGTTGGCGCATCTCCACGGCCGGGCGGATCTGGCCGAACTCCTGGTGGCCGGTCCGGGCCGTTCCAACCGGGGCATGGATCGCCGTGTCGACGCGTTGGCGGAACTGGAACGGCTCGGCACGGCGGCGCCGCGGGCGGAGCACGGCGTCGAACTATGGTTCGGGCCATCGCTGGCGCGGCGCCTTCGCAACGCAGAAATTGTTACGATTAAAGCACTTATAGGGTTGGCTAATGTTCGCGGCGCGGGATGGTGGCGGCGAGTGCCCCGGATCGGCGCACTCGCTGGCCAGGCTATCAATCGCTGGCTGGCGGAGCATCGCGGACTGGTTCGCACTGCCCAGGGCCAGCCAATGCTGGCCGCGCATCTGGGCAACCGCACGCCGCTGGCGCCTGGCGCGCTGGCGCCTGACATGCCACGCCTGCTGCCACTGGAATTTCTCGCCAACAGCGCCGGGGCGCCACCCGATTGTCCGTTTGCCCGCGGCGTCGACGTGGTGCGCAAGTGGCTGCATGCCAGCGGTTCTCCCGCTGGCGCCACGTTTGCGGCGTACCGGAAGGAAGCCGAACGGTTGCTGTTGTGGTCGGCGATCGAACGCCGCAAGGATCTCTCTGCACTGGACGAGCAGGATCGCGAGGCATACCTGGCCTTTCTTGCGGACCCGCAGCCGGCGGCGCGCTGGTGCGGACCGCGGGCTCCCAGGCAAGTCGGGGCCTGGCGGCCCTTTACCGGGCCGCTGGGTGACGCCAGCGTGCGCCATAGCATGCGTGTGTTGGGCGCGCTGTGGGGCTGGATGGC
Organism: Cupriavidus sp. Agwp_2; assembly: GCF_040784895.1. Lineage (NCBI taxonomy): Bacteria > Pseudomonadati > Pseudomonadota > Betaproteobacteria > Burkholderiales > Burkholderiaceae > Cupriavidus > Cupriavidus sp. Agwp_2. Next base: position 1,871,525 of record NZ_CP088084.1, read on the forward strand.
GCGCAATGGGTACGGCGCGGCCGCGCAGTGGCTGCCAATGGGCGGGCCGGCAAGGACTGCAGCGGTGGATGTCGATATGGCGACGGCCGAGGCTGTGTCATCCGTGCTGGACACGGACGATGCCACCGGCGAGGGGATTGTCGACGAGATGGCATTGGTGCGCTTTACCGCCTGGCTGGAGAGTGAAGGCAGCCAGCCGGGCGGCATGCGCTATCGTGCCGCGGCGGCGGCGGTCGCGCTGCTGCGTGAATGCCGGCCGCGGTTCACCGGGCTGGTGGCATTGCGCTGGGATGACCTGCCGATCCTCGATCACGCGCCGGCAACGACGGTGACGGATGCGCCAGCCGATAGGCGGCTTGCGCTCAGCGATTCTGCGCTGGCCGCGCTACGTCGCCACTGGCAGGACCGGGGGCTGGACCTGGATGCGCCGGCCGCGGTGGATGTGCCCTTGCTTGGCCCGCCCGCTGCGCCCCCCACGCGGCGGGCACAGCGCAAGCTGGCCAGCACGCCCCACCCGCCCTACTCGGTGCGAGGGCTGCATGCATTGCTGTCGATGGCGATTACCCGATATCGGAGGTTGGATGCGGCGTTCCCGGTCCGGTCGCCACGTGACCTCGTGCGCGACTCGGAGCGTTGCCGGGCAACGTTGGCGCCTGTCGAAGAAGTTGGTACGGAGGGAGAATTGCCGTAGGGGATCGGCAGTAGAAAGCGGGATTGGTGGCGATGCTGCCACCGAAGAACTTGGTACGCAGCAGGATCTTATCGACCATTCCTGGCAGGGCCGGGGACGGATGTCCCGGGGCTGTGGTGGCCCGCCATGCTCCACCACACCCCGGTTCGACGGTAATTCAGAGCAAGGTCTTGTCCAGCCCGAAGCGAGCCTTGAGCAGTTCGACCAGATCCTCGCGGGCGCTGCGGTCGCCGAGCTGGACATCGAGGACGACACGCCCCGAGTCCCACTCCTTGATGGTCCCGAGCAACTGGCCGCCGTCGGTTCGGATCTTGTATTGCCGGCTGATTTCCTTGACCTTGCGCGCCTTGCCTTCCTGGGCGTGCTTGCGGATCGCCTCGACTTCACGGCTCGACAGGCCATCGTTGATGATCCGCGCCGCCAGTTCGCGGGTCCGCTCCTCCCCTGCCAGCTTGCAGAACAAAGTCAGCTCATAGCCCGCGGCAATGCCGATCGCGCTCGGCCGCTCGCGCATGACGCCAAGCACGGATTCCGGCAGGCGCAACAGCGCCAGCGTCTTGTTGACCGTTCCGGCGGACATCCCGGTCAGTTCGCAAATTTCTTCTTCCTTTTGAACCTTGCCTTCGTCAAGCAACTGGCGCCAGGCGATCGCATTGTCGAGCGCCGACTGATCCGAGCGCTGCTCATTGAGCATGAACGACAGGCGATAGAAGTCCAGGTCGCTCAGGTCGTCCTCGACAAAGCACTCCATCTCGAGCTTGCCGGCCGACGCCAGTGCTCGTTTACGGTAGTGGCCGTCGATCAGGATGTAGTGGCCGGGACGCGACGGGTCCGGGGCAGCAAGGCCCGGGGTCTTCTGGCCATGCGTTGCGATCGACGCCGCGCGCTCCTGCACGACAGCGGGATCATAGATCCGGCGCGCATTCAGCGGATTGTCATGGAGCTGCGCCAGCGGAATCCGCATCAGCTGCCGGCCGGATGCCATCTCGCCCGCACTTTCAGCGCTGAAAACGGTGGCGCCATCGTTTGCCCTGCCCTGCAGCAGGCCGTTCGGATGCTGCGAAATCGCTGCCTCGGCCCGCGCGAACCTGTCCAGCGTGTCGTTGCGGTGCTTCTCCGCCACCATGCCGGCGAGCATGCCGGCCTTGAGGCTCTTCAGTTTTGTAGCCATGCCTTATTGCTCAATCAAAGACAACACTTCGTCGACCATCATGTCGACCTCCTGTACCGCCTCGCGCGCCCCGGCAACGCCATGGACGGTACAGCCGATCGCCTGGCATTCACGGAATGCCGAGCGCGATCCAATCATTGAATTCAACAACGGCACCTCGCCATCGTCTCCGAGGATCTCGATTGCCTGCCGTGCGATCGACACGCGCCGCTGCACCATATTTGCCATCACGCGAATCAGCAGCGTTTCATTCTGGACTTGCGCATGTTGTGCCAGCGTTTTTGCGGCAACCGCAGCCCAGAGGTCCGGAGGCGACGGCACCACCGGGATGATGGCAAGGTCGGAAATCAGCAGCGCACTGGACGGCGCCGCCGAATGGACCGCAGGCGGGCAGTCGACGAAGATGTAATCGTAGTCCTGCACGAATTTACGAACCTCGCGGTGCATGGCTCCGCCCGACGGCGCCAGCCCGATCACCGACGCGGGAAACGGGCGCTCATCGCTGGCCTGAGCGGCCCAGCGGGTGGCGGTGCCTTGCTCGTCCATGTCGACCAGCATGGAACGGGCGCCCCGCAGGCCAAGCGTTCCCGCCAGATGCATGCTGACCGTGGTCTTCCCGCAACCGCCCTTCTGGTTGAAGACGGTGATGATTTTGGCTGCCACTGGGACCTCTCTTTCAGCGCTGAAAGCGCAGTTGACTCTTAAGGCGCAACTGTAGCCAAAAGCAGGTGACGCTTCAACCGTTTTACAAATTTACAAATGTTTTATTAAGATGTGTCGAGCGACACACGGCATTTCGCCAGGCAATGGCGTTCCTACAATAAATTTGCTTGATATGCGGCGGCCCCTGTGTCTAAAGTATTTGTAGTGCGCATTACGCCGCACATGACACCGCAATCCAAAGTGGTTATGATGCGCGCTACAGTCGAGTCAAGTCGTGTCAACCTCGTCGGCTTCCGTTCGGTATCTACGAGAACTCAACGTGCTTGAACGGTTGTTTGCGTGGTGTACTAGAACTTGCTTCGAAAAGGAAATTTCTTATGGCAACCGGTACGGTCAAGTGGTTTAACGAGACCAAGGGCTTTGGCTTCATTACCCCGGACGACGGTGGTGCAGATCTGTTCGCGCACTTCTCCGAAATCCAGGGCTCTGGCTTCAAGACCCTGAAGGATGGGCAGCGCGTGACGTTCGAAGTCAAGCAGGGTCCGAAGGGCCTGCAGGCTTCGGCCATCAAGCCGGCCTGATCCAGCTGTTTTGCCCGCTGCAGCAGCCTGCCGCGGCGGACAAACAAAAAGGCAAGCGTTCAACGCTTGCCTTTTTTGCATCTGGCCATCGCGGCCACGCGGTCAGCCCAGCTTGCGCACGCTGGTACGGGACGGCTGCAGGATCAGCGCCTTGGACGAGTCCGCATCGACCTTTGCGCCAGGATAGACCACCAGCACGTCCTTCAGCGCCTTGCGGAACAGGGCGCGGAACTTGCGCTCGCTTTCGGTTTCCGTGCCGAACTGCATCTGCAGCGCTTCCCACGGGATCTCGGTGCGACGCTGGATGGTGAAGAACCGGTAGGTCAGCCACGAATAGACATCCAGCGCGAACGGCGACTGTTTCAGTGCCTTCAGCGCCCGCATGTCCACCGGAACCGGGCGGTTCACCAGTTCGTTGAAGAACGGCTCGGACAGCACCACAAAGCTCTCGAACATCGAGCCCTGCCCCGGCTGCATCGGGTCCCACCAGGTCGACAGCTGGTCGGCCAGCAGGTAGCCGACACGGTCGATCGACAACGGCTCGTGGTTGGGGTTCTGGTTCTGGCTGGGCGTGGACTTGTTCTGCACGATCGCAATGGTCGCGGAGAACAGCCGGATCATCTGCTGGCGTACCAGCGTCATGGTGCCGCGCTTGCCCCCGGTAGCCATCGGGATGCCGAGGTTGTACATGAACTCGGACAACGAATTGCCCAGCGAAATGCGGCGGTCCTCCACCGTCCCGGTGAACTCCCCACGCTTCTTCTTCGCCATGATTTCCTTGCCGATCCAGGCAAGCATCAGGCGCGGATAGGAGCCATAGGGATAGCCCAGCGAGACCGTCTCCGACACCAGCTTCTGGCGGCCGTTGGCGGCCCGCTCGGAGCGTTGCTGCGTGAAGTAGCCGGGCTGGATCATCAGCGAGATATTGCCGCTTGTGCGCGTCCATACCGGCGGCGCGCCCTTGGGCGCGCGATATGGCAGCGTGACCTGGACGCTGGCGCGGCTCAGGAAGCCAACTTCGCCGCTTTGCCAGGCGTCTTCGCGTTCCATGGCCTGCGCCTCGTCAAACAGACGCTGGAATTTCTCGGACGGAATCAGGCTGTTCTCGTTGCCGGGAACAATGATGCGGGAGGGCTCGGCATCCAGGTTGAGGACACTTCGATCCCCCGTGGCGGCCGGGGAGCGTTTGATGGGCATATTGGCGTGCTTCGGAATACCCGCCTTTGTACTCGAAGCCGCAAAGGTTGTCACGCAGAAACAGGTACGCTGAAGCTTAGCCTTGCTTGCCGGGGTTTTGCCGTGTCGGGACTCTCCCGACTGGCAGCTGGGGTGCGGACGGTGGGCAACCCGGCAGGGTTGTCCACGGTGCGCAACCCTGTGACTACCAGTAAACGATACCGATACGGGTTAACTACTTGTAAACCGTATACGTGAAGTTCAGCGCCTTGATTCGTAAGGGAAAAAACAACCCCAGCGAACCCGAATCTGCGGACAAACGTACTCGATTCTGCGAAGGGCCGAACCCGTATCTGCGAAAGACCGAACCTGTATCTGCGGAGTGCGCGTACTGGTTTCTGCGGGGATAACTCCGTGTTTCCACAAGCTTTTCCACAACGGCGATCGCGCAAAGCGTACCTGTTTCTGCGCCAGGCGGGGCGGTATACGCGGTTTACGCCCCGCTTACCACCGAAGTACGCCGCTGGCGGGCCCGCGGCGGGGGTTATCCCCGCAGAAAAGGGTTCGAAGCCGGGATCGCCGTCAGCCGCTCAGGGGCAAAAGCGTACCCGTTTCTGCGGCTGACCCTCCGAAGCCGTACCCGATTCTGCGTGGCGAAGAAAAACCGCCATGTATTCGCCCTTGCGTACCCATTTCTGCGACGTACCCAATTCTGCGCCGGCATCTGAGTTCGCCTGGCCCGTGGCAGCGTACCCATTTCTGCGCACCCGCGCCGCGCAGTCCTGGCCGCGCCCGTACCCGTTTCTGCGTCAATGGGAGGTGCCCTATGAATAGACGCATCGCCAAGTTTCCATTATACACGGATCATGCAGAACAAGCTAGCGCTTACACTCAACGTATAGGTCAATGCGCCGCCATCTGGACGGCCGTACCCGTTTCTGCGAACCAATGTGGGTAGCGCTCCCCTCCCAGCAGGCCCCCTTCGTAGGGGATTCCGGGTGGTGTACCCGTTTCTGCGGGAGCAGTCAGCATGGAAAAGACGTCGAGGCGTACCTGTTTCTGCGTGGCTTCCTTCAAGGCAAGACAGCATCAGGAATTTGCGCGCTGCAGCACGAGGCGTACCCGTTTCTGCGTGGCGCCCGCGCCATGCTGTGTGGATATCTCAGCGCCAGGCTGCACGTCGACGCGCCCTTGATCTGGCGGCGCCGGCGGATCGCCGCGCGCCGCAAGATCAAGGGCGTACCTATTTCTGCGGACGTTGTGGTGACGCGGAGGAGGCAGATCTGCGTCAGGCGTACCCATTTCTGCGTGGTCGCCGACGTGAGTGGAGCGCCATCTCCGCGGTGCGCGTACCCGTTTCTGCGTAAGGGAAGCGGCGCCGGCGGTCCGGCTTGCGGCGCGGCAAGGCGTACCTGTTTCTGCGGGCCGGCCGGTTTGAGACAGGTGGGTGTGCGCCAGGACTAGCGCATGGAACGGGGGAAGGGGATGAGCGGCAGGCCTGCGCGTCTGGCGAACCCGGTGCCGCATGCCGGCGCGAGCGGCCGAAAAACAAAAAACCCCGCCGAGGCGGGGTTTTTCCGTTGCGTGGCGCGCACGTGGCGCGCCATCTGGCAACGCTTACAGCGGAGTGATGTTCGCTGCCTGCAGGCCCTTCGGGCCGTTCTTGACTTCGAACTGCACGCGCTGGTTTTCCTGCAGCGACTTGAAGCCGTCGGCGCGGATTTCCGAGAAGTGGGCGAAGAGGTCGTCACCACCTGCGTCCGGCTTGATGAAGCCGAAACCCTTGGCGTCGTTGAACCACTTGACGATACCGGTTTGCATGATCTGCTTTCCAGAAAAAGGATGTAAAAGGTCGCATGACGCACGCGCCATCCGACAGGGGAACTCAAGGAAAGGACACCATGGACAACCGAAGTACCAGACGGTGGCTAACGAATGAACTGTTGCCTCGTCGCTTGAATCTAGCCGGCTTTATACGGGGGAATGGGGCCAGCGTCAAGCTGGGGCCAGCCCCGAGCAGTCTGTCCCAGGCCCGGGCCGCGGCGCCGCGTGGCCCCTGTGCGCTGTGTATCCACTGTGGGATCATCACGCCTTTTGCATATCGCTTATTCGTGTACGCCGTGACGTATCCGGCCCATGCTGGACGAGAGTACGCTTGCCGCCTGGTGGCGCGCCACGCGGCCACGGCCGCGCCGCGACGCTGCCTGCCGCGGACACGATAACGATACCAGGAGACCAGTCATGTCGATGCCGGAACCCGCTTCCAAGCCGGGTACCCCTTCCGTCAACCCCTCGCGCGGCCAGCCGTCGCTGCTCGAGCGCCTGTTCAAGCTGCGCGAGCACCAGACCGATGTCCGCACCGAGGTTCTCGCCGGCATCACCACGTTCCTGACGATGGCGTACATCATCTTCGTGAACCCGTCGATCCTGGGCGATGCCGGCATGCCCAAGGACGCGGTGTTCGTCGCGACCTGCGTGGCCGCGGCGATCGGTACGCTGATCATGGGCTTCTATGCCAACTACCCCATCGCGATGGCGCCGGGCATGGGCCTGAATGCGTACTTTGCCTACACCGTGGTGAAGGGCATGGGCTTTCCGTGGGAGGCGGCGCTGGGCGCGGTCTTTATCTCGGGCTGCCTGTTCCTGCTGGTGACGCTGTTCCGCGTGCGCGAGATGATCGTCAACGGCATCCCGCATTCCATCCGCGTGGCGATCACCGCGGGCATCGGCCTGTTCCTGGCGATCGTCGCGCTGAAGAATGCCGGCATCGTGGCCGCGAGCCCGGCAACGCTGGTCACCATCGGCGACCTGCACCAGCCCCCGGCGGTGCTGGCCATTGTCGGCTTCTTCGTGATCGTCGCGCTGGACCACCTGCGCGTGAAGGGCGCGATCCTGATCGGAATCCTGCTGACCACGCTGTTGAGCTTCGTCTTTGCCGGCAATACCTTCCACGGCGTGTTTTCCGCACCGCCTTCGCTGAGCCCGACGCTGCTGAAGCTCGATATCTCGGCGGCGTTGTCGATCGGGATCATCAATGTCGTCCTGGTGTTCTTCCTGGTCGAACTGTTCGATGCCACCGGCACGCTGATGGGCGTGGCCAACCGCGCCGGCCTGCTCAAGGCTGGCCGCATGGACCGGCTGAACAAGGCGCTGATGGCCGACAGCACCGCCATCATGGCCGGTTCGTTCCTCGGTACGTCATCGACCACTGCGTATATCGAAAGCGCTTCCGGCGTGCAGGCCGGCGGGCGCACGGGGCTGACCGCGGTGACAGTGGCGGTGTTGTTCCTGGCGGCGCTGTTCATCGCGCCGCTGGCGGGCACGGTGCCGGCCTATGCCACCGCGCCGGCGCTGCTGTATGTGTCATGCCTGATGTTGCGCGAACTGCTGGAAATCGACTGGAACGACGTCACCGAAGTCGTGCCGGCGGTCATGACTGCGCTGGGCATGCCGTTTACGTACTCGGTCGCCAACGGGGTGGCATTCGGCTTCATCAGCTACGCGGCGCTCAAGCTCTTGACCGGGCGCGCGCGCAGCGTGCCGGTGATGGTGTGGATCATCGCGGCGGTCTTTGTCTTCAAGTTCTATTACCTGCCGGGCCACTAAGCGTCCTGTACAGCAAGACCAGACGTGGGCGGCCCAGGCCGCCCATTTTTTTGCGTGCCCGCGTTGCCGATTCGACGGAACGCGCGCAAGGCGTACCCGTTTCTGCGGGCTGCTCGGGATCGCACGAGCAGCACGCAGCGTACCTGTTTCTGCGGGCCGCGGTTCGCTTGCATCTGCCGCCTGCGCTTGCCGCCTCGCGCACCGGCTGGAGCGCGCCACCGAGGTTGCTGCCATCACCCGTTCGGGGTGCGAAAGCGTACCCGTTTCTGCGTAGCATGCAAGCGTGGGTACGGTAGTCCGGCAACAGGGCAAACGGGTTGCAAGCCAACTCGAAATTTAGTCCGAAATTTAGTCCGAAATCCGGCTCGAAATCCGGCACGAATAACACCAGTAAACGGCTTTTCGCAGGACAAATAGGTGGTGTGCAGGCCGGCTCATACGAAAGTATGAGATTGGGTGTAGGTCACCCACTCAGGGCTGGACAAACCGCCCCAAATGCACTGAACTATAGGCGTGGCAAAGAGGGGCGCGGCAAGGCGCCCCTTCTTGACTCCGGTGCATGCGGCTGGATTGCCGGAGCACACCGAGCGCGCCTTTGGCGCCGTCCGCCAGTCCGGGGACAGCTCGGATGAGACCGCCAGGCAAGGCGGCAGGGCCACGACCAGGGAGCGTGCGGAAACACGTGCGCCACGCAGACACAAATATTCCAAGACTGACAAGTGGTATCCGCAGACGTGTAGTGCCGGGGGATGTTGTTCAACGGGGATAATCATGACCGCAGGAGAGATCCGGCGACCCGCCATCGGGCCCGTCAGGGAGTCCATAAGCCGATCCACTAGCCGATCCATTCACCACGCCTGGGCTACTCTGGGGGAAGCCGCAGGCGAAGCGCCCGCAAACCACGCCAGCCGTGACGGCGCTACCGCCGACGTGGCGGCCCTGCTGGCGGACGACAGCGCGCTCACCGACAGCGCTCGCGCCGCGGTGGAAAACCTGCTGCGCCGCCATCGCCTGCTGGAGGGCGAGCTGGCACGCCAGCGCGCCATGCTGCAGGAATGGATCCTCAGCCAGCTGACCTACAAGACGCTCTACTACCAGTACTCGGGACAGACGCCCGAGGCGCCGCGCGTAGAGCTGATGCGCGAAAAGGAAGCGGTGCGGCGACGCATCCGCGATCAGCTCCAGGGGGGCACCGGCTATCTCGCCGCGCCCGAGGAGCAGTCCCGCAGTCTGTCCACCTCGTGATACCGACGTTGCTCGCGGGCGCCAACCCGCAGCCAGTCCAGCCCCAGTCCGCGCCACGGCCACAGGCCCCGGCGCAGTCCACGGGTGCCGGAACAAAGAACAAGCCAAACGTCCGGGAGATCGTGATGGACCGACTGTGCAAGGCGTCACGCACTGCACAGATCGTGGTCGTGTCGCGTCATGAAGATTTTGGTTTTGACCCGTCCAGCTTCGGCCCGGGATGGGAATTCCGCCGCGTGCAGCAGATCCGCGACGTCGAACGCGTGGTGCGCGCGAGCCCGCCCACCGCTGCCGTGATCGACCTGCAGGCGGAATACAGCGATGCCGAGTTCGGCCAGCTCGAACTCGCGCTGCAGCATCTGCATGTCACCTGGGTGGCCATCACTTGCGACGCGATGCTTGCCGACGAGCGCGTGCGCCGGCTGATCCGCGATTACTGCGTGGACTACGTGCGCACGCCGTTCTCGGTGCAGGAGCTGATCTACACGCTCAAGCACGCGCACGGCATGGCATCGCTGCATGGTGCACGCGTGCAGGAGACTGCGTCGCGCGGCACCATGATCGGCGAGTGCGCGACCATGCGCGCCATGTTCCGCTCACTGGCCAAGGTAGCGCACAACGAGGCGCCGGTGTTTATCTCCGGCGAATCGGGCACCGGCAAGGAGCTGGCCGCGCAGGCGATCCACGATGCCTCGAGCCGGCGCAAGGGGCCGTTCATCGCCATCAACTGCGGCGCCATCCCTTCGCACCTGGTGCAGTCGGAACTGTTCGGCTACGAGAAGGGCGCGTTCACCGGTGCCAACCAGCGCAAGGTCGGCTGGATCGAGCAGGCGCAGGGCGGCACGCTGTTCCTCGACGAGATTGGCGACCTGCCGCTGGAAAGCCAGGTGGCGCTGCTGCGTTTCCTGCAGCAGGGCACCATCACGCGCCTGGGCGGGCACCAGTCGATCCCGCTGAACCTGCGCATCATCTCGGCCACGCACGTGGACCTGGTGGCGGCGCAGGCCGACGGACGCTTCCGCTCTGACCTGTTCCACCGGCTGTGCGTGCTGACGCTGAGCATCCCGGCGCTGCGCGAGCGCGGCGAGGACATCCTGCAGCTGGCCAACGCCGTGCTGACCGAGCACGGCCACGAGGCGCACCGGCGCATCCGCGGATTCTCGGCATGCGCGACCCAGGCCATGATGCAGTACGCGTGGCCGGGCAATGTGCGCGAACTGATCAACCGCGTGCGCCGGGCCATCGTGATGACCGACAACCGCAAGATCACGGCCGAGGATCTGCAGCTGCATGGCGGCGCAGAGCTGCCGCGCAAGACCCTCGACGCGATCCGCGAGGAGGCCGAGCGCGAGGCGATCCGCAACGTGATGGCCAGTCATGGCTTCCACGTGGTGCCGGCCGCGCGCGAGCTCAACGTGTCGCGCGTGACCTTGTACCGGCTGATGCACAAGCACAATATCCGCGTGGAGAGCCAGCCGGCCGCTGGCGACTAGGCTCGCGGCCCGTCGCCGCCCTTGGCGGCGGTGCGCCAGGCAGCGCGCCACAGGAAAGGGGAACCGCCGACGTCCGCTCGCCGGTTCCGCCTTTCCTCGTGCCCGCTGGCACGTCAGCGCACAACCGCGCGGGCCTGGCCGGCCCCGCTCCCGCCGCCGGCCCCATCCGCCGGGGCGGCCGCGAGGTTCATGCTGATCTTGCCGCGTGGCGTGCGCGGCGGGTTGTTGTCATCCCGTTGCAACCACGGCGGCGCGTCGCGCCGGTCCGGGTAGTCGCGCGCCTGCCGGCCGCCTTGCGGAGTCCCAGGCGCGGCCGCGCCTGGCGTGGTGTCCTGCTGCATATGCAGTTCGCCCCAGGCCCAGCCGAAGCCGCGCACGTAGACATCGTTGCTGACCGCCGCGTGGCTGTTGGCGCTGGCGTCGTCAGGCCGGTCGAACCAGGCGTAGCTGGCTGCCACGGCAGGGGCCGAGAAGACTGCCAGGGCAGCCAGGGTGGCCCCGGCGGCCAGCGCGCTTGCGGCAGGAATTGCGGCTCTCATGGCATCTCCTCCTTGTGGAAAAAAGTGCCCGCCGGGGGACGGAGCACAAATCCGCGCGGACACACCGGTCGGCATGCCCGCATGATTCCGGAACAACTCCCGCTCAGGCGCGCCGCTTCCCGGCCGGGCGTCCGCAGGCTGCGCGCGTGCAGGCCGGATCCCTGGCCCGGCGCGCACCCCCGGGGCAGGGTGCGCTCGCCGTGGCCAGTTGCGCCGGCTCGACCCGCTCGCGCGGGTAGGGCAGAAGTGGCGGCGAAAGCAGGTCCGTCACCGAAGGCGGGGGGCCCGCCAACCGGTATGAGCGCCGGCGCGCCGTCATGCGTGAGGGCGGATGACGCATGGCTGGTCTCTCTCCGCAGTAGTGGCTGGTTGATGGTAATGACGCGTGCGGCGTCCCTGCCGATGCTGAGCGACAAGTGTGCCAAGGGCCGCAAAGGCTTGTGCCATGCGGGTTTGCGGCCTGCCTGCGGGCGCCACGCACGGCTGAGACGGCGTCAGGGAACCATTCGGTTTCGCCGTTGCAACGCGTGCGCCGAGCGCCACCGCTGGCCGGGCGCGCGCATGTGCGGGCTCGGTCGCCTGACACGCGCGCCGGGTGCGGGATAACACGCCCACGGAGGGGCGAATTCGCCGCACTGCACCGAGTTGCATGTTTGAAACCGGCGTTACGTCAGTCTTGCATTGGCGTAACAGCCTGGAACAGCGACGAGCGTACTGCCCCGCGCCGGCCCCGCGTTAGCGAGGCAATTCCCGGCGCGGTACGCAGAAACGGGTACGCCGCAGGCGTCCCTCGTGGCAGCCGCTGCCGCGATCGTCAGCGAGACTGGCCCGGCGGGCTGGGTGCCGCCGGCGGGGTGGGGGCAGCGGAGGACGAGGTCGTGGCAGTGCCCGAGATGGGTTTGGGTCCGGGCTGGCTGCGCTCACAGCCGGCAACGCCGAGCATCCCGACCACGAGCATGGCGGCCACCGGTCGTGCGGAGAGGAAACGGGTCACGGATGCCTCCTTGCGCCGGCGCGCGGCACGGGATGCGCCGGCAGGTGTGCCTGGTCTTACTGTAGCAGGTCGCCTTGGGGGCGCTGCCTTGGGCAAGCCGCGCAATGCGCAGTATGATGAACGCAAGCACCCTCGCTGCCGGAGCGTCCCGTGGCCGCTCGCGCCAGGCGTTCCGGCTACCCGCCCCTGCGCAGCAGGGCTCCGAACCGGGCAAACCCAGGCCGTGAACGACAACACCGAACACCAACCCGCATCATCCTCTGGCAGCGGCACTCCGCAGCCGCGACCCCACCGCCCGCTCTGGCTGCCGGACCGCCACACCGCCGCGCGCACGCTGCGCGTGGTCACCGCGGCGGTCACCTCCTGGTTCGACCACCGCGCCGCCAGCAAGGGCGCGGCGCTGTCCTTCTATATGCTGTTCTCGCTGGCGCCGATCCTGGTGCTGGTGATCTCGATCGCCGGTCTGTTCTTCGGCGCCGAGGCGGCGCGCGGCGAGATCTTCACCCAGATCGAAGGGCTGGTCGGCGAACAAGGCGCCGTGGCGATCCAGCAGATCCTGGCAGCCACACACCGCGCCGGCGGCAGCGGCATGGCCACCCTGATCGCCATGGGCATCCTGTTTGTCGGCGCCACCAGCGCCTTTGCCGAGCTCAAGAGCAGCCTCGATGACATCTGGCATGTGCCGGTGCCCAAGACCGCCGGCTGGCAGACACTGCTGCGGGCGAGGCTGCTGTCGTTCAGCCTGGTGCTGGTGCTGGCCTTCATGCTGCTGGTGTCGCTGATCGTCAATGCCGCGCTGGCGGTGGTCGAGCGCATCTGGGGCGAGCTGTGGACGCAGTCCTGGTTCGCCCCGGTGGCCGACGTGATCTCGACGGCGTTTTCCTTTGCGGTCGTGACCGCGCTGTTCGCGGTGATATTCAAGATGTTGCCCAACGCGCGTATTGCCTGGCGGGACGTGACCATGGGCGCCATCATTACCGCGCTGCTGTTCTCGGTGGGCAAGCGGCTGATCGGTCTCTACCTGGGCAATAGTGCCGTGGCCTCCTCGTATGGCGCGGCGGGCTCGGTGGTGGCGCTGATGTTGTGGATCTACTACTCGGCGCAGATCTTCTTCTTCGGCGCCGAGCTGACACGCCAGTACGCGCTGCAGTTCGGCAGCCTGCGCGGCGTGCCAGGCATGGCGGGGGAGGCGGGCGGCAAGGGTGAAGGCAAACCCCCGGCCTGGCCCGTGAACCGGTAAAATAGCGCCCCATTCCTTCCGTAAGTCCCGCAGGGCCCGGCGCAAGTGCCGCCTGCGGCGGCGCCGGTCCGGGTGCCGGCTCATGCCGCACCCTCCACTTATTCCCAGCCAGAATCCGCTGCCGTGAGCTCGCTCGTATCCGAAATTGCGCGTCGTCGCACCTTTGCCATCATCTCCCATCCCGACGCGGGCAAGACGACCCTGACCGAAAAGCTGCTGTGGTTCGGCGGCGCGATCCAGGTCGCCGGCGAAGTGCGCGCGCGCAAGGCCGACCGCCATGCCACGTCCGACTGGATGGAGCTGGAAAAGCAGCGCGGCATCTCGGTAACTTCGTCGGTGATGCAGTTCCCGTACCGCCGCGGGGGTGACAGCAGCAGCGCCGACGGCAGCGCGCAGGAGAGCATCGTCAACCTGCTCGACACGCCGGGCCACGAGGACTTCTCGGAAGACACCTACCGCACGCTGACCGCGGTCGACTCGGCCGTGATGGTGATCGACTCGGTCAACGGCGTGGAAGCGCAGACCATCAAGCTGCTTAACGTCTGCCGCCTGCGCGACACGCCCATCCTCACCTTCATCAACAAGCTCGACCGCGAGGGCCGCTCGCCGATCGAACTGCTCGACGAGATCGAGGAGGTGCTGCAGATCCAGTGCGCGCCGATGACCTGGCCGATCGGCATGGGCAAGCAGTTCCGCGGCGTGTATCACCTGATTGACGACAAGGTTCAACTGTTCGACCCGAAGGGCGACAAGGGCACCGCGGCGATCCTGGACGGCCTGGACAACCCGGAGCTGGACCGCATCCTGGGCAGCCAGGCCGACGAGTTGCGCGTCGAGATCGAGCTGGTGCGCGGCGCCTCGCATACCTTCGACAAGGAAGCTTTCCTCAACGGCAAGCAGACCCCGGTCTACTTCGGCTCGGCGATCAACAACTTCGGCGTGCAGTCGCTGCTGGACGCGCTGTGCGAGCTCTCGCCGCCGCCGCTGGCGCGCAATACCGACACGCGCGTGGTCGAGCCCAACGAAGGCAAGTTCACCGGCTTCGTCTTCAAGATCCAGGCCAACATGGACCCGCGCCACCGCGACCGCATCGCCTTCGTGCGCGTGTGCTCGGGCCGCTTCGAGCGTGGCATGAAGCTGCTGCACGTTTCCGCCGGCAAGACCGTGGCGATCAACAACGCCATCACCTTCATGGCGCAGGACCGCAACACGACCGAAGAGGCCTACGCCGGCGACATCATCGGTGTGCCCAACCACGGCACCATCCGCCTGGGCGATGTCTTCACCGAGGGCGAGCCGCTCAAGTTCACCGGCATCCCGTCGTTCGCCCCGGAATTCTTCCGCCGCGCGCGCCTGAACAACCCGCTCAAGGTCAAGCAGCTGCAGAAGGGCCTGCAGCAGCTGGCGGAAGAGGGCGCGACGCAGATGTTCCGTCCGCTCGTCTCCAACGACCTGGTGCTGGGTGCGGTCGGCATCCTGCAGTTCGACGTGGTCGCTCACCGGCTTGAGCACGAGTATGGCGTCGATGCCATCTTCGAATCGCACGAGTGCGCCACCGCGCGCTGGCTCAAGGGCACTCCCGCGGAAATCGAGAAGCTGATCGCCAAGGCCGGACACAACGTTGCGCTGGACGGCGCGGGCGACCATGTGTACCTGGCGCCGAGCATGGTGAACCTGCGGCTGACGCAGGAGCGGTTCCCGGAGCTGCAGTTCCTGGAAACGCGCGAGATCGTCTGACGATCCCATCCCGGAGAAAGCAAAACGGCTCGCCATGGCGAGCCGTTTTGCTTTTCCGAGGGGAGCCACCCCTCAGCCAGGCGTCGACTCAATACGCCAGCGACGCCTGGATATAGAACGTGCGCGGCATCCCCACGTACTTGCCCGCATTGTTGTCCGTGGAGCGCGTGAAATAGCGCTTGTCGAACAGGTTCTTCACCCCCACGGCCACCTTCAGGTTCTGCGCCGACTTGCCGAAGTCGTAGCCCAGCCGCATGTTCAGCAGCGCGTAGCCCGGGATATCGCCCAGCGCCCCATTGGCGCTCTCGGCGGTCTGGTACGTGGTCGACGTGCTCGGGTCGCCCGGCGAATGCTGCTTGGACTGCGCATAGCCGTCGACATTGAAGGCCCAGCGGTTGCGCGCATAGCGCATGCCCACGGTGGCCACATGGCGCGAATAGAACGGCAGGTCGCGCCCGGCAAAGTTACCCTGGTTGTAGGTTGCTTCGGTGAAGGTGTAGGTGGCGTACGCCGACAGGCCGGCCAGCGACTTGTCGAGCGCGCCGAAGTCATAGCGCAGCGACGATTCCACGCCGCGGTGGGTGGTGGCGCCGAGGTTGGTCCACGCATCCGGCGCGCCGCCGGTGCCGCCGCGCAGCTGCAGCTCGTCGTCGAAGTCGATGTTGAACAGCGTCAGCTCGCCGCCCCAGCCGTTGGCGTTGAAGTGCGTGCCGATTTCGTACGTCTTCGCCTTTTCGGGCGTCAGGCCGTTGGTGGTCTGCGCGATCTGGAAGTACTGCAGCGGTCCGAACGAAACACCCGCGTTGGCGAACAGCTTCCACTGGTCGCTGACGTGGTACATCACCGCCAGCGACGGCAGCGGCTCGTTTGACGAGACGTCGTTGCGCGCGCCGGTGAAGTTGTCGGTCACGTACGAACGGATGAACTCGTAGCGCAGGCCAGGCGTGATGGTCCAGCTGCCGACGTTGATGGTGTCGTCGATGTAGACGGCATTGGCGGTGGTGCCGCCGGTGCGCGACTGGTACACCGGCGACGGCAGCGTGGTCGGATCGATGGTGCCCGGCGTGTAGAACACCGTGCGCGAGGCCTTCTCGTCGCTGGCTTCGCGCAGGAAGCGGTAGCCGACGCTGACCTCATGGCTCATGTTCTCGCCGCGGAACAGCTGCGAGTAGCGAGGCTCGATCGCAAACGTGTGGTAGTTGCGCGGCGCCGAGGTCAGGCGGCGCAGGTTGGCCTGCGCGCCGGTGCCTTGCTGCTCGATATTGCTGCCACGGAAGCTGTCGGTGTAGTACGTCAGCACCTCGAACTTGCGGTTGTTGTCGTTGTGGCTGTACTTCAGGCTGAAGTCGTTGCGGCGGCCGTCGAAATTGTCGTAGGGCCGCACCGACTGGAACGGGTCGGCCGCGTACTGCGCCGGCGTCAGGCCGCCGGGCATGCCGGCCCTGCCCTCGTAGTAATGGAAGGCCGCGGTCAGTTCGTCGGTCTTCGAGATCCGGTAGTTGCCCTTGAGCATCAGGTCGTCGATATTGACGTGGTCGTTGCTCTCGCGATAACCGTTGCCATGGATGCCCGAGTACAGCAGCGCGCCGCCCAGCCCGTTGTCGTTGGTGCCGCCGATGAACGCCGTCGGGTTGGTCTTGACGTTGCCGCCGTGGCTGTAGATGTCGGTCGAGACCGAGGCATCGGCCGCGAAGGTCTTCGGGATCGACCGCGTCGCGAAGTTGATGATGCCGCCCACGTTCTGCGGGCCGTAGCGCACCGAACCCGCGCCGCGCACCACGTCGATGCTTTCCAGGTTGCCCAGCGACAGCGGTGCCATCGACAGCTGCGGCTGGCCATAGGGCGCCACCGCCAGCGGCACGCCGTCCATCAGGATGGTCGAGCGCGGCGACAGGCGCGAAGTCAGTCCGCGCACGCCCACGTTCAGCGACACATCGCTGCCGCCGGTGCCGTTGTTCTCCTGCACCTGCACGCCGGGGACGCGGCGCAGCACCTCGCGCACGTTGTTGGCGCCGGCTTCCTGGAAGGTCACGCGGTCGACGATGGTGCGGGCGCCGGGGTGCTCCAGCACCTTGGCTTCATCCGCGTTGTCGAGCCAGTTGCCCACCACGGTGACGGCGTTGAGGGTGGTTTCCGCATTGGCGTTGCCAGCGGTGGTGGCCGTGGCGGCAGTCTGGGCGTGGGCGGGGAGGGCGAACAGCAGGGCGGCGCCGAAGGCACCGGCGGTGAGACGGAATGCGGGCTGCAAGATGAGAGTCCTGGAAAGGCAGCGCATTCCACCGGACGGATGCGCCGAATGGGGCCGGATTATAGGTGCGAGTGATTCTCAGATGCGATTAGTCAGATCAAACTCGGGGCGTTTGTCGCATCCATGCATCACGATTGATACATTTGCAGCACAAAATGTGGCAAAAAGAGCACGTCTACCGGCTATTGGATCGTGACGCATGCATGTGTATGCACTAATTCAGCGGTCACCGTAAAATCGAGGCTTTATGCCGTCGCCTTGCCGCCATGATTGCCGTCGCGATTGCACCGCCGCGATTGCGGCCGCGCTTGCCTTCGGTATCGCTGTGGCGCCTGCATGGCGCCCCCTCGCTGTCTGACCCCGCCTTTCGCAATTCATGTCTTCCCCTGCCACCGTCCCGGCCGCCGAGCCGGATAGCGTCTTCGGCGATGCCACGTTCCGCCGCTACTGGTTCGCCCGCTTGTGCACCACCATCGGCTATCAGATCTTTACCGTGGCAGTCGGCTGGCAGATGTACGACCTGACGCGCGACCCGCTGATGCTGGGCATGGTCGGGCTGGTGCAGTTCCTGCCGTCGGTGGTGCTGATCCTGATGTCCGGCCACGTTGCCGACCGCTTTGACCGGCGCCGCATCGTGCGCTCCTGCCAGTCGATCGAGGCGCTGCTGGCCGCCGGCATGGCCGTGGCCAGCCTCACCGGCTGGATCGACAGCCATCACATCTTTGTCTTCGTCGCGCTGATCGGCGCCACGCGCGCGTTCGAGAACCCCACGCTGCAGGCGCTGCTGCCCAGCGTGGTGACGCCGCGCCAGCTGCCGCGCGCGGTGGCGCTGGCCAGTTCCGCAGGGCAGACCGCGATCATCATCGGCCCGGCCATCGGCGGCTTTGCCTACGTGGCAGGTCCCGGCGTGGTGTACGCGCTGAGCGCGACGCTCTTCGTCATCGCCGCGGTGCTGGTCAGCGGCATCAAGCTGCGCCAGGCCGCGCAGCGGCTGACCGCACCGGTCAGCGTGAGCACGGTGTTTGCCGGCTTTGCCTATATCCGCCGCCGGCCGGTGCTGCTGGGCGCGATCTCGCTCGACCTGTTCGCGGTGCTGCTGGGTGGCGCGGTGGCGCTGCTGCCGATCTATGCACGCGACATCCTGCATACCGGGCCGTGGGGCCTGGGCCTGCTGCGCTCATCGCCGGCGGTTGGCGCGCTGGTGATGGCGCTGTGGCTGGCGCGCCACCCGCTGAACCGTCGCGCCGGGCGCATCATGTTCGGCGCGGTTGCGCTGTTCGGCGTCGCCACCGTGGTGTTCGGGGTATCGACATGGCTGCCGCTGTCGATGGTGGCGCTGGTGGTGCTGGGGGCCTCGGACATGATCAGCGTGGTGGTGCGCTCGACGCTGGTCCAGCTCGATACGCCGGACGACATGCGCGGGCGTGTCGGGGCGGTCAACTCGGTGTTCATCGGCGCCTCCAACCAGCTGGGCGAATTCGAATCCGGCGTGACCGCGGCGCTGTTCGGCCCGGTGGGTGCCGTGATCCTCGGTGGGGTCGGCACGCTGCTGGTGGTGGCGGTGTGGATGCGGCTCTTCCCGGCGCTGGCCTCGCGTGACCGGCTGCACGAACACGTCGCCTGAAAGTCGGCGGGCAAGCCGCCCGCCCTGAAATCCGCCGCTGCGGCCATTCTGAAGCCGGGGCAGCCTGCAAAGCGTACCCGTTTCTGCGTGACCCGCGGCGCCCTGCCGGCGGTATAGTCCAGCGGTGTGCGGCGGTCTTCCGCGCCAACTTTCGTCGCTGAAAGTCGCCGCCACGCTCCGTCCCGACACACCTCTCACTGCCGATCCGCCCCGCCAGATGGCCGCCCCGTCCGACCCGCTCCAGCGCCACGCGGTCTTTGCCGCGCTCACCGGCTCGCGCGCCTCGCTCGAGCGCGCCGCGGTGCTGGGCGACGGCCTGGGCCTGGCGCTGTGGAGCAACCGGGACGACGACACGGCCTACGCCCATCCCGGTTACCACACCCTGTCGGTCTACCTGGATCCTGCGGGCGCGGCTAGAGCGCGCCCGTCACCTGCTGGACGAACCGCGCCTTGGATTGAACGAAGTGGCGCCGGCTTTGGCTCGACCAGCCACCTGAGCCACCGTTTCCGTGTCGCGTTCGGGGTCACGCCCGGCACCTGGCGCGCGGCATTGTCGCCCTCCGTGTGATTCGCCGCGAGCCCTTGCCGGATAAGGGCTGGCGCGGCGGCGCGCGCACTCGTTCCAGATTGCGTGGGAAACCAATTGTCGCCTGGGCTGTCACCTCCACTGTGGCGCGTGCCACGCCTTTGTCGGCGATCGTCTGACATCTGGTGCTAAAAAGCCACTAATTACCGGGGAGTTTTGATAGTCATCGGCTCTCGATGAGACACCGCATTCCCGGGGGCAGCACGCAGAAACGGGTACGCTCGCCGCCGCCGAGACCAACAAACCACAAACGGAGTCGCCTCATGGACCTGAACTTCATCGATGCCAACAAACTGGAGGCGGGCTGGGCCTACCTGGTCCAGTTCGCCATCAACCAGGGCATGAACTGCCTGGCCGCGATCCTGATCCTGCTCGCCGGCTGGTGGCTGTCCGGACGCGTGGCCAACGCGTCCCGGCGCGCGCTGAGCGGTACACACGTGGACGAGACCATGCGGCCGCTGCTGGCCAATGCACTGCAGTGGATGGTGCGCGTGCTGACCATCGTGCTGGTGCTGTCGCAGTTCGGCGTACAGACCGCCAGCATCATCGCCATGCTGGGCGCGGCCGGCCTCGCCATTGGCCTGGCGTTGCAGGGCACGCTGCAGAACATTGCCGCGGGCATCATGCTGGTGCTGCTGCGGCCGTTCCGCGTCGGCCAGTACATCGATGCGCAGGGCGTGGCGGGCACGGTGCGCGAGACGGGCCTGTTCATGACCGAGTTGACCACTTTCGATGGCGTCTGCCTGCGCGTGCCCAACGGCAAGCTGTGGGGCAGCGCCATCACCAACTACAGCGAAAACGCCACGCGCCGCGCCGATATCGAGGCCACGGTGACGTTCGACAGCGATGTGCAGCACAGCCTCGAAGCACTGCGCGGGATGCTGGCGCGCGAGCCGCGCCTGTTGTCCGAGCCGCGCCCCGAGGCCATGGTGGTCAACTACACGCAGCAGGGCATCACGCTGAACGTGCGCTACTGGACCTCGAATGACGACTACTGGAACGTGCGCTTCGCCTTCTACGAGCGCATCAAGCAGGTGCTGGAGCAAGCGGGCAGCAAGCTGGCGGTGCCGATCCAGGAGTTGCACGTGCCGGGTGCGGGCTCAGTGCCGGGCGCCGTGAAGGTGTCCGAGGGCGCGCCGGCACCGGCGTCGGCACCGGCGTCCGCGTCGGCGCCTGCGGCGCACGCGCGCACCGCCGGCGCCGCGCCGCGCCAGCCGGTGCAGCGGCTCGGCTAGGCGGCGTTGCCTTCGTCGGAAAACAGCGTGCAGGCGCCGCTTTCGGCGGTGCTCACGTTGCAGCGGAAGGACGCGAACAGGTCGCGGCCAACGCCGTGCCGGTTGGCACTGAGGTCGGGGTTGGCGGCCTCGCGCGCGCGCCATTCGTCTTCCGGCACCAGCACGTCGAGCACGCCCGCGGGCGCGTCCACGCGCATCATGTCGCCGGTGCGCACGCGCGCGAGCGCGCCGCCGCGCAGCGCTTCGGGACAGACATGGATCGCCGCCGGCACCTTGCCCGATGCACCCGACATGCGCCCATCGGTGACCAGTGCCACATGGAAGCCGCGGTCCTGCAGCACCGTCAGCGTCGGCGTCAGCTTGTGCAGCTCGGGCATGCCGCAAGCGGCCGGGCCCTGCCACGGCAGCACCGCGACGAAGTCGCGCTCCAGTTCGCCGCGCTTGAACGCGTGCAGCACGTCGTCCTGACGTTCGAACACGATCGCCGGCGCCTGCACCACCTGGTGCTCGGGCTTGACCGCCGAGGTCTTGATGACCGCGCGGCCCAGCTTGCCGTCGAGCACCTTGATGCCGCCGTCCGGCAAGAACGGCTGGCCGGCGCCGCGCACGATGCTGTCGTCAAGCGGCGCGGCCGGGCCGTCGATCCAGCCGAGCTTGCCGTCGCGCAGCACGGGCTCGCGTGTGTAGTCCTCCAGCCCGCGGCCGAAGATAGTGGTCACGTCGTCGTGCAGCAGTCCCAGCGACAGCAGCCCGCGGATCACCACCGGCAGCCCGCCGGCGGCCTGGAACTGGTTCACGTCGGCCTTGCCGTTGGGGTACACGCGCGCCAGCAGCGGCACCACCGCCGACAGCTCATCGAAATCGTCCCACCCCAGCACGATGCCGCCCACGCGCGCCATCGCGATCAGGTGCAGCGTGTGGTTGGTCGAGCCGCCGGTGGCGAGCAGCCCGACGACGCCGTTGACGAAGGCGCGTTCGTCCAGCACTTCGGCCACCGGCGTGTAGCGCTCGCCGCCATGCACCAGCTTGAGCGCCTGGCGCGCCGACTCGCGCGTCAGCGCCTCGCGCAGCGGCGTGCCGGGGTTGACGAAGGCGGTGCCCGGCAGGTGCAGCCCCATCATTTCCATCAGCATCTGGTTGGAATTGGCGGTGCCGTAGAAGGTGCAGGTGCCGGGGCCGTGATAGGAGTGGGTCTCGGCTTCGAGCAGTGCTTCCCTCCCGATCTTGCCCTCGGCGTAAAGCTGGCGCGTGCGCGCCTTTTCATCGTTGCTGATGCCGGTGGTCATCGGCCCGCCCGGCACGAACACCGCGGGCAGGTGGCCGAACGACAGCGCGCCCATTACGAGTCCCGGCACGATCTTGTCGCACACGCCCAGGTACAGCGCGGCGTCGAACATCTGGTGCGACAGCGCCACGGCCGCGGCCAGCGCAATCACGTCGCGCGAAAACAGCGACAGGTCCATGCCGTCCTGGCCCTGCGTCACGCCATCGCACATCGCCGGCGTGCCGCCTGCGAACTGCGCGGTGCCGCCGGCCTCCAGCGCAGCCTCCTTGATCCACTGCGGATAGGCCGCCAGCGGCTGGTGCGCCGACAGCATGTCGTTGTAGGCGGAGACGATCGCCAGGTTGGGGCGCTCGTCGGCCTTCAGGCGGATCTTGGCTTCGTCAGGCATCGCGGCCACAGCGTGGGCCAGGTTGGTACACGAAAGCTGGGCGCGTTCCACTTTCTGCCCGGCCATGGCGCGGGTCCGGTCCAGATACGCCTGGCGGGTGGCGGCACTGCGGGAGACGATGCGGGCGGTGACCCGCTCGAGCACTGGATGACGTGGCATGGGGTTCTCCTGCGGGGGAGCTTTCAGCCTAGCGCACTTTGCGGGTCGCTGCACGCCGCAGGGCGTCCCGCGCCGCCCCAGGCGATCCACGCAGAAATGGGTACGCTTGCCTCGCCAAGCCGTAGCGACTCACGTAAACTGGCCGCAACACGGCCCGCCATCGCGCGATGGCCGCGACAACTCGAATCCTCAAGGAGCGCAGGGTGAGCATGCCTGATTTCGACATGGTGCTGTTCGGCGGCACCGGCGACCTGGCGCGGCGCAAGCTGCTGCCTTCCCTGTTCGATGCGCATCACGCCGGCCTGCTGAATCCGGCGGCGCGCATTCTCGCCACCGGCAGCCAGCCGCTGTCGACCGCTGACTACCTGGCGTCCCTGGAACAGACCGTGCGTCCCGCGCTGGCGCATGCGCCGCCTGAGTCATGGGACAGGTTCTGCCAGCGCATCATCTACGTGCAGGCCGACGCACGCGTGCCGGCGCATTTCGATGCGCTGGCCGACAAGGTGCTGTCGCGCAAGCCCGAAGTGGTGGTGTGCTATCTCGCCACCGCGCCGGACCTGTTCGTGTCGATCTGCGAGCAGTTGGCGCGTACGGGCCTCAACACCCGCACGGCGCCTAACGTACGCATCGTGCTGGAAAAGCCGCTGGGCCATGACCTCGAATCGAACGAGGCGATCAACTCGGCGGTGGCCAACTACTTTGCCGAGGAGCAGATCTATCGCATCGACCATTACCTCGGCAAGGAGTCGGTGCAGAACCTGATGGCGATCCGCTTCGGCAATGCGCTGTTCGAGCCGCTGTGGCGGCGCGAGTGGGTGCAGGACGTGCAGATCACGATCGCCGAAGAGCTCGGCGTGGAAACGCGCGGCGATTTCTACGACCACACCGGCGCGCTGCGCGACATGGTGCAGAACCACCTGCTGCAGCTCTTGTGCATGGTGGCGATGGAGCCGCCGGCCAGCCTCTCCGAAGACGCCATCCGCGACGAGAAGATCAAGATCCTGAAGGCGCTCAAGCCGATCACGCCGCAGGACGTCGCCGAGAAAACCGTGCGCGGCCAGTACCGCGCCGGCGCCATCGGCGGCAAGCCGGTGCCGGGCTACACGGACGAGGCCGGCATCGCGCCCGACAGCCGTACCGAAACCTTTGTCGCGATCAAGGCCGAGATCGCCAACTGGCGCTGGGAAGGCGTGCCGTTCTACCTGCGCACCGGCAAGCGCATGCAGGCGCGCGTGGCCGAGATCGTGATCCACTTCCGCGACGTGCCGCACGCGATCTTCCCGCGCCCGCTGACGCTGTCGCCGCAGAACCGGCTGGTGATCCAGCTGCAGCCCGAGGAAAGCATCCGGCTGTACTGCCTGGTCAAGCAGCCCGGCGACACGCTCGAGCTGACGCCGACCTCGCTCGACCTCGACTTCGCCAACTCGTTCAAGGTGCGCCGCGCCGGCGCCTACGAGCGGCTGTTGCTGGACGTGATCCGCGGCCGGCTGGGTTTGTTCGTGCGCCGCGACGAGCAGGTGCAGGCGTGGCGCTGGGTCGAGCCCATCATCGATACCTGGGAAGCGAGCACGGTCCCGCCCAAGCCTTACACCGCCGGCACCTGGGGCCCGGCCGCGTCGTCGGCGCTGATGTCGCGCGACGGCGCGCTGTGGCACGAAGAAGCCTGAACCAGAGGAAACGACATGCGCCTGTTCGAACATCCCACCCCGATGGACCAGGCCGAGGCCCTGGCCATCTCGATCAGCAATGCGCTCGAGCTCGCCATCCGCGTCAACGGCTGGGCGGTGCTGGCGGTCTCCGGCGGGCGCTCGCCGGTGCCGATGTTCGAGCGGCTGCGCTACCGCCCGCTGCGATGGGAAGCGGTGACGGTGACGCTGGTCGACGAGCGCGTGGTGCCGCCTGACCACCCCGACAGCAATGCCGCGCTGGTGCGGGCGCACCTGCTGCGCGAGGCCGCCGGCAGTGCCGCCTTCATTCCGCTGGTGGCCGATGGGCAGGACGTGGCCGACCCGGCCGCGGCGGTGGCGCGCGCGAATCGCGCGTTCCGCCAGCCCGACGTGGTGGTGCTTGGCATGGGCGAGGATGGCCATACCGCGTCGCTGTTCCCGGACGCACCCGAGCTGCAGGACGCGCTGAGCGACCCGCAGCCCGCCTACCTGCTGGTGCACCCGGGCGCCGCGCCGCATGCGCGCATCACGCTGAACCTGGCCGCGCTGCTGGCGGCCGAACGCGCGTTCCTGGCGGTCACTGGCGAAGCCAAGGCCAGGGTGCTGGAGCGCGCGCTGCAGGGGCCGACGCCGGCGCTGCCGGTGAGCCTGGTGGCGTCGCGCCACCGGCACGGGTTCGACGTGTTCAAGGCCTGATTCTGAATTCCTGAATTCCTGAATTCCTGAAGGGGACGAGACCGACGCCATGGCTGACACCGCCTCCACACCCGCGACCGCCACCTTCCCGCGCCTGCTTGGCGATATCGGTGGCACCAACGTGCGCTTCGCGCTGGAGACCGCGCCGATGCAGATCGGCCCGGTGACCGCGCTCAAGGTCGCCGATTTTCCCTCGCTCGAAGCCGCGCTGCGCCAGTTCCTGGATGGTCTGGCCGGCACCGGCAAGCCCATGCCGCGCCATGCGGCGATCGGGCTGGCCAACCCGGTTACCGGCGACCAGGTCAGGCTGACCAACCACAACTGGACCTTCTCGGTCGACGGCATGCGCCGCTCGCTCGGCCTGCAGACGCTGTTGGCGCTGAACGACTTCACCGCGCTGGCGCTGGCCTTGCCGCACCTGCCGGCGGACGGCCTGGCGCAGGTGCGCGCCGGCACCGCGGTCCCGACCGCGCCGCTGGCGCTGGTGGGACCGGGCACGGGGCTGGGCGTGTCGGGGCTGGTGCCGGCGCCGGGCGGGCAGATGGTGGCGCTGGCCGGCGAGGGCGGCCATATCGAGCTGATGCCGGCCACCGACGATGAATGGGTGGCGTGGCGCGCGGCCCATCGCCAGGTCGGGCGCGTATCCGCGGAACGGCTGGTGTCGGGCGCGGGGCTGTCGCAGATCCATGCCGCGCTGGCCGCAGAAACGGGTACGCTTTTGCTCGCGCCGCTGCTGCCGGAGCAGGTCACCGACGGCGCCTTCCAGCGCAACGACCCGCTGTGCCAGCGGGCCATGACGGCGTTCTTCGGGCTGCTGGGCTCGGTCGCGGCCGATATCGCGCTGGTGTTGGGCGCACGCGGCGGCGTCTATCTCGGCGGCGGCATCCTGCCGCGCTTCGTGCCGGCGCTGCAGGCCTCCACCTTCGCCGAGCGCTTCGTCGCCAAGGGCCGCATGCGCGGCTGGCTCGAAGACGTGCCGGTCCACGTCATCACCGCGCGCCACCCGGCGCTGCCGGGGCTGGCGCGGGCGCTGGCCGACCGCCTGGATCGCGAGGCGGGGACCGCCTAGCCATGCGCGTGCTGCTGGTGGAAGACGACGCCATGATTGGCGACAGCGTCAGGCAGGCGCTGCGGCAGGAGGGCTTTACCGTCGACTGGGTGCGCGACGGCGACGCGGGCCTGGCCGCGGCCACGTCGTCGCAGGAGGGCGAGGCCTGCTACGACCTGGTGCTGCTCGATCTGGGTTTGCCGCGCCGCTCGGGGCTGGACGTGCTGCGCACGCTGCGCGCACGCGGCGTGCCCACGCCGGTGCTGATCCTGACCGCGCGCGACGCGGTAGCCGACCGCGTCGCGGGCCTCAATGCCGGGGCTGACGACTACCTGGTCAAGCCTTTCGACCTGCAGGAGCTGGCCGCGCGCATGCACGCGCTCGCGCGCCGCGCCGCGGGGCGGGCCGAGCCGCTGGTGGCCAATGGCGAGATCGTGCTCAACCCGTCCACGCGCGAGGTCACGCACCGCGGCGAGCCGGTGCGGCTGTCGGCGCGCGAGTTCGCGCTGCTCTCGGCGCTGATGTCGCGGCCGGGCAAGGTGTGGTCGGTGCCGCAGTTGCAGGAGCGCCTGTACGGCTGGGACGACGAGGTGGGCAGCAATACCGTCGAGGTCTATATCCACGCGCTGCGCAAGAAGTTCGGCGCCGCGCTGATCCGCAATATCCGTGGCGTGGGCTACGTGGTGCCGCGCCTGGATGGCGAGGGAGAGCCCGGCTGATGCGCTCCATCCAGCGAACGCTGCTGTGGTGGCTGGCCGCGGGTTTGCTCGCCGGCATAGCCATCGCCACCGCGCTCATCTACGGCCAGGCACGCCAGGAAGCCAATGCGCTGTTCGATTACCAGATGAAGCAGATGGCCGCGGCGCTGCCGAGCCAGTTTGCCGACCCGGTGGTGCCGCCCTTTATCGGCTCGCCCGGCGACCTCTCGCATGCCGACGAGGACGTCGTCATCCATATCTGGGACGGCTCGGGGCGCAGCCTTTACCTGTCGCATTCGCACGCGGCGCTGCCGTCGCGCGCCGAGCTGGGCTTCTCCAACGTGACCACGCAGCAGGGCGAATGGCGGCTGTACAGCATGCAGCTGGGGCCCACCGTGGTGCAGATCGCGCAACCGATGAGCGCGCGCCGCACGCTGGCCGCGCGCATGGCGCTGCGTACCGTGGCGCCGCTGCTGTTGCTGCTGCCATTGCTGGGCTGGCTGGTTTGGATGGCCGTGGGGCGCGGCCTGCGGCCGTTGCGCGAGATCGCCGCCGAAGTGCGCGCGCGCGACGCCACCACGCTGGAGCCGCTTGCGTTGCGGCAGATGCCGGACGAGATCGCGCCGCTCAGCGCCGCGCTGAACCAGCTGCTGGCGCGGCTCTCGCACGCCATCGACACGCAGCGCGCCTTCGTGGCCGACGCGGCGCACGCGCTGCGCACGCCGCTGGCCGCGCTGCAGCTGCAGGCCCAGCTGGTCGAGCGCGCCGACAGCGGCGCGGCACGTGACGAGGCAGTGGCGAAGCTGCGCCAGGGGCTGGAGCGGCTGACCCACCTGGTCACGCAGCTTCTCACTTTGGCGCGGCAGGAACCCGGGGCGGCCACGCCACCGCGCGAGCCGGTCGACCTGCGCGCACTGGCCACCGGCGTGGTGGCGGAACTGGCCCAGGCCGCGCTGGATCGTGATATCGACCTGGGCGTGGACGCCGGCGCGGACGCGGATGCCGAGGCCGACGTGGCGCCGGCCATCGTGCGTGGCGATGCCGATGCCTTGCGCATCCTGCTGACCAACCTGCTGGACAACGCGCTGGTCTATATCCCGGCCGGCAGCCGCATCGACGTGCAGGTGGCACGCGCGGGCGACGGACGCTCGGTCGAGCTGGTGGTCCGCGACAACGGCCCCGGCATTCCGGCTGAGGAACGCGAACGCGTGTTCGACCGCTTCTACCGCGTGCCCGATGCGCCGACCGGCGGCAGCGGGCTGGGCCTGGCGATCGTGGCGGAGATCGCGCAGTCGCATGGGGCGCGCGTGGCGCTCGAAGACGCGCGGCCGGGGCTGCGCGTCAGGGTCGCATTTCCGGCCGCCTGAGGTCCAGCCGTCAGCGTACCGGCGTCAAGCCACAGGTGTCAGCAGCGCCTCGCCGGCAAAATGCCGGCGCGCATTCTCCAGGAACTGCACCACCGACGCCGTGATCGCCTCGGGCGACCAGCCTGCCATGTGCGGCGTCAGTACGACGTTGGGGCAGTCGAACAGCGTCACCGGCGGCGCCGGCTCGCTTTCATAGACGTCCAGCCCGGCGCCGCCGAGCGTACCGGCGCGCAGCGCCGCCGCCAGCGCCTGGGTATCGACCACGCTGCCGCGCGCAATATTGACCAGGAAGCCCGACGGCCCCAGCGCCGCCAGCACGGCGGCGTCCACCAGATGGCGTGTCGCGCCGCCGCCCGGCGTGGCGATCACCAGGTAATCGGCCCAGTCGGCCAGCGCCCCGATGCTGTCGAAATAGCGGTAGCCCACATCCTCGCGCGGCTTGCGGTTGTGGTAGCCGATCTCCAGGTCGAAGCCCTCGCCGCGCCGGGCGATGCGCCGGCCAATGGTGCCCAGCCCGACGATCCCCATGCGCTTGCCCGAGACATTGGGCCGCAGCGGCAGCGCCGTGCGCCAGGTGCCGGCGCGGGTAGCAGCGTCGAGCTGGGGCAGCCCGCGCACCGTCGCCAGCAGCAGCGCGAGCGCGTGGTCGGCGACGCAGCTGTCGTTGGTGCCGGCGCCATTGGCCACGGCAATGCCGCGCGCGCGGGCGTGGGCCACGGCGATGTTCTCGAAGCCGGCGCCGAGCGCGCACACCAGTTCCAGCGCCGGCATGGCGTCGATCTCTGCGGCGGTCAGGCCGGTGGAGCCGATCGTCAGCACCGCGCGGATGCGCGCGCCTTGGGTGGCGATCTGCGCGGCGCGGCCTTCGGCATCGGGCGCGTAGACGATCTCGAACTGTTCGGCGATGGCGTCGCGATGGTGCGGAGCGACCTGGGTCAGGATCAGCAGCGTGGGTTTCATGGCGGAGAGAACGGTGTGACGCGCCGCGTGGCGTGCGAAAAGCGTGAGGGTTGCGAAGGGGATGGCCGCGCCGGGCCGCCCGGCATTCCCGGATCGCGGGATGCCGGGCAAATGGCCGGCGGGCGTCACATTCTAGCGCCGCCATCGCGACCTTGCCGAACGCTGCCACGCCCGGCGCCGGCCAAAACCAGTCACGCAGAAACGGGTACGCTTTGCAGCTGCGAGCCGCGCCGGGAGCGGCTGGCAGCAGCGATTGCCTTGCGGAAGCCGCGCGTTCGAGAGGCGCGCACGGGGCATGCAGAGGCCCGCGCGCCGCCATTTCGCACGTCCTGGCGCGGCACGCAGAAACGGGTACGCTCCGGCGCCGCGCGTATCATCGGTGTCCTCTCCTGCTCACACCCAAAAGGCTGGCATGCGTGCAATCGGCAACTTCCTCTGGTTCATCCTCGGCGGCGTGGTAATGGGCCTGGCATGGTGGCTGGCCGGGCTGCTCTGCTTTATCTCGATCGTCGGCATTCCGTGGGGCAAGGCCTGCTTCGTGATCGGCAGCTTCACCTTCTTCCCGTTCGGCAAGCAGGCCATCAGCCGGCGCGAGCTGACCGGGCGCGACGATGTCGGCACCGGCGCCTTCGGGCTGGTCGGCAATGTGCTGTGGTTTGTGTTTGCCGGCGTGTGGCTGGCGATCGGCCACGTGATGGCGGCAGTCGCGAACTTCGTCACCATCATCGGCATCCCGTTCGCGATCCAGCACCTAAAGCTGGCCGGCATCGCGCTGGCGCCGATCGGCCAGACCGTGGTCAGCAATGAGGTCGCCGAAGCCGCGCGCCGCGACGGTGCGCGCACGCACGTGGACGGCCTGCGGCGCTAGGCTTGGGTCGCTAGGCCTCGTCGCTGTCCGCCGCGCCGTCCTGCTGGGCGGCGTGCGCCACCAGCCGGTCGAGCAGGCTGCCCAGCAGCGCCTGTTCCGCCTCGCTCAGGCAGCCGAAGATCTCGTCATTGCGCCGCGCGATCATCGCGATCGCCTGCCGGTACAGCGGCTTGCCCTGCGCGGTCAGGGCCAGCACCACGCCGCGGCCATCGGCGGCGCTGGCTTCCTTGCTGACCAGTCCCCGTTCCACCAGCGCCTGCGCCGAGCGGCTGGCCTGGCCCTTGGTCAGGTTGGCACGCTGCGCCAGCGCGTTGACCGACAGCGGCGCGAACGCGCCGATCGCGGCCAGGCAGCGGCCCTCGCTCAGCAGCAGGCCGCATTGCTCCAGGTAGGCGGCGGCGCTGTCCTTGTCGCTGAGCTTGTTGACCTGGTGCAGGCGGTAGGTCAGGAACTGTTCCAGGCGTGGCAGTGGTTTCATGGCGATGTCCGGTCGGGCGTGGGCATTGTAGTGCCTACGCCTGGCTGCGCGCCTCCGCCTCGTCGATCAGTGCGAGCACCGGTGCCAGTGTTTCCTGCCGGCTCATCAACCCCAGGCACACCATCGCCAGCAGCAGCGGCGAACGTTCCTCGCCGGTGCGGCCCATGGCCTCGCACAGGCGCGTATAGGCGAGGTCGAGATCATCAGCTTGCATGGCGGGCTCCGGCCGGTTGGGATTGCGGGGTTTGCATCAGGGGGGCGAGGGTCGCGGCGACGTCGTCCCACGCGGGATCGCGCCAGCGCGCCAGCACGTAGCCGTCGGGGCGGATCGCGTAGAGGGCGCCGGAGCAGGCGCCGTAGCGCGCCTGCGCCTGGCCGGCGACATCGGCGAGCGCGTTGTCCGCGGGGATGGCGGTGCCGCTGACGACCACGCGCGCCTGCAGCGTTTGCGGATGGGCTTGCACCAGTGCGGCCAGCGTTGCCGGCAGCGTCGGCGAATCACCGAAGTACAGCAACGTGAAGCGCTGCCCGAAGCATTGCGTCAGGTGGGCGATGCCCTCCGCGCTGGCGACGCGCGCTTCCGGAGCCGGCAGCCCGGGCGCGGCGCCGGGGCAGTCGGCGCCGAAGTCGCTGGCACCATTCAGCGGCGAACCGGCATAGGCAATCGGAGCCGACTGGCGCGGGTTGATCAGCGAACGCACCGCGGTGTCGCCCTGCGCCAGCCGCAGCGTGGCCTCGCGCATCAGGCGGAAGGCAAAGTCGGGAGGCGCCATGAATTCGGTGCTTTTGGCACCGTAGGCGATGTTCTGCCGGGTGGCGTGGACGCGCTCGACCGAATAGGAGTCGAGCAGGCTGTCCGCGGCCTGACCGCGCACTACCGCGGCCAGCTTCCACGCCAGGTTGCCGGCGTCGTCCAGCCCCGAATTAAGCCCGCGCACGCCGAAGATCGGCACCAGATGCGCGGCGTCGCCGGCGAACAGCACGCGGCCGTGGCGGTAATCCTGCAGCGTCAGGCACTTGGCGTTGTAGATCGAGATCCACAGCGGCTGCCAGGGCTCGGTTTCGCCGATCATGTCCAGGTGGCTCTGCACGCGCGGCAGCACGTTCTCCGGCTTGACCGCTTCCTCAGGGTCCTCGTCGTCGCGGATCTGGTAGTCGATGCGCCAGACGTCGTCGGGCTGGCGGTGCATCAGGATGGTCGAGCCCGGGTTCGAAGGCGGGTCGAACCACGCCAGCCGCTCCACCTCGCGCGGGGTCTTCTGCACGATGTCGACGATCACGTAGCGGCCCTCGTACTGCGTGCCTTCCATGCGCAGGCCCAGTTGCTCGCGCACCGTGCTGCGGCCGCCGTCGCAGGCCACCAGCCATTGTGCGTCGACCTGCACCACGCCGCCGGCGCTCTCGATTTCCGCCACCACGCCGCCGTCATGCGGTCGCACCGTGCGCACGCGCGCGCCGAAACGCACGTCGGCCGGCGTGTCGCCCCGCAGCGAGGCTTCGTGCGCGAAGGCTTCGAGGTAGTACTGCTGGATGTTGACCATCGGCGCGAAGCGCTCATCCGACTCGCTTGGCATGCGGAAGTGCAGCACCTCGGCGTCGCGGTAGTAACTGCGTCCGCCCACCCAGGGCAGGCCCGTTTCGACCGTTTGCTGGTCCGCGCCGACCCACCCCAGGATCTCGAGCGAGCGGCGCGACATGCAGATGGCGCGGCTGCCGGCGCAGTAGCCAGCGTCGGCCTCGACCACCAGCGTGGCGATGCCGTAGCGCGCCAGCAGCGCCGCCAGCGCCAGCCCGACCGGGCCGCCGCCGGCAATCAGCACGGGTACGTGGTGCGGCCAGGGGCGCCGCGTAACAGGAGGCGGTGCCGGCGGCACGGCCGCGTGCGGGGCGGTGGAGTCTGGCATGGCTGGGTCTCGCTCGATGTAATTGGTTGTGTGCGCAACTATATATCAGATGGTTGCGCACGAAACTAGTGTTTACCCGATTGGCTGCTCGGGCTCCGAGGCTTTCCTACGGAAAAGGAGACAAGTCGCACGTCGCTCACCCCATGCCGTGGCCTATGCTTCGCAGAGCGCACCCGCTACTGCCTAGCCTTCGCCATGCCGATCCTGCCCACTGATGCCGTGCCCCGCGCCAGCTGGCTGCCCCCTGCCGGCAGCTGGCGCTACCACGCGCTGCTGGGCGCGGCCGGCATGCTGGTGCTGGGGCCGCTCGGCGGCATTGCCGCGGCCTATATGAATTTCTCGCTGGGATTCTTTGTCGGTGGCCAGGTGCTGGCGGGCATACTTGGTTCTGTAGTGACCGCCGGCTATGGCGCGCCGGGCAGGCACGGTGCCAACTACATCCAGACCGCGGCGGCGTCGGTAGCGGGCATGGGCGGGATGGCGGTGGTGTTGCAGGCGATGGCATGGCTGGGTTTGGCGCAGCCGCCGCTGTGGCAGCTGGTGCTCTACATGCTGTGCATCGGCATGTACGGCGTAGGCATCGGCATGTTGTACACGCCGCTGCTGGTAGACCGGATGCAGCTGACGTTCCCGTCGGGACTGGCGGTAGCCAATATCCTGCGCGCACTGACCGACCCGGCGCTGCTGCGTCGCTCGGTGGCCCGGCTGGGCGGCGGCATGGCGCTGGGGCTGGCCAGTGGCCTGGGCGCCGCGCGCGTGCCGTGGCTGGCTGCGCTGGATCTGTCCGCGGCAACTTTCGGCGCCGGCATGATCGTCGGGGCGCGCATCGGCATTGCCGCGCTGGTAGGCGGCCTGGTCGGCTGGGCGCTGACGCCGTGGTTCGTCGCAGTGGGGTGGCTCGCGCCCGGCGAACCGTACCGCAAGGCCACCTTCCTGGTGGCGCTCGGCATGATCATGGGCGCGGCGGCGCTCGATGTCGCCCTGCTGCTGGGGCAGGCGTGGCGCCAGTGGCGCGGCCGGTCGGGACAGGCGGCGCCGTCACGGCGCGGGCCCGGCATGGCATGGGTGGCCGCGTGGGCGCTGCTCTGGGGAGCCGCCACGGTCGCCGCCGGCGTGATGTGGTTCGGCCAGCCGTTGGGCTTCCAGCTGATGGCGGTGCTGCTGGTGCTGGTGTTCGCGCTGGTCAACGGCATCTCGGTCGGCATGGTCGACCAGAACCCGATCTCGTCCGCCTTCGTGCTGACGGTGATCCTGATGGCCGCGGCCGGATTGCGCGCGCCGCACGTGGGCCTGATCGCGGCGACCGTGCTGCTGGTGGCGACCGCTGAAGCCAGCGACATGCAGCAGGACCGCTCCACCGGCTGGCGGCTGGGCAGCGACCGCATGGTGCAGTTCGGCTACCAGGTCGCTGGCATCGTGGTGGGGGCGCTGGTGGCCGTGGCGATGGCGCGGCTGTTCATGCATGCGTACCCGGTGCTGGCGCTGGACCAGACCCGGCTGCCGGCAGACCAGCAGCCGGCGCGCTGGACCTCGGCCATGACCTACAAGATCGTCGGCGTGCTGCACGGGCTGGCGCAGCCACGCGCCGCCCAGCACGCCGCGGTGGCGCTCGGCTTGGCGCTGGGGCTGGCCACGGCAGTGCTGCGCAAGCTGGTCCTGGGCGGGCCGGCATGGCAGCGCTTCGCCCAATCGGGCCGGCGGGGCAGGGTGGCGGATTTTGTGCTCGATGCAGTGCTGCTGCCGTCGCCCTATGCATCGTCCTTTGGCGGCTTTGTTAACCTGGCGGCGGCAGGCTGGATGGCCGCCGGTGGCGTGGTGGCCAGTATCGGCGGCGCCATGGTGAGGCGCAGGCCCGGGGCCAGGCGTGCGCAGCAGGCGCTGCCCGAGGACATGAGCACCGCGTCGCTGCTGGGCGGGGGCCTGATCGCCGGCGACGCACTTGCTGCACTGGCCTTCGGCCTGGCCGGGCTGCTGGCAGTGACGTGGAACTGACACCGGAAGATTGTCAAATTATATTGACGCTTCTGTCCAATCCGCAGTGGATTGTCAAATCGCATGGCCGGCGTACCATGTCGGCCAGACAGACGTACCGCCTGACCCGGAGAATCCTCATGGCCCTTGACCAAGAATCCTTTGCCCTGCTGCGCGCCTCGGTGCAGCGCTTCATCGATGAACGCCTGAAGCCCGCCGAGGACACGCTGGAAGAGACCGACGACGTCCCGGCCGAGATCGTCGCGGACATGAAGGAGATGGGCCTGTTCGGCATCTCCATTCCCGAGAACTACGGCGGCATCGGCCTGTCGATGTCGCAGGAATGCGATGTGGTGTACGACCTCGGCCACACCGCCTTTGCCTTCCGCTCGGTGTTCGGCACCAACGTCGGCATCGGCTCGCAGGGCATCCTGATGGATGGCACCGAGGAGCAGAAGCAAAGCTACCTGCCGCGCATCGCCAGCGGCGAGCTGATCATCTCGTTTGCGCTGACCGAACCGAACGCCGGCTCCGACGCCGCCTCGCTGCAGACCAAGGCCGAGCTGGACGGCGACCACTACGTCATCAACGGCACCAAGCGCTTTATCACCAACGCACCGCGCGCCGGCGCCTTCACGCTGATGGCGCGTACCGGCGGTCCGGGCGCCTCGGGCATCTCGTCCTTTATCGTGCCGGCCGACACCCCGGGCATCTCGCTGGGCAAGCCAGACAAGAAGATGGGCCAGCGAGGCACCAAGACCTGCGACGTGGTGCTGGAAAACGTGCGCGTGCCGGCGGCCAACATCATCGGCGGCGTGCCGGGCGTGGGCTTCAAGACCGCGATGAAGGTGCTCGACCGCGGCCGCCTGCATATCTCGGCGCTGGCCTGCGGCATGGCGCATCGCCTGATCAGCGACGCGGTGGCCTATGCCAAGGAGCGCAAGCAGTTCGGCAAGCCCATCGGCGACTTCCAGCTGATCCAGGCCATGCTGGCCGACAGCCAGGCCGAGCTCTATGCCGGCCTGTCGATGGTGCGCGACTGCGCGCAGCGCTACGATGCCAAGCCCGCCGGCAAGAGCGATCCGGAAGTCAGCATGCTGGCCTCCTGCACCAAGATGTTCTGTACCGAGATGGTGGGCCGCGTGGCCGATCGCGCGGTGCAGATCCACGGTGGCGCCGGCTATATCGCCGAGTACAAGGCCGAGCGCTTCTACCGCGACGTGCGCCTGCTGCGCCTGTATGAAGGCACCACGCAGATCCAGCAGATCATCATCGCCAAGCAGCTGCTGCGCGACTGACCATGCAACGGCCCGGTGTGGCAGGAGTCGGCATGAACGATTGGCAGGATCGCGGTCCGGCAGGCCGTGACGTTGACACCCCGCACCGCCTGCGCGCGGTGGTGGCGACCTATCGCCCTGCATTGCAGGCGTATACGCTGGCGGTATCGCCCGCTGAGCTGATGGCGTTGGGCGCGGTGCCGGCCAATATGGCGCAGGGGACGCAGGCCAGCGACCCGCGTGCGCAAGCGCACCTGGCGCGCTTGCGTGGCGAGGTGCAGGCCAGCGGTATCGCGCTGCCAGGCGCGATCGTGCTGGCGGTCAGCGGCGGCATCCTGCAATGCGAGTGCGATCACTTGTACACGCTGCAACTGCAGCCGTGCCGCGGCGACCGCCTGATCGTGATGGAGGGCTACGAGCGCTTGCTGGCCCTCGCGCATGGCGAACGCCGGCAATGCAAGACGCTGGTGTCGGCTGTCATGTGGCGCACGGCACTGGACAACGCTGCGCAGATGTCGTTGGCCGATGCCGGCCAGCTCACCGAAGCCGAGGATGCGGCCGAGGCCGCTGCTGCCGCCACGCAATCGTGCGCCGCGCGATGGGCCAACGCGACGCGGGTCTGGCACTGATCGCACCGCGTGCGATGTGAAGGTCGAAGGCCGCCGGCATGGCGGCCTTTATTTTTGGTTGCGGCGCTGATCTGGTCGCTTATTGCTGCGGCCACACCCCGTCGACATCGCGCAGCAGGTGGCCGGCGAGAATGTAGTCCCCGAGCCGCGTGGCCTTGGCTTCGAGTTCGAGCAGTTCATGGTCCGCCAGCGTGCCGAGATCGAACTGGCAATAGAGATTGCGTTGGCGGAACGTGCCCTTGGGTTTGGCGAGCCCTTCGATCAGGGCTTCGCGGGAGCGGACGGCAATACTTTCCTGTCCGCGATACTGCACCTTGATACCGCGCTTTTCTCCGAGCCTGCCGAGTTCGACCGCATCCTGCCAGCCCGTCTCGTAGTCCAGCTCCAGCGCCAGCACGTCTTCCGAGGCCAGAAGCCGGAGCGCTTCTGCCTTGCTGCCAGCTCGCACGATTGACATCCACACCTCTTATATCGACTTATACTGTACGAATATACAGTCAACCCGGGGTCGCGGCAAGGGCCATGCACCGTGGCAGGCTTGCCCGGCTGGTCTTGCCGCGCCCGGCCGTTAGCCTGGCCGCTTGGGCAGCATAACGCTGCCCAAAGCGGTCTTGCGCATTCCGCCAGTGCAGCCGAATTTTGTTTCCCGGATATGTCAGGGCTGCGCGGCCGGCGTGGCGCCCGCGGCTTCGGTGTTCGCACTGGCGCCTGCCTGGCTGCCTCGGGCCGCATCGCGTGCTTGAGTCGGCTGCGCGGCTGGCGCGCCACTGAAGTCGCCCGCATAGACGCGGGACAGGCCGCCCGCCTGCATATAGCGCCGGATGGCGGCATTGACCGATTCCCTTGTCGCCGCGCGCAAGCGCGTTTCGAGTTCCGCAGTGAAGGCCATGGTACGGCCGAGGTAGAGCTGGTTGGCAAGCGTACCCGCCAGCGCCGCGTCGTTGCTGCGGCTGACCGTCCCCTGCTGCAGCAGGCCGCTGACCGCTTCGGCCAGTTCCGGTGCGGTGATGCCATCGCGCGTAAAGCGCTCGAGCTCGTCGGCGACCGCGTGCTGCAAGCGCGCGAGGTTCTGCGGTGCGTATTGCGCCTGCAACCCGAAACGGCCGGCGCGGTCGAGCGCGCCCACCTGTACCCAGCTGCTGGCGCCGTAGCTCAACCCTTCCTGCTGGCGCAGGCGGTCGGCCAGCCGGCTGCGCAGGCTGGCGCCGCCCAGCACGCGGTTGGCGATCATCATCAGCGCATAGTCCGGCGAGTCGCTGGTCAGGTCGATAGGCGCAGCGGCCACGTAGACGGCATTGGCCTTGCCCGGCGCGGGCAGCATGAACTCGGCCGGCGGAATCGGCACGAATGGCCGGTCGACGTGTGCATACGGCTGCGCCGCGGTCCAGTCGCCGAACAGCTGCGCGGCCTGCGCCGCAGTGGCCGGCGCGTCGAAGTCGCCGACCAGGCTCAGCTGCGCATGGCCCGCGCCATAGAAACGCGCATGGAAATCCCGCACCTGCGCCAGCGTGGCCGCGCGCAGGTCGGCGATATTCTCGGCAATGCTGCGCGCGTGGCGCGGATCGCCCACCGGATAGGGGTCGCCGTGGCGGCCGAGCGCATTCGACGCCATCACGCCCGGCTGGCTCTGGATGCTTTCGATATCAGCGATGCTGGTCTTTCGCAGCGTCTCGAATTCGGCTTCAGGGAAGTCAGGCGCGCGCAGGATCTCGCGCAGCAGTGCCAGCAGCTCGGGCAACTGGGCCCGGCGCGTCTCGAAGCTGATGGTCACGCGCTCGGAACTGCCGCCGATGCTGGCGCGCGCGCGCAGCGACTCGATGCGGTCGGCGATCTGCTGGCGGTCCAGGCCGCCGGCGCCGCGCCGCAGCATCGACGCGGTCAGCGTCCCGACCGTAGTCAGTCCCTGCAGGCTCTGCACGTCGCCCATGCGCAGCACCAGCACGCCGTGCACCACCTCTCCGCGCGCCGGCTTGGGCAGCAGGGCCAGCTGCATGCCGTTGGCCAGCGTCTGGCGCGTGGTGTGCGCCTCGATATTGGCGGGGCTGGGGTCGAACGGCGCGACCGCGGCCAGCGCGGGCTTGCCCTGGTAGCCGTTGACCATCGCGGCGACATCCGGCTTGGCGGGTACCTGCACGCGGCTGGGCTGCGCGGACGGCACGAACAGGCCCACGGTGCGATTCGACGACTGCAGGTAGTTCTGCGCCACGCGCTGCACGTCCGCCAGCGTGGTGGTCTCGATGCGGTCGCGGTTCAGGAAGAACAGCCGCCAGTCGCCCTTGGCGATGGCCTCGGACAAGGCGATGCCAAGCGCGCCCGGATCGCTCATGTAGTGGTCGTAGGCATTGCGCATGCGCACGCGCGCGCGTTCCAGTTCGGCTTCGGTCACGGGGGCCTCGGCAAAGCCTTCCACCTGCGTGATCAGGCCTGCGCGCGCGGCCGCAAGCGACTGGTCCCTGGAGGTTTCCGCCATGACCAGCAGCGTGCCGGGATCCTTCATCGAATAGAACGCGGTGCCGATCGAAGCGGCCTGGCCGCGCTCGACCAGCGCCTTGTACAGGCGCCCGCCGGGCGTGTCGCCGAGGATGATGGTCAGCATCGACAAGGCGGTAGTGTCCGGATGCGCGCCGGGGCTGACATGGTATTGCGCAGCCACCAGGCTGTTGTCGCCAGGCCGCATGATGACCAGTTCGCGCGCGCCTTCCTGAGGCGGTTCGACGGTGTGCTCCGGCGGCAGCACGCGCGTGGGGCGTGGAATCGGGCCGAAGTAGCGCTCGATGCGCGCCAGCGTGGCGGCGGGATCGAACTTGCCCGCCACCACCAGCACCGCGTTGTCGGGCTGGTAGTAGCGCCGGTAGAACGCGCGCAGGTTGTCGATGCTGACGTTCTCGACATCGCTGCGCGCACCGATCGGCGCCTTGCCATAGTTGTGCCAGCGGTACGCGGCGGACATGGTCTGCTGCATCAGCATGCGCGACGGGCTGTTTTCGCCCATTTCCATCTCGTTGCGCACCACGGTCATCTCGCTGTCGAGATCGGCCTTGGACAGCACGCTGTTGACCATGCGGTCCGCTTCCATGCGCAGCGCCCAGTCGAGGTTTTCGTCGCTGGCGGCAAAGGTGCCAAAGTAGTTGGTACGGTCCTGCGCGGTGGTGCCGTTGACGCTCATGCCGCGCCGCGCGAATTCGGTCGGGATGGCCTTGCCCGGCAGCGACGGCGTGCCCTTGAACAGCAGGTGCTCGAGCAGGTGGGCCATGCCGGTCTCGCCGTAGTTCTCGTGGCGGCTGCCCACGAGGTAGGTGATGTTGACCGTGGTGGTGGGCTTGCCCGCGTCCGGCGCCAGTACGATGCGCAGGCCGTTGGGGAGGCGGTATTCGGTGATGCCCTCCACGGTGGCGACCTGCCGCACCAGCGAAGGCGATGCCGCAGGCACCGGCTGCACGGGTTGCGCCGGCGCAGGCAGCGGGGCCAGCGAGGCAAGCATCGACAGGTGCAGGGCAAAACGGCGCATGGCGTCTCCGGTGTGGGCTGGCTGCCGGGTGATGAATACAGGGCAGTGGCGTAAAGCGCAATTCTAGCCGCCGCCCGTACCCGGAACTGTGCCGCAGCCCACCTCTGCACGCCAGAGGGAAATGTCCGAATCCAGCCGGTGCCCAGGTTGCCGAAGCGGTAGCATGCCAGCATGAACCTCGATCCCGATACCTGCTACAAGGCCGTGGCGTCGCATGACCGCCGCTTCGACGGGCGCTTCTTCGTAGGCGTGTCCTCGACCGGCGTGTACTGCCGGCCGGTGTGCGCGGTACGCACCCCCAGGCGCGAGAACTGCACCTTCTATGAAAGTGCCGCCGCCGCCGAGAAGCACGGCTTCCGTCCCTGCCTGCGCTGCCGCCCCGAACTTGCGCCGGGCCACGGGCTGGCCGATATCTCGGGCCGGCTCGCGCAGGCCGCTGCCACGCTGATCGACGAAGGCTTCATGGCCGAAGGCAGCGTCACCGGGCTGGCCGCGCGCATCGGCGTGACCGAGCGGCATTTGCGGCGCCTGTTCGATGCGCAGTTCGGCGTCTCGGTGCTGGAATATGCGCAGACGCAGCGGCTGCTGCTGGCCAAGCGCCTGCTGGCCGACACTGCGCTGCCGGTGACCGAGGTGGCGCTGGCGGCGGGCTTCGGCAGCGTGCGCCGCTTCAACGATGTGCTGAAGACGCGCTACGGCCTGACCCCGCTCGCGCTGCGCCGGCGCGCCACCGATGGCGTGGGCGACCGGCTGGTGTTCGAACTGGGCTACCGGCCGCCGCTGGCGTGGGAGGCGCTGCTGGGCTTCCTGGCCACGCGCGCGGTGGATGGCATCGAAGAGATCCGCGACGGCGCCTATGCGCGCACGCTGCGCGTGGAGGCGGGCGGCACCGTGTATGCGGGCTGGGTTCGCATCGAGCATGGGCCGCGCCGCATGGTGTTGCGCGTGACCCTGTCGGCATCGCTGGCGCGTGCGATCCCGCAGGCGCTGGGCAAGGTGCGCAGGCTGTGCGACCTGGGCTGCCGTCCCGATGTGGTCGACCGGCACCTCGGCGAGCTTGCGCAGGCCATGCCGGGCATGCGGCTGCCGGGCAGTGTCGACGGGTTTGAGATTGCCGTGCGTGCGGTGGTGGGGCAGGTCATCCCGGTCGTGCATGCGCGCCGCATCCTGGCCGCAATGGCACAGCGCGTGGCGTCGGCGGAAGCGCTGCCCGAGGCACTGCCCGGCAGTTTGCGCTTCCTGTTCCCGAGTGCCGCCGCCATCGTCGCCATGCCGCTGCAGGAGCTGCGCGACGCCGGCGTGCCGGCGGGCAAGGCACGCACGCTGCAGGCGCTGGCGCAATGCGTGGCCGACGGCACGCTCGCGCTTGACGCGCATGCGCCGCCGGAAGCGACCGTCGCGGCGCTGCGCGCCATCGACGGCATCGGCGACTGGACCGCGCAGTACGTCGCCATGCGCGCGCTCGGCTGGCCCGACGCCTTTCCCGGCACCGACTACGCGCTGCGCAAGGTGCTGGGCGTCGACACCGTCCGCGCGATGCAGGTGCGCACCGCGCAGTGGGCGCCGTGGCGCGCCTATGCGGCAGTCCACCTGTGGCATCGCTATGAGACCATGAAGGACGCGCCCGCCGCGCCCGTCGCGCGCGAACCGGAGACCATGACATGAGCAGCTATCGCCAGATCGACAGCCCCCTGGGCACCATGCTGCTGCGCGCGGAAGGGACGTACCTGACCGGCGTCTTTTTCGCGGGGCAGAAGTACTACCCCGCCAACATGGCCGGGGCCACCGGTGACGCGTCGCCGCAGGAAGCGGCGGTGCTCGAGCGCGCCGCGCAGGAGCTGGCCGAATACTTCGCCGGCAATCGCGACGCCTTTACGGTGCCGGTACGCTTCGCGGGCAGCCCGTTCCAGCAGCGCGTCTGGCAGGCGCTGCAGGCCATCCCATGTGGCGCGACGGCGTCCTACGGCGAACTCGCCCGCGCCCTGGGACTGCCGCCGACGCACGCGCGCGCGGTCGGCGGCGCGGTGGGGCGCAACCCGCTGTCGGTGGTCGTGCCCTGCCATCGCGTGCTCGGCACCGCCGGCGCGCTGACCGGCTACGCCGGCGGCATCGAGCGCAAGCGCGCGCTGCTGCGGCGCGAGGGCGCCGGCCCCGCGGGCGGCTGAGCCGACGCCATGCCGCGCCTGTTTTTTGCCGTGGAAGTCCCGCCCGCGCAGGCGGCGCGGCTACTGTCGACCCTGCCGTCGACGAGCGGCCTGCGCCCGGTGCCGGCCGAGCAGGTCCATCTCACGCTGCAATTCCTGGGCGAATGCGGCGTACCCGAGGCGCAGATGAACGCGGCGCTCGACGGACTCGCGGTGCCGGCCTTTACGCTGCAGGCTGCGGGCACTGGCCGCTTCCGCAGCGGCCAGGGGGCCGTACTGTGGGCTGGTCTCGCGCCGGGTCCCGGGCTGGACGCGCTGCGTGCGCTGCACGCCGCGGTGGGGCAGGCGCTGGCGCAGGCCACCGGGATCGAACCGGAACGCCGCCGCTACCATCCACACCTGACCCTGGCACGCTGCCGCCCGACGGTGCCGGAGGCCGTGTTGCGCGCCTGGCTCGATCAACAGCGCATGCTCGCCAGCGACCCCTGGCCGGTGCAGCGGCTGGTGCTGTTCGAGAGCCGACTGGGACCGCAGGGCGCGGAGCATCTCGTGCGGCAGGCGTGGCCCCTGGCCCGGCCCGCCGCTACGCCAGGTTGCTGAGCCCCAACGCCACCCCCAGCCCGCACAGTGCCGAGCCGATGGCGCCGTCCAGCAGCCGCTGCCGGCGCAGCATCGCCGCCCGCAGCGCCGGCGCGGTGAACACACAGGCCACCAGGCTGAACCACGCCAGATGCGCCAGCGACATGAACCCGCCATAGCCGAACTGCACCGGCACCGGGGTATGCGCATCCACCACCTGCGTATAGGTGCTGACGACGAACAGGGTGCATTTCGGGTTCAGCGCATTGGTGAGGAGGCCCATCCTCAAGGCCGCGGCCGGACGCAGTGCCGGCGCGCCGTGCAGGTCGACCGCCAGCGGCGCGCGCCGGCGCAGTGTCTGCACGCCGATCCACACCAGGTAGGCCGCGCCCAGCGCCTTCACAACCGTCAGCACGCCGTGCGCGTGCGCCATCAGCAGCGCCACGCCGAACATCGTGTACAGCACATGGACCTGAACCCCCAGCGCGATCCCGGAGGCACTGAGCAGCCCGGCGCGGCGGCCGTACAGGTAGCTGTTGCGGGTCACCATGGCGAAGTCCGGGCCGGGGCTGACCACCGCGAGCACGGTCACGGCGGCGACCGCCAGCGATTCGGCGACTGGAATCATTTTCTGTGAAATTACGTTGTGGTTGAGGCAGGATTACCGCACTAGCTCTTGGCCGGCGGGCCAAAACGTACCCAATTCTGCGTGCGGCAACGGGCCACCACAACCGATATATACTCGCGCAAATCCGTGAGAAAAACTGACTGAAAACCCCGATGCACTGGCTGGGCTGGATCCGATTCTTCGAGGCTGCCGCACGGCACGAGAGCTTCGTGCGCGCGGCCGAGGAGCTGCACCTGACCCACGGCGCGGTCAGCCGGCAGATCCGCCAGCTGGAGGACACGCTCGGCGTGGCGCTGTTCGAGCGGCGCAACCGAGGCGTCTTCCTTACCGAGGCGGGGCGCACGCTGTTTGCCGCCGCCTCGCAGTCGATGGAGATCCTGGCCGGCGCCGCCGCGCGCATCCGCACCCAGCCGCCTGGCCGCGCGCTGGTGCTGTCGTGCGAGCCGACCGTGGCGATGCGCTGGCTGATCCCGCGGTTGCCGCGGTTTGCCGCACGCCACCCCGACATCCCGCTGCACCTGATGGCGGCCGGCGGGCCGATCGATTTCGCGCGCAGTGGCGCCGACCTGGCGCTGCGGCGCAATGATTTCGCCTTTGAGGCGCGCTGGCATGCGCGCGAGGTGGCGCAGGAATGGGTCGGGCCGGTCTGCCGCCCGCTGCTGGCCCAGGGCGCCGCAGCCGTGCCGGCACGGCTGCATACGCGCACCCGGCCCGATGCGTGGCAACGCTGGCTGGCGGCGGCCGGCCCCGCGGCGCAAGCCGCCAGGTTCGAGGGCGATGCCTGGTACGAGCACTTCTACCTGAGCCTGCAGGCCGCTGCCGCAGGGCTCGGCTGGGCCATGGCTTCCCGGCTGATGGCCGCCGACGAGATCGCCGACGGGCGCCTGGCCGCTCCGTTCGGCTTCACGCCGGATGGATCGGCGTACCATCTGTTGTCGCCGGCGCCGTTCGAGAACGACACGCGCCGGCTGCTGCTGCTGGCGTGGCTGCGCGAAGAGGCGCAGGCCACGCTGGCCATGCCTGGCGCACTCCCCCAGGCACCACCGCCGGCCCCGACAGACGCCTGAAAGCGGCGCAGGCGCTACCCCCCGTAAGTCTGTGCTCAAGTTCTGCCACAGATTTGCCGAAGGTGTCGCCATGAGTCTTGCCGGACGCGGGGGCACGCGCTTAACATGCGGCGCGCGGCCGGCAGGCCGACTAGCTGCCGCGCCCCCCACTACCCGGCGGCATCCCGCTATACCAGACGTTGCGTGAATTTATGAATCAGCACGAAGCCTCCGGGGCCGGCACCGGAACCGATACCGATATCGACACGGTCGCCGCCATGCCGCTGGCGGATGAGCGTTACCGCCTCACGCACAACTCCCAGATCGGCACCGTCCTGCGCGACCTGTCGTGGCAGAAGTGCATGCTGAGCGTGCGCACCCGCACCGGCCACCAGTTCGTCACCTCGGTCCTGCATGTCGATCCGGTCAACCGGACCTTTGTGTTCGACTGGTGCAACGCCGATGCCGAGCGGCAGTCGTTGATGACCTCGGAAGAGAATGCGTTT
Organism: Cupriavidus sp. Agwp_2; assembly: GCF_040784895.1. Classification (NCBI taxonomy): domain Bacteria; kingdom Pseudomonadati; phylum Pseudomonadota; class Betaproteobacteria; order Burkholderiales; family Burkholderiaceae; genus Cupriavidus; species Cupriavidus sp. Agwp_2. Next base: position 1,916,160 of record NZ_CP088084.1, read on the forward strand.
TCCGGCCTGCTGCGTGGCGTGCCGGTGAATTTCCTGGTCGGGCAGCCCGCCGCGACCCGCTTCGAGCAGGGCCCGGCCTTTGTCGTCGAGTTTCCGGAGAAGCTCTATCACTTCCAGCGCCGCCGCCATTTCCGCGCGCGCACGCTGGTGACCAAGGGCTACCGCTGCGAGATCCGCGGCGCCGACAATGCCCTGCTGTGCCTGGATATCGCCGACCTGTCCCTGTCCGGCGTCGGGCTGCGCTCGAAGAGCGTCACGGAGGAGCAGCTGCCGGTCGGCACCACGGTGGCCAAGTGCCGGCTCGACTTCCGCGAACTGGGCAAGCTCGAACTCGACCTGCAGGTGGTTGGCCACTGGCTGGTCGGCCACGATGACAACGCCATCCACCACTTTGGCTGCGCCTTTGTCAGTCCGGACGGCCGCATGGAGAATTTCCTGCAGCGGCTGGTGTTCGCGCTGGAGCTGGCACACCGGGGCTGATTGCAGATAGCTGGCGCAGGGCCGGCCGCTGCCGGAGCCTGCTGGCGCATATCGCCGACCATGGCATGACCGCGGCCATGCTCGGCCCCGCGCGGTTGCGTGGCTAGGAGCCGATCAGCCGCCCGATCGCCGCGGCGGCTTCGCGCATCGGCGGCAGCAGCCGCGTGACCATCTCGCTTTCCGGCACGCGCGCGGCACGCACGCTCACGCTCAGGCCGGCCAGCACGATGCCCGAGGCCGAGCGTACCGGGACGGAGATCGCGCGCAGGCCCGGCTCCAGCTCCTCATCGACGATCACGTAGTCGACTTCGCGCGCCCGCGCGAAGCAGGCTTCCAGCTCCTGCCGCGACACCTTGGTCTGCAGCGTGCGCGGGCGCAGTTCGGCATGCTCGAAAAAGCCGTCGAGCACCGTGGCCGGCTGGTGCGCCAGCAGCAGCCGGCCGTTGGAGGTGCAGTAAGCTGGCAGGCGGCTGCCCATGCCCAGCGAATAGTTCAGCACGCGCTGCACTTCGGAGCGCACCAGGTAGAGGATGTCGGTGCCGTCGAGGATGGCCAGCGCGCAGGTCTCGTGGATGCGCGCGCTCAGGTTGTCCAGGATCGGCTGCGCCAGCGACACCAGCGAGGTCGACGAGAAATACGCATGCCCAAGGTGCAGCACGCGCGGGCGCAGCGCGAACTGGCCGTCCTGCTGGCTGACGTAGCCGAGCTGCTCCAGCGTATAGAGGCAGCGCCGCACCGAGGCGCGCGACAGCTGCGTGCGCTGCGCCACCTGCGAAATGGTCAGCGGACGCTTGCGTTCCGAGAAGGCCTCCAGCACGGTCAGCCCGCGCGCCAGCGACAGCATGAAATTGGGATCGCCGGCAAAGCTGCTCAGCAAATCGGCGTGCGGCCGGGCGACGCGGACGGTGTCGGCCTGTGCATGACCGAGACCGATGGGGCGGAGGACTTCCATTGGGCTGTGCTGTCCGGGTTCGTTGTTCGATAATCGCGCAATCTTAAACCGCCTTGGCGCAAGGGGCCAGCACTGCGTGCATCCACGTGTGTCCCGGTGGGCACGATGCGCTGTTTGTGATCGATACTTTACCCGTAGGCTGCGGACTCAGCGCCGCTCCCGTACTCGCTCCGCGACCTCGAACAATGCCATGCCGGCCAGCATGGCGCCGACAAAGCCCCACGCCTTGGCGTAGCCTGCGCCAAGCGCCACCAGCGCCGGGCCCGGGCAGAAGCCGGCCAGCCCCCAGCCTACGCCGAAGGCGGCGCTGCCCAGCACCAGCCGCGGCGTGATCGCTGACGCAGTGGGCCACTGCATCGGCTGGCCCAGCCACGCACGCGAGCGTCGGCGAGCCAGCGCAAACGCCAGCGTGCCCACCAGCACGGCGCCGGCCATCACGAATGCCAGCGAAGGATCCCAGGCTCCAGCCAGGTCCAGGAAGCCCAGCACCTTGCCGGGGTCGGCCATGCCGGACACGATCAGGCCAATGCCGAATACCAGGCCGGCCAGCAGCGCGAACCAGACCCTCATGTCAGCCTCCGAGCAGGTGGCGCTGCACCAGCACTGTCAGGAAGCCCGCCGCCATGAAGGTCAGCGTGGCCACCAGCGAGCGCACCGACCCGCGCGACAGGCCGCATACGCCGTGGCCGCTGGTACAGCCGCCCGCATAGCGCGTGCCGATGCCCACCAGCAGCCCCGCGGCCAGCACGGTGCCCCAGCCCGCGTCGATGCGCGCCTGCGGCATGGCCCCGAAAGCGCCGGCCAGCCACGGTGCCAGCAGCAACCCGGCGATGAAGGCGGCGCGCCAGGCGGTGTCGCCGTGCGGCAGCGACAGCATGCCGCCGACGATGCCGCTGATGCCGGCAATCCGGCCCAGGCCCAGGATCATCAGCGCCGCGGCCAGCCCGATGACGAGGCCACCGGCCAGCGACAGCCATGGCGTGAAATGGGTGAAATCAATCTGCATGGAAATCTCCGCGAATGGGGCCGGCAGCGCGGCCCGAGGCGGGGATTATAGGAGGCCAGAACTGGCGGGAGGCGGAGGGTGTCACGCACTCGCGGCCGGTGTCGGCCACGCGGCGACCGCACAGAAAAAAGTCGCCGCTGGGGCAGCGGCGACCGGGAAGGGTCTGTCAATCAAGAGGGGGTCTTGCTGACAGGGAAAAGTATAGACATTTGAATTAAGACATTACATACAACTTTGGTGGGGTGCGCACGCATCACATGCGGGGTCCCACGCCGCGGTGGACCCACGTGTCAGAACGGCTTGCCGAGGAAGAGGTAGAAGCTGTAAGTCCCGGCCGCGGCCCGGCCATAGGCGAAATAGAGCGGCCCGAGCGGGCTGTCCAGTGCCAGGAACAGCGATCCCGACTTGAGCAGCCCGGTCGGGCTGCCCGGCACCAGCGGCGCGCCCATGCGGCCCGCCTCCAGCGAGAAGCCGGCGTAGATGCCCTGCAGCAGCGTCTGCCGCGCCAGCTTGTTGTAGTAGACCAGCCGCGCAAACTGCAGGTTGCCGCCCAGCAGCTGGCCGGTCGCATAGCCGGATTGCTGCAGGAAACCGCCCCACTGGAACAGGTCATAGCGCGGCAGCGGGTTGCCGACATTGGTGCCGGCCTTGAGGCCGAGCGAGACGGTATGGTTGCCGAACGAATGGGCATACACCAGGTCGGCCTGCGCCTTGATATAGGCATCGTCGGCACCGAGTCCCGGTTGCGAGGCATAGACCCGCAACGAGCCAGCATAGCCGAAGCGCGGGAAGTCGACGCTGTCGAGCTGGTCGAAGAAGAGCCGTCCGGTAATGGCGCCGCGCTTGATCCTGCCGGGGCCCGGCGACAGCTGTTCCGGGCCGGTGCTCAGCGTGGCGTCCAGCGTGCCGGTCTGCACGCCCAGCCGCAGCTCGCCGTACTTGGTGAACTGGCTGCCCACGTCCAGTGCCACGTCGAAGCGGCGCAGGTCATAGGTGGCCAGGCGGGTGCTGCCCTGGAACACATTGACGGGGCGGCGCTCCAGCTCGATGCGCGGGGCGATGAAGAAGTACTGGCGCGTGTTCAGCGGCTGGTAAAACTCGCTCGTCAGCGAAGTGGTCTGGCCTACCTGCAAATCGGTGCGCCATTCGGCGCCAAGCGAGTTCAGCCAGGTGCGCCGGTAGCTGCCGATCAGGTTGAAGAACGCATCGCCGCGGAAGTCCGAGCTGAGCCCGAGGCCGAAGCGCAGGTAGTCTGGCCCGTACGACTTCTCGACCGCGTTGACCACCAGGATGCGCTTGCCCGGTTCTTCCATGATGCCGTAGTTGACGTGCTCGAAGTCGCCGGTGCCGAACAGCCGGCGCATGTCCTGGTCGAGCGTGGCCTGGTCGACCGGCTCGCCCGGCTTGGTCTCCATCACCGCCGTCGCAAACTCGGGATTGACACGGTGCAGCGGCGCCATCTCGATCGCATCCACCGGCCGCGTGTCCGGCGGCGGCACCGCCTGCTGCGCCACGCGCAGCTGCGCGTACTGCGCCGGCGGCAGCGCCAGCGGCGCGAGGCGGTCGGCCACCCGGCGCGCAGCCGCTTCGCCGATGGGGATGGTGGCGGCCAGGTGGTCAAAGTCAGTCGCGGAAAAATCGCCGAGCGCGGGTTCGATCAGCACGTCGGCGGGAGCCAGCGAAGTCAGCGAGGCGCGCACGTTCTGCTCGGTCAGGATGTTGAGCATCTGGCCCGTCACGCCGATGACCGAGGTCAGTTCCTCGCGCTTCATCAGCGGCGTGCCGAGGTTCACGGCGATGATGACATCGGCGCCCATCGCGCGCGCCACGCCGACCGGCAGGTTGTCGGTGAGCCCGCCATCGACCAGCAGCTTTCCTGCGTATTCCGCCGGTGCCACCGCGCCCGGCACCGACATGCTGGCGCGCATCACGTTGGCCAGCTCGCCGGCCCTGAACACTACCGGCGTGCCGGCGACCAGGTCGGTGGCGACGGCACGGTACGGGATCGGCAGCTTGTCGAAGTCGCGGTAGCCGGGCGTGCGTGCCAGCTGGCGCAGCACCGTTTCCAGCTGCACGCCCGAGACCGCTCCCTTGGGCAGCAGCAGCCCGCGTGCCTGCACGCCGATCTCGGGCGTGAACAGGTTGGTGAAGTCATCCTGCTTGCGGCGGATGGTCAGGTCCTGGCGCGGCGGGCGTTCCTTGAACAGCTTTTCGGTGCTCAGGCCGCTGACCAGCCGCTCCATCTCGGCGGGCGACATGCCGGTGGCATAGGCGCCGCCCACCAGCGAGCCCATGCTGGTGCCTGCGATGCAGTCCACCGGCACGCGCAGTTCCTCCAGCACCTTGAGCACGCCGATATGCGCGGCACCGCGCGCACCGCCACCGGACAACACCAGGCAGACGCGCGGACGCGTGCCGTGGGCCGGCGCGGTGGCGGCGGGCGTGTCGATCGCGGCAGGCGCTGCGGGCACGAGCGCTGGCGCCGGTACGGCGGCCGCATCCGGTGCGGCCCGGGCGGCCATGGCAAGGCACGCCGCCAGCACGAGCGCTGCCAGCCGCAGGATCCGCAACCGTCTGGATGTGGCTGCCTTCATGTCGTCGTCCGTTCAGCAGGCAGCCGCATAGGCGGCGCCGGTGGGCGTCGGCCTATCTTCGGGCAAAACGCGGCGCACGGGCCGCCTGGCGCGCGTGCCGTAAAAACAATTCATCATGCCGCTCGGAAGCGTGCAGATCGGCATTCCCAGCCGCAAGCGCACTGCGCAGGCTGCGTGCAGAGACTAAGATGAACTCAGGCCAAGGCGGGTTGGGGGCTGCATGTACGGCTATTTCTTTTGCCAGACTGCCGCGGGGCAACTGACGCTGATTCCCCGCGACAAAGACTGGATGCTGATGCTGGGCAATGGCGTGATGGGGCGGTACCCGAATGCCCAGGCAGCGGTGGATGCGCTGTACGACGGCGCAATTTGCGTTCGGGGCAGGCGCATCGACGCCAGCGCGCTGGGCGTGCCGCCGCGCGCGCACGACTGGCTCTACCATGTTCTGAGCCGCTGACCAGCCGGCGGCGCACCCGGCGAGCAGCACGGATCGCACCGAGGGGGATCGCCATGACCGCACTGGTGGAGTGGACCCGCGAACATACCTGCCGGCTGTTCCCGATGTCGGCCGAATACCACCGTGCCGGCGGCAGCGAGGTGCAGGTGAGCTGGCAGGCCGAGCCGCCCGGCTCGCCCGGCCGTTGCCGCATCAGCGCGTCGCTGGCGTTCGACCAGGACGTGATCGATGCCGTCTACCTGGCAGACCCATCCGAGCTGGCCCGCATCGGCGCGCGGCTGGCCGACCTGGTGGCGCGCTGGCTTGCCGACGATGACATTGCCTGCCTGTCCGGCACGGCGCTGGTGATCCCGGTCGGCAGTGTCTTGCTGACCCACTGATTGAGCCACTGGGCGAGCTACTGAGCGCCACGGCCTCAGCGTTGCGGGGCGGCGGCGTGGTTGGCGCCGGCGGCATATACTGGCGGCTGATCCGCCAATGGCGCCCGTTGCGGCGCGCAGTCCGTGTCCCAAGCATCTCCCGCAAACCCTGCCGCCAACCCTGTGGACGACCCGCGCCCGCTACCGCCAGAGCGGCCTGGCGACAACGAATGCTGCGGCTCCGGCTGCGATCCGTGCATCTTCGACTACTACTACCAGGAACTGGACCGCTACCGCGAGGCGCTGCGCGCGTGGGAAGCGCGCCAGGCCGCGCGGCACGCGGAGGATCGGGCCAGTTGAACGCGCTGCTCGACTTCGTGCGGCGCCATCCGCGCCTCTTCGTGCTGACTGGCGCCGGCATCAGCACCGATTCCGGCATCCCCGGCTATCGCGACGCGCGCGGCCAGTGGCAGCGTTCGCAGCCGATCACGCTGCAGGCCTTCCTCGGCTCCCACGCCGGGCGCCAGCGCTACTGGGCGCGCAGCATGCTGGGCTGGCCGGTGGCATGGCAGGCGCGGCCCAACGGCGCGCACCATGCGCTGACGCGGCTGGGCGAGCAGGGCCGCCTGAGCGCGCTGGTCACGCAGAATGTCGACGGCCTGCACCAGCGCGCCGGCAGCCGTGACGTGATCGAGCTGCACGGCAGCCTGGCCAGCGCCATTTGCCTGGATTGCGGCGCGCGCCATGACCGCGCCGGCCTGCAGGACTGGCTGCTGGCACAGAACGCCGCGCTGCGCGATGTGATTGCCGAGCCGGCCGCCGATGGCGACGTGCATTTCGAATCGCCGCTGTTCGCGCAGTTCCGCGTGCCCGAGTGCGGGCGCTGTGGCGGCATCCTCAAGCCCGACGTGGTTTTCTTCGGCGAGTCGGTCCCGCGCGTGCGCGTCGATGCCGCGCGTGCGGCGCTCGAGGCCGCCGATGCGGTGCTGGTGGTGGGCTCGTCGCTGATGGTCTATTCGGGCTACCGCTTCTGCGTCTGGGCCGGGCAGATGGGCAAGCCGGTGGCGGCGCTCAACCTCGGCACCACGCGCGCGGACGGCATGCTGGCGCTGAAGGTCGAAGCCGGCTGCGCACCCGCGCTGGAGGCGCTGGTGGCGCAGCTCGATCCAGGCGCCGCATGTTGAGCGGCGGCCGGGTCATGCACGCCGCCCGTTGACGCGGCCGCCGCACAGGCATAGCATCGCCAGACCTTCGGATCCATTTCCCGATTTCGCCATGACCGCAGACCGCCAACGCCCCGTCATCGCCGCGCCGCCGTGCGACGCGATGCCGTGCGTGCGTCGCCAGCCTGCGTTCGCCTCTGTCGCACCGCCGCCGCCGTTCTCCGGCGGCGCGCATCCGCCCCCGCCGCCACGCGGCTGACGGGCGCGCATCGCGGCCCGCCTCTAGCACTCTCGTCCCCGGTTTTCACGCCTGCGCGTGCCTGACGGCACGGTAGCCGCGCGCCTGCGCGCCGCTGCCGGCCGCCGTCAGTTGTTGCGCACACCTGCGTGCCGGGGTCTGCCATGCCTTCGACAGATGACATTCCATGACCACCGAAAAAGACTGCGCGGCGCAATTGGGCGCCGCAGCCGACGCCCGGCATGCGGTATCCGCCGCGTTCTGGGCCACACCGCTGTTCGTGCTGCTATGGAGCAGCGGCGCCATCGCGGCGCGCCTTGGGCTGGACCATGCCACGCCCTTTGCCTTGCTGACGCTGCGCTTCGCCCTGACGCTGGCCGTGCTTGGCGCCATCGGCCTGGCGCGCGGCCATGCGCTGCCCCCGCGGGGCGAACGGCTGCATGTGGCGCTGACCGGCCTGCTGCTGATCGGCGGCTACGCCGTGTTCTATTTCCTTGCACTCGACCATGGCATGACGCCCGGCGTGCTGGCCACCGTGCTGGGCGCGCAACCGATGCTGACCCTGTTGCTGACCGAGCGCCGCTACAGCGCCATCCGCATGGCGGGCCTGGCGCTCGCGCTCGCCGGGCTGGCGCTGGTGGTCGCGGACAGCCTGCTGGTGGCACGGCTGTCGCTGGCGGGCGTGTCGTGCGGGCTGGCATCGCTGGCTTGCATGACGGTCGGCGCCATCCTGCAGAAGCGCATCACGCGCAAGCCCACGCAGGTGCTGCCGCTGCAGTATGGTGTCAGCCTTGCGGCATGCCTGCTATGCCTGCCGTTCCAGCCTTTCGCGTTCGAGTTTTCGCTGGCCTTCGCGCTGCCACTGCTGTGGCTGACGCTGGGCATCTCGATCGGGGCCACGCTGCTGTTCTACCGTCTGATCCGCGCGGGCAACCTGGTGAATGTGACCAGCCTGTTCTACCTGGTGCCGGCCGGTACCGCGGTGCTGGACTACCTGCTGCTGGGCAACCGGATGGCGCCGCTGGCGGTTGCCGGGATGGCGGCGGTGCTGGCGGGGCTGGCGCTGGTGTTCCGCGGCGCGCGCGATCCGGCGCGGCGCTAGCGGTTCTTTACTTCCACCCGCACTGCGTCCTTGCCGACCGTGATCGTCCCCGGCTCGACCTCCTTGCCGCCGAAGCGCAGTTCCTCGGGCTTGAAGGTATAGACCGGATAGTCCTTCAGCAGCTGCTGCGCAACGACCGCGCCGATGGCATTGAGCTGCTCGCGGTACTGGGCCATGCCGGCGACTTCCACCTGTTGCACCGTGGGGTTGTCGAGCAGCACGGCGCGCTTGCCGGGGTCGTAGCGCACGCCGCTGTTAAGCGCCAGCTTGCCGTCTACCGGCGGCGAGGGCAGCAGTGCATTGGTCAGGCGTGCGTCGACATGGGTGGTGACCCGGTTGCTGGCCTCGTCGAGCACCAGCCGGGGGTGGCTCAGCTGTACCGTCACCACTTCCGCATAGCGGAGCGTGGCGGGAAAGCGCTGCTCCAGCGCGGCCTGCAGTTCCTCGCGGGTGAGCGTGTATTCGCCGGTCCAGACGTTGTAGCCGGCCAGCGCGGGGGTGGCCGCAGTAGAAACGGACACAAAGACGGCCGTGGCGGCAAGAAACTGGGACGGGCGCAGGCGCATGTGGCGGATGGGGCGCGCCTGGCCGGCGCGCCATCAATGGAGTCAGCCAGTCAGACCGCGCGGGCGGGATGGCGTTCCGTCACATGGCAGAGGCGCGCAAGCGCGCGGCATCAGTAGTGCGGCGGGATTTCCTGCTGGGGATCGGATTCGGCTGCCGTGGACGTGGCGCTGCGCAACTGCTGGTACAGCGCCCGGAACTGCTCCTGCAGCAGGTCGATCTGCTGCTGCTGGCGCGCCACGGTGGTGTTGAGCGTGTCGAGCAGGTCTTCCTGGAAGGCGAGCTTGATTTCGAGTTCCGTGATGCGTTCGTCCATGGTGCGTGGCTGTCGTGGGTTCGCCGGTTTCTCCGGCTGGCGGCGCGCATTGTAATCCCGTATGCCCCCGCCGCCGGCGAAACCGCACGCGCCGCGCTTACTTCTGCTCGGTGATCAGCATCCACATGACGCCGAAGCGGTCAGTCACCATGCCAAACTGCTCGGCGAAGAAAGTCTTGTCCAGCGGCATCACCACCTGGCCGCCTTCCTTCAGGCCGTTGAAGGCCTTTTCCACCCCGGCCTTGTCGGCAAAGCTGATCGTCAGGCCGATGCCCTCGAACTTGGGCTGGTTCGAGCAGCGGCCGTCCGAAGCCATGATCACGCTGTCGCCGATCTGGAATTCCATGTGCATGACCTTGTCTTCCGTTCCCGGCGGCGCCTGGCAGCCGGGATCGGCCTTTTCCGGCTCGGGGTTCTCCTTGAACGTCATCCGCATGTTGACCTTGGCGCCAAGCGTCTTCTTGTAGAACTCGACAGCTTCATCGCAACGACCTTCAAGGAAGAGATAGGGCTGGACTTGCATGACAACTCCTGTAAGTGGGCCGCCCGGGCGGGCAGCCATGAGGAACGTAGCCGTACAGACAGACGGTAGCCGCGGGTATCCGGCGGGGAGCGCGGCGAGGACGGCGGCAATGGGCGCACGCTTTTGTGTACGTCGTCCACAATACCTTAGCAAACAAAGTGGGCGGTGTCCACATCAATGCGAGACCAGGTTGCGGGCGGGGCGTGCGTGCCGCGCTGCACTAGAATGCCCGCGAACCATCTCGATCCGGCTCGCGCCTGACCACTTTAGACACCTGGGGCTGCCTTGCGTTACGAACTGACCGACCTGCGCCTGTTCCAGGCGATTGCCGACGCACAAAGTCTCTCCGGCGGCGCTTCGGCCACGCATATCACCGCGTCGGCGGCGAGCTACCGGCTGAAGAACCTGGAACACGCGATGGGCACGCCGCTGTTCGTGCGCACTGCGCGCGGCATGGAGCTGACCCCGGCAGGGGAGACGCTGCTGGTGCACGTGCGCGAACTGCTGCTCGGCGTGGAGCGCATGCACGGCGAAGTGGGCCGTTTCTCGGCGGGATTGAAGGGCAATATCCGGCTGCTGGCCAACAGTAGCTCGCTCAACGGCTTCATCATCCCGAGCGTGAGCCGCTTCCTGCTGGCCAACCCGGACGTGAACATCGACCTGGAAGAACGCGCCAGCCAGTCGATCCTGACGGCCGTGGCGGCGCACGAGGCCGATGTCGGCATCCTTGCCGGCGATTTCGAGACTACCGGCGTGCGCTCGGTGCGCTATGCGCGCGACGAGCTGATCCTGGCGGTTGCGGCGGAGCACCCGCTGGCGCGCGAGCCGGAGGTCCGCTTCGGTGCGGCATTGGCCTTTGACTTTGTCTGCATGAGCCGAACCAGCAGCAACTTCCTGTTCCTGCGCGAGATGGCGCAGCGCGCGGGCAAGAGCCCAAACGTGCGGCTGCATGCGCACAGCTTCGATGCGGTGCTGTCGCTGGCCGAGGCGGGGGTGGGCGTGGCGCTGGTGCCGCGCAGCGTGGCGGCGCTGGCGCTGCGCGAGGCGCGCGTGGTGGGCGTGCGGCTGGCCGAGCCCTGGGCACTGCGCGAACTCAACCTGATCGTGCGCGCCGATGGCAAGCTGCCGGCATTTGCCGAGGCGTTCGCGCAGTTCCTGCTCAACGATCCGCGCGTGGTGGCCACGCGCGAGGGCGGCGCCGTGGCCAGCACGGCGCCATAGTGCAAATCAGCGCTTGCGGTTGAGGAAGGTCGCCATATGCTGCTGCGGCTCGCCGGTGTCGAACGCGCTGCCGAATTCCGCCACGCTGTTGTTGATCGACACATCGACCGGCGCGTCTTCCCACTCGCGCAGCAAGCGCTTTTGCTGGCGCACGGCAACGGGACCGAAGCCCGCCAGCAAAGCGGCCACGCGCTCCACCTCCTGGTCCAGCGCGTCCAGCGGCACCACGCGGCTGACCAGGCCCCACTGCAGCGCGTCTTCGGCGTTGGCGATCTCGCCCGTCAGCAGCAGCCATGACGCGCGTGCATTGCCGATCAGGCGCGGCATCAGCGCGGCGTGGATCACCGACGGGATCCCGACCTTCACTTCGGGCATGCCGAGCTGCGCATTGTCGGCGGCGATGCGGATATCGCACGCCAGGGCCAGTTCCAACCCGCCGCCCAGGCACCAGCCCGGCATGCGCGCGATCACCGGCGCCGGGCAGTGGCGCACCGCGTCGCACAGGCGGCGCAGGCCGCTGATGAATGCCTGCGCGCTGGCGCGGTCCAGCGCGGCCATTTCCTTGATGTCGGCGCCGCCGATAAAGCCCTTGTCGCCGCTGCCGCGCAGCACTACCACGCGCACGGCCTCGTTGGCGGCCAGCGCTTCGATCGCGCGCGTGACCGAGGCGATCACCGGCGTGCCGAGGATGTTGAGGGAACCCGCGTCGCGGATGGTGACGGTGGCAATGCCGCGCGCGTCGATGTCCACGCCTGCGTACTGTTCCTGGATGGTTTCGCTCATGTCGTTCCTTGCTGGTGGCTTGCTTACTGGAGCCTGGTGAACTGGATATCGTCGACGACCTTCTTCCAGTGCGCATTCTGCCCGCGCACCAGTTCGGAAAAGGCCTGGCGCGAGGTGGGGGCGGGAATCGCCCCCTGCTTCTCGATCGCCGCGATCACGTCGGGCTCGGCCAGCACCTTGCGCACGGCCTGGTTCAGCTTGTCGAGGACGGGCGCGGGCGTTCCGGCCGGCGCGGCCAGGCCGAACCACGACGGATTGTTCATTGCCGGCAGGCCGGCTTCCGCGTAGGTCGGCACGTTGGGCAGCACCTTCAGGCGCTGCTTCGCCGCGACCGCCAGCGGCTTCAGGCGTCCGCCCTGGATCAGCGCGGACGACGAGGGGATGTTGTCGAACACGACCTGGATCTGGCCCGCGACCGCATCGTTGAGCGCCGGGCCCAGGCCCTTGTAGGGCACATGCAGCATGCGCGTGCCGGTGGCGTTCATGAACAGCTCGCCATTCATGTGGCTCAGGCCGCCGTTGCCCGAGGAGCCGAACGAATACTTGCCCGGATTGGCTTTCAGCAGCCTGATGAACGCCTGCAGGTCGGCGGCCGGGAACGACGGGTTGACCACCAGCACGTTCGGGACGTCGGCAAGGTTGCTGATCGGCGCGAAGTCCTTCACCGGGTCATACGCGGTCTTGACGTAGACGTTGGGATTGACCGCGTGCGAGCTTTCCACCTCCATCACCAGCGTGTAGCCGTCGGCAGGTTGCTTGGCGGCATAGGCGCTGCCCACCGCGCCGCCGGCGCCGGGGCGGTTCTCCACGACCACCGGCTGGCCCAGCACCGGGCCCAGATGCGTGCCGACAATGCGGGCGATGATGTCGGTGGTGCCGCCCGCGGCGTAGGGCACGATCAGCTTGATCGGGCGGTCGGGGTAGGGGCTGGACTGCGCGGCGCCGGCCGAGGCGAGCGCGGCGAACAGGGCAACAGTGGTCAGGACGGGCTTCATCGGGTGTCTCCGGAGCAGGGTTTGTCGGTCTTGTGGGGGTCTTGCAGGGGGCCGGGCATCAGTTGGCGGCGCAGTGCTCGCCCAGCAGCGGCGGCGGCGCGAGCGGGGCGTGGTGGCCCGCCAGCATCGGGTTGCGCACCATCGGCACGCGTCCCATGACGGGGTGCTCCGCCACCTGCATAAGGCCGCGGTGCTGCACCTGCGGGTGGGCGAAGACTTCATCCATGGTGTGGATCGGGCCCCATGGCACGCCGTTGGCGTCGAACGCATCGGTCCAGGCCGCGCGCGTGCGGGTGGGGAAGCGTTCGGTCAGCAGTGCGCGCAGCGCCGGCAGGTGCTCGATGCGCGCCGAGTTGGTGGCATAGCGCGGGTCCTGCGCCAACCCGGGCATGTCTGCCACCGCGCAGAAGCGCGCGAACTGTCCGTCATTGCCGATCGCCAGGATCAGGTGGCCATCGGCGCAGCGGAACACTTCATACGGCGCGCAGTTGGGATGCGCATTGCCGCTGCGCTGCGGATTCTGGCCCGACACCAGGTAGTTGGCGGCCTGGTTGGCGTTCATCGCCACGGCCACGTCGAGCAGCGCGATATCGAGGTGCGCGCCCACGCCGGTCGATTGCCGCTGGTACAGCGCGGCCAGCACCGCCGAGGTCGCATACATGCCGGTGCTCAGGTCGACCACCGCCACGCCGGTACGCAGGGGCCCCGCGCCCGGTGCGCCGTCGGGCTGGCCGGTATAGCTCATCAACCCGCCCATGCCCTGGAACACGTAGTCATAGCCGGGCTTGTCGGCCATCGGCCCGTCCTGGCCGAAGCCGGTGATCGACAGGTAGACCAGCCGCGGGTTGATTGCCTTGAGGGATTCGTAGTCAAGCCCGTAGCGGCGCAGCGTGCCGACCTTGTAGTTCTCGACCAGCACGTCGGCCTCGCGCGCCAGTTCGCGCACTTGCGCCGCGCCTTCCGGCGTGCCGTAGTCGATCGCCACCGAACGCTTGCCGCGGTTGCAGCAGATGAAGTAGCCCGACAGGCGCGGCTCGCCTTCGGTGCCGGCGGGTGCGTCCAGGTAGGGCGGCCCCCAGCCGCGCGTGTCGTCGCCGCGCTGGGGGTGTTCGACCTTGGTCACCTCGGCGCCCAGGTCGGCCAGGTTCTGGGTACACCAGGGACCGGCCAGGATGCGCGACAGGTCCAGGACCCGGATCCCTTGCAGGGCGCGATGCAGCATGACGACTCCGCTCTCAAAACAACGATGCGGCGCAGTATAGGGAGGGGTCCCGGGGGCGAACCAGTCGAGAGTTTTGAAGGGCGCGTTCGCGGCTTTTCAACGCTCCTCCGGGGTGCCGCCCACGGCCACGCGGCGGCGGCCGTTTGGCGCGTGGGCGCTGCCGTGTCACAATTCGCGTTTGGCACTGACTCGGCCCGTGACTCGGCCGGCCGCGTCGCCGTGCTTCCGCGCGCGCTGGCGCCCTTCCGGGCAACGCGGCGGAAGCCCGCCCAAGAGCCGACAAATTCACTTAGATTTCTGGCGATGACTACCATCCTGCAGCACATTCCTACCGGCCAACGGGTCGGTATCGCCTTCTCCGGCGGCCTTGACACCAGCGCGGCACTCCTCTGGATGCGCCAGAAGGGCGCGGTCCCCTACGCCTACACCGCCAACCTGGGCCAGCCCGACGAGCCCGACTATGATGACATCCCGCGCCGCGCCAAGGCCTACGGCGCCGAGGAAGCCCGCCTGGTCGACTGCCGCACGCAGCTGGTGGCCGAAGGCATCGCCGCCCTGCAGTGCGGTGCGTTCCACATTTCCACCGCCGGCATCACCTACTTCAACACCACCCCGATCGGCCGGGCCGTCACCGGCACCATGCTGGTTGCCGCGATGAAGGATGATGGCGTCAATATCTGGGGTGATGGCAGCACGTTCAAGGGCAATGACATCGAGCGCTTCTACCGCTACGGCCTGCTGACCAACCCCGGCCTGCAGATCTACAAGCCGTGGCTGGACCAGCAGTTCATCGATGAACTGGGCGGCCGCGCCGAGATGTCCGAGTTCATGCGCCAGAACGGCTTCGACTACAAGATGTCCGCCGAAAAGGCGTACTCGACCGACTCGAACATGCTGGGCGCCACCCACGAGGCCAAGGACCTGGAGCACCTGGATTCGGGCATCCGCATCGTCCAGCCGATCATGGGCGTGCAGTTCTGGCGCGATGACGTCGAAGTCAAGCGCGAGGAAGTCACCGTGCGCTTCGAGGAAGGCCAGCCGGTCGCGCTGAACGGCCAGACCTTCGCCAACGCCGTCGACCTGTTCATGGAAGCCAACCGCATCGGCGGCCGCCATGGCCTGGGCATGAGCGACCAGATCGAAAACCGCATCATCGAAGCCAAGAGCCGCGGCATCTATGAAGCCCCGGGCCTGGCGCTGCTGTTCATCGCCTACGAGCGCCTGATCACCGGCATCCACAACGAAGACACCATCGAGCAGTACCGCGACAACGGCCGCCGCCTGGGCCGCCTGCTGTACCAGGGCCGCTGGTTCGACCCGCAAGCCATCATGCTGCGCGAAACCGCCCAGCGCTGGGTGGCGGGCGCCATCACTGGCGAAGTCACCATCGAACTGCGTCGCGGCAACGACTACTCGATCCTGAACACCACCTCGCCGAACCTGACCTACAAGCCGGAACGGCTGACGATGGAAAAGGGCGAGTCGATGTTCACGCCGCTGGACCGGATCGGCCAGCTGACCATGCGTACGCTGGATATCGTCGATACGCGCGAGAAGCTGCAGACGTATGCGAAGTCCGGCCTGCTGTCGACGCAGGTGAGCGCTTCGCTGCCGAAGCTGGAAGACTGATCGCGGGCGCGCTGGTAAGCGCGACTTGCCTGGCAAGGAAAACCGGCACCTTTGGGTGCCGGTTTTTTTTTGTGCCGTCTCTCGCGGATCTGGCTCGATGGCGCATCAGGCGCCGGCTGACGCGAGCCCCCGTTCTGGCGGCGTACACTGTGGCCTCGAGACCACCGGAGCCCTACCCCATGCCCTCCCTCCGTACCCTCTACCCTGAAGTCGAGCCCTACCATACCGGCACGCTCGATGTCGGCGACGGCCACGTCCTGTACTACGAGCGCGTCGGCACGCCGGGCGCCAAGCCGGCAGTGTTCCTTCATGGCGGGCCCGGCGGCGGGATCTCGGCCGACCATCGGCGGCTGTTCGACCCGGCGCGCTATGACGTGCTGCTGTTCGACCAGCGCGGCTGCGGACGATCGACGCCGCATGCGGGGCTGGAGGACAACACGACGTGGCACGTGGTCGACGATATCGAGCGGCTGCGCGAACTTGCCGGCGTGGAGCGCTGGCTGGTCTTCGGCGGTTCCTGGGGCTCGACGCTTGCGCTGGCCTATGCGCAGAAGCATCCGCAGCGCGTCAGCGAACTGGTGCTGCGCGGCATCTACACGGTGTCGCAGGCAGAGCTGGACTGGTACTACCAGTACGGCGTGTCCGAGATGTTCCCCGAGAAATGGGAGCGCTTCCAGGCGCCGGTGCCCGAAGCGGAACGCGGCAACATGATGGCGGCCTATCGCAAGCTGCTGACCGGCGGCGACAAGGACAAGCAGGTCGAAGCCGCGCGCGCCTGGAGCGTGTGGGAAGGCGAGACCATTACGCTGCTGCCGGATGCCGACAACCGCGCCAAGCATGACGACAGCCACTTCGCGCTGGCCTTTGCGCGGCTGGAGAACCATTACTTCACGCACCGCTGCTGGCTGGAGGATGGACAACTGCTGCGCGATGCATACAAGCTGGCCGATATCCCCGGCGTCATCGTGCATGGGCGCTATGACATGCCGTGCCCGGTGCGCTATGCCCATGCCCTGCACAAGGCGTGGCCGAAGGCGGATTTCCACCTGATCGAAGGGGCAGGCCACGCGTGGACCGAACCGGGGATCATGGACCAGCTGATCGCTGCAACCGACCGCTTCGCCGCAGCGTAGCCAGCCGATCCAACAGGAGACCACGATGCAGCTTTACGCCCACCCGTTTTCCTCCTACTGCCAGAAGGCGCTGATCGCGCTGTACGAGAACGCGATCCCGTTCGAGTTCCGCATGCTGTCGCCCGACCATCCCGACCATGCAGCCGAACATGCGCGGCTATGGCCCTTGCAGCGGATGCCGGTGCTGGTCGATGGCACCCGCACGGTGTTCGAGTCCAGCATCATCATCGAATACCTCGACCAGCATCACCGGGGCGCAGTGCGCTGGCTGCCTGAAGCGCCCGATGATGCGCTCGAAGTCCGCCTGCTGGACCGTTTCTTCGACCAGTACGTGATGACGCCGATGCAGCGCATCGTGCTCGACCATCTCCGCCCCGCCGGCCAGCGCGATGCCTATGGCGTGGCCGACGCGCGCAAGCTGCTGGAAAGCGCCTACGCCTGGCTGGATGCCCGGCTCACCGGCCGTGAATGGGCGGCAGGCAGTGCATTCACGCTGGCCGATTGCGCGGCGGCACCGTCGCTGTTTTATGCGGACTGGGTGCATCCCGTTCCTGCGTCGTGCGCCCATGTGCGCGGGTACCGCACCCGGCTCCTGGCACGCCCGTCCTTTGCCCGTGCCGTCGACGAGGCGCGGCCGTACCGCTCGTTCTTCCCGCCGGGCGCGCCGGACCGGGACTGAACGCAGCGAGGTTCCCGGGTCAGCCAGCCTTGCTCTCGCTGGCCGGTGCAGCCCATGCGGTGCCGCTGCCGGCGCTGCCCGCCACCGAATACAGCGCGCCGGGTGCGTTGCGCGTCTTCTGGAAGTCCTCCAGCGATTGCCCGCGCATCGCTGCGTAGATATGCAGGTTCGACACGCCGGTGACCGCGCCCAGCTTTTCCAGCAGGAAGAAGATCACGCCGTAGTGGATCATGCCGCGCCAGTCGCGCCGCGTGATCAGGTCGCGCTCTTCGGCGCTGAGGTCGGCTTCGTCGTAGGTGGCCTGCGGGTCGGTGCGGAAGCGCTCGCGGAATTCGGGCCGCACCAGCTGGTGCAGGTAGCGGTTGATGCGGTACGCGCGCACGCTGGTCTCCAGCGTGAACGGGTAAGTCCCTTCGAGCTGTTCGATGCCGCGCAACTGGTGGCCGATATGCTCGCGCTGGCGTGCCGCGCGCGCGGCGTGGCGTTCGGGGTCGGTACAGGCCGCGTTCTCGTACACCGCCACCGCGATGCCGGTCATCGACGGCAGGTAGTAGTCGCGATGCACGCAACGGACGCCGCTGGAC
Source organism: Cupriavidus sp. Agwp_2 (assembly GCF_040784895.1). Taxonomy (NCBI): domain Bacteria; kingdom Pseudomonadati; phylum Pseudomonadota; class Betaproteobacteria; order Burkholderiales; family Burkholderiaceae; genus Cupriavidus; species Cupriavidus sp. Agwp_2. The sequence continues at coordinate 1,934,160 of NZ_CP088084.1, forward strand.
ATGGCGCCGCGCATCACCATCCACATCACCACCTCGGCGCTTTCAAAGCCGCCCAGCCGGGCGTAGTCGGCGTGGGTCAGTTCCAGCAGCGCTTCGGGATCGGATTCGAACAGGTCCAGGAAGCGATGGTCCCACGCGGTGTTGTTGAAGCCGGCCCGCTCGCCATGCACCTGGTGCGACAGCCCGCCGGTGGCGACGATCGCCACGCGCAGGTCTTCCGGATAGCTTTCGATGGCGCGGCGCAGCGCCTGGCCCAGCTTGAAGCAGCGGCGCGCCGACGGCGCCGGAAACTGCAGCACGCCCACCTGCAGCGGCACGATGCTGACCGGCCAGGCGTCCTTGCCACCGTTCCTGTCATGCGGCAGCAGCACCGACAGCGGCGAGAAGCAGCCATGGTCGAGCGCCTTGTCCTGGAAGAACGACATGTCGAATTCATCGGCCATCAGCGATGCGCCGATATGCCGCGACAGGCCAGCGTGGCCGCTGATCGGCGGCAGTGCGCGCGGGCCGCCGCCCTCATCGGCGGCGTGGTACGACTCGCCGATGCCCAGCGCGAACGCCGAGTAGTGGTCGAAGAAGAACGACGTCACGTGGTCGTTGTAGACCATGACCAGCACATCGGGTCTGGCTTCCTTCAGCCATTCGCTGACGGGCGCGTAGGCCGCGAAGATCGGAGCCCAGGCCGGGTCCTGCTGCTTGCCGGCATCGAGCGCGAAGCCGATGGTGGGCGTATGCGAAGAGGCGATCGCGCCGATGATAGTAGCCATGTCGAAAACCCAGATAACTCGGAAAAACTTGGGACACCCGGCCAGCGCCGGGCCCTGCATCGTTACGCCGTTACGGCGCTCTGCTGTGCCCGTGAGGACAGTATAGAAATTGCGGCGATGGTCGCCGGGATCGCCAGGATGGCGATAACAGCGCTGAATCCCCAGCCCAGGCTCAGCAGCACGCCGCCCGCCATTGACCCGGTGATGCTGCCGAAGCGGCCGATGCCCAGCATCCAGCTCACGCCGGTGGCGCGTACCGGGGTTGGGTAGCACGACGGTGCGAAGGCATTCAGCCCCGTCTGCGCGCCGCTCATGCAGAAGCCGGCCATCAGCACGAAGAACGCGAAAGCCGCCGAGCTGACGTTGCCCGAGGCCAGCAGCAGGATCCACGCCGCACCGCAGACATAGGCGATCGCGATCACCTTGTTGGCCGCGCGCCGGTCCATGTAGTAGCCCACTGCCAGCGCCCCAACGGTGCCGCCGAGCTGGAACAGCGCGGTCAGGTTGGCGGCGCGCTCGATCGGCAGGCCGACGTCCTTGATCAGCGTCGGCAGCCAGCCGCTCAGCAGGTAGATCACCAGCAGGCCCATGAAGTAGGTCAGCCACAGCGCCAGCGTGATGCCGCGATAGCCCGGCGAGAGCAGCGTGCGCACCGGCTGCGTGGCCGGCACGGGCGGCTCGCTGATGGTGAATTCGGCATTAAGCGGCACGTCGCCGCCACAGACGCGGCGCAGCGTGCGCGCGATTGTCTCCGGCGCGAACTTGCGCACCACCATGTAGCGCGCCGATTCCGGGATCAGCAGCAGGTAGACCGGCAGGCACAGCAGCGGGATCGCACCGCCCACCATCAGCACCGCGCGCCAGCCGAAGTGCGGCAGCAGCGCGGCCGCGCCGAAGCCCACCAGCGCCGAGCCCAGGTTGAAGCCGGTGAACATGGCCGCGATCAGCGTGCTGCGCGAACGCTCCGGCACATATTCCGAGAGCAGCGTGGTGGTGGTCGGCATCGCCGCGCCCAGCCCGAGCCCGGTCAGGAAGCGCAGCAGCGACAGCGTCACCACGCTGTCGGAAAACGCGCTCAGCAGGTTGAAGACGCCGAACAGCGCCACCGAGCCCAGCAGCAGCTTCTTGCGGCCGAAGCGGTCGGACAGCGGCCCCACCATCAGCGCGCCGATCGCCAGACCCACCGGCGCCGCGCTCATCACGATGCCGAAGCTGGCGCGCGAGATACCCCATTCGCGCGTGATGTCGGGGGCCAGGAAGCCCATGATCGCGACATCCATGCCGTCGGTGGCGACGATCAGGAAGCACAGGCCGAGCAACAGCCACTGGTAGCTCGACATCTTTCGGTCATTGATGTGGGCCCGGATATCGAGCCTTGGGCGTGCGGTCATGCCGTCTCCTCCTGCGGCCCGGCGCGCGGGCCTTTTATCGTTGTCTGGGTTGCCTGCTGGGATGCGGCCGCTGGCCGGTGCCGGCCACCGCTTATCGGCGCGGTCCGGTGTGATGGCGGCGCAGGCCACGAGCGCATCGCTCATGGCAAGGGCAGTCTACGTTCGGCGCGCCTGTGGTGTATTGCTTTCGGCTGCCGGCCCGTTGCCTTTTCCTTATTGCGATGCCGTGCCGCCGGCGCCGTCGCGGTGCCAGGCGGTGCTGCAGGCGCGCAGTTCCGCCAGCAGCGCGTCGGCGCCGGGCGACAGCCGCGCGCCGGCGCGGGTGGTCATGCCGATCACCCGCCGCATGCCCGGCATCGGCAGGTTCAGCTCCGTCAGGGAGGACTGGTCGAACTCATACTGCAGCTGGTGCGCGGACAGCGCGGTAATCATCTCGCCGCGCAGCAGCAGGCCGCGCAGCAGCGCCAGGTCGCCGGTCTCCACCAGCGGTTCGGGCAGGGGCCCGCCATGGCGGGTGAAGAAGCCGTCGAGCGCCTCGCGCAGCGGCGAACCCGACCGAGACAGCACCCACGGATAGGGTTCAAGGTCGCGCAGCGTCAGGCGCTTGCGCGACGCCAGCGGATGCGTGGCGCTGGCGATCAGCGCGATGCGGTCCTCGAACAGCGGCTCGGTCGACAGGCCTTGCGCGGCGTCCTGCCTCAGTGCGCCCAGGATCAGGTCGATGCGCCCGCTCAGCAGCCCCGCGGTCAGTTCCTCGTACGGGCTTTCCAGCGAGCGGAAGCGCAGCCGTGGATGGCGCGCATGCAGCCGCGCGATCGCGGCCGGCAGCAACTGGGTGCGCCCCAGCGGCAGCGCGCCGACGGTGACCACGCCTTCGAGCACGCCGCGCAATGCCGCCACGTCGGCGGTGATATGGCGCAGCTCGGCCAGCACCCGTTCAAAGCGCGGGACCCAGCGCGCGCCCACGTCGGTCGGGATCATGCCGCGCGCGGTGCGCAGGAACAGCGGCTGCCCCAGTATCTCTTCCAGCCGCGCCACCGCCTGGCTGACCGCGGACTGCGATACGCCAAGCACGCCTGCGACGCTGGGCATATGGTGCGCGTCGGCCAGCAGCGTGGCGACTTCCAGGCGCCGTTCGTTGTAGAGCGATTCCAAGCTGGCGACGGTGCCGCCATGGCGGCTGCGCAGCCGGACGGCTTCCTCGCGTACGTCGCGCAGGGTCGCGTCGATCTGCTGCAGGCGCAACAGCACCAGCTCGCCGGCGCGCGTCAGCAGCATGCCGCGGCCCTTGCGCTCGAACAGTTCGACGCCAAGCGTGCCTTCCAGCGCGGCCACCGAACGCGCGATCGCCGATGAAGCGCGGTGCAGCGTTTCCGTGGCGCGGCGCACGCCGCCGGCCGCGGCCACGCCAGCGAACACGTAGAGGTGATGCAGGCTGAGCGGGGAAGGATTCATGGCTTTGGCGCGGGCCGCGCCTGCGGCATACCGATAAGCAGATTGGAACACTGGGCAGGCGAGATGGCAACCCAGCGCGGCGTCGCCGCGCCGATACTCGTCTCACCCTGGCGACCCCGCCACACCGACCGACTGCCATGAATGCCTTTCCCGATTCGGACCTGCGCCCGGTGCCGTGCATCCTGATGCGCGGCGGCACCTCGCGCGGCCCGTTCTTCCGCGCCGCCGACCTGCCCGCCGGCGAGGCGGCGCGCGACCGCTTGCTGCTTGCGGCGATGGGCTCGCCCGACCCGCGCCAGATCGACGGGCTGGGTGGCGCCCATCCGCTGACCAGCAAGGCCGGCATCGTCAGCGGCGGGATCGCGGGCGAGTATGACCTCGCCTTCCTGTTCGCGCAGCTGCAGCCCGATGCCGACACCGTCGACACCGCGCCCAACTGCGGCAACATGCTTGCCGCGGTGGTGCCGTTCGCGCTCGAGGCCGGCATGCTCGCGCCGCGCGGCGACACCACGCGGGCGCGCGTGCTGACGCGAAACACCGGCATGCTGTGCGACATCACGGTGCCGACACCGGGGGGGCGCCTGCGCTACGGCGGCGACGCGCGCATCGACGGCGTGCCTGGCACTGCCGCACCCATCGTGATCGATTTCCTCGACACGGCGGGCTCGGTCTGCAGCGCGCTGCTGCCCACCGGCAATCCACGCGACCGGCTCGTGATCGATGGCCTAGCCGTCGACGCCACGCTGATCGACAACGGCATGCCGATGGTGCTGCTGCGTGCAACCGACCTCGGCCGTACCGGCTACGAGAGCGTAATCGCGCTCAATGAGGACGCATCGCTGAAAGCGACGCTGGAAGCGCTGCGCCTTGCCGCCGGCCACAGCATGGGCCTGGGCGATGCCAGCGGCAAGAGCTATCCCAAGATGTGCCTGATCGCCGCACCGCGCGATGGCGGCACGCTGGCGACGCGCTGCTTTATCCCGCACGTATGCCACGCGGCCATCGGCGTGCTGGCCGCGGTCACCGCCGGAACTGCGTGCGTGCTGCGCGGCACGGTGGCCGATGGCATCGCCCGGTTGCAAGGCAGTGGCCCGGTGCACAACGTCAGTATCGAACACCCCAGCGGCGAGTTCACCGTCGAAATCGAAACCGACCCCGAGCGGCCCGGCACGATCGCGCGCAGCGCGCTGGTGCGCACGGCCCGCCCCATCATGCGCGGCGAAGTGCTCGTGCCGGCCAGCGCATGGCCACAAGACTGAGAGACACCATGATCATCGATTGCCACGGCCACTTCACCACCGCGCCCAAGGCGCTGGAAGACTGGCGCAAACAGCAGGTGGCCAACCTCGCCACGCCGGAACTCGGCCCCAGGCCCTCCGACCTGCGCATCTCCGACGACGAACTGCGTGAAGCCATCGCCGGCAACCAGCTCCGGCTGATGCAGGAGCGCGGCTCCGACCTGACGATCTTCTCGCCGCGCGCGTCGTTCATGGCGCACCACATCGGCGATCTCGAAACCAGCGCCACGTGGGCGGCGATCTGCAACGAACTGTGCGCCCGCGTTGCGCAACTGTTTCCGGACAACTTCGTCGGCGCCGCCATGCTGCCGCAGTCGCCGGGCGCGGACGTCAGCACCTGCCTGCCGGAACTGAAGCGCTGCATCACCGAATACAACTTCGTGGGTGTGAACCTGAATCCCGACCCGTCGGGCGGCCACTGGACCTCGCCGCCGCTGTCGGACGAATACTGGTTCCCGGTCTACGAGATGATGGTCGAGTACGACGTGCCGGCCATGATCCACGTGAGTACGAGTTGCAACGCGTGCTTCCACACGACCGGCGCCCACTACCTGAATGCCGACACCACGGCCTTCATGCAGTGCCTGGCCAGCGACCTGTTCCAGCGTTTCCCCAGGCTGAAGTTCGTGATCCCCCACGGCGGCGGTGCGGTGCCCTACCACTGGGGCCGCTTCCGCGGCCTTGCGCAGGAAATGAAGGTGCCGCCGCTGGAAGAGCATGTGCTGCACAACGTGTTCTTCGACACCTGCGTCTATCACCAGCCGGGCATCGACCTGCTGACCGAGGTGATCCCGGTCGACAACATCCTGTTTGCCTCCGAAATGATCGGCGCGGTACGCGGCATCGATCCGCGCAGCGGCCACTACTACGACGACACCAGGCGCTATGTCGACGCCACGGCAAACCTGAATGACGAACAGCGCCACAAGATCTTCGAGGGCAACGCGCGCCGCGTCTATCCGCGGCTGGACGCGCAACTCAAGGTGCGCGGGTTGTAATCCACGCCATCCGACGATAAAGGAATCCGCCATGCAACCCATCCAGAACCAGATCGGCGTCGTGCACCGCCGCATCGAACGAGCCGATCCCGAGGTGGTGGCGCGCCTGTCGCGTTTCGGCGTCGCCACCGTGCATGAGGCGATGGGCCGTATCGGCCTGATGAAGCCCTATATGCGTCCCGTGTACGCCGGTGCGGCCACCTGCGGCCCTGCCGTCACCGTGCTGCTGCAGCCCGGCGACAACTGGATGCTGCACGTGGCCGCCGAGATGATCCAGCCGGGAGACGTGGTGGTGGCCGCCTGCACCGCCGACAGCACCGACGGCTTCTTCGGCGACCTGCTCGCGACCTCTTATCGCGCCCAGGGCGCAAAGGGCCTTGTTATCGACGGCGGCGTGCGCGATGCGCGCGACCTCAAGGAAATGGGCTTTCCCGTCTTCAGCCGCGCCATCCACGCCAAAGGCTGTGCGCGCGCCACCATCGGCTCGGTCAATGTGCCGGTGGTCTGCGCCGGCGGGCTGGTGGATCCCGGCGACGTGGTGATCGCCGACGACGACGGCGTGGTGATCGTGCCCAAGGCGCTGGCCGCCGCCGTGGCCGACGCTGCCTACGCGCGCAGCGCCAACGAGGAAGCCAAGCGCGCCCGCTTTGCCGCGGGCGAGCTGGGCCTGGACATGTACGGATTGCGCGAGCCGCTGGCGCGTGCCGGCTTGCGCTACATCGATTGAGCCGGCTGCCCGCCGCATGGCGGGCCTATTGATAACAACAACAGGAGGAGAGGGATGAGAGCAAAACGACCCGTCGTGCGATCGGCGTTGGCCGCGCTGTGCGCCGTGCCCGCGCTGGCCGCGGCGCAGTCAGTGACGTTGTACGGGCTGGTGGATACCGGCGTGGAGTTCCTGAACCACGTCGGCGGCGGCGACACCGTGGTGCGCATGCCCAACCTGAGCGGCACGGTGCCGTCGCGCTGGGGCCTGCGCGGCAGCGAAGACCTCGGCGGCGGGCTGAAGGCGAACTTCGTGCTCGAATCGGGCTTTGGCGCCGACTCCGGCAGCGCCAACCAGGGCGGCCGGCTGTTCGGGCGGCAGGCATGGGTCGGGTTGCAGAACCAGTGGGGACAGGTCAGCTTCGGGCGCCAGTACACCATGCTGTTCTGGGCCATGCTCGATACCGACATCCTCGGCCCCAACGCCTACGGTTCCGGCTCGCTCGACAGCTACTTCCCCAATGCGCGCGCCGACAACGCGGTCGCCTACAAGAGCAAGTTCGGCGGCCTGACGGTGGGGGCGACCTACAGCCTCGGGCGCGACACCATCAACGCCGGCCCCAGTCCCTCGGGCACCAACTGCGCCGGCGAGAACCCCGCCGACAGCCGCGCCTGCCGCGAATGGTCGGCCATGCTGATGTACGAGACCAACTGGTGGGGCGTTTCGGGCGTCTATGACTCGCAGCGCGGCGGCCCTGGCGCGTTCGGCGGGCTGACCTCCAGCGCGCTCAAGGATGACCGCCTGGCGCTTGGCGGCTACATGTTGCTGGGCAATGCCAAGGCGGGGCTGGGCTGGGTCGGCCGCCGCAACGAAGCGCTGGCGGCGCCACGCAGCAACCTGTTCTACGGCGGCGTGGCCTACGACATCACGCCGGCGCTGAACCTGGCCGGCGAGCTGTTCTACCTGAAATACCGCAACAGCCCCAACAAGGCGTGGCTCGGCGCGGTGCGCGCCAGCTATGCCTTCTCGAAGCGGACTTCGGTGTACGCCACCGCGGGCTATATCGGCAACGGCGGGCAACTGGCGCTGTCGGTCAGCAGCGCGGCGACGGGTGGCTCGCCCAATGTGGGCGGTACGCAGTTCGGTTCGATGCTGGGCATCAAGCACGTGTTCTGAATCGCGACCCGCAGCCGCTCAGCGCAAGCGGCCATGTGTCACCAGCAAGGTCAGCGGACGCGCCAGCAGCGTACTGGCCAGCGCCATCAGCAGCAGCCCCGAGAATGCCGTGGTGCTGATGACGCGCGCATCCAGCAGCACGGTCAGCACCACCACCTCGACCAGTCCCTTGGTCTGCAGCAACGCGCCCAGGGCGAGCGACTTGCGCCAGCCCATGCCCGCGCGCAACGCCGGCAGCGCAACGCCGGCCATCTTGCCGGCGATGGCGACGACCAGGGACAGCGCCGCGATCCACAGTGTCATCGGCTCCTGCAGCGAAATTTCGGTCCGCAGCCCGGCGGCGAGGAAAAAGAACGGCAACAGCACCACCACCGTCATCGGCTCCAGCTGCTGGCGCACGCGCTGTGCCGCCTGCGACGGCCAGACCAGGCCGGCGACGAAGCCGCCCATCACGTGGTGCAGCCCGGCCAGCTCGCCCAGGAACGCCGACGCCAGCACGAGGAAGAACGCCACCGCCAGCAGCAGCTCCGTCTCCTGCGCGCGGCGGCGCAGCAGCCAGGCGAGCGCGGGGCGCACCGCGCCGAACATGAAGGCGAGATAGGCCACGGCGCGCGCGCCGATGGCCAGCACGCTGGCGCCTTGCTGGCTGCCCTGCTGCAGCAGCACCAGCGTCAGGAACAACCACACCCATGCGTCGTTGACCGCCGCGCAGCGCAGCGCAAGCTGGCCCAGCGGGGTGCCGGTGAGCCGCATCTCGCGCAGCAGCGCGCCCAGCACGGGCAGCGCGGTGACCGCGGTGCAGATGCCCATCGCACAGGCGAACCAGTAAGGATCGGCATGCTCGCCGGCCACCGGCCAGCCGGCGCGGATCATCCACCACCCCGTTACGCCGCCGAGCACGAACGGCGCGGCGATGCTGCCCAGCGAGATACGCAAGGTGTCATGCCAGTGCGTCGTCGCCGCGTCTTCGCGCAAATGCAGGCCGGTCAGGAAGCAGAACAGCGTCACGGCGAGCCATTGCAGGCCGGACAGCATCGGCAAGTGATCGGGGCCGAACAGCGCCGACCAGCCCTGTGGCGCCAGCTGGCCGAATACGGACGGCCCGAGCATGATGCCGGCCAGCACCTGCACGGCCACCAGCGGAAAGGCGGCCTGCAGGCCTGCCCCGCGCCACAGCAGGTAGGGCAGGGCGACCACCAGCATGGCCTGCAGGAAGAAGATGCTCACCGCGTTCATTGGATCTTCGCGTCCTTACCCGAACATCCCGCCGTTGACCGAAATCACCTGCCGCGTGATATAGCCGGCATCGGGCGACAGCAGGAAGGCCACGGTGGCAGCAACCTCGTCCGGCGTGCCCATGCGCCGCGCCGGGATCAGGCGCAGCGCTTCCTCGCGCACGTGCGGCTCGACCATGTCGGTGTCGATCAGGCCGGGCGCGACGCAGTTGACCGTGATGGCGCGCTTGGCCAGTTCGATGGCAAGCGCCTTGGTGGCGCCGATGATGCCCGCCTTGGCGGCGCTGTAGTTGGCCTGCCCGCGGTTGCCGACCAGCCCGGAAACCGACGACAGCGTGACGATGCGGCCGGGCTGGCGGCGCTGCACCATGGGCATCACCACCGGGTTGAGCACGTTGTAGAAGGCGTCGAGGTTGGTGTGCACCACCTCGTCCCACTCGGCGCCGGTCATGGCCGGGAACGCCGCGTCGCGGGCCAGCCCGGCATTGCAGACCACGCCGTAGTAGCAGCCGTGCGTGGCGATGTCGGCCAGCAGGGTGGCCGCTGCCTCGTCGCGGCGGCTGACGTCGAAGCACAGCACGCGCGACCTGCTGCCATGGGCGCGCACCGCGTCGGCCACGGCTTCGGCCTCGTCGCGGCGTGCGCGGCAGTGCACCACCACGTCATAGCCGTCGCGCGCCAGGCGCAGCGCGATGGCGCGGCCGATGCCGCGCGACGATCCGGTGACCAGTACGGTCGGATTGGTCATGCTTGTTGTCCTTGCATAAGGGCTATGCCGGCTCGGCGGCGGTCAGACGTTGCAGAACTCTTCCAGCACTGCCATGCGGCGGCGTGGATCGGCGACGAACGGGTTGTTGCGGTCCCACGCATACCCGGCCAGCACCGCGCTGATCATGCCGCGGATCTCCGACGTGGCGTTGGGGTGGAAGATCAGCTTCTGGAAGCGGCCTTCATACCATGCCTCGACAAAGACGCGGAAGCAATCGACGCCCGCACGCAGCGGCTGCGCGAAATCCTTCTCCCAGTCCACCGTTTCGCCGCCGAGCTGGCGCACCAGGCAGTCCGCCGCCAGGCTGGCCGACTTGAAGGCGATGGTGACGCCGGAGGAAAAGACCGGATCGAGGAATTCGCCGGCATTGCCGAGCAGCGCGTAGCCGTTGCCCCACAGCGAGCTGACGTTGGCCGAGTAGCCCGCGATCTGGCGCGCCGGGGTGTCCCACGAGGCATCGGCAAGCAGGCTGGCCAGCCCCGGCTCCTCGGCCACCAGCGCGCGCAGCCGCTCGGTCTCGGTGCCGGTGTAGTTGTCCAGGAACGCCTTCTCCGCCACCACGCCGAGCGAGCAGCGGCCGTCCGAGAACGGGATGGTCCAGTACCACACGTCCGGGTGCTGCGGATGCACGCTGATCAGGATCTTGTTGCGGTCGAAGGTCCCCGGCGCGATCCGGTCTTCGACATGGGTGAAGAGCGCGCTGCGCACCGGGAAGCCCGACGGCGACTCCAGCTTGAGCAGGCGCGGCAGGATGCGGCCGAAGCCCGAGGCATCGAGCAGGAATTTCGCGCGCACCCGGTACTGGCTGCCGTCCGGCGCGCGCACCGTCACCTCGGGCTGCGCGCCGCCGACGTCGACGTTCTCGACCAGATGCGCGAAGCGGACTTCAGCGCCCTGGCGTGCAGCCTCGCGGATCAGCACATCGTCGAAGCGGGCGCGCTGCACCTGGTAGGTCGTGCCCCAGCCGGGAGAGAATTTTTCCCGGAAATCGAAGGCAGTGTGCTGGCCGGCGCGGGAGAACGCGGCGCCGTTCTTGTACTGGAAGCCGGCTTCCACCACCGCGCGCAGCATGCCGGCGCTTTCGATATAGGCCATGCTCTGCGGCAGCAGGCTTTCGCCGATCGAAAAGCGCGGGAAGATTTCCTTCTCGATCACCAGTACCGGGATCCCGTGCTTGCGCAGCAGGCCCGCCGCGACCGAGCCGGCCGGGCCTGCGCCAATGATGACGACATCCGTGGTTTCCGTTTGCATGGTGTCCGATCCTTGTTCCTGGTCAGGCCGGCGGGGTGGGGCCGCCGGCAAACGCAAGAATATGGCGGCAAAACGCCGCCAGTTGGCGTGCCAGCAACATCTTGAAACCATTTCAGGCGGTTGTCGCGCGGAATTGTGGGGTAGCCATGGTGCAGCAGGGGTGCAATAAAAGGCGCAATAAAAGGAGCCTGACAGCCGCGTTTGTTTCGCTGTCCGCCGTCTGCCGGTGTGCTCGCCGGCACGATTGCCGCACTGCCGGCAAAATGTGGGATCGTGGTCACACCCATATCCGGAGAACCCCATGCCAGCCACCACCATGCCCTACCGTCGCCTCGGCGCCAGCAACCTGCGCGTCTCGGCGCTGTGCCTGGGCACCATGATGTTCGCCGACCAGACCGACGAAGCCGAGGCGGCGCGCATCGTTGCCAGCGCGCGTGACCAGGGCGTCAACTTCATCGATACCGCCGACGTCTACACCAAGGGCGCTTCGGAACAGATGGTCGGCCGCCTGCTGACCTCGAACCGTCACGACTGGGTGCTGGCGACCAAGCTGGGCAACGCCATGCAGTCCGCGCCCAACCACTCGCACTACTCGCGCGTGTGGATCACGCGTGCGGTCGAGGACAGCCTGAACCGGCTGGCGACCGACTACCTCGACATCCTCTACCTGCACCGCGACTACCCCGGCGAGAACCTGGAAGAGGCGGTCCGCGCGATGGGGGACCTGGTGCGCAGCGGCAAGATCCGCTACTGGGCCGTGTCGAACTTCCGCGGCTGGCGCATCGCCGAGATCGCCCGCCTGTGCGGCGAGCTGGGCGTGCCGCGCCCGGTGGCCTGCCAGCCGTACTACAACCTGCTGAACCGCGTCCCCGAGGTCGAGATCCTGCCGGCTTGCGAGCACTATGGCCTGGGCGTGGTGCCTTACAGCCCGGTGGCACGCGGCGTGCTGACGGGCAAGTACGCGCCCGGCCAGGCGCCGGGACAGGGCACCCGCGCCGGCCGCGCCGACCGCCGCATGATGGAAACCGAGTTCCGCGAGGAATCGCTGGTGATCGCGCAGCAACTCAAGGCGCATGCCGAGGCGCGCGGCCTGACGCCGGGGCAGTTCGCCACGGCGTGGGTGCTGGCCAACCCGATCATCTCGTCGGTCATCGCGGGGCCGCGCACGCTGGCGCAGTTCGAGGACTACTTCGGCGCGCTCGGGGTCGAAATCACGCCGGACGAAGAGGCCATGATCGATGCGCTGGTCGTGCCGGGGCATGCGTCGACCCACGGCTACAACGACCCGGGTTACCCGTTCGGGGGAAGGCCGGTGGCACGCGCGCAGAAAGCATGACAGCGACGCACGCCGGCGGTGCAAGCCAGCGGCGGCATGTGGCGCAAGCGCGTCTCCGGATGACGCGCGTTAACAACGGCGCGAAGAACGTCGCGAAGACCCCACGCATGCTTGCTGCACGCGGGCCCGACTCCTACTAATATCAAGAGAAGCGGCACGCGCACTGCGCGTGCCGCGAGAATAATGCGCTTCGAGCCGGTGCGCGCATGCCTCTGCGCGCAGCGCCGGCCCAACAGGGAAGCCCAACGTGTCGCGTCGTGGCTGGATCTTCGCTGGCTTGGCGGTCGCCCTCACCGGGGGCGTCTACGTCGTGTATAGCATTGTCGCGAGCGAAGTGCGCAATTCGCACTGGCAGGCGCGGCTGATCGGCGAGCTCGGCCAGCGGCTGACCTTCGAGATCCAGCCCGGCGCCAGCGACAGCATCCGCTTCCCGCATTCCGGTCCGTACGATGCCCGCATGGGCTACGGCATGCTGCCGCAGTTCGCGCAGCGGCTGCAGCAGCGCGGCTACGTTCCGGCCGAGCAGGCGCGCATGTCGCCCGACATGGTCAGGCTGATGGACCAGGGCTTTTTCGCGCCGTACCGCGAGAAAAACCAGGCCGGCCTCTTGCTGCGCGACTGCAACGGGCTGACGCTGGCGTTCGAGCGCTATCCGCAGCGCCAGTATCCCGACTTCGCCACGGTGCCGCCGCTGCTGGTGAGTGCGTTGCTGTACGTCGAGAACCAGGGGCTGCTGAACCCCGAATACCCGAACATGAACCCGGCGCTGGACTGGCGCCGGCTGTCGCGCGCGGTGATCGACCAGGTCATCCGGCTGGCCGACCGCTCGCACGACGCGCCCGGCGGCAGCACGCTGGCCACGCAGATCGAGAAGTACCGGCACTCGCCCGAGGGCCGCACCGCGTCGATCCCCGAGAAGTTCCGGCAGATGGCGTCGGCGTCGCTGCGCGCCTACCTCGACGGGCCCGACACGCAGCGCGCGCGCGAGCGCATCGTGGTTGACTACCTCAACACCGTGCCGCTGTCGGCGCGCGAGGGCTTCGGCGAGATCAACGGCATCGGCGACGCGCTGTGGGTCTGGTACGGCGAGGACTTCGGCGAAGTTAACCGGCTGCTCAAGGAAATGGACCAGCGCGCGCCCGACCCGCGCCAGGCGCAGGTATACAAGCGCGCGCTGTCGCTGATCATCTCGCAGCGCCGCCCGTCTTACCATTTGCGTCGCGACGACACCAACCTGGATGCGCTGACCGGCAGCTACCTGCGCCTGCTGGCTGCCAACGGCATCATCACCGCCGAGCTGCGCGACGCGGCACTGGCGCAGACGCTGGACAAGGCCGCGCCGCCGTTGCGCGGGCCGCAGGAGCCGTTCGTCACGCGCAAGGCCGTCAACCGCGTGCGTGCCGACGTCACCCGCCTGACCGGCGTGGAAAGCCGCTACGACATGGACCGGCTCGACCTGACGGTCGACAGCACCGTCAACCGCGAGGCGCAGCGCATCGTCAGCGAGACGCTGCAGCGCGTGAACAACAAGGCGGATGCGCGCGCCATGGGCCTGTACGGCCACAACCTGCTGCGCGATAACGACGACCCGTCGAGGCTGATGACCAGTTTCACGCTGTTCGAGCGTGTCGGCAACGCCAATGTGGTGCGGGTGCAGGCCGACAACATCGACCAGCCGTTCGACATCAATAGTGGCGGGCGCCTGAACCTGGGCTCGACCGCCAAGCTGCGCACGCTGGTGACCTACCTGGAAATCATCAGCGAGCTGCACGCGCAGTACGCCGGCATGGGGCGCGCCGAGCTGGCCGGGGTGCGGCTGGCCCGGCAGGATGCGCTCGCCCACTGGGCGGTGGATTACCTGTCCAAGACGAAGAAGCCCGAGGAGCGCGAACTGATGGCGATGCTCGAGGCCGCGATGGAGCGCAAGTACTCCGGCAGCGCCGGTGAAGGCTTCTACACCGGCGGCGGGCTGCAGAGCTTCACCAACTTCGAGCGCGAGGCGGGCGAGCGCAACATGACCGTGCGCATCGCGTTCCAGCACTCGGTCAACCTGGTCTTTATCCGCATGATGCGCGACATCGTGCGCTACGAGACCTTCCACGCCAGCCCGGATATCGGCGAGCTGTTCGAGGACCGCAATGCCCCCGGCCGGCGCGAGTACCTGGAGCGCTTCGCCGACCAGGAAGGCAGCGCCTACATGGTCAACTTCTACCAGCGCTATCGCGGCAAGAATTCCGAGCAGCGGCTGGACACGCTGCTGGGCCGCGTGCGCATGACCATCCCGCACATCAACGCGGTGCGCATGTCGGTGACGCTGCTGAGCGCGCGCCCCTACCTGGATGAGGAAAACTATATCCGCATCATGCGCGCGCGCCTGGGCGACAAGCAGCTGGCCAAGGAAGACCTGCCCGCGCTGTACCGCAAGTACGGCAAGGACAAGTTCAACCTGAACGACCGTGGCTACCTGTCACGGGTGCATCCGCTGGAGTTGTGGATGGTGGAGTACCTGGACCAGCACCCCGAGGCGACGATGACGGAGGTCCTGCGCGCCAGCACCGCCGAGCGGCAGGAAGTGTACAAGTGGCTGTTCAAGACGCGCAGCAAGGCGGGCCAGGACAACCGCATCCGCACGCTGCTGGAGCAGGACGCCTTCACCCGCATCGCCAGGCGCTGGCAGCGGGTCGGCTACCCGTTCGATTCGCTGACGCCGTCGTACGCCAGTGCGATCGGCGCGGCGGGCGACCGTCCGGCGGCGCTGGCCGAACTGGCCGGCATCCTGCTGGCCGGCGGCGTGGTCACGCAGAGCGCCGCGGTGCGCAGCCTGGCCTTTGCCGACGGCACCCCCTACGCCACGCGCTACGTGCTGCAGCCGGGATCGGGCAAGCGCGTGCTGCCGGCCGAGGTGGCCGAGCTGGCGCGGCGTTCGATGCTCGATGTGGTGGAGCGCGGCACCGCCAAGTCGATTCGCGGCGCTTTCACGGTGCCGGGGCGCGACGGTGCATCGATGACGGTGGCGGGCAAGACCGGCACCGGCGACCAGCGCTTCCAGGTGTACGGCCCGGGCGGTCGGTTGATCTCGTCGCGCTCGGTGAACCGCTCGGCAACCTTCGTCTTTACGCTGGGTGAGCGCTTCTTCGGCACCGTGGTGGTCAACGTGCGCGAACCCTACGCGGCGCGCTACAGCTTTACCAGCGCGCTGGCGGTGCGGGTGCTGCGAGCGATCGCGCCCCAGGTGGCGGCAATGGCGCCAGGCGGTGACCGCGCGCTGCTGCGCTGCCGCGATGCCGCGCCGGGCCTGCGCACGCCGCGCGTGCCGACCATGGCGGCTCCGGTCGAAGCCGTGCCGGGCGCCACCATGGCGCAGGGGCTGGAAGCCCCGCCGCGCGCGGACGCGGTGGCTCAGCCCCCGGCGCCTGCGGCGCCTGCCCCGGCCAAGCCGGCCAAGCCCGAAGCGCCGAGCCTGGCCGACGCCAACGATGCGATCACCGTGCGCAAGGCCAGTCAGCCCTTGCGGCGGACCATGCCGTAGATCACCAGCAGCACGATCGCGCCGATCACCGAGGCAATCCAGCCCACCGGTTCGCCCGGCTGGTACCAGCCCATCGCGCGGCCGACGTAGCCGGCCACCACCGAGCCGAGCACGCCGAGGATGATGGTCATGATCCAGCCCATCTTGTCGTCGCCGGGCTTCACCGCCCGTGCGATCAGTCCGACGATGAGGCCAACGAACACGGTGCCGATGAATGCCATCATGGTGCGCTCCCGGTAGTGGACTGCTTAGAATGGGCGCCGGCCGCACGATGCAGCCGGCTGCGCTTCATGATACACGCAGCCAGCGGCTGCGTATGACGGCAACGGGACTGGGCCGGCGGGATCAGCCCCCCGCCAGCCGGAACTGGCCGACGGCCCGGTGCAGCATGTCGGCCTGGTCCTCCAGCGAGGCCGCGGCGGCGGCCGCTTCTTCGACCAGCGCCGCGTTCTGCTGCGCCATCTGGTCCATCTGCGAGACCGCCTGGTTGACCTGCTCGATGCCGCCGGTCTGCTCCTCGGTGGCGGCACGCATCTCGCCCATCAGGTCGGTCACGCGCTTGACCGCTGCCACGATCTCGTCCATCGCCTTGCCGGCGCTTTCCACCAGCACCGCGCCGTCTTCCACGCGCTGCGCCGAATTGCCGATCAGCGCCTTGATCTCCTTGGCGGCAGTGGCGCTGCGTTGCGCCAGCGTGCGCACCTCGCCGGCCACCACGGCGAAGCCGCGGCCCTGGTCGCCGGCGCGGGCGGCTTCCACCGCGGCATTCAGCGCCAGGATATTGGTCTGGAAGGCAATGCCCTCGATCACGCCGATGATGTCGACCACCTTGCCCGAGGCCTGCTTGATCTCGCCCATGGTCCCGACCACCTGGTTGACGATGGTGCCGCCGCGCACGGCGATGTCCGAGGCGCCCTCGGCCAGGTGACTGGCCTGGCGCGCATTGTCGGCGCTCTGGCGCACGGTGCTGGTCAGCTGCTCCATGCTCGCGGCGGTTTCCTGCAGCGAGGCGGCCTGTTCCTCGCTGCGGCGCGACAGGTCGGCATTGCCCGCGGCGATCTGCTTGGCCGCGCCGGCGATCGAGTCGGCCGAGCCGCGGATGCTGCCGATCGCGCCGGTCAGGCGCGTCTGCATGCGCTGCATCGCGAACAGCACGCTGTGCTCGTCGCCCGGGCGCACGTCGACATGGCTGCCGAGATCGCCCTCGGCAATGCGGCCGGCGATCTGCGCGGTGGTGGCCGGCTCGCCGCCGAGCTGGCGGTGCAGGCTGGCGGAGACGCGCACCATCACCAGCGACATCAGCGCGCCGACCGCCAGCAACAGGCCGAAGGCTTTCATCAGCTCTTTGTGGAAGGTCGCTTCGATGTCATCCATGTAAAAGCCGGCGACGAAAACCCAGTCCCATGGCCGGAAGGTGGCCACGTAGCTGAGCTTGGGCTGTGCCGCCTCGGCGCCCGGCTTGGGCCATGCATACTCGACGAAGCCCTTGCCCGGCCCCTTGGCGACCTCGATCATGTTGCGGAACAGGTAGACCCCGTTGGGATCTTTCGTGTCCTCCATCACCTTGCCAATCATGTCTTCCTTGAACGGGTGCATCAGCACCACGCTGTCGGAACGCATGACGGTGAAGTAACCATCGCTGCCGAAGCGCATGGCGCGCACGCGGTCGATGGCCTGCTGCCTGGCCTCCTCCTGCGGCAGCTTGCCTGCCTTGGCCAGCGCCTCGTAATTGGCCACCACCGAGACGACCGTGTCGGTGACATGGATCAGGTCCAGCCGGCGCTCTTCCATGCGCAGGCTGCGTATGTGCCAGGCGTTCCACAGCGTGACGCCGAGCAGGCAGACCCAGCTCAGCACCAGCGGCAGCAGCAGTTTTTTCTTCAGGCTCAGGTTGTCCAGCATGCTTCTCACTCCTCCTTCAGCGCATTGCGCATTGCTCATCGGTGACACGCATCTGCGGCGTCATTCATGGTTGACGCCTGTCGGGGCATGCGTGTGCGTCTGCGGGCTAACGGCGGGGCGGCAAACTAACTTGATTGGGGTAATACCGCCCATGGGAGTGGTGTGGTTGTTTGGTTTTAATACATTTGCCGCATAAGTGATGTAACGAGCTCTTATGTTTCTTCGTGGCAGGCGGGACGTGATGCCGCAGGCTCATGTCACGCCGTTGTCCCTGTAAATCCGGCAGAATCGGCGCGTTGCACCGACACAACCTTTCTCATCTACAACGTCCCCTGCGCACATGGCCACCTTGCCCAGCCCGTCCGAAAACACCCACCGCCATGACGGGCCGCTTGCCGTGTTCCTGGTGTTCCTGCGCCTCGGCCTGACGTCGTTCGGCGGTCCGGTCGCGCACCTGGCGTTCTTCCGCGACGAGCTGGTGCGGCGCCGCCAGTGGCTGAGCGAAGCCGCGTATGCCGATGTGGTCGCGCTGTGCCAGTGCCTGCCCGGCCCGGCCAGCAGCCAGACCGGGATCGCGCTGGGGCTGTCGCGCGCGGGCTATGCCGGCGCGCTGGCGGCATGGCTGGGCTTCACGCTGCCGTCGGCGGTGCTGATGATCCTGTTCGCGCTGGGCGTCTCGCACTACGGCATGGCCGCCGCGCCAGGCGTGCTGCACGGGCTCAAGCTGGTGGCGGTGGCCGTGGTGGCGCAGGCGGTGTGGGGCATGGCGCGCACCCTGTGCCGGGGCGCGCTGCGCATTGCCATCATGTTGCTGGCCACCGTTGCGGTGCTTGCGCTGCCGGGGCCATGGACACAGGTGGCGGTGATGACCGTTGCGGCGCTGGCGGGCGCGGCGCTGCTGCGGCCGGCGCTGGCCGGCGCGCATGAGCCACTCGGGCTGCCGATGGGTCATCGGGCCGGCGCGTTGCTGCTGGCAGCCTTCGCCTTGCTGCTGGCGGGCCTGCCGGTGCTGGCGCAGCTGAGCGCCGATCCGGCCGCGCGCCTGTTCGACGCCTTCTACCGCGCCGGCGCGCTGGTCTTCGGCGGGGGACACGTGGTGCTGCCGCTGCTGGACGCTGAAGTGGTGGCGCCCGGCTGGGTCGGCAAGGAAACCTTCCTGGCAGGCTATGGCGTGGCGCAGGCCATGCCCGGTCCGCTGTTTACATTTGCAGCCTTCCTGGGCGCTTCGTCGCAGATGCCGCCTTCCGGCTGGGCTGGCGGGCTGCTGTGCACGGTGGCGATCTTCCTGCCCGGCGCGCTGCTGGTGCTCGGCACGCTGCCTTACTGGGAAAGCCTGCGCCGTAACCGCCGGGCACAGGCGGCGCTGGCCGGCGTCAATGCGGGCGTGGTTGGGCTGCTGCTGGCGGCGCTGTGGCAGCCGGTGTGGGTCGGCGCGGTGCGCGGGCCGCTCGACATCGTGCTGGTCGCGCTGGCGCTGGTGGCGCTGATGGCGTGGAAGCTGCCGCCATGGCTGGTGGTACTGGCCAGCGGCGTGGTGGGGTGGGCGGCGGGCATGTGGCTGTAACGCCGCAGCACCGCTGCAATAGCCGCTGCAATTGTCGCCGTAGGGGCGGCTGCTGCCGGGCCTGCGGGAGACCTCGGCACGCGCCAGCTTGACCCTTGTAATGTGTCGTAACCTGCCGCGTCGCGGAACCGTTTGCGCATTCAAATGCGAACGATTATCCTTCTCTGCGGCGTCCGTCATTGTGATGACAATGGCACAACCTCAGCGTTACGTGCGCGAGGCGGCGCTCCAGCTTCCAAGGATCCCAGCGCAGGGCCGGCCGCCGGCTCCGCCGGAGCCACCCGCTTACCACCGCAATGACCGAATCCCAGCCAGCTTCCGGCCAGCAGCGCCGCGCGTTCTGGCTCAAGCATCTCCACCAGTGGCACTGGATCAGTTCCGCGATCTGCCTGATCGGGATGATGCTGTTCGCCGTGACCGGCTTCACGCTCAACCATGCGTCGCAGATCGAGGCGAAGCCGGCGGTCGAGACGCGCCACGCCACCGCGCCCGCCGCGCTGCTCGACGCGCTGCGCGCGCAGGAGCCCGCCGGCGAAGGCAAGTCACGCGATCGCAAGGCGCCGGTGCCTGAAGCGCTGGCCGCATGGCTGGCACAGGCGCTCGATGTCGATGCCAACGGGCGCGAGGCCGAATGGTCGGCCGATGAAATCTACGTGGCGCTGCCGCGCCCGGGCGGCGATGCCTGGGTCAGCCTTGAGCTCGACAGCGGCGAAGCCCAGTACGAGAAAACCACGCGCGGCGCGATCTCCTACCTGAACGACCTGCACAAGGGCCGCAACACCGGCCAGGCATGGAGTCTGTTCCTGGATGTGTTCGCGTTCGCCTGCCTGGTCTTCAGCATTACCGGCCTGTTCCTGCTCAAGCTGCATGCGGGCGGGCGCCTGGCGACGTGGCCGCTGGTCGGCCTGGGGCTGGTGGTGCCGCTGCTGCTGGCGGTGTTGTTCATTCACTGAGCATTCACTGAGCATCACCGGACCCGCCGGCAACCCAACCCCATTTGCCTTTTTCCTGCTGCATCTCACTGACGAGGTTTCTCCGAATATGCGCCGACTGCTCTCCGTCACCCTGACCGGCATGGCCACGGTCCCGTTCGCGGGTCCCGCGCTGGCCGCCGACCTGAACGTCAAGGTGGAAATCCCGCGCCTCAGCGTGGCCGAGTACCACAAGCCCTACGTGGCGATGTGGGTCGAGCGCGCCGACCAGAGCCCGGTGCAGACCCTGGCGGTCTGGTACGACGGCAAGCTCAAGGAAAACGAGGGCACCAAGTGGCTCAAGGACATGCGCCAGTGGTGGCGCAAGGCCGGCCGCGACCTGAACATGCCGGCCGACGGCATCTCGGGCGCGACCCGCGCGCCGGGCGAGCACACGGTCAGCTTCCGCGATGGCAAGAATCCGCTGGGCAAGCTGCCGGCGGGCGACTACCAGCTGGTGGTCGAAGCCGCGCGCGAAGTCGGCGGGCGCGAACTGGTGCGCGTGCCGTTCACCTGGCCGCCGCAAGCCGCACAGACCGCCCGCGCCAAGGGCGACCACGAACTCGGCGGTGTCACCGTCGACCTGAAGCCGTAATCCTTCCCGGAGCCTGACGATGAAACCTACCGCCATCCTGTCTGCCATCGTGTCCCCCACCCGTTCCCGCATGGCCATCCGCGTGGCCGTGCTCGCCCTCGCCGCGCTGGCGCCGCTGGCCGCGCACGCGCACCGCCAGTGGCTGCTGCCGTCGGCCACCGTGCTGTCGGGCAATGACCCGTGGGTGACCGTTGACGCCGCCGTCTCCAACGACCTGTTCTACTTCGAGCACGTGCCGCTGCGCCTGGACAACCTGCAGGTGACCGCCCCCGACGGCAGCGCCGTCAAGGCCGAGAACGCCGCCACCGGCAAGTACCGCAGCACCTTCGACCTGCACCTGACGCAGCCGGGCACGTACCGCGTGGCGGTGGTCAACCAGGGCCTGTTTGCCAGCTACAAGGTCGATGGCCAGGCCAAGCGCTGGCGCGGGTCGGCCGAGAACTTCGCGAAGGAAGTCCCGGCCAATGCGCAGGAGCTGACGGTCACGCAGGCCGAAGGCCGCGTGGAGTCCTTCATCACCGCCGGCAAGCCCAGCGACAAGGGCCTGCGCACCACCGGCCGCGGCCTGGAACTGGCGCCGATCACGCACCCGAATGACCTGGTCGCCGGCGACACCGCCAGCTTCCGCCTGCTGCTCGACGGCAAGCCCGCCGCCAACCTGAAGGTCGAGGTGGTGCCGGGCGGCATCCGCTACCGCGACAAGCTGCAGGAGTTCAGCGCCACCACCGACGCCGACGGCAAGTTCAGCGTCAAGTGGCCGGCGCCGGGCATGTACTGGATGGAAGCCGAGGTCCGCGACGACAAGGCCAGCTTCAAGCAGGCCAAGTCGCGCCGCGCCACCTACGCGGTGACGGTGGAAGTGCTGCCGCAATAAGCATTTCGCCGCGTTGAACCGCATCCTGGTCCCTGTCGCGCTGCAAGCGCCCCCGGTGCCGCCCGCGCAAGATGCCCGGCAGCACCGCTGGGGCGGCGCGAGCATGGGCACGACCTGGTCGGTCGTGGCCCTGCTGCCGCCCGGGGCGGATGCCGATGCCGTCGGCGCGGGCATCGTCGCCGTGCTCGACGGCGTGATAGCGCAGATGAGCAACTGGGAAGCGGACTCCGATATCAGCCGCTTTAACCGCGCCGCGCCGGGCAGCTGGCAAGACCTGCCGCCAGATTGCTTTGCTGTCCTGCAATGCGCGCTGCAGGTGGCGCGCGAGAGCGGCGGTGCTTATGACCCGAGCGCGGGGCCGCTGGTCGACCTGTGGGGCTTCGGCCCGGCACCGCGGCGCAGCGCGCCGCCATCGCCCGATGCCGTGCAGGCGGCACGCGGCCGCTGCGGCTGGTCGCGCATCGAACTCGATGCCGATGCAAGGCGCGCACGCCAGCCCGGCGGCGTGTCGCTGGACTTTTGCGCCATCGCCAAGGGCTTTGCCGTTGACGCGGTGGCGCGCTACCTCGATGCACAGGGCCTGGCACACCACCTGACCGAGGTCGGCGGCGAACTGCGCGGCCATGGCGTCAAGCCTGACGGCATGCCGTGGTGGGTCGCACTGGAAGCGCCGCCAGGCCTCGGCAGCGACGGACAGGAAAAACAGGCCGGGCAGACCCTGGTGGCGCTGCACGGCCTGTCCGTGGCCACCTCGGGCGACTACCGCCGCTACTTCGACAGCGACGGGCGGCGCTATGCCCATACCATCGACCCGCGCACCGGCTACCCGGCCAGCCACGCACTGGCTTCGGTCACGGTGATCCACCCGCAGTGCATGCTGGCCGATGCGCTGTCCACCGCGCTGACCGTGCTCGGCCCGCAAGCCGGCATGGCGCACGCGCGCCGCCACGGCATTGCCGCGCGCTTCCTGGTGCGCACGCCGGGCGGCTTCGACGAACATCTTTCCCCGGCTTTTGCCGCGATGCTGGCATGAGCCGCTCCATCCTTTCACCCTTTGCCGGCGCCAGCTGGCTGGCCCTGGCCGGCGGCGTGGCGCTGTCGGCGCTGGGGCCCTCGCGCAGCGCCATCGCCGCCGGCGTGGTGGCCGCCTATGCCGGTTTCTGCGGCACGGTGCTGGCGCACCACCGCCAGCGGCGCGCGCGCGCGGCGGCATTGGCAAGTACCACGGACGGCGCCACGCTGGTCGCCTATGCCAGCCAGACCGGGTTTGCCGAGCAGCTGGCGCTGCAGACCGCGACCGCGCTGCAGGGCGCCGGCATGCCGGTGCAATTGCTGTCGCTGGCCGAGGTCGACGCCGGCCGGCTGGCCGCGTGCCGGCAGGCGCTGTTCGTGGTCAGCACCACCGGCGAGGGCGACGCGCCCGACAGCGCGTCGGGCTTCGCGCGGCGGCTGCTGGCCGGCGGCGCGGATGGCCTGCGCGAGCTGCGCTACGGCATCCTGGCGCTCGGCGACAGCAGCTATGCGCGCTTCTGCGCCTTTGGCCATGCGCTCGATCACTGGCTGCAGCGCCATCGCGCGCAGCCGCTGTTCGACCTGATCGAGGTCGACAACGGCGATGCCGGCGCACTGCGCCACTGGCAGAACCATCTGTCGGCGCTGAGCGGCGGCGCGGAGATCGCCGACTGGGAGCGCCCGCGCTACGGCGACTGGGTGCTGGCGCAGCGCCGGCACCTGAATCCCGGCAGCCAGGGCGCGCCGGCGTTCCATCTGGTACTGGAGCCGCGCGACCGCGATGCGCTCGACTGGCAGCCGGGCGACATCGCCGAGGTCGGCCCGTGCCATGCACCGGCCGAGGTCGCGCAGCTGCTGGCCCGGCTCGCGCTGGATGGCGCCACTGCGGTGCGCTGCGACGCCCGCGACCTGACCCTGGCCGAAGCGCTGGCCACGCGCATGCCGCTGCCCGATGCCCACTTTGCCGCGATGCAGGGCGTGCCGGCCCAGCAACTGGTCGATGCGCTGTCGCCGCTGCCGCACCGCGAGTATTCGATCGCTTCGCTGCCGCAGGACGGCCGCCTCGACCTGCTGGTGCGGCAGGCGCGCCGCGATGACGGCCGGCTCGGGCTGGCCTCCGGCTGGCTGACCGGGCATGCGGCCGTGGGCGCGCATATTGCATTGCGCATCCGCACCAACCGCAGCTTCCACCCGCCCGCCGACGACCGGCCGCTGATCCTGGTCGGCAACGGCACCGGACTGGCCGGCCTGCGCGCGCACCTGAAGGCACGCGCCGTGGCGGGACGGCGCCGCAACTGGCTGCTGTTCGGCGAGCGCTCGGCCCGGCATGACGCTTTCTTTGCCGACGAACTGGCCGCCTGGCAGGCCGACGGCACGCTGCAGCACGTCGACCATGCCTGGTCGCGCGACGGCGGCACGCCGCGCTACGTGCAGGACGCGCTGCGCGCGCAGGCGCCGCTGGTGCGCGAGTGGGTAGAGGATGGCGCGGCGATCTATGTCTGCGGCAGCCTGCAAGGCATGGCCGGCGGGGTCAACGAAGCGCTCACGGAAATCCTCGGCGAATCCGCGCTGCGCCAGCTTGCCGACGACGGCCGCTACCGGCGCGACGTCTACTGATTACTCCAATCGCCGTGCGGAGATCGGCCGCGCCTTCCTTTACCCACTCGCGCCCAGGCCGCGCATGCACTATCTTCGGTGTGGACTGCAAAGCATTTGCAGCCAATACAAAACCGAGGAGACCTGATGCGACGCACCCCCCGCCGCCTTGCCGCTGCGCTGGCTTTGGTTGCCACCACCGTTGCCACCACCATCCCCGCCGCCATGGCCGAGGCACCCGCGCGCGCCGACCGCCTGGCCGTTCCCGGCCTGGAGAAGCCCGCGACCGTGCTGGTCGACCGCTGGGGCGTGCCGCATATCTACGCCGGCACGCTCTACGACGCCTTCTACGTGCAGGGTTTCATGGCGGCGCGCGACCGCCTGTGGCAGATCGACCTCTGGCGCAAGCGCGGCCTCGGCGAGATGGCGAAGGACTTCGGCCCCGCCTACGCCGACGGCGACCGCATGGCGCGCGCGGTGCTGTTCCGCGGCGACATGTACCGCGAATGGCTGGCCTACGGCTCCGACGCCAAGCGCGTGGCCGAGGCCTTCGTCGCCGGCGTGAATGCCTACGTGGCGCTGACCGAGCAGAAGCCGGAACTGCTGCCGCCCGAGTTCCGCAAGCTCGGCTACAAGCCCGCGCGCTGGCAGGCCGAGGACATCGTGCGCATCCGCCACCACGGCCTGACGCTGAACTTCACCGGCGAGATCGAGCGGGCCCAGCTCTTCTGCCAGGCCAGGGCCGATGCCGTCCGCGCCGACTGGATCCGGCGCGAACTCGATCCGCCGGTCGAACCCAGGCTCAGCGCCGGCCTCGATCCCTGCACGGTGCCGGCCGCCGAACTGCGCCGCGCCTATGAACTGGCCACCGCCGCCGCGCGCTTCCCCAAGGACGCGTGGAGCGGCGCGCAATCCGCCAGCATCCCGCTCGACCAGCTCTATGCACTGGTCGACCCCAGCAGCGACACCGGCCGCAGCCTCGGCTCCAACAACTGGGTCATCGGCGGCAAGCGCACCACCACCGGCCGGCCGATCCTGGCCAACGACCCGCACCGCTCGCACGGCGCGCCCAGCCTGCGCTACATCAGCCACCTGAACGCGCCCGGCATGTCGGTGATCGGCGCGGGCGAACCGTTCCTGCCGGGCATCTCGATCGGGCATAACGGCACCATCGCGTTCGGCCTGACGCGCTTCTACATGGACCAGGAAGACCTCTACGGCTACGAGCTGAACCCGGCGAACCCGCGCGAATACAAGTACAAGGGCCGCTGGGAGCCGATGGAGACCGTCACCGAGGAGATCGTCGTCAAGGGCGAGCCCGCGCCGCGCAAGGTCACCGTCGACTTCACCCGCCACGGCCCGGTGCTGCACGCCGACGCCGCGCGCGCCTGGGTGCTGCGCGCAGCGTGGCTCGACTACGGCATGGCGCCGTACTTCGGCTCGATGGACTACATGCGCGCGCGCAACTGGGACCAGTTCCGCGCCGCCATGAACCGCTGGGGCGCGCCCGGCGAAAACCAGGTCTATGCCGATACCGGCGGCAATATCGGCTGGATTCCCGGCGGCCTGACCGTCAAGCGCCCCAACTGGGACGGGCTGACGCCGGTGCCGGGCGACGGCCGCTATGAATGGGCCGGCTACCGCAACATGGACGAGCTGCCGTGGGCCTACAACCCGACGCCGGGCTATATCGTCACCGCCAACGAGAACAACATCCCGCCCGAGCATCCGGCGGCAAAGCTGGGCGTCGGCTACGAATGGAGCGACAGCTCGCGCGCGCGGCGCCTGAAGGCGGTGGTGGGCGCCAATCCGCGCAGCTCGGTGCAGGACTCGATGGCGTGGCAGAACGATACGGTGTCGCTGCCGGCACAGCGCGTGGTGGCGCTGCTGAAGGACGTGCGCAGCGACGACGCGCAACTGGCGCGCGGGCTCGACCTGCTGCGCGGCTGGGACGGCAATGAACGCGCCGACAGCGCCGCGGCGGCGCTGTTCGAGGTCTGGTTCAGCAAGCACCTGCGCCAGGCAGTGGTGCGCGCGGCATTGCCCGCCGATGCTGCCCGGCTGGTCGGCGCCGGCGATGCGGCGCGCGTGGTCGCGGTGCTGGAGCAGCCCGATCCGTGGATGCCGGTGGCGCGGCGCAACGCGGTGATGCTTGAATCGCTGAAGGCCGCGATGGCGGAGGTGGAAGGCAAGCTCGGCCCGGACCCGCGCGGCTGGCAATGGGGCAAGCTGCACACCGCGGTGTTCGCGCACCCGATGGACCCGATCCTGAGCGATGCCGAGCGGCAGCAGTTCAACGTCAACGCCGGGCCGATCGGCGGCTCGGCCTTCACGCCGATGAACACCAGCTACCGCAACAGCGATTTCCGGCTGACCGCCGGGGCGTCGTTCCGCATGGTGCTGGATGTCGGCAACTGGGATGGCTCGCGCGTGATCAACACGCCGGGGCAGTCGGGGAATCCGGCCAGCTCGCGCTACCGCGACCTGGCGCCGCTATGGGCCAAGGGGGAGTATTTCCCGCTGGTCTATACGCGCAAGGCGGTGGAGAAGGCGAGCAAGGAGAGGCTGGAGCTGGTGCCGCAGTAAGAACCTTCAACCGGGGTATCGCAAGCTGAGCCGTCCGCCGCAAGCTACCACCCCAGGCAAACGCACCCCTCTCCCGCAAGCGGGCGAGGGGAGCAGACCGCCGGCGACGTGAAAGCGCCGGGCTTTACTTCAACAGCCCCAGCACCGCCTCGGCCCCCGCCTCCGACGAAGCCGGGTTCTGCCCCGTCACCAGCCTTCCCTCCACCGCAACGTGGCTGGCCCAGTCCTCCCCGCGGGTAAACCGCCCGCCGCTGGCCTTCAGCACATCCTCCACCAGGAACGGCACTACCTTGGTCAGCTGCACCGCCTCTTCCTCGCTGTTGGTAAAGCCCGTGACTTCCTTGCCCTTCACCAGCGGCTGCCCGTCCGCGCCCTTGACGTGTCGCAGCACCCCCGGCGCATGGCACACGGCGCCCACCGGCTTGCCCAGCCGGACGAACTGCTCGATCAGCGCGATCGAACGCTTGTCTTCCGCCAGGTCCCACAGCGGCCCATGGCCGCCGGGATAGAACACGGCGTCGAAGTCCTCCGCCTTCACCTGGTCCAGCGTCAGCGTGCTGGCCAGCACGGCCTGCGCGTCAGCATCCGAGCGGAAGCGGCGGGTAGCGTCGGTCTGCGCGTCGGGGTCGTCGCTCTTGGGATCGATCGGCGGCTGGCCGCCCTTGGGCGAGGCCAGCGTGATGCCAGCGCCGGCGTCCTTGAAGACGTAGTAGGGCGCGGCGAATTCTTCCAGCCAGAAGCCGGTCTTCTTGCCGGTATTGCCGAGCTGGTCATGTGAGGTCAACACCATCAGGATGTTCATGTGGCTGCTCCTTGGCGAAACGTGGGCACGGTGGCGCAACGCCATTCAGCATAGTGCCCCGGCCGCGAACATCCTATGGTCTTGACGGAAGCGACAAGTGCCGTGCCGTGGGTCCGGCACGGCGCGCGCGACCGTAATGCGCATTACGCGCGGTTGACCACCGGCACCAGCGCGCCCTGCACCGCGCGCGCGGCGTCGGAGGCGAGGAACAGGATCACGTCGGCCAGTGCGTCCAGGCCGACCCAGCGCGAGGTGTCGGCATCCGGCATGGCCTGGCGGTTCTCGGGCGTGTCGAGGATGCTGGGCAGCACCGCGTTGATGCGGATACCCTGGTCGCGCAGTTCGGCCGACATCGATTCGGTCACCCGCGCGAGCGCGTCCTTGGACGCGCAGTAGGCGCCCATCTGCGCCAGCCCGCGTGCCGCCGAATTGGCGCCCACGTTGACGATGGCGCCGCCGCCGGCGGACAGCATGTGCGGCACCACGGCGCGCGCCATGTTCAGTACCGTGCCCACGTTCATGTCGAACAGGCGGTTCCAGTCGGCTGCGCTGGTCTCGTGGATGCCCGTGCCCATGGCGAAGCCGCCGGCCAGGTTGCACACCACGTCGATGCGCCCGCACGCCTGCACGGCTTCGCCGATGGCATTGCCCAGGCTGTCCGCATCGAGCAGGTCGGCCTGCAGCGCCAGGTGGCCGCTGCCGGCTTCGGGCAGCGGTGCGGCATGGCGGTCCAGCAGCACCACGCGCGCGCCTGCCTGTGCGAAGGCGTGCGCGACCGCGCGGCCCAGGTTGCCGCGTGCGCCGGTGACCAGTACGTTTTTGCCGTTGAAGTTCATTTGCGTGCTCCTGCGCCGTGGCGGCGCGCATTGTCGTGATCAGGCTTCGCCCGGCTTTTACATTCGTGGCCGGCAGCGAAAAACGCAAGCCAGTCTACGCAACGGCACGCAACATAAGCTTGCGAAAACGCCTCGGGGTAACCCTCGAAACGCACAGGAAGTTGCGCGCGACACTCGCAGTTTGCGCCGCGCCGGCAGGTTGCCCGGCAAGCGCCTAGAATGTCCTGCATCCCGCCACGCAGGAGCAGGACGATGCCAGGCAAGCCCGTCAGGATCCCGGGCCCCGACCACCCCATCACCGTCACGCCGACGCAAGGGCGCGTGGTGGTCAGGGTGGCGGGCCGCGTTGTCGCCGACAGTACCGCGGCGCTGACGCTGCAGGAAGCCAGCTATGCGCCGGTGCAGTACATCCCGCGCGCCGATGTCGACATGGCGCAGCTCGCGCGCAGCGATCACGCCACCTACTGCCCCTACAAGGGCGATTGCAGCTACTTCTCCATCCCGGCTGCCGGCGAGCGTGGGCGCGATGCGGTGTGGAGCTACGAGACGCCTTACGATGCGGTCGCGGCGATTGCCTCGCACGTGGCCTTCTACCCGGATCGCGTCGACGGCATCGACATCGGCGATGCGGGGCGCTGAACGTGCGGGTGGATTCAGGGTGACAGCGCCGCGTCGATCATTGCCACGGCCAGTCCTGTCAGCAACGCCAGTGCGGAAGCGATAAACCACCGCACTGTCTTGCGGTATTCCTCCACCGCATCGTCCTCGATGCGCAGCGCGCGGAACAGCGCGACGATCTGCAGCGATACCGCCGCCAGCAGCGAGATCGCGGCGAACACCGCGCGCACGTTCCAGTGGCCCGGGCTTTCGAAGCCCCAGAAGCGCCAGAACGCCAGCGAGAAGCCCAGCAGCACCGTGATGGCGGTGATGATGCCCTGGCGGTAGCCGCTGGGCACCAGCTGGGGTGCTGGCTCTGGCGGTGTGGCTGGCGGGGGAACAGCATCCATGGCGCGTCTCCGGTTGACGAAGGCCTGGAGGAAGGCCTGGATGCAGTCTAGTCGCGGATCAACCCTTGCTGAAAATGCTGTAGAAATCAGGCGCGCCGCTGTCGGGCATGCTCAGGTCGAGCGAGCCTTCGATATGCTCGAGGTGCTCGGCCATCAGTGCGCTCGCGCGCGCGGCATCCCGCTGCTCGATGGCGTCGATCAGCTGGCGGTGTTCGTGCTCGGCGCACGCGGGGGCGCCGGGGCGGTCGTACAGCGTGATGATCAGGCAGGTGAGCGAGACCATCTCGCGGATCAGCTTTTCCAGGATCGCATTGCCGGCCATCTCGGCCAGCAGGATATGGAACTCGCCCGACAGTCGGATCATCGCGGCGCGGTCGCCGCGGGCGCGCGCGTTGTCCTCTTCCATGGCATGGCGGCGCAGGCTGCGGACCTTGGCCGGCGTGGCGCCCAGCGCCAGTTCAGCGGCCAGCGCGGGTTCGACCACACGGCGGGCCTGGAAAACTTCGCGCGCCTCGTCGACCGTGGGGCTCGACACGAAGGCGCCGCGGTTGGGCACCAGCGTGACCAGCTTTTCATGCGCAAGGCGGGCGAACACCTGCCGGATGCGCGCGCGGCTGGCGCCGGTGACTTCGCACAGGCGTTCTTCCACCAGCTTGGTGCCGGCCAGCAGGCGATGCTCCATGATCGCGGTCAGCAGGCCAAGATAGATGGCTTCGGTGGCGGAAGCCTCGCCGGCGGCGGACTCGTTGCCGGCCGGTTCATCCGGCGGGGCTGGCGGGGCGGCCTTGGCCGCGGTTCTGGATGCGGGCCGTCGCGGCGCTTTCGCCGCCGCGACGGGCGCCGCCTTCTTCGATGTGGTTGCCATATCTGGGTACGGACAGTCGGGGTGTCGCCGGAAGTGGCGACGAAACACGGCTATATCGTACACAAATATGGCGACGGGGACGGCGCGGGTCAGGCCGTGGCGGCTTCCCTGGCAGCGCTGGCAGCGCTGGCAATTGCAGAGGCAGTCGTTGCGGGGCGGAACGGATGGACCTGCGCCCAGTGCCGCGCGAGGTCGACACGGCGGCAGATCCACACCTTGTCATGGCCCTGCACGTAGTCAAGGAAGCGCTGCAGCGCGCGGAAGCGGCCGGGACGGCCGAGCAGCCGGCAGTGCATGCCGATCGACAGCATCTTGGGGCTGTCCTGTCCGCCGGGGTCGCCTTCTTCATACAGCACGTCGAACGCATCCTTCAAATACTGGAAGAATTGCTCGCCGGTGTTGAAGCCTTGCGGCGTGGCAAAGCGCATGTCGTTCGAGTCCAGCGTGTACGGCACCACCAGGTGCGGCTTCTTCTCGCCGCCGGTGACTTCGACTTCAGTCCAGAAGGGCAGGTCGTCGCCGTAGTAGTCCGAGTCGTACACCAAGCCGCCGTGCTCCACCACCAGCCGGCGCGTGTTGGGGCTGTCGCGGCCGGTGTACCAGCCCAGCGGCAGCTCGCCGGTCAGCTCCCTGATGATCTGCATGCCGATGCGCATGTGCTCGCGCTCGGTGGCTTCGTCCATGTTCTGGTAGTGGATCCAGCGCCAGCCGTGGCAGGCGATCTCGTGGCCCAGTTCGACGAAGGCGCGCGTCAGCTCCGGATGGCGCTGCAGCGCCATCGACACGCCGAAGATAGTCAGCGGCAGGCCGCGCTTTTCGAACTCGCGCAGGATGCGCCAGGCACCCGCGCGCGAGCCGTATTCATAGATGCCCTCCATGCTCATGTGGCGGTCGGGGTAGGCCGCCGCGCCGACGATCTCGGAAAGGAACTGCTCGGAGGCGGCGTCGCCGTGCAGCACGCAGTTCTCGCCGCCTTCTTCATAGTTGAGGACGAACTGCACGGCGATGCGCGCGCCGCCCGGCCAGCGGGCGTGAGGAGGCTGGGCACCGTAGCCGGTCAGGTCGCGGGGATAACGTGTCTGGAGCATGTTGCGCGATAGGGTAAGAGGTTCTCGAAACATCAGTTCAGTGCCTCAGTTCAGTGCATACGGCGCCAGCATGCCGGCATACGCCTTCGGCAGCGGCCGCGCCCAGTCGCCACGCTTGCTGGTGGCCAGCCGCACCGACACCAGCGACTCGGCCAGCTTGACCGCGCACGTCACGCCGTCGATCACCGGCGCGCCGATGGCGTCGGCGATCTCGTCGCACAAATCGGTCATGCCGGCGCAGCCGAGCACGATGCATTCGCTGCGGTCTTCCACCAGCGCGCGGCGGCAGGCCTCGGTGATGATGCGGCGCGCGTCCGAGCCGGGGCGCTCCAGGTCGAGCACCGGCAGGTCGCAGGCGCGCACGTTGCTGCAGAAGCGCTTCATGCCGTAGCGCTCGGCCAGATGCCAGGCGATATTGCAGGTGCGTGCCAGCGTGGTAACCACGCTGAAGCTGCTGCCGACCATGCTGGCCATGTGCATTGCCGCTTCGGCGATGCCGATCACGGGGCCGCGGGCCACCTCGCGCGCCGCATACAGGCCCGGGTCGCCGAAGCAGGCGATGACGTAGCCGTCGACGCCTTCCTGCTCGCCCGCCAGGATCTCGTCGAGGATGCCGGGCACCGACAGCGCCTCGTCATAATGGCTCTCGATCGAGGCCGGGCCCATGCGCGGGCTGACCGCGCTGATGCGCGTACCCTGCTCGGCCACGGCGCGGGCGCACTGGCCGATCTTCTCGGTCATGCTTTCGGTGGTATTGGGGTTGATGATCTTCAGCTTCATGGACGCGGCTCTGAGATGGATGCGGTCGTTGGAGAGTGGTCGTTCAGGCCTTGCTGGCGGCCGGGTCGGCAGGCGAGGCCAGGTGGCCCGGCATCATGCGCGGCGCCAGCTGGCGGTACAGCACCAGCGCGATGCCCATGCCGATGAACCAGCTGTAGTTGGCCGCCGCCTGCCAGGCCGGCACCACCACGCACAGGATCGGGATGACAGCCGCGGGAATCATGGTGGCCACTGCTGCCGGGTTGAAGCCGTTGCGGTACCAGTAGCGGCCGCGCGGGTTCAGCGTGTACAGGTCATCGACTTCCACGTGCTGGCGGCGCACCAGGTAGTAGTCGGCGATCAGGATGCCGAACAGCGGGCCGATGAAGGCGCCCAGCACGTCCAGCGTGTAGTGGATCACCTCTGGGTTGTTGTACAGGTTCCAGGGCGTGATGAAGATCGAGGCCACCGCGGCGATCATGCCGCCGGTGCGCCAGCTGATGTGCTTGGGCGACACGTTGGAGAAGTCGAACGCCGGCGACACGAAGTTGGCGACGATGTTGATGCCGATGGTCGCGGTCATGAAGGTGAACGCGCCCAGCAGCATGGCGAAGGTGCTGTCGATATGGCTGACGGTTTCCACCGGATCTGTGATCAGCTTGCCGAACACCGGCAGCGTGGCCGAGGTGGTGATCACGGTCAGCAGCGAGAAGCCCAGGAAGTTGACCGGCAGGCCCCAGAAGTTGCCGCGCCTGACCGACTTGAAATCCTTGGCATAGCGCGAGAAGTCGCCGAAGTTCAGCATCGGGCCGGAGAAGTACGACACCACCAGCGCGATCGCGCTCAGCATCACCGGCACCGCTTCCCAGCCGGTGTACTTGACGAAGCTCAGCGTGAAGTTGACGTTCTCCCAGCCGGCCTTGTTCACCAGCCAGATCGCCAGCGCGATCATCACCACGTACACCGCCGGTCCGGCCCAGTCGATGAACTTGCGGATGGTCTCCATGCCGGTCCAGAACACCAGCGCCTGCAGCACCCACAGCACCATGAACGCGGCCCAGCCCAGCGTGGACAGCCCGGCAAAGCCGTGCAGCTTGAGGTCGGCATACGGCGCCAGCGACGGGAAGAAGTGCAGCGCCAGCACCAGGAAGGCGCTGGACGCCAGGTAGGTCTGGATCCCGTACCAGGCCACCGCGATCAGCCCGCGGATGATTGCCGGGATATTGGCGCCGAGCACGCCGAACGAAGCCCGGCAGATCACCGGGTAAGGCGTGCCGGTCATCTGGCTCGGCTTGGCCACCAGGTTGCAGAAGAATTGCACGATCACGATCCCGACCAGCAGCGACACCAGCACCTGCCAGCTGGTCAGCCCCAGCGCGAACAGGCTGCCGGCGGTGATGTAGCCGCCCACGCTGTGCACGTCGGACATCCAGAAGGCAAATATGTTGTAGGTGCCCCAGGTCTGCTTGCGCAGCGGCGCCAGGTCCTCGTTGGTCAGCCGCTCGTCGTAGGTAGGCTTGATCAGGGCATTGCCGTGTGCGGCATGCCCTGCCTGCGGGGCGCCGGCGGTCGCGTCTGGCGTTACGGTCGTTTGCATCATCTGAGTCTCCTGGCAGATGGTTGTCTTGACGATAGGCGAACGTATGGCCGTCTGGCTCTTTTGTGCGCCGTGGGAATCCTTGCTGCGCTGTCTACTAAATTGTCTACAAAATAATTGGAAGATGTAGACGATGTTGTAGATCAAGGATTCATGATTGTCAACATTCGTTTTCCCGAAAGAAGGGAAGGGGTGCGGGGTGACCGCGGGAGGAGGGGACGCCACCTGCCGTGCCTGGCGGCGCACAAATGAAAAGACCCCGCTCAAGGGCGGGGTCGTCAAACCTGCGGTTGTGTTCTCCCTCTGCCGCACGCGGGAGAGCGGAGAAAATCAGGCGGTATGGAGGACTGAACTCAATAGGCGATCTTCGCCGTCAGGCTCACGCTGCGCGGATCGCCAGGCTGCAGGTAGTTTTCATACTGGAAGCCCCAGTAGCGCTTGTTGGTCAGGTTGTTCAGCGCCGCGCGCAGCGTCAGGTCCTTGCCGTACACGCGCGTGTTGTAGGTGGCGCCGAGGTTGAACACGGTATAGCCGCCAGCCTCCAGCGTGTTGGTCGCGTTGAGCTTGATGTTGCTGGTGTACTTGCCGTCGACGCCAACCCGCAGGCCCGGCACGAACGGTACGCGGTAGCTGATGCGGCCCGCCAGCACCAGCTCGGGCGCGCCGGCCACGCGGTTGTCGATGTTGGTATTGCCCTTGTCGTAGTAGGTGTCGAGGTACATCGCGCTGCCGCCGAACTCCCACTGGGAACCCAGGCGGTACACACCGGCCAGTTCCACGCCCTGGTAGATCGAGGAGCCGTCCTGCACCCGCGTCGGCAGGCCGTTGCTGACACTGTCGTACTCTGCATCGCGCTCGATGCGGAACAGCGCGGCGGTGGCGCTCCACTTCTGCTGGTCGGCCTTGACGCCGATTTCATACTGCTTGCTGCGGAGCGGGCTGAGCAGCTGGCGCGCGTTGGTGTAGCCATCCGGCACGATCGAGCCGGGCTCCAGCGCTTCTACATAGCTGGCATAGACCGTGGCCGCCGGCACCGGCTTGAACATCAGCGCCAGCGTCGGCGTGACCACGCCGTTCTTGGTGTAGTTGCTGGCCACCGGGACGTAGCCGTTCTGCTCGAAATTGGTCACGCGCAGCCCGGCCAGCACCGACCAGCGCTCGCTCAGCTGCACGGTATCGCTGGCAAAGATCGACTTCTGCGTGATGTCGCTGTTGCGCACCTTGTTGAACGCGGTCGAGCTGAAGTACGTGTTGGTGTTCGGCTCGAAGATATTGCCGGTGCCGATCGTGCCGGCGAAGCCGTTGTTGTCATAGCGGTCGATCTGCTTCTGCCACGACAGGCCGGCCACCAGCTGGTGGCCGAACGGGCCGGTGCGGAACTTGCCCTCCAGCATTGCCTGCCAGTAGCCGACCTGCTGGTTCTGCGCGGTGTCGTAGCGCGTGTCGGTGTAGTCGCCGGCCTGGTTCAGCACGCCATACAGGCTCTCGTTGCGGCTGCGGTTGACCTTGCTGAAGCTGTAGTTGGTGCTGACCGCCCATTCCGGGTTGACCTGGTAGCGCAGGCCCGTGGTGTACAGCTGCAGGTTGGTGTTCAGGTGCTGGTCGCTGCCGGCGAAGTTGCGGATGCGGCCGGACACCGCGGCCGGCAGCGCCTGGCCGGTGTAGGTCCAGAAGCTGAAGGACGGCATCTGCCCGGCGGTGCGGCGGTCCTGGTAGATCGAGTCGAAGGTCCAGGTCAGGTCCCTGGTCAGGCGTGCGTCCAGGCCCAGCGAGACCGTGTCGCGGTTGACGTTGCGCGCGTTGTACGGCGTGCCTTCCTCGTGCGTGTAGTTAAGCCGGTAGCCGAACATGTTGTCCGGGCCCGCGCGGCCGCCGAGGTCGATGTGCTCGCTCCACACGTTGGCGGCGCGGTAGCCCAGCTCGAACGAAGCGGTAAAGGTGTCGGTCGGCTTCTTGGTGACGTAGTTGACGATGCCGCCCGGGGTGCCAAAGCCGTACATGAAGCCCGGCAGGCCCTTGAGCAGTTCCACCTGCTCCAGATGCTCGTACGGCAGCGTGATGCCGTAGGCGACGAACGGCAGCCCGTTGATCTTGAAGCCGTTCTGCCAGTCGACCTGCAGGCCGCGCACGGTCAGGTAGCTGGACCAGCTGTTGTAGGCATTGCTGTTGTCGGTGACCGAGGCATCCATGGCGAACACGTCGCCGAGCTTGGCGACCTGGCGGTCGGCCAGGTCCTCGCCGGTGACGATGGTCGTGGAATACGGCGTGTCGAGTTGCGTGCGCGAGCCCAGCGCACCGGTACTGGCCTTTTTCTGAAGCTGCAGGCCCGCGTCATCGACGGCGGCGGCGCTGACCGTCACGGCGGGCAGCGATTGCGGCTCGGCTCCCGCCGCGGGCTCCTGTGCCAGCGCCGCCGCCGCCGGGAAGCCGATGAGGACTGCCAGGTGCGCCAATACGGCGAGATGGCGAGGCTTGGGTGCGCGCAGGCGGGTGGCGCGGAAGTCGGCGTGATTCATGGGTGGCGGTAAGACAGGCAGGCCTGTATGTAAATGTTGATACAAATGCGAATAATTCGCATTTAGTAAAAGTCGGAATGATGGACATGCGGAAAGGCGGCGTCAAGGCGAGGCGGAAGGGTGTCGTGGAGAAAGCAACGAAGCGGGAAGACTTCTTTCAATCAGGTGATCGAAACGTGGCTTGTGCTTGCATGGCTGAGATTAAGTCCTACTGTGGGTGTTGCTCGTTTGAGCTACACTGTGGTACTTCCGGGAGTTAGATTTTTCTGAAATCCACCGCCCGGCAAGTAATCGATAATCCACTTCGTTATTATCCGCAGGAGCCTGCCATGCCCGCCTCGACCTTCGTTCGCACCCGGATCGACCAGCAAATCAAGGACGAGGCCGCGGCCGTGCTGGAAGCGATGGGCCTGACCGTTTCCGACGCCGTTCGCATGTTGTTGACCCGTATCGCGCTGGAGCAGGCTTTGCCTTCGGGGCTGATGACTCCGAACCCTGCAACCATTGCAGCGCTGAAAGAAGCGCGGGCCGGCGGCCTGCGCAAATTCGGGTCCGTGGCGGCGTTGATGGCGGATCTCAACGATGAGGATGATTGAACCGACGAGCCAGTTCAGACGAGACTACAAACGCGAACTGAAAGGTCCATACCGATTGGCGCTGCAGGGCCAGGAAAATGAACTTTCCGCCATTATCGAATTGCTGGCGTGCGACGAGGCCTTGCCTGCGCGATGCCGCGACCACGGCCTGGGCGGCGCGTTGCGGGACTGCCGGGACTGCCATGTCAGGCCGGACCTCCTGCTGATCTATCGGAAGCCCGATGCTGGAACGCTTCAGTTGATCCGGCTGGGCTCGCACAGCGAACTGGGCTTCTGATGGTCGATGGCCCAGCCTGTCTACAACGGCTTCTGAATCCCCTCATAGACCTTGTCCAGCTCCCCCAGCCGCTCGTTATACCGTTGCTTCAGGCATTCGACATTGCGCCCGCACTGGCGCCGCAGCTTGAGCCAGGCGCGTTGCTGGTCCTGCATGGTGCCGCGCGCGCCCATGGCGGACAGGCCGCTGAGCAGCTTGTACTTGGTGGCCAGTTCCACATCCTTGTCGTTGAGCGAGCGGTCCGCGCAGATGGCGATTTCATCGGACAGGCGTGCCTTGCCGCAGTCGAAGCTGGCGGCGCTGGCGGCCGGCACGGCGAGGGCGCCCAGCAGGGCCAGGGAGAAAAGGCGGTGGCGGCTACGCATCGGGCTGTCCTCAGGCTATGGATGGCGTCGAAACAAAAAAAGCGCGCGGCGCTTTCGCGCCGCGCGCCTGCCTCAAGCATAGCGTGCGGATAGCGCGCTGCCCGCAGAGGGGCAGCGCGGCGCCATCGCTCGGGGCTTGCCGTCCGTGGCGTACACCCGCTCGCCGGCGACCGAGGTCTCCGGCGTTGTTGTGCTGGTTTGCTTTATTGACTGCTTGTCATGAAGCGTTCGGGAACCGCGCTTATTCTCCCGGCACCGGGGCGGCGTCGCGCATGATGGCGCCATTGCCGCCGGCCGGCAGCGCGGGGAATTCCATCTCGGCATAGCTCACGAAGCGGGTCTTGCGCACGATGCGGTAGCCCGCCCAGATCGCCAGGAAGATCGGGATGCCGATGTAGGTGGCGGTCACGCCGACCCAGTCGATCTTGCCGCTGGTGAAGGCCTGGTAGTTCTGGCCCAGCGTGACGATCAGGCACAGCGCGAAGGCGAAGATCGGCCCGTAGGGGAAGAACGGCGAGCGGTAGGGCAGGCGCGACAGGTCATGGCCCTGCGCGACAAAGCCCTTGCGAAAGCGGTAGTGGCTGACCGCGATGCCCAGCCACGCAATAAAGCCGGTCATGCCCGACAGGTTCAGCAGCCACAGGTACACCGACTTGCTTTCGAACAGCGAGGTGAGGAAGCACAGTGCGCCTACCGCGGTGGTCGCCAGCAGCGCCATCAGCGGCACGCCGTTGCGCGTCAGCCGCGCGAAAATGCGCGGCGCGCGTCCTTCGGTGGCCAGGTTGTAGAGCATGCGGGTCGATGCGTACATGCCGGAGTTGCCGGCCGACAGCACCGCGGTCAGGAT
This sequence comes from Cupriavidus sp. Agwp_2, assembly GCF_040784895.1. Lineage (NCBI taxonomy): Bacteria > Pseudomonadati > Pseudomonadota > Betaproteobacteria > Burkholderiales > Burkholderiaceae > Cupriavidus > Cupriavidus sp. Agwp_2. The sequence goes on from NZ_CP088084.1 coordinate 1,972,725, forward strand.
CACAGCGTTCATCACGCCGGCGGCAAAGGCCAGGCCGGCATGGCGGAACACCAGCGTGAACGGGCTCACGCCAAGGGTCTGCACGTCATTCTTGAGCAGGCTGGGATCGGTGTAGGGGATCAGGATGCCGATGATCAGGATCGCCAGCACATAGAACAGCAGGATGCGCCAGAACACCTGCCGCACCGCGCGCGGGATGTTCTTCGCCGGGTCGGCCGATTCGCCGGCGGCCACGCCGATCAGCTCGGTGCCCTGGAACGAGAAGCCGGCGATCATGGCCACGCCGATCAGCGCCGGCAGCCCGCCGACGAAGGGCGCATCGCCGAGGGTCAGGTTGGCCAGGCCGTGCGTGGCCGGCATGTCGCCGCGCATGATGCCGAAGATCATCAGCGTGCCGATGCCGATAAAGGCGATCACCGTCACCACCTTGACCAGCGCGCACCAGTACTCGGCCTCGCCGAAGCCGCGCACCGAGATGGCATTGAGCGCGAACATCAGCCCGAGGAACAGGGCGCTCCACAGCACGCCGGGCGTGTCCGGGAACCAGTACAGCATCACCAGTTGCGCCGCGGCCAGCTCCACCGCGATGGTCACCGCCCAGTTGTACCAGTAGTTCCAGCCCAGCGCGAAGCCGAAGCCTTCATCGACATAGCGCGCGCCGTAGGTGGCGAACGATCCCGATACCGGCATGTACGCAGCCAGCTCGCCCAGGCTGGTCATCAGGAAATACACCATCGCGCCGATCAGGATGTAGGCGGCCAGCGCGCCGCCGGGCCCGGCCTGCGCGATGGTGGCGCCCGACGCCACGAACAGCCCCGTGCCGATCGAGCCGCCAATGGCGATCATGGTGAGATGGCGGGCGCGCAGCGTGCGGCGCAGCGTGGGCGCTGGCGCGCCGGAAGTGGAAGGTTGGCTGGACATCTGGACTTGGGTCGGGACGCGCAAAAGCGCGCAACTATGCCGGGGATCGCGTGCGGAGGCAACGCGGGCCGAGGGGGCCACAGACGGTGCCGCCGTCGGTACCCACGTCGGTACCGCAACCGGCGCCGCTGTCGGGCGGCCTACCGGGCGGCCTGCCGGGCAGCATACCGGGCGGTATATACAGCCCGGCTACGCGGCCGGATCATAAGAGAAAATGCAGCGCAGGAAAAGCCGCAACCTTGATGCAACCGCAGTACATGCGCGCAACGCAATCCATGTCGCGTTGCACAAGCCATGTAGGACAACGACCCCGCGCGGAAAGGAATGGCACCGCTGCCGTCACCTGTTTGCGCGGTGTATTGTCGTGATAGCGGGTCTGGCACGCCACATGCAGTCCGTGTGCAGTCGTCTGCACGGCGCGTCCCGGGCCAGCGCCTTCCCGGCGCAGGGAGATCCATGGATGTTCCAGACTTTCTTCTGCCACTATCCGTTCGAGACCTGCCGCAAGCGCTTGCCGCTGGGCGGGCTGCCGCTGGCGATCACGCTGGCCGTGGTGCTGGCCATGCTCCTGACCGGATGCGCCAGCCTGCCGGCAGCGGCGCAACGCACGCCGTCCAACGCGCCGGCCGCCACCGCCGACACGCCACTGGGCAAGGCACTGGCTCCGCGTCTCGCGCAGCGCCCTGGCGAGTCGCTGTTCTACCCGCTCTCGTCCGGCCCCGATGCGCTGGCCGCGCGCCTGGCGATGGCCCGCGCCGCCCAGCGCAGCCTTGACCTGCAGACCTACATCCTCGAGCCCACAGGCACCGGCGCCGCGGTGCTGGGCGACATCATCGACGCCGCCGACCGCGGCGTGCGCGTGCGCATCCTGCTCGACGACCTGCGCACCGGCGGCGATCTGGACAAGATCCTGTCGGCGGTCGATTCGCATCCCAATATCGAAGTGCGCCTGTTCAACCCGTTCGCCAACCGCAGCCTGCGCTGGCTGGAATTGCTGGGGGACTTCAGCCGGCTGGACCGGCGCATGCACAACAAGTCGATGACCGTGGACAACCAGATGTCGGTGGTGGGCGGGCGCAATATCGGCGACGCCTACTTCTCCGCCCGCACCGACATGGATTTCAGCGACCTCGACGTGCTGATCGCCGGTCCTGCGGTGCCGCAGGTTTCGGCGGTCTTCGATGAATACTGGAATGACGAATCTTCTTACCCGGTGGTGGCGCTGATCCCCGAGGGCAAGGAGGCGCCGGTGGAAATGCGCAACCTGCGCAAGCGGCTCGAAGCGCGTGGCGACCAGGCCAAGGCCAGCCAGTATGTGCAGGAACTGCTCGATTCGGGCCTGGCCAAGGGCATCGAAAGCGGTCATATGCCGGCCTACACCGGCAAGGCCACGGTGGTCTCGGACAAGGCCGCCAAGATCACCCACCAGACCCATGACGAACCCGGCCATGCCACCGCCCGCCTGGAGAAGATGATCAGCGGCGCGCAGAAGGAAGTCCTGCTGATCTCGCCATACTTCGTCCCCGACGACGACGGCGAGGCCTGGCTGATCGCGCTGGCAAAGCGCGGCATCCGCGTGCGCATCCTGACCAATTCCTTCGCCGCCACCGATGTCAGCGCCGTACATGCGGGCTATGCCCCGCACCGTCAGGCACTGGTGGCCGCCGGCATCGAGCTGTATGAACTCAAGCCCAGCGCCAATGCCGAGCTGGCGCAGCGCGGCAAGGCCGCCAAGGGTTCGCGCTCGCGCTCCTGGATGTCGTCGAGCCGCGCCAGCCTGCACGCCAAGAACTACATCGTCGACCGGCGCCTGGTGTTCATCGGCTCGCTCAACATGGATCCGCGCTCGGCCAAGCTGAACACCGAGATGGGGATCGTGCTAGACAGCCCGGCACTTGCCGAGCGCATGATCAAGTCCACCGAGGACGGCCTGCTCGACATGGCCTACCGCATCGGCGTGCGCACCGATGCAGACGGTAACAACGCACGCCTGACGTGGACCACGCGCGAGAGCGGGCAGCTCACCACCTATGACAGCGAGCCGGGCATGGGTGCGCTGCAACATCTGGGCATCGGCGTGCTGCGTGTGCTCCCGATCAAGGAAGAGTTGTAAACATCGTGGCGCTGCTGCCATGCGCCTTCCCTGAACCATGGATTGCGGATATGGTTTTTGGCTTCATTGCACTGTGCCGCCCCGGCACGCCCGCCGCAAAGGAGCGTTATGAAAGCCGCCGTCCTGCATCAACCCAAGACCCCGCTTGTGATCGAAGACGTTGCCATCGGCAAGCCCGGCCCGCGCGAAGTGCTGGTGCGCACCGCTGCCGTGGGCGTCTGCCACTCTGACCTGCATTTCCTGGACGGTGCCTATCCGTACCCGATGCCGGCCATCCTGGGACACGAGGCCGCCGGCGTGGTCGAGCAGGTTGGCGCCGAGGTGCGCACGGTCAGGCCCGGCGACCACGTCATCACCTGCCTGTCGGCGTACTGCGGCCATTGCGAGCATTGCCTGACGGGGCACCTGTCACTGTGCGTCGAGCCCGATACCCGCCGCCGGGAAGGCGAGGAGCCGCGCCTGACGGCACGGCAGGGCGGACCCATGAACCAGTTCCTGAACCTGTCGGCCTTTGCCGAGCAGATGCTGATCCACGAACACGCGCTGGTGGCGATCCGCCGCGACATGCCGCTGGACCGCGCCGCGCTGATCGGCTGCGCCGTCACCACCGGCATGGGCGCAGTGATCCACACCGCCAGGGTGCAGCCGGGCGAGACCGTGGCCGTGATCGGCTGCGGCGGCATTGGCCTTGCCACGGTCAACAGTGCCGCGATAGCCGGCGCCGGCCGCATCATCGCCATCGACCGCGTGCCGGCCAAGCTGGAACTGGCGCGCAAGTTCGGCGCCACCGACGTGATCGATGCCGGCAATGCCGACGTGCCCGATGCCGTGCGCGCGCTGACCGGCGGCGGCGTGCATCACGCCTTCGAGGCCATCGGCCTGAAGCAGACCACCGAGCAGGCCTTTGCCATGCTGCACCGCGGCGGCACGGCCACCGTGATCGGCATGATCGCGCCGGGCGTCAAGATCGAACTGAAGGGCAGCGACTTCCTCGCCGAGAAGCGCATCCAGGGCTCGCTGATGGGCTCGAACCGCTTCCCGGTGGACATGCCGCGCATGGTCGATTTCTACATGGCCGGCAGGCTGCACCTGGACGAGCTGATCGCGCAGCGCCTGCCGCTGGAGCGCATCAACGATGCCTTCGACGAACTGCGCCGTGGCGAGCTGGCGCGTTCGGTAATCCTGTTCGAGTAGGTGTTTGGGGTAAGTGTTCGGGTAAGCGTTCGGCTAAGCGTCGGGTAAGCGCTTGTCTCAGGGCTGCGCGGCGCACCGCCAGCTGCCGTGGAAGCCGAACGGCACGCGATGCGACAGGTGTGCCAGCGCAACCGGGCCGGCCTCGATGGCAGCGGCGTCATAGACCGCCAGGTCGCTGCGATGCTCGCCACCGCGATAGACGGTAGCCAGCAGCCAGCCGTCGCCTTCGGCGCTGTCCGGCGCGCGCGGCACGAAGACCGGTTCGGACACCAGGTCGCCGGCCGGCAATGCATGTTTGCGCCGCGCGCCGGTACGCAGGTCCAGGTGCACCAGCGTGTCGTAGGTGCCGGGAACGCTGGCGTCATGCTGGCGCGAGGCGAAGTAGCCATGGCGGCAGGGCAGCGTGGCAAAGCGCTCGTCGATGCGCGGGAATTCACCCGGCATGTCGTCGACCCAGGAGCGCGTGAAGGTGTCGGTATTGCCGCCGAGGTCGAAGGTCCAGCGGCACAGCCGTGCGCGATTGTCCGCGCCCTCCGCGGCGCCGAACAACGGTGCACGCGGGTATTCCATCACGTCGGCGACAATGCGCTCGCCGTCGTCCCACGCGTTCATCACGTGGAACACGTAGCATGCCTCGCCGCGGAACCAGCGCATCTGAGCCACGCTGCCGCCGCGCGGCAGGATGCCGATATGCGTGCCCATCTGCGGTTCCCACGCATAGGCAGGCTCGCCGCGCCTGGCGCGCGCCATGCTGCCGGTCAGCGGCATCACCGGAAACAGCACGTGCCGCTGCGTCACCATGAAGTCGTGGGCCATGCTGGCATACGGCGCTTCAAAGTGTTCCAGCCGCGCCAGGCGGCCATCGCCATCGACCACGCCATAGCGCATCATCGCCGTGAAGGGGCCGGCGGCCGCATAGGCGAAGAACACCATCTCGCCGGTGACCGGATCGATCTTTGGATGCGCGGTGAACGCACCCGCCAGTTCGCCGCCGAAGGTGCAGTTGCCGCGCGTGGCAAGGGTGTGCGGATCCATTTCGACCGGCAGGTCGGCTTCTTCCAGTGCCAGCAGCCGGTTGGCGTGCCAGACGATATGCGTGTTGGCGACACCGTCTTCCTGCCCCTGCACCGAGGCATCGGTGGTGGCGGGGTTGCCCCAGCTGCCGAACAGCGCGCGTCCCGCGGCGCGTTCGCGCTCGAACTTGTTGGTGCGCACCCAGCGGTTGTTGTAGCGCACGCGGCCGTCCTCGATATGGAAGGCATGCACCATGCCGTCGCCGATAAACCAGTGGTAGTGGTCGTCGCGCGGCGCGTGCTGCGGATTCGGGCCGTTGCGGTAGAGCGTGCCGTGCAGCGCGCGCGGCAGCTCGCCGCTGACCGGCAGGTCGTGCGCATCGCACTCCATCAGGATCGGGGCGAAATTGCCGGCCAGGCAGGCCAGGGGCGGGAAGGGCTGGGTCATGGCGCGGGTCTCCTGGATTCTTGGCGGGCGTCGGATTGCAGGCACTGCACCGTATCGATTGTTTTAGAGCGTTTACATGCAAGTTCTCAAGGTGTATTTGCGTCGACGGGGCCGCCGCAGCGGGGCATTTGCATTGATCGGCGCTATTGTCCACACTGTGGGACAATGCCGTCCCTCCATGGCTGCCGCCTCCAACCCCCACCGCGCCCACCGCTCCCACTCCCGCATGAAGACAATCGACTGGAAAGACTGGGAAGTCTTCTGCCGCGTGGTGGAAGGCGGCGGCTTTACCCAGGGCGCCGAACTGGCGCAGGTGCCCAAGTCATCCGCCAGCGCAGCCGTGGCGCGGCTGGAAGGCCAGCTCGGCACGCGGCTGTTCGAGCGCACCACGCGCCGGGTGCGTGTCACCGAGCGCGGCCAGCAACTGTATGACCGGGTCGCGCCGCTGTTCGCCGAGCTGCATGAGATCAGTGCCGAAGCCGCCTCGGGCAGCGCCGAGGTCAGCGGCGTGCTGCGCATCTCCACCCCGTATGAAGTCGGCTCGCAGCACCTGTCGGAAACGCTGACGCGGGTGTTGCGTGCGCACCCCGGCCTGCGCGTGCAGGTCGATGTCAGCTGGGACCAGCCCGACCTGGTCCGTCATGGCTACGACCTGGCCTTCGTCATGACCAATACCGGGCTGCACGACACCTCGTTCGCCAGCAAGCGCGTGGTGCTGATCGAGCGCGGCTTCTACGCCGCGCCGGGGCTGATCCGCGCGCGCGGGCTGCCACGCACGCCGCAGGACCTGCACGGCTGGCCCACGCTGGGCAACGCGGATGACAAGCACTGGGAATTCTTGCGCGACGGCGTCGAGATCGCGCGCGTGGACGTGGAGCCACGCATGAGTACCCACAACGCCGAGCTGCGGCTGAAGGCGGCCATCGACGGGCTGGGGGTGACGCGGCTGTCGCCGCGCTTTGTGCAGGATCAGCTGGAGCAGGGCCAGCTGGTGCGGGTGCTGCCGGCCTATGCCTCGTCGCCGCTCAAGGTCTACGTGCTCATGCCGGCGCGCAAGCTGATGCCGGCCAGCGTGCGCGTGTTCCTGGACGTGCTGGAGCAGACCGTCGGCGTGCCCGAGACGCGGCGCCCGCCGGCGCGCAAGCGGGAAACGCTGGCGCCGTAGCCGCCATAGCCCGGCGCGTGGCTCAGTAAGGCTGGTCCGCGGGCCGGACCTCGAAGCGCAGCTGCTCGGCCAGCTCCAGCATCTCTTCATCGTCCTCGCTGCGCGTGATCCAGCCGGCGTAGGCGTCGCCGCCGGTATCCCAGTTCCACAGCGTATAGCCGGCCACGCGCAGCTGGTTATGCGCCAGCTCCATCAGCTCGGGCACGCTGGTGCCTTCCAGGAACGACTCTTCCTCGGGTTCGTCCGTGCCCCAGTCGATTTCCAGGTCGATGCGCTCGCACAGCTGGTTCAGGCAGCCGATCAAGGACTGGCAGTCCTTCCAGTCGACAAAGAAGCCAGATTGCCAGTCGATGACTTCGCGCACCACCCACAGCAGCTCCCCGCCGTCGGTGTCGTCGTCCTCGGCGTCAAGCAGCGCGTCTTCGAACATCGACAGTTGCGCCGCGGTCTGCGCGCTGTCATCGAGGTTGATCAGGGCGAAGAAACGCGCGAGCGCGTCCTGCGTGTCATCGTCCAGAGGTGTGGCCATGCGAGATCTCCTGTGGTGCTGTGCGGCTTGATCATGCCGCGATTCATGCCGCGATTCATGCCGCGATGCGCATGATCTCGCGTTGGCCCGCCGCTGTCACGCGCAACGCGCGCGATGTGCGCGTGGTCTCGACCCAGCCGCGCTCCAGCAGGCTGCCCAGCAGCGCCGCACCCAGCGCGCCGCCGAGGTGGGGTTTGCGCTCGCTCCAGTCCGGGCAGGTGCAGGCAAACTGGCGCCGCTTGCGCCGCGCCGCAGCAATGTCGATGCCCAGCCCGGCGAGCGCCTGCGTGCCGTCGCTGCTCAGCTCCACGCGCTGCGCGTCCAGCACCAGCCAGCCGCTAAGCGTCATCCGTTCGAACAGCCCCACCGCCAGCTCGCCGGCCAGGTGGTCGTAGCAGGTACGTGCCTGCCGCAGCGCCGGCGGCGCGGTGCGCGACACCGGCACGTCGCGCAGCCGCGGCGGCCGGCTGGCCAGCGACGCCGACGCCAGCGCCTCGATCGCCACGCCGATCTCCGGCGCGGCCAGCCGGTAGTACCGGTTGCGCCCGCGCGTCTCCACGGCCAGCAGCCCGCCCTCGGTCAACCGCGCCAGATGCCCGCTGGTGGACGACGCCGACAGGCCGGCGATCAGCGCCAGTTCGCCCGCGGGGCGCGCGCTGCCATCCATCAGGGCCCATAGCATCGCGGCGCGGCCGGGGTCGGCGAGCAGGCCGGCCAGCTGGCTGATACCGGGGGTGTAATCCATGATTCGGCTCCGGGTGAAGGGTGCAATGCACAGTATAGAGCCGGACATGGGGAAGAAGTCAGTTCGGACTGCTGCCAGGCGACGGGCAGGCGGGTTGCGAACCTCCCTTGTCCAACGGGAGTCAGAGAAGCTTTACCTTGAATTGGCGTAACGCCGATCGGCATCGCCGATGCATCGAAAATAGGCCTGCGTTCCACGCAGTCTGCAAGTACCAACAGCGCAATGTCTCCGCTTTACCGGCCACGCTGCTTGCGCCTTGAGAAGCCGCCGAAATATTGCTCAAATAGCTGCCCTACGACGACAGGCTGCACCGGTCAGGCTGGCCGCATCATAAATTCGAGGTAATACATGTCCATTTCGCCGCGCGAGCTGCTCCATCGCCTGTTCGTCTATATCGAAGAGCAACTCAAAGACATCGACCCGCGGGCCTTCCAGATTGGGAAATCGGCCCTGCCGCGGCTTTTCCCCAAAGACCTGGCGAACCTGCCTGGCGTCTGCTTTGACGTTCAGGAAGAAGGCGACCACATCTGGCTGAAGGTCGAACGCCTGGAAGAAGTTGCGCCACCCACGCCAGATTCCGGGCGATTCAGTAAAGCTTTCCGCATAGATGCGGATCCCGGCGGCAAGCTGCCTCAACTCATCGAGGCCGCGCTCGACGCACTGATTCGCAACGCACAGAAGGATGCCCCGGAGGCAGAGCATCTGGCGTTGGCGGACAACCTGCGTGTGGAAGCCGAGGCCGCGCTTGTCGCCTATGTCAGCAAATGGCAGGAGTGGGCCGCGCGCGAGAAGCCCCGGCGCAAAACCATTTCGCTCTACAGCGACTTGTTTGCGCTGCGACACCAGCTGCATGCCGAGCAGACCGCGAACCCGGTCGAATTTGTCTGGGGCCTGGGCATGGCGAGCTGGAAGCTGGGCTTCGAGGGAAAGCCATTTGACTTCCAGTATCCGCTGCTGACCCAGCCGCTTGAAATCTCGCTGGACACGGAATCGATGTCCCTGGAGGTGCGGCCGCGCGCTGCCGAGCCTGGTTGTGAAATGGATGGCTTCGTCGCATGTGGCATCCACGGCGCTTCGGAGTGCGAGAAAGCGATGCAGGCGCATCTTTCCCGGCACCAGGACACACCGGTTTCCCCGTTCTCGGCGTCAAGCTACGCCGACGTGCTCAAACTGGTCGCGCGCAACCTCGACAGCCGAGGCAGCTACGTGGAGGTCCTTGCCAGGGGTGAAGACGCACCAGGTGCCGGGGAGCATCTGGTGGTCAGCGATTCCTGGGTGCTGTTCACTCGCCCGAAATCGAACAACTACCTGGTTGCCGATTTGAAGAATATCCGCGGCAAGCTGGAAGCCGGCTGCGAGATTCCCGATGGTCCGCTGGCCCTGGTGACGCCGCCTTCGGATACGCCGCTCGACCACCATGCGGTCAATTTCCGTGGGCTCTCGGGACGCGGCATCGGTGGCGCAGGTGGGGCAGGTGGGGCAGGCGAGGGCGAGACCAGGGAGCTGTACTTCCCGTTGCCTTACAACCAGGAGCAGGTCACCATCGTGCAGCGCCTGGAGCGCGCCGCCGGCGTGACGGTGCAAGGCCCGCCGGGCACGGGCAAGACGCACACCATCGCGAACATCATTTGCCACTACCTGGCGACCGGCAAGCGGGTGCTGGTGACGTCCAAGGGCGAACCGGCCCTGGAGGTACTGCAAGGCAAGATTCCCAAGGAAGTCCAGCCGCTGACGGTTGCGCTCCTGGCCGGCGATCGCGATGGCATCCGCCAGTTCCAGGCTTCCATCGAGGCGATCCAGCATCAGGTTTCGCAGCTCGATCCGCAGGCGACGCGGGACGAAATCGACCGGATGCATCGGGCCATCGACCACACGCACCATGAGCTGGTCAGCATTGACCGGCGCGTGGACGAAATCGCCATGCAGCAGCTGGCCGAGACCCCGGTCGACGGCGCGAGCTACCGGGCTGAGGAACTGGCCGAGCTCGTCGTCAAGGGCGCACCGCAATATGCATGGTTTGATGATGAACTGTCGCTGGATCCGCAGCACGCGCCACCGCTTTCCACCGAGGAATCGGCGCGGTTGCGCGAAGACCGGCGCCAGCTTGGAGCGGACCTGGCCTACCTGGCAGCGGACCTTCCCAGCCCGGACGAATTGCCGCAACCAGCCGATATTGCGCAACTGCACACGCACCTGTGCAAGCTGAAGTCGCTTGATGCCGCGACGCAAACTGGCGAACTCCCTGCGCTGCGGGCGCTGACGCCTGATGTGCTGCAGTCCGCCCGCGCGCTGCTGGCCCAGCTTGGCGAAGCCCAGGCCGCGCTGAAAGCCATGGCCGAGGCTGAAGCAGAATGGCCCGGGGCACTGCGCCGCAAGTGCGCGCAGCCGTCATATGCCACGGAAATCGGCGCATTGGTGGCGCTCTTCGACGATGCGGCGCGTCTGGTGGAGGCGCGTTCGGCCTTTATGAAGCGGCCGGTGGATTTTCCTTCGGAAGCGCTGGCCCATGCCAGGACGGTCGAGGCCGTGGGGCGCGCGGCCACGACTGGCAAGCCATTCGGCTTCATGGCGTTTGGCGCGGGGGAAGCGAAGGAACATATTGCCAGGGTGAAGGTGAATGGCCTGACGCCGTCATCCCATGACGACTGGCAACATGTCCAGTCCTACCTGAAACTGCACGAGCAGGTGCTCTCCTTCTCCAGCCGCTGGAATCCCGTGGCCGAGGTCCTTGAACTGCCCGGCTTGCTGGGCGGCGTCGCTCAACTGCGCATGGTGGAGCTGGTCACCGCGGCAGCCAGGAAGGCGCACAGCATGGCGACCCGGTTCGACGCGCTGTTGCACCGGGCAGGCGAAGCCGTCTTTGCACGCCCGCCCGCGGGCCTGGCGTTCGGCAGCCATGAGGACTATGAGGTCGTTCGCGGCCATATCATGCAGCACCTGACACGCGCGGAACTGGCGCAGGCAGCAATCGCGCTTAGCCAGTTGCAGGAACGGCTGGCCGGCAAGGGCGGGCCGGTCACGCAGAAGCTGCAGGACTTCATCGACGAATCACTGGGGAGTCCGCAGAAGGAAAGCGCGCGGGTCGCGGCGGAGTACACCGAACTGATGGTGGAACTGCGTCGGGTGCGCGGGCTCGCCCCTGTCATCGGCCGGGTGAAGGCGTGCGCCGCTCGCTTGCATGCAGCAGGCGGTGCGCGCATTGCCGAAAGGGTGTCATGCGTGCCAGTGGCCAATGGGGCGGAGGATCCGGCATTCCCTGCCACCTGGCGCGAGGCCTGGAACTGGGCTCGCATACGCACGCACCTGGAAAAGATCGAGGCACGCAAGGAACTGGTGGCGCTGAATGCCCGGCGCACGGATCTTGAGGCCGCGCTGGCCCAGATGTACAAGGATGTCGTGGGCAAGGCAGCCTGGCTGGCGACCAAGCGCAATGCCAGCCCGAAGGTGCTGCAGGCGCTGGCCGGCTACGCGACGGCCATCCGGCGCATCGGGAAGGGGACCGGGCCCAATGCCGTGCGCTACCGGCGCGACGCGCAGCAGTCGATGCTGGACGCCGCGGGCGCGGTTCCATGCTGGATCATGAGCCACGCCAAGATTTCAGAGTCGATGCCCGCTGACATCGGCGCCTTCGATCTGGTCATCGTCGACGAGGCCTCCCAGTCCGACCTGTGGGCGCTACCGGCAATCGTGCGTGCCAAGAAAGTCCTGGTGGTGGGCGACGACAAGCAGGTCTCTCCGGATGGCGGTTTCGTGTCCAGCGCCGCGATTGACGAGTTGCGCACCCGGTTCCTGAGCGACCAGCCCTACGGCCAGGACATGACGCCGGAGAAGTCGCTCTACGACCTGGCTGCGCGGGTCTTTGCCGCTGACCAGGTCATGCTGCGCGAGCATTTCCGTTGCGTGCCGCCCATCATTGCGTACTCCAACCAGTTCTACAAAGGCGCAATCCAGCCGTTGCGCATCCCGCTGGCGTCGCAACGCCTTGACCCGCCGCTCATCGACATCCACGTGCCGGGCGGCATGCGGGACCGGCACGACTGCAACCGGCTGGAAGCGGAAGCGATTGCCGCGGAAATCTGCGCCATCCTGGAAGACGAGCGCTATGCCGGGCGCACTATCGGCGTGGTTTCCCTGCTGGGCATGGAACAGGCCAAGTTCATCGATGCGATGGTTCGGGAGCGTTGCCCCGCCACCGAACTCCTGCGCCGCGAGTTCGACTGCGGTGATGCGCGTACCTTCCAGGGGAGCGAGCGCGACATCATGTTCCTGTCGATGGTGGCTGACCCCGAACGCTGCCACCCGCTCTCGGGGAACGCCTACGACCAGCGCTTCAACGTGGCCGCCAGCCGCGCGCGCGACCGGATGTACCTGGTCCGCTCCGTGACGGCGGAGCAGGTTTCCGACAAGGACATCCGGATGACGCTGCTCGAGCACTTCAGCAAGCCAAAGGTCGCGCAAGATGTGGGCGACCAGGACGGCCTGGTCAAACTGTGTGAATCCGGCTTCGAACGCGAGGTCTTCACAAAGCTCGTACAGCGCGGTTACCGGGTCATCCCGCAAGTGAAGAGCGGGGCGTACCGACTGGATATGGTGGTCGAGGGCGCCAACGACGCGCGCCTGGCCATCGAGTGCGACGGAGATGCCTACCATGGCCCGGAACATTGGGCCGGCGACATGAACCGGCAGCGCATTCTGGAGCGCGCGGGCTGGACGTTCTGGCGCTGCTTCGCCTCGACCTGGTGCTTGCGCAAGGAAGAGGTCTTCGAGGAACTGGTGGAGCGGCTGGCAGCGTTGGGCATAGAACCCATTGGCACGGTTGCCGAGCTGCCCCGCCTGGTCGAATCGAGGACTTGGACGCCTTCCACAGTGCAGGCGCCTGCTGTTTACAGATGACAGCCGAAGCTCGGCCTAAGCGTGCAGACTGCTGCACATCATGTGCGCAAGCCCGCACTACCCACTTGTTTGGGTGATGACAGCCATGTCTGCACCACGGCATAGTCTGCGATTTTCGGTGTGCCTGCCCCCAGAAGCTGGTCGAACGACTACTCTCTGAAGAGGCGAGGTGCCATAGCGCTGCGTTCAAAATGATCAGAGACGTTCGACTCCGTGCGGCTTCGGGAAATGATATGGAAGCCATTGCAGGGGTGCTGGAGACTTGCGGCTTGACGCTCGCTGACGCGGGCGGCGTCAGCAGGCTCTACCATGTGGCAGAGCTTGGCGGACGGATTATTGGCTGCGCGTATGGGGAGCAGTACGGCCGTACCTTCGCCATCCATACGGCGGCGGTGCTGCCGGAATTTCGCGGACACCGGCTGGCTACCTACATCGTCAGCGCACTGCTGATGAGAGCGCGCGCCTGCGGCTGCTCGAACGCCACGGTATTGACCAACGAACACCCCGGCTTTTTCGCCCGGCATGGGTTCAGCCTGACCCCGGTCGACAGCCTGGTTCGCGAGACGCAATTGTCCCTGAACTTGCTGCGCAGCTTTGGCGCCCGCACCCACTACATGGCGCGCCATCTCAACTGAGGCTGATCATTCAATCGGGCGCCCTGCCCAAATGTTCGACGAGCAGTGCAGCCGAGCCAGACAGGGCGCGGGAGGCGCTCGTGGCGATGAGCAGCCTTCGCTCTGCCCAGTCATCCACGAGGCGTATCGCCTTCAGGCCCAGCGGCTCGAGCTTTCTGAAGCATGCGCCGAAGGGGAGTACGCCAATCCCCAGATTCGAAGCAATCATCTCGGACATGGCATCAAAGCTCCGGACCTGGACGCGCAGCCGCAATGGGAAGCCAATGTCGTGCGCCGCGGTGGAGATGGTATTGAGCAAAGAGCTTCCGCGATTCAGGCCCACAAAATCATAGGAAAGACAGCTGCGAAAGTCGATTTCGTCGACGCCGCCCAACGGGTGCGTCTTCGAGCAGAGCACGACGAGGCGGTCGGTCCGGTAGGGAAGCACGTTCAGGCCGTGCGTTGGCGGCCCCTCGACGAATATGCCTACGTCGGCCATTCCTTCCACGATTGCACGGACGATGTCACCGCTGAGTTGCTCCTCGACCTCGACACGGGTGTCTGGGTAAAGGTGCAGGAAGCTCTCTAGCGCAGAAGGCAGGAATTCGACCAGGGCGGACATGTTCGCCCAGAGCCGGACATGCCCCCGCGACCCATTCGAATACTCGCTCAGCTCATTGCTGAACAGCTCGAATCCCTGGAAGAGGCGCATCGCGTGTTGAAGCGCGACGTGACCGGCGGGTGTCAGCCGGATGCCATGAACCGTCCTCTCCATGAGGATTGCCTTGGACGCGGCCTCGAAGTCCGAAATCCGTCTGCTTGCGGCCGACAGCGCCAGGTTGCACCGCTCCGCGCCCTTGGTGATGCTGCCCGTCTGCGCCACTGCACAGAACAGCCGCAAAGTGACGAAATCAACACGGGCAGGATTGATGAGGTCCTGTGACATGCAGGCATCTTAGCAGTCAGCACTGCCGTCTCCCTTCGCAAAACGCGAAGGATCCATGCGAAATCAGGCATTCCTCCGCCTCCTTTTGGCCGCATACATTCGAGCCATTCGCGAAACTGCAAGAAAGGAGACGCTGGTGATTCATCACCTGGACCATCTGGTCTTGACCACAAGCAACGAGGAAGCGTGTGTCGACTTCTACGTCGGCCTGTTGGGAATGGCCCTCGAGACCTTCGGCGAAGGCCGCAAAGCCTTCAAGTTCGGCGAGCAGAAAATCAACCTGCATGTGAAGGGCAAGGAGTTTGAGCCGAAAGCCCATCTTCCCGTACCAGGCGCCCTGGACCTTTGCTTTATCGCGGCGGTTCCGCTGGATGAAGTCATTGCGCGACTGCATGCCCGGGGCGCGCAAATCATCGAAGGGCCAGTGGCCCGTACCGGGGCCAGCTACCGCATTCGCTCGATCTACCTGCGCGACCCCGACCTCAACCTGATCGAAATCTCCGAGAGGGCCGACGCATGAGCGCCGCAAATTCCGACCGCACCATCGTTGGCTTCGTTGGCCTCGGCCAGATGGGAAAGCCGATGGCCCTGAATCTCCTGCATGCCGATACGGACCTGCGCGTCACGTCGAAAGTGCGGGACGCCTATCCGGCATTGCAGGCCGCTGGCGCCACGACGGCCGAGTCCCTGGCTGGCATCGCCGACGCGCGAATTGTGTTCCTGAGCCTGCCCGGCACCGCGGCGGTGATGGACGTGCTGTTCGGCGAGGGCGGGCTGACAAGCCTGCTGCGTCCGGGCGCCGTCGTGGTCGATACCAGCACGATGGAGCATGGCGCCACGCTGGATATTCATTCGCGTCTGGCGGCGGCCAGTATCGCGTTCCTCGATGCCCCGGTGTCGGGAATGCAATCGCGCGCGGAAGCCGGCACGCTGACCGTCATGTGTGGCGGTGCGAAGGAGGCGTTCGAGACGGTGAAGCCATGGCTTGAGCGCATGGGCAACAACATCCTCTACATGGGGGACGCCGGCAGTGGCCAGCTCACCAAGCTCGTGAACCAGCTGCTCTTCGACATCAACTGCGCGGCGCTGGCGGAGATCCTGCCGATGGCACGGCGAATGGGGCTTGATGCCGAGAAGATTGCATCGGTCATCAATAGCGGCACGGGACGCAGCTATGCGTCGGAGTTCTTCCTTTCTCGCATCCTGGCGCGCCACTTCAGCGATGGCTATCCGCTTCAGGCCGCCTACAAGGACCTGGTCAGCGCAGCCGAGCTGGGCGCCCGCCATTGCATCCCGATGCCGGTGCTTGCCGCGGCCACCGCGACCTACCAGATGAGCCTGTTGACCGGCCACGGAGCTAGTGACAAGGGCTCGATGACTCGGTTTTTTGAAGACATGCTGGCCGTGCAGTTCAGCGCCGCAGCACCCCACACGGAGACGTAACATGGCTGAACCGCTTGGCCTCGACAACGGATTGACCAACTACGGTGACCGCGACTTTGCGCGTTACCTGCGCCGCTCGATGGCGCATTCGATGGGCATCTCCAATGAACTGCTGTCCCGACCGGTAATCGGCATTGCCGCGTCACCCAGCGATTTCAACAACTGCCATCGCTACATGCCGCAACTCGTGGAAGCCGTTTCCCGCGGTGTGCTGGCTGCCGGCGGCCTGCCGCGCATGTTCCCCACCGTCTCGCTGGGCGAAGTGTTCCTCAACCCGACCAGCATGGTGTACCGCAACCTGATGTCCATGGACGTCGAGGAGATGGTTCGCGCGCAACCCATGGACGCGGTCGTGCTCATTGGTGGCTGCGACAAGACAGTGCCGGCGCAGCTGATGGCCGCCGCTTCCGCCAATCGCCCCGCCATCCAGCTGGTCACCGGCCCAATGTCCACGGGGCGGCACAAGGGTGAGCGACTGGGCGCATGTACGGATTGCCGCCGCTTCTGGGGCAAGTTTCGCGCGGGGGAAATCGACCAGTGCGAGATCCAGACCGTGGAGACACGTCTGGCGACGACCGCAGGCACCTGTGCCGTCATGGGCACCGCCAGCACGATGGCATGCATCGCCGAGACCCTGGGCATGTCGCTGCCGGGTACGGCTGCAATTCCCGCGGTGGATTCCCAGCGCCTGGTGGCCGCCGAAGAGAGCGGCAGGGCGGCCGTACGGCTTGCGCATTCGCCTCTCCTGCCCTCGCAGATCATGACGCAGGAGTCAGTCGAGAACGCCTTCCGTGTCCTGATGGCGCTGGGCGGTTCGACCAACGCCATCATTCACCTGACTGCCGTGGCGGGTCGCCTTGGCATCCGCATCAGCCCGCAACGCCTCAACGAAATCTCGGATGAAACGCCGGTGTTGGTCGACCTCAAGCCGGTGGGCGAGGGCTACATGGAGGACTTCCATGCCGCGGGCGGCATGGGAGCCGTGCTGCGCGAACTGCGTCCCTTGCTGAACCTGGACTGCCTGGCCGTTGATGGCCGCACATTGCGTGAACGCCTTGACGAGCCTGCCGGCTGGGTTGACCGCAAGGTCATCCGCGCTTTCTCTGAACCGATAAGCCACGTGGGTGGCCTGATCGCACTGCACGGCAGCCTCGCACCCGATGGCGCCATCTTCAAGCGCGCCGCGGCAACGCCCGCCCTGTTCGAGAAGGAAGGCCGCGCCGTGGTGTTCGAGGGTCTGGAAGACCTGGCAAACCGCATCGATTCACCCGACCTCGACGTCACCGCTGACGACATCCTGGTGCTGAAGAACGCCGGCCCGCTCGCCGCGGGGATGCCCGAGGCCGGCTACTTGCCCATTCCGTCGAAGCTCGCCAGGGCGGGCGTGAAGGATATGGTGCGCATCTCGGATGCACGCATGAGCGGCACCGCCTACGGAACCATCGTGCTGCACGTCTCTCCCGAAGCGGCAGCCGGGGGTCCCCTGGAAGCGGTGAGAAACGGCGACCGGATTCGCTTGTCGGTATCGCAGAAGACGATCGACTTGCTGGTCGAGCCGGAGGAGATTGCCCGCCGCCTGGCCGAACGCAAGCCGCTGCCGCGAAAGCGCGGTGGCTATCAGGAGCTCTATCAGCGCACCGTCATGCAGGCGCCTGAAGGCTGCGACCTTGACTTCCTCGCCCAGCCTCGTAGCTGACACCTGTTCGCTTCAACCACACCGGATTGACCATGAACTTTTATCCTCAGCTGCTCGCTCGCGCCGAGCAGGGAAACCCCGTGCGCGTCGGTCTTATCGGCGCAGGGAAATTTGGCTCGATGTACCTGGCGCAGGTGCCGCGCACGCCTGGCGTGCATATGGTGGGCATTGCCGACCTGGTGCCCGCCAACGCCCATGCCAGCCTCGACCGAGTGGGTTGGGAAGCTGGTCGCGCGCAGGCAGCTTCGCTGGACGATGCCATGCGCACGGGCTCGACGCACGTTGGCGATGACTGGCAGGCACTGGTCGCACACCCTGGCGTCGATATCATCATCGAGTGCACGGGCAACCCCATTGCCGCGGTCGACCACTGCCTGGCCGCCTTCAGGCACGGTAAGCACGTCATCAACGTAACCGTGGAAGCCGACGCATTCTGCGGGCCGCTTCTCGCTCATCGCGCCCGCGAGGCTGGGGTGGTGTACTCGCTTGCCTATGGTGACCAGCCTGGCCTGGCCTGCGAGCTTGTCGACTGGGCGCGTACCTGCGGCTTTCCTGTCATCGCTGCGGGCCGCGGCCACAAATGGTTGCCCCACTTCCGTGAATCGACGCCCGATACGGTCTGGGACCACTGGGGCGTGACGGCCGAACAGGCGCGCATCGGCGGCATGAACCCGAAGATGTTCAATGCCTTCCTCGACGGCTCGAAGCCGGCTATTGAAAGCACGGCGATTGCGAATGCCACCGGGCTCCAGGTACAGGCCGAAGGCATTACCTTTGCGCCGGCTTCTGTCGAGAAGATTCCAACCGTCATGCGGCTCAAGTCAGAAGGCGGAGTCCTGTCGGCGAAAGGTGTGGTCGATGTGGTGTCGTCGCTGAACCCCGACGGCACGTCGGTGGGCTACGACATCCGCAAGGGGGTCTGGGTCTGCGTCGAGGCACCGACCGAGTACATCCGCCGCTGCTTCAAGGAGTACCAGGTCTTTACCGACCCCGATGGCCGATGCATGGTGCAGTACAAGAAATGGCACCTCATCGGCCTGGAGCTCGGCATCTCCGTGGCAAGCGTGGGGTTGCGCCGCGAGCCCACCGGCGTAGGCCAGCACTTCAATGCTGATGTGGTCGCCACGGCAAAGCGCGACCTGAAGGCAGGAGAAATGCTGGATGGCGAAGGCGGCTACACGGTCTTTGGCAAGTTGTTCCCCGCCAGGGAATCCCTGCGCGTTGGCAGCCTGCCTCTCGGCCTGGCCCACCACCTGAAGCTGCGTCGGGATGTGCCCAAGGACCAGTCCCTGACCTGGGATGACGTTGTCATCGACGCGGAACAGCCGGCGTACCGCGTACGCAAGGAAATGGAAGCGCTGTTCAGGAAGTAACAGGCAACCAGCAAAAGAGCCGGGATGGATGAAATCCGTTCCGGCAAATATGTCGATAAATACTTCGATAGGAGACAGAACATGAACTGGAGCATGAAAGCCTCCGTGATGACGCTCGTGCTCGCGGCGGCCTCGCCGGCGTTTGCTGCCGATGCCTATCCGGGCAAGCCCATCACAATGATCGTCCCGAGCGCACCTGCAGGGTCGACCGACATTGTTGCGCGGCTGATTGGCGAGCAATTGTCAAAGGACCTGGGCCAGCCCGTCGTGATCGAGAACAGGCCTGGCGCAAGTGGCAACATCGGTACTGAAGCCGTCGCACGAGCCAGGCCCGATGGCTATACGCTCCTCATGCAGTACTCGGGCTACCACGTTGGGAATCCGGCGCTGTTTCCCCAGGCGCGCTGGAAGCCAGCTGACTTTACTTCCGTTGCGCTGGTGATGCGTGCCCCGCATGTGGTTGCCGTCAGCGGAAAGATTCCCGCACAAAACCTTCGCGACCTGATTGCGTTTGGCAAGAAGGATGGTCGGGGCGTGTTCTATGCGTCGTCTGGCAATGGGTCCATTCAACATATCGCCGGGGTCATGTTCGGCAAGCAAGCCCAGGTGCCGCTGACGCACGTACCGTACAAGGGCGCCGGCCCTGTGGTGAGCGACCTGATTGGCGGCCAGGTGGACATGTTCGTGACCACGCCGCCATCGGTCATCGGCCAGGTCAGGGCCGGAAAGATCAAGGCGCTGGCCTACACCGGTCCCAGGCGCCATCCTTCGATGCCCGACGTCCCGACTTCTGCCGAGGCGGGATTGCCAAGCTACAACGTTGAATCGTGGTTCGCCGTTTTCGCACCGGCAGGAACACCGCCTGACGTCGTCAGGAAACTCTCGGCGTCGATCAGGAAGACCGTGGAAAGCCCGGACTATCGACGAAAGATTGAAGAGCAGGGGGGATTCGCCGCGTACATGGACCCTCCGTCCCTGGACAGGTTCGTGTCTCAGGAACTCGCCTCATGGGCAAAGGTGATCAAGGACGGAAACATCACCGCCGAATAGCGTGCAAGCGCGGCGGCTCTTCCGCCGCTAGGCGGCCGCGCGCCGGTGCAGCGGCCACACCACCGCTGCCGCTTCGCCGGATTCCCGGTAGGCATGGCAGCTGTCCAGGACCCACGGCTTCGGCATGGGGCCGTGCCCTTCCAGCCTGGTGTGCCACGGCGTGGCGTCGCGCTGGATCGACATGACCGTCTGCATGGCGGTGGTCGCCAGCGGGCCCAGCAGCTCGGTCAGGTGCGTGCAGCCCTTGGCGCCGGCCAGGCGCGCCTTGGCCTCGCGGTGGAAGCCCTTGCCGATGCGCAGACCGGCAAGCGCGGCGTAGGCGGCATTGATGGCGGCGCACCACGGCGTTGGCGCGGTCTCGGTACGGGCCTCGATGCCGCGGATGACCAGTTCCGCGTCAATGGTCATGGTGAAGCGCATGTGGTGGATCTGCCCGCCGGCCGGCACGCTGGCGAACGGCAGTGACGTGGGTAGCGGCGTGATGTCCTGCATTTCCGCCTCGATGTCGAACAGGCCATCGGTGCGGTGGTAGCCGCGGCACTGGATCTGGCGGGTGTGGCGCAGCGTGCGCTGCGCCGGCTGGGGGGCGATGGGTTCCATGCGTGGGTCCTGTGGGGCGTGCGCTGTCTCCCATGCATGATGAACGCCGTTGCCCGGCAAGTCGCCCCCCAATATAGGGTGGCTGCCTCCCGCAGGCACAGGCCGTGGCACGACGGAAGTGCCGTTTTGGCATGTGCATAGGCGCATGCCGCGCATATCGCCATGCGCAAACCTTCGTTCGCTGCGCGCAACGCGTTTCATATATTGGGGGTCCCTGTCGTTCCGCGACTTCCATTGCCCTGGCGCCCGCAAGGCGCCGCGGTCCTGCTTCGAGCCACCATGACGAACTTCCTCCGGACCTTCCGGCCGGCCACGCCGCTTGCGTGGCTGCTGCCTGCCGTGCTTACCCTGGGCCTGCTTGGCGCCGCCTCGCAAGCCAGCGCCGCGCCCGCTGCCTCGGCAGACAAGCCCCGCGCCGGCGGCACGCTGACCACCATCATCCAGCCCGAGCCCGTGATCCTGACCTCGGCGCTGAATTCCGCCGCGCCGACCGGCTTCTTCAGCGCCAACGTCTTTGACGGCCTGATCGAATACGACAACGACTTCAAGCTCAAGCCGGCGCTGGCCGAGCGCTGGGAGATCTCGAAGGACTCGAAGACGCTCACCTTCCACCTGCGCCCGAATGTCAAATGGCACGACGGCAAGCCGTTCACCTCCGCGGACGTCAAATGGACGCTGGAGAACGTGTGGAAGAAGCTCCATCCGCGCAACCAGATCCTGTTCGGCAAGGTCACGCAGGTCGACACGCCGGATGCGCTGACCGTGGTGCTGCGCTTCTCGGAGCCATCGCTGGCCGTGCTCAGCTCGCTCAACAGCAACGGCGCGCAGGTGCTGCCCAGGCACCTGTATGAAGGCACCGACATCCTCAACAACCCGTACAACAACAAGCCGGTCGGCACCGGTCCCTTTGTCTTCAAGGAATGGAGCAAGGGCAACTACATCGTGCTGGAGCGCAATCCCAACTACTGGGACAAGGGCAAGCCTTACCTGGACAAGATCATCTTCAAGGTCATCCCCGACGCGAGCGCACGCGCCGCCGCGCTGGAGAAGGGCGAGGCGCAGTACGCGCCGTTCAACCCGGTGCCGCTGAAGGATGCGCAGCGCCTGGCACAGCTGCCGTCGCTCAAGCTGGAGACGCGCGGCTATGACTGGCTGTCGCCGTGGCTGTTCATGGATGTCAACGTCGACCGGCCGTACTTCAAGGATGTGCGCGTGCGCCAGGCGCTGGCGCATGCCATCGACCTGAATGCACTGAACAAGGTGGTGTGGTTCGGCTTCGGCAAGCCGGCGGTGAGCCCGGTAGTGTCGACGCTCGGCCAGTTCTTCAACGGCAATGTGCCCAGGTACCCTTACGACCCGGCCAGGGCCGAGGCGCTGCTCGACGCGGCCGGCCTCAAGCGCGGCGCCGACGGCAACCGGCTCAAGGTCCAGATCGACTACCTGCCGTACGGCGACGACTACAAGCGCAGCGCCGAGTACATCAAGCAGGCGCTCAAGCGCGTGGGCATCGACGTCACCGTGCGCACGCAGGACACGCCGACCTATACCCGGCGCGTCTATGGCGACCGCGACTTCGACCTGGCCGTGGTCTGGTTCGCCGGCTTTGCCGACCCGCTGGTGGGCGTCACCCGCGCCTACCGCGCCGATACCGTGGGCAAGAACATCCCGTGGTCGAACGGTTCGGGCTATCGCGGCGACGAGGCCAACAGGCTGATCGACCAGGCCCAGGGCTCGCCCAGCCAGGCCGAGCGCGTGGAGCTGTTCAGGAAGTTCCAGAGCGTGGTGCAGACCGACCTGCCTTCGGTGCCGCTGCTGGAGCTGCGCTTCTTCACGGTGCAGTCGGCACAGCTGCGCGATACCGTCAGCGGTGTCGACCAGGTCTACGCGTCGCTCAAGCACGCGTGGTTTGCCGTGCCGCCGGGCGGTAATGCAACGGTTGCCACCGCCGGCAAGGCCGACGGGGCACGCTGACCGATGGCTGCGCACACGAGCTCGCGCACGCCCGCCTGGCAGCGGCTGCTGCAGGCGGCCGGGGTGGTGGCGGCGATGGCCGTCGTCAACTTCTTCCTGCTGCGGCTCGCGCCCGGCGACGCCGCGCAGGTGCTGGCCGGCGAAGCCGGCGCCGCCACGCCGGAATACCTGGCCGCGCTGCGCGCGCAGTTCGGGCTGGACCAGCCGCTGTGGGTGCAGCTGGGCAAGTATCTCTGGCACCTGGCGCAGCTCGACCTGGGCTTTTCGTTCCGCCAGGGCATGCCGGTGCTCGACCTGATCCTGCAGCGGCTGCCCGCCACGCTGCTGCTGATGGGCGCGAGCATCGCCTTCGCGGTGGTCGCCGGCGCCACGCTGGGGGTGCTGGCGGCCGCCCGCGCCGGGCGCCTGCTCGATACGGTGATCTCGTCGCTGGCGCTGCTGTGTTTTGCCACGCCGCTGTTCTGGATCGGGCTGATGCTGGTGCTGGTGTTTTCGGTGTGGCTGGACTGGCTGCCGGTGGGCGGCATGTTCACGGTCGAATCGGGCCTGACCGGCTGGGCCTACGCGCTGGACGTGTTGCGGCACCTGCTGCTGCCGGCGGTGACGCTCGGGCTGTTCTACATGGCCGTCTACGTGCGGCTGATGCGCGCCAGCATGATCGAGATGCGCCGCCAGGACTTTGTGCGCACCGCGGTCGCCAAGGGCGCGCCCGGCCGCCGCGTGCTGACCCATCACGTGCTGCGCAATGCCTTGCTGCCGCTGGTGACGATGGTCGGCGTGCAGGCCAGTTCGGTGATCGGCGGCGCGGTGGTGGTCGAGACCGTGTTCTCCTGGCCGGGACTGGGCCGCACCGCCTTCGACGCGCTCTACCAGCGCGACTACAACCTGCTGCTCGGCATCCTGCTGTGCAGCTCCGTGGTGGTGATCGCGGTCAACGCGATCGTCGACCTGGTCTACGCGCGCATCGACCCGCGTATCCGGCTGCCGCGCTAGGAGTACTGAAGTGTCTTCGTCCTATCAAGCGTTGCCGGCCGGGGTGGCCGGCGAATCCAATGCCGGTGCCCCGGCCCTGCCGCGGCCACGCCGCGGCGCGTGGCGCCGGTTGTGGTCGTCGCCGAGCGCGCTTACCGGCAGCGTGCTGTTGCTGGTGGTGCTGGCCGCTGCCGTAAGCGCGGGCTGGCTGTATCCCGGCGATCCGCTCGACATGGCCACCGAGCCACTGCTGTGGCCGGGGCACGACCGTGCCTTCCCGTTCGGTTCCGACATGCTCGGCCGGGATATCGCCGCGGGCCTGTTCCACGGCGCGCGCACGTCGCTGCTGATCGCCGCGGTCTCGACCGCGCTGGCGGTCGCCCTGGGCGTGGCGGGCGGGATCGCCGCGGGCTTCTACGGCGGCCGGGCCGACCGCGTGTTCGGCGCGCTCACGACGTTCTTCCAGACGATCCCGTCGTTCCTGTTCGCGCTCGCCATCGTCGCCATCGCGCAGCCGTCGGTGACCAGCATCGCGCTGGCGATCGGCATCACCTCATGGCCGGCGCTGGCGCGGCTGGTGCGCGCCGAAGTGCTGCGCCTGCGCCACGGCGACATGGTGCTCGCCAGTGAAGCGCTGGGTGCGAGCAACGCCCGCATCATCGTCCACGACATCCTGCCCAATACGCTGACGCCGGTGCTGGTGTCGGCCTCGCTGATGGTCGCCACCGCGATCCTGACCGAATCGAGCCTGGCCTTCCTCGGGCTGGGCGATCCCAACGTGGCGAGCTGGGGCAACATGGTCGGCGCCGGGCGCGAAGTGCTGCGCACCGACTGGTATGTCTGCGTGCTGCCAGGCGTGGCCATCGGCATCACGGTGCTGGCACTGAACCTGATCGGCGACGGGCTTGCCGCTGTCTTCGATCCGCGCGAGAGCCGCTGAGGTGGCCCGCGCGGCCTTATGCCTTCCCTTATGCCTTCCCTTCAGGAGAATCCTTTTGGCCCGCGTCAACCCTATCGATGCTTCCCGCCTTCCCGATGATGCCCGCGCCGTGTACGGGCGCGTGGAGCGCGAGTACGGCGCCTTCGGCAACATGCTCAAGGTGCTCGGCCACCGGCCGCCCGCCGTCGAGCACCTGTTCGGCCTGCTGCTCGACTCCGCCCGCGATGCGCTGATCACGCGCCGGCATCTAGAGATCGTGCTGGTCACGGCATCGCGGCTCAATGCCTGCCACTACTGCATCACGCATCACGAGCCACGGCTCGAAGCGCTGGGCGTGGATGCGGACACCGTGGCCAATATCCTCGAACCCGACGTGCCCGGGCTGGATCCGGTCGAGCGGCTGGTGCGCGACTACACCGTGCAGGTCACCACGCAGCGCGTCACCGACACGCTGGTGGGGAAGCTGCGCGAACATTTCTCCGAGGCGCAGGTGGTCGAGCTGACCTTGCGCGCGGCGCTGTGCGCGTTCTTCGCGCGCTTCAACGAGGCGCTGGAAATCCAGGTCGAGCCGGAACTGCTGGCCGCCGAGGTGCATGCCGCCACATGAATCCCGACCGATGATGACGCAATCCCTGCTTTCGCTGCGCGACCTGACCATCCGCTACCCGGGCGCCGGACGGCCCGCGGTGTCCGCCCTCGACCTGGACATCCGCCAGGGCGAAACCGTGGCGCTGGTGGGCGAGTCGGGCTGCGGCAAGTCGACCACCGCACTGGCGCTGCTGCGCCTGCTGCCGGCATCTGCACAGGCCAGCGGCCGCATCCTGCTGGAAGGGCGCGACCTGCTGCCGCTGTCCGAGCGGGACATGACCGCGGTGCGCGGCAATGCCGTGTCGATGGTGTTCCAGGAGCCGATGACATCGCTGAACCCGGTGCTGACCGCGGGCGCGCAGATCGTGGAGGCGTTGCGGCTGCACAAGCCCCTGTCGGCGCGCGCCGCAGCCGCACGCGCGCTGGAACTGCTCGAACAAGTGCGCATGCCGGAGCCGGCGCGGCGCTTCCACGCCTATCCGCACCAGCTTTCCGGCGGGCAGCGCCAGCGCGTGATGATCGCCATCGCGATCGCCTGCTCGCCGCGCTTGCTGGTGGCCGACGAGCCTACCACCGCGCTCGATGTTACGGTGCAGGCCCAGATCCTGGAACTGCTCGACACGCTGCGGCGCGAGCTGTCGATGGCGATGCTGCTGATCACGCACGACCTGGGCGTGGTGTCGCGCTGGGCCGACCGCGTGGCGGTGATGCATGACGGCATCAAGGTGGAAGAGCAGGCGACGGACGCGCTGTTCAGGCAGCCGGCGCATCCCTATACCCGGGCGCTGCTTGGCGCTTCGCTGAGCACCGCGCACGGCAACGGCGAGGCGCCGCATTTCCGCACCGGGCGCCTGCCCGAGCTGCGCGTGGCGCGGCGCGCCGACGGTACGCCCGCCGCGTTCCGGCTGACGCAACCGGAACTGCGCGCACCAGCGGCGGCGACCGCCACGGCGCCGCTGATCCGCATCGACGACCTGCACGTAGTGCATCGCAACGGCGCGCACCAGACGCATGCGGTACGCGGCGTATCGTTCGAGATCGCCCCGGGCGAGACCGTGGCGCTGGTGGGCGAGTCCGGCTGCGGCAAGTCCACGCTGGCACGTGCCGTGCTCCGGCTGGCCGACCACGAACACGGCCGCATCGAGTTCGACGGCACTGACCTTGCTGCAATTGACCGGCGCCACATGCGCCCATGGCGCGGCGCCATGCAACTGGTGTTCCAGGATCCCTACGGTTCGCTGAACCCGCGCAAGACCGTGGGCGAACTGCTCGGCGACGCGCTGCAGATCCACGGCGTGCGCGACCGCCACGTCCGTCGCGAACGCGCGCTGGCCATGATCGAACGCGTCGGCCTGCCGGCCGCGGCGCTGGAGCGCTATCCGCATGAGTTCTCGGGCGGGCAGCGGCAGCGCATCGGCATTGCGCGCGCGCTGGTGGTGCGGCCACGGTTGCTGGTCTGCGATGAGCCGGTGTCGGCGCTGGATGTATCGGTGCAGGCGCAGGTGCTGAACCTGCTGGCCGATCTGCAGGCGGAATACGGGCTGGCGTGCCTGTTTATCTCGCACGATCTGGGGGTGGTGCGCTATATCGCGGATCGCGTTCTGGTGATGCGGGACGGGCAGCTGGTGGAAGCTGGGGATCGTGACCAGATCTGGGCGGCGCCGCGGCATTCGTACACGCGGGAGTTGCTGGCGGCGGTCCCGGCGGTCCCGGCGATTGCGGCGATTGCGGCGACAGCGGCCTGATGCGCCCGCATGCCGAATGTTATCTCCCCTCTCCCATTTATGGGAGAGGGGCGGGGGAGAAAGCAGGAGTCTCCACGAAGTAAAGCGTCTTCATGCTTGGCACGCGCCAGCCCTCTCCCCCGGCCCCTCTCCCGCAAGCGCTTGCCTTTACCCACATCTCGATTGGAAAGGTTGTAAACCGGATTGGACGGTGTTAACTTCGTGTGAAGTTGACAATCAGTGGTGGCAATTTTGCCGGATACGGAAGATCTCGAAGACTGGGCCAGCGACGAATTCAGTGGCGCACAATTGGGCGATGCGCGTCGCACGCAGCGCCTTGTGGCATTGGCGCGCGGACTGGCGCAAAAAGCCCATGTTTCGTTCCCGCAGGCCTTGAGTGGTGCCCAACTCAAGGCGGCATATCGCTTCTTTGATAATGAGGCGGTCGACCCGGACGGAATCCTGGCGAGCCACGTCGCTCAAACCGTGGGTCGCATGCAGCGGGTACCTGTCGTACTGGCGGTGCAGGACACCACGGAATTCAATCTGGCAAATTTGCCCGCGACTGAGGGACTTGGTCACGGCACGGGCGGCAATTTGCACGGATTCATGTTGCACAGCGTGCTGGCGGTGACGCCTGAAGGCCTGCCACTGGGCGTGTTGAGCATGAAGACGTGGGTGCGTGCGCCGCAAGCATCGGGCAAGGCCGGGCAGCGCCGGGCGCTGTCCATTCGTGACAAGGAAAGCGTGAAGTGGCTGGAGGGGCTGGAATGCCTTGAGCCGCTCAAGATGCAGTGTCCGGACACGCACCTTGTTGCCGTCAGCGATCGCGAGGGCGATGTGTACGACGTGTTCCTGGCGCCGCGCCCAGCGGGGGTGGACTGGTTGGTGCGGGCCGCCTGGAATCGAGGCGTGGACCACCCAGAGAAGTATCTGTGGGAGACGGTTGCTGCGGCTCCTGTACTTGGAGAGACCGTATTGCACGTGCCCAGGAGCGGCGCCAGGCAGGCGCGTAGCGCCCGACTGGCTTTGCGTTGTGTGCCCGTCCAACTGCGACCGCCGCGCAGCCGCGGTGCAGAGGATCTACCGAGTCTCGAAGTGTTTGCCATTCACGCGCTGGAGATCGAGCCGCCCCAAGGCGTTGAGCCGCTCGAATGGATGTTGCTCAGTTCAATGCCTACCCAAACGCTGGAAGATGCGCTGGAGCGACTGAGCTGGTATGCCCGGCGCTGGACCATTGAATCCTGGCATCGTGTCCTGAAGAGTGGCTGCCAGATCGAAGCGCGGCAGTTCGGGACGCTGGAGCGGTTCCTACGTGCTACGGCGCTGTTCGCCGTGATCGGCTGGCGCATTATGTACGCGACCATGCTGGGCCGGCTCGAAGCCGATATCCCTTGCTCGGTGCTACTGCAACCGCTCGAATGGCGGGCCTTGTACTGCCGCACGCACGGCACAACCAAGCCACCGGAAGAGGCGCCAAAACTCAGCGACGCGGTCCTTTGGATCGCCAAGCTCGGTGGCTACCTGGGTCGCAAAAACGACGATCCCCCGGGAGCCACCGTCCTCTGGCGCGGCTTCCTCGCCCTGCACGAAATCACCGAAATGTATCGGATCTTCCAGAAAGACGAGTAAGCCGCCGCAAGTTGTGGGTAAAGGCAAGCGCAAGCGGGAGAGGGGAGAAAGCCATCGCTATGTCCCCATGGTGGTGCCGACGATCATCCGCGTCACCGGCAGCATTGCCACCAGCAGGATGATGAACGGAATCGAGCGGAACATATTGACCAGCACTGACGACAACATCGCCGGGTAGGCATCCGCCTTGGACGACAGCCCGACCAGATCGAGCAGTTCGCCGACGCGCGCGCCGATCTCCTGGCGCGGCACTCCGGCCACGCGCAGCGGCAGCGCCACGTTGTCGAAGACGGTCTTGTGCCGAGAGCAGGTTGAAGTGCTGGAAGATCATGCCGATGCGCCTGCGCAGCGCCACCAGCCCGTTTTCATCGAGCGCGCCGATGTCGGCGCCGTCGATGCGGACCTGGCCGGCGTCGGGGCGCTCCAGCATGTTGATGGTGCGCAGCGGCGTCGACTTGCCGGCGCCGCTGCGGCCGATGATGCCGAAGCGCTCGCCGCGCCCGATGGCGCGGCTTGTCCGCTCAAGCCCGCTCAAGCCCGCTCAAGCCCGCTCAAGCCGCCGCGCGTGCCGCCGTGCGTCCGGCCGGCCGCTGCAGGCCGAGATGCTGGCGCAGCGTCGCGCCTTCGTACCCGGTGCGGAAGATGCCGCGGCGCTGCAGGATCGGCACCACGCCGTCGACAAAATCCTGCAGCCCGTCGGGCAGCGCATCGGGCATCAGGTTAAAGCCGTCGGCGGCACCGTGGCGGAACCAGTGCTCGATATCGTCGGCGATCTGCTCGGGCGTGCCGACGATCACGCGATGACCGCCGCCGCCGGCCAGCTCGCGGATCAACTCGCGCACCGTCAGCCGCTCGCGCCGCGCCAGCGCCAGCGTGGCGCGGAAGAAGGTGTGGTTGCCGTCGGCCGGCAGCGCGATCTCGGCTGGCAGCGGCGCATCCAGGCGCAGGCGCTCCACCGCGATGCCGAGCGTGCCGGCCAGGCGGTTCAGGCTGTAGTCCCACGGGATCAGCTCGACCAGTTCGTCGCGGCGTTGCCGTGCCTGCGCTTCGGTGGCGCCGATGATGGTGGTCAGGCCCGGCAGGATCTTCACGGCATGCGGCCCGCGCCCGTGCGCCTCGGCGCGCGCGTTGATCTCGCGCTTGTAGGCGAGCGCTTCCTCGAACGACTGCGACGCGGAGAACACCGCCTCGGCATGCAGGGCGGCCAGTTCGCGGCCATCGGCCGAGCCGCCCGCCTGGAACAGCACGGGGTGCCCCTGCGGCGGACGCGGCAGGTTCAGCGGGCCATGCACGTCGAAGAAGGTGCCCTGGTGTGCCACCGGCGCCAGCTTGCCGGGATCGACGAAGCGGCCGGCGTCCTTGTCGCCGACGAAGGCGTCGTCTTCCCAGCTGTCCCACAGCGCCTTGACGATGCGGGTGAACTCGTCCACGCGCGCATAGCGCTGGCCATGCTCGATCGGCGCGCTGCGGCCGAAGTTGCGCGCCGAGCCCGCGTCGGCGGTGGTGACGACGTTCCAGCCGGCGCGGCCGCCGCTGAGATGGTCCAGCGTGGCGAAGCGCCGCGCGATGTTGTAGGGCTCGTTGTAGCTGGTCGAGAGCGTGGCCACCAGGCCGATATGGGTGGTGGCCGCCGCCACGCTGGCCAGCAGCAGCGTCGGTTCCAGCGCCGTGATCGGGCGGAAGTAGATCTGGTCGGCGATCGACGCATTGTCGGCCAGGAAGATGGCGTCAAACTTTCCGGCTTCGGCGATACGCGCCAGGCGCACGTAGTGCTGCACGTCGACAAAGGCGCGCACGTTGCTGTCCGGCAGCCGCCAGGCCGATGGCACGAAGCCGGAATGCAGCGCGTTGATGTTCAGGTGCAGCTGGCGCTGCGGGGTGCTTGCTGTCATGGTTGGTCTCCGGACGCGGCGCGTCAGAACACGCGGCCTTCGGTCAGGTGCGTGGTCTCGCCGTTGAGGTGGTAGGCGCCCACCACGCGTCCTTTGTGCAGCAGCGGGTTGTGGCTGAAGATCGTGCGCAGGTTGCGCCAGTGGCGGTCGAAGTTGTGCTGCCGCGACGTGGCCGAGGCGCCGCCGGCCTCGAACATGCGCTCGCCCACATGCAGCGCCAGCTTGCTGACCACCAGCTGGGTCTGCGCGGTGGCCAGCGCGGCTTGCAGCACCAGTGCCTCGGCATCGTCGGCGCCGACGTGCAAGGCGTCGGCGGAGCGGTCAAGCGCGCGCGCGTTTTCGCGCACCAGCGCGTCGATGGCGTGACTGTGCGCGGCCAGGTCGCCGATCACCTGCTGGATGAAGTGGTCTTCGCGCGCGGTGGGCGCCGGGCTGTGCAGCACCGGGCGGCCGTGCTCGCGCACATAGCGCGTGGCGTCGGCCCATGCGTTGCGCACGATGCCGGCGGCCACCGCCACCAGGTGCAGCTGGCGCAGCGCGCCGCAATGGCGGCCGACCAGCGTGGTGTTGCCGCGCCGCGCGACTTCGTCGGCCAGCACGGGCACGTCGTCGAGCACCAGGCTGCCGCTGGCGGTCATGCGCTGGCCCATGCCGTCCCAGTCGTCGATCACGCTGAAGCCGGGACGGTCAGTCGGGATGATGATGAAGAC
Source organism: Cupriavidus sp. Agwp_2 (assembly GCF_040784895.1). Classification (NCBI taxonomy): domain Bacteria; kingdom Pseudomonadati; phylum Pseudomonadota; class Betaproteobacteria; order Burkholderiales; family Burkholderiaceae; genus Cupriavidus; species Cupriavidus sp. Agwp_2. Next base: position 2,003,897 of record NZ_CP088084.1, read on the forward strand.
CGGTTCGCCGTCGGGGTCCTGCACGTTGATGCGGGCATAGTCGGCAAAGGCCGTGCCGGTCGAGTAGTACTTCTTGCCGCTGACGCGGTAGTGCGCGCCGTCGCGCCGCAGCGCCGTGGTGATCTCGCCCGGCCGCGCGGTGCCGCGCTCGGTCGAGGCGCCGCCAAAGATGGCCCCGCCCACGATGCGCTGCACCTGCAGATCGTTGAACGCCGAGCGCGGCGACAGGCGCAGCGATTCGGTCTGGTCGAAGTGGATGCGCAGCGCGTGCGCCACGTTCGATTCCTCGGCCGCGATCGAGGCGATCACTTCGAACAGGTCGACCAGCGAGCCGCCCAGCCCGCCCCTTTCCACGGGGATGCGCAGCAGGCCCAGGCCGGACTGGCGGAACAGGGCAAAGCCGTCATGCGGCAGCAGGCGCTGCGCCTCGCGCGCGGCGGCATCGGTGCCTATCTGCCCGGCCAGTGCCGGTACGCCTTCCAGCGCGGCGCGCAGCGCATGCCGGGCATGCGGGGCATCGATGGCCAGCGGTGCGTTCATGGGTGATTCCTCCGTATCAAAATCGCAGGGGCCCAGCATAGGGAACGGTGACTGGCGGGGGAACGAAGGAAAGCCCATATCGATATTCAGGCACTCGGACGGGTGGTGGCGCGAGATATCGTTTGTATGTAATATACAAAATATCAGTGACGCAGACGCTGCACTTTCAGCCCGCCAGCGCATCAGGATCCCCCGCCACCATGCTCGATCCCTCCCTGTTCGGTCGCCTGTCTTTCACCTTCGATGATCCGGCGCACCGCGCCGATCGGTCCGGCCCGGCTGCCGCACCGCTGCCGGCGGGCCGCCACGGGCTGGCCGTGGCGGCCGAGCGCGATGCGGTGCTGTTCGTGCCCGAGGGCCTGGATGCCGGTGCGCCGGTGCCGCTGCTGGTGATGTTCCATGGCGCCGGCGGCCATGCCGAAAAGGTACTGCCGCACCTGGAGCCCCATGCGCAGCGGCACGGCTTCCTGGTGCTGGCGCCGCAGTCGCTCTACCCGACCTGGGACATCGTGATCGGCGGCAACGGCCCGGACCTGGAACGCCTGCACCGGGCGCTGGCCGCAGTCGCGTCGCGCTACCGCATCGACCGCGATCGTGTGGGCTTCGCCGGTTTCTCCGATGGCGCCAGCTACGCGCTGTCGGTCGGCATCACCAATGGCGACATTGCCAGCCACGTGCTGGCGTTTTCCGGCGGCTTCATGTCGGTGTTCATGCAGGAAGGCGCGCCGAAGGTATTCGTCGCGCACGGACGCGACGACGAGCAGTTGCCCATCGCCACCAGCGGCCGCGCCCATGCGGCCAGGCTCAGGGCCGCCGGCTACGCGGTCGAGTACGTGGAATTCGATGGCCTGCATGTCATCCACCCGCCGGTGGTGGAGCAGGCCATCGCGTTCTTCCTGCAGTGAATCGCCGCGGCGTCCCGCCCGGGGCGCACGGCCAACGGGAGTGTGTTCGATGGATTTCGAGATTCCGGAAGCGCTGATCCACCCGCTGCTCGCCATGATCGGCACGGGCACGCCGCTGGCCCGCCAGCTGCAGGAGCACGGCGTGTGCCACGGCGACATGCTGGTGTCGAGCAAGCTGTTCGACGCGCAGGCGCTGAACTCGCTCTACACGCTGAGCAAGAGCCAGAACCAGCGCGCGCTGATGTTCCAGATGCTGGCGCTCGACAATATCCACAATGCGCCACAGGCGCGCGTCATCCCGGCGCTGGACCAGCTGATCGGCGGGCTGGTGGCCTACCTGTCGCGCGATGCCATCGACGGCTGGCTCTACCAGCGCAACCGTGACGGCGTGCTGCTGCCCTGGCTGGTACGGCGCATGCGCTACGTGGCGCCCGACCAGGGCATGCCGTACGTGGTGGTGGACCTGCTGGCCAACACCATGCAGTCAGCCAACTCCGAGCTGACCGACCACCACAAGCGCCGCGCCGGCATGACCACGTCGATGGTGATCACGCGCGACGACATCGCCAACCGCTCCATTCCCGATCTGCTGGCGGAGTTCGGCTTCTACAAGGAGTGCGCCGAGTTCCGGCAGGAGTACGAGCGCCACGCGCAGCGCTTCGTGCGCTACCAGCAGCGCTTCGGCGCGCAGTTTGTCGCCAGCGGGCCGGCGTGGTCGCTGGATGCCAAGGGCGCGGCCGAGCTGACGCGCGTTCCCGACGGCGTGGCGGCCCGCTGCGTCAATGACGAGGAGCGGCTCGCGCGCCGTTTCGAGATGAGCTGCGATGCATCGTTCTGGCGCGAGGCCGGGGTGGAAGCGGGCTTCGAGGCGGTGCCGCTGCACGGCTACGTGCATCTCTTCCACCTGGAGTGGCACCGCAATCTCTGGGTGCATGTACAGCACCTGTCCGAATACCGCTACCAGCCCGGGTTGCGCGACAAGCTGGTGCTGCCGGACCACCACCGCGACCTGATCGATATCCTGACCTCGCACATGGACGTGCTGGTGCCTGACTTCGTGCCCGGCAAGTCGGGCGGCACCACCATCCTGTGCCAGGGCGCGCCGGGGCTGGGCAAGACGCTGACCGCGGAGATCTATGCCGAGGTCGTCGGCAAGCCGCTGTACCGGGTTCATTCGGGACAGCTCGGCACCACGGCGGCGTCGGTTGGCGCCAGCCTGAGCGGCATCCTGCAGCGCGCCATGCGCTGGAACGCGATCCTGCTGCTCGATGAAGCCGACGTCTATATCCGCTGCCGCGACAACGACCTCGAGCACAACGCCATCGTCGCCGAGTTCCTGCGCACGCTGGAGTACTTCAACGGCCTGCTGTTCATGACCACCAACCGCATCGGCGATGTCGACGATGCCATCCTGTCGCGCTGCATCGCCACCATCCACTACGAAACGCCGGGCAAGGACGATGCGCGGCGCCTGTGGCGGCTGCAGGCGGCGCAATTCGGCGCCGAGCTGGGCGACGGGCTGGTCGAGGCGCTGCTGCGGGCCTACCCCAAGGCCAGCGGGCGCGATATCAAGGAGCTGCTCAAGCTGGCCACGCGCTATGCCCTCGCGCGGGAGGTGCCGCTGAACGAGGATGTGTTCCGCTTGTGCGGGCAGTTCCGCGGGCTGAACTGAAGCGCGTGCCCGGAAGCGGGCCCGGCGGTATGATGGCGCATCCCTCACGCCGCGGACGCGCCCCCATGAGCCTCGATCCTGCCGAACTGCAGGCCCTACGGCCCTACCTGCTGCGCTTTGCGCGCCTGCAGCTGCGCGATGAAGTGCTGGCGGAAGACGCGGTGTCGGAGACGCTGCTGGCCGTGCTGGAGCACCCGGAACGCTTTGCCGGCCAGTCGTCGCTGCGCACCTACCTGGTCGGCATCCTCAAGCACAAGCTGATCGACAGCCTGCGCAGCGGGCGGCGCGAGGTGCGGCTGGCGCTGGTGGCGCCGGAGGACGGCGAGGCGCCATCGGAGCAGGAGGCGCTGGATGCGCTGTTCACGCGCAACGGCCACTACCAGGATCCGCCTTCCGACTGGGGCGATCCCGAGCGCGCCTTCGAGCGCCGCGAATTCTTCGAAATCCTGCAGCTATGCGTCGACCGGCTGCCGCCGCGGCTGGGCCGGCTGTTCATGATGCGCGAGTGGCTGGAGCTGGATACCGAAGAAATCTGTCAGGTCTTGCAGATCAGCGCGACCAATGCATGGGCCATGCTGTACCGGGCCCGCATGCGGCTGCGCGCATGCCTGGAACTGCACTGGTTCGGGCAGCGTGGCGCTGCCGGCAAGGGCTGAACGGCCTTGTCAGCGACTTCCTCCACCTAACCCTCGGCAACCACCACCATGCCCGACCGCCCCGCCCGCCGCCTGCTGCCGGACTGCGAAGAGGTTCACCACCTGACCATGAAGGGTCTGGACCAGCCGTTGTCGTGGATGGAGCGGCTGCGCGTGCGCAGCCATTTGGCGATCTGCGAAGCCTGCACCGTATTCAGCGCGCAGATGCGGACCATGAGGGAGGCGATGCGGCGAATGGGGCGGGAGGATTAACACCTTTGTCAGTAGTCAGTGTTCGCACATCATTGCGCCGAACGCCAGCTGACACCCTTGGCAAAGGCTCCCCTCTCCCCCGTCCCCTCTCCCGCAAGCGTCGCAAGCGGGAGAGGGGAGCAAACCGACGGCAATTACGCCCGCGCACCTTCGCCGTAAGGATCGAAACCACCCACGCGGCTGCCTTCGCTGTACGGGTCGAAGCTGCGCGCCGGTGCCGCCGACACGCCGCTGCGGTCTAGTCCTGCCACGGTGCGGGCACCGTCCACATACGGATCGGGCTTTCCGGTGCGGGCGCCATCGGTGAAGGCATCGTGCGAGCGGAACTCATAACCATACTTGTCGCCTGGGAGCCGTTCGGAAGCGGTGGCGGCTTGCGCGGCGCCGAGGGCGGCCAGCGACAGGAACAGGGCGGAAGCAAAGCGGGCGGTCTTGGTCATGAGATTTCTCCAGTATTGTTCGTTGAATTTGGCAGAACGTTCTGCGTCGTGTGCGTGCCGTTCATGTAACGAACTATAGAAGTCTTGATCGAGCGCAAAGAGGGATCTGTATGGATAAGTCATTCAAATAAATTGACATTGCTTTGGCCGACGTGCCCCTGTTACGTCATGACGCAAATGTAATCGGCTCGTCGCGTGATCACCGGCCAGCCTCGGTTAAACTTGCGGCTCGCCGCCATTCCCGACATGCAACGCCTGCTCCTCATCCTCCTCGCGCTGATCCTGCCGCTCCAGTTTGCCTGGGCGGGGGCGGCAGCGTATTGCCGGCATGAGGTGGCAGCGGCGGCCAAGGCGCATCTGGGGCATCACGAGCACCAGCACCATCCCCAGCAGAAAGCCGATGCCGGCCAGCATGCGGCCAAGGCCGACGCCGATGGCGACACGCTGGGCATCGCCGATCCCGACTGCGGCGTCTGCCATATCGCCTCGCTGCCGTTCGCACGCGCCGACGCGCCGCACATGCAGGCCGGCCAGCACGTCGAACAGGCGCAGGCCCCACCGCAACCGGGCTTCTCCTCCCACAGCGCCAGGGCCCCCGACCGCCCGCAGTGGCCCCGTCTCGCCTAGCCGGCGAGACGACGCTACCCGCTTTCCTGACTTCTCGATGATTTCCTGAACTCAGGCGTCTCGCCGAATTCCCCGGTTTCTTTCCTGGTGCAATTCGATGCGAAGACTTTTGCTGCCGCTGGGGCTGGCGGCCATCCTGACCAGCCCGCTTGCCGGCGTCGCCCAGACGCCACCATCCGCCATCACACCCTCGCCTTACGCCGCCGGTGTGGGCGTGTCAGAGCCACCCGGCTCCCTGACGCTGGACGCCGCACTGGCGCTGGCCGAAGCCGGCAGCTTTGCGCTGTCCGCCGCCGGCAAGGAGCTGGACGCCACCGAGGGCGACCTGACGCAGGCGCGTGTGATTCCCAATCCCGAGCTCGCGGTGTCGATGGAAGACACGCGCCGCGCCACGCGCTCGACCACTGGCCAGTTCAACGTGCCGATCGAACTGGGCGGCAAGCGCGCTGCCCGCATCGGCGTGGCCGAGCGCGGCCGCGAGCTGGCGCAGGCCGAGCTGGGCGGCGTACGCGCCGGGCTGCGCGCGGCGGTGATCGCGCGCTTTTTCGGCGTGCTGGTCGCGCAGGAGCGCATCAAGCTGGCCGAGGGCTCGGTCGGCATCGCCAGCCGCGCGGCGCAGGCCGCCTCGCGCCGTGTCGCCGCCGGCAAGGTTGCGCCGCTGGAAGCGACCCGTGCGCAGGTCGAGCAGGCCAACGCCGAATTGGAACTGGCCGAGGCCACCGGCGCGCTGCAGTCGGCGCGCCAATCGCTGGCCGCCCTGTGGGGCAACGCCGCGCCGCGCTTCGCGCAGGCGCAAGGCGACCTCGACGCGCTGCCGTCGCGCCCCGCGCCCGCGGCGCTGGAGACCGCGCTGGAAGACTCGCCGCTGCTGGCCGCCAGCCGGCTCTCCGCCGAACGCAGCCGCGCTGAAGTGGCGGTGGCGCGCAGCCGCCAGTACCCCGACGTCACCGTCAGCCTCGGCGCCAAGCGCGACAACGAGGCCAACCGCAACATGGCCGTGCTGGGCGTAGCGATCCCGCTGCCGCTGTTCGACCGCAACCAGGGCAACCTGTACGCGACGCTGCGCCGGGCCGACCGCGCGCAGGATGTGCATGCCGCCAACCGCATCCGCCTGGCCAATGAACTGCAGCTGGCGTCGACGCAGCTGTCGGTGTCGCGCGCAGCCGCACAGACGCTGCAGGGCTCGGTGCTGCCGGCGGCGGAACAGGCGTATGCCGCCGCTTCGCGCGGGTTCGAGGCCGGCAAGTTCAATTTCCTCGATGTGCTGGATGCCCAGCGCACCCTGTTCCAGGCGCGCATCCGCTACCTGGACGTGCTGGCCCGCACCTATGACGCGGCGGCCAGCATCGACCGCATCCTCGGACACTGATACGGAAGGCTCCAAGCATGGCAATGAGCAAGCAACAACGGGCCGCGGTGGTGGCCATCCTGGTCGCGGGGCTGCTGGGCGGCGCGGCGATCCTGTTCACGGGCAAGGGCGGCGGCTCAGGCGAGGCCGGGCACGAGCATGGCGAACACGCCGAAAAAGGCGGGCATGCCGACCATGCCGACCATGACGATGGCCACGCGCACGGCAAGCCGGCAAGTACCTCGGCCAGCGCTCCCGCTGCCGCCGCTGCGCCGGCGCAGGCCGCCGACCAGCCCCACGTCATCAAGCTGACGCCGGAGCAGGTGCAGCAGGCCGGTATCGGCATGGCCACGGCAGGCCCCGCGCCGCTGCGCGGCAGCGTCGATTTCCCCGGCGAGATCCGCTTCAACGACGACCGCACCGCGCACGTGGTGCCCCGCGTCGCCGGCGTGGCGCAGGCGGTGCCGGCCAACCTGGGCGAGCAGGTCGCCAAGGGCCAGGTGCTGGCCGTGCTTGCCAGCACGGCACTGGCAGAGCAGCGCAGCGAACTGCTCGCGGCGCAGCGGCGCGAGGCGCTGGCGCGCGCCACCTACGCGCGTGAAAAGACGCTGTGGCAGGAAAAGATTTCCGCCGAACAGGACTACCAGCAGGCCCGCACAGCGCTGGAAGAAGCGCAGATCGCCGTGCAGAACGCAAGGCAGAAGCTGGTCGCGATCGGCGCATCGGAGAGCGCCGGCAAGGACGTCAAAGACGGCAAGGGCGGCAGCCTGAACCAGTTCGCGCTGCGTGCCCCATTCGACGGCATCATCGTCGAGAAGCACCTGTCGCTGGGCGAGGCCGTCAAGGAAGACGCCAGCGTCTTCACCATCTCGGACCTGAGTTCGGTCTGGGCCGAATTCGTGGTCTCGGCGCGCGACCTCGACCAGGTGCGCGTGGGCGAGACCGTCAGGATCCGCTCCACCGCCTCGCAGACGCAGGCCGAGGGCAAGGTCTCCTACGTCGGCGCGCTGCTCGGCGAGCAGACCCGCACCGCCAAGGCCCGTGTCACGCTGTCCAATCCAGGCATGGCGTGGCGGCCCGGGCTGTTCGTCACGGTCAGCGTGCTCGGCGCCGCGACGCAGGTGCCGGTGACGGTGGAAGCCGATGCCGTGCAGCAGGTCGATGGCCACAGCGCCGTGTTCGTCGCGGTGCCGGGCGGGTTTGCGGTGCAGCCGGTCAAGACCGGCCGCAGCGGCGGCAAGCTGGTCGAGATCACCGAAGGCCTGCAGGCCGGCGCGCGCTACGCCGCGGCCAACAGCTTCATCCTCAAGTCCGAGCTGGGCAAGGCCAGCGCCGGGCATGAGCACTGAGCGGGGGGCGCCATGTTTGAACGCCTGATCCGCTTTGCCATCGAGCAGCGCTGGCTGGTGCTGCTGGCCGTGGCCGGCATGGCCGCGCTGGGGCTGTACAACTACAGCCGGCTGCCGATCGACGCCGTGCCTGACATTACCAACGTGCAGGTGCAGATCAACACCGGCGCGCCCGGCTATTCGCCGCTGGAAACCGAGCAGCGCATCACCTATCCGGTCGAGACGGTGATGGCGGGGCTGCCGGGGCTGGAGCAGACCCGCTCGCTGTCGCGCTACGGGCTGTCGCAGGTCACGGTGATCTTCCGCGAAGGCACCGATATCCATTTCGCGCGCCAGCTGGTCAACCAGCGCATCCAGGAAGCGCGCGACCGGCTGCCTTCCGGCATCACGCCGGCGATGGGCCCGATCTCGACCGGCCTCGGCGAGATCTACCTGTGGACCGTGGAAGCCGAGCCCAATGCGCGCAAGCCCGACGGCACGCCGTACACGCTGTCCGACCTGCGCGAGATCCAGGACTGGGTGATCCGCCCGCAGCTGCGCAACGTGCCGGGCGTGACCGAGATCAATGCCATCGGCGGCCATGCGCGCGCCTACGTGGTCGCGCCCAGCCTGGAGCGGATGGCTTCGTACGGTTTGTCGCTCGCCGACGTGGTGACCGCGCTGGAGAAGAACAACGACAACGTCGGCGCCGGCTATATCGAGCGCCGTGGCGAACAATACCTGGTGCGCGTGCCGGGCCAGGTGCGCTCGCTCGACGACATCCGCGACGTCATCGTCGGTACCGCGCAGGGCCAGCCGATCCGCGTGCGCGACCTGGCCAGCGTGCAGACCGGCGGCGAGCTGCGCACCGGCGCCGCCACCGAGGACGGCCGCGAGGTGGTGCTGGGCACGGTGTTCATGCTGATCGGCGAGAACAGCCGCACGGTGTCGCAGGCGGTCGACCGCAAGATGGCGGAGATCAACCGCACGCTGCCGGCCGGCGTGAAGGCGATCACGGTGTACGACCGCACCACGCTGGTCGACAAGGCCATCGCCACGGTGAAGAAGAACCTGCTGGAAGGCGCGGTGCTGGTGATCGCCATCCTGTTCCTGTTCCTCGGCAACCTGCGCGCGGCGCTGATCACCGCGCTGGTGATCCCGCTGTCGATGCTGTTCACCTTCACCGGCATGGTCCACACCCGCACCAGCGCCAACCTGATGAGCCTGGGCGCGCTGGATTTCGGCATCATCGTCGACGGCGCGGTGGTGATCGTCGAGAACTGCGTGCGGCGCCTGGCGCATGCGCAGCAACGGCATGGCCGCGCGCTGACGCGCACCGAACGCCTGCATGAAGTCTTTGCCGCCGCGCGCGAGGCTCGCCGGCCGCTGCTGTACGGGCAGCTCATCATCATGGTGGTGTACCTGCCGATCTTTGCGCTGACAGGCGTCGAGGGCAAGATGTTCCACCCGATGGCGATCACGGTGGTGCTGGCGCTGCTGGGCGCGATGGTGCTGTCGGTGACCTTCGTGCCCGCGGCGGTGGCGCTGGCCATCGGCAATCGCGTGGCCGAGCGCGAGAACCGGCTGATGGCCTGGGCGCGGCGCCGCTATGCGGTGCTGCTGGACCGCTCGCTGTCGGCAACGCCGGTGGTGCTGGCGCTGGCCGGCGTGGCGGTGGCGCTGTCCCTGGCGATCGCCACGCGCCTGGGCAGCGAGTTCGTGCCCAATCTCAATGAGGGCGACCTCGCCATCCAGGCCCTGCGCATTCCCGGCACCAGCCTGACGCAATCGGTGGCAATGCAGCAGCAGGTCGAGACCACGCTGAAGAAGAAATTCCCGGAGATCGAACGCGTGTTCGCGCGCACCGGCACCGCCGAGATTGCCTCCGACCCGATGCCGCCGAACATCTCGGACGGCTACATCATGCTCAGGCCGCAGTCCGAATGGCCCGCGCCGCGCCGCACCCGCGACGAGCTGATCGCCGCGATCCGCGAAGAGGTCGGCAAGCTGCCCGGCAACAACTACGAGTTCTCGCAGCCGATCCAGCTGCGCTTCAACGAGCTGATCTCGGGTGTGCGCTCCGACGTAGCGGTCAAGGTGTTCGGTGACGACAACACCGTGCTGGAAGACACCGCCAACCGTATTGCCGCGGTGCTGCAGGACATTCCGGGCGCGGCCGAGGTCAAGGTCGAGCAGACCACCGGGCTGCCCATGCTCAGCGTCAATATCGACCGTGACAAGGCCGCGCGCTACGGGCTCAACCTGAGCGATATCCAGGAGGCGGTGGCGATCGGCATCGGCGGCAAGGTGTCGGGCACGTTCTTCAGCGGCGACCGGCGCTTCGACATCGTCGTGCGCCTGCCCGATGCCGTGCGCGAAGACGTGGACGCGCTGCGGCGCCTGCCGGTGGCGCTGCCAAAGGACACCGCGGCCGGCGCGCGCACCAGCTATATCCCGCTCAGCGAAGTCGCCACCGTGGAGATCGCGCCCGGCCCCAACCAGGTCTCGCGCGAGAACGGCAAGCGCCGCATCGTGGTCAGCGCCAACGTGCGCGGGCGCGATATCGGCAGCTTCGTGCCCGAGGCGGAGGCTGCGATCCGCGAGCGCGTGCGCATCCCCGCCGGCTACTGGACCAGCTGGGGCGGCACCTTCGAGCAGCTGCAGTCGGCAACAGCAAGGCTGCGCGTGGTGGTGCCGCTGGCACTGGGGCTGGTGTTCGTGCTGCTGTTCGCGATGTTCGGCAACGTCAAGGACGGGCTGCTGGTCTTCACCGGCATCCCGTTCGCGCTGACCGGCGGCATCCTGGCGCTGTGGCTGCGCGGCATCCCGCTGTCGATCTCGGCCGCGGTGGGCTTTATCGCGCTGTGCGGCGTGGCGGTGCTGAACGGGCTGGTGATGCTGTCGTTCATCCGCTCGCTGCGCGAAGAGGGCGTGGGGCTCGACCAGGCGATCCGGGACGGCGCGCTGACGCGGCTGCGGCCGGTGCTGATGACCGCGCTGGTGGCGTCGCTGGGCTTCGTTCCGATGGCGCTGGCCACCGGCACGGGAGCCGAAGTGCAGCGTCCGCTGGCCACGGTGGTGATCGGCGGCATCCTGTCGTCGACGGCGCTGACGTTGCTGGTGTTGCCGGTGCTGTACCGGCTGGCGCACAGGAATGATGACCCGGTGGCGGAGGCGGCGCAGGATGGCGGTGAGCTGGTGACGTCGAAGTTCTGAAGCACGCTCTGCAAAAGGTGGAAAAGGCGGAGAAGGCTGAAAAGGCGGAAGCCACCGGGCTCGCGCGCAAGCGGGCCCGGTGGCCGGGAACCGCCACGCAGCAATCCATCTTTCACGCCGCCGTGAAGCGTTTGTCCCGCGCACGCGGCAAACTGGCAGCACATCCAGCCCCCATGTGCCGCCATGCTGCCTGCCACCGTATCCGACGCTGACGATGCCATCGACCCGATCAGCGCCGTCACGCACCCCGATCCCTATCCCTACTACCGCGAACTGGCGACACACCGGCCGTTCTTCCGCGACCAGCGGCTCGGGCTGTGGGTTGCGGCCGGCGCGCGCGAAGTCGCGGAGGTGCTGTCCCATCCCGATTGCCGCGTACGCCCGCCCGCGCAGCCGGTGCCGCCCGCACTGGCAGGCACCCCCGCCGGGGACCTGTTCGGCCGGCTGATCCGCATGAACGACGGCGCTGCGCACGCGCCGTTGAAGGGGTTGCTGATGCCCTTGCTGGCCGCCATCGATCCGTCCGCAGCCGCGCACCGGGCGGCTGCGCTGGCTGAGCTGATGGACGCCGACAGGGCATTGTCCGCCGAAGGCATCAATGGCGTCCTGTTCGTGTTGCCGGTGGTGACGCTGGCTGACCTGCTCGGCCTGCCGGTCGCCGTGGATCGCGCCACCGCCGCGGCAGTGGCCGGCCATGTGGCGGCCTTTGCCGCCGCACAGTCGCCGCTCGCCGATGCGAACGCCGTGCAAGCCGGCGCCGACGCCGCGCAATGGCTTGGTATCTGGCTCGCCGACGCGGCGCCCGCAGCAGGCCCGTTGCCGTCGCTGCACCAGGCCGCGCAGGTTGCGGGCATCGATGCGCAGGCGGTGGCCGCCAACACCATCGGCTTGCTGGTGCAGGCCTGCGAAGCCACCGCCGCGCTGGCAGGCAATACACTGCTGCATCTCGGTCGCGGCAAGGTGCCGGCCGGGACCACGCCGGAAGAATTGGTTGCACGGGTGGCGGTGTCGGATCCGCCGGTGCAGAACACGCGCCGCTTCCTCGCCGCCGACGCACACCTGTGCGGCCACGACGCCAAGGCCGGCGACGCAGTGCTGGTGCTGCTGGCCGCGGCTTCGCGCAGTGGCAGGGCGGAAGGCGGCCGCGCATGGACCTTTGGCCATGGCCGCCACGCTTGCCCTGGCGACAGGCTGGCGCAGGCGCTCGCCGCCGCCACGGTGACAGCGCTACTCGCACGCGGCGCCGACCCGGCCGCACTGGCGCGCGCGTTCCGTTATCGTCCCTCGTTGAACGCCCGCATCCCGCATTTCTGCTGAGTCCACCATTCAAAATACGGAGCCCCCCATGATCGCCGTCCTCTTCGAAGTCGAGCCCGCACCGGGCCGCCGCGATGCCTATCTCGCTATCGCGGCAAGGCTGCGCACCGAGCTGGAGGCCATCGACGGCTTTATCTCGGTCGAACGTTTCCAGAGCCTGACCAACCCCGGCAAGATGCTGTCGCTGTCCTTCTTCCGCGACGAGGCCGCGGTGATCGCGTGGCGCAATACCGTGGCGCACCGCGAGGCACAGGCCGCCGGCCGCGGCGGCGTGTTCGCCGACTACCGGCTGCGCGTGGCACAGGTGATGCGCGACTACGGCATGCACGCGCGCGACGAAGCGCCCGCCGACAGCCGCGCGGTGCACGACCGCAAGCCCGGCTGAAGGAGCCAGCGATGACGATGGAAGCAATCGGCACGCAAGCTGCCTTTATCGGCCTGACCTTCCTGCTGGCCGGCTTTGTCAAAGGCGTGGTGGGGCTGGGCCTGCCCACCGTCGCGGTGGGCCTGCTCGGGCTGGTGATGCCGCCGGCGCAGGCCGCGGCGCTGCTGGTGGCGCCGTCGATGGTGACCAATGTGGTGCAGCTGTTCAGCGGTCCGCGCTTCGGGCAACTGGTACTCCGGCTGTGGCCGATGCTGGCGGCGATCTGCGCCGGCACGTGGCTGTGCGCGGCGCTGGTGCCGGCGGGGATGATGACCCATGCCACCTCGGCGCTCGGCGTGGCGCTGGTCCTGTATGCGGTGGTAGGACTGGCAGCGGTGAAGTTGCACGTGCCGCCGGCAGCGGAGGCCTGGCTCGGGCCGGTAGTCGGTCTGGTGACTGGCGCGATCACTGCGGTGACCGGCGTGTTCGTGATTCCCGCTGTGCCTTACCTGCAGGGGCTGGGACTCGAAAAGGAAAACCTGGTGCAGGCGCTGGGGCTGTCCTTCACGATTTCGACCATTGCGCTGGCGGTCAGCCTGGCGCTGGGCGGATCGTTGCTGCACACGCCGGTGCTGGGGGCTTCGTTGCTGGCGCTGGTGCCTGCGCTGGGCGGGATGTTCATCGGGCAATGGCTGCGCCACCGCATCAGTGCGGAGCGCTTCCGCAAGCTGTTCTTCTGCGGGCTGCTGGTGCTGGGCGGCGAGCTGGCGATGCGCGGGCTTTCCTGACAGCGCTCCCGCATACCGCTGGTCTGCTCCCTCTCCCGCTTGCGGGAGAGGGAGCACTCAATCGGCTAGGCAAAAGTCATGGGTGCGCGCACAACCCTCAACGCCCCGCCTGCACCACCCGCCCGTTCAGCGGCTGCACCGGCCGCGCGTTCATCCGGTAAAGCTTGCGGAACGCCGCCAGTTGCGCCGCCGAAATCTCCACCGGGGTCTTCAGCACCTGCCACTTCACATCCTCGCTGCAGGGCGGCGTGGTCAGCGAGCCGGTGAACGCCCAGTAAGACTGCTGCGCAGGCAGCAGTGCCGCCACGTCAATCGGTGCCCCCAGCTCGCGCGATTCGCCGGCCTTGGCCGGCAGGCTGGCAAAGACCGGCTGCAATGCCGCATTCTCGCGCCCGGTCTTGAACAGCACCGCCACCACCGCCAGCTTGCCTTCGGCGTTCTGGTGCACCAGGTGCGCCACCAGCGGATAGGTCTTGCCGTTGACCTTCTCCTCGCTCGGCGTATGGAAGTGGAACTGCACCAGCTTGTACGCCGCGCCGTCGAACTCGGCCTGCCCGCCTGCCGGCAGGTTGACCTGGATGGTATGGCCGGTGTTGACCACGGTTGCCTGCGTTGCGGTGTAGCCAAAGCCGATCGGCTTCAGGTCCGCGCTCACGGCCTTGCCGGTCCGGATATCGATGGGCGACTGGTGCTTGCCCAGCGAGCAGGTCTTGTAGCCGGCGTCAAGCCCGCCCCAATGGCTGGCGCCGGTCGGGCCGGCGTAGCTCCAGTGGGCGTCGTTGCCTGCCCAGGCAGCAGGGGCGAGCAGGGCTGCACAAATGGTGATGGCCGGCAGCTTGATGATCATGTCGATGCGTCCTCGTGTAGGTGACCCCCATGTACTCGGATCTCCCGGGCCGGCGCGGTCTGCTGCCAGGCCTGACCCGGGCCCGAAATCATGCAGCAAAACCTGCCCCACGCGAACACAGCATTACTGAATTCCGGTCTGCACTGCGCTTATTCCGGGTATGCGGCCGCCGCTGGAGCGCTCGCCAGCACCGGAACCGTTCGAGATAGTCGAGACGCACGACCAGTGCCTGCGCCGTTGATCGACGGCGCAGGCACTGGATCGGGCAAGCGGGGTCATGACAGGCACGGCCGGCATGATCCGGCCGTGCCCCGGGGCTTCAGTGTGGCGGGGTGCCCGGCGGGTTTGACTCGAGCTGGTCCCGCACCGCGGCGATATGGTCGCCGGCGGCATCGACGGCAGCTTCGAGGTCCTGCTCGCTGCAGTTAAGTTCGCGGCACCAGTACTGCACTTCAAGCGGATCCATCAGGTTAATGCGGCCCGGATCCAGGGGCCTGAACTGGCTCGTTGCATCGATCATGCTCGCCTCCTGTGCGTGCCTCGGCGCGACACGGCCCTTGCATTGTAGGCAGTGATCGGGATCGCGTTGCATGCAATGCCGATGCTGTGCGCCATGCCATGCACGCGACTCGGCATATGATGCACGGGTTACCCACGCCGACAGGACGCCGCATGCCCCACTCTTCCGGTGCAAAGCTCTGGTCCACGCTGAACAAGGCCGCCACGCGCAATGCCCGCAGCATGCAGCGCGCGGTCAACCGCAACTTCACCAAGCCGATGACCGAGGCCATCGTGCGCAACGCGGTGAAGCAATCCGCTGCAGTCACCGCCGCCACGCAGCGCGCGCTGTCGGGCGTGGTATCGCCAGCCGAGCCGCCGCGCAGCCGTGGCAGCGGACGCTGGGAAGAGGGCAGCTGGGGCGCCGGTCCGCTCGCGCCGCGACGCTATCGCATCTTCGTGCCGGCCGGCGTCAATGCCAGGCGCCGCGCGCCGATGCTGGTGCTGCTGCATGGCTGCGGGCAGGACACCGCCAGCTTTGCCGCCGTCACGCGCGCCGCCGCCGTGGCGCGCGAGGCGGGCTGGGTGGTGCTGATGCCCGAACAGAGCTCGCAGGCCAACGCGCAGCGCTGCTGGAACTGGTTCCGTCCCGCCGCGCAGGGCGCCGCCGAAGCCGGCTTGCTGATGGCGCTGATCGACCAGGCTTGCCGCCGCCATCCGGTGGCGGCCGATCGCATCAGCGTGCTCGGGTTGTCGGCGGGCGGGGCCATGGCACTGATGCTCGGGCTGCGCTATCCCGCGCGCTTCGCCGCGGTCGGCTCGCATTCCGGCGCCGTGCCATGGAGCGCCACCAACGCCACGCAGGCGGCACGGGCGATGCGCGGCCAGCGCGGGCCCGACGCCCACGCCGTCCACGCGCTGCGCCTTGGCCTCGCCGGCCGGCGCCCGCCGCCGCTGTTGCTGCTGCATGGCGATGCCGATGCCATGGTCGATTTCAGCAACGCCACCGCGGCGGCTGCGCTGTGGATGCACCTGCAGCCGGAAGGCGCGCATCCGCTCGCGGCGGTGCCGGCCCGGCGCATCCAGCGTGGCATGCGGCGGGCGGTCGATGTATTCGACTGGACCGAAGGCAAGGCGCCCTACTTGCGGATGGTGCGGGTCGAAGGTCTGGGGCACGCCTGGAGCGGCGGCGCGGGCGGGCACGCGTTCTCGGACCCGGCGGGGCCGGATGGGTTGAAGCTGGCGTTGCGGTTTTTTCTGGCGGTGGGTGGGTGAGGCGCGTCACCCCAGCGTTAACGGCTCAATCACCACATCACTGACCGCACAAGCCACGCACGGCAGGATCAGCCCTTCCTCTTTCTCATCCAGGCTCAGCCCGGGCCATTCGATCCGGTAGCGGATCGATCCGGCATGCAGCCGGCTGGCACAGGCCCGGCAGGTGCCGTTGCGGCAGGAGTTGGGCAGCGACACGCCGTCGAGCAACGCGGCTTCCAGCAGGCTCAGTTCGGGCGAGGCGGCAAAGGTCTGGCCGCCCGGCAGCACCTGCGCGGTGAACTCGCCGTCGTTGCCGGCCATGGACGCGTCGCGCTCAGCCATCGGAATCCTCTGCCTGCGGAAACTGCGCGCGCCCATGGGTGGCGTCGCGCAAGGCGTCGCGTGCCGCGTCCACTTGCGTGGCGGGCAGGCGCAGCACCAGTGTCGCCAGCGCACCGTAGGCGGTATCGGCCAGCGTGCAGCCCTGCTGGGCCGCCTGCTCGATCCAGCGGCGCACGCGCGGCTCGTCGGCGTAGTCGATCGATATCGTCAGCGTGGCGTAGGCGATGCGCTCGATCCGTTCGGCCGATTTCAGCGCGGCGGCGATGGCATCGGTGTAAGCGCGCACCAACCCGCCAGCGCCCAGCTTGACGCCGCCGTAGTAGCGCACCACCGCGGCCAGCACGCCGTCGAGGTCGTGGTGGCGCAGCACTTCCAGGATCGGCCGGCCGGCCGTGCCCGAGGGTTCGCCGTCGTCGGACATGCCCGACGCGCCGCCGGCGAGCAGCGCCCAGCACACATGGGTAGCGGTGGGGTGTTCCGCGCGCAGCGCGTGCAGCGCGGCCATGGCCGCGTCGCGGTCGGCCACCGGCAAGGCCAGGGCCAGGAAACGGCTCTTGCGGATTTCGATTTCGGACTGGACGGGGTGGGCTAGCGTGTAGGTCGGCAAGCGGGACGGACGGGAAAAAGGGCGGCGCAAGGGCCTGCGGACAGAACTGGGGAGTGTACCGCAGCGGCTCGCCGGGTCCGGCCCTGCCTCCGGCCGAAGTGTTGCATCGTCAACTTCCTGTCACAAACGCGGCCTACGATCTGCGGCGGTCGGGCGCAATGCCGCCCGCCGCCCGCCTGTGCCAACAGGTGCCCGGCCGCCCGCGTGGTGCCCGGCGCGATCAAGCAGTCAAAACACAAATCCATCCCTTTCCCCGGATAAAAACATGCAACAGAAACCTGATGCTGGCCGCCGCAAGGCACTGAAACTGCTGGCGGGCGCGCCGATGCTACCGCTTGGCCTGGCTTCCACCGGCCTGCTGGCCGGCTGCGGCGGCAGCGACGATGCCGTGGCCGCGCCCCCCACCAGCCCGGCGGCTGGCGCCACCTTCACGACGGCGGAGTTCATCCCGATGAACGCGCCCACGCTGGCGGATCCCGCCGCGATGGCGACCACCACCGTGGGTTCGAGCCTGAAGGTGTCGTTCAGCGATGGCAGCAGCACCACCTACAAGCTCGCCTACCAGCCGTTCTTCGTCACCGGCGACACGCTGCCCGACGGCAAGGGCGGCACCATCGTGGCCGGCGGCTACTACGACATCAATAACCAGCCGATCGTGGACAACTCCGTGGCCGGCAAGGAACGCCAGTTCTTCTCCGACGCACCGGACGGCAGCTCGCTGCTGAAGCTGGCCAATCCGACCGTGTCCGGCGTGAAGGGCAATACCGTGTTCGCCGTAGTGCAGTTCGAGTACACCTCGCGCAACCAGAACAACACCAGCATGTACGGCCTGCTGCCGTCGCCGATCGCGATCGTGACGCTGGACCAGGATCCGGCCACCGGCAAGCTGACGCCGGTGAAATACCACAACGTCGATACCTCCGGCGTCAACGGCCTGTGGATCACCTGCGGCGCGAGCCTGTCGCCGTGGAACACCCACCTGTCGAGCGAAGAGTACGAAACCGACCTGAAGGACGCCGCCGCGGTCACGCAGCTGCAGGGTTACAGCCAGAACCTCTACGGCGACGCCAACCGGGCCAACGCTTACAACTATGGCCACCTGCCGGAAGTGACGGTCAATCCCGACGGCACCGGCACCATCAGGAAGCACTACTGCCTCGGCCGCATCTCGCACGAGCTGGTGCAGGTCATGCCCGACGAGCGCACCGTGCTGATGGGTGACGATGCCACCAACGGCGGCCTGTTCGTGTTCATCGCCGACCAGGCGCGCGACCTGTCCAGCGGTTCGCTGTACGTGGGCAAGTGGCAGCAGACCTCGGGCGCCGGCCCGGGCAGCGCCACGCTGTCGTGGATCAAGCTGGGCAGTGCTACCAGTGCCGAGATCCGTGCGCTGGTCGATGGCGGCATCAGGCTGGCCGACATCATGGACGTGCAGACCGTCAATCCGAACGACAGCAGCTACACCCGCATCCTCTATAACGGCAAGGCCAACTGGATCAAGCTGGTGCCGGGCATGGAGAAGGCCGCCGCCTACCTGGAAACCCACCGCTACGCCGCGCTGGTCGGCGGCAGCCTGGGCTTTACCAAGATGGAAGGCACCACGGTCAATATCAAGGACAAGAAAGCCTACTCGGCGATGTCGCGCATCGAGTCGAGCATGCTCACCGGCAATGCCGCCAACCAGGGCGACATCCAGGTCGAGGGCCCGTACTCCGGCGCGGTCTATGAGCTGAACCTGAAAGGCGGCCAGGCCGACAAGAGCGGCAACGCGATCAACAGCGAATGGGTGCCGGTCGACATGGCCGCGGTGCCGGCGCTGATCAGCGAAGACCTCGGCGGCGGCAAGATGAAGCAGCAGGACGCGCTCGGCAACTTCGCCAACCCGGACAAGGTCGCCACGCCCGACAACCTCAAGTTCTCGGAGAAGCTGCGCACGCTGTTCGTGGGCGAGGACAGCAACACCCACGTCAACAACTTCCTGTGGGCCTACAACGTCGACACCAAGGTGCTCAGCCGCGTGCTGTCGTGCCCGGCCGGCGCCGAGTCGACGGGGCTGCATGCGGTGGACGAGATCAACGGCTGGACCTACGTGATGAGCAACTTCCAGCACGTGGGCGACTGGGAATCGCCGCTGCATGACAAGGTCAAGGCGACGCTGGATCCGCTGGTGCGTGCCAATTACAAGGACCGCTTCGGCGCGGCGGTGGGATACCTGACGGCGGACCCGGCTGGCGTGAAGCTGGCGAAGGCCTGAGTGCAAGCGGTCACCGTGGCATGAAGGCGGCGGCGCTTCGCCGCCGCCTGTGCATCCCGAGTCCGCGCAGACTCTGCTACGCTAGCCGTTCCCCCCGGAAAACGAGCTAGTCGCCATGACCGACCAGACCCACGACCCCGACGCCCGCCGCATGGCGCCTGCCACCGAGCGCAATCGCGAGCCCATCCTCGCGGTGCTGCGCAATGTGCTGCCCGCCAGCGGCACGGTGCTGGAAATCGCCAGCGGCACCGGCCAGCACGCGGCGCACTTTGCCGCGGCGTTTCCCGGCCTGACCTGGCAGCCGAGCGATCCGGACAATGCCGCGCGCGCGTCGATCGCCGCATGGACCGCCCATGCGCGCCTGCACAACGTGCGTGCGCCGCTGGACCTTGACGTGTGCCGCCAGCCCTGGGGCATCGATGCCGCCGATGCGATGGTCTGCATCAACATGCTCCATATCTCGCCGTGGGCCGCGGCCGAGGCGCTGTTCGCCGGCGCCGGAAAGCTGCTGGGTCCCGGCGGCGTGCTCTACCTGTATGGTCCCTATCGCCGCGGCGGCGCGCATACCGCGCCGAGCAATGCCGCCTTTGACGCACAACTGCGCGCCACGGACCCAGACTGGGGCGTGCGCGACATGGAAGATGTGATTGCGCTGGGCGCCGCGCAGGGGTTGCGCTGCGACGAACCGGTGCCGATGCCGGCGAACAACTTCAGCCTGGTGTTCCGCAAATAGCCGCCGCGCGGCGTTTTCAGCCGCGCACCATCATCACGATGGCCGTGGCGATCAGGCACACGGCAAACAGCGCACGCAGGCGCCGCTCGGGCATCCGGTGCGCCAGCGCCACGCCCCATGAGATCGTCAGCATGCCGCCCAGCGACAGCGGAATGCCGCTGGCCCAGTCGACATGCCCGGCGTGGGCATAGGTGCCCAGCGCCACCACGGCGCCGGGCGTCACCAGGGCCAGCGCCAGTCCCTGAGCCGCGGCCTGGCGCAGCCCGAACAGCCCCACCAGCGCCGGCGCCGCGACCACGCCGCCGCCCACGCTGAAGAAGCCCGAAAAGACGCCGCCGACCACGCCCACCAATGGAATCCAGCGCGGCGACACGCGCGCCTGCTGCACCGTGGCCGCGCGCCCCGGCAACAGCCGCCACAGGAAATACAGCGCCAGCCCGATCATGAAGACCGCGAAAATGCGCCGCAGCACCTGCGCGTCCATGGCCGTGGCCGCGCGCGCCGCCAGCCACGTGGCCAGCACCGCCGACAAGCCCAGCACCAGCGCGGTACGCAGGGCGATGTCCGCGCGCTTGCGGTACTGCCAGAAGCCGATCAGCACATTGGGCGCGATCATCACCAGCGCGGTGCCCTGCGCCAGCTGCTGGTCCATGCCGTAGATCAGGCCCAATGCCGGGATCGCGATCAGCCCGCCGCCAATGCCAAACAGCCCGCCCACCCCACCGAGCACACCGCCAAGGCCAAAGATCAGGAGCGAGGACAGCAGGGAATGGTCAGGCATCGGAGCGGGGGGCAAAGCAGGGGCAATGCATGGGGCAATGCGGGGCGTAAAAGGAGGGCGGGAAACCGGAAGCGCGAAACCGGAAGCGCGTGACAGCGGACAGCGGCCAGCGGCCAGTGGCCAGTGGCCAGCGGCCAGCGGCCAGCGTAATGCGCAGCGGGCATCATCATACGCCACGGAGCCGGCAGGCGCTTTGCACTAGAATCTTCCATTCATTTCGATCCAGCAGCGCCATTGCCCCGCCAGGGGCCTGCCGCGCCGCGCCCGCCACGGAGAACACGATGAAGTTCCAGAACATCCTGCAGACGATCGGCAATACCCCGCATATCCGCATCAACCGCCTGTTCGGCAGCGGGCACGAAGTCTGGATCAAGTCCGAACGCAGCAATCCGGGCGCCTCGATCAAGGACCGCATCGCGCTGTCGATGGTCGAGGACGCCGAGCGCCGCGGCGTGCTGAAGCCGGGCGGCACCATCATCGAGCCGACCTCCGGCAACACCGGCATCGGCCTGGCCATGGTGGCCGCGGTCAAGGGCTACAAGCTGGTGCTGGTGATGCCGGACAGCATGTCGATCGAACGCCGCCGGCTGATGCTGGCCTATGGCGCCAGCTTCGACCTGACCCCGCGCGAGAAGGGCATGAAGGGGTCGATCGCACGTGCCGAGGAACTGGTTGCCGCCACGCCCGGCGCCTGGATGCCGCAGCAGTTCGAGAACCCCGCCAACGTCGACGTGCACGTACGCACCACCGCGCTGGAGATCCTGAACGACTTCCCCGAAGGGCTCGACGTGCTGATCACCGGCGTCGGCACTGGCGGCCACCTGACTGGCTGCGCCCGTGTGCTGAAGGACAAGTGGCAGCAGCTCAAGGTCTTCGGCGTCGAGCCGGTGGCCTCTCCGGTGATCTCCGGCGGCGCGCCGGCACCGCACCCGATCCAGGGCATCGGCGCGGGCTTTATCCCGAAGAACCTCGACACCGCGCTGCTTGACGGCGTGATCCAGGTCGATGCCGAACCCGCGCGCGAGATGGCCCGCCGCTGCGCGCGCGAAGAAGGCATCCTGGTCGGCATCTCGTCCGGCGCGACACTGGCCGCGATAGCGCAGAAGCTGCCGGAACTGCCGGCCAATGCGCGCGTGCTGGGTTTCAACTACGACACCGGCGAACGCTACCTGACGGTGGAGGGCTTCCTGCCGGCCTGAGGCCGCTGGCCCGCGGCGACGCCGCGCAAGGCGGTGGTGGACCGGCGCCGTCAGCGCGGCTACAGCGCGGCTACAGCGCGACTACAGCGCGACTAGAGACGGTGGCGCTTATGCCAGTCCGCCAGCGATTCCTCCGGCCAGGTGTCGCAGTGCACGTGGCCCTTGCGCTTGGGCACATCGACCCAGGGCGCGGCGGATTCCAGCGAGGCCTCCACCACCTCGGGCGGGCGCGGCAGCGGCGTGTCAATGGCCGATGCGTGCGGATACACCAGCTCCGGCCAGCGCGGATCCCACAGCCACAGCGCGCTGCCGCACTTCACGCAGAAATGCCGCTGTGCCGGCGAACGCCGCGCGCGCTTGCCGGGTTCGCGCATCACCGCGTGGTAGATGCCAAGGGACTTGCGCCCGCGCACGTGCAGGGTGGCGGCATCGCCGCCGATATTGATCGCATAGCCGCCTCCGCCGGCGGTCTTGCGGCAGATCGAGCAATGGCAGTGCATGTACGGGCACGGCGAGTCCGATTCGAGCGAAAAATGGACGGCGCCGCAATGGCAGGAGCCTTCGAGATGCATGGTGGGGTCCTTTGCGCGTTGGCGTTCTCTGCAGTCCCTTGACTGTAGAAAACCCTGCACAAAGTGCCAAACACGCCTGGCGCGGGTATCGCGCTACAGCGCCTTGCGGAATGTCAGGTTGATGCGGGCGCGCCCCAGTAGCGGATGATCGCCGTCGGCCAGCGGCGCCACACCGTGGAAGGCCAGCCGCGACGGGCCGCCCCATACCACCACGTCGCCATGAGCCAGCCGCACGCGTTGCGGCCGCTCCGCGCGGCGCATGCCGCCGAACAGGAATACCGCCGGCAACCCCAGCGAGACTGACACGATTGGCGCGCTGAAGTCACGTTCATCGCGGTCCTGGTGCAGCGACAGGCGTGTGCCGGGCACATAGCGGTTGACCAGGCAGGCATCGGGCGCGAAGCCGGCAAAGCCGGCCTGTTCCGCCGCCTCTTGCGCCAGTGCGCGCAGCCGCGGTGGCATCGCCGGCCATGGCTGGCCGCTCAGCGGATCGATGCGGTCATAGCGGTAGCCGCGGACGTCTGAGACCCAGCCTGTATCGCCACAATTGGTCATCGCCACCGACATCGTCAGGCCGCCGGGCGTCACCATGTGGCGCAGCGGGGCGGCGGCAATGACCGCCTGCACATCGGCGAGCAGGGCCTCGGCGTCCGCGCGGGCCAGGCCGCGCAGCACCACCGCGCCGTCGGCCAGGCGCTCGGGCGCGGGGTTGGCGGGGGCGGGGTCGTCGAGGTTGTCGAAAAGGTCGAAGGTCATGGTTCGAGATAGACGCGTCAGGCACCGGCATGCCGGGCCGGTCAGGCGACCGTCAGTTCCAGCCGCTTGCCCAAGGCACGAAACGCCGCTTCGATGGTGTCGATCTTGGTGGCGTGGTCGAGGTTGACGATACGCTGGACCTCCTGCTTGCGGGTATGCAGGCGTCGCGCCAGTTCGGCCTGCGAGACGCCCTGCGCGAGCATTTCATTGAGCAGCAAGACCTTGGCCGACATACTGGCCGGCAACTCCACAAGGTGCTGGCTCCGCCTGAGTTTGGACGGCAGCGGCACCTGCCGGCCGTCTTCGAAGTAAAACTCCATCGCGGTGGCCAGCGCATCGGCTGCCATGGCGCAGGCGTGTTCGATGGAGTCGCCGCTGGTCAGGGCTTCCGGGATATCGGGGAAAGACACGACAAAGCCATTACCGTCGGCGACGACATCGGCAGGAAACCGCAACATATCCACACTCCTTTTACGACGAATGCCGGGCCGCATGGCGGTGGCAGGGTGGACTGCCTGCCATTGAGATACACCCTGAGATGCTTGGCACCGTCATGGAAGATAGCGCCCTGACCGGCGAGCCAACGCCGGAATTCACTTTGCTTCACCCGATTCCCTCCGTGCGCATCACGGTTGGAAAGGTAAGCAAAAATGATTACTGATTCTAGCAGCACTACGTCAACGTTGGCGACCGTCCCAGGCCATCAACACAAAGGCCGCCTGAGAAGGCGGCCTTTGTGTTGCGGAAGTGCCGATTGCCCGGCACCGCCTCTGGAAAATCAGGCGAACGTATCGATCTCGCCGCGCGCCGGCACCCGCGTGGGCCGAACCACCGGTTCCGCCGGTGCGGCGCTCTCCACGCCGGCCAGCGTGCCCGTGCCGAAGGCCGGTTGCCCGCGCCCGTTGCCGGATGCCTGCTGCTGTTGCTGCCCATTGCCGGCCTGGTTGGCAAAACCGTCCGCGCCGACCGACGTCTGGCCCAGCTGGATGCCATTCTCGGACAGCGCGGTGCGCAGGTGCGGCAGCGCTGCTTCCACCGCGGCGCGCACCGCCTGGTGCGGCGAGACGAACTGGGCCTGGGCCTGGTCGTTGACCACGTTGAGCACGACCTTCAGCGGGCCGAGGTCGGGCGGGTTCAGTTGCAGCTCGGCGCTTTGCGAGCCTTGCGTGCTGAGGCGGATCATCTGCTGGCCGAGGGCCTGCGGCCACTGGCTGTCGTACAGCGCGGGGACGACCACCGGACGAGCGGCGGCTGCCGCGGCTGCGGCAGCCGCCGGTGCCTGGGCCGTGTGCTGGCCCGCGAGCGCGGCGGCCAGGGCCGGCGCGTCGTCGGCGCTGGTCGTGGCGGTGGTGGCCTCGCTGGCGCGCGCCGCGGCCTGCGCGGCGGCAAACGAGTTAGCGGCCGGGCGCGCTTCCCCGGCGCCATTGGCGGCGGCAAGCGGATCGGCGCGATGCTGGCCAATGCCGCTGTCAGGCTGCTGGCCGGCGTTGTCCTGCTGCGCCGGCATGCCGGCAGCCGGAACGGATTGCGCAAGGACGGCAGGGGACCTGGCGTCGCTGGCGGCTGGCGTGCTGGCCTGCATCGCGGCACGCTGCGAGGCGATGGTGGCGAGCGTGTCGGCGACCGAAGGCTGGGCCGGTCTGGCCTCGGCGGTGATGACCTTCAGCGTGGCGGGTGACGCGGCGGCGTCGCCTTGCAGCGCCGGTGCCGGGGCATTGGCAACGTCGGCAGCCGTCGGCTGGGCGGCGCCGGCGAGCGCGGCTTGCAGCGCAGCGTTGCTGCCCGCGTCGGCGGCTGACCCGACCGCTGCGGCGGCAGCGCCCGCGGCGGCGGATGCTGCCGTGGCCGGGGCCGGGGCCGGGGCCGTGGCCGCAGGCAGCAGCAACGCCAGCGCCGCGGCGGCCGCTGCCGCGGCGGCATCGGCGCTGGTGGTGCTGTCGTCGTCTTCCTTCGCCTTGTCGGTGGTGGCTGGCTTGCCCGCCGGCGCCGCTTGCGGCTTGCCGGTGTCGGCACGCGCTGGCTCCGATGCCGCCTGCTTGTTGCTCGCGGACTTGTCCTCCCCGGCGCCTGCGTCCCTGGCCTTCGTTGCCTGGGTTTGTTGCGGGTTGCTTTCCCGGGCGCGCGTCAGCGCGTCGCCGAAGCCGCTGGTATCGCCGGCGGCGCGCCTGGCGCTTTCGGCCGCACTGGCTGCTGCCTTGGCGGCATTGGCCGTGTTGCTGACAATCTGGCTGATATCGATCATGTCGTCCTGCTGCGGATTTCCGGTACCGGTCCGGGCTAGCTGAGCCGGCTGGCGGCGGAGCGTGCCAGCCGGGCCGCGTATTCGTCATTGGCGCGCTGCTCGCGGCGCGCGGCGATCTGGTCTTCCCTGGCCTCGGCACGCGCAATCAGCGTGTCGAACGAATTCAGGCGGCGCTTCTGGTGCTGCCAGCGGTTGCGCCCGGCCAGCAGGTCCTCTTCGGCCTTGGCCAGCGCCGCGGTCTGCTGGCGGATGGCGTGGTCGAGCGAGTCGAGGAAGCGCGAGAAATCCTGCCAGCGGCTCGACGTCATGCCCTCTGCCGCCACAGCCTGCATGCGGGCGCGGTACTCCTGGCGGTATTGCGTCAGCTGGTTCAGCTGCTGCTCCGCCTGCGTGCGCGAGCCCTGCAGCCGGCCGAGTTCGCGCGCGGCGGCGTCGGTGTCATTCTGGGCGAGGTCCGCCAGGGTATTAAGCGGTGAAGGCTTGGCCATGTTCACTCCTGTCGAAGAGGCTGTGCAGCTGGGCGATAGCGTCGTCGTAGCCGGCGCGCAGGTGGATGTCCTGTTGCAGGAAGGCTTCCATGCGCGGATGCAGCCGGATCGCGAGATCCAGCTCGGGATCGTTGCCCGGCACGTAGGCGCCCACGCTGATCAGGTCGCGGTTGCGCTGGTAGCGCGACATCAACTGCTTGAAGCGGCGCACCGAGGCGAACTGCTCTTGTGAAATCAGCGCGGTCATGGCGCGGCTGATGGAAGCCTCGACATCGATGGCGGGGTAGTGCCCCGACTCGGCCAGGCTGCGCGACAGCACGATATGGCCGTCCAGGATCGCGCGCGCCGAATCGGCGATCGGGTCCTGCTGGTCGTCGCCCTCGGTCAGTACGGTGTAGAACGCGGTGATCGAGCCACCGCCCTCGGGGCCGTTGCCGGTGCGCTCGACCAGCGTCGGCAGCTTGGCGAAGACCGATGGCGGATAGCCCTTGGTCGCGGGCGGTTCGCCGATCGCCAGCGCGATCTCGCGCTGCGCCATGGCGTAACGCGTCAGTGAATCCATGATCAGCAGCACGTGCTGGCCCTGGTCGCGGAAATACTCGGCCAGCCGGGTCGCATAGGCGGCGCCCTGCATGCGCAGCAGCGGCGAGCAATCGGCCGGCGCCGCCACCACCACGGAGCGCCGGCGGCCCTCCGGCCCCAGGATGTTCTCGATGAACTCTTTCACCTCGCGGCCGCGCTCGCCGATCAGGCCGACCACGATCACGTCGGCGCTGGTGTAGCGCGCCATCATGCCGAGCAGCACGCTCTTGCCCACGCCCGAGCCCGCGAACAGGCCCATGCGCTGGCCACGCCCCACCGTCAGCATGCCGTTGATGGCACGCACGCCGGTATCGAGCACGGTTTCAATGGGGGCGCGCATCAGCGGGTTGATCTGCTCGCCGGCCAGCGGCACTTCCATCGCCGCGGTGATCGGGCCCAGGCCATCGAGCGGACGGCCCGCGGCATCGAGCACGCGGCCGAGCAGGCCCGCGCCGACCGGCAGGCGCTTGGAGCCCGGCTCGCGCGGCGTGGTGGTGCCGGCCGGCTGCGGCGACGGCTCCAGCGGATAAACACGCGCGCCTGGCAACAGGCCGACCACGTCGGATTGCGGCATCAGGTAGAGACGGTCGGCGCCGAAGCCCACCACTTCCGCCTCGGCGGTGCGGGGTGCATTGCTGTCGGCGCTGAACTGCCCGGCGGGCAGCTCGATCAGGCAGTCGCTGCCCACCGGCAGGCGCAGGCCCACGGCCTCGAGCACCAGGCCCGCGGCACGCGTCAGGCGGCCGCAACTGCGCTTGCTGTCGAGGCCGGCAATACCGGCCGATGCGGTTTCGAGCGCACCGATCCAGCGTTGCGCATGCCGGCTCGATGCGCCATCCGGCGCGGCTTGTGCGATGGCTTGTGCGACGGCTTGAGCGGCGCCTTGTGCGACGGCTTCAGTCATGCGGCGGCTCCCACGGATCGTCGCGGCCCAGCGCCTTGACCACGCGCGTCCAGCGCGTGCCCAGCGTGGCGTCGCGCTCGCCGCTGGCGGCGCTGGCGATGCAGCCGCCGCGCGCGACCGTCGGATCCGGGCGCACGGTCCAGCCCGCGGCTTCGAGTTCGCCGTGCAGGTGCGCCTCGACCAGCGCCACATCGTCAGGATGCAGCAGTACGCTGGGCGAACCCTGCAGCGCAGGTTCGCTGGTCAGCAGCTCGCGCACGGCGGGCAGCAGCACCGAGGGATCCTCGGCAACCGTGGTGCGCACCAGCTGGCGCGCCACGTCCAGCGCCAGCGTCACCAGCGCGCGCGCGACGTGGTCGTCGACGCCTGCCAGCGCGCCCCGGAAATTCGTGGCCAGCGCCTGCAGCTGCGCGGCCTCGTTGCGCGCCGCTTCCAGCCCGCGCGAATAGCCTTCACGGTGGCCGTCACCATAGCCCTGGGTCTGGCCCTGCGTGTAGCCCTGCGCATAACCTTCCTTGCGCGCGCCTTCGCGCATTGCATCCAGCGCCGCGAAATCGATCGGCGGCGGCGCGGGCTCGGCCGGCAAGATGTCGGCCGGCGCCTCCGACGCCATGTCGCGCGGGTCGAGCGGGCCCATCTGCCAGCGCTGCCAGCCGGCGCCGCCCCCACGCGCGCGGCGCGGCGGCTCGAACGGCGCGAAACCGCCGCCGTGCGCGCTGTCAGGGGGATCGCCCCGCTGCGTGCCGCGTGCACTCAGTGCGTTCTGTGTGCTCTGTGCGTTCTGTGTGTTCAGGCCGCGCTCAGGTAATGCATCAGACATAGGCATCGTCGCCTCCGCCGATCTGGAGTTCGCCCGCATCCGCCAGGCGTCTTACCACCTGCAGGATGGCCTTCTGCTCTGCCTCGACCTGCGACACGCGCACCGGGCCGAGCGCATCGAGGTCCTCGCGCAGCATCTCGCCGGCGCGTGTGGACATGTTGCGGATGAACTTGTCGCGCAGCTCCGAGGGTGCGCCCTTGAGCGCGACGATAAGCGACTCGGTGGCGATTTCCTTGAGCACGCGCTGGATACCGCGGTCGTCGACCTCGAGCAGGTTCTCGAACAGGAACATCTCGTCGATGATCTTCTGCGCCAGGTCGCCGTCGTGCAGCCGCACGCCGTCGATGACTGCTTCCTCGTGCGCGGTGCTCATCAGGTTGATGATCTCCGCCGCGGTGCGCACGCCGCCCATGCGGCTGCGCTTCAGGCTCTGGCCGGCCAGCAGCTTGGTCAGCACGTCGGTCAGTTCCTGCAGCGCACCCGGCTGCACGCCGCCGAAGGTGGCGATACGCAGGATCACGTCGTTGCGCAGGCGGTCGGTGAACAGGCCCAGCACCTCCGACGACTTCTGGCGGTCCAGGTGGATCAGGATGGTAGCGATGATCTGCGGGTGTTCGTCGCGGATCAGCTCGGCGATCGAGGTCGCGTCCATCCAGTTGAGCGAGTCGATGCCGCTGCCCGGGTCGCGCGATTCCAGGATGTCCTCGATCACCGACTGCGCGCGCTCCTCGCCCAGCGCCTTGTTCAGCACGCTGCGGATAAAGGCGCTGGAATCGACGTTCAGGGCCAGGTACTGCTCGGTCTCGGAGCGGAATTCGCCCAGCACATCGGCCATTTCCTCGCGCGTGACGGAACTGAGGCCTGCCATGGCAGCGCCCAGTTCCTGCACCTCGCGTTGCGACAGGTGCTTGAACACCTCGGCCGCGGCATCCTCGCCGATCGCCATCATCAGGATGGCGCTCTTCTGCAGGCCGCCGGCGGAGGTTTCCTTGGAGATGGCCTTAGCGGTTGTCATTGGCAATCCAGTTCTTGATCACGCTGGCGACCAGGCGCGGGTCGCGCTGTGCGGCGTCGCGCACCAGCGCGAGGTCGCTTTCATACTTGGCGGCAAGCCGCAGCACTTCCGGATTGGCCGGCTCTTCCGGCGGCAGCAGCACCGCCTCGGTCTCTTCCTTGGTTGCCGGTGCCGGCAGCGGCGGCGTGGTGTAGCGGCGCAGGATGGGGCGCGCCACCTTGAACCACGCGAACAGCGCCAGCAGTGCCAGCAGCAGGTAGCCCGCACCGGTCTTGCCCAGGTCGATCATGTCAGGTTGCTTCCACAGCGGGACTTCCGGCGTGACCTCGCGGTCCACGGTGAACGGGCTGTTGACCACGTTGATCGAGTCGCCTCGATCGGACGAGAAGCCCATCGCCTCCTTGGTCAGGTTCTGGATCTGCGCCAGCAGCGCCGGCGGCAGCGGCTGCGCCACCATCTTGCCCTTGGCATCGGCCGCCTGGCGGTAGTTCACCACCACCGCCACCGACAGCCGGCGCACGCCACCCGGTGCCTGCTGCACATGGCGCACGGTGCGGTCCAGTTCGTAGTTGACGGTGGAATCGCGGCGGTTGTTGCTCGGGCCGCTGGGGCCTGCCTGGCTGCTGGCGGTGCTGGCCTGCGCGCCTTGCACGGCCTGGCCTTGCTGGCCGGGCTGGCCCGGCTGGCCGGCAGCGGGCGCGCCGGCCTGTCCCGGCGCCTGGCCCGCACGCGGCGTCTGCGGCGTGGTCACCGGCGCGACCGCGGCGGCGGGCGGCTGGTTCGACAGCGCGCCGGGCACGCCGCCCGGTGGCGTTGCGCCCTGCTGGTTCGACTCGCTGGTCTGCTGGCTGCGGATGGCCGAGCGGGTGGGGTCCTGGTTGGGCTTGTAGCTCTCGTCGGTGTGCTCGACGATGGAGAAGTCCACGTCGGCCGTCACCTGCGCGCGCACGTTGTCCTTGCCGACGATCGGCGTCAGGATCGCCTCGATGCGCTTCAGGTAGTTCTGCTCCAGCGCCTGTACGTATTTGAGCTGGGTGGCGTCGAGCATGCGCTCGTTGCCGCTGTTCGACAGCAGGTTGCCGTGCTGGTCGACGATCGAGATCGACTTGGGCGTCAGCTCCGGCACGCTCGACGACACCAGGTGGCTGATCGCCGCTACCTGGCCTTCATCGATGGCGCGGCCGGGGTACAGCTGCAGCACGATCGAAGCGGTCGGCTTCTGGCGCTCGCGCACGAACAGCGTCGGCTTGGGGATCGCCAGGTGTACGCGGGCCGACTGCACGGCGGCGATCGATTCGATCGAGCGCGCCAGCTCGCCTTCCAGCCCGCGCTGGTAATTGACCTGTTCGGCAAACTGGCTGATGCCGAACTTCTGGTTGTCCATCAGCTCCATGCCCGCGGTGCCGCTCTTGGGCAGGCCCTGCGAGGCCAGCCGCAGGCGGGTCTCGTGGACCTTCTCGGCCGGCACCATCAGCGCACCGCCGCCTTCGGCGAACTTGTACGGCACGTTCATCTGCTGCAGCGAGGCAATCACCGAGCCGCCGTCGCGTTCGGACAGGTTGCTGTACAGCACCTTGTAGTCCGGCGCGCGCGACCACAGCACGCCCACGGCGATGGCAGCGGCCAGCGCCGCCCCGCCCAGCATCAGCGGCAGCTTGGGGTTGGCCTTCAGCCGTTCCAGCACCTCGGCCGGCCGGCCAGGCATGGCAACCGCCGCGGTCACGCGCGTGCTCCTGCGCCGGCGCCGCGATGCTCGCGACGGCTCGGGCGATGATGACGGCCATGGTCGTCGGCACGGCCCATGGCGCGGCTGACGGCGCGGCTCACATTACGCTGCAGAGAAAACACGCGTACTCCCGGATCGATGGTTGGTCTGGCAAGGGCCGGAAAGCGACGCTGGGCGGCTGCCCGCGCTTCTCCGGCACGGTGGCAATGATCGGCCAGACTTGAGCCCGACAATCCGGTGAATAAACCGGGTTTTCCGTCCGAATTCAGGCGATGGCGGGGGGAGGGTGGCGGGTACGCTGCGAGGGCTCAAAACTGGGTGGGAACCGCGCACAGGCCCTTGATGGAATGTGATTGATGGGGCTCTCCCGACCGACTTGAATCCTTACATGACCACGATCTCTTCCATCGAAAGCATGCTGCAGCAACTGCGCGGCCTGTCCCAGGTTGCCTCGGGCAACGACGCCAGCAAGTCGGCAGCGCCGGTCGGCGGCGGCTTCGCCAGCGAGCTGCAACGCTCGCTGGGCCGCATCAACGCGGCCCAGGAGCGCGCCTACGGCCAGGCCGAGGCGTTCGAGCTGGGCAAGCCGGGGGTGGCGCTCAATGACGTGATGATCGACCTGCAGAAGGCCAATATCTCGTTCCAGACGGGGGTGCAGGTGCGGAACCGGCTGGTGCAGGCATATCAGGAAATGATGAATATGCCGGTGTAAGGGCCTGTCCAAGGGCCTGACCGGATCACACGGGTTATTTGCCTTCTGATCCGCTATTGGCTCTTCGCACCGCTGCAGATAATTCGGGCACCCGTTTGGTGGGCGCACCTGCACTCCGAACCAGGGCTGACACCGCCAAGAATCAGGAAAGATCTTCAATGTCGACTTCCACCGCCGAATCCGTGCTGCAGCAACCTCCCAGCGCGGACGGTACCCTCGTGTTCGAGGCGTTGGCGCACGCGCTGGACGAATCCCTGCAGCTGGCCATGAGCTATCACCAGGCCGGGCAGCTTGCAGACGCCGAGACCCTCTACCGTGGCGTTCTCGAAGCTCTACCTCGGCACGCGCAGGCGAACTACGGTCTGGGCCGGCTGGCCGTGCGCGTGGGCCAGGCGAACGAGGGGCTTCCCCACTTCGCCACGGCATTGGAGGCGCAGCCGGAAAACACCGAGTACTGGCTCGGCTACATCGATGCGCTGATGCAGGCCGAGCAGATCGACGCCGCACGGGAATTACTGGAATTGGGCCTGCAGCACGGCTTGCAGGGTGAAGTCGTGGAGGCACTGGCGGGCCAGCTGGAAGTTCGCGCGCAGATCGCCCGCTCGATTCGCGACACCCAGGCGCCTGCTGCCGTGGCACGGCCGCCGCGTCCCAAGCCCGCGTCGAGCCGTGCGAACGGCAAGGCGCAACCGAGCTCTAAGGAGCTCGACAAGCTCAACACGGCCCTCAGGAAGAAGCGCTATGCCGAGGTCAAGGCGCTGGCTCGCTCGCTGATCCAGCGGTTCCCGCAGCACGGCGCTGCCTGGAAGATGTTGAGCGTCGTGACCAGTGTGGAAGGCAGCCCCCAGGACGCGCTGCCGCCGATGGAGATGGCCGCGAGACTGCTGCCGCAGGATGCCGAGGCACAGCTCAATCTGGGCCTGACCCTCGCTTGCGTCGGGCGCAAGAAAGAGGCCGAATCCAGCATGCGCCGGGCCATGGAAATCGACCCGGCCTACGCCAAGGCCCATTGCAACCTGAGTGTCGTGCTCCGGGGGCAAGCCAGGCTTTCCGAGGCGGAGTTGCATTGCCGGCGGGCGTTGGAGATAGAGCCCTCCTATGTCGATGCCCACCTGGCGTTGGGTGGCGTTCTCCGCGCCATGGGCCGGCCGGCGGATGCCGAGGCGAGCTACCGGAAGGCGCTGGACATCGAACCGGCAAAGGCCGACGGGTACAACGAGCTGGGCATCCTGCTGCAGGAACAGTTCCGATCGGCTGACGCCGAAGCAGCGTACCGGCGTGGTTTGGCGGCGAATCCGGCGCTGGGCTACCTCCATGCCAACCTGGGAACATCGCTCACTACCCAAGGCCGGCAAGGCGAAGCCGCCGCCTGCTTCCGTCGGGCCCTGCAGATCCAGCCCGACCTGGACACTTCACACAGCGCCCTGCTGAACAGCCTGACCCTTTGCCCGACGACGGGGGCAGAGTCCCTTTTCGCCGAGCATCTCCGCTTTGGTGAGCAATTCGAAACACCGCGGCGAGCGTCCTGGCGTGCCCATGGCGGATCGCGTGACCCGGAGCGGACGCTGCAGATCGGCTTCGTGTCAGGCGACTTGTACAACCATCCGATCGCCTCCTTTCTCGAGCCGGTGCTCAACCATCTGCCCGGCGGGAATTCCCTGGTGCTGCACGCCTACTCGACCCGGAGAGTCGCGGACGACCACGTGACCCAACGCCTGCGCGGGTATGTGAGGCACTGGCACAGGGTCGGGGGGATGGATGAGGCCGAACTGGCGGAGAAGATCCGCGCCGACGGCATCGACATCCTGATCGACCTCTCCGGCCATACCGCGGACAACCGGTTGCTGACCTTCGCCCGCAAGCCCGCGCCGGTGCAGGCAAGCTGGATGGGCTATCCAGGAACCACCGGCCTCGAGGC
Organism: Cupriavidus sp. Agwp_2; assembly: GCF_040784895.1. Taxonomy (NCBI): domain Bacteria; kingdom Pseudomonadati; phylum Pseudomonadota; class Betaproteobacteria; order Burkholderiales; family Burkholderiaceae; genus Cupriavidus; species Cupriavidus sp. Agwp_2. The sequence goes on from NZ_CP088084.1 coordinate 2,037,600, forward strand.
CATGGACTACTACCTGGGCGATCCTTTCATGCTGCCACCTGGACGATTCGACAGCCAGTTCACGGAGAAACTCGTGTATTTGCCGGCGAACGCGCCCTTTCTGCCCTCGCCAGTGGCGCCCCCGGTCAACGACCTGCCGGCATTGCGCGCGGGGCACATGACCTTCGGCAGCTTCAACCGGCTGAACAAGATGAGCCGGGACGTGGTTGCCGTGTGGTCGCAACTGCTGCGCGCCGTGCCCACTTCGCGCATGGTGCTGGGCGCCATGCCGCACGAGGGGGGCTACGACGCGCTGCTCGACTGGTTCCGTGCAGAGGGCATCGAACTCAGTCGTCTCGACTTCCATTCGCGCTCCGACATGCAGCACTACCTGTCGCTGCACCACCAGGTCGATGTGTGCCTGGACACGTTCCCCTACAACGGAGGGACCACCAGCTTGCATGCGCTGTGGATGGGGGTGCCAACGCTGACGATTGCCGGTGGCACCATGGCGGGCCGCGTCGGTGCCGGCGTCCTCGGGCATGTCGGCTTGGATGAATTCATCGCGCAGGATGTCGTGGCGTTTGAGGTGCTGGGTGCGGCGTGGACAAAGCGCCTGCCCGAGCTGGCACAACTGCGCGCCGGGCTGCGCGATCGCTTCGCGCGATCGGCTGTCGGCCAGCCCGCACTGATCGCCGATGGACTGGAACGTGCCCTGCGCACGATGTGGCGGCGCTGGTGCGCGGGCTTGTCCGCCGAATCCTTCGAAGTCGGTCGCGCTCAAGGAGGCCGAGCATGACGCAATCGGGAAAAGATCCGGTCTATGTGACCCAGCCCCACCTGCCGCCGCTGGACGAGTTCATCCCCTACCTCGAGGAGATCTGGGCCAAGAAGATGCTGACCAACGGCGGCCCGTTTCATCATCAGCTCGAACAGGCCCTTTGCGACTACCTGGGCGTGCAGCACCTGGCTCTCTTCACGAACGGCACCATTGCCCTGGTCACTGCGTTGCAGGCTTTGCGCATCGAAGGCGAGGTCATTACCACGCCGTATTCGTTCGTGGCGACTTCGCATTCGCTGCTGTGGAATGGCATCAAGCCAGTGTTCGCGGACGTCGACCCTGTGACTCTCAATCTTGATCCGGCCAGAATCGAGGCGGCCATCACGCCTCAGACGACCGCGATCATGCCCGTCCACGTGTATGGGCACCCGTGCGATGTCGAGGCGATCCAGACCATCGCCGACAACTACAACCTCAAGGTCATCTATGACGCGGCACACGCCTTCGGCGTCCAGGACGCCGGCGGCAGCATCCTGCGGCATGGCGATCTTTCGGTCCTGAGCTTTCACGCGACCAAGGTGTTCAACACCTTTGAAGGCGGCGCGATCATCTGCCCCGACGCCAAGACCAAGCTGCGCATCGACCGGTTGAAAAACTTCGGCCATGTGGGCGAGGTGACGGTGGTCGCGCCCGGAATCAACGGCAAGATGAGCGAGGTCAATGCCGCCTTCGGGCTGCTGCAGCTGAAGTACATCGACCAGGCACTCGCGCGCCGCGCGGAGATCGCAGGGCTCTATCGCGATCTGCTCAAGGGCACCGAGGGCATCCATTGTCTTCTGGATGCCGGCGAACGGGTCGCCAATCACGCCTACTTCCCGATCCTAGTTGAACCGGAGTACGCGCTGAGCCGCGATGCGCTCTACCAAAGGTTGCGCGAGCACGATATCTACGCCCGCCGCTACTTCTACCCGCTGATCGCGGACTTTCCGATGTACCGGAACCTGCCCTCGGCCCATCCCGGCAACTTGCCGGTGGCGTCCGCTGCCGCACAGCAGGTGCTTTGCCTGCCGATCTATCCTGACCTGCAGAACGCGCAGGTCGAAGCGATCGCCGCGCTGATCGCGACGTGGGGTGCGAGGGCGGCAATGCCTGAGGAAGCTATCGAAGCACCGATCGAGGCATTTGCATGAAGGTGGCCATCATGCAGCCGTACTTCATGCCCTACATCGGCTATTTCCAGCTCATCGGATCGGCCGATCTGTTCATCGTCTACGACAACATCAAGTACACGAAGAAGGGCTGGATCAACCGCAATCGCATGCTGCAGAACGGCAAGGACGTGATGTTCTCGCTGCCGTTGAAAAGCGATTCCGACTTTCTGGATGTGCGCGACCGCGAACTGGCGGTGGATTTCAATCGCGACAAACTGCTCAACCAATTCAGGGGGGCATACCGTCGGGCGCCGTACTTTTCGCAGGCGTTTCCGCTGGTCGAACAGATCGTGCGCCATGAAGCCGCGAACCTGTTCGGCTTTCTGCACCATTCGATCGCCAGGACCTGCGAGTACCTGGGCATCTCGACGGCGATCAGGATCGCTTCAGGGATCGACGCTGACCACCGGCTGAAGAGCCAGGACAAGGTGCTGGCACTGTGCGGGGCGGTTGGCGCCACCACCTATGTGAACGCCATCGGCGGCATGGACCTGTATTCGAAGGACGCCTTCCAGAGGAAGGGCATCGATTTGAAATTCATCAAATCGAGAACGCTCGAATACGTTCAATTCGAAAATGAATTCGTTCCCTGGCTGTCGATTGTAGATGTGATGATGTTTAATCCCAGGGAAAAGGTCGTTTCGGAAATGGTCGAGAATTTTGAGCTGATCTGAGAGACGGAACTATTCTGACGATTTGCAGATAGATGAACATGGAAAATAGCCTCGACAATCACGTCCAAGCCTATCAAGGCTCGAACATCTACGACTTCGACAATGTCATCCAGCTGAAGTGGTACCCGAAACGCGTGGTGCAGTCTGCCGAAGGCGCGAGCTCCCTGCTCGAGCTGGGACTTGGCCACGGGATCACGTCGAGCGTCTTCGAACAGCACTTCGAGCGCCATGTCGTCATCGACGCGTCACCGGCAGTCATCGAAAATTTTCGCCGGCAGTTCCCCGACTCGAAAGTGGAAATCGCCGAATCGTATTTTGAGGAATTCGAGACGTCCGAGCGATTCGACGTGATCATGTTCGGCTACATCCTGGAGCATGTCGATGATCCGGTCGGCATCCTGCGGCACTTTCGGCAATTCCTGGCGCCGGGCGGCAGGATGTTCGTCACCGTGCCCAATGCCGAGGTACTGAACCGCAGGCTTGGCCACCTGGCGGGATTGCTTCCCGATATGCAGCAGCTGTCCGAGCATGATTTTCTCCTCGGACACAAGCGCTACTACACGGTGGATTCCCTGCGCGACGACATCCTCGAAGCGGGCTATGCCATCAAGCGCATGGAGGGCATCTATCTGAAGCCGTTGACCACGCGGCAGATGATCTCGTTGAATCTGGACGAGCCGATCATCGATGCGCTTTGCCAGGCCGCCATCGACTATCCCGAACTGTCGTGCGGCATCCTGGCGGAATTGAGCCTCACGGACGCCGTCTGATCGCGTCATGGACATCGCGAAAAAACATCGGGTGCTGATATTTCCGGCCGGCTCGGAAATAGGGCTGGAGATTCATAGCTCGCTGAAGTACAGCCACCATGTGGAAATCTTTGGTGCTTCCGGCAAGAGCGACCACGCTTCGTTCATCTACGAGCCCGACCACTACGTGGAGGACGATCTCTACGTCGATCAGCCTGATTTCATCGAACGCTTCAACCGGTTGCTCGACACGCTGGAAATCGACTTCGTCTATCCGACACACGACACCATCGCGAATTTTCTGGCTGCCCATCAGGCCGGGATCAATGCCCGGGTGTTGACCTCGTGCGCCGAGACAAATCGCATCGCACGAATGAAGCGGGACACCTACGAGCTGTTCCGGTCATTCGATTTCTGTCCGGAGGTGTTCGCGCAGCCCTATCGCGACATGCGCTTCCCGGTGTTCCTGAAGCCGAATGACGGGCAGGGCGGAAAAGGCACCCATGTGGCAGAAACCCAGGAGGACCTGGACTTCTATCTGAAGAAGGATCCTGGGCTGCTGGTGACGGAGTTTCTCCCGGGCGAAGAACTCAGCGTCGATTGTTTCACCACCCATGATGGAAGACTCTTGTTCATCGGCCCGAGGACCCGGGAACGGATTCAGATGGGCATCTCGTTCCGATCCACCGCGGTCGAAGCCACCGACGAAATCAAGCGGATTGCCCAGTGCATCAACGAGACGGTGGCTCTGGATGGTGCCTGGTTCTTCCAGGTCAAGAAGGATCGCGACGGAAGATTCAAGCTTATGGAATTCGCGCCGCGCCAGTCGAGCACCATGGGCTTGTTCAGGCACAAGGGCGTGAACTTCGCGTTGCTCACTCTCTTCAATGCACTCGGGGTGCCTGTCGCGATTCTGCAGAACGACTACGCGGTCCAACTGGACCGATCCCTGCGCAACCGATTCAAGGCCGACCTGAGCTTTCGCCGCGTGTACATCGACTTCGACGAAACGTTGGTGGTCGGACGGCGCGTCCATGAGCTTGCGATGGCGTTTCTATACCAGTGCCGGAACCGCGGGATCCAGATGGTACTGCTCACCAAGCATCGATACGACATCAGGGAGACGCTGCGCGCCTGCGGTATCTCCGAGCATGTGTTCGAGGAAATCATCCAGATCTCGGAATCCGAAGACAAGTCGACGTTCATTGATCCGGCGGGAGCGATCTTCATCGACAACTATTGGTTCGACCGCCACGCGGTCAAGACGAAATTGGGCATCCCTGTCTTCGATGTGGATGGCATCGAGTGCCTGCTTCGTTGATGCAATGGGGCTCGAAATTTCAGGGAATCAAACTATGCTCGAGTGGGAAAAACTAGGCAAGTTGTTCGATCCGCGAGATTTGCAGGGCGAAAGCTGGATGAAAGAATTCGCGCAATCTCCGTCAGTGCTGGTGTACGAGAACTTCGTGAGGGTGTATTTCTGCTCTCGCCAGGCGCCGACGCCGGATGGCCAGTACCGGAGCTTCCTGTCCTATATCGATCTCGACAGAACCGATCTGCTCAGGATTCTTGATGTCTGCGATGCGCCGATCCTGGGGCTTGGAGCCTGCGGAGCATTCGATGAATTCGGCACCAACCCGATCTCGGTGATCCGCGACGGGGAAGAAGTGCGGGTGTACTACGCTGGCTGGACCCGCTGCGAGTCTGTCCCGTTCAATGGCACCATCGGGGTCGCGACGAGCCGGGACAATGGCCATACGTTCGCCCGAATAGGGCCGGGTCCTGTTCTTCCCTACAGCCCGGACGAGCCATTCCTGCTGGGCAGCCCTAGGATCAGAAAATTCGATGGCAGATGGCACTTGTGGTACGTGGCCGGGAAGGAATGGCTGAAGACCAGCGACAGGCCAGAGCCTGTCTACAAGATTCGCATGGCGTCTTCCAATGACGGAATCAACTGGACCAAGCGGGGTTGCGACCTGATCGAAGACGTGCTGGGCGCGCATGAATGCCAGGCTTGTCCCGACGTGATCTTCCGCGACGGGAAATACCACATGTTTTTCTCCTATCGCCACAGCCACAACTACAAGGGCAAGGAAGGCGGCTACCGCATCGGCTACGCCTCGTCGCTCGACATGGTCAACTGGACCAGACAAGACGAGGTTGCCGGAATGCATGTCTCCGAAAGCGGCTGGGATTCGGAAATGGTGAACTACCCGCACGTGTTCGAACTGGATGGCGAGACTTACATGCTGTACCAGGGCAACGAGATGGGGCGATCGGGTATCGGTCTGGCGAGACTGGCCAGCTGTCAGAAGTGGGCCGCGCTATGAAGTGGTCCAAGCTGGGAAAGATCTTCGACCCCACCGAGCACGCGCTTCCGAATGATTGCTTCGGATTCGCGCAGTCGCCGCAAGCACTGGTCATGAATGACCGCGTGCGTGTGTATTTCTCGGCCAGGGAGCGCGACAGCGTTGGAAAGTACCTGAGCCACATCGCCTTTGTCGATTTCGACAAGACCATGCAAAACGTCCTCGACGTCTCGCGCCACACGGTCATTGCATTGGGTGAGCTGGGGTGCTTTGACGAGCACGGGATATTTCCGGTCCATGTGGTGAGGGACGGAGACAGGATTCTGGCCTATACGACGGGCTGGAACAGGAAAGTATCGGTTTCCGCGGACGCCTCGATCGGTCTGGCCATCAGCAACGACAACGGCCTCACTTTTCAAAAGCACGGAAAGGGCCCGGTGCTCTCTGCTTCGCTGCACGAGCCATTTCTGATCGGCGACGCATTCGTGATGGTGCGCGAAGGCCTCTATCACATGTGGTACATCTACGGAACTCAGTGGAAGCAGTTCTCGGACACAGACCCACCCGATCGGGTTTACAAAATCGCGCATGCATGGTCCACCGATGGAATTAATTGGCATCGGGACGGCCGGCCGATCATTGCCGACAAGCTGAACGCCGATGAATGCCAGGCATTGCCGACAGTTTTTCAACTGAACGGCACCTACCACATGTACTTTTGCTACAGGCAGGCACATGGTTTCAGGAAGCAGAGCGATAGCGCATACAGGCTCGGCTATGCCTTTTCCAAGGACCTGGTCAATTGGGAGCGCGACGACAGCCAGGCAGGGATCGATGTGTCCGAAGATGGCTGGGATTCGCAGATGCAATGCTATCCGCATACCTTCCACCTGGATGGGAAGGTCTACATGCTCTACAACGGCAATGAATTCGGCCGACTCGGGTTCGGTCTTGCGGTGTTGGACGAGTAACGGAAAAGGACACGCGACCGCTCCACCCGTGAAATCTGAATACAGACAGGAAGAATGAATGACTGCAGGACGAAACTACAACAACGAACTGGATGACTCAAAGAATGCCAGGCATGAGAAATATGTCTATGGCTTCGACCTGGATGTGCTGCATCCGTACATGGTGAGGTCGTTCGAACCGTTCCTGAACAAGGGAAGCCTGCTGGAACTCGGGAGCTACACGGGCGAGTTCACCAGCCGACTGCTGCCATATTTCGATGACATCACCTGCGTCGAGGCGTCAGACGTCGCCATCGAGGAGGCCCGGAAGAGGTTGGGCGGCAGCGTGAAGTTCGTCAACTCGTTATTCGAGACTGCGGCCTTGCCGAAGCGCTACGACAACATCGTCATGACCCACGTGCTGGAGCACCTGGACGACCCCGTGTGTGTGCTGGCACGCATCAATGATGAATGGTTGAGGGAGAACGGCAGGCTCTTCCTGGTGTGCCCGAATGCCCACGCGCCTTCCAGGCAGATCGCCGTCAAAATGGGCTTGATTTCCCACAATGCCGCCGTGACACCGGCCGAGGCCGAGCACGGGCATAGGCGCACATATGCGCTCGACACGCTGGAACGCGATGCTGCAGCGGCCGGACTGAAAGTGGTGCATCGCTCCGGCATCTTCTTCAAGGCGCTGGCGAACTTTCAATGGGACCGGTTGCTGGCGACGGACATCATCTCCAATGAATACCTGGAGGGGTGCTACCAGCTTGGGCAGCAGTATCCCGATCTCTGTGCCAGCATCTTCTTGATGTGCGAAGCGGGCCCGGTGGCGCGAAGACAACAGGCCTGACCTGCATGCCGTTTCATGCGGCTTGAACGCCGTCGCCCGTCCCGGAGTAGCGGGCCGAGCTAATCGCGTTCAGCGCCGCAGCGCCTGTGTGAGTTGCATCGCCGAGGCTTTGTTCGGAAGGGGCAGTTGCGAGCGTGGCGAGGGGCATCAACCTCCGGGCTCGACCTTCAACGCGAGGGATGTGGCGCGCGTTGCCGCGGGGGCGGTGCGGGGCATGCTGGCCGCCACGCCCTTGAGGACCGAGGCATAGGATCTGGCAAATGTGTCCGGCAATCGCACCGGGCAGTCGCCTGTGCTCAGGAGACTGGCTGGAATCCGGTGTCGTTTGCCTTGTCCTGCTCCAGCTGGTAGAGCCAGGCCAGCAGCTCCGCCACCGCCACGTACAGCTGCGGCGGAATGTGCGAGTCCATGTCGACCTGCATCAACAGGTTTACCAGCGCCGGCGAATCATGCACGTAGACCCCGGCCTCCCTGGCGCGGTCAATGATCGACTCCGCGACGACACCATATCCCTTGGCCACCACCCGCGGGGCACTGTCCTTGTGGTCGTAGCTCAGCGCCACGGCCGCGCCGCGCGGCAGCTCGCCGCCGTTCATGGGGCACCTCCCGGCCGTCTGGGTGTACCGGTTCTGGCCGTGAATTCCAGCAGCGCAATGCCACTGGCCGTCAGGCGTTCCTGCAGCTTGCCGCGGGCATCGTCGAAACGGCTGGCAACATTGGACTCGCCTGCAACCAGCCGCGCTGCCAGCCCCCCTGGCGACAGGGAAAGCCGTGCTTCAATCGTCCCAAGTTCCGGCAACTCCAGCAAGACGCGCGTCGACCAGGTCTGGCCCTGGGTGCCGCCCCTGCCCTGATCGTCAGGTTCAACGGGCTCGCGAGCGATCTCCCACGCCATATGGGTGCCCGGCCATGCCTCGCCTACCCAGCGAAATTGCTGCGAGGCCAGCAGTTCGAGTTGCTGGCGGACCAGTCCTTCGGCGCCGGGATGCACGGCGGGGCCGGCGGGTGCCGCGCTGACTGGCTGGCTGCCCTGGCTGTCGCTTGCAGATTGCAGCACGCGGGCGGCGGGTGTCGGCGCGTCGGCCGCGCGCGCCATGGCCTCGTAGCGCTGTGCGCCTTGCTGTGGCGTTGCCGCAGGGCCCGTGCCGGTGTGCGGGGCCGGCATCGGGCTACGCGATGCCGATGGTGCCGGGTCCGCGGGCGTTGGGTTTGCCAGCGTGGCCCCATCACGGGGTGCCGATGGCTGGCCTTGAGGCAGGTCGCCCTGGAGGTTGTGCGATCCAGCCCGTTGGGCGAGGGCTTGTGCGAGAAGGTCGGCCGGGCTGATGGAGGCATCGGCAGCAACGTACCCGGTGGCATGGCTGGCCGTGGCTACGGTCCCGGCTGCCGGCGCAGGCAGCAGCGCAACCGGACGCACCGGCCCGGCATTCTGCGCGCCGTCCTGTGCCGGCTGGCCCAATGTGGCCTGTGGATCTTGCCGGACTTGCGCCAGCGTGCGCGCGCCATTTGTCCAGGCAGCCAGATGCGATTCGTAGAACAGGCCGCTATGCTCCACCAGCCCGGCTAGCGCGGCGGGTAACGCGCTGGCCATGGCCGGCCCCGGCGGCGCCGGCATCAGCGTTGCTGACGCGCGCGCGGCGCCACCTTCCGTTCTGCCCAGCAGGTCAAGGATGGCGCGCGCGGCAAAGCTCAGGGTTTCGCGGGTCGACGTGAGGGCGGCGGGGCGGTTGCCGATGTGGGCAGCAGCGCCGACGTCCTGCGCCTGGCGTGCCTGGATTGCTGCATTGCCGGCTTCGCCGGGGTTGCGCGCGTTCGTCTGGGTGACGTCGGGCGACGGCAGCAATGCGGCAAGCTTGTTGACCGACAGCGTCGGCCGTAGCGTCTGCGTATCGGGACGCGGGGTCGGTGTGGCGTCTGGTGGCAGAAGCAGGCCGGTCATGGTGCAAGCCGGGAAGTGGGGGAATCGCGGTCGCGATGGCTCGGTCGGCTGTCGGCGACCTGGCAGCGGTGCTACCGGCAAGCGGGCGCAGCGGCGGCGCATGCGCCTGCCGCGGCCGCGCTATGGATCAGGTCGAGACGCCGTAAGCCTGGCCGAGCTCTCGCTGGCGCCGCGTGCTGCCCAGCAGGGCTTCCAGCTGCGACATCTGTGGCATGACAATCTGGCGAATCGCCGCGTCGTGTGCAAGGATGCGCTCGAGCAGTTGATAGCGGCGGGAACGTTCTGCTGCCGATGGCGCCGGGTGCGGCCCAAGGGCACGCAGCTGGTCGACTTCCCCGACATAGACTTGCTGCAGTTCGCTCATCGCATCCCAGTTGCCGGCGCGTGCGGCTTCCAGCATCTGCTCGGAGATGAGCAGCAATTCCTCGTAGCCGCGGATGACCGCGTCCGAAACACTCATTTGAAACGGATGCATTTCAGTTCTCCACGGCTGCCAACGGCGCAGGCGCCACGGCTTGCGGTTGTTCGCCGATCTCGGCCCAGGCGGAGGCGAGGTTGCCAAGCAGGCCGTCGACCTCGGTCAGCAGTGCCGCGTCGTTGCGCAGGTTAGCCTGCATCAGGCGCCGGACCATGTAGTCATAGAGTGCTTCCAGGTCGCCGGCGATCTCGCCGCCAGCTTCATGGTCGAGCACTGCATTGAGGCCATTGACGATGATGTCGATCGCCTTTGAAATTGCGTTGCCTTTAGCCGGGATATCTCCCGCCTCCATGTGGAACCTGGCCTTGGCGATGGCAGCGCGCGCGCCGTCAAACAGCATGACGATCAGCCGGTGGGGGCTGGCGCTCATGGCCCCGGTCTGGATTCCGACCTGGGAATAGGCATTGATGGCATTGCGCGCGAACATGGCGATAGGCTCCCGGTAAAGGCGTGCAGTATTACTTGCTGCTTGACGAGTTGTTCAGGGCATTGAACTGCTGCGTCAGGTAATTGCTGGTGTTTTTCATCTTGGCCATGATCATGTCCAGCTGGGTGAACTGCGTACGGTAGTTCTCGATGGTGGCGTTGACGCGCAGTTCGGTCGCGCTGTACTGGTCGCTCAGGTCCTTCAGGCTGCGGTTGATGCCATCGGTGGCAGCCGTCAGGGCACCCTTGCTGCTGGTCAGCGCCGTGATGGTCGTACTCAGTTGGTTGCCATACCCGCTCTTGCCGTCGTCATTGCCGAACAATGCCGCAACGCCGCCCGGATTGTCGGCCATTGTCTTGGTCAGTTTGGTGGTATCCAGGGCCATCGTGCCATCGACCTGGAACGTCACGCCAACCTGTGCCAGTGCGGTGATGGCGTTCGACCCGCTGCCCGGCTGCGGCGCGTTGAGTACGCCGCGGATCTGGTTCTGGATGACGCGAAGCACCCCATCCCCGGTGAGAGGCGAACCGGTCTTCGTGGCGGGGTCATAGGCCGACAGGTTGGCGGCAGCCTTCTGCAGGTTGTTGTATGCGGTGACAAAGGCCTGCACACCGTTCTGCACCGCCGCATTGTCGCGCTGGACCGTGACGTTGCTGGTGCCCGTCTGCGCCAGCGACAGCGTCACGCCCTGGACCGCGCCGCTGACCTGGTTGCTGGCGCTCTGGATGGCGATGTTGTTGACGGTCAGCGTCGCATTCTGGGCGGTGACGGTCTGCTGCAGGTTCTGCGCGCCCGCGGGGTCGTTGGCCACCAGGTCGGACAGCGCGCTGGTGCCGTCACCCGACGCGACCGAAATGCGCATGCTGTTGGTCGCGCCGGTATTGTTCGAGTTCAGGACCAGGCGGTAAGGCGTGCCGGAACCATCGTTGATGATGCTGGCGGTGACGCCGGCATTGGCCTTGTTGATGGCGTCGCGGATGCCTTGCAGGGTGTTGTTGCTGCTGTCGATCGTGATGTCGAAGCCGGTCGAGCCCGAGTTGGCGGTGAAGGTCGCCCCGCTGTACTTGCCGTAGGTCGGGCTGGCGGGATTGCTGTCGAGCGTGCCGCCGGTGATGGCACCGAAATCGATATGGATCGTGCCCGTGCCGATGGCCGCGTCCTGCTTGGCCTGGCCCGCACCCACCAGCGACTGGGCCTGGGCCAGCGCGGTGACGTTGACCGAATAGGTGCCGGCGGCCGCGGTATTGCTGCCGGTGGCGGTCAGGACACTGGTATTGCTGGAGGTGGCCGTCGCTGCGTTGAAGAAGCTTGGCTTTGACAACTGGTTGGCCGCGCCCTGGAATGCCGCCAGCATGCTCTGCAGCTGGCCATAGGCCGACAGCTTGGTGTTGTAGCTGGACTGCTTCTGCTTGATGACCGTCAGCGGTACCTGTTCGGCTGCGGTTAGTTGGTCGAGCAGTGCGCCCAGGTCCAGGCCGGAACCAACGCCGAGGTTAGAGATTGTTGCCATTCTTCTACTCCAGTGTGCTACTTCAAATCCTGGCTCTCGCGGGCGCTCAGGCGGTCTGGTTCACGAACAGGCCCTGCAACTGCGACATGGCATCGGAGATCCGCACCAGTTCTTCGGTGGGAATCTGCCGGATCACTTCGCCGCTGGCCTTGTCCATCACCTTGGTGATGACGCGGTGGCCGGTGTTGTCGATTTCAAACTGGACGCTGACCGAGGCGGTGCGCAGCGCCTCGGTCAGGCGCGCGAGCGCCGCATCGAGCGAGGGCGATGGCTGTTCGCCGCCCTTTGCGCCGTTGCCCGGCTTGGCGGATGCTGCCGCTCCGGCGGGCACGCCGGTCACCCGGCGGTCCGGCTGCTCGGTGGGCTGGACCGCCAGCATGGAAAGCGGCATGGTCGGAGTGGTAGCGGCAGTAGCCATGGTCGGCTCGACTCGGTGGGTTCCTGAAATGTTTTCCCAGGACCGCAGTCCTGGGGAAACACTCCATGCCGAAGCCGGGCACGAAGCCCGGCTCCGTTGCTACGCGTCAGTCAATTAACGCAGCAGCGACAGCACGCCTTGCGTGGTCTGGTTGGCCTGGGCCAGGACCGAGGTGCCAGCTTGTTGCAGGATGTTGGCGCGGGTCATGTTCGACACTTCCGTTGCGTAGTCAGCATCCTGGATGCGCGAGCGCGACGACGACAGGTTGGTGATGGTCGTGCCCAGGTTGGCGATGGTCGAGTCCAGGCGGTTCTGGATCGAACCCAGCGAGCTCTTCAGGTCGTCCACCTTTTGCAGGGCGGTGTCCAGGGTAGCCAGCGGGTTGGCCGATGCGCCCGCCGTCAGGTTGGCGGCGGTCAGCTTGCTGGTGTCGAGGCTGAACTTGGCGGTACCGGCGGTGGACGTTGTGTCGGCGGAAGCCGGGTCCACGGCCACGTAGGCGTACATTGCAGTGCCGCTGACGGCGCCCGACATGCCTTGGTTCTTCAGGGCCTGGGCCTCTGCGGCCGAAGCCGGGGTGATCCGGACTTCAGCAAACCAGTTGCCGTTCTTGTCGACCACGGCGTTGGCGCCGATGGAGACGCTGCCGCCTGCGATGCCCAGGGTGGTGGCCAGCGTGTTGGGAGTCTTTTCCGCGACCGTGTTGAGCGAAACGGCGGTGGTCGCGCCGTAGGCCTTCTGGTAGTCGGCAGCGACGGCGGCGCCGGCCACGGTCATCGAGGCCGTGCCGTTGAACGAAGCGCCTGCGGTGGCTTGCGGGCCGTTCACGTTGAAGCTTTGCAGGTTCAGCGTCTTGGTGCTGATCTCTTGCAGGTTGACCGCGATGGTCTGGCCGTCGTTGGCGCCAACCTGGATGTTCACGGCCTTGGCGCTCGACGACAGCACCTTCACGCCGTTGAAGTCGGTCTGTTGCGACAGGCGGTCGATTTCCGACATGCGCTGGCCGATTTCATCCTGGATCGACTTCAGGTCGGAAGCCGAGTTCGAGCCGGTGGCGGCTTGCACCGACAGCGTACGGATACGTTGCAGGTTGTTGGTCACTTCGGCCAGCGCGCCTTCGGTCGTCTGAGCCAGCGAGATACCGTCGTTGGCGTTGCGCTGAGCTTGCGTCAGGCCGTTGATGTTCGAGGTGAAGCGGTTCGCAATGGCCAGGCCAGCTGCGTCGTCCTTGGCGCTGTTGATGCGCAGGCCCGACGACAGACGCTGAATCGCCGTGTTCAGCGACGATTGCGAAGCGTTCATGTTGTTCTGAGTCATCAGAGACAACGAATTGGTGTTAATGACTTGCGCCATGGTACGACTCCTATATGCAAAGTTTTGGGCATTCCGGCTAGTGCCGTAACGTTGGCGGCCTGCTTTGCAGGGCGTAGAGTGCCTCCGTTGCTTGGGTTATCGACCGGGCAAGACAAAGATTTAGAGTGATCTCCGCGATAGTTTCGGGAGAGATTGACGTGACGCAAGGTGCCGCGCCCGCGTTGTAGGCGCAGCGGGCGGGAAGGGTGGGGGTGGCTTGAATCAGCGCCGCTTGCGCGTACGCGGTATATAGATAGGCACGAATTCCGCCGCGATTGCCGGGTCGATCCCGACCACCGGCGTGTCCAGCGGCGTCACCAGGCAAATCGCCTGCTTGTAGACGAGCGTGGGCTGCGGATCGTCCAGCCGCCGTCCGAGCAGGACCATGTAGCTGTCCGCCGCCAGCACGATTCCCTGCAGCCGTGTGCCGTTGGACAGATGGACGACCACCGGCGCGCGGCTGGCGGAATGGACGGCGAGGTGCTGGTACTGCAGTTCTTTTCGGCTGGGGTGCTTGGGCCGGATTTCCTTCTTCTTCACAACGACTCCGGAAGAGCCCGCAAGGGTTCTGGCGGCTGATGACGATCCGTTGGCAGGCGGCTGGGTGGGCGGCGCGGCCAGGGCGGCAGGGGAAACTTCCGCTCTCGGAACCGGCCTCGGGTCGGGTCGTCAGCGCTGCGGCGCCGGTTGGCCTCGCGCTCGGGCCCCCGGGCGTCGCGCACATGCCGGCGGTGGGCGCTGCCAGAAGAGAAGGGGAATACTTCAGCGCCGAGAGTAACAAAGTTTTACAAGAGTTGACGGGCAGAGTGCCGCGCTGGGCCTAGAGCCTTTGCTCTACAAAATTTGTTGCGCTCGGTGCTGTGGTATTGTAGCAACTTTGTGCGACTGCACAATGGCCTTGTACCGGCCGGTCCGCCAGCCCTATGGGGCCGGAGCTGGAGGAAAAACTGAAAAAACAAAAAAATTCGCCCCGAAGTGACGTCAGGGCCAAAAACATCAAAAGTGCCCGAAAAACCTCATAACGGCATAAGGGATTTCCCTGATAGAAACGGGATTTACACCTCATGTAAGCGCGTTTATATTCTTGGCAAGAGCTTGGTTTCGAGCTCTTGTAGTCCTGGAAAGCCTACGAGCACCCCGCGCGTGGGCTTCTTTTTTTGGTGCCTACGTCATTTGGGTCGCGCTCTGTGGCGCTGTGGTCGATGAATTAACCGACCGTTCGGGATGCCCAGCGTGATTAAAAGCCACCTTGCGGACAGGCAATCCACCGAATTGCGTGGGTTTTTGCCTCTAATTCTCATTTCCCTTCAAGAACTGTGCGCTGACCGCCGATAGGGCGACTGCGCTGCCGTATTGCCGTCGTCCGGCCCCGGCAGGACCGCGCTCGTACGGACACAAAACATTCAGTTCTTCGGTTCAGAAGGGAGCGTAGTGATGGCATGGTTTCGCAACATTGGCATCGGGGTCCGGCTGTCCCTGGCCTTTTCGGTGGTGGTGGTGCTGCTGGTGGGCATCGCCTTGTCGGGCGTCTATGCCCTGGGCGGCATGAACGAGGCGATGCGCATGACCGTGGAGGGCCGCCTGCTGAAGGTGCTGGACCTGAACCGGGTCAAGGAAGACGCGCAGGAGGTCGGCATCATGGTGCGCGACGCCACGCTGACCGAAGACCCCGCCATGGCGGCGCAGAATGCCGGGCGCATCCAGGCGCTGCGCAAGTCGATGCAGGAAACGCTGGCGGCAATGGGCAAGGTGATGGAGGCTTCCGGCCGACCGGACCTGCAGAAGCGCTTTGCCGAGCTGGAGGCGGCGCGGCATGCGTATGACGGCCAGCTCGACATGGTGCTGCGGCAGGTCGGCGCCGGTGAATTTGCCGGGGCGCGGGCGGCGCTGGCGGTGACGCTGCCGGCGGCGCAGGGGCCGTATTTCGAGCAGCTCGATGGCATCGTGGCGATGGGGCGGGCCGGCGCAGTCTCGGCGGTCAAGGAATCGGACGCGCGCTACGCCTGGGCCCGCAACATGCTGCTGGGCATGGCGGCCGCCGCGGTGGCGCTGGCAGCGTTGCTGGGGCTGACGATTACGCGTTCGGTGACGCGCCCGGTGCGGCAGGCGCTGCGGGCCGCCGAGGCGCTGGCCACGGGCAACCTGCGTTACCGCGTGGCGGTGCGTAGCCGCGACGAGACCGGTCGCATGCTCGCGGCGCTGGAACGCGCCTTCCGCCACCTGTCGGGCCTGGTGCAGGGGATCCAGCGCGCCTCGGGCTCGATCGAGGGCGCCACGCGCGAGATCTCGCGCGGCAATGCCGACCTGTCGGTGCGCACCGGCCAGCAGGCGGCGTCGCTGCAGCAGACCGCGGCGTCGATGGAGCAACTGACCTCGACCGTGCGCCAGAACGCCGACAACGCGCGCCAGGCCAGCCAGCTGGCGCTCAATGCCTCGGAGGTCGCTTCCGAGGGCGGCCGTGCCGTGCGCGAGATGGTGCAGACCATGGAGACCATCTCCCGGTCGTCATCGCAGGTGGCCGAGATCACCGGGGTGATCGAGAGCATTGCCTTCCAGACCAATATCCTGGCGCTCAACGCCGCGGTGGAAGCCGCGCGCGCGGGCGAGCAGGGGCGCGGCTTCGCCGTGGTGGCGGCGGAGGTGCGCAGCCTGGCGCAGCGTTCCTCGGCGGCCGCCAAGCAGATTGCCGGCCTGATCGGCGGTTCGGTGCAGCAGGTGCAGGAAGGGGCGCGCCAGGCCGAGCAGGCCGGCCGCACCATGGACGATATCGTCGGCGCCGTCGGGCGCGTGACGCATATCATCGGCGAGATCTCGGCGGCCAGCACCGAGCAGACCATCGGTATCGAGCAGGTCAGCCTGGCGGTGACACAGATGGAAGGCGTGACGCAGCAGAACGCGGCACTGGTCGAGCAGGCCGCCGCGGCGGCGCAGAGCCTGCTGCACCAGGCCGACGGGCTGGTATCGGAAGTGGGGCGGTTCGAAGTGGAGGCACAGGCGGCGCCGGCTACTAAGCCGGCTACTGAGGCAACTATTAAGGCGGTGATGCCTGCCGCACTCGCGCCGGCCGCGCCGGCCGCCCGGTTGGCACCGCGTGCACCCCGTGCCACGCCCACAGCGGCCGCTACCCCCGTTGCCCCACGCGCCAGGGCCACTGCGAAGCGGCACGCCGAACCGGCGCGCGCCACGGCGCCCGCCAACGGATCCGCCAACACCGCGCAAGCCCTCAAGCCCACCGCCGCGCCCACGCCGCCGCGCCCACCCCGCGCCCCTGCCGCGGCCCCGCGCCAGCCCGCGGTGCCCGCGGCGGTGCGCGCCCCGATCGAGCGCAAGCCGCAGAAGTCGGTGCTGCCGGCACGCACACCGGCCGTGCCGACCCGCGCGCGCCCGGCCGTCACCCACCGCCGCCGGGAGCCAGTGCTGCCGGCCGCGACACGCCGCGCAGCGCAGCCGGCCATGGCCGATGGCGGCGACTGGGAGACGTTCTGAGCTGAGCCGGCGCGCCCGGGCACGGCAAGCACCGGCGGCGGGAAGCGCCTACAATAGCCGCTCTCCTTGACTCCGCAACAAGAGCAGGACCGGTCACCGCGCGGCGCCGCCGCGCGTCCTTGCCGCGATCCTGCCGCCGCAGGTGCCCATGACCGCCGTTCCCTCCCAGCCGCCTTCGCACGCGGCCGCTGCTCCTGCCGCTGGCGCCCCTGCCTCGACGACCCCACCCACCGGCCAGCACAACACCGGCGCGCCCACACCTCCGGTGCCCGTCATGCAGGTGATCTTCGGGCTGATGCTGGCGATCCTGCTGGGCGCGCTGGAGCAGTCGATCGTCGCCGTGGTGCTGCCCGAGATCGCGCTGCAGCTCAACGGCTTCGACAACATGGCGTGGGTGATCTCCGCCTACCTGGTGGCTTCGACCGTCACCACGCCGATCTACGGCAAGCTCTCCGACCTGCTCGGCCGGCGCTCCGTGCTGTCCTTCGCCATCGTGCTGTTCCTGCTGGCTTCTGCCGCCTGCGCGCTGGCGCAGACGATGCCGCAGCTGATCCTTGCGCGCATCCTGCAGGGCCTGGGCGGCGGCGGGCTGCTGTCGGTGTCGCAGGCGACTATCGCCGACGTGGTGCCGCTGCGCGAGCGCGGCCGCTACCAGGGCTATGTCAGCGGCGTGTGGGCGGTGGCCAGCATGGCCGGACCGGTGATCGGCGGCTACCTGGCGCACTTCCTGTCATGGCGCTGGATTTTCTGGATCAACCTGCCGCTGGCGCTGCTGGCGCTGGTCACCGTGCGGCGCGCGCTGCGCCACCTGCCCGCGGGCGGGCGCCGCCATCGCATCGACTACCTGGGCGCGCTGCTGTTTGGCGCGGGGCTGAGCGGCGTGCTGGTGTTCCTGACGCGCCTAGGGCAGGGTCAGTCGCCGTCGCGGCCCGATACGCTGGCGATGCTGGTGGCAGGCCTCGCGTGCCTGGCGCTCTTCATCTGGCAGGAGCGCCGCGCGGCCGATCCCGTGATCCCGCTGGCGATGCTGCGCGTGCCCACCGTGGCGATCTGCTGCATCACGCTGTTCCTGTGCTTCTTCCAGCTGATCGCCATGTCGGTGCTGCTGCCGCTGCGCTTCCAGGTGGTGGGTGGCGCGCAGGCCGATGCGGCCGCGTTGCGGCTGGTGCCGCTGACGCTGGCGATCCCGTTCGGCGCGTTCGCGGCGGGCCGGCTGATGTCGTGGAGCGGGCGCTACAAGCCGCTGCAGATGGCCGGTGCGCTGGTGGCGCCGCTGGCAATCGTGGCGCTGGCGTTTGTCGATCCGCGCGCGGTCTGGCTGTGCGCACTGGTGATGGTGGTGCTCGGGTTTGCAATTGGCCTGCAGCTGCCCAGCGGGCTGGTGGCAACGCAGAACGCCGTGCCGCTGCAGCACGTTGGGGTCGCCACTGCGCTGACGGCGTTCTCGCGCATGCTCGGCGGCGCGGTCGGCGTGGCGGTGCTGACCACGGTGCTGATCGCGCTGCTGCGGCATGGCGGCATGACGGTCAGCGACCTGGGCGGCGGCGAAGACGTGCTGATGCACTTGTTCCAGCGCGTCATGGCGGGCACGCAGGACGGCGGTGATGCCGCGGCGGTGCGCCAGGGCGCCGAGCACGCCTTCCGGCTGCTGTTCCTGATGAGCGCGGGGGTCTCGCTGCTGGCGCCGTTCCTGGTGGCGCGGCTGCCGGAGAAGGTGCTGCGCGGCAGCACCGGCAGCGTGGCAGCGACCGCAGAGTGAACGAAATGAAGGCAGCGCTGTGATCTCTTAGCCCGCAGCTTCGCCGACATCGGGGCCGCGCGCCACGCGCCGCCGCGCGCGCGCGGCCAGCCCCGCGCCCAGCGCCCAGCGCAACGCCGGGGCAAGTACGCGCATGCCGGCCCGCGTGGCGGAACGCCTCAGCGAAAGCCCGTCGAGGTCGAGCTGCTGCCGCGCCCACGGTGGCAGCAAGGCTATGCCGGCATCGGCCATGATCCGCACCGCCGGCTGCAGCATGGGATTTGCCACCGGCATCTTGCGCACCAGCCGCACCACTTCACGGGTGCGCTCGCTGGCCTGCAGCTGGGGCCGCATCGCTTCCAGGTAGGCAGCCACCGCCGCGCGCGAGCGCGGTACGTCGGCCGCGCCGAGCAATAGCGCAATGCGCGCGACCTCGTCGTAATAGCGGTCCTGCTCGGCCTCGCCCAGCGGCCCGACGTAGCGCAGGTAGCCCGCCATGAAGCTCGACACCTCGGCCACATGCACCCACGTCAGCAGCGCCGGATCCGTCGCCGCATAGGGCCGCCCGTCCGGCGCCACGCCGGTGACGCCGGCATGGATGCGCCGCACGCGCGCGATCAGCGCCATGGCGTCGTCGTGGCTGCCGTAGGTGGTGCCGGCGATGAACTGCGCGGTGCGGCCGAGCCGGCCCTGCATGTCGGTGCGGAAGCTGGAATGGTCCCACACGCCGGCCAGCGCCAGCGGATGCAGCGCCTGCAGCAGCAGCGCGCTGACGCCGCCGGCGAGCATCGCCGGGAAGTCCGCATGCACGCGCCAGCAGACGGCGTCGGGGCCGAACAGGCCGGGGTCGCCGGGCGGGTTGTCATAGTCGAGGGAGAGGCCGGAATTGCTGCGCGTCAGCGCGCGCACGTGCGCGCCGGCATGCGCGCGCACCTTGGCCACCGGTCCTGGCGAGCGGGGTTCACGCGGGGCGTGGCGGGAGACGGCGGGATCGGTGTGGCTGGACAAGACCGTGTAGCAGGCAAGGCAAGCAGGAAGACGTCACGGCCAGCATACACGGTAAGCCGCGCAAGCGCGCAGCCGCGGCGGCACCGGCAAGCTCGGCAGAAAAAGTCCGCAGAAAAAGTCCGCAGAAAAAGTCCGCAGAAAAAGGGCCGGAGCTCCCGTGCGGGAGATCCGGCCGATCAAGTTCCGGCGTATGCCCCTGCGGCCGCACCGCATGTTGCTGCCGCACATACCCGGATAGCTGCCTCTATGTCAGCAGGCGAGCTGACGACTGAAGTTATTGCTGGCGTTGTCCGCCTTGCTGGCCGCCCTGACCACCTTGTTGGCCACCCTGGCCGCCTTGTTGGCCACTGCGTTGACCGCTTTGCTGGCCCGGTTGCGAGCTGCCGCGATCCTGTTGTTGCTGCTGGCCTTGGCCGCGGTCCTGGTTACCCATTTGACCACCGCCTTGTTGTTTTTCCATGTCGGATTGTTGGCCGCCGCGTTGGCCAGATTGCTGTTCCTGCTGCTTGTCCTGCTGCTTTTGGCCCGACTGCGATTGACCCGGCTGTTGCTGCTGTCCCATTGCTAGTCTCCTTGACGCGGCGGACTGCCGCATTCCCGGTATCGCAATCGCCATGCCAACCGCGCCGGCGTCGGCAACCGGCTTGCCGTGGCGGGCGCTGCCGCATGCTGCACCCGGCGCAGGTGCCCGCTTTTACAACAGGCGCCCCGATTTACACGCCCATGCCGCCGCGCGAACGGCGTGGCGTTTGGCGAACACGCGGGTACGGAGTTTGCGGACTGACAGATGCCAGTGGTCCCGCGTTGCCAGGCAGCGCATCGCGGAGAACGCGCTGGAACCCTGACCAGGAGACACAGCCATGCGATCTACCCGATACTCCGCGCGCAGCCTCAAGCTGGCCTGCGTGGCCGCGGCGCTGGCGGCGGCTGCCGGCAGCGCGCAGGCCCTCGACAAGAGCGGCCTGGTGTTCGTCGCGGCCGACAATATGCCGGTGGCGCCGGTGAATTCCGCGCCCGGCATGCCGGGCCGCCCTGACGCCGATCGCGGCACCAGCGCCGACATGAATGCCGACAAGGCCAAGCAGGCGGTCGAGGATGGCGCCATCACCACCAGGATCAAGACCAAGCTGCTGACCACCAAGGATCTCAAGTCGACCGGTATCCACGTCAAGACGAAGAACGGCACGGTCGAGGTGGGCGGCACGGTGCCAAGCCAGCAACAGCATGACCTCGCGCTGGATGCGATCCGCAGTGTCGAGGGGGTGGCTTCGGTGAACGACAACCTGAAGGTTTCGACGCGCTGAGGGCGCGCGGCCGGCGCGCCGGTCTCCTGTGCCCCTGCTTCTGCGGGCCGCAGGAGACCGGCGCCACCGGCCGCTTTTCCAGCCGCGGTTTTCCAGCCGCGGTTTTCCAGCCGAATTCCCAGTCATGCAGTGCTGATCAGGCCGCCTTGCGGCGTGTCGCACCGGCGCTCTTGCGCGCCACGGCATGTGATTTGGCAGGCGGCTTCGCATGCGACTTGGCCGGCGCATGCTTGGCCGCGGTAGCGCGCTTGGCCGTGGTCCGCTTAGCCGTTGCCTTCTTTGCCGCCTTCTGGGTCGCCTTGTTCGCCGCGGTATGGCGCGCAGGCGTCTTGCGCCGGCCCGGCCTTTCGCTGGCGCTGTCGTCGTCGGCTTCCTCCGCCGATTCGGATTCCTCTGCCGCCTTTGCGCGGCTACGGCCCTTGCCCTCGTCGCCCTTGCCGCGCTCGCCCAGGCTCTTGCGCAGCAGCGCCACCATGTCGATGACCTTGGCGCTGCGGCGCGGCGCCTCTTCGTCCTCGGTAGGCTGGGTCAGCTGGTGCGTCTTGCCGGACTCCACTTTCTCGTCGATGCGCGCCATCATGTCATCGCGATAGGTGTCGCGGTACTGCTCCGGCTTCCAGTCCTCGGTCATGTCCTTGACCAGCTTGGTTGCCATCTCGATCTCGCGCGCATGGGCGCCGGTGCCCTTGGCGCTTGACGCCTTCGGCAGGCGCAGGTCGGAGATCGGCAGCACCTCGTCGGCGAAGCGCATGGTATTGAGCACCAGCGCGTTGTCGTGCACCAGCATTGCCGCCAGGTGCTGGCGGTTGCGCAGCACCACCAGCGCGAGCGCGGCGCGGCCGGTGCGCCGCATGGTCGCATGCAGCAGCGCATAGCCGCGATCGCCGCGCTTGTCGGGCTCAAGGTAATAGGGCGTGTCGAAGTAGTAGGGCGGAATGCTCTGCGCGTCGACGAAGCTGACGATGTCGACCGTCTGCGTGGCCTCGACATTGGCCTGGCGGAAGTCCTCGTCGTTCAGCAGCACGTACTCGTCCTTGGCGTACTGATAGCCCTTGACGATGTGCTCCTTGTCGACCGGCTTGCCGGTGCTCTTGTTGATGCGCTGGTAGCCCACCGGTGCCATGTCGCGCGCGTCCAGCAGGTCCAGGTCCAGGGTCTGGCTGCGCGATGCGGGCCGCAGGACTACCGGGATATTGACGAGGCCAAAGGTAATGGCGCCTTTCCAGATGATGCGGGACACGTAACGGCTCCTTTGCCGCGCGCGCGTTGCGGCGGCGGTGGCGGCTGGTCGCCCGGTGGCGGGTCGGAGACCGGTTCAGGCGGGCCCGGCGGCGGCTCGGGCGGCGGGATTTCCGGCTCTCGCGGGGGCAGTTCGGGGTCGGGCGTGGTATGCACGTAGGCTCCTTGTCAGGGTTGATGGCGGGCCGGCATGGCTACGCATGGGCCTCGCCCAGAGTATCCAGCAGGCGCGTCAGCGCCTCCAGGTCGGCGGGCTTGACCAGGTGCTGGTCGAAGCCGGCTTCCATCGCGCGCCGGCGGTCGTCGGGCTGGCCGAAGCCGGTCAATGCGACCAGCGTGGCGCCGCGCATCTCGGGCAGAGCGCGCAGCCGGCGCGCGGTCTCGAAGCCGTCCATGGCCGGCATGCCGAGATCCAGCAGCACGACTTCCGGGCGTGCCTCCGTGGCGCGCGCGACGGCGGTGGGTCCGTCCGGCGCGGTCACCACGGTGTGGCCCATGCTCTGCAGCGTCATGGTCATGGCTTCAAGCGCGTCGGCATTGTCGTCCACCACCATGATCCGCCGCGGCACGCCGCTGCGCGCCGCGCCCTTGCCGGTGCCGGGGTGCCACTTGTGCCACGGCTCGACCGGCAGCCTGACGGTGAAGGTGCTGCCCTGGCCGGGACCCGGACTGGCGGCGCGGATCGTGCCGCCATGCAGGATGACCAGCTTCTGCACCAGCGTCAGGCCGATGCCGGGCCCGTCGTGCGGGAAGGCGTTGCGGGGCGCGGTGCCGGTGTCGTTGCCACTGTCGTTGCCGCTGTCGTTGCCGCTGTTGGTGCCGACAGGCGCACTGGCGGCGGGATCGTGCGGGGCCAGCGGGTCGAACAGCAGCCGCTGCAGCGCCTCGGACAGTCCGGTGCCGTTGTCGCGCACGCGTACCGAGACGTAGCCGCCCGCCTCGGCGCCGGCCGGGTCGTCGTCGAGCGTGGCATCGACCGTGATCTGGCCGCCGGCGGGCGTGTAGGCTGCGGCGTTGTGCAGCAGGTTGCTGAAGATCTGCGTCAGTCGCACCAGGTCGCCGCGCACCGGCAGCGGTTGCTCGGGCAGCGACAGGCGCAGCGTGTGGCGGTACGTGTCGATCTCCGGCCGCACGGCTTCCACCGCGGTATTGAGCGCGGCGCGCAGTTCCACCAGATCCTGCCGCAGCGTAATGCGGCCCTGGTTGAAGCGCGAGATATCGAGCAGCTCGTCGACCAGCCGGGTCAGGTGGTGCAACTGGCGCCCGATGATGTCGCGCGCGCGGAACATGTCCTCGCGCGACGGCGACAGCTGCTGCAGCATGTCGGCGGCGCTGCGCAGCGGCGCAAGCGGGTTGCGCAACTCATGCGCGAGCATGGCCAGGAACTGGTCCTTGCGCTGTTCTTCGTCGCGCAGCGTGCGTCCCGCGCGGTTCTGCAGCGTCACGTCCTGGCAGATGCCGGCAATGCGCATCGGCCGGACATCGCCGGCATTGGCGCGCGCGACTGTCTGCCATGCGCCGTGCACCGGGAAGGCGCGCGCGCGGATCTCGCGCAGCTGGCCATCCGGCCGAGTCATCTGGAATTCGATATCCATTCGCCCGTCGCTCATCATGCTGGCGAGCGCGGCCTCGACGCGCGGGCGGTCGGCGGGGACCAGGCGGTCAAGGCAGCGGCGGGGGTCTTCCATCACGTCTTCTGCGCGATGGCCCCACAGCGCCTCGAACGACGGGCTGACGAACAGCAGCTGCCGGGCTGCCGGATCGAGGATCCAGACCACGTCGGCCAGCGACTCGGCCAGCTGCCGGAACAGGTCTTCGTTGTCGTGCAGTGCCTGCGTGGTGCGGTGGTAGGCGTCTTCAGCCCCACGCAGCCGCAGCAGTGCCTGGATGCTCGACAGCACTTCCTCGGGCTCGGCGGGTTCGACCAGGTAGCCGTCGGCGCCGCAGTTCAGCGCCTCGACCCGCTGGCGCGCCTGGGCCACGCCGGGCGATGTCAGCAGCACCAGGGTGCGCGCGATCTGCGGGTCGTCCTTGATCAGCCGGCACACCTCCAGGCCGCTGATATCTGGCAGGCGCGACGACAGCAGCACCAGCGCCGGCGCATGCTGGCGCACGAGTGCCAGGGCCGACTGGCCGGTGGCCGCCTCGATCACGGAAAACTCGCCCCGATGCAGGATGCGGCTCTTGACGTAGCGCGGGCCCTCGCGGTCCTCGACGTTGAGGATCAGCGCGGCGCGATTGGCTTGCGGGCTCATGGTGTCACGCTGACGCGCGCGGATGCGCACGTCCGGAGCCGATCGCGGCCGCACATGCGCGCGGCGGGTTCGGAAACAGGTAAAGGTGCACCGGCCCTTGGGCCGGGTTTGCAAATCTTGCCAAGCCAGGTGACGTCTCGATTGTAGTTATTACACGCATGCAGAAGTGGTCCATTGCATTCCCCCTTTGTGGCGGCTTATCCACGGGCCTTCGATGAGGCCGTTCCGCTTCGCCGTGGCAAGAGGCGTGCCGGGCTCGCGCGCCGGCATCCCGGGCGCGGTGGCGGCATCAGGTCGGCATCAGGTCGGCATCTGGCCGCCGCCTCGGCCTTAGCGGCGCGCGGCCTCGCCGCTGTGTGCCTCGGCACTTGGCGAGGTGCCGCCGTGCGGGCCTGTAGAACCAGGAGCTTCGGCAGCCTTCTGCGGGACCTTTCCGGGTTCGGTGGCGCCCGTTGCCGTGGCACCCTTGCCGAAGCGCGTGGCCAGCTGGTCTTGCACGCGCGTCAGGGCCTCGGCCTGCTGCTTGGCCGTTTCCGCCTCCTTGGCCTTCTTGGCTTCAGCTGCCTGCTGCTGCTCGGGCGTGGGTGCCGGCAGGCGCGCCTGCACCGGCGCGGCGGCGAACGACAGCATGGCGCAGGAAACCAGCAGGCGGCGCAGCTCGCGCCGGCCGCGCGGCGCGCCGGTGCTGCTGCCGGTGCCGGTGCCAGCGGCGCGGATCGTACCGGGAATGCTGAGGTGGATCATTGCGGTCTCTCCGTAGGTTGCGGCGCGGCGCTCACGCCGGCTGTCTATGGAATCGGGGCAAGAAATGTGCCGCGGCGCGGCTCAACCTGCGCGCCCGAGCCGCGCCGCGGCGCGCGTGATCGCCTGCCGCACGCTGGCATAGCCGGCCCACGGATCGTCGGCCTGCAAGGCCTGCAGCCGCGCGCCCACGTTGGCGACGGTCCATTGCGCCGCGCTCTTTAGCGTATCGAGTTCTTCCCACGAGACCGGGATCGATACGCCGAGCCCCGGGCGCGCGCGTGCAGAAAACGCCGCGACCGTGGTCGCGCCGACACCATTGCGCAGGTAATCGATGAAAATCTTCCCTACGCGGTTGCGCGCCCCGCTCTTGGCGACGAAGCGCTGCGGGATGGTGGCGGCAACATGGCGCACCACGTCCAGGGCGAAATCCTTGACCTCGTCCCAGCCGGCGCGCGGCGTGATCGGCACCACCACGTGCAGCCCCTTGCCGCCGCTGGTCTTCAGGAAGCTGGCCAGGCCAAGCTCGTCGAGCAGTGCCTTCATCAGCGCGGCGGCCTCCTGCATATGGTCCCAGGGCACGCCTTCGCCGGGGTCCAGGTCGAAGATGATGCGGTTGGGCCGGTCGAGGCTGCGCTTGCTGGCGTTCCAGGTGTGGAACTCGACCACGTTGAGCTGGGCCGCGGAGACGAGCCCCTCGGCCGACACGATCTCCAGCAGCGCGGGGTGTCCCGGCCACAGCGACGGGTCCAGGATGTTGATACCGTCGACGCGCAGCGTGTCGCCATGGCGCTGGAAGAACTGTTCGCCGCCGACCCCGGCAGGCGCGCGCACCATCGCGATCGGGCGGCCGCGCAGGTGCGGCAGCATCAGTGGCGCAGCCTGCTCGTAATACCGCACCAGGTCGCCCTTGGTCAGCCCGGAGTCGGTGTCGATCACCCGTTCGGCATGGCTGATCCTGACCTTTCCGCCGAGCGCGGTGGGCTGCCTGCCGTGGGCGCTGGCTTTTGATGCGGTTTCTGTTTCTGCCGCGGTTTCTGTCGCGGATCTTGCCGGGGCTTTGTCGGCGCTCTTCGAAGCGGTCCTGGCTGCGCGCCTTGCGGGTGTCTTCTTCGCTGCCGCTGTCTTCGCCACTGTCTTCTTCGCCGCTGTTTTCTTCTCCGCCCCCTTCGCCGCAGCTGTCCCCGTCTTCGTCCCCTTGCCGGCCGGTGCAGCCGGCTTCTCCACCGAGACCGTGCCCGCCGGCTTGTCGGTGCGCAGCCCGTGGAACACGGCATGGCGCACGCGTCCTTCGCGCGTCCAGCTGCCAAACGACACCTCGGCCACCAGCTTGGGCCGCACCCAGTGCCCCTTCACACCCGCCGGCACAGGAGCGAACGGCGACGTACCGGCGCGCAGCGCGTCAAGTTGCGCGCGCAGTTCGTCGAGTGTACGGGTGTCGAAGCCGGTGCCGACATTGCCGGCGTAGCGCAGCCGGCCGCCGCTGTCATGCACGCCCAGCAGCAGCGAGCCGATGCCGGTGCGGCTGCCCTTGGGATCGGTAAAGCCCGCCACCACGAACTCCTGGCGCAAGGTGCACTTGAGCTTGATCCAGGTGTTGCTGCGCGCGCTGACGTAGCTGGAATCGGCGCGCTTGCCGATCACGCCTTCGAGCTTCATGCGGCAGGCGGCGTCGAGCATCTCGTCGGGCGCGGCCTCGAAGTCCTCGCTGAACTGCAGCCGCGGCGCGGTATTGCCGGCAAAGATATGCCGCAGCAGCGCGCGGCGCTCGACCAGCGGCACCTTGCGCAGGTCATGGCCGGCATAGAAGGGCAGGTCGAACACGAAGTACTGGATCGCCTCGGCGTGCGCGGTATCGAATGCGTTCTGCAAGGCCTGGAAATCGGTCTCGCCATGCTTGCCGAGCACCACGATCTCGCCGTCGAGCCAGCCGTCTGGCAGCCCGAGTGCGCCGACGTCGCGCGCCAGCGCGCGCAGCTTCGCGGTCCAGTCATTGCCCTGGCGCGTGAACAGCCGCACGTCCTTGCCGTCGATGCGCGCCAGCACCCGGTAGCCGTCGAACTTGATCTCGTAGCGCCAGGCCGCTGCGTCAGCAGGAGGCTTGTCGACCAGCGTGGCCAGCTGCGGCGCCAGCGCCAGCGGCAACGCCGCGCGCGGCGCGCCGGTCGGCGGCTTCAGCGCCTTGGCGGAGCCAGCGGCGGCGGCCTTCTTGCCGGCACTGGCCTTCGCCTTCTTCGGCGCCGGGCTGGCGGCCTTGGTGGCACCTTTGGGCTTGCGCGCCGTCCCGCCCAGCACGCTGTCGGGCAGGGCTTCGACCACGTCGAACGCCGAAGCCGGCATCGCGGCGTCGTCGCGTTCCTTGATCAGCAGCCAGGCGTCCTGCGCCTTCTGCCGGCTGCCGCGCATCCGCACCAGCGTCCAGTGGCCATGCAGCTTCTCGCCGCGCAGCTCGAACTTGAGCTTGCCGTCGCGGTAGCCGGCGTCGGGGTCGCCGACCGGCACCCAGGTGCCGCGGTCCCAGACGATCACCGTGCCCGCGCCGTAGTGCCCCGCGGGGATGACGCCCTCGAAGCCGGCGTAGTCCATCGGATGGTCTTCGACGTGGACTGCCATGCGCTTGTCGGCCGGATCCAGGCTCGGGCCCTTGGGCACGGCCCAGCTTTTCAGCGTGCCGCCGAGTTCGAGCCGGAAGTCGTAGTGCAGCTGCCGCGCCGCATGCTTCTGGATCACGAACGACAGCTCGCCGGCGCGCTTGCGCGGCGCTCCACGCGCGCGGGCAGCGGCACCGCTGGGCTCCGGCGTGGCGCCGAAGTCGCGCATGCGGTGGTATTTGTCCAGCGCGGCGCTGGCCGGACTGCGCTTGCGAGCAACCACGCCGGCCTTGCGCGCCGCCGGCGGCGAGCGCTTGCGGGCAGAGGTGCCGCTGCGCGCGGCGGTGCGCTTTGCCGCGGTACGGCCGTCGCCGGATTCCTGTCGCGTCGTCTTGGCCATGGCTGTCGCCGGTTGCGGGAAGATGCATCCAGCTTAGGCAGCACATGGCGCGGCCGAAATCGGCGCCCGTCCTACAGCAGGGCAGGATGGCGCCCTGTTCGCCCAGGGCCGGCGGCCGGCATGTGGTTCTTACCGGACGTTGTAAATCTGCCGAACATCCGCCCCGGACCGGGCACGTCCGGGCGCGCGCAGGCCGACGCGTAACCGGCGCGTAACCGGCGTGAAGCCGAAGCAAAGCCGTCGCAAACAGGAACGTAATTTGCGAAGGGCTATTGTTAACGCTAAGTCCGGCGCGGTGCCGGGACTATCCCCGAGGAGGAAGCGGCAGATGAAACCGACCCTGAAGAAAATCGGCTCGCAGGTGATCGTGCTGACCGGCGCTACCAGCGGCGTGGGGTTGATCACCGCGCGCAAGGCCGCGGCGCGCGGTGCGCGGCTGGTGCTGGTCGCGCGCAGCGAGGATTCGCTGCACAAGCTCGCCGAAGAGTTGCGCGAGCAGGGTGCCGAAGTCATCACCATCACCGCCGATGTGGGCCGCCACGAAGACGTCGCGAAGGTCGCGCAGGCCGCGATCGAGCGCTTCGGCAGCTTCGACACGTGGATCAACAACGCCGGCGTGACGATCTTCGGCCGCCACGGCGACGTGCCGCTGGAAGACCAGCGGCGGCTGTTCGACACCAACTACTGGGGCACCGTGCATGGCTCGCTGGCGGCGGCCGCGCACCTGCGCGAATGCGGCGGCACCATCATCAACATGGGCAGCGAGGCCTCCGACGGGCCGCTGCCCCTGCAGAGCGCCTACGCGGCCTCGCAGCACGCGATCAAGGGCTTTACCGATTCGCTGCGGCTGGAACTGGAGCAGGAGCAGGCGCCGGTGAGCGTCACGCTGATCAAGCCCGCCGGCCTGGAAACCCCGCTGGCCATGCATGCCAAGAACTTCCTCGATGTCGAGCCGCGCCTGCCGCCGCCGCTGTACGATCCGGCGCTGGCCGCCGATGCGATCCTGTTCGCCGCCGAGAACCCGCGCCGCGACCTCTTCGTCGGCGGCGCGGCCAAGGCCTTCTCCGCGGCGGCGTATCACACACCGCATACCTTTGACCGCTTCATGCGCCGTTTCATGGGCCGTGCCCAGCAGACGCGCCACCCGGCCGGCCCGCTCGAGGACAACGCGCTGTATGGCAGTGGCAGCGGACTGCAGGAGCGCAGCGGCACGCGCACCGCGCTGCAGTCATGTCCCTATACGACCACGGCCCGGTATCCGATACTGGCCACCGCGCTGGTGGTCGGGGCGTCCGCCGCGGTGGCGGCGATGGTCCAGCTGCGCCGGGGCCGCTAGCCGTCCGGCGCGCCACGGCCAGCGCGCGCGTGGCGTGCGCGTGAGAGTGCGCGTGAGACGTGCGCGCGTGCGCGGATCAGGCGTGCGGTATGGCTGCGGTCGCGATCCGTGCCACTAACACCTATCATGGTTCTGCATGCCCGCCGCTGGCGGGCATTTAGCCGTGCCATGTGCCGGGCTTGGTGGCATGCCGGGCGTTCGCATCCGCGGTCGTGGACGGCCTGCCATGTTCGTCCACAACCACACAGGGTGTGCCCATGTCGGAGCCGCTAGCGGCGAAAGGTGCCCGCGCGCCACATCTGGCAGATGCGGAAGGAGTGCCCACCGCGCAAGCGGGGCAGCCGACGGCTGAGCAATACCGGCGCCTGCTGGATGCGGTCGAGGACGTCGCGGTGTTCGAAACGGATGCCGACGGCCTCATCGTCGCATGGCCCGAGGCCGCTCGGCGCGTGTTCGGCCACCGCGTGGAAGACATCGCCGGCCACCATTTTTCCTGCCTGCATCGCGCCGACGACGTCGCTGCCGGGCTGCCGCAGCAATGGCAGCAGGCCGCCGCGCGGGCCGGCAGCGCGCGCGACCGGGGCTGGCGCGTGCGGCGGGACGGCAGCCAGCTGCAGGCCGCCTGTGTCATGCATGCGATCGCCGGCGGCTTCGTGGTGGCGTGCCGCGATACCACCGTCCAGGATGCCGCGGCCGATCATGTGCGGCTGGCCGAGTCGCGCCTCCAACTGCTGGCCGACAACCTGCCCGGCACCGCGGTCTGCGAGCTGGAACTGGATGGCACCATCCGCAGCTGGAACGTCGGCGCGCAGGCCGTGACGGGATATGCGGAGGCTGACGCGATCGGCAAGCCGCTGGCGCTGCTGTACACCGGCCCGGATGCAGCCGCCGGGCGCGACCGTCTTGCGCTGGAAGCCGCGCGCGCCTGCGGCCAGTGGGCCGGCGACGAGCGCCTGGCCCGCCAGGATGGCACGATCGTGCGCTGCCAGACCCGCATGGTGCTGGTGCGCGATGCCGCGGCCTGCCCGGTCGGGCTGATCTGGACCGCGCGCGATATCAGCGACGCACTGCGCCTGGAGCTGCTCGAATCCGGCAACCGGCGCCTGCAATCGTTCCTTGCCATCCTCGGGCACGAACTGCGCAACCCGCTGGCTCCGGTGCGCAACGCGGTCGAAGTAATCGCGCTGACGCCGGATGCCGATACCCGCATCCGCCATTGCGCCGCGATCATCGACCGGCAGCTGCGCCAGCTCGAACGTCTGGTCAACGACCTGCTCGATGTCGGCCGGGTGACCGCGGGCAAGTTGAAGATGGAACTGACGCCGACCGCGTACAACGACGTGGTCAGCACCAGCCTGGAAGCGATCCGGCCGGTGCTCGAAGCCGCTGGCCAGCAGCTGGTGGCGGAGCTGCCCGCAGCCTCGCCCCACGTGCGCGCCGACGCCAACCGGCTGGGACAGGTGCTGCTGAACCTGCTCAGCAACGCCACCAAGTACACCCCGCGCGGCGGCACCGTCAGCGTGCGGGTCCAGGTCGAGCCTGCGCGCGTGGTGACAACCGTCTCCGATACCGGACGCGGCCTGCAGCCCGCGGCGCTGGACCGGATCTTCAACCTGTTCTCGCAGGAAGCCGAGAGCAGCCGCAGCGGGCTCGGCGTCGGGCTGGCGCTGGCCAAGGCCGTGGTCGAAGCGCACGGCGGCGCGGTCCAGGCCGACAGCGCCGGGCCCGGCAAGGGCAGCACCTTCACCGTGATCCTGCCGCGCTCCGGCGCGCCGCGCCGCGAAGCCGCCGCGCCAGCGCAGGGAACGGCGCCACGGCGGCGCGTACTGGTGGTCGACGACAATGCCGATTCCGCCGACAGCATGGCCGAACTGCTGAGCATGCTCGGCCACGATGCGCGCGCGGCCCATGGCGGCCACCAGGCGCTGGCGCTGGCGGTCAGCTTCCGCCCCGACTGCGTGCTGCTCGATCTGGAGATGCCCGACATGTCGGGCTATGAGGTCCTGCAGGCGTTGCGCCAGACGTGCGGCGCGGACGTACGCTTCCTGGCGCTGACCGGGCGCGGTACCCCGGAAGACCAGCGGCGCAGCAAGCTGGCCGGTTTCCATGCGCACCTGACCAAGCCGCTGGCGATCGATGCACTGTCGCGCGCGCTGGCCGATCCGCCCGCCGGTCGCACGGCGCCGTCCTGAACCGGCTGTCCTAAAGCGAGCGGTACGCGTCCAGGCGGTTGTACAGCGTCTTCAGGCTGATGCCGAGGGCGCGCGCCGCCTGGCGCTTGTCGCCGTCGAAGCGCGCCAGCGTGGCCATGATGATCTCGCGCTGGGTATCGGCCAGCGTGGTGCCCACGCGCACGTTGACCACGCCATCCACGGTGGTGGGCCGCGGCGGCTGCGTGGCGAGGTTGGGATTGCCGATCTCGACCATCTTGTCGGCGAGGATAAAGGCGCGGTAGACCGCGTTCTTCAGCTCGCGCACGTTGCCCGGCCAGTCATAGCGCACCAGCCGCTCCAGCGAAGCCGCCGAGAAGGCCTTGTCGGCGTGTTCCATCGCGTTGTATTCGGCGAGGAAATGCCGGGCCAGCGGCACGATATCGTCCGGGCGCTCGCGCAGTGGCGGAATATGCAGGGGGAACACGGCCAGCCGGTACAGCAGGTCTTCGCGCAGCTGGCCCGTGCGCACGGCGTCGACCGGGTCGCGGTTGGTGGCGGCCAGGATGCGCACATCGGTGACGATCAGCGTATCCCCGCCGACGCGGTGGAAGGTGCGGCTTTCCAGAACCCGCAACAATTTGATCTGCATCTCCAGCGGCATTTCGGTGACTTCGTCAAGGAACAGGGTGCCGCCCTGCGCCTGCTCGAAGTACCCCGCCTTCTGCTCGATCGCGCCGGTAAATCCGCCTTTCTCGTGCCCGAACAGCTCCGACTCGATCAGCGTCGGCTGGATCGCGCCGCAGTTGACGGCGATGAAGGGGCCGTTGCGCCGCGCGCTGCGCTCATGCACGGCGCGGGCCACCACCTCCTTGCCCGAGCCGCTTTCCCCCACCGCAAGCATGGTGACATCGGTGGGCGCCACCCGCTCCACCTGCGCCATCAAACGCTGCATGACCGGCGCGGTACTTTCCCACAGCAGCGAGACCTGCGAGGGTACGGCGCGGCGCGGCGCACCTTCTCCGGCCGCTGGGGAAAGCGTGCCCTGGCGAGTGGAGGCGGGGACGGCGCTGGCGCGCCGCGGAGGTGTGGTGGTCACTGGCACGGTCGAAGGCAGGGCTGGGCGAGCTTCACGTGTGGAAAGGGGGGAAGGTGGGAAGTTCCTATGCTAGCCTTTGCCACAGGGCCTTGCCATAGCCGCGCGGTCCTGCGCGGAAAGTTCCGACAGCTGTGTCAGACAGACACCGGCAACCACCACGTCAGGCCCCGCTTAGACTTGCATTACGCAGTGGACTGGCAGTACGCAGTCGGAACCGTGCCGCCCCTGTCCTGAACTGCCTGGCATTGGCTGCCTTGCCGCGCTTCGCATGGCGCGCAGCGGCGGCTGCGGTACCTGGTGCCGGACGGGGAATCAGACAGGTGTTTTTGCTGGTTTCGCAGAAGTTTCCATTAAGTCTCACTGACGGATCGTATGCCCCACATCCTGATTGTCGATGACGATGAAAACGCATGTGCCGCGCTGGCGGAAATCGTCGCCATGGAAGGTTTCACCTCCGCCACCGCCGGCAGCCTGCGCGAAGCCCGCCTGCAGTTTGGCTGGCACATGCCGGACGCAATCGTCGCTGACCTGCGCCTGCCTGACGGCAACGGCATGGAGCTGTTCGACGAGGTTGGCGCTTCCGGCGTCGAAGTGATCCTGACCACCGGTTATGCCAGCGTTGAAAGCGCGGTCGACGCGCTGCGCGCCGGTGCTACCGATTACCTGGTCAAGCCGATCAACGTGGCACGGCTGCAGACCGTGCTCAAGCGCCTGGCCACCACCGGCGAACTGCGCGCAGAAATCCATTCGCTGCGCGGCGAACTGCGCCGCTACGGGCGCTTCGGCCGGCTGATGGGCAGTTCGGAGGTGATGCAGTCGGTCTATGACCAGCTCGCGCGCGTTGCGCCCACCGAAGCAACGGTGCTGCTGATCGGCGAGAGCGGCACGGGCAAGGAACTGGCCGCGCAGACCGTGCATGAGCTGTCGTCGCGGCGCCGCCAGCCTTTCCTCGCGGTCAATTGCGGCGCGATCTCGCCCACGCTGATCGAGAGCGAGATGTTTGGCCATGAACGCGGCAGCTTTACCGGCGCCGACCGCCAGCACAAGGGCTATTTCGAGCGCGCCGACGGCGGCACGCTGTTCCTGGACGAAATCACCGAGATGCCGGCCGAACTGCAGGTCAAGCTGCTGCGCGTGCTGGAGACCGGCACCTTCATGCGCGTGGGCACCAACCGCGAATGCCATGCCGACGTGCGCGTGCTGGCCGCCACCAACCGCAACCCGGAAGAGGCCGTGGCCGACGGCAAGCTGCGCGCCGACCTGTTCCACCGCCTGAACGTGTTCCCGGTGGAGCTGCCGCCGTTGCGCGCGCGCGGCGACGACGTGATCCAGATCGCCAACCTGATGCTGGACCAGCTCAATGGCGAGCAGGGCACGCAGCGGCGCTTCGCGCCCAACGTGCTCGACAGCCTGCGCCTGCATGCCTGGCCGGGCAATGTGCGCGAACTGCGCAATTTCGTGCAGCGCGCCTTTATCATGGCCGACGAGGATCTCATCACCGAAGTGCAGGTGCCGTTGCAGGTGGCGGCCACGCAGGCTCCGGGCGCGGCGGTGGTGTCGGTGCCGGTGGGCATGTCGCTGGCCGATGCCGACCGCCAGCTGATCTTCGCCACGCTGGAGCAGTGCGCCGGCGTCAAGAAGCATGCTGCCGAGATCCTCGGCATCAGCTTGAAGACTTTGTACAACCGGCTGGAAGATTATGCCGCCCGCGGGGAGCTGCCCGAGTGGCTGCGCGCCTCGCGCAATGACACGGGATCCTCCGCGACCGGTTGACTGGCCTCGGACGACATGCGGGCTGGCCTCCCCAGCGCTGCGCGCAGCACGTTTCTTGCTTCCACGTCCAGCAGCCAACCTGGCACACCAGACCCCATCCGACCATGACGCAACCGCAGCCACCGGACAACAAGCGGGACGCTCCTGACGACCTTTCCACCGATGCAGCGGCAGCCGCGGTGCGCGCGGTGCAGGAAGTCAGCACGCTGATCGAGCAGTCGGCCCATGACCTGCGTTCATCGCTCAATGCCATCCAGAGCTGGGCCTACGTGCTGGACCGCGCCTTCGATGCGGCGCCGGCCCCGGCGCAGCGCGCGCTCGACGGCATCCGCGCCGGCACCCAGCAGCAGCTGGCGCTGATCGAGGAAATGGAGGAATCGGTGCGCCTGCTGGCGGACGAGCACGTGCCGAGCTGGCAGCACGTCGACCTGCTCGATGCAGCCGCGCAGGCCATTACCGACCGCCGCCCGGCCGCCGAGGCGCGTGGGGTGCTGCTGGCCCCCGTCACCACCGACGGCGCCGGCGATGGCGCGTATGGCATCGACGGCGATGCAACCCGCCTGATCCCGTTGCTGCGGCACCTGCTGGTGCACTGCATCTGGCGCGCGCCGGCGGGGGGCTCGGTGGCGATGCATCTGGTCGGCGAGCCCGCCCACGTGAAGCTGCGCATCACCGAGAGCCCACCGCTGGACCAGCAGCGCAGCGCCAGCCGGCTGGCGGCGCTGACCGACTTCTTCGGCCGCAGGCCCGCTGGCGACGGCGCCATGCCGCCGCGGCAGAGCACCGCGCTGCTGCTCACGCGGCGCATGGTCGAGATGCATGGCGCCCTGCTCAGCGCCGAAAGCGAGGGCTGCGAAGCCGACAAGCTCAGCGTCTGCATCGCCGTCAGGTTCCCGCGCCAGCCCGCCATGGCGTGACGGGGCGCGCCCCGTCCCCCGCCCCGTCTCCCGCCCCGTCCCCCTTTCCGCCTCTGCCGCGCGTTGCGCGCATCTTCCATCCTTTGCCTGACGATGTAGTTTTTACCGGCATGTAAGGCGCTGTGCGCCCCGGTCGGGCGCCAGTCTTGGGGGCAGTTGCGCGCCGGTGGCGGGCCCGGCGCGGCGTTTGGCCGGCACGCGGCGCGTCGCGCAGTCTGGCCCGGCCTTTGCATGGGTCAGTCACTCAACCAAGGAGGGAACAACCATGCCTAACGCCAGCCGCAAGTCCGACAAGGCCGCGCAGGTTGCCCGCAAGCCGTCCGGCGCGAAATCCTCGGCATCCACCGCAAAATCCATGGCCAAGCCGGGCGCGCGAGCGGCCGCCAAGCCCGCTGCCAAGCCAGCCACCAAGCCCGCCGCGAAGCCTGCCGCCAAGAGCGCCGCAAAGCCAGCGGCAAAGCCGGCAGCGAAGCCCGCCGCCAAGGCGGCGAAGCCAGCTGCAAAGTCAGCCGCGAAGACCGTGGCCCGCCCTGCAGCCAAGGCCGCCTCCAAGGCTGACAAGCCGCAGGCCATGCGTGCCAGCGCCGCCGCCGGCAAGCCCGACAAGCCCGGCAAGTCCGGCACCGCGTCCCGTCCCGGCGGAGCCAGGTCCGGCATGGGCACGGACAAGCCCCAGCGCGGCAAGGAGGCCAGGACCTACCAGGCCGCCGTCGACGACTCGTTGGAGATGACGTTCCCGGCCAGCGATCCGATCTCGCCGAGCGCCGCCATGCATGCCGAAAAGAAGATGCAGACCGCGCGTGACGATGTCGACTGGAAGCTCAAGCGCGGCAGCGAGCAGCAGCCCGTGGGGGCCAAGCCGGCAGGCCAGCGCAAGGGCAGCGCGCGCGGCCGCTAGTGTGGCCGCTAGTGTGGCCGCTTGTGTGGCGGCTAGTGTGGCCGCAGTAATCGCCGTGCCCGCAGCGTGGGCGCAGCCGATGCGCGATTCCGATCAACAAGAAATGGAGCCAGCATGACTGCTATCGTCGCAGGTCGATTCGACAGCTTCAGTACCGCAGAATCCGTTGCCAGCCATCTCAAGGCACGCGGTTTCGCGGACCAGGACCTCAGCCTGTTCTACGTCAATCCGCCGGGGCAGCACGCGGCGTATGCGTTGGGTGGAGACCATGCCGCCGATGCCGGTGCGCGCAAGTCTGGCGTTGGTGCCATTGCCGGCGTGGTGATCGGCGCCGCGGTGGGTGCTGCCGTGGGCGCCATGCTGGTCTCGGCGCTGTCCGCCGTGCCGCCGCTGTCGATCCTGGTGCTGGTGTTTGCCGTGGGCCTGGGCGCGTATCTCGGTTCGCTCGCGGGCGCGCTGGCGCTGGCGCGCGATGCGCGGAGCAATCCGGTGACCGGACAGCCGCCGGTGCGCAACGCCGGCGTGCTGCTGGCCGCGCACGTTCCCAGCGGCGATACCGCCGCGGTCGCGGACCTGCTGCGCCAGGGCGGCGCGCAGGACGTGGAGCGTGCCGACGGGCAATGGCTCGACGGCCGCTGGGTGGATTTCGACCCGCTGGTGCCGCCGGTGCCGGCCGATGTGCGCCGCCAGGGCCAGGGCAGCCGGCCCCGGACAGAATGACTTTTTGCAGCGACTTGTTGCAGCCAACCCCAAACGGAGGTGTCCATGACCCAAGTCCAACCTGAATCCCCTGGCGAGCAGCCGCGCGGCGCATCGATCGTCGGCGGCATCGACCGCAATTCCCCGGGGCCTGGCCCGTTCGTGATGGCCGCCGATACGCTCGAGGGCAACAAGGTGGTTGACCCCGCGGGCGACGACATCGGCACCATCGACCACATCATGATCGATGTCCTGGGCGGGCGCGTCGCGTATGCGGTGATGGCGATGGGCGGCTTCCTCGGCATTGGCGAGAAGCTGTTTGCGCTGCCATGGTCCGCGCTGACGCTGGACACGCGCCGCAAGTGCTTCGTGCTCGGCGTCGAGAAAGACCGGCTCAAGGCCGCGCCCGGGTTTGACAAGGACCACTGGCCAAGCATGGCCGATTCGCAGTGGGCCACCAGCATCCACCAGTACTACGGCATTTCGCCTTACTGGGAAGCGGACCGCTACGATCCGTGGGGCTGACCCGGGAGAAAGCGGTGTGCCACTGAGCGAGGAACGAGGCGCCGGATTCCATCCGGCGCCTCTTTTTTCGGGAGTCAGACCGTGTGGCGTCAGACCTTGTGGTTGATCTGCCCGGATGGGCGCTGCGATGGGTCGGCTTGCATGCCGCTGTCCTCCGGCTGGGCCGGCGTCCCGGGCCGCGGTTCGTGGCGCAACGACAGCGCGTTGTGTACGCCCAGCACGCCGGCGCTGACCGCCGCGGCCTTCTCGATGCGCTGCGCGGTGTCGACATCCTCCACGCAGCCCCGCACGGTGACCCGGCGATCCGCGACGTCGAGCGTCACGCCGTCGGGAAAGCGGCCGTCGAACGCCGCGGCGATCTCGGCGCGCACCGCCACGCGCAGCGCTTCGTCGTCGGCGGATGGGGAAGGGGAAGGGGAAGGGGAAGGGGCATTCTGGTTCATCTCGGCTCCTCGACAGAAAGCCATGTCCGGCGCAAGAAGCATTCCCGCGCGACCGACCACCGGCGTTGCGCGCCGCGCGATGCAGAAACGCCAGCCGTATGCCACGGCATGCCAGGCAAGTGCTGCGCGCGTTGTAGGACTGCGCCCGCTGCACATCGGCCCCATGCACTCCATACAATGAAATCAGCATGCCGCCGCGCCGGCGCACAGGCAACAGCGCGAACGAGCAAGCGCGATCGAGGAGCGCAACGATGAGCAAGTCCAGCCCAATCCTGCCTGGCGTCGGTCATCGGCCAACGTCCGGCACGCATGCCAGCGTACTGCACGCGTTTGACCGGTTCGCGGGCGCCGCCACGCGCCATGCCGGCTCTCCTACTGCGTTCGTGCTCGCGGTGGGCGTGGTGGCCGCCTGGGCCATCACCGGCCCCATGTTCGGTTTCTCTGAGACGTGGCAACTGGTCATCAATACCGGCACCACCATCGTCACCTTCCTGATGGTGTTCCTGATCCAGCAGAGCCAGAACAAGGATGCGGTGGCGGTCCACCTCAAGCTCAACGAACTGCTGGCCTCGCACCGGGAAGCCAGCAACATGCTGGTCTCGATCGAGGACCTCGACGAGGAAGAGCTGCGGCAGCTGGTGACTTTCTACCGCCACCTGGCCGAGCTGGCCGACAAGGAAGATGGCGTCAAGATGAGCCATTCACTGGACGAGGCGCGCGAGAACCACGCGGCCAAGCAGCACGCCCGCGCCTCGCGGCAGATCCGCCCCGAGGACGGTGGCAGCGGCGCCGATGCGCATGCCACCGCCGAGGCCAGTCCATAACCCGCAGCACCGGACCGCGGTACGCATGCTCATGCTGGATGCCTGCCGCACGCCGTGAACCCGTCGCGCCAACCACGTTATCGAGCAAGGAGCCTCCCGTGTCCGATCCGAACAAGGCAAGCAAGCGCAAGCAGATGGGACCGGCCGCCGCTGCGTCCCGCGCGGTCATGGTGTACGGCTGCGATTCACTCGGGCAGCCCGACAGCCACCTTGGCACCACCATGGCCAATATCGCGCGCAAGGTGGCAGAGATCGTGGGGATCGGCTACGCAGGCGCCTACGATGAAGCCGCGTCCGACCGGCCGCGTCCCTACCTCGTGCCCGCGCAGACGCTGATCGGGCAGGAGCTTGCCACGCGCATCGGCGTGCATGGGGAGGGTGACCTGTTCGGCGGCGTGGTGCCTTACGCGTTCGTCGCCACCAAGGCGATCACGCATGGGCTGGTCGAGCCCGGCGCCGCCGCTCCCGAAGGCTGGAGCGAAGCCTTCGTGCAGCGCGTGGTCGGCGCGACCCTGCCGGGCTTCACTGCGTTCACCATGGCCGATGCGCGCACGGCCGGAAAGCGCCTGCTGGCACTGGGTCCGGTCCGGCTGAAGGAGCCATGCGGCATCGGCGGGCTGGGCCAGTGCGTGGTCGACAGCGAGCGCGCGCTCGACGAAGCGCTGGCCGCCATGCCCGATGCAGTGGTGGAAGCCCACGGCATCGTGGTGGAGCGTGACCTGGACGCGCCGCAGACCTATAGCGTCGGCCAGGTGGAACTGGCGGGACTGCGCGCCAGCTATTGCGGCACGCAGGGGCTGACGGAGAACAACCGTGGCCAGCAGGTCTACGGCGGTTCGACGCTGACGGTGGTGCGCGGCGGCTTCGACGCGCTGCTGCAGCAGCCGTTCGACGCGCGCACGCTGGCCGCGGTGCGCGCGGCGATGGTGTACCACGACGCCGCGCTGGGCTGCTATGGCGGCATGATGCTGACGCGCTGCAACTACGACGTGGCCTTTGGCCCGGCCGCGGGCCCCGACGCCGACCGCGAGCAGATCCTTGGCGGCGTGCTCGAGCAGTCATGGCGCGTAGGCGGCGCCACG
Source organism: Cupriavidus sp. Agwp_2 (assembly GCF_040784895.1). Lineage (NCBI taxonomy): Bacteria > Pseudomonadati > Pseudomonadota > Betaproteobacteria > Burkholderiales > Burkholderiaceae > Cupriavidus > Cupriavidus sp. Agwp_2. Next base: position 2,077,739 of record NZ_CP088084.1, read on the forward strand.
GGTGCCGAGCTGGCGGCGCTGGCGGCGCTGCAGGACGATCCGGACCGAAACCAGGTGGTGGCGTCCACGCGCGAGGTGTACGGCGCCAACGTGCCGGTGCCCGCCGACGCCGTGATCTATTTCCAGGGAGAGGACCGCCACGTCGGTCCCCTCACCAAGTACGCAAGGCTGGAGCCCGATTCCCATGGCAACCCATGAAGAACTGCTGCAGATTCAGAGCGAGGGCGGCACCATTGCCGGCACCCTGATCAGTCCCGAGACCAGATTGCCCGGCGTGCTGTTTGTGCACGGCTGGGGCGGCAGCCAGCAGCAATACCTGGCGCGCGCGCGCAAGGTCGCGGGCCTGGGCTGCGTCTGCCTGACCTTCGACCTGACCGGCCACGCCGGCACCAAGTCGCAATACGAGACCGTCACCCGCATGCGCAACCTGGCCGACGTAGTCGCCGCGTATGACACGCTGGTACGGCAGCCGGAAGTCGACCGCAACGCCATCGCGGTGGTAGGCAGCAGCTACGGAGGCTACCTCGCGGCGCTGCTGAGCACGATGCGCCCGGTGCGGTGGATGGGGTTCCGCGCGCCGGCGCTGTACATGGATTCCGGCTGGGAGCTGCCCAAGCGCCAGCTGCACCGCGAACAGGACCTGGTGGCGTACCGGCGCAGCGTGGTCCCGCCGGAAGACAACCGCGCCGTGCGCGCCTGCGCGGAATTCAACGGCGATGTGCTGGTGATCGAGTCCGAGCACGACCAGGTGGTGCCGCACGCCGCGGTGATGAGTTATGTCGACGCATGCGTGCATGCCAACTCGATGACCTACCGCGTGATCAAGGGCGCCGACCACGGGCTGACCGATGAGGAATGCCAGCGCGCCTACAGCAGCCTGCTGGTCAACTGGCTGCGCGAGATGATCACCCTGGCGCGTGCCGGCCCGGTCAGTGCGGACAGTGCCTTGCAGCCCAAGCCGCGGCGCACGGCGCCGGAGCCCGACGATGATGCCGTCGGCATGGGTGAAGGGGTGCCGTCGCCAGCAACGGCCTACGGTTCCGCCGGCGCACCGCCGCCCGGCGCCGAGTAGTGCAGAGCGGCGCCGCCGCGAGGACGCAGCCCGCATGGACAGCACCCTGCCCTCCACCGACCCCACCGCGGCGCTGGACGCCGTGCTGCGCGAGGCCGGCCTGCGCTACGTCGAGGACGGCAGTTCCGGCATCACGCGGCGCCGCCAGGGCACCGGCTTCAGCTATATCAGGCCAGATGGCGAACGCGTGCGCGACCAGGCCACGCTGGCACGCATTGCCGCGCTGGCCATTCCGCCGGCGTACGAGGCGGTGTGGATCTGCGCGGACGCGCGCGGTCACCTGCAGGCCACGGGGCGCGACGCGCGCGGGCGCAAGCAGTACGTCTACCACCCCGAATGGGCGGCACTGCGCGATTCAGACAAGTACGGACGCCTGCCGGCCTTCGGCGCGGTGCTGCCACGGCTGCGTGCCCGCGCCGCGCGCGACCTGGGCCGCAACGGCATGCCGCGCGAGAAAGTGGTGGCCGCGGTGGTGGTGCTGCTCGATGCCACGCTGGTGCGCGTGGGCTCGCCGCGCTACGCGCAGCAGAACCGTACCTACGGCCTGACCACGCTGCGGCGCCGGCACGTGACCGTGCGCGGCAGCCGGCTGCGCTTCCAGTTCACCGGCAAGAGCGGCATTACCCATGATGTGTCGGTCAACGACCCGCGCCTGGCGCGGGTCGTGCGCAACTGCGCCGACCTGCCCGGCCAGCGGCTGTTCAAGTATCGCGACAGCGACGGCGAGATCCGCGAGATCGGCTCGGCCGACGTGAATGCCTACCTGAAGGAGGCCACGGGCGGCGAATTTACCGCGAAGGATTTCCGCACCTGGGCCGGCAGCGTGCATGCGCTGGCGATCCTGCGCAAGCTGCCGGAAGCCGCCAGCGAAACCGCGCGCAAGAAGGCCGTGGCCGACGCCATCCGCGAGGTGGCGCACCAGCTGCGCAACACCATGGCGGTGTGCCGCAAATGCTATGTGCATCCGGGCGTCATTGACGCTTACCTGTGCGGCGAGCTGGAAGTTGGCGGGCGCGCGCCATCGGTGACCCGGCTGCGCGCGGACGAGGCCCGCCTGCTGCGGCTGCTGAGCGTGGCAGGGCGCGGCGATTAAAGGTCAACCAACGGGCCAACCGGCGGCCAACCGACCACCAACCGACGCCCGCGTCAGCACGGCAGGGGGCCGAGATAGCCGGGCAGCTCGCGTGCCCCCGCAGCATGCGCCAGGCGGAAGGCCTGCGCCAGCGCTATGGCAAAGTGATGCGCCGTGTCGAACGGACCCGGCACGTTGCGGCGGAAATAGTCGGCCCAGCGGAAATCCGGATAGGCGGTCTTGACCTTGCGATAACCGCCGGCGATTTGCACGAACGCCTCCAGGCTGCGGTAGGGATCGTCGCGCATGTCGTGGATGGCCTCGGGCAGTTCGGTCAGCGGCCGGCGGCGGCCGTGCTCGTCATACGGGTGGACCAGGTGGTTGGCGACCATGTGGCGCCAGAACGCGGGCGGATCGAGGTCGCTGATATCGGCTTGGACGAGCCCAGGCACGTGGGTCAGGCCGAGGTCGTGCCAGGCGCGCACCCAGTGGTGGTGGTCGACCACGTAGAGGCCTTGTTCCGGCCCGATCACCAGGTGGACGCGGTGCTTGTCGAGGAAGGCGGCGCGCGCCTCGGGCGGCACGCGGCGGGTCACGTGGACCTTTTGCGCGACGTGGTAGCCGCCGACGGTGATCTGGGTCGGGCGCAGCGCGTCCAGGGGCACCATCAGCTTGCTGCCGGGACGAAGTTTGCGGGGGTGGCGTGGCATGTTGGGGGCGGCGCGGGGCGGCGCGGCGCGTGGCCGCGCCGCGCAGGTTGTCTACAGCTCAGCTCTTGTTCAGCGTGCGCTCCGGCGAGATGCCGGCGCTGCCCGCTGTGCCGCTGCCAGTGTCCTCCCCACCGACCTCCGAGCCGGCGGCCCAGGCGGAGCCCCGGCCGCCTTGCGTTCCCATACGCAGCCGGTTGTCGACTTCGGTCACGCCGAACACGGCGTCAGCGATTTCCTCGATCACATACTTCTCCCGGCGCTCGCGCACCGTGCCATCCAGCGTGACCACGCCGTTGGCGACTTCCACGCTGACCTCGCCGACATCGATGTACGGGTTCATGGCGAGGCGTTCGCACACGTCTTCCCGCACGCGCTCGTCGGAGCGGCGATAGCCCTTGGGTCCGGTCACGCGCCGGCCGGCGTGCTGTCCCTGCGTAGCCGCCTGCTGGCCGAAGGCCCGGCTGCGGCGATAGCCGGGATCGTCCGGATAGACCCGCTGCCCGCCGCTGAACGACTGGCCACCGCGGCCGGAATCGCCGTAGTAGCCACTACCATAGCTCGGTTCGCCGCCACGCTGGCTGCGGTCGCGCTCCATGCCTTCGCGCCAGTGCATGGCACGGCCGCCCCGTTCGCCCCGTTCGCCCCGTTCGTCCCTTGCGCCGCTGTCACGTTCGTCGCGCTCGCCGCCCCGGCCGCGCGGCCCGAAGCGGTCTTCATCGCGATAGCCATAGCCCGATACGCGCTCCTGGCTGCGATAGCCGCTGTCCTGCGCCGACGGACTGTAGCCGCCATAGCCGCTGCTGTAAGGGTGGCCGGTGCCGCCCGCATCGGACGCGCCATATCCCGGCTGGCCCCAGCTGCCGCGGGTCTGGCCCGCGGGCGTGTCCTGCTGGTACCAGGGTCCGCCGTGGCGCGAGGATTCGCCGCCGCGGCCTTCGTTGCCGTAAGACTCGCTGCCATAGCGGCCCTGGCCCTCGCCACGCCACTCGCTGCGTCCCTCCCTGCGGCCTTCATTGCGACCTTCATTGCGCTGCTCGCCGCGCCAGTCTTCACCCCATTCCCGGCCCCAGTCTTCGGAGCCGCTGCCCCGGTTCTCGTCGCGCATGCCCGATGGCTGGCCGCCCTCGCGGCGCTGGCCCTGATTGCCCCCGCGGCTGCCGCGGTCGTTGCGGAAGTTGAACATTGCTTGCCTCCTGGCTGAATGGTCCGGCTGGGCTGTGCCTGCGCAGAAGCTGGCTGCGGCGCCGCCGGGCCGTTTGAAGTGCGGTGTTTCCTCCGGGAAAACCGCAAAATGAACCCGCAATAAACAACCAACAACCCGCAAAATCCGTGCCCCTTCGCTACCACGCCGGTTCGGCGCCGAGCGTGCCGCAGCGCTGTAAGGATTGCCGGGCGATGTAAGGGTTACGGGCGCCTGCCACGTCACCGCCGTGGGCGTGTTCGAAGCGCTGCGCCAAAGTGCCGAGTGGGTGCGGAGTACATCCCAGCGGCATGGAACTTGCGCGGCACGCGCATGGGCCCGCGTGTCCGCCACAGACAGGAGTCAGCCATGTCCACACCGAAGAGCGTCCCACCCCAGCACCAGGATCGCCAGCCGGGACTGGAAGCGCCCATGCGGCCGCAGCCGGACAGCGGCGCGGACGACTACGTCGGCAGCGGCCGCCTGCAAGGGCGCGTGGCGCTGGTCACGGGTGGCGACAGCGGTATCGGCCGCGCCATTGCCGTGGCCTTCGCGCGCGAAGGCGCCGACGTTGCCATCTCCTATCTCGACGAGCATGCCGATGCTCGCGAAACGGTCGAACTGGTTGAAGCCTCCGGGCGCAAGTGCCTCGCGATCGCAGGCGACCTTGCCGACTGCAGCCATGCCGAAGGGGTCGCGCGCCAGACGCTGCAGCAGTACGGCAAGCTCGATATCCTGGTCAACAACGCCGCCGAGCAGCATCCCAAGGAATCGCTGGAAGAGGTCGACGAAGGCCAGGTCGAGGCCACCTTCCGCACCAACGTCTTCGCCATGTTCCACCTGACGCGCGCGGTACTGCCGCACCTGAAGGCGGGCGCGTCGATCCTGAACACCACCTCGGTGACCGCGTATCGCGGCAGCAAGCACCTGCTCGACTACTCGGCGACCAAGGGCGCGATCGTGTCGTTCACGCGTTCGCTCGCGTTGCAGGTGGTCGAACGCGGCATCCGCGTCAATGGCGTCGCGCCGGGCCCGATCTGGACTCCGCTGATCCCGTCCACCTTCACTGCCGAAGAAGTCGCCGAGTTCGGGAAGAAGACGCCGATGGGCAGGCCGGGACAGCCGTTCGAAGTGGCGGCCGGCTATGTGTTCCTGGCCTCGGATGCGGCGAGCTATATCACGGGGCAGATCCTGCACATCAACGGTGGCGAGGTCGTCAACGGCTGAGCCGGCGCCGGTGCCGAGCGGGCCGTGCATGTAGTTCGGGAGCCGTGCTTGCAAAAATTGCACGTGCCACCCACCACCACGGCCGCCGCCGTGCAGATCCGGCGCGGGCGTGGCTCTTGCGAGCGGCTCGGGGACGTACCGCACCCTTTCATACCGCATCCATTCATCGAAACCAGGGAGCCACCATGTCACCGATCGTAGCGGGTCGCTTCGACTCCATCGCCACTGCCGAAGACGCCGCGCGGACCTTGTTCGCTCGCGGATTCTCGGTATGGGACGTTTCCATCATGTCGGTGCGCCGGCCCGACGAGGCCAAGGCAGCGGCGCAATCCGACGAGAACGCCGGCGAGGTGATGCTGGCCGCCTGCGTTGGCAATGGCCTGTCCTCGGTCGTGGTCGACGTGCTGCGCGAAGCCGGCGCCGGCCACCTGGAGCGCGCGCAGGGCTGCTGGGAATGCGGCCAGTGGACCGACTTCGACCCCAACGCGCACGGCGAGCCGGTGCGGGACGGGGAAGGAGAATTCTGGCCGCGGCCGCTGGCACGGGAATCGGTGGCCGAGCAGTCCACCGGCAATGAAGACCCGGGCAGCGAGCTCGAGCATTTCGTTGACCAGAAGCGTGCGGAACACAACTGAACGGCGCGACCGCGCCAGCCCCCGGAACGGCAAGGATATTGCCGAGCTGGCGCGGCTGCGCCCCACGCAACTGACGCTGGGCTATACCCACGTCAGCCACAAGAAGGAAGTCACGCGGCGCCACGCGGACCGCAATGACCTCGCGCAGCTGCGTCGCTTCATGCGCAGCCACCGCATCAAGACCGTGGTGGGTCCCGGTGGCGCTCTCTATATCGTCGATCACCATCACTGGGCCCGCGCCTGGCTTGAACTGGGATACCAGTGGGCGCCGGTGCGCATCCTGCGCGACCTGAGCAAACTGGCACCGTCGGCCTTCTGGAAGCGCATGGGCCAGCTCGGCCATGTCCACCCGTACGACGAGCACGGCAAGCTCCGGGGCCGCAGGGCGCTGCCGCCCACCGTGATGGGCATGCGCGACGACCCATACCGCAGCCTTGCGGCGTTCGCGCGCGAGGCCGGTGCCTACCGCAAGCCGGGCAGCGCCTATGGGGATTTTCGCTGGGCCGGCTTCCTGCGCGATCGGGTGGTACAGGATGTCCACAGCATCGCGGGCTTTGGCCTGGCGCTGTCGGAATCCATCAAGCTGGCGCGCAGCAGCAAGGCCAGGCGGCTGCCTGGCTATTGCGGCGGGCCACAGAACGGCGAGGCGGGGAAGCGCTGAAAAGGGAAGAACCGAAGCGGCGCGGCAGCATGCACGCGCCGGTGGCGCGTCGTCCCCGCGTCGGGAACGACAGGATGCAGGAACGCGCCAGCGCTCTGACTTTTTCCTTGGGCAATCTCTATTTGTGCTTGGGCAGCTTCTTTGTCTTGGTCGAGGCCATCTTGTCGAGTTCCTTTTCGCTCATCGACTTGTACATCGAGCGCGAAGCACCCTTCAGCGATCCGGCCTTGGTGTCCCCGCGCTTGGCGGAGAGCGCCGCTCCGGCGGCCTGCTGTTGTGCCTTCGATTTGGCTGGCATGTCAGTCTCCTTGGGGTGGGGTGATAGACAAACACAATGCGGACGACGCGGCATCGGCCCCGGCGTGAGCGGCAACGCCGCAGCGATGCCGCTCACGCCGGGGCCTGCCAGCCGCCGTCGCCCGCTGGACGGCCGGAACGCTATATCCGGCCGAGAACCACGAGCAGCAGCACGATCAGGACGATCAGGCCCAGGCCGCCGCTTGGCCAGTAACCCCAGCCGGAACTGTACGGCCAGGCCGGCAGGGCACCCAACAGCAGCAGGACAAGAATGATCAGAAGGATAGTGCCGATTCCCATGGCTTGCTCCTTGTTCGTGGATCGGGGAAGCCGGGGGCTTCCGTTCCGAAGCGGCCGCGCATCTGAAAGGCCACTGCTCAAGGTTCAGCCTAGGTCAAGGCTCGCCCGCGTCCCTCCGGGCAGGGACTGATATCGGTGTAGGAATCGGACGACGCCGGGCACTGCAAGGCTCTCGTGGCGCACTGCATGGCGGCTGGGGCAGCACATTGCCACGTTGTTGCCGCGCGTTCAGCCCGCCTCGGTCAGGCCGTGCTCGACCGCGTAGACTGCCACCTGCACGCGGCTGGCCAGGTTCAGCTTCTTCAAAATGTTCTGCACGTGGATCTTTACCGTGCTTTCTGCCACGCCGAGATCGCGCGCGATCTCCTTGTTGCTTTCGCCGCGCGCCAGCCCCTGCACGATCTCGCGCTCGCGCGCGGTCAGGCGTGGCGCGTCGTCGTGGCGCGGCGCCGCGGCGGGCGCCGGCGCGCGGAACTGCGCCACCAGCTTGGCCGTCATGCTGTCGGAGATCACCGGCTCGCCCGCGGCGGCGCGGCGGATGCCGGCGATCAGCGCCTCGGTCTCGATGTTCTTGATCAGGTAGCCGCGCGCACCGCTGCGCAGCGCGGTGGCCAGTTCCTCGGCTTCCTCGGACACCGTCAGCACGATCACCGCGGTCTGCGGCAGGTCTTCCACCAGCAGTTGCAGCGCCTCCAGTCCCGACAGGCCAGGCATGTTGAGGTCCAGCAGGATCACGTCGGGGCGATGCTGCTTGGCACGCTTGATCCCCTCCACGCCGTCGGCGGCTTCGTCGACAATCTCGAAGTCGGTCTGGCGCTGCAGCAGCGCGCGGATGCCGGAGCGGAACAGGGTGTGGTCGTCGATCAGCAGGATGCGGATGGTCATGGCTGGGTCTCGGGGTTCTGTGGGGCGCGGCGCGGCAGCACCAGCTCGATGCGCACGCCGCGCCCCGGGGCGGCCCGCACGTGCAGCTGCGCGCCCAGGCGGGCGGCGCGCTCGCGCATGATGTTCAGGCCGATATGCGCTTCGGCGCGCGTGGCCGGTTCGGCGGGATCGAAGCCTTCGCCGTCGTCCTCCACCACCAGGCGGAAGTCGCGGCCGTGGCTGAGCGCCACCGTCACGTGCGCGGCCAGGGCGTGCTTGCGCACGTTGGACAGTGCTTCCTGCAGGATGAAGAGCACCTGCAGCTGCTGTTCCGGCGACAGCGGCCGGCCGCCCGCGCCGATGCCGTCGGCTTGTTCGTCGATGGTGAGCGTGGCTTCGGTGCGGCACTGGCGGCGGAAGCGCGCCACGGTGTCTTCCACTGCCGGGCGCAGTTCGCCGCCGCCCAGGCGCGAGCGGAAATTGTTGAGCAGCTCGCGCACGTCCTGGTAGCTCTCCTCCACGCCGTGGCGCAGCATCGGCACGATCTCGCGGGTCTCGGCCAGGTCGTCGCGCGCGACCGCGTCGTCGAGCAGTTGCACCTGCAGGTTCAGGTAGTTCAGGCCCTGCGCGATGCTGTCGTGCAGGCCCTGTGCCACCAGGTTGCGTTCTTCGACCACCGCGAGCTGGCGCGCCGTCGCCGACAGCCGCAGGTGCTCCAGCGCAGTGCCCAGGTGCTGGCCCAGCGTTTCGAGCAGTTGCCGGTCGGAGGCGGGCAGCGTGCGCTGGGCGCGGAAATGCAGCGCGAACACACCGGTGGCGCCGCGCTGGCTTTCGATGCGGAATGCCGCCAGCGCCTGGAAGCCGTTGCGCGCGCACGGCGTGCTGTCCTGCGCCCCGGCGTCGGGTTGCCCCACGCCGCCTGCGCGGCGCGTGCCGCGCAGGTCGGCGATCGTGACCACCGCTTCGCGCGTGGCCTCGCCGCAATGGCAGGCATCGGCGGCGGCGCAGGACGCGGCCTCAGCCAGCGCCACGGGCAAGCCCGCGCTGGCCAGCAGGTGCATGCGGCCGTTGCGCGGGTCGAGCACGCGCACGCTGCCGCCCTCGGCGTCGAACTGGCGCATCACGCGCGCCAGGAAGCCGCGCACCATGGTGTCTGCATCGCTGGCCTGGTTCAAAAGCGCCGCCATGTCGTACAGCGTCTCCAGGTCGCGGTTCTGGCGCTCCAGCTCGGCGGTCTTCTGCGCCACCCGCGCCTCCAGGTCGCTGTACAGGCCCTGCAGTTCGCCGGCCATGCGGTTGAAGCCTTCGCAGAGGGTGCCGAACTCGTCGCGGGTCTCCACCGGCAGGCGCAGCGAGAACTCGCGCGCGGCCATGCGCCGCAGGCCGTCCTGCAGCCGCAGCACCGGCAGGATGATCCACAGGTAGAGCAGGTAGATCACCGCCACGGTGCCGACGCAGGCCATCAGCGCCAGCGCCGTCTGCGACAGGCGCAGCAGGTCGGTCTTGCGCGCGCTGTCGCGCTCGATCATGCCGACCAGCGTGTCGGCCTGGGCCACGAAGCCGGGCAGCGCGGCGATATAGCGTGCCGGCGCGGTGCTGTCGGCGCCGGCCATGGCGATCGGGCGCAGGTGGGCGTGCCAGTCCCTGGTGACGCGCTCGAGCTGGGCGTGGATGGCGGGTTCATCGGGCAGGAACAGCGGGCGCGACGGGTTGCCCTGGCGCAGCTGCGCCAGCGTGCCGTCCAGCGCCTGCACCTGCATCGCCAGCGCATTGCCGCGCTGCGCGTGCGCGAGTGTCAGCTCGATCGCGACCCGGTTGGCGCGCATGCGCAGGCTGCCGGCGTCATTGATGGCGGCGCCGGCGCCTTCGAGCTTCCACGACAGCCACAGCGTGCCGGAGATCATGCCGAGCACCACCAGCAGCACGGCCAGCGACAGCGAGATGATGCGCGTGGAAAGGCGATGGCGCAGCGGGGTGGCGGCCTGCGCTTCGGCCGGGGGATCGGCCGGGGGGTCGGCCAGTAGATCGGCCGGTAGATCGGTGTAAGGCATGGGTTCGGTATCGGGGGCTACCTGTCAGGGGAACGCCGGCGTCTGTCAGTCGCGCGCGCGTCTGGAAGGCAATTTTCCGCGTGACAGGCCCCGCACTACCTGCGCCAGATCAACAAAACGCGAGGTTCGCGCTTACGCATGTGCGCGCGGCGTCGCATTTTCCGGCCGGCCTTGCGTGTACGTCGAGCGGAAATGGTGCTGCGTCCGACGCGATTCACATATCACGTTGTGATATATCGACACGCCGACCCCCCTTACACCGGTTATTGACGGCCGACTTATCCCCGATCAAATCCCCACGCCGGGCGGCGCCCTAGCATCCGGTCAATACCGGTCCGGAGAATCCACACCATGTCTGATGGCATCGATACCCTGGTGCAGCAGCACCGCAGTTGCGACGCCGCGCTCGCACGCCTGGAAGGCGCGCTGCGCGAAGGCGACTGGACACAGGCCGCCGCGGCGTTCGCCGAGCTGGAGGCCGCGCTCGGCGGCAACTTCGGCGCGGAAGAGGCGCGGCTGTTCCCCGCCTTCGAACAGGCCACCGGCATGGCCGGCGGCCCAACCGCCGTCATGCGCCACGAACACGATGAAGTGCGCGCGCTGATGGACAACGTGCGCGAATGGCTGTCGCTGCGCGACGGCAATGCGCTCGCGGCAGAGACCGACACGCTGGTGGTGCTGCTGCAGCAGCACAACATCAAGGAAGAAAACGTGCTGTTCCCGATGTGCCGCGCGCACGTGCCGGACCTTGATGCCGTGCTGCATGGCATCGCGTAGCGCTGGCGAGGCAAGGCAACCGGGATGAAAGCCGCCAACCTCGACTACGAGCGCGCGCCGCGCCCCGCGGTTGTGTTCGGCTGCCTGGTGCCGGCGCCATGGCTGGGCGCCGCGGCAGGGCTGCTGCTCGCGGCGGGGCCCGCTGACGGCTTGCCGGACCGCTTTGCGCCACTGACGCTGGTGGCGGTCCATGTGCTCGCGCTGGGCATGCTGATGCCGGTGATGGTGGGCGCGTTGTTCCAGATGATGCCGGTGGTGGCGGGCGTGGCCGTGCCGGGTGCCGGCGTGCTCGCGCCATTTGTCGCCGTTGCCGGTGCCGGCGTGGCCGCCGGGCTGGGCTTCGGGCTGCTCGGCGGCGCCCCGGCAGGCATGCAGGCCGCCGCCGCGGCCGGCGTGCTGCTGCTGCTGGCTGGCGCGCTGTTGCTCGCAGCCGGGCGGCGCGTGGTCGCGGTAGACGCCACCACGCGCACGCTGGCCGGCATCGGCGCGCCGCTGCTGGCCGCGGCGCTGTGCGGCATCGCGCTGGCCGGCACCTTCGGCGGCTGGTGGCAGGTGCCGGTGGCGCCGGTGCTGGGCATGCATATGGCGTGGGCGCTGGGCGGCTGGCTGGCGGCGCTGCTGACCGGCGTGGCCAACACGGTCTTGCCGATGTTCTGGCAGACGCGGCGCCTGCCCGCGGCACTGTCGCGCGGCCTGCCGATGGCGCATTGGGTGCCGCTGGCGCTGTTCAGCATGGCAACCCTGTTGTGGCCTGGGCAACCTGCCTTTGGCCAGGCGTTGCTGCTGGCGTGGCTGGCCTTTGTCGCCGTGGTGGCCGCCTGCGGGCTGGCCGGCACGCTGCGCGCGCGGCGCCGCCAGGATCCGCTGTGGCTGCTGTGGCCGGTGGCCTGCGCCAGCATGCTGGGTGCCGCCGTGCTGGGCGCGGCGGCGATCGTGTGGCCGGATTCGGACGTACCGGTGGCGTGGTGGGCCGGCACCATGGCGCTGGTCGGCAGCGGCGTGCTGCCGGTCACGGCGATGCTCGGCAAGATCGTGCCGTTCCTGGTCTGGCTGCATTTGCGCCGGCTGCTGCCGCCGCGCGCGCGCGTGCCGGCCATGCAGGCCATCATCGTGCCCGCCCGGCAGCGCCGCCAGTCTTGGTTGCTGCTGGCAGCCTACGGGCTGCTGCTGGCGCTGCCGCTGGCTCCCCTGCCGCTGGCCCGCGCCGGCGGCCTGCTGCTCGCCGCGGCCAATGCGTGGCTGGGCTGGCAATTGTTGTCCGCGTTGCGCTGCATGCGGCAGATGCGCCGCCGTGGCGGCCTGCCGCCGCGCCATGCGGCCCGGAATGCTGAAGGCAGTCATGTCGAAGGAGGTCATCACCATGGGTGAAGCCATCAACCTGGAAGCGCTGCCATTGTTCCGCGGCGTCGATGCAGCCGTGGTGGCGCAGTTGCGCGCCGCGGCAACGCTGTGCTGCCTGCGCAAGGGCGAATACCTGTTCCGTGGCGGCGAGCCAGGTGCCGGCCTGACGATCGTGCTGGAGGGCCTGGTCAAGCTGGCGCTGCAGCCACCGGCCGGCGACGAAGCCGCCGGCGAGCGCGCCATCGAAGTCTTCGGCCCGGGCGCGGCCTTCGGCGAAGACCTGCTCTGCCTCGACGTGCCGGGGCGCATGGCCTGCCAGGCGCAGACGCGCACGCTGGTGCTGCAGATCGGCAAGACGGCGCTGTGGCAGGCCGTCATGCAGGATCCGCTGCTGGCTGCGCAGTTGCTGCGCAACCTGTCGGGCCGATTGCATGGGCTGATGCGCGATATCGAGGCGATCAGCCTGCAGACCGCGCTGCAGCGCGTGGCGGGCTTCCTGCGCGAACAGGCGTTCGCCACGCGGCGCACCTGGCTGGCCTGCACGCAGCGCGTGATTGCGTCAAAGCTGGGGATCACGCCCGAGACCCTGTCACGCGTGATGCACAGGTTCTGCGCCGAGCGGCTGGTGCGGATCGAGCGCGGCAAGATCTACCTGATCGATCCGGATGGGTTGGCGCGCCAGGCCGGCCCGGGCGAGCTGGCGGCGGCCTGACGGCCGCTCGGGGAGTCAGGCGCCGCGTGCCGGCGAACCGGCACGCGCCAACAGCGCTCAGGCCGTGGCCGCTGCCTTGGCCGGCATCAGTGCCGCAGGCTTTTCCCCCGTCATCAGGTAATGGATCAGCTCGGCCACCGGGCGGATCGCTTCGCCGAACGGCAGCGCACCCTTGCCGCGAAAGAACAGCCCGCGTTCCACGTCGCCGCGTACCGCCTGCGCCAGCTTGAGGTCGATGCAGAACTGGCCGATGCGCGCGATGCCGTCGCGCAGGCCGCACGATTGCAGGCAATCGAATCCTTCCAGGCACTCGCGTACCTTGGCGCGGCGCTGCAGCCTGGCCTCGCTCGACAGGTAGCGCGACAGCCACGGCGTCAGCACCGCGCGCGCCGGCAGGCCGGCAACGCTGGTGAACTCGCGCAGCGTCTCGGGCCGCGCGGTGGCCAGCACCTGCTTGAAGGCCGGATGCGCATCGCATTCCTCGGTGACGGCAAAGGCGGTGCCGAGCTGCACCGCGGCGGCACCCTCGTTGAGCCAGTGGCGCACCTTGGCATGGCTGTCGATGCCGCCGGCCACGATCAGCGGGATGCTGTCCCATGCGAGGCCCAGCGACTGGAACAGCTCGCGGCATTCGGCCAGCACGCGCGAGAACGAAAAACGCGGCTCGGACAGGTCCTGGATCGTCGCGGCGCCAAGGTGGCCGCCGGCATGGGCCGGGTGCTCGACCACGATGGCATCGGGCAGCCGGCCCTTCTTCATCCAGCGGCGCAGCACCAGGCCGATGCCGCGCGACTCGGACAGGATCGGGATCAGCGCCACTTTGGGGTGGTCGGCGGCCAGTTCAGGCAGGTCCAGTGGCAAGCCGGCGCCCATCACGATGGCATCGGCGCCGCTTTCGCAAGCCTGGCGCACCAGCGAGGCGTGCGAGCCCACCGCCTTCATCACATTGACCGCAATCAGCCCGCGGCCTTCCGACAACATGCGCGCGGCGCGGATTTCGCGGTCGAGCGCCTCCAGGTTGGCGGCCTCGATGCCGGCCTTGTCGCGCACGCCGCGGGTGCGTGCCATCAGGTCGGGGTGGTGGTGGCGCAGGTCGATGCTGGCGATGGTGCCCACGCCGTTCTCGCGTGCCACTGCGCCGGCAAGCCGGTGCGCCGAGATGCCGATGCCCATGCCGCCCTGCACGATGGGCAACAGGCGGCGGCCGGCCAGCTTCAGCCAGTGTTCGTTCATAAAAGGGATCTCCGGAAGGTGAATCGCGTGTGGCCGGCAGCCGGCCTGGCGCGGGGGTGACTGGCGAAGCGTGGCACAGCGGAAAGACCCTGCGTTTGCCGCAGGTCAAGCGCACGGGCGCTGACTGCCATCGGCCTACGCCGACCGGCATACGCCGGCGCGAGCCATGTGCCGTTGGTGCCGGTTTGCGCGGGATCAAGCCCCTGCCGCCAGCGCGTGGCTAGCATCGGCCGCTGTTCTTGTCCTGTTTCCCTTGTCCCTGCTTTCCACACCATGACAACTGCCTGTACTGGCCCGGATGCGGCCACCGTTGCGCCTGCCTGCGCGCCACGCCGGCCCCAGCTGGTTGCACCCGCCGGGTCGCTGGCGGCGCTGCGCATGGCGCTGCAGCACGGCGCCGACGCGGTCTACCTGGGCCTGCGCGATGCCACCAATGCCCGCAACTTTGGCGGCCTGAATTTCACCGAGGCCGACATCCGCACCGGCGTCGCGGAAGCCCATGCCCGCGGTGCCGAAGTGCTGTTCGCGATCAACACCTTCGCGCAGATGGGCGCGGTGGCGCAGTGGCACCGCGCCGTCGACGCCGCCGCGGAACTGGGTGCCGATGCGGTCATCATGGCCGACGCCGGGCTGATGGGCTATGCCTGCGAACGCCATCCCGGGCTGCGCCTGCACCTGTCGGTGCAGGGCTCGGCCACGCATGCGGATGCCATCGAACTGATGCGCGAGCGCTTCAATATCCGCCGCGTGGTGCTGCCGCGGGTGCTGTCGCTGGCGCAGATCGGCAAGCTCGCGCGGCAGACCAGTGTCGAACTGGAAGTGTTCGGCTTCGGCAGCCTGTGCGTGATGGCCGAAGGGCGCTGCCTGCTGTCCTCCTACGCGACCGGCGATTCGCCCAACAACAAGGGGGTCTGCTCGCCGGCGCATGCGGTGCGCTGGACCGAGCAGGACGGCACCATGCAGGCGCGCCTGTCCGGCATCCTGATCGACAGCTACGCGCCCGGCGAGCCGGCCGGCTATCCGACGCTGTGCAAGGGCCGCTTCGAGGTGGAGGGCGAGCGCGGCTATGTGCTGGAAGAGCCAACCAGCCTCAACGCGCTGTCGCTGCTGCCCGCGCTGGTCGGCATGGGCATTGCCGCGATCAAGATCGAAGGCCGGCAGCGCAGCCCGCGCTATGTCGCCGATGTGGTCGGCGTGCTGCGCGCGGCCATCGACGACGTCTGCGGCGATCCCGCGCGCTTCGCGCCGCGCCAGGAATGGCAGGCCACGCTGGGCCGCCATGCCGAGGGCGACCAGGTGACCCAGGGCGCCTACGACCGGCCATGGCGGTGATGCCAATGGACGCGACCTGCCTCGATCCCGCCGCCTTCGCCACGATGGACACTGCCATGCCCGACACCGCCGCGGCCACCGTGCCGCAACCGGCTGCACAAGCCGCTACACAAGCCGCCGCACAAGCCGCTACACAAGCCGCCGCACAAGCCGCCGCACAAGCCGCTCCACAAGCCACATCACGACCCGCCGCCGCGGACTTTGGCATTTCCCTCGGTCCGCTGCTGTATTACTGGCCACGCGAGCGCGTGCTGCAGTTCTACGCCTCGGTCGCCGACGCCCCGGTGGACCGCGTCTACCTCGGCGAGACCGTCTGCACGCGGCGCCACGAACTGCGCCACGCGCAATGGCTGGAGATCGCGCAGATGCTGCGCGATGCCGGCAAGGAGGTGGTGCTGTCCACGCCGGTGCTGGTGGAGTCCGATACCGACATCGCCTGGATGCGCCGCGCCTGCGATCAGCACGGCTATCTGGTCGAGGCCAACGACCTTGGCGCGGTGCGCTGCATGGGCGGGCGGCCGTTCATCGCCGGCCCGCACCTGAACGTCTACCACGCCGACACACTGGCCTGGCTGGCGAAGCAGGGCGCGGCCGGTTGCGTCGTGCCGGTGGAAATGGACGGCCGCACGCTGGCCGCGCTGGCCGCGGCGCGGCCGGGCGGCACCACGGTCGAGGCCTTTGTCTGGGGCCGCATGCCGCTGGCCTTCTCGGCGCGCTGCTTCACCGCGCGCCACCATCGCCTGCGCAAGGACAGCTGCGAGTTCCGTTGCATGGACTACCCCGACGGGCTGGTCGCCGCCACTGGCGAAGGCCAGGCGTTTTTCACGCTCAACGGCGTGCAGACACAGAGCGCGACCTGCCTGGACCTGTGCGGCGAGGCGCTCGCCATGGCCGCGATGGGCGTCGACCTGCTGCGCGTCAGCCCGCATTCGACCGGCACACTGGAAGTGGTACAGCAACTGGCGGCGATCCGCGCGGGCGCGCGCGCGCCGGCACCCAGCGGCATCGTGCCGGCGGGAGCGCAGCCGTGCAACGGCTACTGGCATGGCAGCGCCGGCATTGCGTGGGAGGCACGGGCATGAACACGTTGCACAAGCTGATGACCGGCGTGCATCGCCGCATGCCGGCGCGGGCACGCGCGCTGCCGCTGGTGGCGGCGCTGGAGCTGGCGCGCCGCGCCGGCTGGCTGGAGCCGCCGGCTGCGCTGGAAGGCCATGTATTCCTGCTGACGGTACAGGACCTGGGGCTGGAAGTGCCGTTCCGCTGCGAAGGCGGGCGCTTCCGCACCGCCGCTGCCGGCGGCGAACCCGCGCTGACGCTGCGCGCCGCCGCGGTGGACTACCTGCGGCTGCTCGGCGGCGAGGCCGATACCGACACGCTGTTCTTCCAGCGCAAGCTGGTGATCAGCGGCGACACCGCGCTCGGGCTTGAGGTCAAGTACTGGCTCGATGCGGCGCCGCGGCCGGCGTGGGTCAGCCAGGCGGCGGTTCGGCTGGTGGCGCTGCAGGGTGCGCTGGCGGTACGCGCGGGTTAGCCGGCGACATGGCCCGGCCACAGGCGGTCAGGCCGCTTCGCCATCCAGCATGTAGCAGTTGCGGCCCGCGCGCTTGGCGCGGTACATCGCGCTGTCGGCGCGGTGCAGCAGCGGGTCCAGCCGAGGCGACTCGGGCACGGCGCAGACCGCGCCGACGCTGATCGTCACCACGGGCTGCACCGGCGTGCCGCGGTGCGCAAGGCCAAGCTCGCGCACCGCTGCGACCATGCGACGCGCCACGTCGCGGGTTTCCTCGCGCGATGCGCCGGGCAGCACCGCCGCGAATTCCTCGCCGCCGAGCCGCGCGCAGAACTGCTCGCCGGCCACCGTGCCGGCCAGCGCGCAGGCGATCTGGCGCAGGCAGTCGTCGCCGGCCAGGTGCCCGTGCAGGTCGTTGTATTGCTTGAACAGGTCGACATCCAGGATCAGCAGCCCCAGCGCCTGGCCGCGCTCATGGGCGCGGGTCACGGCGGCGAGCGACTCGCGCTGGAAGTAGCGCCGGTTGGGGATGCCGGTGAGCGCGTCGACGTCGAGGTCGGCCTGCACCTGCCACAGCTGCTCCTCGGTCTGGCCAAGGCGCGCGGTCAGTGCCAGCTCGCGCGACTGGAAGCGGCTGATATCGCGCATGAACACCAGGCTGCCGATCTGCCTGCCGTCCAGGCGCTCGACCCGTTCCACGGTCAACTCGAACGGGGCACCCGGCGGCACCAGCGGCGTGGCGGGCGCAAGGCCGGGTGCGGCCTGCGCCGAGTCCAGCGCCGTCTCCCATCCGGCCGGCACAGGGCTGCCGCGGTGCAACTCCGGCCACAACTGGGCTGCCGCCGGGTTGAATTCGACCACCGCGCCCTTGGCGTCCACGATCACGCAGCCCTCGCGCAGCGCATCGAACACGCGCAGGCGGGCGTAGTGGCCAATATCGTCCAGGTGCGTGCGCAGCGCGCAGAACCACACCAGCACCGCCATCAGCGAAAACGTGGCCGGGGTCAGGTCGCCGCCCAGCGGGCCGGTCCAGCGGTTCAGGTAAGCGACATGGGCAATCAGCGGCAGGGCCAGGCCGCCGGCCAGGATGACGCGGCCGCGGCGCGACAGGGCGTCGTTGGGCACTTCGGCCGTCATCAGGAAATACCAGCTCAGCGCCAGCAGCGAGTAAGACCAGAAGGCCACCACGACGTAGCCCGCGCCATGCTCGAACACCGCGCCGGGCGAGACCCCGGGCGGCATCAGCGTAATGCGTGTCCAGACCAGGTGGTGCCGCTCGTTGGTGAAGACCAGCACCACCGTCACCACCGCCGCCAGCACCGGCAGCCACAGCCGCGACCATGGCACCACGTAGCGCGGGCGGCTCAGGTGCACCATCGCCACCAGCCAGCCGATCGGCACCGCGACGATGCCGATGTACTGGATCTTGGCCCACAGGATGCGCCCGGGCAGGTCGGTCGAACTGATCTCAAGCAGGCGTCCGCCGCTCCAGACCACCGCGCCGAAGGCCAATACCAGGAACGCCTGGACGGTAGGGTCGTCGCGCCGGGGCCAGGTGGCAATGGCCATGCCGATGCAGCAGACGACGGCGACGGTAAGCAGCAGGACCAGTGGATATGAGGGCATGAAGCGGGGCGCGTCCTGAACCAGTCCTGTGTGGAGGTCCGCCAGCCGGGACGGCAGGGATGGCGGACCAGGGTGTGATGATTTGCATGATACCGGGGTGCGCGCGTGGTCATGGCAAGGCGCGCAGGAAAAATTGGCCGCGGCGTGCGGGCACGCGCCGCCACGGCGCCCTTGCCGGGTCAGCCCGCCCGCGGGCGCGGGGTTTCCCGGACCAGCCAGGCAGGGATGTCGGTGACCGCCTGCGCCCCCGCCGTCCAGTCCGTCAGCGAGCCCTGCATGAACAGGTGGCCCCAGCCATCGAGCCATTTCTGCTGGGCGCGCGCCAGCAGTTCCAGCATCGCCGAGGCATAGTGCAGCGGGCCGCCCAGCAGCGGCATCTCACTGGCGATCTCGCGCGCGTACAGGGCCTCGGGATCGTGTTCCATCAGCAATCCCACGGTGTCGAAGCGCATTTCGTCTGCCATGCTGCGGGCAAATTCGAGGTTCAGTTCCGCCATCCGGCGCCAGGTCTCGGCGAGATCCGCCTGCATGGTCTGGAGTTGTTGCAGGCTGGCAAAGCCTGTCGTGAAGAAGGCAGGGAATGGCCAGAAGGCTTGCGTTGCGGTCATCATCACGGGCATCTCCGGTAGGGGTCCACAGGTTGCGCCGGCCGCAGGGTGTTGGCGACACCACACCATGTTGCACTGCAAACGACGTCTGACTAGCTTAGGCAGACGAGGCGCGCTTTGCCATCGCCAATGCCGCTCGCGCCTTCACTTGCAGCCCAGGCGCCTCGCCAGCTTGTGCAGGTTGCTGGCGTCAACGCCGAGCTGCCGCGCCGCCTGCGCCCAGTTACCGCCCTGGGCCAGCAGCGCCTGCTCGATGCAGGCGCGCTGGGTCTGGTCGACGGCGTCGCGCAGGCTTGTACCGGGGACGATTGCTGGCTGCGCGGAATGGGCGGAATGGGCGGCATGAGCGGCTTCCGCCAGCCCCGCAGGCGGCGCGTCGAGTCCGTCCAGGTCGAGCAGGTCCGCCTCCAGCGTGACGATGTCGTTGCGGCCGGCGCCGCGGCTGACCGCGCGCAGCGCGGCACGGCTGAGCACGTGCTCGAGCTCGCGCACGTTGCCGGGCCACCGATAGCGCCGCAGCGCATCCTGCGCCGCCGGCGACAGGCGCAGGCTGCGCAGGCCCAGGCGGGCGCGGTTCAGTTCCAGGAAGCGGCCGGCAAGCAGCAGCACATCGTTGCCGCGCTCGCGCAGCGGCGGGATCGGGATCGGATAGACCGACAGGCGGTGGTACAGGTCGGCGCGGAACGAGCCGTCGCGCACATGCTCGCGCAGGTTGCGGTTGGTGGCGGCGATCACGCGCACGTTGACGCGGCGCGGCCGGTCCGAGCCCAGCCGCTGGATCTCGCCGTTCTGCAGCGTGCGCAGCAGCTTGGCCTGGATCGACAGCGGCAGCTCGCCGACTTCATCGAGGAACAGCGTGCCACCGTCCGCCGCCTCGAAGCGGCCGGGGCGTTCGCCCGTGGCGCCGGAGAAGGCACCGCGGGCGTGGCCGAACAGCTCGCTCTCGGCCAGCGACTCCGGCAGCGCCGCGCAGTTGACGTGCACCAGCGGCTGCGCGCGCCGGCGCGACTGGCGGTGCAGCCGGTGCGCGAACAGCTCCTTGCCGACGCCGGTCTCGCCCAGCAGCAGCACCGGCAGCTCGGTATCGGCAACCACTTCCAGTTCGTGCAACAGGTTGGCGATGGCCGCGCTCTGGCCGACGATTTCGCCGGTGATGTCTCCGGCGCCGGCGGTGCCTTCATCGGCAACGGGTTTGCCCCGGGCCACCTGCAGCGCCAGGATCTCGGCCTCGAGCCGGGTGGTCCGGATTGCCGCCTCGACGACCACGGTGAGCCGCTGCAGCTCGGCCTGCGCGGCGGTGTCGAAGGTGCCCACGGCCAGCGCATCGAGCGTCAGCACGCCCCATGGCTGCCCTTCGACCTCCAGGCTGGTGCCCATGCAGTCGTGCACCGGCAGCGGCTCGCCCACGTGCTCGTCGATCAGGCCGTCGTACGGGTCGGGCAGCACGCTGTCGTGGTGGAAGCAGGTCACGCCGCGCCGCGCCAGGATCGCCGCCAGGCGCGGATGCAGGCCGACGGCAAAGCGCCGCCCCAGCGCGTCGCCGACCAGGCCGTCGACGGCCACCGGGCGCAGGTGGTCTTCTTCCAGCCGCAGCAGCGCCACGGCGCCGCAGCGGAAATGCGCGCGCAGGCCGCTGACCAGGCGCTGCAGGCGCACGGCGTGGGGCAGGTCGGCGACCAGGTCGGCGAGCAACTCGGGAACGATGGCGGGATTGGCCATGGTGAAAAACACCGTATAGGGTTATTTATACCACTGGGAGTCTAGGGTATTTATGACCGTTCGTGTTGCAACCCATTGATCTGGCTTGGTTTTTTTCAGGCACGCTCTTCGCGTTATGTCATGCAGACGCAACTTTCCACACAGGAGCACCTCATGACCTTCCAGGACCAATCGCTCGGCCAACTGGCCCGCCGCATCCCCGGCGCAACGCGCATCTTCCATGACTATGCGCTCGACTTCTGCTGCGGAGGCAAGCAGACCCTGCGCGATGCCGCGCTGGAAAAGGGCCTCGATGCCACCGCCATCGACAGTATCGAAGCCCGGCTTCTTGCCCTGCACGACGACGCCGCACCGGCCGGCCAGGACTGGAATACTGCGACGCCGGCCGCGTTGATCGACCACATCCTGACGCGCTTCCACGCCCGCCACCGCGAGGAGTTGCCCGAACTGATCCGGCTGGCGCGCCGGGTCGAGCAGGTCCACGGCGACCGGCCCGATTGTCCGCTGGGCCTGGCCGACCACCTGACCGAAATGCTCGGCGAGCTGGAGACCCATATGCAGAAGGAAGAGCAGGTGCTGTTCCCGATGCTGACGCGCGGCATGCACGCCGCTGCCGGCCGGCCGATCACGGTCCTGCGCATGGAGCATGACGACCACGGCGTGGCCCTGCAGCGGCTGGCGACGCTGACCAACGACATCACGCTGCCGCGCGCGGCCTGCAATACCTGGCGCGCGCTCTACCTGGGCCTGCGCGCGCTGCGCGAAGACCTGATGGAGCACATCCACCTGGAAAACAACGTGCTGTTCGAGAACGCCATCGTGTCCGCAGTGGACGCCGCAGCGCCCGCCACCGGTTGCGGCTGCGCGGGCCACGCCTGAGCCGCGCACCAGCCATCACAACCAACGACATCGCATCATGGGTTCCTACCGCAGACTCTGGTTCCTGCTGATCGCCGTACTGGCGGTCACTTTCTCCCTGCTCGGCTACTACGGCGTCGAGGTGTACCGGCAGGCCCCGCCAATACCGGCCAAGGTGGTCACGGCTGAAGGCCGCACCCTGTTCACCGGCGACGAGATCCTGGACGGCCAGACCGCCTGGCAATCGGTGGGCGGCATGCAGCTCGGCTCGATCTGGGGCCACGGCGCCTACCAGGCGCCGGACTGGACCGCCGACTGGCTGCACCGCGAACTGACCGCGTGGCTCGAGCTGGCGGCGCAGGACGTGTACGGCCGTCCGTACGACAGGCTGGCCGCGCCCGAACAGGCCGCGCTGCGCGAGCAATTGCGCACGGAATACCGCGGCAATGCCACCGATCCGGCCAACAACGTGCTGACCGTGTCGAACCGCCGCGCGCAGGCCATCGCCAACACCGCGGCCTACTACGACCAGCTCTTCTCCGACGCGCCGGCGCTGCATACCACGCGCGAGCACTTCGCGATGAAGGAGAACACGCTGCCCAGCGCCGAGCGGCGCCAGCAGATGACGCATTTCTTCTTCTGGACCGCCTGGGCCGCGTCCACCGCGCGCCCCGGCCATGAGGCCACCTACACCAACAACTGGCCGCACGAACCGCTGATCGGCAACCAGCCGACCAGCGAGAACGTGGTGTGGTCGGTGATCAGCGTGGTGGTGCTGCTGGCTGGTGTCGGCTTCCTGGTCTGGGCGTGGGCCTTCCTGCGCGGCAAGGAAGAGACGCCGCCGCAGGCGCCCGCGCGCGACCCGCTGCTGTCGGTGGCGCTGACCCCGTCGCAGCGCGCGCTGGGCAAGTACCTGTTCCTGGTGGTGGCGCTGTTCGTGTTCCAGGTGTTCCTGGGCGGCTTTACCGCGCACTACACCGTCGAGGGGCAAAAGTTCTACGGGGTCGACGTGTCGCAGTGGTTCCCGTACGCACTGGTGCGCACCTGGCATATCCAGAGCGCGCTGTTCTGGATCGCCACCGGCTTCCTGGCCGCGGGCCTGTTCCTGGCGCCGCTGATCAACGGCGGCAAGGACCCGAAGTTCCAGCGTCTCGGTGTCGATGTCCTGTTCTGGGCGCTGGTGGTCGTGGTGGTGGGGTCGTTCGCCGGCAACTACCTGGCGATCGCGCAGAAGCTGCCGCCGCACCTGAACTTCTGGCTGGGCCACCAGGGCTATGAGTATGTCGACCTGGGCCGGCTGTGGCAGATCGGCAAGTTCGCCGGCATCCTGATCTGGCTCGTGCTGATGATGCGCGGCATCCTGCCGGCACTGCGCGCGCGCGGCACCGACCGCAACCTGCTGGCGCTGCTGACCTCGTCGGTGGTGGCGATCGGGCTGTTCTACGGTGCGGGCCTGGCCTACGGCGAGCGCACCAGCCTGACGGTGATGGAGTACTGGCGCTGGTGGGTGGTGCACCTGTGGGTGGAGGGCTTCTTCGAGGTCTTCGCCACCACCGCGCTGGCCTTCATCTTCGCCACGCTGGGGCTGGTGTCGCGCCCGATGGCGACCACGGCCAGCCTGGCCTCGGCGTCGCTGTTCATGCTCGGCGGCATCCCCGGCACCTTCCACCACCTGTACTTTGCCGGCACCACCACGCCGGTGATGGCGGTCGGCGCCGCGTTCAGCGCGCTGGAAGTGGTGCCGCTGATCGTGCTGGGCCATGAGGCCTGGGAGAACTGGAGCCTGAAGCAGCGCGCGCCGTGGATGGCCGACCTGAAGTGGCCGCTGATGTGCTTTGTCGCGGTGGCGTTCTGGAACATGCTGGGCGCCGGCGTCTTCGGCTTCATGATCAACCCGCCGATCGCGCTGTACTACATCCAGGGCCAGAACACCACGCCGGTCCACGCGCATGCGGCGCTCTTCGGGGTCTATGGCTTCCTGGCGCTGGGCTTCACGCTGCTGGTGCTGCGCTATGTACGGCCGGCCTACCGCCTCAGCCCGGCGCTGATGAAGACCGCCTTCTGGGGCCTGAACGTCGGCCTGGTGCTGATGATCGGCACCAGCCTGCTGCCCATCGGCATCATCCAGTTCCTGGCCAGCGTCGAGCATGGCACGTGGTATTCGCGCAGCGAGGCATTCATGCAGCAGCCAATCCTGCAGACGCTGCGCTGGGTGCGCACGTTCGGCGACGTGGTGTTTATCGTCGGCGCGGTGTCGTTTGCCTGGCAGGTGGTGCTGGGGCTGGCGAACCGTACCCCGGCTGCGGCGGATGCGGCGGCTGTACGGATGAAGGCGGCTGCACGTTGAAGCGCGCAGCGCGGCGGTAGTAACGACAGTATTGAAGCAGTAAGAGGTAAGGAGAGGCAGTACTTGCCCGCCCGGTTTCCGGGCGGGCGTTTTTTTTAGTTGTAGCCCAGCACCGCGATCGTCGCGACGTCCGGCCGATCGTTTGAGTTGTCCGTCAGCACTTCTGTCGGCGTCCTTTGCGCGAGGGCGCGAGACTCGGATCTGACCTGGCTCATCGAACGCGGCCCGGCCTGCGGCGACTGCCGGGTGGCGCCAGGCCACGATATGTGTGAGGGGTCGATGCCCATGAAGGAGTTCATATGCGTATAACGGTAGGAAGTGCTTCAGAATGACGGCTCTTGTTACGCGCGGCCGGCTGAAATGGCCTGAACATGGCTCTCGTTGGATTTCTGGGTCCGGCTGCGCTTGATGATCCCGAATACGATCAGCACCACGGGAAGGATCAACAGGCCTTCCGCGAGCTCGGGATCGACGGGTAGCTTTACGACATGCAGCGCCTTTAACCCCGCTGCCGCGATGGACAACACGTAGTACGAGATCGCGGCAACCGACAGCCCCTCGACGGCATGCTGCAGGTGCAGCTGGTTCCGCGCGGTACGCTCCAGTCCGGCAAGCAGCCTGGTGACATCGCGTTCCTGGGTCAGGTTGACGCGGGTGCGGAGCAGGTCGACCGCCCGCGCGACCCGTGCCGCGATCTGCTCGTGGCGCGACCAGACGCTCCTGCACGTCTCCATGGCGGGTCCGAAACGTCGCTCCATGAACTCCGAGATCGTCGGCATGCCTTCGATTCGCTGTTCCCGCAACTCCTGGATCCGCGCCAGGACGATGCGCTCATACGCACGCGAAGCGCTGAAGCGCCCGCTGTGCCCGGACAGCGATTCCACGCGCACGGCCAGTTCGGTAAGCCTGTCCAGCAGTCCCGCATCGTCCTCGCCGGCGCGACGGGCGTCCATGGCCCGCATCAGTTCCTGGAGCGACGCGTGGATGTCGTCGAGCTCCCGGCCCAAGCTGCGTGCGACCGGCAGCGCAAGCAAGGCCATCATGCGGTACGTCTCAATCTCGTAGAGCCGCTGCAGCAGCCTGCCGCCCTGTTCCTCGCGGAAGTCCTCATCGATCGCAAGGATGCGCATGTAGCCGTCAGCCCGCACATTCCAGTCGCAATAGACCTTGCCGCCGCCAAGGACATCGCTGCCGACGAGAATCGGCCCGTCAAGCCAGTGGCGCAAGTCCGCGCTCACGGCAGCCGCGGCATTCCCGGACAGCAATTCCATGCGGACCGCATGAAACCGCTTGCCCGCCAGCAGGCTGAGCCAGTCCGCCGGCACACCATGGATGGCGAGGTCGTTGAAGTAGTCGGTGTCGTCGCGCGGACTGACGAACGTGAAGGTGGAGAACTCGGTGTGCCGCTCCCACTTCAGCTGCCAGCCGAAGGGAGATTGCATGGCGTAGTGCGTGACGCCGTCCATGGGTAGCGGCATGCCTGTCTGCTCGCACAAGGTGCGAACGAGAGACTCGTGGATCGCAGGATCCTCATCCGAGTAGATCGCATAGTGGGTCAATGACACGCTGCCGCTGAGCCGAAGAAAGGGTCGGGCGTGCAGTTCAGCGGCCAGGGGGGCGCGTAGCGGGTGGTCGACGAGTGACGAAGCGGCTTTGTTGTCCATGCTCGGATGGCGGTACCGGAATCCCGCGGTCAAGGCGTGGCGCGAGGTTGCGGCCACGTCTCTGGTTGCTGTCTGACGAAATATCGCATGCCCATTTCAAGAAGAAAAACGCATAATGTTGATTGTTGCGTTCAGTTTTTCTGATACTTATGAAGATGCTTGACCACGACGTTCTCGCCACGGTCGTCGCCGTCGCCGAGACCGGCAACATGACGCGGGCCGCAGAGGCGGTGAACCGCTCGCAGTCCGCTGTCAGCATGCAAATCAAGGCACTTGAGGAGGCACTGGGCCGGCCTTTGTTCGTGCGGCGGCCGCGCAGCATTGTGCTGACGCATGAGGGTGAAGTGCTGCTGGGCTTCGCACGGCGCATGCTGGCCCTGCACGACGAAGCCTGGGCCGCGGTCGTACGGCCCGAGGTGACGGGTAAGGTAGCGATCGGCGTGCCCGACGACTACGCGTCATCGCTGCTGCCCTCGGTGTTGAAGAAGTTCTCGACGACGTATCCGAAAGTGCAGATCCAGGTAGTCGGCCTGCCCAGCAGCGCGCTCGCACCGCTGGTCAAGGACGGCACGGTCGACCTGGTCTGCGGCACGCGCGTGAAGGGCTTGTCTGGCGACTTCATCCGGTACGAGCCGATGGCGTGGGCCGCCATGGCGAACGGGCCGCAGGTCTGGGAGGACAGGCCGTTGCCTATTGCCGTGTTCATGCCGGGGAGCGTGGCGCGCGAGAACGCGATCCGCAGCCTGGATCGGGCACGGATTCCGCATCGAACTTCGTATGAAAGCCCGAGCCTGCTGGGTTTGCTCAGCATGGTCGAGGCTGGCCTGGCCGTCGCGGCGCTGGCCCGATGCGCGATTCCACAGCAGTTGGCCGTGCTGGGACAGGCGCATGGCTTGCCCGACCTGCCTCCGCTTGAACTCATCCTTGCACGGAGCGCGAAGTCGAAGCGTCCGCCCTGCGATTTCCTTGCCGAGCAGATCATGACGGACCTTCGGGCAGGAGCAGCGCAGGCTTAGCACCGTCGCATGAATTAAGGCGTCGCTTAACAGGTGGATTGTCTCCGCTGCGCCGGCACGATGCAGACATGGCTAACCCCTGCGGGATAGTCCATACTGCATTGCGTGCATTCTGGCTCTAACCAAAAAATCCAAGGAGCTAGCCATGAAGCTGACCTGCGTTGCCGCCCTGGCCTTCACACTTGCCGGATGCGCCATGAACCAGGGATCGCCGGCCAATCCACAGGCATCCCGCACGGAATCCTGCAAGCAGACTTCAGAGCAGGAAATCGCCGCGCTGTTTGATCGATGGAACCAGTCACTGCAGACAGGCGATCCCGACAAGGTGGTGGCCAATTATGCGGAACGGTCGATCCTGCTGCCGACGGTATCCAACAAGCCGCGCCTGACCCCCGCCGAGAAGCTGGACTATTTCAAAGAATTCCTGCAAAGCCGACCCTCCGGAAAAATCGACTTCCGCAATATTGAGCTGGGCTGCAATTACGCGGTGGATGCCGGCATCTATACCTTCACGTTCGCACGAACGGGCGCCGTCGTTAAGGCTCGCTATACGTACACCTATCGCTGGACTGGTTCGCAATGGCTGATCACAAGCCATCATTCGTCGGCGATGCCGGAGAAAACCTAGCTGAAACCCAGGCCAGGCGGGGGAGGTGAGGTTTTCTTGCTGCGTACGGGCGTTGCCTTCCCCCCTGCGCCTTTTGACGCAACCAAAAGGTCGTAGAGCAGTTTCGCGGCGGCCGGCAGCGCGCGGCCTCGCCGCGTTATCAATCCCAGCGTGCGCGTCACCCGTGGTTCCGTGAGCGGGATCGCCGTCAATGCCTTGTGCCCTTCCGGCGGCAGCGCCATCCGCGGCACCACGCCAATGCCAAGACCCGCCTGTACCAGGCTCACCAGCGCAGGCACGTGATGGACTTCACAGAACCAGCGAGGCTTGGCGGGTACGCGCGCGAGCGCTTGATCGATCAGAAAGCGATTGCCGCTGCCTTGCGCAAGGGTGATGTAGTCGTATTGGCCGAGTTCCGACCAGTTCAGCTTCTTCCTGGCTGCGAGCGGATGGCCGACCTGGCACGCCACGACAAAGGCCTCTTCCATCAGCGCCTTGAACTCGATGTCGGCTTCCTGGGTGCCGATGTAAGTCAGGCCAAAGTCGGCATTGCCGCGAGTCACCGCGAGCAAGACGTCGGCTGACGATTCATCCATCACGCGCAGCCGGATGCGCGGGTAGCGCCGATGGAATTCCGCTACGACGGATGGCAGGAAGTACCCGACCGCCGAGGGAACACACGCGAACGTGACCTCTCCGGACAGTCTCTCGGCAACATCGCGGATGCCGAGCATTGCTTCTTCCAAGTCGTTCAGGACATTGCGCGCCTTGGACATGAATGCACGTCCAACGGCGGTCAGCTCGATCTTCCGGGTCGTGCGGACAAAGAGCTCCACGCCAAGCGCTTCCTCCAGCTTGTCGACGCGCCGTGACAGCGCTGATTGCGAAAGGAAGAGTACCTCCGAAGCGGCCCGGAAGCTGCCGAGGTCGGCTACGGCGAGAAACGCGCGCAAATCGGCCAGGTCGAAATTCATGTGCTATACGCAAGAATCCATCGAATATTTGCACTTTACACGGAAATTGGCGGCGTAGATCATGGCCTCACAGATCAGCGACGTCTGGTGGTCGCCTGCGAGGGGGGAGACAACCTCGCAGCAATGTGTGGCCTGGCTTGATCACGAAATCCATCTCTATAGAAGAGCATATGAATCTTGAAGAACCCGATACGATCACAGCACCTGGGCGTGCACTTTCACGTTCCCCGGCACGTCGTGAACGGCCAGGCCATGGACTGATGCTGGCGCTCTGCGTCGCGACGGCCTGCATGGGAATGCCGATGCCTGCGCAGGCGCAGGCTCAGGCGTGGACGCCAGCCAAGCCCATACGGCTGATCGTGCCTTATGGGCCGGGAGGTAGTTCCGATGTTATCGCGCGCGCCATCGCGGCGGAAATGTCCAGGGGCCTGGGGCAGCAGGTGATCGTGGATAACAAGGGCGGTGGCCAGGGCATTGTCGCCATGCAGGACGCAGCGCGTGCGGCGCCGGATGGCTACACCATGGTGCTGGGACACGTCGGCACGCTGGCGGTCAATCCGGCCATGTTGCCCCGATTGCCCTACGATCCCGGAAAGGACTATGCGCCCGTGACCCTGTTGGCCAAGGTGCCAATGGTCTTTGCGGTTGGCCCGAGCGTGAATGCCAGGTCATTGCCTGCTTTTGTTTCACTGGCAAAGGCAAAGCCAGGCAAATTGACTTATGGCTCGGCCGGTAACGGCAGCGCCGGTCACCTGGCCTTCGAGATGCTGAAAGTCACGGTGCACGCCGATCTTCTTCATGTCCCTTACAAGGGGACCGGTGCGCAAATGACGGATCTGCTGGCCGGCAATATCGACGCTGCCGCAGCAGGGCTTCCCGGATTTCTTCCTCACGTGAAAGCCGGCCGGCTACGCATCCTGGCGGTGGGCGCTGCCCAGCGCCTTCCCACGATCCCCGATGTTCCGACCGTGGCGGAGCAGGGCTATCCGGGCTTCGAGAGTTCGCAGTGGTTTGGCCTGCTGGTCCCGGCCAAAACGCCAACCGTGGTGGTCGAGCGCTTGCATGCGGAAGCCGTGAAGGCGCTGAACAGTCCCGCGGTACGCCATCGCCTGGCCGAGGATTCCAGCGCACCGATGGGGCAAGGCCCTGAGGACTTTGCTCGGTTTATCCAGGCCGAGCGGAATCGCTGGGGTGCCGTGGTTCGCAGCGCCAATGTCAGGGCCGACTAGACCTCCGGCACCAGTTTCTCCCTGTTTCCACCATCTTTCGCTGTACCAGCACAATTGGGTAATTCTATGAATGTACATACTGACAGCCGCGCAACCTTGCCGGAAGCTGCGCTTCGCGCCCTGGGCAGCCAGGCGTTCCAGGGCCTGGGGCTGACCGCCGCCGATGCGGATGAAGTTGTCGATCTTCTGGTGATGGCCGACCTTTTCGGACTTTCCACCCACGGCCTGAGCCGGATCGAGTCTTACGGCAAGCGACTGGAAGTCGGCGGCATTGCCGCCCGGCCGGCGATCAAGGTCGAACGGGTTGCCAGCGCGCTCGTGCGGGTAGACGGGGGCAATGGCGTGGGCCCATTGGTCGGAATGAAGGGGCTGAGGGCCGCCATGGAAGTGGCCGGGGAGTGCGGTATCGGGATGGCGCTGGTGCGAGGCAGCAACCATTTCGGCCCCGTATCGCCCTACTGCCATATCGCGGCAGAGGCGGGCTTCGCCAGCATGATCGGCAGCAATGCCACGACGACCATCGCGCCCTGGGGTGGCAGTGACGCTCGCCTTGGCAACAGTCCGCTTGGCTTTGGTGTGCCGGGTCACAACGGCGCCCACTTCATGCTCGACATGGCAATGAGCGTGGTCGCACGTGCCAAGATCCGCAATGCGCTCAAGGCGGGGTCGGCCATCCCGGATACATGGGCCACGGATAAGCAAGGCCGCAAGACCACGGACCCGGCCGCCGCGCTGGACGGTTTCCTGCTGCCAATCGGTGGGCACAAGGGCTACGGCCTGGCGCTGGTGGTGGACTTGTTCGCCGGCCTGCTGTCCGACGCGGCCTACCTGACACACGTGAAATCCTGGGTCGACGCACCGGACGAGCCGCAGAACCTGGGGCACTTCTTTATCCTGATCGACACCCGCCGGCTGGGATCCGCAAAATGGCTCGCCGACCGCATGAAGGACTTCGCGGCCATCCTGCACGGCTGTCCCGCTGCGGAGGAAGGCAAGCCCGTGATCGTTCCCGGCGAGATCGAGTTGTCTAACATGGCGCGCCTGCGCGAACAGGGCATTACGATCGACGCATCCGTCCTGTCACTCCTGAAGCATCACGCCGGCAAACTTGCGGCTTGAGCGAACCTGCGCGCGGCACGGACAAGCAGGGTGCTGCCGCGCTGTTCCCCGGACGAACATCCAATCACCATGACCTCTTCGAATTCCATTGCCGCGGCCAGCCCTCACGTTGTTGCCGAGTTGGCGCCCAAGGGCGTGCTGCGGGCGTCGATCAACGTTGGCAATCCTATCCTCGCCAACCTGGGCGCCGACGGGCAACCTTTTGGCGTCTCGATTGACCTGGCACGCGAGTTCGCGCGTCGGCTGGGGCTGGCGTTGGAACTGATCGTTTTCGATGCCGCCGGCAAGTCCGTCGAAGCGGTGACGAACGAGCAGGCGGACTTCGGCTTCTTCGCCATCGATCCCTTGCGAGGCGCCGGTATTGCCTTCACCGCGCCCTACGTGCTCATCGAAGGGTCATACCTTGTGCGCGAACACTCTGCGATCCAGGCCAACGACGAAGTCGACCAGCCAGGCCGGCGCGTCACGGTGGGCAAGGGAAGTGCCTATGACCTGTTCCTGACGAGGGAACTCAGGCACGCCGAGATCGTACGCGCTGCCACGTCTCCCACGGTAGTGGATGTGTTTATCGAGCAGGGACTGGACGTCGCGGCCGGCGTCAGGCAACAGCTGGAGGCTGACGCGGAACGCGTGCGTGGCCTGAGGCTGCTGCCCGGACGGTTCATGGTCATCGCGCAGGCCATGGGATTGCCCAAGGCGCGCAGCCATGCTGCCGTCGCCGTGCTGGCCCGGTTTGTCGAGGACATGAAGGCCAGCGGCTTTGTTGCCTCGTCCCTGCGGCGGCATGGCATTCAGGGCGCGTCGGTGGCCCCCGCGCAGTAGGAACGCGCCGACTCAGGATCCCTTGCGCCCGGCCATATGATGCAGGTACGCCAGCAGGTCCTTCAGGTCAGCATCGGATAGCGTCTTTTCGCCGATTGCCGGCATGCGCGCGCCGGGCCACCAGCGCAGTGACTGCGGGTCGCGGATAAGCCTGGCCAGCTTGTCGTCGCCCATGTACTCCACCGCGCTGTACGGTACGTTGAGATCCGGGCCAAGGTGAGCATCGCCAACCTTGTTCAGCGAGTGGCAGGAGAAGCAGACGCGCTGGAACGTCGCGAAGCCGCGCATGACGGGG
The DNA here is from genome assembly GCF_040784895.1 of Cupriavidus sp. Agwp_2. Taxonomy (NCBI): domain Bacteria; kingdom Pseudomonadati; phylum Pseudomonadota; class Betaproteobacteria; order Burkholderiales; family Burkholderiaceae; genus Cupriavidus; species Cupriavidus sp. Agwp_2. The sequence continues at coordinate 2,109,600 of NZ_CP088084.1, forward strand.
CCATCGGCTGGCTGGTCGGAGGCGGGCCGGATGGCCGCAAAGCGCTCCGCGGGCGATGCGGTGATATCGATGCGTACGATGTTGTAGGTCCAATGACTCTCGTTGACCACGGACGCGGCGCGCCCCGATGGCAGCGTCCAGATCAGGCGAAACGGCCCGATACCCTGGCCCTTGAGCTTCGGCCACGGCTTCGCGGGATTCTCTACCGCCAGCCAGGCCCGCGGCGCGTCGGCGCTATCGGCAAGCAGCATCCGGAGCGGCAGGTGAGAGACATAGCCATCGCTGGCCGCTGTCGTCGCGGTCGCGCCGGCTTCCGCGGGCATGCCGCGCAGCAGGGAGGCGACCGGAATCGCCCTGAACGTCAGCCTTCGTTTCAGGTTGTCGTCGTCGACCGTCACGTCGGTCAGCCGACGGTCATTTAGCAGCGCATCGACTGTCCAGCTGCGTTGTTGCGTACCGGCCGAAATGACCAGCGTAGCCGGTTCGGCGCCGCTCGCCGGACCCGCAAGAAATGCCATGGCACAACCAAGCGCTCCAACTGACTTTGCAATCCAGGCCTTCATGGGGGTCTCTCCGGAAGCGGGTAACGTGTCGAAGTTCGGGTACAAAATACGGGCCGAGGGCTCAGTGTAATAAAAAAAGCGGGCAGCCTGCGCTGCCCGCTTCTTCTCATTCCGCCCTGCCTGTCTACCTCGCGCTGACCGCCACAGCACGCTCCATTGCTTGCTGCTGCCGCAGGGCTTCCGTCGTCTGGCCCTTGCCATCCGGTGCCCAGCCCGGAGGCATCAGCAGGTAACCGATCGCATTCAGCAGGCTGCCAGCGTTGATCATGTCCTTGCCCAGGCCGATCCAGTGTTCGAACTGGTTGACGAACGGGTTTTGCGTGGTGGTCGGGTGGACCAGGCCGTAGCGGCACGGTTCGTCTTCACGCTCTTCCACGTAGGTGCCGAACAGGCGGTCGAAGATGATCAGCACGCCGCCGTAGTTGGCGTCCAGGTAATCCACGTTCGAGGCATGGTGCACGCGGTGCGCCGACGGGGTGTTGAACACTTTCTCGAACCAGCCGAGCTTGGGGATCCAGGTGGTGTGCAGCCAGAACTGGTACAGCAGGTTCAGGCTCAGCGTAGCCAGCACGACTTCCGGACGAACACCCAGGAAGACCAGCGGGGCGAAGAACATCGAGGCGCCGACGATCTTGCCGGTCCAGCCGAGGCGATAGGCGGTGCCCAGCGTCAGTTCGTTCGGCGAGTGGTGCACCGCGTGCGTTGCCCAGAAGAAGCGGATACGGTGCGAGGCGCGGTGGTACCAGTAGTAGCAGAACTCTTGTCCGAGGAAGAGCAGCAGCACGGCCAGCGCGCTGTTGATCTCGACCGTGAAGATGCGGTGCTGCCAGGCAAACGCGAAGATCGGCGTGGCCAGCGACAGCGGCAGCAGTGCCATCAGCTTGCGCCCGACCATGTCGGCCAGCGACAGCCCCATTTCATGCCAGGGGTAGGTCTTGCCTTGCTGGCGGGCCTTGCGTGCCAGGAAGAAGGCCTCGACCAGTGAGATCGCCACGACGAAGACCGTGGCGAAGAGGGTGATCTTGTGGAGGTTGTGCATGATCGTCCAGTGTGGTGAGAGGTGCCGCCTTGCTTTGCGTGCTTGTCGGAGCTGGCATTGCTGCGTCGGTGAGGCAAATGTAGTGGCCGATCGCGGCCAGCGCCATGTGGGAAATATGTCGCCACATGTCATGCCTCGCGAGGCCGCGGCCGTGTAATACCGCGACATGTTTTCCACGTCGAAATTCGCGTGCCTCGCACCTATAGTTCGGTCCGTTGCCGCGCTGCACCGGCCGGCTGAAACCGAAACTGAAGGACCTGTGATGACCTCGAGCTTCTCCCGCCTCTCCAGCTTCCCCCGCTTCCCCCGCGTCCTTGGCGCAGCCGCCGGTACGTTGATCCTGCTGGCAAGCACCCAGGCCTTTGCCTCGACCGTGGTGGTCGCGCCGGCTACCGTGTATGTCCGTCCGTCGGCGGTGGTGGTCGCGCCGCCGCCCAAGGTGGTCGTCAAGCCCGCGCCGAAGGTGGTCGTGGCCTCGGCGCCGCTGCCGACGGTGGTCGTGAGGGCCGCGCCGCTGCCGCGTACCGTCTACGTCGCATCTCGCCCTGTCTACTTTGTGCGGTGATATTGCCAAACCACTGCACGGGTGCCGTATGCGTATCCGTGCACCTTATTCTTGGATCGGCAGCCGATCTGAATTCACAACGCCGGCAGGGGCCGGCAAACGGAGAAACATCATGAAGAAGATGATTGCAGTGCTCGCCATGTGCCTGGCTTCCGCTGGTGCATTCGCGCAAAGCGTAGAAATGCCTGCTGCAGCCAACCCGCGCATGGAGCGTGCGATGCAGCAACTGCAAAGCCGCTTTGCCAGCGCAAACACCACGCACGACGGCAAGCTGACGCGCGAGCAGGCGGCCGCCGGCATGCCGATGGTTGCGAAGCATTTTGACCAGATCGACGCGCAGCGAAGTGGCTACGTGACGATGCCGCAGATCGAGGCTTTTATGGGGCAGATGATGTCGCGCTGAGCCACGCTGGCGGATCTGCCAGCTAGCCGTGCAGGCTGGCAGATCCAATTGGCCGCGCGTACCGGCAGATCCAGGATCCGATCGAGCGGTCTGGAATGGCGGCCAGCCTTAGTGCAGCGTGTAGATAGTCTGCTGCCCCTCGGCATAGAGGGCCATGGCGATCTTCAGGATCTCGTTGCGATGCCGGTCGAAGGAGGCCAGTGCCCCGGCTTCGTCAGAACCGAGGGTGGAGTCGAAATTCTTCAGTACGCGGTCTTCCACAAGAAAGGTAATCTCGCGTGCGTTGTCATAACCCCAGAACCACACGCCATGCCTGGCCTCGTCATAGCTGCGGCTGGGGTTGGGGAAACTAAGTGCCATGTTGTCGTCCTGCGTTCTGCGGGTTGCTACGCTCACTACCAGCGCGAAGCGCTCCCGCTAGTGCGTATCTCCTTTCATGCTCTCGGCTTCCATCGCGGCATGTAATTCCTCATACGCCTCGATTGGCTCCATGTCCTGGTCCACGAACGCTGCAGCGCGCTCGGCGGCGGCCAATGCGTCCCGCGGGATGTCGCTCTGGATGTCGTCCTCTGCACTCGGTGGCAGCAGCATGTCCTCAAGCATCCCGCGCAACTCAGGCGTATTCCATGGCTTGCCCAGCCTGGCCTTCCTGTTCAGGTAGTGACGAATTTCCGAGTCTTGCTCGGCGGTGAGTGGAAGCCCGCGAAAGGTGGGGTCCGTGTTGTGGTGGATCATGATGCGCCTCCCGAAGCGGTCTGCGCTTTCAATGAGAGATTCCCTGCGTGCGATGCGTGCGATGCGTGCGATGCGTGCGATCACTATGCCGCGTGTCGGCGGCCAACCGATTCATGACTTCTTCTTGGCCGCACCTTCGTTCCCAACCCTCGAGTGAACCGTGCTGAACGGGGTTGCCGGGACCGATGGCTTCTTGGGCTGCTTAGGCTTTTTCGCTTCGCGGGTGCTGCGTAGTTGACTCTTGGCCATGGCTTGCTCCTGGTGGGTTGTTTGCCAAGGTGGCAATCCCAGCATACGCGCTCAGCAGCCCTAGCAACATGACTTTCATGACGTTCGCATGAAAAAGGCCCTCTGGCAGCGAGCCCGGTGCCACCCGCAATACGTGAGGAATGTGTGGCGTTGCGGCAAATGGCTCGGCGGTCGTCACCAACACCCACTTGCGCTGTCTCGTCCGCCGGCGAAACTACACTAGAGCCATCGTCCTACCCACGCGCCAAGGAGCAGGGCATGCAGTTTCTCTGGCCGCAAATGCTCTGGCTGTTGCTCTTGCTCCCCCTGCTGGCAGCCGCTTACCTGTACCTGATTGCGCGGCGCAAGAAAATTGCGCTGTTGTATGCCAGTCTTGCGCTGCCACGCGCCGCGCTGGGTCGTTACCAACGACTGCGGCGTCACATTCCGCCGCTGCTCTTCCTGCTCGCGCTGGGCGCAGCCCTGCTGGCCTGCGCCCGTCCCGCCGCGACCATCACGCTGCCGTCCGACACCATCACCCTGGTGCTGGCCATGGATACCTCCCGCAGCATGGAGGCGACCGACGTCGCGCCCACCCGGATCAGCGCCGCCCAGCAGGCAGCGCGGGATCTCATCGTCGGGCTGCCGGCCAGCGTGCGCCTGGGCATTGTCTCTTTTGCCGCCACGGCAACCGTGGTGCTGCCCCCCACCGACAACCGGGCGGACATGCTCGACGCGATCGATCGCTTCCAGCTCCAGCGCGGGACGGCGACAGGCAGCGGACTGATCCAGGCGCTGGCGGTGTTGTTCCCCGACGATGGCATCGATCTGGAAGCGATCCTCTTCAGCGGCGAGTCGCTCGCACCCGGGCCGGGCGGCAGATCGCTGACAGAAGCCGCCGCGGCGGACGCGGTCCGCAAGCGCGACCGGGAGCGGCCGGCGGCGTTGCCCGGCTCTTACCGGCACGGTGCGGTGATCCTGCTCAGCGATGGTCGCCGCACCACCGGCCCGGACCCTCTGGACGCCGCGCGCATGGCTGCCCAGCGCGGCTTGCGCGTCTATACCGTGGGCTTCGGTACGGCGCAGGACGCGGGATTGTCAGCGTCGAGCCTGTCTCACCACATGCAGCTGGATGAACCCACCTTGCGCGCGGTCGCGACTCTCACTGACGGCGAGTACTTCCAGGCTGGCTCGGCCGCGGACCTGACGCGGGTGTACCGCCAGCTGAGCGCCCGTTTCGCGCTCGAGCGCAGGGAAGTCGAGATCAGTGCCTTGCTGGCGGCGGCCTCGGTCCTGCTGCTGGTGGTGGCGTGCGGGCTGTCGATGCTGTGGTTCCGTCGGTGAACTGAAGCGCCGGCGCCCGGTTCGGCACTCGCTGCGCGGCGACTGCCCGTTCAGCGCGCCCTTGGCACCGGCTTGCCATGGGCGCGCGCCAATAGTTTTCCGATATACCCGAATCGCCATTCCATATTAGTCAGGCAACCGTCGCATCCATAGACTGAACACTGTTTCATTCAACAGGAGTCGAAATGGACAAGAAACGAGTTGACCTGTACTGGGATGTCGGCAGCACGAACACCTACTTCGCCATCAAGCTGATCAAGCCGATCCTTGAGCGCCATCACGCAGAACTCGTCCTGCATCCCTACAACCTGGGGTACGTCTTCCGCAACAGCGACTACGAGCTGATGAAGGAGCCGAAGGCGAAGCTCCGCTACCGCAAGCGCGACCTGATGCGCTGGGCGGAAAAGTACAATCTTCCGTTCCAGATCCCCAGGCAGTTTCCGATCAAGTCGAGCAGGGTTCTGCGCGGCTCGCTTGCGATGCGGCGCAAAGGCCTGGAGCTGGAGTTCGTCGAACGCGTGATGGAAGCGTACTGGGAGCGTGGCGATGCCGGCATCGTCGAGTATGCCGGCCTGCGGCCGATCGTGGAATCTCTCGGCGTGGACTTCGCCTGGTTCGAAGGGGTTGCCGCCAGCGAGGAAATCGGTGCCGAGCTCGCGCAAAGCACGGACGCGGCCGTCGAGCGTGGCGTCTTTGGCGTACCCATGATGTTCGTCGGAGACGAGATGTTCTGGGGGAAGGATCGTCTGGACTTCATGGAAGACGAACTTGCGCGCGTTGCGTAGGCCAGCGGTACACAGCCTGCACAGCCTGCTCCGGCGGTTAGGCTCCTACCGTCGGGCAGGCAATATTTTTTTTTTAGTCTCGGTCCTGTCGCCGTGGCGGTACAGGGCTCTGGTGAAGAACCGGACCATCACATTGCGGGCGTTGCGCCTGCGCAGCGCGGCAGAAGCAGGACGACGCCTGAAGACGCCGTCGTATCGAAATCAGATAATCCTGCGTTCCCGCAGCCATTCAAATTCGGCGGCATCCACGCCGGCCATCTCTCGCAGAACTTCTTCGGTGTGCGCTCCCGGTACGGGAGCAGGCGTGCCATAGCCGACCTCCGCATTGCCAAATCGCAACGGGAAAGACGCAGCCTTTACATTCATCTTCGCCTCGGCAAGCGGGTTCCACAGCGACACGGCCATGTTGCGCGCGGCAATCTGCTCCCAGGCGAGCACATCGTCGATGGTGCGAACCGGGCTGCATGGAATCCTGGCGGACCGCATCCGTTGCTCGATCTCCGCCGTGGTCAGCGACAGCGTCCATGCCGACACGATTTGGTCAACCGCCGCATTGTTCGACAAGCGCCATGCGATGGACATGATGTCGGGGTCATCCTTGAGTTCGGAACGTCCCATCACGTCCAGCAGTGTGCGCCAGTCGTCGTTGCTGGCCGTGCCGAGCGTCACCCAGCCATCAGCGCTCTGGTACGCATTGAACGGAGAGAACCGCATGATCCGGTTGCCCTGCTGGAACGACAGCCCCAGTTCGCGATAGCAATCCAGCGGCTCGTCGAGGATCAGGGACAGCAGGCAGTCGGCCATGGACACATCCACCGACTGTCCCTGGCCGGTGCGCTGCCGATAGTTCAAGGCAGCCACGATTCCGAATGCCGCGAACAGTCCCGCAATGGCATCCGAGAGCGGGGAGCCGGCCTTCGTGGGACCCGCATCCGGCTGGCCCGTGATGCTCATCAAGCCAACGGCCGCCTGCACCATGAGGTCATAGGCCTTGAGGTTCCTTGCGGGGCCGGTAGAGCCATAACCTGTCAGCGAGCAGTAGACCAGCGATGGATTGACTTCACGTAGCACGTCATAGCCGAGGCCGAGGCGGTCGGCGACTCCGGCGCTGAAGTTTTCCACCACGACGTCGGCACGCCTGACCATTCGCATGAAGAGTGCCTTGCCTTCCGCGCTCTTAAGGTTCAGGGTGGTCGATTTCTTTGAACGCGCCCGTTTCAGGTAGGCGATACCCATGTCCTGCTGGGAGCGTCGTTCGAAGGAAACGCCGTGCGGGCCGGCGAACGGCGGAGAGAAAGCGGTCGGATCCCCGACATCCGGATCGTCGATCTTGATGACTTCCGCCCCCAGTCCGGCCAGGAACAGGGTGCACTGAGGGCCGGAGAAGAACCGGGTAAGGTCAAGTATCTTGACGCCATCGAGAATCCGCTTGGTCATGGGTTGCCGTTTGCCTGTTTAGACGCACGGCCAGTCTAGCCATGCAACAGGACACCCGGCCAATAGGACTTCGTGGTAGCGGTATTGCGATTCCGTATGGCTAGTCGATCTTCGCGGCGCCGGGCCATGCGCCTTCGGCGACCAGCGCCAGCGCGGTCTCGCGAATCAGTTCCATGATCCGGCGCGCGGCGGAGCTCAGCGGCATGATGTCGAACGTGCAAAGTGAAAGCCGCCGTTGCAACGCAGCACCTGCGATCCGTTGTGCCGCAAGTCCTTCGGTGCCGCCCGGGATCGAAGGCGACAATATCGTCGAACCGACGCCACTTGCGACGACAGCACGAATCGTCGCAAGGGAATCCAGCTCCGCCAACACGATGGGCTTGTGGCCCGCGGCTTCGAAGGCCTCGTCGATAATCTGCCGCGTGATGTTGGCCTTGCCGGGAAGAATCAGTGGCAGCCGTGCCGCTTCCGCGATGGCGATCTCTTCGGGGGGCGGCTTGCCCGGCTGCAGGGGCGAAAGCAGAATCAGGCTCTCGGTCAGCAGCGGCGTTACCTCAAGATGGGCTCCCAGCCTGCTCTCGCGCACCGCGCCGGATCCGTCCACGCGCTCGAACAGCAGGCTCATTTCGATCCTCCCGTTCACCACCAGCTCCTGGAGGTGACCGCTGAGGCTCTCTGTAATCTGCAGCTGGATATCCGGGTACTGCCTGCCCGCAGCCGCAAGAAGCCGGGGCGCAAGTATCGTTGCCGCACTGGTTGGAAGCCCGACCGAAACAGTGCCTTGCGGATGCTCGCCGGCATGCTGGACGTCTTTCTTCATCAGCTCTGCCTGACGCAGCATCGCGCGCGCGTGGCGATAGAACACATCGCCTGCCTCGGTTGCAACGACGCCTCGCGCGCTCCTGGCCAGCAGCTTCACTTTCAGCTCGTCCTCGAGCTTCGCAATCTGCTGGCTGAGCGCGGGCTGGGCGGTGTACAGGTCTGCGGCCGCCCGCGACACACTTCCAAGCTCGACGATGCGTACGAAGTACTTCAGTTGTCGGAATTCCATGGCTAATGGTAAGGCGCGGCGGCTGGGGTGGGACAGCCATAAGTTTTCGACATGCCCCAAGCGGGACACGGTATTGGCGCGGCGGCCGTGACATTTCTAAGATGGCTCCACAAGCAACGAGCCACCTTACCGAGATGATCGACCTCTACTTCTGGAGCACCCCGAACGGCTACAAGGTCTCCATCCTCCTTGAAGAGCTGACGCTGCCCTACAACGTCATACCCGTCCATATTGGCAAGGGGCAGCAGTTTGCGCCGGAGTTTCTGGCCATCAGCCCAAACAACAAGATCCCCGCCATTATCGATCATGACGGCCCTGGCGGACAGGCCATCTCCATGTTCGAGTCGGGGGCCATCATGGTGTACCTAGCCGAGAAAGCCGGCTGCCGGTTCATGCCGCAGGACCCGCGAAAACGGTACGAGGTCCTGCAGTGGCTGATGTTCCAGATGGGCGGCGTCGGGCCGATGCTCGGGCAGGCACATCACTTCCGCAAATACGCGCCAGAGAAGATCGACTACGCAATCGACCGTTATACGAGGGAGGCGCGTCGCCTCTACACGGTCATTGACCGCCGTCTCGCAGATTCCGAATACCTGGCGGGCGATTACTCGATTGCCGACATGGCCACCTATCCGTGGCTGCGCGCCCACAAATGGCAGGGCCAGGACATCGCGGACTTTCCCCATCTCCAGCGCTGGTACTCGGCGGTGCGCGAACGTCCGGCGGTTCAACGTGGTGTTGGCGTACTGGCGGGGAAGGTGGACAAGACAGGCGCCAAGCCCAGCGGCGACCGGTGGGACAACCTGTTTGGCGAGAACCAGTTCTCCACGCGATAGGAGAGGCACATGCCGCAAATCAAAACACCGATGCTCACCGGATTCCGCGTGCTGGACATTACCCAGATCGTGGCAGGCCCGACCTGCACGCGCATCCTTGCCGAAATGGGCGCGGAGGTGGTCAAGCTCGAGCTTGCGCCGTTTGGCGATCGTACGCGCGTCGGCGGTCTGCGCAGTCAGAAGCCCGAACACAAGCGCTGCTCCCAAAGCACCTACTTTGTCCAGCATAACCACTCAAAGAAGAGCCTCGCGCTGAATCTGAAAAGCGAAAAGGCACGCGAGCTTGTTCTCAGGATGATCACGCAGTTCGACGTACTCGTCGAGAACTTCTCGCCGGGCGTGATGGACCGGTTCGGTCTCGGCTATGAGGTGCTGAAGACGATCAATCCGCGGCTTGTCATGTGCTCCATTTCCCTTGCCGGCCAGCAGGGCATCCTGGCGAACAAGCCGGGCTACGACTATGTTGCGCAGGCGTACGCCGGCGTGACCGACCTGATCGGCGAGGCTGCCGGCAATCCCGCACTGATCACCATGGCCATCGGCGACGCATCAACCGGCGTCGCCGCAGCGATGGCGGTCGGCTTCGCGCTGCTGCATCGGGAACGAACCGGGGAAGGGCAGTACATCGAAACATCACTGCTCGATACCTATTTCAATATGCATGAGGTCGCCATCCCGCGCCTGAGCCTTCGCAAAGGCTACGAACCGACGCGCACGGGATCGCAGCATCCCGACGGTGGCCCGACTGGCATCTTTCGTTGCGCAGACGGTACGTACCTCACGCTGGCCACGCTCCCGCACCAATGGGAGCAATTCGTGTCGGCGCTGGGGCGCGATGACCTGTTGACCGACCCCCGCTTTGCCACTGCGGCGCTGCGCCGTGACAACAACGCGCAACTGAAGGAGATCCTGGAGTCGTGGCTCGGTACGTTTCCGACCAGGGACGCGGCCATCAAGGCACTGGAGCGCGAACGGATCCCCTGCGCGCCAGTCCTCACCCTGCGCGAGGCCATGGAGCATCCCCACCTGCGGGAGCGCGGCGTTGTGCGCACGGTCAGTGATCCTTACGTCGGCGAGTTCCAGATCCCGGGGCCGCCGGCGAGATTTTCGGCCTGGAAGTATTCGTCTTCCCTGAAGGCGGACCTGCTCGGCGAACACAACGAACAGATCTTGCAGGAATTTGCGGGCCTCGGCGACGACGAGATCGACGCCCTGTATGCCGAAGGTGTGCTGGTTCGGGACAGGCTGCTCGAACCGGAGAGCGCGCCGACGGAAGACACCGCAATGGCACGGTGACCGCCGTGGACGACAACATGGATACCTTTGACCTGTTTGTCATAGGCGCTGGCTCCGGCGGAGTGAGAGCGGCACGTACTGCCGCCGCACTCGGCGCGCGGGTCGGGATCGCGGAACAATCGCGGGTAGGCGGCACCTGTGTGATTCGTGGCTGTGTGCCAAAGAAGCTTCTCGTCACGGCCAGTCGCTACCGGGCGGAAGCCATGGACGCGATCGGCTTCGGGTGGAACCTTGAGGCCAAGGGCCACGACTGGCGTGCGCTGCGCGACGGCATCTCGGAAGAAGTGCTCCGCCTCGAGCATTTGTACCGCAAGGGCCTGGATAGCAGCCAGGTCACGATCTTTGACGAGAGCGCGTCGGTCGAGGCCAGTGGCTGTGTGCGTCTTGCATCGGGCCAGCGGGTGTTCGCCAGGCACATCATTGTCGCAACCGGTGCAGCGCCTGCGCCCCTGAGCATGCAAGGGGCAGAGTATGCGATCACGTCGGACGAGGTTTTTGGACTGCCGCAACTGCCGCGCCGCGTGGCGATCATCGGTGGCGGCTATATCGCGCTCGAGTTCGCTGGCATCTTCAGGGGACTGGGTGCCGACGTGTCGGTGCTTCACCGAGGCCAGACGGTTCTCCGGGGATTCGATGCCGATGTGCAGGCCGGCGTCCTTGCCGCGTACCATGAGCAGGGCATCTCAATGCGATTGAATTGCCAGGTTCGCCGCATCGAAACCCTGACGGTGGGCTATCGCGTGACCGATCACGCAGGACAGTCTTTCGATTGCGACGTTGTCATGAACGCGACCGGCCGCTTGCCAAACACAGCTGCTGCGGGCGGCGTACTCGCGCTGCATCCGAACGGTGCCATCGCCGTGGATAGCCGCTACGCAACGTCGGTGGACGGTGTCTACGCCATTGGGGATGCGATCGGCCAGTTGAACCTTACGCCGGTCGCCATACGGCAAGGACAGTGGCTTGCACAGTCGCTGTTTGGGGCATCCCAGTCGGGTCCGCCGGACTTTGGTTTCACGCCGACGGCAGTCTTCTCCACGCCTGAGATTGCGAGTGTCGGGATGAGCGAGCAGCAGGCGCGCGCCGCGCATCCCGAAATCACTGTCTACCGCGCGAACTTCCGGCCAATGCGGGCGATGCTGGCCAGAAGCCCCGAGCGCGTCATGATGAAACTGGTCGTCGACAAGCGCAGTGACCGGGTCCTTGGCCTCCACATGCTGGGGCGCGATGCCGCGGAAATCGTGCAAATGGGGGCGATATCGCTGCAGCGAGGCATCACCAAGCGTGAGTTCGACCAGACCGTTGCATTGCATCCCAGCGTTGCGGAGGAGTTCGTCACCATGCGAAACCACGACTGAAGATCATGGTGGTGTGGGAGGCAGAGCAGTTGTCACAAAAGAAAACATGTCGTAAGGAGACAGGCCATGAGGTACGTTGCAGCACTCGCCATCGGATTGTTGGCATGCAGTTCTTCCTTTGGGCAAACCTTTCCAACCCGCCCGCTGACGTTGGTGGTTCCGTTCTCGCCAGGCGGGCCGACGGACGTCGTGGCGCGCCACCTGGGGGCCGCAATGGGCCGATCGCTGGGACAGTCCGTTGTCGTGGAGAACCGTGCCAGCACTGGCGGCATCGTCGGCTCGGAGGCGGTCGTGCGGGCCGAGCCCAATGGCTATACGCTGTTGATCCATAACATCGGCATGGCGACCCTGCCAGCGCTGACGAAATCGCTCCGGTTCGACCCGACCAGGGATTTCGAACATATCGGGCTCGTCGCCGACGTCCCGATGACGCTGGTTGCCCGTCCAGACCTGACACCGACCGGATTCAGCGAGTTGCGCGCCTACATCTCGGCCAACCAGCGGAAGATCAATCTCGCCAATGCGGGCATCGGTACGGCATCACATCTCTGCGGGCTGATGCTGATGAGCCAGCTGCATTCGGCGATGACAAGCGTTCCGTACAAGGGCGCGGCGCCGGCAATGGTCGACATCCAGGGTGGGCAGGTCGACCTTCTTTGCGATCAGGTAACCACCACGTTGCAACCCATCAATACCGGTCGAGTCAAGGCATATGGCAGCACGACGTCGCTGAGGCTGGCTGCATTGCCAAAGCTGCCCACCCTGCGGGAGCAGGGGCTGGGCGATTTCGAGGTCACGGTGTGGCATGGCATCTACGCCCCCAGGGGCACGCCGAAGCCGGTCGTTGCGAAGCTGGTCAAGGCGCTGCAGGACGCGGTCAGCGATCCCGCGTTCCGTGAGGGAATGCATAAGCTTGGCGCTGTACCGGTGTCGGCAGAGCGCGCCGCTCCGCAAGCGTTGTCCGCGCAGTTGCGGAACGAGATAGCGAGATGGACCCCGGTCATCAGGCAAGCCAACGCTTTCATCGACTAGTCCTTTGTGTAGGGGGGCGTGGAACAATATGTGCAACGACAAGATTCAAACGGAGCGAGATATGCCCGGACATGTCATACGTCGCATTGCGATGGAGGTTGCCGCTCGCATGCTGTTCAGGCAGGAGGCCGAGACCACCGCGATCTCCCTGGCAGTTGCCCATTATGTTTGGGACTTGCGGGCAGCACGTGAATGCCGAGGGACCCTCGTCGAGGTCGAGTCCACCTGGATTCCCGCTGGCAAGGAGCAGGAAGCAAGAGAGGCGTCGGAGGCAATCATGGATGCAGTGGGCCGGCACCTGCGCGACTACATGGCAGAGAACCTTGACCTTTGAGCAAGGCACGGTTGGCCGGCCCTGGACATTGCGGTGACGCTGGGCTGCGGCAAGGCTTCATTGACAGGGGCCGTGTGGGCGGTGCGCCATCGCTGCGCAAGAGCCGGGGGGTGGTCGACGGCGTTTCGCCTCTGCGCCAGCATCTGGAAATGGTCTCGGCCGCAACGGCTGACCGACGCACCCGCCCGGTTTGGTACTAGTTCCGGTCCGCGATGGAGAGGCTGACGGGTGACTCGTTTCTCTCGGCTCCGGCGTGGTCGTAGTGAACCGCCGATGCCGACCGCCCGTGATCGATCAGCAGGACTGCGACCATGCCAATCACGGCAGGCATGGCAATCGCAATGAAGTTCTGCTGCAGCGGCAGGTTCATGGCGACCAGTACGCCAATGACGATTGGCGCCAGGATCGCTCCACTGCGACCGATGCCCAGCGCCCAGCCGAGTCCGGTGGAACGGATCGCGGTCGGATAGAACTGCCCGGTGTAGGCATTCGCGACAATCTGGGTGCCGATCGTCGAGGCGCCGGCAAGGCCCACCACGAGATACTGCAGTTCGGCGGGCAGCCTGAACCCGAGGAGCGTGATCGAGATCGCGGCCAGCCCATACATCGCTGCAAGCACGTACTTGATGTGATACCGGTCGGCAAGCCATCCGCCGCCGACGGCGCCGATCATCGCGCCGATGTTCAGTACCAGCATGAACGTCAACGCGGAGCCCAGGCTGTACCCCGCGGCTGCCATCAGCTTGGTCAGCCATGAGCTCAGCGCGTACACCATGAACAGGCACATGAAGAATGCGATCCAGAACATGAGGGTGCTGAAGCCGCGGCCCTCATGGAACAGATGCCGGATCGGCGCGCTGTCGGCATTGTCCTGGGCCGCCACGGCGAATCCATCCGTCTTGGACCACCGGCGGGTCGGTGCGAGGCTGGCAACAATGCGCCGCAATGCTTCGTGGTCGCCCTTCTTCAGCAGGAAGGGCATCGATTCGGGCAGCGACCTGAGAATGACGGGAACGAGCAGGACGGGGAGGCCGGCGGCGAGGAAGACCGATTGCCAGCCGTACGTTTCGATCAGGCCCTTGCCGAGGATGGCCGCCAGCATCCCGCCGACGGCATAGCCGCTGAACATCAGGGTGACAAGCGTCGCCCGCATCCTTTTCGGTGCGTACTCCGTCATCTGCGCGACGACGTTGGGCATGACGCCGCCGATGCCGAGCCCGGCAAGGAAGCGTGCCACGCTGAACAGCACGGGGTCCCTGACCAGGCCGGCCGCAGCAGTGAAGACGCTGAACAGGATGACGCAGATCGCGATTGTCCAGCGCCGGCCGATCCTGTCTGCCAGGGTGCCGAGGAAGATCGCGCCGAACACCATGCCGAACAGGGCAGAGCTGACCATGAGCCCGGCTTGAGCCGGTGCCACGCCGAGGTCCTTCATGATCGAAGGCAGCGCGATGCCCACGACCGCCAGGTCGTATCCGTCAAAGATGATGATGAGCGCGCACCAGCACAGCACGCGCGCATGGAAGCGATTGAACGAGGCCTCGTCGGCCAGTTTGTGGACGTCGATTTGCGACATGGGGGCTTGTCTCCGGTGTTTTTTCTTATGTAGTGGGTTACTGCCTGGCCATGGGAACATTCGGGTCGGCTAGGCGGTCGGGATCGACCTGCCTGCGCTGCTCGATCAGGCGGCGTGCGAAGCGGAGGTCGCGCGCCGCATTGGCCCCGACCGCAGCCTGGACAACGTCGTCGCCATCGAGATGGAACAGCAAGAAGCTGTCTCCGGAGGGCGTGCCACGTGCCACCACGCGATGTGATGGCAGGGGAAAGCCGTAGATCTGCAGGTTCATGCCGTACTGGTCCGACCAGAACCACGGCAGGGGCGCATAGTCGACGGGGAGGCCGAGCGCCGCGCGCGCCGCGGCGATACCCTGTTCCTGGGCGTTCTGCCAGGATTCCAGCCGCAAGTGCCGGCCGGCCCATGGGTTCGGTGTCACTGCCACGTCTCCCGCGGCGAGGATATCGGGGTCGGAAGTGCGGCAGCTCTTGTCGACGATCACGCCGCCATCGCATTCCAGCCCGGCGTCACGCGCCAGCGCATCGTTGGGCACGAGACCCACACCCGCGACGATGGCGTGGCACGTCAGCGTGTTGCCATCGGCAAGCGTCACGACGGACAGGCCATCAGCGCCTTGCGCGATGCCGGTGATGTGGGCGCCGAGCATGACGCGGGTGCCGTGCGCACCATGCAGCCCGAGCAGGTGTCCGGAGATCTCCGGCGGCACGGTGCGCTCGCACAGGCGGCCTTGTGCTTCGACGACGGTTACCTCCGCCCCTTTCTGCCGCGCGGTGGCGGCGACTTCCAGCCCGATCCAGCCGCCGCCAATGACGACGATGCTGCGGCCCGGCCGAAGCTCGGGCGCCAGCGACAAGGCGTCGCCAATCGTGCGCAAGGTATAGCTCGGGGTCGTATCCGCGCCCGGGACAGCAAGCGCGCGCGCCTTGCCACCGGTACACAGGATCAGCTTGTCGTAGGACAGCAACTCTCCGTCGGACATCTCCAGGCACTTCGCGCCCCGGTCGATGCGGACCACCCGTGAGTCCACCCACCATTCCAGCCTCAGCGCTTCGAACGCCTCCGGCTTGAGCAGCCAGGTGCTGGCGGGTGCCGCCTCACCGGCAAGCACGGTCTTGGACAGCGATGGCCGCTCGTACGGTGGGTGGGTCTCGTCGCCGATTAGCACGAGCCGGCCGGTGAAACCCTCGCTGCGCAGCGTCTGGGCGGCCCAGCCGCCGGCCTGGCCCGCGCCGATGATGACGATGGCGGCGGCTGGCGAAATGGCAGTCGCGCCATGTGGTCGTTCGGAATTCATGTGCGTCCCTTGTGGTTGCGTGACCGGCGCGTTCAGCCGAGGTCGAGGTAGACCCTGTCGCCTTCGATACGGACCGGATAGGTACGGATGCCTTCGGTCAGCGGGGCGCACATCGCTGCGCCGTTACGGACGTCGAACCTGCCCTGATGGAGCGGGCACTCGATCTCGTGTCCTTCAAGAAAGCCTTCGCACAGGCGCGCGTGGCCATGCGTGCAGATGTTGTCGGTCGCGTAGACGTCGCCGTCGACCCCATACAGGGCGATCTCCCTGCCCTCCACGGCCACGGCGATCACATCGTCCTGCGGGACGCTGGACAGCAGCGCTGCCTCGATCCAGGTTTCAGTCATGAATGGCTCCTGCTAGATGGGGTAGATCAGCGAGTTGGGAATCATCTCGCTATCGAATACGCAGATGCGTGACGCGAAGCGCCAGCCCTCGGGCGTGCGCACGATGGTGTCCAGGTAGCGGCCAACGTTGTACACATCGGTCATCTGGTCCGGCTTGGTGCGCAGCACGGCATAGTTCGTCTCAGCCACGATCTTGTCGGCGCTGGCCTCGCGGATCAGGGGCGTTCCGACAAGGTGGCGCTGGTAGTAGGGATCGTGGAAGAGCGTCTCCCGGATGCCATAGATGCGGTCCTTCAGCATCCCCTTGCTTTCGAGCGACAGCGTGGCGAGCGGCAGCCCGCGCTCATGGTTCTCGCGCGGCTGGACACGATAGAGGCAGTCCTCGGTGAAGAACTCCGGCCAGCGGTCCCATTCGCCGTTGTCCACGGCGCTGGTGTAGTCGGCGTACAGGGCGAGCAGTGCGTAGTAGTCAGTGAAGTTCATGGCCTCAGACCTCCATCACCTTGCGCCAATAGGCGTACATGCCGCGGATCAGGGTCTCGGTGACCATGTGCTCCGTGTTTTCCGCGGTCTTCCCGCCCAGTTCGGCGATCACGCGATGCCAGGGCTTCTGGGAGAAGCCTTCCTGCGAGCATTCGATGGCTTCGCCGTCGTCGGCCGACACGAAGCCCGCGGGGCCGAAGAGGTTGGCCTGGCGCAGTCGGCGCCGCGTCATTTCCCCGGTATCGTCCTCGAAGCCGAAGTGCGTCCAGACGAAGTCGAAGGAGTCGGGGCCGTTGGGCTGGATATGGCGCGTGGACACCGAATTGACCTGCTGCTGGAAGATCACGCTCGGGAACACCGTCATCATCACCGCGGTTGGCTCGCCCCACCATGGTTCGTGGACGATGTCGAGAATGCGGTCGTCGTGCAGGGCCATCTGGTCCTTGAAGCTGGACACGCCGGAGGTCACGTCGCTCTTGCCGCCCTGGCCGCGGGTCGACACCATCGCGGCATGGCGGAACTCGGCATCCATCACCAGGCGGGCCTTGTTGTCCGCCCGCCAGAGCCCGAACGTGACAAACCAGGTATGCAGCAGGCCGGGATGGTAGGGGTCCTTGATGTTCTCCTGCATCAGCTTCCAGTTGCCGGGAATGCGCTGCTTGTTGTAGCCAAGGACCTTCAGCTTGCGGCCATTGAACAGGCGGTCGAAGTAGCCGAGGATGTCCGGCCCGAGGTAGGCTTCGAGCGAGGGCACGTCGTGGTCGAACGAAGCGAACACGACCCCGCCACGTGTCGCGACCTTCAGTTGCGTGAGCCCGTGCTCCTGCGGCTTGAAGTCGGCGGGCATGCCACCGTTGACCTTGCCGTCCTGCTTGACGCCGCGACGCAGTGGCACCCCTTGCAGGTTGCCCTTCAGGTCATAGTTCCACTGGTGGTAGGGGCAGTGGAAATCCTTCCGGTTCCCGCTGCGCTCGCGGCAGAACTTCATGCCGCGATGGGCGCACACGTTCTCGATGACGTTGATCTCGCCGTCCTGGTCGCGCACCAGGATCACGGAACGCTCGCCAAGCGTGGTGCGCTTGAAGTCGCCGGGGTTCGGGATTTCGGCCTCCAGGCCGACATAGTTCCAGTGGCCGCGGTAGAAGCAGCGTTCGAGCTCGCGCTGGTAAAGCTGCGTGTCCGTATAGACGCGGAACGGGATGCGGCTGATGCTGTCGTCGGCCCACACTGGGCGATCTTCATGGGAGGCAGTTGCCATGGCGGGTTTCCAAAGGTGCGAACGGAGTCCGCGCGCGGGCCCGGTGGGCCTGTGCGACGTCTGTGTGCTTGGGCTGACTTCAGGCAGGGAGGGATTCCCTGGCGCGGGCTATTGCCAGAGGCGGGCGAGATTCATGGGGCGTCTCCGTCTGTATTTTCGTATGGAAAGGATCATCGGACATCGACCTCAATAAGCCAATAGAATCCCGGCTATAGTCGATATTCACGAAATCAATAAAGGCGCGCGATGGAATTGAGGGACGTCGACCTGAACCTGCTCGTCGTGTTCGATCAGTTACTGCGGCAGGGAACCGTTTCCGGAACGGCCAGGGCCATGAACCTGAGCCAGCCGGCCGTCAGCAATGCGTTGGCGCGGCTGCGCACCCTGCTGGGTGACCAACTGTTTGTACGGAGCAGCAAGGGAATGCTGCCGACACCACTTGCACAGGAACTGGCCGAGCCGGTTGGCCAGGCGCTGGAGTCGCTGCAGGCAACGCTCAGTCGCAAGATGACATTCGATCCCTTGCGCAGCGAACGCGCATTCCGGATCGCCATGACCGATATCGGCGAGGTCCACTTCATTCCGCCGCTGATGGGTGCGCTTGGGCAACGTGCGCCAGGCGTGACGGTGACCACGGTGCGCAATACGGCGGTCGACCTGCCGGCCGAGATGAGCCAGGGGAGGATCGACCTCGCTGTCGGCCACCTGCCTGAACTCAGTACGGAATTCTTTCAGCGGCGCCTGTTTCGCCAGCGATACGTCTGCCTGTTCCGCCCCGGCCACGCGATGGACAAGAAGAAGGTCAGCATGCGGGACTTCGAAGCCGCGGAGCATGTCGTGGTCACGGCGGCAGGCACGGGCCATGCCCGGGTCGACGAGATCCTTGCCAAGGGCGGCGTACAGCGGAGCATCCGCTTGCGCGTCCCGCATTTCGTGGCACTGGCGGACATCATTGCCACCACGGACCTGGTCGCCACCGTAACCTGGACGTTTGCGGAACGATGTGCCAAGTACTTCGGGCTCAGGTATGTCAACCATCCGTTCGCGCTGCCGGCTATCCAGATCAATCTTTTCTGGCATGCCCGGTATCATCGCGATCCTGCGAATCAGTGGCTGCGCAACGAGTTCATCGAACTGTTTTCGGAATAGGGGCCTGGCTGGAATGGGAGCCACGCCGGGCTGGCCAGTCCACCCCGACGTAATGTGCGAGGTGGCTGGTGGCCGGCTTCCGTGTGTGCGGCTACGTGCGTGCGAACTCGGTGTAGCCCTGCGCGCCGCCACCGAAGTATGTGGCCACCGGGGCGTCATGCAGGGGAGCCTCCAGCCGCAACCGCTCGACGAGGTCGGGGTTTCCAATGAAGGGCTTGCCGAAGGCGATCATATCCGCGTGACCCGAAGCGGTGGCGTCCAGCGCGCGCTGCCGGTCATAGCCATTGTTGGCAATGTAGGCACCGCGGAATGCCGCGCGAAGCGCCTGCGCATCAAACAGGCCGGCGCCGCTTCCGCCGTTTCCGTCGTTACCGCCGTGCAGTTGTCCTTCCACGACATGCAGGTAGGCCAACCCCATCTCGCCGAGTCGGCGAGCCAGGTAGTTATGCGTTTCCATCGGCGTGCTGTCCAGCGGCGTGTCGCCGATTGCGGTGGAGAGCGGCGAAAGGCGGAGCCCCACGCGATCGGCGCCCCAGACGTCCGCAACGGCTTCAACCACTTCTAACGGAAAGCGGGCGCGGTTTTCAATGGAGCCGCCGTAGCGGTCTTCGCGATTGTTGGTGCTGTCGCGCAGGAATTGCTCCAGCAGATAGCCATTGGCCGCATGCACTTCCACGCCATCGAAGCCTGCATCCTTCGCGCGGCGTGCAGCCTGTCGGTAGTCCTCCAGGATGCCGGCGATCTCCCCGGTGGCTAGCTCTCGCGGCATGGAGGGCGGCAGGTGTCCCGCTTCGGTGAAGACGTTGCCGCCGGCCTGGAGCGCGGAAGGTGCTACGGGCGCGGTGCCACCCTCCTGCAAGCTGACGTGCGACATGCGCCCCACGTGCCACAACTGGACCACGATACGGCCGCCGGCTGCATGGACTGCCCTGGTCACGGGTGCCCAGGCAGCCACGTGCGCATCGGTGTAGAGGCCGGGCGTGTAAGCGTAGCCACGGCCCTGGCGCGAGATGTTGGTGGCTTCGGTGATGATCAACCCCGCGGAAGCGCGCTGCCCGTAATAGTCGATGGCCAGCGGCGTCTGGATGCCGTCCATGCCTGCGCGCGACCGCGTGAGCGGCGCCATGGCGATTCGGTTGCGGACGTCGATGGCACCCAGGCGGGTAGGGGAGAAAAGGGCTTCAGAAGACATGGCAGCTCCGGTTTGCTGAGGGCATTTGCAATGTGAGGCGAGGGGCTTGCCGCCTGCCGGGAAGACCGGCGCAGCAGCGCTTCGTTGCAATGCAGTATGTTTGGCGGAGATGCATTGATCCAATTTATTTATTGAATTCAAGTTATATCGTCAGCAATATGACTGCATGCGCTACGACCTGAACCTGTTGCCCGTCTTTCTCGCGCTCATGGAAGAGCGCAGCGTCACCCGCGCGGCCGAGCGGCTGGGGATGACGCAGCCGGCGCTGTCTAACGCGCTGGGTCGATTGCGCGACATGCTGCAGGATCCGTTGTTCATCCGTGAACGGTACGGCATGCAGCCGACCGAGAAGGCCGAAGCGCTGGCCCCCGGCATCGCCGCCGCTGTCGCCCGCCTGGACGAACTGGTGCTCGGCCAGCAGGGCTTCAACCCGGAGAAGGCGGATCGCCTGTTCACACTGGCGCCGAACAGTTACGTCGAATTCGTGCTGGTGCCAGGCATCGTCGCGCGGCTGCGCGAGCGCGCTCCGGGCATTCGGCTGCGGTTGGTGCCGTTCGGGGCGGACCTGGCGGAGACGGGCGTGACATCCGGGGCGACCGCGATGGTGCTGGGCCGCATCATCGACCCGCCGGACAACCTTGTCGTGCAGCCCGTGATGGAAGATGGCCTGGCCTGCGTGCTGCGCGCCGACCATCCGCAAGTCAACAAGCGGATCTCAAAGAAGCAGTATGAGCAGCTCAAGCACGTCAACGTGCTGCCGCCCGGCCGCTTGCGCGCGGGCCTGTTCCAGGTGCTCCAACGCCACGGCCTGCGGCGCGAGGTCGCGATATCGGTGACGCACTTCCTGGCCATTCCGGAAATCATCGCCGCGACGGACTACTGCGCCACGCTGCCCGGCCTGATCTGTCGCCACCTGGCGCGCGATGCCCGGCTGAAGATACTGGCCGCGCCGGTCGACCTGGGCACATTCCCGGTGGAGATGGCCTGGCATGTGCGCTACCGCCATGATCCTGCCCACCAGTGGCTGCGCGACCTTGTCGTCGAGGTCGCTCGCGAAAAGTTGCTCGGAAAGCCGGTTTGAGGGCAGCGGGCAATTTTCCTGGAAAGCGACCCGTCCCGGTCAGGAGAGCAAGGGTGCGGCGCCCCGCAAGCGGGGCGCCAGTGCACTATTCCAGCCGGAAGCCGGTCTGCTTGATGGCCAGCGCCCATTTCTTCTGCTCGGCGGCCATGAAGGTCGCGAACTGGTCCGGAGAGCTGCCGTTCGCCGGCTCATAGCCCTTGCTGGCCAGTTGCTGGCGCACGCCGGGCGCATTCAGTGCCTTCTCGATTTCCTTGCCCAGCAGCGCGACGATCTCCTTCGGCGTGCCGGCCGGCGCCACCAGTCCGTACCACTCGCTTGCCTCGATGCCCGGGAAGCCGGCCTCCGACATGGTCGGGATGTCGGGGAACAGCGGCAGGCGCTGCTTGCTTGCCACGGCGATTCCCTTGAGCTGGCCGCCCTTCACGAACGGCATCACCGCCGGCACGCCATGGAACATCATCTGGATATGGCCGCCGGCCATGTCGGTCAGGGCCTGGGGGCCGCCCTTGTAGGGAGCGTGGACGATGTTGACGTGGGCCATCTCCTTGAAGACCTCGCTGACCACGTTCTGCTGGGTGCCGGGTCCGACCGATGCATAGCTCAGCTTGCCGGGCTCGGCTTTCGCCCGTGCCACCAGTTCCTTGACCGAACCGGCGACCGACGGATTGACGACCAGCATGTAGGGCGAGCTCGCCATCAGGCCCAGCGGCGCGAAGTCCTTGCCCAGGTCGAACGGCAGGTTCTTCTGCAGGCTGGCATTGATGGCCATCGGCGCGCTGGCCACCAGCAGCGTGTAGCCGTCCGGCACGGACTTGGCGCCCATGCCGGCGCCGATGTTCCCGGTGGCGCCCGGCCGGTTGTCGACCACGAACTGCTGGCCGAGGCTCGCGGTCATCTTCTCGGCCACGGTGCGGGTAACGGTATCGACACCACCGCCAGCCGGCCACGGCACAATGATGCGTACAGGGCGGTTCGGGTAGCCGCCGCCCTGGGCCAGGGCGCTGGCGGCGCAGGCGGCGAGGGCGATGGCACCCAGGGCGTGTCCGGCGCGGTGCAGTACGGATTTCATGGTTTTGTCTCCTCGTTGTCTTCTGACGGTCCCCGCGCAGCGATGTGGCGGGGCTTCGCTACACCATTTCTCTTCAGGCAGCCACGCCGGGCCTGCTTGCCTCATGCCGGATCCCGGCACTCTCCCATTGCGCCATCAGCCGGTCCCAGCGCGTCCGGACGGCGGCCAGGTTGCGCGCCTTGACGTGTCCATAGCCGCGGATCTCCATCGGCAGGCGCGCGATCTCGAGCGCCAGGTCCAGGTTCTGCGCGGACAGCTTCAGCAGCAGTGCCTCGATGCAGCTGCGGTATTCGGCGATCAGCGCGCGCTCTTCCTTGCGCTCGGCGGTGTAGCCGAACACATCGAGCGCCGTGCCGCGCAGGCCCCGGAAACGGGCCAGCACACCGAAGGCCGTGCGCATCCACGGACCGTAGGCGCCCTTGACGGGCTGGCCGTCCTGGTTCTTCCTGGCGAACATGGGCGGCGCGAGGTGGTGCACCAGGCGGACCTTGCCTTCGAACATCGACTCGATCTGCTTGCGGAACGCGGCGCCGGTGTGCAGGCGGGCCACTTCGTACTCGTCCTTGTAGGCCATCAGCTTGAACAGCGAGCGCGCCACGGCTTCAGTCAGACGGGTGCCGCCCACGACCGCTTCCGCCGCCTTCACGCGGCCGACAAACGACTCGTACTGCGCCGCATAGGCCTGGTTCTGGTAACCGGCCAGGAACTCGGCGTGCTGCTTCACCAGTTCCTCGAGCGGCAGCTTGCGCACGAACTGGATCACCTGTGCGTCGGCGGCGCGCACCGGCACTCGCGACATGTCGTGCGCGCACATCCGGCCCCATTCGAAGGCAGCCTTGTTGCTGTCCACCTGCACGCCGTTGAGCTCGATTGCACGCATCAGCGCGGCATGCGACAGGGGCACGCGGCCCTTCTGCCAGGCGTAGCCCAGCATCATCAGGTTGGCGTAGATGGACTGGCCCATCACGCCCTTTGCCACCTGTTCGGCGTCAAAGCTGCCAACCTGGCCATTGCCGACAGCCTGCGCGATGCGGCCCACGGCATCCCCGGCCTGTGCGTCCCAGTCCGGATTGCGCACAAAGGCGGCGGTGGGGGTGACATGGCTGTTGAGCACGACATAGGTGCGCTCCGGCGACATGGCGGCAAGCGACGCCTTGCTGGCCGCCACCACCGTATCGCAGGCAATCACCAGGTCGGCCATGGCGATATCGACGCGGCTGGCATGCAGGGCATCCGGGCTGGCGGCAATCTGGATGTGGCTCCAGGTGGAACCGCCCATCTGTGCCATGCCGGTGGCGTCCTGGGTGATGACGCCTTTGCCTTCCAGGTGCGCGGCCATGCCGAGCACGCCGCCGATCGTCACGATGCCGGTGCCGCCGATGCCCGCCACGACGATGCGCCGCGGCGTCGCCGCGTCGGGCAGCGCGGGCATCGGGATGTCATCCGGGGCGGGAGGGCGCTTGCCGCCTGCCGACGGCTTCCTGAGCTGGCCGCCCTCGACGGTGACGAAGCTGGGGCAGAAGCCCTTGGTGCAGGAAAAATCCTTGTTGCAGGTGTCCTGGTTGACCTTGCGCTTGCGGCCAAACTCGGTCTCCACCGGCTGCACGGCCAGGCAGTTGCTCTCCACCGAGCAGTCGCCGCAGCCTTCGCAAACCAGCTCGTTGATCACCACGCGCCGGGCCGGGTCGGCCATGGTGCCGCGCTTGCGCTCGCGCCGCTTCTTGGTGGCGCAGGCCTGGTCGTAGATGATCGCCGTGACGCCGCTCACTTCGCGCAGTTCGCGCTGCACGGCATCCAGTTCGTCGCGGTGGCGCACCGTGACGCCCGTTGCCAGGTTGGCGACACCCTTGTACTTGTCCGGTTCATCCGTGACCACCACGATCTGCCTGGCGCCCTCGGCGGCCAGCTCGCGCGACATGGCCGGCACGTCAAGCTGCCCGTCCACCGGCTGGCCGCCGGTCATCGCCACGGCGCTGTTGAACAGGATCTTGTAGGTCATGTTCACGCCGGCATGGATGGACTGGCGTATCGCCAGCAGGCCAGAGTGGTTGTAGGTGCCGTCGCCCAGGTTGGCGAACATGTGGTTGCGCTTGCTGAACGGCGCCTGGCCCATCCAGTGGACGCCTTCGCCCCCCATCTGCGACCAGGAGGAGGTCGAGCGGTCCATCCACACCACCATGCCGTGGCAGCCGATGCCGGCCGTTGCGACCGAGCCTTCCGGCACGCGGGTGCTGGTGTTGTGCGGGCAGCCCGGGCAGAACCACGGCAGGCGGTCGGTGCCGCGCGAATCACCCTGGGCGGTGGCGCGTTCCTTGGCCTCGATTTCCTTCAGGCGCACGTCCATGCGCGCCGCCACGTCGGCCGGCACGCCGAGCAGCCTGAGGCGCTGGGCGATGGCCTTGGCCACCAGCGCCGGCGACAGGTCGGCCTTGGCGCGCAGCAGCCAGTCTTCGGCCGGCCTGGGGTGGCTCCATTCGCCACCCACGCCGTCGGTGTGGTGGTACTTGCCGAACACGGCCGGGCGCGCCCCGGGGGGATAGTGGTACAGCTCGTCCTTGAGCTGCTGCTCGATGAGCGGGCGCTTTTCCTCCACCACCAGCACTTCGCGCAGCCCGTGCGCGAACTCGCGCACGCTGAGCGATTCCAGCGGCCACACCACGCTGACCTTGTGGACCCGGATGCCGAGCGCGCGGCAGGCGGCGTCATCGAGTCCGAGGTCAAGCAGGGCCTGGCGCGTATCGCTGTAGGCCTTGCCGCTGGCGATGATGCCCAGCCGGTCGCTGGGGCCCTCGACCACGTTGCGGTTCAGGCGGTTGGCACGCACATAGGCGAGCGCCGCCGGCCACTTGAACTCCATCATGCGCGCCTCGGCCGCGAGCGGATCGTCCGGCCAGCGGATATGCAGGCCGCCCTCGGGCATGGCGAAGTCTTCCGGCAGCAGGATGCGGACGCGGTCGGAGTCGGTGACGACGGAGGCGCCGGACTCCACCACCTCCTGCACGGTCTTCATGCCCGACCACAGGCCGCTGAAGCGGCTCATGGCGAAGGCATGCACGCCCAGGTCGAGGATGTCCTGCACGTTGGACGGGAAGAACACCGGCAGGCCGCAGGCGATCAGGGTGTGGTCGCTCTGGTGCGCCAGCGTGCTGCTCTTGGACACATGGTCGTCGCCGGCCAGCGCGATCACGCCGCCCAGCCGCGAGGTGCCGGCCAGGTTGGCGTGCTTGAGCGCATCGCCGCTGCGGTCGACGCCGGGGCCCTTGCCGTACCAGATGCCGAATACGCCGTCGTACTTCTTGCTGGCCGCGTCGAAGTCGAGCTGCTGCGATCCCCACACGGCCGTCACACCAAGCTCTTCGTTGACGCCGGGCTTGAAGACGACGTGGTTGTCGGCGAGATACTTCTTCGCCTGCCACATGGCCTGGTCATAGGTGCCGAGGGGCGAGCCGCGGTAGCCGGAAATGAAGGCGGCGGTGTTGTGCCCGGCCAGGGTGTCGCGCCGCCGCTGCAGCAGCGGCAGCCGCACCAGGGCCTGCACGCCGCTCATGTAGGCGCGGCCGGATTCCAGCGCGTACTTGTCGTCGATCGACACGGCTTCCATGGCCTTCCGGGCTGCATCAGGGAGTATTGGAGCGTTCATAGGACGGAATCAGCCAGTGTGGGGTTGAGTAGGGGCGGCCGGCGTCTGCCGGTAGCCCGGTTATCTGTGATGTCGTCGTGGATGTCTGGCTAGGCCGGGAACGGAATCGCGAGTTGCCTGCCCAGCGCGGCCAGCTCCTGGCCGATGGCGTCGGGCAGCGTGATGCCGCCCTCGCGGCCTTCGCGCTCGAGGGCATCGCCGCGATGGCCCGGAAGCCTCGCGTCGGTGCCGCCGGCGGCAAGGTAGTTGCCGCTCCAATGGGCCATGTAGTCGGCGAACACGCCCTGGCCGGCGAAGGCTTCGGGCCTGACGAGCCAGACAAAGCCGCCCTGGCGGCCGACGGCGCCGCCGCTGCCGACGTGGTTGCGCTCGGGAGAGAGCGAGTCGGCGGTGGCGGCGAGGGCGCCGGCCAGGCACTCCACCATCATGGCGATGCCGATGCCCTTGTGCCCCCCGGTGGGCAGCAGCGAACCGGCCAGCGCACGCTGCGCATCGGTGGTCGGCTGGCCCTCGGCGTCGAGCGCCCAGCCCTCGGGAATGGGTTTGCCTTCGCGGGCGGCAAGCAGGATATGGCCGCGCGCGGCGACGCTGCAGGCCACGTCGAACACGATCGGCGCATGGCCCGGCAGGGGGCAGCCGAAGGCGATGGGGTTGTGGCCGATGGCAGGGCGCGCGAAGCCCTCCATGCCCAGCACGGGCGGGGTGCGTTGTCCGACCATGCAGAAGGCACCCGCCTCGGCGGCCAGCAGCGCATGGATGCCCAGTGCCCCGAGGTGGCCGCACGACTGCACCGCAACCAGCACGGATGCGCTCGATTCCAGCGCCTCCAGGCCAAGGCGCACCGCATGCGGCCCGGCGATCTGGCCCATGGCGCCGTCGGCGTCCAGCACAATGCCGCCGGCGAAGCTGCGGTGAGACATCGCGGCGCGCGGATTGAAGTCGCCGGCGCGCAGGCGCTCGACATACGAGGGCACGCGCGTCATGCCATGGGTCTTGTAGCCGCGCAGCTCGCTGCGCACCAGCGCGGTGGCGGCCTGCGCGGCTTGCCCGGGCGCCACGCCGCACGATTCGAACACTGCAGACGTCCAGCGCTCCAGGCTCTGGGCGCTTACTCGCGTAGTCATGAAGATTTCTCCCGCACGATCATCAGCCGCTCCGAAAAGGGGGCAGCGTAGACCGACTGGTAGTAGAGCGGCTGGTCGCGCAGCGTGTAGCCACGCATTTCCATGATGAAGGCCGGCGCCTCCGGGGCCAGGCCCAGCTCGCGGGCAACCGTTGACGGCGGCGTGCCGAAGCGGATCCACTGGTCCACGCGCAACGTCGGCAGCGACAGCCGCTGGCCGATCAGCTCGCGCAGGTTCTTCTCCAGCGCCTCGCGGTCCAGGCCGCCCAGTTGCGCGAAGTCTTCCTCGCGCAGCCAGAATTCGCTGTAGAGGTCAAAGCGACCCCCGACATTGATCACGCGCTCGATCCGCACGTAGCCATCGCCTTCGAGGAACTCCGCCCACGGTCCCTTGCGCTTGATGCGCTTGACCGAGCGTGCGTGGACGTAGGACGGCAGTTCGTTGCCTTCTTCGTCGCGGAAGCGCAGGTAGCGCACGTCCGCCGGCGCCACGCGCGTGCCGGAGACGAAGGTGCCCCGCCCCTGTTCGCGCGTGATCAAGCCCGAGTGCGTCAGCCGGATCAGCGCCTTCTGGATGGTGCCCACGCTTACGCCGTGCATGGCCGCCAGCTCGCCTTCCGACGGCAGGCGGTCGCCCTCGCGCAGTGCGCCGGATTCGATGGAGCGGATGATCGCGTCGGAGACGCTGTTAAGTTTGGTCATGGTTGCTCAGAGGCTCAGTGCGAATCGACTGATCGCGGTCTCCCGGATATCGAGCACCTCGCTGGTCAGCCGCGTGCCGGATGCGACATCCACCGCATAGGCATACAGCTGCTCGCCGAGGTCGGAGATCTTTTCCCCGCGTTGCAGGACCCCGCTGACGTCGAAGTCAATGTTGTCGGCCATGGTGTGCAGGGTATTGACGTTGCCGCACACCTTGACGGTCGGTGCCACCATGCTGCCGATCGGGTTGCCCACACCGGTGCCGAAAAAGGTGAGCTGGCACCCGCCGGCGGCAAGCGCAGTCAGATTTTCCACTGCCGCGGCCGGTGCGTCCATGAAATGCAGCCCCTTCTTCTGCGGCGCCTCGCCGTAGCGCAGCACGCCCACCAGCGGGCTGGTGCCGGCCTTGGCCATGGCGCCCAGCGCCTTTTCCTCGACCGTGGTCAGGCCGCCGCGCTTGTTGTCGGGCGAAGGCTGGTCCTCGCGCATGTCGACGCCGCGCGAGATGGCCAGGTTTTCCATGTTGCGCACCGCGCTGACGAAGGCCTCGCGCACGCGTCCGTCGGCGGCGCGTTCGGCGAACAGGTGTTCGGCGCCGATGAACTCCGACGTTTCCGAGATGATCACGGTGCCGCCCTCGGCGATCACCATGTCGGCCATGCGGCCGATCACCGGGTTGCAGCTCAGGCCCGAGGTGGTATCGGACCCGCCGCACTCCACGCCGATCACCAGCGACGACACCGGGCACGGCACGCGGCGCGCGCGGGACGCGGCCAGCGCAAGGCGCGTGGCCTTGCGGGTGCCTTCGGCAATGCAGTCAACGGTGCCGTTGGGCTGCAGGTGCACGCGCTCGACCGGCTTGCCGCTGAGCTGGATGCGGCGCGCCACTTCTTCGGTGGACGAAGGCTCCAGGCCTACCAGCAGCACCGAGGCAATGTTGGGGTTGCGCCCCAGGCCGGCCAGCGACTCGAAGGCGAAGTCCAGGTCGGCGCCGAACTGGCCGCGCACGAACAGCGTGGTGACCGGAATGCAGCCGGCCACGGTGCGGGCAATGGTGCGGGTGACCGGGTTGCAGTTGTCCATCACGGAGACCACAGCGACCCAGTTGCGCACGCCGACCGCGCCGTTCTCGCGCGGGTAACCGAGGAAGGTTGTCGCCATCTGCTTTACCCCTTTTGCAGGTCGCCGCGGGCGCGCGCCGACTCGATGTTGTGAACATGCATGTGTTCGCCGGCACGCACCGCGCAGCTGGCGCGGCCGATGACCTGGCCGTACTTCAGGATGGTTTCTCCCGCTACCGTGTCGGCGATGCAGATCTTGTGGCCGAACGGCACGTCTTGCAGCAGCACCAGCGTGCCTTGGCGCTCGCCTTCGAGCGCACAGGGTTCGCCGGCCGCGCCAGCGTCCAGCAGGGTGGCCACATTGTCGGCCGGGTTCAGTACGATGGCTCGGTGCATTAATCAACTCCTGTATAGGTGTTGAGATCCAATGTAGGGAATCTGCCCGCACGTAGTCAAGAATAAATAGGCAAACTCAGCAAAAACCACTACTCCTGCGGTGTAAGTCCTATATAGAAGTTTGTTGACATCGGTCCGGCCGCTGTCTATCGTCATGACAACGGCGATGTGGTTGGCGCCGCCACCTCGACGCAGTGAACCTAGGGAGAAGTCGGACATGAACGTCATGTCACACAAGGAGAAGATCGTGAAGTTGCAGGCCCTGCGCGCGCGCCTGGATCCGCTGCAGGACTTCGGGCTGTGGTTCTGGGCAGGCATGACTGCCGGTACCCATGCCGTCAATGCAGCACTGCACCAGGCCGGCATCACGCTGGACGACGACCGGTTCCCGACTCAACCGGGCGTCTATCTGGTGCCGCAGCCCGATGGCAGCCTCAAGCCTGCGTTCCGGCCGCTGGGCGACGTACTGCACGTCGGCCGTCCCAAAGTGGAGGGGCCGGTGCCCGCGGATATCGCCGAGATGATGGAGGCCATGGAGCACATCGAGCACTACCGGGATCCCTGCCTGCGCGAGGGGCTGGCGCCGACCGCCGAGATTGCCGGGGGTTGCGACGCCGCGCTGCGCCGCTGCCTGCATTTGCTGGAAGCGCGCCTGGAGGGGGGCCGTCATGGACATTGAACAGCACATGGCGATGGCCCGCAGCATCGAGGCATCGCTGCAGAAGTGCACCAGCGCCGACTATGAGATGGCGATCGAAGGCGCGATGCTGGCGGGAACGCACTGGCTGAACGCGCTGATGCACAAGCTGGGCGCGACATCGCCACAGGAAGACGTGTTCCACACCTACCTGCTGACGGTCAACGAATTCCGGCGGCTGGCGGTGGCGGCGGAGAAGCCGCTGCAGACCCTGGCCGCCATCGAGGACATGCGGGCGCCGTTCGTACGCGGCAACTACCCGGGTGGCGAAGCCGCCGCCGAACGCGCGCTGGAACTGCTGTCGCTGATCCGTGCGACGGCACTGGGCGGCACATAGCCGATACAGACACAGCAAGAGACAAGTCGACAGACAGGTAAAGGAGACAGCAGTGAAGGCAGTCCGTGTAGTGCCGGGCCCCGAGGGCGGCAAGGTAGAAGTGCAGGATATCCCCGTGCCGGTAGCGGCAGCGGGGCAGGTACTGGTGAGGGTGCGCGCCGCCGGCCTGAACCGTGGCGAGATCAACCAGGCGAAGGAGTTGCGTACCGGCAATACGATCACGACCGGCGTCGAATTCGCCGGCGAGGTGGCGGAAGTGGGCGAGGGTGTCAGCGGCTGGCGCAAGGGCGACCGCGTGATGGGCCATGGCCGCGGCTGCCAGGCGGAGTACGTGGTGGCCGACCCGATGGCGCTGATCCCGGTGCCGGATGGCCTGTCGTGGATCGATGCCGCGGCCTTCCCCAACGTCTTTATCACCGCGCATGACGCACTGGTCACCAACGGCCGCCTGGTGGCGGGCGAGTCGGTGCTGGTCAACGGCGCCTCGGGCGGCGTGGCCATGGCGGCGATCCAGATCGCCTCGTTGATGGGTGCGCGGCCGGTGATTGCGTCGTCGCGCTCGGCGGCCAAGCTGGACAAGATCAGCCAGTACGGCGTGGATGTCGGCATCGACGCCTCGCGGGACGACCAGGTCGAGGCGGTCATGCAGGCCACCGGCAGCAAGGGCGTCGACATCATCATCGACACGGTCGGCGGCCCGGTGTTCGAAGCCAACATGAAAAGCCTGGCGGTCAAGGGCCGCCTGGTGAATATCGCGCGGCTGGGCTCGGCGACCGCCGAGATCGACCTGGCGCAACTCTGGCTCAAGCGCCTGCAGCTGATCGGCGTGACCTTCCGTACCCGCACGGAACAGGAGCGGCTGGAGTGCATCCAGGCCTGCGCCCGGGACATGCTGCCATTCCTGCGCGCGGGCCGTGTGCGGCTGCCGATCGACCGGACCTTTGCCATGACCGACATCGACGCCGCGCATGCCTACATGAAGCAAGACCAGCACGTTGGCAAGATCGTGCTGCTGGTCGACTGATTTCACCGAAAAGCCTTAGACAAGAGGAGACATGATGACAATCCAGATCAAGCCGCTGACCGGCTCCGTGGCAGCAGCCGTGACCGGTGTCGACCTGAACCAGCCGCTCGACGACGCCAGCTTCGGGATCCTGCACCGGGCGTTTCTGGAGCATGGCGTGCTGGTGTTCCGCGGCCAGCACCTGCAGCCTGCCGCCCAGGTTGCGTTCGCCCGGCGCTGGGGCACGCCGGTACAGGGCAACCCGCTGCTCAAGGGCCTGACCGAGTTCCCCGAACTGGCCCAGGTCACCAAGATCCCCAAGGAAACCGCCTCGACCGAGGCCTGGCATTCCGACTCGATCTATACCGAGGTGCCGCCGAAGATCTCGATCCTGTCGGCGGTGACCATCCCGGTCGGCGGCGACACCATGTGGTGCAACCAGTACGTCTCGTATGACCGCCTGTCGCCGGCGATGCAGCGCATGATCGAAGGGCTGCGGGCCCGCTTCTCGGGCGCGCGGCTGGCCAGGATGACCGGTTCGGACAGGGTGCCGACAGCCGTGCACCCGATTGTGCGCACGCACCCGGAGACCGGGCGCAAGGCGCTCTATGTCGGCCACCCCGACACCGCGCAGTGCATCGAAGGCATGACCGAGGCCGAGAGCCGTCCGCTGCTCGACTTCCTGTACGAGCACTCGGTGACGCCGGACAACGTCTACCGCCATATGTGGCAAGAGGGCGATGTGCTGATGTGGGACAACCGCTGCACCATGCACTACGCCGTGCATGACTACGGCAATGCCGAGCGGGTACTGAACCGCGTCACGCTGGAAGGGGACGTGCCCCGCTGAGTAGTACCGCCCTGAGTTGTACCGCCCTGAGTGGTACCGCCAATCCGGCGCCCCCTTGCCGCAGATCCGGCAGGTGGCGCCCGGCACCAAAGGTGTTCGTCCCGCTCGCGGATGGACCACACGGAGATGGATATGCAGATTGGGATCCCGACTGAGACGCGGGCGGGAGAGGCGCGTGTTGCCGCGACACCGGAGACCGTCAGGAAGTACGTCGCCCAGGGCCACAAGGTAGTCGTCCAGGCAGGCGCCGGCTTGAGTGCCAGCCAGCCCGATGGCGCGTACGAGGCGGTCGGCGCCACCATTGGCACTGCCGCCGAAGCGCTGGGCGCACAGGTGGTGCTCAAGGTGCGCGCCCCGGACGACGCGGAACTGGCACAGATGAAGCCGGGGTCCGTGCTGGTGGGCATGCTCAACCCCTTCGATGCCGAGAACAACGCGCGCATGGCGGCGGCCAACGTGACCGCCTTCGCGCTCGAGGCCGCGCCGCGCACCACGCGCGCGCAGAGCATGGACGTGCTCTCGTCGCAGGCCAATATCGCCGGCTACAAGGCCGTGCTGGTGGCCGCGCACCACTACCAGCGCTTCATGCCGATGCTGATGACCGCCGCCGGCACCGTCAAGGCCGCGCGCGTGCTGATCCTCGGCGCCGGCGTGGCCGGCCTGCAGGCGATCGCCACCGCCAAGCGGCTGGGCGCGGTGATCGAAGCGTCCGACGTGCGCCCCGCGGTCAAGGAACAGATCGAATCGCTCGGCGGCAAGTTCCTCGACGTGCCGTTCCTGACCGACGAAGAGCGCGAGATCGCGCAGGGCGTGGGCGGCTATGCGCGCCCGATGCCGCCGGACTGGATGAAGCGCCAGGCCGAGCTGGTGCACCAGCGCGCGATCCAGGCCGACATCGTCATCACCACCGCGCTGATCCCGGGCCGCAAGGCCCCGGTGCTGCTGCAGGAAGCTACCGTGCAGCAGATGAAGCCGGGCTCGGTGGTGGTCGACCTGGCCGCCGCGCAGGGCGGCAACTGCCCACTGACGGTGGCCGACGAAGTGGTCGAGCGCCACGGCGTCATCCTCATCGGCCATACCAACCTGGCCAGCATGGTGGCGGCCGACGCCTCGGCGCTCTACGCGCGCAACGTGCTCGACTTCCTCAAGCTGCTGATCGACAAGGACGGCAAGCTCGCGATCAACCCCGACGACGACATCGTCGCGGCCTGCCTGATGACGCGGCGCGAGCAACTGGCGCTGGCCAGCTGAACCGGCAATCTAGGAGATATCGATGGAAATGGTTAGCCACACGGTGATCAACCTGATCATCTTTGTACTGGCGATCTACGTGGGCTACCACGTGGTCTGGACGGTCACCCCCGCGCTGCACACGCCGTTGATGGCGGTGACCAACGCGATCTCGGCCATCATCATCGTCGGTGCCATGCTGGCGGCCGGCCTGACCGAGGGCTACGTTGGCCGCGCCATGGGCACGCTGGCGGTAGCGCTGGCGGCGGTCAATGTGTTCGGCGGCTTCCTGGTCACGCAACGCATGCTGGAGATGTTCAGGAAGAAGGCACCCAGGGCGCAGGCTGAAGCCAAGGGGCAGCCTGGCGGCAAACTGGCGGAGGTGGCGCAATGAATGGCCTGTCGATGAATATGGTGACGCTGTCTTACCTGGGCGCGTCGGTCTGCTTTATCCAGGCGCTCAAGGGGCTGTCACACCCGACCACGGCGCGGCGCGGCAATGCCTTCGGCATGGCCGGCATGGTGGTCGCGGCGCTTACCACGGTGGCGCTGATCTTCAAGCTGAAGGGCGAACTGCTGTCCGGCGGGGCGGACCCGTCCGCGCCGGGCACCGGCCTGGCGCTGATCCTGGCCGCGCTGGTGGTGGGCGGCGGCATCGGCGCCTATGTGGCAAAGAAAGTCCAGATGACCAAGATGCCGGAACTGGTGGCGGCGATGCACTCGCTGATCGGCCTGGCGGCGGTGTTTATTTCGGTCGCGGCAGTGGCGGAGCCCGCGGCGTTCGGCATCACGGCTGCCGGTTCGCATGACATCCCGCTGGGCAACCGGATCGAGCTGTTCATCGGCTGCTTCGTTGGTGCCATCACCTTCTCGGGCTCGGTGATCGCCTTCGGCAAATTGGCCGGGCGCTACAAGTTCCGCCTGTTCCAGGGCGCGCCGGTGGTGTTCGCCGGCCAGCACTGGCTGAACCTGCTGCTGGCGGTGGCGATGGTGGGCTTCGGCATCGCGTTCTTCCTGACGCAGGCATGGATGCCGTTCCTGGTCATGCTGGCGATTGCCTTCGTGCTGGGCGTGCTGATCATCATCCCGATCGGCGGCGCCGACATGCCGGTGGTGGTGTCGATGCTGAACTCGTACTCGGGCTGGGCGGCGGCGGGCATCGGCTTCTCGCTGAACAACCCGATGCTGATCATCGCCGGCTCGCTGGTGGGATCGTCCGGTGCCATCCTCTCGTACATCATGTGCCGGGCGATGAACCGCTCGTTCTTCAACGTGATCCTCGGGGGCTTCGGCAGCGACGCCGCCGCCGCGAGCGGCCCGGCAGGGCAGGCCCAGCGCAACGTGAAATCGGGTTCGGCCGATGACGCCGCCTTCCTGATGGGCAATGCGGAGACGGTCATTATCGTCCCGGGCTACGGCCTGGCGGTCGCGCGGGCCCAGCATGCGCTCAAGGAACTGACCGAAGCGCTTACGGAAAAGGGCGTGACCGTGAAATACGCGATCCACCCGGTGGCGGGCCGCATGCCGGGCCACATGAACGTGCTGCTGGCCGAGGCCGAAGTGCCGTACGACCAGGTCTTCGAGATGGAAGACATCAACAGCGAGTTCGGCCAGGCCGACGTGGTGCTGGTGCTGGGCGCCAACGACGTGGTCAACCCGGCGGCCAAAACCGATCCCAAGTCGC
The DNA here is from genome assembly GCF_040784895.1 of Cupriavidus sp. Agwp_2. Lineage (NCBI taxonomy): Bacteria > Pseudomonadati > Pseudomonadota > Betaproteobacteria > Burkholderiales > Burkholderiaceae > Cupriavidus > Cupriavidus sp. Agwp_2. The sequence goes on from NZ_CP088084.1 coordinate 2,144,778, forward strand.
CGATCGCCGGCATGCCGATCCTGGAGGCGTACAAGGCCAAGACCATCATCGTCAACAAGCGCTCGATGGCGGCCGGCTACGCCGGCCTGGACAACGAACTGTTCTACATGGACAAGACCATGATGGTGTTCGGCGACGCCAAGAAGGTGGTCGAGGACATGCTCAAGGCCGCCTGAGGCGAGGCATCGGCAGCAAATGGGAGGAGACAAGTCATGATCCAGCAAGGACGCAACCCCGGTGTTCCCGCCGTCGGCGCGTCGGCTTTCAATAGCGCTGCCCTGGCGGCGCTGCTGCACGCGGAAGGCCTGACCGAACGGCCCGAACTGACCGTGGAGCGCCTGGCCGGCGGCCAGTCCAATCCGACCTACCGGCTGGCCTGCGACGCGCGGCAGTACGTGCTGCGCACGAAGCCGCCGGGCCAGTTGCTGTCGTCTGCCCACGCCATCGACCGCGAGTACCGCGTGATGCAGGCCCTGCGCGACAGCGAGGTGCCGGTGCCTCGGGTCTGCCTGTACAGCGAAGACACCGAGATCCTTGGCACGCCGTTCTACGTGATGGAATTCCTCCAGGGCCGCGTGATCTACGACCAGTCCCTGCCAGGCCAGTCCCCGCGACAGCGTGCCGCGATCTATCGCGAGATGAACCGGGTGATCGGCGCCTTGCACCGGGTGGACTACCGCGCCGCCGGCCTGGCGGACTATGGCCGGAGCGGCGGCTATGTGGCGCGCCAGGTCGCCCGCTGGGCCGGCCAGTGCCGCGATGCCGGCATGGACGATAACCGGGCGCTGGCCGCGCTGGCGGACTGGCTGCCGCAGCACGTCCCGGACGCGGAGCAGACCAGCGTGGTGCATGGCGACTACCGCATGGACAACCTCGTCTTCCATCCCACTGAGCCCCGCGTCATCGGCGTGCTCGACTGGGAGCTGTCCACGCTCGGCCACCCGCTTGCGGACCTGGCCTACCACTGCATGAGCTGGCATATCCCGGCCGACCTGTGGCGTGGCATCGGCGGGCTCGACCTGCAGGCGCTGGGCATTCCCGACGAGGCGACTTACCTGCGCTGGTATGGCGAGTCCAACGGCACGCATGCGCTCGAGCACTGGGACTTCTATCTCGCCTACAACTTCTTCCGGCTGGCGGCGATCATGCACGGCATCGGCCAGCGTGCCAGGAGCGGCAGCGCCGCCGCGGCGGATGCCGTCGACACCGGCAGGAAGGCGGTGCCGCTAGCAGAGCTTGGTTGGCAATTTGCCATGCGCTACAGCGCGGCGGGGCGCTAGCGTCGGCAGCGGGATCGCGCATGACGCCTTAAGCAAAAATGGCCCGTCGCTGTGTGCGACGGGCCTTGACTTTCGTTGTCGGCCATCCCGGGCAAACCGGGAAGGCCACGTAGCGAAAGACTTCCGCTACTGCTTGCTCTTGGCTCCGTCGGTGTATGGATCAGCCTTGCCCGCTTTTGCCCCGTCGGTATATGGATCAGCCTTGCCAGCCCTTGCGCCATCGGTATACGGGTCAGGCTTCACTGTCGGAGCCAGGTCAGTGCGTGTCGAGGACTTGGCGCCATCCGTATACGCGTCGAATTTCCCGGCTTTTGCACCGTCCGTATAGGTGTCGAATTTCCCGGCTTTTGCACCGTCCGTATAGGGATCCGCCTTTCCCTTGGCCCCCTGCGTGTATGGATCCACAGCTTTTTGCGCGTAGCCGGGCAGAGCTAGCGATGCTCCGAAGGCCGCAATTACCGCGATAACAATCGCTCTCATTTCTTTCTCCCGAGATTATCAACCTCGCTCAATCGTAGAACCCGGCGGACGCCAGCGACACAGCCAGGGTGGCATCGCCAGGCGCGTCTGCAATGGGGTGCCTCCACATAATAGGTCGTATTGTCAAACCATTCAGATATTGCACGGCCGACTGCGGTCAGGCCGGTCCGGGGTGCACCATGCTCCGCTCTTCGGCCAGCAGACTATGGATCTGTGCCACCACGGCTGCACCTTCACCCACCGCGGCGGCTACGCGCTTGGTGGACGCAGAACGTACGTCGCCGATTGCGAAGACGCCCTTGACACTTGTCTGCAAGGGCAAGGTCTGCACTGCGGCGGTGTCGGTGCCGGTCAATACAAAGCCCTTGCTGTCCAGCGAAACCCCGCAAGACTTCAGCCAGCCGGTATTCGGTTCGGCGCCGATAAATACGAACAGGTGATGGGTGGTCATGCTGCCTTCGGTACCGCCGGCCCCGCGGTAGTGCACGCGCCTGAGCTGCACGTCGCCCTCGAGCCCCTGGAGTTCGATGCGGGTATGCAGCGTCAGGTTTGGCAGCGACCGAACCCGCTCGACCAGGTAGCGTGACATCGTTTGTTCGAGGCTTGGGCCACGGATGAACAGGTGCACATGCTCGGCGTGCGATGAAAGGAATACCGCGGCCTGTCCCGCGGAATTGCCCCCGCCGACCAGCACCACCGGTTCCTTGCGGCACACCCTGGCCTCGACCGGGGTCGCCCAATAATAGACACCGGAGCCCTCGAAACGCTCAAGTCCATCGAGGACAGGGCGCCGATATTCCGCGCCCGTCGCAATGACCGCAGTCCGGGCAAGGATGCGCTTCCCATCGGATAGTTCGAGGACGCGCGGGTACTTGTCGCAATACAAGGCCTTGACTTCGCATGGGATCGCGATATGGGCGCCGAACTTCTGGGCCTGCACGAACGCGCGGCCCGCGAGTTCCTGGCCCGTGATGCCGGTGGGGAAGCCCAGGTAGTTCTCGATGCGCGCGCTGGTGCCCGCCTGGCCGCCGGGCGCGCGGCAGTCGAAGACAGCGACAGACAAGCCATCCGATGCCGCATAGACGGCCGCGGCAAGCCCGGCAGGGCCGGCGCCGATGATCGCCACGTCATAAACATGCTTCGGATCGAATTCGGGGATCAGCCCCAGGCAAGATGCGAGCTGGCCGACATCGGGATTGCGCAGCACGGTGCCGCTTGGACAGACGACGAGCGGAAAATCGTCGGGCTGCGGCGCAAGGCGCTTGAGAAAGGCAATGGCGTCCGCGTCCTGCTCGGCGTCCAGCGCAACATTGGGATAGTTATTGCGGCGCAGGAAATTCTGCAGTTCAAGGAAACGTGCATTGCCGGGTGCGCCGACAATGACGGCCCCGCGTCCACGTTCGACTGCCACGACGCGCCTCAGGATCAGGGCGCGCATGATTTTCTCGCCAATATCGGCTTCCTTGATCACCAGCGCACTCAGTTCATCGGGCCGCAGCAGCACGGCCTTGACCTCTTCGATGACCTGCGCGTCGACGATGGCAGGCTTGTTGGAAAGCTGCGTGATATCCGACGTGAATTCGCCGTGCCGCGAATAGGTGTGGATGATCTTCCGGCGATTCAGGCGGTCGCGGATGATGATCCGAACCTGTCCCGACAGGATCACGAATACACCGGGGCAGAGGCTTCCCGCACGATAGAGGAAATCGCCTGCCGGGTAGTGGCGCAGCTTGCCAAAGCGGCACACCCTTTCCACCTCGGTATCGCTGAGGACCGGAAACATCTGCTCGAAACGAGGATGGTCGCGCAGGACCGAATCTTCCTCGAGGGTATCGTCGCCTTCGCGATGGTCTGCACTCGCTGCGGGATCTGGCGACGGCGCTTCGCGTGCTTCGTCCGGGTCATTGTTCATCGCCAATCCTCCATGGCCTCCTCGCCAACGCTCGCTGCTTCCGGGGCAGGGTTCGCGGACTTGGCCACGTCAAATATAGGGCAAACCGGAATGAGTTCGGGGTGTACCAGGCTCGCCCAGCGCACTTGAGCGCATTCGGTCACATCGCGCCATGCGTTAGTCGACACACTGGGTTCAGCCTGCGCCCTCCGTCATTGCCGATTTCACCTGTGCATGCTTCTGCATTTTTTTGCGCTTGTCGCCTGTCCCCGTGGCCAGCAAGCAGCCGCTGACCGCGCCCGCCATATCAGCAACTCGCAGTTGCGTATGAATCCCCATTGTTTAGCCTGGTGCTACCCCCTCCTGAACCGCCATCCCCCGCCCCGCCGACCATTCCGGCAGCGGGGCATCTTGCTTTAGAACGCTTGAGGAAATCGCAAGCGAAGCGGGCAAAAAAATCGTTTGTCAGCGAGCGCTGCGGCAACAACCATGCAATGGCCAGCCAGCCAGGCGCGCCCTGCGGCTCGCAACCGAAAACCACCCCAGCGATAGGACAAGTCAAGGCACGATAAGACAAATGCAGACATTGCCAGGCTCCGCGCGCATTTCAGCGCCTCCTTGAAAAAGCCAACGTTGTGAATAAAGTTAGAGCGCGCCGTACCCGCTTCTTGGCCCCGCTTCTTGGCCCCGCTTCTTGGCCTCGATTCTCTGCCCCGATTCTCTGCGCCGCTTTTCTTTCAATCCTGTCATCTTCCGCGCTGCGCATGCGCAGATGACAAGCCTGCAATGTCAGGCGTGCCCATGGGCGAGGCAGCCGGCACGATGGCCGTGCGGTGCGTCTGCGTCAGCGTTCCCCACGCTCCGAAACGGAGAATGAATATGGAAGACCACACCACTGCGCCCGCGGCAGGCTATGGCCCTGCTCCTGATGGCGAAGCCGTCACGCTCACGCGCCGCCGGTTCCTGCAAACCGTCTGCACCTCCGGCGCGGGGATTACGAACGTGGCCTGGTCGCCTGGCGCATCCGGCGAGCCCGCGCCGCAGGTGCCCGCGCAAGCCGGCGCCGCCGCGGGATATCCCGTCACGCTGAAGGTCAACGGCACCACGCACCGGCTGACGGTGGCGGCCAATGCCATCCTGCTCGACACACTGCGCGACCAGCTGCACCTGACCGGGACGAAGAAGGGGTGCGATCACGGCCAGTGCGGCGCGTGCACGCTGATCGTGAACGGTGTCACGGTCAATGCGTGCCTGTCGGTGACGGTGATGCACGACGGCGACGAGATCACCACCATCGAAGGGCTGGCCCCCGCTGGCAAGCTGCACCCGGTGCAGCAGGCGTTCTGGGACCACGACGCCTACCAGTGCGGCTACTGCACGGCGGGTCAGATGATGAGCGCGGTGGGCATCCTGCAGGACAAGCGGATTCCGGCCGACGACGCTTCGGTCCGGGAAGCGATGAGCGGCAACATCTGCCGCTGCGGCGCGTACAAGAACATCGTCACGGCCATCCAGGACGCGCGCGGCAAGATGCGGAGGAACGTCTGATGCGGAACTTCGAATACGCGCGCGCCGCCGATGTCGAGCAGGCGATCACGCTGCATGCGCACGGCGGCGACACGGTCTTCCTGGCCGGCGGCACGACGCTGCTGGACCTGATGAAGCTCGACATCATGCAGCCCGCCCGCGTGGTGGACATCCACAAGCTCAAGCTCGACCAGGTCGAGCCGCTCGGCGATGGCCGGGTGCGCATCGGTGCCATGGTCAGCAACACCGACCTGGCCCGCCACGAACATATCCGCACGCACTATCCCGCGCTGTCGCAGGCATTGCTGTCCGGTGCCAGCACCCAGCTGCGCAACAAGGCCACGACCGCCGGCAACGTGATGCAGCGGGTGCGGTGCGGCTATTTCCGTGACGGGGTCTCGGCGTGCAACAAGCGCAACCCGGGTTCGGGCTGCGCCGCCATCGAAGGCCTCAACCGCAATGTGCACGCGGTGCTTGGCGGCAGCCCGCACTGCATTGCCGCGCATCCGTCCGACATGTGCGTCGCCATGGTGGCCATTGGCGCGACGGTCCACGTGCAGGGGCCGAAAGGCAAGCGCGATATTCCGTTTGCGGATTTCCATCTGCTGCCCGGTGACACGCCGTGGAAGGAACATGCGCTGGAAGCCGGCGAGATGATTACCCATATCACGCTCGATGCGCCGATGCCCGGCAGCCGCTCGGCATACCTGAAGCTGCGCGACCGCGGCTCGTACCAGTTCGCGCTGGCCTCCAGCGCCGTGGTGGTCGCGCTCGATGGCAGCGTCGTTCGCGATATCCGCATCGCGCTGGGCGGCGTCACGACCAAGCCGTGGCGCGCGGCCAACGCCGAGGCCGTGATGCGCGGCAAGCCCGCGTCGGAAGCGTTGATCCGCGAGGCCGCCGCAACGGCAATGGCTGGCGCGCAGTCTTACGGACAGAACGGCTTCAAGCTCATGCTCGGCCAGCAGGCCGTCATGCGGAACCTGTCGCTTCTCATGGCCTGAAGGGGGGTTAGCGTGAACAACACTGCTATCGGCGCGTCGCCGCGCCGCATCGATGGCCGGCTCAAGGTGACCGGCACCGCCCTCTATACGGCGGACCGCACGCTGCCCGGCATGCTGCACGCCTACGGCGTGTACAGCACCGTGGCGAGCGGCCGCATCACCGGGATCGAGACGGCCGACGCGCGCCGCGTTCCCGGTGTGGTCGACATCCTGCACAACGGCAACTTCCCCCGCCTGTACCGGACGCCGAAGAGCCCGATCTCGGGCGCGACCATCCTGACTGCGTCGATCACCGACGAGCACCGTTTGCCGTTCGAGGACAACACCATCCACTACGGCGGCCAGATGGTGGCGCTGGTCGTGGCCGATACGTTCGAGCACGCCCGTGAGGCGGCGTACCGCGTCAAGGTGTCGTACGCCCGCACCAGGCCGGTCACGGACCTGGAACACGGCATCAAGGCGAACGGCCTGCGCGACGGCGGAAGAGGGCATGCGCGCGGCACGCCGGCACCGGCATTCGACCAGTCGGCGGTCAAGGTCGACGCCATTTACCGTACCCCGGTCGAAACCCACAACCCGATGGAAATGCACGCCACGCTCGCGTGGTGGGAGGGCGGCGACCTGCATCTCTACGAAGCCACCCAGGGCGCCACCGTCCATCGCAATACCATTGCGCAGATCTTCGGCCTCACTCCCGAGCATGTCACCGTCGACGCGCCCTTTATCGGCTCGGGATTCGGCTCCAAGCTGTTCCTGTGGCCGCATTCCGTCGCGGCCAGCGCGGCAGCGCGAATGACCGGCCGTCCGGTGAAGCTGGTGGTGCCGCGCGCCTACATGTTCACGACCACCGGCCAGCGGCCTGAAACGCGGCAGCGCGTGCGCCTGTCGGCAGGGGCCGATGGGAAGCTCACGTCGATCCGGCACGAATCGGTCAACACCACCTCGTTCATCGAACAGTACGTGGAGAATTGCGGCGGGATGACGCAGAGCGTGTATTCGTGCCCGAACCTCATGGTGAGCCATCACACCACCAACGTGCACCGTGGCGCGCCGACGTCGATGCGCGCCCCGGGGGCCGCGCCGGGTTTGTTTGCGCTTGAATCCGCCATCGACGAACTGGCGCTTGCCTGCCGCATCGATCCCTTGCAGTTCCGGCTTGCCAACCTGTCCACGCGCGACGAAAGCCTTAACCTGCCGTGGTCCAGCAATCACCTGCGCGAGGCCATCGAGCAGGGCAGCCGCAAGTTCGGCTGGGACCGGCGCGATCCGCGCACGGGGTCGATGAAGGCCGGCAACGAGATCGTCGGCTACGGCCTGGCCGTATGCAACTGGGACGCCTGGCGCACGCCAGCCGAGGCCCGTGTCCTCCTGCGCAGCGATGGCACCGCGGCGGTGACCTGCGCGATCCAGGACATTGGCACGGGCATGTACACGATCGTCGCGCAAACGGTCAGCGAGCTGACCGGCCTGCCATTCGAGAAGATCGATGTCAGGCTGGGCGATTCGACTTTTCCGGCGGCACCGGTAGCCGGTGGCTCCTGGGCCACGGCCAGCGTCCTGCCCGCCGTGGCCGAAGCCACGCGCAACGCGATCGGCCAGCTGCGCACATTCGCGACGCAGGACGGCGCCGCCTTCGCGGGTGCCAGGCCCGAAACACTGAAGATGCAGAATGGCCGCCTGACCGACGGCAAGCGCGCCGTCGACTATGCCTCGGTCCTCGATGCCCAGCGCTTTGCCAGCGCGGAGGGCTTCGCCCGGACCGGCGGCACACCGACCGACAAGCTGTCCTTCATGTCTTTCGGCGCCCACTTTGTCGAGGTGCGCTGGGATCCCGGCATTTCACGGCTGCGCGTCGCCAGGGTCGTGAGCGCGATCGATGTGGGGCGGGTCATCAACCCGGTCACTGCCCGCAACCAGGTGGAAGGCGCGATCGTGATGGGCGTCGGCATGGCCTTGTTCGAAGCCACCGAGTATGACGAACGCGATGGCATGCCGGGCAACAACAACTACGCCGAATATGCGGTCCCCGTCCACGCAGACCAGCCGGAGATCGACGTGATCCTGCTCAACCACCCCGACCTGGAATTCAATGAATTCGGCGCGCGCGGCATCGGGGAGATCGGCATAACCGGTTTTGCCGCCGCGGTTGCAAACGCCGTCTACCACGCCACGGGCAAGCGGATTCGGAATCTTCCCATCACGAAGGAGAAGTTGATGGGGTGAGCCTGATCCAAAAGGGGAACCCCGCTGCCGGATGCAGCGGGTTTTCAGCGCAGCACCGGCCACGTGCGGGTCCGGAACTCAATGCAGGAGCCTGACCCTGCGGAATCCGCCCAGCATCGCCAGGTCGTAGGCAATCTTCAACAGTCCGCAGGCTACCAGTGGCGCGCTGGCATAGCCGTAGGCCATCAATGCGGCAGCGAGCGCGGGACTGAGCGCTGCGGCGAGGCTGCGAGGCACCGACGTCAGGCTTGCCGCGGCAGCCCGTTCGGGGGGCGTGACAACCGCCATGACATAAGCCGTCCGGGTGGGCACATCCATCTGCGACAGTGCACTGCGGACCAGAAGCAAGGCCAGGCTCGTTTCGAGGGTGGGTGCAAAGGCGGCCGCAATCAGGCACAGGCTGGAGGGGATGTGCGTGAACACCATCGTATTGAGCAGGCCAATTTTTCGCGCGAGCGGCACTGCGGCAAGCTGGGAGAACGTCGTCAGCATGCCTGCGGCAAAGAAGAACTGGCCCGTGGCGGCCGGACTCAGTCCGAAGCGCTGCATCAACCACAGCGACAACAGCGAATTCACGACCAGTCCGCCTGCAAACGCGTCCACGCTGAACAGCATGGCAAGGCGCAATACGATCGGGCGGGACGGCCCCAATGGTGTTGTCGGTGGCGTTGCCGGGCCGGCCTGTGGTGTGGCCGGCAACCGCGCATAGATGCGCCACAGCAGTACGCCGACCAATGCGTAGAGGATGAACATCAGGCGCATCGCGTCCAGTGCCGATACCGGAAAGCGCGCGACCAGCGAAGCCGGAATTGCCGCTGCCAGCGCACCCAATGCAGAGGAAAAGGCGCCAACCAGCCCATAGCGGGCGAAGAGTGCCGTCCGTGCCTCCGGCACCGCCGACTCGGCCAGCCTTGCGTGTTCCAGCGGCAGGAACACGCTGACATCGCCAGCGCCCGGATTCAGCGTGCCGACAAAGGCGACGATCAGAAGTGGCCAGAGTGCGGAAATTCCCGAAAAGCCGAGGCCTGTCGCAAACATCAGCGCCGCCGCGGCCATCAGCAAGCGGCGTTGCGCAAAGCGGTGCCCGACGACCCCGACCAGGATGGTCGCCACGGCAGAGCCGACCAGCGTCGTGCTGCTGATGAATCCCACCGCCATCGCGTCAAAGCCAAGGGCCAGCAGGTAAGAAGGCAAAAGCACCGCGATGTACCCATCGCAAATGCCCCGCAGCCCGCGGCCGGCAAGCAATGGGATGGCATCGCGATCCACGCCGGATGGCAGGACGATGCGCGCGAGGCCGTCCGGGGCAGCGTCTGGCGGGTGATCTTCGTGCACAGTTATGGCCAATCCGACGTTGCCCTTCTGCACCGGTGCCTGGAAACGGATCCCGGTCTAGCCGGAATGCGCGTGAAGAAGCGGATAGATAATGAGCCCGATCAGCGCGGCACCGGTAATGACGACGGGCTCGGGCAGTTTCTTGAACCTTAGCAACAGCGCGACCGTTCCAAGGGCGAGCAGGATCGTGGGAACGTCGACAATCGAGCGCTTGGCCAGGACGAAGACCGCGCCGGAAATGGCGCCGATTGCGGCCGCCGTAACGCCATCGACAAAGGCAAGGATGGCAGGCACCTTTCCGTACTTCTTGAAGTATGGGGCCGGCAACACGGTAAACAAGTAGCAGGGAAGAAACGTTGCCAAAGCCGCCACGCAGGCGCCGGGAAGCCCCGCTACCAGGTAGCCGATAAAGCCGACCGTAATCACCACGGGACCTGGCGTGATCATGGCAACGGCTACCGCATCGACAAACTGCCTTTCATTGAGCCACTGGTGCTCTGTCACGACACCGCCGTAGAGGAATGGCACGATGGCGAGCCCAGAGCCAAAGACGAAGGCGCCGGCCTTGGCAAAGAACACCGCGACCTGGGTCAGCAAGGGCCAGTCCAGCGTGCTGAACAGGCTCATCGTGGCGGGAACCTGTGTCGCGGCGAGCGCATTGGCGCCACCCTGGCGCAACCATTTCGGCGGGGCGCGGCAGAACCAGGCAAGCATGCCGGCCGCCAGGAACAGCCAGGCGATTTCGGACTCAGTGAAAATGGTCACTGCGGCGACGATGAGGTAGATGGCCCACAGCAGCTTGTCCTTGCCTATGCTCTTGTTGGTCAGCTTGTAGGCACTGATGGCAATGATGCCGATGACGGCGGCACCCACGCCATAGAAAACGGATTGCATCCAGGTCAAGCCACCGAAGCTGACATAGGCCCAGCCGAGCGCCAGCACCATCAGGAACGATGGCAGCACGAAGGCCAGCCCGACCAGCGTGGCCCCTGCCACGCGATAGTGGACGTAGCCCAGGTAGATCGCCAGTTGCGCGGCCATCGGGCCAGGCGCGAGCTGGGCCAGGGCAATGCCTTCCTTATAGTCGCTGTCGCTGATCCATCCCCGTCGCTCCACCAGGTCGCGATGCATATAGCCGGCCAGCGCCACCGGCCCGCCAAAGCCAAAGGTGCCAAGGCGAAGGAAATACAGCACCAGTTGCCAAAGCGTGCAGGCCGAACGTTGCGCCGTGCCCGGCGACGCCATGCCGGGTTGTTGCATGCGAGTCATGGTGAGGCTCTTTGCAAGAATGGGTTGTCAGGCTTTCTTGCTGGTCGAGAAATGCGCGTACAGCGAATCCAGCACGGTGCCGATTTCAGCAAGCAAGGCATTGTCGTCGCCCACGCGCGACCGTGCGCCAGATAGCATGGCCTCGAAGCCGCTGGCTTCCGGTACCGACGTGCCGCCGATGTCGAGTGCATGGACCATCGCGCCGAGCCGCGCCAGTCCCCGGTTGCCATCGAGGCCAAAACTGGCCAACAGCACCTCGAACGTCACCCGCTCGCCGACGTGCGTAAAGGTGGCGCCGTCGAAATCGAAGCCCAGCGCATCGTCAGGGCAATGCGCCGGAGACTCCAGCCACAGGAATCTCGCATGGGTATCAATGAAGCGCTGGATCAGCCAGGCGCAAGCCACCCGGTCCACCCACAGATGCCGTCGGGTAGCCCAGAGCCGGCCCTGATACCGGGCGGGATCACGGCGCGCAATCGCCTGCGTGCGTGCCTGTGGCTCATCTGGTGACTGGAGCAGCGCTACCGTGCGCTTGAATTCTCTCCACTGCGCTTCAGCGCGGCTCGATGCCTCGTTGGGAAAGAAATCGACTTTGCGGATGGCGTCGTACGTTCGCGCGTGCCGACGCAGCAGGCGACTGAGCTCGGCACCGCTCAGTGTGGAAAGCGTCGGGCGGGAGTCGTCCAGATCGGCCAGGAATTCTGCGTAGCCGGCGCTGCGGTCGAACAACGCACGGAGTGTTGCGACCTCATCCTGGCTGTGTGGACTGACGTTGAGTAGCCACGCATCGCCATTCTCCTGCCTGGTGGTTTCCGCCAGATCCTGAAGTTCCGCCAGGTGTTCGTCCCCAGCCGGCAACAGGTAGGCGCCATCGCGCAGCGCGACGCATCCAAGTGCCTTGGTTGAGCGCCAGATTCGCATGCGCGTGGTGGCGCCGGATGTCGGAAGACTGACGATGAGCAGGGCCCAGGGGCCGATGAAAGCAGTCATGGCTCGGATCTTAGAAGCCCATAGCTGACATTTCAACGTTGTAGAGATCTCTACATCCTGCCTCTCTGCTTAAATGCGAATTTCGATCTGGGCGGTGCATTATGCGCCGCTTATTGCGTTGCCGGACGGCGCCAGTCTGTTGACGTTTGGCAGCGGCGCCATGGTGCGCCAACTGCTGGCCGCCGGCGGCAACGCCAGACCTACTTGCTGGCGTCCCGCGCGTCGCCGCCGATCGCGTCGACGATGATCATGGTCCGGTCGAGCACGCCGCGTTCGTCAAAGTAGGCGCTGAAATGCGCTGGCATGTAGGCACCTGCGTAGAGCCGGTACGACCAGGCTTCGCGCTTCATCAGCGGATAGTACTGAATGGGCTCGCGCGGACGGCCGAAGCGCTCGGCAATATCCTGCTTGGTCCAGACGCCGGGGCGTGCCTCGTAGATTTCCTTCTCGGTCAGCATCTGCCGAAACTTTGTCAGCTTGCCGTTCACGTCAAAGTCCGCCGCATAGACTTCGAAGCCGAGCGGTTGCTTCGAATAGATCCACCGAGTGGTGCCGTCAGCAAGCCGGTAGGTTTCCGTGGGAGTGCCGAACGTATCGCGCACGGCATTTTGTGGGCTGCCAAGCATACCCTCCGCGGTTTCGAGGGGCCGAAGGGTGGCGCAGGCGGCCAGCACGAGGGTCGCCACGATGGCGGCCACGCAGGCGGGCAGGCGATAACGCATGATCGTTCTCCAGTCGGGCGACGGGGTGTGCCAGTTCAGCATAGCCCACGCAGCGTCCAATGGCGCTGGCGGAGAAACTGGCGTCACGCCCACCGTTGCGCAGGCGGCAATGCCTGACCGGATTCGCACGAACGCTCACTCAAAGCCTACCCTCAAGGCGGTGCCGCAGGGAACGCTAATTATTGCCGGTGGCATGTAATGCAAAGTCGTTGGCATCCTTTGCATGGCCGAACTGCGCGCCTTGCAGCATGCTTGACAGGTGGGAGATTGCATAGTGTGTCCGCCGGCGTTTTCCCGGTTTGCGAAGATGGCGGGCTTTATTTCGAGAGGAGTGGCGACCTTCATCGATGCATCGGAGAGACATTCATGTCCGAAAGATTTCTGAATCCGAGCTTGCTAAGCACCTTTCGGGGCAATCTCCCTGGCATGGTCATCAGCGCGGTGGTAACCGTCGCAGCCATGTCGCTTGCCTCGCATTATCATGCGCCGGTCATGCTGTTCGCCTTGCTGCTGGGGATGGCGCTGAACTTCCTGTCGCGGGAATCCTCCAGCGCTGCCGGCATCGACTTCAGCGCCAAGCAGGTGCTCCGGCTGGGTGTGGCCTTGCTGGGATTGCGCATTACGGCCTCGCAGGTGGTGGCGCTGGGCTGGCACTCCGTTGCCATGGTCGTGCTGGCAGTCGCCCTGACCATCGTGTGCGGCATCGTGCTGGCCCGGTTGATGGGGTTCCAGACGTTCTTCGGCCTGCTCACCGGGGGCGCAGTGGCAATCTGCGGTGCTTCCGCGGCGCTGGCCCTGTCCGCGGCCATGCCGCAGCATCCGCTGAAGGAGCGCGCGACGCTGTTCACGGTGATCTCCGTCAGCACGCTATCCACGGTGGCGATGGTGCTATACCCGATGCTCGCGCAACTGCTGGCTCTGCCTTCAGTACAGGCCGGAACCTTTATCGGCGGGACCATCCATGACGTGGCCCAGGTAGTGGGGGCCGGCTATAGCATCTCACACGAAGCCGGGGATGCGGCGACGCTGGTCAAGCTGATGCGGGTGGCCATGCTGCTGCCGGTGATCGCGCTGGCTGCATGGTTGTCGCAGCGCCATCAGCGCGCACAAGGGGAAGCCGGCAAGGGGCCGCGCCCGCCGCTGCTGCCGTGGTTTGCCGTGGCGTTTGCGGTGCTGGTGGCGATCAACAGCACCGGCTGGTTGCCCTCAGGACTGGTCAAGGCGGGGCAGTTCGCTTCGCAGTGGTGCCTGGTCATGGCGATGGTGGCAATTGGCATGAAGACTCACCTCAAGGACATCTTGTCTGTCGGCTGGAAGCCGGTGGCGCTAATGGTGCTGGAGACGCTTTTCCTCGCTGTGCTGTTCTACGGCATGCTGGTGATGGTGCAACACTAGTTCGTCCACGCGCAGGCTCTGGCGCCGCCCATCCCCGCATCGTCCGCAAAAGCCGCCATGCGTGCGCCAACCGCCAAGGCAACCAACCCTCATCCCGAGGGGCTCTGGCATGCTTCCTGCCTGTTGGGGGCTGGAAGTTGCCGCGCGGCCTTGCGACGGCGGAGGGAAGCGGCAGACCTCGCTCACGGCTGCGGCCTTGCCGAACGGCGCTGCAGGCGTCTGGATTGCGGCGTTGACGCCAGCCTCGCGGAGGAAGCGGCGCACCCACCAGGCGTAAGAAGTAGCTGGAAGGACGTAGATCCGGTCGGAAATTTGTGCAAGGGGGCGGCCGAATACGCGACGCGGATACGAAACCAGCACCAATTCGTATGGACGATGAAAAACTCCAGAGCCAGTTGACACCGGACGACGCGTTGCAGGCCGCGGCCTGCGGCGTGGCAGACAACTTCGTCCGCGTGCGCGGCGCGCGCGAGCACAACCTCAAGAACGTGGATGTCGATATCCCGCGCAACGCGCTGGTCGTGTTTACCGGGGTATCGGGTTCCGGCAAGTCTTCGCTGGCATTCGGCACGCTCTACGCCGAAGCGCAGCGGCGCTACTTCGAGTCGGTGGCACCGTATGCCAGGCGGCTGATCGATCAGGTGGGCGTACCGGAGGTCGATGCCATCGAGGGGCTGCCGCCCGCCGTCGCGCTCCAGCAGCAGCGCGGCGCGCCCAATGCGCGCTCCACGGTGGGAAGCGTCACCACGCTGGCGAGCCTTGTGCGCATGCTCTACTCGCGCGCCGGCACCTATCCGGCCCGGCAGCCAATGCTGTATGCGGAGGATTTCTCGCCCAACACGGTGGAGGGCGCATGCCCGACCTGTCATGGTCTGGGCCGCATCTACGATGTCACCGAGCAGTCGATGGTCCCCGACGATTCGTTGTCGATCCGCGAGCGCGCGGTCGCCGCATGGCCGCCAGCATGGCACGGGCAGAACCTGCGCGACATCCTGGTCACGCTTGGTTACGACGTGGACAAGCCGTGGCGCGAACTGCCGAAGAAGGATCGTGACTGGATCCTGTTTACCGAGGAACAGCCCACGGTGCCGGTATATGCCGGATTTACCCCCAGGGAAGTACGCGCCGCGCTCAAGCGCAAGATGGAGCCCAGCTACCAGGGCACGTTCACGGGCGCCCGTCGCTATGTCCTGCATACCTTTGCCACGACGCAGAGCGCGTTGATGAAGAAACGGGTCGCGCAGTACATGCTCGGACGCGAATGCCCGGCGTGTCACGGCAAGCGACTGAAGAAAGAAGCGTTATCGGTGACGTTCGCTGGCATGGATATCGGTGAGTTTGCGAGTCTTCCGCTTGCCCGCGTCGCGGAGATCATGCGCCCGATTGCTCACGGCGCGTGGACGGACGCAGGGGATGCATCCGGCGCGGTACTGGGCACGAGAGCGAGGCGCGCTGCCACGGCGCGGCGCGTCGCTGCGGGGGGATCCGCGCACAAGGGGGCGCCCGACGTGCGGCGCACGCCCAACCTCTCCGACGAAAAGCGGTTGGCCGCGCAGCGCATCGCGGAAGAGCTGATGGAGCGCTTGTCCACGCTCATCGACCTCGGCTTGGGTTATCTGTCGCTGGACCGCAGCACGCCAACGCTGTCGTCGGGCGAATTGCAGCGGCTGCGGCTGGCCACGCAGTTGTCTTCCCAACTGTTCGGCGTCGTCTATGTCCTGGACGAACCCTCGGCCGGGCTGCATCCGGCCGATGGCGAGGCGCTGCTGCTGGCGCTGCGACGACTGAAGGCGGCGGGCAACTCGCTGTTCGTGGTCGAGCATGACACGCAGACCATGCGCCACGCGGACTGGATCGTGGACGTGGGCCCTGCCGCCGGCGAGGGCGGCGGGCGTGTGCTCTACAGCGGGCCACCCGACGGACTCGCCGCGGTGCAGGCATCGCGCACCGCAACTTACCTGTTTGGCGAGCGCCAGGTGCCGCTGCGAAACGCTCGCGATCCGGCGGGCTGGCTCAAGCTCGCGCATGTCTCGCGCAACAATCTGCACAAGGTCGATGCGGCAATACCGCTGGGCTGCTTCACGGCGGTAACGGGGGTTTCGGGATCGGGGAAATCGAGCCTCATCAGCCAGGCCCTGCCGGAACTGGTGAACCGGTATCTGGGCCGCGTGAACGATAGCGACGCCGACGAGGAGCGCGATCCGCTGTTCGCGGTGACGGATGCCCCTACCGAGGGGCGCGTCGCGGGCGGCATGGAGGCTGTGCGCCGCCTGGTGCGTGTCGACCAGAAGCCCATTGGCCGCACGCCGCGATCGAACCTCGCCACCTATACCGGGCTGTTTGATCACGTGCGCAAGCTGTTTGCCGACACCCCCGCAGCGCGCAGGCGACGCTATACGCCCGGACGCTTTTCCTTCAACGTGGCGCAGGGTCGTTGCCCGACGTGCGAAGGCGAGGGCTTCGTCAGCGTGGAGCTGCTGTTTCTGCCGAGCGTCTATGCACCCTGCTCCGTCTGCCATGGCACGCGTTATCAGCCGCAGACGCTGGAAATCCTGTGGCAGGGCAGGAATATCGCGGAAGTCCTCGACCTGACCGTCGATGCTGCCTGCAAGGTCTTTGCGGACGAACCCGCGCCGATGCGATCGTTGAAGGCGTTGCGCGATATCGGTCTGGGTTATCTCCGATTGGGGCAACCTGCCACCGAACTGTCGGGCGGTGAGGCGCAACGCATCAAGCTGGCCACTGAACTGCAACGTTCGCAGCGCGGCGACACGCTCTACGTGCTGGACGAACCCACCAACGGACTGCATCCGGCCGATGTTGACCGCTTGCTCGTGCAACTGCAGGAACTGGTCGATGCGGGAAATACCGTCGTAGTCGTCGAACACGACATGCGTGTCGTGGCCCAGGCGGACTGGGTGATCGACATGGGTCCCGGCGCTGGCGAGGAGGGCGGTCGCGTCGTGGCTTGCGGTCGGCCTCCGGAGATCACGGGCGTGGTGGCCAGCCGCACGGCGCAATATCTGGCAACGGAACTAAGCTGATCGCGCCGGCGGCAACGGATGGCGTAGCGCGTCCATGGTCGCGTAGAAGTCGTCCGCCTGCTGCTGCGCCGTACTCCGCATCGTCTCGGTGCGCTGCGCAAGCGTGGCAGCATGTTCCGAGAGCCCGAAGGAAGCACGCTGGCTGACCGAGCGCGAGCGAAGCGACCTGGCGCAGATGCTGAGCCAGGACCGCGCGGGCCCTGGCCACGCGCGCATGCGTGACGCGATCTTCGATGCGCGCGTCTGGATGCTCTGCGCGTCGATGTTCCCGCAAGGATCGGGTCGCGCGCCCGGCCAGCCACACGTCGGCCGCCTGACCCATGAAAAGAGGCGGGGCCCCAGGCGCTCGCCTCTTGCCGGATTCGCCGCGGCGCGTCAGAGCAGTCCGAGGGCCCGCAGCTTGGCGTCGGTGGCGGAGTAGGGGCGCTCGCAAATGATCTTGTCCGAATCCGCCGCGAATTCAAACGTCGCGGCCATGCGCACGCGGAACTTGCGGCCGGTGGGCGGGAAGGTCTTCCCATTCGCCTTCAGATCGCCAAGGTGCGTGCCCGAGAGCCAGAACTCGACCAGCACGGTGTCGTCCGCGGCGGCGA
Source organism: Cupriavidus sp. Agwp_2 (assembly GCF_040784895.1). NCBI lineage: Bacteria > Pseudomonadati > Pseudomonadota > Betaproteobacteria > Burkholderiales > Burkholderiaceae > Cupriavidus > Cupriavidus sp. Agwp_2. The sequence goes on from NZ_CP088084.1 coordinate 2,162,531, forward strand.
TGGCGATGATCTCGTTGGCCAGGTCCGGGAAGGCAGCGCGCGAGGAATCGAAGTAGCCGCGCACCTCTTCTTCGCCATCGAACACCGTGCCGGTGGCGTGCATTTCGTACCGGGGATGCGCAAAGGTGTCGATCACGGCATCCCATTCGTGCGTGCACTCGAGGGCCATGTGATCACGCACGGTCTGGATGCGTGCGGCGTTCAGGGATTCGGACATCATGTTCTCCATCAGGTTTTTGCGGGAAGGACCGGCGACTGGCATCGACCCGCGCTGCGCCAGTCGCCATATGGGATTGGAATGCGGTGTCAGCGCAGCAGCCGCCAGCCGCCGTCCACGGTGAACTCGCCGCCCGTGATGTAGCCGGCATCGTCCGACGCCAGGAAGGCGATCAGGTTGGCGACATCCTCGGGCTTGCCTTCATCGGCGAGCGGAATGCGCCGGCCAGCCGTTCGGGGATCGACGCCGCCGGCCGCCTGGCGTTGCTTGTACTGGTCGAAGATCGTTTCGAGCATCGGCGTGGCGATCTTGCCGGGGTGGACGGAGTTGCAGCGGATCTGGTGGCCGTTCTCGGCCCCGGCCAGCGCCACGGTCTTGGTCAGTTGGGTCACCGCGCCCTTGCTGGCGCCGTAGGCAACGCTTTGAAGCGTCGGGTAATACGCGCCGACGGAGGCGAGGTTGATGATGGCGCCCTTGCCGGTCTTGCGCATGGCCTCGACGCCTTCCCGGCATCCCAGGAAGGTGCCGTCCAGGTTCACCGACATGACGCGCCGGAAGTCAGCGAGGGTAGTGTTGGTGAGCGTGCCGTTGACCACATCGCCGACGATACCCGCCGCATTGACCAGCACGTCGAGCCGCCCGTGACGCTCGAGGATCGCTGCGATCGTGGCCTTCCAGCCCGCCTCGCTGGTCACGTCCAGCGCCATGAACGCGGCGCCGATCCGGTCCGCCGCAGCGGCGCCGTTGCCGCTCGCAAGATCGGCAATGACGACACGCGCGCCGCGTTCTGCCAGCAGGCGCGCGGTTGCGGCGCCGATGCCGCTTGCACCGCCGGTCACCAGCGCTACCTGGTCCTTGAACTGAGTCATCTCGATGGTCTCCTGTGAGTTGTCCTGCAAGCGCAGCTTCCTGCATATCACCTTGTGTTACGCAAATGAAGAAACGTTTCCACAACGATTCAGGATTGTTTGTTCGGCTTAAAATCTGGACAATCATGGTAAACACTACCCACCTGAACCGGGCCGCTACGCGTATATTGTTAAAACGTTTCCGCACTAGCGGGACGGCAACCCTGAGACGACAAGGAGACAGCAATGAGTTATTTGTTCGGCGGCGTCCGGCAGCTTGGCTACGTGGTGAGCGACATCGAGAAGGCGATGGCTCACTGGACGGAGAAGCTCGGCGTCGGACCGTGGTTCTACAAGGAAGACGTGGGCACCACGGAGTACCGCTACTACGGCAAGCCCGCGACGCCGCCGAAGCTGTCGATCGCGCTGGCCAACTCGGGCGACCTGCAGATCGAGCTGATCCAGCAGCGGGACGACGCGCCGTCGCTCTACCTGGACTCGCTCAAGCGCAGCGGCGAAGGTGCGCAGCATATTGCCTACTGGACGGAAGACCGTTTTGACGAAATCGTGGCCCACCTGCTGGAGGCCGGCTACGTTGAGGGGCACGGCGGCCGGATGGGTCCGCGTGGACGTTTTGCCTACTTTGTGCATCCGGGACTGCCCAGCGGCATGTTCGAGATTTCCGAGCTGACCGGTGGCAAGGGCGAGTACTTTGCCGAGGTCAGGCGTGCCGGGCTGGCCTGGGACGGCAAGGGGCAGGCGATCCACCATATCGGCGCGCCGCGATAGCGAGGCGCGGCAGGCAGGCCTTTCCGGCTGCCATCGCCCGCAATCCCCGCCGGCCGCCGTGCCGGCCGCGGACCCCGGGGAGTCCGCGTCATCCGGTGAGCTAGAATGCTTGGCATCCGGGAAATGACGCATAACTCGCCGCCGGATCGCCGCGCCTGCCGTGGCGGCCGGCGGTAAAAGAACAGGGGAGGGAGTTGATGTTGCAGTCTTGTGCGAAGCCCGTGGCGGCTCAACCTGGCGTGAAACGTTGATGAAGCCACGCATCACGATCCGGGAAGTTGCCAAGGAGGCCGGCGTCTCGATTGGCACGGCGTCCCGTGCGCTCAATCGTGCCGGTCGCGTCAGCGAAGCGGCGATTGCCGCCGTTTCCAAGGCGGCCAGGCGGCTGGGGTACGAGCCCGACGCGATCGCACAGAGCATGCGTACGCGCTCGTCCGGAGCCATCGGCCTGATCGTTTCGGATCTGTCCAACCCGCTGTACGCCAGGATCATCACCTCCGTGGAGGCCGCGCTGCAGGCCGCCGGATATGCGTTGCTGATCGCCAGCACGCATAACGATGGCAAGCGCGAGAAGAACCTGATCGACCTGTTCCGCCGCCGGCGCGTGGACGGCCTGATCCTCGGCCCCTGCGAGACGGAGAACCCAAGGCTGCTGGAGCAACTCTCGCAGGAGATGCCGGTCATCGCGCTTGACCGCGATTTCGGTCCGACCGGCACCGGCGTCTATGTCGACCACTACAACGGCGCGCTGCAGGCTACCCGTTACCTGCTCAACCTGGGCCACACGCGCATTGCGCTGCTGACCCCGGGCAGCGTCCTGCGCCCGGGGCGGGAACGTATCGCCGGATTCAAGGAGGCGTACAAGGAGGAGGGTCTCAAGCCGGTGCCCAAGCTGATCCGCTGCGAGAAATCAGCAATGGACTTCGCGTTCACCGAAGCACTGTCGCTGCTGTCGGGGTCTGAAGCGCCCACGGCGTTCATGTGTCTTGGTACGCGCATCCTGGCCGGGGTGTTGCAAGCGATGCGGCATACCGGCCGCACGGCTCCCGGCGATGTCAGCGTCATCAGCATCGGCGATACCGACCTGTCGCAACTGTTCAGCCCATCCATCACATCGCTGACATGGGATCTTGAGATCGTCGGTACAGTGCTCGCCCAGCTCATGCTCAAGCAACTGGAGCGCGGCGCAGACGTCGAGCCCGAAACCATTGTCATCACCACGCAACTCGTGCTCCGCGAGTCATGCGGTCCCGCTACGGCGCGCAAGAAAGCCACCGCGTAGCCGCGCCACAAGCGCTTCCCTGATCACCGATGCCGCCCCTGTTCGAGGCGGCATTTTTTTGTCCGGCAGTTCTTGCGTAAAATGCGAAAACGTTTCTACAATGAATGCGCCCCACGTGACCGCGGCAGTGATGCGGTGCACACGTACCCAGAATTATTCGACAGGAGATACGCGCAATGAAAGCTGCGATTCGCGGTGAGACGGGACTTGTTTTTGCAGAGCTGGAGATCCCTCGACCCAAGGCCACCGAGATCCTCGTGAAGGTCCGGGCCAGTTCCCTGAATCGCGCCGATCTGTCGCTGGTCGACGGGAAAGCACATGGGGCGGCTGGCGGGACCGGCACGCCGCTGGGCCTGGAGTGGTCCGGGGATGTCGTCGCGGTCGGCGCGGAGGTCACGGTGTACAAGGTTGGCGACAAGGTGATGTGCTCGGGCCTCGGCGGCTTTGCGGAGTATGCCGTCACCGATTGGCGGCGCGCCTTTCCGTTTCCTGACCCGGAGATGGATTACGAGACCGGCGCCTGCCTGTCCGTCGCGCTGCGCACCACCCATACGGCGATGCGGCATCTGGCCGGGCTTGAAACCGGGCAAAGCGTAATGGTGCTCGGTGCGTCTTCCGGCGTTGGCCTGATGGCGCTGCAGGTGGCAAAGCACTTCGGCGCCAGCGTGGTCATCGGCACCTCGACCAAGCCCGACCGCCGGGCGCGCCTGGCGGAGTTCGGCGCCGACATCGCGCTCGACAGCAACGATCCGCACTGGCTGGACGCCGTGCTGGAACACACCGGTGGCCGCGGCGTGGACCTGCTGGTCGATTTCCTGGCCGGCCCTTATATCAACGACAGCATGCGCGCAGTGAAGATTGGCGGCCGCATCGTCAATATCGGCCGGATGGCGGGGGAGAGCGGTGAATTCGACTTCGACCTCCATTCATTGCGGCAGATCCGGTACCTCGGCATGACCTTCCGGACGCGTACCGTCGAGGAGTTCGGCGTCATTGCGGAACGGGTGCAGCGAGATCTCTGGCCGGCGCTCCGGCAAGGACAGCTTCGCCTGCCCATCGATGCCAGGTTGCCGCTGGAGCGTGTCGCGGAAGCCTGCGAGCTGATGCGCAGGAATACGCATTTTGGAAAGATCGTCCTGACGCAGGACGCATAAGACATCCGCGCCGCTGGCGCCAGCAAAACCTCGCAAGACTCTCACGGGTTTACCACCATTTGATTCGAGCGGGCACCGTCGCACAATTTGTGGAAACGTTTCACCATGTTCCATGAGATGCCACGTTGAACGGCAACGGAACACGGCGCCATCAACGCGTGAAACACAGAAGCTGGAGACAAAGATGAAGAAGTACGCCGCCCTCGCTTTCCTCGCCGCCGCCGCGCTGTCATTTGGCGCGCAGGCGCAGGGCGAAGCCAGCTATCCGACCCGGCCGATCCGCCTGATTGTCCCGACCGCACCGGGCGGTGGCGGCGACGTGTTCGCCAGGATCCTCGCGGACCAGCTCGGCCGGCGCCTGAAGCAGCCGCTGGTCGTCGAGAACAATGCCGGCGCGGCCGGCACCATCGCGATCGGGCAGCTCGCGCGTGCCACGCCGGATGGCTACACGATCGGCCTTGGCACGATGACGACCACCACGCTGGCGCCGGCCGTCTACCAGGCGCTGCCATACGACCCGGTCAAGGACCTGACGACCATCGCCCGCGTGGGAACGTCACCGATCATCCTGGTTGCCACCAAGGACTTCCCCGCCAACAACCTGAAGGAACTCGTGGCCCTGGCAAAGAAGAGTGCTTCGCCGCTGCAGTTCGGCACCTGGGGGGCTGGCTCCACCGGTCACTTCTGCGCGGAGGTGCTGGCGCAGAAGACCGGAATCAAGCTGGACCACATCCCGTTCAAGGGCACGTCGCCCGTGGTGACTGCCATGCTGGGAGGCGTGGTGAAGCTGGGCTGGCTGGATATCGGCAGCGGCACGTCGGCGGTCAAGACCGGCAAGATCAAGGCGCTGGCCATGTGCACGCGTCGCACGGCGAACTTTCCCAATGTTCCGACTTACAAGGAGCAGGGGGTCGATTTCGACCAATGGACGGGATGGGCCATGTTCGCGCCGGCGGGCCTGCCAAAGCCGGTCACGGAAAAGCTTGCGGCTGCAGTGCAGGACGCGCTCAAGGATCCGGCGGTGACGAGCAAGATGGCCGACCTCGGCATCACGCCGGACTATGTTCCCGGAAGCGAACAGGCCGCGATCAATGCGCGCGACATCGAGGTGTGGAAGCGCGTCGCGCGCGAAGCCAATATCAAGCTGGACTAAACATTCCCCATATCCCACGTTCTTGGAGATAGCAATGCCATTGCCAAAGGTTGTCACGCACCAGGACCGGCTGCTGACGGTCAACATTCATGAATCGCGCGAGTTCCCCGGATCCGAGCCGGGCTCTACCATCATCCCGCTGTTCCTCGATCGGGAAAACGGCGTCTGGGTGCTGTACGGGAAGTTCGAGCCGGGCACGACGCTCCCGCCGCATTTCCACACCGGTACCGTGCACTTCTTCACGACCAAAGGGCAGTGGAACTACGTCGAATATCCCGAGGATCCGCAAACCGCGGGCAGCTACCTGTATGAGCCCGGCGGCTCGGTGCATACGTTCTCCGTGCCGGCGGATGCTACGGAGCCAGCCGAAGGCTTCATGGTCGTGTACGGCGCCAACATCATATTCTCGGAAGACGAATTCCAGCAGGTGCGCGATGCCGGCGCCATTGAAGAAGGCCTCCTCGCCGCAGCGCGCAAGGCCGGGATTCCCGTCCCGCGCTATATCCGCCCGAAAGGCGGCGCGGAGTTCTCCGTGGGCTGAGGCGGAGCAGGCGCCGGCGGGCTGCACAGGCCGGCTGCCCCGAACAGCAGGCATCGATGAAGCGGTGTCCATGCTCATCCATGCATCAACGTGGCCACAACAAGAAACTCCGGAGACAACAGTGATGAAGCATTCCCTCCTCAGCGGTGTCGTGGCGATCTGCCTGTCGGTCCCAACCGTCGCCCTGGCCCAGCCCCCGGTCGACTACCCCAGCCGCCCGGTCAAGCTGATCGTGCCCTCTGCCCCTGGGGGCGGCGCGGATGCCTTTGGCCGTTTGCTGGGCGGTCATCTGAGCAAGCGCCTCAGGCAGCCGTTCGTCGTGGAGAACGTCGCCGGCGCGGCTGGCACGATTGCGATCGGTCAACTGGCGCATTCCAGGCCCGATGGCTACACGATCGCCCTGGGCACGATGACCACGACCACGCTGGCGCCGGCGGTTTATCGCCAGTTGCCCTACGATCCGGTCAAGGGCCTGACGACGCTGGCAAGGGTCGGCACCTCGCCGATCATTCTGGTCGCCAATGCAGACCTGCCTGCCAACAATCTCAAGGAGTTCGTCGAACTCGCCAGGCGCAGCCAGAAGCCTATCCAGTTCGGCACCTGGGGCCCGGGCTCGACGGGGCACTTCTGCGCTGAAGTACTGGCGCAGAAAACGGGCATCAAGCTTGACCATATTCCGTTCAAGGGCGGTGCCGCAGTCATGACGGCCATGATGGGCGATGTGATCAAGGTTGGCTGGCTCGATATCGGGTCCGGCACGACCGCGGTGAAGACAGGCAAGATCAAGCCGCTGGCGATGTGCACCCGGCGGACTTCCAACTTCCCGAACGTTGCCACGTACAAGGAGCAGGGCGTCGACTTCGACCAATGGACGGGCTGGGCGATGTACGCGCCAGCAGGCCTGCCGAAGCCGATCGTCGACAAGATCGCGACGGCGCTGAAAGATACGCTGCAGGACCCCACCGTCAAGGCAAGGATGACCGACTGGGGCATCACGCCCGACTATCTCGGTGGCGCAGAGCAGGCTGCCATCAACGTGCGCGAGATCGAGGTCTGGAAGGGTGTGGCCCGAGAGGCCAACATCACACTGGACTGACCACCCATGCCAGGCTTAGCGCAAGCCGGCCGCGATCCGGGTCCGGAACTGCTGTCTCCCGAACTGGAGGCGGCGTTGCGCGCCCGAGTCATGCGCCGGCGCCTGGCGAAGAACGAAGTGCTGTTCACATATGGCTCGTCGCCGGAGGCGCTGTTCTGCGTGGAGCGTGGGCGGATGCGCTTCAGCGTCACGGCGGCCAACGGCCGCGAGGCCGTGCTCAGTGTGCTGGAGCCCGGGCAATGGTTCGGCGAGGTCTGGCTGGTCATGGATGCGCCCCGTGTCTATGACGCGCGTGCGGTGGTCGATTGCGAGGTGCTGATGGTCCCCGCGCAGGCGTTCCACGCCATCGTCGACCACCGCGGAATTACGCCGCGGCGGCTACGTCCGCCGCCTTGTCCTGCAGCAGGCCGGCAATGGCCTGCGCCTTCTGCCCGGCTGGCAAGCCGGCCAGCAGCTGCTGCATCATGGTCAGGCTGTCGTAGTAGATCCTCCGGATCTCGTCGGCAAAGTGATCGCGAACCACGCGTTCGCGAAGCATGCGCAGGGCTGCGCCAGGGGTTGTTGTCGTCATGGAAGTCTCCGTCGCGCTTTTGTGAGGCGCTGCCAGGCCGGTTTGGAACGGCAGTGCTGGAGACGATTATCGGCAGGTGAACCGAAGAAGACTGTCGCGGATTGGCATTTCAGTGCTGAGGTATTGGCATGCCCGCCACAGCCTGGTCCACTACAACTCCATGCGGTATCCCACCCCGTAGATCGACTTGATCCAGTCCTCGCCGCCCGCGTCGGCCAGCTTGCGGCGCAGGTTCTTGACGTGGCTGTCAACGGTACGGTCGGCCACCACGCGGTGGTCGTCATACAGCCCGTCGAGCAGCTGGTCGCGCGAAAACACGCGTCCTTGCGCGCGGTACAGCATCCGCAGCAGCCGGAATTCCACCGGCGTCAGGTCCAGCACCCCGCCGTTCACGCTGGCGCGGCCTGCCGCCTCGTCCAGCTGCAACGGGCCGGCGGCTTGTGTGCCGGGCACCAGGCGATGGCGGCGCAGCACCGCGCCCACGCGTGCAACGACCTCGCGCGGACTGAACGGCTTGCAGATGTAGTCGTCAGCGCCGACTTCAAGCCCGAGCAGCCGGTCGATCTCCTCGACGCGCGCGGTGACCATGATCACCGGCACCGCGCTCTCCGCTCGCAACGCCCGGCAGATGTCGATGCCGTCGCGGCCCGGCAGCATCAGGTCGAGCAGCACCAGGTCGGGCCGCTGCGCGCGCCAGGCCGGCAGCGCCCCATCGCCGTCGGCGACCCAGTGGTGGGTGTAGCCGGCCGCGCGCAGGTAGTCGCCAAGCACGGCGGCGAGCCGCGGTTCGTCTTCGACGATCCGGATGTGGCCAGGTGGTCTGGCCTGGTTGTCTTCGGTCATGCTGCGTCCAGCGGCAGTTCGATGGTGATGCGCAGCCCGCCCAGCGGCGAAGCGTCAGCGCGGATGGCGCCCTGGTGCGCCTCGGCGATGTTGCGGCAGATGGCCAGGCCCAGGCCGCTGCCGCCGCTGGCGCGGTTGCGCGACGCTTCGACGCGGTAGAAGCGCTCGAACAGTTGTTTGCGCTTGTCGGCGGGCACGCCGGGGGCGCTGTCCTCGACCCGCACCACTACGTTGTCGGCCTGGCGCGTCCAATGCACGCGCACCACGCCGCCGGCATCGGTGTAGCGCAGCGCGTTCTCCAGCAGGTTGGCGAACAACTGGTGCAGCCGGCGCTCGTCGCCCAGCACGATCAGCGCCTGCGCCGCGGGTTCTTCTTCCAGGCGCAGGCTGGCGGCGGCAAAGCGCGCGCGCATGCCGTCTGCCGCCGCGCGCAGCACCGTGCCGAGGTCGATCGGCGCGCGGCGGTAGGCAAAGGCGCCGACATCGGTCAGCGACAGGTCGTGCAGGTCGTCGATCAGCTTGCCGAGCCGGCCGACCTCCTGGTGCATGGCATCCAGCGATTGCGGCGTGGGCGGGCGGATGCCGTCCTGGATGGCCTCGACCTCGGCGCGGATCACGGCAAGCGGCGTGCGCAACTCATGCGAAATGTCGGCCATGAAGGCGCGGCGCGTGCGTTCGTTGTTCTCCAGCGCCTGCGCCATGTGGTTGAAGTCGCGCGCCAGCGTGCCGAGTTCGTCGGGCGCGCCCGGGTCGATGCGCGAGGCGTAGTTGCCCGCGGCCAGCGCATGCGTGCCCTGCGCCACGGCGCGCAGCCGGCGCAGCAGCGCGCGTGTCGCCACCAGCGTAAGCGCGATCGCGACCAGCACCGAAGCCAGCCCGATCAGCCACAGGGCCTTGCGCTGCTCGCCCAGGAACGCGGTCTCGCGCGAGGACATGACCTGCTCGAACGACACCATGCCGATCCATCCCACCAGCCGGCCATCGACGATGACCGGGCGCCGGATCGCGGCGGTGTCGACATTGGGATTGCCGGCGACGCGGCGCTGCGCGGCGTCCAACAGGCCGATGCGCGGGATCACGCCGGTTTCGTCGGCGGTGGTGGGCGCCGGCGGCGGGCCGGCGTCCGGGTGCGGCACCAGCAGGCGGAACCATGCGCGGAAATCGGTGCGCAGGAAGTCCCAGTTGCCGTGCTCGCGATAGGCGGCCACCACGCGCGGCATGGCCTGCTCCATGCGCTCCACGCCTTCGCCATCCAGGTAGTCGACAAAGCCGTGCTGGAAGCTCACGCGCATGGCGGTGGACTGCACGACGAGCACGGTAATGCACGCCGCCAGGATGGCGGCGAAGAGCTTGGCGGTGATGCTGATCTTCATGGAGCGGGGGCGGGCGGCCGCGCTGTGGCAATGGCAGCAATGGCGGCAATGCGGCAATGGGCACGATGCAGCATCTTAACCCCGGCCTGCGGGGCCAGATCAAGGCCTTTCCGCCGATCCTGCGCAATCTCCATATTTGCTGCACATTGCTGGACGAGGATGGCGTCATCCCAAAAAAGCCAGACGATCCAGATGCCGCAATCCCGCCCCCTCGCCGCCAGCGCCGGCGCCACATCGCGCGGCCCGCGCGCCCTGCCACGCCGTGCTGCGCTGGTCCTGGCGATTGCATGCGCCGCCGCGTTCGCCCTGTCGGCCTGCTCGAAGCCCGCCGCGCCGCCCCGGCCGCAGTCCGAAGTCGGCGTGGTGACCGTCAAGACCGAACGCCTGGTGCTCGACAACGCGCTGCCGGGCCGAACCCGCGCCTACCAGGCCTCCGACGTGCGCCCGCAGGTCGGCGGCATCCTGCTGCGGCGGCTGTTCACCGAAGGCGCTGACGTAAAGGCCGGCCAGGCGCTGTATGAGATCGACCCGGCCACCTACCAGGCCGCCTACGACACCGCGAAGGGCGAACTGGCGCAGGCCGAGGCCGATGTGCTGGCCGCGCGCCCCAAGGCCGAGCGCTACCGCAACCTGGTGGCGCTCGACGCCGTGTCGAAGCAGGATGGCGACGACACCGTCGCGACGCTGCGCAAGGCCGAGGCCGCCGTGGTCGCGGCAAAAGCGACGCTGCGCAGCGCGCGCATCAACCTGGGCTATACGCGTATCACCGCGCCGATCTCGGGCCGCATCGGCACCTCGGCCTCCACGCCGGGCGCGCTGGTGACCGCGCAGCAGGAAACCGCGCTGACGAAGATCCAGCAGCTCGACCCCATCTACGTCGATGTCACGCAGTCGAGCGCGCAGATGCTCAGGCTGCGCCGCCAGTTCGACGCGGGCAAGCTCAAAGCCGTCGACGGCAAGGCCGAGGTGCACATCCAGCTGGAAGACGGCAGCGCCTACGCGCGCACCGGCACGCTGGAGTTCGTCGGCGCCTCGGTCGACGAGACCACCGGCAGCGTGACGCTGCGCGCGGTGGTGCCGAACCCCGACCACCTGCTGTTGCCCGGCATGTATGTCAAGGCGGTGCTGCCGATGGCCGTGGACGAGCAGGCGATCCTGGTGCCGCAACAGGCGGTCAGCCGCAACACGAAGGGCGAGGCTACCGCACTGGTGGTGGGCGCCGACGGCAAGGTCGCGCAGCAAGTGCTGGGCGTGAGCCAGACCCACGGCGACCGCTGGGTGGTGACCTCGGGTTTGCAGGCGGGCGACAAGGTCATCGTCGAAGGCACGCAGAACGTGGTGATCGGGCAGGCGGTAAAGACCGTCGAGGCCGGCGCCCGTGCATCTGCCACGGCGGGACCTGCCAGCGCAACGGCTGCTGCCGGCAAGCAGGCCTGAGGAAACCGCAGCCATGGCACGTTTCTTTATCGACCGCCCCATCTTCGCCTGGGTCATCGCCATCGTGATCACGCTGGCGGGCCTGCTGTCCGTCACCACGCTGTCGCTGGAACAATACCCGAGCATCGCGCCGCCTTCGGTCTCGATCCGCGCCACCTATACCGGCGCCTCGGCCGAGACCGTCGAGAACTCGGTCACGCAGGTCATCGAGCAGCAGATGAACGGGCTCGACCACCTGATGTATATGTCGTCGAGCAGCACCTCGTCGGGCAGCGCGCAGGTCTCGCTGACGTTCGAGTCGGGCACCGACCCGGATACCGCGCAGGTGCAGGTCCAGAACAAGCTGCAGCAGGCCGAGGCCATGCTGCCCGACGCCGTGCGCAATACCGGCGTGACCGTGTCGAAGTCGAGCGGCAGCATGTTCATGGTGCTGTCGTTCACCTCGGACGACGTCAGCATGACCAGCACCGACATTGCCGACTTCATGGCATCGTCGCTGCAGGATCCGGTCAGTCGCGTCAACGGCGTCGGCAATGTGCAGGTGATGGGCGCCAAGTACGCGATGCGGATCTGGCTCGATGCCGAGCGCCTGCGCCACTATGCGCTGATGCCGTCCGACATCGCCAGCGCGATCTCGGCGCAGAACGCCGACGTGTCTTCCGGTTCGATCGGCGGCCTGCCGGCCGTCGACGGCCAGCAGATCACCGCCACCGTCAAGGCGCGCAGCCGGCTGAAGACGCCGGAGCAGTTCGGCGCGATCGTGCTCAAGACCGACAGTGCCGGCGCCGCGGTCTACCTGCGCGACGTGGCGCGCGTGGAGCTGGGTAGCGAGAGCTACAACGCCACCGGCCGCTTCAACGGCAAGCCGTCCGCCGGCATGGGCATCGAACTGGCCAGCGGCGCCAATGCGCTGGATGTTTCCAGGGCGGTCAATGCGCGGCTGGAGCAGCTCAAGCCATATTTCCCCGCGGGCATGAAGTACCAGGTGGCCTACGACACCACGCCGTTCGTCAAGATCTCCATCAGGGAAGTGGTCGAGACGCTGGCCGAGGCGATCGTGCTGGTGGTGCTGATCATGTTCCTGTTCCTGCAGAACTGGCGCGCCACGCTGATCCCGGCGATCGCGGTGCCGGTGGTGTTGATGGGAACGTTCGGCGTGCTGGCGGCGTTCGGCTATTCGATCAACACGCTGACCATGTTTGCCATGGTGCTGGCGATCGGGTTGCTGGTGGACGATGCCATCGTCGTGGTCGAGAACGTCGAGCGGGTGATGAGCGAAGAGGGCCTGTCGCCGCGCGAAGCCACGCGCAAGTCGATGGGTCAGATCCAGGGCGCGCTGGTCGGCATCGCCATGGTGCTGACCGCGGTGTTCATCCCGATGGCGTTCTTCGGCGGCTCGACCGGCATGATCTACCGCCAGTTCTCGGTGACCATCGCGGCCTCGATGATCCTGTCGGTGCTGGTGGCGATGACGCTCACGCCGGCGCTGTGCGCGAGCCTGCTCAAGCCGGTGGCGCACGGCGGCGCGGTGTCGGAGCGGGGCGTGCCGGGGCGCTTGCTGGGACGATTCTTCCACCGCTTCAACCAGCGCTTCGACCGCGGGGCCGATCTGTATCGCAATGGCGTGGCGCGTCTGGTGACGGGCCGGCGCAAGCTCGGCATGGCCATCTACGCGCTGCTGCTGGTGGCGATGGCGCTGCTGTTCTGGCGCCTGCCGACCTCCTTCCTGCCCGAGGAAGACCAGGGCACGCTGATGGTCATGGTGACGCTGCCGCCCGGCGCCACCCAGCAGCGCACGCTGCAGGTGATGGACCGTCTCGGCAGCTATGCGCGCGGGCAGGCCGAGATCAGCTCGGTGTTCACCGTGGCCGGCTTCAGTACCGCGGGCAGCGGCCAGAACGCGGGGATGGGCTTTATCCGGCTCAAGGACTGGAGCGAACGCAAGGCGAGCGCGCAGGAGATTGCCGGCCGCATTACCGCGGCGATGGCCGGCACCGAGCGCGACGCGCGCGTCTTTGCGCTGGCGCCCGCCGGCATTCCGGGGCTGGGCCAGACCGCTGGCTTCGAGATGCGCCTGCAGGACCTTGGCGGCGCCGGCCACGAAGGGCTGGTGGCGGCGCGCACCCGGCTGCTGAAACTGGCCGCAGAAAGCAAGCTGCTGCGCAACGTGCGCTACAACGGCCTGGAAGACGCGCCCACGCTCGAAGTCAAGGTGGACGACCGCAAGGCCGGTGCGCTCTCGCTGTCGGCCACGGACATCAACAGCACGCTGTCGGCCGTGATGGGCGGCAACTACGTCAATGACTTTGTCGACCGCAGCCGCATCAAGAAGGTCTACGTCCAGGGCGACGCCTCCGCGCGGATGACGCCGGAGGATATCGGCCGCTGGTACGTGCGCAACAGCGCGGGCGAGATGGTGCCGTTCTCGGCTTTCGCCACCAGCGACTGGACCTATGCGCCGCAATCGCTGTCGCGCTTCAACGGCTCGGCGTCGATGGAGATCACCGGCGAGGCGGCGCCGGGCGTCAGTTCCGGCGCGGCCATGCAGGAGATGGTGCGGCTGGTGGCGCAACTGCCGGGAGGTTTTGGCTACGCATGGGCCGGCCAGTCATACCAGGAGCAGCTCTCGGGCGCTCAGGCGCCACTGCTGTATGCGGTCTCGCTGCTGTTCGTGTTCCTGTGCCTGGCGGCGCTGTATGAAAGCTGGTCGATCCCGTTCTCGGTGATGCTGGCGGTGCCGGTCGGGATTGCCGGGGCATTGGTCGCGACCACCTTGCGCGGGCTGTCGAATGACGTCTATTTCCAGGTGGGGCTGCTGACCACGGTCGGGCTGGCAGCCAAGAACGGCATCCTGATCGTCGAGTTCGCGCGCGAGCTGGAAGCGCAGGGCCGTTCGCTGGTCGCCGCCACGCTGCACGCAGCCCGGATGCGGCTGCGGCCGATCCTGATGACGTCGCTGGCGTTCATGCTGGGCGTGCTGCCGCTGGTCATCAGCCGCGGTGCCGGTTCGGGCGGACGCCATTCGCTGGGCACCGGGGTGCTGGGTGGCACGCTGCTGTCGACGGTGCTGGGCATTGTCTTCGTGCCGCTGTTCTATGTGATCGTGCGCTCGCTGTTCCCGGGCAAGCGCCATGCCGACGAATCGGCGCAATCGGCGCAATCGGCGCAACCGACGCAGGGTGGCATTGAGGAGGTGAAGTCGTGAAGTGGGGCAATACATTGAATCGCCGGGAAGCAGGCCGGCGACTGGGACGCTCTGGCGTGGTGACGAAGGTTGCCGGCTTGCTGGCAGCACTGATGCTGGCCGGTTGCGTCAGCATGGCGCCGCAGTACGAGCGGCCGGACGCGCCGGTGGCCAGCGGCTGGCGCGACACCGGTGCCGCATCGTCGCCGGCCGGTGCCGATGCACGGGCCGTCGCGGAGATCGACTGGCGCGAGGTGTTCCAGGACGAACGCCTGCAGCGGGTGATCGCACTGTCGCTGCAGCAGAACCGCGACCTGCGCGTAGCCATGCTCAACATCGACAAGGCACGCGCGCAGTACCGGATCCAGCGCGCCGAGTTGTTCCCGGCGGTCAGCGCCGGCGGCGGCTACAGCGCATCGCGCGCGACGGCTTCCGTCAGCGGTACCGGCACTGCAGCGGTCAGCCGGCAGGTGTCGGCCGACGTCGGCATGACCAGCTGGGAGCTCGACCTGTTCGGCCGCATCCGCAGCCTGAAGGACGAGGCACTGGAAAACTGGCTGGCGATCGACGAGACCCAGCGCAGCACGCGCCTGGCGCTGGTGGCGGAGGTCGCGACCGACTGGCTGACACTGGCGGCGGACCGCCAGCGCCTGGCGCTCGCGCAGCAGACGCTGGCGAGCCAGCAGGAAACGCTGAAGCTGACCGAATACCAGCACGCACAGGGCATTGCGTCAGGGCTGGATCTGGCGCAGGTGCAGACCAGCGTGGAAAGCGCGCGTGTCGACGTGGCGACCTACCAGGCGCAGGTCGCACAGGATCGCAATGCACTGGAGCTTGTGGTCGGCGCGGCGGTGCCCGATGCGATGCTGCCGGGCGATACGCTGGACACGCCGGTGGCACTGGCGCCGGTCCCGGCCGGCCTGGATTCCACCGTGCTGCTGCAGCGCCCGGATGTGCTGTCGGCCGAGCATTCGCTCAAGGCCGCCAACGCCGATATCGGTGCGGCGCGCGCGGCGTTCTTCCCCACCGTCACGCTGACCGCCGCGGCCGGGCAGAGCAGCACCCAGCTCGCCGGGCTGTTCTCGGGCGTCAATTACGCGTGGTCGTTCGCGCCGAGCATCAGCGTGCCGATCTTCAATGCCGGCAGCCTGCGCGCCTCGCTGGATGCTGCGAAGATCCAGCGCGAGATCACCGTGGCGCAGTACGAGAAGGCCATCCAGACCGCGTTCCGTGAGGTCGCTGATGCCCTGGCGGTGCGCGCCACGGTTCAGCAGCGGCTGGCGGCGCAGCAGGCCCTGGTCGACGCCACTTCGCGCAGCTACAAGCTGGCCGACGCCCGCTATCGCAGTGGCGCCGACAGCTACCTGAACGCTCTCGACGCGCAGCGCTCGCTGTACAGCGCCCAGCAGAACCTGATCACGCTGCAGCTGACCGAGCGCAGCAACCGCGTGGCCCTGTTCAAGGTGCTCGGCGGGGGTGCCGATGCCGGCGCTTGAGTAGTCCGCCTTCAAGGTGCCGGACAGACGGCGCGCGCCACTGGTGCGTACCGTCTGCGCCACATCGCTCCCTCTCTGCAAGTGCCATGACATCGGACGAAATAATTCCCGCCTGGCATACAGCGGCAGCGTTTTCCATACTCTGGTCACCGCGCCGCAACGCACAGCCACACTGAGCCCCGGCGCGATGACATGCTCTCCGATGGTTTGTGATCCTGTCCCGGATCCAGCGATTGTCGGTGACAGCGCTTCAGACCACCGACGGCACGCGGGTGCCAATGAAGGATTCAAGATGCAGAACACTTTCCAGGCCATTGCCACCAAGACCAGGCGCGTGGCCATCGCCGCTCTCGCGGCCGGCGCGATGCTGACGGCTGGCTGCGCCAGCGCCGGCGTCACCGGCATCGATCAGACGGGCCTGATGCAGACGGTGCAGGCCGACGTCATCTACGTGCATGCCTTCAGCGCCGATGCCGGGCAGGTGCAGCTTGACGGGGGCCTGATGCAGAAGGTGAAGACGATGGTTGCTGGTGGCTCGACTGCCGGCGCACAAGCGCAGGCCGCCACCGAGGCGCGCGAGCAGGTGGCCAACGAGATCGTGCGTACCCTGCGGGCGCAGGGCCTGAACGCGGTCCGCTCGGACGCGCCGGCGCCGGCAAACGCCAACGCCCTGGTGGTCGAGGGCGACTTCCGCAAGATCGACGAAGGCACCAGCCGCCGCCGCCTGCTGGTCGGCCTCGGTGCCGGCAAGAGCGAGGTCGGGGCGCAAGTACGCATCTCGTACCAGCCGGCCAACGGTGCGCCGGTGCCGCTGCAGAGCTTTGTCGCCGATGCCGACAGCGGTCATATCCCGGGCGTTGCCGAGACCGCAGGCGTCGGCGCCGTGGCCGGTCACGTGGCTGTCGCCGCCGCGGCCGGCACGGGGGTGCATGGCGTGTCCGAAGTGAAGCACGACACCATCTACGCCGATGCCACGCGCCTGGGCGATTCGATCGGCAAGCAGGTGGCAGCCGCCAGCCAGGAGGAAGGGTGGATGGCGGCGCGGCCGATCAACTGATGGCAGGGCGGCGGCTGGCGGGCGACTTCCCCTGGCGTTCGCCTCGCTCGCCGGTTATTCCCGCGCGGCCGATAGCACCAGCAGGGTCGACGTACCATGGCCCAGGACGCGCCCGTCCTTCGCCAGCACGCGGGCTTCCGCGGTAATGATCTGGCGGCCCTGGGTGATCACGCGGCCTTCGACGCGAACCCTGCCTGTGTCAGGCTTGATCGGTCGGGAGAAATTTCCTTTCGTCTCGACAGTGGTGTAACCGACGCCAGCGGGAAGCAGGGAGCTGGCTGCGCAACCGGTCGCACTGTCAATCAGCGTCAGCGGCCATCCGCCGTGCACGGTGCCCATCGGATTGAGCAGTCGGGAAGACGGCTCGCCTTCGAACGCGGCGAAGCCGTCGCCGACCTCGACCAGCCAGAAGTCGAGGACCTGCGAGATGGGCGGCTGCGGAAGATGTCCGTCCACAATGGCTTGAAGAATTGCCCTGCCGTTCATGTTTGCGACGTCGGCGGGTGAGGCCAGGCCATATCGGTATTCCATCTCGTCAGATCTCCTCGTCGTTGATAATATATGCAGATACAAACAATGCATCTGCATATGCTAACGTCATGAAAAAGCGAAAGCAAGGAGAAGCCAGGACGCTGCGCGCCGACGCCGCCGGGGTTCTCGATGTCGACCTCGGCTGGTCGTCACGCCTGCTGGCGCGCAGGATCACCGCGGAACTGGATGAGGCATTGGCGCCATCGGGGCTGTCCAGCACGCAATTTGGATTGATGTGCCTGATCGCGTCAGCAACAGACGACACGCTTGGCGCATTGGCGCAACGCGCCGGGCTGAATCAATCGACCATGTCAAGGAATGTGGATCAGCTTGCCAGCGCGGGACTGGTGGAAGTCGTCATGTCCGAGGCCGATCGCCGTCGCCGCGCGGTGTGGTTGACGGAGGCGGGTGCCTTTGGCTTGCAACGGGCTCTGGCGCTGTGGGAACCCGCCCACCGCGCCTTGCATAAAAAGCTGGGGCTGGCGTCGTGCAACATGCTGGGCGACGTCACAGCAAGGCTGGCAGAGTAGCTTGAGCGGAGCCTGTCGGCTTGCTCGAGGCCGCAGCTTGCCTGGTCCGTCGAGCTCTTGGTGCAGCGGTGCCCTTTGCGCCCTGATGCAATCCGTCCGAAGGGGTAAGGGTGCATTGCAATTGCGCCAGGTCAAGCGGCAGCGATGTTCGCCGCGAACGACCTCCTCATGGTGAAGCGCATCGGGAATACTTCCGCGCGGCCCGGCGATCCGGAGCTG
This sequence comes from Cupriavidus sp. Agwp_2, assembly GCF_040784895.1. Taxonomy (NCBI): domain Bacteria; kingdom Pseudomonadati; phylum Pseudomonadota; class Betaproteobacteria; order Burkholderiales; family Burkholderiaceae; genus Cupriavidus; species Cupriavidus sp. Agwp_2. The sequence goes on from NZ_CP088084.1 coordinate 2,180,852, forward strand.
GGCCGGGAAACAAGGGGCGACTTTCAGGCAAAGTCGGAGCGAGGTTGCATCAAGACAGACAACCAGCCATATGAGAGTGAATCTGCCGGTCACAGACAAAGAGTACGAATTGCCATCGGGCGAGGTCATCATCACCAGGACCGATGTGCGGGGCAATATCGAATACGCCAACCAGGCGTTCTTCCGCAGCAGCGGCTACGAGCGTGCCGAGGTCATCGGCCAGCCGCAGAACATCATCCGCCACCCCGACATGCCAGCGGCCGCGTTTGCCGATATGTGGGACACCATCCGCGCAGGCACACCGTGGACCGGGGTGGTGAAGAACCGCCGCAAGGATGGCGGCTTTTATTGGGTGCTTGACCCGTCCTGAATAAGGTTGACACTTTTCTGGCTGTGACGAGGAGAGTGCCTTGGAGACGGATCGAAAGCGAACCCAGCGTGATTACACGCTGGCTTTTAAGCTGGCGGTTGTGGAGGAAGTAGAAAGAGGCGAGTTGACGTACAAGCAGGCGCAAAGCAAGTATGGAATCCAGGGCCGGTCCACGGTGCTGGTATGGTTACGCAAGCACGGACTACAGGACTGGAGCGGCACGTTGCCACAGGGCACCCGGTACGCCACGATGGGAAAACAAGACAAAGCCAAGCCCCGTACCCCTGAGCAGCGGATCAAGGAGCTGGAGGCTCAGTTGCGCGAAGCGCAGGAGAAAGCGCGGCTGTTCGAGACGGTGATCGACGTGATTCAGAAGGAGCACGGGGTTCGCATCGTAAAAAAGCCTTCGGGCAAGTCCTCGCGCAAGAGCTCATCCAAGGGCTAAGCGTTAGCAGGGCTTGCCGTTACTTCGGCATCAGCCGCCAGGCATACTACAAGCGCCGCGACAGTGAGCTTAGGCAGGCCGCCCGGGATGCCAGGATTTGCGCGCTGGTCACCGAGGTGCGACTGCGCCAGCCGCGCATAGGCACTCGCAAACTGCAGCGGGTGCTGCAGGTGCCGTTGGAGAAGGCGGATATCCGAGTGGGCCGTGATCGGCTGTTCGATGTCCTGCGCGCGGCGCGGCTGCTTGTGAAGCCGCATCGGGCGTATCACAAGACCACCAACAGCCATCACCGCTTCCGACGCCATCCCAACCTACTCAAGGACGGGCCGCAGAAGGTGGTGCCTACCGCCGCCGAACAGGTCTGGGTGGCTGACATTACGTATCTTCCCACCGCCGGGCAGACGGTCTATCTGAGCCTCGTCACGGATGCCTGGTCGCGAAAGATCGTGGGCTACCACGTCCATGACGGCCTGCAGACCGAGCAAGTAAGCCAGGCGCTGAAGATGGCGCTACGCTCGCGCCAGTCCCGGCAGGCGCTGGTGCACCATTCGGACCGAGGAATTCAATACTGCGCCACCTACTACCAGGCCATCCATCAGCGGCATGGCCTGACCTGTTCCATGACCGACGGCTACGACTGCTACCAGAACGCCATGGCAGAGCGCATCAACGGCATCCTCAAGAGCGAATTCCTGCTGAACCGACCGGCTGATCTGCAGCAAGCGGCTCGCATGGTAAGGGAGTCAGTTGAGATCTATAACCGTGAACGCCCCCATCAAGCCCTGAAATACAAAACGCCCGATGAGGTTCATCGGGCGTCCGTTGCTATGGGTTGCTAGGTTCAAATGACCCAGCAGAACCTGTCAACCTATGTCAGGACTTGACAGCTGGCCAATGTCACGCCGGTCTTCCAGGACGGCAAGCCCGCGGGCTACCTGTCGGTGCGGACCAAGCCGGCGCGGGCCCAGATTGCCGCGGCAACGCGCCTTTACGCCGATCTGCAGCGCGGGGCGCATTCCCGCTGGCGTTTGTCGGGCGGCGAAGCTTTCCGCGGGGGCGCCGCAGGTGTCATCCAGCGCATGCTGCGGCTGCCTGTGGTGGCGCGCCTGCTCGCGGTCCAGTTCGCGCAGATCGTGCTGATCCTGATGGCGGCGGCGGGTGCGACGTTCTGGTCGGCTGCGCCTGCCGTCACCTGGACGCTGGCCGGGGCGGCCGCTGCGCTGTGCGGCGCGGCCGCCTGCTATCTGGTGCTGAACATACTCAGGCCGTTGATGGGCTTGAACCGCAGCGCGCTGGCCGTGCTGTCCGGGCAGTTGCAGCACCGCTTTCCCGAGTGCGGCGACGCGCAGACGCATCGGCTTGGCCGCTTCCTGAACCAGATGAATGCGCGTCTGGTCGGCGTGCTGCTGGATACGCGGACGTCGATCGCCGGCGTATGGCAGCCTTCCGTCGGACTGGCAAGCGGCAATGCCGACCTGTCCGGGCGGACCGAGCAACAGGCCAGCGCCATTGAAGAAACGACCGCCACGCTCGCGCAGATCACGGAGACCGCCTGGCAGAATGCGAGCGATGCCGAACAGGCCCACCAGGCAGGGCGCCGTACGGCCGAGGCAGCTTGCGCAGCCGCAGGTGGGGTGCGCCGCGCGGCCACGATGATGGAACAGCTCAGCACACAGTCGCGCAAGATTGCCGAAATCACCTCGGTCATCGACGACATCGCCATGCAGACCAACCTGCTGGCCCTGAACGCCGCGGTGGAGGCGGCACGCGCGGGACAGCACGGGCGCGGCTTCTCGGTGGTGGCGGGTGAGGTGCGCATGCTGGCCCAGCGCTCCGAGGCGGCCGCCAAGCAGATCAAGGCGCTGATCGAGAACTCGCTCGAAGTGGTAGAGGCCAGCACTGCGGCTGCGGCCAGTGCCGGCAGCGAAATGGACCGTGTCGAACAATCCGTCTCGGCGCTGATCGGGACGATTTCGGCGATTGCCAATGCCAGCAGGGGCCAGAGCGTCGAGATCGAGCAGACCAGCGCGGCGGTCGAGCAACTGACGCAGATCACGCAGATGAACGCGTCACTGGTCGAGGAGTCCGCCGCGGCGGCGTTGGGGCTGAAGCAGCAGGCCCAGGCGCTGGAAGACGCGGTGAACGTCCTTGCGAGCTAGGTGGCGCCGGGCGGCAAGAAGCCCGGAGAGACAATCGGCTTTCCGGGCTTTCCCACTCGGGTGGCGGAAGACAGCCGAGGTGGCCTATGGAACGGGCCTCAGTCCAGGTGGATCTGGTTGGCTCTTGCGATGTCCTGCCATACCAGCAGGTCGGCTCGCACCGTCTGCGCGAATTGCTCCGGCGTCTTCAGCGGTGGGTCGACAAGGTTGAGTTGCAGGAACCGCTCGCGCAGTTCAGGCGCTGAAAGCGTACCCAGAATCTCGCGGTGTACCGCCGCCACCACGGATTGGGGTGTTCCTTTGGGAGCGAAGACCCCATACCAGGCATCGGTATCGAAGGGGTAGCCTTGTTCCGTCATGGTTCGCAACGCTGGCAGCGCCGGTCCCCGGTGAGAGCCGGTGATGGCAATGCCGCGCAGCTTTCCGCTTTGGATCAGGGGCACCGAACTGGTGGCATCGACGAAGGCGACCTGGATCCGCCCGCCCTGCATGTCCTGGTAAATCTGACTGATTGTCTTGTAGGGAACGTGGCGGATATCGAGGCCGTTCCGGCGCTTCAGGGACTCCATGACCAGTTGCCCCGTCGATCCTGGCCCCCAGGTTGCGTAGTCGTATTTGCCGGGGTTTGCCTTCACCAGCGTCACGAAGGTCTTGAGATCCTGCGCCGGGAAGTCGTTGGAAACCACCAGGTGGATGCCGCCGGAGAAGATCTGTGCCACCGGCACCAGGTCACGCGTCACGTCGAATGGAAGTTTGTTCAGCAACGCCTGGCTGATGACGGTCGATGACGAACTGGCAAACAGCAGCGTGTAGCCATCGGGAGCAGCCTTTGCCACGGCGTCGACGCCAATGACGCCGTTGGCGCCGGGGCGGTTGTCCACGACCACAGGTTGCTTCAGTGCCCGACTCAGCCGTTCCGCAAAAATTCGCGCGATCGTGTCAGGGCCGCTGCCACCTGCGCTCGGAAGAATCAGCCGCACTGGCCGCGCGGGCCAGGTGTCTGCGAGCGCTGTGCTGGTCGTGCAGGCTAAGGCGAGCCATGCACACCACGCTAAGTATCGTGACGCCACGGCAGCCAGGCCGGCGTGTGGATTCCAGATTTTCATTCGTGTCTCCTCCTTGGTATGCCCGGTCGGCGCCGGGTGGCTCAGGCTGCGGCGCGCACGGCACCGATGGACAGTCCGCCATCCACGACCAGCATCTGCCCGTTGACGTAGGAGGACTCGGCGCTGATCAGGAAGAGCGCGGCGTTGGCGACTTCCCAGCCCGTTCCCTGCCTGCCAAACGGCAGCGGGCGCGCCGCGCGCGACGGTCGGGCGCGGGAGGCGTCGCGTCCCATTGGCGTGTCGATCAAGCCAGGCGCGAGCACGTTGGCGCGCAGGCCTGTGCCTTGCCCGGCAAAGGCGACGGCGCGACCGAGCGCCATCAGCCCGGCCTTGGACGATTCATAGGCCGGCAGGCCGCTCAGAGGCGAAATCGCCGCAGTGGAGGCGACGAAAACGACCGCGCTGCCCGGTGGCATGACCGCCGCCGCCTCTTGCGCGCAGAACATTGGCGCCCGCAGGTTCAGGTCTTGTACACGATCCCAGTCGGCAGGATTCTCGCTGCCGAAGCGGTTCTGGTTGCCGATGCCGACATTGACGACCAGCCCGTCCAGGCCATCCATGGCCGAGACGGCTTCGCGCACCATCCGCGCAATCTGGGCAGGGTCGGAAACGTCAGCTTGCACGACGAAGCCCCGGCCCCCTTCGCGAGCGATCCAGTCAGCTGTGCCTTGGGCGGCACCGGGGTCGATGTCGGCGCAAGTCACTGCCGCACCCTCGCGCGCAAACAGCACGGACATGGCCCGGCCGTTTCCGACGGAAGGGACCTGATCCACGGTCTGGCGCTGGCCAGCGCCGACCACCAGGATACGACGGCCGGCAAGGCGCCCCTCGCGCCGGACAGTGCCCAGCGCGGGCGCGAAAAGTTGTTGGTCAGGACGCGGTTGCAGGGTATCAGTCACGGGGCATCTCCAGATGTTCAATCGGCGGGTTCTCAATATCGACTTCCAGGTTTTCCAGCAGGCGTGACACCAGCATGTAGTAGCCGATGGTCACCAGCAGTTCCATGGTCTGCTGGTCTCCAAGTTCCTTCGCTATGCGCGCATAGAGTTCCTCGGGCGCCTTGACGTCCCGCACCACGGCATCGGTGAACGCGACCACCAGCGCCTCGCGCGGGTCGAGGCCGTCGGTGGACTCCGGCCTGAGGACAGCTTCGATCTTTGCCTGGGGCAAGCCGGCGGCGCGCGCCACCCGGCGATGTTGGTGGATCTCGTAGGTAGCCCTGCACAGTGCGCCCACCCTGAGGATGGCCAGTTCGCGCAGCGTTGCGGGCAGCGCGGATCTGGTGAGAATGGCGCGCCCCAGCGACAGGAAGCCGATAGCGGTCTCGGGCGCGTTGGGAAGGATCCGGTACAGGTTGAGCGGCGGACGGCCGCGCACCAGCTCGCCGAGCGGGCCGGTCACTTCGTTGACGTCAAAATATGGCATGCGAGCCATAGGGTCTCCTCTGGCCGCGTTGGCGCGGCGCATGGTTGATGGGTAAAGCGGTGGGTCTCCGGTGCGGGCACCGGCGGCGCCTCTATACAGAATTCGGAAAACGTTTTCAGAGCGGCAAAACACTGAAAAACGGCGTGGTGGTAAATTAGCAGTCGGAAAAAATGGCGTCCAACTGTGGAACGTTTTCATTAGGGAAGACCATGACGCAACGCGTATCGGTGAGGGATGTAGCTGAGGCTGCGGGCGTTTCAATCGGCAGCGTGTCGCGTGTGTTGAATGAAACGGGTTACGCAAGCGCTGCACTGCGCGCACGGGTCCTGGCTGCCGTGGACAAGCTGGGGTATGCGCCAAGCTTTGCCGCGAAACACCTGCGCACAGGTCGCAGCCACACGGTCGGATACCTGGTCTCGAACATTCGCAATCCGCTGCTGGCTGCCCATTTCAGCGAGGTGGAGCGTCACCTGCAGGCGGCCGGCTATTCGGTCATTGTGGGAAATACGCTGGACCAGCCTCACCGCGATCGTGAACTGGTCACACTCTTCGAGACGCGGCGGCTTGAGGGCATCATTGCCGCGCCCAGTGTGGAGAGCGAGTCGCCCGCGGACTTTGTGTTCCGTGCATGTGGCCTGCCCGTTGTCATTCTTGACAGGGAGACACCAACGCCGATGGATGCGGTCATGCTCGACCATCGCGCCGGCGTGCGGCAGTCAGTGGACTACCTGGTTTCCCTTGGCCATCGCCGCATTGCCTTGTTCGGCCCCGGTGAGCACATTCGGCCGGGGCGCGAGAAATTGTTGGGGTACCAGGATGGCCTTCAGGCAGCGGGGATCCCTTATGACCCGGCACTGGTATTCATGTCACGGTCTGCGGTGGATTCCTCGCGAGCGCAGATGAGCGCGATGCTTGCCCTTAAAGAGCCACCCACCGCAATGATCGGGCTTGGCACCCGCTTGCTCTCGGGTGCCATCTATGCGGCGCGGAAAGCCGGGTTGGATATTCCGCGAGACCTTTCCGTGATAGGCATTGGTACCCCGGAAACACTGGAGCTGATGTATCCCCCGCTGACAACGCTGCGCTTCAATATCGAAGCGGCGGCGCAAGCAGCGGCGCAGTTGATGCTGGACAGACTGGAGGGCGTGGTCGATGTCCCCGCACGCCAGGTAAATCTGCCGTTGGATCTCGTGCTCGGCGAGTCCTGTGCGATGCGAAAGTGACGGCGTTGGGAGTAGCCGACGGCGAGCTTTGCAGGGCGATGGCAGCGCGCAGGCCTGCCATCTCCATCGGCGATGGTGCGATGGCGGACATCGTCAGGACCGCCGGCGCAACCGTGGACTAGGCGCCAGATCGGAAGCGGCAGCGATGATCGCCTGTGCCGATGGGCACAGGTGGTCGACCAGCTTGCGCGCAGCGACGGGCAAGGCTTCGTAGGATCGGATGCAAAGGTTCAGCTTGCGGTGTGCCCAGGGCGCATCAAGCCTGACCACGCGGATAGCCATGGTCCGGGCATAGCGCTGCGCCAGGCTGACCGGCAGGATGCCGATGCCCATGTCGGATTCCACCATCAGGCAGACGGCATCGTAGCTGTTGACTTGCATGCGGAATTTAGCCGGCACGCCATGCTCGCTGGCATGGCGCAGCAATTGCATATTGATGTAGCCAGCGGGCACTGCGTGAAGGCAGCCAGCGCTTCCGGGGCGCTGGCGTCCGCCAGTTGCGGCAGGTGTCGGAGGTACAACGCAATGGCTTGCTCGGCCAACAGGCTGGCAAAAGGATGGGGCGAAGACGAGCAGGCCGTGTTGATCGCATGGTCCAGGCCACGGACGCCGGTTGACCACAGCAGCCGAACCGGTGTCTGCCGCAGCAGCGCTGGGTCGTAGAGGATTGCCTGCGGCGAGCCGTCGGGAACCACGAAGCGGGCCTTCAGCCGGGTTTCGTCGTCGACCGGCGTGCTGACCGGGGTCCACTCCGACGTGGCCAGCGTCGTCGGAATCGCAATCTGCCGGATCGCCGCGGGGGCGTGCGAGGTGGTCAGCATCTCGGTGCCGTCGGCGGACAAGACGAACTGCAGCCTGAGCAGGGACTCGCGGTCGCAGGCGTTTTCGGAGATGCAGAGTTGCATCGCCTTGCACATGTCCATGACCGACCCGCCACCAACCGACACGATCACGTCCGCGCGGGCCTCGCGCACCTGCCTGGCTGCCTTCAGCACATTGGACAGGGGCGAATGCTCCCCCACTTCATCGGTGAGGCCGACGATCAGCTCGCCAAGCCGCGCCTGCAAGCGGTCGATCCATGTCGTCTTCGTCCGGATCGAGCGCGAGCACACGACGAAGACGCGGCGATACCCGAATAACGCCAGCACGTCCGGCAGGGCGTCGATGGCCGAAACGTTGTGGAAGACGCGCTCATGCCCGGTAAAGCGGTAGCGCCTGGGTTCGGTGTGCTGCATCTGACATCCTTGCAAAGTGTGGAAAGGTTGCCAGATGATCGCGCCGCGCTTGCCGTCGGCAAATCAGTGAATCGAGAATCCGCCATCGCGGATTGCGATGGCAGAACCCGTCACAGGCCGATCAGCTTCAGCAATGCCGGCACCGTCAGCACCGCCGTGTAATACCCCATGAACTGCACGCCGGTATTGAAGCCGATAACCCGCGAGAGCAAGCCGCCCAGCAGGCCCATCGTCAGGATGACCAGCAGCCCGACCAGGCCGCCCTCCCAGACGCTGATTACCAGGATCAGTCCGACGAACGTCCCGATGATGGCCTCGTGCGAAATCCTGCGCGAGACGAACAGCGCCGAGCGGCGGGCGAAGTTCATGGCGAACGGGTAGGCGACCAGCGCGGCGAGCGCCACCGCAAGCAGGCCATAGCCAAGGAACTCCCAGTGGCTCAGCAAGTTGTGCAGGTTGTGCGTCTGGCCGGTTCCGGCATCGACGGTGAAGACCGGCGGTGCGTTGAACAGCGGTGCGGCGGGACCGGCGGCGACCGGGCTGAGCGGCAAGCCAAACGCGATGAGCGGGATGAGCGCCTCAGCGATGTAGGTGGCCTCGGTGACGCCGTTGCGCACGCTCAGCACGGTGGTCAGGCGGTGATACGCGTGCCGGATGCGCGTCCCGACCACTTCGCCCAGCACCACCGTCATGGCGACCGGACTGAAGACGAACGTCGCGCTGGACACGGCGGCGGCGCCGATCGTCCATTTCACCTGGCTTTTGTCGAGCACGCGCGCCGGATTGGGGAAATAGCCGGACCAGCCCTTGACGTCGGGCGCCAATGCGAACGCGCGGACCTTATCCCGGCGCATACGTTCACGCTCCTTGGGCGAGAGCATGGAGAACAGGTCCGCGATCAGCGGTCCGATGGCAATACCCAGGAAGTAGCTGATGCTCAGCTTGCTGCCGAACTTGGCAGTCATGGCCTGCAGCGCCACGATGACGATCACGAACGGCACCAGCGTTGCCACCGAGGCCCATTTTCCGGACGAGCAGTAGGCGATGGCCACCGCTGCCGCGACGAAGATCCACGGCGCTGCCTTGGTAATCGTTGCACCGAACGGCGCGAGCATGACGGCGAACAGCACTGCCAGCGGCACCGAGACGAAGGCCGCGATGATGGCACCGGAAATCATCTTGCGCAGGGCAATATGCGGCACCCCGAGGTTGCGCAGGTGATTGGCGTCCTCCAGCAGCGGCGTGGCCATCGTGTCGCCCGGGATGCCGAGCAGCGCGGTAGGGATGGCGTGGGTCATGTGCTTGGCCACGGCGCCGGCGAGGAAGAAGGTGAACACACCTTCGGGCGGCGCGCCCAGAAGCACCACCAGCAGCGTCAGCGGCGCCAGCGTGGTGGTTTCGTCCGTCCCGGAAATCAGGCCGATGGCGGCGAACGCGATGGCACCGGCCAGCCCCCAGGCGGCCGCGACGAGGAGATGGGTCAGCAATACGGATTCGATCATGATGGCGTCTCCGGCAAGGAATGGTGTCAGGCGGCGTCAGGCGGTGTCAGGCCGCGTCAGGCGCTCGGATCCGCCAGCACGGCGGTCCGTGGCGTGGCCAGGCGCGGCGGACCATTGCCCGCCGTATGGTTGTGCTCATGGGAGGCGAAGAGATCGTAGAGCTGCAGCTCCTTCATCTCCTGGCGGACGGCGGCAGGCAGATCGGCGATCGATCCGAGCCCGCCGGGCTGGCCGGCGAGCGTGGCGAGGACGTCGTCGCGCCAGCGCGGATCGCCAGGCTCGCCCTCGATCACTTGCCGCTTGGGACGGAACAGCACCGCGCAGATTACGCCGGCCAGCAGGCAACCGCCCAGCCCCGCCAGCATTGCGTAGGCCCTGGCCAACTCGGGCGAACTGGCCAGGCCAGCCAGCAGGCGCGCCGCGACAAGGAATCCGCCAAGGCTGACAACCGCGCCGATCACGATCGACCAGGCGAGGTGTCGGGTATCTGCGGTGTCGCCCCAGACTTCGATCAGGCGCAGTGGCGCCGAAGCTTCGTTGGTGTGCATGGGTTGTCTCCTGTCCCGATGGTCTGCGCCGGGTCGACGTCTGCGGCCCGGCTCCATCTGTCGTGTGTATGTAGTCAAGCGGCGGTGCGGCGGGGTGAAATCAGCGCGTGCGCAGCTCTGCCAGCAGGGCCACCGCGCGATCGGTACGCACATCCTTTTCGGTCGCCATCCGCTTCGCGATGGCTTCGATCTCGCCGCCCACCGCGCCGGCGACCAGCGCGATGTTGCGGGCGTGCAGGGCCATGTGGCCGCGCTGGATGCCCTCGGTGGCCAGCGCGCGCAGCGCGCCGAGATTCTGCGCCAGCCCGACCGCCACCGCGACTTCGCCAAGCTCCTGGGCCGACCTGACATCGAGGATTTTCAGTGCCACGCGTGCCAGCGGGTGCGTCTTGGTGGCGCCGCCGACAAGCCCGACCGGCATCGGCATCTCGATCGTGCCCACCAGCGCACCGGCGGCGTCCTTCTCCCAATGGGTGAGCGAGGTGTACCTCCCGCCACGGCATGCGTAGGCATGCGCGCCAGCCTCGACCGCGCGCCAGTCGTTGCCGGTGGCGACGATGAGCGGGTCGATCCCGTTCATGATGCCCTTGTTGTGCGTGGCGGCCCGGTACGGGTCGATGGCGGCAAAGGTGTACGCGTCGATCACGCCGTCGATGATCTCGGCGCCGCTGCGCTCGGGGGTGGCAAGCGCCGCCTCGGTCAGCCGCACGCGCGCCCGTGCCAGCCGCAGGTCGGCAAGGTTGGACAGGATGCGCAGCCGCACCGAGCCGCCTGTCAGTGTCTCCACCAGCGGCGACACGGCCTCGGCCATCGTGTTGACGGTGTTCGCACCCATCGCGTCGCGCACGTCCACGATCAGGTGCAGCACGATCATGGGGCCGCGGGGGGTGTCGGGAAAGACATGGACCTCGATGTCGCGGCAACCGCCGCCAAGGCCGATCAGCACCTTGTCGCGGCTGTTCGCCACGGCAAGGATCTCGTCGCGGCGCTTCAGCAGCGCCAGCCGTGCGCCATAGGGATCGCCGATGCCCAGCACCTGGACCTGGGCGCGCATCAGCGGCCCCGTGCTCGATGCCTCGAAGCCGCCGCACTCGCGTGCGAGTTTTGCCATGTATGAGGCGGCGGCCACCACCGAGGGCTCCTCGACGACCATCGGCACCAGCACGTCGCGGCGGTTGACCTGGAAGTAGCCGGCGATGCCGAACGGCAATTCGAAGGTGCCGACGACGTTCTCGATCATGCCGTCAGCAAGGCCTGCCCCCAGCGCACCGGGCTGCGCCACGAGACGGGCTTCCTCCGGCGTGAGCGACGCGGCACCCACGATGTGATCGAGGCGCTGCGCCGGCGTCAGCGCGCGGAAATTGGGCAATACGGAACTGGTAGCCATCGGTGTCTCCATCCTTTCGGGGCATGTGGAATGGGACACAGCTTAGGGACACTGTACCAGTGAATAAAGGTACAATTTTTCGGGACAGTGGCCGCCCACCCCCGGCGAGTCCTTTTGCGCATCGCCGTCCCCAATGCCCCGCAAACGCCCCGCGATCGCCACCACGCTGGCCGACTCGCTCGCCAGGCAAGTCGCCGAAGGCGCCTACCGCCCGGGAGAGCGGCTGCCGTCGCTGCGCGACGTGGCACAGATGCATGGCTACAGCAAGAACACGGTGGTGGCGGCGTTCGAGATGCTGGTGGCGCGCGGCCTGGTGGAGCCGCGCCGAGGCGCGGGATACTTCGTGCTGGCGGGACCGCCGAAATCGACGCAAGCCGAGGAGGCCGGTTCGCTCGGGCGCGCGATGGATATCGTCTGGCTCATGCGGGAACAGCTGAAGAGCCGGCCGGATGTGCTGGCGGTGGGAGACGGTTTTCCTCCCGTCGAATGGCTGTCGGAAGCGCGGCTCGACAAATACCACCACAAGGTGGTGCGGACCGGACTGGGATCGCTATTCCGGTACGGCCACCGCTTCGGCTATGAGCCGCTGCGCACCCACCTTGTACGCAAGCTCGCCGACATCGGCGTTGGCGCCGATCCCCGTCAGATCGTATTGACGCACGGCGCCAACGACGCGTTGGACCTCGTGATCCGCTACTTCGTGCCGGCCGGCGCCCCTGTCCTTGTAGACGACCCCGGCTACTATCCCTTGTTCGGCAAACTGAAGCTGGCGAACGCGCGCATCATCGGCGTGCCGAGGCTAGCCGACGGTCCGGACCTGGAAGCGCTCGAACGCCTGCTGCTGACAGAGCGCCCGCGCCTGTTCTTCACGCAATCATTGGCGCACAACCCGACCGGATCGGATTTGTCGGCTGCCAAGGCCTACCGCGTGCTGCAACTGGCCCAGCGCTTCAACTTGCTGATTGTCGAGAACGACGCCCTCACGGATTTCAAGCCTGCCACCTTGCCCAGGCTGGCTGCGCTGGACCAGCTGGAGCGCACGATCTATGTCGGCAGTTTTTCCAAGTCGTTCTCTGCCGCCCTGCGAGTGGGGTACATCGCCTGCGGCGCCGATCTTGCCAGCGATCTCGCGGACCTGAAGGCACTGATCCATGTCAGCAGTTCGGAATACTGCGAGCGTACCGTCGACGTCATCCTGAGCGAGGGACACTACCAGCGCTACATCGCCAGGTTGCGCGCGCGCCTGGCGCATGCCACGGAGCAGGCGCTGGCGCTGTTCGACCGGCTTGATGCCAGCGTCTTCGCACGGACCGGGCAAAGCCTGTACCTGTGGGGCACGCTGCCTGGCGTGACGGATTCCCTGCCGATCGCCCAGGCGTTGCTCGCAAGAAAAGTCATGATGGCGCCCGGGCGGGTATTTCGCGTCGACTCCGAGGCGGTCTCGCCCTGGTCGCGCTTCAACGTGGGCGCCGTGCTGGATCCGCGATTCGAGCTGGCGGTGCGGGACTTGCTGCAGCGATAGCGGCTCAAATAAGCCTGACGTCCTCGATCGCCACGTCACCCACCAGCATGTAGCCCGGCGCATGCGTGATACACAGCGGCAGTCGCGCCTGCACGGCCGCGGCCTGGGGTGTCACGCCGCAACCCCAGAAGACCGGGATCTCGCCTGGCAGGATGGCGGTGGGCTCGCCTTCGTCGGGACGGTTGATGTCCGCAATGCCAATGGCAGACGGATCGCCGGCGTGCACTGGCTTGCCGTGCGCCGCCGGCAACGCGGCGCAGATTTCGCTGGCGTGCGCGGCCTGCCCGGGCGTATAGGGCCGCATCGACACCACCATCGGCCCCCGGAACGGCCCTGCCGGCGTGGTTTCGATGCTGGTGCGGTACATCGGCACGACCTTGCCTTCATCGACATGCCGCACCGCCAGGCCGGCGCGCTGCAGCGCATCTTCGAAGGACAGCGAGCATCCCAGCACGAAGCCGACAAAGTCGTCGCGCCACAAGGCGCTGATGTCGTCGCACTCTTCAGCCAGCTTGCCATCGCGCCAGACGCGGTAGCGCGGCAGGTCGGTGCGCAGGTCGATATCCTCGCCCAGCCCCGGCACCAGCGGCGAGCCCGGCCCGGTCATGCCGATCAGCGGGCAGGGCACGGGATTGGCACGGCAGTAGGCGAGGAAATCATCGGCCCACTGGCGTGGCAGGATCATCAGGTTGCCCTGCACGCGGCCGGGCGCCATGCCGGCGGTGTGCCCGCGCCACGCGCCGCTGCGGATGGCGGCGCGCGCGCCGGCGGGGCTGGCTGCCCAGCCGGGCAGCGCAACGGTAGCGTCATGCATATTGGTCGCTCCAGGCTGGTGTCGCATTACCGCAGGGCCTCGCGCGCGGTTTCCCTGACGCCCAGCAGCCCAAGCAATGCGATGACCGATCCGCCCATCAGCAGGTATGCGGGGGAGAGCAGGTTGCCGGTGGCGCCGATCAGTGCGGTGGCCACGTATGGTGTCACGCCGCCGCCGAGGATCGCGCCCAGGTTGAAGCTGAAGGCCATCCCGGAATAGCGCACGCGGGTCGGGAACTGCTCGGCGTAGGTGGGGTAGCCGACGGACTGTACGATCGGCATCGGCAGCGCCACGATCAGCATGGCGAGGAAGGCCAGGCCGATGCTCTGCTGGTCCATCAGCATCATCATCGGCACCACCAGCACGGTGTAGCCCACAAAGCCGATGGCGAGCACCTTGCGCCGGCCCAGGCGGTCGGACAGGCCGCCCCAGAATGGCATCAGCACCGCCATGGTGAGGCTGACGAAGGCCATGATCCAGTAGACGGTGGTCTTGTCGTACTTGAGGTAGGTGGTCATGTAGATATTCATGAACACCAGGCCCACCCAGTAGCCCACGTTTTGCCCGAAGGACAGTACCAGCACCTTGAGCACGGCAGGCGTGTGCAGGCTGAATACTTCCTTCAGCGGTGCCTTGGGCGGTTCGCTGTGCTGCTGGAACTGCTGGAACGCCACCGATTCTTCCACGCGCTTGCGCACCAGGAACGAGATCATCACCATCGGGATCGCGCTCAGGAACGGGATGCGCCAGCCCCATGCGGTCATGGCTTCGCTGCCGAGGATGGAACTGGTCAGGCCGCACACGGTTGCCGCCAGCGCGCCGCCGATGGCCACGCCCACCGGCGTGAACGCGCCAAAGAAGCCGCGCCTGCCGTGTGGCGCCGATTCGGCCACGTACGCGGCCGCGCCGGTGACTTCGCCGCCGGCGAAGAACCCTTGCACCAGCCGGATCAGCAAGAGCAACAGCGGAGCCACGAGGCCCGCGGTCGCGGCAACGGGCAGTACGCCGATGGCGGCGGTGGCCACACCCATGCCGATCACGGTGACCAGCAGCACGGCGCGACGGCCGATGCGGTCGCCGAGGCGGCCCAGCACGATGCCGCCGATCGGGCGCATCAGGAAGGCACTGCCGAATACCGCGAGGATCGCCAGCAGCGACGCGGTGGCGTTGTTGCTCGGAAAGAACAGCGGCCCGATGGTGGCGGCCAGGTAGCCATAGATGCCGAACTCGTAGTACTCGATGGCAGTGCCGGCAGCGGCGGCCACCGCGGCCTTGCGGGCCACGGCGACATCGCCGCTCGCCGGGGCAGAGGTGTGAGCCGAAGCTGGGGTCGAAGCCGGGGTCGAAGCCGGGGCGGAAGCGGGGGCATCCGCCAGCGGCAGCGTGGAAGTGGGGGCGTTGGACATGATCACGTTTCCAGAAGCAGGGTAAAAGAAGCCGCGCGGGCTGCCGGTGGCAGCCCGCGGGTCCCGGGGTCTGAGCATGAATACCCGGTACGCTGCGCCGCCATCTTCGCGGCTGCGTACCTGTTGTTGTTAATGGACTGCCGGATTTATCAGGTCAGTCCTCACCGCATTCACAGCGTTAATGCACGCCTGGAAGCTCTGATTTTCTATTCAGCAACAAGCGTGCCAGTAAAAATCAACTGCGAAAATCCGTGAAAATAAACGCAACGGGTCCTGGTCGGTGATGACCATGCATTTTTCTGTCTCCGTTTATTCGGCTGCCCGGCAATGAACTGACCGGGTGCATGCCGTGTTCCCTTGCGGGGCATGGCATGCACTATTGTCGTCGTATTGCTGCCCGTTCTTTTTTTGAAGCGTGGGCCGGCCGATTATTTTCTTCTGATAATCCGACCTGTAGATGGCCGGCGAGGATGAGGCCTGAAAAAATCAAGCCATGGCAAGCGATGACTGGTCCGGAAATTCAGGCGGCCAGAATAAAAGCACCCAATACCTGGCCTTCTTCGACCGGCTCGCCTTCACCGACCAGATACTCGGCCACATAACCGTCAGCGGGCGCTTCCACGGGAATTTCCATCTTCATCGATTCGATAATCACCAGCGTGGCATCGCGCGCTTGCGCGACATTGGGCGCGGCCACGATCTTCCACAAGGTGCCGGTGGTCTCGGCGACGATGGGCAAGGCATTCGGTTGGTCTGGCATGGGGGCGTCTTGTGTTGTTGATCTGGATGGGGTGGTGACTGTCAGCGACCCGGCCCGGTACGCGGGGCGCGGATCGTGATGCCTTCGGCCGCAAGCGCGGCGCGAATGTCGCGCGCAAAGCCGGCGGCGCCCGGCTGGTCGCCGTGAATGCACAGCGTGTCGGCGCGCACCGGCACGTCGGTGCCTTGCTGCGAGCGCACGACGCCGTCACGAACCATGCGCAGCACCTGGGCAACCGCAGTGCCGACGTCGGTGATCATGGCGCCTGGCTGTCCGCGGGGCGTCAGCGATCCGTCCGCCTGGTAGCTGCGGTCGGCGAAGACCTCTTCGGCGACTGCCAGGCCGGTCTCTCGCGCGGCACGCACCAACGCGGAGCCGGCCAGGCCAAAGAACACCAGGGAAGGATCCACATCGCGCACGGCCTCGCACAGGGCTCGCGCCATGCTGTCATCGCGCGCTGCCATGTTGTACAGCGCGCCATGGGGTTTGACATGGGCCAGGCGGCAGCCGGCGGCGCGGGCAAAGGCCAGCACCGCGCCGACCTGGTAGACGGTCAGGTTGTAGATCTCGCCATGCGACAGCGTCATGGCGCGGCGCCCGAAGCCTTGCAGGTCAGCGAAGCCCGGATGCGCGCCAACCGCCACGCCTTGCGCCACCGCGGCGCGCACGGTCGCGGCAATGGTCTGCGGATCGCCGGCGTGCAGGCCGCAGGCGATGTTGGCGGAGCTGATATGCGGCAGCACCGCGGCATCGTCGCCAAGGCGGTAGATGCCGAAGCTCTCCCCAAGGTCGCTGTTGAAATCGATCTCAGCCATGGTCACGCTCCAGCGCCGCGAAGGCCGCATCCTGCAACTGCGCGAGCCGTTGCGCTTCCTCCAGCCCGACCTCGATAAAGCGCACGCTCTCACCGGGCATGCGCTGCGCCAGCCGCGGCAGGTCCACGGTGCAGACGTGGGCGATCCTGGGATAGCCGCCGGTGGTCTGGCGGTCTGCCATCAGCACGATCGGCTGGCCGTCGGGCGGCACCTGGATCGTGCCGAAGGCCACCGCTTCGGACCACATCTCGCGCGGCGAAGACAGCGTCAGCGCGGGCCCCTCGAGCCGGTAGCCCATGCGGTCGGACTGCGCACCGATACGGAACCCGGCGCTGGTGAATGCCGCGTGCGCGTCGGTGCTGAACGCATCCCACTCGCGCCCGCGTACCACGCGCAATGGGGCTTCGGGCGCCGCCATGACGCCGGCGGCGAAGCGCGCCTGCATTGGCGCGCCGGGCAACGCGGCACGCGGTGCGCGCAAGCCGATCACATCGGCCTTGCGCAGCGGCTTGCCCTGCATGCCGCCATATCCGCCACGCACGAAGGTACTGTCGCTCCCCATGACCGGATCCAGCGCAAAGCCGCCTGCAACGGCCAGGTAGGCGCGCAGCCCGCTCTTGCGTTTGCCGAAGCTCAGCGTCGCGCCGGCTGGCACGACGCACGCCTGCGCGGTGGGCAACGGCGTGCCGTCGATGCTGGCGTCAAGATCCGCGCCGCAGACTGCCACGGCCGTGGTCGTGCCGAAGCGCAGCGTCGGCCCCATCAGCGTGATCTCCAGCGTCGCGGTGTCCTGCGGATTGCCGACCAGTGCATTGGCCAGGCGATGCGCGCGCTCGTCCATCACGCCGTTGGCGGGTACGCCGAGCTGCTGGTAGCCGACGCGGCCGAGGTCCTGGAACGTGCTCAGCGCGCCGGGTTTGATCACCTCGATGACGGCCCCGATCGGTTGCGCCGGTGTAGTCGGTGTCGTGGTCATCAGAGCGCTCCCTGAGCCGGTGAGGCGGTGCCTTGCGACGCGGCGATGTCATCGAACTGTGCGGCCGAGACCGGCACGAAGCGTACCTGGTCGCCCGCGTTGAGCAGGCAGGGCGCATCGCGGTGCGGATCGAACAAAACCAGCGGCGTGCGCCCGATCAGGTTCCAGCCGCCGGGCAGCACCATCGGATAGATCACGGACTGGCAGTTGGCCAGCCCGATCGAGCCAGCGGGCACGGCCGTGCGCGGCGTGCTGCGCCGTGGCGGCGCCAGCCGTGCGTCGAACTTGCCCACGTATGGGTGGCCGGGCGCGAATCCGAGCATCAGCACATCGACCGGCGCCGCACTGTGCAGCGCGATCACCGCTGCGGGCGAGACCCCGCAGCTTGCGGCCACTTCCTCGAGATCCGGCCCGTGGTCGCCGCCGTAGCAGACCGGGATGTCGACCACGCGGGAGGTGGCGGCCGAGGTGTCGAGTGGCTCGGCCAGCAAGCGGGAGAGCGCCGTGGCCAGCGCCTGGAACGGTGCCGAAGCTGCCGCCGCGCCGACTGCGGACGGGCGGTAGTGAATGCCCACCGTGGTCAGCGCAGGCACGACATCGGTTACCCCCGGCAGCGCGGCGGCAACAATGCGCGCTGCCGCAGCGCAGGCTTGCCGGTTGGCGGCGCTCAAGGCGTTGGCATCACTGCCCACGTCGAATTCAATGATGAGCAGGCGATCGCCTGATGGCTCGATGCGCCACGATTTGGCCGCGGCAGCGGGCATGTCGACAGGCAGCGCGCTCATGCCTGCACCTCGCTCGCACCGGTCA
This sequence comes from Cupriavidus sp. Agwp_2, assembly GCF_040784895.1. Lineage (NCBI taxonomy): Bacteria > Pseudomonadati > Pseudomonadota > Betaproteobacteria > Burkholderiales > Burkholderiaceae > Cupriavidus > Cupriavidus sp. Agwp_2. Next base: position 2,199,355 of record NZ_CP088084.1, read on the forward strand.
GTTGCGCGATTTCGCGCGTGACGAAGCCGGTATCGACCTGCCCCGCGCGGAAATCGCGATGCGCCAGTACATTGCCCAGGAACTCGACGTTATGGCGGATCCCTTCAATATGCGTGTCCGCCAGCGCGGCCAGCATCGCCTGCCGCGCCGCCTCGCGCCCCGTGCCGTGCGTGATGAGCTTGGCGATCATCGGATCGTAGTAGGGCGTGATGGTGTCGCCCGCGCGCACGCCGGTGTCGACGCGCAACGCCGGCATCGCCGGCAGCGCGAAGGCCGACAGCCTGCCCGGCGAGGGCATGAAGTGGCGGGCCGGGTTCTCGGCATACAGGCGGCATTCGATCGCCGCGCCCTGTCGGCGGATGTCGGCTTGCGCGACACGCTCAAGGGTGCCGGCGGCCAGCCGGATCTGCGCCTGCACCAGGTCCCAGCCGGTGACCGCTTCGGTGACACCGTGCTCGACCTGGATGCGGGTATTCATTTCGAGGAAGAAGAACTCGCCGCTGTCCGCATCGACGATGAATTCGACCGTGCCGGCCCCGCGATAGCGTTGCGACTCGGCCAGCGCGACGGCGGCGGCGGTCATGCGTGCCAGCACTTCGGGCGGCAGGCCGGGTGCCGGGCTTTCTTCGATGATCTTCTGGAAGCGGCGCTGCACGGAGCATTCCCGTTCGAACAGATGCACCGCCGTGCCGTCGCCATAGCCGAATACCTGCACTTCGATATGGCGTGCGCGCGCGACGTAGCGCTCCAGGTAGATGCTGCCGTCGCCGAAGGCCTTGAGCGCAAGCGCCTGCGTGGAGGCCACGGTCGCGGCCAGCGCGTCGGGGCCCTCGACGCATTTCATGCCGATGCCGCCGCCACCGCCCGCGGCCTTGACCAGCAGCGGATAGCCCACTTGCGCGGCGGCGCTTTCCAGCCCGGACAGCTCGCCAGGCAGGAAGCGGATGCTGCCCGGCAGCACCGGCACCCCACAGGCGGCAGCAATCTCGCGTGCGCGGTTCTTGTCGCCCATGTTCTCGATCGATTCGACCGACGGCCCGATCCAGCGCATGCCGGCGGCCTCGGCGGCCTGGGCAAAGGCAGTGTTCTCGGAGAGGAAGCCATAACCCGGATGCACGCCGTCGGCACCATGCGCCAGTCCGGCAGCCAGGACGGCTTCGGTATTCAGATAGCTTTGTGCCGCGGGGGCGGCACCGATGGGCACGGCCACGTCGGCCATCTGGCAATGCATGGCACCGGCGTCGGCCTCGGAATGCACGGCCACGGTCTCGATGCCAAGCGCCTTTGCGGCGCGGATGATGCGACAGGCAATCTCGCCGCGGTTGGCTACCAGGATTCTTTGCATGTCAGGCTCTTGCTGCTTGGGGGCGGACACGCGGCGCTGGCTTGGGCGCCGCGTGCAATGCCGGCCTGCGGGCCGGTCGGATCGCGGCGTGGCCGCGCTTTTAAGACTTACCTGGCGAACAGCGAGGCGATATTGGCAAACGCCTTCAGCTCCAGCGCATTGCCCGACGGATCCAGGAAGAACATGGTGGCCTGCTCGCCGACTTCGCCCTTGAAGCGGATATGCGGCTCGATGATGAATTCAAGGCCCGCGGCCTTCAGCTTGTCGGCAGCCGCTTGCCAGTCGCTCATCGGCAGCACCACGCCGAAATGGCGCACCGGCACGGCGTCGCCGTCTACCGCGCTGGTCTTGCGGTGGCCGCATTCTTCCGGTGCCAGGTGGGCCACGATCTGGTGGCCGTAGAAGTTGAAGTCGACCCAGTCTTCCGAACTGCGGCCTTCCGGGCAGCCCAGCAACTCGCCGTAGAATTCGCGCGCGCTGGCGATGCTGTGGACCGGGAAGGCCAGGTGGAACGGGGGCAGGACTGCGGTGGTTTCGCTCATGGTGTGGGGACTCTGGGCAATGGATTTGTGGTCAGGTCGTGCGGCGCGCATCACGCGCCGCCCTGGAACCAAAGTCTATGCATGGTCAAAAATTAATAAAAGCGATATATTTTTGACCTTAGCTCCATGAAATTTGATGAATCGCCATGTTGCGAGAACTGCGCACCTTTATCGCCGTCGCCCGCCACGGCACGTTCGCCAACGCCGGTGCACACATTGGCCTGACGCAGTCGGCGGTCAGTGCGCAGATCCAGCGGCTGGAGTCGGAGCTAGGGTTTGCACTGTTCGACCGCACCGGCCGTTCAGCCCGCCTGAACACCGCCGGGCGCGAAACGCTGGCGCTGGCCGAGGAACTGGTAGTGCTGTACGAGCGGATCGGCCACCAGGGCCTCGATATCCAGGGCTCGGGCATGGTACGCATCGGGGCCATCGCCTCCGCGCAAGCCACCTTCCTGGCCGATGCCATTGCCGCGTTCCGGGCGGAGCTGCCTGGCTGCCGTGTGCGCATGGTGCCCGGCGTCTCGCTCAACCTGCTCGGCCAGGTCGACGCCGGCGAGATTGACATCGCCGTCATGATCCGGCCGCCCTATGCATTGCCCGCGGAACTGGAATGGCGCCCGCTGCTGCAGGAGCCCTTCGAACTGCTGGCGCCCAGCGCGCTGGCCGGCTCGGACTGGCGCGACGCAATCGCCAGGGCGCCCTTTATCCGCTATGACCGGGCCTCGTTTGGCGGCAGGCAGGTCGACCAGTTCCTGCGCAAGCAGCGGATCGCGCCGCAGGAAGCCATCGAGCTCGACGAACTCGAAGGCATCGAGCAACTGGTGGCGCGCGGGCTCGGCGTTGGCTTGCTGCCCCGCATGCTTGCAGGCGGCCCCCGGCCGGGCGGTGTGACGGCACTGTCGCTTGGTGAGGACACGTTTTATCGCGAGGTGGGTCTGGTCGAGCGCGCAAGGCACAGCCGGCAGCCAGTGGCGAGCCGGCTTGCCGACCATATCGATAGAGCGGCGCAGGCGCTGGTCGTGTCGGATCAAGGCGCTCATCCTTGATCCGGGCGTGGGGGGAGAGCGTGCGGTGGCGGGCCGCGTGAGTTGGCCGCATCAGTGCGGTATATTCAGCCGCTTGACATCACACCCAGGTAAGGACGGCATGGACAAGAAATCGATTCGGGTATCGTATGTGGGAGTACCTGGCGACCTCAGTGTCCTCAAGCTGAAGAGCTACCTGAGGGCGGCAATCGCTGGTGTGGCTGAAGGTAGCGACGATGAAATCTTGCTGGTCAAGGTCCTGGTGCCGCAAGCGCTGGGCCTTAAAGCCGGGGAAAAGCTGTTCGACAAGGTCCTGCAAGGCATTGTCGACAGAGACCCGAGGGTAAAAAGAGTGTCGGTCGAGTTCATTGATGGGGAAGTCACCCCCGAGAAAATCGCTGCGAGCGAGGCAAGGACGAAAGCGGAAATCGATGCCTATGGGCACTTGCTCGACGAACCGAAGGACGACGAGACTGCCTGACCAAGGCTCGCATGGTGGCTGCCAGACTTCTTCCAGTGATCGTGGTCTTTTTGTCTTCACCGTGAACCTTTCCCACCTGGAGCGCCAGCTCGTCTTCCTCCGAGAGATTGATCGGCTGAAGAGCGTCGTACGAATGTCGCCGCTTATCGATCAGTCGCGTCGGGAAAATAGTGCCGAACATTCCTGGCATCTCGCCATGTATGCGCTCGTACTTTCAGAGCATGCGGCAGCGCCCATCGACGTGGTCCGCGTCGTGAAGATGCTGCTCCTCCACGATATCGTGGAGATCGATGCCGGCGATACGCCGTTCCATGATCCCTCGATGCAAGTCGGCCAGGCGGAGCGGGAGCAGCTGGCGGCGGAGCGGATCTTTTCTTTGCTGCCGGATGCGCAGGCCTTGGAGTTTCGCAGTCTTTGGTCCGAATTCGAAGCGGCGGAGAGCGACGATGCAAAGTTCGCCAAAGCGTTGGACCGCTTCCAGCCGTTGCTCCATAACGTCGCCACGGACGGTGGGACCTGGGCCGCGCATCAGGTCAACGAAGAACAGGTCTTCGCGCGTTACGGGCCGCCCATACAGCGTGGCGCGCCGGCTCTCTGGGAGGCGGCCGCCAGGCTCGTACAAGAACACTTCAGCAAGCCACCGGCCGAGAAAGCTGGTCTTTGAAGGGTGGGACGTCAGATTCTTTCCTTAGGCCTTTGTTCCTTAGCCCTTTGTCGATCCCCCTACTGTATCTGTCCCGCTCGCGAGCGTGCCGGCCTTGTCCGGGGACACCGCGCCGCTGCCCCCGGAAGACCCTTCGGTCGTCGCGCTGGAGGTGCTCAGCCCGCTGATTCCCCCGCCTCCGGTGCTGCCAGGCCTTGCGGAGCCCTGCGAAGAGGCCGTGCCGGATTCCGCGTCTGCGCGCAGGCGGTTGTCGACTTCCTTCACCCCGAAGGTGTCATCGACGATTTCCTCTATGCGGTATTTCAGTCCGCGGTCGCGCACCGAACCTGTCAGGGTCACGACGCCGGCTGCGACGTTGACTTCCACATCGTGCACCGGGTAGCGGCATTCGATCAGGCGCTCGCAGACATCCTCGCGGATGCGCTCGTCTGAGCGCTGGTAGCCCTTCGGCCCGGCACGCTTGCCGCCGGAGGTGCCGCCGCCACGGTTGCGGTCGGCGTCGAGGACACCGAAGTTGCTTTCGCCGAAGCCGCCGGCATAGACCTCTTCGTCGGAGAAGCCGCCCCGGTAGTCTGGCTGGTTGCGTCGGTTCATGCCCTGGTTCATGTCTATCTCCAAATCGTGGACGGACTGTGGTGCGGCCTCGCCGGATTGCGACGAAAGGCGACACGGACTTCGGTATTGCCGCAAATTCTGTACCCAGCGGAGAACGGCCTGTCCGCATAGTTGGCAATGCATGAACCGGACCCCGCGAAGGCAAAGAGCCAGAGAGGTGTCTTCATGAAAGTCGCCCGCGGTTCACTCGCCGCCTCGATGACACCCGACATGAGGCCTCGGCCCAACCTGGCGTTCTTTTTACAATGGGGGGCGCACGTCCCGGCGAAGCATTTGCATTTGGAGGGCAGGCACCCGGCGAGAGAAGAGGGAGGACTCACCCAGCGCCGGCAAATTGGTGCGCTACCTCGCAAAACACGCCACAGCACCGGCCGGCGCTTGCCTAGAATCTCCCCTATGTCCCGCATTGTGGTCTTTCTTCTCGTGCTGTTCTTGCCCCTGCAGGTGCTTTCTGCACCGTGGCGGCATCTCACGCACGCTCCGGATCGTATGCTCGAGCACATGGTGGAACATGCACAGCATGTCCTGCATCACCATGACGAAGACGGGACCATCCACCATGGCGGCGGTGGCGACTCGCTCGGGCACCAACTGGAGTTTGACTACGGCACCAGCCTGAGCGCGGCGTTGCCAGCCGTTCTGGAGCAGCCCGCTTCCGGGCATAGCCATACGGAGCCGATGTTCCTCGCGTCCGCGCTACCAGATCCCTTCCTGGACCTCCCGCATCGGCCCCCGCGTCGGGTCCGATGACCCCGGGACGGCATCCGGCTGCGGTGGCGCAACTGGATGTTCAAGACCTGCGCGAAAAGGCTCGCATGTCGGAGCCGGGCTAGTGATAGCGCCCTGGCTCCTGCACCCTGTGGTCACGCCGATTACCCTATTGTTGTGGAGGTTGCCCAGGAGAGCTTAGCAATGCGTATGCAGATTGCCCGGAACGTTCTCTGGCTGGTGCTGGAGCGCGGCCTGCAGGTAGTGTTCGGAATCGCCAGTATCGGCATGATTGCGCGCGCCATCGGGCCAGAAGGCTTTGCCGAGTTCCAGTATGCACAATCGCTGGTACTGATTGCTTCATCGGTGGCACTGATCTGTGGGGCCGAAGTGGTCGTCCCGCGACTGGTTGCCGACCGTGTCCCCGCAGCCCAGCACAGGTTGCTTATCCATGTGTTTGCCCTGCGCGAAGCTGCCGCCATCGCGGGCTACCTGATCGTGATGGCGGTGGTGGCGCTGACCGAGGAGGACGAGGTCATCGTCCTGACCGCCATCATCATAGGCATACCCATCCTGTTCTATGAGCCCTTCGGAACCATCCGGGCCTGGCTACAGGCGAGCACCAACAGCCGGCCCGCTGTTGTGTTCGGCATGATCGGCCTGGCTTTCCGGGTGGCGGCCATCGGGGGACTCTACCTGGCGGGATCCCACGCGGCGCCGACGTTCGCATGGGTGTTCGCTGGCGAGGCCCTGATATGCGCGTCCCTGCTTGCCCGCCACTACCGGAAGCGCAGCCCTCGCGTGGCGGTCAGCATCGATGTCAGTCTTGCCAAGAGGCTGCTGCGTGACGGGACGGTATTCTGGGTAAGCCTGATGTTGATGCTGCTGGCGAAGCGTATCGATCAACTGCTGCTCAAGCCGCATATCAGCCTGTTCGAGCTTGGCGGCTATGCCGCTTCCATGCAGGTGCTGGATAATTTCATGCTGCTCGGCTCGATCGTGGCAAGCTCCGTTGCACCGCTGATGATCTATGCCCAGCCGACTTTTGCGCGGGTACGCCGCAATGTGCTGTACGTCGCCGCCGGCATGCTGGCGGCTGGCATCGTCGGGGGCGCAGTGCTCGCTTTCTGCGCACCCTGGATTATTTCGCTGATCTACGGTGACCACTATGAGGCGGCGGCCGACCTGCTAAGGCTGTCGGCGATGGCATCCGGGCTGGTGTTCCTGGACGGCGCACTGACGCTGCTGGTGGTCTACCTGGGCAAACCACGCTGGCTGGTGGAAAAGTGGTTTCTGGTGCTGACCACCATGATCGTGGTGGACCTCATCGTTATCCCGATGTTCGGGGCACGTGGCGCTGTCTATGGTTATGTCGCCGGCAATGCAGTGGCGGTGATGGCGGGCATCGGCTTCTTCATCAGATCGCGCGAACCGATGGCGGCAGGGCAGCGGGCGGTGTGAACAGGCTGCCCTCAGGCAGTCGCGGAATTCTGAAATCTTGCTACCAGGAAGTCAATGAAGGCGCGCGCGCGTGCTGTCTGATTACGGCGCTGCGAGTAGTAAACAAAGAGATCGGCCGACGGCAGTCTGAACTGCGGCAAGACGACTCGCAGCCGGCCGCTCTCCAGATACTTTGCCAGGTCCCACTCGGAACGGATCAGGATGCCGTGCCCATCAAGGGCCCAGCCGAGAACGATGTCCCCATCGTTGCTGGATAGCGCCCCGGCGACCTTCACGCTTTCGTGATGACCCTCCTGCTCGAAGCGCCAGATGGCGTGGGCTTCGTCGTTCTGCCTGTGAATGATGCAGCGATGCTGGTGAAGTTCGGACAATGATTCAGGAGAGCCGAACTTGTCCAGGTAGACCGGGGAAGCGCAGAGAAAGCGGCGATTCGACATGATCCGCCTTGCACTCAACCGATTATCCGGAAGCGTCCCGAAGCGGATCGCCAGGTCGACTCCACTGTCCACCAGGTCTACAGGGCGATCCGTGACCTCAAGCTGCACCTCCACCTGCGTAAAGCGCTTTGCAAACTCGGAAACCAGAGGCGCAATGGTGGTCCGTCCGAAGCCGAGTGTTGCATTGACGCGGAGCAGTCCGCGCGGTTCGGCACCGCTGCTCGCCACGACGCTTTCCATCTCGCGGAGGTCGGCCAGGATCCTTTGGGCATATGCCAGGTAGGTTTCGCCTTCGTTCGTCAGGCTGATGCGCCGCGTGGTGCGATTCACCAGGCGAACGCCAAGCCGGCTTTCCATCAGGGCGAGCCTCTTGGTCGCTGCCGGGGGTGTCAGATCCATTTCGCGCGCCGCGGCCGCCAGAGTGCCGTGCCGAGCGATCAGGACGAAGAACTCCAGTTCGGACGCGATCTCAGTCTTCACCTTAAGAAAATAATGAAATGAAAGTGATTCAATTGTAGTACGCCTTTCCGCACCTAAGCTACGTACTCCGACGCTCCGGCGTTCATCACATGTGAGTCAGGAGATACATAGTGAAAATCGTAGAAATCCGCGAAAAGACCTTCCCGATCAGCTCGCCCATCCGCAACGCCTACATCGATTTCAGCAAGATGACGCTGAGCCTGGTCGCAGTGATCACCGACGTGATCCGCGACGGCAAGCCCGTAGTCGGGTACGGCTTTAATTCCAACGGCCGGTATGGCCAGGGAACCCTGATGCGCGAGCGCTTCATTCCGCGCATCCTGGAAGCCGATGCTGAGTCGCTGGTCGACGCCACCGGCGACAACCTCGATCCGCACAAGATCTGGGACACGATGTTCAAGAACGAGAAGCCGGGTGGCCATGGCGAGCGTTCCGTGGCCATCGGCACCATCGACATGGCGGTCTGGGATGCTGTCGCCAAGATCGAAGGCAAGCCGCTGTTCCAGTTGCTGGCCGACCGCTACGGCAATGGCAAGCCCGACCGCAAGGTGTTCGTCTATGCCGCCGGCGGCTACTACTACCCCGGCCAGGACCACGGCAAGCTCAAGGACGAGATGCGCAGCTACATCGACCGCGGCTACACCGTGGTCAAGAAGAAGATTGGCGGCGCGTCGCTGGACGAGGATCTGCGCCGCATCGACTCGATCCTGAGCGTGCTGCAGGATGGCCAGAAGCTTGCCGTCGATGCCAACGGGCGCTTCGATCTCGACACTGCCATCCAGTACGCCAAGGCGCTGTCCCAATACGATCTGTTCTGGTACGAGGAGCCGGGCGATCCGCTGGACTTCGAACTGCAAGCCACGCTGCGCAACTACTACGACAAGCCGATGGCCACCGGCGAAGACCTCTTCTCGATGCAGGACGCCCGCAACCTGATCCGCTACGGCGGCATGCGCCCGGATCGCGACTACCTGCAATTTGACTGCGCCCTCAGCTATGGCCTGGTGGAATACCTTCGAACGCTCGACATGCTCAGGGAGCACGGCTGGTCGGCCAGCCGCTGCATTCCGCACGGCGGTCACCAGATGTCGCTGAACATTGCCGCGGGACTGGGCCTGGGGGGCAATGAGACCTACCCCGACTTGTTCCAGCCATTCGGTGGATTCCCCGATGGCATCAAGGTCGAGAAGGGCTACCTCACGATGCCGGACCTGCCCGGTATTGGCTTCGAAGGCAAATCAGACCTGTATTGCGTGATGCAGCAACTGTCGGCCTAAGCCGCAGCATCCCAAAAACATAATCGGAGACAACCATGTGGATCAAGCAAGCGGCTGCCCGCGCCGCAACCCTGTGCATTGTTAGCGGCCTCTTCGTCGCATCCGGCTACGCCCGTGCCGAATACCCGGAGAAGCCTGTCACCCTGGTTGTCCCGTTCGTGGCTGGTGGCCCGAGCGACAAGATCGCGCGAGACGTCGCCGAATCGCTGCGCAAGACACTCGGCACGACGGTCGTGGTGGAGAATACCGCCGGCGCCGGCGGTACCATCGGCACCGCACGTGTCGCCCGTGCGACCCCGGATGGCTATACGCTGCTGGTACACCATATCGGCCTGGCGACCGCGCCCGCACTGTACAGGAAGCTCGGTTACAAGACCTCGGACCTGGAGTTCCTGGGCTTGATTAACGAGGCCCCGTCGACACTGATCGGCAAGACCGGCCTGCCGCCAGACAACCTGCCTGAACTGCAGAAGTTTATTGCCGCGAATGGCGGAAAGTTGAACCTGGCCAATGCAGGCGTGGGCTCGGCGTCGCACCTCTGCAGCCTGCTGCTGCAAAGCACGCTGAAGAGCAACATGACCTTCGTACCGTACAAGGGAACGGCGCCCGCGATGTCCGACATCATGGGTGGGCAAGTCGATCTGATGTGCGAGCAGGCCACCAACAGTACGCCGCAGATCGAAGCCAGGAAGGTCAAGGCGTTTGGGGTGACGAGCGCCCAACGATCGACGGTGCCAGCCTTGGCCGGCATTCCGACTCTCAGCGAAGCCGGCCTGCCGGGATTCAACTTTACCGTCTGGCATGGGTTGTATGCGCCGCGCGGTACTCCGCCAGCCGTACTCGAGAAAATCAACAAGGCCCTGCGCGCAGCGCTGAAGGATCCGGCGCTAATCAAACGTGAAGAGGCATTGGGCATTACGGTTGTCGCGGACGACCGTCTCTCACCGGCAGGCCACAAGAAGTTCTTCGACGACGAAGCTAACCGGTGGACGAAGGTCATCAAGGACGCTGGCATTCAGCCGGAGTGATTTCGCCGGATTCTGAGCACAATGCGCACGCCGTATCCCCTTGGGGCAGGGAAGCCGATCTTCTAGGATAGATACGCTAGCCAAGCGACCGGCAAGGCAGGAGCGCCTGAGATGACGGTGACGAATCAAGTGACAGTTACGAAGCTTCAGGAGGTAACGGTATGTCTGCCACAAGGATCGAGATGTACGACCACGATGGTGACGGAGTATTGACCATTCGAGACGACGGGGCCGCATTTTCAGGGGTCGCGCTTGAGCTTTCGAACATATTCGGCGAAGACGTGGTTGCGGATCTTGACAAGCACCAGTTGCTCGAATGGTGCGAGACGGTCGCGGCCCATCTCCGCAACCAGGGCGTTACGCCAAGCGCCTGCGCGCAGGAGGGCTACGTCAACAAAACCAGTCAAAGCCGGACGAAAGAGCAGCCAGGCGTCGACGATCTCTTGCAGTCGGCGGCATCCTGATCCTGACAAACGCGAGACGCCTGGTAACAGAGCGTCTTTGCGCTGGCGCATTGTTTGACAACTTCCTTCAGCCAGCGAGTCCCGTCTCTCTCCGGGCCGGGCGACCACCGGCACGCGTGCCCACGCGTGCCGGTAGCGTCATTCGGGGTAGCGTCACTTCGGCGCGGGATCGCGCATAATCCCACTTTCCCCTAAACCGGCACCTGACGAACCATGACGCAGTCCGTTTTTCACCTGGCGTTCAATATCACCGATCTCGGGGAGGCGCGCCGCTTCTACGGCGGCGTGCTTGGCTGCAAGGAAGGCCGCAGCACCGACACCTGGGTCGATTTCGATTTCTTTGGCCACCAGATTTCGCTTCACCTCGGCAAGCCGTTCGAGACCGCGCGCACCGGGCGCGTGGGCAATGCCCTCGTACCGATGCCGCACTTCGGCATTATCTTGCTGCTGCCTGAATGGCGCGCACTGGCCGACCGCCTGACGGCGGCCGGTACGGAATTCGTACTGGCGCCGCAAGTGCGATTCGAAGGCGAGGCGGGCGAGCAGTGGACGATGTTTTTCATCGACCCCTTCGGTAACCCGATTGAAGTGAAGGGGTTCAAGACCTGGGAGGCCGTGTACGCGCACTAGCGCGTACGCACCTTGCATGGAATGCCTCCCGGATCAGGCGGCCCAACCGCGCAAGCGTGGGCGGTGCGTTGAGTTCCTGTGCCTGCTTGTGCGCCAATGGACTAAGCTAGGAGACAAAATGTTGTCTCGAAGGGCCGTCAAATGCCATTCCGCACCTTTATCTCACACATAGGCGACTCCATGCGCTGCGCGCTGGCCGGAGGCGCTGTCATTGCCGTGCTGTCGGCTGGCCTGGCGGGATGCGAGGGCGTGCCGAGGGATACCAGGGCAACACCGCCTCCGCCGCGCGAGCCGATCGCGAGCGGTGACGATGTGTACCCGGCTCCTACCACCGTGCGCGACACGCGGCCTGCGACGCGCGCGCCATAGGCGCATGGTGCGGGCAGATCCCTCAGCCTCGGTCCCTCGGCCAGCTCAGTCGATACTCGCGCCCGATTCCTTCACCAGCCTGGCCCACTTCTCCATATCCTTGCGGATCCGCAGCGAGAACTGGTCCTGCGTCGACGTCAGCGGCGACGCTCCCGCCTGCACCAGCTTGTCGCGCATGGACTTGTCCTGCGCGATGCGCGTGATTTCCTGCGACAGGCGGGTGACCACCTCGGGCGGCAGGTTGCGCGGTCCCACCACGCCGAACCATACATCGGCTTCGTAGCCGGTCACGCCGGCCTCGGCCATGGTCGGAACGTCGGGCAGCGCGGGGGAGCGCGTGGCGCTGGTCACGGCCAGCGCGCGCAGGCGCCCGGCCTTCACGTGCGGCAGCGAGCCGGGCAGGTTGTCGAACATCAACTGGACCTGGTTGGCGAGCAGGTCGGCCATGGCCGGGCCGCTACCCTTATAGGGTACGTGGACGATCTTCACCTTTGCCATCGATTTGAACAACTCGCCGGACAGGTGGTTGGTGGTGCCATTGCCGGCCGAACCCATATTGAGCGCGCCGGGATGGCTCCTGGCGTAGCTCATCAGTTCCTGCACGGTCTTTGCCGGCACATTGGGATTGACCACCAGGATGTTGGGCACGCCGGCGAACAGCGCGACTGGCGTGAAGTCCTTCTGCGTATCGAACGGCAGCTTCTTGTACAGCGACGCGTTGATGGACTGCGTGCCCACCGTGCCGAACAGCAGCGTGTAGCCATCTGCCGGCGCCTTGGCCACCACGTCGGAGCCGATGGTGCCGCCTGCGCCCGGACGGTTGTCGACCACGACCTGCTGGCCCAGCGTTTCGGACAGCCGGGTCGCGAGCACGCGGCCGAGCAGGTCGGTGGTGCCGCCGGGCGGAAAGGGCACGACCATGCGGATCGGCTTGTCGGGGTAGGGGCCGGCCAGGGCAAGACTTGTCGCGAGCGTCACGCACGTGGCAACCAGGGCATTGGCGAGGGTTTTCATGGGGGCAGGTTCTCCGTGGGGCAAGGATATAGGCAATGCCGGCTGCGGTGCGCGGCGTCCGTCAGTGCAACGAGGCGAGGTGTCCGAGCGAGCGCTTGAGCGCGTCGCGGGCCGTATCCAGGCGCGCGCAAGTGGCGTCGCGGGCCTGCTGTGCCTGCGTAGTCGCGGCGCGTTGCGCGGTGACGTTTGCGCGCACCAGAGCCGGCGCAGGACCACCTGCGGCCATGCGCGCCGCGACCCCTTGCCTGGGATCCAGGCAGCGGGCGACCGCGGCGGCGTCCAGGCCGGCGGGGCGGCCTGCCACGCGCATGGCGGCCTCGTCGACCATGGCGGCGCTGATCTCGCTGGCGGGCAGATGCTGGTCGAGCGCATCGCGCACCACGGCGCCGACGACGTGGTGCGCCTGCCGGAACGACATTGCGGCGTCGCGCACCAGCGCATCGGCGAGATCGGTGGCCGTGGAGAAGTCGCGGCTGGCGCGCGTCAGCATGCCAGTCTGCTGCGGGGTCGCGGTGTCGATCACCAGGCGCAGCAGCGACAGGCAGCGCAGGCATTCATCGCCGGCTTCCCAGAAGCCGCGCATGCTCTCGCGGTTGCCGTCGCCGGAATGGGTAAAGTGGCTGCCCTTGAGCGCGGCCAGCGCTCCCGTCAGCAGGCCAAGCATATGGCCGCCCTTGCCTTTCAGGTATTCGAGCACGACCGGGTTCTTCTTCTGCGGCATGATGCTGGAGGTGCCGGCCACGCTGTCCGGGAAGTCGATCAGGCCAAACTCCGGCGTCGCCCAGATATAGAGGTCCTGCGCGACGCGGCCCCAGCTCACCGCGCCGATCGTGATCGCCGACAGCATCTCCCAGGCAAAGTCGCGCGACGCCACCGCGTCGAGCGAATTGGGCGCAAAGGTGCTGAATCCCAGCCAGCGCGCGGTCGCTTCCCGGTCGATGGCAAACGCCGTGCCCGCCAGCGCGCCGGCACCCAGCGGGCATGCGTCCAGCGCCGCCAGCGCGTGTTGCATGCGCGTGATATCGCGGCCGAGCGCTTCGGCCACGCCGGCCAGGTAGTAGCCATACGTGATCGGCTGCGCGGCCTGCAGGTGGGTATAGCCGGGCATTACCACATCGGCGTAGGCCTCGGCCTTGTCCAGCGCGACCGTGCGCACGGCCAGCATCGCTTCCAGCAGGTCGAGCGCAAGGTCGCGCGCGCGCAGGCGGTCATGCGTGGCCAGGATGTCGTTGCGGCTGCGCGCGACATGCAGGCGTCCGCCGGCGTCTGCGCCGGCAATCTGCATCAGGTGGGCCTCGTAGTTGAAATACGCGTCCTCGCGGGCCGGATCCAGCGCCACGGCCTGCGCGCCTTCGGTCTCGATGCGCAGCAATGCCTGTGCCAGCACCGCGGCCACGTCGGCCGGGATCAGCGCGCTGCCGTGCAGCATCAGCAGGTGCGCCTGGTTGATGTCGGTGAGATAACGGAAACCGCTGCCGAACTCGCGCATCAGGCGGGGCAGGTAGATATGCTCGCAAACCTCGGCGGCAGTGGGCTGCGTCAGGCGGCGGCTGACTTTGGATTCCATGCTGTTCGATCTCCGGAAAGGTTGGAGACAGTATGGAAATGCGCGTCATATAACGTCAAATCAGTAATTTGGACGCGACTATAAGGATTTGATATGCTCGACCTGCCTTCGCCAGCATGTTGCCGCCATGAACTACAAGCAGATCGAAGCTTTTCGCGCCGTCATGCTGACGCGCTCCATGACGGAAGCGGCGGCGCAGCTGCATACCTCGCAGCCGAATATCAGCCGCCTGATCAGCCTGCTGGAACGGGAGGCAGGCTTCCGGCTGTTCGAGCGTGTCGGCCACCGGCTCGTGCCCACGGACGAGGCCGATGCGCTGTTCCTTGACGTCGAGCGTTCCTTCGTGGGGCTCGACAGCCTGCGCGCCTCCGCGCGCTCCATCCGTGAGTCCGGCGTGGGGACCTTGCGCATCGGCACGGTGCCGTCGATCGCGATGAGCGTGATGCCCCAGGCAATCCTCGCGTTCCGCGCGCGCTATCCGGACGTGCCGATCGCCGTGCACACCAACGACTCGCCGACGGTGGCCAAATGGACCGCTGCCCGCTTTTGCGACATCGGCCTGGTGTCGTACATGGCGGAGACCACCGGTATCCGCAGTGAACTGCTGCGGCGCGAGGACGGTGTGTGCATCGTGCCGGCCACGCACCGGCTGGCGCGCAAGCGGCGTATCCATGCCAGCGACCTCGTCGGCGAGCCCTTTATCTCGCTGACCCACGGCGATGGCACGCGCACGACCGTCGACGCGGCGTTCGTGCCGGATGACCGGCGCGTGCTGACGCTGGAAACACCCTACGCCGCAACCATCTGCACGATGGTCGGCATGGGACTGGGCGTGAGCGTGGTCAATCCGCTGGTGGTACGCAGCCTGAAACCCGCCGGCGTCAAGGCGATGCCGTTCGATCCGGTGGTCGTGTTCCAGAGCCACATCCTGTTGAATCCGCAGCGGCCGGTGCCGGCGCTGGCGCAATGGTTTCTTGCGTGCCTGCGGCGTGTCACCGGATAAGCAGGCCTGAACCGACGGTTCAGCCGCTGCCAGCGATCGCAACGGTGTAGTGCCGGGCCCTCAGTCACCTCAGGCCGGCTGCCGCTCCACGATCGCACGGCGGACGTTCTGCACGTGCGCAGTGCCGGCAGCCTCGGCCGTCTGAGGGTCGCCAGCCAGCACGGCCATGGCGATGTGCCGGTAGTCGTCCAGCCGCATCTGTCGCAATGAAGACAGTCGATGCTGCGCGTGCACGATCGGCATATGGATGGTCGGGAACAGCCGGCGCAGTTCCCGGTTGTCGCCCATTTCCAGCAGCGTGCGATAGAAATTCCGCCTGGCGCTGGAGAAGGCCTCGTCGTCATGCGCCTTCTCCGCGGCGACGAACGCCTGTACCGAAGCGCGCAGCGCCTGGGCCAGTGCCCGGTTACCGCTGCCGCGCGTGGCCGCGCGCGCAAGCAGGCCGGTCATGCGCTCGGCGACATCGAGGACATCGAGGGTTTCCTGCAAGGTCAGCCGGCGGATGATCGCGCCGCGATGGCGCGGCAGGTCGACAATGCCCTCGGCGGCCAGCCGCTGCAGCGCCTCGCGCACCGAATTGCGGCCCACGCCAAACTGGGCGACGAGATCTGTTTCCACGAGCCGCTGGCCGGGCACGAAGCTGCCCAGCTCCAGGCCATTCATGATCCCGAAGAACACCGTGTCAGACGCGCTGCTGTCCGCCCGGGGGGGCGCAACGGGGGTATCGATGGACATGGCGGAGGAAGGAGAGGTCGGTCGTGGCACGGGCGCCATTCTAATGGATTGCCCGGACATCAATTCCCGAGTCATTGACATGGGATGAAATCATCCTACAATTCGATCCTATCATGCAAACGAACGGAGACACTCATGGGGGATACGTTGCTCGGCCTTGCCGGCAAGCGGGCGCTGGTTACGGGCGCATCGAGCGGGCTTGGCGCGCACTTTTCGCGACTGCTGGCGGCCCACGGC
Source organism: Cupriavidus sp. Agwp_2 (assembly GCF_040784895.1). Lineage (NCBI taxonomy): Bacteria > Pseudomonadati > Pseudomonadota > Betaproteobacteria > Burkholderiales > Burkholderiaceae > Cupriavidus > Cupriavidus sp. Agwp_2. Next base: position 2,215,437 of record NZ_CP088084.1, read on the forward strand.
GCTGAAGTGGTGCTGGCGGCACGCCGCTTGGATGCGCTGCAGTCGGTGGCGAAACAGGTGGAGCAATTCGGGCGTGCCCGCTGCGTGGCGCTCGATGTGACCAGCGCCGCGTCGCGCGCGGCGCTGGTGGAAGAAGCCGGGCCCATCGACATCCTGGTCAACAACGCCGGGCTGGTACGCGAAGGGCCGGCGCTTGCGCATTCAGAGGAAGACTGGGATCAGGTGCTGGACACCAATCTCAAGGGCCTGTTCTTCATGGCGCAGGCACTGGCCCCCGGCATGCGCGAGCGCGGTGGCGGCAGCATCATCAACGTGGCGTCGATCCTGGGCCTGCGGCAGGCGGGTGGCGTGGTGTCCTATGCTGTTTCCAAGGCGGGCGTCGTGCAGCTGACCAAGACGCTCGCCCTGGAATGGGCGCGCCATGGCATTCGCGTGAACGCCCTTGCGCCCGGCTACATCGATACCGAACTGAACCGCGACTTCTGGCAGACCGATGCCGGCAAGGCGCTCATTCAGCGCATTCCGCAGCGCCGCCTGGGGCAGCTCGAGGATCTGGACGGGCCGCTGCTGTTGCTGGCGTCCGATGCTTCGCGCTACATGACGGGCACCGTGCTCGCCGTTGACGGCGGCCATCTGGTCAACACACTCTGAGGGAATGAGACCCATGTTCACCCCCTGTCCCACCGAAAGAAGCCGGGAGATCGCGGACCGCGTCGAGCGCTTTGTGCGCGATGTCGTGGCGCCGTACGAACAGGATCCGCGCTGCACTGCGCATGGCCCTTCGGCCGAGCTGGTCGAGGAGCTTCGCGCCAGGGCGCGCGAGGCGGGCGTCATGACGCCGCATATCCTTGCCGATGGCAGCCACCTGAACCAGCGCGAAACGGCCGCCGTGCTCAAGCGCTCGGGCTTGTCTCCGCTTGGTCCGGTCGCCGTCAATACCATGGCGCCCGACGAAGGCAACATGTTCCTGCTGGGCAAGGTGGCATCCGCGGCGCAGAAGGCGCGGTTCCTTGATCCGCTGATCCGTGGGGACGCCCGCTCGGCGTTCTTCATGACCGAGCCCGCGGAAGAGGACGGCGCAGGGTCGGACCCGTCGATGCTGCGCACCACGGCGGTTCGCGATGGCGATGACTGGGTGCTCAACGGCCGCAAGAAGTTCATCACCGGCGCCGAAGGTGCCAGCGTGGGCATCGTGATGGCACGAACCGGCGAGGGCGAGCGCGCGCAGGCCACGATGTTCCTCGTCGACCTGCCGCACCCGGCCATCCGGACCGAGCGCGTGCTCGACACGATCGACAGCTCCATGCCGGGCGGGCATGCGCTGGTCCTCATTGACGGCCTGCGCGTGCCTGCCGACCAGGTACTGGGCGAGGTGAACGAAGGCTTTCGCTATGCCCAGGTACGGCTGTCGCCGGCGCGGCTTTCCCATTGCATGCGCTGGTTCGGCACGGTCACGCGCGCCGATGAGATCGCACGGGCCTACGCCACGACGCGCAAGGCGTTCGGCAAGCTGCTGATCGACCATGAAGGCGTCGGCTTCATGCTGGCAGAAAACCTGATCGACCTGCAGCAGGCTGCGCTGATGATCGACTGGTGCGCCGGCGTGCTCGACACAGGTTCGGCGGGCACCGCCGAAAGCTCGATGGCCAAGGTTGCGGTCTCCGAAGCATTGTTCCGCGTCGCGGACCGTTGCGTGCAGATTCTGGGCGGCAACGGCGTGTCGCGCGACACCATCGTCGAGCAGGCGTTCCGGGAGCTGCGTGCGTTCCGGATCTACGACGGCCCGACCGAGGTCCACAAGTGGTCGCTGGCGAAGAAGATCAAGCGCGATACGCTGGGGGCGTCGCAGCAGGGCTGCCCGGCGCATTGTCGCTGAACGATGCGCTGAACAACCCGCGCATGGCCTCCGCGAGCGCACTCGCCGGAGACCAGGCCCGCAACACGCGGACCGTGCGCCTGGCCAATGTCACCAGCGTCAAGCTGGACAACGGGCAAGTCGACTTCACCACATGGGGCATCCACAAGGACCTGTACCACCCCATTTTCCAGGTCATCGACCAGGACAGCTGGACATACGGGTTCGCGCCGCGCTACACGGGCCGGTTCACGCTCGGCGGCATGCGCAACGAGGTGATCGCCGGGCTGCGTTTCTTCGGCGGCAATAATGACGCCCGCCAGTACATCAACGTCAATGGTACCCGCGGCGCGCAGACGCTGAATGCCAGGCAAGACGCCTACAACTATGAGGCCTACCTGGAAGACCGGCTGTACGTAGCGCCGACGGTTGCCCTGATGGCTGGCGTGAAGGCCTATCGCAACCGGCGCGAGATTACGCCAACACGTTGAAGGTGCCGTCCTATGTGCTGTTCGGGATTGAAGCCAGCTACGAATTCGAGCGCGGCGTGACCTTGTTCCTGGATGCGCGCAACCTGGCTGACAAACGCTATATCAGCGATTTCAGCACCGTCGCCGATGCGCGTACGGCCAATACCTCGGTGTTCTATCCGGGTGTCGGGCGCGCGTTCTACGCGGGGGTCAAATACAAATTCTGAAAGGCAGGGAAGCGGCGCCACATGCTGGCGGGCCGGCCCGGAAGTCACCCCGGCTCTATGTCGCTCCACGCACTGCGCAGAACGACACCACCATCGTGGCGATGTATATGCAGTTCTGCCTTCTCACGTGTAGCCAGCGACCAGCCCGCGGCGATCGCTGCCTCCATCGTTGGGAATTTCTGGGGCGCCATGTCGAGGCTGGCCAGTTCGAGCGCCCAACCAATTTCCGCAGGCATAACGCGAACAATTCGCGTTTGCATAGTAATTCCCAAGAAAATGCCCGCTGCGCAGAGAGGGCGTCGCGAAGACCGAATGCGTCAAAACACTCGGCAAGAGACATATTGCCCACCTATGTTATTCCTGGCATATCCCTCTTTTTGAGGGTACGTGGTAACAAAGCATCATCAAGTGATGGTTTGTTGTGCCCGTCAATATCGAGCAGGTCTCGACCCGGGGTCGTCCGATCGGCGACAGTGAAGCGAAACGGAAGGCATTGTTGAGGGCAGCATCATCGGTGATTGCGGACGAAGGATATGCCAACGCATCGCTGCGGAAGGTGGCCAGGCACGCGGGCTACACCACCGGTGCGGTGACGTACTACTTTGCGAACAAGGAGGAACTGGTCGTTGCCCTGATGGAAAGCGCATTCGACCGTTTCGGGACGATGCTGGAGTCCGCCCGGGAAAGCGGGGCGATCCGCAACGATATTCCGGCCGATATACTCACCGATCAGCTTGTCGCCATGGGGGATGGGTGGATGATGATGTACCCCATCGAACCCAGGCGATTTACGCCGAAGCGAATGCGGGCGCTCATCGATGCCCTGGCGGTGTTGGTCGATCCGGTTCCAGGCGAGCACCGGGATTCCGGGATGCGCTCCAAACGGGCCTAGCGCGCGTCACCGCTGTCCGTGGCCAGCAAAAAGGGGGCGTATGTGCCCGTCGACACAAAGCAAAAATCAGCCGGGCTTCCGCGTGCCTTGACGCGCCCGGCATTGGTGTAGCACCATCGTTTGCTAGCAAAACCTGGTCGACCTCGCCATGAATGATCCCCAAAAATCTTCGTCCACCATCGCCGATGAGTGGCAGTCACCGCCGGACCGCACCAGCGTGACCGACGACGCGCATGTCGAAGACATCATCCCGCTGCCGCCGCCGGAACACCTGATCCGCTTCTTCCCGATCCGGAACACGGCCGTCGAGTCTCTGATCTCCCAGACGCGCCAGCGCATCGCGCGGATCCAGCATGGCCAGGACGACCGGTTGCTGGTGATCATGGGGCCTTGCTCGATCCACGACCCGCAGGCGGCACTTGAGTACGCGCGGCTGTTGCTGGCGCAGCGGGAGCGGTATGCCGGGGCGCTTGAGATCGTGATGCGGGTGTACTTTGAGAAGCCCCGTACCACGGTCGGCTGGAAGGGACTGATCAACGACCCTTATCTGGACGAGAGCTATCGTATCGACGAGGGCCTGCGCATTGCGCGCAGCCTGCTGGTCGACATCAATCGTCTGGGGCTGCCGGCGGCTGGCGAGCTGCTGGACGTGATCTCGCCACAGTACATCGGCGATCTGATCTGCTGGGGCGCGATCGGCGCCCGCACCACGGAAAGCCAGGTGCATCGCGAGCTGGCGTCAGGTATTTCGGCGCCGATCGGCTTCAAGAATGGCACCGACGGGAACATCAAGATTGCGATTGACGCGATCCAGGCCGCATCGCGGCCGCACCACTTCCTGGGCGTGCACAAGAACGGCCAGGTCGCAACGGTGCACACCAAGGGCAATCCGGATTGCCACGTCATTCTCCGCGGCGGCAAAGTGCCCAACTACGATGCGGATGCCGTGGCTTCGGCCTGCAGGGAGCTACAGGCGGCAGGGCTCGGCGACGCGCTGATGGTGGATTTCAGTCACGCCAACAGCAGCAAGCAGCATGAGCGGCAGCTTGATGTGGCGCGAGACGTGGCGCAGCAGATCCGCAGCGGCAGCCGGTCCATTTTCGGCGTCATGGTCGAAAGCAATCTGGTTGCCGGGGCGCAGAAGTTCACCCCCGGGCAGCACAGTCCGTCCGCACTGACATACGGACAAAGCATTACCGATGCCTGCATTGGCTGGGACGATTCGGTGGCAATGCTGGACCTGCTCAGCGAAGCGGTCAATGTACGCCGCGGACTCAGGCACAATTCCTAGCCTGCAAGCAGCCGGCCCGCAGGCCATGCCTTCAGCCGGTTAGCGCGGCGCAGCCGCCTGCGCCTGCGCTTCGGCCACGATCTCGCGGATCGCCTGCTCGAAGGCCTCGACCGGCTGGCCGCCCGTCACCAGGTAGCGGTTGTTGAAAACCACCGACGGGACGGACTGGATGCCCATCTGCTGATACTGGCGCTCTTCGGCGCGCACCTCGTCGGCGTACTGGCCGCTTTCCAGCACCCGGCGCGCTGCGTCCGCATCGAGGCCGACCGACACCGCTGCCGCAAGCAGCACGGCATGGTTGCTCGGATCGTTGCCTTCGGTATGGTAGGCGCGCAGCAGCGCCAGCTTCAGCGGCACCTGCTTGCCTTCCAGGCCGGCCCAGTGCAGCAGCCGGTGCGCGTCGAAGGTGTTGTAGACGAAGGCGCGCTCGCCGAAGGTGAAGCCCACGCCGGCGCCGCGCTCGCGGATCATGGCCTGGGTTTCGGCGATCTGCGCGGGCGTGCGGCCGTATTTCTTGCCGAGATAGTCGACGATTGCCTGTCCTTCGGGGCCCATGTCAGGGTTCAGCTCGAAGGGGTGCAGCACGATCTCGGCGTCGACGCTGTCGCCCAGCCGCTGCAGCGCCAGTTGCAGTGAAGACAGGCCGATGGCGCACCACGGGCAGGCAATGTCGGAGACGAAGTCGATTCTGAGGGGTTGGGGCATGGCGGTTTCCTGGCCGGCCGCGGTGCAGCCGGCGGCTCAAGTGGGACGTTGGCCGACAGGGTAGCCTGACTTGCGGATCTTTGCAGGAAGGGTCTTTGCCGGAGCCGGGCCCGCAGGCCCGGCCGCCAGCGGCGCGTCAGTCCCAGTGACGTCCCGGGCCGCGGCGATCGCCGTGGCCGTCGCCGTGGCGATGGGCCCATTCGCGCTCGCGCCATTCGCGGCGCGCTTCACGGTATTCGGCGCGGTGATAGCCGGGGCGATAGTCACCTCGGTAGTCACCCCGATAGTCACCCCGATAGTCGGGGCGATAGCGCACCGGCACCGGGGCTACCACCACCGGGCGCGCCGGGACATAGGCGACGGGGGCCGGGGCATAGGCAACGGGCGCCGGCGCATAGACCGGGGCCGGGCGGTAGACCGGCGCGGGCTCGGCCACCACGACGGCGGGCGCGCCGATATTGATACCGACGCTGACGCCGGCATGGGCTGCGGCGCTGGCCGCCAGCAATGCACCACCTGCTACTGCCATTGCAAGGATTCGTTTCATGGCTGCCTCCCAAGGGGCGTTGGACATGGGCTCACTGTAGGGGCAGGGTCCGTAATATTGGGCGCTCGAAGTGTTGCAAGTGTGACGCCGTGTAACCTGACCACCAGCCCGCGGGCCTGTATCATGCGGCTTCGCAGTTCTTGCCCGATGTTGTCCATGCGCCGTACCGTCTTGTCCGCAGCCTCCGCGCTTGCCTTGTCCATCCTCGCCGCAACGCCCGCCGTGGCGCGTGCCGAGCCTGACCTGCAGGCGGGCAAGGCGCTGTTTGCCACGCGCTGCGCGTCTTGCCATCACGTCGGCCGCAATGCGCGCGGGGCGTTCGGGCCGCAGTTGAACGGACTTTTCGGGCGGCAGGCGGGCACCACGGCGGATTTCCAGTATTCGGAGGCGATGCGCGCGTCGAAGGTGGTGTGGTCGCAAGACACGCTGAGCGCCTTCCTGCGTGCCCCGGCCAAGGTCGTGCCGGGCACCAGGATGCGGTTCTGGGGCATGGGCAACGACAAGCAGCTTGAAGACCTGCTCGGCTACCTGCAGACCTTCCGGTAAAGCGCCCGCCTATTCCCCTTCGCCGGGGAAATGCGGCCCCGGCCCTTCTCCGGCCAGCGCATCCTGCGGATTGCGCAACGGGCACGCCTTCAGCGACAGACAGCCGCAGCCAATACAGCCATCGAGCTGGTCGCGCAGCAGCGTCAGCGTGCGGATGCGTTCGTCCAGGTCATCGCGCCAGCTGGCCGACAGCCGTCGCCAGTCCGCCACCGTAGGCGCGCGCCCATCGGGCAGCTTCTGCATCGCCCCGGCGATCACCGCCAGCGGCAGTCCCATGCGCTGCGCCACCCGGATCACTGCCAGCCGCCGGAGCACGGCGCGCGCATAGCGGCGCTGGTTGCCACCGCTGCGCGTGCTGGCGATCAACCCCCGCGATTCATAGAAATGCAGCGCCGATACCGCGATGCCGGTGCGCTCGGCCACCTGGCCGACCGACAGCAGTTCTTCGGCGGGTTTAGGCCGGCGCCGGCGCGGCGCACTGGCCGTGGCTGGCGCGGCGGAAGCAGGCTTGGAAGTCTTGGGCATGGCAGGGGAACAGGCGGCCGCGGGAATGCCCATGCTAACACCATGGCCGCGCTTGACCTTAACCTAACTTGAGGTTTGATACTTGCGGCTCCATTGTTCGCCTCGCCATTGCCCAACACAGAGTTGATGACCATGCTGACGCTTGCCCGCCCCAATGCTTCGCTGAACCTGATCAATCCCCCCGCGCTGTACGACCCGCGTCCCAATGGCTATTCGCACGTGGCCGTGGTGGAAGGGCCCGCCCGCATCGTCTACGTGGCCGGGCAGGGCGGCGAGGATGCCGCCGGCTGCCTGGCGGCGGATTTCCCGCGGCAGGTGGCGAGGGCCATGCAGAACCTGCGCACCGCGCTGCAGGCGGCGGGCGCCGACGTGGGCGATGTCGCCAAGCTCACCGTGCTGGTGGTCGACCACTCGCACGACCGCCTGCGCACCTTCGGCGCCGCGCTGCGCGAGATGTGGGGCGACCGGCCGGCGCCGGCCTGCACGCTGATCCCGGTGCCGCGGCTGGCGCTCGACAACATGCTGTTCGAGATCGAAGCCACCGCGGTGCTGCCGGGCTGAGCCGCGCGGCCAGCCGCCGGGGCGTTACTGCGGCGCGCGCGGGGCCGCGCTGAAGGTCTTGTTGACGATCTTCCACGCGCCGTCGATCTGCAGCAGCGTCATGTAGTCGGTAAAGACCACGTCCGGATGCTCCAGCACGACCTTGGCCTCGCCGGCATTGCCGACCACGTCGAACTGGGTGATGGCGCGCTTGCGCTGCGCTTCGTCGGCCGCCGGATGGCCGGGGCAGCGCGCGGCGATGAAGTCTTCCACCGTCAGCGAATGCAGCTTGCCGTCGCGGAACGAGACGATGCGGGCGTCGGCATGGAAGGCGCGGCGCATCACCTCGGGGTTGCCGGTGGCGTGACCCTGCAGGTAGTCCTCGATCGGGGCCAGCGCGGCGGTGTGGCTGGAAGTCAGGCCGGTTGCACAGTAAGTCATAAGTCTCTCCTCCAAAACTGGGGCGGCGCGGAACGCACCCGGCCGCGGCGTTGAAAACGCTGATTGTATTCTAGTTTTGTATGCAAAAAGAGCTGGGATTGCTGTGCCTCACAGCGACGCCACGATCCGCTCCCGCAGCCACCGGTGTGCCGGGTCTCGATGGACACGCTCGTGCCACAGCATCGACATCTCGTAGCCCGGCACCTCGACCGGCGGCGCCACCACGCGCAGTGCCGGCGCCTGGCGCACCAGCCGCTCCGGCACCATGGCCACCAGGTCGGTGCTCGCCAGCACGGCGGTGACGAAGAGGAAGTGGGGCACCGACAGCACCACGCGGCGCTGCATGCCGGCCAGCGCCAGCGCCTCGTCGGTGACGCCGGAGAAGCCGCCGCCGTCGGGCGACACCATCACATGCTCGAGCGCGCAGAACTGCGCCAGCGTGGGCCGTCGCTTCAGCCGCGGATGCCCGGCGCGGCCCGCCAGTACATAGCGTTCGGTAAACAGCGCACGCCGGTGCAGCGCGGGCGGCGAGCCTTCGGTCGTGTGGAAGGCCAGGTCCAGTTCAGCCTGCTCGCACTGGCGGGCGATGCGCGACGGCACCATCTCCAGCACCGCCAGCCGCGCGTTCGGTGCGGCGATGCGCAGCGCCTGCATGGCCGGCAGCACGATGGTCGATTCGCCGTAGTCGGTCGCCGCCACGCGCCAGGTATGCGTCGAGGCGGCGGGATCGAACGGGCTGTCCGGCGACACCGCGTGCTCCAGCGCGGCCAGTGCCTCGCGCAGCGGCTCGCGCAGGGATTCGGCCTTGGCGGTGGGCCGCATGCCGCGCGGCCCGGGCAGCAGCAACGGATCGCCGAAATAGTCGCGCAGCCTGGCAAGGTGGACGCTGACGGAGGGCTGCGAGAAGTGCAGGCGTTGCGCAGTGCGGGTCACGTTGTGCTCGGACAGCAGCACATCGAGCGTGACCAGCAGGTTGAGGTCGAGGCGCCTGAGATTAGTCATGACAATACCTGTGATATTGGATATTCATTTCCAATATACCGTGCGGCGGCCTAAGCTGGCTTCTCCCGATCAATGCTTACGCAATGGAAGCCGCTGTCATGAACGTCCTTCTCGTCTACGCCCACCCCGAACCCACCTCGCTCAACGGCGCCATCCGCGATTTCGCGGTGCAGCGGCTGCGCGATGCCGGCCACCAGGTGCAGGTCTCCGATTTGTACGCGATGCAATGGAAAGCCCGGCTCGATGCCGCCGACAGCAAGGCGCGTCGGGGCGACGCGCCGTTCCATCCGTCGCTGGATTCCAAGCACGCGTTCGAAAACGGCCTGCAAAGCGACGATATCGCGTGCGAGCAGGACAAGCTGCGCTGGGCCGATACGGTGATCCTGCAATTCCCGCTATGGTGGTTCTCGATGCCGGCGATCCTGAAAGGCTGGATCGAGCGCGTCTATGCCTATGGCTTTGCCTACGGCGTGGGCGAGCACTCGGACGAACGCTGGGGCGACCGCTACGGCGAAGGCATGCTGGCCGGCAAGCGCGCGATGCTTCTGGTTACCACCGGTGGCTGGGAATCGCACTACAGCGCGCGCGGCATCAACGGCCCGATCGGCGACATCCTGTTCCCGATCCATCACGGCGTGCTGTACTACCCCGGCTTCGACGTGCTGCCGCCGTATGTGGTGTACCGGACCAGCCGGGTCGACCATGCGCGCTTCGCCGCGATCCGCGAAGAACTGGGCCAGCGGCTCGATACGCTGGCGACCACGGCGCCGATTCCGTTCCGGCCGCAGAACGCCGGCGACTATCAGATCCCCGCGCTGACGCTGCGTGAAGACGTGGCGCCCGGCTTGGAAGGGTTTGCAGCGCACGTCGCCTGAGGACGCGCGCTGCGTTGCCAGGCAGGCGCGCCGCAGAGGCGACGCCTGCCGCCGTCATTCCGCCCGGATATCCGCGCGCGCCGCCACCGCGCGCATTTCAGGCAGTTCTTTCTCGACCCGTGCCCGTACCGCGGCGCCGTTGCCGTAGGCCGGCGTCAGCGCCAGTTCAACCATGCGCGCGCGCGTGGCGGGCGCATTGGCGACCTCGGCCAGCGCCTTTTCCAGCTTTTGCTGCACCGGCGCGGGCAGCCCGGCGGGCGCCAGCAGCGCGAACCACGTGCCCATCTGGAAGCCCGGATAGCCGCTCTCCGCCACCGTCGGCACCTGCGGCAGCGCGGGCAGGCGCTGCGGCGACAGCACCGCCACCGGCCGGATCTTGCCGCCCTTGATCAGGGGCAGGCTGGCCACCACGGTATCGACCGCCACTTGCACCTGCCCGCCGGCGAGCGCGGTCAGGCTCGGTGCGCTGCCGTTGAACGGCACGTGGACCATGCGGATGCCGGTGGCGGATTTGAGCATCTCCCCGCCGAAATGCACCGACGAGCCCGTGCCGAACGAGCCGTAGGAGAACTTGTCGGGATGGGCCTTGGCCTGCGTCACCAGGTCCTTGACCGAGCCGACCTGCGCATCGGGATTGGCAACCAGCACCAGGCTCATGTCGGCGACCAGGCCCAGCGGCGTGAAGCTCTTGATGGGGTCGTAGCCCAGCTGCTGACGGATCGCCGGGTTCAGCGTCAGCGTGGTGCTGGCCGCCAGCAGCAGGGTGTAGCCGTCGGGCGCGGTCTTGGCGACCTGGGTGGCGCCGACCACCGTGCTGGCGCCGGGCTTGTTCTCGACCACCACCGGCTGGCCCAGCTTTTCGCCCAGGCCGACGGCGAGCAGCCGGCCGAGCAAGTCGGTGGCGCCGCCGGCGGCGAACGGCACCACCAGCCGCAGCGGGCGCTCGGGCCAGGCCGGGGCTTGCGCCATGGCGGGCGCCGTGGCCATTGCCGCGCTGAATGCGGCACAGGCGAAAAACAGCTTCGGGGGCAATGCGGTCATCGGAATCACTCCTGCCGGCAGTTGTAGGAAAGCGAAGCGTGGGCGTCGGCCCGGCCAGGGTCGAGACAGGCCGGTCCGTGGTGTCGTGTGGTGTCGCTTGGTTAGGGGAAATGGTGCCGGACTAGGCCGCCCGGTCCAGCCACGGGCTGCGCACGCGCGAGAAGCCGCCGGCCTGGTCGTAGGCATTGCCAAGCTGCAGCACCGCCGCGTCGGCCTGCGCCGGCCCGATGATCTGGATGCCGGCCGGCAGCCCCTGCGGCCCGAAGCCGGCGGGCGCGGCCAGCGCCGGCAGCCCGGCCATGGTGGCCGGCACCACGGCCTGCATCCAGCGGTGGTAGGTGTCCATGTCGCGGCCGCCGACGGTGCGCGGCCAGTCCCAATCCGCGTCGAACGGAGCCACCTGCGCGGCCGGCAACACGAGGTAGTCGAAGCGCTCGAACAGCGCGCACAGCGCCTGGTACCACGCACTGCGCTCGCGCAGGGCCTCATAGACGCGCGTGCCGGGCAGTGCCAGTCCGCGCTCGATTTCCCAGGCCGCCTCGGGCTTGAGCAACGCGCGCGTGGCCGGATCGTGGTACAGCGCGGCATTGGCGCCGGCCACCGAGAAGCTGCGCAGGTCGATCCAGGCCTGCCAGAGGCGCTCCAGGTCGAAATCGGGCAGGGCGGCGTCGACGTCGCAGCCGAGCGCGCGCAGGTGGTCGAGCGCTTGTTCGCAAGTCTCGAGCATGCCCGGTTCGGTTGGCAGGTGGCCGCCCAGGTCGCCGAGCCAGCCCACGCGCACGCCGTTCCAGTCGCGCGCGGGCGGCAGCGTGAAGTTGCCGGGCGCCTCGGTGCGGCGCGTCAGCGGCATGCGCGCATCGAAGCCGGCCTGCACAGACAGCAGCAACGCCAGGTCGGGCACGTTGCGCGCCATCGGCCCGGCCACGCTGAACTGCTGGAAGAAGACCTCGTCGGCGGGCCCGTGCGGCACGCAGCCGACCGAGGTGCGCAGCCCGTACACATGGTTGAACGCCGCCGGGGTGCGCAGCGAGCCCATCATGTCCGAGCCGTCCGCCACCGGCAACATGTGCAGCGCCACTGCCACCGCGGCGCCGCCAGAGCTGCCGCCGGCCGAGCGCGCCGGGTCGAAGGCGTTCCGAGTGGTGCCGTAGACCGGGTTGTAGGTATGGCCGCCCAGGCCGAACTCAGGGGAGTTGGTGCGGCCGATAAAGACCGAGCCCGCGGCGCGCATGCGCTCGAAGATCGCGGCATCGCTCTGGGTGACCTGCCCGGCAAAGATCGGCGAGCCCTTGGTGGTGACCATGCCCGCCGCCGGGCTGATGTCCTTGGGCGCCTGCGGAAAGCCGTGTAGCGGGCCGCGGCTGTGGCCGCGCGCCAGTTCGGCATCGAGCGCTCGTGACTGGGTGCGCAGCGCATCGCGGTCGACGGGGGCGACGATGGCATTGACGCGCGGGTTGTGGCGCTCGACCTGGCCGAGGAACGCCTCCAGCACCTCCACGCAGGAGACCTCGCGGGCATGGATGGCGCGCGAGAGGGCGACGGCGTCGAGTTCGGTGATCGGGTCGGTGGAAAGCGTATTCGCCATGGTTTCTCCCGGTGTCTCCTTTGGTTTCGGGAAAAAGCATACGGGCCCGGCGGGGTTTCCCGCAATCGATGATTTTTTCAAATATCCTTGCGTAAAACGCAAAGCGCGGACCCCCGCCGTGCCGCCGCCACCCAAGGAGCCGCCCCATGTTGTCGCACCGCCTGCAGGACACCTCGCTGCGCTACTTCCTGGAGGTGGTGCGCGCGGGCTCGCTGACCGAGGCGGCGCAGCGCCTGAGCGTGACCGTGTCGGCGGTGAGCCGGCAGGTCGCGGCGCTGGAGGCGCTGCTGGGCGTGCCGCTGTTCGACCGGCGCCCGCGCGGCATGGTCGCGAGCGCGGCCGGCGAAGTGCTCGCCGCCTATGCGCTGCGCGGCGCCCTCGAAGCGGACCGCGTGGTGGCAGAGATCGCCGCGCTTCAGGGGCTGCGCCGTGGCCGCGTGCGCGTCGCCAGTTCCGCCGGGTTTGCCATCGAGTTCCTGCCGCGCATCATCGCCGAGTTCCGCCAGCGCTATCCGGGGCTGCATTTCCACGTGCGCGTGGCGGCGCCGGCGGAGGTGACCGGCATCGTGCTGCATGGCGACGCCGACATCGGCATCACCTACAGCCGCGCGGCCGAGCAAGGCATCCGCGTCGAACATCGCCAGCCCGCGCCGGTCATCGCCATCATGCGGCCGGATCACCCGCTGGCGCGCTTCCGCAGCATCACGCTGGCGCAGATGCAGCCGTACCCGCTGGCGCTGCCGGAAGGCGACAACACCGTGCGCCAGCTGTTCGACATTGCCTGCGGCGAGCGCGGCATCGTGTTCGAGCCGGTGCTGTTGACCAACCATTTCGAGACGCTGACCAGCTTCGTGCTGCATGGCGGCGGCTTGTCGATCTCGGGGGCGGTGACGGTGGGCGACCGCCTGCGCCGCGGCGAACTGCATGCCGCGGCCATCCGCGAACGCGGCATGAAGAGCCGTGCGGTCGAACTGCAGACGCTGGCGGGACGCACGCTGCCCGAAGGGGTACGCGCTTTCCTGGGCTTTGCCCGGGAGCGCCTGGCGGCGGAGATGGCAGCCGGCTCCTGAACTTGCCGCTGGATTACGCCGCTCGCTTGCGCCGGGCGGCGGGCCGGTTCAGCACCACCCAGGCGGGGGCGTGATCGCTGGGATGGTCTTCGCCGCGCACCCAGCGGTCGACGCCGGCATCGCGCAGCCGCGGGGACAGGTCGGGGCTCAGCAGCAGGTGGTCGATGCGCAGGCCCGAGTTGGTCTGCCAGTGCTGGCGGAAGTAGTCCCAGAAGGTGTAGATGCGTTCGTCGCCATAGTGCTCGCGCAGCGCGTCGGTCCAGCCTTGCGCCAGCAGGCGTGCGTAGGCGTCGCGGCTTGCCGGCTGCAGCAGCGCGTCCTTGCGCCACGAGCGCGGGTTGTAGATGTCTTCGTCGGTGGGAACGACGTTGTAGTCGCCCGCCAGCACCACCGGGTGGCCGCTGTCGAACAGCGTCTGCGCATGTGCGATCAGCCGCTCGAACCATGCCAGCTTGTAGTCGAATTTGGGGCCGGGCTGGGGATTGCCGTTGGGCAGGTAAAGGCAGCCGACCAGGATCCCGTGCACGGCGGCCTCCAGGTAGCGGCTGTGGCTGTCGTCGGGATCGCCGGGCAGGCCGCGGCGCACTTCCACCGGGTCGGTGCCGCGTGCCAGGATGGCAACGCCGTTCCATGACTTCTGGCCGTGCCAGATGGCGCCGTAGCCGGCTTCGCGCAGTTCGCGCGCGGGAAAGCTCTCGTCGGCGGTCTTCAGTTCCTGCAGGCAGGCCACGTCGGGCGCCTCGCGCTCCAGCCAGTGGCAAAGCGCGCCGATCCGGCTGCGGATGCCGTTGATGTTGAACGTGGCGATCTTGATGGCGGGCATGGCAGCTGGCCGATCGGTAACGAGGCCGGCCGGCACAAGTGCCGGCCGGAACATCTGCTGCGCGCAACGGCGCTACGCCGGTGCGCTGCTGCAGGGGCGACTTGCGAGGCTACCTACGCGCGCCACGTGCTGCCGGTCGCGGCAGCGGCGCTGGTGCTGCCGGTGCTATCGCCGCCGCTGCCCTGGCCCTCGCGGCGCACCCGGATGTCGTTGTTGACCTCCTTCACGCCGTAGGTGCCATCGGCCAGGTCTTCGATATAGTACTTCTGCCCGCGTTCGCGCACCGTTCCGGTCAGCGATACCACGCCGTCGCTGACGTCGACGCTGACATCGCTGACGTCTACGCCGCGCGCATAGCTGAGCCGCTCGCAGATCTGGTCGCGGATGCGGTCGTCGCTGCGCTGGTAGCCGCGCGGGCCGGCCTGGTGCTCGCGGTGGTCCGTGCCGAACAGGTCGCCGACCGCTTCGCCGATGCGGCGGCCGAGGTTATAGAGCACGCCATGGTCTTCACGGCCATCGTCGCGATAGCCTTCCCGGTCATCGGTTTCCCAGCCACGCTGGCGTGCCGCCTCGCGGCTGTAGCGCTGGCCGTACCGCTGTTCGTCCTCGCGCTCGTCGCGGCCCTCGGTCCAGTAGCGGGTGTCGCTGCGCAGGTCGCTGAAGTAGGTGTCGCGGTCGCGCTCGCCGGCCGACTCATAGGGGTCACGGGCGCGGTCGGCGCTTTCGCGCCACTGGCGCTCGGCGTAGTCGTCATCGCGCTGCCAGGCTTGCGGATTGCGCCATTCGCCAGCGCGTTCCCAGCCATAGCCGCCGTTCAGGCCATAGCGCAGGCTGCTGCCGGCGCGGCGGCCATAGCGCTGGTTGCGCTGGTCGCGCTCGTCTCGCTGGCCGCGCTCGTTGCGCTCGTTGCGCTGCTGATACCGGCTTCGTTCATCGCCCTGGTAGCCTTGCTGGCCTTGGTAGTCCTGGGCACCCCGCTGTGCGCTGCGATAGCGCTCCTGGTCACGGCTGCGGTCGTCGCCGCTGTAACCGCCGCCGCCGCCGCCGCCGCCGTAATCGCCGCCAGAACCGCGGCTGTAGCCGCCGCCGAAGTCACCGCTGGAGTCGCCGCGGCCGCCATAGTCACCCTGGGTGGGCCGCTCTGGGTAGCGGCCGGCGCCGTACTCGTCACTGTAGCCGCTTGCGCGGCGTGCCGGGCCACCGTAGCTGGTCTGCCCCGGTGTCAGTTGCTGGCGACGGCGCTGCGTCTGCCAGCGGTCACGTTCGGATTCCGGTTGCCAGTCGTCGTCGTCCGACGCCTGGCGGCGTTGGCGTTCGTCGTAGTAGTCACTCATGCTGGTTTCCTGATATGTGAATGGCGCCGTACGCGGGCGGGCACAATTGCGCCCTCGATCCGCTGGCGGGTTATCAGGAACGGCAAGATTCGTACCGTGCGGCAGCCGCCCGCCTGTGGCGCCGATGACGCCGCAGGCCGTGCAAGCCTTGCAGACCTTGTAAGGGATGCAGGGTGCGAAATGGGAAAAATGGCGGAGCGTCCACAGCGGGAGGCCGCGGGCCAACGACCGAAACCGCAGTGACGGCAACTGGTTGCGCAGCGCGGCATTGGCACGCTCGCGGCCCCAGCCCGCAGCCGGCCATCCCGGCAAGCCGCCGCGCCTGCCGGGATGGCGCCCGCGGGCTCCCCCCCTCTGCCTTCTTGCCTTTACCCACAACTTGCGGCGGCTTACTCGTCTTTCTGGAAGATCCGATACATTTCGGTGATTTCGTGCAGGGCGAGGAAGCCGCGCCAGAGGACGGTGGCTCCCGGGGGATCGTCGTTTTTGCGACCCAGGTAGCCACCGAGCTTGGCGATCCAAAGGACCGCGTCGCTGAGTTTTGGCGCCTCTTCCGGTGGCTTGGTTGTGCCGTGCGTGCGGCAGTACAAGGCCCGCCATTCGAGCGGTTGCAGTAGCACCGAGCAAGGGATATCGGCTTCGAGCCGGCCCAGCATGGTCGCGTACATAATGCGCCAGCCGATCACGGCGAACAGCGCCGTAGCACGTAGGAACCGCTCCAGCGTCCCGAACTGCCGCGCTTCGATCTGGCAGCCACTCTTCAGGACACGATGCCAGGATTCAATGGTCCAGCGCCGGGCATACCAGCTCAGTCGCTCCAGCGCATCTTCCAGCGTTTGGGTAGGCATTGAACTGAGCAACATCCATTCGAGCGGCTCAACGCCTTGGGGCGGCTCGATCTCCAGCGCGTGAATGGCAAACACTTCGAGACTCGGTAGATCCTCTGCACCGCGGCTGCGCGGCGGTCGCAGTTGGACGGGCACACAACGCAAAGCCAGTCGGGCGCTACGCGCCTGCCTGGCGCCGCTCCTGGGCACGTGCAATACGGTCTCTCCAAGTACAGGAGCCGCAGCAACCGTCTCCCACAGATACTTCTCTGGGTGGTCCACGCCTCGATTCCAGGCGGCCCGCACCAACCAGTCCACCCCCGCTGGGCGCGGCGCCAGGAACACGTCGTACACATCGCCCTCGCGATCGCTGACGGCAACAAGGTGCGTGTCCGGACACTGCATCTTGAGCGGCTCAAGGCATTCCAGCCCCTCCAGCCACTTCACGCTTTCCTTGTCACGAATGGACAGCGCCCGGCGCTGCCCGGCCTTGCCCGATGCTTGCGGCGCACGCACCCACGTCTTCATGCTCAACACGCCCAGTGGCAGGCCTTCAGGCGTCACCGCCAGCACGCTGTGCAACATGAATCCGTGCAAATTGCCGCCCGTGCCGTGACCAAGTCCCTCAGTCGCGGGCAAATTTGCCAGATTGAATTCCGTGGTGTCCTGCACCGCCAGTACGACAGGTACCCGCTGCATGCGACCCACGGTTTGAGCGACGTGGCTCGCCAGGATTCCGTCCGGGTCGACCGCCTCATTATCAAAGAAGCGATATGCCGCCTTGAGTTGGGCACCACTCAAGGCCTGCGGGAACGAAACATGGGCTTTTTGCGCCAGTCCGCGCGCCAATGCCACAAGGCGCTGCGTGCGACGCGCATCGCCCAATTGTGCGCCACTGAATTCGTCGCTGGCCCAGTCTTCGAGATCTTCCGTATCCGGCAAAATTGCCACCACTGATTGTCAACTTCACACGAAGTTAACACCGTCCAATCCGGTTTACAACCTTTCCAATCGAGATGTGGGTAAAGGCAAGCTCTGCCTTCCCTGCAACTCCGTTGCGCGTGCGTTGGCTGCTTTGGCCCCTGCGTCCGCGCGAGCGGCTCCCCGTGTTTCGCGTTGTCTGCCGCGTGCGTTCGCGCCCCTTGCCAGGACGCCCGCCGGGCTCGTTTGTGGCGATGATAGGAGCGCGTGCGCGGCGGCGCCTCCCTAAAACATGGGATGGGCAAGTACAGGCCACTGTGCGATGGGTAGGGCTGGTGCAGGCGCGCCGCGGCGGCGCTTGTGTTTACCCTGAAATCCGGCACGTGCCACGCGCGCGACCCGGTGGATATGTCAGAATCCGCCGGCAACCCGTCGCGGCGGCGCAAGGCCCGGCCTGAACACACTGGCATGACAAGCACAACAAGAGTCCTGATCGTCGAGGATGACCCGGCGGCGCAAAGCCGCCTGGTGCAGGCCGTCGAAATGCATGCGCCAGCTACCATCGTGGCCGGCTGCGCCGCCAGCGTTGCCGAGGCGATGGCCTGGCTGGCGCGGCACCAGCCCGACGTGTTGCTGTGCGACCTGGGCCTGCCTGATGGCAGCGGCATCGCCGTGATACGCCAGGCGCGCGAGCGCTACCCCGCGTGCGAATGCATGGTGGTCACGGTATTCGGCGATGACCAGCACGTGCTGGCCAGCATCGAGGCCGGCGCCATCGGCTACCTGCTCAAGGACGAGACTACCGATCGCATCGCCGCTTCGATCGGCGAGCTGCGCGCCGGCGGCTCGCCGATGAGCCCGCTGATCGCGCGCCAGGTGGTCAACCGCCTGCGCGGCGAGCCCGCCGAGTCCACCGACGGCGCCGGCCGCGACAACGCCGCCCAGCGCAGCGTGGCGTTGTCTGCGCGCGAGAGCGAGATCCTCGACCTGATCTCGCGCGGCTACACCTATGCCGAGACCGCGCGCTATGTCGGCCTGAGCGTGCATACCGTGCAGTCCCACATCAAGAACATCTACGGCAAGCTGGCGGTACGCTCGCGTGGCGAAGCCGTGTTCGAGGCCGCCAAGCTCGGCCTGCTCAAATCCCTGTAGCTTCCCGCGCCATGCCGCCAGCCTGGCTGCGACTCACCCGGACCCTGGTTGCCGTGCTGTCGGTGCTGCTGGCACTGGCGTGGCTCGCGTCGCCGGCCCGCGGCGCCACGCCCGCCGCGCCGGCCCCCGGCGACGGGCTGGCAGAGCTGGCGCAGGCGGTGCGCAGCGCCACGCTGCGCGACGGCACCGTGTTGCCGGCGCAGCCGCTGACGCTGCCCGACTACTGGGACCGCGCGTTGCCGGGCAAGTCGGGCACCGCGGTGTACGACCTGCGCTTCGATCGCGGCTGGCCGGCGGCGGCAACGGCGGGGCTGTTCGTGCCGTGGGCCGGCGGCAGCTACGAGGTGCGCCTGAACGGCATACTGGTGGCCACGGGCGGCAGCCTGGCCGCGCCCTCGTCCGCGCTGGCCAAGCGCCCTTACTACGTGCCCTTGCCGCCGGAGCTGCTGCACGAGCACGGCAACACGCTGCGCATCACGGTGGCGGCGCGCGCGTTTTCACGGGCGGGTTTGCTGCCGGTCACGGTGGGGCCGGCCAAGGCGGTGCGCGCACGCTACCAGGACGCGTTCCTGGTGCGCGTGGCCGGGCCCTTCATCGTCGCGGTGCTCAGCGCCGTGCTCGGCACCATCGCGCTGCTGATCTGGTGGCGCCAGCGCGACCCGCTGTTCGGCCTGTACGGCCTGGCGGAGATCGCCTGGAGCATCCGGTTGCTCGACTATTTCGTCGACGACCTGGCGCTGCCGCCGGAACTGCGCGGCTATATCGTCGCGGCAGCGCGCGAGGTCTTCCTCGGCGCCATCGGCAAGTTCTGCCTGCTGGTGATCCGCGTGCCCTGGCGCTGGCTCCACCGCACGCTCAACGCCTACCTGTGGCTGGCGCTGCCGGTGCTGGCGCCGCTGGCCGCGTTGTCGAGCCATCCGCTGGTGTTCCCGCTGAGCTGGCTGGCCAAGGTCGGCATCATCCTGACGGTGGCGGTTGCGCTGGTATGGGCCGCGCTGCGGCACCCGAGCCGCGAGGCCAGGCTGCTGGCGGCCACCGTGGGCGTGTCGGCGGTGCTGTTCCTGGGCGACTGGCTGCGCGTCTGGCTGACCGGCGACTATTACTGGGTGCGCTCGATGACCCGCTATGTCTCGGTGCCGTTCAGCGTGGTCATGGCGTGGATGCTGGTGGAGCGCTACACCAGCGCGGTGCGCAGCCTGCAGCGCGCCAACCAGGTGCTGAGCGAGCGCGTGGCGCAGCGCGAGGCCGAGCTGCACGCCGTGTTCGCGCGCGCGCAGAAGATCGCCGCCGAGCAGACCGCGCTGCGCGAGCGCAGCCGCATCCTGCGCGACATGCACGACGGCCTCGGCAGCCAGCTGGTGACCACGCTGTCGATGCTGGAATCCGGAAAGCCCAGCCGCGCGGAAATCGCCGGGCAGGTGCGGCAGGCGCTGGACTCGCTCAAGCTTTCCATCGATGCCATGCAGGACACCGGCGGCGACCTCGCGGCGGTGCTGGGCAACCTGCGCTACCGGCTGGGGCCGCGCATCGAAGAGGCCGGCATCGCCATCCACTGGCAGGTCGAGCGGCTGCCGGTGCTGCCCCACTTCACCGCGCGCAAGGTGCAGGAACTGCAGTACCTGCTGCTCGAGGGCATTACCAACGTGCTGCAACACGCTGGCGCTAGTTCGATCACGCTGGCGGCGCATGCCGACCCGGAGGTGATCCGCATCACGCTGGCCGATGACGGGCGCGGCTTCGACGCCGACGCCACGCGCGGCGGGCGCGGGCTGCGCAATATGCAGGTGCGCGCGGCAGCCATCGGCGGGCGGCTGGAACTGCGATCGGTGCCGGGCCGGACCACGCTGACGATCGAGGTGCCGCTGGCGGCGCCGGCAGGGGAAGAGGAGGACGGCGGGGAAGGGGAGGGGCTGGCACCGGCGGCGTAGTCCTGCCGCGGCTCACCGAACACCCTGCCCGGACGGCAGCAGCCGCACCGCCAGCGCGGCCAGCGACGTGATCGTGGCCAGCGTGGCCACGCCCGCCCAGCCGGCATGCGCCAGTGCAAGGCTGCCGAGCGCCGCCCCGGCGGCCATGCCGGCAAACATGCAGACAAACAGCACCGCGTTCAGCCGGCTGCGCGCGCCCGGGTCGATGCCATAGACGATGGTCTGGTGCGCGACCAGCGTCACCTGCGCGCCCAGGTCGAAGCCGACGGCGGCCGCCACCAGCAGGCCGAGCTGCGCCTGCGGCGACAGCCATGGCGCCAGCAGCATGGCGGCAAAGGACAGCGCGGCCAGCGCGGCGCCGAGCCGGGTCACCGCCTGCGGGCCGCGGCGGTCGGCAATGCGGCCGGCGATGGGGGCGCCCAGCGCGCCCGCCGCACCGGCCAGCCCGAACGCTCCGGCAGCTTCGCTGCCAAGGTGGAACGGGGCGCCATGCAGCATCACCGCCAGCGTCGACCAGAACGCGCTGAAGCCGACCGACTGCAACGCCTGCGCCAGCGCCGCGCGGCGCAGCTCGCCATGCCGGCGCCACAGCGTCAGCAGCGAGCCCAGCAGCGCGCGGTAGGGCATCACCGCGGTCGGTGCAAATCGCGGCAGGCCGCGCTGCGCCACCAGCGCCATCGCGGCGATGCTGCCGGCCGCGGCGATGAACATCCCGCGCCAGCCGAAATGCGCGGCGACAAAGCCGCTGACCACGCGCGACAGCAGGATGCCGAGCAGCAGCCCGGTCATGACCGTGCCCACCACTTTGCCGCGTTGCGCGTCGGGCGCCAGCGTCGCCGCGGCGGGCACGATGTCCTGCGCCAGCGTAGCGGACAGGCCGATGGCCAGGCTCGCCGCCAGCAGCATGCCGATGCCGGGCGCCAGCCCGGCCAGCAGCAGGGCGGCCACCAGCGCCGCCGACTTGGCCAGGATGATGCGGCGGCGGTCGAAGCGGTCGCCGAGCGGGGCCAGCAGCAGGATGCCCAGCGCATAGCCAAGCTGCGTCAACGTCGGGATGGCGCCGACCGCCGTGCCGGAGGCGTGCAGGTCGGGCGCCATGATGCCGAGCATGGGCTGGCTGTAGTACAGCGAGGCGACGGCGAGGCCCGCGGCGGTGGCAAGCATCAATACCAGGCGCGCCGGCAACGCCGGCGCGGGCAAGGGCGCCGCGATGGCAGCGGCGGGCGAGGCGGAAAGGCAAGACATGGTTGGTGTTCCTGAATCTGGCGAGTCGATGGAAATAGCGCGGATCCGCGATGGACGCGACAGATGCAAATGTTGTCCGGCCACCGCCTTTTCTGGTAGAGGTGTGCGGTGAACAACGGCTATACGAGGCGCGTATGACCAAATCGCCGACCAAGGCGCAGGCCAGCAGCCGTGAGGCGGCCCCGGCCGGCGCCGACCGCATCGAGCTGCTGCAGACCTTCGTGCGCATCGTCGAGGCGGGCAGCCTGTCGCAAGCCGCCGCGCAGCTGCAGACCACCCAGCCCACCGTCAGCCGCCGCCTGCAGGCACTGGAGCGGCAACTGGGCGTGCGCCTGCTGCAGCGCTCCACGCATGCGATGAAGCTGACTGAAGACGGCGGGCGCTGCTACGAGCGCGCCAAGGCGCTGGTTGGCGACTGGGCGACGCTGGAGGCCGACCTGCGCGGCGCCGGCCATGCACCCGGAGGCACGCTGCGCGTGGTGGTGCCGCATGCCTTCGGCCAGGACCTGATGGTGCCCCCGCTGGCCGCCTACATGCGCCGGCACGACCAGGTCGCGGTGGAATGGCTGCTGCATGACCGCACCCCGGATTTCATCGCCGAGGCTATCGATTGCGCCATCCATGTCGGCGAGGTGCGCGAGCCCGGGCTGGTCGCCGTCAGGCTGGCCGAAGTGCCGCGCGTGGCCGTCGCCGCGCCGGCGCTGTTCGAGGGCCGGCGGCTGCCGCGCCAGCCCGAGGACCTGGAGGCGCTGCCCTGGCTGGCACTGCACACCTTCTACCGCCAGGCGATGGCGTTGTCGCACGCGGTCAGCGGCGCCAGCCGCGAACTCCGGTTCCGGCCGCGCCTGAGCACCGACAGCCTCTATGCGCTGCGCGCGGCTGTGCTGCAGGGGCTTGGCGTCGGCGTGGGCTCGGCGTGGATCTTTGCCGACGACATTGCCCGTGGCGACCTGCTGCACCTGTTGCCCGACTGGCACGCCGAGCCGCTGCCGGTCTACCTGGTCTATCCCCGCGCGAGCTTCTACCCGGCCCGGCTCAGGTTGTTCATCGAAGCCATGCGCGAAGCGGTGCCATTCATGGCCGGCGTGCAGCCGCCGCGTGCGCGGCGCAGGCAGGCGCAGGCACGGTCGGCGGGTAAAGCGGGAACGGCGAAGCGATAAGAACGCGAGTGGGCGGCCTCGCGAAGGGCTCCGGCGGCATAGCGGTCGCTGCGTGTGCAAGCGCGAATTTCCTGCCCTCTGTGCGTGCATTTTGCCCCGCGGCAGGGCATTTCCTGCACCCCGTTTGCGCATCGTCAAAACGATCGGATTTCTTGCTTCAGGCGTGGAAAACGTGGCCGATAGCCGGGGGGACAGCCAACCCCTTGCAGTCCATTTTTTGCCAGTCCCACCGAGCCGATGACCGCCTTTTTCCGCCCTGCCGAGCGCCTGATGGCGCGCCTCAACATCAACCAGAAACTGACCCTGATCGCGGTGCTGTTCCTCGTGCCGCTGTGCGGCGCGATGTATGTCGTGCTGCATGGCTCGGCGCAGTCGATCCGCACCACCGACAGCGAACGGCGCGGCCTGGTCATCGTCGGCCATGCGCTCGACTTCATGCGCGAGACGCAGGTGCGGCGCGGCGCCGCGAATACCGTGCTGGCCGGCAACGCCGGTTTCCGTCCGACTTTCGACGCGGCCGACGGCAAGGCCGCGGCCAACCTCGCCGAACTGCTGCGCGCCACTGCAGACAATCCCGGCTTTGCGCTGGAGACCGCGGCGCGCAAGCTGGAGCAGGACTGGCAGCACGTCCGCGGCCTCGGCCTGAACACGACGCCGGGGCCGCTGTTCGAGCGGCACAGCGCGCTGGTCAGGCAGACGCAGCTGTTCATCGGCGACGTGGCCGACCGCTCCGAGCTGGCGCTCGATGGCGAAGCCGGCGCCTATTACCTGATCAGCCTGGTGGTTGGCCCGATGCCGCGGCTGGCTGAGCAGAGCGCGCTGGCGCGCGGACGCGGCGCCGGCATCATCGCGCAGGGCGGCTATGCCGATGCCGCGCAGCAGGCCGACCTGGGCGCGCTGGCCGAGCAGATCCAGGATGGACTGGAAGCCATCCGGCGCGATGCCGCGCGCGTGCGCGAGAACGCGCCGGCCTACCAGCCGCAGGTCGACGCGGCCATGCAGCGGCTGGCCGCGATGGACAACTTCCACCGCACGCTCAAGGTGCGCATGCTCGGTGCCAGCGGCATCGGCATCGACGCCAAGAGCTATTTCGACGAGGCCAGCGCGGCAATCAACGGCGTGCTGGCCGCCAACAAGGAGTTTTCGGCGATCGCCGGCGCCATGCTGGCGCAACGCATCGCGGCGCAGCAGCGCCAGTTCGCGCTGCTGGCCGCGCTGGGCGTGGTCACGCTGGCCCTTGCCTTCTATCTGTTCACCGGCTTCAGCCGCGGTATGCGCAGCGACGTGCGTACCGTGGGCGACATGGTGGAACGCATCAACGCCGGCGACCTGAGCCTGCACACGGCCGTGCACGGGCGCGACGAGTTCAGCGAGGTCAAGCGCCACCTGCTGTCGCTGGTGGATAGCTGGCGCGGGCTGATCGGCGATACCAAGGCCGGCGCGCACAACGTGCTGGCCGCCGCCGGCGAGATCGCGCAGGGCAATATCGACCTGTCGCGGCGCACCGAGGAACAGGCTTCGTCGCTGGAGCAGACCGCGGCCAGCATGGAGCAGCTCACCGCCACCGTGCAGCAGAACGCGGGCAGCGCCGGGCAGGCCAGCGAGCTGGCGCGCGAGGCGTCGGACATCGCGCTGGCCGGCGGCGCCGCGGTGGGGCGCATGCGGCAGACCATGCAGGACATCGAGGCCGATTCGCGCCGCATCGTCGACATCATCGCGGTGATCGATGCCATTGCCTTCCAGACCAATATCCTGGCGCTGAACGCGGCGGTGGAAGCGGCGCGCGCGGGCGAGGCCGGGCGCGGCTTTGCCGTGGTGGCGACCGAGGTGCGCGGGCTGGCGCAGCGCGCCGGCAGCGCGGCCAGGGAAATCGGCACGCTGATCTCGCAGTCGGCGCAGCGCGTGGCCTCGGGCACGTCGCTGGCGGTGGATGCTGCCGCCAGCATGGACAGCACCGTGGCCGCGATCCGGCGCGTGACGGCGATGATGGACGAGATCAGCCACGCCTCGCGCGAGCAGAGCACAGGCATCGCCCAGGTCAACCAGGCGGTGGCGCAGATGGATCAGGTCACGCAGCAGAACGCCGCGCTGGTGGAGGAGGCCGCCGCCGCGGCGCAGTCGCTGCAGGCGCAGGCGCAGCAGATGCAGCACGCGATGGCGGTGTTCCGCACCGAGGCGCAGGCCGCCTGATTCCGGTACTACGCCACGCGGCGCGCGGTCAGCGCCGCAGCAGCCAGATCACGACCGATACCACCACCGACACCAGGATGCAGGTGGTGATCGGCAGGTAGAAGCTGAAGCCGTCGCGCACGATATGGATGTCGCCGGGCAGGCGGCCAAGGCGGTCAAAGGGAAGCCTGGACAGCCAGGGCCAGGCCGCGGCGGCGGCGATCAGCAGGCAGCCGAGGATGAGGAGCACGCGTTGCATGGAATAGGCGGGGCGAGGCGATCTTGAAGCATTTGACCGGCGGGTTGATGCATTGATTCCAGCGTGCCACGAGCGCCAGTTGGTCGGAATTCCTCGATTTCCAGAGATTTATGGAATGTAAATTGAAGGCTGGCGCTTTTTATATGAAATTTTCTTAATCAAATTCTTGCGTCGTAGTGAAAATTTCTCAATGATGAAGATTTTCGGAAGAAAATATCAAGAAAGTCGTCACAAGATAGTTAGAAAGGCTATAACCCCAGAAATCACGGTGAATCCGTGCTCATCTGGCCGCGCGTTTTTGCCGGGTTAACGCTAATTTTTGGCCCCGATCCCCGTTGCCTAAGATTCGTTCAATTAGAGAACGTGAGTTCGCTATTAGAACAAAATCGTAGCGCCCAGTAGCGCCTGCTTGCAGGCGAACCGCGCGATTTCCAAGGCAGACGGAGACAACAGTGCACCAATCCCTCCAATCCAAGGCTGGCGTCGTGGACGTCCAGGCCCTGATCGACGGCCAGCGATTCACTGGTTACCAGTGGCTCATCCTTGTGCTTTGCTTCCTGGTGGTTGCCGTCGACGGCTTCGATACCGCCGCCATCGGCTATATCGCGCCGGCGCTGGTGCAGGACTGGGGGATCGAAAAATCGGCCCTCGGTCCCGTCATGAGCGCGGCCCTGTTCGGCCTCGCCTTCGGCGCGATCTTTGCCGGCCCGCTGGCTGACCGCATCGGCCGCAAGAAGGTGCTGGTGCTGTCGGTCTTCTTCTTTGGCGCCTGCAGCCTGGCCACGGCCTTCGCGCCCACGCTGGGCTGGCTGACGGTGCTGCGCTTCCTGACCGGCCTCGGCCTTGGCGCGGCCATGCCCAATGCCGTGACGCTGACCGCCGAGTTCGCGCCGCAACGCCGCCGGGCCGTGCTGGTGAACACCATGTTCTGCGGCTTTCCGCTCGGCTCCGCCGCCGGCGGCTTTGTCGCCGCCGCGATGATCCCGCACTTCGGCTGGCACAGCGTGTTGCTGCTGGGCGGCATCGTGCCGCTTGCGCTCGCGCTGCTGCTGGTGGTGCTGCTGCCTGAGTCGGTGCGCTACATGGTGTTGCGCAACTATCCGGCCGGCCAGATCCGCCAGCTGCTGCGGCGCGTGACCGGCGCGGACGTGGCCGGCGCGAACGCCTTCAGCATCGGCGAGCAGGCGCCCGCGACCCGCTCCGCCGTCGGCACCGTGCTGGCGCCCGGCTATCGCCTGGGCTCGGCGATGCTGTGGTGCACCTACTTCATGGGCCTGGTCATCTTCTATCTGCTGACGAGCTGGATGCCCACGCTGATGAAGGATGCCGGCTTCTCGATCCAGCACGCGTCATTCCTGACGGCGCTGTTCCCGCTCGGCGGCGGCATCGGCACCATCGCGGCCGGCTGGTTCATGGACCGCTTCAATCCGAACAAGGTGATTGCGATCACCTATGCGGCCACCGGCGTGCTGATCTACGCCGTGGGGCAGGGGACCGGCAGCCAGGTGCTGCTTGGCGTGCTGATCTTCCTCGCCGGCACCGCCATGAACGGCGCGCAGTCGTCGATGCCTTCGCTGGCCGCCGCGTTCTATCCGACGCAGGGCCGTGCCACCGGAGTGGCGTGGATGCTTGGCATCGGCCGCTTCGGCGGCATCACCGGCGCGTTGCTCGGTGCCGAACTGCTGCGCCTGCACCTGGGCTTCGACACCATCTTTACGCTGCTCGCCGTGCCGGCATTCCTGGCCGCCGGTGCGCTGGTGGTCAAGCATGTCAGCGGCAGCCGCGCGCCGGGTGCCGACGCCGGCAGCGGCGCCGGCGTGGCCGCTCACTGAACATTCACTGAGCGCCAAGCGGCCGGGCCGCGGCGCGGATGCAGTCCGCCAGCGCTTCGGCCATCGGGCTGAGCGTGCGGTCGCCGTGCCGTAGCAGGCCGATCGGCTCCTCCGTGCCCTGCGTATCGAGCGGCAGCAGGACCAGCCCATCCTCGGCCACCGCGCGCTGCGCGGCGGACAGCGGCGCCGCCCACACGCAGTCGCTGTCGCGGGCCAGCAGCCGTCCGAGGTAGGCGTCCGACGTTTCCACGCATCCGCCCGGCAGGGGCAGGCCGTGTCGGGCGAGCAGGCTTTCCGTGTTGTGGCGGGGGATCGAGCCCGCGGCGGGGATCACCAGCGGCCACGCCAGCACGTCAAGCAAGGTCGGCCGCGAGACGGCGGCAAGAGGATGCCCGGGACGCACCGCCAGCGCCAGCGAGTCCGGGCCCAGCGACTCGAACCACAGGCTTTCCATGGCCACCGGGTCATCCATCCGGCCAATGACAAGGTCCAGCACGTCGGCCTTGAGCTGGTCGATCAGGCTGCGGTTCATGCCGGTCTGGACGGCCAGCCCGACCTCGGGGTGCGCGGCACGGAAGCGCAGCAAGGCATCGGTGAGCACCGCCGGCACTACGCTGGGCAATGCGCCCAGCCGGATGCGCTCCTGTGGCTGGGTCTGCTCGCCGGCCATGCTGTCGGCGGCGGCATCGATGTCCGCGAGGATACGCAGCGCGTGGCGCAGGAAGCGCGTGCCGGCGGTGGTCAGCTCCGTACCCGCGCGCTGGCGCACCAGCAGGCGTGTGCCGGTCAACTCCTCCAGCTCGCTCAGGGTCTTGGACACGGCAGGCTGTGTCAGCCCCAGCCGGTCGGCGGCGCGGCCCAGGTGCTGGGTCTGCGACACCGCCACGAAGCAATAGAGATGCCGCAGCCGCACGCGGTTGCGGAAGATTTCGAGCACGGGCGAAGCGGCGGTTTTCATGCCTAAAAGTTATCTTAATTCTCAAAAATCTTAATTTACATGACTTTATGTGTTGCTTAAAGTCATACCATTCCAACGACAAGGAGACTGCGCAAATGACCCGCCTTGCCCAGTATCGCCGTCCCTACTGGGACACCCAGCCCGAATACCGCTTCGATCCCTACGCCTCCACGCAGAAGCGCTCGCCGGATCAGCCGCTGATTGCGCTGCCGCAGTCGCTGTCCGAAGTGACCGGTCCCACCTTCGGCGCCGAGTTCGTCCGCGAAGGCGATAACGACCTCACCGTCGGCAACGGCGGCGAACCCATTGGCGAGCGCATCCTCGTGACCGGCCGCGTGCTGGACGAGAATGGCCGCCCGGTGCCGAATGCGCTGATCGAGGTGTGGCAGGCCAACGCGGCCGGCCGCTACGTGCACAAGCGCGACCAGCATGACGCACCGCTGGACCCGCATTTCTCCGGCGAGGGCCGCACCGTCACCGACGCCAACGGGCACTACCGGTTCAAGACCATCAGGCCCGGCGCCTATCCCTGGCGCAACCACCACAATGCCTGGCGGCCGCAGCATATCCACTTCTCGCTGTTCGGCAACGCCTACGCCACGCGGCTGGTGACGCAGATGTATTTCCCCGGCGATCCGCTGCTGCCGTTCGATCCGATCTTCAACTGCGTGCCGGACGAGAAGGCGCGCGACCGGCTCATCGCCAGCCTCGACTGGGAAACCACCCAGCCCGAATACGCGCTCGGCTACCGTTTCGATATCGTGCTGCGTGGCCGCGATGCCACGCCGATGGAGTAAGACCATGCTTTACGCCACCGCATCCCAGACCGTCGGTCCCTACCTTCATATCGGCCTGAGCGGGCTGAACTGCGCCGACCTGACCGCCAGCGCGCCGGCACTGGCCGGCCAGCGCATCGTGATCGAAGGCCGCGTCATCGACGGCAACGGCGAGCCCGTGCCGGACGGCATGGTCGAGATCTGGCAGGCCAATCCCGCTGGCCGCTACCGCCACGCCGAAGACACGCGCGAGCTGCCGCTGGTGCCCGGCTTTACCGGCTTCGGCCGCGTGCCGACCGAGGCCGATGGGTCGTTCCGCTTCGTCACCGTCAAGCCGGGTGCCGTGCCCGGGGCCGACGGCCGGCCGCAGGCGCCGCACATCATGGTGTCGGTGTTCATGCGCGGACTGGTCAAGCACGTTGCCACGCGCATGTACTTCCCGGACGAGGCCGCGGCCAATGGCGCCGATCCGGTGCTGGCGCTGGTGCCGGCCGGGCGGCGCGGCACGCTGGTCGGCAACGATGCCGGCAGCGGCACGCTGCGCTGGGATATCGTGCTGCAAGGCCCGGGCGAGACAGTGTTCTTCGATATCTGACACGCCGCGCCGGCGGCCGGGGACTCTCCCCAGGCCGCCGGCGACAGACGCATAATCAGGTGGTCGTCATCGCCACGACCCCCTACCGATCGCCCCCATGCCAACCGTCACGCGTCTCACCGATTTCATGTTCGGCAGCCCCGCTGTGCTGGACATCTTCTCCGACGCCGGCACCGTGCAACGCATGCTTGCCGTCGAGGCCGCGCTTGCGCGCGCCGAAGCGCAATGCGGCGTGATCCCGGCCGCTGCCGCGACCGTCATCACCGAAGTCTGCAGCGACATCGGCGCCATCGACCGCGATGCGCTGGCACAGGCCGCGGTCGCCGCCGGCAATCTCGCCATTCCCTTCGTCAGGCAACTGACCGCCGCCGTGGCCGCGCGCGATGCCGATGCGGCGCGCTTCGTGCACTGGGGCGCCACCAGCCAGGACATCATCGACACCGCGCTGGTCCTCCAGCTCGGCGACGCGCTGCGCGCGCTCGATGCCGACCTGGTCCGCCTGGGCGATGCCAGCGCCGCGCTGGCCAGCATGCATCGCGCCACGCCGATGGTGGCGCGCACCTGGCTGCAGCATGCGCTGCCGACCACCTTTGGCTGCAAGGCCGCCGGCTGGCTCGACGCGCTGCGCCGCGACCTCCCCCGCCTTGATGCAGCGCGCGCGCAGGCCCGCACGCTGCAGTTTGGCGGCGCAGCGGGCACGCTCGCCAGTCTCGGCGACGCCGCGCCCGGCGTAGCTGCCGCACTGGCCCGCGAGCTGGGCCTGGCCGCACCCGTGCTGCCGTGGCATGCGCATCGTGACCGCATGGTCGAAGTTGCCACCACGCTCGGCATGCTGACCGGTACGCTCGGCAAGATGGCGCGCGACATCTCCCTGCTGATGCAGACCGAGGTGGCGGAAGTGGCCGAGCCCACCGGGCCTGGCCGCGGCGGTTCCAGCACCATGCCGCACAAGCGCAATCCGGTCGGCTGCGCGGCGGTGCTGACGGCATCGGTGCGCGTGCCGCCGCTGGTGGCCACCATGCTGTCGGGCATGGTGCAGGAACACGAGCGCGCGCTTGGCGGCTGGCAGGCGGAATGGGACACGCTGCCGCAGATCGTCACGCTGGCCGCGGGCGCGTTGCGCCAGATGGGCGAGGTGGTGGCGGGGCTGCAGGTCGATGCGGCGCGCATGCGTGCCAACCTTGATCTCACGCATGGGCTGATTCTCGGCGAAGCCGCGATGCTGGAGCTCGGCGGCAGGATCGGCCGGCTGCAGGCGCATCACGTGGTGGAGCGCGCCTCGCGGCGTGCCGTGGCCGATGGCACCAGCCTGTGCGATGCTCTGGCCCGCACGCTGCAGGAGGAGCCTGCCCATGCGGGCCTGCTCGACGACGCCACGCTCGACCGCCTCGCCAACCCCGCCAACTACGCGGGCCAGTCAGCAGCCTTTGCCGACGCTGCCGTGCAGGCGTGGAAATCCGCGCTCGCCGGACGTGCCGCACGCCGACCGGCCTGAAGATTCTCAGGAGACTGCATTGCCCTATCTCGATCACGCCGGTGCCCGGCTTTTCTACACCGTCGACGGCCCCGCATCCGCACCGGCCATCGTCTTCTCCAACTCGCTTGGCACCGACTACACCATGTGGGAGCCACAGGCCGCCGCGCTGGCCGGGCGCTTTCGCGTGGTGCGCTACGACACGCGCGGCCACGGCCGCTCGACCGCACCCGGCGATGCCTTCACAGCTGAACAACTCGGCCAGGACGTGATCGCTATCCTGGATGCATTGAGTATCGGCCAGGCCGTGTTCTGTGGCCTGTCGATGGGCGGCCTGACCGGGATGTGGCTCGGCATCCATGCGCCCGAGCGCTTCTCCCGCATCGTTCTGGCCAATACCGCCGCGAAGATCGGCAACGCCGAGGGATGGAATTCGCGCATCGATACCGTGCTGCGCGACGGCATGGGCGTGATGGTCGCGCCTTCGGTCGAGCGCTGGTTCACTCCCGGGTTTGCCGCCACGGCCGACCGAGCCCTGGACGGCCTGCGCAGCGTGCTGGCAGGACTAGACCCACGCGGCTATGCGGCCAGCTGCGCGGCGGTGCGCGACGCCGACTTCCGCGAGGCGCTGTCGTCGATTCCGGTGCCGGTGCTGGTCATCGCCGGCAGCCAGGACCCGTCGACCACCGCGCAGGAGGGCCGCGCACTGGCCGATGCGATTCCCGGTGCGCGCTTCGTCGAACTGCCTGCCGCGCATATTTCCAGCTTCGAGCAGCCCGGCCGCTTTACCGCTGCACTGGTGGACTTCGTGCAAGGCCGCCTGCCCGTGACCGACGACCACGCGCGCTACGACGCCGGCCTTTCGGTGCGGCGCGAGGTGCTCGGCAGCGCGCATGTCGATCGCTCGCTGGCGCGGCTGACGCCGCTCAACGAGGAGTTCCAGAACCTGATCACGCGCTACGCCTGGGGTGAGATCTGGACGCGAGAAGGCCTGCCGCGCCACACCCGCAGCCTGCTGACCATCGCCATGATGGTGGCGCTGAACCGTTCGGAAGAACTGAAGCTGCATCTGCGCGCCGCGGCCAACAATGGCGTCACGCGCGACGAGATCAAGGAAGTGCTGCTGCAAACCGCGATCTATTGCGGTGTGCCGGCGGCGAATTCGGCGTTCCACCTGGCCGAAGAGGTCTTCGCCGAGATGGATAGGCCAGCCTGAGCAATCAGCCGGCCGGCTCCCGGGCCGGCTGCACCGCAAACGTCGGCAGCCGCGCCCGCCCCGATTGCCGGAACTCCGTGGGCGCCTGGCCCACCAGCCGCGCGAAGAAGCGGGAGAAGTACGCCGCATCGGAGAAGCCGAGCGACAACGCGATGTGCTTGATCTCCAGGTCGCTGAAGAGCAGGTCGCGCTGCGCCTCGGCGAGCACGCGCGCGTGGATCATCTGCAGGGCGGACTGCCCCGACGCCTGCCGGCACACGCGGTTGAGTTGCGTGGGCGTGATGCCGATCGCGCCGGCGTAGTGGCCGATCTCCTTCTGCTCGCGGTAATCCGATTCCAGCAGTTGCTGGAAGTGCTGGAAATGCCGCGCCGGCCGGCTGCTGCTGCGCGCGGCCGCCGGCGCCGCGGCATTGGCCAGCCGCGCAATGCCGATCAGCACCAGCGTCAGCAGCGCCGACAGCGACGCCCCGCGCCAGGCGGACACTGCCTCCATCTCCCCACGAAACAGCGCCAGCGCATCCGCCAGCGCGTGGCCGCGCCGCACGCGGTCATGGCGCGGGTGTTCAAACAGCGGCAGAGCATCCGGCACCCCCGCCAGCAGCGTGCGCAGGTGGCTGTCGGTCATGGTGACCACCATGCCATCGGTGTCTGGCGTAAACACGAAGCCGTGGATGTGCCGCGGCGGCATCGTCACCAGCGAGCCGCCGCGCAGCGGCTCGCGGCGCTCTTCGAGCAGGGCTTCGCCGCCACCCGCATGAATGTACAGATCAGGAATCGCTCATGCCGGTGGGGCTTGATCTCCCACCCGTGCAGGCGGCTGCGCGCGGCAATGGACTCGAAATGCAGCTGGTCGGACAGCGGCTCGGAAGAATTCACGCCGTACAGGGAGTAGGTCGGGACAGGTCTCACGGGGGGCGTCAGTGTTTACCAGCGATGTTCCGATTGTCCTTTCATTGGTTCGGTCTGTCCATTCCGTAGCGGGCGTGCTGCCACTATCGTTAGCGCCAGTAGATCGATATGCACAAGGAGACAAGACATGCGCACCCAGGTTGCCATCATCGGCGCCGGCCCCGCCGGCCTGCTGCTCGGGCAGTTGCTCAGCAAGGCGGGCATCGACAACATAATCGTCGAGCAACGCAGTCCGGAATACGTGCTGGGGCGCATCCGCGCCGGCATCCTCGAGAGCGTGACCGTCGATGCGCTGCAGCGCGCGGGTGTGGCGGCGCGGCTGCATGAGGAAGGGCTGGTGCACGACGGCATCGAGCTGTCATTCGATGGCCAGCGGCATCGCATCGACCTGCACGCGCTGGTCGGCCGCAGCGTGACCGTCTACGGCCAGACCGAGGTCACCCGCGACCTGATGGCGGCACGGCAGGAAGCGGGCATCACCACGGTCTATGACGCGCAGGAGGTCAGCCTGCATGACTTCGATGGCGCGAGGCCGGTGGTCCGTTACCGCAAGGATGGCGTGGCGCACGAGATCCACTGCGACTACATCGCCGGCTGCGACGGCTTTCATGGCGTCAGCCGCCAGAGCGTGCCGCAGACCGCCACGCAGTTGTTCGAGCGCGTCTATCCGTTCGGCTGGCTTGGCATCCTCTCCGACACGCCGCCGGTCGCGGACGAACTGATCTACGCCAGCCACGAACGCGGCTTTGCGCTGTGCAGCATGCGCACGCGCACGCGCAGCCGCTACTACGTGCAGGTGCCGTCGAGCGAGCGTGTGGAGGACTGGTCCGATGAACGCTTCTGGGACGAACTGCGCCGCCGCCTCGATCCGCAGTCGGCCCAGTCGCTGGTGACGGGCGCGAGCATCGAGAAAAGCATCGCGCCGCTGCGCAGCTTTGTCAGCGAGCCGATGCGCTTCGGCAACCTGTTCCTGGCCGGCGATGCCGCGCATATCGTGCCGCCCACCGGCGCCAAGGGGCTGAACCTGGCGGCCAGCGACGTGCTGACCCTGGCCGACGGACTGATCGCCGCCTACCGGCATGACGACAAGCGCGAGCTGGATGCCTATTCGGCGCGCTGCCTGCGCCGCATCTGGAAGGCCGAGCGCTTTTCATGGTGGCTGACTTCGCTGATGCATCGCTTCCCGGATGCGGATCCGTTTGCGCTGCGCATGCAGCGGGCCGAGCTCGATTACCTGGTGGGTTCGGAAGCGGCGTGCCGGGTGCTGGCGGAGAATTATGTGGGGTTGCCTTACTGAACGGCCAAAACCGGCGGCGCGCGGGGCGTAGATGGTAGCAAAGACAAAGCGCGGCATTTGCCGCGCTTTTTAACCTGCATCCATCAGGTATTACCTGATCTCCACCGCCACCTTCCCCCCAGCCTGCGCCTGCAGCCGCAGGCTTTCCGTGGTATCCCCCGACCCATCCGGCGTCCAGCCCGGGGGCATCACCAGATAGCCAATCGCATTCAGCAGGCTGCCGGCATTGGCCATGTCCTTGCCCAGGCCGATCCAGTGTTCGAACTGGTTGACCAGCGGGTTGTGCGTGGTGGTCGGGTGGACCAGGCCGTAGCGGCACGGTTCGTCTTCACGCTCTGCCACATAGGTGCCGAACAGGCGGTCGAAGATGATCAGCACGCCGCCGAAGTTCGCATCGAGGTAGTCGATGTTCGAGGCATGGTGCACGCGGTGCGCCGACGGGGTGTTGAACACGTATTCGAGCCAGCCCAGCTTGGGGATCCAGGTGGTGTGCAGCCAGAACTGGTACAGCAGGTTCAGGCTCACCGTGGCCAGCACCACTTCAGGACGAACGCCCAGGAAGACCAGCGGCGCGAAGAAGATGGCGGTGCCCGTGATCTTGCCGGTCCAGCCAAGGCGATAGGCGGTGCCCAGCGTCAGTTCGTTCGGCGAGTGGTGCACCGCGTGCGTCGCCCAGAAGAAGCGGATGCGGTGCGAGGCGCGGTGGTACCAGTAGTAGCAGAACTCTTGTCCGAGGAATAGCAGCAGCACGGCCAGCGCGCTGTTGATCTCGACGGTGAAGAGGCGGTGCTGCCAGGCAAACGCGAACACCGGCGTGGCCAGCGACAGCGGCAGCAGCGCCAGCAGCTTGCGGCCAACCAGGTCGGCGAGCGACAGGGCGACTTCATGCCAGGGATAGGCCTTGCCCTGACGGTTCGCCTTGCGTGCCAGCACGAAGGCTTCGACCAGGGAGACCGCCACGATAAACGCCGTGACGTAGAGGGTGA
Organism: Cupriavidus sp. Agwp_2; assembly: GCF_040784895.1. Taxonomy (NCBI): domain Bacteria; kingdom Pseudomonadati; phylum Pseudomonadota; class Betaproteobacteria; order Burkholderiales; family Burkholderiaceae; genus Cupriavidus; species Cupriavidus sp. Agwp_2. Next base: position 2,250,910 of record NZ_CP088084.1, read on the forward strand.
ATTTGCCGAGGTTGTGCATGTCGGGTCCAGTGCGGTGAGGTGGGACGCTTGGCTTGCGGGTTGCTGCTTGCTGCGTCGGTGAGGCAAATGTAGTGGCTGGACCCGTGCGGCGCCATGCGGCAATTATTTCGCCGTATGTCATGCCCGGCGGGCCGCGGGCGGTGTAACACCGCGACATTTTTCTTACCGCGAAAAGCTGCAGCCCCTTTCCTATAGTTCGACCGTCGCCGCGCAACGGAGCGCGGCATGAAACGAACCGGAAGGACCTGCCATGACGAAACGCCTCAGCAATCTTGCCTCTTCCCTGCGCCTGCCCCGCCTGCTCGGTATCGCCAGTGGCGCACTGGTGATCCTGGCCAGCACGCCCGCTTTTGCCGCATTCGGTGGCCACAGCACGGCTTATACGCCGCGCGGCACGTTCAGCAGCGGGCATATCGGCGCCTGCGGCGGCGGCAGCTGCTCGCACGCCGGTGGCATCGAGGGGCCGCATGGTGGCCTGGCCACCAACACCGGCACCGTGACGCGCACCGCGCCGGGACAGTTCAGCAACAGCGGCACCGCCGTCGGTCCCAACGGGCGCTCGGTGCAGCACGACGGCAGCACCAGTTGCGCCGGCGGCACCTGTTCGCACAGTGGCGACCTGACCGGCCCCAATGGCCAGACCGCCACCACTTCAGGCAGCGTGACCCGCGAAGGCGTGGGCCAGTATTCGTCGTCGGGCACGGTCACTGGCGCAAACGGCAATAGCTACGGGCACGCCGCTTCCACCAACTGCGCCGGCTCGACCTGCTACCGCTCCGGCACCGGGACCGGCGCGCAGGGCGGCACCGTTACGCACTCGGGCAGCGCCACCAGCGTGGCGCCGGGAGTCGTGACCACCGGCGGCGGCACTACCGTGGTCCACGGCGCGGCGGTGACGACCGGCGGCACTACCGTCACCACGGTCGGAACGGTTGGAACGGTCGCTGCCGTCGGTACGGTGGGTACGGTGGGTACGACGGTGGCGGTCAGCACGCCGCCGGTGGTGGTCACGCCGCCGCCCCCGCCGCCGGTGCCTGTCTATGTGCCGGCCCCGGCGCCCGCCACGGTGTACGTGCCGCCGCCCGCCAAGGTCGTGGTTGCCCCGCCGCCGCCGGTCCGCGTCGTGGTCGCCGCACCGGTGCCGCGCACGATCTATGTCGCGCCGCGCGCGGTCTACGTGGCCCGTCCGGCCGTCATGATCCCCGGCCACTGGGCCGGCGGCGTGTGGGTACCCGCCCATGTGGTCTGAGCGCCACGAGGCGGTTACCCATTGCAGAGCGCCGGAAAAAGACCGGCCAGCCCACCGAGTCCATCATGAGGAAGATGATTGCAGTGCTTATGTTGTGTATTGTTTCTGCAGGCGCCTATGCACAAAGTGCCGGGATGCAGTCGCGCTGAGGCCATGCGCTCAAGCCTGGCGCCGAGTTTGGGACAGCAAGCCGGCACGCCGGCATCGCCGGAGACCCGTGATGGAACAGGTGAACAGGATTGTCGTGCTCGACGATGAAGCCGAGCTGCGCAACATGCTGCAACGCTTCCTGACCGGGCACGGCTTCCGCGTGCGCGCGGTGGCCGACGGCAAGCAGCTCGACAAGTACTTGCAGCGCGAGCCGCATGACCTGCTGGTGCTCGACCTGATGATGGAGCCCGAGGATGGCCTCACCATCTGCAAGCGCCTGCGGGCCGAGGGCCACACGCTGCCGATCCTGATGCTGACGGCCAAGGGCGACCCGATGGACCGCGTCGCCGGCCTGGAAACGGGCGCCGACGACTACCTTGCCAAGCCCTTCGTGCCGGACGAGCTGGTGGCGCGCATCCGCGCGCTGTTGCGGCGGCAGAAAATGTCGGCCGGCGATCCCACCGTGACTACGCAGCGGCTGCGCTTTGGCGACTTTACCTTCGATGTCGGCCAGCAGACGCTGATGCGCGGTGGCGAGCCGGTCGAAGTTCATTCGGCGCAGATGCTGCTGCTGCACGCGCTGGGTTCGTCGCCGAACCGTGCGGTCAGCCGCGAGAACCTGCTCGCGCGGGCGCGTGGGCGCGACCATGACGCGCTCGACCGCAGCATCGACGTGCAGATCCTCCGGCTGCGCCAGATCGTCGAAGACGATCCGTCCAAGCCGCGCTTTATCAAGACCGTGTGGGGCGTCGGCTACATGCTGGTCGCCGGCGTGGATTCGTGACGCGGTCGTCGCCCATGCTCAGGCGCCTGCTGCCACGCTCGCTGCTGGCGCGCAATATCCTGCTGCTGGTGGCGCTGGTGGCCATCACCCAGGCGTGTTCGCTGACGGTGCTGCTGCACTACGTCCAGCGCCCGCGCATCGAGCGCGCCGCCATCGTCTTTGCCGATTACGTGCGCACGCTCGACCGCGTGGTGGCGGCAATGCCGCTTGATCCCAGCGGTGCCACGGCCACGCGCATGGGCGCGCAGGCGCAGGAGCCCGCGCACGCCGCCGAGAAGCCGGCGCCAGACCTGCAACACCTGCTGCGCACCTGGCAGCGCGACGTCTTCATGGAAGCCCTGCGCCGCCATCTTCCCGCCGACATGCCGGTGCGATGGCAGGCCGGCGAGGCCGAGCAGCTGTGGATCCGCATGCATGTGGGCGGCGCGCCCCGCTGGATCGGGCTGCCGATCAGCGATGACGTGCGCGCCGGCGGCATTGCCACGGCGCTGGCGCTGTCGACCGCGCTGGCGCTGCTGGCGGCGCTGACCGGCTACCTGATCCAGCGCCACCTGAACCGGCCGCTGCAGGACCTGGCGCGTGCAGCGCAGGACATTTGCGGGGGCTCGACACCGCCGCCGCTGCCGACCGACGGCCCGACCGAGATCGCCCAGGTCAGCAGCGCCTTCAACCAGATGACGCAGGCATTGCAGCAGGCCGAGCAGACCCGGGCGCTGATGCTCGCGGGTGTCTCGCACGACATCCGCACGCCGCTGACCAAATTGCGCCTGGCCATGGCCATGTCGATCCCGCGCGGCGCCGACGATGCCTTCGTCGCCTCGGCCGAGGGCTACCTGGACCACATCGAGACCATCCTGCAGCAGTTCATGGACTACGCCGGCAGCGGCGAGAAAGAGCAGCCCCAGCCCGGCGACGTCAACGCCCTGGTGTCGCAACTGGCCGCCGACTTCGCCGGCCTGGGCCATGAGTTCGAGCTGTCGCTGGCGGAATTGCCGCCGGTTCCCTATCGCCCGGTCAGCCTGATGCGGCTGCTGATGAACCTGATGCAGAACGCTGTCGTCTACGGCAAGTCGGGCTTCAGCGTGCGCACGTGGCGCGATGCCGCGTGCGCTTATGTGGCCGTTGGCGATCGCGGCACCGGCATCGCCGCGCACGAGCTGGAGCAGCTCAAGGCGCCTTTCAGCCGCGGCGCCAACGCGCGCGGCCACGCTGGTGGCACCGGGCTCGGGCTGGCCATCGTCGACCGCATCGCGCGGCTGCACGGCGGCTCGCTGCAGTTCCGCCCGCGCGATGGCGGCGGGCTCGAAGCAGTGGTGGCGCTGCCGCTGCAGGCACCGGCGGCGTAGCGCGGGCACCACCTCGTCCCCCGGCGCCGTGACATGGCGCGAAATAATTCCCAGATGGCGCTGCGCGCGGGTTTTTTCCATACTTCCGTCACCGCGAGGCCAGACACGGAAACACCGAAGCAGGCAGCGCGACAAGAAGCTCCCGATGGTTTGCGATCTCCTGGTGCAACGATGTCGGCGACAGCTTTCCACTACCGACCGGCAACGACCTGCCAACCTGAAGGAACCGAATATGCGCAACGCTCTCCAGACCATCGCCAAGCAAACCAAGCGCCTGACCATCGCCGCACTCGCCGCCACCGCCATGCTCGGCGCCGGCTACGCCAACGCCGCTGTCACCGGCATCAACCAGATGGGCCTGACGCAGGCCGTGCACGCCGACGTGATCTATGTCCACGCGTTCGACGCCGATGCCGGGCAGGTGAAGCTTGACGGTGGCCTGGCGCAGAAGGTCAAGATGATGGCCGCCGGCGGCTCGTCGGCCAATGCGCAAGGCCAGACCGCAGCCGAAGCGCGCGATCAGGTCGCCAACGAGATCGTCCGCCAACTGCGCGGCATGGGCCTCAACGCCGTGCGTTCCGATGCCCCGGCGCCGGCGGGTGCCAACGCACTGATCGTCGAAGGCGATTTCCGCAAGATCGACGAAGGCAGCGGCCGCCGCCGTCTGCTCATCGGCCTGGGTGCCGGCAAGAGCGAAGTCGGCGCCGACGTGCGCATCTCGTACAAGCCCGCCAATGGCGCCCCGGTCCCGCTGCAGAGCTTTGTCGCCAACGCCGACAGCGGCCATATCCCGGGCGTGGCCGAAACCGCCGGCATCGGTGCCGCGGCCGGGCACGTGGCGATGGCGGCTGCCGGTGGTGCCGGTGTGCACGGCGCCACGGAAATGACGCATGACTCGATCTCCGCCGATGCGACGCGCCTGGGCAATTCGATCGCCAGTCAGGTCGCGGCCGCGAGCACCGAAGAAGGCTGGCTGACCGCCTCGGCGGCCCGCTGAGCCACACGCCCACCGGTGGGCTTGGTCAGCCCTGTGCGGCCCCGCCTTGTGCGGGGCCTTCGTCGTCCCCCTTGCGCAGCACCTTGCTCACCACCCTGGAAAAGAACGCAAAGTACAGGCCGGTCGACAGGCCGCACATCAGGATCCCGGTCAGCGCTTCGACGCCTCCCACCAGCCGCCATTCCTGCGGCAGCACCACGTCGCCATAGCCGGTGGTGGTGTACGTCACGGCGCTGAAGTAGAGCGCCGTATGCAGGTCGGGCAACCCTGCGCGCCAGTAGTAGAACAGGCCCCATGCCACGATCTGCAGCAGGTGCAGCAGGATCGTGCACGCCGCCAGGCTGATCAGCGCGTGCGTGGCGCGCCAGAAGTAGCGTGGCCCCGCCGGGATCCGCCACTTGAGCCAGTGAAACGCCGCCATGATGCCGATCGCGTGGATCGATACGCAAAGCGCCATCAGGAGGAATGCGAGGAGAGCCTTGGTCAGCATGGTCGTGTCCGTGGGTATCGGGCGGTCCCATGCTACCCCAGTGGCGCGGCGGCATGGCGGGGCGGCAATTGCCGTTGTCCGATTTCGGATCAAGACCTGTCGCCTGCCGGTTTGGCCGCAGGGTGCCCCGTCCCTAGACTCAAGCCGTTCGAGTCAAGGAGAACGCGCCATGGCAACCCTGCCACCCTTCGTGCCCCATCTGTCCGCCTGCATCCTCGGGGCGCTTTGCCTGGTTCCAGCCGGCGCCGCCGTCGCCCAGGACTGGCCCACCAAGCCGGTCACGCTGGTGGTGCCGTTTCCGGCCGGCGGCGGCACCGACCTGCTGGTCCGCACCATCCAGCCCAAGCTGCAGGCGGCGCTTGGCCAGCCTGTGGTGATCGACAACCGCGGTGGCGCGGGCGGCACCATCGGCTCGACGTTCGTGGCGCGTGCCGCGCCGGACGGCTACGTGGTGGGCGTGGCGACGACCAGCACGCACGCTGTCAGCGCCAGCGTCTATCCCAGGCTGCCGTACAAGCCCGCCACCGACTTTGCCTACGCTGGCTTTATCGGCACGTCGCCTTATGTGCTCGCAGTCAATCGCGCACTGCAGGCACCTGACGTGAAGACGCTGCTCGACCGGCTGCGCCACGACAAGCTCGCGCAGCACAGCTTTGCCTCGGTTGGCGTGGGCACGGTATCGCACCTGATCGGGGTGCAATTCCAGGCGTTGTCCAAAGTGCCGCTCACGCATGTGCCGTATCGCGGCGCAGCGCCCGCCTATACCGACCTCATCGGCGGCCAGGTGCAGCTGATGTTCGACAACCCGGCGGGACTTGTGCCGTACCTCCGCGCCAACAAGCTGGTTGCCGTCGCGACGACCGCGCCAACGCCGCTGCTGCCCAACGTGCCGACCTTCGCCAGCCAGGGGGTGCCGGGCTTCGCGCAACAGCTCTGGTATGGACTGGCGTTTCCGCGCGGGACGCCGGCGCCGGTGATCGCGCGCATGAACCACGTGCTCAACCAGGTGCTGGCGGACAAGGACACTATCCGCGAACTTGCGGACAAGGGCGTGACGGCGCGGCCGGGCACACCTGCCGAGATGCTGGCCGCCGTGCAGCACGACCTGTCTTACTGGGGCGCGACTGCCCGGTCCGTGGGAGCGACGATTGAATAAGCCACAGCGACACACCATGCCAGCGCGCGGCCGCGTCGCGCTGATCGACGTATTCGTGCGCGGCCCCGGCGGCGGCAATCCGGTGCCGCTGGTGGCCGATGCGCAAGGCATGTCCGAGACGGACATGCAGCAGGTTGCGGCGCGCCACGGCCATGAATCCGCCTTTGTGCTGCCGCCGTCGGCCGATGGGGCGGACCTGCGCCTGCGCTTTTTCGTGCCGCGGCACGAGATGGAAATGTGCGGCCATGCCACGGTGGGCGCGTTGTGGGCGTTGCGGCAGTGGGGCCGCTGGACCACGCCGGCCGCGCGCATCGAGACGCTGAGCGGCAGCGTGACGGCGCGCTGGGACGACGCGGCGCAACGGGTGTGGATTTCGCAGCCGCCGGTGCAGGCGAGCGCGCTGGATGCGGCCCAGCGCCGGGCGGTCGCCGCGGTGCTGGGCCTGCCCGGCGATGGTGCAGGCATTGCCATGACCAACGCCTGCACCAGCCGCGTCAAGACACTGGTGGCGATGCCGGACGTGGCGGCGCTGGCCGCGTTGCGGCCGGACTTCGCACGGATGGCGGCGTTGTGCGATGCGATCGGGTCCACCGGGCTGTATCCGTACGCGGACGCGGCAACGGGCGACCCGGCAACGCCGCCGGCCACGCGGGCGGTGCATGCACGGCAGTTTCCCCGCTCTTCCGGCTACCCGGAGGATGCCGCCACCGGTATTGCCGCGGCTGCGCTGTGGGGTCACCTTGCCGGCAATTCTCGGGGTGTCGCGCCAGTGCTGGCGGTACGGCAGGGTGAAACCATGGGCCGCCCGTCGGAGATCGTGGTGGCACCGCGCGTGGCCGCCGACGGCACCGCGCAGGGCTGCTGGCTCAGCGGCGCGGTGCAATGGAGCCAGCCATGAGTGCCACGACGCCGGAAGGCCGGCTCGCGGCCGCGGGCTTTGTGCTGCCGCCCGCGCCCGTGCCGCGCGGCAGTTACGCCCCGGCCTGCGTGATCGACGGGCGCATCAGCATCAGCGGCCAGACGCCGCGACGCGACGGCGTTGCCTTGGCCGGCTGCTGCGCCACTGAAGCCGATATCCCGGGCGCTCGCCGGGCCGCCGAGGTGGCGATGCTGAACGCGCTGGCCGCGTTGCGTACAGCCGCCGGCGGCCAGCTGGCGGCAGTGCGGCAGGTTACGCGGCTGCGCGGCTTCGTGCGCGCGCACGGCGATTTCACCCGGCATTCGTTGGTGGTCGACAGCGCCTCCGCCGTGCTGGCACTGGCCTTCCCCGCGCAGGCGCTCCCCGCTCGCACCGCGGTGGGTGTGGCAAGCCTGCCGGACTGTGCCTGGATCGAGATCGAACTGGAAGCCTGCCTGGCCTGAATGGCCTCCCTGGCCTGAATGGCAGGTAAGCCCCCGGCCAGTGTGCTCAGCCGGCTGGCGGCACCTCGCGCAGCAGGCGTGCGAGATGGCCACTGCTGGCAAAGCCCAGGCGCTCGCTGACGCGGGACAACGGCAACCCTGCGGCCAGCAGGCTGCGCGCATGCGCCGCGAGCACGCGCCGGCGGACCGCGACCGGGCTGGCGCCGAACTCCAGCTGGCAGGCGCGCTGCAGCTGCCGCGCCGAGACGCCCAGGGTGCAGGCCGCGGCATCGATCGACGGAAGCGCCTGGTCGCGCTCCAGCGCCGCGCTGAAGCATCGCACCAGCCGGAGCGCGAGCGAGGCGGGCTCCTGCGGCAGCGCTAGCAGCGGGCTGGCCATGACCTGGCCGACGATGGCGCGCACCAGCAGTTCCGCGCTGGCAGGCGCAAGGCCGGGCGTCAGCAGCGCTTCGAGCATCGCCAGCGCAGCGCCGTCGAGCCGCAGCGCGCCGTACGGTGCGGGGCCGTGCAGCCTGTCGGGGGCCAGGTAGAGTTCGCCGTGATGCTGGCGGCCGGCTTCCGCCGTGGTGAAATGGCGCGTCGACGCCGGCAGCAGGACGGCGCCGCCGCGTACCAGCGTGGTCGCCACCGGGCCGGGATGCTGCGCGTCGGGCTGGTTTTCCCACACGCTGCGCAGGCGGCCGGCGCGCGTCCACAGCAGCATGCTGCAGTCGTGCGTATGCCATTCGCGCCGGAATCCCGCGTGGCGGCTTTCGTGCAAGGCAAAGCCACGACCGGCGGTCAGGTGCAGCTTGGGGGAGTGATGTGTCAGGGCAGCCACTTTTGGCGATTGCGGGGCGATTGCGGGGCAGGTGGGGCGTGCCAACGATGGTGCCATATCCCGGGCGGGAGGGGGAGCCCCGCCGGCGGGCGCTACTGGGCGGCGGACGACATCGCCATCATCCGCGGCATCGCCTCTGCCACCACGCCTCCCACCAGCACCACCGCCGGGCTGGCCATCCCGGCGGACAATGCTTCGGCCAGCGTTTGCACCGTGCCGGTCCACGAACGCTCTTCCGCGCCGCCGGCATGCATCACGACCGCCGCCGCCATGTCGGCGCGCATGCCGGCCGCCAGCAGCCCGTCGCGGATCGCCGCGAGCCGGCTCATGCCCATGTAGATCACCAGCGTGGTGCCGCCGCGCACCAGCGCGTTCCAGTCGGGCGAACCGTGTTCGCTGGTATGCGCGGTGACGAAGGTCACGCCGTGGCAGTGGGCGCGGTGGGTCAGCGCCACGCCCAGGGCCTGCGCCGCCGCCATGCCGCTGCTGATGCCGTTGACCACTTCCACCGGCACGCCGTGCGCGCGCAGGAAGGCGGCCTCTTCGCCGCCGCGGCCGAACAGCAGCGGATCGCCGCCCTTGACACGCGCCACGGTGCGGCCGGCCAGCGCATGCTGCAGCGTCAGCTGCTGGATGCGCGCCTGCGTGACCGAGCAGCGGCCGCCGCGCTTGCCGACCCACTCGACATGCGTGCCGGGCCGGGCATAGCAGGACATTTCCGGCGAGACCAGGTCATCGACCAGCCATACGTCGGCGGACGCGAGCGCGCGCATCGCGCGCACCGTGACCAGGTCTGGGCTGCCGGGGCCGACGCCGACCAGCCAGACCTTGCCGGGCTTGAGGGGAGAGTTCATGTGTAGGACTCCTGCGCGCGCGGCGGCAGCGCGTCAATGACTGGTGCCAGCCGAACGCGTGGTCTTGTTGAAGACGTTGTACTTGCCGATGGGCTTGTCCATCGGGATGCGCTTCACTTCCTGCAGCGTGGCGGCGTCGTAGACCACGATCGCGCCGTCGCGCTCCATCAGGCTGACCAGCGCATAGCGCCCGTCGCGCGTGAATTCCACATGCGCGGCGGTGCGGCCCGGGCTGGGCGTGACGTTGCCGGCGACCTGGAGGGTCAGCTTGTCGATCACCTGCAGCGTGTCGCGCCGCGGGCTCATCATCGCGTCGGCCCAGGCGTAGCGGCTGTTCTCGTGGCTGCGTAGGAAGAAACCCGGGCCGTTGGTCGGGATGGCGGCGACGGTGTGCCAGTCCTGCATGTCGATTACCGAAATGCGCCCCTGCCCGAGGTCGGGCGACGCCATCACTTCATGGCCGTCCCGTTGCCACGTGATGCCGCTGCCGAGGTGAGGCATGCCGCCAAGCGCCAGCGAGGCCACCTTGCGGCCCTGGTCGAGGTCGATCACCTGCCCGCCCCCGCTGCGCGACGCGCCGAGGATGTGGCGGTAGGGCTGGTCGAAGAAGAAATCGTCGAGCACATCGTCCAGCACGATGGCGCGCGGCGCCAGCGATGCCAGGGGCTTGCCGGCGGCGTCGGCATACGGGATTTCCCAGACCTCGGCAATGTCCTTCAGCGCTGCGATAAAGCTGCGGCGCGGCGCCGCGTCGTAGACCGCAGATACCCGCGAGGCATCGCCACTGCGGCCCTTGACGTCGATCACCCGCGCCAGCGACAGGTCGTCGGCGTGCAGCAGCACCAGCGTGCGTGGCAGCGTATTGCCGGCCAGCACCCAGCGCCCGTCGTCGCTGACGGCAACGTTGCGCGTATTGATGCCGACGCGGATCTCGGCGACGTAGGCCAGGTTCCACAGGTCGTACTTGCTGACCCAGCCGTCGCGGCTGGCCATGTAGACATAGCGGCCGTCGCGGCTGAACTTGGGGCCGCCGTGCAGGGCGAAGCGCGTGGCAAAGCGATGGATCGGTGCCAGCCGGTCGCCGTCGAGCACGGTCATGTGATGGCTGCCCGCCTCGACGACCACGAACAGGTTCTGCGGATCGGCGCTGAAGACGGGACGCGCGGGCAGCGTGCCGGGCGCGTGCGTGACGACGTGGCTGGCGCGGATCGCGTCGGTGCTCCACTGCGGCGCGGCGGCGGGCGCCGTGCGCAGCCAGCGCGCCAGCGCCTGCAATTCCCGGGCGGCCAGCGTGGCGCCGAAGGCCGGCATCTGCGTCGCGGCGCGGCCGTCGCGCAGCACGGTGTCGAGTTCGCTGGCGCGCAGGCGCTCCAGGCTTTCCGGCAGCAGCGCGGGGCCCATGGCGCCGAGGCGGTCGGCGCCATGGCAGGCGGCGCAGTGCTGGCCATAGAGCGCGGCGGGATCGAGCGCGAACGCGGATTGCATCCCGCCAACCAGAGCCAGGGACAGGAGCCATCGGGCAATGCGCGTCATGCCGCCACCTCCGAGCCGGGCGCGGCGGCGATCTCGGTATCGCTGAGGTAGCAGCCCGGATCCTCCGCCCACGCGTTGCCGGTCAGCGTGAATGCGCGCACGCGCGTGTTGCCGTTGCAGATGGCACGGTGCGCGCAGACAGCGCAGCGTCCCTGCAGCGGGCGCGGCCGGCTGGCCAGTCCCGCCATCAGCGGGTCGGTGCGGCTCGCCCAGATCTCTCCGAAGGGCCGTTCGCGCACGTTGCCCAGCGTGACGTGCCACCACATCGTGTCGGGATGTACGTTGCCGAGATTGTCGATATTGGCGACGCCCACGCCGGTGGCGTTGCCGCCCCACTGTTCCAGCCGCCGGCGCATGTCGGCGACGCGGTGCGGGAAGCGCTGCGCGATCCAGTACAGCAGGTAGACCCCGTCGGCATCGTTGTTGCCGGTGACGAAGTCACCGGCATGGCCCGCGCAAGCGCGCTGCCAGACATGGTCGAACAGCCAGTCCAGCGCGGCGCGCGTGCGCGCATGCCGGGCATCCTCGGCGCGATGGCTGCGCGCGCGGCCGGCGTAGTTGAAGTGGGACAGGTAGAACTTGTCGATGCCTTCGCGTTCGGCCAGCGCGACGAGGTCGGGCAACTGCGCGGCGTTGGCTTCGGTCAGCGTCATGCGCACGCCGACGCGCAGGCCGACGGCGCGCGCGACCCGCAATCCCGCCAGTGCCTGCGAGAAGGCACCGTTGCTGCGGCGGAAGCGGTCGTGCGTGGCGGGCAGCCCATCCAGGCTGACGCCGACATAGTCAAAGCCTGCCGCGGCCAGCCGCGCAGCGTGACCGGCATCGAGCAGCGTGCCGTTCGACGACAGCGACAAATGGAAGCCAAGCGCGCGCGCATGCGCGGCAATGTCATACAGGTCCGGCCGCAGCAGTGGCTCGCCGCCAGACAGGATCAGCGCCGGCACGCGCGCGTCATGCAACTGCGGCAGCACGCGCAGCGCCTCGTTGGTATCCAGTTCGCCCTTGAAGTCGGTATCGGCCGAAGTGGCATAGCAATGGCGGCAATTGAGGTTGCAGCGGCGGATCAGGTTCCAGATCACGACCGGGCCGGCGGCCTTGCGGGCGGGCGGCACCGGCCCGGCGTCGCGCAGGGCTTCCATGAAACGGGACAGGCGGAACATCAGCGTGGCTCCTGTGGGGCAGGTCCGGCCGGCGGCAGGCGCAGGCCGGTTTTCTTCAGGATGCGGGTGGACCACAGCACGTCATGCGCGCGGCAGGCGTCGCCCAGCAGTGCCGTGATGCGTTCGATCTGCGGCGCCGCGTCGGCGCGGGCACGCGCGTGGACCATCGCGAACAGGTTGTAAGGCCAGTGCGGCAGCCGGCGCGGGCGCAGGTAGCAGTGGCTGACAAAGGGCAGCGCACCGACAAGTTCGCCGAGCGCATCGACGCAGGCATCGTCCACATCCCACACGGTCATGCCGTTGGCGCGCCAGCCCAGCCGGTAGTGGTTGGGCACCGCGCCGATGCGGCGCAGCGTGCCGCGCGCATGCATTGCCGCCAGCCGGGCGATGACTTCGGCTTCGTCGAGTCCCAGCGTGGCGGCGACGGCCGCGAACGGCGCCGGCTCCAGCGGCAGGCCCGCCTGGGTGGCGCGGATCAAGGCTAGGTCGATGGCATCGTGGGCGTCGGCGGACATCATGCGGGAAGGTAGAGGTTGACGAAGAACTCGCGTTCCTTGGGAAACGGCAGGATCTCGACGCCAGCCGCGGCGGCGATGCGATCGAGCGCCGGGGCCACGTCTTCGGCCCGCGCGACCGCCAGCACGAACCACAGGTTCAGGTGGTGGGTGCGCTGGTAGTGGTGCGCGACCTCCGGAAAGGCGTTGATCGCGCCGGCCACGGCGGCGAGCTGTTGTGCCGGCGCGTGGCAGGCGCACAGCACGAAGCGGCCGCCCGCGCGCTCGATCTGGTAGAGCGGGCCGAAGCGTGTCAGCACGCCGCGGTCGAGCAGCCGGCGCAGCCGCGCCAGCAGTTCGTCTTCCTCGATGCCGAGCGCGGCGGCAGCCTCGGCATACGGCCGCGGCACCAGCGGCAGGCCACGCTGCAGCGCGTTGACGATGCGGCGGTCGGTGGCGTCGATGGTGTCGGGAAGCACGGCGCAGGAGGCATCGGCGGCCATGCTCATGCCGCCTCCTGCGTGGCGTAGCGCGTGCCGCGCTGCTTGTAGCAACGGGTGCCGACCAGCACCGCGCCGGGTGTCTGGTCCAGCCCGGCGGTGGCGCGGATGTGGTCGAGCGCCGGCCGCAGGTCGTGCGCATCGCGGGCATGGATCATCGCGAACAGGTTGAAGGGCCAGGCCGGCAGGCGCCGCTCGCGCCGGTAGCACAGCGTCACGCGCGGCTGGCGTGCCAGGCGCAGGCCGATCGCGTCGACACGGGCGTCCGGCACGTCCCACACGCACATGGCGTTGTGCCCATAGCCGAAGCGCCCATGGCGCAGCACCACGCCCAGCCGCCGGATGACGCCCAGTGCCGACCATTGTGCAATCCGCTCCAGCACCCGCGGCAGCGGCAGCCGCGTGCGCGACGCCAGTTCCTGGAACGGGCGCGGCGTCAGCGGCAGGCCCGCCTCCAGCGCCGCCACCAGGCGCCAGTCATCCGCATCCAGCGAGATCGGCGGCACGGGTGCGGCGGTCCGGCGCCGGGCCGGCGTGCCGCGCTTGCCGGTACCGAGCGCAAAGCCCAGGTCGATGTGGTACTCGCGCGCCATCGGCAGATCCAGCGGCACTTGCCCGGCCATGTCGGCAATGGCGGCCAGCGTGCCATCCAGCGTGCCGCGCTCGCGCGCACCCGCGACGAACCACAGGTTGTAGGCGTGGCCGCTGCGTGCGTAGTTGTGGCTGACCGACGCGCAGGTGCTGATGCGCGCGGCGACGCGATCCAGGTGCCCCGTCGGCACGCTCAGCGCGGCCAGCGTGCTGACGCCGATCACGTTGGGCGCGAACACGGCGCCGACGCGGCTGATCCGGCCCGCTCCCAGGTCGCGCGCCAGCAGCGACAGCAGTGTGTGCTCGCACAGGCCCAGTCCTTCCGCGAGCGCCTGGTAGGGGCGGGGCTGCAGCGGGAAGTCGCGCTGCAGCGTGTCGTACAGGGTGCGTTCGTCTAGCATGCTGCCCCTTACATGCCAAAGCGCTGTGCCCGCGCGGTGAAGAAGATGCCGCTGGGGTTGTCGGCAGGCAGCGTGGCGATGCGCGCCAGCGTGGCGGTGTCGTAGACCTCGACGCGATTGTCGTCGCGGCAGGACAGCCACAGTGCCTCTCCCTTGGGCGTGAATTCCATGTGCAGCACGCCGCGGCACGGGCGCAGCGTGCGCACCACCTCGCGTGTGGCGGTGTCGATGACCTGCACGGCGTCGTTGTGGGGGAAGGCGAAGTTGACCCAGACCTGCCGGCCGTCCGGGCGTGCCATGACAAAGACCGGCTGGCCGGCCAGCGCCACGCGCGCGGTCTGCTGCCAGCCGCGCGCCGGGTCGGCGACCAGCACTTCGTGGCGGCCGATGGCCGGCAGCCATGCCTGGCCCTGCGCCATCGCCCAGCCGCGCAGGTGCGGCATCTTGTAGACCGGCAGCGGCTGGCCGCCGCGGCCGTAGCCAGCGAGGATGCGGCGTGCCTGCGGCGGCGCCTGCCACAGGTCGACCAGCGCCAGGCCGTCCTCGCCGAACAGCCCGGCCAGATACCAGCGGCCGTCGGGCGTGACCAGGCCGTCGTAGGGCTCGCGCCCGGCCGGCAGGCGCGCCACTTGCGGCTGGCGCGGATCGGCGGCATCGATGATCCAGATCTCGCCGGACTCGAACAGGCTGGCGGCGAAGCGCCGGCCCGGCAGGTCGGCCAGGCCCACCACCTTGGCGCGGCGCCCGTCCTGGCCGATGGCTGGCAGGTCCGCCAGCGGCTCGAGCGTCTGGGCATCGAACAGCCGGATCCCGCCAGGCGCGTAGTTCTGCGCGGCCACCACGCGGCCATCCTGCGAGATCGCGCCGCCGATGCTGTTACCGGCCTGCAGGATGCGGTGCGTGATGCGCGCGTCCAGCAGGTCTACGCGCGTCAACCCGCCATCGCGGCCGAACACGTAGGCGTAGCGCGCATCGCGCGAGAACACCACGCTGGCGTGCGACAGGTCGCCCAGCCCGTCGACCGTGGCCAGCCGCGTCATGCCGGTGGTTTCCACGATCTGCAGCCGGCCGGCGGCACGTTCCACCACCACGCCGAGATCGCCGGTGCCGCGCACCGCGCCGGCGCAGCCGGCCAACAGTGCCGCGGCGCAGCCGAGCGCGGCGGCCAGGCCGCGCATCAGCGTGCCGGCGCCGCGTTGGTTGGCATGACGGCCGGCGGGTCGCCGGCCCGGAGTCGTTCGATCAGCCATTGGGCTTCATCCTGCGTCATGAAGGGTTGCCAGGGCGGCATGGCGGTGCCGGGCCGCCCGTACAGCACGGTGGCCACCAGGCTTTCCGGCGGCTTGTCCGCCAGCGCCTCGTGCGTCAGCGGCGGACCCAGCCCGCCGCGCAGCGTCATGCCGTGGCAGGCGCCGCAGTCATCGCGCAGCCAGTGCGCCAGTTGCGCCTGCCGAACGGGAGGGGGCGCTGACTGCGCTGGCGCAGTGGCCGGCGCGGCCAGCAGCGTCGCGGCGAGTACGTTCACCGTGGCGCCACGCCATGCCCGGGTAATCAGAGCGAGAGGATCCATTTGGCCAGCGTATTGGCCTCGGCCTCGCTGACGGCGTTGGCCGGCATCGGCATCGCGCCCCACTGGCCATTGCTGCCCTTGAGGATCGACTGGACCATATGCGGTTGCCCGTCCTTCTTGCCCGCGTATTTGGCCTTGATGTCCTTGAAGGCCGGTCCGATCACCTTCTTGTCGACGCCGTGGCAGGACAGGCAGGCCTTGCTGGATGCAAGCTGCTGGTTCGCGTGGGCCACGCCGGGCATGGCGGCACCGAACGACAGGACACAGGCGGCGGCTGCGAGCAGCGCGGGCAGGCGAGCAGGCAGTTGGACGGGGTGCTTCATCTTGATTTCTCCGTTTGGGGGGAATGGAACCGGGCACCGCAACCGACAGAGCGGTGCGGTGCCGCGGGTTGTTAGTAGACGTCGTGTTGTGTGTTGTAGGCGTTGAACTTGCCGGTTGGCGTGATCAGGCGCTTGTCCTTGATCACGGTCTTGAGCGTGCGGGTCTTGTCATCGACCACCACCAGTGCGGACTCGCCGTCCTTGGTGCCCCAGACCGAGAACCAGACCTCGTCGCCGGCCTGGTTGTATTCGGCCTGCACCACGCGCTTGGCGCCGGCTCCTTTCAGGCCGGCCCAATCGGCGATCGGCAGCACCTTGAAGCCGTCTTCCAGGTTGCGCGTATCGAACACCGCCACTGACTGGTTCAGCTTGGCATCGGGATTGAGCGGTGTATCGACCCACAGGTTCGAGGACTTGGGATGCGTCTTGATGAACAGCGAGCCGCCGCCCTGGCCCTTGAGCGTCTGCACCACCTTCCAGGCCTGCGCCGCATGGCCGGCGGGATCGGTGCCGATCAGGCTGATGGTTTCGTCGCCGAGGTGGCTGGTGGCCCAGACCGGGCCGAACTTCGGATGCGTGAAGTTGGCGCCGCGCCCCGGGTGCGGGGTCTTGCCCACCTCGATCAGCGCGGCGAGCTTGTCTTCCTTGGTGTCGACCACGGCGATCTTGTCGGACGCATTGGCCGCGACCAGGAAGTAGCGCCCGGTGGAATCGAAGCCGCCATCATGCAGGAACTTGGCCGAATCGATGGTGGTGGTCTTCAGGTTGGACAGGTCCGAGTAGTTGACCATCAGGATCTTGCCGGTCTCCTTGGCGTTGATCACAAACTCGGGGTGGTAGTGGCTGGCGACGATCGAGGCGACGCGCGGCTCGGGGTGGTACTCGTTGTCAACGGTCATGCCGCGCGTGGACACCACCTTCAGCGGCTTGAGCGTATCGCCTTCCATGATCACGTACTGCGGCGGCCAGTACGAGCCCGCCACCGCGTACTTGTCTTCATAGCCCTTGTACTTGGAGGTTTCGACCGAGCGCGCCTCCATGCCGATCTTGACCTCGGCGACGATGTCGGGCTTGGGCAGCCACAGGTCGATCAGGTCCAGCCGCGCATCGCGCCCGATCACGTACAGGTAGCGGCCCGATGCCGACATGCGCGAGATATGCACCGCATAGCCGGTCTTGACGATGCTGATGATCTGCTTGCTGTCGCCGTCGATCAGCGCGACCTCGCCGGCATCGCGCAGCGTGACCGAGAAGAGATTGTCCAGGTTGTACTGGTTCATCTTCTTCGACGGCCGTTGCGCGACGGGCAGGATGTCCTTGCGGCTTTTCTCGATGTCAGCCAGTGAAAATTCCGGCGGCGTCGGCGGATCGAGCTGTATATAACGGGCCATCAGGTCGACTTCCTTGTCGGAGAGGTCACCGGATGTGCCCCAGTTCGGCATGCCGGCCGGGCTGCCGTACTTGATGAAGGTCTTCAGGTATTCCGAGCCGCGCGCGCGTGTGATGTCTGGCGTCAGCGGCTTGCCGGTCGCGCCCTTGCGCAGCACGCCGTGGCAGCCGGCGCAGCGCTCGAAGTAGATCTGCCTGGCGTGATCGAACTCGGCCGTGGTCAGCGTGGGGATCGTCGCCTTTTGCTCTGCCTTGGTTTCAGGCTTCTGTGCGGCCTTGGCGGGGTTGGTGGCTGCCTGGGGAAGTCCCAGCCAGAGTGAGAGCGGCAGTGCCGCGAATGCGGGGTAAAGCCATCTTCTTGCTTTCATGGTGCCGTGGTTCAGCGGGTTGTGGAAAGCTGTTGTCGCGGTGCTTGTGGGGCGCGAACTGGCACCAGGCGCTTGCAGTGATGATGCGGACACACTGCGAGTAGGGGATTGACTGGCATCAAACCGGGATGGATGACACGCAACGGTTTGTGCGCGGAGCCGAAGATGGTTGCGTGCGTGCCGCGCAGGCGCATGCATGCACGGGGCGCTGCGCTATCCCGCGGGATAGCGCAGCGCCCTCACGGCATGGCGTGGAGAAGTGGACCGACGCGCTGCTAATCCTTGATCAACAGCACCGGGCAGTGCGCATGGGCAAGGACCCGCCTGGCTACCGATCCGACGATGGCATCGAGAAAGCCGCCGCGGCCATGCGAGCCCATCACGATCAGGCTGGCCCCTATCTGGCTTGCATACTCGACGATGCGGGTCGGCGCAAAGCCTGTGAAGCCATGGCGCTCGAACGGGATCCCGGCTTCGCCGAGGATGGTGGCCACCGAGCCCATCGCCTTCTCGTTCTGCTCGCGATGCCAGTCGTCGAGCGTGCCGCGGTCGATGAAGGACTTGATGTCGCCCGGCACATCCGGTTCGCAATGCACTACGTGCACGACGAAGTCGCGGGTCAGCAACGGGCTTTGCGCGAGGTAGCGCGCAGCCGCGTCGCTATAGGACGACCCGTCGGTCGCCAGCAGGATCTTGTTCATGGCTTGCTCCTCATGTGCGCCGGTTACCGGCACCGCGTTCGCGCGGTGCGCCGCTGCGGCCCGGCTGATCGCCCGCTGCGGCGGCTCGCCTGGTCCTGGCCTGGCTGAGCAGGACGGAGACGAACAGCGTCATCGCGACCGCGCCCAGGGACCAGTGCACCGGTATATGGAACCACGGCTCGACCAGCATCTTGGCGCCGATGAAAGCGAGCACGATGGCGAGGCCGTACTTCAGGTACTGGAAATGCGCCGCCAGGTTGGCCAGCAGGAAATACAGGGCTCGCAGCCCCATGATCGCGAAGATGTTCGAGGTGAATACGATGAAGGGATCCGTGGTCACGGCAAAGATCGCCGGGATGCTGTCGACGGCGAACACCAGGTCGGTCGCTTCCACCATCAGCACTACCACGAACATCGGGGTCGCATAGCGCAGGCCGTCGATGCGCACGAAGAAGCGTTCGCCGTGATAGTCCGAGGTGATCCGCATGTGGGCGCAGAGGAAGCGGACGATGGGATTGCGCGAGAGGTCGGGGGCATGCCGGGACATGAACAGCATCCTGATGCCAGTGATGACGAGGAACACGCCGAACACGTAGAGGATCCAGGCGAACTGGCTGATCAGCCACACTCCCACCAGGATCATGGCGGCGCGCATCAGGATTGCGCCGAGTACGCCGAGCAGCAGCACCCTGCGCTGCAGCTCCGGCGGCACGGCGAAGTAGCTGAAGATCATCGCGAACACGAACATGTTGTCGACCGACAGCGACAGCTCGATCAGGTAGCCGGTGTAGAACTCCAGCACCTTGCGAGAGGCTGTATCCCGGCCGGCGTCCTCGGCCACCACATACCAGAGTGCCAGCCCAAAAAGCGCGGCCAGGGTCATCCAGACGAGGGTCCACCCCAGCGCCTCGCGCGTGGAGACGCGGTGCGCATGCCGCCCGCCGAGGACGAAGATATCCACGAGCAGCGTGCCCAGCACCAGGATGAAGAATCCGGCCCACATCGGGGCGGTTGCAAAGGTGTCCATTGCCTTATGGGGTAACTGCAGGGGTAACTGCCGGTGCAACTGCCGGAGGCCGGCGCCCGGTCCGGCCAACCGGGATCATGGCAGCTGCCGCGCGAGGTGGGGCCGCGCAGGCTGGGCCTTCACGCGCAGTGCATCGGGTTCGCCGCAGTAGTGCAGGATCTCGGCGCGGGCCGCGTTGCGCAGCCGCATTGCCGCCGGCCAGTCCTGCCCGTCAGGCGGCACGGGCCGGCCGATGACGACGCTGATCGGGCCGCGGCGCGGCAGCCACTGGCCGTCTCGCAGTACCGAGCGGGTGCCCCGCAGCGCAATGGGAACCACCGGCGCGCCGGCACGGGCGGCGGCGAGGAAGGCGCCCGAGCGGAAACGTTGCAGCCCCGGCTCGCGGCCAAAGGTGCCTTCCGGGAACAGCAGGGCGGATCGTCCGTCACGCACCGCCGCGACCAGGCGCGCGATGGCCTCGGATTCGCGCACGTTGTCGAAGCGGTCGATGAAGTCGGCGCCGATGCTGGACAGGTAGGCGCCCGGAATGCGTTGCGCTTGCAGTTCGCGTTTGGCCACTACGCACACCGGCATGGGCAGTGCGGCGATCAGCACGATGCCGTCCAGGTAGCTGGCATGGTTCGATACCAGCACGCAGGCGCGGTTGCGCGGCAGCTGCTCCAGCCCCTGCACGAACCATGGCACCGCGGCCAGCCGCAGCAGCAGCCGGGCGGCATGGTGGCTGAGCGCCCAGCCCATGGCGGGCCGGTGCATCGCCACCGAGGCCAGGCACGTCACCGGCGCCATCGCGGCGAACAACAGCCAGGTGTACAACGAATAGGACAGCCCGGCGGCGGCATGCCGGCCGCGCCGCAGCTGCGGCAGCAGCGCCTGCCAGCCGAAACGCGCAATCTGCAGCCAGGGGGCGGCATCGCCGAGGCCGGTGCCGCCATGCTCGAACCGCTCGCGGCAAGCGGCGCGCCGGATCTTGCCGCTCGACGTCTTCAGGATGGTGTGCGGCGGCACCAGCACGACATGGTCGGGCGGCATGCCGAGTACATCGAGCGCGGTTTTCAGCGCCTGCTGTTGCAGCGCGCGGCGCGCCGGTTCCTCGGTTGCGGCGGTTTCCGCCATTACCACGATGCGCTCGGTGCCGCTGTCCGGATCGGGACTGCCGAACACCGCGACACACCCTTTGCGGATGCCGGGTATGGCGCCGATGGCCTGCTCCACTTCGTAGGGATAGAGATTGCGGCCGCCGCGGACGATGGTCTCCTTGGCGCGTCCGGTGATAAAGAGCTCGCCGTCGGCGATATAGGCGTAGTCGCCGGTGTTGAGCCAGCCGCCGTCGAAGAGCTGGCGCGTTTGTGCCGGGTTGCGGAAATAGCCAGTGGTGGCCGACGGCCCGCGGAACTGCAGCAGGCCTTCCTGCCGCTCGGGCAGCTCGCGGCCGCTGACGTCTACGATGCGGATTTCGTGTCCGGGGAGGGGCCGGCCGCACGAGGGGATTTCCATCTGGTCCCGTTCGCCTGCCGACCGGCCTGCGTTCCCATCGGCGGGAACGGCCCGCGATGTGCGTACGAATGCGGCGCGGTCGATGCGGTCGGCGGTAAGACTCTGCCCGGGCGTCGGGAACGTCAGGCCCACCGATGCTTCCGCCAGCCCGTAGACCGGGGCTGCGGCTTGCGCGCGCAGTCCGTGGCGGGCGAAGCGCGCCGTGAATTTGCGCATGGTCTGCAGGCTGACCGGCTCGGCGCCGTTGAACGCGAAGCGCCAGCTCGACAGGTCCAGCCCCGACAGGTCCGCCTGCGCGAGCCTGTGCAGGCACAGCTCATAGGCGAAATTGGGCCCTCCGGAAAGCGTGCCACGATATTTGTGTATCGCCCAAAGCCAGCGCTCGGGCCGAGCCAGGAACGTGAGCGGCGACATCACCACCAGCGGGAAAGCGTAGTACAGGCTGCCCAGCCAGGCGCCGATCAGGCCCATGTCGTGATACAGCGGCAGCCAGCTGACAAAGACGTCGCGCGAGTCGACCGACAGCGCCTTGCCCATGGCGCGCAGGTTGGCCAGCAGGTTGGCATGCGTCAGCACCACGCCCTTGGGCGATCCGGTGCTGCCGGAGGTGTACTGGAGCAGCGCGATGTCGTGCGCGCGCAGCATCGCCTGGACCGGCGCCGCGGTGGTGTCCTCCACCTCTTGCGGCGTCAGCACGCTTTGCAGCGTGCCGGTGCTGGCCTTGAGCAGCGCGGCCAGCGGCCGGGCCTCGGCCACCGTGACAAGGATCGGCGCCTGCGCGTTGGCGAGGATGCCGGCGTGGCGCTGCAAGTGGTCGCCAATCTGCGCCAGCCGCGCGGGCGGGTAGAGCGGCACGGGGATCCCGCCTGCCAGCAGGATGCCGGTAAAGCAGTAGAAGTACTCCGCGCCGGTTGGCAGCATCAGCGCCACGGTCGTACCGGCGCGCACACCGCGCGCGGCCAGGCCCGCGGCAACGGCGCAGGCGTGCCGGTGCAGTTGCGCAAAGGTGATCGGCGTATCTTCGCCGTCGCCGCCGTGCAGGATGATGTGGGTACGTTCCGGGTGGCGGTGCAGGTGCCAGCGCAGCACGTCGGTGACGGTGGCGGCGCCCTCGGGCGCCTGCGCTGCCTCGTCCGCGGGTGCCGGACGGGCCAGCCGAGCCGGCGCATCAGCGGCGCCGGGGGGCAAGTCCCTGGCGGCGAGCACGGCACGCAGCAGCGCGCGTGGCGTGTCGGCCTGGGCCAGTACCTGCTCCGGCAGGCTTACGTTGAAACGCTGCTCGATACGGGTCAGCAGCTCGGCGCGCGTCAGGCTGTCGAATCCCAGTTCGGCTTCGAGCGCGCTGTCCAGCGAGGGCGAGGCCGCTGCGCCGGATTCCGTCTGCGGCCGCATGGCGGTAGACATCTCCCCCACGATGCCGAGCAAGGCATCCTCGTAGTTCTGCCGCGGGGGCGAGTCCTCGTTCATTCGCTTAGTGCTGTGTCCGGGCAAGACGGCGACCGCCGCCTCTCGCACATGCGCAAGGCGGCAGCACCGACGGCGACGGTACTGACACCCTTAAGATAGGCGGCGTGCGGAAATTGTCGAGGCGGGTGGCGAGGCGGGCACAAGCGGGGGTGTTCCGGTGACACACAGACGCACGATTGCGCACATGCCGCCGGGAGGCTGCGGTCAGGCGGCGACCATGCCCGTCGACTTCGGGAAGGCGACTGCCCCCTGGCTTAGCGGATCCCGTAGCGGATCCAGATGGTTCTGGCTCCGCATGGCAATAATGAACCGCCCGACCTGCGTGGCATCGCCCAGCGGCAGGCATGGCAGCAAAGTGTCGAGCCGCGCATCGGTGGCCACTGCGACGATCGAAGGATCGCAGGGGTAGTACGGCGCACGCCCATGCGCTGGCCGATACACCTCGATGCGCGGAATATCCTCCTGGCGGAAGCCTTCGACCAGCGTGAGGTCCGCGGGCCGCAGCCGCGCCACCTGTTCGGCGAGCGTCGGCTCCGCTTCGTCGGCCAGCTCGCGCACGATGGCGTAGCGATAGGGCGAGGCCACCATCACCTCGGTTGCACCGGCCGCGCGAAAGCGCGCGCTGTCCTTGCCGGGAGGCTCGAGTTCCAGCGGATGGTGGCTGTGCTTGATCACGTTGACGGTCAGGCCTTGCGCGCGAAACCAGGGCAGCAGGGCGGTAATCAGCGTGGTCTTGCCGCTGCCCGAGGTGCCGGCGATGCCAAAGATAAAGGGATTCATGGTGTGACGGATTCAGGTTGTGCGGGCAACGGGCATACCAGCGGCAGGAAGGCATCGGCACGCTGCGAGTAGGCCAGCAGCGCACCGGCCTGCAGGTCGAAATACCAGCCGTGCAGGGTCAGCTTTCCTGCTGCCAGCGCGCGCCGCACGAACGGGAAGGTCTGCAGGTTGCGCAGCGATACCAGGATCGCCGCCTGTTCGCAGGCGCGCTGGCGCTGCGCCGGGCTGGCGTCGGCAAGCGTTTGCTCCACCTGCCGGCGCGCGGGCGCGGCGATGCGCACCCAGGCACCCAGGTAGTCGGCTCCTTCGCCCTTATCGGGCGGATGGTCGCCGGCATCGGCCGGCTGTGCCAGCAACGCGCGGATGCCGCCGCAGCCGCCATGGCCCATCACGATGATGCGGTCGACGTGCAACTGCTCGACGGCAAACTGGATCGCCGCGGACACGCCGTGCAGGCTACCTTCATGACGCCCGGTGCAGGGCGGCACCAGGTTGCCGATATTGCGCACGGTAAAGAGATCGCCCGGGTCGCAACCCAGCAGCAGGGCCGGGTCCACGCGCGAGTCGCAGCAGCCGATCAGCAGCGTGGGCGGTTGCTGCCCGGTACGCAGCGCGTCGAACAGGCTTGGCGCGTCGTCGAAATAGCGTTGCTGGAACCGCTCGAAGCCCTTCAGTAGATGTTCGATCTGATGCATGGCGGTTTCCGTTGGTCAGGGTGGCGGCGCTACTGCACCAGCGGGCTGTCGGCGCCTTCCAGTTCGATGCCTTCGATGCGGGCGCGGCCGATCAGCAGGCTGGCGTACTGCTTCCAGGCGCGGTCGCGCGCCGCCGTGGCCAGCGCACCGGCGATGTCGCCGCGCACGGCGTCGAAGGGCAGGCGGGTGCCGGTGCAGCGCTCCAGGACGCGCACGATATGCAGCCCGAAGCGGGTCTCGACCAGCTGCGGCAGCACGCCGTCATGCTGCGCGGCAAACAGCGCGCGCTCGAACTCCGGCGCGGTTTCGCCGCGGAATACGCGGCCCAGGCGGCCGCCGTTGTTGCCGCTCGGGCAGTTCGACAGCGCGCGGGCATGCTGTGCGAAGCTCGACGGATCGCCGCGCACCAGTGCCAGCGTCTGCGCGGCGATTTCCCGCAGCGCGTCCAGCGGCACGCGCGGCGTCACCTGGAACAGGATGTGGTCGGCCTCGACCCACTCGCCGTCGCGGAAGCGTTCCGGGCGGCTGTCGTAGTGGCGGCGGCAGCTGGCTTCGTCCGGCTCGGGGATGCCGGCCTCTTGCTCCAGCAGCGCCATGGCGAGCGCGTCGTCGTCCTGGCCGGGCACGCTCAGGCCGAGGCGGCCGGCCTCTTCGCGTACCAGCAGTCGCAGGATGGCAGAGATCGTCGCCATCCTGGCGGGATTGGCCGCGTCGTGATGATGGTCAAGCTCGCGTTCGATATCGGCGTCGCGCAGTTCTACGCCGTTGACGGTGACAGGCATGTCGTTCTCCGTGGGGTTAGCGGCCGCGTACCAGCTGCCAGGCACGGCCGACGTAGCCGACCGAGGCAAAGCCGCTCCACACGTGCACCAGCCGCGTGAACGGGAAGATCGCGAACAGCGTGATGCCCATGAACAGGTGCGCCTTGAACAGCAGCGGCGCGTCGGCGATATAGCTGGCGGCGTCGCCGCGCAGCGTGACGAGGTGCTGGGCCCAGGTCATCAGCTGCACCATCATGTGGCCGTCCATGTGGCTGGCCGATTCAAAAATGGTGGACAGGCCCAGCAGCAGCGTCACCAGCAGCCACAGCAGCAGCACCTTGTCGCCGGTGCGGGTCACCGCGGACACGCGTGCGTTGGTCAGGCGGCGGTGCAGCAGGATCAGCAGGCCGGCCAGGCACATGGTGCCCATCACGCCGCCGGCGGCCATCGCCACGCCCTGCTTGAAGCCGTGCGAGACGCCCAGCGCGTCCCACACCGCGACCGGCGTCAGCAGGCCGAGCAGGTGGCCGAAGAACAGTCCCAGGATGCCGACGTGGAACAGAATGTTGCCCATGCGCAGGTTGCCGCGGTAGAGCACCTGCGAGCTGTCGGTCTTCCAGGTGTACTGCTCGCGCTCGAAGCGGGCCAGGCTGCCGAACAGGAAGATGGCGGCAGCGATGTAGGGGTAGATGCCGTAGAGGAATTGGTGAAGCGTTGCCATGGTGTTAGCCCAATGTCTGGTGTTCGGATTGCCTTGCCAGGTGTGGTCAGCAATGCGCAGGAACCGGCGCTGTGCCACGCGGATAGAACTTCACGGCCTGCGGCCCGGTCTGCGGCGCCAGCAGCGGTTCCACGCCATCGGCGCCCGGACCGAAGGTCTCCAGCGCCTCGTCCATGTCCCGCACCGGTGGCTCCTGCTGCGGTTGCGGCTGCACGTCGGTCAGCGTTCGCAGCACGGCGAACACGCCGGCGTACGGGCTCTGGTTGCGTGCGAGCCGGTCGCCGATCGCGGCCAGCACGTGGATCGCCTCGCCCAGCAGGTGCTCGGCGCGCGCTTCCTTGCCGTCGGCGCTCAGTGCGCCGAGGAACTCCAGGAACAGCGGCACATAGTCCGGCAGCTCCGACGCGGCCGGCTCGAAACCGTCGCGCCGGTATTCGTCGATCAGGTCCACCATGGCCTGGCCGCGGTCGCGGCTTTCCCCGTGCACATGCTCGAACAGGTGCAGCGAGTGCGACGGATTGCGGTCGAAGGTGGCGACATAGTTTTCCTGCAGCGTGATCAGCGTCTCGCCGCGCAGCATTCCGGTAACCGGTGCCAGCAGTCCGTGCGCCTGCGGCCATTCGGCCAGGGCAGTGTCGATCTCGGGCAGCGCGTCGAGCAGGTCCTGCTCGGGATAGCCGAGCAGCGCGCTGAGGATGGGGTAGAGGGGCATGTTCTTCTCCGGTTCGTTCGCGAGCGCTCAGCTCGTCACGGCATTCTTGCGCGACCTGGGCATGTCGACAAAGTGGACGCTGCCCTGCGGCTTCTTGCCGAACAGCGCGCCATCCGAGGTGCCGCCCGAGCAGCCGTTGCCGAAGGTGAAGCCGCAGCTGGCCTTGTCGTTGAAGCTGTCCTCGACCATTTCCTTGTGCGAGGACGGGATCACGAAGCGGTCCTCGTAGTTGGCGATGGCCATGGTCTTGTACATGTCCTCGACCTGCGCGGGCGTCAGCCCCACTTGCTTGAGCACATCCAGGTCTTGCACGCCGTCCACGACCTGCGAGCGCTTGTACGCGCGCATCGCCAGCATGCGGTCCAGCGCCGACAGCACCGGCATCACATCGCCCGCGGTCAGCAGGTTGGCCAGGTACTTGACCGGGATGCGCAGGCTCTTGACGTCGGGGATGATGCCGTTCATGCCCATGTGGCCCGCTTCCGCCGCCGACTGGATCGGCGACAGCGGCGGGATGTACCAGACCATCGGCAGCGTGCGGTACTCCGGGTGCAGCGGGAAGGCGATCTTCCACTCGCACGCCATCTTGTAGACCGGCGATTTGCGCGCGGCGTCGAGCCAGCTTTGCGGGATGCCCTGGCGCAGCGCCTCGGCCTGTACCTCGGGATCATGCGGGTCGAGGAAGACGTCGAGCTGCGACTGGTACAGGTCGCGCTCATCGGCCACCGACGCGGCTTGCTCGATGCGGTCGGCGTCGTACAGCATCACGCCGAGGTAGCGGATGCGGCCGACGCAGGTCTCGGAGCAGACCGTGGGCTGGCCGGCCTCGATGCGTGGATAGCAGAACAGGCATTTCTCGGCCTTGCCGCTCTGCCAGTTGAAGTAGATCTTCTTGTACGGGCAGCCCGAGATGCACATGCGCCAGCCGCGGCACTTGTCCTGGTCGACCAGCACGATGCCGTCGTCCTCGCGCTTGTAGATCGAGCCCGACGGGCACGAGGCCACGCAGGCCGGGTTCAGGCAGTGCTCGCACAGGCGCGGCAGGTACATCATGAAGGTGTTCTCGAAGGTCGAGTACATCTCCTTCTGCACGTCGTCAAAGAGCTTGTCGCGTCCGCGCGAGCTGAACTCGCCGCCGAGGTCGTCTTCCCAGTTCGGGCCCCACTCGATCTTTTCCATCTTGCGGCCGGTCAGCACGGACACCGGGCGCGCGGTGGGCGGGGTCTGCGACAGCGGCGCCTTCTGCAGGTGCTCGTAGTCGTAGGTGAAGGGCTCGTAGTACTCGTCGATCTGCGGCAGGTTGGGGTTGGCGAACAGGTTCGCCAGGATCTTCAGCTTGCCGCCCTGGCGCGGCTCGAGCGTGCCGTCGGCGTTGCGCTTCCAGCCGCCCTGCCACTTGTCCTGGTTCTCCCATTCCTTGGGATAGCCGATGCCGGGCTTGGTCTCGACGTTGTTGAACCACGCGTACTCGACACCGTCGCGGCTGGTCCACACGTTCTTGCAGGTCACGGAGCAGGTATGGCAGCCGATGCACTTGTCGAGGTTCAGCACCATGGCCACCTGGGCACGGATCTTCATTGCGAGGCTCCTTCCTTCTCAGTCTTTTCCACGAGCGGGCCTTCCAGCCAGTCGACCTTCTTCATCTTGCGCAGGATCACGAATTCATCGCGGTTGCTGCCCACGGTGCCGTAGTAGTTGAAGCCGTAGGCCAGCTGCGCGTAGCCGCCGATCATGTGCGTGGGCTTGGTCACGGCGCGCGTGACCGAGTTATGGATGCCGCCGCGCATGCCGCTGGTCTCGGCGCCAGGCACGTTCACGATCTTTTCCTGGGCGTGGTACATCAGGCACATGCCCTTGGGCACGCGCTGCGACACCACCACGCGTGCGGTCAGCGTGCCGTTCACGTTGAACACCTCGACCCAGTCGTTGTCGCGGATGCCGTTGGCCTTGGCCTCGGCTTCCGAGATCCACACGTGCGGGCCGCCGCGCGACAGCGTCAGCATGCGCAGGTTGTCGGAATAAGTGGAGTGGATGCCCCACTTCTGGTGCGGCGTGATCCAGTTCAGCACCAGCTCCGGGTTGCCATTGGGCTTCTTGCCCAGCATCGGCGCCACGGTCTTGGTATCGATTGCCGGCTTGTACACGCAGGCGCCTTCGCCGAAGTCCAGCATCCAGCGGTGGTCCTGGTAGAACTGCTGGCGGCCGGTCAGCGTGCGCCAGGGGATCAGCTCGTGCACGTTGGTGTAGCCGGCGTTGTAGCTGACCTCTTCCGATTCCAGCCCCGACCACGTCGGCGCGGAAATGATCTTGCGCGGCTGCGCCTGCACGTCGCGGAAGCGGATCTTGTCGTGCTCGCGCCCTTCGGCGAGGTGGGTGTGGTCGCGCCCGGTGATCTTCGACAGCGCTTCCCATGCCTTGACGGCAACGTGGCCGTTGGTTTCGGGCGCAAAGGTCAGGATCATCTCGGCGGCGTCGATCGCCGTTTCGAGCTTCGGCCGGCCCTGGCTCACGCCGGGTTCCGTCACCGTGTGGCTCAGGTCGCCGATTTCCTTCACCTCATGCCGGGTGTTCCAGTTGATGCCCTTGCCGCCGTTGCCGAGCTTGTCGAGCAGCGGGCCGATCGAAGTGAATTTCTTGTAGATGTCCGCGTAGTTGCGCTCGACCACCGTCATCGACGGCGCGGTCTTGCCGGGGATCAGGTCGCACTCGCCGGCCTTCCAGTCCTTCGGCTCGAACGGCTGGCCCAGTTCGCCCGGGGTGTCGTGCAGCAGCGGCGTGCACACCAGGTCCTTGCGCGTGCCCAGGTACGGGCCGGCGATCTCGCTGAACTTCTTCGCGATGACCTTGTAGATTTCCCAGTCGGTCTTGCTTTCCCACAGCGGCTGCACGGCTTCGGACAGCGGGTGGATAAAGGGGTGCATGTCGGACGTGTTGAGGTCGTCCTTCTCGTACCAGGTTGCCGTCGGCAGCACGATGTCGCCGTACAGGCAGGTTGTGCTCATGCGGAAGTCCAGCACGGTCAGCAGGTCCAGCTTGCCTTCGGCGGCCGGACGCACGTTGACTTCGCTCGGCGTGATCGCGTCGGCCTCGTCGCCGAACACGGCGTTCTGGGTGCCGAGCAGGTACTTCAGGAAATACTCATGCCCCTTGCCCGAGCTGCCCAGGATATTGGAGCGCCACACGAACATATTGCGCGGGAAGTTGGCGGGATTGTCCGGATCGTCGCAGGCGAACTGCAGCGCCCCCGACTTCAGTTGCTCGACGGTGTAGGCCACCGGGTCCTTGCCGGATTGTTCGGCCGCATCGACCACGTCCAGCGGGTTGGCGCCCAGCTGCGGCGCCGACGGCAGCCAGCCCATGCGCTCGGACTTCGCGTTCAGATCGAGCAGCGACATGCCGTCATAGCGCTTGCGGTCGGCGGTCGGCGACAGGATCTCGTCGACGGCCAGCTTCTCGTGGCGCCACTGGCTGGTGTGGTTGTAGAAGAACGAGGTGCCGTTCATCTGGCGCGGCGGGCGCGACCAGTCCAGGCCGAATGCCAGCGGAGCCCAGCCGAACTGCGGACGCAGCTTCTCTTGCCCGACGTAGTGGGCCCAGCCGCCGCCGCTCTTGCCGATGCAGCCGCACATCATCAGCAGGTTGACGATGCCGCGGTAGATCATGTCGTTGTGGTACCAGTGGTTCAGCGCGGCACCGACGATCACCATGCTCTTGCCCTGCGTGCGGTCGGCGTTATCGGCGAACTCGCGCGCCACCTGGGTCACCAGGCGGGCCGGGACGGAGGTGTGCTTTTCCTGCCAGGCCGGGGTGTAGGGCACGTCGTCTTCATACGACGACGCTACGTTGGGGCCGCCCAGGCCCTGGTCGACACCGTAGTTGGCCATCTGCAGGTCATACACGGTTGCCACCAGCGCGGTGCTGCCGTCGGCCAGCGTGATGCGGCGCGCCGGCACGCGGCGGCGCAGCAGTTCGTCGTGCTCGCCGCCGAAATAGGGGAAGCCCACTTCCACCACTTCGTCGCCATTGCCGACCAGCGACAGGCGCGGCTCGACCGCGCGGCCGCTGCCGCCATCCTTCATTTCCAGGTTCCAGCGGCCCACCTTCTCGCCGCCGTTGTGGGCAGCCTCGCCCCAGCGGAAGCCGATCGAGCCGTTCGGCGCGACGATCTCGCCGGTGGCATCGTCGATTTGCAGCGTCTTCCACTCGGGATGGTTGGCTTCGCCGAGGTTGTCGGCCAGGTGCGAGGCACGCAGGAAGTGGTCGGGCACCAGCGTGCCTGCGTTGTCCTGGTTCTCGCGCAGCAGCACCAGCATCGGCATGTCGGTATACTGCCTGATGTAATCGCGGAAGTAGGCGGACTTGCCGCTGGCGTGGAACTCCTTCAGAACTACGTGGCCCATGGCCATCGCCAGCGCGGCATCGGTGCCTTGCTTCGGCGCCAGCCAGATATCGCCGAACTTGACCATCTCGCCGAAGTCGGAGGAGACGGCAACGGTCTTGGTGCCCTTGTAGCGGACCTCGGTGTAGAAGTGCGCGTCGGGCGTGCGCGTTTGCGGGACGTTGGAGCCCCACACCATGAGGTAGGTGGAGTTGTACCAGTCGGCCGATTCGGGCACGTCGGTCTGTTCGCCCCAGATCTGCGGGCTGGCCGGCGGCAGGTCGCAGTACCAGTCGTAGAACGACAGGCAGGCGCCGCCGAGCAGGCTCAGGTAGCGCGCGCCGGCCGCGTACGAGACCATCGACATCGCCGGGATCGGCGAGAAGCCGACCACGCGGTCCGGGCCGAACTTCTTCACGGTGAAAGCGTTGGCCGCGGCGATCATCTCGGTGGCGGTGTTCCAGTCGGCGCGCACGAAGCCGCCCTGGCCGCGCACGCTCTTGTAGCGCGCCGCCTTCTTCGGGTCCTGGCTGATCGATTCCCAGGCGGCGATCGGGTCCATGGTCTTGCGGGCCTCGCGCCACATCTCCATCAGGCGGCCGCGGATCATCGGATACTTGACGCGCTGCGCGGAGTAGACGTACCAGCTGTACGACGCGCCGCGCGGGCAGCCGCGGGGCTCGTGGTTGGGCAGGTCCGGGCGCGTGCGCGGGTAGTCGGTCTGCTGCGTTTCCCAGGTGATCAGGCCGTTCTTCACGTAGACCTTCCAGGAGCAGGAGCCGGTGCAGTTCACGCCGTGGGTGGAGCGCACGATCTTGTCGTGCTGCCAGCGGCTGCGGTAGCCGTCTTCCCACTTGCGGTCTTCGTTCACCACCGCGCCGTGGCCGTCCGCGTAGGTGGACTTGACGCGCGACATGAACTTCAGTCGATCCAGGAAATGACTCATTTGCTTGTTCTCCGCGAGGCTTTTCTGCGGCGCTCCGGGGCTTGCGGGAGCGTTTGCAGGGACACCTTGAGCTTATGGGGGAGCGGGGCGGCAGCCAATTCGCTGGTGGAACAGCCGCCGCATGGCGATCGGGGGAGGTGCCGGGCGCGGGACTAGTTCTGAAGAACTAGCCCGGCCGGCAAGGGGGTCAGCAGGGCATGGGCGCGTTGCGGCGCGCGTAGTACCACCAGGTCACCAGCAGGCAGCTGACATAGAAGGCGATGAAGCAGTACAACGCGGTGTCCGGTGCGCCGGTCAGCTCCAGCGAGGTGCCGAAGCTCTTGGGGATGAAGAAGCCGCCGTACGCGCCGATCGCGCCGGAGAAGCCCAGCACCGCCGCGGATTCCTTGCCGGCTTCCTGCAGCGCCTGGCGTTGGGCGGCGTCGCCCTTGCCCCTGGCGGCGCGCTGGCGCTCGGTCAGGAAGATCACCGGGATCATGCGGAAGGTCGAACCGTTGCCGATGCCGGTCAGTGCGAACAATGCAATGAAGGCTGCGAGGAAGTTGGTGAAGTTGCCGCCGGCGCCGTCATGCGGCAGCGCGGCCAGCACCGCGAACACCGCCGCGATCATGCCGACGAAGGTCCACAGCGTGACGCGCGCACCGCCGAGCTTGTCAGAGATCCAGCCGCCCACGGGACGCGTCAGCGCGCCGACCAGCGGCCCCAGGAAGGCATAGGCGGTGGGGTTCACGCCCGGGAACTGCGACTTGGTCAGCAACGCCAGCCCGGCCGAGAAGCCGATGAACGAGCCGAAGGTGCCCACGTACAGCCAGCACATCAGCCAGTTGTGCTTGCGCTTGAAGATCACGGCCTGTTCGGCGAACGATGCCCTGGCATCGGCGATGTCATGCATGCCGAACCACGCGGCCAGTGCCGACACCACGATGAACGGCACCCAGATAAAGCCCGCGTTCTGGAGCCACAGGTCCTGCGTGGCGCCATTGGCCTGGTACTGCTGCGGGTCGCCGCCGAGCGCGCCGAACACCGCCAGCGACACCACCAGCGGCGTGACGAACTGCACCACCGACACGCCCAGGTTGCCGATGCCGGCATTCAGCCCGGTAGCCAGACCCTTCTTCGCCTTGGGGAAGAAGAAGCTGATATTGGCCATCGACGAGCTGAAGTTGGCGCCGCCCAGCCCGCACAGCAGCGCCAGCACCAGCAGCGTAGGATAGCCCGTGGACGGGTCGCGCAGCGCGAAGCCCATGCCCAGTGCCGGGATCAGCAGCAGCGCGGTGGAGATCGCGGTGAAGCGGCGCCCGCCGAATACCGGCACCAGGAAGGAGTAGAAGATGCGCAGCGTCGCGCCGGAAAGCGCCGGCAGCGCGGTCAGCCAGAACAGCTGGTTCTTGGTGAACTGGAAGCCGGCGCGGTCGAGGTTGACCGCGACCACGCTCCACAACATCCAGACCACGAACGCCAGCATCAGCGCCGGGATCGAGATCCACAGGTTGCGATAGGCGATGCGCTCGCCCTCGCTTTGCCAGAACGCCGCGTTCTCGGGCTCCCAGCGGGTGAGTACGGATGAGGTCATGATAGGTGTGCCTTGGTGATGAAAGCGCGGAGGCGCGCTTGGGAGATGAGCGATCAGGCTGCCTGCGTGAGGCCAACGGCCTGTGCCTTGCGCTGGCGTTCAGCGCGGTGGCTGTAGTGCATCCACACCAGGCTCACGCACACCGTGCCGTACATCAGCATGAAGCAGCTGCTGCGCACGCCGGTCAGGTCGGCCAGCATGCCGAACAGGATTGGCAGGATGAAGCCGCCCAGGCCGCCGGCCAGGCCGACAACGCCGGACACCGCGCCGATGTTGTGCGAGAAGTCGTTGGAGATGAACTTGAACACCGAGGCCTTGCCGACGGCGAAGGCGATGCCGACCACGAACAGCAGGATGGTGAACACCGTGGGCGTCAGCGCGATGCGGAAGGCCTGCGGGCCGCCGGTGGTCTGGATGATGAAATCGGTTTGCGGATAGCTCAGCAGGAAAAAGCCGACCCAGCTCACCCACATCACCCACCAGGTGGTGCGATGCGCGCCGTAGCGGTCGGAGATCCAGCCGCCGATGGCGCGCAGCACGCCGCCGGGCAGCGAGAAGCAAGCGGCCAGGAAGGCGGCGGTCTTGATGTCGAAGCCGTATTCGCCGATGTAGTACTTAGTCATCCACAGCGACAGGCCGACATAGCCGCCGAACACCACCGAGTAGTACTGGGAATAGCGCCACACGCGCGGATCGCGCATCACCGCCAGCTGTTCGCGCCAGCCCACGCTGGACTTGACCATGTGCGCCGGGTTGCTGCGCGAGAACACCCAGAACAGCAGGGCGGTGACGAGCATCGCCACCGAATACACGCGCGGCACGACGGTCCAGGTGCCGGCTGCCAGGATCATCGCCGGCGCGACGAACTTGGTAAGCGCCGCGCCCGAGTTGCCGGCGCCGAAGATGCCCATCGCCAGCCCCTGGCGCGAGCGCGGGAACCAGCGTGCCACGTAGGGCGTGCCGACCGAGAACGACCCGCCCGCCAGGCCGACGAACAGGCCCAGCACCAGCAGTTGCCACAGGCTGTGCGCGTAGGAGATCAGCCAGATCGGGATCACCGTCGCCAGCATCAGCACGAAGAAGACGATGCGGCCGCCGAAGCGGTCGGTCCAGATGCCCAGGGGCACGCGGATCAGTGACCCGCTCAGCACCGGCGTGGCGGCAAGCAGGCCGAATTCCGTGTCGTTGAGGCCGAGCTCCTGCTTGAGCGGGATGCCGAGGACGGCGAACAGCATCCACACGGCAAAGCAGATAGTGAATGCGAAGGTACTGGACGCCAGCGTTATTGCCGCGCCGGCCGGAACGGGTTCCGGCGCGCGTGTTTGGGTGGCCATGGCCATGCTCCTGTGTCAACTTTGGCGGGGGTGATGCCAGAGTAGGGGCGGCCACTGGTGCTGCCTATTCGCCGGCAGCACAGCGCGCCACATGGAGCGATCTGTCGTTGGAAGTAGTTCTACCGGCGGAGGTTGGTGGCGCGGCGCTGGTGCTATCGTGATTGCGGCACGCATGGCACCCGTTTGCGTGCTTGCGGCAATCCTGCGCCAGATCAAGAATCAGGCTGCAGGCCGCATCGGCCCTGCCCGCTACACTTATTTTGCTGCCATGGAAACCATTCCCATCCTTCCCGCCCGGCCGCCCTCAGGCAAGACGCCTGCCGGGCCGCCGCCGCGCGGCTTCGCCCTGTTCGCGCTGGGGTTCAGGCCGTTCTACCTGGGTGGCGCGGTCTTTGCCGCGCTGGCGATCGCGGCATGGTCGGCAATGCTCGCGGGGATGCAGTCGGCCGGGCCGGCGCCGGTGCTGCCGGGGATGTTCTGGCACGCGCACGAGATGGTGTTCGGCTTTGCCGCGGCGATCGTGGTGGGTTTCCTGTTCACGGCGGGGCGCGCCTGGACTGGCCAGCCCACGCCGACCGGCGCGGCGCTTGCCGTGCTGTTCCTGCTATGGCTGGCGGGGCGGGTGGGCATGTGGGTGGCGCCGGGCACCGCTGCCTTCGCCGTGGAAGGCGCATTCCTGCCGCTGGCGGCGCTGGCCTTCACCCGCACGCTGGCCAGGGCCGGCAACCGGCGCAACTACCCGCTCGCTCTGGCGCTATGGCTCCTCGCCGTGGCCAATATTGCGGCCCTGTCGCTGCAGGCCGGCGGACACGACGCCGCGGCGCTGCATGCCTGCCGCGCCGGCGTGGCGCTGGTGACGCTGTTCGTGGTGGTGATCGGCGGCCGCGTGATCCCGATGTTCACCACCAACGCGATTCCCGGTTTCCGCCTGCGGCAGTACAAGCAGATCGATCGCATGGTGATCCCGGCGACGGTGCTGGGGCTGGCGTCGGCATTGCTGCCCTTGCCGGGATGGCTGGCCGCGGCGCTGTCCCTGCTCGGCGCCGGCGTGCTGGCGGTGCGCGTGGCCGGATGGCGCGGCTATGCGGTGGGCAACCGGCCGCTGCTGTGGGTGCTGCACCTCGCCTATGCGTGGCTGCCAGTGGCGCTGCTGCTGCAGGCACTGGGTGCGCTTGGCCTGGTAATGGCCGGGCTGGCGACCCATGCGTTCACGGTGGGCGTGCTCGGCGTGGCCATCATCGCCATGATCACCCGCACCGCGCTGGGCCATACCGGGCGCATGCTGGTGGCCGGCCGTGCGGAAACGGTGGCGTACTGGCTCATTGCCCTGGCCGCGGTATTGCGCGTGTTCGGTCCGATGGTGTGGCCGGCCGGCTACCTGCACTGGATCTGGGGCGCTGGGGCTTGCTGGGTGGCTGGATTTGGCCTTTATGCGCTGACCTATGCGCCGCGGCTTGCGCGCCCACGGGTGGACGGCAAGCCGGGCTGAGCTAGCGGGGAGAGCGAGGCAAGCAAGTCAGGGGCAAGCTTGCGCTACCGGTGCGGCGGCGCCGCGGCCCTGCTCGAGCCTGACGCTGATCCAGGCCACCGCCAGCGCGGCCAGCGGCGCCAGGGCCGCGATCCACGGCAACGCCGTCAGTCCGGGGCCGTGGTCGGTCACCACGCCGCCCATCCAGGCACCGATGCCATTGCCGAGGTTGAACGCCGCGATATTGAAGCTCGAGGCCAGGTTCTCGCCCGCGCCGCTGGCATGCCGCAGCACGCGCAGCTGCAGTGGCGACACGGTGGCGAATGCGGCGATACCCAGGATGCCCACGAACGCCACCACCATCACCTGGTTGTGGATGGCCAGCGTCATGGCCGCCAGCACCAGCGTCAGCGTGGCGAGCGATCCAAGCACCGCGCGCGCCGGCGCACGGTCGGCGAGGCGGCCGCCAAGGATATTGCCAACGATCATGCCGCCGCCGAACAGCAACAGGATCGGCGACACCGCCCCCTCGCCAAAGCCCGAGACGCGCGTCAGCAGCGGCTGCACGTAGGTGATCACGGCAAAGGTGCCCATCGACTGCAGCACCGTCATCAGCAGGCCCAGCAGCACCTGCGGGCGGCCCACGGTGGCCAGCTCGTCGCGCAGCGCCACCGGGGCGCCCTGGTCGCGGCTCTTCTGCACCAGCAGCGCGATCACGGCCAGCGACACCAGCCCGATCAGCGTCATGGCCCAGAAGGTCGCGCGCCAGCCCAGGTGCAGGCCGAGCCAGGCACCCGCTGGCATGCCCAGCAGCGTGGCCAGCGTCAGGCCGGAAAACATCACCGAAATTGCCGAGGCGCGCCGGTGGGGCGGCACCAGGCCGGTGGCCACCACTGCGCCGACACCGAAAAACGTGCCGTGGGTCAGCGACGTCAGCACGCGCGCGACCATCAGCGTGGTGTAGTCGGGCGCCAGCGCGCAGGCGGCGTTGCCGACGGTGTAGATCACCATCAGCGCCAGCAGTACGGCCTTGCGCGGCATGCGCCGGGTCAGCAGCGTCAATACCGGTGCGCCGGCGAACACGCCGAGCGCGTAGCCGGAAACCAGCATGCCGGCGGCGGCGATGGTCACCTGCAGGTCGGCGGCGACCTGCAGCAGCAGGCCCATGATGACGAACTCGGCACAGCCGATGCCGAACGAGCCGGCGGTCAGCGCATAGAGCGCCAGGGGCAGCCGGCCGCCGTGCGCGGGGGCGGCGCCAGCGGGGGCGGGAGGGGAAAGTGGGGCGGCCATGGTTGGAAGCTCAGGGAGAGAAGTTAAGAAAAGAAGATGGGAGCGAGGCAGGAAGGCCGCAGTCTGCACCTTCCTGTCTTTTGCAAAAACCGGCATGATCCATAATCAGTTTCAACAGAATCTTGATAATCATGGATCGCATCGGGGATATCGGCTTGTTCCTGCGCGTGCTCGACCTGGGCTCGATCAGCGCCGCGGCGCGCAGCCTGGACCTGTCGGTGGCGGTCGCCAGCCAGCGCCTTCAGCGGCTGGAGCGCGACCTTGGCGTGCGCCTGCTGCACCGGACCACGCGCCGGTTGCATGCCACGCCCGAGGGCGCGGTGCTGGCCGAGCAGGGGCGTGCGCTGGTCGATGACCTGGAAGCGCTGGGGGCGTCGCTGCGGCAGGCCGGCACCGGGATATCGGGCACGCTGCGGGTGACGACATCGTCATCATTCGGCCGGCTCTATGTGTCGCCGCTGCTGCCGCGGTTCCTGGAGCAGCATCCCGGGCTATCGGTCAGCGTCAACCTGACCGATAACGTGCTCGACCTCGTCAGCGCCGGCTTTGACCTGGCCATCCGCATCGGTGGGCTCGACGATTCCACGCTGGTGGCGCGCCGCCTGGCCGTCAACCGGCGCGTGCTGTGCGCCGCGCCGGATTACCTGCGCCGGCGCGGCACGCCGCGCACGCCGCAAGACCTGGCGCGGCACGACTGCCTGGTGCTGGTGGGCAGCCAGGGGCGGCAGGACGTCTGGCGGCTGGGTGATGGCCAGGGCGGGGAAATCGCGGTACGGGTGCGTGGGCGCATCGAGGCCAATACCGGCGAGCTGCTGTCGGACGCGGCGCTGGCCGGGTTCGGCATCGCGCTGCATTCGACCTGGCATGTCGCCGGCGACCTGCGCGCCGGCAGGCTGGTGCAGGTGCTGCCGGACTTCCCGATCGCCGACACCGGCATCTACGCGGTGATGCCGCAACGGCGGCTGGTGCCGCCGCGGGTGCGCGCCTTTGTCGATTACCTGGCGCAGCAGTACGGCGGCAACCCGCCGTGGGAAGCGCCGACCGGCGCATGAAGCCGGCCGGGGAAGCGGGCCCGGAAGGCGGGACCGGGAGGCGGGGTCGGAAGGCCGGCCCCGGGGCGCGACGCCTTAGCCCGGCGGGTGCGCCGCCGAGCGCCGGTAATCGCCCGGCGTCATGCCGGTCCAGCGGCGGAAGGCGCGGAAGAACGAATTGGCATCGTCGAAGCCGAGCCGGAAAGCGATTTCTCCCAACGACATATTGCCTTCGGTCAGGTATCGGCCGGCCAGTTCGCGACGCACATCTTCGCACAGCGCGCGGAATCCCGTGCCCGCCGCCATCAGCCGGCGCTGCAGCGTGCGCTCGCTGATGTCGAGGTGGCGCGCCACCGCGGCCAGGCTCAACGCGCGCTCGCCGGCCAGCTGGTGCAGGGCGGCGCGCACGTCGTCCAGCGATGCCGCCGCGTGCCGCGCATCGTGCGTGGCGGCGGGCGCCGGCGGACGGCTGTGGGCCCGGGCGACCAGGCGCAGCGCCAGGTCGCGGCGTCCGAACACGATCGCGTCTTCCGGCTCGCCGAAGCGCACCGGGCAATCGAAGGCTTCGGTATAGCGCAGGTGCCAGTCGGGCTGGCCGATGCGCAGCGAAACTCGCAGCGGATGCAGCGGCTTGCGCGTGAACTGGCGCCCGAAGGCCAGCAGCGAGCACAACTCCATGTCGATGCGCGGGCGGGTGTCGGGCGCCTCCGGTTCGCTCGGGCGGATGCAGACCCAGGCCTCCTCGCCCTGGCGGCGCAGCTCGATGCGGTCGCCCATCATCAGCTTCTGGTAGCGCGCGATACGCCGCAGCGCCGTGCCCAGCGAGGGACCCGCCATGGCCGGCATGCCCGCCAGGCCAAGCAGGTCGGGCTGCATCCGGCTGGCCAGCCACAGGCCGATGGCGGGATCGCCGGTGGCCTGGTAGACGGTGCACAGCAGGTGGCTCGCCTGCTGGGGCCCGGCCTCGGGCATGTCCGGGCTGGGAAGGGTTTCAGGATCGGATTCAGGAGCAGGCACGAGCGCCGACACATCGTAACCGCCTTCACGCAGCGCGTGCAGCAGGTCACGAGGGAACGGCCTGGCCTGGATTGGCTCTTGTAGTGGCATTGTTATTGGACTGGCAAATTGGCGCAAGGCGCCCGTGCTAGCCCCCGGTAAGACTGAGATTACGCGGTGCCGGCGGCGCCTTCAAGGGCACGTGGGGGGTGGATGTGTGGCCAAGGCAGCGCAACCAGGGGACTGGGCCAGGGTGGGGGAGCGGCCTTGCGGGAGGGCATCGACGGCGTTAACACGGTTCGATGCAACGCGTTGCCTAAAATTTGTGCGGTCCGGTGCGTTGCCGCACAGACCAAGGCTTCCGGGGAGGGAGGAGGCAGGATATCCACAGATTCTGTGGATATCACGCCGGGATTTTCAACATGGGTTTGTGCGGCTGCCGCAATGTCCCGGAAACCGGTATGCTGCACAGCTTTGGGACCAGGCTACGCTGCGCCAGCTGCGACGAAGTTACCTGCCGGTTGCGGTGCATGCCGATATCGCGCGTGATTCGCAGGCTATTCCGCCGTCAATTGCTGCTATCCCACTGCCAGCGATCGTCCGGCTGGCATAACCGCAACTCCAGATTGCCTGCCGCCATGCGCCATGACCGGTCGTCCGCAGTGCCCTCTCGCCTGATCTCGGTCGTCACGTTGGCTGCCACAGCGGCGTTATGCGGCTGCGTGGCGCAATACCGGGTGCCGTCGGGCGCCCCCACAGCCAGCGTGCGCCTGCTGACCAATACCGACGAAATCACCTCCTTCGCCGTGGTCGATCCGGCCAAGTGCCCGGTGCCGGCACGCCCGCTGGTACTGGCCGGCACTGGCAAGCAGTTGTCGGCAATCGGCCGGGATCGTGAACTGGGCTTGCCGGGCCGCTCGCCGGAGCCGCCGGCGCGCACGCGCGAACG
The DNA here is from genome assembly GCF_040784895.1 of Cupriavidus sp. Agwp_2. Taxonomy (NCBI): domain Bacteria; kingdom Pseudomonadati; phylum Pseudomonadota; class Betaproteobacteria; order Burkholderiales; family Burkholderiaceae; genus Cupriavidus; species Cupriavidus sp. Agwp_2. Next base: position 2,290,794 of record NZ_CP088084.1, read on the forward strand.
GCTGGTCGAGGCGGGCCGGCGCATCTACGTGGCCGTGACGTCCAAAGCCGAGCCGCCGTTGCCCGAGCAGCGTTGTGCGGCCGGCGTGTCGTTCGTGCCCGCCCCTGGCGGCTTGTATGAAATCCGGTATCAGCGTGATGAGGACGCGAGCCAGTGCTCGGCGCAGGTATTGCGGATGCAGTCGCTGGAAGGTGGCGGCGCGCGCCTGACCGCCGAGCCGACGCAGCAAGGCTTTCGCGCGCTGCGCAAGGAGTATGTCTGCCAGGCGCTGTGACCGCGCCCGGGCGATGTCGGGACGATAGCGCCTGATGCGGGCATCGGGCGGATCCGTCCGGGCAGGCCCCCGCCCGCCCGTGGCGCGGGGTTACTGCTCGATCAGGAAGCGCTCGGGGCGCTTGCCCAGCCATGCCGGGGCGCGGCCACGGCCGGACCAGGTCTTGCCGGTCTTGGGATCCATGTATTTGGGCGGCAATGCCGAGCCCGAAGCCGCCTTCTTGCTGGCGGCACCTGCGGGGCGGCCGCGCTTGCGCCGGGGCATGATGTCTTCCGCGGTCAGGCCATATTCGGTCATCAATTCGCGGATTTTGTCGATCACGCTGGCCACTTCCGTCGCGCGCACTTCATTCAGCTTGGCTTCCAGCGCTTCCTTCTCAGCCAGGAGTTGCTTGTATGTCGCCATTTATATCCCCTTTCTGCATTTAGGCGGCTGCATGGTACTAGAACATCAGGCGTCGGTTGACATAAAAATTTTACAAAAAATAACGGCGATTGCACGAACTGATTGTCGTGGCCCGTAGCCGGACTGTTTTATAGCGCACCACGGCGCGCCATTGCGGTGTTGGTCTTGCTGCAATGGCAATACCGCCATCGATTTTCGGGAAATGGAAAAGGCTGGCGCTGCCGCCTTTTGCACCTAGACTGGTTCTCTGCGTTGCACAACGTTTCCGGAGACGCCATGAGCCAGCAGATCTTTGTCAATTTGCCAGTAAGCGACCTGCAAAAGTCGATCGAGTTCTTTACCAGTCTCGGCTTTGCCTTCAATCCGCAATTTACCGATGACACCGCCACCTGCATGATCGTTGGCGAGAACATTTTCGTGATGCTGCTGACCGAAGCCAAGTTCCGCAGCTTTTCGCCTAACGACATCTGCGATGCGCGCAAATTCACCGAAGTGCTGGTCTGCCTGTCGATGGATACCCGTGCGCGTGTCGATGAAATGGTGAATGCCGCAGTGATCGCGGGCGGCAATATCTACAAGCCGCCGATGGACCTGGGATTTATGTACGGGCATGGGTTCCAGGACCTCGATGGCCATGTCTGGGAACTGGTCTACATGGATATGGCGGCAATGCAGGGGGCGCAGTAAGGCGCGCACCAAAAAAAACAGCCCGGGAAAGCAGGAAGCCCGGGCTTGAAATCCACCTGGATCGCGGTGGAGGAGACAACTTGTCGTGGACGTCCCGGGCAGTTTGCCCGGGATGCGTCAGGCAGGATCAGATCGCCCAGCCGCCGGCATAGAACGCAGCCAGTACCGCCGCGATGGCGACGGTTCCGACATTGAGCTTGCGCCATTCGCCGGCGATTACGCGGCCCACCACCAGGGTGCAGAATCCCAGCATGATGCCGGTGACGATATTGCAGGTCAGCACGATAAACACCGCGCAGACCAGGCCGGCCATGGCGTCGACCATGTCGTCCATATGCAGGCGGCTGACGCTGGACAGCATCAGCAGGCCCACGTACATCAGCGCCGGCGCGGTGGCGTACGACGGCACCAGCGCCGCCAGCGGCGAGAAGAACATCACCGCCACGAACAGCAGGCCCACCACCACGGCGGTCAGGCCGGTCTTGGCGCCCGCGGCCACGCCGACGGTCGATTCGATATAGGCCGCTGCCGGTGCGCCGCCAAAGAAGCCCGAGAAGATCGAGCTGACCGAGTCCGCCGTCAGCGCCCGCCCGCCATTGTGGATATGGCCGGCGGCATTGAGCTGCCCGGCCTGTCCGGCCACGGCGCGGATGGTGCCGGTGGCGTCGAACACGGCAGTCATCACCAGCGCCAGCACGCTCGGCAGCACCGCCGCGGACAGCGCGCCGCGCACGTCCATGGCGCCGATCAGCGAGACGTGACCCGGTGCGCTCAGCGACGGCAGCGCGAACACTCCGGTGAACTTCACCGCCGGATCGAAGGCCAGGCCCAACGCCGAGATCGCGATGATCACCAGCAGGATGCCGCCCGGCACCTTGCGTCGCTCCAGGCCGAAGATTGCGGCCAGGCCGAGCACCGACATCACCACCGGGAACGAAGTGATCTTGCCCAGCGAGACCGGCAGGCCGGCGTGGGCGTTCTTGACCACCAAACCGACTTCATTGGAGGCGATCAGCAGCAGGAACAGGCCGATGCCGATGCCCGTGCCATGCGCCACGCCTGCCGGCAGGTTGCGCAGGATCCAGGAACGCACCCCGGTCACCGAGATCGCGGTGAAGATCAGGCCCATCAGGAACACGGCGCCAAGCGCGACTGCCGGCGACAGGCCCTGGCCGAGCACCAGGCCGAAGGCCATGAACGCAGTCAGCGAAATGGCGCATCCGATCGCGATCGGCAGCTTGGCCCACAGGCCCATCAGCAGCGAGCCGAAGGCTGTGGTCAGGCACACCGCGACAAAAACCGCGCTGGTGTCGAAGCCGGCCTTGCCCAGCATGCCGGGCACGACGAAGACCGCGTAGACCATTGCCATGAAGGTGGTGATACCCGCCACCACTTCCTTGCGCTGGGTGCTGCCGCGTGCGGTGATCTCAAAATAGGCGTCGAGCCGGTTTCGGACCTCGGGGACGTTGGGGCGTGCCGCATCGGCTTCCGTCGCTGACGACGGATAGGGCTGCTCGATCATGATGAACTGTCTCCTTGCAGGGCGCTGCAACGTCCGTCGTACGGCGCGTCGTCAGGCTTGTCTCACGTGGTTCTGGCTGTTTTCGGTTGGGGGCATGGAGCCTCGCCAACCCGCTGTTATCGGTGTGCCGGCTTGTCGTTGCCTTCTTGTGCGGGCGTGATCTGGGCAAGGCTGAAGGCTAGGTGAGCGCGAGGGAGTCGTCATAACCGCAGCAAAATGCGCGGCATGCGTTGTGGGGAATACCGGAAGTGGAGGATTGTTATCTTGGGGTCGAAGAACGTTGCCAGGTGGCGTTTTGGGCGCCTGGCATTATCACGCGAGCCATATACGGCCTATAGGTACTGACCCGGATGCCGCCCGAGGTACTTCGTTATACTAGGGATAACCCTGAACTGCCTCGCACGGCTGACTGGAATCCGGTCAGATGTGCATTGCGAGGCACTAAACATTCCTCCGATCCGGAAAAGGAAACATTGCCATGCAAGTGCTCGCCGATACCCTTTATCGTCAACCCGCCCAAGCCAAATCGCAGGCTAAACCGCAGGCCAAGTCCAGCGTCCGACCTGCCGCCGAAGCGGCGCGCGAGGTCGACTACTACGCCCGCATGGGCAGCGGCCGCTCGCTGTCGGCCCGTGTCCGCGAGTACTTCGCCCGCGGCTGGACGCTCTACCTCGACAACGCCCGCGCCGTGGCGCCGCTGGTCCACCTGTAAAGCTGTTGTCGTGGTACAGCCGGCGCTCAGTACATGCCGGTACGCGCCATGAACGCCTGCAGGGTGCAGCCACGGCCCAGCAGCAGCCGGCGCGTATGCAGGCCTTCGCGCTCCGGTGGGCTGACCGTCTCGCCCAGCCATGTCAGCGTCTTCTGCCGTAGGTCGACGTAGCCGCCGGCGTAATCCGCGCCAAGGACTTGCCACAGCGCATGCGCGCCGGCCGACTGGCGGGCGCCGCTCAGCAGGCATAGCCCCCCGTCCAGCGCCCAGCGGTACAGCGCTTTGGCCAGGCCGCGGCGCTGGTAAGCGGGCGCAAACTTCGTATGCGGTGCGCGCACCCATGGGTCGGCGCGCCGGCCCACCTCGATCAGGCGGTTGAACACGGTATAGCCGGCCAGACGCTTCTGGATCACGTCTTCCACATACACGTAGTACTCGCCGTCGGCTTCGCGGTAGCGTAGCCGTAGCGCCGGCGTGCCCGCCGGTAGTGCGGGCATGCCGTGCAGGCGGTCGCCGGGCCGGTGGATGCGATCGTGGAGCGCGTCCAGTTCGCGCTCGATCTCACCCGGGGCGAGTTCCACGTCGATGCGCAAAGCCAGCGGACGCGTCAGGGCCGGCGTCGGGGCCAACATCGGGCCCAGTGAAGGAAACGGGACCATGGCTGCGCCTCAGGCTTCGAGGAGCAGATAAAGGGCGGCGAGCGCCGCCATGGCAAGAAGGGTTTGGCGGTAGAGCTGAGGCATGGCTGGCTTTCTCCTGGCTGCATGATCAAGCGGATGCCGGATGGCAATCCGCGCCATGTGCCGTGCGGGGAAGCTCAGGTCTGCTGGAGGGTAGTGTCCCGAGCTGCCCGCACGGCCAGGAAAAGCACGGCGCTGCGGACCACGCCGGAGGCGGCGTGGTCAATGGCGTAGCCCGGTTGCTGCGCGGTCATGGCGAACGCCGCCGCCGGCAGGGCCGGGCGGTTCGATGCGGCGAAGCGGACGATGCGAGACATGGGGCGCGGTGAGTCGGGAATAAGAGGGAACCACGCTTATGCCATATTTGCGCGGCGATGTCCAGCTAACGTGCAGATATCCGCTTTTATCTGCTGCCTACCCACTGGTGGAATGCAGTTGCGACGTGCCCTCGCCGATAGCGTCAGCACGAATCTCAATTGTGAACACTGTCTACATGTACTAGACTCGGAAGCATCGTTCAACGGCCTTCCCGCAGGAGCCATGATGACGACGTCCCCCGAAACCGGCCCGATCACGCTGCTGGTCGCCACCACCAAGGGTGCGTGGACTTTGACCAGCGACGCTGGCCGCGGCCACTGGCAGGTGGCAGGTCCTACTTTCCTTGGCCACACCATCCACCACATCGTGCAGGATCCCCGCGAGCCGTCGCGGATGCTGATGGCCGCGCGTACCGGCCACCTTGGCCCGACTGTATTCCGCTCCGCGGACGGCGGGCGCAACTGGACCGAAGCCGCGCGTCCGCCCGCGTTCGACAAGGCGCCAGAAGGCGAGTCCGGCCGCGTGGTCGACCATGTGTTCTGGCTTACCCCCGGCCACGCCAGCGAACCCGGCGCCTGGTATGCCGGCACTTCGCCGCAGGGGCTGTTCCGCAGCACCGACCACGGCGCCTCGTGGGAGCCCGTGTCGGGCTTCAACGACAACCCGATGTGGCGCAACTGGACCGGCGGCGAGCAGGACGGCACGCCCGACGGCCCCAAGATGCATTCCGTGCTGGTCGACCCGCGCGACAAGCGCCATCTCTACATCGGCATGTCCAGCGGCGGCGTGTTCGAGAGCACCGACGCGGGCGCCAACTGGCAGCCGTTGAACCGCGGCAGCCTGGCCCTCTTCCTGCCCGACCCCAATCCGGAATACGGCCAGGACCCGCACTGCGTGCTGCAGCACCCGGCCAATCCCGACATCCTCTACCAGCAGAACCATTGCGGCATCTATCGCATGGACCGGCGCGAAGGCGTATGGAAGCGCATTGGCGAGGCAATGCCCGCCGAGGTGGGCGACATCGGCTTCCCGATCGTCGCGCACCCGCGGGATGCGCGCACGGTGTGGGTGTTCCCGATGGACGGCAGCGATGTCTGGCCGCGTGTCAGTCCGGGCGGCCAGCCAGCGGCCTATGTCACCCACGACGCCGGCGAAACCTGGCAGCGCCAGGACCGCGGCCTGCCGCCCGAGCAGGGCTGGTTCACGGTAAAGCGGCAGGCCATGGCCACTGACAGCCATGGGCCGGTGGGCGTGTACTTCGGCACCACCGGCGGCGAGATCTGGGCCAGTGTCGATGAGGGCGAGCACTGGCGCTGCATCGCCAGCCACCTGCCGCAGGTCTACGCCGTCAGCGTGGCGCGGCCGGCCTGAGCGGAGCGCAGCCATGCAAGTCCGCATCGCCACGCCGTTGTTTTCCTATACCGGACAGCGCGAGTACGTGGAAGCCCAAGGAGAGAGCATCGGCGCGCTGCTGGACGACCTCGACCGGCAGTTTCCGGGTATGCGGTTTCGCATTGTCGATGAGCAGGGGAAGTTGCGGCCGTATATCCGGGTGTTCGTGAATCGGACCCAGTTAATGCGGCTGGATGCGCCGCTGCGGGAAACGGATGAGGTGCATATCCTGCAGGCGCTGGCGGGGGGCTAGCGGCTGGTTTGCTCCCCTCGTCGTCGGGCCGGCCACCCTCCCGTGACAATGAGCGGCGGGCTTTCAAGGATCCTGTGTGCCGTTTTCCAAAGACCGGCCACGTCGGCCATCTCTCCCATCCCCTCCGGCCTGCGCCGCCGATGCGATGAGCGCCTACATTCACGTCACCCTCGAAGGCGGTTCCGTCAACATCGAGACCTGGGACGTGCGGGGCTGTCGGCGCGATTTCCGCGCGCACTGAGCGTTTAATCGTCTTGCAAATAATTGTCACGACGTCGCGGGGAGATTCCGGCGCGCCGGCATTCGTTCGTCTGCATGCACGAAAAAAAAATCATTCTGGGGAATTCAGATTCTCTAGAACCTGATTTCCGCATGATCGAATGATTTTTAGGAAACGTCCGATATTCCGCAGCGCGCTCCCTTCCATACCATTCGCCATGTATTGACGCGTCTCAAATGCGGGCGCAGCGATTGCTCCGCAAAATTGCCAATCCCTGGCTGCCTGCGGCAGCGAATGTCCAACCTGGCACGAAGTACCAAGCGTAACGGTATGGCGAAAGCGGAGTGAACAAGAATGGCGGAAGGATTTGACGAACTCAAGGCTCCCGGCGCCCGCGCACTCAACGAGCTGACCACCGGGCGGCAGGCTTACTTCCTCGAAGTACCCGGCACGGCCAGCGCCGCCGCGCTGTCGGTGGTGTCCATCGAAGCGGTGGAACGGATGGGCGCCCCCTATGTCGTCACCATCCAACTCACGCACCCGCTTGCGCTCGACCGTGCCGACTACCTGGGCAAGGAAGCCACCTTCCTGATCGCTCCCGCCGATGGCAGCGAGCCGCGCAAGTTCGCGGGATGCATCACCCACTTCAGCCAGACCCGCCAGACCCGCGATTTCTGTGGCTACGAGATCGTGGTCGAGCCGCTGGTCGCGCGGCTGCGGCTCACGCGCGCCAGCCGTATCTACCAGCAGCAGACCGCTCCGCAAATCATCGAGGCGATCCTGCGCCGGCACGACCTCAAGGGCCACCGGTTCGTCTTCAAGACACGCCGCAAATACCCGCCGCACGCCTTCCGCATGCAATACCAGATGTCGGATTGGGACTATATCCGGCTGCTGATGGTGCAGGAAGGCCTGTATTGCTACTTCACCCCCGGCAAGTTCGGCGAGATGATCGTGTTCGCCGACGACATCGACCACTACCTCTACCAGCCTGAACTGCGCGTGCCATACCGCGAGACGGCAGGACTGGAGTCCGGGCAGGAAACAGTGTTCTCGCTCACGACCCATGCCAGGACCATCCCCGAGTCGTTCCGGGTCGCGGACTTCAACCCCGACAAGGCGTGGGAGCGACCCACCGGCGAGGCCAACGTCGCGCGCAAGGAGAAGACAACCTACGGCCAGTCCTACGTCTACGGCACGCACCACCTGGACTTCGAGGGGGGAAAGTGGGAGGCGCTGCTGCGCCACGAGGCGGAGTTTGCCGAACAGTTGGTCTACGCGGGCGAGAGTAATGTGCTGGCGCTGTGCCCGGCGCGCATCCTGCGCATGGACTACGCGCTGCCTGACGCGCCCAACGGACAGGTCGTCACCGAGGTCATCCACAGCGGCGCGCGCGATGCGGCCTACCGCAACACCTATCGGGCGATCCCCTCGGACCGGCGCTTCCGCCTGCCTCTGGACGAGGCCAACTGGCCGCGCATTGCCGGCACGCTCAGCGCGCGCATCACCTCGCCGGGCGAGTACAAGTATGCCTACCTCACGCAGGATGGCCGCTACGTGGTCCGCTTCGATCTGGATTTCGAGGAATGGCCCAACGGCGGAGAGAGCGTGCCGCTGGCGTTTGCCAAGCCGTTCGCGGGGGCGAACCAGACGGGCTTCCATTTCCCGCTGATCGACGGCACCTATGTGGACGTGGCCTTCCGTGACGGCAATCCGAACAAGCCGTATATCGCGCACGTGCAGCACAACAGCCAGCACACGGACCTGATCACCAACCAGGACCGGTGGTTGTCGCGCAACGTGATCCGTACGCAGAGCAACAACAAGCTGCGCTTCGAGGACTGGGAGGGGCAGGAAGGAATCAAGCTGTCGACCGAATACGGTGGCAAGACCCAGCTCAACCTGGGCTGCCTGGTTGACCACACTAAGAAGAAGCGCGGCGAAGGGTTCGAACTACGCACCGACCTCAAAGGTGCGGTGCGCGGCGGTCGGGGCATTCTGGTTACGGCGTGGACACAGCAGCAGGCCAACGGCCAGCAGCTTGACATGACTGCAGCCATGAACGAAATGCGCTCGATCCTTGCTCAAGCACAGGGACTGATGAACGCGGCCAGTCAGTCGAAGGCCGAAATCGCGGACCTGAAAGCCGAGAACGGATGGTTGCGTGACAGCCTGAACGACCTCAAGCAGGCCGTCATGATGCTAGCCGCCCCAAACGGGGTGGCCGTCACCACGCCGGACCGGGTATCGGTCGCAGCCGGGCGGGATGTCAACGTCGCCACCAAGGCGGGCTTCAATGTCAGCGCCCTGGCGAAAATCGCCATTGCCGCCGGTGAAGCGCTGTCCCTGTTCGCCTCAAGGTGCGGCATCAAGGTTTTCGCCGCGAAAGGCAAGGTCGAGATCCAGGCGCAGGCCGATGCGATGGATGTGTTCGCCCACAAGCAGGTCCATATCGCCAGCGCCAGCGAGGACGTGGTGATCAATGCTGCCAAGAAGGCTGTGATAGGCAGCAGCGGTGCTTACCTCGTCTTCGACAATCACAGCGCCACCTTCCATTGCTCCGGCGCCTTCAAGGTGAAAGCCGCGTCCTTTACGTTCGAAGGTCCGGACGGGAAGGACTTTGCCTTGCCGACCCTGCCGAATAGCCAATTGCAGCTCAGCAACCTGTATCCATCATCCCACTGATCATGATCATCAGCCCCCCCTTCCTGCCGGCCAACGGCATGGAATCCAGCGATCCGGCCAGGATTGACCCGATGATGGATGTCGTGGACAAGCTCGAATTGCCCCATCACGGCGTCTACCCCATCGCGTTTGACCGCCGCTGGCATTGCGGTGCGCATCTGCAGCCAAGCCTCCAGAATGAGGCGGTCCGCGCCATCGCGGATGGTGAAGTCGTTGCCTATCGCGTCAGCCAGAAAGCCCTTGGAGATGGGCAAAAGAAGAACGACGGCAGCGATGCACTGAACTCGAACACCGGCTTTGTACTGCTCAAGCACACCACCGAGACAGGGGATGGCAGAACCATTACCTTTTATTCGTTGTACATGCACCTGCTGGATCTCGAAAGCACGCGCACGAACATCAAGCCGTTGCCGGCTAACCCACCGGCGGTCGGATCATCCACGGTGCTTCCGAAATGGCTTTGCTATCCGAGCGATGGCGTAAAGGTGCCGAAAAACCTGAAGGTCTACCGCAAGGACATGCTCGGATATCCCGGAGCCTGCCACGGGCAATCGCACCTTCACTTCGAGATCTTCATGACCGAAGTCGACTTCGGGGCATGGTTCGAACAGGCTGGCCACACGGTGCAGCTTGGAAATGCGGCTCCCATTACCCCAGCGTCAAAAGACTACTGGGGGCATAGCTACTTCGTCATCACAGGCCCTCAAGCGTTCGTCAGTACTCCCCATGCGGTCGGAGCAGCCGCCGAGTACTTTCCAGCGCTGCAGGCGGGCACACTGGACGCCGGCACCAAGCTGTATGTCGAAGCCTATTTTCACAAGGGCCAACGCTACACACGTTCCTGGCTGGAAAAGGTCGACACCATTACGCCGCTGACGCCTGCCCCAGAACGGGACGCCTATGCCGACTACGAGTACAAGATGTACGCGCGCGCCACCGCGCTCTATCCGTCATGCCCGAGCGACGGCTACGAGATGCTCCGGTTCGGGCGGATTTTAAGCAAAGATCTGACTCCGCCTGCTGCCCCGCCAAAGACGTGGGTGGCGGTGACCTTCGATGCGGGCAAGCAGGGCTATGTTGATATTAGCCAGAGTGCCATCCAAAAACTCTCGGATGCGGATTTTCCGTTCTTTATGGGTTGGCAGAAGCTCGACGAAGGCAATACGCCGTTCAGCCAGGACGGCCTGTGCGACCACGACGAATTGCGCAAGATTGTCGATGTGGTTGAGGATATGGAAGCGCCAGCCGAGCGGCTGCGCTCGGAGTGGGTGCAGGAAGACAAGCTGGCTGACTTTATCTCGACCCACGCCGAGGTGCGACAGAAGCTCAGAGGCTTTATTTGTCATGCCCCGAGCGAATGGGATGCCTCCGGCAATGAAGAGCGCTTCAAGCGTCTGAATGACCCGGATGGGTTCTTCGGCAAGCGCAAGGAAACCGATCCGAATGGGTACGCCAATTTTCTCAAGTTCCACACGCAACTTCAGTTTCTGGAGAAAACGCCGCTGGGCGGTGGCAAGAAATTCTGGTTCTTCCATCCGCTGGCGTTCTTGCGGCATTTTAGGAAGTGCGGATGGCTAGATATACGGGAGTTTTCGCAAGCAGTGCCCGCTGAGGGCAAAAGGACAATCAAGTTCGTCTGCGATCTATTTGCTAATGAATTGCGAGACAAACATAATCGTGTGCTGCGTCCAGCGAACTTGTATCCATCGCTGCCGAAAGCCATGAGAAAATATGGCATCAACAATGCTGAACGCGCAGCCCATTGGTTTGGACAAATCCTCCAAGAGACTGGGCTATTTTCCTGCATGCGAGAGCTAGGTGATTTCGAGTATTTCAAAAATTACTATGAAGGCCGCTGCAAGGAGAAAGTGGAGCGCATAATTGGGGGGGTGTTACAAAAACTAAGCCCTCTTGGAAATTGCAATCCTGGCGACGGTGCGAGATTTTCTGGAAAAGGAATGATTCAGTTAACTGGTGGGGATAATTACAGGAAGTACGAAGCCTATCGAGGCGGAGAGAATTTCACAATTGATCCTGCGCCGGAGACCATCATAACGAATGCTAACAATGCCTGCGATACCGGCGGATATTATTGGGCAAGCAAACAACGATACACAATGCAAAACAAAAAACTCATCCCTTTAGGGAAACAGGGAATCAACTACTGGGCCGATCAAGGCAATCTTGGGAAACTAACGGTTACAACTGTTGCCAAAACAGTGGTGAGCGATGTCACGGTGTGTGTTAATGCTGCTAGAGATGGGCTAGGTAATCGGGTGAAGTATTTCATTCACGCTTACTCATACATTTCCGATATGGCGCAAGATTTTCTTCCTGATTACAAGCCAATGAAAAATTAATGATGAAATTTCACTCAGCCTCAGTGATTTTTATTTTCTCATATTTCCCTTGTCTGGATTTGCATCAACAGATTGCGGATTGATAGTTCCAAAAGACGAAAAAATTGTCTTTGCAGAGGGTGAAAAATGCGTATTTGAGATAAAGAATTATAAAAATTATGCGGGGCTGAATTACGCCTACATTTTTAATGATTCCGTGAAAAGCAGAATTGCAAACGAATCCACTACATACATGGGCAGCGGCGCTAGATATTTTGTCTTTGATGAGGTGGATGATCCGAGGTTCACGCAACACACAATCAAAAACAAACCCATTTTACAGACAAAGACTAATGGATTAACTGCTTATATTGGCGAGTGGGTTGGTTTTGTTCAGGTGGCTTCAGAATATAAAGAGCCAAATTCCGGATATTCGTTAAATGTAAAATGTCTGTCAGCAGTCATTGGTAACGAAAGACACTCTTTGCAAGCGCGGTTCTGTGCGCCCCATACCCGTAAAGGCGATGCACAGGTAGAGCGTTTTAAGAAGCTGATATTGAAGACGAAAACTTCGAGTGCCGAATGAGTGCCCGCTCTCCGATCCGTCTCGGTGACGCACTCGAAAACGGCGGCCAGGTCACCAGCGCCTCACCGACCATGACCTTCATGGGCCGCCCGCTCGCGCGCGAGGGCGATGCCGCGCTCTGCGCCCGTCACGGCCCGACGACGCTTGCAGAAGGTCACGACGGTTTCCCCGATCAGGATGGCAGGGCCGTCGTCATGCACCACCACCGCTGCGCATGCGGCTGCCGATTGATTTCATCACTCCAGAACGTCCATATTGCCTGAGCATGCCGATTGATTTATCCCCGGCTGGGGAGGCAAGCCCGTACCCGGAGCGCGGTCCGCGTTTGTTGCCGTGGCTCGCCATATGGGTCGCTTTCTGCGTCGCCGGTGCAGCAATTGGCTTGTCGCTGTGGCCCAAGGGCGTGCCGGCACGTGGGATCCTGTTCTGGTGGCGCATTGTCGGCATATCGAATCTCGCATTCGTGATTGTGCTCGGGGTCGCGCGCATGGGTTATGAGGTGCAGTGGTATCGCGCCCATCACTGGAATGGGCATCGACGGCGATGGCTTGGGGCGCGGGTGCGCGAGGCCCAGCGTCCCTTGCAGGTGCTGGGGGCGGGCTCCTGTTTGCCCCTTCCCGGGCACGAGAGCCTGTCCGGAGCGCTGCAAGCGGGTAAGCCGCTGATTGCGGAGCAGTCCCCGAGGAAAGGCGCAGGACTGATCCCGCATAACCGCTTCGAGGGCGAGTCACAGTCCGATGTCCCCGTCGAAGGCACTTTGCGAGAGAAAGTCCCTGATCTCGATGCGCCTGTCGAGCCAGCTACCGAGACGGTGGCCACGATGGTCCTGAAGCTGGTCGAGGCACTGCAGCCGCTGGCCGAGAGCCTGCGCGCGCTCAGCCGGTATGGACAGAGGTATGCACCAGCGGTTCACGTGCTGGTTGGTCCCGAGATGGCCGTCCTGCGACTGGCCCAGGTACAGGAGGCCTTGCGCCGCATGGACTTGCCGCGCCTGGATTGTCAGCCAGTGCCGGCGTCTGATGGGCTTATGGTGGTCGACGCTTGGCTCGACCAGCAAGAATGGCGTCCCATGCTGCTTGTGGCCGCCGAATGGCACGATGCCAACCCCCCGGTCAACAGCGTCGAGGGCTGCGTCGCCGTGTTGCTTGACCCTGGCTGCTTTCAGTTGCCCGCGCCGGTCAAGGTCCTCGGCAAACTCCACCGCCCGCTGGCCGGCGGAATTAGTGCCCTGGGCGACCTCATTGCCAACGCGGTCCTGTGGGGCAACGCCGAGCCGGCGACCTTGCAGCGAGCCTGGGTGACCCGACTGGGCGGCGAGCACGATATCGCACTGCTTGCCGCGCTGAAGGCGGCGCACCTGCCGCAGCTTGGCGAGTTGGAGGCACAACGCCGACCCGATCGCGTAGTCGGCGAGAGCGGCACGATGAACCCTTGGCTATCCATCGCCGCCGCCATCGAATCCCGCGAGAGCGGCGTCCACCTTGTGCTCGACCACACCCACGCGGCGGTCCTGCACGTCCTCCCGTCACCGCATGACGAATCTGAGCAATGACCTGGCGGCGCTGGCTTCCGATGCCCCGCCCTCAAAAAAGCCTGGTGCCATAGCCCTGTGGGGTGGCTGCCTGGTCCTAACCGGCATGGGCGCGGCAGCGGCCCTCGTGACATGGCTCGAACGGGGTTTGTTTGGGCTAGCCTCGCTCGATGCCAGACTTACTGTCCTGCTGTGGATTCTGCTGATCACCGTTGTCGCCATCGTGCTGTACCTGATCGCCATACTACTTGGCGCCGACAAGGCCACAGCTCGGTTATTTGCACGCGAGACAGGTAAGACCGGATCGCCATCGCTCAAGAAGCTGAAGCGCGACGCCCGCCTGGAGGAATTGTGCAATGAACTGCGGAGCCTGCTGGGCTGGCGTTGGCGCTACCGCATGCCATGGCTGATGCTGTGTGGCGACGAGACCAGGATCAACGAGGTGGCGCCCGGCCTCAAGCAGGCCGGCGTCTGGCGTTCGGACACAGCCGTACTCGTCCACGCCTCGCCCGATGGCATCGCGGCATCCTTATGGCTCAAGCAACTCCGCGGGTTACGTTGCCGCCCGGTCGATGGGATGGTGCAAGTCGTCCCGGGAAACCAGGCGGTGGCACCGGACATAGAATCGCTGCGTGTCCTGGCGGCGCTCCAAACCGAATTGGGCTGGGCCGCGCCGGTGACATTCCTTCATCCCGTCGAATTGAAAGGCATCCACCCGGAGGAGTTTGCCGCTATCGGCACATTCCCGGCAGCGGCCAATTGCCGGACGGACGGCAGCACAGCCACCGGCCTACATGAGGCACTGGCCTCGCTTGAGACGCGCAGCGCCGTGCTCGGGGTGCAGTGCGCGATAGCACCCAAGCCGACGCGCTTCATCGCCAGCATCTCGGCCTATATCGGCGCGCATCGCGCCGGCATCGTGAACCGGTGGACCGCATGGCAGGCATCGGCATGGCGGCGCTCTCCACTGGCCGGCGTCATGTTCGCACCTGTGTTCGCCACGCCTGCGATGCAGATTCCCGTCCCCAGCGAGGATGCCCCCGACGATGTGGTCAAGCGGGCGACAGCGATGCTCCCCTCCGAACGCCTTGGCCTTCATCAAGCCACGCTGCTGCCCACCTGGCGAGGGATTGCCGAAGGCGCCAAGCGCCATCGAGTTCGCCGCATCGGGATGCATCCGATGGTGGTGCTGGCGGTACTCGCTGTTGTGCTCGCCGGCGCGTGGAGTGCCGGCATGCTGGTGTCCGGCCTGCGCAATGCGCAGGACATTAGTACGGCGCGGCAAACCATTCAGGCCATTCACACGGCTTCCAACGCCGCCGCGCGCCTGAAAGCGCTGCTGGCCCTGCAGCAGCAGATCGAGCGCCACGAGCATCGCGTCCAGCATCATGCGCCTCTCGCAACCCGCTTTGGCCTGAACCGTGACCGGGAGGTGCTGGCGACCCTGTGGAAGTCGTACACGCAGGCGAGCCGCCTGCTACTGGTCGCGCCCGTGCAGCAGGACCTGGAAGCATCATTGGTGGATCTCTCGCAAATGCGGACCGACTCGCTGGACGAGCAAACCAGCCGCTGGGCGCTGGGCGGCCATGCAGGGCTGAAGACGTACCTGATGCTGGCCGAGCCCGAGCGGGCCGACTCCGCCTTCCTGGCACCGCAACTGGTGCAGCACTGGTCTACCGACGCGCGGATCACGCCGGGCGAGCAGCAGGATCTTGGCGAACGCTTGCTCAAGTTCTACGCGCAGCACCTGAAAGCCAACCCGGCCTGGCGCATCGAGCCTCGGTCCGACCTGGTGGCCGGCGCGCGCCAGACCCTGCTGGCGGCGATCGGGGAGCGCAACGCCGAGGACACGGTCTACCAGGGCATCATCAACGCCTTCGGCGACAACGGTAGTAACAAGTACCCCGACCTGAACCTGGTGTCGCTCACAGCGGGCACCGATCCCCGCGGGCTGCTACGCACCGCGGCGATCGTGCCTGGCGTCTTCACCCGCCAGGCCTACGAGGGATATGTCGCCCCCGCGATCGAGGCGGCCGCCAAGCGGACTGAGATCGCCAGCGACTGGGTGCTGAGCGATGGCAAGGCGCAGGGCGCTCAACAAACGACGGGCCGCTCGGCCGAAGCCCTGCAGGCGGCTCTGACCGAGCAGTACTTCGCCGACTACGCAGACCGCTGGCAGGGCTTCATGAACAGCGTGCAATGGGAAGCGGCGCCGACGCTGCCCGCCGCGATCGACCAGCTCACGCTGATGGCGGATGCCCGCCAGTCACCCGTCATCGCGCTCATGAAGTCGCTCGAATACCAGGGTGGTGCCGGTGCCCGCAAAGACTCCCTGTCCGACACACTGGTAGCCAAGGCTCAGGACCTGCTGGGCAAGAAGGCGCAGGGACCGGACACCGCCAAGCCGAATACGGCAGGCTCGCTGGGCGCCGCATTCGGGCCGGTGCTGCGCCTGGTGGGGCAGACCGGGCAAGGCGCCAGCGGCGACCTGAGCCTGCAACGCTACTTTGACCGCGTCACGGCGCTGCGGCTGCGCCTGCAGCAGGTCAGCACGAGCGCCGATGCGGATGAGCAGGCCCGCCAGATGGCGCAAGCCCTCTTCCAGGGCAGGACTTCCGATCTCGCCGACACGCACGCCTATGCGCAGTTGATTGCGGCCAGTCTTGGCGCGGAATGGGCCGGCATGGGCGATGCCCTGTTTGTGCGCCCCATCATGCAGGCCACCCAGGCCATCGTGCTGCCCGCGCAGGCCAGCCTGAATGCTGCGTGGCAGCGCTTCATTGTCGCCGAGTGGGACCGGACCTTTGCCGGACGCTATCCGTTCGCCGACACCACCAATGACGCCTCGTTACCCGAACTCGCGCAGTTCCTGCGTCCGCAGGGCGGCATGATCAACACCTTCCTGGCTACCCAGCTCGCGGGAGTACTGGAGTTGCAGGGCAACCAGTGGGTGCCCGCAGCCGGTGCTGACGGCATCACCTTCGACCCCGCGTTCCTCAAGACCATCAATTTGCTTCAACGCATCGGCGCCCACATGCTGGTCCAAGGAGAGCCGCAATACCGCTTCGAACTCAAGCCGGTTCCCACCCCGGGACTTACCGATACGGTGCTCTCCATCGACGGGCAGAAGCTGCATTACTACAACCAGCGCGAGACCTGGCAGCGGATGGCTTGGCCTGTGAACAACCTCCAGGAGCCGGGAACACTTCTGCGATGGCAAACCGAGACGGCGGGGACCAGCAAGAGCTTCGAATTCGGCGGGCGCTTCGCGCTGTTGCGCATGCTGGCAAGCGGCCACATCGAGCAGATCGACGGCGCCACCTACCAGATCGGTTGGCCGGCCGAACCCGACACACGCTCCGCACCTGAAGACGGAGCGGCACCGTCACAGCCCATGCCTCGCATGATTCGGTTCCAGATGCGTAGCGAGGCCGGTCCTGGGCCACTGGAGATGCTGTCCCTGGTGGGGCTGAAGATGCCGTCGCGCGTGTTTCTGGTCGGCAAAGATGAGGCTGCCGTACAAGCGCCGTCGCCTGTTGCAGCGAAGGCCAGACGCGGAGGGGCACGATGAAAGTACTGGCGTCTATAGCGTCTGCAAGTAAGCCCACGGATAGATGCCCCGATCGTGCCCATCGTCAAACACGATCTGGATGCCATAGCCCGTATCCTCCACGCCGACGACGCGCACCGCTTGCGCCGGCGCATCCTCCGCACGCTTGCTCCGGCATGCAGCGCAACGGCACGCCGCACGCAGGCGCGAGTGATCGAGCGACTGGCAACGCCCATCCGGCCAGTGAATGCGCAGTGTCGCTTCAGTGCTGACCAATTCCAACCGCGCGGGCACCAGCATGCTCATGCCTCGCCATGCGGTTGGCCGATCTGCGCCAGCGCGATCCGCACGGCCTTGCGCACCTCGGGATCCCCATCATTGGCCGCGGCGGACAGTGCCGGAAGAGCCGCGGGATCACGCAGGCTGCCCAGCGACAGCGCGGCTTCCTTGCGCAGGTTGCTGATCGCATGGGCAAGCTGCACGGTGAGGGGCGCCAGTGCCTGCCGGTCGCCGAGCTTGCCCAAGGCACGCGCCGCCTGCAGCCGTACCTGCCAATAGGCGTCTTCCAGAGCCGCGATCAGCGGGCGCACGGCTTCGGCGAATTTCAGCTTGCCGAGCGTCTGCGCGGCTTCCTCGCGCACCTGCCAGGCGCTGTCGCCCAGCGCGGCAAGCAGCGCGTCGCGCGCCGACGCGTCGGCAGCCAGCCCGAGCGCCCCGGCCGCGGCGCGCCGGACTTCGGTGTCGGCATCGCCGGCGGCGACCCGCGCCAGCGCGGGCAGCGCTTCGCTGCGCCTGAGCCAGCCCAGCACGGTCACCGCTTCGCGCCGCACCGGCGCGGCGCTATCGGCCAGCGCCGCCATCGCGGCATCGAAGCCCGGCGCGTAGCGCAATTCGCGCAGGCCGCGCCAGGCTGACGCGCGGACAAAGGGATCTTCATGCGTGACACAGGGCAGCACGGCCGCGCCGGAGCCGGGGTCCTTCAGTTCCGCCAGCGCAAGTGCCGCGGCTTCTGCCACCTCGCGGTCGGCATCGGCCAGTGCGGCAGCCAGCGCGCGCACGACTGCATCCGCTTCCCAGCTCGCCAGCGTGCGCGCGGCTTCGGCGCGCACGGCCGCGGCCGGGTCGGATTGCAGCCGCTGCAGCAGCAGCGGGACACCGGCTTCGTCTTCAAGGTCGGCGAGCTGCAGAACCGCCACGCGGCGCACGGCGGGGTCTGGGTCGGAGAGGCGCGGCGTAATCGCGCCGATGGCTGGGTCCAGGGTGAACAGGGAATCGTCGGGCAAGGCGGAAACGTGCGGCATGGAAGCAATCTGGTGGCAATGGGGCGGTCAGGCAGTGGCGCCGGCGGTGCGGGGCACACCTTCGTGGTCGTGGTGCAGCAGCGCGCGGCAACGGCGCTTGAGCTGGATAAAGGCGTCGTCGGTCAGCAGGTCGCCGTGGCGCGGCCGGTCGAAGCGAATATCGATGTCGTCCAGGATGCGGCCGGGCCGCGGCGACATCACCAGCACGCGGTCGGCCAGGAACAGCGCCTCGTCGATATCGTGGGTGACGAAGACCACGGTGGTGCGCATCTGCGCCCAGACGTCGAGCAGCAGTGCCTGCATATGCGCGCGGGTCTGCGCGTCGAGCGCGCCGAACGGCTCGTCCATCAGCAGCACGCGCGGCCGGTTGATCAGCACGCGTGCGATTTCCACGCGCTGCTGCATGCCGCCGGACAATTGCGCAGGGTAGCGCCGCGCGAAGCTGCCGAGCCCGACCAGGTCCAGCAGCGCCTGCGCCTCGCGCTGGCGCTCGGCGGCGGGCATGCCTTGCATCTTCAGGCCGAAGCTGACGTTGTCGAGCACGCGCTTCCACGGGAACAGCGAATGCTGCTGGAACACCAGGCCGCGTTCCGGCGCGGGGCCGCGCACCGGCACGCCGTCGAGCAGGATCTCTCCCGCCGCAACCGGCAGGTGCCCCGCGATGGCGCCCAGCAGGGTCGACTTGCCGCAGCCCGACGGCCCGAGGATGCAGACGAACTGACCGGCGGGGATGTCGAGGGAAAACTGGTGCACGGCGGTGAAGGCGGCATCGCCCTTGCCCAGTGCGACATCGACGCCGCGCACCTGCAGCCGGCCCGCGTCGATAGTGTGGCCGGATGCAGTCATGCGCGCACCTCCTGCAACTGCGTCCACGGCATCAGCCACGCGCCGGCGCGCTTGATCAGCGCGCTGCTGCCCATGCCGAAGGCGCCGATCAGCAGCATGCCGACGACGATATCGGCGTAGTTCTGCAGGTTGTAGGCCTCCCAGGTGTAGTAGCCGATGCCGTACTGGCCGGCGATCATCTCCGCGGTGACCAGGCAGAACCACGACGTGCCCATGCCGATCGCCAGCCCCGTGACGATGCTCGGCAGCGCTGCCGGCAGCAGCACCTCGGGAAACACGGACCAGCGCCGCGCCCCGAGGCTGCGCGCGGTGGCGACCAGCCGCGGATCGGTACGCTCGACGCCGTGGATGGTATTGAGCAGGATCGGGAACAGCGCGCCGATAAAGGTGATGAAGATCATGCTCAGTTCCGACGAGGGGAACATCAGGATCGCCAGCGGAATCCACGCCACGCCCGGGATCGGCCGCAGTACTTCCAGCGGCGGCAGCAGCAGGTCTTCCAGCCAGCGAGATCGGCCGATCAGCATGCCGAGCACGATGCCGACCAGCGCCGCCGCGCCGAAGCCGGCAAACACGCGCGCCAGGCTGTTGCCCAGGTGCAGCACCAGCTTGGGCGACTGCAGCAACTGCCAGGCCGCCGGCACCACGTCGCTGGGCGCGGGCACGTTGGCGAAGGTAACAATGCCAAGGTGCGCCTTGTGCGACGAGGCGAGTTGCCACAGCACGATGCAGCTCGCCAGCGCGGCAATCCGCACCAGCCAGCGCGCCAGCCGCGCGCGGGACGGCGCCGTGGAGGCGGGCGCCGTGGATGGCGCCGCAACGTAAAGGGTGATCGATGTCATCGGCGCGCTCCGCTTCAGGGGTTGCTGGCGACGGCTACGGCGGCGCCGCTGACCGCGGCGTAGTTGCGCACGCTGCCGCCATGGCTCTTCGCATAGCTGTCGGCCGAGCCCTTGTGCAGGAAGGCGCTCACCTGCCCCTTGGAGTCCTGCACGTACCACACCTTGTCGGCCAGCAGCTTCAGGCCGGTGTTGCGGTCATGCACGTACAGCACGCGCGCCTTCCTGCCTTCCTTGCCGGCCTGCCGCAGCGCGGCGAAGGCCGCTGCCGGCGAGGCATAGTTGCGCACCGTGGGTTCGCCCTGCAGCCACAGCTGCGCGGCCAGCTTCGGATCGGCAATGGGTTTGCCGGTGGTGGCGTCCCTGGCCGCCAGCGGCTGTTTGTCGTACGACTTCAGCCGGGCGTCGTAGTCGAGACCTTCCAGCTTGAATGCTTCGCGGATATAGCGGTCGTCGATCACGCCGTCGGCATTCAGGTCGGCATCGGTGCGCTTGAGCAGCTTCAGCGTCTCGATCGAGGTCTGCAAGGCCTGCCGGTATTCCGGCTTCCACGTGTAGTCGCGGTTCTGGAGGCCGAGCGGGCCGTGGAACAGGTAGTCCACCTCGGCGTCGATGCCGGTCACCTTCGCGATCAGCTCGCTGTATTTCTCAGGCTCGGCGGCCATCAGGCGGTCGGCCTCGATCGCGGCGCGCAGGTAGGCGACCACGATCTCCGGATACTTCTGCGCATAGGCCGCATTGACCAGCGCGCCGTGGAAGGTTGGCGCCTCGGCCTGGGAGCCGTCATAGATCTTGCGGGCGAAGCCACGGAAGGTGAACAACTCGGGGAACGGCACGAAGTTGGCATGCCCGTCGACCTTGTGCGCCTGCAGCGCCGAGCCGCCCACCTCCGGCGACTGCGACACCAGCGTCACGTCCTTGTCCGGATCCCAGCCTTGCCGCCTGATCGCGCGCAGCAGCATGCCATGCGCGGTGGAGCCGAACGGCACCGAGATGGTCTTGCCCTTGAGCTCGGCCAGCGACTGGATCGGCGAATCGGCCGGCACCACGATGCCGTTGCCGGTGCCGATGGCATTGCCCGACAGCGGCGCGATAAACAGGCTCTTCTTGCCAGCCTTCTGGAACGCCGCCGCATTCAGCGAGCCGGGAAAATCCGCCATCGCGCCGAGATCGAGCTTGTCGGCCACCATCTCGTTGGTCAGCGGCGGGCCCGAGGTGAAGTTCTTCCACTGCACGTCGTAGGTGACGTCCTTGTACTTGCCGGTGCGCGGCAGGTATTTGTCGAGCAGCTTCAGTTCGCGGATCAGCAGGCCGCCGGTGGCGCAGTTGATGGTGGTGTCCTGCGTGCCGATGGCGATGCGGATGGTCTCGGCGCCGGCGCTGCCGGCCAGGCTTGCCGCGGCCAGCGCCAGCAGCAGGCGAATGCTGTGAGAAGTCTTCATGGGGCGTTCCCGGTAGGTCCCTGTAGGGCGGTTGTCGTCAGGCAATGCAGTCAGCGCAGCAAATACGGGATCTCGACCCGTACCGCGCCGGTGGGGCAATCCTTCTCGCAAGGCATGCAGTACCAGCATTCGTCGAACTGCATGTAGGCCTTGCCCTTGCTCACGTCGATGGCCAGCAGGTCCATCGGGCAGACATCGACGCACACCGTGCAGCCCTTGTCGGCAATGCACTTGTCTTCATCGATGGTGACCGGCGCGCTGCTGCGCTGGGCGATCTCATGCGGGGTGTAGGCCATGGCTCGGTTTCCTCGTTGCAGGCTTCATGCGGCTGCCAGGGTGGGTTCGGCAGCTGTGGTGGGGGCGGTGGTGGCATCGGCGCGGCTGACGCGCAGCCGCTGGTAGGCGGTGGCGTCATCGCCTTCCACCGGCACCACGTAGGGCTCGATCGCGCGCTTGTGGCTGACCATGCGGCCCGAAGCATCCTTGATCAGGTGCGTATGGCAGAACCATTCGGCATCGTTGCGCTGCGGGTAGTCGACCCGGTGGTGGTACAGCCCCCAGCGGCTCTCGGTGCGGAACAGCGAGGCGCGCGC
Source organism: Cupriavidus sp. Agwp_2 (assembly GCF_040784895.1). NCBI lineage: Bacteria > Pseudomonadati > Pseudomonadota > Betaproteobacteria > Burkholderiales > Burkholderiaceae > Cupriavidus > Cupriavidus sp. Agwp_2. The sequence goes on from NZ_CP088084.1 coordinate 2,312,969, forward strand.
CGCCATCTCGGCGCAGTCGCGGATCGCCATGACCTCGACCGCGCGCATCAGCTCGTGTGGATTGGCGGCGCGGATCTGGCCGATGTCTTCGGCGATGGCATCGAAGCGCTGCAGGCCGATTTCCATCTTGCGCGTGACCTTGGGCGGCTGCAGGTAGTCGTTGACCATGCGCCGCAGCTTGTATTCCACCTGCGCCGGCGGCAGGCCGTGCTCGCGCGCCAGCGGCGCGAACACGCGCGCGCGCTCGGCGTCGACCTGTGCCGCATCCGCTTCAGGCAGGGCGCGCCCGGCGACGTAGTCGGCGGCGTTCTGCCCGGCGAACCAGCCATAGGTGAATGCACCCAGCATGTAGTTGTGCGGCACCGCGGCCATGTCGCCGGCGGCATAGAGGCCCGGCACGGTGGTCTCGGCGCGCTCGTTGACATGCACGCCGGAGGCGCTGTGCCCGCTGCAGAAGCCGATCTCCGAGATATGCATCTCCACCATCTGCCGGCGATAGTCCGTGCCGCGCCCGGCGTGGAACTGGCCGCGGCTGGGGCGTTCGTTGGTATGCAGGATGGTCTCGATGGTCTGGATGGTTTCTTCGGCGAGGTGGTCGAGCTTCAGGAACACCGGGCCGTTGCCGCCCTGCAGTTCCTGGTAGAACTCCCACATCATCTGGCCGCTCCAGTAGTCGCATTCGATGAAGCGCTCGCCCTTGCCGTTGGCGGTATAGCCGCCCAGCGGGCCGGTCACGTAGGCGCAGGCGGGGCCGTTGTAGTCCTTGATCAGCGGGTTGATCTGGAAGCATTCCAGGTTGGCCAGCGCCGCGCCGGCGTGATACGCCATGGCATAGCCGTCGCCGGCATTGGTCGGGTTCTCGTAGGTGCCCATCAGGTAGCCGGACGCGGGCAGGCCCAGGCGGCCGGCGGCGCCGCAGCACAGGATCACGGCGCGTGCGCGTACTACGTGGAAGTCGGCGCTGCGGCAGTCGAAGCCCATCACGCCGCAGGCGGCGCCGGTGGCATCGGTCAGCACGCGCGTGGCGACGATGCGGTTGGTGATCTCCACGCGGGCGCGCTTGAGCTGGCGGTACAGCACCTTCTTGACGTTGTGGCCCTCCGGCATCGGCAGCACGTACGAGCCCATGTGGTGGACCTTCTTCACCGCGTAGTCGCCGGTCTCGTCCTTCTCGAAGCGCACGCCCCAGCGGTCGAGCTGCTCGATGGTGGCGAAGCTGTGGCGCGCATAGGCATAGACGGTGGACTGGTCGACGATGCCGTCGTTGGCCACGGTGATCTCGCGGGTGTATTGCTCGGGCGTGGCGTGGCCGGGGATCACGGCGTTGTTCAGGCCGTCCATGCCCATCGAGATCGCGCCGCTGCGCTTGACGTGCGCCTTGTCGATCAGCAGCACGCGCAGCGCGGGGTTGCGCTCCTTGGCCTTGATCGCGGCCATCGGGCCGGCGGTGCCGCCGCCGACGACGACGATGTCGTATTCGTGGGTCAGGGTGTTCATGCGTTGGTTTTTCCCTTGCTGGCAGGTTTGCGGGACCGCGCGGTGCCCGTCCGCCTGGGTGCGGGCGTGGCCGGCGCTGCTGGTGAATTAGATGGCTGCGCCTTGTGGCGCTCGGCGCGCAGCCGGTATTGGAAGGCGTCGCCGCGGAAGTAGAGGAATTCGTAGTCGATCGGCGTGCCCTGCGCATCGTGGGTCAGGCGCTCGATGCGCAGCACCGGCGCGCCCTCCTGGATGCGCAGCGCCTGGGTCAGGTCTTCGTCGGCCAGGATGGCATCGACACTCAGGTCGGCATGGCCGAGGCGGATGCCGCAGTCGTTCTCCAGGATCAGGAAGATGTCGCGCGTGGCCAGGTCGGCGCCGAGCAGCCGCTTGCCGACGGCTTCCGGCACCCAGGTCAGCTCCAGCGATACCGGTTCGCGGTTGAGCAGGCGCACGCGCCGGATCTCCACCACCGGATCGCCCTCGCGCAGCCGCAGCTGCGCTGCCACCTGGCGCGTCGCGGGCACGGTCTTGCAGCTGCGCACCTGGTTCAGGATCTCGTAGCCCATGCTCGACATCGCCTCGGCGAAGCCCTGCAGCGAGGTCACGTTCTGAAACGCGCGCGGCTTGGACACGAAGGTGCCCTTGCCGTGGATCTTGAAGATCAGGCCCTCTTTCTGCAGGTCGCCCAGCGCCTGGCGCACGGTGATGCGGCTGGTGGAAAACAGCTCGCACAGCTCGTTTTCCGACGGCATCTGGTGGTGCGGCGGGTAGGTGCCGTCGAGGATGCGTGCGCGCAGGGCCTCCTTGATCTGGGTATAGAGCGGCAGCGGGATCGGGGCGGAATCCGCAGGCGCGGTGGGGGCGGGAAGGGTGGAAAGGGCGGAAAGGTCGGGGAGGGGCTGGGTCCGGTTCGTCATCGGATCGATCCATCTTGTTATGACAAGTTGGGAACAACTATATGGACGACCCCGCCGCCAAGGAACGAAGCAATCCGGATATCCAACGATGAAATCCGAACATGCCCCCGTGGCGGCCTCCCTCAACTCTCCAGTCCCCGGGCCGATATCCAGTCATGACTCCTGCCGTCCGCCAGCCGCCGCGGCAGCAGGGCAAGGCACAAACGGCGGCCACAGATCATTCAACGCACGGTACGGGAGCGACGCATGAGCAGTTCCATGAGGGACATCGACGAACGGACTAACCTCACCAACAACAACCAGTTCGAACTGCTGCTGTTCCGGCTGGGCGATGCCGAGCACACCGGCCAGTCCGAGCTGTTCGGCATCAACGTCTTCAAGGTGCGCGAAATCCTGGTGATGCCGCCGGTGACGACGGTGGTCGGGGCCGACCCGTCGATCCTGGGCATGTCCGATATCCGCGGGCAGGTGATCCCGGTGATCGACCTGCCCCGGCTGGTGGGCTGCACCCCGCGCAACGGACTCGGCATCCTGCTGGTCACGGAGTACGCGCGCTCGACGCAAGGCTTCGCGGTCGAGGCGGTGGAGGAAATCGTGCGCCTGGAGTGGAACCAGGTGCACTCGGCAGAGGCCAGCGTGCGCACCGGCCATGTCACCAGCATCGCCAAGCTGGACGCCGGCACGGACCAGGCGCGCCTGGTCCAGGTACTCGACGTGGAGCAGATCCTGCGCGATGTGCTGCCGACGCGGCAGCCGGACGTCGAGCCGGGCTCGGTCGGCCCGCAGCTGAACCTGCGTCCGGGCCTGAAGGTGATCGCCGCCGACGATTCCGCGCTGGCGCGCGGCCTGATCGAGCAGGGCCTGAAGGCGCTGGGCGCGCCGGTGCTGATGACCAAGTCGGGCAAGGAAGCGTGGGAGCTGCTCGACCGCATCGCTGCCGAGGCGGCCAGCCACGGCAAGTCGGTGCAGGACGAGGTGGCGCTGGTGCTGACCGACCTGGAAATGCCCGAAATGGACGGCTTTACGCTGACGCGCAAGATCAAGGCCGACAGCCGCCTGAAGCAGCTGCCGGTGGTGATTCACTCGTCACTGTCAGGCGAGGCCAGCGAAGAGCATGTGCGCAAGGTAGGGGCGGATGCCTATGTGGCGAAGTTCGTCGCCAAGGAACTGGCCGATACCATTCGCCAGGTGCTGACGCGATGAGCGCTGCGTGAGTCGGGTGCCTGAGTTGAGTGCCTGAGTTCGGTGCCCGAGAGCACAACCTGGGTGGTCTTAGGCAGCACAAGGCACAAAACCCTTCAGGCTGCAAGCATTCCCTTACGTTAACTGGTTGCCTATAAAACGGGCACTCCAGTACGAGCCAAGGCCGGCGCGCCCTTGGCGGTTGTCAAGAGGGGGGATATCCACTGAACCTGTGGATAGTTCCCTGTGGACAAGTCAGGCGTCCCGGCTGGCACTGCCCGGGACGCCTGCCCGCGGTCTTGCGTGACCTCCACGCCCTGCCGCGCTCCCTTGCTCGCTCTCTCCCTTGTCTGGTCTTGCCCGGGCCTGCCCGGCGCCTTTACTTGGGCTGCTCCACCGTGCGCAGGTAGGGCTTCAGCGTCTTGAACCCCTGCGGGTATTTCTTCTTCGCATCTTCGTCCGAGACCGATGTCGGGATGATGACATCCTCGCCCGGCTTCCAGTTCACCGGCGTGGCCACGGTGTGCTTGGCATTGAGCTGCAGCGAATCCAGCAGGCGCAGCACTTCATCGAAATTGCGCCCCGCGCTCATCGGATACACCAGCATCGCCTTGACCTTCTTGTCCGGGCCGATGATGAACACCGAGCGGATGGTTGCGTTGTCCACCGCCGTGCGCGGTCCGCTGCCGCTGGCTTCGGGGTGGATCATGTCGTAGAGCTTGGCCACGGTCAGGTCGGCGTCGCCGATCATCGGATAGTTGACGGCGGCGCCCTGGGTTTCCTCGATGTCCTTGGCCCAGCGCTGGTGGTCGCTGACGGGATCGATGCTCAGGCCGATGATCTTGGTATTGCGCTTGTCGAATTCGGGCTTGAGCCGCGCCATGTAACCCAGTTCGGTGGTGCAGACCGGCGTGAAGTCCTTTGGGTGCGAGAACAGGATCGCCCAGTTGTCGCCGATCCATTCATGGAAGCTGAGCTTGCCTTCCGTGGTGTCTGCGGTGAAATCCGGGGCTTGTTCGCCCAGTCGAATCGCCATGGTTGCGCTCCTTGCGGTTGGCATTGGGGGGTGGAAAAAGCGCGGTGCCGGCGTGCCGGCCGGCACCGCGTGCGATTGGCTGCCGCCTAGCGCAGGACCAGCACCGGGATCGTGCTGTGCGTCAGGACTTTTTGCGTTTCACTGCCGATCAGCAAGGCCTGCAATCCGCGCCGCCCGTGCGACGACATCACGATGAGGTCGCAGCCGCGCTGTTCGGCGCACTGGACGATGGCCTGCCAGGGGTGATCGTCGGTGGCGGTGACGGTGTCGCATGGCACGCCGGCCTGGCTGGCCGCACGCGTGACCGCGGCCAGGAAGGTATCGGCATGGCGTGCGGCCTCTGCCGCGAAGGACTCCTTGGTGTCCTGCAGGCTGGTCAGCCGGTATGTCATGACGTGGTACTCGGGAATCACATGCAGGCCGGTCGCGCGGGCGCCGATGCGGCTGGCGAAGGCCATGGCGCGGGCCACCATCGCTTCGGCACGTGCGGAGCCGTCGGTGGGCACAAGGAGGTGCGTGAACATGATGGCCTCCGATTGCAGTGAGTGACCGCGTCCGCCGGGCTCTTCCGCCCGGGCCGTCCGGACGAGCCACTCCAGTATAGGAATTGGCCGGTGATAGCGACAGGTCGCGTGCAGGCTTTACAACGCCTTCGCACGGCCCTTTGCGGAGACCCTTGCGCTGGCCCTTGCCGAGTCGCCAGCGCGGAGCCGGCGCAAGCGGCAAGTGCCGGTGTCACATGTCACTTTCATTAACATGTTGTTATCATTCGATGCACCTGTGCCCCTCCCTCCAACGTTGACCCACTGCAAGGAATTTCCGCATGATCGCGCTGCGCGAAGCATGGCAGGCCGGGCTGTTCCGCCGCGGCAACTGGCTGCCCAACCTGGTGTCGGGCGTGATCGTGGGCGTGGTGGCGCTGCCGCTGGCGATGGCGTTTGCGATCGCATCCGGCGCCAAGCCCGAGCAAGGGCTGTACACGGCCATCGTCGCCGGGCTGGCGGTGTCGCTGTTCGGCGGCAGCCGGCTGCAGATTGCCGGCCCCACCGGCGCGTTCATCGTGGTCCTGTCCGCCATCACCGCGCGCCATGGCATTGGCGGGCTGCAACTCGCCACGCTGATGGCCGGGCTGATCCTGCTGGCGCTGGGCCTGGCGCGGCTGGGCGGCGTGATCCGCTACATTCCCGCGCCGGTGATCGTCGGCTTTACTGCTGGCATTGGCGTGATCATCTTTGTCGGGCAATGGCGCGACTTCTTCGGGCTGCCGCCGGTAGCCGGCACCCACTTCCATGAAAAGCTGTGGCACCTGCTGCAGGCGCTGCCACAGTGGCACGCGGCCACCACCGCGCTGGCGCTGGGGAGCCTGTTGCTGGTGCTGGGTGCGCCGCGGATCCGCTGGCTGCACCGCATTCCCGGCCCGCTGGTGGCGCTGGTGGTGGCGACCGCGGTGCAGGCGTTGTTCCGCTTCGATGGCGTAGCCACCATCGGCAGCGCCTTCGGCGGCCTGCCGCGCGGGTTGCCGGTGCCGGCGTTGCCGGAAGTCACGCTGGCGCGCCTGATCGAACTGGCGGGGCCCGCCTTCACCATCGCCATGCTGGGCGCGATCGAATCGCTGCTGTCCGCGGTGGTGGCCGACGGCATGGCCGGCACCCGGCACGATTCCAACCAGGAACTGGTGGGGCAGGGCATCGCCAATATCCTGGCGCCGCTGTTTGGCGGGTTTGCCGCGACCGGCGCCATCGCCCGCACCGCCACCAATATCCGCAACGGCGGCAACAGCCCGCTGGCCGGCATCACCCATGCGCTGACGCTGGTGCTGGTGCTGCTGTTCCTGGCACCGCTGGCGGCGAGCGTGCCGCTGGCTACGCTCGCGGCGATACTGTTCGTGGTGGCGTGGAACATGAGCGAGGCGCGCCAGTTTGCGCGCATGGTGCGGCGCGCGCCGCGCGCCGACGTGGTCATCCTGCTGATCACCTTCACGCTGACCGTGCTGACCGACCTGGTGGTCGCGGTCAATATCGGCGTGATCCTGGCCATGCTGCAGTTCCTGCGGCGCATGTCGGCGTCGGTGGAAGTGACGCGCCAGGACGCGACGGGCATCGAGCGCGAGCTGAGCTTCGAAGCGGGCGCGGCCGATCCTCTGGCTGCCCGCATCCCGCCGGGCGTGCTGGTCTACGCCATCGACGGCCCGTTCTTCTTCGGCGCGGTCGAGGCCTGCGAGCAGGCGCTGGTGCACACCCATACCGAGCCGCGCGTGCTGCTGATCCGCCTGGGCCGGGTGCCGTTCATCGACATGACCGGCTTGCAGACGCTGGAAGCCGTGATCCGCACGCTGCGCCGGCGCGGCGTGGCGGTGGTACTGGCCGAGGCCAATGCGCGCGTGCGGCACAAGCTGGCGCGGGCCGGGGTGCTGGCGGAACTGGGCGAGGAGAACTACGCGGACGCGCTGGCGCAGGCGGTGCAGCGCTGCGGCGTGCTGGCGGGCGAGGGCGGTGTGGAACGGGATCGCGGGGATACGGGCGCCCCCCGCTGAGCTACTTTTTCTGCCGTCCGCTGCCGGCGGGCCGTGGCTTGGTGGCGTACTCCACGCCATGCTGGGCCAGGTATTCGCGGATCAGCTGGCGCACCACCTGCGATGGCGTCAGGTCCTGCGCGGCGCACAGGGTTTCGAAGGCCTTCTTCTTAACCGGGTCGATCAGGATGGTCAGGCGGGCGGTTTTGGATTCCATGAGCGGTCAGGCGGTCCGGCGGCGGGGATCGACGGCATTATATACAGCGCAAACCTGCCAAATCGCGCCGGTTTGCTCCCCTCTCCCACTTCGCGGGAGAGGGGAGCGTTCACAAAGCGGGCAGCAGGGTTTGCAGGCGCTGTCCCCGATGTCCCGCTAAGCCGGCTTCTCCAGATCCGCAATCACCGCCGCCAGAAAACGCGCCGCCTCACCCCCCGTCACCACCCGGTGGTCAAACGTCAGGCTGAGCGGCATCACCCGATGCACCGCCGGCACACCGCCAGCCGCGACCACCTCGTCCCGCACCCGTCCCGCGCCAAGGATCGCCACCGTTGGCGGCACCACGATCGGCGCCGCGTAGCGCCCCGCGATCATGCCGAAATTGGACAGCGTGATGGTGTTGCCGCGCATCTCTTCGGGGGCGATGGTGCGCGCGCGGATGTCGGCGCGCATGCGGTCGAGCCCATGGCGCAGGTCGGCCGCGTCGCGGGTGCCCACGTCGCGCAGCACCGGCACGAACAGCCCTTCGGGCAGGTCGGCGGCAATGCCGACGTCGATCTTCTTCAGCACATGGCGGCGGCCGGTCTGGCCCTCGTACCAGGCGTTCAGGCCCGGCTCGGCTCGGCAGCCGGCCACCAGCGCGCGCACCAGCCGGATGGTGACGTCGGCGCCCGCCTGCCAGGCGTGGATATCGGCATCGTCCATCACCGTGGCCGCTGCTACTTCGTTCTGCGCGCGCGCCATGTTTTGCGCCATCGCGCGGCGCACGCCGCGCAGTTCTTCGGGCGCGCCAAGTTCGGCCAGCGCGGCGGCAACGCGTTCGACGTCTGCGGCGGTAACAGTGCCTTCCGGCCCCGACGCGGTGGTCATCGCCAGGTCGACGCCAAGGCGCCGTGCGAGCGCGCGCACCGCTGGCGTGGCCTTTATGCGCGCGCCCATGCCGGTGGCGGGCGCGGCCGTACCTTGCGGCGCGGCTTCGCTGGCCACGCGCGCGCCGACCTGGACCGAGCCGACCACGGTGCCGGCATCGGCATCCTCGCCCGCGCCCTCGAAGCCCACCAGCGGCGCGCCCAGATGGACGATATCGCCGGGCTGCGCGTATAACTTGCCAATCGTGCCCGCGTAAGGCGAGGGAATTTCGACGATGGCCTTGGCGGTCTCCACCGACAGCAGCGGCTGGTCCGCGGCGACCGCATCGCCCACCTTGACGTGCCAGTTCACGATCTCGGCCTCTTGCAGGCCTTCGCCCAGGTCGGGCAGCTTGAAGACTCTCATCGGCGCTTCCTTGGCTCGGTGCTGCTCGGCGTCAGTCAGGCGGCCATGGCCTTGCGTGCCGCGTCGGCGATGCGCGCGGCGCTGGGCAGGTAGGTGTATTCCAGCCGCGCCAGCGGCACCACGGTGTCGAAGCCGGCCACGCGCTGCACCGGCGCTGCCAGCGAATACAGCCCGGCATCGGCCAGCTCCGCCGCGATCTCGGCGCCAAAGCCAGCGGTGCGTGGCGCTTCGTGCACGATCACGCAGCGTCCGGTGCGCGCCACCGCTTCGAGGATAGTCTGCATGTCGAGCGGCTTGAGCGTGGCGACGTCGATCACAGTTGCGCTCACGCCCTCGGCGGCCAGTTCGTCGGCGGCGGTCAGCGTCTCCTGCACCATCGCGCCCCAGGTCACCAGCGTGATGTCGCTCCCTTCGCGCAGCGTGAAGCAGGTATCGAGCGGCAGCACCGCGCCGTCGTCGGCCACTTCTTGGCGGAACAGCCGGTACAACCGCGTGGGCTCGAGGAAGATCACCGGATCGGGATCGGCGATCGCGGCCAGCAGCAGCCCGTACGCGCGTGCCGGCGACGACGGCACCACCACGCGCAGCCCTGGCATGTGCGCAAACATTGCTTCCGGGCTTTCCGAATGATGCTCGGGCGCGTGGATGCCCGCGCCGCACGGCGAGCGCACCACCAGCGGGCAGCTCAGCCGCCCGCGCGTGCGGTGGCGCATGCGCGCGGCGTGGTTGATGATGTGGTCGATGGCCGGATAGATAAAGCCGGTGAACTGGATTTCGGCCACGGGCCTGAGCCCCATCGCCGCCATGCCGATCGCGGCGCCGACGATGCCGCCCTCGGCCAGCGGCGTATCCATGACCCGCGCCGCGCCGAAGCGCGCCTGCAGGCCGGCGGTGGCGCGGAATACGCCGCCGTTGACGCCGATGTCCTCGCCCAGCAGCAATACGTCGGGATCGCTCTCCAGCGCATGGCCCAGTGCCAGGTTGACCGCTTCGACCAGATTGATTTCCGCCATGGTTAGCTCGCTTTGGTCGTTGAACGCCGTCAGGGTTGGTCGGGCGCTAGCCGTGCTGCGCGGGATAGCGCCGCGCCGTCTCCAGTTGCGCCTGCAGCGCCTGCGGCATGGTGGCGTACAGGCAGTCGAACATTGCCGCGGGATCCGGCGGCGGCAGCGCCAGGTAGGCTTCCACCGCCTGCGCCACCTGCTGCGAGCAGGCCTTGACCAGCGCCTCTTCGCGGGCCGCGTCCCAGGCGTTCAGCGACAGCAGATGCGTGCGCAGGCGCAGCAGCGGCTCTTCCTGCCAGTGCGCCTTGACGCTGGCCTCGTCGCGGTAGCGCGAGGCATCGTCCGCGGTGGTGTGGTCGCCCAGCCGGTAGGTGATGGCCTCGATCAGCGCGGGCCCGCCGCCTGCGCGCGCGCGCTCGATGGCCTCGCCCACGCGGTGCCGCACCGCGACCACGTCGTTGCCGTCGATCTGCTCGCCCGGTATGCCTGCCGCGATGGCCTTCTGCGCCAGCGTCTGCGCCGCGGTCTGCCCGCTGCGCGGCATCGAGATTGCCCACTGGTTGTTGTTGATCACGATGACCATCGGCGCGCGCCACGCGCCGGCCATGTTCATGCCTTCGTAGAAATCGCCCTTCGAGGTGCCGCCGTCGCCGAGCAGGCACACTGCCACCCTTGGCTCGTTGCGCAGCTGGAAGGCATAGGCAGCGCCGGCGGCATGGCATACCTGGGTGCCGATCGGCACGCAGTTGGCAAAGTCATGCGGCGCCGCCGCAAAACCGCTGCCGCGTTCGTCTCCGCCCCAGTACAGCAGGCTCTCGGTCATCGTGACGCCCCGCACAAACTGCGCCGCATGGTCGCGGTAAGAGGGCACCAGCACGTCTTCGGGCCGCATCGCGCAGGCCACGCCGACGCCGATGGCCTCCTGCCCGAGGGCCGAGGCAAAGGTGCCGATCTTGCCGGTGCGCTGCAGCGCGATCGCCTTCAGGTCGAACTGGCGCGTCAGTACCATGGCCTGGTACAGCGGCAGCAGCGCGTCCGGGTCGCTGGCAAGGGGCGGGGGCGGGGAAGTGGGGGAAGAGGGTTCGCCCGGCGGGGCGAGATAACGCGTATAGCCGATCTCGAAGCTCGCAACCATGGACATGGCAGGTCTCTTGATGCGCGTGTCGTGTTGTGATCCCGGGCGTGCTTTGTGGGCGCGCGCGGCATGTGTAGTCGAGTGTAGGGTATTTGCGGCGGCTTAGCGGGCCAATTGTCTTGCTGCGCACAACGGGAGCCGGGTCCAGGCACGACCAACGAAAAGGGGCTCCCATGCGGGAGCCCCTTTGCAGGGTTTCCGGACCGGATCAGCGCTGGTACGGCGGCGGCACGAAGCCCGCGAAGCGCTGCTGCGTCACTGCCTTGAACTCGGCCGACTGGTAGGCTTCCTTGATGTCCTTGACGAACGGCTTGTTGAGGTCGGCCGTCTTCACCGCCACCAGGTTCATGTAGTAGTCGGGGATTTTTTCCAGCGCCAGCGCGGTGGTCAGCTTCAGCCCCGCGGCCAGCGCGAAATTGCCGTTGACGAAGGCGTAGTCGACGTCGTCGAGCGAGCGCGGCAGTTGCGCGGCCTCCAGCTGGATCAGCTTGAGCTTGTGCGGGTTGGCGTCGATGTCGCGCTCGCTGGCGCGGATCGGGTCGGTGCCCGGCTTGAGCGTGACCCAGCCCACCTGCTGCAGGATGGCGATGGCGCGTGCCAGGTTGGTCGGGTCGTTCGGCAGCGATACGGTATTGCCCGGCTTTACCTCGGCCAGGGTCTTGTGCTTGTGGCTGTAGATGCCGATCGGCGCGGTCGGGACCTGGATGATGTCGGTCAGCTGCAGCTTGCGGTCGGCCGAGAACTTCTTCAGGTAAGCCACGTGCTGGAAGGCATTGGCGTCGATGGCACCGTCGGCCAGCGCCAGGTTGGGCTGCACGTAGTCGCTGAACTCGATGATCGTGACCTTGTAGCCGCGCTTTTCCAGCACCGGCTTCACGCCATAGCGGATCTGGTCGGCGTACGGGCCGGCGGTGGCGCCGAAGCGGATTTCCTTCTTGTCCGGATCGGCGGCGCTTGCGCCCTGCATCACGCCCAGCGCCAGCACTGCCGCGGCCACCGCGAAGCCGAATTTCCCGTATCGCATCAAAGCGCTCCCCTGTTGTTCGTTGGTCGTTCGTTGGAGAGCCCATTGTATGGAAGCCAAGTCATCTGGCGAACGAGTACTTAATCATGCTGATATACCCAAAGCGCATATAGACCGCATCGTGGCAGCTCAGTGCACTACGCTGAAGGACGTCCAGCCCATCTTGCCCGGAGGCCGACATGCCCGAACAACTGACCCGGCATCCTGACGTCACGCTGCAGGTATTGCGCAGCGCCGGCGCTCGCTGCGGCGAAGGCGTACCGCAGGAGATCCTCAAGGCCTGTCCGCGCGAGCGCTTCTGCAAGCTGCCCGGCGGCGAAGTCTGCGTTTACGGGCTGGATAACGCCATCACGATGACGCAGATCACAGCCGCCGACTGGCGCGCCCTGGCACAGCAGGCGGGCCCGCCGCCCAATCCCGGGATGCCTCCGCTCACCCTGGCCGGCGTGGGCACGGCGGGCATGCTGGCCGGGGTACTGCTGACGGCCCTGGTGGTCCGTCGACGGCGCGGGCCTGGCTGAGCGGCTCAGGCGTCCCCTGGCAACACCCCGGCGCTGGCATGGTGTTTGCGGCGCAATCGCGGGCCATGACACCGTTGCCGTATGCCCCTGACAGCATCCGCCTGCTGGAGAAGGGAGAACAGTACTTCCCGCGCGCATTCGAGGCGATTGCGCGCACGCCGGAAAGCGTGCCGATGGAAACTTTTATCCTGTTCGACGACGAGGCGGGAAAGAAATTGCACGCCGCGCCGCTGGCTGCCGCGCGGCGTGGCGTGCGCGTGGCCGTCATCGTGGATGGCTTCGGCGCGCATCACTTGCCCCCTGGGCCAGGGGAGGGCACGTGATGGTCGCGCAGGCGCTTTCGGCAATCCGGAACCACGCGCGCTGGCCGATGTGGCGGCGCGCGCTGGGCATCCTGTTCATCGCCGCAGTGCTGACGCTGATCGCGCGCAAGCTGGGAACCATCGACTGGGATGCGGTGCTCGCCGCGCTGCGCGGCTTCGACCGCCGCTCGCTGTTGCCGGCTGCCGGCTTCGTGGTGCTGACGGGGCTGCTGTACACCCAGTTCGATGTGCTGGGCTGCCGCTACGCTGGCCATCCGCTGCCGGTACGCCGGGTGATGGCGATCGCCTATGTCAGCTACACGATGAGCCTGAACCTGGGCGCGACACTGGGCGGCGCCGGCGTGCGCTACCGGCTGTACTCGCGCGCCGGGCTGAGCCCGCCACAGATCTGGAGCGTTTTTGCCGTGGCGGTCACCAGCAACTGGCTGGGCTATGCGCTGCTGGCGGGAACGATCCTGGCCGCGCAACTGGTGGTCCTGCCATCCGAGTGGGGGATCCTGCCGGCAGCCACGCGCCTGATCGGCGTGCTGATGCTGGCCGCGCCGGCAGGTTATCTGGCGGCGTGCGCGGCGTGGCAGGGACGGCACCGTACCGTGCGCGACCATGACATCTACGTGCCGTCGCCGCGCTTCGCCCTGATGCAGATCCTGGTGTCGGCAGGCAACTGGGCGGCGGTGGCGGCGATCCTGCATGCCTTCCTGCATACGCATGTGGACTTTTTCACGGTGCTGGGCGTGTATCTCGCTTCCGGGCTCGCCGGCGTGGTGATCCGCGTGCCGGGCGCGCTCGGCGTGGTCGAGACGGTGTTCCTGACGATGCTGGGCGGGCAGGTGCCGCACGGGCTGCTGCTGGCGGCGTTGATTGCGTACCGGGCGCTGTATTACCTGATACCGCTGGGGGTGGGGACGGTGGGGTATTTCCTGCTGGAGGCGCGGGGGAAGAAGCTGGCGGCGGGGACGGAGGCCGAAGAAGGCCAACGCCGGGTGTGAACGCTGCCCTCTCCCGCGCGGGAGAGGGCAGCAAACCTTACGCTGCCGCCAGCGCGCGATCCAGGTCCTCGATCAGGTCATCGATATGCTCGATGCCCACCGACAGCCGCACCATGTCCTCGCTGACACCAGCCGCCTTCAGTTCTTCGGCATTGAGCTGGCGATGCGTGGTCGAAGCCGGATGCGTCGCCAGTGACTTGGCGTCGCCGATATTCACCAGCCGCGTGAACAACTGCAACGCATCCAGGAAGCGCGCCCCGCCTTCGCGGCCGCCTTGCTTCAGCCCGAACGACAAGATGCCGGGGCCGCGGCCGCCCAGGTACTTCTGCACCAGCGCGTGGTCCGCATGGTCGGGCAGGCCGGCAAAGTTGACCCATTCCACCTTCGGATGCTGCCGCAGGTGGCGCGCGATCGCCAGCGCGTTCTCGGTGATGCGGTCCAGCCGCAGCGCCAGCGTCTCGATGCCTTGCAGGATCAGGAACGCGTTGAACGGCGACAGCGCCGCGCCGGTATTGCGCAGCGGCACCACGCGCGCGCGGCCGATGTAGGCCGCCGCGCCCAGCGCCTCGGTATAGACCACGCCGTGGTACGACACGTCCGGCTCGTTCAGGCGCCTGAAGCGCGCCTTGTGCTGCGCCCACGGGAACTTGCCGCTGTCGATGATGGCGCCGCCGACGCTGTTGCCGTGGCCGCCCAGGTACTTGGTCAGCGAATGCACGACGATGTCGGCGCCATGCTCGAACGGACGGCACAGGTACGGCGAGGGCACGGTGTTGTCGACGATCAGCGGCACGCCGTGGTTATGCGCCACGCGCGCGATCGCCTCGATGTCGACCACGTTGCCCAGCGGGTTGCCCACCGACTCGACGAACACGGCCTTGGTGCGTTCGTCGATCAGGTCGCCGAAGCTCGACGGGTTGCGGCCATCGGCGAAGCGGGTCTCGATCCCCGACTGCGGCAGCGTGTGCGCCAGCAGGTTGTAGGTGCCGCCATAGAGCTGGCTCGACGAAACGATGTTGTCGCCGGCTTCCGCGATAGTCTGGATCGCGTAGGTGATCGCGGCCATGCCAGACGCCAGCGCCAGCGCGCCCACGCCGCCCTCGAGCGCGGCCAGGCGCTGCTCCAGCACGTCGTTGGTCGGGTTCATGATGCGGCTGTAGATATTGCCCGCGACCTTCAGGTCGAACAGGTCGGCGCCGTGCTGCGCGTTGTCGAAGGCGTAGGCCACCGTCTGGTAGATGGGCACCGCCACGGCGCGGGTAGTCGGATCGGGCGAGTAGCCGCCATGGACGGCCAGGGTTTCGAGTCTCATGTTCTTCTCTGGGTTGTGTGCCGGACATGCCGTGCGGCGCGGCGCGCCACCGGCTGTGCGATGGTACCAGCCGGCCGCCGCACCGCCCGGGCAGTCCGGGCGCTATGGTCATCGACGGCACCCCAGCGAGGCAAGGAACCTTATTGCATTTGGATATGCGTCCGGCACGAGCGTGCCGGCCGCGTGCACAACCTAAGCGGCGCGCTACGCGGCCGCGACGGCTTGATCGACCGCCTGGTTGGCCGGTGCCGTGCCGTCGCGGCGCACGGCGGCCTTGACCGCCACGCTGTGGCGCCCGTCCACGCTGACCGGCACCGCGCCGGCCACGGTGGCACGGCGCACCACGCGCTTGGCGTCGCCGTAGTCGTTGATGGCGTAGTGCTGGGTGGCGCGGTTGTCCCAGATGGCGACGTCGCCCGCGCGCCAGCGCCAGCGCACGGTGTTCTCGAGCCGGTGCACATGCCCCTGCAGCACCGACACCAGGTGTGCCGAATCGATTGATGAATAGCCAAGCAGCTTCTTGACGAAGTGCCCCAGCACCAGCGTGCGTTCGCCGGACTCGGGATGCACGCGCACCACCGGGTGCTCGGTTTCATAGAGCGCGGAGGTGAACAATTCGCGGTAGCGCTTCAGGCCCTCGCTGCTGGCGTTCACGCGCGTGGCCGCGTAGTCGTAGTCGTTGGTGTGCAGCGCCCACAGCTTGTCGGCCAGCTCGCGCAGCGGCTCGGGAAGATCCTGGTACGCCGCGGCGGTGTTGGCCCACACGGTGTCGCCGCCAAACGCCGGCACGGTCACCGCGCGCAGCACCGACACCGCCGGATAGGCCAGGTCGAAGGTCACGTCGGTATGCCAGGAATTCGCGCGGCCGCCATGCTCGGAATCGAGTTCGAGCAGTTGCGTGCCATCGCGCGAGGGCACGGTCGGGTGCGGCACCAGCTCGCCGAACAGCGCGGCAAAGCGCTGCTGCGCGGTGTCGTCGAGATGGACCTGGTCGCGGAAGAACAGCACCTTGTGCTGCAGCAGCGCGGCACGGATGGCGGCGAAGGTCTCGGCAGGCAGGTCGCCGTGCAGGGCGACGCCGCGCACTTCAGCGCCGATGCGGCTGGCCACCTGGTGGATGTCGAGCTGGACTGCCTGGTCTTGCTGGGTTGCTTGGGTCATCGCTGGCTCCGGAATGAGGGTGGGGTGATCGTTCGAATCAGGTCAGGCGGGTTCGGCAATGGCTTCCGCGGCGATGGCCTGCCCGGCAAATTCCTGCAGCACGGCATCGCGCACGCGCGAAAACGGCTGGCCGGCGCGCTCGCGCGGATGCGGCAGGTCGACCGGCAAGATGCGGCGGATGCGGCCGGGCCGGGGTTCCATCACCACCACGCGGTCGCCGAGATACACCGCTTCCTCGACGTCATGCGTGACCAGAATCATGGTGATGCCCTCGGCCTGCCAGATGCGGTGCAGCTCCTGCTGCAGGTAGCCGCGCGTCATCGCGTCGAGTGCGCCGAACGGTTCGTCTAGCAGCAGGATCTCGGGGCGCGTCACCAGCGCACGCGCGATGGCCACGCGCTGCGACATGCCGCCGGAGAGCTGGTGCGGATACGCCTGCTCGAAGCCGCGCAGCCCGACCAGCGCGATATGCTCGGCAACATTGCTATCCTTTTCGGCCGCGCTGCCCGGGGTGTTCAGCAGCGCCAGCCGGATGTTCTGCTCGACCGTCAGCCACGGGAACAGCCGGTGCTCCTGGAACACGATGCCGCGCTGCAGGCTGGTGCCGGCCACGCGCTTGCCATCGAGCAGGATTTCGCCACGGTAGTCTTCTTCCAGCCCCACCACCAGCCGCAGCAAGGTCGACTTGCCGCAGCCGCTGGCGCCGACGATGCTGACAAACTCGCCCGGGGCGATGGTCAGCGTGATGTCTTCGAGGA
Source organism: Cupriavidus sp. Agwp_2 (assembly GCF_040784895.1). NCBI lineage: Bacteria > Pseudomonadati > Pseudomonadota > Betaproteobacteria > Burkholderiales > Burkholderiaceae > Cupriavidus > Cupriavidus sp. Agwp_2. Next base: position 2,329,814 of record NZ_CP088084.1, read on the forward strand.
CGGGCAGGGTGCGGCCCTTGACCTCGTACTGCTTGTGCAGGTGAGCGATGCTGAGCGTGCCGGCATGCGCCATGTCGTTCTCTCCAGAAATTTTGAGGAAGCGGTCGGTTCAGCCCGCCGCCACCGAGCTGCCGCGCCACGCGAGCAGCCGTCGTTCGATGCGGCTGGCGATCCAGTTAAGCGTGAAGCCGACCAGGCCGACCACGATCACGCCGAAGATCACCAGATCCATCCAGAAGTTCTCGCGCCCATCGATCATGGTGTTGCCGATGCCCTTGCCCGAGACCAGCAGGTACTCGGCGCCCAGCGTCGCCAGCCATGCATAGATCAGCCCCAGGTGGATGCCTGCGAAGATCGACGGCGCAGCCGACGGCAGCACCACGCGCCACAGCACCTGGACGCGGCTGAAACGCAGCACGCGGGCCACTTCGAGCAGGTCGGCGGGCACCGCGCGGATGCCTTCGAAGGTGTTGAGCACCACCGGGAAGAATGCCGCCAGCGACAGGAACACCACCTTGGCCGTGTCGCCCAGCCCGAACCACACCGAGATCAGCGGGATCCATGCGAACAGCGAGATCTGCTTGACGGTATGGAAGCTCGGGCCGACCAGCCGCTCGAACAGCCGAGACAGGCCCAGCGCCGCGCCGAACACCAGCCCCGCGCTGGCGCCGATCGCAAAGCCCGCCACGTCGCGCCACAGGCTGGCTGACAGCGAGACCAGGAGCGCGCCGCTCTGCACCTGGCGCACCGCGGTGTCCCAGACGGCGGAGACCGGCACCAGCAGTGGCGAGGTAGTCCATTGGAAGCGCACCGCAGCCCACCACAGCACCACCAGCACCAGCGGCAGGATCCAGCCGCGCAACACGCGCGGCACGACGAAACGGGAACGCCTGGCGGATACAGTCATCGTGGCCTCCGTCTCAGAATCCCGGCTTGCGCCAGCGCAGCACCGCGCCTTCGGCCAGCGCCAGCACCTTGTCCAGCGCAAAGCCGATCACGCCTACGACCACCACCGCGGCAAGCACCATGTCGAGCTGGAACAGCTGGCGGCCGTAGACGATCATGTAGCCCAGCCCCTCGGACGAGGCCAGCAGCTCCACCACCACCAGCGCCAGCCACGCATGCGTGAGGCCGTAGCGCACGCCGTTCCACACCGGCGCCGCCGCCGCGGGCAGCACCACGCGCGTGAGCGTCTGCCAGCGCGACAGCTGCAGCACGCGCGCCACTTCCAGGTAGCGCACCGGCACGCTGCCGATGCCCTTGTACGTGTTCAACGCCACCGGCACGAACGCCGCTTTGGCGATCAGGATCACCTTGAGCGCCTCGTCGATGCCGACCAGCAGCATCAGCAGCGGCAGCCAGCCCAGCACCGGCACCTGGCTGAAGGCCTTGAAGGTCGGGTACACGTAGTCGCGCAACGTCGGCGACAGCCCCATCGCCGCGCCCAGCGCGAGGCCGCCGAGCAGGCCCACGCCGAAGCCGCCCGCCACGCGCAGCGCGCTGATGGCAAGGTTGGCCTGCAGTTCGCCACTGGTCCACAGGTCGGCCAGCGTGTGCGCCACCTCTTCTGGCGCGGGCAGCACTTGCGGCGGGATCCAGGCATTGCGCGATGCCACGTACCAGACCAGCAGCAGTGCCAGCGGCACTGGCCAGGCCAGCAGCCAGCGCGTGGCGTGGCGCCAGTTCAGGGTCTTGCGGGGCGGGGCCGCGCGCGAGGCATCGCGCTGTGCGGCGGCGGGTAGCGACAGGTCGGCGACGGACATGGCATCAGGCTCCCAGGATCTTGCCGTTGGGCTGGTACACGGGCCAGTAGGTCTGCAGGCTCAGGTCGTTGAGCGCTGCCTTGAGGAAGCGCTGGTCGATCCACTGGTCGACATCGAAGCGCGCGCGGCTCAGGCGGAAGCGATAGGCCTGCTCCACGGCGTCCTTGTAGCGGCTCACCAGGAAGGGGTCGAAGTTCGGGTTCAGGCGCACGCGCAACGGCTCGCCGTCGAAGTCCTCCTTCCAGTGCTCGTACGGCGTGCCGGCGCGGGCCCAGGTGCGCAGGACCTCTTCGCGATGGCTTTCATCGGAGGCCCAGCGCGCGGCTTCGACCGCGGTCTTCACCAGGTGCTGGGTGGCCTCGGGATAGCGGCTGGCGAAATCGTCGGTCACCAGCACGTGGCTCTGGCGCGTGTAGACCGGGGACTGGTTCTTGCTCGAATAGAGGATGCGCACCGCGCCCTTGTCGCGCAGGCGCAGGATGTCCATGGCGCCGATGGCCGCGTCGATGTCCTTCGTGGACAGCGCCGCGAGGTAGCCCGCGGTATCGAGGTTGAGCAGGCGCAGATCCTTGTCGGTGAGGCCGTTGGCCTCCAGCAGGCGCAGCGCCGGCAGATGCATGTTGGTGCCCTTGAACAGCGACACGCGCTTGCCGCGCAGGTCGGCCAGCGTCTTCAGCGGCGAGTCGGGCGGCACGCCGACATAGATGTTGGCGCGCACGCCGGTAGCAAGCACCAGCCGCGTCTTCAGCCCGGCGGCACGGCCGACCAGCGACGGCAGGTCGCCCTGCAGCGCGAAGTCGAGCTGGCGGTTGGCCAGCGCCTCGTTGACCGCGGGGCCTGCGCCCTTGAAGAAGAACCACTCGACGCGCGTGCCGGTGGGCTTGAACGATTCCTCCAGCCAGCCGCGTGCATGGGCGATGGCGAGCGAGCTGCCGGCAAAGCTGGGCGGCGTGCCGGTGGCCGGCTGCGCCACGCCGATGCGGATCACGTCGGGACGTGCGGACGGACTTGCGCTGAACGCGGATAGCGGCGACAGCGATGCGGCCAGGCCGACGCCGGACCACGCGGCGCCGCGCAGCAGGTCGCGGCGGCTCAATCGGGCTTGCAGTGCATCGGTACCGTGGATTCCGGCGGCGTAACGGGGGCGCGGGGTCTTCATCGTGCAGACCTTCTCGAAGTGGAGGACGGCTCCACGATAAGCGGCGCCGCGCGCGCACCTGAACGAATGATTCCGGCATTGGATATCGGCTCGGCGCATATGGCGCACCCTGGTGCAAGGCCGTGCAGCGCCGGCATATCGGCATGCGATCTTCTTCGTTTGCCGAGGCAGGCCCGTGTCCTACAGTCAGCGCTTTCGATCCCCGGCAGGCGCATTTCGCCTGCGACGCCTTCATCATGAGCGACCAACTTGCCGGCGGCCGCCGGCGCTTCCTGCGGCGCGGCGCCGTATTCGGAGCCGCCGCTGCGGGGGCCGTCACCGCAGCGCGTGCGGAGCCGCTGACCGTGCCCCCCTGGACGCGCACGCCCGGCGAGCCGGTGCTGTGGCATCCCTATGGCGAACCGTCCCCGTTCGAGAAGAACGTGGTGCGCCGCAGCCGCAGCGCGGCACCGCTGCCCGGCGCCAATTCATCGATGACGCCGCTGCAGGACCTGCACGGCATCATCACGCCGACCGGGCTGGTGTTCGAGCGCCACCACGCCGGCATCCCGCAGATCGATCCCGCGCAGCACCGGCTTGCCGTCCATGGACTCGTGGCGCGGCCACGCATCTTCACCATGGACGACCTGGTGCGCCTGCCGTCGGTGTCGCGCATCCATTTCCTGGAGTGCTCGGGCAATACCGGGCGCGAGTGGAAAGCGCCGGCCGCCAGATCCGTGCAGATCAGCCACGGCCTGCTGTCGTGTTGCGAATGGACCGGCGTGCCGTTGTCGGTGGTGCTGGACGAAGTAGGCGTATCGCCCGATGCCGCATGGGTGCTCGCCGAAGGCGCCGACAGCGCGGCCATGACGCGCAGCGTGCCGCTGGCCAAGGCGATGGAAGACGCGCTGCTGGTGTACGCGCAGAACGGCGAACGGCTGCGGCCCGAGCACGGTTATCCGCTGCGGCTGTTCCTGCCGGGCTACGAGGGCAACATGAGCATCAAGTGGCTGCGCCGGCTGAAGCTGGGCCGCGCCCCGTTCATGTCGCGCGAAGAAACCTCCAAGTACACCGATTCGCTGCCCGACGGCAGCGCGCGGCAGTTCACGTTCCTGATGGACGTGAAGTCCGTGATCACCTTTCCCGCGCCTGACCACAAGCTGCGCGAGCGTGGCTTCTACGAGATCTCCGGCATCGCATGGTCCGGCCACGGACGCATCCGGCGCGTCGAGGTATCGGTCGACGGCGGCCGCAGCTGGCGCGAAGCACAGTTGCAGGAGCCGGTGCTGGACCGCGCGCTGGTGCGCTTCCGGCTGCCATGGCGCTGGGATGGGGGGGCGGCTTCGCTGGAAAGCCGCGCCATTGACGAAGCGGGCAACGTGCAACCGACGCCTGACCAACTGGTGGCGGCGCGCGGCGTATCTTCTACCTACCACTACAACGCGATCCAGCGCTGGCGCGTGGCCGCTGACGGGAGTATTGCCAATGCGCGCGCCTAGCGTCTTCTGCATGGCCGTGGCAGTTGCGCTTGCCACAGCGACGATGCCGGTGGGCGCGCAGACCTATGGCGTGGGCCGTGCCGCCACCGGCCGCGATCTCGCCGCGTGGAATATCGATGTGACGCCAGACGGCGCGGGCCTGCCGCCTGGCCGCGGCACGGTCGTGCAGGGCGCGCAGGTCTATGCGCAGCACTGTGCCGCATGCCACGGCGCCAATGGCGAAGGCAAGCCCGCCGACAGGCTGGTGGGCGGGCAGGGCACGCTCAAGGACGCCGCGCAGGGCAAGGAGCCGGTCAAGACCATCGGCAGCTTCTGGCCCTATGCGGCAACGGTGTTCGACTTTATCCAGCGCGCCATGCCCTACAACGCGCCGCAGAGCCTCGCCGCCGATGACGTCTATGCGGTCACCGCGTGGCTGCTGCACAAGAACGGCATCGTGCCCGCCGACGCGGTGCTGGACGCGCGCACGCTGCCACAGGTGAAGATGCCCAACCGCGACGGCTTCGTCGCCGACGCGCGGCCGGACACCGCCAACGTGCCATGCCGCAGCGGCTGCCCCGGCAAGCCGTGAATGTGCGCCCGAATCAAATGTGCAGACATGGATATGCGATAAGCGGATAAGCGCCAGCGATTTGATTCGTTGACCGTGCTTGGGGCGGCTCTCTACAGTGCGGGCTTGTACGCGGCATCCGCTGCCGCGCAGGCTTCTCCCCGAATTGCCAGAGCTCGCCATGACGACCGCCACCGCCCACGCCACAGTTTCGCGCCAGCATAGCGCACCGCCTTCCGCCGTCATCGATGCCGGCCAGGATTTCGAGATCCGCGCGCTGGACGCGCCGCTGGGCGCCGAGGTGCTCGGCCTCGATTTGTCCCGCCCGCTGTCCGGCAGCGATTTCGCGCGCATCCATCGTGCCCACCTCGACTACCACGTGGTGGTGTTCCGCGACCAGCAGATCACCCCGGCGCAGCAGATCGACTTCAGCCGCCGCTTCGGTCCTTTGCAGATCCACGTGCTGCACCAGTTCCAGCTGGCTGGCCATCCCGAAGTGCTGGTGGTGTCCAATGTGGTCGAGGACGGCAAGCCGATCGGGCTCGGCGACGCCGGCCACTTCTGGCATTCAGACCTGTCGTACAAGGACAAGCCGAGCCTCGGCTCGCTGCTGCATGCGCGCGAACTGCCCGCCGAAGGCGGCGATACGCTGTTCGCCAACATGCACCTGGCGTGGGACACCTTGCCCGCCGAACTGCAGCGGGCCGTCGACGGCCGGCAGGCCGAGCACACCTACCTGGCGCGCTATGCCGAGCTGCAGCAGCGCAGCCCGTGGCGCCCCAACCTGACGCCCGAGCAGATCGCGCAGGTCAAGCCGGAACTGCAGCCGGTGGTGCGCACCCATCCTGAAACCGGCCGCAAGGCGCTCTTCGTCAGCGAGCACTTCACCACGCGCATCACCGGCCTGCCCGAAGACGAAAGCCGCGACCTGCTCGACCAGCTGTTCGCGCACAGCGTCAGGCCCGAACACGTCTATCGCCACCAGTGGCAGCCGCATGACCTGGTGTTCTGGGACAACCGCTCGCTGCTGCACCTGGCCGCGGGCTGTCCGGACCACCTGCGCCGCGTGATGTACCGCACCACCATCGAGGGCGACGTGCCGCGCTGACGCGGCAATCGCTTCGCCATGCATCCCGGGCGCGCGCAAGCCGCGTGCGTCCCTTCCACGATTCTCCGGAGTTCATTCATGTTCCAACGTTTTTCCCGCAAGCTGGGCCTGCTCGCGCTGAGCGCCGGCCTGGCGATTTCCGGTGGCGCGCACGCCGAAGGCAAGCTGCGCATCGCCGAGCAGTTCGGCGTGGTCTACCTGCTGCTCAATGTGGCGCGCGACCAGCAACTGATCGAGAAGCACGGCAAGCAGCAGGGCGTCGACGTCAAGGTCGAATGGACCCAGCTGTCCGGTGGCGCCGCGGTCAATGACGCGCTGCTGTCCGGCGCGATCGATATCGCCGGCGCCGGTGTCGGCCCGCTGCTGACGCTGTGGGACCGCACCCATGGCAAGCAGAATGTGCGCGGCGTGGCCTCGCTGGGCAACTTCCCGTACTACCTGGTCAGCAACAACCCCAGGGTGAAGACCATTGCCGACTTCACCGAGAAGGACCGCATCGCCTTGCCGGCGGTGGGCGTGTCGGTGCAGTCGCGCGTGTTGCAACTTGCTGCGGCCAGGCAGTGGGGCGACAAGGAGTACAACCGGCTCGACAAGTGGACCGTGGCGGTGCCGCATCCCGATGCCGCTGCCGCGATCATCTCGGGCGGCACGGAAATCACCGGGCATTTCGGCAACCCGCCGTTCCAGGAGCAGGAACTGGCCGGCAATCCGAACGCGCGCATCGTGCTGAATTCGTATGACGTGCTGGGTGGCCCGAGTTCGTCCACCGTGCTGTACGCGACCGAGAAGTTCCGCAACGAGAACCCCAAGACGTACCGCGCCTTCGTCGATGCGCTCGCCGAAGCGGCTGCGTACGCCACCGCCAATCCTGAGGCCGCCGCCGACATCTACCTGCGCCAGACCAAGGCCAAGACTGACCGCGCATTGCTGGTGCGCGTGCTGAAGAACCCGCAGGTGCAGTTCAAGGTGGCGCCGCAGAACACCTTTGCGTTGGCGTCGTTCATGCACCGCGTCGGCGCGATCCGCAACCAGCCGAAGTCCTGGCAGGATTATTTCTTCCAGGATCCGGTCACCGCGCAGGGGAGCTGACCATGGCCACGCACAGCCTGCGCGTGGTGCCCGACCGGGCCACGCCGCTTCTCCCGCCGTTGCTTCAGATTGACGGCGTGTCGCTTGAGTACCGCACGCCCGAGCGCATCGTGCGCGCCACGCACCAGGTCAGCTTTGACGTGCATGCGGGCGACCGCTTCGTGCTGCTGGGGCCGTCGGGCTGCGGCAAATCGACGCTGCTCAAGGCGGTGGCCGGCTTCGTCGCGCCCGCCGAGGGCGAGATCCGGCTGGAGGGGCAGCGCGTGCAGCAGCCCGGTCCGGACCGCATCGTGGTGTTCCAGGAGTTCGACCAGCTGCCGCCGTGGAAGACCGTGGTGCAGAACGTGATGTTCCCGCTGCGGCAGGCGCGCGGCCTGTCGCGCGCCGAAGCGCGCGAGCGCGCGCTCGACAGCCTGGAGAAGGTGGGGCTGGCCGATTTTGCCGATGCCTACCCGCATACGCTGTCTGGCGGCATGAAGCAGCGCGTGGCGATCGCACGGGCGTTGGCGATGCGGCCCAAGGTGCTGCTGATGGATGAGCCCTTCGCCGCGCTCGACGCGCTGACGCGCCGGCGCATGCAGGAAGAGCTGCTGGCGCTGTGGGACGACGCGGGCTTTACGCTGCTGTTCGTCACGCATTCGATCGAAGAAGCGCTGGTGGTGGGCAGCCGCATCCTGCTGCTGTCGCCGCACCCGGGCCGCGTGCGCGCCGAACTCAACAGCCACCAGTTCAGCCTGGCCAGCCAGGGCGGCGCGGAGTTCCAGGCCGCCGCGCAACGCATCCACACCATGCTGTTCGGCGAGCCGGCCGCCGAGGCGCAGCCGCCGCGCGCGCGCAGCGCCGCTGGTCGCTAGCAAGCCGACTGCCGCAATAGACAAATCATGACCCAATCCACCCTGGCGCTCCCCGAGGCGCCCGAGCTTCGCCCCGACTTCCGGCCGCCGGTGCGCCCGGAATACGAGCGCGACATCGAACCCTTCACCGAAGCGCCGCTGGCGCGCGCGCTGCCGTGGCAGCAACGGCTGTGGCAGCACGGCTGGCTGCGCAAGGCCGTGATCCTGCTGGCGCTGGCCCTGGTGTGGGAGATCGTGGCGCGCGTGCAGGACAACGACCTGCTGATGCCGACCTTCCTGGCGACCCTGCGCGCCTTCGTGCAGGACGTGGCCAGCGGCGAACTGCCGGGTAAGGCGGCGGTGTCGTTGTCGGTGCTGCTGCGCGGCTATGCCGCTGGCATCGTGCTGGCGTTCGTGCTGACGTCGCTGGCGGTATCGACGCGCTTCGGCCGCGATGTGCTGGACACGCTCACCGCCATGTTCAACCCGCTCCCGGCGATCGCGCTGCTGCCGCTGGCGCTGCTGTGGTTCGGGCTGGGCACCAAGAGCCTGGTGTTCGTGCTGGTCCACTCGGTGCTGTGGCCGCTGGCGCTGAACATGTATGCCGGTTTCCAGGCGGTGCCGCAGACGCTGCGCATGGCCGGGCGCAACTATGGCCTGCGCGGGCCGCGCTTTGTCGCGCTGGTACTGGTGCCCGCCGCGCTGCCTGCAATCCTGTCGGGCCTGAAGATCGGCTGGGCCTTTGCCTGGCGCACGCTGATCGCGGCCGAGCTGGTGTTCGGCGCGTCGTCGGGCAAGGGCGGGCTGGGCTGGTTTATCTTCCAGAACCGCAACGAGCTCTACACCGACCGCGTGTTCGCGGGGCTGGCGGCGGTGATCCTGATCGGGCTGCTGGTCGAGGGGCTGGTCTTCACCACGCTGGAGCGCCTCACGGTGCGCCGCTGGGGCATGCAGCACTAGCCCCGCGCGGGCTTCAGGCGTAGCCTACGGCACCGGTAAGCCAACCGGAGCCGCCATGACCGCCATCCACCAGGCCGCCGCGCAGGGATTCGCCAGCCAGGCCGATACCTACGCGCGCGGACGCCCCGAATATCCCGCAGCCATCGCTGACTGGCTCCGTGCCTCGCTGGGCCTCGGCCCGGGCCGCACGGCGCTGGACCTAGGCGCCGGCACCGGCAAGTTCACGCGCCGGCTGGCCGAAACCGGCGCCGCCGTGATCGCGGTGGAGCCGGTGGCCCAGATGCGCGCGCAGCTGGCCACTGCGCTGCCAGCCGTGCAGGCGCTGGCAGGCAGCGCCGAATCCATCCCCTTGCCCGATGCCAGCGTCGATGCCGTGGTCTGCGCGCAGGCGTTCCACTGGTTTGCCAACGACCGTGCCCTGGCCGAGATCCGGCGCGTGCTGCGGCCGGGCGGCCGGCTTGGACTGGTCTGGAACGTACGCGATGAGAGCGTGGATTGGGTCGCCCAGCTGACCGCGATCATGACGCCGTACGAAGGCGACGCGCCGCGCTTCTACAAGGGCGACTGGAAGCGGGTCTTTCCGGCCGAGGGCTTCGGCCCGCTGGCGCTGCACAGCTTGCCGTACACGCACGCGGGCCCGCCGCAGCAGGTGATCGTCGATCGGGTGATGTCGGTGAGCTTCATTGCCTCGCTGCCTGGCGCCGAACAGGAGCGCGTGCGCGCCGCGCTGCAGGTTGTCGTCGATGGCCACCCGGCGCTCGCCGGGCGGCAGGAGGTCGCCTTTCCCTATTGCACCGAAGCCTACAGCTGCGAACGGCTGGACTGAGTCGCGCCGCGCTACATCGTCGCGTGCCGGACCCAGAACGCCGGGCCGCGGCGCGCGGCGTCACTGGGCTCGGGCGGAGGCGGCCGGCTGTTGCGCCTGGCGCAGGGGTTCGGCTCGATCTGGTCCCAGATGTGCAGCATGGCCATGATCTTGGGCAAGGCCCTGACGCCGGTGGGCGTCGGCAGCCAGTTGGGGCTGCCCGCGCTGAACAGCGGCGCACCGAGCGCGGCCTCGAGCGCGCGGATCTGGTAATGGAGTCTTTGGGTCTGGATGCCCAGCGCTTGCGCGGCGCGGGCGGTGTCGCGGTGCTGCATCAGTGCGACGAAGGTGCGCAATGAGAGGAAGCTGACGCGCCTGTTCTGAACGAGGGATGCCATGCGTGTGCCATTGCCGGGACGGGCACTGGCGGTGCGCGGGACACCGTTGCGCGGTGGGGGGATGTTCGCCCCCGGGTGCGCGGCCTGTTGCCGGTGGATCGAAGTGAACCGATCGTAGCGGCGCGCGCACGGGGGCAGGGCGAGGAAGCTTCCGAGATAAGCTGGGGAATGGTCTCGATCAGATGGCGATGCCGGCGGGGGCTCAGTGCATCGGCAGGTGGCCGATCGCGGTCAGCGCCTGCATCACCTCGGGCGACAGGCGGCGTTCGCGGCATGGCACGCCGGCGGTCTCCAGCGTGGTCCACACGTCGGCATCGCCGGTGACGATGCGTTGCCGCAGGTGCGCCAGATATGCGTACTCCGCGGATGTCAGCGGGCGCGGTGCGCTGCGCAGGTCATCCAGGATGGCGCCAAGCGAGAGGGCGGGAACGGTCATACCAGGGTCGGGGATAGCAGGGCGGGTCATTGATGCAGTATTGACGCGAGATTCTTGCGCGGTCGGCGCGGTAGGCAACGCATGATTTTATCCAGCCGGTGCAGTGCCTGCTTAACCAAATGCGAGCAACTTTGGCCTCAATTCCGCTTGCATGCGGGCGAGTGGCGATTGCGTGGTGGCAATGTGGCGCATGCTGAGGCTGGTGGGGCGCGCAAGCCGCTTGCACGCGCCTGTTGTCGTTAGAGGCATCCTTCAGGGCGGGCCAGGGTGTTGCATAAAAACGCCAGTGCGACATAGCCGCAGGACATAGCGCAAGCGGCGGCGAAACCACAACCGCGCCGCGATGAGGGACCCCGGCTTGACGGGGGTGCCACCGGCCGGCGCGCGCGGGCTACCATGCGCGTTTGCCGTGCGCCGATGGCTGGCCGCGGCGTGCCCTGACCGTCCCTTGGCCCAGTCCCGCCCCTCGGATTGACGGCAAGGCGACGGCTTCCTTGAGGATCTCCGTGCACCTGGACCCGCAGACCATTGCGGTCGTGATGATGGTGTTTTTCAGCAGCACGCTGGTGATCGCGGCGGGGCTGGTGTTCGCGCTGCGTGCCAGCGAGGCGGGGCGCCTGTGGGCGTCAGGGCATGTGCTGGCATCCGGCGCGGGTCTGGTGCTGGCGCTGAGCGCGGCCAGCGGCACGGTCCACCTGGGCACGCCGGGCGCGGGCGCCTTCGTCATCGGCTGGCTGATGATCTACCGTGGCGTGCGCGTCTACTACGGCGTGCCGGCGCACCCCGGCGCGCTGGCCGGTGCCGCCGCCATCGTGCTGGGCATCCTGGTGACCGCGGGCGGCCTGCCCGACGGGCCGCAGCTGGTGCTGCGCGTGGCCTACGGCGTGCTGGCGCTGGTGTCGCTGGCCACCTTTGCCACGCTGGCGCGCGCCGGGCGCGGGCGGCGCAGCATCGGCGCCCCGCTGGTGCTGGTCGCCAGCCTGGTGCAGCTGGCCACGCAGCTGGCCGGCTTCAGCCATGCCATGCAGCCTGCCGGTGTGGATGCCCCGCCGTTGATCCTGTTCTTTGCCGGCCCGGCGGGCTCGGCCTGGATGCTGGCACCGCTGATCGCGACGCTGCTGGGCCTGTTCGGCTTCACCGTGATGGCGATGGAGCAGATCGTCGCGCACAACGAGAGCGGCGCCCGTGTCGATGCGCTGACCGGCCTGCTCAACCGCGGCGCGCTGGAGATGTCGGCGCTGCAGCTGGTGGCGCGCTGGCAGCGCGACGGGCTGCCGCTGTCCTGCCTGGTCATCGACATCGACTACTTCAAGCAGGTCAACGATACCTTCGGCCACCATGCCGGCGATGCCGTGCTGCGCGAAGTGGCGCACGCGCTGGACAACTCGCGCCGCGCCTCCGACGTGGCCGGGCGCTATGGCGGCGAGGAGTTCTGCATCCTGTGTCCGCACACCGACGAGCAGCAGGCGACCGCGCTGGCCAATCGCATCCTGCGCAAGGTGCGCGCGATCGGGCTGCCCGGTGCGCAGGGCTTTGCCAGCGTCAGCATCGGCGTGGCGCAGCTGCGCGGCGGCCCCGGCAGCAAGGAAGGCCTGTGGCGTGCGCTGTTCGCCAATGCCGACCGCGCGCTGTACCACGCCAAGGAGCACGGGCGCGACCGCTATGTGCTGGCGTCGTCGATGGCCGCGCCGGCGCCGGTGCCCGGCCACGCCACGGCGATGCTGGAACCTGCTGCCGACTCCGTCGCCTGAAATCGGGGGCCGCCGCGCGCCTGGCCTACAATGTCGCCCCGCCCGCGCTCGCGCTGCACCAGCGCTACCCCCGGCCAGCGGGCAACTGATTGTGGTGTCTTGCAGGAAACCTGGAAACAATGATGTCAAACGCATGCGGCCTGGACTTCGGCACGTCCAACTCAACCCTCGGCTGGAGCCGTCCTGACCGCCCCGAGGCGCTGCTGCCGCTGGAAGACGGCAAGGTGACGCTGCCGTCGGTGATCTTCTTCCATGCCGAGGATCCTCTGGTGAGCTACGGCCGTGCCGCGCTCGGCGACTACCTGGCCGGCTATGAAGGGCGGTTGATGCGCTCGCTCAAGAGCCTGCTCGGCACCTCGATGATGGACGACAGCACCGAGGTGATGGGGCAGGCCATGCCGTTCCGCAAGCTGCTGGCGCATTTCATCCGCGAACTGAAAACACGCGCCGAGCAGGCCGCCGGCACCTCCTTCTCGCACGCGGTGCTGGGGCGCCCGGTGTTCTTCATCGACGAAGACCCGGCCGCGGACCGGCTCGCCGAAGAGACGCTGGCCGAGATCGCGCGCGACGCCGGCTTTGCCGAAATTGCGTTCCAGTACGAGCCGATCGCCGCCGCATTCGACTACGAAGCCGGCATCGCGCGCGAGGAACTGGTGCTGGTGGCCGATATCGGCGGCGGCACCTCGGACTTCTCGCTGGTGCGCCTCTCGCCCGAGCGCGCCCGCAAGACCGATCGCCGGGAGGACATCCTGGCCAATGGCGGCGTGCATATCGGCGGCACCGACTTCGACCGCGCGCTCAGCCTGGCGCGCGCCATGCCGCTGCTCGGGCTGGGCAGCCAGCTGCGCAACGGCAAGGCAATGCCGTCAAGCCAGTATTTCGACCTGGCCAGCTGGCACACCATCAACTACGTCTACACGCGCAAGGCCTGGTCCGTGGTGATGGACAACTACCGCGACGCCGCCGACACCGTCAGCCTCGACCGCATGGTGCGGCTGATCCGCGAGCGCGCTGGCCACTGGCTGGCGATCCAGGTGGAAGGCGCCAAGATCGCGCTGTCGGACGCGGCCAGTACCGAAGTCGACCTGCACCGGCTGGAGCAGGGACTGACACTGACGATCACGCGCGAAGAATTCGATGCGTCGATCGACAAGCTGGTGGCCAGGACCGAAAAGACCGTGCAGCAACTGCTGGCCGATGCGGGCGTGGACGGCGACGGCGTCGACACCATCTTCTTCACTGGCGGCTCCAGCAGCGTGCCGTTGCTGCGCCAGCGGCTGGCGGCGCTGCTGCCGCAGGCGCGCTGCGTCGAAGGCGACATTTTCGGCAGCATCGGCAGCGGGCTGGCGCTGGATGCGATGAGGAAGTTCGGCTGAGGAAGCAGGGCGGCTTTACCGGTCCGGCAATCCGCGCAACGCGAAGGCGTCGCCCACGGCCAGCCTGGCCGCCCGCAGGGCGCCACGCGCCGTGGCGGCATCGCCAGCCAGCCTTAGCAGCGCCGGCAATTGCGACGGCGCGCGCAGCAGCGCGCCCAGCACCGCTGCCACATCGGTCTTGCCGCCTTCTCCCATCCCCGCCGCCGCGGCGGCCGGCACGGCGCGGCTCGCCGGGTCGATGACCACGCGGCAAGCCGCGAACGGCAGCCGGCAGGCCGCGGCCATGCGCGCCGCCAGGTGCGATTCCATGTCGACGCACAGCGCGCCGCTGGCCTGCCGCAGCGCCAGTTTTGCGGCGACGTCGAGCACCGGCGCGTCGGCGCCGGCGATCGGGCCGACCCGGGCGTGCGGCAGCGCAGCGTGCAGCGCATGGGTCCAGTCCGGATCGGTGTCGTAGCGTTCGCCGGGCGCGCGGATTTCATCGGCGATGACCAGGTCGCCCGGTGCCAGCGCGGGATCCAGGCCGCCGGCGACACCGAAGCTGACGATGCCCCGGCACTCCCGGCTGGCCATGGCCGACACGCCTTGCTCCAGCGCAATGCCGCGCAGCCCGTGCACCACGCGGCAGTGCGGGCCGGCGGCGATGCCGGCCTCGAAATCCATGCCGGTGACGACCATGACGAAGGGCGCGTTCACAGGCCCCATGTCACGCGGCCGCCACCACCGCGCTGCAGGTTGCGGTAGCGCGCCAGCGCCCACAGCGGAAAATAGCGCGCATAGCCGTGATAGCGCAGGTAGAACACGCGCGGGAAGCCGACCGCAGTGAAGCGCGGCTCCTGCCAGAGTCCGCCCTCCTGCGGCGGACGCTGCGTGCGCAGCAGGTAGCCAATGCCGCGCGCGACGGCGGGATGCTGCACGGCGCCGGCCGCCATCAGCGCCAGCAAGGCCCAGGCAGTCTGCGATGCCACGCTGGGCGCCGTTTCATAGCCGCGGTAGTCGAGCCGGTAGCTGCTGCCGTCTTCGCCCCAGCCGCCGTCTTCGTTCTGGATCCCGGCCAGCCACTCGGTGGCGCGCCGCACGGCGGGCGCGTCGGATCCCATGCCGGCGGCGTTCAGCGCGCACAGTGCGCTCCAGGTGCCGTAGATGTAGTTGGTGCCCCAGCGGCCGAACCAGCTGCCATCCGCCATCTGCTCGGCCAGCAGGTAGCGCAGGGCGCGTGCTGCGGGCTCGCTGCGGGCCGGCGTGGCGCCAATCTGGCACAGCATCGACAGGCAGCGCGCCGAGACGTCCGCGGTGGGCGGGTCGAGCAGCGCGCCGTGATCGGCGAAGGGGATGTTGTTCAGGTAGAGGTGCGTGTTCTCGGGCTCGAACGCGCCCCAGCCGCCGTTGCCGCTCTGCATGCCGACGATCCATTCGGCCGCGCGCGCCGCCGCTTCGTCGTAGCGGCCCGGCGCGGCGTGTTCGCGCATGTAGCGGTCCATCGCCGCCACCACCACGGCGGTGTCGTCGACATCCGGGTAATGCGGGTTGGCGTACTGGAAAGCCCAGCCGCCCGGGCGCACCCGCGGGCGGCGCACGGTCCAGTCGCCGCGCACATCCAGCACCTGCAGCGGCTTGAGCCATTCCAGTCCGCGCCCCACGGCTTCAGCCGCGCGCGCCTCGCCGGTCTCGAGCAGCGCGTGCGCGGCCAGCGCGGTGTCCCACACCGGCGACAGGCAGGGCTGGCAGTAGGCCTCGTCCCCGTGCTCCACCAGCAGCCGCTCGACCGAGCGCCGCGCCACCGCGCGCGCGGGATCATCGGCCGGCACGCCGAGCACGTCGAACATCATCACGCTGTTGGCCATCGCCGGGAAGATCGCGCCGAGGCCGTCCTCGCCGTTCAGCCGCTCGCGCACGAAGGTTTGCGCCGCGGCGATGGCGCGCCGGCGCAGCAGACGCGGGAACACCGGCTCGGCCACGCGCAGCAGCGCGTCGAGCCCGCGGAATACGTTGTACCAGCCGGCATGCTGGTGCGGCGCGCGCGGCGCCAGGCCCGCGCCGTGGTGCTGGTTGGCGAAGAGTTCGTCGATGCCGACGTGGCGCGGGTTGCGCGCGCGCGGGCGCAGGCTGTTCAGCACCAGCAGCGGCACGATCACCGTGCGCGCCCAGTAAGAAACCTTGGACAGGTGGAAGGGGAACCAGCGCGGCAGCAGCATGATTTCCACCGGCATCATCGGCACCGCCGACCACGACATCACGCCGTACAGTGCCAGCAGCGTGCGCGTAAACACGTTGCTGGCCTCGGCGCCGCCCATGGCATGGATGGCCTGGCGCGCGCGCGCCATATGCGGCGCCTGCGGATCGTCGCCGGCCATTTTCAGCGCGAAGTACGCCTTCACGCTGGCGCTGAGATCCGGCCGGCCTTCATGGAACAGCGGCCAGCCGCCGTCGGGGTTCTGGATGCGGCGCAGGTAGCGAGCGATGCGCGCTTCCAGCGCCAGGTCGGGCGCCTCGCCCAGGTAGTGCACCATCAGCACGTATTCGGCCGGGATGGTGGCGTCGGCTTCCAGTTCGTAGACCCAGTGGCCATCGGGGCGCTGCTGGTGCAGCAGCGCATCGACCGCGAGACCGATGCCGTGGTCGAGTGCCTGTGCGGCCGATTGTGGCGCGGCGGGACCAGCCGCCGGACCGAAAGCGGGATCAGCGGCGAACTGGATTGGTGTGGCTGTCGTGGCGAAGTCGGTCTCCTTCATCGACATGCGGACTCCTTGTGCCGGCGCGGGCGGGATGATCCGCGTCCGGCAGCGGCTTGCATCGGCTTACATCGCTGACATCGGCATGCGGCGCTCAACCAATGGCGTGGCGCAGCATGATCCAGAGCAACTGCGCGCGCGGCAGGCGCACGCGCTGGCGCGGCGCCTGCCAGCCTTGCATGCGCAGGCGCGCGAGGATGCGGTGGTAGACGTCGGCCATGATGCGCGGCGAGCGCACCAGCCGTGCCGGGCAGCGCGCCATGATGGCGTCGGCCTGGTCGTAGTGCGCCTGCGCTTCCTGGGCCAGCGCTGCGCAGGCCTGGCCGATGGCCGGATGCGCGACCACCGCCTGCGGCGTGGCGTGGGCGGCATCGATGCCGGCTGCGGCCAGTGCCTCGGCCGGCAGGTACAGGCGGCCGATGGCTGCGTCCTCGTCGATGTCGCGCAGGATGTTGGTCAGCTGCAGCGCGCGTCCCAGATGGTGAGCCAGCACGATGCCGCACGACGTTTCCAGGCCGAACACGCGCACTGCCAGCCGGCCCACCGCGCTGGCCACGCGGTCGCAATACAGATCGAGGGTGGCGGCGTCGGGGGCGCGGATGTCCTGCACCACGTCCATGGTCATGCCGTCGATGACGGCGAGGAAATCCTGCTGCTGCAGGTCGAAGGCGCGGATCTGCGCCGCCAGCGCCTGCATTGCCGCGGGCGGGCCGCCGGCGTAGCAGGCAGCGATGTCGCGCCGCCAGGCATCGAGCCCGGCCAGGCGCTCGGCATGCGGGGCGTTGCCGTCGGCGATATCGTCGACCGCGCGGCAAAACCCGTAGATCTCGAACATGGCCTGGCGCTGGTGCGCCGGCAGGATGCGCAGCGCGGCATGGAAGGAGCTGCCGGCAGAGGCGGCAGCACCTGCGCTGGGGCCGGCCACGGCGGCGGGGGCGTCTTGCGTTGCGATTTGAGTACCGGCCACGTAACTCCTCGACACGCTGCATACCTTCCCGCGCGACGCACGCAACGGTGTGCGCGCCCACGCGCGGGCGGTGGTTGTGGGTCGGCCGATTATAGCAATATCACCCCCGGACCTCGCGGCGGCATGCAGGGCGGCGGGAAGGGCGGCGGGAAGGGCGGCGGGAAGGGCGGCGGGAAGGGCGGCGGGCGGAAGGCGCCGCGCTGCCAACGCCCAAAAGAAAAGCCCCGCGCCGGAGCTGCGGGGCTTGCTGGCCGGCGCGGCGTCGCGAGACGCCGCGGGACCGGGCCGGTCTTCAAAAAAACCGGTATCAGACGGCCTGGATCTTGGTGGCTTGCTCGCCCTTCTGGCCCATGGCCTTGACGTAGCGCACCTTCTGGCCTTCCTTCAACGACTTGAAGCCCGAGCCTTCGATCGCGGAGAAGTGCGCGAACAGATCGTTGCCGCCTGCGTCCGGCGTGATGAAGCCGAAGCCCTTGGCGTCGTTGAACCACTTAACGGTACCGGTTTCCATATCTATCTCAACCTTGGATTTCAAAATGAGCGAAAACGCTCGTTATACACCGTGTGCAACGCAGGCAACGGTTTTTGGGTTCCCGCTGCTGCATCCGTATGACCTCGATATGTCGCTGTCGTGACAACCGAAAGCGTCACGGAACAACACACCAAATGACACACCCCAAAGGGCGCTGCACAAGTGGGAATCATTCTGCCGAATTTTCCCGATGTGTCAATCAGGCGAAGCGCCTAATCATGATGAGAGGTTCCGATAGGAGATATTAACGTCTTCTACTTCGCATTCGATTCAGTGAATTCCCTGAGTCCGCCTGTCTGCGCGGTTTCGACTGAATTTCAGGCGTGTGCCCCTTGAATGCGCGTCGCCTGCCGGTTCCTGGTGCAGAAGGGGCGGGTTTCGGTGCATTGTTTCTTTTTGTTTCAAACCTGGATTACCACATTCGGGGGATGTTTTTTCTGTTCCGGTGCCGCCGGAATCGATCTGGTGCAAATCCCGCAGGCAGAAAATCCGCATGGGGCGTATTTCTAAGAATGATCCTCGCGCAGCGTATATAGGGGGAAGCCCGGACTTGCCGAATGCGCGAGCAATGGAATTCCCCTCCTGCTTCGTGTTGTCCGGAATTCCCGTTGCCTCGCTCCCGCGATCGTGGCAGCTCGGCCGATATTGCCCCGCGGATCCATGGCCCGTCCTGGCATGCGACGCCATGCCCCTCCTCGGGAGCCTCGACGGCGGGTGTCGTGGTTAGGTAACATTGCGGCTTCCGGCTTGCTTCGGCCCCGCTTGCCGTGCGATTGCGATTGACCATGGGCCGCGCCCGCCAGGGTGGATACCAGAGCAGCCGTCAATAGTGCCCGGCGCAGTCGCAGTGGCAGTCGCAGTAGGCAGAGTCGCAGTAGGCAGGGGGGTAGTGGATGAGAATTGCCTCGGTAGAGGACGATCCGGATCAGGCCGAACTGATCCGGCAGATTTTGGGCGAGGCCGGTTTCGAGTGCGAATCGTTCGCCAATGGCGCCGATTTCCTGCGAGCGCTGCGCGAACGGGCGTTTGACCTGCTGATGGTCGACTGGCAGCTGCCCGGCACCAGCGGCTACGAACTGGTCAGCTGGGTGCGGCAGAAGTCCGGCAACATGCCGCCCATCCTGTTTGTCACCAGCCGTACCGGCGAGGCCGACATCGTCGCCGGCCTGAGCGTCGGCGCGGACGACTACATGCTCAAGCCCATCCGCGCCGGCGAGCTGATCGCGCGCGTGCGCTCGCTGCTGCGCCGGGCCTATCCCGAGGCCGCGCAGGAAGTCGAGCAGATCCGGCGCGGCAACTACACGGTCGATCCCCATACCCGCGCCATCAACCTCGGCGGCCAGCCCGTGCAGCTGTCGCCGCGCGAGTATGAGCTGGCCCTGTTCCTGTTCCGCAATGCCGGGCGCCTGCTGGCGCGCGAGGTGGTGGAGCAGGCGGTCTGGGGCCGCGCCATGGGCGCCGGCTCGCGCACGCTCGATACCCATATCTCGCGGCTGCGGCTGAAGCTGGCGCTGCGCCCCGAGAACGGCGTGCGGCTCACCTCGGTGTACTCGCACGGCTATCGCTTTGAGGAAATTTCCGCTGCCGAAGTGGAAGCGAACGAGGCCGGGGCGGATGCGTAAGTGGATTGGCACGGCCGCGCTGGCCTGGGTGGCTGGCGTGGCGGGTCCGGCCCTGGCCGGGCCGGCGGGCGCCGAGGGCGCCGATTTCCTTTACCTGGTGGAGCCAGGCGATACCCTGATCGGCCTGGCCGGGCGCTACATGGCGTCGACCGATGGCTGGCGCACGCTGCAGCGGCTCAACGGCGTGGCGGACCCCTACCGGCTCGTGCCCGGCTCGCGCCTGCGCATTCCGCTGAGCCAGATCCCGGAGCAGGCAGCGTCGGCGCGCGTGGTCTATGTCACCGGCGAAGTGCGCGCCAACGGCCGCCCGGTGCAGGCCGGCATGTCGCTGGACGAATCGGCACGGATCGAAACGCCGGCGGCCGGCTCGGTCACGCTGGAACTGCCCGATCGCAGCCGCATCACCCTGCCGCCAAATACCACGGTGGCGGTGCGCCGGCTGCGTACATTCGCGCGCAGCGGCCTGACCGATACCGTGATCCGCATCGACAAGGGCGGCGCCGATACCCGCGTGGCACCCGAGGGCAGCGGCGTGGGCCGTTTCGAGTTGCATACGCCGATGATGGTCACCGGCGTGCGCGGCACCAGCTACCGGGTTTCGGCCGACGCCGCAGGCAGCCGCAGCGAGGTGCTGGAAGGCCGCGTCGGCGTCAGCGCGGCGCGCCAGGCCAGGCGCGCGCCTGAGGGGCGCGCCATGACCGCCGCGGCGCAAGTGAGTGCAGGCTACGGTGTCGGCGTGTCCGACCGTGGCCAGCTGTCGCAACCGGTGGCGCTGCTGCCGGCGCCGATGCTGCTGCCCCCTGCCGATACCGTGCTGGGCCCGGCCTTCGACGCCGCCTGGCAGCCAGTGCCCGGCGCCAGCGCGTACCGCGTCACGGTGGCGCGCGACGCGGCGCTGACCGAACTGGCCTGGAGCGGCACCACCACCGACACGCGCGCGCGTCCGCAGGACCTGCCGGAAGGCACGCTCTATCTCGCCGTCAGCGCCATCGACGCCAACCGGCTGACCGGCCTTGCCGCGCAGGCGCCGGTGGCCGTGCGGCTGAACCCGCCGGCGCCGTTCACGCTGCAGCCCGCCGCCGATGCGGTGCGCTATGGCGAGACGGTGGCGTTCGCCTGGGCGGCGGTACCTAGTGCCGCCAGCTATGAACTGGCCGTGGCCGGCGATGCCGGCTTCAGCAGCGAGGTGGCACAGCACCCCGCTGCCGAGCCGGCCAGCGCGCAGCCGCAGGCGCCGGGCCAGTACTGGTGGCGCGTGCGCAGCGTTGACGGCGTGGGCCGGCCGGGCCCGTGGTCGGCGCCGGTCGCTTACCGAGTCGAGCCGGCAGGCCCCGTGCCGTCGATGCAGGACGACGGCAAGACGCTGCACCTCGGCTGGCCCGCCGACGCGGGCGGCGGCACCGGCTTCCGGGTCCAGCTGTCGGCTGATGCCGGCTTCGCCACGCCGCTGGTGGACCAGCACAGCGAAACCAACACCTTCGAGTTGCCGCGCCCGGCGCCCGGCGTCTACTACGTGCGGGTCGCCCGCGCGGCGCCTCGCACGGTGCTTGACCCGGCGGCATTCTCGGCGCCGCAGCGCATCGAGATCCTGACGTACCTGCTCGACGGCGCCGGCGCGGCCATCGGCACCGGTGGCGGGACGGACGGTGGTGGCATCCGCCTCCACTGAACCGGCCGCGCCCGGGCGCGCCTTCGGCCGCCGCACGCTGGCCGAATGGTGCGTGCTGGTCGCGGCGGTGCTGGCCCTGGTGGTGCTGGCCGCGCGCCAGGGCTGGACCGAGCGCGCCGACCTGGCCGCCTACGACATCGCCATTGCCGCCCAGCACCATCCCGCCCGCGACGACATCGTCATCGTCGCCATCGACGACGCCAGCATTACTGCGGTCGGCCGCTGGCCCTGGCGCCGCGCGGTGCTGGGGCAACTGGTCGAGCGCATTGCCGCCGGCGCCCCGCGCGTGATCGGCGTCGACGTGATCCTGTCCGAACGCGACACGCGCTATCCGCAAGACGACGCGCTGCTGGCGCGCAGCCTGGCGCAGGCCGGCAACGTGGTGCTGCCGGTAGTGGCCGAGCCCGGCGCTGACGGCATGCTGGTGCGCTACCCGCTGGCCGGGCTGGGCGCCGCGGTCGGCCATATCAACATGGTGGTCGATACCGATGGCGTGGCACGCCAGGTCTGGCTGCGCGAGGGACCGCACCCGGTCGAGGCCGCCGGCGTGCCGCACCTGGCCACGGTGATGGCCCAGTTTGGGCACGCACCGCGCTCGCTCGGCAGCTACCGCCAGGAAGCCGTGCGCTTCACGGAAAGCAACGGCTGGGAGCGCAGCGGGCGCGTGCGCATTCCCTACGCCGGCCCGCCCGGCACCTTTGCGCGCGTATCGGCGCGCGACGTGCTGGAAGGCCGCATCGATCCCGCGCGCTTTGCCGGCAAGGCGGTCCTGGTGGGCGCCATGGCCACCGGCATGGGCGACGTGCTGCCCACGCCGGTGTCGCGCGACGGCCGCGGCATGAGCGGCGTCGAAATCCTGGCCAATACCCTGCAGACGCTGACGGACGGCGATGCGATCCTGGCCGTGCCGCACGCGTGGCAGCTGGCGGGAACGCTGCTGGCGGTGCTGCTGGCGGCGCTGGCCCCGCTGCGCCTGCCGCCGCGCGGCGCGCTGGTCGCCACCGGGCTGCTGCTGGCGGCCTTGCTGGGCGGCTCGCTGGTGCTGCTGGCGCTGGCACGGCTCTGGTTCGCCCCGGCCGCGGCGGCGCTGGGCTGCGTGCTGTTCTACCCGCTCTGGGCATGGCGCCGCCAGGAAGCGGCGCTGCGCTTCCTGACCGACGAACTGGCGCGGCTGGAGCGCGAGCCGGGCCTGATGCCCGCCCCGCACTACACCGGCGTCACGCTGGACAGCCGCATGCGCGCCGTGTACGGCATGAGCGCCAGGCTGCGCGGCATGCGCCGGTTCCTTTCGGACGGGCTCGAAAGCCTGCCCGATGCCACCGCCATCTGCGACCTGGCGGGCGGCGTGATGCTGGCCAACCGGCGCTGCGCGGCGCTGGCGCCGGCGGTACTCGGCAGCGTGGCCACGGCACGCGATACCGGCCAGCCGCGGCCGCCCATCCGCGACGTGATCGAGGCGCTGTTCCCGGCGCCCGCGCCCGCGCTGGCGTACTGGCACGCGCTGCATGCCCGCCACGCCGGGGTCGGGCCGGGGCAGGAGCCCATGCCCGAAGGCGGCATCGAGGTGGCCGGGCGCGGCGACCGCCGCTACCTGCTGCACGGCGCGCCGCTGCACGGCGAGGCCGGAGCGGTGGCGGGGCTGATCGTCAGCGTCACCGACATCACGGCGATCCGCGTGGCCGAGCGCCAGCGCGAACAGATGCTGCGCTTCCTGTCGCACGACATGCGCTCGCCGCAGGCATCGATCCTGGCGCTGATCGAGCTGCACGAGCGCCGCGTGCGCCGCGACGCCGCCGCTGCCGCCGCCGACGCCGCCGCCGCCGCCCACGGCCACCATGGCGCCGCGCAGCCCGGCAGCGCCGGCGATGGCAACAGCAATAGCGCCGTGCTGGACCGCATCGCCGCCCACGCGCGCCGCACCATGACGCTGGCCGACGATTTCATCAGCGTGGCGCGCGCCGAGTCGCAGTCGCTGAGCTTTACCGAGGTCGAGCTCGGCGGCCTGGTGCTGGATGCCACCGACCAGCTGTGGGCGCTGGCCAATGCCCGCAGCGTGCCGCTGCAGGTCGACCTGCCCGACGAGCCCGCCGTGCTGCGCGGCGAGCCCGCGCTGCTGGTGCGGGCCATCGCCAACGTGGTCAGCAACGCGATCAAGTTCAGCCCGCAAGGTGCCGAGGTGGCGGTGACGCTGACGCGCGACCGGGAGCATTTCGTGATCGCGGTGCAGGACCATGGCCCCGGCATCGAGGAGGCCGACCAGGCGCGGCTGTTCGAGCCCTTCGTGCGCCTGCACGAGGGCCAGCAGGGCGCGCCGGACGGCACCGGGCTGGGCCTGGTGCTGGTGCGCGCGGTGGCCGAGCGGCATGGTGGCAAAGTCACGGTGCAGAGCGCGGCAGGTGCCGGCGCCACCTTCCGGATCGAATTGCCGGCCGGTCAGCGCGCCTGACAGCGCGAGCCATGGCAGCGCGAGCCATGGCAGCGCAGGCCATGTCAGCAATGTGTTCGCCGACACAATTGTTGCCATTCAAACAAGGCGGAATTGCGTAGCATCGAACCGCCGCTGGAGCCGCATCCGGCGGTTTTTTTGCGCCCTTGCCAGCTCCCCCAACGGCCTTACTGGCTCGGGCGGCTTTTTCGCGCGCCGTGCAGCCCGCAGGCCATCATGCGTGCACGGTGTCCGGTTCGCGCCGCGCGCGGAACGTGAGCACGAAGCGCGTCCTGCCCGCGGCCGACTCGGCGGCGATGGCGCCGCCGTGCGCGGCCATGATCGCCTGCGTGATCGCCAGGCCCAGCCCGGTGCCATCCGAATCCGGCCGCGCGCGCGACTTGTCGGCGCGCGAAAAGCGGTCGAACAGCGACGGCAGGAATTCGGGCGGAATGGTTTCGCCTTGGTTCTCGACCACGATATCCACGGCTTCCGCCCCCTCCGCACCCTCCGCCGCGCCGGGGCGCGGCACGATCGTCACCACGATGGGCTTGCCCGCGGCGGCGTGCCGCAGCGCGTTGGACAGCACGTTGCTGAGCGCGCGCCGCACCATCAGCCGGTCGCCGGTGATGCGGCCGCTGCCGTGCTGCCGCAGTTGCACGCCCTTGTCCTCGGCCAGCGCATCGTAGAAGTCGAACAGCGCCGCGACTTCCTGCTCGACCGCGATGCGCTCGGCGCTGGGCAGCGTGATGCCATGTTCCATCTTGGCCAGGAACAGCATGTCGGACACCATGCGCGAGAGCCGCTGCAGCTCCTCGGCGTTTGACGCCAGCACCTCGCGGTACTTGGCCGCATCGCGCGGCTGCGACAGCACCACGTCGGTCTGCGTCATCAGGTTGGTGATCGGCGTGCGCAACTCGTGCGCCAGGTCGGACGAAAATTCCGACAGGCGCCTGAAGTCGTCCTGCAGCCGCGCGAGCATGGCGTTGAGCGTGGCGGCCAGGTCGGCCATTTCCACCGGCACCGCTGCCACCGGCATGCGCTCGTCGAGCTTGTGCGCGGTGACCGTGCGCGCGCGCGAGGCCATGGTGCGCAGCGGCGCCAGCCCGCGGCGCGCCGCCCACCAGCCCAGCAACCCGCTGGCCAGCGCGGCCAGCGCGGTGTAGAAGGCGAGCGAGCGGCGGAACGCGTGCATGAAATGCGCATGCAGCGCGGTGTCCATGCCGACCACGATGCGCAGCGCGCCGGCGCCCGGCACCTGCGCCACGGCGCGCAAGCCGCGGTAAGCCTGCCCGCGCTGTTCCCAGGCGAAGGTATCGCGCTGCGCCGGCAGCGCCGCGGCCACGCCCAGCGCGGGGCCGAAGTCGAAGCCGTGCGTGGCGTACACGGGCTGGCCCTCGGCGTTGCGCACCTCGGCGACAAAGCCGGGGTGGTGCTCCAGCGCCTGGCCGAGCCGCTGCGGCAGCGACGCCATCGGGCCTTCGGCCGCGATCTGGCGGACCAGGCGCACGTTGTCGTCCAGCACCGCGTAGTCCTCGTCGGCGAAATGGCTGTCCATCGCCAGCCAGATCAGCACGCCCAGGCCCAGCAGCACCGCCGCCGACGACAGCGAAAACAGGATCGTGAGCCGCGCCGTCAGCGACAGCCGGCCTTTCATGCCGCATCCTCCGGGTCCGGCTCCTCCAGCACATAGCCCATGCCGCGCACGGTCTGGATCAGCCGGGGTTCGAAGCCGTCGTCGATCTTGGCGCGCAGGCGGCGGATGGCTACGTCGATCACGTTGCTGTCGCTGTCGAAGTTCATGTCCCACACCTGCGAGGCGATCAGCGAGCGCGGCAGCACTTCGCCGCGGCGCCGTGCCAGCAGTTCGAGCAGCGCGAATTCCTTGCTGGTCAGCGTGATGCGGCGCCCGGCGCGGGTCGCGCGCCGGCGCCCGAGGTCGAGCACGAGGTCGGCCACCTGGATCCGGTCGAGCGCCATCTGCGCCGCGCCGCGCCGCAGCAGGGTGCGTACGCGCGCCAGCAGTTCGGAGAAGGCGAAGGGCTTGACCAGGTAGTCGTCGGCGCCCAGCTCCAGGCCCTTGACGCGGTCCGCCACGCTGTCGCGCGCGGTCAGGAACAGCACCGGCACGGCGTTTTCGGCGGCCCGCAGCGCCTGCACGATGCGCCAGCCGTCCATGTCTGGCAGCATCACGTCGAGGATGACGAGGTCGTAGGGCTCGGTCATGGCCAGGTGCTGGCCGTCCAGCCCGTTGTGCACCAGGTCGACGACAAAGCCCGCTTCCGTCAGGCCCTGGCGCAGGTATTCCCCGGTCTTGGTCTCGTCCTCCACTACCAGCAGTTTCATCGGCCTTGGCTTCCTTGTGATCGATCAGTCCGGCAACTGTACGCGCGCGCGGTGCGCGCCAACATGACCGGAAGATTACCGGATTGTCATGTTCCAGTCAGGCGAGGGTAGGGTGGCGCTGGCTACGCTTGGCATGCCTTTCCAACCATGCACAACAGACTGACTGCCATGCGACGCCACCGCTCTACGGGCCTCCTGCTGCCCACGCCCCCCGACCTGCCACGTCGGCGCTTCGTGCAGGGATTGGTGGCCGGCGGCGTGGTCGCCGGGCTGTCGGGGTTTGGCGGCGCCAGCGCCCTGGCCAGCGCACCCGGCCCCGCCACCGCCGCTGCCGGGACCGCGCCGGTGCTGCGCGGCACTGAATTCGACCTCGTGATCGGCGAGTCGCTGGTCAATTTCACCGGCAAGCCGATGGTGGCCACCACCATCAATGGCATGCTGCCGGGCCCGACGCTGCGCTGGCGCGAGGGCGATACCGTCACCATCCGCGTCACCAACCGGCTGCGCGAGCCGACCTCGATCCACTGGCACGGCATCATCCTGCCGTTCGGGATGGATGGCGTGCCCGGCATCAGCTTTGCCGGCATCGCCCCGGGCGAGACCTTTACCTATCGCTTCGAGGTCGCGCAGCAGGGCAGCTACTGGTACCACTCGCACTCGGGCTTCCAGGAGATGACCGGCGTCTACGGCGGCATCGTCATCGATCCGGCCGAGGGCCGCGCGCACGGGCACGCTGACCGCGACTACACCGTGCTGCTGTCCGACTGGACCGACGAAGACCCGATGAGGGTGCTGACCAAGCTCAAGGTGCAAAGCGACTACTACAACTACAACCAGCCCACCGCCGTCGATTTCTTCCGCGACGCGGCGCGCGACGGGCTGAAGCCGGCGCTAGACAAGCGCCGCATGTGGAACCAGATGCGGATGAGCCCGACCGATCTGGCGGACCTGTCGGGCGCCACGCTGACCTACCTGACCAACGGCGTCACGCCGGCCGGCAACTGGACCGGGCTGTTCCGCCGTGGCGAGACCGTGCGGCTGCGCTTTATCAACGGCTCGGGCAATACCTTCTATGACGTGCGCATCCCCGGCCTGAAGCTGCGCGTGGTGCAGGCCGACGGGCAGGACCTGGAGCCGGTCACCGTCGACGAGTTCCGCTTCGGTCCCGGCGAGACCTGCGACGTCGTGGTCGCGCCGCAGGAGGACGCCTACACCCTCTTCGCGCAGGCAATGGACCGCACCGGCTTTGCGCGCGGCACGCTGGCAGTGCGCGAAGGACTGTCCGCGCCAGTGCCCGCGCCGGACAAGCCGGAATGGCTGAGCATGACCGACATGATGGGCGACATGGGTGGCATGGGCCACGGCGGCATGCATGGCATGGCGGCGATGGACCATGGCGCCATGCCCGGCATGGACCACAGCCAGCACGGCATGGACCACAGCCAGCACGGCATGGACCACAGCAAGCACGGCATGGCGGCGATGGCCGCCGAGCCTTCGCTCAACATGCCGGGCAAGGTCGCGCGCCATGCCCGCACCGAGTACGGCGCCAGCACCGACATGCGCGTCGACATGGCGCGCACCAACCTCGACGATCCCGGCATCGGCCTGCGCAACAACGGCAGGCGCGTGCTGACGCTGGCCGACCAGCACACCGTCGGCGGGCCGATGGATCCGCGCGGCGCGGGCCGCGAAGTCGAACTGCACCTGACCGGCAACATGGAGCGCTACTCGTGGTCGTTCGACGGCGTGGAGTTCGGCAAGTCGACGCCAATCTATTTCAAGTACGGAGAACGGCTGCGCGTGATCCTGCACAACGACACCATGATGACCCACCCCATGCACCTGCACGGCATGTGGAGCGAACTGGAAGCGCCGGACGGCAGCTTCCAGGCGCGGCGCCACACTATCCCCGTGCAGCCGGCGCAGCGCATCAGCTTCCTGGTTACCGCCGATGCGCTGGGACGCTGGGCCTGGCATTGCCACCTGATGATGCATATGGATGCGGGCATGTTCCGCGAAGTGGTGGTGGCGTGATGACGGCAATGAAGACCCCCCGCTCGCTGGCCAGGCCGGCCGGCCGCATCGCTGCCGCCGTGCTGGCATTGGCCGCGATGGGCGCCGCGTCGGCGCAGCAGGATCCGCACGTGCACGGCCAACAGGGGCATGGTGTGCCGGCGCAGGATGCTTCCGCGATGCAAGGCATGGAGCCAATGCAGCCGATGGAACGGATGCAGCCGATGCAGCCGATGGAGCCGATGGAACCCATGCAACCCTCCGGCGCAATGGATCACGGCGACATGAAGATGCAGGGCGGCAGCGCTCCGGCCGATGCGCGCGATCCGCACGCGTATTCCGGTGGCTACCAGCTCGGCGTCGGCCAGTACGCGCTGGCCGACAAGCGCCAGCTGGTGATGGCCGACGAGCACCTGTTCGCATCGGTGCTGGTCGACCGCCTGGAGTGGGCCCATGCCAGCGGTGAAAATGCCGCGGCCTACGAGGTCCAGGCGTGGTTCGGCAACAGCTACGACAAGCTGGTGCTGAAGGCCGAAGGCGAGGCGGCAAAGGGCAGGATGCATGACGCCCGCACCGAACTGCTGTGGGGCCACGCCGTGGCCAGCTACTGGGACACCCAGCTGGGCCTGCGCAACGATGCCGGCAGCGGCCGCCCCGCGCGCAACTGGCTGGCGTTCGGCATCCAGGGGCTGGCGCCGTACTGGTTCGAGGTCGATGCCACGGCCTATGTCGGCACCAGCGGCCGCACCGCGCTGCGGCTTGCCGCCGAGTACGAACTGCTGCTGACGCAGCGCCTGATCCTGCAGCCGCGCATCGAAGCCAACCTGTATGGCAAGAACGATCCCGAGACCGGCATCGGCAGCGGCCTGTCCAGCGGCACCGTGGGCGTGCGCCTGCGCTATGAGTTCAGCCGACAGTTCGCGCCGTATATCGGCGTCGAGCGCTACCAGGCCTTTGGCAACACGGCGGACATGATCCGCACGGCCGGCGGCCGTGCCGGCGAGACGCGTTTCGTGGCCGGCGTGCGCCTGTGGTTCTGAGCGGCCACGCCTACTTTCCCTTTCCAACTCGGAGCAGACCCATGTCCACCAAGCGCCCCCTGATCGCCTGCCTTGCCGCCGTGGCCGCCGCGCTGGCCAGCAGTGCAGCCCTCGCCCATCCGAAGCTGGTCACGTCCTCGCCCGCCGACAAGGCCGAAGTGGCCGCGCCGCAGAAGATCGAGCTGACCTTCTCGGAAGACCTCGTCACGCAGTTTTCCGCCGCCAACCTGGTGATGACCGGCATGCCCGGCATGGCCAGCCACGCACCGATGAAAATGGCAGCCCGTGTGTCCGCCAGCAGCGACCCCAAGGCCATGGTGATCACGCCGTCGCAGCCGCTGCCTGCGGGCAGCTATCGCGTCGACTGGCGCGCCGTGTCGGCCGACACGCATCCCGTTACCGGCAATTTCTCCTTCACCGTCAAGTGATGGCGGGCCATGGACTGGCTAGCCGTTGCGCTGCGCCTGGCGCTCTACGTCGACCTGGGCCTGGCGTTCGGGCTGCCGCTGTTCTGCCTGAGCGCGCTGCGGCGCGATGAACACGCTGCGCGGTTCGCCGCGCAATGCCGTGCCATGGCGCTGGGTTGCGCGCTGGCCGGCATCGTGCTGTCGCTTGCTGCGCTGGCCGTGATGGCCAGATCGATGAGCGGCGCGCAGACATACGCCGCGCTGGAGCGCGAGGTCTTCGGCATGATCGTGACCGGCACGGCGTACGGCGTGGCGTGGTCGGTGCGGGTCGCCGCGCTGGTGCTGTGCCTGCCAGGGGTGCTGGCGTTGCGCGCGCGGCCCGCGGCGCAGGCAGTATTGCTGGCGGCGCTGTCGGCGGTGGCGCTGGCATCGCTGCCCTGGGGCGGCCACGGCGCGATGAGCGAGGGCATTGGACATTACGTGCACCTGGCCGCCGACGCGGCGCACTTGCTTGCGGCGGGCGCCTGGGCCGGCGCGCTGGCCGCCTTCGTGCTGATGTCGCGGACACGGCCGGGATCCGATCCCGCGGTGCTGGCGCTGCTCAGTCGCACGGCCAAGGGCTTTGCCCGTATCGGCACCGGCATTGTCCTCACGCTGGTGCTGACCGGCGCGGTGAACTACGGCTTCGTCATCGGTCCGGCGCTGCCGGACATGTCGGCAACTGCGTACGGCGGCTTGCTGGCGGCCAAGCTCGCGTTGTTCCTGGGGATGCTGGCGCTGGCCGCTGCCAACCGCTTCCGCCATGCGCCAAGGCTGGAGCAGGCCTTGCGCACAGGAGGGCAGCCAGCCATGGCGGCGCGCGCGCTGCGGCGCAGCGTGGCGCTGGAGGCGGCGGCGGGGACCGCGGTGCTGGCGCTGGTCGCGATGCTGGGCATGCTGTCGCCCGTACCGGGACAAGCGGGCTGACCGGCGGACGCTTTTTCGTCCGGTTGCAGACCGTGGCCAGGGCGCCACCGGAGACAACGGTGGTGCCGTTACCGCGCCAGCCGGCGCGCGGGGCCACCCCTCACACATAGGCGATCAGCCGCCCGGCACAGATCACCAGCGCCCACATCACCACCGACACGATCGCACTGATGCGCGCGCCGGCCGGCGGCGCGCGCTCCACGTCCCAGCCGAGCCGGCTGTCATGCAGCCGCCGGTATGGCACGGTATGGAACCACGCGACGTTGAGCAGCGCCAGCGCGACCAGGCACAGCTTGGCGAGGAAAGCGGGATTGGTGGCCAGTTCGTCCGCATGCGCCAGGAACAGCAGCACGCCGCTGGCGGCGACGGCGACGAAGGCCGCTACCGTGAACGGCAGTGCATGGCGCAGCAGCAGGCTGACCGGCAGCCGGCGCCCGAGCCCGGCCAGGCGCATGTCGACCACGACGATGGAGCCGAACAGCAGCGCCATGCCGGCGAGGTGGACGATCTCCACTGCCGGGTAGGCCCACGCGGAGGAGCGCAGCGCGGCAGCGAACGGCAGCCGCGCCAGGCCGGCGGCCCATTCGCTCCATTGCGCCAGCAGTGCCGCCATGGCGCGCGCGGTGGCTCAGCGCAGCTCGACGGTCTTGCCGTCCACGGTGATGCGCTCGGCGCGCAACTCGTCGGCCTTTTCCTTGCTGGCGTAGCCGACCAGCGTGACCTCGCGGCCCACGGCGACCTTGTCAGCGGTGGCGCCGCGCGCTTCCATGCGCGACACCGGCGCGAGGATGGCCAGCCAGCGCTTGCCGCCCGCATCGATGCGGATATGCGCGTGCGGGTTCTCGTAGTGGCTCTCGACGATCTTGCCGGTCAGCGTCAGGGGTTTGGTCTCGTCGTAGGTCGACCAGCCGTGGTGGGCCAGGGCGGGCACGGCGGCCAGCGCCAGCGTGGCGCTGGCGGCAAGGATCAGCGAGCGGAAGCGGGTCGGCATGGGGCGGTCTCCGGTCAGGTGCTGGGTCGGGTGCGTGATCAGGTGCAGTATAGGCGGCGCGGGCCTGCCTCGCAGACCCGCGTCATGGCGCACACTACGGCCGGCAGCTGTCCGCGCGCTGCACCAGCCGGTGCAGGCTCGGGCTCATGGGCTTGAGCGCGCCACGCTCGGCGGTCAGCGCGATGGCCAGGTTGCGGCGGCCGGCACGCAGCGCTGACTCGATCAGGGTCAGGCCGATCACGTCGCGCTGCGCATGGCTGCCGCCGAAGCGATGGGCGATCAGCCGCACCGGCAGCAGCAGGTCGATTGCGCTGGCGTAGTCGCGCTGTTCGAACGCGATCAGCGCATCGGCGACCGGCAGGCCCACGTCGCGCGACATCATGGCGTTGGTGCCGTTGCCCAGCGCCGCACGCTCCAGCGCGGCGCGGAGCTGGTCCACGGCCGCTGGCCGGTGCGCGCCCAGGCTCGCCATCACGGCGTGGACGTCGTTGAAGGCGTAGTAGCCGGCCGCGCCGCGGCCGAGCCAGTCATCCGCCACGGGCTGCCAGCGCGTGCCTACGTCGATGCCGCGCAGGTGCAGCCGCCACAGCAGCGCGGAGGCATCCACCAGGTCCAGCGCGATCGCCGGCGCCGGGCGGCTGATCTCGCGGTCGTACAGCGCCAGCACGTCGTCGGTGCGGCCGGCTTCGAGCTGGAACAACGCCAGGTGCCACCAGTTGTGCACGGCCAGCATGTTGTCCTCGGACCAGTCGTCGCGGCGCCCATCCAGCCAGGCGATGCCCTCGTCCAGCCGGCCCTGCATCTCCATCACGTGCGCCACGGCATGCACGGCCCATGGATCGCGCGGGTTCAGTTCGAGCGCGCGCCGGCCGCTTTCCTCGGCGCGGCCGTAGAGCTGGGTTTCCTCCAGCCCGAAGGCATGCATGCCAAGCAGGTAGCCGTAGCCCGGCATGCCGTCGTCCCAGTGCGGCAGCGCCTGCGAGACCCGGTCGCGCAGCATTGACG
Source organism: Cupriavidus sp. Agwp_2 (assembly GCF_040784895.1). Classification (NCBI taxonomy): domain Bacteria; kingdom Pseudomonadati; phylum Pseudomonadota; class Betaproteobacteria; order Burkholderiales; family Burkholderiaceae; genus Cupriavidus; species Cupriavidus sp. Agwp_2. The sequence goes on from NZ_CP088084.1 coordinate 2,362,238, forward strand.
ATTGCCCCAGCAGGAAGTCGCCCAGGTGTGCCACCTGGATTGCCAGCAGGTCGCGTGGATAGTCGATCACGATGTCGCCGTACATGCGCAGCGAGCGGTCGAACTCGCCGTCCAGCCAGGCACGCGCGGCGGCGAGGTGACGCTGCTCGCGGTCGTTCAGCCCGGCCAGCGCCTCGCCGGCTTCCACGCTGTCGCGCAGCATGGGCTCGGCGGTGCCGTCGCCGGCGGTCAGCATCAGGCCGGCGCGCAAGGCATGGCCCATGCCGAAGCCAGGGTCGGCTTCGAGCGCGACGTCGATGACGCCGAGCGGGTCGCCGTAGTAGCCGTTCAGCAAGCGCAGGGCCGTCTCGTACAACTCGACCGAGCGGGCGTTTTGGGTGGAGACCGCGAGATCCCTTGAGTCCGTCAATGCCATGGCATTCTCCATGCGGCCCGGCCGACGCCGGGACTCTCTGGAATCATCGTAGACCGCAAAACGGTGCATGCAACGGGACCCGTGTCGCAATCCGCCGCATACGCCGCATACGCCGCATGGCGCGGGCCGCCTGTGCGCCATCGGGCGCTGGCGGGCAAAGCGGGACGCCGGCCTAAGTTACACTGCCGCATCCCAATCACGACAACACGACGGCCTTTCCCATGAAAACTCTCGCGCTTTTTGTCGGTTCCCTGACCCTCGCCTGCGCCGCTGCCTCTGCCATGGCGGCGGGTCCGGCGGCTTCCGCGCCCGCCGTTGCGGCGGCGCCGCAGACGCTGGCCTCGGGCATGACCATCCAGCACCTGGTCAAGGGCACCGGCGCCTCGCCCAAGGCCACCGATACGGTGCAGGTCCACTACCGCGGCACGCTCGCCGACGGCACCGAGTTCGACAGCTCGTACAAGCGCGGCCAGCCGATCTCGTTCCCGCTCAACCGCGTGATCCCGTGCTGGACCGAAGGCGTGCAGGCGATGCAGGTGGGCGGCAAGGCCAAGCTGACCTGCCCGGCCTCGACCGCCTACGGCGCGCGCGGCGTGCCGGGCACGATCCCGCCGAACGCGACGCTGACGTTCGAGGTGGTGCTGCTGGGTATCGGCAGCTGACCGGAGCAGGGGCGCCGCTTCAGCGCGGCGCCTCCGGCTGCGTGGGGACCGGTGTTGCGGCAGGTGCTGACGGCACGGCCGGCTCGCTGTCCTCGTCCTCGTCGCCGTAGTCGGGCAGCGCGGTGTTTTCGCCCAGCAGGTAGCGCCTGCGCTGCAGGTACGCGTCGCGCACGAATGAGTACTTGTCCAGCGCCGCCAGTGCCAGCAGGTCGGTCGCGCCCAGCAGGTTGGTGCGCACGTCGACCACGTTGGCGCCAAACAGCGAATTCCGTACCGCGGGTTCGGCATAGGTGATGGGATCGAACTGGAAATTCACATACAGGCCCACGCCGTCGCGAAACGAGCTGGGCCCGAACAGCGGCAGCACCAGGTACGGCCCCGACGGCACGCCCCACGTGCCCAGCGTCAGCCCGAAATCCTGCGAACGCTTTTCCAGCCCGGCCGGCGTGGCGATATCGATCAGCCCGCCCAGCCCGAGCACGGAATTGACCGCGACCCGCATGAAGCTTTCGGCCGCGGCCACGCCCTTGCCCTGCAGCAGGTTGTTGGCGAAGTTGCCCACGTCGGCGAGATTCGAAAAGAAGTTGGTGACGGCGGTGCGTACCGGCTCCGGCGTGACCGCCTTGTAGCCCTGCGCGACCGGCTTGGCCACGTACTGGTCGAGCTTGTCGTTGACCGTGAACACGGCGCGGTTCATCGGTTCGAGCGGATCGTCGGGGTTGGCCTGCGGGCCGGTGGCGCAGCCGGCGAGCAGTGTCGCGGCAGCGGCAGCGGTGGCAAGCGACAAGGCAGGCGAACGCGGGCGGGTGTGTGAACGCATCGTCAGGGGAAGGCGCGGCAAGTCGTGAAGGCTCAGGGGGAAGGCGCGGCGGATTTGTCGTGGCCGGGATGCGCCTCTTCGCGCGGGCGGCCCATCAGGATCGGCTGGAAGAACACCGCGCCCACCAGCGTGCACGCCAGCGCCAGCGCCAGCAGCTTGCCCATGCTGGCAGTGCCGGGATGGTGCGACAGCCACAGGCTGCCGAACGCGGTGGCGGTGGTGGCGGCGCTGTACAGCACCGCATGGGTCAGGCTCGATTGCAGCAGCTTGGTCTTGCCATGCCGCCAGGCGATCACGTAGTAGATCTTGAAGGCCACGCCGATGCCCAGCAGCAGCGGCAGCGCGATCACGTTGGCAAAGTTCAGCGCAATGCCGAACACCACGCACAGCTCCAGCGTGACGATGGCCGACACCAGCAGCGGCACCAGCGTGCGCAGCACGTCGCCGAAGCGGCGCAGCGTGATCCACAGCAGCAGCGTGATCGACAGCACCGCCCAGGCGCCGGCCTGCCCGAACGCCGTCATGATGGTGTCGGCCGAACCGCGCACGGCGATGGGCCCGCCGGTGGCGGCAGGCTCCACATGCTGCACCGCGGCGATAAAGCGGTCCAGCGCGACCTCGCGCTGCGCGCTGCCGGCCGGCGGCAGCTTCGGGCTGACCCTGACCAGCGCGCGGCCATCGGGTGTGACCCAGTCGCGCACCAGTTCCGGCGGCAGCGTTTCGCGGCTGACCGGCTGCGGGCCGAGCGCGAGCCTGAGCCGGGCCAGCGCCAGCTGCAGCGGCAGCGCGATGGCGCGTTCGGCGCGGTCGCGCGTGGCCGCGTTGGCGCCGGCGAGTTTCTTCAGCGTGGCCGACAGGTGCGCGGCTTCGGCCGCGCCGGGGCCGGGATGCTCGTCGGCGGCGATGGCGAGCTGGCGCGCCGCATAGCGCAGCGCATTGACGCGGGCGGTGTCGTTCGCGGGGGTGGCGGTGGGTTGCGTGAGCGCGGGCATCAGCGCGGCCGACGCCTGCGCGATTGCCTGCAGCTTGGGCGGCTGGTCGTCGGGGACGAAGCTCTGCAGCGTGACCGCGCGCGCCACCTCCGGCAAGGCCACGAGCCGGGCGGCGCTGTCGCGCGCCGCCTGCAGCGACGGCGCCAGCACGCTCACGTCCTCGGTGCCGGCCTGCGGCGCGTCCTGCAGCGCCAGCAGCGTCGCCATCGATTCGGATTGCGGGTCTTTCAGGTGCAGCGGGTCGAAATCGAAGCGCAATTGCGGCAGCAGCGGTGCGCCGGCGAGGATGGCCAGCAGCGTCACCAGCAGCACCGGCTTGCGGTAGCGCTCGAAGAACAGGTCCGCCGGCGCCAGCCAGGCAAAGCCGGGCGCCTCGGCTTCGCCGCCGGGCCGCAGCACGCAGATCAGCGCCGGCAGCAGCGTGAAGGTGGTGGCGAACGCGACCATCATGCCGACGCCGGCGATCAGGCCCAGTTCGGCCACGCCGCGGTAATCGGTCGGCAGGAAGCAGAAGAACGCCGCCGCGGTCGCGGCCGCGGCCAGCGCCAGCGGCGCGCCGACCGCGTCAGCGGCCATTCCCAGCGCCTCGACCACGTGGTCGCGGTCATGGCGCTCGGCGCGGTAGCGCACGCCGAACTGGATGCCGAAGTCCACGCCGAGGCCGACGAACAGCACGGCGAACGCCACCGAGATCATGTTCAGCGCGCCCACCATGGCCAGCCCCAGCGCCGCGGTGATCAGCAGCCCGGCGAACAGGCTTGCCAGCACGGCCACGATCAGCCGCGCCGAACGCAGCGCCAGCCACAGGATCAGCACCACCACCAGCACGGTCAGCACGCCGTTGAGCACGGCGCCTTCGCTGACCGAGGCAAATTCATCGTCGGCCAGCGCCTGCGGACCGGTCAGCCGTACCGTGGCCTGGTAGCGCTGTGCCAGCTGCAGGTCGGCGGCCGCCTGCCGGATCGCGCGCGAGGCCGCGGCGCCGGCCTGGAGGTCGCTGTAGTCGAGCACCGGGCTGACGGCGACGTAACTGTAGGCATGGCCGTCCGGGCCGGGCCTGAAGCTGTCGTCGACCAGTCCGGCCCACGACAGCGCCGCGGGCTTGCCGGCCAGAACCTGGTCCAGTGTTCGCGCGCTGCTGCCGAGCAGCTTCGCCATGTCGCCAAGCTTGACCTGGCCCATCTGCAGCGGCAGCGTCAGCGTGGTGGTGAGGGTATCGGAGAGGCCGCGCAGCGTGGGGTCGTGCGCCAGCGCACTGACCAGCGGGCGCGCCTGCACGAGTTGCTGCGACAGCTGGCGGACTTCGTCGGGACTGGCGAACAGCAGCCCGTTGCGCGCGAAGAACGCCCCCCCGCCAGGCTGGCTGACCGCGGTGAAGCGCGCCGGCTGGCGGCGCAGCGCCTCGGCCAGCGCATCGGCGGCGGCATCGGCCAGCTCCGCCGCGGGCGCCTGGACCACCGCCAGGCTCAGTTGGCTGCGCTGCGGGAAGGCGGCATCGATGGCCGCATTGCGTTGCGCCCACGGCGCGTCTAGATCAAGCAGGCGGCCGATGTCTGTGTTGATCGCAAAGTTGCGCGCCACGTAGACGCCGCTGGCCGCACTCAGTACTGCCGCCAGCATGATGACCCGCCAGGGCCAGGTCGTGGCGAGCCGGACGATGCGTGTCAGCAGCGAAGTCAGCATGGGCGTATCCGGAAGGAGCACGAACCGCGAGTATATCGGCTGGCGGCGTGGTGTATGCGGCATGCGGCGTGCGGGGCGGCGTGGGCCCGCAGCGTTCCGCTATACTGGCCGCGCACCTGCCAACTGCACCTGCCAACTGCGCCTGACAGCCATGCGCCACAGGCGCGGCCACACTGTCCTTACTGCACGAGATCCATGAAGAGCTACGGTTTGCTTCCCCTGGTGCCGATTGCGGCGGTGGTCATGGTTGCGACGGCGCATGCCCAGGCGGTCCAGCCCGGCGCCAGCCCCGAGAAGCTGGTGCAGGCGGCGGTCGAAGGCGTGGTCGGCACGATCCAGTCCAACCCCGACACGCGCGCCGGCGACCTCGGCAAGATCACCGCGGTCGTGCGCAAGGAGTTCCTGCCTTATGCCGATTTCCAGCGCACCACGCGGCTGGCGGTCGGCAGCGCCTGGCGCAGCGCGACGCCCGAGCAGCAGAAGCAGCTCTACGAGCAGTTCGAGACGCTGCTGGTGCGCAGCTACGCGGTATCGCTGGCGCAGTTGCGCGAGCAGAACGTCAGGTTCCGCTACCAGCCGTCCAAGGCCGGCAGCGGCGCCACCGACGTGGTGGTGCAGACGCGCGTGATCAGCAACGCCGACGAGATGCAGATCGACTACCGGCTGCAGCGCACCGCCGCCGGCTGGCGCATCTATGACATCAACATGATGGGCGCGTGGCTGATCGAGGTGTACCGCAAGCAGTTCGCCGATATCGTCGCGCGCGGCGGCGTGGACGGGCTGGTGAACTACCTGACCACGCATAACGCCCGGCAGAACGCAGCCAGCTAGGCGTTCTCCGCCTCGCGTGCACAGCCGCGGCGCCAGCGCCGCAACTCCACCCACTGCCATGACAGCAACGCCGGCACGCCGAACAGGATCTCGCGCGCGCGCTTGACCAGCGCCAGCGCCAGCGAGACCTGCGCATCCATCCCCAGCGCCTGCCCCAGCAGCATCACTACCGCTTCCTGCACGCCCAGTCCCGCCGGCACGAACAACGCCACGTTGCGTGCGGCCTGCGTCAGGGATTCGATCGCCAGTGCGTGCCAGAGCGGCACCGGATGGCCCAGCAGCATCAGCGCCAGCCAGACTTCAAGCGTGCCCGTGACCAGCCCGGCGAGCTGCCACAACACGGCGCGCACCAGCTTGCTGCGGCGGTGGTTGAGCGCGCGGATATGGGCGTCGGGCAGTGCGCCGTCGATCATGGCCACCACGCGGTTGTCTGCGCCGAACAGGCGGCGTGCCGCGCCTTCCAGCTTTTCGAAGACCGCCGCGGCCAGCGCATAGGCGGCCGACACGCAGGTCAGCACAGCGCCGGTCAGGATGGCGGCGAGCGTGGCGAGGCCCCGGGATCAGTGCGTGCCGGCGCCGTTGGCCTCGGCTGCCTGCCGGGCCGTACGGGCCTGATTGGCGGGCGGCTTCGCGCGCTGGATCTCCTCAAGCTTGATCTCGACATGGCGCGAGAACACGTATTCGGCCGGCCGCTGCTTGTCCAGCGCGATGTCCGGCGCCATCGGCCCGCTGGTGCGCACGCCGCGCAGGCTGACGCCCAGCGCCTTGAGCGGATGGGCGAAGGTGTCCGCCACCGCGGTGGCCTCATAGCCGCTGTGCACCATGCAGTCGGCGCACTTCTCGTAGTTGCCGGTGCCGTAGGCGTCCCAGTCGGTCTCGTCCATCAGCTCTCGGAAGGTCTTGGCATAACCCTCGCCGACCAGGTAGCACGGCCGCTGCCAGCCGAATACCGTGCGCGCCGGGTTGCCCCACGGCGTGCAGTGGTAGGTCTGGTTGCCGGCCAGGAAGTCCAGGAACAGCGCCGACTGGCTGAAGGCCCAGTTCTTGCCGGCACGGCCGCGGCCGAGGATGTCGCGGAACAGCTGCCGGGTCTTGCCGCGGTTCAGGAAATGCTGCTGGTCGGGCGCGCGCTCATAGGCATAGCCCGGCGACACGGTGATGCCGTCCACGCCCAGCGCCTTGACGGAGTCGAAGAAGCTGGCCACGCGCTCGGGCTCGGCGTCATTGAACAGTGTGCAGTTGATATTGACGCGGAAGCCGCGTTCCTTGGCCTGCCGGATCGCCGCCACGGCACGGTCATAGACGCCTTCCTGGCATACCGAGCGGTCGTGCATCTCGCGGTCGCCGTCCAGGTGCACCGACCAGATGAAGTACGGGCTGGGCTGGTACTGGTCCAGCTTCTTCTCCATCAGCAGCGCGTTGGTGCACAGGTAGACAAAGCGGCGCCGGGCGATGATGCCCTGAACGATCTCCGGCATGTCCTTGTGCAGCAGCGGCTCGCCACCGGCGATCGAGACCACCGGCGCGCCGCATTCGTCGACCGCGTCCAGGCATTCCTGCACCGACAGGCGCTGGTTCAGGATGGGATCGGGATAGTCGATCTTGCCGCAGCCCGAGCAGGCCAGGTTGCAGCGGAACAGCGGCTCCAGCATCAGCGCGAGCGGATACCGTTTCTGCCGCGACAGATGCTTGCCGACAATGTAGGCGCCCACGCGGGCGACCTGCAGGAGCGGAATGGCCAAGGCTTCCTCCGGTTAAGTTCAGCCGGCGATATTCTCGTTGGTGCCGGCAGCGGCGGGCGCGGTGGCGGAGTCGGTGCGGGCGGCGGCTTTGGCAGCCTTGCGCGGCGCGGCGGACTGCCTGACGTCGGCCAGTTCGGCGGGCAGGCGGAATTCGGCATGCTCTTCGCGCCCCGCCATGGTGTTGACCTCGACCGGGCCCAGCTTGCGCAACGCGCCGATCACGTCCTCGACCATTTCCTCGGGCGCCGAGGCGCCGGCGGTGATACCGACCACGCTGGCATCGCGGACCCAGGCCGGGTCCAGTTCGCTGCCGTCGGCGATCAGGTAACTGGGCACGCCGCTTTCAGTGCCGATCTCGCGCAGGCGGTTGGAGTTTGAGCTGTTGGTCGCGCCAATCACCAGGATGACGTCGGCCAGCTTGCACAGGTCGCGCACCGCGCTCTGGCGGTTCTGCGTGGCGTAGCAGATATCGCGCGTGTCGGGGCCCACCAGGTTGCTGAAGCGGGCGGCGAGCGCGGCGATGATATTGCGGGTGTCGTCCACGCTGAGCGTGGTCTGCGTGACGTAGGCAACCGGCGTGTCGGCCGGCAGGTCGAGCTGCTCCACCTCGGCCTCGTTCTGCACCAGGATCACCTTGCCCGGGATCTGGCCCATGGTGCCTTCCACCTCGGGGTGGCCGGCGTGGCCGATCAGGATCACGGTGCGGCCGCTGGCAGCGTACTGGCGGCCCTGGGTGTGGACCTTGATCACCAGCGGACAGGTGGCGTCGATGGCATGCAGCTGGCGCTGGCTGGCATCGGCGACGACCGCGCGGGACACGCCGTGCGCGCTGAAGATGGTCACGGCGCCGGTAGGGACTTCGTCGAGGTCTTCGACGAAACGCGCGCCTTTTTCCTTCAGTCCCTCTACTACGTGCTTGTTATGCACAATCTCATGCCGCACGAACACCGGCGCGCCGTGCTTGACGAGGGCGCGGTCGACGATCTCGATCGCGCGCACCACGCCGGCACAGAAGCCGCGGGGCTGAGCCAGAATCACCTGCATAGAGTAGACCCCCTGACCCTTTGCAACGGGTTTCAGCAATTAGGATGGCAGAATTTGTGATTCCGGGGCCGGCGCCGCACCGGAGATTCATCAGGATCACATTTCCGTCGCACGATGGTTACTATATACCCGACACGCGCGCTTTGTCTGGCAGCGCCGCGCCCGGGCGGGCCGGACGGCGAGCGCGGGCGCGCCGCCTTCGCGGCGCTTGTGCCACACCGGGAAAACGGCGTTATGACGAGAAACGATGACGTGCTGGTGACAGGAGCCTCGGGTTTCCTCGGGTCGGCGGTAGCGCGGCAAGCGCTGGCGCGGGGTTTCAGCGTGCGCGTGCTGGTACGCCCGCAGAGTCCGCGCACCAACCTGGCGGACCTGCCGGTGACGCTGGCCGAAGGCGACATGCGCGACGCCGCCGCCGTGGCCGCCGCGCTGCAGGGCGTGCGCTACCTGTTCCACGTTGCCGCCGATTACCGGCTGTGGGCGCCCGATCCGGAGGAGATCGTACGCACCAACGTCGATGGCACGCTGGCGGTGATGGAGGCCGCGCAGCGCGCCGGAGTCGAGCGCGTGGTCTATACCAGCAGCGTTGCCACGCTGCGCGTCGCCGGCGCGCAGGCGCCGGTGGACGAGACTGCGGCGATGCAGCCGCACGAGGCCATCGGCGCCTACAAGCGCAGCAAGGTGCTGGCCGAGCGCGTGGTCGAACGGCTGGTGGCCGAGCGCGGCCTGCCGGCGGTGATCGTCAACCCGTCGACGCCGATCGGCCCGCGCGACGTGCGGCCCACGCCGACCGGCCGCATCATCGTCGAGGCGGCGACCGGCAAGATCCCGGCCTTTGTCGATACCGGACTAAACCTGGCGCATGTGGACGATGTCGCCGAGGGGCATTTCCTGGCGCTGGAGCACGGGCGCACCGGCGAGCGCTACATCCTGGGCGGCGACGACGTAATGCTGCAGCAGATGCTGCGCGATATCGCCGAGCTGTGCGGGCGGCGCCCGCCCACCATGCAACTGCCGCGCTGGCCGCTGTATCCGCTGGCGCATGCGGCGGAGGCCGCGGCGCGGGTGACCGGGAAGGAGCCGTTCATCACGGTCGACGGACTCAATATGTCCCGGTACCGGATGTTCTTTACGTCGGCGAAGGCGAGCCAGCAGCTGGGTTACGCGCCGCGCGCCTACCGCGAAGGGCTGCGCGATGCGCTGGCGTGGTTTCGCACGCAGGGGTATCTCGGCAAGTGAGTTGCAAGTGAGCGGCAAATGAGCGGCAAATGAGCGGCACGGCTCAGGACCGCACCGGCGCCTGCGCCCGTCCCTTCCACTGCCCGCCGCGCCGCAGCCAGTAGCGCCGCGCCGAATCGATGGTCGCGCCCAGGTAGAACAAGGCCGTCAGCGGCAGCAGCGGTGCCAGCCATGCCGGCTGGCGGTACTCGCGCAGCATCGGGAGGTAGGCAAAGGCCATCGCGCCCCACGCCAGCCACGCCGGCCACAGCCGCCAGCCGCCGGCCAGCGCCAGCACCGGCGGCGCCAGGTAGGCCAGCGTCATGCCTGCCACCGCGCCCGCCAGCAACAGCGGTGAATAGCGCAGCTGCGTATAGGCGCTGCGCGCGATCATGTCCCACAGGCTGCGCCAGTCGTCATAGGGGCGCAGCGACAGGCTGTCGTCGGCCAGGTCCAGCCGGATCGCGCCGCCGGGCTTGATGCGCGCCGCCAGGCTGCAGTCGTCGATCAGTTCGCCGCGGATCGCGGCAAAGCCGCCGATGCGCGCCAGCGCCGAGCGCCGGGCCAGCATGCAGCCGCCCGCCGCGGCAGCCACGCGCGAGCGCGGGTCGCGCACGCGGGCAAACGGGTAGAGCTTGGCGAAGAAAAACACGAACGCGGGCACGACCAGCCGCTCCCACGCCGATTCGCAGCGCAGCCGCACCATCAGCGAGACCAGGTCGCGCCGTTCGTGCTCCGCGCGCGCCACCAGCGCGGCCAGCACGCCAGGGCCGTGCCAGATGTCGGCATCGGTCAGCCAGGCGAAGCGGGCCTGCGGGGCGATGCGGTCGGCTTCGGCCAGCCCCTCGGCCTGGGCCCAGACCTTGCCGCTCCAGCCGGGGGGCAGCTCGCGCGCGTTGATCACCGACAGCGCCTGCGGGCGCGTGGTAGTCGCGGCGGCGGCGCGGGCGAGGTCGGCGGTGCCGTCCTGGCTGTGGTCGTCGACCACCACCAGCGTGAGCCGCCCCGGGTAGCGCTGGCCGAGCACGCCCGCCACCGCGGGCGCGATCACCTCGGACTCGTTGCGGGCCGGGATGATGGCGACCACCTCCGGCCATTGCGCCGGCGCCGGTGCGGCGGCCGGCCTGTGCACGCGCCAGAAGCCGGCGCGCAGGCACAGCAGCCCGCTCCAGACCGCCAGCGTCAGCAGTGACAGCGCCAGCATGATAGCCATGGCTACTTCACGAAGCGGCGCGCCAGCCGGGCCAGCCGCGGCACGGTTTCCGGGCGCAGCGGGCGCGCGTCGGCGTCAGCCGCGCTATTGCGTGGCGGCGCGGGTGGCGGTGCGGTAAAGGTCTCAAACGTCCCGGACATTCGGCCCCCTGGCGATGGATTGCCCGGGGGGCATTGTAGCGAGGCGCGCCGTCACGCGCACCCCGCCCGCGGTTGCGGCAGCGTCAGGCGCGGTAGCTGACCGGTCCGCGCGAGCGCATGTCCAGCGCGTAGTAGCAGACCGTCAGCAGCACCAGCCAGCCCGGGCCCACGTACAGCGCCACACGGGTTTCCGGGAAGTACGCCATCAGGGCTACCACCAGCGCCAGGAACGCCAGCGCGATGTAAGAGCCATACGGCCAGAACGGCATGCGGAAGGCCAGCGCCTTGCGCTCGGCCGCCGACAGGCTGCGGCGGAAGTTGATCTGCGTGACCAGGATGATGGCCCAGGTCCAGACCGCGCCGAAGGTGGAGATGGCGGTCACCCAGACGAACACTTTTTCCGGCACCAGGTAGTTGAGCAGCACGCCGCACAGCAGCGCGGCGATCGACACCAGCAGCGCGCGGCGCGGCACGCCGTTGCGGTCGACCCTGGCGAAAGCCGCCGGCGCCTGGCCCTGCTGCGCGAGGTTGTACAGCATGCGCCCGGTGCTGAAAATGCCGCCGTTGCATGACGACAGCGCCGCGGTCAGCACCACGAAGTTGATGATGCCGGCGGCAGTCTTGATGCCCAGGCGCTCGAAGGTCAGCACGAAGGGGCTGCCTTGCGCGCCGATCTCGTTCCACGGGTACAGCGCCAGGATCACGAACAGCGCGCCCACGTAGAAGATCAGGATGCGCCAGAACACCGAGTTGATCGCGTCCGGGATCGACTTCTTCGGGTTGCGCGCCTCGCCGGCGGTCAGGCCGATCATCTCCACGCCCAGGTAGGCGAACATCACCATCTGCAGCGACATCAGCACGCCCGAGGCGCCGTTGGGCATGAAGCCGCCGTGCGCCCACAGGTTGGAGATGCCGGTGGCGACGCCGCCATTGCCGAAGCCGAACACGATCATCGCGCCGCCGCCGAACAGCATCAGCACGATGGTTACGATCTTGATCATGGCGAACCAGAACTCGAACTCGCCATAGGCCTTGACCGCCATCAGGTTGACCGAGCCCATCGCGGCCAGCGCGGCCAGCGCCCAGATCCAGCGCGGCACGTCGGGGAACCACATGCCCATGTAGATGGCGACGGCGGTGATCTCCGCGACGCAGGTCACCAGCCACAGGAACCAGTAGTTCCAGCCGGTCAGGTAGCCCGCCAGCGGGCCCATGTGGTCTTGCGCGTAGCGGCAGAAGGAGCCTGCCACGGGGTTGTGCACGGCCATCTCGCCCAGCGCGCGCATGATCAGGAAGATCATCGCGCCGCCAATCAGGTAGGCCAGCATGATGGCGGGGCCGGCCATCTTGATGGCATTGCCGGCGCCCAGGAACAGGCCCACGCCGATGGCCGAACCCAGCGCCATCAGCCGGATATGGCGTTCGCCCAGGCCGCGTTGCAGATGCTCTGCGCTTGCACTCATCTCTCGTTGTCTCCGTATGGTCAGAATGGCCGCGCCGGCCCTTGTGGGGCTGGCGGGCGAAGCAAATTCTCGCGTTCGCGACGGGGCTTTCGCCGGGGCGGCAGCACGTCACGCCGCGCAGTCCGCGTGCGCCGGTGAAGCATCGACCTTCAGGGGATGCGCGGCACTGAGGGGTCGCAAACGGAAAATAGCGGGCAGGTTAATGAGATCGCGGGGGCATTTGTTGCTGAATTCCCGGGGAAATCCAGAAAACATTGCTCGGCGTGCCGGGATAGTCGCTTATTGCGCAACGCCGTGCCGGGCGCTGCGTGGCCTCTGGCCGGGAGGCATTCCGGTGGCCGGTAGGACATGCAGCCTAATTCAGGCCGGTAATGTGGTTGGCGATGTTCCTGATGTCGTCGTCGCTCAGGTTGCGCGACACGCTGGTCATATTCCCCGCGTCGTTCGTACGGCGCCTGGCCCGGAAATCCTCCAGCTGCTTGACGATATACGCGTAGTGCTGCCCGGCTACCCGGGGGATTTGATCGGTGTGCCTGGCATTCTCCGATCGCCTGTCTGTGGACCTATTGCACCGCGAAGACAAGATGCTGTTGCCGCGCTTGAAGTCCAGTTGCGTGTTGCCGCCGGCTGCCACGGCAATGTACTGCTTGCCGCCGACGGTATAGGACACCGGCGGCGAATTGACGCCAGCGCCGCACTGGAACTGCCACAGCAGCTTGCCGTTGGCCGCGTCGAACGCCTTGAACAGGCCGTTGCCTTCGCCGGTAAAGACGAGCCCGCCGGCCGTGGCCAGCACGCCGCCGATCAGCGGCTGCTCGGTCTTGTAGTCCCACGCCACCTTGCCGCTATCGATATTGACCGCCGACAGCTTGCCCCACTGCTGCTCGCCCGGGATGACCTTGAAGGCGCCGCCCAGCCACAGCTTGCCGCCCGGATAGGGCACGTCTTCCCCCTGATACGTCATTGGCTGATGCAGGTTGGCGGCATAGGCAAGGCGCGTCTTTGGGGACTTCTTGGCGTGGCGCAACCTAAACTAGTCCAGCGCGCGGGCAGTGCCAAGGGCGATTGCCCGGCAGGCCATTTTTTCGCCTAGAGTTCCTTGGGCGGCTGGTGTGCGGCAGGAGATGCTGCGTAGTGTGCATGGTGGTCGCGCTGGCAAGCAGTCATCCTGGGAGCGCGCGATGCAAGAGCCGGCCAATGTCTTCGATCCCGAACGGCGCCGCATGCTGCGAGCGGGGGCACTGGCAATGCTGGGGTTGAGCGTCCCGCCGTTGAGCGCCTGTGCCCAGAAGCCGGCCGCCGCCCCGAACACGGGCCCGGCGCGCATCGGCGTGATCGGCTCCGGGCGCATTGGCGGCACCGTCGGCGGGCTCTGGGTCAAGGCGGGGCATCCGGTCCTGTTCTCGTCGCGGCATCCAGAATCACTCAAGCCGCTGGTCGATGGCCTCGGCCCGCTGGCGCGGGCGGGGACGGTCGCCGAGGCAATCGCCTTTGCCGACGTGCTGTTCCTCGCCACCCCTTACAGCGCCTTGCCGCAACTCAGCCAGGAGAATGCCGGGGCATGGTCGGGCAAGATCGTGCTGGATGCCACCAATGCCATTGCCCAGCGCGACGGCGCGATTGCCGATGAAGCGCAGCGCAACGGCATTGGCATCACCACGGCGAAATACCTGCGCGGGGCACGCGTGGTGAGGGCGTTCAACTTCATGGGCGCGACCAACTTCGCCAATGAACATCACCGGCCCGGCGGCCTGATCGCCGTGCCGATCGCCGGTGACGATCAGGCGGCGCTGCAGGTGGCGGCGCAGTTGGTGCGCGATGCCGGGTTTGAGCCGGTGGTGGTAGGGCCGCTGGCCAGCGCGGACAAGTTTGCGCCGGGTGGGCCATTGTTCCGGCAGATCGGTACTGCCGAAGAATTCCGCAGGAAGATGAGCGGGCAGTAGCGCCGAGTCGCGCGTGCCGTTCAGCGCCGTCGATCGTGCAAGGCCGCCGCGCGCCATGCGCCGGGCGGTTGCCCGAAGCGCCGCGTAAAGCTGCGCGTAAAGGTGGTCTGGTCCGGATAGCCCGACGCCAGCGCAATCTCAGCCAGCGGCAGCGTGGTCTGCGACAGCAGCTGCACCGCGCGGTCAAGCCGCAGCCGGGTCTGGTACCGGTGCGGCGTATCGCCGAAGGCCTCGGCGAAGAGGGTCTGGAAGCGGCGCACGCTCCAGCCGAAATGCCCGGCCACCTCGGCCACCCGCAATGGCTCGGACAGGTTGGCGCGCAGGTAGGCATCGACGGCCATCAGCGGGAAGACATGCTGGTCGGCTGGCATGCCCAGGCTCTCGGCCAGCGCCGCTGCCAGCGTCGCGGCGAGCTGCCAGTCGGTATGCGGGCCGCGCGCGGCCGCGGCGGCGCGCCACGCCGCCAGCGCGCGCACGCGGCTGCCGAAGGCGCCGTCCAGCGCAAAGGTGCGGGGGCGTGCCATCAGCCTTGCCGGCAGCGCCACCGACTGCGCCGGGAAGTCCGCGACCAGCTGCAGGTTGCCGTCGAAACCCAGAAATTCATGGTGGCTGCCGGCCGGCACGATCAGCCCGGTGTGCGCGTCGACGCGGTACGCATGGCCATCGATCTCCAGCTCGGTCGCGCCCGCCAGCCCGAACAGCAACTGGTGGTGGCGGTGCTGGTGGCCGTCGGGCTGGTCGCGGTAGCGGCGGTGCTCGACCAGCGGCGCGGGGGCTTCAGCGCGCTTCGGCATGCCGCGGCCTGCCCTGTGTCTGGCACAGCCACACGCCCGCGCCGGCCACCGCCATGCCGAGCGCCTGCAGCGCATTCAGTCCCTGGCCGAACAGCAGCCACGCCTGCACTGCCGCCAGCGGCGGTGCCAGGAACATCAGCGCCGCGGCGTTGGCCGCCTGCCCGTGCCGTACCAGGCTGACCAGCAGCCACGTGCCGGCGCCGGAAAGCCCAAGCCCGGCCCACGCCAGCGCGGCCCAGAGCACCGCGCCGCCTTGCCAGTGCAGCGGGCCGCCGGCGCTTTCGGTCGCGACCATGACGCCGGCTACCAGCATGGCGCCCAGGTTCTGCCACGCCGAGCTGGCGCGCAGGTCGCAGGCGGCGATCGCGGATTTCTGCAACAGGGTTCCCATGGTGATCGAAACAATGGCCAGCACGCCCAGCAGCACGATCCACGGCGAGACCGGCTGCACGCCGGCCTGCATCGCCGGGGCCACGACCAGCGCGACGCCCAGCGCACCCAGCGCCAGGCCCTGCCAGGTCCGCCTGGAAGGTAGCTCTTTCAGCAGTGGAATGGCAAGCAGCGCGGTCAGCAGCGGCTGCAGCGCGCCCAGCAGCGCCATGATCGCCGGCGGCAGGCCTTGCGCCACGGCGCCGTAGCCGGCACACAGGTAGACGCCCTGCATCAGCGCGCCGGCCAGCAGGTGGCGCGGCGCCTCGCGCAGCGGTGGCCAGGCAGCGCCGGCGGCCAGCGTCCACGCCACGAACATCAGCCCGGCCACGGCAAAGCGCGCGAGCAGGAAGAGGCTGGTATCGGCCAGCGGTACGATGGCCTTGCCGACGATAAAACCGGTGGACCAGACCAGCACGAAGGCGAGGCTGGGCAGCCTGGCTGGGGCGGGGAAGGCGGGAGCGGGGAAGGCGGGGCGCGACATGACAGCAAACGGAAAAGACAAAGCGCAAGGCTAGCCAGGCGCGCCGGGGCTGTCTTGGCAATTCCGGCAATGCCGCCGGTTCCGGCCCTGAAAGCGCTGATAACACTCCCGCGGTGCAGGGGTGTCAACGGAACCGCGCTTGGCACGTAACATCGACAGGTCGGCCATGACAAGGAGGTGGGCATGGATGCGGCGCAACAGGCGCAACACGCGCAACACGCGCAACAGGCAAGACATGGCACGGTGCGGCGGCCGCGGCTGGCGTGGCGCGCCGCCCCGGCGCTGGCGCTGGCCGCGTGTGTTGGCGCCTGTGCCCAGCTACCAGCCGCCGGCAGCGACAGCGCGGCCGACCTGCACTGGCTCAACACCGTCAGCTTTGGCGCCGACCAGGCCAGCCTGGCCGAGCTGCGCCGCCTGGGGCGCGCGGCCTACCTGGAGCGCCAGCTGGCCATGCCGCTTGCCGACCCGCCGGAACTGGCCGCCGCCATCGCCGCGCTGCCAGCGCTGCAAGGCGATCCCGGCGCACCGCTGCAGGCCGCACGGCAGTCGCGCGAGCGCATCGAGGCGCTGCCCGACGAAGACAGCAAGCAGCAGGCCCGCCAGGCCCTGAACGCACAGGGCCGCGAGCTGGTGGCCGACACCGCGCGGCGCCACCTGCTGCGGGCGCTGTACTCGCCGGCGCAGCTGCGCGAACAGATGACGTGGTTCTGGATGAATCACTTCAGTGTTTATTCGGGCAAGGGGCAGGTGCGCTGGCTGCTGCCCGACTATGAGGAACGCGCGATCCGCCCCCATTCGCTGGGGCGTTTCCGCGACCTGCTGATGGCCACCGTCACCGCGCCGGCGATGCTGCTCTACCTGGACAACGCGCAGAGCAGCGCCAACCGCATCAACGAGAACTACGCGCGCGAGCTGATGGAGCTGCATACGCTGGGCGTGGCGGGCGGCCCCAGCGGCTCGCGCTACACCCAGCAGGATGTGCAGGAGCTGGCGCGCGTGCTGACCGGTGTCGGCGTCAACCTGCGCGGCACGCCGCCGCGGCTGCCGCCCGCGCGTGCGGCGCTGTACCGCAGCGACGGTGCGTTCGAGTTCAATCCGGTGCGGCATGACTTCGGCGCCAAGACGCTGCTGGGGCAGCGCATCGAGCCGGCCGGGTTTGATGAAGTCGAGCGCGCCGTGACGATCCTGTCGCGCGAGCCGGCCACGGCGCGCTTTATCAGCGCCAGGCTGGCTGCGTACTTCATCGCCGACAACCCGCCGCCCGCGCTGGTCGAGCGCATGGCCCAGGCCTTCACCCGCACCGACGGCGACATTGCTGCCGTACTGCGCACCATGTTGCTGGCACCCGAGCTGGACCGGCTGCCGGCGTCATCCCCGCGCAAGTTCAAGGATCCGATGGTCTACGTGGTGTCGTCGCTGCGGCTGGCCTACGAAGGCCGGCCCGTTACCAACCTGCGCCCGGTGCTGACCTGGCTGAACCAGCTGGGCGAGCCGCTGTACGGCCACGTAACACCCGACGGCTATCCCGCGGCGGAAAGCGCGTGGGCCAGTTCCGGGCAGATGGTGCGGCGCTTCGAGATCGCGCGCGTGATCGGCTCGGGGCCGGCGGGGTTGTTCGCCGGGGATGGGGGCATGCCGCGCGGCGCGCGCTTCCCGGTGATCGGCAACAAGCTTTACTACAACAGCATCGAAGCCACGCTCGGTCCGGCCACGCGCGCCGCGCTGGCGCAGGCGGCCTCGCAGGCGGAGTGGAATACCGTGCTGCTCAGTTCGCCCGAATGGATGCAGCGCTGACGCGCGCGGGACGGGGTCCGGTATGCAACGCAGACAATGGCTGAAGACGATGGGCGGCGCCGCACTGGCGTGGGCGCTGCCCGCCACGGTTTCGCGCGTCTACGCGCTGCCGGGCCAGGCCGACGCCCGCTTCCTGCTGGTGTTCCTGCGCGGCGGCTATGACGCTGCCAGCGTGCTGGTGCCGAGCGGCAGCGACTTCTACTATGCGGCACGCCCCAGTATCGCGATCCGGCGACCGCCCGCCGCCGGCGCGGACACCGACCCGGGCGCCGCCGTCGCGCTGGCGCCGGCCTTCGCCGCAGACAGCGCCGCGCGCGGCATCGGCGAATGGGCGCTGCACCCCGCACTGGCGCCGACCATGCTGCCGCTGTGGCAGCGCGGGCAGTTGGCCTTCGTGCCGTTTGCCGGCACCCATGACCTGTCGCGCAGCCATTTCGAGACCCAGGACACCATCGAGTCAGGCCTGCCGGGCGCTGGCGTTGATCCACACAACCGCAGCCAGCTCGCCGCGCTGCGCGGCAGCGGCTTCCTCAACCGCCTGGCGCAGGCCATGGGCGGCCAGGCCGCGCCGGTGGCCTTCACCGACGGCCTGCCGATGGTGCTGTCGGGGCCGCGCGACGTGCCCAACGTCTCGCTCAGGGGCAGCGGCCGCACCCCGTTCGACGCGCGCCAGGAACAACTGCTGGCGCAGATGTACCGCGGCACGCGTTTCGAGTCGCTGATCGACGAAGGCTTCGAACTGCGCCAGGCGGTGGCGCGCCAGGCAGAAGCCACCGCAGGTGACATGGCCGGCGGCAACATGGCCGAGCGCCCGCAGGAGATGCAGGCCGCCAACCGCCGCTCGCTCAGCGCGCGCGGCTTCGAGGTCGAGGCGCGGCGCATGGCGGGGCTGATGCGAGACCGCTTCAACCTTGGCTTTATCGACGTCGGCGGCTGGGATACCCATGTCAACCAGGGCGCGGCGCAGGGGCAGCTCGCCGGCCTGCTCGACAACCTCGGCCGCGGCCTGTCCGCTTTCGCCGACGGCATGGGTCCGGCATGGCGCCAGACTACCGTGTTGGTGCTGTCGGAATTCGGCCGCACCTTCCGCGAGAACGGCACCCGCGGCACCGACCATGGCCACGGCACGGCCTACTGGGTGGCTGGCGGAGCGGTGCGCGGTGGCCGCATCGCGGGCGAGCAGGTCGCGGTGGAGCGCGCGGCGCTGAACCAGGATCGGGACTGGCCGGTGCGCAATGAGTATCGTGCGGTGCTGGGCGGGCTGTTCCAGCGGCTGTATGGGCTGGATACGGCGCGGCTGGCGCAGGTGTTTCCGGGGGTGCCCGGGCGCGATCTGGGGCTGGTCTAGCAAGCCGCCGCGGCAGGCGAGCCGCAGCGCTCGGTTGCAGTCCTCAGTTACTGGCTTCAGTTATTGCCACTACCCGGCGAGATCGTGGTCGGCGCGACCGGATAGATGGGCGCGGCAGGAGCCGTTGTGGGCGGCGGTGGTGGGAGGCCAGCAGCGGCGGGGCTGGCCGGTGCCGCGGGCGCGGGTTGGCCAGACGGCGCTGCCGGCGCGGTGGGTGCGCTCGCCGTCGCCGGGTCCTGCGGCGGCACCGCCATCACCGTTTCCCCCTGATCCAGCGCCAGGCTGGACTCCTCTCCGCCACTGCCACCACCGCTCACCGGCGCGGACGCCGACGCCATCGGCGCGCTCGCCGGCGGCGTCATATCCGCCTCAGGCGCCGGCAGGGCCGGACGGCGCGGCGCCGGGCGCGGCGCGGTGGCGTCGTTGGCCTTGTCGCGGCTGAACAGCTGGGTCCACCAGCCGCGCACCTGATTGCCGAGCGAGGCGAACACGTTGGTTTCCTCATACTCGGCAAAGCGAGCGCGGCCGTCGATGACGCGGCCGCGCAGCGCGCGCTGGTAGAAGTCGCCGACCATCGGCAGCGCGCTGTGCGCGCCCTGGCCCCAGTAGTCGCTGCGCAGCGTGACGCGGCTGTCGTTGAAGCCGACCCAGGCGCCGGCAACCAGCTCCGGGTGCATCATGATGAACCAGCCGTCGGCGTTGTCCTGCGTGGTGCCGGTCTTGCCGGCCACGTCGGCGCGGATGCCGAAGCGCGAGCGGATGCCGGCACCGGTGCCGCGGTCGATCACGTCGCGCATCACGTCGAGCAGGGTCTGCGTGGTGGCATGGGGCAGGGCGTGTTCGGCGCGCGCCGGGCGGAACACCTGCAGCACATTGCCGTTGCGGTCTTCGATGCGCGTGACCATGGTGGGCGCGATGTAGTTGCCGGCGTTGGCGATGGTGCCATAGGCGGCCACCATTTCCTTGAGCGTGACCGGGCTGGTGCCCAGCGCCAGCGACGGCACCTCGTCGAGCCGGCTTTCGCGCACGCCCATCTCGCGCGCCAGCCGCGCCACGCGCGCCGGGCCTACCTGCTGCATCAGCTGCGCGGTGATGGTGTTGCGCGAGTAGACCAGGCCGTCGCGCAGGCTCATCGCGCGACCGGTGGGGCGGCCTTCGTCGGTCGGGCGCCAGATCTCGCCGCCGGCCAGCTCGATCTCGACCGGCTGGTCCATCAGCGTGTCGTCGGGCGACTTGCCTTCCTCGAACGCCGCGCCGTAGACGAAGGGCTTGAAGGTCGAGCCCGGCTGGCGGCGCGCCTGCTGCACGTGGTCGAAGGCGTCCTGCGTGTAGTCGCGGCTGCCGACCCAGGCGCGGATCTCGCCGCTGCGCGGATCGATGGCGAGGAAGCCGGCCTGGATGCGCGTCTTCTGCTGGTGCAGCGCGCGCATGAAGGTGCCGTTTGCCAGCAGCTGCTTCATTGCGTCTTCCGGCGGCGTGCCGGCTGCGGTGGCGGCACGGTATTCCGGCGACTCGCGCACGAAGGCCTGCACCAGCGCGCGGTCCGCGGCCCAGCCCGCGCGCGGCGCCCAGGCGGCATTGGCGATCGCCTGCAGGCGGTTGCCCTGCTGCGCCACCGCCTGCGTGGCCATGGCCTGCAGGCGCGCGTCGATGGTGGTGCGCACCACCAGGCCGTCGGCGTAGATGTCGTAGCCGTTGCGGTCGGCCCAGCCGATCAGCCACTTGCGCAGCTGCTGCGCGAAATGCGGCGCGGGGCCTGGCGGCTCGGTCTGGCGCTCGAAGTCGATGCGCAGCGGACGGCGTTTGAGCTGCTCGTAGCGGGCCGCGTCGAGCTTGCCGCGCTTGACCATCTGCCCCAGCACGATATTGCGCCGGTCCAGCGCGCGCTCGGGGTTCAGCACCGGGTTGTAGTAGCTGTTGCCCTTGAGCATGCCGATCAGCGTCGCGCTCTGCAGCACGTCGAGCGAGCGCGCCGGCTTGTCGAAGTACGTGCGCGCGGCCATTTCGATGCCGAACGCGTTGTACAGGAACGGCACCGTGTTCAGGTAGGTCTCGAGGATCTCGTCCTTGGTGTACAGCGCCTCGATCTTGAACGCGGTGATCGCTTCCTTGAGCTTGCGCGTCAGCGTGGGCGCGCGGCCGATCTCGTCCGGATAGAGGTTGCGCGCCAGCTGCTGGGTGATGGTCGAGCCGCCCTGGCGGTCACCCGTGAAGGTATGCACCGCGGCCGAGGCGAGGCGGCGCCAGTCCAGCCCGTGGTGCTCATAGAAGCGGTGGTCTTCGGTCGAGATCAGCGCCGCCACCACGTTGGGCGAGATCTGCTTCAGCGGCACCCAGTCGCGGTTGGCCCACTTGAAGACCGCCAGTTCCTTGCCGTCGGCCGAGAGCACCTGCGCCGGCTGCTCGGACTTGGCCTTGCGGATGTCGCTGATGCCCGGCGTAAACGGCACCAGCACCAGCACGTACAGCAGCAAGGCCGTCGGCACGGCGGCCATGCCCACGAGCACGCCGCGGCGCGTGGGCCGCAGCGAGCCGGGGCGGGTCAGGCCGAGGCGCGCGCTGCGCGCGCGCAGGCCCGACAGGCGTTGCTGGATCGAGGCGGGGAGCGGAGCCTGCAGCGAGGCAAGCCGGGTCTTGATCTCTGCCAGCTTCATGAGGCGAAGCTGCCGAGGCAAAGGCGCATGGCGGCACGGGGCACTGGCATTACCGTCGTCGGAAAAGCATGCATCCTACCAAAACGATCCCGTTGCTTACAGGGAAAACCCCCATGCGGGTGCTATTCGGCACATTGTGCTGCGTACTATTCGTCACAAGGCTTTCATATTGCGCCAGCACAATGCGCCGGCCGCACATGTGCGGACGTGCGCCGCCGCCAGGGCTATGGCGCGGCCAGCCGGCTCAGGCGCGGGTGGCCGCCGGCCCCGGTCGGACCGGCGCGGTGTCATGGATCACCATAAAACAGAGAAATCACAGTGAAGAAAGCTCTCCTTGCAATGACGGCAGCAGTGGCCGCTACGGCGGTATCCGGGGTGGCCTCGGCCCAGTCCGCATCGAACGTAACGCTGTACGGCATCGCCGATGCCGGCCTCGAAGTCATCAGCCACGTGCCCGGCACCAACGGTGCCCAGGGCACGACCACCCGCCTGAACTCGGGCAACCTGTCCGGCTCGCGCTGGGGCGTGCGCGGCACCGAAGACCTGGGCGGCGGCCTGAAGGGCATCTTCGTGCTGGAAAGCGGTTTCGATATCGATACCGGCATCTCGGGCCAGGGCAACCGCCTGTTCGGCCGCCAGGCGTACGTGGGCCTGCAGGGCGGCTTTGGCGCCGTCACGCTGGGCCGCCAGCAGAACGCGCTGTACGACCTGTTCGGCGCCTTCGACCCGATGGGCGTGGGTCCGCGCTACTCGCTCAACAGCGTCGACTCGGCCTTCAACGGCCGCGCCGACAACGCCATCAAGTACACCGGCAAGTTCGGCGGCCTGACCGCCACCGGCTTCTACAGCTTCGGCCGCGACAACAACGGCGAAGTGCCGGGCGAACCCAAGGTCGCGCGCAACTTCGGCGGTGGACTGTCGTATGCCACGGGCGGCTTCTCGGTCGGCGCCGCCTACGACCAGTACCAGGGCGCCACCGTGGCGCTGCAGGACCGCAGCGCCAAGCGCGCCGCGGTGGGCACTGCCTACGCTTTCGGCGATGCCAAGGTCTTCGCCGGCTCCCGCTGGCTGAAGGACGACGGCGTGTCCAGCGCCACCGCGGCCGCGACCCGCACCAACGTCTACTGGGCCGGCGCGCAGTACCGCTTTACGCCCGCCTTCCTGGTGACTGGTGCCGCCTATTACAACGACACCCGCAACAGCGATGCCGATCCGTGGATGTTCGTGCTGTCCGCCGACTATTCGCTGTCCAAGCGCACCGACGTGTACCTGAACGTGGGCTACGCCAAGAACAAGAGCGGCTCGGCGCTGGGCCTGAACGGCGTGGGCACCGTGGTCGCGGGCGAGAACCAGACCGGCGCCACCATCGGCATGCGCCACCGCTTCTGATCCCAGCCGCCTGATACCCGCCCGGCGATGGCGCACCGGCGGCGCGCACGGGCGGACGCGTGATGTTCATATCGACACCTTGCCTTTGCGGGGTTCGTTGGGCCGGTTCCTCGATCGGCCCTTTTTTCTTGCGCGGCCTACCGGTAGGCCGCGGCACTGATGAACTGCCCGAACCGCTCGCACCAGATCACCACCGCCCGGTGCTGGCCGGGATCGACGCCATCCGGCAGCGCCACGGCGAAGTTGCCGAACGTCTTCAACGGCGCAACCTGCACCGCGCGGTCCTTGAGTTTGAGAAAATCCGCCTTGGTGTCGACGAACTCGGGTACCAGATAGATCCGGTAGTCCGGGCCCGGCGCCACGCTTCCCTCGAAGGCGATGGCCCTGGCCGACACATGCAGCTGCCCGCTGGCCCAGTGGAACGCGTCGCTGCCGGCCAGCTCCTTGCGGAACGTGCCGGAAAAGGCCGCCTGTTGCGATACCGCCTGCACTTGCCCGGTGCTTGCGCCAGCCTGCTCGGTCAGGATCGGCAGCACATAGATCCCGGCGGCAAAGCCGGTCGCCAGCATGGCGAGGTGGGTCAGCACGAGGATGGCGATCTTGCGGGGAGACGTGGCCGTCATGTCTGGCTCCGGTTTCTGGCGGGGGGACATGGGTTGGTCGTGGCTGCGGCAGCCTCCTGACAGCAGGTTTCAGACACAGTCATCAAAGCAACACAGGAATGTGGTTATGATTTGACGTCCTCATGACGAGAAGCTGCCTATGACACTCCACGTCACGATCCGTACCATCCGTACGGGCGCGCTGCAGACGGCCCGCTACCAGGCCCAGGTCTACCCGACCACCGACGGCGAAGCCCTGCCCCTGCTGGCCACGCCCTGGAGCGAACGCGAGGCCGAGGTCTTTCGCGACGCCCAGTTCTGGGCCCAGCGCCACGCCTACATCGTGTCCAACCCGCGGGTGGGGACGTACTACGGCATTCCATGCCGGCGTTGATGCAGGCGCTGTTGCCGGCGATAACGGCACGCCCGGCACGCCGGCGCGGCGCGCTGCCGCTGGCGGCGGCATTGATGCTGGCGGGCTGCACCGCCGAAAACGTGGTCGGCGTCTTGTCCGGCGGGCGCGACGGCCTGTGGCGCAACGTGCAGCAACGCTGCCTGGCGCCGCCGCAGCCGCAACATGCCGATTGCGCCAGCGTCGACCGCACGCGCGGGCTGGTGCTGTACAAGGACGCGATCGGCGCGTCGCACTACCTGGTGATCCCGGCTCGGCCGGTGAAGGGGGTGGAGGACCGCAGGGCGTGGGATGGCAGCGGTGCCAACGCCTGGGCCTACGGCTGGGCCGAGCGCGGCATCGTGGGACAGTCGCTGGGCAAGCCGGTGCCTGACGACATGCTGGGGCTGGCGGTCAATTCCCTTGCCTCGCGCAGCCAGGACCAGCTCCATATCCATCTCGACTGCATCAGCGCCGCGGCGCGCGCCTTCGTCAATGGCGCGAACGGGCCGATCGGCACGGAGTGGACTTCGCTGCGATTCGACGGCAAGCCGGTGCGGGCCAGGTTTATCCCGGCCGCCGCGCCGGTGCTGTCGGCCGACCCGTTTGCCCTGGTCGGGGGCAAGGCCGACGATCCGGCTGCCAGTGGCAGCGCGGCGCCGCCGCCCGACCGCGGCATCTTCCTCACCTACGGGCAAGACCGGCAGGGCCGCGCCGGTTTCTTCCTGGTGGACCAGCCAGTCCATGCCGCGGCCGGCAGCAACGGCCATGCGAGTGATTTCCTGGACCGGCGTTGCCGGCTGGCGGCGGAGTTGCCGGCGGCGGGGTAGGGCCGATGTGGCGGCGCGAAGCGGCCAGCCATCTTCCCGGCTAGCGGGCGGCGGGCGCGGAGGCGGTGGCGGCTGCCGACGCCGGCGCCGGTGTGGATGGCGCGGCGGGGCGCTGCCCCGGCTTGGCCGCCGTGCCCGCCGCCAGCCCGTCCAGCACCTTGGCCGCCGCCAGGTGCTGCGGGATCATCAGCCCTTCGCGCGCAGTCGCCACGTTGATCTGTCCGCCCTGGGCGCTGCCGCGCGCGACAAAGTCGCGGCCATGCCGGTACACCAGCCGCGTCAGGTCTGCCACCTCGGTATCCGACAGGTCAGGGCCGGTCACCAGAATCGCCGCGGTGGCGATGGTGCGCACCGGCTCTCGCAGGCCCGGATAGGTGCCGGGCGCAATACTGGCGCGGAAATACCCCGCCTTCTGCCCGACCATCGCCACGATCGCGCGCTCGTCCAGCGGCAGCAGCCGCAACGGCAGTTCGCTCAACGCATCGCGGATGCTGTCGGACGGCACGCCGATCACCTGCATCACGGCATCCACCTGGTTCTGGCGCAACGCCACCAGCGCCGCGCCCAGGCCCACTTCCTCGGCCTTGAAATCCTTCTCGGTCAGCCCGTGCGCGGCCAGCACGCGCAGCACCGTGCCGCGCGACGCCGCGCCGCGTTCGCCCACCGCGATGCGCTTGCCGCGCAGGTCGGACACCGAGCGCGCCGGGTCGCCGTCGCGCACCAGCACATGCACCGGTTCCGGGTACAGGCTGCCGATGGCGCGCAGTGACGCGTGCGGCCCATCCTCGGCAAAGGCGCCCTTGCCCTCGTACGCTTCCAGCGCGGCATCGCCCTGCGCCATCGCCGCCGAGACCTTGCCGCTGCGCAGCAGGCGCAGGTTCTCGTCGCCGCCGCGCGTCACCAGCGGGATGGCGCGCACGCGCGCGCCGTCCACCAGTGCGCGCACGAAACGCAGGTACTGGCCGTGCTCGGCGCCGGCGGCAATGGCGTAGCCCTCGTCGATGCGGGCCAGCCGGGCGCGGATATTGGCGTGCGCGGTGGTCAGTTCCTGCTCGATCACGGCACGCTGCGCCGGCGAGGCGTCCTTCTGGACCGCCTCGACCACCTTGCGCATGGCGTCCAGGATGGCCGCGGGGCCGGTGGGCGCGTTGGTGGCCACGGCGGGCGCCTCCGCCGGCCGATAGCCGGCGGACTGCACGCTGACCCAGCGCTCGCCGTCGCGCCGGTACAGCGCGGTGCCGTGCGCGCGCAGGATGTCGCCGGCCTTGTTGCCGCCGCTGGTGATGCCGGTGATGCCACGCGGTCCGGCGCCCAGCGCCGAGATCAGCCCGGCCACGCCGGGAGAATCCCACGCGCCGAAGTCATAGTCGCGCAGCAGCTTCAGTTCCGCGTCGAAGTACACCACGCGCCGGGTCTCGCCGGTGGGTGCCTTGGTATCGGACTGCGAGCCGCGACGGTCGATGCCGGCCAGCTGCACGGTGCCCGGCGGCAGCGCCTGCGCCAGGCGCTCGTTGAGGTTGGCGCGGATGCCGTCGGCGTTCGGGCCGCCACCGCAACCGGCCAGCCAGAGGCTGGCCAGCAGCGCGAAGAAGAGGGCAAGGCAGGCGCGGCGCATGTCAGCCTCCGATCAACGGCAAGGCCAGCAGCAGGGTCAGCACGAACGCGTTCATCAGATCGACAAAGAACGCGCCGGCCAGCGGCGTGATCAGGTAGCTGGTGGGTGCCGGCCCGTAGCGCGCCGTGATCGCGCGCATATTGGCCATGGCGGTCGCCGTGGAACCCATGTTGAAGCCGATGAACGCGGCCGAGGTGACCGCCGCCTCGTAGTCGCGGCCCATGAAGCGGAAGCAGACGAACACCACGTACAGGATGATGAATACCACCTGCATGGCGATGATCAGCAGGAACGGGCCGGCCGACAGCGCCACCTCGGCGAGGTCCAGCGCCATCATGGTCATCACCAGGAACAGCGACAGGCAGACGTTGGTGATCAGGTCGGTGGCGCGGTCGTCGAAGCGCAGGCCGATGAACGGCAGCAGGTTGCGGATTGCGATGCCGAGCATCATGCACCACAGGAACCCGGGGATGGTGATCGGACCGGCCGGCATCTGCGCCGCGATCCAGCGGCCGCCGATCACCGCGGCCAGCATGCCGGCCAGCGCCGCGAGCGCGCCGACCGTGGTGATCGGCGATGCGGCGGCGGCTTCTTCCTCGGTGTCGCCGGCCTCGCGCGAGGTCGAGCGCAGCTTGTAGCGCGAGATCAGGTACTGCGCCACCGGGCCGCCGATGATGCCGCCGACGACCAGGCCGATGGTCGCCACCGTCATCGACAGGTCCATGACCGCCTGCAGGTTGTTGACCTCGGCGAAGCGCTCGGCGTACGCGGCCCCCGTGCCGTGGCCGCCCACCAGCGTGATGGAGCCGCTCACCAGCCCGAAGATCGGGTGCAGGTCGAGCGTCCTGGCCATGGCCACCCCGACCACGTTCTGCACCAGGATATAGGGCAGCAGGATGATGATAAAGATCACCAGCGCCTTGCCGCCGCGCTTGAGCATGCGCAGGTCGGCGCCAAGCCCCACGCCGCCGAAGAACATCAGCAGCAGTACCGGCTTCATG
Source organism: Cupriavidus sp. Agwp_2 (assembly GCF_040784895.1). NCBI lineage: Bacteria > Pseudomonadati > Pseudomonadota > Betaproteobacteria > Burkholderiales > Burkholderiaceae > Cupriavidus > Cupriavidus sp. Agwp_2. The sequence continues at coordinate 2,389,735 of NZ_CP088084.1, forward strand.
CCGGGATCGATGACCACGCGGAAATTCGCGCCCGCCGCGGCCACCGACGCGACGATGGCGAACAGCAGGCCGCCGGTGACGGGGTCGGGGATGTTGTAGCGCGACAGGATGCCCACGCTCCGGTTGACCAGGGTGCCGATCAGCAGCACCACCACGGCAGTCAGCAATGAAGCCAGCAGGTCGAGATTCATCGGGGGCGTCCTGGCGGTAAGTCCTGCGGTGGGGCGCCGCTGGCCGTGCCGGTTGTGCACTGGCCGCCAGCGAGGCCTGGCGCGTAGCATGCATCACTACGGGTTGTAGACGGACAGTGGGGAGAAGGCAAGGAAAGGATCGGAAGCCGGCAGCGAACGCGACGGTGTCGGGCCACGACAGGCGGGCTCTATGGCTTTTATAAGCATGACTTTCGTGGAGGCACCGGCCCTCTCCCCCGGCCCCTCTCCCGCAAGCGGGAGATTGGAACAAACAGCCGGCAACGCACGCGTTCAATGCGCCCGCAACGCGTCCACGATATTCATCCTTGCCGCGCGCACCGCTGGCAGGAAGCCGCCCACCAGTCCCATCGCCATTGCGAACGCCAGCGTCTGCAGCGCGATCCCGGGCGTCAGGATGAAGCGGAACGACAAGTCGGCAAACGTCTGGAAATTGGTGGTCGAGAATGACGCGAACTGCATCAGCGCCGCAAAGGCCAGTCCGGCCAGGCCGCCCACCAGGCCCAGCAGTGCCGCCTCGATCAGGAAGGCCACCAGCACATTGGCGCGCTTGAACCCCAGTGCGCGCAGCGTGCCGATCTCCGACACGCGATTCGCCACCGAGGCGTACATGGTGATCATGGCGCCGATCATCGCCGCGACCGAAAAGATGGTGGACAGCGTAAAGCCCAGGATATTGATAAAGCTCGACAGCGCCTTGGACTGGTCGCTGTAGAAGACCTGCTCGCGCTTGGCCTCGTCGGCCAGGCGCGGGTCTACGTCGATATCGGCGCGGAAGCGCTCGAACAGCGTGGGGTTGGCCAGCCGTACCACCATCGACGAATACGCATTGCGCCGGAACGACTGCATCAGCTGGTCGACGTCGCCCCAGGTCTCCGAGTCGAAGCCGCTGCCGCCGGCGTCAAAGTGGCCCACCACGGTCCATTCGCGCTGGGCAAAGCGCAACTGCTGGCCGATCTGCACGCCGGCAAAGCCGCCGGCAATGCTGCTGCCGACGATGATCTCGGCCGATCCCGGGCGGAACATGCGTCCCGCCACGAGCCTGACCTGCGGGCGCAGTTCCATGCCCAGCGGCGAGATGCCGCGGATCACCACGTTGGAGGGCTGGCCGGTGCTCGACTTGGTCAGCGAGATCAGCACCACGGCCTCGCGCGAAGCCATCGGCTGGCCGGCGCCGGTCATGGCCACCGCCGGGTGCATTTCCAGGATGCCGGCCTGGCCGCGGTCGACGGCGCTCTGGATCTCGGTTTCGGCGCCCTTGCGGATCACCACCACGTTGTCGTGCTCGCCGGTGGTGACCAGTGTCTTCTTCAGGCCTGCATCCAGCATCAGCATGGTGGCGAAGACAAAGACCACCAGCGCCAGCCCGCCCGCGGTCAGCGCGGTGGTCAGGCGCCGGGCCCACAGGTTGCGCGCGATATAGGTGAGCGGGATCGCCATGGTTGCCGGGCGCGTCAGCCGATCGCCCGCAGGCCTTCGACGATGCGCACGCGCGCGGCCTGCACCGCGGGCACGATGCCGGCGGCGATGCCGACCGCCAGCGCGCACGCGGCCTGCGCGCGCATCGTTTCCGGTGATACCGTGAACACCGGGAACACGCCGCCCACCGCCTGCTTGAAGGCCGCAGCCATCGGCGGCGTGGCCAGCATGCCGAGCGCGCCGCCGGCCACGCAGATCGCCAGCGACTCGCCGAACACCAGCAGCGCCAGGAAGCCCGGCCCGAAGCCCAGCGCCTTCAGCGTGGCGTACTCGACGGTGCGCTCGCGCGCGCTCATCGCCATGGCATTGGCCATCACCGCCATGATGATCACGATCACCACGTAGGACACCACGCGGATCGCCGCGATGATCTGGTTCGACATGGCGACGAAGCCGAGCTGGAAGGCCTGCTCGGTCTCGGTCAGCGTCTCCGCCAGCGAGTTGCGGAACACCGCGTCGACATTGCGCGAGATCGCCGCGGTGTTGTCGGGGTTGTCCACGCCCAGCACGTAGACCCCGACCTGGTCGGCCTGGCGCGGCGTCTTCTTGCGGATAGTCTCGTTCAGGTATTCCCAGTGGAACACCATCTGCCGCGTGATGATGCTTTCGTCGCGGCCGTCCATGATGCCGCGCACCACGAACTCCCAGGTGCCGGGGTAGATGGTGCCCTTGATCGGGATCACGTCGCCGATCTTGAAGCCGAACTGGTCGGCAAGCTGGCGGCCGACCAGCGCACCCTTGCGGTCGCGCTGGTATTCGGCGCGCTGTTGCTCGGGGATGATGAATTCCGGATAGAGATCGAGGTAGTTGTCCGACACCGCGAACTGCGCAAAGAAATTCTTGGGGTCGCGATAGATGCCGCCGAACCAGTTGGAACGCGCCACCATGGTCACGCCGTCCACGCCGCGGATGCGTCCCTCATAGCTGAGCGGCAGCGGGAACACCAGCGAGATCGCATTGCGCGTCACCAGCCGCGCGCTGGACGCCGCCGAGGCGCCCGCGTACCACGCGTCGATCACGGTCTGCAGCAGGCCGAACGCCAGCACCGCGATCACCAGCCCCAGCACGGTCAGTGCGGTGCGCAGCTTGTGCCGCAGCGCGTTGCGGGTGATCAGCTTGAGCGCGTACATGATGGGTCAGGCCACCTCGCCGCGGATCAGCTCGCCCTTCTCCAGGTGCACCAGCGAGCCCGCCGCCGCAGCGGCATGGGCATCGTGCGTGACCATGATGATGGTCTTGCCGAGTTCCGCGTTCAGGCGCTGCATCATCGCCAGGATTTCCGCGGCGGAGGTGCGGTCGAGGTCGCCGGTGGGTTCGTCCGCGACGATCAGCGATGGGTCGGTGATCAGTGCCCGCGCGATCGCCACGCGCTGCTGCTGCCCGCCCGACAGCTCGGACGGGTAGTGGCTCATGCGGTCGGCGAGGTTGACCATGTCGAGCACCAGTTCCACGCGCGCGCGCCGTTCCGCGCGCGGCAGGCTGGTCAGCATCAGCGGCAGTTCCACGTTCTCGAACGCGGTCAGTACCGGCATCAGGTTGTAGAACTGGAAGATAAAGCCGACGTTGGCGGCGCGCCAGTCCGCCAGCGCGGCTTCGGGCAGCTGCGTGATATCGAGCCCGGCCACCTGCAGCGTGCCGCTGTCGGGCCGGTCGATGCCCGCGATCAGGTTCAGCAGCGTGCTCTTGCCGGAGCCGGACGGGCCCATCAGCGCCACGAAGTCGCCTTCGCCGATATCGAGCGAGATATCGGTCAGCACGGGCACGGTCTGCATGCCGCGCCGGTAAGACTTGGCGACATGGCTGATGCGGACCAGCGGCGCGGCGTTCATGTGGTCACCCTCATGTGGTCACCTTCATGTTGTCATTTCAAGGCTTGGCCGGCGTGACGCGGTCGCCGTCGCCGAGCTTGTCGCCGGGCGACAGCACCAGCACGTCGCCCGGCTTGACGCCCTGCACCGCGACCAGCTCGCCGAGCTTGTCGCCGGTCTTGACCTGGGTTTCGTGCGCCTTGCCGTCACGGACCACATAGACCACCTGGCGGCCGTCGCGCGTGACCACGGTGGCGGGCTGCACCGCGACCATCGGCTGGCGGTCGCGCGCCGTGGCGGCGCGCGACAGGAAGGCGATCTTGGCGCTCATGTCCGGCAGCACGCGCGCGTCGCGGTCGACGAAGCGCACCTTGACCAGCACCGTGGCCTTGGAGCGGTCCACCGTCGGCACGATGCGCGATACCTGGCCGGCCAGGCGCACGCCGGGCAGGGCGTCGAGCAGCAATTCGCACGGCTGGCCGGCGCGGATCCTGGCGATATTGGATTCGGCGACGTCGGCTTCCACTTCCAGCGTCTCCATGTCGGCAATGGTAACGATCGCGCCCTTGGTGTCGGCGGCGGCAGAGAACGGCGTGATGTTGTCGCCGACGTTGGCATGCTTGACCAGCACCACGCCGTCGAACGGCGCGCGCACGACTGTCTGCTCCACCGCGACTTCGGCCGCGCGCGCGTTGGCCTGCGCCGACGCGATCGATGCCTGCGAACTGCTGACCGAAGCCCTGGCCTTGTTAAAGCGCGCGACGTCGGCATCGTACTGGTTGCGCGAAATCGCGTTCGGCACGATCAGGATCTCGGAGCGGCGCAGGTTGACCTCGGCGTCCTTCAGTTCCGCCTGCTGCAGCGCCAGGTTGGCTTGTGCCACTTTCACCTGGGCCTGCGCCTGGGCGAAGGAAGCGGACACGTCCTTGCTCTCGAGCCTGGCGATGACCTCGTCCTTCTTCACGTGCGAGCCTTCCAGCACGCCCAGCCATTCGAGCCGGCCCTGCGCCTTGGACGCGACCGCCGCCTTGCGCTGCGGCACGACATAGCCGGTGGCGTTGAGCAGCGTGAAATTCTGCGTGGGATAGGCCGAGGCGACGGTGGTGGTCTGCACCGACTGCGGGCCGGCGAGCCTGAGGGCAATGCCGAGCACGGCCAGCAGGATCAGCGCAATGACCGCATAGCGCAGCCATCTGCGCCGGGGACGGATGTGGGCGCCGGGCGCGGCGGTGGCGCTGCGGTCGATTTTCAGCCTGGACAGGTCGTGGTCAGCCAATTGCGCGCTTCCTCCGGCAGGCCTGGGCGATCGCGGCCTGCGTGTTGCCGTGGTGGGGGCGGGGGGCTTCCCAGTATAGCGGGGTGCGCGGGGGATTACTTGCTTGTGGTGAGGCAGCCGGGCTGCGGTGGGGGCTGTCGTTGTTTGGTCCCTCTCCCCGAAGCGGGAGAGGAAGCAAACCCGGCGGGTGCGGTGCGTTGTCAGCTAGTGATTCGTCTCCACCGCAAGCTTCAGCTTGCCCAGTGCAAACTCCCACTGCCTTCCGATCGCCTCCAGCGAGCGCCGCGCCGCCTCGACCTGCGCCGGCTCGAACATCCACAGCCGCTCGCGCCCGGCCTTGCTGTCGCGCACCAGACCGGCCTGCGACAGCACCTGCAGGTGCTTGGTCACCGCCTGCCGCGTCATGGCGCTGCCGGCGGTCAGTTGCGCGATCGACATGGCGCCGCCCGCGCACAGCGCCGCGACCAGCCGCAGCCGGGTCTCGTCGCCCAGCGCGGCAAAGACCGCGGCGGACTGTTGCAGGTCCAGCGCTTCAGGCGGTGCCGGTGACGTGCTTGTGGACATTCTTCACCTGTTGATCCCAGCCGCCGCCGTTGATGCGGAACGCTTCCATGCGGCGCTCTGGCGGGATCTGGTCGAAGCCCGACTCGACCACGGTCAGCATGGTGCCGCCATCGACTTCACGCAGCGTGAATTCCACCAGCGTGCTCGGTTCGTCGGAGTAGTCGCGCCCGCGTTCCAGCGGGGCGGGGTGCCAGCGCCAGGACAGCAGCTTTTCCGGCTCCACGCGTTCCACCTGAACGTCGAATTTCAGGTATTCGTAGCCGGGGTAGGTGATGCTGCCGACGGCGCGCCGGCCGGGTGTGAAGGTGGCGCCGTCAAACTTGACACCGAACCAGCTGCCGAAGGTGTCGGCATCGGCCAGCGCGTGCCAGACGCGCGCCACGGGGGCTTCTATCAGGATGCTGCGTTCGATGCGGTCGGTTTCTGAGGGCATGTCCGGTCTCCTGTTTCAGGGGGTTGATATGCAACGTTGTGGTTGCATGTTAGGAGACCGGGGCGGAAAAGGCAACCAGATGGTTGCTGGTTGCCGGGGCCAGCGGCGTTTCCAGCGGTCGAGGTCGCAAGGGCGTGGGGAAACGACCGTTTCTATCTATGCAATTGAGAAGCAAATGTTGCATTTGCTCCGGGGCTGGCCCATACTGCGGATGCCTGCCCGCCGAAGGCATTCCTTCTGGCCGCTCAGGTGCCGGAGGCGCCCTGCCGGGGTTGGCCTTGATGCTGGCCACCAGTCCGGCAAACGCCTTCATCCGCCGCGCGCCCCCAGACGCGCGGCAAGGCACTGCCACCTCAACACCATCATGACCCACGTATTCCATCGCAATCCGCGCCAGAAACTGCCCGTCGCCGTTGCTGGGGAGGGGATCGAACTGATCGACAGCGAAGGCAGGCGCTACCTCGATGCCTCCGGCGGCGCCGCCGTATCGTGCCTTGGGCATGCGCACCCGCGCGTGATCGAGGCCATCAAGTCGCAGCTCGATACCATCGCCTACGCGCATACCTCGTTCTTCACCACCGAGGTGTCGGAGACGCTTGCCGAAACGCTGGCGCAAGCCGCGCCGGGTGATCTCGACCACGTGTATTTCGTCTCCGGCGGCTCCGAGGCCGTGGAATCGGCGCTGAAGCTGGCGCGACAGTATTTTGTCGAGGTGGGCCAGCCGAGCCGCCGCCATTTCATCGCGCGTCGCCAGAGCTATCACGGCAATACGCTCGGCGCGCTGGCGATCGGCGGCAATGCCTGGCGGCGTGAGCCGTTCCTGCCGCTGCTGGTGCCGGCGCACCACGTGTCACCGTGCTACGCCTACCGCGACCAGCAGGCGGGCGAGACCGATGCGCAGTACGCACAGCGGCTGGCGGATGAGCTGGAAGCCAGGATCCTGGAACTGGGGCCGGACACCGTCGCCGCGTTCGTCGCCGAGACGGTGGTCGGTGCCACCGCCGGCGCGGTGCCGCCGGTGGGCGACTACCTCAAGCGCATCCGCGCCGTTTGCGACAAGTACGGCGTGCTGCTGATCCTGGACGAAGTCATGTCCGGCATGGGCCGCACCGGCTACCTGTTCGCGTGCGAAGAGGATGGCGTGGTGCCGGATATCGTCACCATCGCCAAGGGCCTTGGTGCCGGCTACCAGCCGATCGGGGCAATGCTGTCGACGCGCCGCATCTATGACGCCATCGTCGGCGGCAGCGGCTTCTTCCAGCACGGCCATACCTACATCGGCCACGCCACCGCATGCGCGGCGGCGCTGGCGGTGCAGCGCACGATTGCCGAAGACAAGCTGCTGGCCAATGTGCTGGCCCGCGGCGAGCAACTGCGCGCGCGGCTGCGCGAGGCGCTGGGCGAGCATCCCAACCTGGGCGACGTGCGCGGGCGGGGGCTGTTCGTCGGCGTGGAGTTTGTCGCGGACCGCGACAGCAAGGCAACGCTGGATCCCGCGCTGAAGACGCATGCGCGGCTGAAATCGGCTGCGATGCAGAATGGGTTGCTGGTCTATCCGATGGGTGGCACGGTGGACGGCGTGCGCGGCGACCACGTGTTGTTTGCGCCGCCGTTTATCTGCACCGCGCAGGATATCGACGATATCGTGGGGCGCTTTGCCGAGGCGGTGCAGACGGTGCTGCCGGCGGGGGTGGCCGCGGCGGTGTAAGGCAGTAGCGCGGCAAAGGCTGCGTGGGAAAGCTTAAGACAGATCCCATGCCATCGGCTTGCTCCCCTCTCCCGCTTGCGGGAGAGGGGCGACAACATTCGCAGTGCCGTCGGGCCGGAATACTCGCCTCAATTCCTGCTCAAGCGTCCAGCTTGAACTCCCCCACCACCTGCTGCAGTTCCGTTGCCTGCCCCGCCAATGCACTCGACGCACTGGCCGCCTGCTCCACCAGCGTCGCGTTCTGCTGCGTCACGCTGTCCATCTGCGCGACCGCTTCATTCACCTGCGCGATCCCCGCGCTCTGCTGCTCCGACGCCACGGTGATCTCGCCCAGCAGCGCCGTGACGCGGCTGACCGATTGCACGATCTCATGCATGGTCTCGCCGGCCTGTCCCACCAGCGCCGAGCCGCTGTCCACCTGCTGCACCGAGGCATCGATCAGCTGCTTGATCTCCTTGGCCGCCGCGGCGCTGCGCTGCGCCAGCGTGCGCACCTCGCCCGCCACCACCGCGAAACCGCGGCCCTGCTCGCCGGCGCGCGCCGCTTCCACCGCGGCATTCAGTGCCAGGATGTTGGTCTGGAAGGCAATGCCTTCGATCACTTCGATGATGTCGGTGACCTTGCGCGAGCTGGCGCTGATCGCTGACATGGTCTGGACCACGTTGCCGACCACCTCGCCGCCGCGCTCGGCGATGCCGGATGCGGCTTCCGCGAGGCCATTGGCCGCGCGTGCGCGTTCGGTATTCTGGCGCACCATCGCGGTCAGCTCGCCCATGCTGGCAGCGGTCTGCTGCAGCGAGGCGGCCTGTTCCTCGGTGCGCTGCGACAGGTCGGTATTGCCGGCGGCGATCTGGTGCGAGGCCGCGCCGATGGAATCGGTAGCGGCCTTGATGCGCGTCACCAGGTCGGTGAGCATGTCTTCCATCTCGCCCAGCCCGCCCAGCAGCCGGCCGAACTCGCCGCCGCGCTCGGTTTCGAAGTCCTGGCTCAGGTCGCCGGCGGCCACCGTTTCGGCGATATAGACCGCTTCGGCCAGCGGCGCCTCGATGCTGCGCGCCAGCGCCCAGGTAGCCGCCACCGCCACGCCCAATCCAGCCACGCCAAGCGCCACCAGCAGGTTGCGTGCGTTGCCGTCGCCGGCGCCCTGCATGCGCGGCAGTGCGATCGCGATGCCGACCGCAGCCAATGCCCACATGGCGCCAAACGCCGCGCCAATTCTTATCCGTATCCCCAGGTTCTGCATGTCTCCTCCGTTCCCCAGCTTTCCAAGTCGGCCGTTTCGGCGCCGGGGCGGTGCCGGTTTGCCGGCCCGCACGCTTGACGCCTCAACCTACGGTTATCGACGCCGGAAGGCGGGGCTTTAGGGAATTATTTGCAGGCTGGCGCCAACGGCACGCTCAGGCGGCCCGGCTCACCCTTCGCGGTAGCAGAACGTCTCGAACCATGACGCCAGCGCCTCGCGCGCCGGCGCACTCAACGATGCGCCAGGCACCGTGGCCGTGCCGGTCCGGCAGGCCTGCACGGCATAGCGGCGCACGCCTTGCGCGGCCAGCGAGCGTGCCAGCGCCAGCAAGCGCGGCTCGCTGAGGCAGGCGGGATCCCACGTGGTCCGGCATTCGAATGGAAGGCCGGCGCCGAGCAGCAGCGCCAGGCTGGCCTGCACGCGCGCCAGGCCGCCGGGCCGTCCGACCAGCGCATCGTGGCCGGCGGAATCCGCCTTGATGTCCAGCCCGACCCAGTCCAGTTGCGGCAACAGCGCGGCGAGCCGGCGCGGATAGATGCCGGCGGTATGCAGCCCCACCCTGAAACCGAGTGCGCGCACCGCCCTGGCCAGCTCCGGCAGGCGCGCTTCGCTGAGCGGCTCGCCGCCGGAAAACACCACGCCGTCGAGCAGCCCGGCGCGGGTCGCCAGCCAGTCCAGCACCGACGGCCAGGCATAGGCCGCATGGCGCCGCTGCAGGTGGGCGTTGTGGCAATAGCCGCAGCGCCACGGGCAGCCGGCGATAAACAGCACCGCCGCCAGCTGTCCGGGCCAGTCCACGCTGGAGAACGGCACCAGCCCGGCCAGCGCCGGCCCGCCGCGCAATGACGCGGCGGCCGCCGGCGCGGGCACGGGTACGGCCACCGTGGCGCGGGCCGGGAGGCAGGGGCCGTCAGCGACAGGCGCTTTCAGTGAAGAAACGCCGCTCATTGAACTCTCCCTGCTTGCCGGTGTTGAAGGACGTAACGGGCCGGTGGTAGCCCATCACCCGGGTCCAGACCTCGCAGCGGGTACGCAGGGCGGGATCGAGGGCCGGCGTGGCTGGCTGGCGCGATTCGGTATTCATGAGAGCTCCTCTTCAGGTTGGGTTTGCGGCGCGCTGGCCGCGGCTGGGATGCGTGCCAGCAGTTCGGCATCGCACCGGGGACAGAACTCGTGGCGCCCGCTCAGGTAACCGTGCTTCGGGCAGATCGAGAAGGTGGGTGTGACGGTGATATACGGCACGCGAAAGCGTGACAGCGCGCGCCGGACCAGCGCCTTGCAAGCCTGCGCGCTGGAGAGGGCTTCGTTCATGTACAGGTGCAGCACGGTGCCGCCGGTGTACTTTCCTTGCAGCGCTTCCTGCATCGACAGCGCGGTGAACGGGTCGTCGGTGTAGCCGGCCGGGAGCTGGCTGGAGTTGGTGTAGTAAGGCTGCTCGGCCGTGCCGGCCTGCAGGATGTCCGGCCAGCGCTTGCGGTCCTCGCGCGCGAAGCGGTAGGTGGTGCCTTCGGCCGGGGTTGCCTCCAGGTTATAGAGATGGCCGGTCGCTTCCTGGAATTCGCCGATGCGCGCGCGCACATGGTCGAGCAGCCGCAATGCCATGGCGTGACCGCCCGGCGTCGTGATGTCATCGGCATCACCGGAAAAATTCCGGATCATCTCGTTGACGCCGTTGACGCCGAGCGTGCTGAAGTGGTTGCGCAGCGTGCCGAGATAGCGGCGCGTATAGGGATACAGCCCCGCGTCGATGTAGTGCTGCACCACGCGGCGCTTGTCTTCCAGCACGTCGCGGCCCAGCGCCAGCAGGCGGTCCAGTGCCGCCATCAGCCCGGCCTCGTCGCCCCGGTGCAGGTAGCCCAGGCGCGCGCAGTTGACCGTGACCACGCCGACCGAGCCGGTCTGCTCGGCCGAGCCGAACAGGCCGTTGCCGCGCTTGAGCAGTTCGCGCAGGTCCAGCTGCAGGCGGCAGCACATGGAGCGGACCATGTGCGGCTCCAGGTCGGAATTGATGAAGTTCTGGAAGTAGGGCAGCCCGTAGCGCGCCGTCATTTCGAACAGCGGCTCGGCGTTGGGATGGTCCCAGTCGAAGTCCGGCGTGATGTTGTAGGTGGGGATCGGGAAGGTAAAGGCGCGCCCGCGCGCATCGCCCTGCATCATCACCTCGATGTAGGCGCGGTTGATCATGTCCATCTCCGGCTGCAGCTCGCCGTAGGTGAACGGCAGTTCCACGCCGGCGATATACGGCACCTGGCCGGCCAGGTCTTGCGGGCAGGTCCAGTCGAAGGTGAGGTTGGTGAACGGCGTCTGCGTGCCCCAGCGGCTCGGCACGTTCAGGTTGAACACCAGCTCCTGCATCGCCTGGCGCACCGCGCGGTAGTCCATGCGGTCGTGCCGGACGAACGGCGCCATGTAGGTATCGAAGCTGGAAAACGCTTGCGCGCCGGCCCACTCGTTCTGCAGCGTGCCGAGGAAATTGACGATCTGGCCGACAGCGGCCGACATATGCTTCGGCGGATTCGCCTCGACCTTGCCCGGCACCCCGTTGAAGCCTTCCGCCAGCAACTGCCGCAGCGACCAGCCGGCGCAGTAGCCGGAAAGCATGTCGAGGTCATGGATATGCAGGTCGCCGTCGCGATGCGCCTGCCCGGCTTCCGGGCTGAAGATATGCGATAGCCAGTAGTTGGCCGTGACCTTGCCGGCGACGTTCAGGATCAGCCCGCCCAGGCTGTAGCCCTGGTTGGCGTTGGCGCGCACGCGCCAGTCGCGCTGGGCCAGGTATTCCTCAATGGCGCTGGCCACGTCGACCTGCCCGCCAGGCGGTGCCGTCGGCGTGCCGGTTTGCACTGCGTCGCGCATGCTTACCCCTTTATGTAGTGTGTGCTGCGCAGATTAGCACTACATATAGTGGTCATGAGTTGCCGAAGTCGGGTGTTCTGCGCCCGGGTTGATGGCTGTCAACCGGCATGACCGGCACCTGGCCGGCGGGGGACGGCGCTTGCGCGGGCGCAAAGCCATGTTGGTGGTCGGGGCATTCCGGCTGGCGCAGCGCACGGCTTCCAGAAATGCAAACCGGCCCCGAAGGGCCGGCAGGCAGTTCACGCGCAGGGCGTGGAGAAAGCTCAGGCGGCCTGCTTCAGCTCCGCCAGCGCGCGCCGGCCTGCGACCAGTTGCTGCGCCACTTCGGCCACGCGCGCACCAAGGTGCTCGGCGGTGCGCAGGTCTGCCAGCGGCGGCACCACGTCGGCGCTTTCATCGGCGTTGGACTGCGCGGCGGCGCCCAGGAAGAAGCCGTGGCGGTTCAGCGAGTCTTCGGTCGACTTGGAGTTGTTGTGTCCCGGCGGCAGGCCCAGGTTGACCCAATGCATGCCGTGCTGCGCCGCGAAGATCGCCATCTGCTGCAGCGTGGCCAGCTTGTCGCCCGAACGCGAAGCGGCGTTGGTGAAACCGGCCGCGACCTTGTTGGCCCACTTGCCGCCCTTGGCGAAGACATTGCGCGAGGTGGCGTCCATGAAGCCCTTGAACTGCGCCGAGGCGCTGCCCATGTAGGTCGGCGCGCCGAAGATGATGGCATCGACCTGCTCCAGCGTGTCCCAATGCTGGTCGATGTCTTCCACCGGAATCAGCAGGCTTTCGGCGCCCGCCACGCTGCCGGCGCCGCGGGCGACGGCCTGGGCCTGCCTGGCGGTGTGGCCGTAGCCGCTGTGGTAGACGATGGCGACGCGGGTGGATTGGGTATGCATGGTGTCTAGTCCCTTGATTTTAAAAATCTGAATGACCGTTTGCTGCGTTGCGCTGTAGCGGGTTTTGCTTTGTGCGTTGGCTTGCATCGGCCGGTGAAGAGAGTTTAGGCAGGCCGCCGGACCCTCGAGGGGCCGTTCGTGAAACAAGTCGTTGAAAATTTATGAACAAGCGTTCGCGCTCCTGCCGCGCGATCGCCCGGGCACCGGTACACCGGGTTTTCCCCGCAGTGGCTGCCATGGAAATGCACCCCGGGACGCGATAAAGTTGCGGCACCTACACCCGTGCCCTGCGCCCCCCGACAACCATGAGACCAGGCGGCACGCAACCTTTGTCGGCCAGGCTTCAGCGCCGTCCTTGCGCCGCTGTGCCGGTGCCCAGGGCGCTGGCGTTGGCCGCCTTGCTGCTCACATGCGCCGGGGTACGCGCCGCCGATGCGCCGGACAGTGCGGTAGCCGCCGCCACTGGCGAAACCCTCCCCGACGTCGTGGTCAGCGCCACCCGCAGCGAGCAGCGCCGCTTCGATGCGCCCGCCGCGGTGGACAGCGTGCCGGTCGATCCGCTGCGCAGCGCCACGCCGCTGGTGAACCTGTCGGAAGTGCTGGCCGGGGTCCCGGGCGTGGCCGTGCGCGACCGGCAGAACTATTCGCAGGACCTGCAGCTGGCGGTGCGCGGCTTCGGCACGCGCTCGACGTTTGGCGTGCGCGGCGTGCGGCTCTACGTCGACGGCATCCCCGCGACCATGCCTGACGGGCAGGGGCAGGCTTCCACCGCCGACCTGGCCAACGCCGGCCGCGTCGAGGTGCTGCGCGGCCCGTTTGCACAGATGTACGGAAATGCCTCCGGCGGTGTGGTGCAGGTGTTCACGCCCGATCCACCCAGGGACGGCTTCACTGCGCGCGCGTCGACCGGTTTCGGCTCGGACGGCCAGTGGCAGGCTGGCGTGGCGCTGGCCGGTGGCAACGAGCGCCTGGGCGGCTCGCTCGATGCCTGGACTTACCAGACCGACGGCTACCGCGACCACTCGGCGGCGCGCCGCTACCAGCTCAATGCGCGCGTGGTGGCACAGCCGGCAAGCGGCACGCGCGTGAGCGGCCAGTTCAACTACTTCAACCAGCCGCTGGCGCAGGACCCGCTCGGGCTGACGCGTGCGCAGGCCGACGCCAACCCGCGCCAGGCGGTGCCGGCGGCGACCCAGTTCGATACTGGCAAGAATGTCGAGCAGGCGCAGGCGGGCGTGGTGATCGAGCACCAGCTGACCGACATCGACAGCGTCTCCGGGCGTCTCTACGGCGGGACCCGCAACCTGTACCAGCGGCTCGGGTTCAGCGGCGCCGCGCCGACGTCAGCCGGCGGCATCGTCGACCTGGATCGCACCTTTGGCGGCGGCGCGCTGTCCTGGAGCCGGCGCACCACCGCCAACGGCCTGCCTTTGCTGTGGACCGCCGGGGTAGAGGCCAACGGCATGCGCGACGGGCGCAACGGCTACGTTAACCAGGACGGCACCCAGGGCGCGCTGCGGCGCGACGAGACCAATACCGCGACCGACCTCGGCGCCTTCGCGCAGGTCGACTGGACGTTCCATCCCGCCTGGCAAGTGGTCGGCGGCGTGCGCGCCAGCCGCGTGCGGCTGGGCATCGATGACCATTTCATCACCGCGGCCAGCCCGGACGACAGCGGCACCGCCACCTACAGCAACGTGAGCCCGGTGCTCGGGCTGGTGTGGCATGCGCTCGATAGCCTGAACGTCTATGCCAACCTCGGCCGCGGCTTCGAGACGCCGACGCTGACCGAGGTCGCCTACGGCCCCGGCGGGGTCGGCAGCAACCTCGGCCTGCGCGCCTCGACCAGCCGCCAGGGCGAGATCGGCATCAAGTGGCAGGCCGACGGGCAGCGGCTGGAAGCGGCGCTGTTCGACGCCGACAGCCACGACGAAGTGGTGCCGCAATCGAACAACGCCGGCCGCACCGTCTACCAGAACGTCAACGGGGTGCGCCGGCGCGGCTTCGAGCTGGGCTGGCGCGGCGGCTTCCTGGGGCAGGTGGGCGCGCAGGGGCAGGGCGGCGGCAGCCGCATCGAGGCCGGGCTGGCCTATACCTGGCTCGATGCCTATTTCGGCGAGGCCTTCGTCAACGCGCAAGGCCAGACCGTGGCCGCGGGCAACCGGCTGCCCGGCACCGCGCGCCACAGCGTCGGCGCCGACCTGGCCTGGCGGCCGCTGGCGCCGCTTACGCTCGGCGCGGAGATGCGCGTCGACAGCCGCGTCTATGCCGACGACCTCAACACCCAGGCCGCGCCAGGCTACGCGGTCTTCAACCTGCGCGCCGGTTACGAGTTCCGCGTCGGCCCGACCCGCGTCTACCTGTTCGGCCGCATCGACAACGTGACCGACCGGCGCTACATCGGCTCGGTGATCGTCAACGAGGCCAACGGGCGTTACTTCGAGCCGGCACCGGGCCGGCGCTTCTTCGTCGGCCTGCGCGCGGCCTTGTAGCCGCGGTGTGCGGCGGCGGTTGCGCCCAATCTCGCTGATTGCCTGTTGCGCCATTGCCCTTTAAGGTGTTGGCTTTGGCCGCGCCGCCTGTGCCTTCCTTCCGGTCGATACAGGCCGGCAGCCGGCCAGACCGGAGCTTGCGAACATGACCGCGCCCCTGCCGGACCTTCCCGTCGTGCCGCCGCCGGATGACCGCACCCGCCGCATCATGCTGTGGGTCGTGGCGGTCGGCTTCTTCATGCAGACGCTGGACTCGACCATCGTCAACACCGCCTTGCCGTCGATGGCGCGCAGCCTGGGCGAGAGTCCGCTGCGGATGCAGTCCGTGGTGATCGCCTACTCGCTGACCATGGCGGTGATCATCCCGGCCTCGGGCTGGCTCGCCGACCGTTTCGGCACGCGCACCATCTTCCAGGCCGCGATCGGCCTGTTCGTGGCCGGCTCGCTGCTGTGCGCCTATGCGCCGACACTCAATTTCCTGGTCGGCGCGCGGGTGGTGCAGGGCGTGGGGGGCGCCATGCTGCTGCCGGTCGGACGGCTCTCGGTGCTGCGCACCTTCCCGCGCGAACAGTACCTGCAGGCGCTAAGCTTCGTCGCCATCCCCGGCATGATTGGCCCGCTGATCGGCCCCACGCTGGGCGGCTGGCTGACGCAGGCGCTGTCGTGGCACTGGATCTTCCTGATCAACGTGCCGGTCGGCCTGCTGGGCGCGCTTGCCACGATCCGCTATATGCCCAACGCCAGGCTGTCCGGCATGGGCCGCTTTGACATCGCTGGCTACCTGCTGCTGGCCACCGCCATGCTGGCGCTGTCCTTCTCGCTCGACGGCCTGGCAGGCCTGGGCTTCCAGCACGCCACGGTGCTGATGCTGCTGATCGCCAGCATGGCCGCGCTGACGGCCTACGGCCTGCACGCCAACCGCCGCAAGCAGCCGCTGTTCCCGCTGCGCCTGTTCCGCATCCACAGCTTCAGCGTCGGCCTGCTGGGCAATCTGTTCGCACGCATCGGCAATGGCTCGATGCCGTTCCTGATCCCGCTGACGCTGCAGGTCAGCCTGGGTTACTCACCATTCGACGCCGGCCTGATGATGCTGCCGGTCACCGCCGCCGGCATGGCCTCCAAGCGGCTCGCCACCCGCCTGATCCAGCGCCACGGCTACCGCCGCGTGCTGGTCTCCAATACCTTCGTGGTCGGGCTGGTGATGGCCGCCTTCGCGCTGATCACGCCGCAGCTGCCGTTGTGGCTGCTGATCCCGCTGCTGGCTGTGTTCGGCATGGTCAATTCGATCCAGTTCACGGCGATGAATACCGTGACGCTCAAGGACCTGAGCGGCGCCGGCGCCAGCAGCGGCAACAGCATGCTGTCGATGGTGCAGATGCTGTCGATGAGTCTGGCGGTGACATCGGCGGGGGCGTTGCTGGCGACGTTCCAGCACCGGTTTGGCGGGGATACGGCCGCGGTGTTGCCGGCGTTTCATGCCACCTTTGCCTGCATGGGGCTGATTACCTGCGCGTCGGCGTGGATCTTCATGCAGCTCGGGGTGCAGGAGGCGGCGCCGGCGTTGCCGGTCAGGCATGGGGAGAAGGAGGTGTGAAGGGCGGCTTGTGCTAGGGCGTCGTAACGCGGGGAATGACATGCCCCGCTATCGTCCTCAGCTCGCCTTTCCAAACGCTCTTGCCAGCTGCCTGACGTTATCCTGCATCGCCCCCAACCCCGCACCGCCCAGCAAATACCAGTTCGCCGGATCGAGATAAACCACCTGCCCACGCTGCCAGGCCTTGGCGCCATGCATCGGCGCAACGTCAAGCAATTCACGCGCGCCCGGCCCCTCGCGGCCGATGGCGGCGTCGCGGTCGATGACGAGGAGCCAGTCGGGGTCGACCTTGCGGATGTCTTCCGGCGTCACGGGCAGCCCGCGCGCGCCTTCCTCCGTCAAGGTGGCGATGGCGGGGCGGATACCAAAGGCCTGATGGATGACGCCGAAGCGCGTGCCGGGCGGTTGCGCGCTGAGCTTGCCCCCGGTGGTCAGGAGCACCAGTCCGGTGCCAGCATTTGCCGCAAGGGCTTGCAGTTGAGTCACCGCGGCGCGCAAGGCCAAGGCCTGCTGCGCGGCCTGCGCTGCACGCCCCGTCAGTCGGCCCAGCAGTTCCGCGTGCGCGGCCACGCTGCCGACAAGGTCGTCGCGGCCGGGCGACAGGTCGAGCGTCGGTGCCAGCTGCGCCAGCGTGTCGTACCTGGCGGCGGAGCGGCCGCCGACCACGATCAGCTGCGGTGCCAGCGCGCGGATCGCCGCCAGGTCTGGCTCGCTTGCCGGGCCCAGCCGGGCGTAGCGTGCATCCTGGTACATCGCCAGCTTGCCGGGGAACTTGCCTTCGGGCACGCCGGCGACCGGGACCTGCAGCACGCGCAGCGTGTCGAGCGTGGCCAGGTCGAAGACGGCGATGCGCGAGGGATGGTCGGGCACTTCGGTGGTGCCCTTGGCATGCTTCACCGGCAGCGCCCGCGCGGGCAGGGCGGGCAGCGCCGTTGAGAGCAGGACCGCGGCGCCGGCGGCGACCAGTCGGCGCCTGCCGGGTTGGAATGGGGTCATGAGAGCTCCTCGTTGAATGGATAGCGCCCGATGGCCTGCCTGCAAGGACCACCGGGCGGGTTGGCAAGCCGAAAGGATCAGAACTTGACCGACACGCTCATCCAGTAGCGCCGGCCGTCCTCGACATAGCCGTAGTCGGTGTAGTTCACCTGCTTGTCGAAGAGGTTGTAGATGCCGGCAAACACCGACACGTTCCTGGTAACCGCGTAAGTCGCGCCAAGGTCGACGAACGCGTACGAGGGCGCCACCACGGTGCTGGACGACGGGCCGGTGATAGGCTGGCTTTCCTTGCCGCGATAGTTGACGCGGGCCCAGCCGTTTAGCTTCTCGGTCGGGCGCCAGTTCAGCGTGGCGACGAACAGGTGCATCGGCAACTGGTTCAGCGGCTGGCCCGCGTACTGGCCGCTCTTCTGTTCCGACTTGGTGTACGTATAGCTGCCGGTCAGCGACAAGGTGCGCGCGAGCGGCCAGCGCAGGCTGGCTTCAACGCCGCGCGAGTAGGCGCTGTCCACGTTCATGTACGTGGTCGGGCTGGCGCCGAACTGGTTGGCACCATCGGTGCACTGCGTGATCGGGCAGGCGACGCGCGTGATCTTGTCCTTGAAGTCGTTGTTGAACAGCGTCACGCCGGCCTGCAGGCCATTGCCCTGGTCATACAGCAGGCCGAGTTCCTGCGACAGCATGGTCTCGGGCTTCAGGTCCGGATTGCCGTACATGTTGCCGCCGCGGCTGGTCTGGCCCCAGCCGGCCACGGTCTGGCGCAGGTCCGGCGCGCGGAAGCCGGTGGAGACGCCGCCCTTGACGGTCCAGCGCTCGGCCGGCTGCCATACGCCGTACAGGCGCGGGCTGTAGTGCTGGCCGAAGTTCTCGTCATAGTCCATGCGCACGCCGCCGGTCAGCGCGAAGCTCTGCGCCAGGCGCCATTCGTCCTCGGCGAAGAGCGCCCACTGGTAGCGCTCGACCTTGTCCGGGCCGTTGGCGATCTGGTTGCCGGTCTGGTCATGCAGGCGCTGGCTCAGGTACTCGGCGCCGACCGACAGCATGTGATTGCCCAGCGGCATGGCCCAGCTGGTGCGCAGGTCCAGGTTCTTGATCTTCATCTGGCGGCTGCGGTTATCGAACTCCTCCTGCTGGATATAGCTGTTGGAGACGCCGAAGCCCCAGCGGCCGGTATGCGACAGCGCGAACTTCTCGCTGCGGTAGTCGGTTTCGGACGAGGCCGGGCAGCCGGTACGCGGACAGCTGACGCCGGGCGCGAGCGCAGGCACGGTCTTGCCCACGGTCTCGCTGCGCAGCTGGCGCATGGTGGTGGCTTCCAGCACGATGTCGTGGTTGCGCGTGGGCGTGAGCGCCAGCCTGGCGGTCAGGCTCTCGGCGCGGCGGCCACGGAAGCCGTAGTCGATGTCGTCTTCCTGGCGGTGGTAGCTCTGGCCGTACAGCTGCAGGCCAAGCAGGTCGTTCTTGAGCGGGCCGGCCAGGTAGAAGTTGCCCTGGTAGATGTTGCCGGAGTCGCTGTGCTGCTGCAGCGTGGCGTCGCCGCGCAGCTCGCCGGTCCATTGCCTGGGCACCTTGCGGGTGATGATGTTGATCACGCCGCCCATGGCATCCGAGCCATACAGCGACGACATCGGCCCGCGCACGACTTCGACACGCTCGATCGCCGACAGCGGTGGGGTCCAGCTGCTTTCGACACCAGAAGAGTCGGAGTTGGTGCGCGTCTCGCGCGAACTCTGGCGCTTGCCGTCGATCAGGATCTGGGTGTACTTGGGGCCCATGCCGCGCAGGCTGATGTCGGTGGTATCGCCGCCGCCGCTGATGATGACGCCGGGCACTTCCACCAGCGCGTCGTTGAGGTCGCGGTAGGCCTTGTTTTCCAGTTCATCGCGCGTGACCACACTGATCGACGCGGGCGCGTCGCGGATGTCCTGCGCACTGCCGGCGGCGGTGACCACCACCGTGGGCAGGTTCCTGGCGTCTGCGCCCGGCTGCTCGGCCTGCGCCCACGCACCCGTCATGCCGGAAGCCGCGCAAAGCGCCGCCACGACCCGGCCCCACGATCCGGCGCTCGTTGCCGCCGGATTTGCCGCCGAACTTGCCGCCGGATTTGCCGCCGAACCTGCCGCCGAATTTGCCGCCACGCTGTGCCCGGTGGCTTGCCTGTCCTTCATTATTTTCCCCGTACCATGTAAATAACAATCATTCTCATATTAGAATTCCGGATCCAAAGTGCTTACCAGTCACTTTGGATAGCTTTTGTTTTCTTGACGTTTCTTGACGGAACCCGGGGCGCGCGGCAGCAACACCAGCCGGTGCCGCACCGGGAAGGCTGGATGCAGATGTGCTTCAACACCGCCGCCGCGCGCGTGCTGCTGATCGACGACGACATCGAGCTCGCGCAGATGCTGCGCGAATACCTCGAACCCGATCACTGCACGGTTACGCTGGCGCACACCCGCGGGCAGGGCGAAGTCCTGCTGGCGCGCAACGACTACGACGTGGCGCTGCTCGACCTGATGCTGCCCGACGGCAACGGGCTGGACCTGCTCAGGCAGCACCGCAGCCGCTCGCAGCGGCCGGTGATCATGTTCACCGCGCACGGTGACGAAACCGACCGCGTGCTAGGCCTGGAACTCGGCGCCGACGACTACCTGAGCAAGCCGTTCAGCCCGCGCGAGCTGAAGGCGCGCATGCACGCGGTGCTGCGCCGCTTTCGCACCGGCGCGGAGGCTGCGCAGCCGGAGCAGGACACCTGGCTGCAGGCCGGCACGCTGCGGCTGAACCTGGCCACGGGCGTGGCCATGCACGGCAAGATGCAGGCGATGCTGACCGGTGCCGAGCAGCGCGTGCTGGAGATCCTGCTGCGCGCCGCCGGCCGCGTGGTCGAGCGCGCCGAGATCGGCCAGTTCGCGCTGGGCCGCGCGCCCGAGCGCTTCGACCGCAGCATCGACACCCATATCAGCGCGGTACGGCGCAAGCTGGCGATCGACGGCACCACCTCGCCGCTGCTGATCCGCAACCTGCGCGGCCGCGGCTACATGCTGGTGCAGTCGCCATGACGCCGTGGCGCCGCGTGCGCGCGCTGTTCCCGCTGCCGCTGTTCTGGCGCAACTTCCTGACGTTCTGGCTGGGCGCGGCGGCCATCGTCGGCATCGGCATGGCGCTGACCGCCGCGGTGGCGTGGTACCGCTTCGACGCGCTCGATGGCCTGAGCCCCGCCGCACTGACCGAAGACGCAAGAGAGGCCGCCGCCACGCACGGCCGGCCGGGCCTCGTGCGCTGGCTCAGGGCCATGGACTCGCATGCGTCGGCGCTCAATATCTATATCGTCGACGACCACCTCAACGAGCTGCTGGGCCGGCCGCTGCCGGCTCGGCTGCGCAACCACCTGTCGGAGCGGCTGGTGCCGATGTGGCACGCTGGCCAGCTCGGCCATCCCGACCACGGCCATGTGCCGCGCCCGGGCGCGCGTGTCTCGTGGTGGGACCCGCAGCCGATCGCGCTGCCGGGCGGCCCGCAGGGCACCGAGCTGCTGATGCTGTTCCTGCCGTTCGATTCGTCGCGCTGGGAAGTCTTGCACTTGTCGCCAGTGGCGCTGGCGTTCGGCCTGTTTGCGCTGGCGGTGTCGGCGCCGCTGTGCTGGGCGCTGACGCGCCACGTGACCGGCCCGACGCGACGCCTGCGCGAGGCCACGCAGGCGCTTGCCGCCGGCAACCTCGCCACGCGCACGCCGCCATCACTGGCCCGCCGCGCCGACGAACTGGGCCAGCTCGCGCGCGACTTCGATGCCATGGCCGGCCGCCTGCAGCGCCTGATGGACTGGCGCGAGCAACTGCTGCGCAATATCGCGCACGAGCTGCGCTCGCCGCTGGGGCGCCTGCGCCTGTCGCTGGAACTGGCGCGGCGCCGCGACGCTACGCTGGCGCTGCAGTTCGACCGCATCGAGCGCGAGACCGAACGGCTCGACGCGCTGGTCGAACGCACGCTGCAGCTGGCACGCCTGCATGCGGTCGAGCCGGTGCGCAGCGCCATCGACCTGACCGAACTGGTCGACGTGATTGTTGCCGATGCACGCTTCGAGGCGGCGGGACGCGGTGCGGCGATCGATTGGGCGGCGCCGGCGGCGCTGCCGTTCGATGCCGATGGCGCGGCGCTGGGTAGCGCCATCGAGAACATCCTGCGCAACGCCGTCCGGTACACCGATCCGGCGGCGCCGGTCACGGTCACCCTTGCCGCCGATGCGGACGCGGTCCGGCTCGACATCGTCGACGGCGGCCCGGGCGTGCCTGAGGCCGCGTTGCCGAGCCTGTTCGAGCCCTTTTTCCGCGTGCGCAACGGCGCCGGGCATCCGGCCGGCGCGGGACTGGGGCTGAGCATCGCACAGGCTGCGATCGCCGCGCATGGCGGCACCGTCACGGCGCACAATGCTGCACCGCACGGCCTGGCGGTGCGGATCTGCCTGCCGCGCCATGCAGCCCAGGCAGCCGAAGACACCGTGGTCGACCTCGCTGCACTGCACTGAAGTCCGCTACGCCTGCGGGAGAACTTCGCGGCGCCTGGCGGCTCCTATCGTCATGGACCGGCGGCGCCAGGCTGCCGGCACCGACGCAGGGAGGCGCCATGAAACTGTCCGGCAAGGCCGCGTTTGTGTTTGTCACCGGTAGCGCCAGCGGCATCGGCCGTACCGTCGCGCTGCGGCTTGCGCAGAACCATGCGCAGCAGTGACGACCGCCGCGCCGGCAGCGCGGGCGCCTACACGGTGCCGCGCACGGACCCGGCCACGCCCGATGGCGCCGGCGCAGTCCCTGGCGCCGTCACCGCGCCGGCCAAGGTCCACGCGGTGGCCCATCCGCCGCTGGCCGCGCATCGCGAATGCCCGCAGCCGCATGCACTGTCGAGCTGTCCGCAGGCCGATACGCTGTCGCCGGCCGTGCGCTACGGCGAGCTGTTCGTCGACGTCCAGCACAGCGGCCTGTTTGCCGACAGCAAGACCTTCCCGGACTGCATTCCCGGCTGCGACCCCGAATGGATCGTCACGCACTATCGCGAAACACGCGCCGCGCCTGGCTTCTGCCTGGCCGACTTCGTGCAGGCGCACTTCACGCGCGCGGTGGTGCCGGACAGCCACTATGTCTCCGACCCGGCCAACACGCTGCGCGAACACATCGACGGCCTGTGGCCGGTGCTGACGCGCGAGCCGGTCGCGCATCCGCCGATGTCGTCGCTGCTGCCGCTGCCGCATCGCTACGTGGTGCCGGGCGGGCGCTTCGGCGAGCTGTACTACTGGGATTCCTACTTCACCATGGTCGGGCTGGCCGCGAGCGGGCGCGGCGACCTGCTGCTGGAAATGGCGCGCAACTTCGCCTACCTGATCGACACCTACGGGCTGGTGCCCAACGGCACGCGCAACTACTACCTGAGCCGCTCGCAGCCGCCGGTGTTCGCGCTGATGGTCGACCTGCTCGAGCACGAACAGGTCGCCAGCGCGCGCGACTTCCTGCCGCAGCTGCGGCGCGAGTACGACTTCTGGATGGATGGCGCCCAGGCCCTGCGGCCGGGCTGCGCGCACCGGCGCGCGCTCCGCATGCCCGACGGCGCAGTGCTCAACCGCTACTGGGACGACCGGCCGTGCCCGCGCGAGGAAGCCTTCCTGGAAGACGTGCAGACCGCCGGGCGCAGCGGCCGCCCGCACCACCTGGTGTTCCGCGACCTGCGCGCCGCCGCCGAATCGGGCTGGGACTTCAGTTCCCGCTGGCTCGACCTGCCGCTGGCGGGGCAACTGGCGGATCTGGCGACCATCCGCACCACCGCGGTCCTGCCGGTCGACCTCAACGCCTTGCTGTGGCACCTGGAAACGCGTCTCGCCGCATTGTGCGACCAGGCCGGCGATGCCGATGCCGATCGCTTCCTCGCTGCCGCGCGCCGGCGCGAAGCCGCCATCCGGCAATACCTCTGGGATGACGCCGCCGGCATCTTCGTCGACTACGACTGGTGCCGCGGATCGCAGCGGCCATGCCTGACCGCGGCCACGATGATGCCGCTATACCTCGGTCTTGCCCGCGCGGAAGAGGCCGCCGACGTGGCCCGCGCGGTGGCAGCACGCCTGATGGATTCCGGCGGCCTGGCCACCACCGAACTCACCTCCGGCCAGCAGTGGGACCACCCCAACGGCTGGGCCCCGCTGCAATGGCTCGCCGTGCGCGGCCTGTCTCGCTACGGCCACGACGGCCTGGCACGCGACATCGCGCAGCGCTGGCTAGCCACCGTTGCCGGCGTCTATGCCAAGGAATGCAAGCTGGTGGAGAAATACCGCATCGAGGCTACCGGTGCGCGGGCCAGGGGTGGCGGAGGCGGCGAGTATCCGCTGCAGGACGGGTTCGGCTGGACCAACGGCGTTGCCAGCGCGCTGATGGCGCTGTACGGGGATTTGCCGGCGACGTGCCTGAACGTCTAGCGCTGGAGGTCCGGCCGCAGCGCTACTGGACCTTGATCAGCGGCGGAGGAAAACAAGTGCCTGCCGCGGGAAAGTTGCAGCGCCGCCGGCGGGCGTCACGGCGCCACGATCTCGAATTGCGGATCGAACTTGTCGAGCATGCCGAACAGCGTCTGCAACGCGGCGGGGTCGCCGTCGATCCTGGCTTGTCCGGCGCCCGTTGCCGCCTGCAGCGTGGTCTGGCCTAGCAGCGCGCCGACCAGCACGGCCCGCGGCGCGGTCAGCGTGACCTGCGCGTCGGGGTGCTGGCGCTCGGCGCGGTACATGAAGACCGAGTTGTCGACGGACAGCGCATAGCGCTTGCCGGTGTCGGGCTGGACCCAGTTGATCTTCACCTGCTTGCCGGCCGCGCGTTCGCTGTTCAGGCGCACGGCGAGGAAGTCCAGGAACATGGTGTCGGTCATCGCGCGGACCATGTCGGGACTGGCGGTCTGCGTGGATTGTGTCTTCGGTACGCCGTTGCGCAGTTCGTACGCGCCCACCAGGTA
The DNA here is from genome assembly GCF_040784895.1 of Cupriavidus sp. Agwp_2. NCBI lineage: Bacteria > Pseudomonadati > Pseudomonadota > Betaproteobacteria > Burkholderiales > Burkholderiaceae > Cupriavidus > Cupriavidus sp. Agwp_2. The sequence continues at coordinate 2,414,255 of NZ_CP088084.1, forward strand.
GGCACTGCGCCAGGCGGCGGATTCGGCCTGGTAGCCCATCTGCTCGAGCGCGTCGGCCAGCAGCTTGCGCGCGGGGTGGTTCGACGGATCGGCGAACACCACGTGCTTGACCACCTCGGCCACCCAGCGGTAGTCGCCCTGCGCGTACGAGGCGCGCGCCTGCTCCAGCACCCTGTCCGCGCCGCCCATGAAGCGGACATAGCGCTGCGCGGACTGCTCGGGCGGCAGCGGGTGCAGGTCCGCGGGGTTGCCGCTGTACCAGCCGAGATAGCGCTGGTAGATCGCCTTGGCATTGTGGTTGACGGTGCCGTAGTAGTCGCGCAGGTCCCACTGGTTGGCCAGCGACGGCGGCAGCTTCACCATTTCCGCGATCTCGGTCATGGTGTACCCCTGGTTGGCCAGCCGCAGCGACTGGTCGTGGATGTACTTGTAGCCGTCGCGCTGCTTGCCCAGGTACGCCAGGATGTTTTGCTGGCCCCACATCGGCCAGTGGTGCTGGGCAAAGACGACCTCGGTGCGGTGGCCGTAGCGGTCGGCGGTCTCGTCGAGGGCGCGCCACCACTGGTTGGCGTCGCGCACCTGCGCGCCGCGGATGGTGTAGAGGTTGTGCAGCGTGTGGGTGGCGTCCTCGGCCGCGCACAGGGCCTTCCACTGCGGGAAGTACATCAGCATTTCGGCCGGCGCCTCGCTGCCGGGCGCCATCTGGAACTCGATCTGCACGCCGTCGATGGTGCGGGTCTCGCCGGTCTTGCCGACCAGGTCCGTGGGCGGGATCAGCGTGACGGTGCCGAGCGACACCGTCTTGCCCAGCCCCGCATCGACCTGCCCGCGCGGGCCCTTCGGCAATAGCGGGCCGTACATGTACTGTGCGCGCCGGCTCATGGCATTGCCGGCGTAGATGTTTTCGCTGACGGCCTCTTCCATGAAGCCTTCGGGCGCGACGATCCTGACGCGGCCGGCCTTGACGTCGTCTTCGCTGACCACGCCCTTGACGCCGCCGAAGTGGTCGACATGGCTATGGGTGTAGATCACCGCGACGACCGGTTTCTTCGGACGGTGCTTGTAGTACAGGTCGAGCGCGGCGCGCGCGGTTTCGGCGGTGAGCAACGGGTCGATGATGATGAGACCGGTGTCGCCTTCCACCACCGTCATGTTGGACAGGTCGAAGCCGCGCACCTGGTAGATGCGCTCGGTCACGCGGAACAGGCCGTGGTGCAGGTTGAGCTGCGCCTGGCGCCACAGGCTCGGGTTGACCGATGCCGGGGCGGTGTCGTCCTTCAGGAAGGCGTAGGCGTCGAGGTTCCAGATCACGCGGCCGCTGGCATCGCGGATCTCGCCGGTGTCCAGGGTGCCGATGAAGCCGCGGCGGGCGTCCTCGAAGTCCTGGCGATTGGAGAAGGGCAGGCGCTTCAGCACCTCGGCATTGGCCTGGCGCGTGGTGGCGGTGGCATCGCCCGGGGCGGCCGGGGTGGCCGGCTCGGCGGCAACGGCGGGCGGCAGCAGCAACAGGGCGCAGGCCATCGAGATGGCGGGCACGGCGAACTTGCGAAACATGGGGACTCCAGTGGTGCTCTTTATGTGGTTCAGCAGGGCAGGCGTCACTGCCAGTCTTGCGCGATCATGTGCGCGCCCTTCTCGCCGATCATGATCGACGGGGCATTGGTGTTGCCGCCGACCAGCGTCGGCATGATCGAGGCATCGACCACGCGCAGCCGCTCCATGCCGCGCACGCGCAGGCGCTGGTCGACCACGGCCATCTCGTCATTGCCCATGCGGCAGGTGCTGACGGGGTGGTAGATGCTGTCGGTGCGCCGGCGCAGCAGGGCAATCAGCTCGTCGTCGCTGCGCACGTTCTTCACGTACAACTCGCGCGGGGCGTAGCGCGACAGCGGCGCCGCCGCCATGATTTCACGCGACAGCTTGTAGCCCTTGAGCAGCGTGTCGACGTCGTCGTCGTGGCCGAGGAAATTTGGGTCGATGCGCGGCGCCGCCATGGGGTCGGCGGAGGCCAGCCCCACCGAGCCGCGGCTCTTCGGGCGCAGCACGCAGACGTGGCAGCTCATGCCGTGGCCAAGATGCTGCTTGCGGTTGTGGTCGTCGACGATGCCGGTGACCCAGTGCAGCTGCACATCGGGACGGGCCAGCGCGCGGTCGGTGCGCAGGAAGGCGCCGGCCTCGCCGAAGTTGCTGGCCAGCACGCCGGTGCGCCCGCGGCGGTATTCGAAGAAGGCGCGGGTCATGGTGGCCGCGCCACGCAGCGACAGTCCCATCAGCGACGTGTCGTGGGTCTTGTACGGCAGGATGTAGTCCGGATGGTCAACCAGTCCCTGGCCCACGCCCGGCAGGGCATGGTGCACGGCAATGCCATGCGGGCGCAGCGCCGGCTCGTCGCCGATGCCGGACAGCAGCAGCAACTGGGGCGAGCCGAACGCGCCCGCCGACACGATGGTCTCGCGGCGTGCCAGCAGCTCGACTTCGCGCCCCTTCATCCGTACCTTCACGCCCCGGGCCTCATTGCCGTGCAGGATCAGCCCGGTGGCATGCGCGCCGGTCACCACGGTCAGGTTGGCGCGCGTGCCGCGCAACGGGTGGAGGAAGGCCACCGACGCGCTGCAGCGGCGTCCGTTGCGGATGGTGACGTGGTAGTGGCCCACGCCTTCCTGGTCGGCGCCGTTGAAGTCGGTGTTGACGGCATGGCCGGCGGCGCGGCCGGCTTCGATGAAGGCGTGCGTGGCCGGGTGCGCGTCGAGCGCGCTGACGCTCAGCTCGCCGCCGGCGCCGTGGTAGGCGCTGGCGCCCCCGAAGTGGTCTTCCGAGCGGCGGAACCACGGCAGCACCTCGTCGTAGGACCAGCCGTCGTTGCCCAGTGCCGCCCAGTCGTCAAAGTCGGTGCGATGGCCGCGGATGTAGATCATCGCGTTGATGGCGCTGCTGCCGCCCAGCGTCTTGCCGCGCGGCTGGTAGCCCGGGCGGCCGCCCAGGCCGGGCTGCGGCACGGTCTTGAAGGCCCAGTTGACGTGGCGGGTGGGCAGGATGCCGATGATGCCGGCCGGCGTGTGGATCAGCGGGGAGCGGTCGGTGGGGCCAGCCTCGATCAGGCAGACGCGCACGGCGGGGTCGGCGCTGAGGCGGTTCGCCAGCACGCAGCCAGCCGATCCGGCGCCTACGATCACGTAGTCGAATTCCATGGCAGTCAGGGGTAGGGAAGGTGGGTCAGTCGCGGCTGGTGGAAGCGGCGGAAGCGGTCGATGCGGTCGATGCGGTCGATGCCGCTTGCGTGCCGACGGCGGTGCGCGTGGGTGCCTCGGTCGGATGCGGCGTGCCCAGGAACAGGCGCAGCGCGAGCCGCTGGATCAGGCCGCCATAGGGTGGGTGGAACAGCCCGATCGGGAACCAGCGGCGCTCGGTGAACACCGCCTTGGCATGCGACAGCTCGCGAAAACCTTCGGCGCCGTGGTAATTGCCCATGCCGGAGGTGCCGATGCCGCCAAAGGGCAGGTCGTGGTTGACTACGTGCCAGCCCCAGTCGTTTAGCGTGACGCCGCCGGCGTGGGTGCGTTCCAGCAGCGGGCCGGTCTCGGCCTTGTCATGGCCGAAGTAGTAAAGCGCCAGCGGCCGCGTGCCGCGCTGTACGCAGGCGATGGCCTCGTCGAAGGTGCGGTAGGTCACCACTGGCAGGATCGGCCCGAAGATTTCCTCGCGCGCCAGGCGCATCTGCGGCGTGACGCCGAGCACGACGTGCAGGGGCAGGCGCCGTCCGTCCGCCGGCATCGCGGCCGCGAGGACCCGCGCGCCCAGCGCACGGGCATCGTCGAGCAGCGCACGCTGGCGTGCCAGCGCGGCGTCGTGGATGACCGCGGTGTAGTCGTCGCTGCCCTGTGGATGCATGCGGGCGGCAGCAGCGATCACGGCGTTGGCGAAATCCGTGGCCAGTTCCTCCGGCACCAGCGCGTAGTCCGGCGCGACGCAGATCTGGCCGCCGTTCAGGGTCTTGCCGTGGGCAATGCGCGTGGCCGCCGTTTCCAGCGCCGCGCTGCGCGACACGATCGCCGGCGACTTGCCGCCCAGTTCCAGCGTCACGGGCGTCAGGTTGTCGGCGGCGGCCCGCATCACATGGCGGCCCACCTCAGGCGAACCGGTGAAGACGATATGGTCGAACGGCAGGCTGGTGAAGGTGCGGGCCACGGTGGCATCGCCCTCGACCACGGCCACTTCGTCTTCATCGAAGGCTTCGGCCAGCAGGGCGCGCAGCGCGGCCGAGGTGTGCGGCGCGTATTCGGAGGTCTTCACCATGCAGCGGTTGCCGGCAGCCAGCGCCGTCGCCAGCGGACCGAGCGCGAGGTAGACCGGGAAATTCCACGGCACCACGATGCCGACCACACCCTTGGGCTGGAACATCACGCGCGCGCCGTTGCCGAGGAACAGCAGTTCGGTGTGCCGGCGCGACGGCTTCATCCAGCGCCGCAGGCCGCGCAGCAGGTGGTTGATATGCAGCACCGACGGCAGCACGTCGACCATCAGGGTCTCGGCATCGGCGCGCGCGCTGAAGTCACGGGCCGCGGCGGCGGCGAGCCGGTGGGCGTGGCCCCGGATCGCCTGGCGCAGCCGCTGCAATGCGCTTCGGCGTTGGGCCAGCGACGGAAAGGGCGATGCCATGAAGGCTGCCCGCTGCCTTGTAAGCAGGGCCAGCGGGCTATCGAATTGTCCTGTATTCGCCACGACGGTTATTCCCTTTAATTTGTGCTGAACGGTCGGTACAATTTCAAGTTTGGGTAGGGCGATGGTAGGCTGTCAAGGACGGCATGCCGCCTTTAGGGCAAATACCGAGAGGAAAATGGCCGACGCTCAACATTTCCCAGGCCCCGCGCCGACGCAGCTATGCATTCATCAGAAAAAGGTGCCACGGGCGCCGAACGCCCCAGCGGCAGCGCACCGGAAACACCGCCGTCGCGCGGCGGGACGACCAAATACCGGCGCGGCCTCGAAACGCGGCAGCGCGTCATCGACCTGACCAAGGCCCTGATCGCCGAGCACGGCTATGGCGAAGTCACGCTGGACCAGGTCTCGACGCACGCGGGCGTGGCCAAGAGCAGCCTGCTGTGGCATTTCGGCAGCAAGGAGATGCTGCTCGCAGAAGCCGCGATCAGCCTGTTCCAGGAGATCGAGGTGCAGTTCGACCCGGCCGACCTGCAAGGCCTGACCGTGTCGCAGCGCATTGATGAACTGTTCGAGCGCGTGGCCGACTACTTCACGCGCAACCCGGAGACCAAGGGGATCGTGCTGGCGCTGCTGTTTTCAGGCAATGCGCCGCAGAGCGTGCGCGAGCACATCCGCGAGGGGTGGAATGGCCATGTACGGGTGCTGGTGGAGGCGCTTGGCACGCCCGAGCGCCCGCTGCCCCCCGAGGCGGCGCGCGCACTGCTGGCGGTATTCCATGGCTGCTATTGCCACTGGTATGCCAATGGCCGGCAGGAGGCCATCGGCAGCTACCTGGCGCCGGCGCGTGAGATGTTCCGCCACTGGTATCTCGGCGCGGAATAAGCGCATTGAGGGCTGGCGGTCTTCGATGTGTGTCCTATAATCATTGACATCACAACGATTGATCGAGCAATCACATGACGCCCCAGCCACAGAGCGGTGAGGCCCCCGGCCAGATCCTGCCATTCCGCAAGTCCTTGCTGGCCATGCTGGGCGTGTCATTCGTGGTGATGCTGGTGGCGCTGGACCAGACCGTGGTCGGTACCGCGCTGCCGACCGTCGTGGCGGAACTGCAAGGATTCGAGTACTACGCCTGGGTGGTCACGGCGTACCTGCTGACCTCGGTCATCACCGTGCCGATCTTCGGCCGGCTGGGTGACTATTACGGCCGCAAGCCCTTTGTGCTGGCGTCGATCGTGGTGTTCACCGTCGCGTCGGCGCTGTGCGGGATTGCGACCAGCATGCCGTTCCTGGTGCTGGCGCGGGCGCTGCAGGGCATCGGTGGCGGCATGCTGGTGGGCACCGCCTTCGCGTGCATTGCCGACCTGTTTCCCGATTCGCATGTGCGGCTGCGCTGGCAGGTGATGCTGAGTGCGGCATTCGGCATCGCCAATGCCATCGGCCCGTCGCTTGGCGGCATCCTGACCGAGTGGTACGGCTGGCGCGCGGTGTTCTACGTCAACCTGCCGGTCGGCGTGCTGGGCTTGTGGTTTGCCTGGCGCTACCTGCCGCACCTGCGCCAGCAGGCGCACAGCGGGCCGGTGCGCGTGGACTGGCTCGGGGCCTTGCTGATCGCCGTCGGCCTGGGCGCCATGCAGATGAGCGTCGAACTGCTGCCGGGGCGCGGCTTCGATGCCTATACCTCTGGCCTGCTGGTGCTGTCGGCCCTCGCGATGGTGGCGCTGTGGCACTGGGAGCAGCGCTGCGCCAACCCGATCCTGCCGGTGGAGATGTTCCGCAACCCGGCCCTGGCGCCGCTGTTCCAGCTGTCGGTGTTCGCCGGCGTCACCATGTTCGCGCTGCTGCTGTACGCGCCATTGCTGTTCCAGGGCGGCTTTGGCCTGTCGCCGAAGGAAGCGGGGTTGCTGATCACGCCGCTGGTGGTCTGCATCACGGTCGGCAGCATCGTCAACGGCCGCGTCATCACCCGCATCCGCCGGCCCAATGCGATGCTGTATGCCGGCTTCGGCATGCTGGCGCTGGCTACGCTGGCGTTGTCACAGGCCACGCGTGCCATGCCGCATGGGATGCTGCTCGCCATCATGCTGGTGGGCGGATTCGGGCTGGGCTTCATCATGCCTAACCTGACGGTGTTCGCGCAGCAGACCGCCGGGCGCGAGCACCTTGGCATTGCCACGGCGATGCTGCAATCGTTGCGGATGGTGGGTGGCATGGTCGGTACGGCGATCGTGGGTACGCTGGTCACGCGCAGCTATACCGGCGGCGTCGACCACGCCATGGCCGCCGCCGGCGCAAGCCAGTGGGCAGCGCGCATGGGCGATCCGCAGGTGCTGATCGACAAGGGCTCGCAACTGGCACTGCTCGGCGAGCTGGGCCAGGCCGGGCACAATGGCGCCTTGCTGCTGGAGCAGGCGCGCATGTCGCTGGTCAGCGCGATCCACCTTGGCCTGCTGGCGGCCGGGATCGCCGCGGCGGTGGGGGTCTGGTGTGCGCACCGGGTGCCGCCGGTCAGGCTGGTGCGCTCCGTCGAGCCGGCGATGGCCGCGGAGTAAGCGCGCATGCCAGAGGCGGCGCTTGCGCTTAAGATGGCGCCTGTGTATCCCTGAGGAGAATGGATGGAACTGGAGCGACAAAGCGTGGCCGTACTGCAGCAGTTCGGACGCACTTACCGCGCGTATGCGGGCGCATTCGAGCAGTGCATCGGCCTGCCGCTGGCGCGCTGGCGGATCCTGCATGCACTGCACCTGCAGGAAGACGCCATCGCGCAGCGGGCGCTGGCCGACCGCGTTGGCATGGATCCGGGCGCATTGACGCGCCAGCTCAAGGCCATGCAGGAACTGGGCTGGGTCGAGCGCACCACGTCGGAGCGCGACAACCGCGTGACCCATGTCACGCTGTCGCACGCGGGGCAGCAACTGGTGGCGCGCCTGATGCCGCTGCGCTCCGCCTTCCTGCAGGATGTGCTGACCGAGGTCTCGGCATCGACCATGCAGGACCTGTCGCGCGGGCTGGCGCAGCTGGAGACCGGCATCGCGCATGCGCTGGCGCGGCTGGAGCAGCCGGACGTCGTGGCCTGAGCGCCGGGCTCATGCTGGCGCCGGGCATTTATTGGCGGGCCTCAGCAGCCGGACAGCAGCATGCCGTTGAGGGCCGCGAATTCGAACAGCTCGCGGTCGTTGGTGACCCCCAGCTTTTGCATGGCACAGTTCTTCTGGCGGCTGATGGTCTTGACGCTGCGGCACAGCAGGATCGCGATCTCGCTGACGGATCGCCCGGCCAGGTACATCCGCAGCACTTCCATTTCACGCGCTGACAGCCGCTCGGCGCCACCGTGGCTTGCCGCCGGGTTGCCGGGATCGGCATGGGACAGGATCTCCATGGCCGACTTGCCGATGTAGCGGAAGCCACGCTGGATGCGGCTGACCATCGTGACCAGTTCCGACAGCGGCGCGTCTTTCAACAGCAGGCCATGCACCTGCGTATCGAGGATGGAGCGCAGCACCAGCGGGTTGGTGATCATCGTCAGCACGGTGACGGCCAGCGACGGATGGCGCCGGCGCAGCGCGGCCAGCATGCGCAGCCCGTCGCCGCTGCCTTCCTGCTGCGAGGGCATGTGGTAGTCGGTGACGACGACATCGGGCCGCAGGGTCTCGACGCTGTTCAGCAATGCCGTTGCGCTGGTCACGGTGCCGCAGATTTCCCATCCGGTCTGGGTTTGCAGGCGGTCGGCAACGGCCGCGCTGACTACCGGATGGTCATCGGCAAGCAGGATCCTCAATGCCATCGGGTCTCCTCGGTCCTTAATCGTGCTGCGCGTCATGCCGCGCCGGCGCTCAAGAAAACGCCGCACGTCAGCCGACGTGCGGCGAAATGGCGACGCCAGACAAATAGTCGCCAGACAACTGCATGCATCGCCGCGAACCGGGCCAAACGGGAGACGGCCGGCGCGCTGCGATGCATGCGCAGGATACTGTCAGAGCCCTGGCGCGAAACTAGGAGAATTCGCAAAGCGCAGCCGACCGACGTGTCGCCAATGAAAAAGGCGCTGGCACCTGCGGGTGGCCAGCGCCTGGTGGCGCATCGAATGCGTGTCAGTATCGGTTACATGGCGGCGGGCGTCAGTGTCCGGGTCAGGCGAGTGCAGCTGCGGTCGTGGCAGCGTGGCGCACGTTGCGGCGGCCGTCGATAGACTTGAGCGGATCGCGCAACACCGCGCTGCCGACTTCCATGATGTCGCGCAGCACCGTCTTGTCGTGGCTGCGTTCCGGTCCCCAGAAATGGAGGGCGGCCCATTCCGGGAAGCTGCTGGGTGGTGCCAGCAGCCGCGTCTTCCGCTCGCGCGTGATCAGCGGCACGTTGAAGTCCAGCACCGGGCAGATGCCACCGGCGGCGTGCAGCAGCGTGATCTGCGTGTGCCAGGAAGGCACAACGGTCTCGCGGTGTCCGGGTGTGCCGGCCTGACGGCTCAGGAAGGTGCGCAGCGGGCTGCCGGCTTCGCAATCTTCCTGCAGCAGGATCCAGTCCGTTTCGCCTTCGTCGTAGCTGCCTTCGCGGGTGGCGCTGACCAGGCGGCGCGGCGTGGCCATGATGTTCTGCTGCAGCACGCGTTCGGGGTCGTGCCCGCCGTCGACGACAAACGCGCAGTCCAGTTCGCCGCTGTCGAGATGGCTGGCCAGCGCCGCATCGGCGATCACGGGACGCGTGATGAAGCTGTCCTGCGGAAACTGCTCGCACAGCGTGGTCAGGATTTCCGTAATGACGGGATCGCCGATCGAGGACGAGAAGCCGATGGAAATCCGTCTGCCGCTCGTGCGGCGCTGGCCCAGGCCCGCTTCACCGGGGCGCACCAGCTGGTTCCACTTGGCCAGGATCTGGCGCGCGGTTTGCTCCAGGCGCAAGGCGTGGGGCGTCGGTTCAAGCATGCCATTGCGCTTGACGAACAGCGGATCGCCCGTGATTTCACGCAAGCGCGTCAGGCTGTAGGCAACGGTGGGCACGCGTCCCTGGGTACAGGCAGCGACCGCGTTGAGGTCGCGATACTCCATCACCAGGACGAAGACATGTAATAGCTTGGTGCTGACGTGACGCATTCTGGCTTCTCCCGATCCATGATTCTTTTTCTGTTTTTTGTTTGTCCGATGCGTACAGCGCGGCGCGAAGAGAGCGCGCAGCAAAGCATGAAACGTGCTTATCCGACCGGGCGACAATCTGTTGCCCGTACCGCAAAGCCAGCTTGGAAAATGGCACCTGTCACAGGGCTGCCCGTAACAGGCAGCGCGGCAGACCGCATTGGCCCGTGCCGTCCGGGCAGGACGCTTTGGATGTGCATGCACGACTCCTAATTTCCGACTTGCGTCGACAAATTGGCGCAGTGACTCCTCGATCCTTCAGGCCTGATATTTGCCGGCAGCGTGGGAACCGGCCACCGGTTCTCTTCACGGTGACTTCGGGCTGCCGGGCCGCTTCCTGCGAGCACCGCGTGGTGCATTGCGAAAACGTGCGAAATTTAGTTGTGCCGAGGAATCTTAATACATGGTCTGCAAAAGTCCTAGAAACTTGATTTGATGACAGCCTTCTAACTTTGCTTTCTTCGCCCTTATCCGACGCGCCGTTACGTAGGGCCAGCCTTGCCGGCGCAAGGGCGCGTGCGGATTGCCACGGCCTTTTCCGCCGTTGCCACATTGCTGAAACAAAGTGGACTCCAAATTGGCCTAACAAAATATCGCATGTGGCAGCGGCCTTGCTGGCGTGGTTGGCTAGCCCGCGCGGCCACGCCGAGGCTTGTGGATTTTCGGAAAAATGAGATGCAGGAAATGCCCGCACGCCCGCGCCACCGGCAGTGCCTCCGATGGCTTGCGCAGGCCGTTGCGGCAACGCTGTAAGCCAGGTCCGCCCAGATAATTTTCTTAACTCGCCTTGCGAAGACACTGAATTGCCTTTTGGCGCGGCAGTGGGCTAACGTACGCCCAGAGTCGGCACGGTTGGCGGCGCGGCCGGCGTTGCCCGCGCCAGCGCCGGCGCCGTTGTGGAGCGGAGAGATTCGTGAACAGACGGTATTCGGAAGAACAGATCCGCAGCTACCTGGCCGAGGCGGCCAGTGGCGTGCCGGTGCGCGAGCTGTGCGCGCGCTATGGCTTCAGCGATGCCTCGTTCTATGGATGGCGGGCACGCTATGGAGACCAGAGCCAGAACGATGCCCGCGACGGGCGCAAGCTGCGCGAGCTGCAAGAGGAGAATGCGCGGCTCAAGAGTATGCTTGCGGACGCGCTGCTCAAGCTCGAGCTGCTGCGCAACCGTACCGGCCGCCGCCAGGGCAACGGCAAGGACCGCTGAAGGCACGGCCGGTTTCCGCAATGCACGCCGCGCACCATGGCTGCCGCCATGCGCTGCGCCGGCCCCTGGAGTACTGGTTTTGAAGAAGTTTGTTTGCAAGTGCGGCCTGCTGACTGCCGCCATGGTGGCAGTTTCACTGCAGGCTACGTCATGGGCGGCGGGTAATGCCGCATCCGCATCCGCCGCCGCCGGCACGCCGATGGTGGCGCCGCCGCCGCCGCGGATGCTGGACGAAGCCACTGCCGTCGAAGGCCCTGGTGGCACGTTGTCCGCATCGCAGCGCCAGCACTGCCAGGGCTTGCTGGACCAGCTCAATGCGCTGTCGAAAGGCCCGCAGTGGTCCGAAGGCAAGTCGTCGGTGACCACAGCCGACGGGCGCACATATCCGACACTGGAGCGCCAGCCGGATCGCAAGCGGCTGGAAGAAGCATATCGGCAGGAGTGCGCGCAGCAACGTCGCTGAGTGCGCAACCCGGGCTGCAGGCCGTTGCCTGCTGGGAGCGGGCACGGCGGCGCGCGCCGGCTCACTGCGCGGCTTCGCGCCGGACGGCTGGCAGCGCGTCGCCGACCACTAAGTCGCCGCCTCCCGGCACATTCTCATCCCGGACGCGAATTCCGCGCCCTGATCGCCTTCGCGCGCGGGTCGCTGCGCGCCGGCTTCGAGGTCGGCATAGATCGAGGCCAGCCCGGCGGGATCGATGATGCGCAGCCGCCGCTGGCGCACCGCGATCAGCCCGACCGAGGCAAAGCGCGACAGCAGCCGTGATACGGTTTCCAGCGTCAGGCCAAGCAGGCTGGCGATATCGGTGCGCGGCATTGCCAGCGTCAGCGTGCCGTCCTGCCGGCCATGGCGGCGGGCCTGCTCGCCGGCAAGGTCCAGCAGCAGCATGGCCAGGCGCTGCGGGGCCTTCATCGAACCCACGGCAACCAGCAGCACACGCTCGCGCTCGGCATTGCGCCGCATCACCTCCAGCGCGGCAACGCGGAAGGCCGGCGCCGCCATCAACTCGCGCAGCGATTCGACCGGAACCGCGCACACCACCGAGTCCTGCAGCGCGACCGCGGCGGTGCTGTACTGCGGCGCTTCGTGCGGTTCCAGTCCCAGCACATCGCCCGGCATGGCGAAGCCGGTGACCTGGCGCCACCCCAGTGGCGATTCGTAGACTTGCTTGGCGCTGCCCGCGCGCAGCGGGTAGACCGTCAGAGCCGGGCGACCCTGACGGAAGACGGGGTCGCCGATGCGCACCGTCAAGCGCTCAGGATGCAGGCGCGCGCCGGCGGGCGCCGGCATACTGCCCATCTCGGCTACGCCACAGACGGCATGGAACAGGCAAAGCGAACAGGCGGGGGCGCCGTGATCCGGCATGGCAACTTTGGGCGAGGGCATTCGACAAGCCAGTATAAAACGCTGGCATCGCCAGCTAACTTGCCGGGATCTTCATTCTTTCGAATCTGGTGTTCAATATTTTCGCTGGGCCAGGAAGAAAACCGAGAGGGAGGCCGCGGCGATCTGTAACGTCATATTTGTCTCACTTCCGTCGCTCGCCGGGTGTGGTATGCTGCAACGCAACAACAAAGGCATAGGGGGAGATTCCGTCATACGACCAGGAGTCCTCATGACCAAGAGCCTAGCCTCTGACTGGCACACACAACTCCGGCGCCTGAGCCGGGTGCAGGCCCGAACTGAAACACAGGTGAAGTCCTGGCTGGAACGTTTCGACTCACTGAACCCGCTGACACCATCACGTCCGCAAGACGTGCCGGCCCGGCCGCGCCGTCCCGTTGTCACGCCCGCCGCGCCGGATGAATTACCCGGCATTTGGCAGGCACACCGGCTGCGCCTGGCTGCGATGCCCGGCGAACTGGTGCCCCAGCTGTCCTATCACCTCTATATCCCATCCAAGCGCCATCGCGGCCCGTTGCCGGTGGTGGTGCTGCTGCATGGTTGTCGGCAGACGCCCGATGCAATCAGTGCCGGCACGCGCATGAATGCGCTGGCCGAGCAGGAGGGCTTTATCGTCGCTTACCCGCAACAGCCGCTGCGGCGGCAGGTGCAGCGCTGCTGGCAGTGGTTCGACCTGAGCGCCGCCGAAGGCGGGCGCGAGGCGCAGGCCCTGGCGGCGCTGCTCGACGCGCTGGCCGCGCGCCAGGATGTGCGCGAGCGCGAGATCTATCTCGCCGGCATGTCCGCCGGTGCGGCCATGGCCGCTGTGGTGGCGCTGCGCTACCCCGGCAAGGTGGCGGCGGTGGCCTTGCATTCCGGTGTCGTGATCGGCGCCGCCGATACCCCGCGCGCCGGCCTGCACGCCATGCTGCACGGCGCCACGGCCGAGCCCGCGTGGCTGCTGGACGCTGCCGGCGTGACGCCAGGCGGCCCCGAGATGCCCGCGCTGGTGATCCATGGCCTGGCCGATGATGCGGTGCATCCGGTCAACGGCAGGCTGCTGGCGCGGCAGTTCCTCGCCTACAACGGCCTGGAGGACCGGCTTGCCGGCACGCCGGACGCAGCGCCGGCCGAGGGGTTGGCCGACGGGTTGGCCGACAAGTTGGCCGACAAGTTGGCCGAAGAGCCCGGCCGTTGCCGCGAATACCGCTTCGGCCGCTGGAGGCGCGACCTGGTCACGCTGGTGGAGGTGGAAGGCCTGGACCACGCCTGGAGCGGTGGCGACGCCAGCTACGGCTTCCACAGCGACATCGGACCCGATGCCAGCGCGATGATGTGGGATTTCCTGCGGCAGCACCGGCGCTGAGCCGTGACCCCGCAGGCATGAAAAAGGGGAGGGCAACTGCCCTCCCCTTGCGTTTCAGGCGACCGCTGCCGCGCGTCAGCCGCGTGAGCGGTCCTTGACGAACAGCGCCGTCACCATGCCCAGCACGCACAGCGCGACCACGTAGTGCGCGGGGGCGAGCTTGTCCTGCTTGAGCATCAGCGTGACGATCATCGGCGTCAGGCCGCCAAAGACGGCGTACGCCACGTTATACGAGAACGACAGGCCCGAGAATCGCACTTGCGCCGGAAACGCATTGACCAGCACGAACGGCACCGCGCCGATGGTGCCGACCAGGAAGCCCGCCAGCGCATACAGCGGCAGCAGCAGGTCCGGGCGGGTGAAGATGGTGGTGTAGAACGCGTAGGCGGCGACCGCCAGCAGCAGCCCGCCGAAGAACAGCGTGCGGCGCGCGCCGATGCGGTCAGCCAGCGCGCCCGACACCACGCAGCCAATGGTCAGGCACAGCGTGGCGACGCTGTTGGCCACCAGCGCGGTGCGCGCATCGAACCCGTACACCTTCTGCAGGAAGGTAGGCGTCATCAGGATCACCACGACGATGCCGGCCGACAGCATCCACGTCAGCAGCATCGACACCGCCACGCTGCGGCCGTGATCGCGCATCACCGACTTGAGCGGCATTTCCGCCGCCAGCGCCTTGCGTTGCTGCAGCTCGGCAAAGACCGGTGTCTCATGCAGCCAGCGGCGCAGGTACATCGACGCAATGCCGAACACGCCGCCGATCAGGAACGGCACGCGCCAGCCGTAGTCAGCCAGCTCGGCCGGGGTGAAGACGCTGTTGATCCCCGTGGCCACCAGCGAACCCAGCAGGATGCCCGCGGTCAGCCCCGCGGTCAGCGTGCCGCAGGCATAGCCGACGTGGCGCGCCGGCACGTGCTCGGACACGAATACCCAGGCGCCCGGCACTTCGCCGCCGACTGCCGCGCCCTGCAGGATGCGCAGCACCAGCAGCAGCACCGGCGCGGCCAGGCCGATCGACGCGTAGGTGGGCAGCAGGCCCATCAGCAGCGTCGGCACCGACATCAGCAGGATCGACAGCGTGAACATCTTCTTGCGGCCGAGCAGGTCGCCAAAGTGCGCCATGATGATCCCGCCCAGCGGCCGCGCCAGGTAGCCGGCGGCGAAGATGCCGAAGGTCTGCAACTGGCGCAGCCAGTCCGGCACGGAAGGCGGGAAAAACAATTGGCCAATCACCGTCGCGAAAAAGACGAAGATGATGAAATCGTAGAACTCGAGCGCGCCGCCCAGGGCGGCAAGGGAGAGGGTCTTGTAATCCTGGCCGGTCAGGGCGCGCGCACGGAACTGTGTTGCGCCGGCGCCCGTTGCGGTACTGCTGGAGGTGGACATGAATGGACTCGCATGGAAGAGATCGCATGCGAAGCGCACAACACGGAGTACGTGGAGAATTTGGCCGGAGGATACAGCGCGGGAGAAGCAGGCACGGTGTGGCGGGTAAGCCGCAGGCTTGCGACGAGACGCTTCGCAAAGGCCGTAAAGATACCAGATCGGCGATTTTGGCGTTGACTACGCAATTCTGATGACTTTCTTTGCTTTGTCCGAAACCGTTGCCATAATGTCGACAAAAAAGTGAAATCCGGGGCACAAAGAAGCGTGTAACGTCGGAATGCGGGGTCAGTTTTTCTGGGACGACATGGAATTCAAGCAATCCATTCAGGCAGTGGCCGCTACGCCGCGCGGCCGGCTGGCGACCCGCGTTGTCGGTGGCGTGGTCGCCGCGCTCGCGGTTTTCGGGCTGGCGGGCTATTTCGGCGGACCGCCGCTGCTCAAATACCTGATCGAAAAGAACGCGACCGAAGCGCTGGGGCGCAAGGTCACGCTGGGCAAGGCGCATGTGCGGCCATTCGAGCTGGCTGCCACGCTGTCTGACCTGACGATTTTCGAGCGTGACGGCAAGACGCCTGCGCTGACGCTGGGCGAGGCCGAGGCCAATACCTCGCTGGCATCGCTGTGGCACCTTGCCCCGGTTGTGGACACCCTGCACGTCGACCGCCTTGCCGTGCGCGTGGCGCGCGGCGCCGATGGCCGCATGAGCTTTGCCGATGTCCAGGAAAAGTTCGCGGCAATGCCACCCAAGCCGGCCGACGCCGAGCCGGCGCGCTTCTCCGTCAACAATATTGCCGTGACTGGCAGCAGCTTCAGCTATGACGACAAGCTGCTCGACACCAGCCTGCGCGTCGACCACCTGACGCTGACGCTGCCATTCCTGTCCAACCTGCCGCATGACGTCGAGATCGTTACGCGGCCGACGCTGAGCGCGCTAATCAACGGCACGCCGCTGGCGCTCGACGGCGAGGTGCTGCCGTTCGCCGATTCGCGCCAGACCCGGCTCAATGTAAATCTCGACGGGCTCGACGTGACGCGCTTCATGGCGTTCGCGCCGCCGCTGCGCGATGCCGAGGTCAAGTCCGGCAAGCTCGATACACGCCTGACGGTGGCGTTCCGCCAGCAGAAGGACACGCAGGAAATGCTGCTGATGGGCACCGCTGCGCTGCGCGATGCCGATATCCGCACGCGGGCCGGCCAGCCGCTGCTGAAGAGCGGCCGGCTGGCGCTGGACATCGCCCGGATCGAGCCGCTGGCGCATCGGGCCCAGCTGCGCAGCGTGGAAATCGAAGGGCTGGGGGTACAGGCCGTGCGGCGCGCCGACGGCACGCTGAACTTGGCGACGGCCTTCCTGCCGCAGACGGTAAGCAAGTCGACCGACGGCGTGGCCCCGGCCCCGGCCCCGGCGGCGTCTGCGCCTGCCGCGCCTTCTTCCGCTTCTTCCGCTTCTTCCGGGCAAGCCACGCCGGCCGGCCCCGCGCCCAAGGACCAGCCGTGGCGCTATGCGGTCGACCGCGTTGTGGTCAAGCAGGCCAGCTTCGGGTTTGAGGATGCGCTGGCGCCGTCGGGCCCGGGCAAGCTGGCAATCGGCCCGCTCGACGCCGAGGTCAAGGGCTTTGCCGGCACCGAAGGCGACAAGCCGGCGCATATCGACGCCACCCTGACCGTGGCCGACGGCCAGACCCTGCACCATGCCGGCGACCTGCTGCTGCGCGACAGCACGCTGGCCGGCACGCTCGAGACCAAGGGGCTGCGGCCGCAGGGGTTCGCCGCCTGGTGGCCGCGCGAGCTGCGCAGCCAGTTCGGCGAGACCGCGGTCAATGCCGAGCTGCACTACCGCATGTCATGGGCCGCGCCGCAGTTCCAGTTCGTGCTGGAAAAGTCACGGGTGGAACTGGCGCCGCTCTATGTCGCCACGCGCGAACCGGTGGTGATGCCGGCCGCGCCTGTTGCCGCCACCGGCAACACCGCGAAGGAAGCGGCGGCGCAGGCCCCGCAGCGCGCCGGCCGCCGTGCGCGTGAGCGCGGCGACGCCGACCGTGCAGGCGCCAACCTGCCGCTGCTGCGCGCCGAGAAGCTGGTGCTCGACGATATCCAGCTCGACCTCGCGCGCCAGACGTTCGAGACCAGCCAGGTGACGCTGGCGCAGCCGCAGATCGCGGCCACGCGCGACCACCATGGCGAGTTGCTCGAAATGGCGCGGCTGTGGGCCAGCGAATCGGCCCAGCAGGCTCGCGCCACGCCGCGCAAGGCACCGGCCCCCACCCCGAATGCCACCAATGCCACCAATGGCGGCAACGGCAAGAACGCCAGTGCCGCGCCAGGTGGCTGGCAAGCCAGGATCGGCAAGGTTGCCGTCGACGGCGGCAGCGCGCGCATAGCGGACTACCAGCCGGCCGAGGCCAACCGCGGCCGCCCGGTGGTCCACCAGTTCCGCAATGTCGCGCTCAGCACCGGCGCCATTGCCTGGCCGCTGACACCGGCGGCGGTGCCGGTCAAGCTGCATGCCGAGTCCGGCAAGCGCGGCGTGATCGGAATCGACGGCTCGTTGTTGCCCGCCATTCCGGCAAGCCGCCTGCAACTCGACCTGCGCCAGGTCGAAATGGGCCCGCTGCAGCCCTATCTGGCTGACCGCCTGAATGCGGCGTTGCGCAGCGGCACGCTGACGGTCAAGGGCAAGCTCAATGTCGACGCCCCGACCGGCAAGCCGATCGCCGCGAACTTTGCCGGCAACGTGCTGGCCGGCAACGTCCGCACGGTCGACCGCGTAAGCGGCGATGATTTCCTGCGCTGGCGCTCGCTCGCGGTGTCGGGCATCGACTTCGCGATGGACGAGAGCAAGGGGCCGATGCGCGTCAGCCTGGGCAATGTCGCGCTGTCTGACTTCTACGCGCGCGTGATCCTGAACGCCAACGGCCGCCTGAACCTGCAGGACGTGATGGCCGGTGGCGCGGCCAAGGGCGAGGCGGCGCCGTCGACCAGCCTGACGCAGGCCAACCCGGCCTCGGCGCCGGCAACGCCGCCGGTGCAGGCTGGCGACACGCGCACCGCGCAGGTCGAGCAGAAGCCGGGCGGGCCCAAGCCGCAGATCCGCATCGGCGGCGTGTCGGTGAGCCAGGGCAACATCAATTTCTCGGACTTCTTCGTCAGGCCGAACTACACCGCCAACCTGACCGGGATGAAAGGCTCGGTGTCCAAGGTGTCCTCGGGCGATCCCGCGCCTGCCGACCTGGTGCTCGATGGCCGCATCGACGACGATGCGCCGGTAACCATCAACGGCAAGATCAACCCGCTGGGCGAGCAACTGTTCCTGGACATCGCCGCCAAGGCTTCGGGGGTGGAGTTGACGCGGCTGACGCCATACGCGGCCAAGTACGCCGGTTACCCGATCACCAAGGGCAAGCTGACCGTCGACGTCGCCTACAAGATCGAGAACGGCAAGCTGGATGCGCGCAACCACCTGTTCCTTGACCAGCTCACCTTTGGCGAGCGCGTCGACAGCCCGGACGCGACCAAGCTGCCGGTGCTGCTGGCGGTGTCCTTGCTGAAGGACCGCAATGGCGTGATCGATGTGAACCTGCCGGTTTCCGGTTCGCTGTCGGACCCGGAATTCAGCATCGGCGGCGTGATCGTGCGCGTGATCGTCAACCTGCTGACCAAGGCGATCACTTCGCCGTTCTCGCTGATCGCCTCGGCTTTCGGCGGCGGCGGCGGCGACGAACTCGGGTATGTCGAATTCGCGCCCGGCACGTCGACGCTGACGCCGGCGGCGAAAGAGAAGATCGGCAAGCTCGGCCAGGCGCTCAACGACCGGCCTTCGCTGCGCCTGGAAATCAGCGGCCGCATCGACCCGGCCACCGACGAGGCCGGCGCGCGCCGCGCGTGGCTGGATGCGCGCGTTGCCGAGCAAAAGCGACGCGACCAGCGCAACAGCGCGCAGGCCGGCACCGAGGCCGGCGATGACGAGTCGGGCGAGCAGGGCGCCGAGATCAAGGTGTCGAAGCAGGAATATCCGAAATACCTGGAAGAGGTCTACAAGCGCACCTCGATGAAGAAGCCACGCAACTTCGTCGGCTTTGCCAAGTCGCTGCCGCCCGAGGAAATGGAGAGGCTGCTGATGGCCAATGCCACCGTCAACGAAGCCGACCTCACGCGTCTTGCCGACCAGCGCGCTCTGGTGGTCAAGCAGTCGCTGGAGCGCGAAGGCAAGGTGCCCGAGAGCCGGCTGTTCCTGACCGCGCCCAAGCTCACGGCGGAGGGCATCAAGGACAAGGGGGCGCCGAACCGGGTGGACTTCGCGATCCGCCAGTAGCCGGGCCGCCGGCGGCGCCCGCCATGGGGCCGCCGGCAAAAGACGGTATGATTCGGCCCGGACTATCCGTCATGACCGAATCAGGAGTGTGTTTTGCAGCAGGATCAACTTGAAGCCGCCGTCGCCTACAAGACCTGGGTGTGTGTGATCTGTGGCTGGGTGTACGACGAAGAACAAGGCTGGCCCGAAGACGGCATCGCCCCCGGCACGCGCTGGGAAGACATCCCGGACGACTGGCGCTGCCCGGAATGCGACGTCGGCAAGGGCGATTTCGCGATGATCGAGCTGTAACGCAAGCGGCGCTTTGCAGCAGCAGCCAGAGTGCGCCTGACTAGCCATGCCGCCGCAATGGCGGCCGGTTCAGCCCGGCGCGCTGCCGTTGCGCGGCGCAGCGCCGGTAGCGGGTGCGGTATGGGTGGCTGCAGCGCCAGAGAGCCCGCAACACGGTAAGAAACAGCAACGCCGCCATGATGGCGGCAAGCAGGCCGATCGACATGGCGGCCCTCCCCTTCACGGATCATGCGGATCGTGCGGGAACTGCCGGCCCGGCCTCCCGGGCCGGAATCAGATCAGCATCGGTATCGCTTCCAGCACCAGCACCGCGACCAGCGCGCCGATCAGCGCCCCCATGGTCCGGCAACTGATACGCAGGTACTTGGCGGTCACCGGGATCGACCCCATGACGATCACGCCCACCAGCGCCATCGGAATCAGGAATACAAGATCATGCGCGTTGAAGTGCATGGTGGTCTCCTGTCTTTCTCTTTTGTGATTCCAGTATAGGTAGTGTGTGCCGTGCGCAAGGCAGCGTGCATCGGGATTGTCCCGTAGCGTGCACAGCGGGCGAGCGCCGCAGGTATCGGCACCGGCACATCCCGCGCACCAGGCGTTGCGCGGCGTACGCACCGGGCGAGTTTTTCGCCGTGCCGGCAGCCTTATCGGAAACGCGTGTCCTATGCTGATCAGAGACGCGGGGCCCGGTCCCATCCATGTCGAACGCCCCGCCGATTCGAGAGAGACGGAGGTGGCTATGGAACTTCACATGCGATCGCACCATTATGTGCGACGCCAGCCCGACTGGACCGCGGCAGCGGTGTCGGGGCTGGCTGCGGGCGCGCTGCTGCTGGTGCTGGAATTGTTCTGGTCGTCGATGGTGTCGGGCGTCAATCCGTGGGTGGCCACGCGCATGATCGCGGCGATCGTGATGGGCCCGGACGAGTTGCAGACGTCGCTGTTCAGCATCGGCACCGTGGCCGCGGCATTGGTGATCCACTTCGTGCTGGGGGCGGTGCTCGGCATGATCCTGGCGGCGATCATCGCGCCGTTCACGCTGGACTCGAGCCTCGGCATGGCGATGCTGGCCGGCGCCGTGTTCGGGCTGGTCGTCTACTTCTTCAACTTCTTTGTGATGACGCGCGCGTTCTCGTGGTTTATCGAGGTGCGTGGCTGGCATACGTTCATCGGCCATGTGATCTTCGGCGTGGCGGCGGCGGCATGCTACTGGAAGCTGGAAAGCAAGGATGTGTCGCACTGAGAGGCGACACTGAGCGTTGGACTGAGATTTTTTTAACCCGGGGATCGTGCCCGATGGGCACGGCAAGACGTGTTGCACGTTTACAGCGCGCTTTGGCCACACTACACGGGCCCGCGCGCGACCACGGCGGCGGCATGGAGCCAGGGGTTCCTGCCGCC
Organism: Cupriavidus sp. Agwp_2; assembly: GCF_040784895.1. Lineage (NCBI taxonomy): Bacteria > Pseudomonadati > Pseudomonadota > Betaproteobacteria > Burkholderiales > Burkholderiaceae > Cupriavidus > Cupriavidus sp. Agwp_2. The sequence goes on from NZ_CP088084.1 coordinate 2,435,384, forward strand.
GCTTTTTCTGCGCGAAACGCTTGTGCATTGCGGGACGCATAGGTCCGCCATGTCGCCTTGCAGTGACCTGACGGCATGCACTAGTCTTATCTCAACTTTGCGTGACTTCCACATCCCTCGCCGCGCGCGAGGAGGAGGGTGGTAATGGCGTTGGCCATCGCACTCGTCGTCATGGTCGTCGGTTCGGTGCTCTTCCATTTCCTGAGCCCGTGGTGGGCGACCCCGCTGGCGTCCAACTGGAAACAGATGGACGACACGCTGACGATTACCCTCGTCATCACCGGCATCTTCTTCGTCGTCATCAACCTCTTCGTCGGCTATATCGTCTGGCGCTACCGGCACAATGCGCCGCACCCCAATGGCGGCACCGGTCACCGCGCCGCCTACCAGCCGGAGAACCGCAAGCTCGAGTGGTGGCTGATCGGCGGCACCACGCTTGGCGTGGTGGCCTTGCTGGCGCCGGGCCTGTTTGTCTATGCCGATTACGTGCGCCCGCCGCGCGAAGCGATGGTGCTGGAGGTGGTCGGCCAGCAGTGGTCGTGGGCGTTCCGCATTCCCGGCAAGAGCGGCCAGCTGGGTGCCTCCGACCCGCGCTTCATCACCGGTTCCAATCCGCTGGGCCTGGACCCGGAGGATCCGCGCGGGCAGGACAACGTCATCATCGTGGGGCCCGAGGTACACCTGCCGCTGAACAAGCCGGTGAAGGTGCTGCTGCGCTCCAAGGACGTGCTGCATGACTTCTACGTGCCGCAGTTCCGCGCGCGCATGAACATGGTGCCGGGCATGGTGACGTCGTTCTGGTTCACGCCGACGCAAACGGGACGCTTTGAAGTCCTGTGCGCGCAGCTGTGCGGCGTGGGGCACTACAACATGCGAGGCATCGTGGTGGTGGACGAACCCGCCGTGTACGAGGCCTGGCTGGCGAAGCAGCAGACCTTTGCCATGGCGCTGGCGAAGGCGGCGGCACCGCCGGCGGCCATGGCCGCCGCAGCGCCGGGCGCCGCCGGCGACGCCGGCATGGTGGAAAAGGGCCGCGCGCTGGCGCAGGGCAAGGGCTGCACCGCGTGCCACAGCATCGACGGCAACCCGAGCGTAGGCCCGACGTGGAAGGGCCTGTACGGCAAGACCGAGACCTTCGCCGACGGCAGCAGCGCGGCGGTCGATGACGCCTTCCTGCACAAGGAGATCGTGGACCCGCACGCGCGCCTGGTGAAAGGCTTTGGTCCGGTGATGCCCAAGCTGCCGATGAGCGAGGACGAGGTCGCGGCGCTGACCGCATACATCAAGTCGGCAGGCACCGGCGCCGCCGCGCCGGAGGCCGTGGCGCCGGGCGCACCGGCTGCCGCCACCAGCGCCGCCACTACCGCCGCCGCCGGCACGGCCGCACCCGTGCCGACGCCGGGCGCCGCCTCTGGTACCTATACGACTTCGACCGCCGTGGCCGTGCCGCCTTCCGCGGCGCCCGCGCCGGCCCGGAAGTGAGGAGACCCGCATGGCTTACGCCGACGATGCCGCCCATCACGCGCCACAGAGCTTCTGGACGCGCTACGTCTGGAGCCAGGACCACAAGGTGATCGCGGTGCAGTACACCATCGTGGCGATCGTGGTGGGCCTGGTGGGCGTGGTGCTGTCCAACCTGATGCGGATGCAGCTCGGTTTTCCCGGGCGCTTCGAGTTCATCGACGCCAACCGCTATTACCAGTACGTCACCATGCACGGCATGATCATGGTGATCTACCTGCTGACGGCGCTGTTTCTCGGCGGCTTCGGCAATTACCTGATCCCGCTGATGGTGGGGGCGCGCGACATGGTGTTCCCCTTCCTCAACATGCTCAGCTTCTGGGTCTACCTGCTGTCGGTGATCGTGCTGCTGGCAAGCTTCTTCGTGCCGGGCGGGCCGACCGGTGCCGGCTGGACCCTGTATCCGCCGCAGGCGATCCTGCCCGGGACGCCAGGCCATGACTGGGGCATCATCCTGATGCTGGTGTCGCTGGGGATCTTCATCGTCGCGGCGACCATGGGCGGCCTCAACTACGTCACGACCGTGCTGCAGGCGCGCACCGAGGGCATGACGCTGCTGCGCATGCCGCTGTCGGTGTGGGGCATCTTCATGGCGACCATCCTGGCGCTGCTGGCGTTCCCGGCGCTGTTCGTTTCCGCGGTGATGATGCTGCTCGACAAGACGCTCGGCACCAGCTTCTTCATGCCGGCGATGGTGTCGATGGGGCAGCAGCTGCAGTACAAGGGCGGCAGCCCGCTCTTGTTCCAGCACCTGTTCTGGTTCTTCGGCCACCCCGAGGTGTATATCGTGGCGCTGCCGGCCTTCGGCATCGTCTCGGACCTGGTCAGCGTGCATGCGCGCAAGAGCATCTTCGGCTATCGCACCATGGTGTGGGCGATCCTGGCGATCGGCGTGCTGTCGGTGGTGGTGTGGGCGCACCATATGTTCGTCAGCGGCATGAACCCGTATTTCGGTTTCTTCTTTGCCACCACCACGCTGATCATCGCCGTGCCCACGGCGATCAAGGTCTACAACTGGGTCATCACGCTGTGGCGCGGCGATATCCATTTCTCGGTGCCGATGCTGTTCGCGATCGCGTTCATCAGCACCTTTGTCATCGGCGGGCTGACCGGGCTGTTCCTGGGCAACGTCAGCGTGGATATCCCGCTGTCGAACACGTATTTCGTGGTGGCGCACTTCCATATGGTGATGGGCGTGTCGCCGATCCTGGTGGTGTTTGGCGGCATTTACCACTGGTATCCCAAGGTCACCGGGCGCATGCTCGACGACACCATGGGGCGCGTGCATTTCTGGATCACCTTCATCGGCACCTACGCCATCTTCTTCCCGATGCACTACCTGGGCGTGCTGGGCATGCCGCGCCGGTATTACGCGTGGGAGAACTACGCCTTCATCCCGGAGTCGGCGCATGTGATGAACATGTACATCTCGGTGGCGGCCTTTGTCGTGGCCGCGGCGCAGCTGCTGTTCGTGTTCAACCTGGCCTGGAGCCTGCGCCATGGCCGCAAGGCCGACGGCAACCCCTGGCGCGCGGCATCGCTGGAATGGCAGACGCCGCAGACGCCGCCCGTGCACGGCAACTGGGGCCCGCACCTGCCGGTGGCATACCGCTGGGCCTATGCGTACAGCGTGCCAGGCGCGCCCGAGGACTTCATCGCGCAGAACGCGCCGCCCGAAGCGGGCGGGGCCGAGCCTGAACCGCATGCCAGCCGCGGAGCCGTAGCATGAACGCCGACGCCGTCTACAAGGTCAGCCGCGACGACTTCGGCGGCAATCCCTCCGGCGAAAATGCCGCACACAGGCGCCCGCACCGGCGCGCGCCGGCCAGCATCGGCCTGTGGGTGTTCATGGGCGTGGTCACTTCGCTGTTCGCGCTGTTCCTGACCGCGTATGCGCTGCGCATGGACAGCCCGGACTGGCACCGCATCGCGCTGCCGTGGCAGGTGTGGCTGTCGACGGCGCTGCTGGCCGCGGGCAGCGTAGCGATGGAGGTGGCGTCGCGGGCCGCGCGGCGCGGCCACATGGGCGTGGCGCGGCTGGCGCTGCGCCTGGGCGGGCTGGGTGCGGCTGCGTTCGTGGCTTCGCAGCTGTGGGCATGGCACGCGCTGGGTGCGATGCAGGTCATGCCGGCCGGCAATCCCGCGGGCAGCTTCTTCTACCTGCTGACGGCCATGCACGGCCTGCACGTGCTGGGCGGGCTGGCGGGTTGGGGCTTCGCGGTTGCCGCGCGTGGCAGCGGCGACGTTGCCGTGCTGCGCATGCGGCTGTGCGCACGCTACTGGCATTTCCTGCTGGCGGTATGGGTGGTGCTGCTGGCGGCGCTGGGCTGGCTCACGCCCGAGCTGGTGCGCTTTATCTGCGGCACGGACTAGCCGGTGCGCGCAGCGGCTTTGAGGGAGAGCGGCATGTCAACGCAACTGTCTTCGTCATCGGCCACGCCCGCCGCGGGCGCGCCGCTGGGTGGCGTGCGCGGCCTGCTGGCCGACTGGTCGTCGGACCAGCAGGCCTTCAAGGTGTCGTGGGGCAAGACCATGATGTGGATCTTCCTGCTGTCCGACACCTTTGTCTTCAGCTGCTTCCTGACCGGCTATATGTCGGTGCGCATGGCGACCACGGTGCCATGGCCGAATCCCAGCGAGGTGTTCGCGCTGCACGTGGGAGGCGCCGATATCCCGCTGCTGCTGATCGCCATCATGACCTTCGTGCTGATCACCAGCAGCGGCACCATGGCGATGGCGGTCAACTTCGCCTACCGGCGCGAACGCCGCCAGTGCGCCATGCTGATGCTGGCGACGGCAGTGTTCGGCATGCTCTTTGTCGGCATGCAGGCGTTCGAATGGACCAAGCTGATCGTCGACGAGGGCGTGCGCCCGTGGAGCAATCCGATGGGCGCCGCGCAGTTCGGCTCGACCTTCTTCATGATCACAGGCTTCCACGGGCTGCACGTGTCGTGCGGCGTGATCTACCTGCTGGTGGTGGCCACGCGCGTGCTGCGCGGGCGCTACGAAGCCACCGGCAACTACCAGATCGTCGAGATCGCCGGCCTGTACTGGCACTTCGTTGACCTGGTCTGGGTATTCATCTTCGCGTTGTTCTATCTCTGGTGAGGGCGGCCATGGCATCGACTCCCACATCCCCCGCATCCCCCCCGCCGCCTGCGCAGCCGGCCGCGCACGAGCCCGAACATGCCGGGGCGCACAGCGGCCAGCAGCATCCCATCGGGCTGTACCTGAAGATCTGGCTGTTGCTGTTCGTGCTGTCGACGCTGTCCTACATGGTCGACTATTTCCATGTCACCGGATACCTGCGCTGGACGCTGATCCTGGTGTTCATGGCGCTGAAGGCGGGGCTGATCGTGGCGGTGTTCATGCACATGGCCTGGGAACGCATGGCGCTGATCTGCGCCATCCTGGTCCCGCCGTTGTGCCTGCTGGTGCTGGTCTGGCTGATGGCGGAAGAAGCGAACTATACGTTCCTGACGCGCGGCATCTTCTTCCGCTGACGGGGAGGGCGCCGCCGGCTCCGGGAGGAAGCCGGCGGCAGGCCGCCTCTGACTGGCTGTTGGCTTCAGACCTGGGTGATGAACTTGGTCACCAGGTAGCCATCGAACGTCTCCAGGCCACCCTCGCTGCCAATGCCCGAATCCTTGATGCCGCCGAACGGTGTCTCGGCCAGGGCCATGCCGAAGTGGTTGATGTTGACCATGCCCGCTTCCAGCCCGTTGGACACTTCCGTCGCGGTCTTCAGCGAGTTGGTGAACACATACGAGGCCAGGCCGAAGGGCAGGCTGTTGGCGCGGCGCAGCACTTCGGCGGTGTCCTTGAAGCGCGTGACCGGTGCCACGGGACCGAACGGCTCGTCGGTCATCAGGCGCGAATCGTCGGGCAGGTCGGTCACCACGGTCGGCGCGAAGAAATAGCCCTTGTCGTTGCCGAGCGCGCTGATGCGCGAGCCGCCGGCCACCACCTTGCCGCCGCGCTGGCTGGCGTCGTCCAGGAACTGCTCCATCGACAGCACGCGGCGCTCATGCGCCAGCGGGCCCATCTGGGTGCCGTCGTCCAGGCCATTGCCGACCTTGATCGAGCCGATCACCTCGGTAAAGCGCGCCAGGAACTTGTCGTACGCCTTTTCCTGGACGTAGAAGCGCGTCGGCGACACGCACACCTGGCCGGCATTGCGCAGCTTGAAGCGCGCCAGCATTTCGGCGGCGGGCTCGATGTCGGCGTCGTCGAACACCAGCACCGGCGAATGCCCACCCAGCTCCATGGTCACGCGCTTCATGTGCGCGCCGGCCAGCGCGGCCAGCTGCTTGCCTACCGGCACCGAGCCGGTGAACGAGATCTTGCGCACGATCGGCGATTCGATCAGGTAGGTCGAGACTTCGCCGGGCACGCCCCAGACGATGTTCAGCACGCCCGGGGGCAGGCCGGCGTCATGGAACAGCTGGGCCAGCGCCACCACCGCGCTGGGCGAGTCCTCCGGCCCCTTCAGGATCAGCGTGCAGCCCGCGCCCACCGCGGCCACGATCTTGCGGATCGCCTGGTTGAACGGGAAGTTCCACGGCGTGAACGCGGCGCAGACGCCGATCGGCTCGCGCACCACGATCTGGCGCACATTGGGCTGGCGCGGCGGGATCACGCGGCCGTAGATGCGTCGGCATTCCTCGGCGTGCCAGTCGGCATGCTCGGCGCAGACCATGATTTCGCCGATGGCTTCGGCCAGCGGCTTGCCCTGGTCCAGCGTGATATTGCGGCCGATGTCCTTGGCGCGCTCGCGGGCCAGCTCGCCTACGCGGCGCAGGATCTTGCCGCGCTCCAGCGGCGAGGACTTCTTCCAGCTCTCGAACGCGCGCTGCGCGGCGGCGAGCGCGCGGTCCAGGTCGGCGCGGGTTGCGTGCGGCAGCTTGCCGAGCACTTCCTCGGTGGCCGGATTGATGACGTCCTGCTCGCGCCTGTCGCCTCCCTTGATGAATTCACCGTCGATATAGAGGGCGAGATCCTGGTACATGCGTGTTCTCCTTGGTGGCGTTCGATGGGCGAAGGGCAAGGCCGCGGCGGCGGGCAACCCCGCGGCCGCGGCCATCAGCGAAAACGCAAGCTTACCCCGACTGCGGCGATCATGCAGTGGGCGCTGCTCCCCGGCCGGGCGCAGGCAAGGTGGAAAGTGCGGCAGCGGTCCCGCCGGGTCGGGGCGGATGCGCGCCTGGCCGGGCCCGGGCCCGTGGCGCTCAGGCCAGGTCGCGCGGCCGGGCGGCGGCGGTGGCGGCGGTGGCGGCGCCGGTGCGGGTGGCTTCCACCACCAGGATCACCAGCAGCGTGATCAGCGTCAGGCCGAACACGGCATAGCCGATGCTGTCGCCCTCGATGGCGAACAGGCTCGGCGCATAGGTGGGGGTGGTGCAGACCATGGTGCCGGCGGACATGCCCGTGTAGTGCATGCCGCAGACCGCCACGCCCATCACCACCGCCGCGGCCAGCTGCTTGCCGCGCGTCGTCACCGTGGTGGCCAGCCACAGCGCCACCACCGATACCACCACGGCAATCACCGCCGACAGCGCGATCACGCCCAGGTCCCAGTCAAAGCGGGTATTGGAGCGGATTGCCTCCATGCCGGTGTAGTGCATCGCCACCACGCCCAGCCCGGTCAGCACGCCGCCCTTCACCACGTTGTCGGAGCGGCTGCCGCGCGGACGCGAGGCGATGGCCAGTCCGGTGCCGGCGAGCACCATGACGACGAGCAGCGATGCCAGCGTCATGAACAGCCCGAACTCGCGGTGGGTCGGCGTCTGGTACGCCACCATGCCGATGAAATGCATTGACCAGACCGCGCCGCCGCCCAGTGCCACGCTGGCGCACAGCAGCCGGTCAACGTCCAGCCGCCCGTCTGGCAGCCGTATGCGCCGCGACCAGCGCAGCCCCACGTAGGCACCGCAAACCGAGATCAGGAACGACAGGGCCACCATGGGCCAGTCATAGGCGTACGGCACCACGGTGCCGGGAACAGGCTGGAAACCGACAAACATGACCCCACCTCCTCGAACGAACCGCGACAGGAACCGCGACTGAAGGGCGCGCGCGTACGATACGCTGCGCTTGCTGCCGGAACTTCGTGGGAATGCGTGATGCGTGATGTGGAAACGGCAAGCGGCCTCTGCGGGCCGGTCCGTGGCGTGCCGGTTTGGCGCACCGCCTCTGCCAGGCGCCGCCCCGCACCGAGTATGCGTGGGGCAGCATTGGCCCGGAATAACTCATTCAGGTAAAAAAATGCGGGGCAAAGCCGCGCGGCCCACGCTTGTGACGGCAGCTTCGCAGCGATAGACTGGCCGGATTTCCCGATGCCATCCAACGCACCCTGGGCGCCGGGGCGCGGCGCCGGCCGCCGCAGCTCCGCGCCATGCCTCCGATGAAGCCAGACGCCAGACTGACCACCGGCCCGATCGGCCGCACGCTGCTGCTGTTCTCGTTGCCGGTGCTCGGCAGCAACATCCTGCAATCGCTGAACGCCTCGATCAATTCGGTCTGGGTCGGGCGCTTTCTTGGCGAAGCCGCGCTGACGGCGACCTCCAACGCCAATATCATCCTGTTCTTCCTGCTTGGCGTGGTGTTCGGCATCAGCATGGCCAACACCATCATGATCGGGCAGGCAGTGGGTGCCCGCGACCTGGACGAGGCGCGGCGTGTGGTCGGCACCAGCACCACGTTCTTTGTCGCGCTGTCGGTGCTGGCGTCGGTGCTCGGCTTTGTCTATACGCCCGACATCCTGGCGGCGATGCGTACGCCGGAAGACGCCGCGCCGCTGGCGGTGAGCTACCTGCGCATCATCTTCCTGGCGCTGCCGTTCATGTACTTCTACAACTTCGTGATGATGACGCTGCGCGGCGCGGGCGATTCACGCACGCCGTTCTGGTTCATGCTGTTGTCGGTGGTGCTGGACGTGGCGCTCAACCCAGTGCTGATCTTCGGCGTCGGGCCGCTGCCTGCCATGGGTATCGCAGGCTCGGCGCTGGCGACGCTGATCGCGCAACTGGTCAGCCTGGCGGCGATGATGGTGCTGCTTTATCGCCGCCGGCATTTCCTGCTGCTGCATCGTGGCCAGCTTTCGCTACTGCGCCCGGCCCCGGCGATCCTGCGTGCGCTGGTGCCGAAGGGGTTGCCGATGGGGTTGCAGATGGTCGTGATCTCGTCGTCGGCGATCGTGATGATGGCGCTGGTCAACGCTTATGGCTCGCAGACGACGGCGGCTTATGGCGTGGCGTCGCAACTGTGGACGTATGTGCAGATGCCGGCGCTGGCGGTTGGTGCCAGCGTGTCGTCGATGGTCGCGCAGAATGTTGGGGCCGGGCTGTGGCAGCGGGTTTCGCGCATCACGCGTGTGGGGTTGGTGTTCAATGTGGCCATGACTGGGGCGTTGGTTGGCCTGATCTACCTGTTCAATCGGCATTCGCTCGGCATCTTTCTTGGTGGCGACAGCGTTGCCATTGGCATCGCGCAGCATATCAACGTGGTGGTGCTTTGGTCGTTTATCTTGTTTGGCTTCACTATTGTTATTTTTGGTACGGTACGCGCTACTGGGGCGGTGATGGCGCCGCTGGTGATTTTGTTCTTGTCGATGTGGGTAATCAGGTTGCCTTTTGCGTGGCTGCTTGGTGAGCGCATCGGGGCGGATGCGATCTGGTGGAGTTTTCCGCTGGGGTCGGTGGTGTCGTTGGGGCTTGCCGCTGCGTATTACCAGTTTGGGGACTGGCGGCGTAGTCATATCCTGCCGGCTGGCGGGCATCCTGGGGAGGCGGTGGGGCAGGCGCCTGATACGAGTATGGGGACGCCTTGTGAGGATGTGGGGGTGGAGCAGGTTCGGTGAGTTTGATTTGTTCTCGCTGCGCTTGAGATCTGCTCAAAGCCCCCAGGAACAATCAGGCATCCAAAACTGAAAGCCATTCGAAAGATCAACCTGTCATCCTGCCACCGCTGGTACTCCCTCCCAGCACACGCGCCTGTACATGCAAGCGCGTCTTAACGGCCGCGCCTTGCCCTGACGCAAGCGCGCGCGCCGTCTTATTCGCCAGGCCAAAATCCCCTCAGTTCTGCCTGCGCCGACGAGCCCTTCCACAGCAGAAGCAATGCGAACAAATACATCACAGAGTGATGTATTAACTCACGCGCAGCTATCAAAAAACCCCTTGTTTCAAGGCGTATCGGTAAATACCCCTAAACCAAGACAAATGAAAGGCACCTGAAAGATCACCTCTTTAAGGTTCGATCCAACCGTCGGGAACCATGCCTTTCGCATGCCGCGTTGCGCCAGAGCCGGCGCACGTCCCGGCCTTGCTTTTCATGAACTTCGAGGAGAATCGTTTTGCGCATACGCAGCCAAAAGGACTTTGCCTCCGGCCTGATGTTTATCCTGGTCGGTCTGGGCTTTTCCTGGGTCGCACGCGGCTATTCCATGGGAACGGCGGCGAAGATGGGGCCCGGATATTTCCCCTTCCTGTTGGGCCTGGTGCTCGCCGTGCTGGGCGCGGTGGTGCTGCTGGGCTCGCTCTCGTCCAAGGGTGAGGAAGACCATCTCGCCCGCTGGGACCTGAAGACCCTTCTGTGGATCCTGGGTTCGGTCGTGCTGTTCGGGTTGCTGCTCAAGCCGCTCGGCATGGTGCTGTCCGTGTTCGTGCTGGTCCTGGTGTCGTCGATGGCGAGCCATGAATTCAGCTGGAAGGGCGCGCTGCTCAACGGTGTGGTGCTGGTGCTGATCAGCCTGGGCGCCTTCGTCTACGGCATCAACCTGCAGATGCCGGTGTGGCCGGCCTTCATTACCGGCTAAGGAGTCGCACACCATGGAATTGTTTGACCATCTTGCGCTGGGCTTTTCCACAGCCCTGTCGCTGCAGAACCTGGCCTATGCCTTCCTGGGCTGCGTGCTGGGTACGCTGATCGGCGTGCTGCCGGGCCTGGGGCCGCTGGCTACCATCGCCATGCTGCTGCCGATCACCTATACGCTGCCGCCGGTGGCCGCGCTGATCATGCTGGCCGGCATCTACTACGGCGCCCAGTACGGCGGTTCGACCACCGCCATCCTGGTGAACCTGCCGGGTGAATCGTCGTCGGTGGTGACGACCATCGACGGCTACCAGATGGCAAGGCGAGGGCGAGCGGGGGTGGCGCTGGCCACCGCCGGCCTGGGCTCGTTCTTCGCCGGGTGCGTGGCCACGCTGATCCTGGCCGCATTTGCCACGCCGCTGTCGGAGATCGCGTTCAAGTTCGGCCCGGCCGAGTACTTCTCGCTGATGGTGCTGGGCCTGATCGGTGCCGTGGTGCTGGCCTCCGGCTCGCTGCCGAAGGCGATCTCGATGATCGTGCTGGGCCTGCTGCTGGGCCTGATCGGTACTGACGTGAATTCGGGCGCGGCGCGTTTCTCGTTCGACGTGCCGGAACTGACCGACGGTATCGACTTCGTGGCACTGGCCATGGGTATGTTCGGCTTCGCGGAAATCATCGCCAACCTGGAGCAGAAGGAAGCCCGTGAGACCTTTACCAACAAGGTCACCAACCTGTTCCCGACCAGGGAAGACTTCAAGCGCATGATCCCCGCGGTGCTGCGCGGCACGGCGCTGGGTTCGGCGCTGGGTATCCTGCCGGGCGGCGGGGCGGCACTGGCATCGTTCGCGGCCTACTCGCTGGAGAAGAAGACCTCCAAGTTTGCGCACGAGTTCGGCAAGGGCGCGATCGAGGGCGTGGCGGGTCCGGAATCGGCCAACAACGCCGCGGCGCAGACCTCCTTCATCCCGCTGCTGACGCTGGGCATTCCGCCCAACGCGGTGATGGCGCTGATGGTGGGTGCGATGACCATCCACAACATCCAGCCCGGCCCGCAGGTGATGACCAGCAACCCGGCGCTGTTCTGGGGCCTGATCGCCTCGATGTGGATCGGCAACCTGATGCTGATCATCCTGAACCTGCCGATGATCGGTATCTGGGTGAAGCTGCTGACCGTGCCGTATCGCTTCCTGTACCCGGCCATCCTGACGTTCTGCTGCATCGGCGTCTACTCGGTCAACAACCAGACCTTCGACGTGTTCATGGCTGCCGGCTTCGGCATCATCGGCTACCTGTTCCTGAAGTTGAAGTGCGAGCCCGCGCCGCTGCTGCTCGGCTTCGTGCTCGGGCCGATGATGGAAGAGAACTTCCGCCGCTCGCTGCTGCTGTCCCGTGGCGACTTCACCGTGTTCGTGACACGTCCGCTGTCGGTCGGCCTGCTGATCGCGGCTGCCGCACTGGTGGCGGTGGTGGCCCTGCCGTCGATCAAGGCCAAGCGCGAAGAGGCGTTCCAGGAAGAATAGCGTCGCGCGCCCCCGGGATTGCGCCGTCGGAACGGTTCACCCGAGACGGCGCATCACAACGCAAGCGTTTCGGGGTGCCTCTGTGCACCCCGTTTTTCTTTGGACCGCGGCCCCTGGCCGAAGCCGGTCCGCCGACAAGAGAGTGCCCGACTGCGGCAGCAGTCATGGGCTGCGCATGATGATCAGGATTCCCGCACCATCGGGTGCGCCGACAGCGCCCATGAAACCGCCAACATTTGACCGGTTTTTCTCACGTATCTACGTCCTGAAGCTCGTGCAGTCGAGCCCTGCGACGGTCCTGAACTTGGTCGAGCGCCTGCGCGAGCGGGGCATCGACAAGAACATCCGCTCGCTGCGCCCGGTGCTGCGCAGCCTGATGATGGCGCGTGCCATCACCGCCGAACTGGTGGAAGGCAGCGGCCGTGTCTACTGCATTACGGAGCGCGGGCGCGCCGAGCTGGAGCAGTACATCTCGCACCTTGCGGTGCTGAAGGCCGAGCTGGCACCGGAGGAGGGCGAGCAGGGCTGACGGGCAAGCCCTTCTGCTCGTCATTCCCTCGTAAAGATCTCCAGGAAATGCTTGCTCGGGTCTTCGAAATAGACCCGGCGGCCGCCATCGTCGGTGTTGACTTCTTCTGGCCGCCGGCGGTACGGGTCGGCCCAGTACATCAGGTTGCGCGCGCGGATGCGGGCAAAACTCTGGTCGAACTCGGCATCGCTGAGCAGGAAGGCATAGTGTTGCAGGGCAACATCGCCTTCGGCGTCCATGAAGTCCAGGGTGACGCCGTTGTCGAGCCGGACTCCGAGAAATGGCCCGAACGGCACCGCCTCGGGGCGTCCGAGGATCTCGCAAAGGAAGTCGGCGGATACCTTCTTGTCATGGGAAAACACGATGGTGTGGTTGAGCTGGATGGCCATGTCTCAATCTCCCCGAAGGATGTGTGCAGGAAGCAGCGCGCGAATTGCCGCAACGGGCAGCGTCGCCACGCACGTTCCCCCCATAGCGTACAGGCTCGGCACCCGAATGTCGTCAGTCGCGGCCGGACCGAGTGCATGGAATGAAAGCAGGCCGGTCCTGTGGACCGGCCTGCAGCGCTTGCCTGCGCGCATGGCACAGGCAAGGGGATGCTTGCTTGTTGCGTTATTGCGTGACCAGCTCCAGGCCGGCCTGCGATTCGTCGTTGCCACGCGCCACCAGCACCTTGATCTTGTTCGGCACGGTTGCGCCGATGCCGTCGACCGGAATGGTGGTGATCAGCCAGTCGGCGTTGTTGTCCAGCGTCAGCGCGCCGGAATCAAAGATCACGGTCTTGGTCCCTGCCGCCGTGATGCGCAGGCGATAGGTGCCGCCGTCCATGTCGACCGAGTCAACGCCTGAAGCGGGCGCTGCCTGCTTGTACCCCACGTTGCTAAAGTTCGGACCCACCGAGTTGATATCGATCGCCGGCATGGTCAGGTAGAAGTCAACTGCCTGGGCATTGAACGAAGCGTTCAGCGTGCGCACGCGCGCCTTGTTGGACAGCAGGCCCTTCTCGAACGGATCATCGATCTGCAGCACTTCGGCCCCCGTGGCGCCAGGCAGGGCAACCACCGTGTACTTGTGGCCGGTCGCTGCCGTCACGACTGCGCGGCCGAGTTCGGTCTGCGTGCCAGCCGTGTTGAACGAGATCAGCTGGTTGCCGGTTTCAACGTTGAAGTAAGTCGAGACGAACTTGTACGGCTTGTTGGTGAAGCTGGTCAGCGCGCCGTTCTGCCGGATGTCGACGTTGGGACCGCCGGTGACCGCATGGATCGCGCGGATGGTCGGCTTGCTCAGGCCGACGCGATCGTCGATACCGTCATCGCCGCCGCCGCCGCAGGCGGACAGGATTGCCGTTGCGGCCAGCGCGAGGCCGAGGATAAGGCTGGTCTTGGATCGGAACATGGGTCACCTCTTACCGTTGGATTCAGAGACGATCTGGCCCATGCCGCGGGACGGGAGCGCCGATAGCGTGGCCAGTTGGCTTTCTGCGTGGGTTGCAGACGCGTTGAAGAACGCGCGTGCCGTGATGCAACGATAGGTATGAAGGGTGGTGCGAGACAGGCGCGCGGTTCCGAATTCCCTGTCGGAGGAATCCCACAAGCCACAGTGCCCAAAATCCGTCCGAAATGCGGCAAAGCGTGAGCGGGCATAGGGTGGCGGCTGGCGGCCCGACGCGCAGGCTTGTGCGGGCCCGCGGCAACTACTGTGTAACCGGTTGTTGCAAGGGGCGAGGCGCCAGATTGACGCCGTCATTAAGGCAATGGTTTTGGCGCGATCGGACTCATCCGTGCGGCAGCGACATCATGACCTGGTTGCGCCCGTTGCGCTTGGCCTGGTAAAGACCCGCATCGGCGACTTCCACCAGCCGGCTCGACGGCTCGCCGGCCTGCGGTACCAGCAGCGCGCCGCCGATGCTGACGGTCACGCAATCGCTGGTGGGCGAGCCGCTGTGCGCGATGGCAAGGCCCTGCACCGCGCGGCGGACTTTCTCGGCCAGCAGCCGCACGCCGCCGGGCGAGGTGCCCGGCAGCACCATCGCGAACTCTTCGCCGCCGAAGCGCGCGGGCAGGTCAGAGGGCCGCGCGCAGTTGTCCTTGATCACCGCGGCCACGCGCCGCAGCACGTCGTCGCCGGCGACGTGGCCATAGGTATCGTTGTAGGCCTTGAAGGCGTCGACATCGATCATCACCAGCGCCAGCTGCGTTTGCTCGCGCTGCGCGCGACGCCATTCCGCACCGAGGTACTCGTCGAAGTAGCGGCGATTGGAGAGCCCGGTGAGGCCGTCCGAGTTGGTCAGCCGCTGCAGTTCCAGGTTGGTTTCGAGCAACTGCTGCTGGCTTTGCCGCAGCGCACGGTAGGCTTCGTCGCGTTGCAGCAGGTTCAGGTACGAGCGCGAGTGGTAGCGGATGCGCGCGATCAGCTCGATGCTGTCGGGCAGCTTGACCAGGTAGTCGTTGGCGCCGGCGGCGAAGGCCGCGCTTTTCATCGAGGCCTCTTCCTTGGTCGACAGCACGATGATCGGGATATCGCGCGTGGCGGCGTTCTCGCGATAGTGGCGGACCAGCGTCAGTCCGTCCACGCCCGGCATGACCAGGTCCTGCAGGATCACCGTGGGGCGGGTGCGCTGCGCCACGGCGACGGCCTCGTCGGGCTGCGAGCAATAGTGAAAATCGATGTCGGGCTCGGTGGACAGCGCACGGCGCACCGCTTCGCCGACCATGGCCTGGTCGTCCACCAGCAGCACCATGACCTGGTAGTCCTGTGTGGTGCCAGGCGTGGCAGCCGTGGCGGCCGCATTGGGTGAAGAGGCAGGGTATTGGGGTTGCATGCTGTAATCCTGGGTATTCGGTCCCGCTGCCGGGCGGGATGTCGTCGAACGGTCTGGTGGCGCTCAGCGTGTTCAGGGGCGCTCAGGGCAAGGGAGACGGCATGGGGGCCGGCAGGCCGCTGCGCCCGCATGCCTGCACCAGCCGCGGCGCGATGCGGTTCAGCGGCAGGATCTCGGCGGCCGCGCCGATTGTCGCCGCCGCTTTCGGCATGCCGTACACCGCGCTGGTGGCGCGATCCTGTGCGATCGTCAGGAAGCCCCGGTCGCGCATCGCTTTCAGGCCGAGCGCGCCGTCGCGGCCCATGCCGGTCAACAGCACGCCGACCACGTCGCCGCGCCAGTGTTCGACCACGCTTTCAAAAAAAACATCGATGGAGGGCCGGTACAAGTAGTCGCACGGCTGCTCGGTGTAGACCATGCGCGTCGGGCTGGCCAGGCGCAGGTGGTCGTTGGTGCCGGCCAGCAACACCGTGCCGGCCTGCGGCGTGTCGCCGGCGCGGGCGATGCGCACCGGCAGCGCGCACTGGCCATCGAGCCAGTCGGCCATGCCGGCGGCAAAGGCCTCGTCGACGTGCTGCACGGCCACCACCGCCGCGCCGAAGTCGGCCGGCAGCGCGCCCAGCAACGTCGCCAGCGCGGCGGGGCCGCCGGCGGAAGCGCCGATCGCTACCAGCCGCGGCGCGGTCAGCGCGCGCGGGGCGGCTTGCAGTGTGTGCTGCGGGGCCACGCGGCCCGCCAGCAGCCGGCCGATATTGCGCATCTTGCGCAGCAGCGGGCCGGCCGCAAGCTGCGCATCGGCTTCCGCCAGCGTGGGCGTATCGACCGCGTCGATGGCCCCGTGTCCCATCGCGTCGAACACCTGCGCGGCATTGCGGCCGAGATCCATGGTGACGACCACGATCGCGCAAGGCGTGGCCGCCATGATGCGGCGCGTGGCCTCGACGCCGTCCATCACTGGCATCAGCAGGTCCATCAGGATCAGGTCGGGCGTGCGGGCCGCCGCCATCTGCACGGCCTGTTCGCCGTCGCCGGCGACCCAGGCGACCTCGAAGGCGGGGTCCAGCGCGATGGCGCGGCGCAGCGCGGCGACCGCGAGCGGGGAATCGTTGACGATGCCGATTTTCATGAGCGTGCCTCGCCGATCAGGTCCTGCACCGCGTCGAGCAGCGCGGCGTCGTGGAAACTGCCCTTGGCCAGATAGTAGTCCGCGCCTGCTTCCAGGCCGCGCTGGCGGTCCTGTTCGCGGTCCTTGTACGACACCACCATCACCGGCAGCTGGCGCAGCGCGGCATCATGGCGGATCCTGCTCACCAGCTCGATGCCGTCCATGCGCGGCATGTCGATGTCGGTAATGACCAGGTCGAAGGGCTCGGCGCGCAGCACGTTCCAGCCGTCCATGCCGTCGACCGCCACCGCGACATCGTAGCCGCGCCCGGCCAGCAGCTTGCGCTGCAGCTCGCGCACGGTGAGCGAGTCGTCCACCACCAGCACGCGCCGCGCGCGCGACTGCACGCTGGCTTCGGCGGCCTGGCGCACGCCTTCGATGCGGCCTTCGGAGACCAGCTTCTCGACCGAGCGCAGCAGGTCCTCCACATCGAAGATCAGCACTGGCGTGCCGTCGTCGGTCAGGCTGCCGGCGGCAATGTCTTTCACCTTGCCCAGCGCGGCGGGCAGTGGCTGCACCACCAGCAGCCGCTCGCCCAGCATGCGGTCGACCGCGATGCCGTAGGTGCGTTCGCCCTCGCCGACGACGATCACCTGCACGTCGTCGTGCTCGGGCGCGGCGCTCTCCGGCCGCTGCAGCACCTGCGCCGCGCTGACCAGGCCGACGGCGCGGCCCTCATGGCGGAAATGCTGGTGGCCTTCGGTCTGCTCGATCTGCGCGCGCCCGACCGCGGTGGCGCGCAGCACGCGCCCGAGCGGGAAGGCATAGGCCTCGCCCGCGACCTCGACCAGCAGCGTGCGCACCACCGACAGCGTCAGCGGCAGCTCGAGCTGGAAATGCAGGCCCTGTCCGGGCTGCTGCGTCAGGCGCAGGCTGCCGCGCACGCGTCGCACCATCTCCTGCACCGCGTCCAGCCCCACGCCGCGGCCGGAGACTTCCGACACGGTGTCGCGCATGCTGAAGCCGGGCAGCAGCAGGAAATCGAGCAACTCCGCTTGCGACAACCGCGCCGCGGTGTCTTCCGAGGCCAGGCCGCGGCGCACGATCGCGCGCCGCAGCGCGTCCAGGTCCACGCCGGCGCCGTCGTCGAAGATCTCGATCACCAGCCGGCCGGCGTTGTGGCGCGCCTGCAGCGTGACGCGGCCTTCGGCGGGCTTGCCCTGTGCCTGGCGCACCGCGGGCGGCTCGATGCCGTGGTCCACGGCGTTGCGCAGCAAGTGGGCGAGCGGGGCGTCGAGCGCTTCCAGGATGTCACGGTCGACCTGGGTGCCGGCGCCGACCAGTTCCAGGTGCACGGACTTGCCCAGCGTGCGCCCCAGGTCGCGGACCATGCGCGCGTAGCCGGTCAGGCCATCCGCCAGCGGGCGCATGCGCGAACCCAGTGCGCTGTCGTAGAGCCGGCGCGCAAGGCGCGTGGCACGGTGGTCGTACTGGTCGAATTCATCGGCCCGCCGCGACAGCTCGCCATGCCCGTCGTCGAGCAGCTGGCGCAACTCGGCCAGCGCCGCGCGCGCGCCGGCGTTGTCCCCGAGCGTGTCCTGCAGCGCGTCCTGCAGCGCGTCGGCGACGCGAAGGGCGCGCGCCTGCTGGCGCCTGGCCTTCTGCAGCGCCTGGCTGAAAGGCCGCAGCCAGTGCGATTCGACCATGGCCTCGCCGGACAGCGCCAGCAGCTGGTCCAGGGCATCGGCACTGACGCGCAGCATGCGTTCCTGCGCCTCGCCGGCGGCGGTCGGCTGCGGCAGGGTCTCCACTGCCTGCGGCCGCGGGACGGGTGCGGATGGCGCAGGTGGCACGGCGGGCGCGTCGCCTGCCTGCACGGTCGAGGGCGCGGCCATCGGAGCGGTGGCAGGCGGCAAGGCCAGGCCGCCGTCCAGCGTGCCCAGCCGCTGCACCACCGCATCGATCCCGGCGCGGCCGGCAGCGTCGGCCCAGCCTGGATCGCCGCCGGGCGGATGGCCGATGCGCAGCAGCAGGTCGGTACCCTGCAGCAGCGCGTCGATGTGCGCGGCGGCCAGCGGCATGCCGCCTTGCGCGGCCACCAGGCAGTCTTCCATCGCGTGTGCGATGCGCACGCCGGCATCGAGCCCGACGATGCGCGCTGCGCCCTTGAGCGAATGCGCCGCGCGCATGCACGCTTCCAGGTGCTCGGCGGCGGCCGGGTTGCGTTCCAGCGCCAGCAGCCCGGCGTTGAGGATCTCGGCCTGCGATTCAGCCTCGAGCGCGAACAGCTCGAGCAGGGAGGCGTCGCGCAATTGTTCCGGGTTCATGCCAGGCTCCGTGCCAGGGCCTGGCGCAGCAGGGTCGCGTCGAGCAGGCCGACGCTGCGGCCCTGGTCCAGGAACAGCGCCTGCGAGTAGTGCGCCGACGCCCGGCCCAGCGTGGCCGGCAGCGGCTGCAGCGCGGGCCTGGCCACGCGCACTACGCCGGATACTTCGGCCACCGGCAGCGCAAGCGCGGCGCGGCCCTGCCCGAGGATCAGGAAGCGGCTGCCCGCGGCCTCGCCGGCATCGACGGTAGCGGGCCTGGCACTGCGGGTGCCGGCGCCGGAGCCAAACAGCCGTGCCAGCGACAGGCACACCAGCAGGTTGCCGCGCACGGCTGCCAGGCCAAGCACGGCGGCATCGCGGCGGTGCGGCAGCGAATGCACCGGGCACGGCGCGGTGACTTCGCCCAGCGCCGCGGTCGGCAGCGCCAGCCATTCGTCACCGATGCGGAAGACCAGGCACGACAGCGCCGTGCCATCCCCGGTGTACGGGCCGTCTGCTTCCGCGGCGAGCATTGCCGCGTCGGGCAGTGAATCGGCGAGCTGGTCCAGTTGCTGCGCATCCAGCAGCATGGCAGCGGCTTGCGCGTAGGTGGGGCAGTTGCGGCAGTGCGCATGCTCGGCCAGCGCCGGGCAGGAGCCGTCGCCGCGCACGCCGATGCGGCGCCAGCAATCGTCCACCACGACGGTGGCCGCGGAGGTGTCCGCGAAGTTGCCTGAGGACCCCGCGAATGTGCCCGAGAAAGTGCCTTGCGGTTCAGCCATGATGCTTGCGGGTATGGCGTTGCGCGCGGTGGCGCAGGCGCATGGCGCCGTCGTGGTCGCCTTCGGTGTCGAGCAGCGCGGCCAGGTGATACAGGCTTTCCTGGTGCGACGGGTCCAGGTACAGCGCCTTGCGGTAGGTGGCGTGCGCCTGCGCGGTGCGGCCGGCGGCGTCGTGCAGCACGCCCAGCATGCACCAGGCACCAACGGCGCCGGCAGTCGTGCCGATGCGCTCGAGCAGCGCCTGGCAGGCGGCGGTGGCGGCCTCCAGCTCGCCGCGGTCGGCCATGCCGGCGATGCGGGCCAGTTCGGCGGCGTGTGCATTGGCAGGCGGGGCGGGTATGGCGGGCCAGGCAGCCACCGTGGCCGGACGCGCGGGTACCGGCCGGGCTGGCACCGGCGCGCGCGGCAGGCGCGGCGGCGCGGCCATCCTCGCCACCTGCGGCGGATGGGCGGTAGCGGCCGGCGCCGCGCGCAAGGGGACGGGCGGCGCCGGCTTGCGGAAGGCAAAGGTCAGCGGCACGCCCACTGGCACCAGCCCCTGCGCGCTCAACAAACTGGCCTCGGCCGGACCGACGAAGAGCAGGCCGTCGGCCATGGTAAGCCGCGCCAGCATCTGCACCGCGCGCCGCTGGTCGGGCGCATCGAAATAGATCAGCAGGTTGCGGCAGAACACGAAGTCATAGGGTGGCTCGCCGGCGAGCAGGTTGGCATCGAACAGGTTGCCCTGCAGCAGCCGCACCTGCGCACGCACACGCGGGTCCAGCGCGTAGCCGGCGGGGCTGGCCGTGAAATAGCGGTCGCGGAAGTCGAGCGGTCCGCTGCGGAAGGCGTTGGCGCCGTACTCGCCCTGGCGCGCGCGCGCCAGCGCACGCGCGCTGATGTCGACGGCGTCGACGCGGAAGCGCGCCGCGGGCACGCCGGCATCGAGCAGGGCCATGGCAATCGAGTAGGGCTCTTCACCAGTGGAGCAGGGCAGGCTGAGCACGCGCAGCGTGCGCGTGCCGTTCGCAAATACGCGCTCGGCAGCGAAGCGGCCAAGCTCCAGCAGCGCTTCGCGGTGCCGGAAGAACCAGGTCTCGGGCACTACCACGGCCTCGATCAGCGCCTGGAACTCGCCCGCGGTGCCGTGCAGCAAGTTCCAGTACGCCTGCGTGTCGGCCGCCTGCACCGCCTGGCTGCGCTCGCGCACCGCGCGTTCCACCGCGCCGCTGCCAATGGCATCGGCGTCCAGGCCGATGCGGGCCTTGAGCAGGGCCTCGATGTGCGTGGCAGTGCTCATGCTGTGTCTCCGGACGTGTCGGCGAACAGCATCGCATGGATTTCGTCTGGCAGCAGGGCGTCGATGCGCACCCACTGCACCAGGCCGCGCGCGTCATGGCGCACCGGCCCCAGGTAGCGCGGGCTGGCGCCCGCAATGCCGCCGTCGACGAAGGATTCGGCCGGGCAGCGCAGCATCTGCGTGGCGGACTCCAGCCGCAGGCCCAGCAGCCGGGGCGCCGCGGTGCCGCGATGGCGGTAGTAAACCAGCACCGTGCGCGTGCTGGTGCGCAGCGCCGCCGGCACGCCGGTGGCCAGCGCGGGCAGGTCGATCACCGGCACCGGCTGGCTGCGGCGCTCCATCATGCCGGCCACCCAGGGGGGCGCGCCGGGAATCTGCTTCAGGCGCGTCAGCGGCAGCACCTCGGCGACCTCCGCCGCATCGAGCGCGTAATGGTCGGCGCCAAGGCGGAACAGCAGGAAGAGCTTCATGGTCGCGAGGCGGAAAACATGGCAAAGGCAGCGCGGCAGGCCGACGTGGCCGCCTAGACCTTGAAGCGCGAGACGCCGCTGCGCAGGTCGTTGGCGACCAGCGTCAGCTCGTCGATGGCCTGGCTCGACTGGCGCAGCGAGTCGACCGTCTGCTGCGCGGCCTCCGACAACTGCATCAGCGCCTGGTTGATCTGCTCGGCGCCCCCGGCCTGTGCCTGCATGCCTTCGCTGACCATCACCACGCGCGGCGCCAGCGACTGCACCTGCGCGATGATCTGCGACAGCTGGTCGCCCACCTGCGTCACCTCCGACATGCCGCGGCGCACTTCCTCCGAGAACTTGTCCATGCCCATCACGCCGGCGGCCACGGCCGACTGGATCTCGCGCACCATCTGCTCGATGTCGTAGGTGGCCACCGCGGTCTGGTCGGCCAGGCGGCGGATCTCGGTGGCCACCACCGAGAAGCCGCGGCCGTACTCGCCGGCCTTCTCGGCCTCGATCGCGGCATTGAGCGACAGCAGGTTGGTCTGGTCGGCCACCTTGGCGATGGTGGTCACCACCTGGTTGATATTGCCGGCCTTCTCGTTCAGCGTGGCGAGCTTGCCGTTGACCGAGCCGGCGGCTTCCATCACGTGCTGCATGGTGCCTTCCATGCGCGACAGGCCCACCTGCCCGGTGCCGGCCAGCCCGGCCGCCTGCTCGGCGGCGCTGGACACCTCATGGATGGTGCGCACCAGGTCGCGCGCGGTAGCCGAGATCTCGCGCGAGGTGGCGCCGATCTGCGTGGTGGTGGCGGCGGTCTCGGTGGCGGTGGCCTGTTGCTGGCGCGCGGTGGCGGCAATCTCGTTGACCGAGGTGGTGACCTGGATCGCGGTGCGCTGGGCCTGGCCCACCAGCGAGGTCAGCTCGCCGGTCATCTGGTTGAAGCCTTCCTCGACCTCCAGGAACTCGTCCTTGCGGCGCAGCGCCATGCGCAGGCGCAGGTCGCCGCCACGCATGCCGGTGAGCAGGCCGACGATCGACTGCATCGGCACGGTGATCGAACGCAGCAGCAGGTAGCCGCAGACCACCGCGACCAGCAGGGCGACGACCAGCGCGGCCTCGATGCCGATCTTGGCCGCGTTGACGGCGTCGTCGATGCCGCGCGCGGCGCGTGCATTGACCGCGCTGTTGTCGTCTACCAGGTGCTGGGCCGCCTTGCGCGCGGCGATCCAGCGATCATGCACGTTGCCGCGCAGGGCAGCTACCGCGGCCGCGCCGTTCCAGTCGCCGGGCTGGACCAGCAGCTGTGCGGCCTGTTCATACTGGGCGCGCAGGTCGCGGTAGGCCTGGAAGGCGACCCGGTCGTCGCTGCGCGTGATCGAGTCCTCGTACTGCTGCTCCAGCTTGTCCAGGCGCGCGGCGGCATTCTGGCTCTCCTGCTGGAAGCTGCGCCGCTCGGCGTCGCCGGAGGCATTGATAGTCTGCCAGGCGAGCACATAGCGCTCGCCCCAGACGCCGCGGATGCCGGTGCTGTAGTTCAGCCCCGGCAGCGCGTCATGCAGCATCAGCGTGGTTTCGCGCTCGATCGCGGTCAGCCGCGTGTACGCGACCACGCCCATCAGGGCCATGACCAGCAGGATCATGGAAAAGCTGGCCAGGATGCGGGTGCGGATGGTCCAAGCGTTCACGGTGAAGGTCCCGGTTATGTTCTTGTTCAGGGTGGGGCAGTGGCTACGGAGCACAGGCTCCGGGGAGCGGCCAATGCCCGCATCGCCGCGTCCAGGGCGGCTTCCGGCGGCGCGGCCGCTGGCACTGCCCTGGTGCGCGGTAGGGTACTGTAAGCCGGATGCCGATTCAACGCGCAATGGCGCGGCGGGCTCGCCAGCGTTGCGCCGCCGCATTGGGGTTTCGGCAGCCGGCGGGAACTTCTTGATTTTTTCCAAGTTTTCGTCACACTTGCTAAATTGCTAGCGGGTAACAATGTCGACAATTACAGATGGGGCAGGGATGGTGGCCAAGTCCGGCGCGAAGGCGGCTGGCGCCTCGCCAGGCTCGGATCTCGATCCGCTGACCGGCGTTGACAATCGCCAGGGGTTTCTGAAGCGGCTGGAGGCGCGCCTGCAGGCTGAGGCAGTGCCCCGCTGCGCATTGCTGCTGATCGGCATCGACGATTTCCGTGCCTTCAACGATATGCACGGCCATGTCGAGGGCGACGTCATCCTGCAGCGCGTGGCCCGGCGCCTGCGCGACGCATCGCCGCGCGATGCTGCCATCGGCCGCGTCGGCAGCGATGAGTTCGGCGTGCTGCTGCCTTCCATTTCCGATCCCACGCTGGTCCGGCATGTTGGCGCGGCGATCCTGTCAATGCTGTCTTCCCCGCATGAGCACGCCGGGCGCCGCCACCATGTGCTGGCCAGCATCGGTGCCTGCGTGATCCCCGCCGCCGGCGAACAGGGCTCTGACGTCCTCGCCGCCGCGAGCCTGGCGCTGGCCCGTGCCAAGCACGATGGCGGCCGCACCATCCGCTTCTTCAAGCCGCAGATGCGCTCGGACGTGACCGCCCGGCTGTCTCTGGTGCAGGCCCTGCACGAAGCCTACGCGCAGCGCCAGTTCGAACTGCTGTACCAGCCGCAGGTAGACCTGCGCGACGGCCGCATCCGCGGCGCCGAGGCGCTGATGCGCTGGCGCCATCCGACCCGGGGCCTGGTGGTGCCGGCGCTGTTCATCGATGCGCTGGCCGCCAGCAGCATCGCCAGCGATGTCGGCATGTGGCTGCTGCAGACCGCGTGCGCGCAGGCGCGCGCCTGGGCACTGGCGTTCCCGCAGCCGCCGCGCGTGGCGATCAACCTGTTTGCCGCGCAACTGTCCGAAAGCCGCCTTCTGACCGAGGTGCGCCACGTGCTGCGCGCGCTGGAGCTGGCACCGGAATGCCTGGAAATCGAGATTACCGAGACCATCGCGCTGCAGCAGGGCGACGAAGTCTCGGACCAGTTGCAGGCGCTGCGCCGAGACGGCGTGACGCTGACCTGCGACGATTTCGGCACCGGCTATGCGTCGCTGAGCTTCCTCAAGTCGTTCCCGGTGGATCGGCTGAAGATCGACCAGTCCTTTATCCGCAATGTCACCCAGGATCCGGTCGACGCCGCGATCGTGCGCTCGGTGATCAACGTGGGCAAGAGCCTGCACATCGGCGTGGTTGCCGAGGGCGTCGAAACCACCGACCAGCGCGACTTCCTGCTGGCCAACGACTGCTACGAGGCCCAGGGCTACCTGTATGGGCGGCCG
The DNA here is from genome assembly GCF_040784895.1 of Cupriavidus sp. Agwp_2. Taxonomy (NCBI): domain Bacteria; kingdom Pseudomonadati; phylum Pseudomonadota; class Betaproteobacteria; order Burkholderiales; family Burkholderiaceae; genus Cupriavidus; species Cupriavidus sp. Agwp_2. The sequence goes on from NZ_CP088084.1 coordinate 2,459,795, forward strand.
ATGCCGGCCGACCGCGTGACCGAACTGTTGCGCCAGCAGCAAGGCGGCTGAATCCGCCGCCGGCCAGCAGCCGGCATGCGCCGGGCTTGGCCATAGCGGCAATAGTTGTTTCCACCTTTGACGGCCGGCGTGCCGCCGCGCATCGCCGGCCCCCCGCCTTCCCGCCCGCCGCCTGCCTCGCGCCCGGTTGCGCCGCGAGCCGCCGTGCCACATGGCGAAATACGCGCTTACAAAGTCCGCCGCGCGGGCCGTGCTGCCTGGCTTCCCGGCAATGTATGGTGACAATAGGATGGCGCGTTGCCATTGGCTTCGCCGATCGGCCTCCGATCAGTGGGCCCGCGCCGCATCCGGAGCGTCTTGTCCCGACCTGAAATCATGTCCGAATCCGTCCAACCTGATGGTACCCGCCCGCTTGCCGGGCCGCGCAGCCGGCTCGCCCTGACCACGCTGGCCGCCGCGGCCGCCCTGGCGGTGGCGGCTGCTGCACTGGCCCAGGTGCCGGCACCCGGCCAGCCCTACCTGGACGCGCCGGTGGCCGACGCCGCGGTCGCGCAGGCCGACCCGTCCGCCCGCATCGCCACGCTGACCGCGGTCGAAGGCAACCTGAGCTTCGCGCCGGCGGGCTCGGATCAGTGGGCCGCCACGGGCCTGAACCGGCCGGTCACCACGGGCGACCGGCTGTGGATGGACGCCGGCGGCCGCGCCGAGCTGCATGCCGGCACGGTCGCCATGCGCATGGGCGGCGCCACCGCGGCCAGCATCCTGAACCTGGACGACGACACCACGCAGGTCAAGCTGACGCAGGGCACGCTGCAGGTACGCGTGCGCGCGCTGCCGCAGGACCAGACCGTCGAGATCGATACCCCCAACCTCGCCTTCGTGCCGCGCGAACCGGGCGACTACCGGCTCGACGTGGCGCCGGACGGCAGCACCACCACGGTGACGATGCGGCATGGCAGCGCCATGGTCTACGGCGACAGCCGCTCGATCGAACTGCAGCGCGGCGACCGCATGCGCTTTGCCGGCACCGACCTGGCCGACGCCGGCGGCGGCCCCGTTGCCGACGACGGCTTCGACCGCTGGACCTTGGCACGCGACGCCCGCGAAGACGCGTCGCCGTCGGCCCGCTACCTGCCGCGCGAAATGCCTGGCTACGCGGCGCTCGATGACTACGGCGACTGGCAGGAAGAACCCGCCTATGGCGCGGTCTGGTTCCCGCGCGCCGTCAGTGCAGGCTGGGCACCCTACAGCGTCGGCCACTGGGCCTGGGTCGCGCCATGGGGCTGGACCTGGATCGACGATGCCCCATGGGGCTTCGCCCCGTCGCATTACGGACGCTGGGCCTATGTGGGCACGCGCTGGGGCTGGGTGCCGGGCCCGCGCGTGCGGCCGTGCTACTCGCCGGCCGTGGTCGCCTTTGTCGGCGGTGGCGGCGGCGGGCACGGCTGGAGCGGCGTGCATGTGGGCGGCGGCCCCGGCGTGGCGTGGTACCCGCTGGGCCCGCGCGATGCCTACCGGCCGGCATACCGCGCCAGCCCCAGCTATGTGGCGCGTATCAACCGTGTCACCGTCAACAACTTCGTGATGGGCGACCGGGGTCGGCCCGCGCCCTACGCCAACCGCAACGTGCCTGGCGCCATCACCGGCATGCCGGCGCGCAATTTTGTCGAGGGACGCCCGGCGCGCGGCATGCATCGCGCCGAATGGCGCAACCTGCCGGCGGGCGAGGCACGCGGTGGCCCGCCGGTGGCGCCCGTCAAGAACAGCCTGGTCGGCGCCGCGCCGGTGCGGCAACTGCCGCCGCAAGCACGCCCGGGCTTCGAGCGCCAGGCGATCGCGGCGCATCCGCCGGGGCGGCCGGCAACCGATGATCTCGCCCGCCGCTTCGCCCGCGAGGGGGGCGTGGTCCCCGGCGCGGGCCCGGCCTGGCGTGGCGGCGCCGAGCAACGCCCGGGGCGGCCGGGGCGCGAGGCGCAGCGGATGCCAGACGTGCGCATGAGCCAGGCAGCCCTGGCCGCACGCGAGCAGCAGCCGCGCGCCGGTCGGCCAGACCCGGGTCAGGGCCCGGATGGCTGGCGCGGCAATGGCCGCGGACAGAGCGCGCGTCCCGACGACGCACGCGGCTTCGCCGGCCAGCCCGATGCGCAACGGCAGGCGCAGGCCATGCAGCGCGAACAGCAGCGGCAGCAGCAGGAAGCGACGGAGCGCCACCAGCAGGAACAGCAGCGCCAGTGGCAAGGCCAGCCGGGCCGCGAACAGCAGCAGGCGCGCGAACAGCAGCGGCAGCAGCAGGAAGCGATGGAGCGCCACCAGCAGGAGCAGCAGCGCCAGTGGCAGGGCCAGCCGGGCCGCGAACAGCAGCAGGCGCGCGAACAGCAGCGGCAGCAGCAGGAAGCGATGGAGCGCCGCCAGCAGGAACAGCAGCGCCAGTGGCAGGGCCAGCCGGGCCGCGAACAACAGCAGGCGCGCGAGCTGCAGCGCCAGCAACAGGAGGCGGTGGAGCGGCGCCAGCAGGAACAGCAGCGCGCGCAGCAACGCCAGTGGGCGGACGGACAGGATCGCCCCGATACGGCGCGCCAGTCGCAAGAGATGCAGCGCCAGCGTTTCGAGCAGCAACGCCAGATGCAAGAGGCGCAGCAGCGTCAGGCGCAGGACGCCCAGCAACGCCAGATGCAGGAAAGCCGCCAGCGCCAGGCGCAGGACGCGCAGCGCCAGCAGCTGGACCAGCAGCGCCAGGCGCAGGACGCGCAACGCCAGCAGATGGACCAGCAGCGGCAGGCGGGCGAGCAGCAGCGTCAGCAGGTGGAGCGCCAGCGCCAGATGGCCGAGCAGCAGCGTCAGGGCCAGGAGATGCAGCGCCAACGCTTCGAGCAGCAGCGGCAGATGCAAGAGGCGCAGCAGCGCCAGGCCCAGGAAGCCCAGCAGCGCCAGGCGCAGGCGGCCCAGCGCCAGCAGATGGAGCAGCAACGGCAAATGCAGGAACAGCACCGTCAGATGCAGGAGCAGCAACGCCAGCAGGCCATGCAGCGCCAGCAGGCAGAGCAGCAGCAACGCGCCGCGCAGGCGCAGCAGCGGCAGATGCAGGAGCAGCAGCGGGCGATGCAGGAGCAGCAGCGCCATCAGCAGGAGCAGCAGCGGCAGATGCAGGACCGCCAGCGCCAGCAGCAGGAACAGCAGCGCCAGCAACAGCAACAGCAGCGCGCCCAGCACGACCGTGGGCAGATGGAAGCACGCAATCGTGACGGCGACAGGCGCCAGTAGCGGCGGTGGCCCACCGAGGGGTCACCGTGCCGTGCTAGCATGAACGCCAGCCCAGCAGCGCTCCCCATCGGCCCATGACCACTCTTTACGCGACGTTAGGCGTCCAATCCGACGCTACCCTTGACGAGATCAAGCAGGCGTACCGGCGCGCCGCCATGAAATGGCACCCGGATCGCAACCTCGGCCGCGAGGCCGAGGCGCACGCGGCGTTCCAGGACATCCGCGACGCCTACGCGATCCTGTCCGACGCCGAACAGCGCCAGATCTACGACGAAGTCTTCGAGCGCGAGATGCGCCGCTGGCAAGCGGAGCAAGACGCACAGGAAGAGCAGGAGCGCGCCGTACAACGCGAGGCCCAGCGCGTGGCGCAGGAGCAGTACGAGAAGATGGTCGCCATCGCCATGCGCTTTGCCGACGACGGGCACAACCGCGATGTCCTTTTTGGCGTGCTGCTTGGCCGGGATTGCGAGGCGGAACTGGCGGCACGTATCGCCGACAGTGTTTCGGCCTTGCAGGCATCGCGCCGGGCAAGCGCGGCCGCTGCGCAAGCATCCGAGGCGGAGGCCGCAACGGCGTCGGGCCACGAGGCCCCCGAGCGGGCCAGGCGCCAGCCCGGCGCCTTCGATTCATTCTGGCACGGCCTGTTCGGCGTTCGCTCGTAGCGGCAGCGCACGCGGGACGCTATGGGGTCCAGCCCGGCAATGCCGACGCCTGCCGGATCCAGCTCGCCAGCTGTTCTTCGTCGATAGCGTCCTGCTCGCGGATATCGAGATAGCGCGTGTCCGGATCCTTGGACTCGCCGGGCGGCAGGGGCTTCAGCGCCGCGCCGCGGAAGAACGCCACCTTGATGTATTTCGTGAAGCAATGAAAGCTGAGGAACCAGCCCTGGCCCTCGATGCCATAGAAGGGCGAGTTCCACCGCACCGCCTTGCGCACGTCGGGGGCGTGACGCACGATCAGCGCGTCAAGGCGGCGGCCGACGTCGCTTTTCCAGCCCGGCATGGCCGCGATATATGCCTGCACCGGCGCATCGCCGTCGGCCTTGGCGATCTGGGGATTGCCGCCGGAGAGCAGGCGGGGCCTTCCGTCGCCGCCCTTGTCAGCGACCTTGCTTGCGGCTTTTGCCGGCTTCCTGGGAGTCTGGCTGGCCATCGGCTTCCCTCCAACTAAGACGCACAAGCACGGATCCTATCGGCTGGCCGCCCAAAGAAAAAGCCCTGCAGGCCACGCGGCCTGCAGGGCTTCACCGGCGCGGCCGGTCCGCTTAGTTGACTAGCTTACTTGGCCAGCTCGGACAGGCGCACCTGCGAGATCTTGCCGTTCTGCACCCAGCCCACCACGGTATCGGCCACCGAGCCGCCCTTGGCGTCGATGCCGTCGACCTCGTTGGGATTGACCTCCTTGGCCAGCCCCTTCACCGCGTCGGGCATCTTCGCGCGGATCGCCGCGGCATCGCTGGTGGTGCCGGCCAGCTTCATGGCGCCGGCCAGTGCATAGACCATGGTGTAGTTCAGCGACATCTCGGTGGTCGCATCGCGCCCGTCATGCAGCTTCTTGTACTTGCCATTAAATGCCTGCGCCGCCGGGCGGTTGTCGTTGACCAGCGGCAGCACGCCGATCGAACCCTCCAGCATCGCCAGCCCGTTGGTGACCCTGGCCATCTCGTCCATCTTGGCCTGGTCCATCACGATAAAGCCGCCCTTGAAGCCCAGCTCGCGTGCCTGCTTGACTACCAGCGCGGTCGGCTCCGACGGTCCGCCGACGAACATCACGTCCGGCTTTTCGCTGATGGCGCGCGACACGCCACTGTAGAAGTCAGTGGCCTTGGTGTACGACATCGGATTGTTGGCCACCACCTTGCCGCCCGCCGATTCCCACGCCGGCACGAAGGCCTGCACCCACGCCTTGGCGTAGTCGTGGTCGGCCGGCGTCAGCGCCACGTTCTTGCCATAGCGCTTCATCTGCGCCTTGATGAACGGTTCGATGTAGCCGGTGTATGCCGGCGGGATACGGATGGTCAGCTTGTTGCCGGCATCGGTGATGCGCGGCACGCTGGAATAGGCCATCACCAGGAATTTTTCCTGCTCGTTGAACGCCTGCAGGGCGAAGATGCCGCCCGAGTGCGGCACGAAGACCGCCGCCGTCTTGTGCTGCTGCACCAGGCGGCGGCCGTTGATGGCGGCTTCGGCGGGCGAGTACTTGTCGTCCAGCGCCACCACTTCCAGCTTGACCTTCTTGCCCTTGACTTCCAGGCCCGCGGCGTTGATCTCGTCCACAGCCATCTGCACGCCCGACAGCACGTTCTTGCCATACAGCGCAGCGCCGCCCGAGAGCGGGCCGGTATAGCCGATCTTGACGACTTCCTGCGCCAGCGCGGCGCCCGAAGCCAGCATCGCGGCCACGGCGGTGGCGGCCAGCGGGATGATGCGGCGCATGATCTTGCTTTGCATTGCTATGTCTCCTGAAAGTACTGCGCTTGTCAGTTGCGGCGGTCTTGCGATTGACTTTTACCCGCCGATATACGCCTTCCGAATCCCCTCATCCTTCAGCAACGTATCCCTGTCCCCCTCCATCACGATCCGCCCGCTCTCGATCACATAGGCGCGATGCGCGATCCCCAGCGCCGCGTAGGCGTTCTGCTCCGCCAGCAATACCGTCGTCCCCGCACGGTTGATGCGCTGGATGATCTCGAACATCTGCTTGACCACCAGCGGCGCCAGCCCCAGCGACGGCTCGTCCAGCAGCAGCGCGCGCGGCCGGCTCATCAGGGCGCGGCCCAGTGCCACCATCTGCTGCTGTCCGCCTGACAGCGAGCCGGCCGGGTCGTCTTTCTTCTGCTTCAGGATCGGGAAGAGTTCATAGACTTCCTCCAGCGTCTTGCGGATGCCCGCACCATCGCGCCGGTGCACGTACGCGCCCAGCACCAGGTTCTTCTCCACGCTCATCGCCGGAAAGAGCTTGCGTCCCTCCGGGCAATGCACCAGCCCCGCCTGCACGATCTGCGATGGCTTCATGCCGGACAGCTCGCGCCCGTCGAAGCGCATGCTGCCGCCACTGATGCGGTGGATCGCGCTCATCGCCAGGAAGATCGAGCTCTTGCCGGCACCGTTGGCGCCCAGCAGCACCACCAGCTCGCCTGCCGCGGCGTGCAGCGTGATGTTGTCCAGGGCACGGAAGCTGCCGTACGACAGCGAGACGCGTTCAAGCTGCAACATGGTCGGCTCCCAGGTAGGCCTCGATGACATGCGGATCCTGCTGGATCTGCGCGGGCGTGCCTTCGGCGATCTTCTCGCCGTAGTTCAGCACCATGATCTTGTCTGCCAGCCGCATGATCATGTCCATCTTGTGTTCGATCAGGCAGACGGTCTTGCCATGGCGCACCATCTTGCGGATCAGTTCGGCGAGACCCACGGTTTCCTCCGGGTTCACGCCGCCCGCGGGCTCGTCGAGCAGCAGCAGTTCCGGGTCCGTCGCCAGCGCCAGCGCGAAGGCCACGCGCTTGCGCGCTTCCTGCGTGATATCGGCGGCGACTTCATGCGCCAGGTGCGACAGGCCGACGAAGTCGAGCGCGGCTTCGGCCTTGTCGCGGCACAGGCGTTCCTCTTCGCGCAGGCGGCGCGTGTTGAACAGCACGTCGCCCAGCCCCGAGCGCGTGCACAGCCGGTGGCCGACGATCAGGTTGTCGAGCACCGTGGCGCGGTCGAACAGCGCGGTCGCCTGGAAGGTGCGCGCCACGCCCAGGCGCGCGATCTGGTCGGCGCGCAGGCCGGCCACGTCCTGGCCCTTGAACAGGATCTGCCCGGAGGAGGGGGCGTGCGTGCCTGCCACCAGATTGAAGAAGGTCGTCTTGCCGGCGCCGTTGGGGCCGATGATGGCGTTGATGTGGCCCTGCTCGAAGGTCACCGAGACATCGTGCACCGCGGTCAGGCCGCCGAATTTCTTGGTCAGGTTGCGAATCTCAAGCATGGTCGGCTCCGGCGCGGGTGGTCGGGACAGCGTGATTGCCGGTAACGGCGGGCTGCGTGGGCTTGCCGCGGCGTGCGGCGGCGGCCCTGCGTGCCTGCTTCTTCAGCCAGGAGCCCACGATGCCGTCCGGCACGAAGATGATCAGCAGGATCAGCACCGGGCCGAACACCAGCATGCGGTAGTCCTGCATGAACTGCAGCGACTGCGTGATCCACGGCACCAGCACCGCGCCCAGCAGCGGCCCGAACAGCGTGCCGATGCCGCCCACCAGCATCGACATCACCATGTCGAAGGTCAGGTCGGTGCGGGCAATGTCCGGACCCAGGAAGCGCACCTGCCCGGCATACAGCGCGCCGGCAAAGCCCGCGTAGCCCACCGACAGCACGAACGACAGGATCTTGGTGCGCATCAGGTTGATGCCCAGCGCCTCGGCCAGCGCGTCGCTGTTGCGCACGGCCATGAAGCTGCGGCCCAGCAGCGAGGTGACGATCCGGTGCATCAGGAACGTGCCCGCCGCCAGGAAGAACAGCACCAGGTAGTACTGCGCTTGCACGCTGTCGAACGCCAGCGGCCCGATCGCCGCCGGCACCGGGATGCCGATCAGCCCGACGGTGCCATGCGTCAGGCTTTCCCATTTCTCGATCACCAGGTAGATGATGTAGCCGATGCACATGGTGAAGATCGAGAAGTAATGGCCCTTCAGCCGCAGCGAGACCACGCCGACCACATAGCCCAGCACCATGCACACCACGCCGGACAGCGCAAACGCGAGCCAGAACGGCACCTGGTGGTCAACGGTCAGGATGCCCAGCGTGTAGGCGCCGATCGCCATGAAGCCGCCGTGCGCCAGGTTCAGCTGGCCGGTGTAGCCGGTGATCAGGTTCAGCCCCAGCGTGGCGAGGGCATAGATGAAGGCCAGCGTCATCACGCTCAGGTAGTAGCTGTTGGGCGTGACCAGCGGGAACGCGATGGCCAGTGCCAGCAGCAGCATCCAGCCGGTCTTTCCTTGCAGTGCTTTCATGTTGTGCGCCTCCTCAGGCTGCCTTGGCGGCAAACAGGCCCTGCGGCCGGATTGACAGGATCACCACCAGCAGCACGAAGGCGATGATGTCCTTGTAGTCGGTGGAAACGTAGAAGCCGCCGAAGCTCTCGGCCATGCCGATGATTAGCCCGCCGACGATGGCGCCCGGGATGCTGCCCATGCCGCCCAGGATGATGATGACGAAGGCCTTGGTGATGACCAGGTTGCCCATGCTCGGGTAGACCAGGTTGATCGGCGCGTACAGCGTGGCGGCGATCGCGGCCAGTGCGCCCGAGATGGCGAACACCAGCAGCGTGACGCGCGTGGCGTCGATGCCGACCAGCGCGGCGCCTTCGCGGTTCTGCGCCATCGCCATGATGGTGGCGCCGGTCATGGTGCGCGTGAGGAACAGGTGCAGCAGCACCATCAGCGCAAAGGCGGCGCCGATGATCAGCAGGCGCTGCAGCGGCGCGGTCAGGCCGAAGACGTCGACGATCTGCCCGTATGGCGTCGGCATGCGGTGGAAGTCCGCGCCCCACAGCGCCTGCGCGCCGGCCTCCAGGAACAGCAGGATGCCGATGGCCGCGATCATGTCGTGCAGCTCGGGCGAATTGCGCAGCGGGTGGAACACCAGCCGGTCGGCCAGCATCGACAGCAGGGCCACCACCAGCGCGGCGCCCACCATGGCCAGCCAGTAGTTCAAGCCCAGCGATGTCATCAGGTAGTACGACACGTAGGCGCCGGCCATGTAGAACGCGCCGTGCGCGAAGTTGGGCACGTGCAGGATGCCGTAGACCAACGTCAGGCCAAGCGCCACCAGGCTGTAGACGCCGCCCAGCGTCAGGCCGTTGAGTATCTGTTGTAGGAACAATGCCACGGGGTTACCTCATGCGGTTCGCGAATCGGAAATCCAGGCACGCGCGGACAAGGCCCGGGCGTGATCCCTCGCGGCAGCGCCGGGCGCTGCCACGCAAGAATTCGGGGCGTGTGGATCAGGCGCGCGGCGTGCGCGCTGTATAGCGGGCGCCAGCGCCAGGCTGGCGCGGGCAGGTCGGCGTGGCCGGGATCGCGCCGCGACGGCTACGGGGCGGATGCGCGGACGCGAGGTGCGGATGCTGCATGGACTGTCTCCTGTGCGATGCGGCAACGTGGCCGCCCGGCTTGCCGGGTAACGCTGCGCCGACGAGGCCGGCGGCAGCGAAAGCCCGGTGACGAGGTGTCGGGAGTATTCCCGCACGGTCGTTCGTTTTCACCGACTTTTGCATAGGCTTCGCGGCATCGTCAAGGAAACCGGTGGAGTATTCCGCACAGCGAAATAGCGGCGCCAGTGCTGGGGGAATGACCTCGGGAAAGCCCTGAGGGAGCTGGGATGGAATGCCCACTAGCCGTTTGTGCCACGCCGTTCCACAGGCCGCCGCCGTCCCTGATTGATGGCTACTCCTGGAAGCTCCAGGCGTATTAACATGGGAATGAGCAGATTGCGGCGGCTGCCAGCGCTGATAACGTTCACGCCACGATCTTCCGCGCGATGGGAGAAAGACATGGCAACTTACGAGTTCAAGGACAAGGATCTCCAGTTCCTGGCCCAGGGCGCTGATTCCTGTTTTGTGTCGCCTGACACGGCTTTCGTTGAATGCGCGGACAGCCATCCGGCGTTCACGGTGACATGGCCGGAGAGCGGGGCGATGGTGATGACCCTCAAGGTGCAGATTCGGGCAAGCCAGTACGCCAGTTACCTGACGGATCCGTTCAGGGGACGAGAAGTCCTGCGCAAGGCAGTCGAAGATCGCCTCGCGCTGATCCACACAGTGAAGACCGGACTCCTGCTCGCTCCCGATATCTAGGGCTTGTCGCCCTGCCGGAATCGCTCCAGTGCGGCGGTCAACCTGAAGCCGGCTGTGCCGCCCGCCGCGCGGGCCGGCACCTACGCATGCAGTTCCACCACGTCCCGATCGGCTACCGGATGATCGGCGCCCACCTGCTGCCCGCTGAACTTTCCGCTCCCCCAAATGCGGGCGAACTTGAACGTACGCGCGAGATCCGGGTGCACCCGCAGGGCGACATCCAGCACGGTGTCGCCGCGGCGCATCGTAAATGGCCGACTCTGGTCGACGGGCTTCCCGGGCGCCTTGGTGTAGACGCGCACGATGCTCAGGGCCCCGAAAAGAAACGGACCGATCCCGGCCAGTCCTTGTCCGCGGGTTGCCGAGGTTGCGAGCGCCGGAAAATGTACGCCGAGCAGGTCTTCGAGCACGGCCGCGTCCTCCGGGCTGGCGAGATCGGCCTTGTTGGCCAGCAGCAGCGCAGGGAGGTGAACACTGAACGGGTCAGCCGCCGCCGATTCCCCCGATGGTGCCGATGCGGCAGTGCTGTCGGCCTGGCCCGGCCAGCGCTCCGACAGGTTAATCCTTGCCTCGGCGAGTCGCTGGAGCATCAGCGCCAGCTGTTCTGTACAGTCTGGCGCGCTCAGGTCGACCACGAGCAGTACGCCGTCTGTCACCCGCACGATATCGGTGAGCCCGGGTTGCATGAATTCGGCTGAGACAGGTGGCAGATCCACCAGCTGAAAGGCAATGTCCTCGAACTGCAACATGCCGGGAACCGGCAACTGGGTCGGGTGGGGGTAGGGCCCGGCTTCGCTGCCCGAGCCAGTCAGCCGCGCGTGCAGGCTGGATTTTCCCGCGCCGGACGGGCCGATCAGACAGAGCTGGGCCGCGCCTTCAGCATGCACTGCATGTGACGGCCCCCTGTGCGCCGCCTTCCCGTGGCCCGCTGATTCCTGGGTCAGTTCCCTGATCCGCGACTTGATATCGGCTTGCAGACGCTCCGTCCCCTTGTGCTTGGGGATGACACGGAGCATCTCCTTCAGGCATTCGAGCTGCTCGCGCGGCTGGCGTGCCAGCCGGTAGGCTTGTTCGGCCTGCTTGTATTCGGGGGTGAGGTTTGCTGGCATGGGCCGTCAGTGCTGCATCACTGGCCTACGTTCCGACGTGCACAGGAATCCGGCGCCGCCCGTAGTGATGCCTGAAATGCCCGAAGCAGCCGGCAACCGGCTCAAAGCAATCCGGGCAGGTTCCGGTGGGCGTGAGGCGATAGCTATCGATCGCATGCCAGTCGCGCACGATCAGCGGTGCACGGCAGGCGGGGCAGTAGGTGGTTGCGCCTTCAGTGTCGTGGACGTTGCCGGTGTACACGTAACGCAGCCCCTCATCGATCGCGAGCTTGCGGGCATGCGCAAGCGTGGAGAACGGCGTGGGCGGCACGTCGCGCATCCTGTAGTCTGGATGAAACCCCGTAAAGTGCAGCGGGATGTCGGTGCCAAGTTCTCTCGCGATCCACCGGGCCTCAGCGCGGATCTCATCATCGCTGTCGTTCTTGCCGGGAATCAGCAGCGTCGTGATCTCGAACCAGACTTTGGTTGCGTGCTTCAGGTACAGGAGCGTATCCAGCACCGGTTGCAGATGCGCGCCGGTGAGTGCGACATAGAACGCGTCGGTAAAGCCCTTCAGGTCGACGTTTGCCGCGTCCATCCTGCTGTAGAAATCGCGTCGTGCCTGCTCGCCCATATACCCGGCGGTCACCGCCACCGCCAGGATGCCGAGTTCGCGGCAGGCATCGGCGACGTCCATCGCGTACTCGGCGAAAATCACCGGGTCGTTATAGGTAAAAGCCACGCTCTTGCAGTCATGGGCCGCCGCCGCTTCGGCGATGGCTTCGGGCATGGCTGCCACGGCCAGTGTCTCCATTTCACGTGATTTGCTGATATCCCAGTTCTGGCAGAACTTGCAGGCCAGGTTGCAGCCCGCCGTGCCGAACGACAGGACGGCGCTGCCCGGGTAGAAGTGGTTGAGCGGCTTCTTTTCAATCGGGTCGATGCAGAAGCCGGATGAGCGGCCATAGGCGGTCAGCAGCATCCGGTCCCCAAGCCGCTGGCGCACGAAGCAGGCGCCGCGCTGCTCGTCATGCAGGCGGCAGTGGCGCGGACACAGGTCGCACTGCATGCGGCCATCGTCCAGGAAATGCCAGTAGCGACCGGGATACGTTCCCGGAGAGGGCTCTTCGATTGCCGTCATGGCATATCCCTCCCGAAGCGCCCAAAGCGACTCAATCGCCAAAGGGCAGTTCCATTCTAGACCGCGGTTCGCGCCCCTGGCGGCAGGCGGGTCCGGCAGGTAAGTGCTTGATTCCATTGGGACGTATCTGCCCGCTACTGCGCCCCGCCTCTGCGCTCGCTCTGCCCCCGTTACTGCGCCTGGTCCTTGCGTCTCAGGAAGGGTGCTAACACCTTGATTTGAATCTATAAGTCCCGTTATTGGCTCACATGTTTTTGCTACATAGCGGTGCCAGGTCCGGGCAGGAAACTGCTATCAAGAGTCCTCTGCCGTTGCCGCAAGCCGTCGCCGCCTGCCTCATGAAGCGCTCCACCACCATCCCGACTCCGCCACCTGACGCTGCCCATGCGCTTGCGCCGGCTGACGCGCCGGCGGGTCCGAACTGCGCCGACGACCGCAACTTCGTCACGGCGCTGGCGCGCGGCATGGAGCTGCTGCGGGCCTTCGGGCCGCAGGACGATTACCTCGGCAATGCCGAGCTCTCGCGCCGCACCGGCATCCCGCGGCCGACCGTGTCGCGGCTGACCTACACGCTGGCCACGCTTGGCTACCTGACCTATATCGAGGGTTCGGAGAAATACCGGCTCGGGCAGGGCGCGATGGTGCTGGGCCATCGCTACATCGCCGGCGCGGGCATCCGCGAGATCGCGCAGCCGCTGATGCAGTCGCTGGCTTTCGCCACCGACTGCACGGTGGCGTTGGCGATGCCGGACCGGCACGCCATGGTCTACCTGGAAAGCTGCCAGCCGCGCGGCGCGCTGGTGATCCGGCTGGCGCCGGGTGCGCGCCTGCCGATGGCGACCTCGGCGATCGGTCGCGCCTGGCTGGCGGGACTCGACGCCGGCCATCGCGAGGCCGCGCTGGGCGAGCTGGCGCGCCACTACGGCACCCGCTGGCCCGCCGTGCGCAGCGGCATCGAGCGGGCGCTGCAAGACCATGCCCGGCGCGGCTTCTGCGTCGCGCACGCCGAATGGGACCGCACCGTCAGCGGCGCCGCCGCGCCGCTGCGGCTCGCGGGCAGCAGCGAAGTGCTGGCGATGAATATCGGTGGCTCCGCGGCGCGCCTGTCGCCGGAGATCCTGGAAGGCAATCTCGGCCCGCGCATCCGCGACCTGGCCGGGACCCTGCAGGCGCGCCTGTGGCAGCCCGGCGGCGCGCGCGCGTCGATGCGGCTGCCAGCGGATGCGCCCGAGGCGGGCGCGTGTGCCGCCAGCGAGCGGCCACCAACGAATGACGCGGTGACACACCCATATCAACAAGGATCAATGAGGAGATAGCGCATGGAAGTACGCAACAAGTCCGTCGTGGTAACCGGTGCGGCCACCGGCATTGGCCGCGCGCTGGCGCTGGCGTTTGCACAGGCCGGAGCGCGTGGCGTGGCCGTGGCTGATCTGAACGAGGCCGGCGCCGCCAGCGTCGCCGCCGAAGTCCAGGAGGCCGTGCCGTCGTGCCAGGTGTTCGCGCAAGCGGTCGACGTCGCCGACGCGAACGCGGTGCAGGCACTGGCCGACGAAGCCACCCGCCGCTTCGGGCAGGTCGATATCTTCTGCTCCAACGCCGGCATCATCCTGCGCAAGGGCCTCGACGCCGGTGCCGAAGAATGGCAGCGCATCTGGGAAATCAACGTGATGGCGCATATCCATGCGGCGCGCGCGGTGCTGCCGCAGATGCTCGAGCGCGGCGACGGCTACTTCATCAACACGGTATCGGCGGCGGGGCTGCTGTCGCAGATCGGCTCGGCTCCGTACGCGGTGACCAAGCACGCGGCGATCGGGTTTGCCGAATGGCTGTCGATCACCTACGGCGACCGCGGCATCAAGGTCAGCTGCATCTGCCCGCAGGGCGTGCAGACCAACATGCTGTTCGGCGAGAAAGGAGAGCGCAAGGGCTTCCTGCAGGAGGGGTCGGTCACCGCCGAGCATGTTGCCGCGGTGACTCTCGAGGGCGTGGCCGACGAGCGCTTCCTGATCCTGCCGCACCCGGAGGTGCTGGAATACTACCGGCGCAAGGGCCAGGACTACGATCGCTGGCTGCGCGGCATGCGGCGCCTGCATGACAAGGTGATGCAGGAGTTCGGCGGCATCGCGGTGTAGAACCGCACAGGGCCTGCGGCCGCGGGCTCTCGCGTGTCGTCCTCAGGCGTCCGGTTCGGCCGCCGCCTGCGCATTGCCTTCGCCGCTGGGATCGCGCAGCCGGCTCAGGCTGATGATGGCGCCGACGGTCGCGACCGCCGCCGCCACATACAACGCGACCCGCGCAGCGCCGTCCGGCACCAGGCTGAACAGCAAGGCCACCACCGCCGTACCGGTGGTCTGCCCCAGCAGCCGCGTGGTGGCCTGCGCGCCGCTGGCACCGCCGCTGCGGGCCGGCGGCGTGGCGCCGATCATGGCGCGGTTGTTGGGTGACTGGAAGAAGCCGAAGCCGGTGCCGCACATCGCCATGCGCCACGCAATGTCGAGGCTGCTGGCATCCGGTCCCAGCGTAGCCAGTCCCACCAGCCCGCCGGCCAGCATGGCCAGCCCGAGGCCCGCGAGGATGCTGGCCGGGTAGCGGTCCGAAAGCCGCCCCGACAGCGCGGCCATCACCGCCACCATTAGCGGCCAGGGCGTGATCAGCAGCCCGGTCTCCTGCAGCGAGCGGCCAAGCTGGTATTCGAGGTAGAAAGGCAGCGCCACGAAGGACAGCATCTGCGTCATGAAGGAGCAGAACGAGGTGCCTACCGCCAGCGTGAAGGACCGGCTGGCAAACAGGTCCACCGGCACCAGCGGCGCGGTGCGGCCCCGCTGGCGCCGCACCAGCAGCCATCCCAGCAGGATTGCAGCGACAAGCCCCGCGACGCCGATTGCGCGCCAGCGGGCATGGCCGAGCCCATCCACGCTCAGGATAAACAGGCCGAACACCAGCGCCGACAGCAGCGCACTGGGATAGTCGAAGTCGCGAGGCTGCGGCGGCGTCTCCGGCAGCGAGCGCCGGCTCATGGCCAATGCAAGGATTGCCACCGGCACGTTCACCGCGAACAGCCACTGCCAGCTGGCCACCGCCAGGATCATGGCGCCCAGCGAAGGCGCCACCGCAATGGTCACGCCAACCACCACCGCATTCAGCCCGATGCCGCGACCCAGCTTCGTGGGCGGGTAGATAAAGCGCACCAGCGCGGTATTGACGCTCATGATGCCCGCGCCGCCAATGCCTTGCAGTACGCGCGCCGCCACCAGCATGGGCAGGTTGACCGACAGCGCGCACAGCAGCGAGCCCACCAGGAAGGTAGCGAGCCCGACGCGGTACACGCGCTTGTAGCCGAGGATGTCGCCCAGCGACGACAGCGGCAGCAGGCACACCGTCACGGTGAGCTGGTAGGCGTTGACGACCCAGATAGTGCTCGACGGCTCGGCCTGCAGCTGGCGCGAGATGGAGGGCAGTGCGATGTTGGCGATCGATCCATCGAGCACGGCCATGATCAGGCCGAAGAAAACGGTGAGGATCGCCCAGGTGCGTTGCGGCTGGGGGAGGCCTTGTTCTGGCTGCATGGGGGAAGACATTGGAGACAATGGCGCGCCCGGAAAGGCGGGGGGATGGCGGGCCATCGCGCGGCCCCGCCATTATCGTCCTGCGTGGCGGTACTCGCAAATCCGCCAATTGTGGTAAGGCGTGCCGGCAAGGCACTTGCGGGCACTTGCAGGCACGCTAGGGCGCGCTAGGACGCGGCGCCAATGTTTTCGATGTAGCTGCGCAGCCGCTCGCGCAGCGCCGCGGCAGCGGCGGCGATCGCGGGTGTCCAGGCTCTGGCCGCGACGCACAGCGATTCCAATGCCCGGCACTCGCGTACGATCGACTTGCGGCGCACGATCATGAAGGCGCCGGCCACGGAATGTGTCCAGCGCCGCAGCGCAGCCAGCTCGCATTGCGCGATGATGTGCTCAAGTTCTGGCAGGTCCTGCCGCAGCTGGGTGCGCAGCATGGCTTCATAGCGCTCGCGGTCGGCGGCGCCGGCATCCGCGCCGGCGTTGCCCTCGGCATCGGCATGGGCCGGGCAGCAACCAGGCAACCTGCGCAGGCATGCCTGCAGGTCCTGCAGCGAGGCCGGCTTGGACACATGGCCGGCGAACCCGCGCTGGCGCCAGCCGGTCGTCCACTCGCTGCCCGCGAACGCGCTGAACGCCAGCACCGGCACGCCGGCATGCCGGTCGCGCACCGCTTCCAGCAGTTCGTAGCCACTCATGCCCGGCATCTGGATGTCGGTCAGCAAGGCGTCGACCGGCGTGGTCTCCAGCACGGCAAGCGCCTGCTTGCCGTTGCTGACCACGATCGGCTGATAGCCGAGTGTCTGCAGCTGCTCTGTGACCAGGGCCCGGTTCAGCGGGTTGTCCTCGGCCACCAGGATGGTTGCCAGCGGCGTGGCTTGGGCTGGTGGAGCCTGCGGCGCCGCGGGCGCGATGCTGCCATTGCTGACGGCATGGTCTGGCGCATGGGGTAGTGCATGGGGTAGTGCATGGGGTAGTGCATGAGGTAGTGCATCGCTGGGGCGGTCGCTGACCGCGGCGGGCAGAGCCTGCGCAGCGTTGTCGGCTGCCATGGCTACGCACGCCAGCAACGCATGATGGCTGTAGGCCGTGACCTCGAGAATCCCGGGCGCGCGCTGGCGCGGGCGATGGGGGCCGTCCGGCGTGACCCATGCCACCGTGGCGGCGGCCGCTTCGAGCAGCGTGGTGAGCGCGGCCAGCGGAAAGTCGTCGCTGGCGACAATGACCCGGGCGGGCTTGTACGCCAGGTATTCCTGCGCCGCTGCCAGTGATGCCAGCCAGTTCGCGCGCCAGCCTGCGGCTTTGAGCCATGCTGCAAGGTTTTCCCCGATGCGCGCATCCTGGCACAGCACCAGCACATCGCTCCGCGGCGCAGTGGTGTCAGCGTGCCCGGCGGCCGGGTGCGCCGCCGGCGTGACCCGCACCGGCAGGCGCACCGTGAAGGCGCTGCCGATATCGGGAACGCTCGCCACCGTGACGCTGCCGCCCATCAGCTCGCACAGCCGCGCGCAGATCGACAGCCCGAGCCCGGTGCCGCCATGGCGCCCGGCGCCGACGCCATCGCCCTGCACGAACGGCTGGAACACCCGCTCCACCAGCGACGGCGGCATGCCGATGCCCGAATCGGCGACGCGGCAGACCAGCTGGGGTACGCCCTGGCCGTCAGTGCACAGTTCCGCGCTGAAGATGATGCGTCCGCTGGCGGTGAACTTGAACGCGTTATTCAGCAAGTTGTTGAACACCTGTACCAGCCGCGTGCTGTCGCCAGTGATTTCCACGTCGAGCGACGGCGACAGCAGGAGTTGAAAGCGCAGCGGCCGGCCCGCCATCATCGGCGCATAGGTCAGTGCCAGGCTTTCGAGTGCGTCGATCGGGCGGAAGGGTTCTTCGAACAGTTCGAGCTTGCCGGCATCGATCTTGGAGAAGTCCAGCACATCGTTGACGATGCGCCGCAATGCCTCGGCGGCCGCGTCAAGCGCTTGCAGGCGCGCCGCATGCGGCTGCAGCCCCGGGCTGCGCGCGAGCAGCTCCAGGTTGCCGAGCAGCGCATTGAGCGGCGTGCGGATCTCGTGGCTCATGGCGGCAAAGAAAGTCGAGCGGGCGCGCATCATGGACTCCGTGGCCTGTTGCGCCGAGCGCAGCTGGTCCTCCAGCGCCTGTTGTGCGGTACAGTCCAGCACCGCGCAGAACAGCACGTCGTCATCGCGGTAGCGCGCCGGCGCATAGGTGATCTGCAGGAAGCGCCTGGCGGCGTTGGCGGCGATGGTGGCGTTGGTGGCGTCGGCCGGCAGTGCGGTACCGTCGACCTGCACGGCGTTCGATGCGGCTTCGTCCGCCGGGGCCGCTGCCGGCGCGGCGACAGTCAGGCTGGCAATGGCGGCAGGACCGTCGCCGCGGCGGCACGCTTGCGCCCCGAAAGCTTGTACCAGCGCGTCGGGCATTTGCATGGAGCCATGCAGCTGCAGCAGCATGTCGGCTCGCTGGTTGCGCATCAGCACGCCATAGTCGCGTTGGCGCACGATGCACAGGCCGACCGGCGTGGCGCTGACCAGGATATGCGTCATCAGCTCGCTTTCCAGCGCGCGCGAGGCTTCGGCGTGCGTGCGCCGCAGCAGGTGGCGGCTCCAGTAGCGCGCGGTCAGCACGATGCCGCCCACCAGCACCAGCATGGCCGCCGCGATGCCTGCGAACTCTGCGGCGAGCGCTGCGGCCAGCATCCGGTAAGGCAGGAAGTACACCAGCAGGCCAAGGCCCGCCTGCAGTGGCTCGACCAGCAGCACGCCATTGCCGGTGTACAGCAGCGTATCGTGATCGACGTGGCGCGCCCGCGCAGCCAGGTGGTAAATCTGGGCGGCCGACACCACGCCCTCGCGCGGCGACACGCCGATGATCTCGTCGGCTTCACTGACCAGCAGCAGCAGCGCCGGCTTGCCTGGCCGGTGCAGGTTCGTCAGAAAATCCTGAACCGGGATGCAGGCGGCGACCAGCGTAGTCGGCCTGTCGCCGGCGTAGGCGGCACTGACCAGCATCATGACCGGGGTATCGTCGACCGGGTGCCGCAGCGGACCGATCCACACCGGCTGGTCGCGCGTCGGCACGGCATGGCCGGTACGGTCCAGCAGCGCTTCGGTCAGGCGCGTGCGCAGCAGCGGGATCAGCGTGGGATCGAGCGCCATCGGCGCGCGCGCGCCGGCTTCGGGCTGGCGGATGACCACGGCGCTGTCTTCGTCCAGCGCGACGGCATAGGCATCGTGATCGAGGCCGAATGCCAGCTGCGTTGCCATGGTGGCCAGCGCGATATGGCGCAGCTCCGCGAACTGCGCCGGCAGCCTTGCGCCCCAGGCTTGCCGCGTGCCGGCGGCGGCGAGCAGGTGGTAGTCCTTGCCTACCGCATCGACGTGGATACTGGCCGCGCCGATGCGCCGGAACGATTCAACGGCGGCATCGAGCGCCCGCTCGGGGGCAGGGGCTTCGCGCTGGTAGCGGAGCGTCAGCACGCTGCGCCGCAGGAACGACGCCTCGTTCTGCAGCAGTTGCGACAGCGCCGCCATGTACTGCGCGACGTGCCCGCGCCGGTAATCAAGGTGCCGGCCCGCGGCCAGCCCGGCCAGCAGCAGGCCGGAGAACACCACCACGGCGATCAGCACGGCAATGGTGGCGGCGTAGCGCTGCTGCTGGCGCCGGGATTGCTCGGCCAGCTTATCGAAGGCGCTCGCGAGCGATTCGCGCGTGCGCTCCACGGTCGATTCCATCGGCGCGTGTTCAGGCCGGTGCCGCGTCAGATAAGGCCATTTTCGTACGCGTAGCGGATCAGCCCGGTGTTGGTCTGCACGCCGAGCTTGCGCATGGCGATCGTCTTCTGGCTGGAAATGGTGCTGACCGAGCGTCCGAGCTTGTTGGCGATGTCCGCGAGCTGGATTCCTTGCGCATACAGCCTCACCACCTCGAGTTCGCGCAGCGTCAGCTCGGTCGCCGGTGCCGAGGCGAGCGCGGCGCTGTCAAGCATGGCCTGCGCCGAAGGCGAGCAGTAGCAGCCGTCGCTGGTGGCAACCTGGACGCAGGCGCGCACCACTTCATCGATCGGATCCTCCTTGCTGACGTAGGCGCGCACGCCCAGCTTCATGGCGCGGCGGATGATGGCGGCGTTGGCCTGGGCGCTGAGCACCACGATGCGGGTGCGCGGATGGCGCCGTGCGAGCCGGTTCAGCAGGTTGAAGCCGTCCAGCGATGCATCGCCGCGGCCCATGCAGAAGTCGGTGACGGCAATGCCGGCGGGCTCGCGGTCGAGCGCGGCCAGCAATTCCGTGCCGTTGCCGCAGGTGCTGCCGACCTGGAAGTTGGGCGTGCGCTGCAGGCAGTCGCGCAGCGCGGCCATGACCAGCGGATGGTCGTCCGCCAGTGCGACACGGATGATCTGGTCGTACATCGTTTTCGGGTCCTCGGGTTCTCGACGCTTGCTGGCCGGGGCACCTGCCGGCGCCACGGCGTCACGGCGAATCCGCATTCTGGCTATGTTCCCGGCGCCCCTGAATCGTAATTCGGCTAGTTCACGGTCACTGCCGTCGTGCCAGGCCGGCATGAGGTGTACAAGGGTACGGTCTGGCCCCCACGCCTTTACGGCGAATTGCACGGTGGCAGCGCCATTGATCCGCGGTTCGCGCGCCATGGCATTTGCGTGACATCAATGCACGGCGGAAGTGAACCGCCGACGACATGCGGCGAACGCCAGCGGGAGTCATCGAACTTTCACGCTTGGTGCACGCGAACCCTGTCCTAGAATGAAGCTGACACGCGCCCGCGGCCATCATGCCGCGCAGGCCCGGCTTGCGCCGGGTGGCGCTTGCGGCGCGTGCCGCGTGGGGGAATTTGCCATGCCCGTCTATCAATACCGCTGCGAGAAGTGCGGCCATGTGTTCGAGAAAACCGAGCATCTCGCGGAACATGCCTCTGCCCATCCGAATTGCCCGAACTGCGGCAGCCAGTCCGTCCAGCACGCACCGGCCCCGTTCGTGGCAGTGACCCAGCGCAAGAGCTGAGCTGTAACAAAGTCCCAGAAGATTTGCGCTCCGCCGCGAGGCCGCAGCGGGGCGTTGGCGTGCATGCCGCCGGGCGATGCCGGCCGCATGCCTGATCGGTGTTTTGCGTGGTGCATGCACGGCCACGCGCGTTCACGCTGCGCGCAAGCGGCGATCTCAACCTTGACGGAGGATGCCATGGCTACGAGACCGTTTTCCCAGTTTCCCGCCGACGAGCAGCAACAGGTAACGCAGGCGTGCATGCATGTCGGCATCACGCAGGAGTCGTTCCAGATCACGGACGAGGGCGACGGCGAGGCTCGCCGCGTCAGCGTGAAGCGGCTGGGCACGGACGCGGTCAGCGTCTATGAGGCCGGGCCGGGCTCGGCATGGGTCGAAGAGTTCGAGAGCGATCTCGAATGCGGCCTGTTCGGGCGGGTGGCGGCGTAGCGCGGACGGACAGGGCAGGCAGCGCGGCTCAGTGCCGGCCGCGCTCCCCCAGGCGCGAAACCACGGAGGCGCCGGCAATCAGCTCCTTGAGCAGCGCCAGCGAGGCCGCGCCGCCGGTGCGGAACGGGTCGAGTTCGGCGCGCGCCGAGAACTTCAGCAGCGTCGCGGTGTTGATGCGTGCCGCGTTGACCTGCCCCATGGCCCAGCCGGCGAAGTCGCGCGTGCAGGTTTCCTCGAAATGCAGCAGCGTCACGTCCTGGTGGCGCGGATCGCGCGCGATCGACTGGAACAGCTGCGAGACCTCCTGCCGGTCGCCTTCGAGCGCCTGCAGGAAGATGCCGTTGCCGTGGCACAGCACGCCGGTGATGCCGTGGCGCGGGTTGCGCTCCAGGCTGGTGGCCAGGATCGCGTCGAGCAGGGCGGTGTCGATGGCCTGGCGGGCACGGCTGGCATAGATCAGGCGGACTAGCATGGTCGTGGCGGTTCCGTGATGGCGTGGATAAGGGGCGGATGCTGATTCAGGAGCAGGCGCCTAGCCGCGGTTGTTGTTCAGCAGCGTGAGGAATTCGCGCCGCAGGCTGTCGTCCTTCAGGAACGAGCCGCGCATCACGCTGTTGGTCATCTTGGCGTCGGTGTCGCGCACGCCGCGCCAGTGCATGCAGAAATGCTCGGCCTCCATCACGATGGCGAGGCCGTCGGGGTTCATCTTTTCCTGCAACAGGTCGGCCACCTGCGCCACGGCTTCTTCCTGGATCTGCGGCCGGCACATGATCCATTCCGCCAGCCGCGCGTACTTGGACAGGCCGATCAGGTTGGAATGCTGGTTGGGCATCACCCCCACCCACAGCTTGCCGATGATGGGGCACAGGTGGTGGGAGCAGGCACTGCGCACGCGCAGCGGGCCGACGATCATCAGCTCATTCAGCTGCCCGACGTTGGGGAACTCGGTCACCGCCGGCGGCTTCGCGTAGCGGCCGGCGAAGATTTCCTTCAGGTACATCTTGGCCACGCGCCGCGCGGTTTCCTGCGTGTTGTGGTCGTTGTCGACGTCGATCACCAGCGCGCGCAGCACGCCTTCGATGCGGGACTGGACCTCGGCCTGCAACTGCTCCAGCTCGCCCGGCTCGATATAGCGGGCGATATTGTCGTTGGCGTGGAAGCGTTCCTGCGCCGCCTGCAGGCGCGCGCGGATCCGCTCCGAGACAGAATGGGCCGGATCGCCGGCCGCCGCGTCGGCCGGGTGGAGGTCATGCGCGTGGCGCGCCGCGTCCTTGGTCATGGGTAGCGTGGTGGGTTGCGGAGATGTCCGGCACGGGCGCCGGCGGGTGTGCCGGGTTCACTATATGGCAGATGCGGTGGCCCGACAACCTGCCCGCCCGGCGCCAGACGGGCGGTTGTCCGCTGCCGGACGCGCCGCATACAGCACACCCGCGCGTGGCTCCGTGAATAGTTCGTGACAACGCTCAACCCCGCGCCGCGCAACGCCGACAAGCCCACATAATGCCTGCAAACATCAGCCGCCCGCCACCTGATGGCGGGCGTACCGGAAGTTGCGGGCTTACTTTTGTCGGGAACAACGTGACCTTGCCGATTGCCTTTCCGTGCAGCAGCCTGATGCTGCTCCATGTCGTGACGGTACCGCTGCCGGCAACGCCGGTGGAAACGGGCGTGGCGGAACACCACGCCAGCGCCGCCCGTGCCGGCATGCCCGGCCTGCGGCGGCCACTTGCGGTGGGCGCGCGCGCACCGGCGGGCGGGCGTGCCGCCACCGGCTGAGGCGCGCGGCGGCGTGCCGCGTTGGCTTAGGTCCCCGGCAACAGCTACCAGAGCAGCAGCGCCAGCGCCGGCACCATCGCGGCCGGCATGACGATCGCGCCGACGCGCAGGAACTGGCCGGCGCTGACCATATGCCCCTCGCGGCGCAGTGCGGTGAGCCACAGCAGCGTGGCCAGCGAGCCGGTCACCGACAGGTTCGGGCCCAGGTCGATGCCGATCAGCACCGCGCCGGTGACCGCGTGCGATGCATTGCCCGCGGTCAGCGCCGATGCCGCGATCAGCGCGGCCGGCAGGTTGTTGGCGATATTGCCCGCCAGCGTTACCAGTCCGCCCGTCGCCAGCAGCGCGAGCACGCCACCATCGTGCGAGGCTGCCGCGACCGCGTCGGCCAGGTGGCCGATCACCGCGGTCTGCTCCAGCGCGGCTACCAGCACGAACAGGCCAGCCACCATCGGCAGCACGCTCCACGAGACTTCGCGCAACGCCGGCGCCAGCAAGTCGCGCCGGGTGGCGCAGACCAGCAGCAGCGTGGCCACGCCCGCGGCGCAGGTGGGCCAGCCCAGCTCGCTGCCGCGCAGCGACGCCACCAGCAGCGTGATGCCGGTCAGCACGATCCCCAGCGCGGTCAGCCACGCCTGCAGCGATAGCGGCGGCACCGGGACGTCGCTGCCGATCGGCTCAGCCAGCGCATGGCGCTGGGTCCACCACAGCGCAGCCAGCGTCGCCAGTATTGCGGCCAGCGACGGCAGTGCAAAGCTTGCCAGCCATCCCGCCAGGGGCGGCATGCGCTCGCCGAAGATCACCAGGTTGGCCGGGTTGGAGATCGGCAGCACGAAGCTGGCGGCGTTGGCGATGAACGCGCACGCGTACAGGTAGGGCAGCGGATGGCGCACGCGCGCCGCGCGCGTGGCGGCCAGCACCGCGGGCGTCAGCACCACCGCGGTGGCATCGTTCGACATGAACGCGGTGACCAGCGTGCCGAAGCCATATACCAGCAGGAACAGCCGCAGCGCCGAGCCGCGCGCCCGGCGCACCGCCAGCGCGGCGACGTGGTCGAACAGGCCGGTCTTGCGGGCCAGTTCGGAGATCAGCATCATGCCGGCCAGGAACAGGTAGACGTCGTAGCCGCGCATCACCGCAGCCATCGCGTCGGGCAGCGCCAGCAAACCGGTGACGCACAGCAGCAGCGCGCCGGCGGCGGCCCAGAATGCCTCGGGCAGGCGGAAGGGACGGAACAATACGCCGGCGGTGGTCAGCGCGGCGACCGACCAGATCAGCAGCGGGCTGTGGCTGGACATCGAAAAAGGACTCGCAGGTAGGGTGAGGCGGCAGGAATGCGTGGAGTTTACAGGCCGTCCCGGCTGGCGGATACGGCGGGCGCGGCCATCGTGGCAGGCGCCGGCACGCCGGTGGCGTTGCCGGGAAGCTGCTTGGCTGCGGCAGATGGTGCGGCAGATGGTGCGGCAGAGGGCACGGCGGCCGGCGCGGTCGGGATGGCAGGGTTGCTGGCCACCGGCGCCGCGACAGGATCTGCTGCCGGTGCCACCTGCGGATCCGCCGGCGGCGGGAAGCCAAGCGAAGCGATGCCACGGCTGCCGTCCGCATACTCCGCATAGATCCAGTCATTGCCCGCGCGCACCACGCCCGCCGGGGCGTCGGGATCCGCCTCGGGGACGCCGGCGAGCCGTCCTTCCATGTACGCCGCCCACACCGGCAGCGCCGTGGTGGCGCCGAACTCATGCTCGCCCAGGCTGCGGTTGTCATCGTAGCCCATCCATGCCACCGTGACTACGCCGCCGGCATAGCCGGCGAACCAGCCGTCCATGGCTTCGTTGGTGGTGCCGGTCTTGCCGGCCACGTCGTCGCGGCGCAGGTAGCGGCGCACGCCCGCGCCGGTGCCTTCGTCGACCACGCTGCGCAGCAGGCTGTCCATCACGAAGGCATTGCGCGCGCTGATCACGCGCGTCGGCGCTGCGGCACCATCGGCGCCGGTGTGGGCTGCTTCGAATAGCACGTTGCCCTCGTTGTCGGTGATGCGCTCGATCAGGTAGGGCTCGACGCGCTGGCCACCATTGGCGAACACGCCGTAGGCCGCGGCCAGCCGCAGCGGCGAGGTGGTGCCGGTGCCGAGCGCCAGCGGCAGGTAGCGCGGCAGCCGTTTGGGCGAGAAGCCGAAGCGGCTGGCGAACTCCACCACATAGGGAATGCCGATCGCCTGCAGCGTGCGGATCGCCGGCAGGTTGCGCGATTCGGCCAGCGCCTGGCGCACGGTGACCGGCCCGATAAAGCGGCCGTCGTCGTTGGACGGCTGCCAGCGCGACGAATTGGCCAGCGGCGCGTCGTTGATGACCGTGCCGGGCGACACGCCGCGCTCCAGCGCGGCCGCGTAGACGAAAGGCTTGAAGGTCGAGCCCGGCTGGCGCAGCGCCTGCGTGGCGTGGTTGAAGCGGCTGGCGGCAAAGTCCGCGCCGCCCACCATCGCCTCGATCGCGCCGGTATTGCTGTCGAGCGACACCAGCGCCGCCTGCGGCCCCTGCGCCAGCGTCGGCGCCGCCTTGCGGTGGCGGCGCGCGTAACGCTGCAGTCCACCGGTCACGGCATCGTAGGCCAGCGTCTGCCGCACCGACGACACCGTGGTGTAGATGTTCAGGCCGCGCGTGTAGGCTTCGTCGCCAAAGCGCTCGCGCGCCAGCTGGCGCGCCAGTTCGGCCACGTACTCGGCATGGCCGCCGAAGCTGCCGGGTGTTTCGCCGGAGATCGCCAGGCGCTCGGCGCGGGCCGCGCGGTAGTCGTCCTGGCTGATCATGCCGAGCGCCAGCATGCGGCCCAGCACGTATTCCTGGCGGCGCTTGGCGCGCGGCAGGTTCACCACCGGGTTCATGGTCGACGGCGCCTTGGGCAGTCCGGCCAGCATCGCGCTCTCGGCCAGCGACAGCGCCCCCAGCGGCTTGCCGAAGTACGCGTGCGCCGCGCTGCCGAAGCCATAGGCGTGCTCGCCCAGGTAGACCTGGTTCATATACAGTTCGAGGATGCGGTCCTTGGGCAGCGACTGGTCGATGCGCCAGGCCAGCAGCATTTCATACCACTTGCGTGCCAGCGTCTTCTCGCGCGACAGGTAGAAATTGCGCGCGACCTGCATGGTGATGGTGGACGCGCCCTGGGCGTAGCCCTGGCCGAAGTTGGCCAGCGCGGCGCGGAACAACCCGGGGATGTCGACGCCCTCGTGCTCGTAGAACTGGTCGTCCTCGGCCGCCAGCAGGGCCTGGACCATGCGCGGGGGGATTTGCTCGAAGGGGATGAACTCGCGGTGCTCGCTGCCGAATTCGCCGATCTGCACGTTGTCGCTGGTGTAGATCCGCAGCGGCACATCGGGGCGGTAGTCTCGCAGGGCGTCGACCGGTGGAAGCTGCCGCAGGCTCAGCACCGCGGCAAATCCGGCGAGCAGGCTGCCGGCCGCAGCCAGCGCCAGTACAGCGCCGCCTGCCTTGACTGCGATTTTTTTCATGCGCGCATTCTACCTGCTCCGACTGGTGTCAACGGCGCAGCGGTCATCGGGTGGCGGCCAGCGGCAGCGGGCTGCCGCTGTCGTCCCGTTCGGCGGGCGGGGCGCTGGAGTCCGGCACGGCATGGAGCGCCGGCGCAGGACCCGCGGCGGCGCTGTCCGGGTCCGGCTGCGCCGGCGTGGCCGCCGCCAGGCGCAGCCTCGCGTCGCTGTGCTGGCGCGCGAATTCGCCCAGCGACAGCCAGGTCTGCTGCTGTTCGATGATGGTGAAGTGATCGGTGCCGGGCATGGTCTGCAGCGCGACGGGACCCGGCCAGGCCGCCATCAGCCGCTCGGAGCACACATGCGGCACGACCTCGTCCGACTCGGCCAGCAATACCTTGGTGCTCTGCACGACCTTCTTGCAGTGCGAGATCGAATCGAAATGGTGGCGCATCAGCTGCCGCAGCGGCACCAGCGGGAAGCGCTTGCGCACCAGTTCCAGCAGCGAGTCGTAGGGCGTGATCAGTTGCAGGCTCTCGAATTCCTGCAGGTCGGCCAGCTGGATCGCCACGCCGGTGCCCAGGCTGCGGCCGACCACGTGCACGCGGGTGCCGGGAAAGACACGCCGCACATGCAGCAGGAACTGGCTGGCGTCGGCGACCGCCGCCGCTTCAGACGGCATGCCGTCGGAATGGCCCAGCCCGCGGTAGTCATAGGTGGCGAAGGCCATGCCGCCTGGCAGCCAGCGCGCGTATTGCAGCGTATCCAGCACATCCTCGCCGCGTCCGGGCAGGTAGAACAACAGGTCCTGCACGCTGTCGCCGGGCGCGTGGTAGATGTAGCCGCGCACCACGCCGCCTGGAACGACATGCGAATAGCCGATGATGCCCTCCGGCAGGTCGCGCGGCGGACGCCGGCGCGCGTCGAACAGCAGGCGGTCCTGGTTCAGCGACAGGTAGGTCCAGTAGCAGGCGAAGCCGCTGGCGGTCATCAGCGCGGCGGCCAGCGCATGGCGGGTCTTGAATTGCATGGCAAGTCTTCAGGAGCGCGGCGGGCGTGGCGCCGGGGGGCGCCGGCCATGCCGCCCAAGCTGCGCAGCCTACCTCATTTTTGTCGGGACCGAGCGCGCAGCGCAAGCCAGGCCGCGCAGTTCTTGTACGATATGCCTCATACACGCGCGCCCACTCCCCACTCCGGCATCCTGGCCGACGGCGCGCCCAGGGAGCAAACAGGCATGAGCGAACAGAAAGACGAGCAGTTCCGCGCTGAAGAGGCGCAGGCCATGGAGCGCATAGTCGCGGCCACGCGCCAGGTGCAGGTGGCATTCACCGCGCTGCAGGCCCACTACCCGCCGCAAGGCAGCGGCAAGCCATCCAAGCTCGCGCTGCAGACCTTCGATGCGGCGCTGCAGGCGCTGGAGGACGCCCAGGCGACGTTCGACGAGATCCTGAACGACCTGCTCGACGAAAAACGCTGACCCCGGGGCCCCGGGGGCGGCGTGGTTCCGTACACGGCCAGTCCGCTGTGATAAGGTTGCCGGACAACAGCCGCCCGGCCGGCCGCAGCGTCCGCGTGTGCGGTCTGAGTGATCTGTAATCGGGACGGCAAGGCAGCGGCCGCCACGCGAGCCGCCAGCCATTCCCGGAGACCCAGCGGAGACCCGCCGTCATGCACCGTGCCGCCCATCCCGCAGCAGACCCAGCGCTTTCCGGCGTCCAGCGCCACGGCGCAGACGCTGACGACACCGACCGCGCCGGACTGATCGCGCGCGCGCATGCGCGCTCCGCCGGCTTCGGCCTGGATGTCTGCCACGCGCCGGGCTACGACGCCCTCGGCGCGCGCGCACTGGTCGAGCTCGTCGATGCCAGCCGCGACCTGTACCGCCACGCGCTGCCGGTGATGGAAACCCTGCACGCGCAGATCGCCAATACCGACAGCATGGTGCTGCTGACCGACAGCAGCGGCGTGATCCTGCACAGCCTGGGCGACGGCGAGTTCGTCGCGCGCGCCCGCCGCGTGGCGCTGGCGCCGGGCGTGTCGTGGTCCGAGCCCAGCAAGGGCACCAACGCCATCGGCACAGCATTGGCCGAGGCGCGTCCCACCATCGTCCACGCCGCCGAGCACTTCCTGCAGGCCAACCACCAGCTCACCTGCTCGTGCGCGCCGATTGCCGGTCCCACCGGCGAGATCCTGGGCGCGCTCGACGTCAGCGGCGACCATCGCGGCTTCCATCGCCACACCATGGCGCTGGTGCGGATGTCGGCGCAGATGATCGAGAACCACCTGTTCGCCAACCATTTCCCCGAGGCCGTGCTGGTGCGCTTCCATGCGCGGCCGGAATTCGTCGGCACGCTGTTTGAAGGGATGGCGGCGTTCACGCCCGACGGAGCCTTCCTTGCCGCCAACCGCAGCGGCCTGTTCCAGCTGGGGCTGGCGCCGCAGTCACTGGCACTGTCCGGGTTTGCCGAGCTGTTCGGCCAGCCGGTGCGCATGGCCATGCAGGCGCGTGCGGCCGGAACGCTGCACGTGCTGACGTTGCCCAGCCGTGTGCAGGTGTTCGCCCGCATCGAATACCGCGCGGCGCCGGTCAGCGTGCGCCAGCCGCTGGCGGAGGAGCCGCTGCCGCCCGCGCTGGCCGCGCTCGACACCGGCGACGCCGCCGTGGCGGCCGTGCTGCGCCGCGTGCGCAAGGTCAGCGGCCGCGATATCCCGATCCTGGTCCAGGGCCGCACCGGCGCCGGCAAGGAGTGGCTGGCGCGCGCCATCCACGCCGCCTCGCCGCGCGCCAATGGCCCCTTTGTCGCCGTCAATTGCGCGGCGATTCCCGAAACCCTGATCGAGGCCGAGCTGTTCGGCTATGAAGAAGGTGCCTTTACCGGCGCGCGCCGCCGCGGCAGCGCCGGCAAGCTGGCACAGGCGCACGGCGGCACGCTGTTCCTCGATGAAATCGGCGACATGCCGCTGGCGCAGCAGGTGCGGCTGATGCGCGTGCTGCAGGAGCGCGCGGTGACGCCGCTGGGCGCGGCGCACGCGGTGCCGGTCGATGTGCGCGTGGTCTGCGCCACCCACCGCGACCTGCGCGCCATGATCGCGGATGGCACTTTCCGTGAAGACCTGTACTACCGCATCAATGCGCTTGTGGTGACGCTGCCGGCGCTGCGCGAGCGCAGCGACCTGCCGGTGCTGGTGGAGCGGATCCTGCAGCGGCAGCAGGAAGAGGCGGGGCCGGAATCACCGGTGAAGGTGAGTGCGCAAGTGCTGGCGTTGCTGTGCATCCATCCGTGGCCCGGCAATATCCGCCAGCTTGCCAACGTGTTGCGCACGGCGGCGATACTGGCCGAGGGCGAGGCGGAGATCGGGTGCGAGCACCTGCCGGAAGGGTTCGAGCAGGAATGTGGGGAAGGCGTTGGTTGCAGAGCCGCTGCCGCGGCCCCCACGCCAGCGAGCGACGCCTCGTCCTCCGCTCCCTCCGCTCCCTCGGCGGCCGCGCGTATCCGCGACTGCGAAGCGGCGTTGATCCGCCAGGCGCTGGAGCGCCATGGCGGCAATGTCAGCCACGCTGCCCGCGAACTCGGGGTATCGCGCAATACGATCTACCGGCGACTGAAGGAAGGCACGGACGACGAGCCGGGCGCATAGCGCAGGGACGTCGTCGTCTTGCCACCGATTGCAGGATATCGACCACCTGCTGCGCGCGGTCGATGCGCCGCGGGGTTGGCGCGCACCCATTGGTTCTCCGGCACCAGCCGTGCCAGGTTTTCAGTGACGGCGCTATAACGCAGGCTGCGCCGCCAGCCACGCGGCTTCCTCGTCGCTGAACAGCTCCGACCGCGTCAGGAACCTCTGGCCTGTCGGCCCTTCCAGCGAAAACATTCCGCCCGCGCCCGGCACCACATCAATCAGCAGCCGCGTGTGCTGCCAGTATTCGAATTGCGCGCGCGTCATGTAGAACGACGCGCCGCCGATCTCGCCCAGCCGGATATCAGCCGGGCCGATCAGCAGTTCGCCGTCGGGGTAGCACATCGGCGCGCTGCCGTCACAGCAGCCGCCGGACTGGTGGAACATCAGCGGGCCATGCCGCGCGCTCAGCTGCGCGATCAGCGCCAGCGCGGCAGGCGTTGCCACCACGCGGGCGACGGACGGGTCGGCAGAGGCGGAAGCCGGCATGACCCTTCTCCTCGTCAGGCCTTGAAGTCCAGCACGACCCGGCCTTCGATCTTGCCGTCGCGCAGGCGCCCGAACACGTTGTTGATGTCATCGAGTTTGGCAGTCGACACCGTGGCCTTCACGTCGCCATGCGCGGCAAAGTCCAGCGATTCCTGCAGGTCGCTGCGCGTGCCGACGATGGAGCCGCGGATGGTGATGCCCTTGAGCACCACGTCGAAGATCGGCGTGCCGAACTCGCCCGGTGGCAGCCCGTTGAGCGCGATGGTCCCGCCGCGGCGCACCATGCCGATCGCCTGCGAAAAGGCGATCGGCGACACCGCGGTGACCAGCACGCCATGCGCGCCACCGATTTCCTTTTGCAGCCATGCGGCGGGATCGGTGGTGCGCGCATTCACGGTGGCCTCGGCGCCGAGCCTGCGCGCGAGCGCGAGCTTGTCGTCATCGATATCGACCGCGGCTACGCGCAGCCCCATGGCGCGCGCGTACTGCACGGCCACGTGGCCGAGGCCGCCGATGCCCGAGATCACGACCCACTGGCCCGGCCGCGTATCGGTCACCTTCAGTCCCTTGTAGACCGTCACGCCCGCGCAGAGGATCGGCGCGATCTCGATAAAACCGACCTTGTCGGGCAGCAGGCCGACGTAGTTGGGATCGGCGACGACATATTCGCCATAGCCGCCGTTGACGGAATAGCCGGTGTTCTGCTGCTTCTCGCACAGCGTTTCCCAGCCTTGCAGGCAGTGCTCGCAATAGCCGCAGGCGCTGTAGAGCCACGGCACGCCGACGCGGTCGCCTTCTTTCACGCGGGTCACGCCGCTGCCCACGGCAGAGACATAGCCCACGCCTTCATGGCCTGGGATGAAGGGCAGGGTGGGTTTGACCGGCCAGTCGCCGTCGGCGGCATGCAGGTCGGTGTGGCAGACGCCCGAGGCCTCGATCTTTACCTGGATCTGGCCGGGGCCGGGTTGGGGAACAGGAACTTCGTCGATCGTGAGCGGTGCGCCGAATTCACGCACCACCGCAGCTTTCATCGTTGCAGGCATCTCGACTCCTTGAATGACTCCTTGTCCGGGATGGCCCCGCGCCCGCGGGGCACAACCGGATCATGGCACGCGCGGGGCCACTGCAGGCGGCCATTGCGCCATGCTTTGAGCGTCGTCAGAAAAAGCCGAGAGCGTTGGGGCTGTAGCTCACCAGCAGGTTCTTGGTCTGCTGGTAGTGGTCCAGCATCATGCGATGGTTCTCGCGGCCGATGCCGGATTGCTTGTATCCCCCGAATGCGGCATGCGCGGGATAGGCGTGGTAGCAGTTGGTCCACACGCGGCCCGCCTGGATGCCGCGGCCCATGCGGAATGCGCGCGCGCCGTCACGCGTCCATACGCCGGCGCCGAGGCCGTAGAGCGTGTCGTTGGCGATGGCAAGTGCCTCTTCCTCATCCTTGAAGGTGGTCACCGACACCACCGGCCCGAAGATCTCTTCCTGGAAGATGCGCATCTTGTTGTGGCCGGCAAATACCGTCGGCTTCACGTAGTAGCCGCCGGCCAGGTCGCCGTCCAGCGCATTGCGCTCGCCACCCGCCAGGCACTGCGCGCCCTCCTTGCGGCCCAGGTCGATGTACGACAGGATCTTCTCGAGTTGCTCCGCCGAAGCCTGCGCGCCGATCATGGTGCCCTTGTCGAGCGGATGGCCCTGGCGGATCGCCGCCACGCGCTTGAGCGCGCGTTCCATGAAGCGTTCGTAGATCGACTCCTGGATCAGCGCGCGCGACGGGCAGGTGCAGACCTCGCCCTGGTTCAGCGCGAACATGGTAAAGCCTTCGAGCGCCTTGTCGAAGTACGCGTCGTCGGCGGCCAGCACGTCTTCGAAGAAGATGTTGGGCGACTTGCCACCCAGTTCCAGCGTGACCGGGATCAGGTTCTGCGAGGCGTATTGCATGATCAGCCGGCCGGTGGTGGTCTCGCCGGTGAAGGCCACCTTGCTGATGCGCGGGCTCGATGCCAGCGGCTTGCCCGCTTCCAGCCCGAAGCCGTTGATCACGTTGATCACGCCCGGCGGCAGCAGGTCGCCGATCAGCTCCATCAGCACCAGGATCGAGGCGGGCGTCTGCTCGGCCGGCTTGAGCACCACGCAGTTGCCGGCGGCCAGCGCCGGAGCCAGCTTCCAGGTCGCCATCAGCAGCGGGAAATTCCACGGGATGATCTGGCCGACCACGCCCAGCGGCTCATGGAAGTGGTAGGCGACGGTGTCGGCGTCGATCTCGGAGATGCCGCCTTCCTGCGAGCGGATGCAGCTGGCGAAATAGCGGAAGTGGTCGACGGCGAGCGGCAGGTCTGCCGCGGTGGTCTCGCGCACGGGCTTGCCGTTGTCGATGGTCTCGGCCACCGCCAGCAGCGTCAGGTTGGCCTCGATGCGATCGGCGATGCGGTTCAGGATGTTGGCGCGCTCGGTGGTGGAGGTGCGGCCCCACGCGGCCTTCGCGGCGTGGGCGGCGTCCAGCGCGGCATCGACATCCTGCTGGTTGGAGCGCGGCACGCGCGTGAACGGCTTGCCGGTGATCGGCGTGATCGACTCGAAGTACTCGCCACCGGCGGGCGGCACCCATTGGCCGCCGATGAAGTTCTCGTACTGCTGCTTGTAGGGGTTGCTGACGCCCAGCTGGGCGATTTCCGCCATGTTCATGTCTCGCTCCGTTTGAAGGATTTGTGTCGTGTCGTCACGGCAGGGCCGTGCGCACCGGAGCGGATCGCAAGAGGTGTGCCGGGAGGCGAGAGAGCGGAAAAGCGGGGAGGAATCGAAGAATTGACCGCGGAAACAGGCCGGAGATGTGTCACGCGCTGGCGACGGTGTGCCAGGGGGTGACAGCGAGTGTTCCAGATTGGAACACTCAGTGAACTGACGCAGCCATACGACCGGGCTGGCCCTTGCCACTACCCCTCGCAATCGCTCCTCTCTCCCGCAAGCGGGAGAGGGAGCAAACCGGCGGGATGGTCACCGTGCCCGCAGAGGGGGGCGCTGCTTGCGGAGATTCCCCGCCCGGCCCCGGTTCAACCCTTCGGGCGCGCGGATGCCGGATCGTATGGCGCGCGCAGGTGTACGCGTGCGGGCAGCAGTTCGCCGGCCAGGTCGACGTGATACGTGCCGGCTCCAAGCCACGCCGCATCGGCGGGCCCGTCCTCGCGCGCCAGCAATGCCATGCCGACGGGGCAGCCCAGCGTATGGCCGAACGCGGCGGAACTGAGCGATCCCACCGCGCGCACGCCGCCGTCGGGGCCGGTGCGCAGCACGGCCTCTCCGCCCCACAGCATGGCGTCGCTGGCGCCGTCGACCGTCACGACCACCATGCGCCGCTCGGGCGCGCCCGCCTGCCGCGCTCGCAGCAGCGCCTCCCGGCCGCGGAAATCGATGTCGCTGGCCAGCTTGCAGGCAAACGACAATCCCGCCTCGAACGGGTTGACCGACGGCGACAGCTCGCGGCCCCAGGCGCGGTAGCCTTTTTCCAGCCGCAGCGATTCGATGGCGTAGTAGCCGGCATTGACCAGCCCGAGCGTGCGGCCGGCCTCGTGCAGCGTCTCGTAGACGCCCACCGCAAACTCCACCGGCACGTACAGTTCCCACCCGAGCTCGCCCACATAGGTCAGCCGCGTCGCGCGCACGGTGGCGTAGCCGAGGTCGATCTCGCGCGAACTGCCGAAGGGAAAGCCTTCATTGGAGAAATCCGCGCGCGACACCTTCCGCAGCAGTTCGCGCGAGCGCGGTCCCATCAGCGCCAGCACCGCGTACTGGCTTGTGACGTCGACGATCACGCAACGCTTCTCGGCCGGGATCAGCCGCTCGATATAGCTGAAGTCGCGCGTGGTCTGCGCCGAGCCGGTCACCACCAGGTACTGGTCGCGCGCCAGCCGCGTGACGGTCAGGTCCGATTCATAGCTGCCGCGTTCGTTGAGCATCGCGGTATAGACGGTTTGCCCCGGCGGCACCGCCACGTCATTGCTCATCACGTATTGCAGCATCGCCTCGGCATCTGCGCCCTTGACCAGGTACTTGGAGAACGAGCTCATGTCGAACAGCGCCACGCCTTCGCGGCACGCGCGGTGCTCGGCGCCGCTCCATGGCAGCCAGTTCTGCTGGCCAAAGCCATACTCGATCTGCGGCGATTCTCCCGGCGGCGCGAAGAAGTTGGGCCGCTCCCAGCCCATCTTGCTGCCGAAATTGGCGCCGGCATCGCGC
The DNA here is from genome assembly GCF_040784895.1 of Cupriavidus sp. Agwp_2. NCBI lineage: Bacteria > Pseudomonadati > Pseudomonadota > Betaproteobacteria > Burkholderiales > Burkholderiaceae > Cupriavidus > Cupriavidus sp. Agwp_2. The sequence goes on from NZ_CP088084.1 coordinate 2,494,795, forward strand.
AGGTGCGCATATAGCGGCGAGCGGCGGAACGGGCGTGCGGTCTCCAGCTCGCGATTCGGCCACGGCATCGCGTAGTGCAGGCCGAGCGTTTCCTTGACGCGGTCGTGCAGCCAGTTCTGGTTGCCGTTGAAGCCGGCAAAGCGGCGGATATCGACCGGCCACAGGTCCATGGTGGGCTCGCCCGCGACAATCCATTCCGCCAGCGCCATGCCGGCGCCTCCGGCGGAGGCGATGCCCATCGAGTTGAAGCCCGCGCCGACGTAGAAATTGCGCAACTCCGGCGCTTCGCCGAGGATGAAGTTGTTGTCCGGCGTGAACGACTCAGGCCCGTTGTAGAACTGCCTGACCTGCGCCGTTTCCAGCGCGGGCACGCGCACCAGCGCGTTTTCCATCAGGACCTGGAACTGGTCCCAGTCGTCCGGCAGCAGCTGGAACTCGAACGGCTCGGGAATGCCTTGCATGCCCCACGGCTTGGCGTCAGGCTCGAAGCCGCCCATCACCAGCCCGCCGACTTCCTCCTTGAAGTAGATGAAGCCGTCCGGATCGCGCATCACCGGCAGGTCGGGATGCACGCCGGCGATGCGCTCGGTGACGATGTAGTAGTGCTCGGCTGAATGCAGCGGTACGGTCACGCCGCACATCAGCCCCACTTGCCGCGCCCACTGGCCCGCGCAGTTGACTACGATCTCCGCTTGCAGCCGGCCCTCGTCTCCGCTCTTGTTGCGCCAGCTGACCCCGGTGGCGCGGCCGTCGGCGGTATGGATCGCGGTGATCCTGGTGTCCTGCACGACGATCGCGCCCCGGCTGCGCGCGCCGCGCGCCAGCGCCTGCGTCAGGTCGGTGGGATTGGCCTTGCCGTCGCCGGGCAGCCAGACCGCGCCGTGCAGGTCGTCGGTACGCATCGCCGGCCACAGCTCGCCGGCCTGGGAAGGGGAGATGACCTCGCACGCCACGCCGTAGGCACGCGCCACCGCCGCGGTGCGGCGCAGCTGCGTCATGCGCTCGGCGGTGCGCGCCACCGACAGCGAGCCGCATTGCTTCCAGCCGGTGCCGAGGCCGGTTTCCGCTTCCAGTTCGCTGTAGAGCTGCGTGGAATAGCGGATCAGCTTCGTCATGCTTTCCTGCGAGCGCAGTTGGCCGACCAGCCCGGCTGCGTGCCAGGTGGTGCCGCAAGACAGCTGGCCCTGCTCAAGCAGCACCACATCCTGCCAACCCAGCTTCGTCAGGTGGTAGGCAACGCTGCAGCCGATAATGCCGCCGCCGATGATGACGACGCGGGTATGGGTGGGGATGACAGGGGGCATGGTGGGCAACGCGCGGCGCGAAGGCGGTGGAGGATGAATGCCATGGTATGCCACAAAATGCCAATAAACAACACAAAACGCAACAGGCCAGGTCAGCGTGCCAGCTGCAGCGTCAGGATGCCGGCAAGCACCAGCCCGGTCGCGATGACGCGGCGGCGGTCGAACGGCTCGCGCAGCAGGAAATGCCCCAGCAGCGCGGCAAAGATCACGCTGGATTCACGCAGTGCCGCCAGCTTGGTCACCGGCGCCAGCGTCATCGCCCACAACATCAGCGCATACGAGCCCACGCGGTTGATGCTGCCGATCCAGGCACGCTTCCATTCCGCGCGCAGGAGCGTCACTAACGCGCTGCCGCGCCGGCTCAGCGCGTAGGTGGGCATGAAGATGTGCGACATCGCCTGCAGCCAGACGATGTAGGTAAAGACCTCGCCGTAGCGCTTCACCGCCGTGCCGTCGATCACCGTGCCTGCCGCCAGGCAGGCGCCGGCAAGCAGCGCAAAGCCGAGCAGGTCAGGCGACTGCCGCCGCCAGCGCACCAGGCTGACCAGGCCGCAGCAGATCAGGGCGATGCCGGCATAGCCGCCGGGGCTGAGCCGCTCGCTGCCGGTGATCAACAGCAGGACCGCCACCAGCATCGGTGCCGAGCCGCGCATCAGTGGATAGGCCTGGCTGAAGTCGCCGCGATTGTAGGCCGCCACCAGTGACAGCTTGTAGCCGACTTCCAGTGCGACGGTGGCCAGCAGGAAGGGCCATACCTGTGGCGCGGGCAATGGCACAAGGAACAGGAAGGGGATCGCCACCAGCAGGCAGAAGGTGTCGATCAGCGCCATCGACGAGAGGCGGTCGCCGCCGATCTTTACGATCGCGTTCCAGGAGGCGTGCATCAGCGCGGACAGCATCACGGCGGCAAAGGCGAGGCCGTGGAAGTCGGGGGGAAGGGGCATGGGAAGGCTTTGGAGTTCAGTCTGTCGCGTTTCTCGAACCCGCTTGTTTTCTCCCCTCTCCTGCTTGCGGGAGAGGGGGGCCTGCTGCTAGCGTGGGTGGGACGTGGCCATCATGCTGCCTGCGCCAGCGGCGCGTTCATCGCTATCCCCATCTCTTTCAGCACCTCGCCCACCGCCGTCACCACATTGCGCATCTCGTTGTCGTCGATCGCGCCGATGCACCCAACGCGGAACGTCTCCATCTGCGTCAGCTTGCCGGGATAGAGGATGTACCCGCGCTCGCGCACCTTGCTGTAGAAGGTCTTGAAGTCGTAACGCGCATCCGCCGGCGCGTGGAAGGTAACGATGATCGGCGCCTGCACCGCCGCCGGCAGGAACGGCCGGAAGCCAAGCTCGCCCATGCCCCTGACCAGCGCCCCGCAGTTCCTGCGATAGCGCGCCCCGCGCACCGGCTGCCCGCCTTCTTCCAGGAACTGGTCCAGCGCCGCGCGGAACGCTGCCACCACGTGCGTGGGCGGCGTAAAGCGCCACTGCGTGGTCTTCTGCATATAGGCGTACTGGTCGTACAGATCGAGCGCCAGCGAATGGCTGTTGCCCTGGCTGGCCTCCAGCACGTCCTTGCGCACCAGCACGAACCCCATGCCCGGCACGCCCTCGATGCACTTGCCGGTGGCAGCCACCAGCGCATCGAACGGCATGGCGCGGGCATCGATATCGATCGCGCCGAACGAACTCATGGCATCGACGATCAGCCCCTTGCCCAGGCGCTGGCACACCGCGGCGATTTCCGGCAGCGGGTTCAGTACGCCGGCGCCGGTCTCGCAATGCACCTGCGCCACGTGCGTGATCGAGGGATCGCGCGCCAGCGCCTGCTCGATCAGCGCGGCCGTGGCCGGCTGGTCTTCGGGGATCGGCAACTCCACGCTGGCGCGTCCCAGCACCTTGCAGATCTTCAGGATGCGCTGGCAGTACGCGCCGTTCTGCGGCACCAGCACCTTGCCGTCGCGCGGCACCACATTGGCGATGGCGGCTTCGACCGAGAAGGTGCCGCTGCCCTGCATCGGCACGCACACATGGGTGCCTTCGCCGTGGACGATGCGCACCAGGTCGTCGCACAGGCTGCGCGTGATGGCGTTGAAGGACGCGTCCCACGACCCCCAGTCGCGCAGCATGGCCTGCTTGGTCGCGAGCGAGGTGGTGAGGGGGCCGGGGGTCAGAAGGATCGGGTCGTTGCCGCGGATCATGGTGAGCTCCTGATTGGGAAGGAGTGGGGGATGCGATTGCGTATTGGGAGATTTCAGTCACTCGACTGACCCTGGCGCCATGCCTGGGTCTTGCGGTCGAGCACGCGTTGCAGCAGGTAATAGAGCAGGCAGGCCAGCGCGGAGGTCACCACCACCAGCGTGGCCATTGCCGCCGCCGGGCCGATGTCCCCGGACTCGTCCAGGTTGACGATTTCGACCGAGGCCAGCTTGGTGTCGGCGCCGTACAGGAACACCACCGCAGACACCGTGGTCATGGCGTTGATGAACAGGTAGCGCGAGATCTCCAGGATGGCGGGCAGGCACGCCGGCACCGTAACCTTGAAGAAGGTCTTGTAGAAGGGCACCTTCAGCGATGCCGACACGGCCTCGAACTCGCTGTCGAGCTGCTTGAGCGCGGTGACGGCGGTCAGGTGGCACGACGCGTAGTAGTGCACGATCGTCACCAGCACCAGGATGCCCAGCGTCTGGTACAGGCCGTGCAGCGGATTGGCCTGCGGCACGAAGAAAAAGATGTAGCCCAGGCCCAGCACCAGCCCCGGCACGCCCATCGGCAGCACCGCCATCAGCCGCACGACGCCGCGCAGCCAGTCCAGCCCGCGCGTCTTTTCCAGCAGGTAGGCGGTGGCAAAGATGAACACCGGGCCGATCACCGCGGCCACCCCCGCCATGCGCAGGCTGTTCAGGTAGGAGTCGACCACGCCGCCCTCGACCAGGCCTACCCGGTAGTGGTTCAGCGACAGCGAGAAGTTGTACGGCCACAGCTTGACGAAGGATGCATAGATCGCCATGCCCATCACCGCCAGCATCAGCGCCGCCATCAGCCAGCAGAACGACGCCATGGCGAGGTCGAAGCGGCGGCTGCGACGCGGCACATAGGGCACCGAGCGCGCCGACATCAGGGCCATCTGCCGCTTCTGCACGCGCGCATCGACGCAGTAGGTGACCGCGACCGGCACCAGCAGCATCAGCGACACCACCGCACCCTGCGAGAAGTCCTGCATGCCGATCACCAGCTTGTAGATGTCGGTGGCCAGCATATGGAAGTTGCCGCCGATCACCTTGGGGATGCCGAAGTCGGAGATCGCATAAGTGAACACCACCATCGCCGCGCTGACCAGGCCATAGCGGGCCCCCGGCACGGTGATGGTGAAGAATTTGCGGGTAGTGGAGGTGCCCAGCGCATCGGCCGCCTCGTACAGCCGCGCGTCGGTCAGCGACAGCGCCGTGACCAAAATCATCAGCGCATGCGGGAAGGTGGCGAACACCAGCGAGGCGACGATGCCCAGCGGCCCGTAGATCTGCGTGCCGCCCATCCAGGGCTTGAACAGCCCCTGGTTGCCGAACCAGAAGATAAAGGAGATCGCCGCCAGCAGCGACGGCGCCAGCAGCGGGACCAGCGCCAGGTTGCGCAGCAGCCCCTTGCACGCGATGCGGCTGCGCGTGAGCGCATAGGCAAAGGTAAAGGCCAGCGGCACGGTGATGCAGGTGGCCAGCGCCGAGACCCACAGGCTGTTCCACACCGAGCGCAGCAGCGCCGGCGATTCAAGGTAGGCGCGGAAGTGGGTGATGCCGGCCAGCGAGCCGTCGCGGTTCTGTACGCTCTTGGCCAGGATCATCACGATCGGCGCCAGCACGAAGCACAGCAGCGCCACCGCGGCCAGTGCCAGCAGCAGGTGCGCGAGCCGGTCGGTCCAGTGCGCACGCACCGAAGTCGCAACTATCGCGGGTGGAGCGGGCATGGAAGGCCGCCCGCCGGGGTTGACAAGCCCGGCAGGTACGGCGCCTGGGGCGGTATCGGTAGCCGGCACACTGGCCGGCGCCGTCGTGAGGCTCAGGCGCATGCGTGGCGGAAGATGCGGAGGCGGTCGGCGGGAATGGCCAGGCGCAGGCGGTCGCCGGTGTTCGGGCGCAGCTCGTGCAGGTCATTGAGAGAAAGGTCGGCGCACAGCGTGCCGGAGGCGGCATCGGGCAGCCGCAGCGTCAGGCGCGAGAACGCGCCCAGGAACTCGATCTTGTCCACGGTGGCCTCCAGCACATTGGACCCGTGCTGCTCGATGCCGCGCACGCAGACGTCTTCGGGGCGGAAGAACACCTGCACCGCTTCGTCGGCGCAGCAGCCGGCCGGCGCGGTGCAATCCATGCGCACGCCGCCGAGGTGCAGCGCCCCGTCACCGCCGACGCGCGCGCCCAGCATATTGGTCTTGCCGACGAAGTCCGCGGCAAACGGCGTGGACGGGCGCTGGTAGACCTGCGCCGGCGTGCCCACCTGCTCGATCACGCCCTGGTTCATGACCACGATGCGGTCGGCCATCGACAGCGCCTCTTCCTGGTCGTGGGTGACCAGGATGGTGGTGATATTCAGCCGCTGCTGGAGCGCGCGGATCTCGCTGCGCAGCCGCACGCGCACGCGTGCGTCGAGCGCGGACAGGGGTTCGTCCAGCAGCAGCAGGCCGGGCGAGGTAGCCAGCGCGCGCGCGATCGCCACGCGCTGCTGCTGGCCGCCGGAGAGTTGCGCGGGGTACTGGTTGCCGCGGTCGGGCAGGCCCACCAGCGTCAGCAGCTCGGCGACACGCGCGCGGCGCTGGTCGCGCGGCATGCGCCGGTTGACCAGGCCGTAGGCGACGTTGTCCGCCACGGTCAGGTTGGGGAACAAGGCATAGGACTGGAACACGATGCCGTAGTCGCGCTCCATCGGCGGCAGCGTGGAGATATCGCGCCCGCCCTGGTGGATGGTGCCGGCGTTCTGCGATTCCAGCCCGGCGATGATGCGCAGCAGCGTGGTCTTGCCGCAGCCCGACGGGCCCAGGAAGCACAGCAGCTCGCCCTGGCGCACGTCGAGATCGATGTGATGCAGCGCGACGAAGGGGCTGGCGCCGCTGCCGAAGCGCTTGTGGATGCCTTTCAGGCTGAGGTAGGTCTCGGCCGTGGAAGTGGGGGATTGCATGGCGTGGGGATCCTCGGCGGTGTTGTCGTGGCGGTGGTCCGGCGCTCTGGGCGCCGGGCCAAGGCGTTCCCGGATTACTGCTTTTCGGACTTGCCGGCGTACCGCTTCTGCCATTCGTTCAGCACCCGCTCGCGGTTCCTGGCGATGAAGCTGAAATCGTTCTTGACCAGCATCTGCTCGTAGTTGGCAGGGATGGTCTCCACCTTCCGGGCCACGCCAGGGTAGGTCACGATGGCCCAGTCTTTTGCGAACAGCTGCGCCGCTTCCTTGCTCGCCAGCCAGTCCATGTAGCGCTGCGCGGCCTCCTGCTTCTTCGTTCCCTTGACGATGCCGGCGGCCTCGATGTCATAGCCCAGGCCTTCCTTGGGGAAGATCATCTCGATCGGTGCGCCTGACGCCAGCGTCTTGTGCGCGCGCAGCTCGAACGAGATGCCGATCGGGAATTCGCCCGAGCCTGCCTGCTTGCACGGCTTGGAGCCGCTGTGCGTGTACTGGGCGATGTTCTCGTGCAGCGCGTCCATGTACTTCCAGCCCTCCTGTTCGCCGAACAGCTGCAGCCAGGCGGTCACGTCCAGGAAGCCGGTGCCGGACGAGGCCGGGTTGGGCATCACGATGGTGCCCTTGTAGACCGGCTTGGCCAGGTCCTTCCAGCTCTCGGGTCGGGGCAGGTTGCGCTTCCTGGCTTCGACAGTGTTGAAGCACACGGTGGCGCCCCAGACATCCAGCCCCACCCATGACGGCGGCGTGGCCTTGTCGCTGTAGTCGCGCGTCAGTTTTTCGAAGCCCCTGGGCGTGTAGGGCGTCAGCATGCCTTCCTGTTTCAGCAGCTCCAGGCTCGATGCGGCCAGGCCGGCGATCACGTCCGCCTGCGGGTTGGCCTTTTCAGCGAGCGCCTTGGCGGTGATGACACCGGTGGAGTCACGCACGTACTTCAGTTCGATGTCGGGCGCGGCCTTGGCGAAGCCTTCGGCGTATGGCTTCAGGGTTTCGATCTCCCACGCGGTGTAGACCGTCAGGGTGGTTTTCTGGGCCAGCGCGGTGCTGGCGGCGCCCAGTGCGAGCAGGGCGGCGGCGGTATGCAGGGTGGACGTGATGGACAGTTTCATGGGGCCTCCTTTTCCGGCATTGTAGGTGGATATTTGTGTCAATTTGGTGAATATGTTGCAATGTGTGGCGCTGCGTTGCACAACATTGGATCACCTTGAAACCCTTCTGCTACAACACTTACAAGACATATGCCTGTTTTATCAATGGCTTTTGCGTCACCCTGCTGGCGTCGCCGATGTCTTGATTGTTGACAATATACAAATCGCTTGCTTTAATCGCAATAAGGATTTTCGATATTGCCGAATCCGTCACAAACGGGAGTTTTCATGTCACGCCAAGCCCCGCTGGCGAGCGAAATCACCATCCTGCAGAGCCAATCCCTGACCACGCTGGTGCAGCGCGAACTGGAACTGCGGATCATGTCCGGCGAGCTGCCGCCGGGCGCCAAGCTCAACGAGATCGAAGTCGCGGGCCAGCTCAGTGTCTCGCGCGGCCCGGTACGCGAAGCGTTCCGCGCGCTGGAGCAGGCCGGCCTGCTGCGCACGGAAAAGAACCGCGGCGTGTTCGTGCGTGCCATCTCGGTGCAGGAAGCCGACGAGATCTATGAGCTGCGCGCGGTGCTCGACGAGTTCGTCGGCCGGCAACTGGCGGCCCGCATCACGGCTGAGGGCTTGCGCGAACTGCGCGCGCTGGTCGAGGCGCTGGGCACCGCCAGCGCAGCCCGCGACCTGGACGAATACACGCGCCTGAACTTCGCCTTCCACGACCGCATGGTCGAGCTGGCCGGCAACGGCAAGCTGCTCGACACCTACCGGCGCCTGGTCAAGGAGCTGACGCTGTTCCGGCGCGAGGCGCTGTCCGGCAGCAACGCGGCCATGCCCGACTCCACCCGCGAGCACCGTGCCATCGTTTCGGCCATCGCCGCGCGCGACGGCGAGCTGGCCGCGCGGCTGATGCGCGAGCACGTCGAGCGCGGGCGCGCGCGCATGCATGCCGCCGTCGATCCGGGCAGCGCCAGTCCCGGCGCGGCTGCCTGATGACGGCGCCTGAATCGATCGCACCGCCCACCGAACCCATCCTTCGCTTCCCGGACCACACCCGCCAGGCCACCACCATGCCCGATACCAACGATTCCGCCCGCACCATTACCGTCAACCAGCGCAGCTACCGCTGGATGCAGCAGCCCGTCGTGGTGGTCTGCGTCGACGGCTGCGAGTTCGACTACCTTGAAGCCTCCGCCGCCAGCGGCAGCGCGCCTTACCTCAAGCGGCTGCTCGCCAGTGGCTCGTCGTTCCGCGGCGCGTGCGTGGTACCGACTTTCACCAACCCGAACAACCTTTCCATCGTCACCGGCGCGCCGCCGGCGGTGCATGGCATCTGCGGCAACTATTTCTTCGATCGCAGCGCCAATGGCGGCCGCGGCGAGGAAGTGATGATGAACGACCCCAAGTACCTGCGCGCCGGCACCATCCTTGCCGCGTTTGCCAGCGCCGGCGCCAGCGTCGCGGTGGTGACCGCCAAGGACAAGCTGCGCCGACTGCTCGGCCATGGCATGCAGGGCATCTGCTTCTCGTCCGAGAAAGCCGACCAGGCCACGGTGGCCGAGAACGGCATCGACGGCGTGCTGGAACTGGTCGGCATGCCGGTGCCCGATGTGTACAGCGCCGAGCTGTCCGAGTTCGTCTTTGCCGCCGGCGTGCGGCTGATGGAAACGCGCCGCCCGGACCTGATGTACCTGTCCACCACCGACTACATCCAGCACAAGTTCGCGCCCGGTTCGGACGGCGCCAATTCGTTCTACGCCATGATGGACAAGTACCTGGCGCGTCTGGACGAACTCGGCTGCGTGGTGGCGCTGACCGCCGACCATGGCATGAACGCCAAGCACGACGATGCCACCAAGGCGCCCAACGTGATCTACCTGCAGGACCATCTGGATGCGTGGCTCGGCCGCGGCGTGGAAGAGGGCGGCGCGCGCGTGATCCTGCCGATTACCGATCCATACGTGGTCCACCATGGCGCGCTCGGCTCGTACGCCACCGTCTACCTGCCGAAAGGCGCCGACCGCGACGCGCTCAAGTCCAGGCTGTCCGGCCTGCCGGGCGTGGAAAGCGTGCTCGACAACGCCGAGGCCTGCGCGGGCTTCGAGCTGCCGTCCGACCGCGTGGGCGACCTGGTGGTGACCGGCGACAAGCACGTGGTGCTGGGCACCAGCCGCAGCCGCCATGACCTGTCCGGGCTCGATGCGCCGCTGCGCTCGCACGGCGGCGTCTCGGAGCAGACCGTGCCGCTGGTGTTCAACCGCCCGACCGACGGCATCCCGGGCAAGCCCGTGATGCGCAATTTCGACATCTTCGACGTGGCGCTCAACCATCTGCACTGAGACCTGCACTGAGACCTGCACTGAGCCACGCTACCAGCCGCTGCATCCGTACTGACCGGAGGAATCCATGAACGCTCCCCAATTCCCTGCTGGCACAATCAGCCCGCACTTCCGCGCCGAGGCGCTGCGCATCGATGGCCAGAAGATCGTGCGCGAGCGCGTGATCGAGGTGCGCAACCCGTATGACGGCACGCTGGTGGGCACCGTGCCCAAGGCCACGCTCGACGACGTGCGCCGCGCCTTCGACGTGGCGCAGGCGTACCGCTCCACACTGACGCGCTACGAGCGCGCCGCCATCCTGAACCGCGCCGCGGCCCTGCTGCGCAAGCGCACCGAAGAAGCGTCGGACCTGATCACGCTGGAGTCCGGCCTGTCCAAGAAGGATTCGCTGTACGAGATCGGCCGCGTGGCCGATGTGCTCGGCTTTGCCGCCACCGAGGCGCTGCGCGACGACGGCCAGCTGTTCTCGTGCGACCTGACCCCACACGGCAAGAAGCGCCGCGTGATGACGCAGCGCGAGCCGCTGCTGGGCGTGATCTGCGCCATCACGCCGTTTAACCACCCGATGAACCAGGTGGCGCACAAGGTGGCGCCGTCGATCGCGACCAACAACCGCATGGTGCTCAAGCCGTCGGAGAAGGTGCCGCTGTCCGCGTACTACCTGGCCGACCTGCTGTACGAGGCCGGGCTGCCGCCGCAGATGCTGCAGGTCGTCACCGGCGACCCGCGCGAGATCGCCGACGAGCTGATCACCCATCCTGCCGTTGACCTCGTCACCTTCACCGGCGGTGTGGCGATCGGCAAGTACATCGCCAGCAAGGCCGGCTACAAGCGCGTGGTGCTGGAGCTGGGCGGCAATGACCCGCTGATCGTGCTGGCCGATGCCGACCTCGATCGTGCCTCCGACCTCGCGGTGCAGGGTTCGTACAAGAACTCGGGCCAGCGCTGCACCGCGGTCAAGCGCATGCTGGTGCACGAGGCGGTCGCGGCGCGCTTCACTGAACTGGTGGTCGAGAAAACCCGCGCGTGGAAATACGGCGACCCGATGGACCGCGGCGTCGACATGGGCACGGTGATCGACGAAGAGGCGGCCATGCTGTTCGAGGCGCGCGTCAACGAGGCGGTGGCGCAGGGCGCGCGGCTGCTGGTCGGCAACCAGCGCAACGGCGCCAGCTACGCGCCCACTGTGATCGACCACGTCGACCCGGCGATGACGGTGGTGCGCGAGGAGACCTTCGGGCCGGTATCGCCGATCATCGCGTTCCGCGATGTCGATGATGCGATCCGGATTTCCAACGGCACGGCGTTTGGCTTGTCTTCGGGGGTCTGCACCAACGATATCGAGGCGTTCACGAAGATCGCCAATTCGCTGCACGTCGGCACGGTGAACTTGTGGGAAGTGCCGGGCTACCGCATCGAGCTGACGCCGTTCGGCGGCATCAAGGATTCGGGGCTGGGGTACAAGGAGGGCGTGCAGGAGGCGGCCAAGAGCTTTACAAATTTGAAGACGGTGACGCTGCCCTGGGCGTGAGATACCAGGCGAGCTGATTCGACCGCCGGTTTGCTCCCCGGTTTGCTCCCCTCTCCCGCAAGCGGGAGAGGGAGCAGGTCTGCGCTGGTTGACGGCCACCATGCCAGTCACACCCGCGCTAGAATCACCGCTCAGCCCAAACGCTCCCGGAGTCCCCGTGCTCGCCGAACAACGGCAGAAATACATCCTCGACCAGCTCTCCGCCACCGGCGCGCTGGCCATCAGCGAACTGGTGACCGAACTCGACGTCTCGCGCGAGACCATCCGGCGCGACCTCAACACGCTCGCCGGCCGCGGCCTGCTGGTGCTGACCCACGGCGGCGCGCTGGCTTCTGATCGTACCGAGCCCGATACCCAGACCCGTGCCCTGGTCAATGCCGAAGGCAAGCGCGCCATCGGCGTGCGCGCCGCGGAGCTGGTGCGCGACGGCGCATCGGTGATCCTGGATTACGGCACTACCACCCACGCGGTGGCGCAGGCACTGCACGGACACCACAACCTGCTGGTCTACACCAACGACCTTGCCATCGCGCAGCTGCTGGGGCGACGCAACGGCAACCGCGTCATCGTGCTCGGGGGCGAACTGCAGGACAACGAGGACGCGACCCACGGCTGGGACACCATCGAGCAGCTGTCGCGCTATCACACCGACTTTGCCTTTATCGGCATCGGTGGCGTCACGCCCCGCGGCGAGATCTGCGACTTCTCGCGCGCCGCGGCCGAGTTGCGCAGCCGCATGCTGATGGCCGCCGACACCCCGTGCGTGGTAGCCGACTACACCAAGTTCGGCCGCAACACCGGTGTGACGATCAAGCATTTCGACCTGGCCGCCTGGCTGATCACTGACATGGCGCCCGAGCCGGAAATCGGGGCGGCGCTGAAAGAGCGCGGCGCCAAGCTGCTGATTGCCTAGACGCGTGGCAAGTCGTTTTTCGATCGCATTTGTGCGCTGATCGCACGGAAAGCCCCGCTGTTCGCACCAAAATGTAGCCTCGCCATTGCAGTCACAGGTGTTTTGACTGCCACATGCCCCATGCCGGTGCTACAGTTTCGGGTTGCCAGACAGGCGCGGCATGCCGTAAATGTCTGGACAACCGGAGGCCACCCACCTTCCCCTCGGCGCAACGCCACGCGGCTTCAGAGACCGGCACCACCCGGCAGGGCCGTCAGATCCAGTTACAGCATCCAGCACAGCAGAGACATCGTGAACGCTCCTTCCCTCGACGCATTCCTGGCGGGGGTCGCCCGCCGCGACCCCAATCAACCTGAATTCCTCCAGGCAGTGAAGGAAGTGATGATGACGCTCTGGCCGTTCGTCGAGCGCAATCCGCGCTACGCAGACCAGGCGCTGCTCGAGCGGCTGGTCGAACCCGAGCGCGTGATCCAGTTCCGCGTGGCCTGGACCGATGACCGCAACCAGGTGCAGGTCAACCGCGCCTTCCGCGTCCAGCACAGCTCGGCGATCGGCCCGTACAAGGGCGGCATGCGCTTCCACCCGACCGTGAACCTGTCGGTGCTGAAGTTCCTGGGCTTCGAGCAGACCTTCAAGAACGCGCTGACCACGCTGCCCATGGGCGGCGGCAAGGGCGGCTCGGACTTCGATCCCAAGGGCAAGTCCGATGGTGAAGTGATGCGCTTCTGCCAGGCGCTGGTGACCGAGCTGTACCGTCACCTGGGCCCGGACACCGATATCCCGGCCGGCGACATCGGCGTGGGCGCGCGTGAAGTTGGCTTCATGGCGGGCATGATGAAGAAGCTGTCGAACCAGTCCGCCTGCGTGTTCACCGGCAAGGGCCTGGCTTATGGCGGCAGCCTGATGCGCCCGGAAGCCACCGGCTACGGCACCGTCTACTTTGCCCAGGAAATGCTGCACCGACGCGGCCGCGCCTTCGACGGCCTGCGCGTGCTGATCTCCGGCTCGGGCAACGTGGCGCAATACGCTGCCGAGAAGGCGATCGAACTCGGTGCCAAGGTGCTGACCCTGTCGGACTCCGGCGGCGTGCTGCACTACCCGCAAGGCATGACCACCGAGCAGCTGGCTGAAGTCATGGCCTTCAAGAACGAAGAGCGCGGCCGCCTGGTGGACTTTGCCGCGCGCCACGACATGAACTTCGAAGCCGGCCGCACCCCGTGGCACGTGCCCGCCGACGTGGCGCTGCCGTGCGCAACGCAGAACGAACTCGATGGCAACGATGCTGAAACCCTGCTCGGCAACGGCGTGATCTGCGTGGCTGAAGGTGCCAACATGCCGTCGACGCTGGAAGCGGTGGACCGCTTTGTCGACGCAAAGATCCTCTACGCACCGGGCAAGGCCAGCAACGCCGGCGGCGTGGCGACTTCCGGCCTGGAGATGTCGCAGAACGCGATGCGCCTGTCGTGGCACCACGCCGAGGTCGACGAGAAGCTGCACGCGATCATGAAGGACATCCACCAGAACTGCATCCACCACGGGCAGAAGGCGGGCGGGTATATCAACTATGTCGAGGGCGCGAATATCGCCGGCTTCGTCAAGGTGGCGGATGCCATGTTGGCGCAAGGGGTGATCTGACGATCTGAGCGGACGGCCGGTGCAAAGCCGGCCACCGTACCAGACCGAGCTGCCCCGGCAGGCAGGGGAACCCGGTGAAGGCACGCCGATGCGGCCCTCAGGCTACCGGCCCTGGCGCCGTTGTCTCCGTGCCCGTTGCCGCCGCGCCATCCGCGTTGCCATGCTTAGCTTCGCAGACGTGGTACGCATCCAGCGCAGCCTGCTTGGACGGATAAAACAGGATCCCGGTGCTGTCCGGCGCAATGCCGCGCTGGTTCAGCCATGCGGTCAACTGCGCCGTACGACCCGCTATCACCAGCTGCGACCCTCTGGCCGCTAGCTGGGCCTGCAAATCGCGCATCATGGTGGCGCCGGTCAGGTCCACGTGTGCGATCGATATGGCATCGATCACCGCCCAGCGCGCGTCGTGCAGGGTCGCCAGCGCGACTACGCGCTGGCGTACGAAATCCGCGTTGAAGAACGTCAGCGGCGATTCGAAGCGATAGATCAGCAGCCCCGGCACCGCCCTGGCCTCGGGGTAGTGGGCCAGTTCGTAGAAGCCATCGTGTCCATTCCAGCGGCCAAGCTGCTGTTCGCCGGGGCGCGCCATCTGCGCCAAGAAGCGCAGCAGGGCAATGGCGACCGCCAGCAGGATGCCCGACATCACACCCAGCAGCACCACGCCCGCCACCGTGACCAGCGCGATGCCGTGCTCGCTGCGGCTGTAGCGGCGCAGGGCCATCAGGCCGCCGAAGTCAAACAGGCTGAAGGCCGACGCAATCAGGATGGCGCCTAGCGCCGCTGCGGGCAGTGCGGCCAGCAGGTCAGTGAGAAAGAGCAACACCAGCAGCACGGTCAGTGCGCCGATCACCGACACCATGCGCGTGCGCCCGCCGGCGGCCTCGTTGATGGCGGTGCGCGAGCTCGACCCGCTGACCGCGAAGCCCTGGCTGAACGCGCTGGCGATGCTGGCGGCGCCGATGCCGATGAATTCCTGGCTGGCGTCGACGCTGTAGCCGTTGCGCGCGGCGAAGCTGCGGCTGGTCAGCAGGCCGCTGCTGAGCGACACCAGCGCCAGCGCGGCTGCGGCCGGGACCAGCGTGCCGAACAGCTCGTGCGGCATCGACGGTGCGATCAGAGGCGGCAGGCCAGCCGGCACCGGGCCGACCACCTGGACCCCAAGCCCCTGCAGCCCCAGCATCCATGTGACAAAGGTCGCTACCGCGAGCGCGAACAACGCTCCTGGCGCGCGCGGCTGCCAGGCCCGGGCGCCGAAGTACACCGCCAGCGTCAGCGCGGCCAGCGCTGCGGTGGGCCAATGGATGCTGCCGAGGTGCCGCAGCAGCGACTCCGCCTGGCCGATCACGTCGCGGCCGGCCAGCGTCAGCCCGGTGACCTTGCCGAGCTGGCTGAAGGCGATATTGATGGCCACGCCGTTGAGCAGGCCGGCCAGGATCGGCACCGAGAGGAAGTCAGCCAGGAAGCCGAGCCGGAACTTGCCGGCGAGCACGCAGAACACGCCGGTGAGCAAAGTCAGCGATACCGACAGCGCCCGATAGGCTTCGCTGTCGGGCAGTGCCAGCGGCGACAGCGTCGCGGCGATCATGGCGCAGGTGGCGGCGTCGGGCCCGACGATCATCTGGCGCGACGAGCCGAACAGCGCATAGGCCAGCATCGGCAGCACCACGCTGTACAGGCCCACCACCGGGCTGAAGCCGGCAAGCTGGGCGTACGCCACGCTGATCGGCAGGCTGACCGCGGCCACCGAGACACCGGCCTGCAGGTCCACGCCGAAATCGGCGCGGCGGTAGTGCAGCAGCTCGGTGGCGCCGGGCATCAGGCGCGCCAGCGTGGCGCGCAGCAGGTTTCGGGAACGTGCGGGCAAGCCCTCCGATGCCACGGCCGGTCGCTAGCTTTTCTTCCCAGCCTGCTGGAACAGTTGGCCAGCCTCCTTGACGTTCTGCTCGGCGCGCTTGCCGATCACGGTCAGCGCCTCGGTCTGCGCCTTCTGCGCGGTCTCGGCCAGCTCGCGCATGTTCTCGAACGCCTGGTGCAGTGCACGCTGCACCAGTTCGCCATGCTTGGCCATCGCCTCGGCCGGATTGCCCCCGGTGGCGTACTGCTGCGCGGCGGCCTGCAGTTGCTGCATGGTCTGCGTGAAGATTTCCTGCTGCTTCATCATCACGGCCTGCATGCCCTCGTAGGCCAGCTTGTTGGCCTCGGTCAGGGCTTCGATGTCCTTGCGGCGCGCCTCGATCACGGCGGTCATGTCTAGGCCCGGCACGCGGAACTGCTCCATCAGCTTGGTGAAATCGGCGAAAGGATTGGGAGGCGTGGCCATGCTGGATCTCCTGGTTGGGGGAAGCGTGAGCAGGGTGGCGCGGGCCGGCGGGACGGCCCTGCGCCGGATATCTCTCCACTATAGCCGGTCTCCGCACACTTCTAGCCGTCAATCGAGGAAGACCCTAAAGTTTCGGCCCCCCATGCCGTTGCCATCCATAGCCCGCACCTGCGCCGGCCCATCGGGCCTGCCCGCGGACGACGAGAGCGGAGAACGCCGCGCCCACCGAGCGTCGGCACTTCGCCATAACCAGTCCTAATCAGGTAGAAGAAATGAAGAATCTAGGTATCGGGGTGCGCCTCGGCATTGGTTTTGGGGTGGTATTGCTGCTATCCGCGCTCATGACGGTATTCGGCATGATGCGCCTGCAGCAGGTGGCAGAGCGCACGCATGCGATGATGCAGCAGCCGCTGACCAAGGAGCGGCTGGTCAGCGACTGGTACCGGCTCATGCACACCAGCGTGCGCCGCACCACCGCGGTGGCGCGCAGCGCCGACCCGTCGCTGGGCCAGTTCTTTGCCGCCGAGACCAAGGCGTCGATCGAAGGCATCGCGCAGCTGCGCGACAAGCTGCAGCCGATGCTCAGTTCTGAAGCGGAAAAGGCCGCGTTCCAGAAGATCCTGGGCGTACGCGACCCGTACAACAACGGCCGCGACAAGATCACCAAGCTCAAGCTGGAAGGCCTGACCGAAGAGGCCAACCAGGTGCTGGAAAAAGAGTTCGTCCCCGCCGGCGACGCCTACCTCGCCGAGATCCAGAAACTGCTCGACATCCAGCGCGCCAGCATCGACGCCACCGCGCGCGAGATCAACGAGATCTACGTCAACGCCCGCAACAGCCTGATCGGGCTCGGTGTGGTGGTGCTGGCGATCGGTATTGCCTTTTCGGTCTGGCTGACCAGCGGCATCACGCGCCCGTTGCACCGCGCCGTGGCGGTGGCCCGCACCGTGGCCTCGGGCGACCTGACCAGCCGCATCGACGTCGACAGCCGCGACGAGACCGGTCAGCTGCTGCAGGCGCTGGCTGACATGAACGCCAATATCCTGCGCATCGTGCGCCAGGTGCGCGCGGGGACCGAGTCGATCGTGTCCGGCACCAGCCAGATCGCGGCGGGCAATACCGACCTGTCGCAGCGTACCGAGGAACAGGCCTCGTCGCTGCAGCAGACCGCGGCCAGCATGGAAGAACTGACCAGCATCGTGCGCCAGAACGCGGACAACGCGCGCCAGGCCAGCGCGCTGGCGGTCAATGCGTCGGATATCGCGGAGAAGGGCGGCGAAGTCGCGGGCAAGGTGGCCGAGACCATGGAAGAGATCAACGGCGCGTCGAAGAAGGTGGTCGACATCATTGCCGTGATCGAAGGCATCGCCTTCCAGACCAATATCCTGGCACTGAACGCGGCGGTGGAAGCGGCGCGCGCCGGCGAGCAGGGCCGTGGCTTTGCCGTGGTGGCGGGCGAAGTGCGCAGCCTGGCGCAGCGCAGTGCAACGGCGGCCAAGGAGATCAAGGCGCTGATCGGGGATTCGGTCGATCGCGTCGAGAAGGGCTCCATGCTGGTGACGCAGTCGGGCCAGACCATGGAAGAGATCGTCGCGGCGGTCAAGCGCGTGACCGACATCATGGGCGAGATCAGCGCGGCTTCGGCCGAGCAGAGCTCGGGGATCGAACAGGTGAACCAGGCTGTGACGCAGATGGATACCGTCACGCAGCAGAACGCGGCGCTGGTGGAAGAGGCGGCCGCGGCTGCGGGTTCGCTGGAAGAGCAGGCGCAGCGGTTGAGGGAAGCGGTGTCGACGTTCAGGCTCGCGGCCTGATCGTTTGCCGCCAGTTTTCTCCCCTCTCCCGCAAGCGGGAGAGGGGAGCACCGCCTCACCGCGCCTTCAGAAACTCTCCCACCTCCAGCAACACCAGCTCATTGTCATCCGCGCGATTCGGTTCGCGGCTGGTGCTGAATGGCAGGTTGTTGTCATTGCCGACCACGATATGCGTGGCGTCGACCACGTCGACGTTCTCGATGGTGAAGAACGGGAAGGCCAGCACCCCATCGGTCAGCGGCTTGCGCGCCAGCTTGCCCGGATCGGCAATGCGCAGCAGGTCGACATAACCGATCTTGCGCAGCGGCCCGCCGGCGTTGGCATCGGTCAGCTCGACCTTGTAGACCCGCTTGAACTTCGCCACATCATCGAAGCAGTCCGGTCGCTTCTGCCCGGCCGGGCAGGCCTTGTCGGGCGTGCCTTCGCCATTGTCGCGCTCGATGATCAGGCCGGTATTGGCGTCGATCATGTTGAAATCGCCGATGGCATGGCTCGCGCCTTCCAGTACATACTTCCAGTGGCGGCCGGTCCAGGCCTGCCGCTTCACGTCGAATTCCAGCACGCGCAGGTAGGGCTTGCCGCCTTCGCTCTCGTAACCCTTGGCCGCTTCGTTCCACAGCGCGCCTTCCAGCAGCGCATACAGCTTGCCGCCGTCGGGCGATGCCGCCATGCCCTCGAAGCCCTTCGAGCGCTTTACCTGGAACCTGATGCCAGCGTCGGGCGCGGCTGGCGTGGTGACCGCCGGATGGTCGGGCGAGCGCACCACGTTGCCGTCGACCATGGTTTCGAACACCGCCAGCACCTTGCCGTTCATGTCGGCCTTGATCAGGAACGGGCCGAACTCGTCGCCGATCCAGATGGCGCCGCCCGCGAACTGGAAGCTCTCGGTATCGAAGTCCGAGCCGGTCAGGTAGCGCTGCTTCGTGCCCTCATGGACGATGCGGAACGGCACTTTCTTGTCCGGATCGTGCAGGAAGATCGTCTTCAGGCGCCGGAACTGGCCGGTGCCGAAATCCACCGTGTACTGGTTCAGGTACAGCATGAAGTCGGGCGAGTTGGCCTTGGCGCCCGCGCCGTTGTCGGTCAGCAGCCAGAAGCTGCCGTCGGCCATGCGCTTGATGCCGGAGTGGCCCTGTGCGGGCTGGCCGCGGAACGGCAGCGAGATGCCGGTCGGCCGGCCATTGGACTTGCCTTCGACCGTGCCGGGCGCCTCGGTACGCTGCGCGGTGGTGAACTTGCCGCTGAGCCGCAGGTCGGCCGGAGCGTCCTTGGGCACGGCCAGCAGCGTTTGCGCGGGCAGCACGGCGTGGCCGGCGAGCGTGGCCGGGAAGGCTTCAGGCGCATCGGCCCACGCCGGCAGGGCGCCCAGCAGGGCGGCGGCCACGGCGAGCCGGGCCAGCGGCAGGGCAGGCAAAGGTCGGGACATATCGGTTCCTTGGCGTCGAGAGGACAAAAGCCGACATTGTCGGCGCCAAGTTTGACAACGCTGTGATCCGTCGGGCGCACCCCGCACAGCAGGTCTGCCGGCGCCCCCGAAATGTCAAATCGGTTGCCAGAGCGGCACCGTTCGGGTGCAATGGAAGGAACCGAGCGCCGCCGGCCGAACGCCGGCCCAAATTTCTGCCCGATTGCCGCGCAAATTGCGGTGGTTTTCAGACTCCTGACAGGAAACTGAGGCAAAATTCTATCTTTCGCCTAGTTTGTTGCCCTGCCAGGGGCTCTCATCGCCCGGCAGGCAGATATCCCACCCACCGTTCGAGGATCTGAGAGAAGCAATGAGTACCCAGCAACCTACCATCATCTACACGCTGACCGACGAAGCTCCGCTGCTGGCGACCAGTGCGTTCCTCCCGATCATCCAGGCTTTCACCAAGCCGGCCGGCATCAACGTCACCACTAGCGACATCTCCGTGGCCGGCCGTATCCTGGGCGAGTTCCCCGAATTCCTGACCGAAGAACAGCGCGTGCCGGACAACCTGGCCGAGCTGGGCAAGCTGACGCAGCTGCCGGAAACCAACATCATCAAGCTGCCGAACATCAGCGCTTCGGTGCACCAGCTGGTCAGCGCCATCCGCGAACTGCAGGGCAAGGGCTACAAGGTGCCGGACTATCCGGAAGACCCGAAGACCGACGAAGAAAAGGCGATCCAGAAGCGCTATTCCAAGTGCCTGGGCTCGGCCGTGAACCCGGTCCTGCGCGAGGGCAACTCCGACCGCCGCGCCCCGGCCGCGGTCAAGAGCTTCGCGCGCAAGCACCCGCACAGCATGGGCGAGTGGAGCATGGCCTCGCGCACGCACGTGGCGCACATGAAGCATGGCGACTTCTACCACGGCGAAAAGTCGCTGACGCTGGACAAGGCGCGCGACGTGAAGATGGAGCTGGTCACCAAGAGCGGCAAGACCATCGTCCTGAAGCCCAAGGTCGCCCTGCAGGACGGCGAGATCATCGACAGCATGTTCATGAGCAAGAAGGCCCTGTGCGCCTTCTATGAAGAGCAGTTCGAAGACGCCCGCGCGACCGGCGTGATGCTGTCGCTGCACGTCAAGGCGACCATGATGAAGGTCTCGCACCCGATCGTGTTCGGCCACGCCGTGAAGATCTTCTACAAGGAAGCCTTCGCCAAGCACGGCGCGCTGTTCGACGAACTGGGCGTGAACGTCAACAACGGCCTGGTCAACCTGTATGAGAAGCTGGAAACGCTGCCCAGCTCCAAGCGCGAAGAAATCATCCGCGACCTGCACGCCTGCCATGAGCATCGTCCGGAACTGGCGATGGTGGATTCGGCCAAGGGCATTTCCAACCTGCACGCGCCGAACGACGTGATCGTCGATGCCTCGATGCCGGCCATGATCCGCATCGGCGGCAAGATGTGGGGCGCCGACGGCCGTCCGAAGGACACCAAGGCCGTGATTCCGGAAAGCACCTTCGCCCGGATCTATCAAGAGATCATCAACTTCTGCAAGACCAACGGCAACTTCGACCCGACCACCATGGGCACGGTGCCCAACGTCGGCCTGATGGCGCAGAAGGCTGAAGAGTACGGCTCGCACGACAAGACCTTCGAAATCGCCGAAGACGGCGTCGCCAACATCGTCGACCTGGCCACCGGTGAAGTGCTGCTGACGCAGAACGTCGAACAGGGCGACATCTGGCGCATGTGCCAGGTCAAGGACGCGCCGATCCGCGACTGGGTCAAGCTGGCCGTCACGCGCGCGCGCAACTCGGGCATGCCGGCCGTGTTCTGGCTGGACCCGTACCGTCCGCACGAGGCCGAGCTGATCAAGAAGGTCGAGGCCTACCTGAAGGACTACGACACCAACGGTTTGGACATCCAGATCATGTCGCAGGTGCGCGCCATGCGCTACACGCTCGAACGCGTGATCCGCGGCCTGGACACCATCTCGGTGACCGGCAACATCCTGCGCGACTACCTGACCGACCTGTTCCCGATCATGGAACTGGGCACCAGCGCCAAGATGCTGTCGATCGTTCCGCTGATGGCCGGCGGCGGCATGTATGAAACCGGCGCCGGCGGTTCGGCTCCGAAGCACGTCAAGCAGCTGGTGGAAGAGAACCACCTGCGCTGGGATTCGCTGGGCGAGTTCCTGGCCCTGGCCGTGTCGCTGGAAGATGTCGGCATCAAGACCGGCAACGCCCGCGCCAAGATCCTGGCCAAGACGCTCGACGGCGCGACCGGCAAGCTGCTGGACAACAACAAGAGCCCGTCGCCCAAGACCGGCCAGCTCGACAACCGCGGCAGCCAGTTCTACCTGGCGATGTACTGGGCGCAGGAACTCGCCGCCCAGTCGGACGACGCGGAACTGGCGGCCAAGTTTGCGCCGCTGGCCAAGACGCTGACCGACAACGAGCAGAACATCGTGGCCGAGCTGGCTGCGGTGCAAGGCAAGCCGGTCGACATCGGTGGCTACTACCAGCCGGACGCAGCCAAGCTCAGCGCCGCGATGCGCCCGAGCCAGACGCTGAACGCCGCGCTGGCATCCGTCGCAGCCTGATCGGCGCTGGCCCGCCTGGCGGGCCGGCAAGATCGCAACCCCGGGGGCAAGGCCCCCGGGGTTTTTTCTTTTCCGGGCCGGGCTAAGAGTCCTTCTGCACTTCCCAACCTTGTTCCGTGCCGCTTTTCTGGTCCCGGTAGGTCCATAGCGCGCCGCAGTCCTGGCACACAAAGGTGCTGATGGTCACCGCGGCTGACCCGGGCGGCTTGATGCGTTGGGTATCGGTAATGCGCAGCGCGGCGTGCCCGGGGGCGCCGCGTTGGTGGCGTTCGATGGCCTGGCAGGCTGTGCAGAGTGTCATCCGGTCTTGTCCGTTCGATGCGGCACTGTAGCATGCACGGGCAGCGCGGCCCGCAACAAGCGCATGCGCCGCTTATTGCCGCAATTTCCGCCGGACCGCCGAAGTTCGTTGACTCGGGCTGGGGGGACCTGTATAAGGGTGGATGCAGGATCAATCAAGCAGCAATCTCGAAGTCCAGGTGCTTGCCCACACGGCGCCACTTTTTCTCCAAGTTACTTCCTTGATCGTCATGCCTTGCCGGCGCTTTTGCCAGGCAAGAATTACTTATTGAGGAATCCAACATGGAAACCGGTACCGTCAAGTGGTTCAACGATTCGAAGGGTTTTGGCTTCATTACCCCTGATGCAGGCGGCAACGACCTGTTCGCGCACTTCTCCGAAATTCAAGGCAGCGGTTTCAAGTCGCTGCAAGAAGGCCAGAAGGTTCGCTACGTCGCCGGCGTTGGCCAGAAGGGCCCGGCCGCGACCAAGATCGAGCCGATCTGAGTCTAGCCGACCAGCATTGCACTGCGCGCCTCGGCGCCAGTTCAGTCAAAAAGCTCCGCCAGCGCGGAGCTTTTTTGTTTTCTGCGGGGGCATCGTTTACCGGTATGAAATAAAGCCACTGCTGACGCTGCAACAGGCGTAGAGTGAGGGGAACACCACCAACTGGCGGAGGCTGTTATGGATGTTTATCCAGCTGCAACTTATAAGGGATATGACGTCTATCCCCTGGTGTACAAGCATGCTGTTGCGCGGGTGTGGCCAGAGCCCAGGCCCGACCGCTCGTTCGATGCGGCCGTGGTGATCTGCCTGGCCGGCGAATCGCCCGAAAGCGCGCAGGCACGCACGTTCCGCCTGGATGCCGCGCCCTGGGACAACGTGGGCGGCGCGCGCCGCGGCGCACTGCGCTTTGCGGAAGAGATCATCAACGGCACCGTGCCGGGAGTATCGATGGTCACGGCGCAATAGGAGTATTCCTCCCCATCAACGCGGCACGAAGCCGCCTGGCGTCGCCGTGCGCGACAGCATCCGTCAGCATCCGTCAGCCAGCAGGGAATTCGTTCATGGACATGCGTTCGGGATCATCCGGTTTTCTTTGCACGTTGCCCGGCGAGGGCAAGGGCATCACCTACCACGTCGCGGTCTGCTTTATCGATGCGGAGCGGCCCACCGGCGTGCTCTTCACCAGCTTTGTCGGGGACGGACGGCGTGCATTCGGCGTGCTGGCCGAACCAGATGCATTGCAGGGCCCGCTTGCCGCCAGCGGCGAAGCGCTGTGCCGGCTGGCCATCGGCCAGGTGGTGCGCGACCACCTGCATGACAAGACGCGCGAGGGCGACTATGTGCTGGACCTCGGCGCCGTGCCATGGGACGGCGAACTGAGGCCGGTCGGCAGCGGCGTCCGGACCGGACGGCCGCATGTGCGCGTGGTGGGCTGAGGCGGCGCTCAGGGGCGCTCACGCCGTTCGTGCCGGCACGCGGCAGGACTTCGGTATCAGATCTTGAACACCGGGGCGCCGTGGCGCTCCAGCAGTGCTTCGATCAGCGCCATGTCGGTGATTTCCGGGGTGCGGTCTTCAACCGCGCGCGACGGGCCGCAATAGGTGGCCGTGACGTGGCGCCTGACGGTCAGTACGCCGGCCGCCGGCGGCTCGATCTGTACCTCCTGCCACGGGGTATGCCGGTAGGTGCCAGCCTGCCAGCCGTCCGGCGTCAGGTGCAGCAATTCCCATTCTTCGATGACTGACATGGTCGGTTCTCCTTTGCGGTGAGATGGATCGTTGCGGGACGGCACGCGCCGCTGCGGCGCATGCCGTGGCGAAGCATGCCGACTACGACTTGTGTCGATAGTTGATACGTCCCTTGGTCAGGTCGTACGGCGACATTTCCAGCGTGACGCGGTCGCCCGCCAGCACGCGAATGCGGTTTTTCTTCAGGCGGCCGGACGAATAGGCCCAGACTTCGAACCCGTTTTCCAGGATCACGCGGAAACGGTTGTCCGGCAGGACTTCCGATACCTTGCCGCCAAATTCCACCAGTTCTTCTTTAGCCAAGGAGGCTCCTTGCGTGAGCGGCGCCGGTACGGCGCACGCTGTTGTGACGGCCGTGCGGCCGAGGGAGAGGCGTTACTGCAGGCGCAGCCGCGCCGCGGCGCGCTCGCCGGCACGGCGGGCTGACTGGCGCGCGTGGGCTTCCGAGCGGTGCGTGTCGTGCCGCATGGCCACGTTGGCGACGATGCGCTCGGCACCGTTGCGGTATTCGGCGATCATGTAGGTCGCGAACCAGAGCCCGGGTTCCTGCTGGATCGGGTAGACCGAAACGGTGTACGGGTTGTGGATGCGGCTGTTGTCCTGGCGTTGATGATGGTTGTGGTTGCTTTGCTTCAATGTGTGCCTGTTCATGAGGCGCGGCCGCGGGCGGCGCGGTGCATCGGTGCGATGCAGGCGGCGCGGGGTGGCGACCGTTCGCCGTTGCTGTAGGCCAGCGTCGGGGCTCGCGTTCGGCGCAAGCGGGGAATCTGGCGGGAAGTGGACCATGCCTGCGCAAGCCGGCGCGCTACAAGGGGCGCAGTGGTTGCGGAGCGGACGAGCCGCCGGTCGGATAGGGTGATGGGCGATGCCGCCCAGGGAACTCCGGGATCAAGCCCGGACCGCCGCCGATATGCTTCTTGTGGGATTGTCTTGCGGCGGGCGCACTGGCGTCGGGCGTGGCCCGATCCATGTGTAAGAACCCGGATGATACCACTTCTGCGCCGGTCCTGCCCGCATGGCGGACACTGCACCCCGTGGCGGCCGCATCAGTCGCTCAGGTTTCGCGGATCTGCGCGAAGCGCTGCGACAGGAAATCGATCAGCTCCCGCACGGACGGCAGCAGTCCCCGCCGCGACGGAAACACCGCGTGAATCACGCCGCCCTTGATCGACCAGCCGGGCAGTACCCTGACCAGGCGGCCGTCGCGCAGTTCGTCGCAGACCAACATCAGCGGCAGTTGCACCAGCCCGGCGCCGGCCATCGCGGCGGCGCGCAGCATGATCATGTCGTCGGTGACCAGCCGGGGCCTGTGGTGCAGTTCGGCGCTGGCGCCTTCCGGGCCGTGCAGCACCCACACATGCGTGGGGCGCGGCGGGCCCAGGTCCAGCGTCGGCAGCGGGTCCAGGTCGGCGGGCATCAGCAGCGGGCCCCGGCCTTCCACCAGCCTGGGGCTGGCCACGATGCACCACGCGCGCTCGGACAGCACGCGCATCACCAGGTCGCTGTCTTCCAGCGGCGGCACCCGCACGCGGATCGCCAGGTCGACCCCTTCGGCAACCACGTCGACACGGCGGTTGGTGGCCTCCAGGTGCACCGAGACCTTGGGGTTCGCGGCCATGAAGTCCGCGATCATTTCGCCCACGCGCGTATGCAGCAGCGCCACCGGGCAAGTCATGCGCACCAGGCCGCTGGGTTCTGCGCGGGTGCGCTCGATCACGCTCTCGGCGGCCTCGGCCTCGACCAGCATCGCCTTGCAATGCGCGTAGTAGGTCTGGCCAAGTTCGGTTACGGAAAAGCGGCGCGTCGAGCGCTGGATCAGGCGCACGCCCAGCCGCTCCTCCAGCATGGCCACGCGCCGGCTCAGCTTGGACTTGGGAACGCCGAGCACGCGCCCGGCCGGCGCGAAGCCCTGGTGGTCGACCACCTGCGCGAAGTAGTACAGGTCGTTGAGATCGGGGTGCAACGGCGGCTCCTGTCGTCCTGCCAGTAGGACGCTGAGGACAGATTTTCGAGCCTACCGGGGCCATCTGCCAAGACCTATGCTTTTGCCACACGGTCGGTTCCGCGGCGCAGATGCCACGGCCACCCCATTCCGTCCACTGTGCAAGGAGAACGCGAGATGACCATTCCCGCCAATTTCAATGGCAAGCGCCCCGCAATCGATCCCGCCGATACGGCCATGCTGCTGATCGACCACCAGAGCGGCCTGTTCCAGACCGTGGGCGACATGCCGATGCCTGAGCTGCGCCTGCGCGCCGCCGCACTGGCCAAGATGGCAACGCTGTGCAAGCTGCCCGTCATCACCACGGCCTCGGTGCCGCAAGGCCCCAACGGCCCGCTGATTCCCGAGATCCACGAGAACGCCCCGCATGCCAGATATGTCGCGCGCAAGGGCGAGATCAACGCGTGGGACAACCCGGACTTTGTCGCCGCGGTCCGTGAGACCGGCAAGAAGACACTGATCATTGCCGGCACCATTACCAGCGTGTGCATGGCCTTCCCGTCGATCAGCGCGGTCGCCGACGGCTACAAGGTATTCGCGGTGGTCGATGCCTCCGGCACCTACTCGAAGATGGCGCAGGAAATCACGCTGGCGCGCATCGTCCAGGCCGGCGTGGTGCCGATGGACACCGCCGCGGTCGCCTCCGAGCTGCAGCAGACCTGGAACCGCCCCGACGCGCAGAAATGGGCCGAGGTCTACACCCGGATCTTCCCCGCCTACCAGCTGCTGATCGAGAGCTACATGAAGGCGCAGGAAGTCGAGAAGAAGCACGAGGTGCTGGACTCGCAGCGCTGACATTTTCCGACAGACGAAACACTTCACCCCAGGGCGCGGCCGGCAGAACCTTCCCCGGCTGTGCCCGCTTTCAAAGGAGCACGCCATGAGCAAGCCCTACAAGCGCCTGGACAAGACACAGGCAGCCGTCCTGATGGTCGATCACCAGGCTGGCCTGCTGTCGCTGGTCCGGGATATCGAGCCCGACAAGTTCAAGAACAACGTGCTGGCACTGGCCGACCTCGCCAGGTACTTCAAGCTGCCGACCATCCTGACCACCAGCTTCGAAGACGGCCCCAACGGTCCGCTGGTGCCCGAGCTGAAGCAGATGTTCCCTGACGCGCCGTTCATCCCGCGGCCTGGCCAGATCAATGCGTGGGACAACGAAGACTTTGTCGCCGCGGTGCGCGCCACCGGCAAGAAGCAGTTGCTGATCGCCGGCGTGGTCACCGAAGTCTGCGTCGCATTCCCGGCGCTGGCGGCGATCGAGGAAGGCTTCGAGGTCTTTGTCGTGACCGATGCCTCTGGCACCTTCAACGAGATCACGCGCGATTCCGCGTGGCGCCGCATGTCGGATGCGGGCGCGCAGCTGATGACCTGGTTTGGCGTCGCGTGCGAACTGCACCGCGACTGGCGCAACGATATCGAAGGGCTGGGCACGCTGTTCTCGAACCATATCCCGGACTACCGCAACCTGATCACCGCCTACACCACGGTGAAGGGCGGCAAGTAAGCCCGCCGCGCCGCCCTGTCTCGCGTCGGGGCGGCGCGCCGGCGCAGCCTTCAGGCGCGGGCCGCGACCACCTTGCCCGGATTGAGGATGTCGAGCGGGTCGAGCGCGCGCTTGATCGAGCGCATCACGGCGACGGCGGCCTCGCCGTGCTCCTCCACCAGGTAGCCGATCTTGTGCAGCCCCACGCCGTGCTCGCCGGTGGAGGTGCCGCCATGGCGCAGCGCGCGCCGCACCAGCCGCTGGCTGAAAGCCTCGGCCGCATCCACTTCGGCGCGATCGTCCGGATTTACCAGTACCAGGCAATGGAAATTGCCGTCGCCCACATGGCCGAACACCGGCGCCAGCAGGCCATGCGCGGCGATGTCGGCCTCGGTTTCCCCGATGCATTCCGCCAGCGCCGAGATCGGTACGCAGGCATCGGTGGTAAGGCAACGGCTGCCCGCGCGCAACTGCAGCACGGCAAAGTAGGCATGATGGCGTGGCGTCCACAGGCGCGAACGGTCTTCTTGCTTCGTGGCCCACTGGAATTCGCCGCCGCCGCATTCTGCCGCGATTTCCCGCACCCATTCGGCCTGCTCGTCGACCTGCGCCTGGCCTCCGCCGAACTCCAGGCACAGCGTCGGCTGCTCGGCCATCGACAGCTGGCTGTGCGCATTGATGGCGCGGATCGTCAGCGCATCGAGCATTTCCGCTCGCGCCAGCGACACGCCGGCCTGCACAGACTGGATCACGCAGTCGACCGCGGCGCGCACGGTGGGGAAATGCACGACCGCCGCGGCGGTGACCTCGGTGCGCGGATGCAGCCGCACCGTGGCCTCGGTGATCAGGCCCAGCGTACCTTCGGAGCCGCAGTAGAGCTGCGTCAGGTTGTAGCCCGCCGATGACTTGCGCGCGTCCGACGCCGTGCGCAGCACCTCGCCGCCGGCAGAGACCACGGTCAGGCTGCGCACGTTGTCGCGCATGGTGCCGTAGCGGACCGTGTTGGTGCCCGAGGCCGCGGTCGCGGCCATGCCGCCGATGGTGGCATCCGCGCCCGGATCGACCGAGAAGAAGAAGCCGCTGTCGGCCAGCGCGGCATTGAGCTGGCTGCGCGTGACGCCGGCCTGCACGGTCGCGGTCATGTCTTCCGGCCGGATCGCCAGCACCGCGTTCATCTGCGTGAAGTCGATGCAGACGCCGCCCTGCACCGCCAGCAGGTGGCCCTCGACCGACGAGCCCGCGCCGAAGGCGATCACCGGTACGCGTTCGCGCGCGCAGGCCTGCACCACGAACGCGACTTCGTCGGTGCCGGTGACGAAGACCACCGCATCGGGCGGCGCCGGCGGATAGGCGGATTCATCGGTGCCGTGCTGCAGCAGCACCGCGGCGCTGCGCGAGAAGCGCTCGCCGAATTTCTGTTCGAGCAGGGCGAGCAGCGCGGGCGACGGAGACCGGCGTGGCGCCGCGGCGGGGACTTCAGCGGTGACGTCAGTCGCGGCGTCGGGGGAAGTTTCAAGCAGGGAGGCCATGATGTCTAGCGTGAAGGAGAGGGTTCATTGACGCGGCGCGCGCACGGGGCGCACCAGCAGCACCAGCGCGGCGCCAGCGACCAGCCAGCCGGCCAGCATGTAGAGGCCGGCATCGGTGCTGTGGGTGGCGTCATGGATCAGGCCGACGAGGAAAGGCGCACTGAAGCCGGACAGGTTGCCGAACGAATTGATCAGCGCGATGCCGGCCGCGGCGCTGGCACCTCCCAGCAGCATGGTGGGCAGGGCCCAGAACACCGGCAGCGTAGCCATGATGCCCATGGTCGCCAGCGTCAGGCCCGCCATCGCCAGCCATTGGTTGCCGTGCATCGCCACGCTCAGCACCAGGCCCGCGGCGCCGGTCAGCGCGGCCAGCGCCGCGTGCCAGCGCTGCTCCAGGTGGCGGTCGGCGCTGGCTGCAACCCAATACATCGCCACCACGCCGAACGCCCACGGCACCGCGCTGAGCAGGCCGATCTGCAGCGGGTCGGCCACGCCCATGCCGCGGATGATGCTGGGAAGCCAGAAGCTCACGCCATACAGGCCGGAGACAAAAGCGAAGTACACCAGTGCCAGCGCCCACACCCGCGGGCTGGCCAGCACGGAGCGGATGCCGCTGTCGGCCTTGTGCGACTGTTCCGCCGCCATGTCGCGTGCGATCACGTCGCGCTCGTGCGGCGCCAGCCAGCGCGCCGCGGCGGGGCGGTCGTCCAGGTACTTCAGCACCAGCAGGCCGACCAGCACGGTAGGCAGCCCTTGCAGCAGGAACATCCACTGCCACCCCACCATGCCGGCGATGCCGCCCATGTACTTGAGGATCCAGCCCGACAGCGGGCCGCCGAGGATGCCCGACACCGGGATCGCCGCGATAAACATCGACGTCACGCGGCTGCGCCGCTGCGCCGGGAACCAGTAGGTCAGGTACAGGATGATGCCGGGAAAGAAGCCAGCCTCGGCCGCGCCCAGCAGGAAGCGCAGCACGTAGAAGGAAACGGGCGACTTCACCAGCATCATCGCCGCCGACAGCAGGCCCCACGTGATCATGATGCGCGCGATCCAGCGGCGCGCGCCGTAGCGATGCAGCACCAGGTTGCTCGGGACCTCGAACAGGAAGTAGCCGACAAAGAAGATGCCGGCGCCCAATCCGTACACGGTTTCGGTCAGTTGCAGGTCGGCCTGCATCTGCAGCTTGGCGAAGCCGACATTGACGCGGTCCAGGTAGGCGACGATATAGCAAAGGAACAGCAGTGGGACTAGGCGCCAGGCGACTTTCCGGTAGACGGAATCGCCGGCGGCTTCCAGGGGGCCGGCCACGGCGGGCGCGGTGGTGGGGATGGTCATGCAGGTCTCCGTATCTGTTCTTATGGCGGGTGCTGATCGCGCGCCGTCTCGATGGCGCGGGGCTATCGTCGCCTCGATCGGACCAAAAGAAAAATATGGATTGGAGAACTGGCCATCTGCTAGCGAGATGGCAGCAGCGGCGCGGCAGGGCGCCACAAGGGGACCTGGAAGACTGGTAAGCGGCGGATCAGTCCCGCGTGCCGTCGGCGCGCACGGCCCGCGCGCCACGCCAGCCGCCCTGGTCGCACAACTGCCGCACCACATTGCCGACCAGCGTGCGCACCGCGCGCTTGGCATGGGTCTGCGGCAGGTCGCGCGACAGGCAGGTGCCCAGCGTGCGCCGCATGCCGTTGCACACGATCGGATGCGCGACCAGGTCGCCGGCGTCGACCTCCTGCGCCACCAGCGCCAGCGGCAGGATGGTCGGGGCGATGCCAGCCTGCACCGCGCGCTTCAGGGTATGGACCGAGTTGATTTCGGCGGCCAGCGACGGCATGGCGACGCCTTGCTCGCTGAAGACCTGTTCGATGATGGCGCGCAGGCAGTGGTTATGCTGCGACGCCGACAGGATCAGCGGCTGCGCGGCGATCGCCTGCAGCGTGATGCCGGCCTCCGGCGCCGGACCCGGGTAGGCCGCGCCGCGGATCCAGTAGAAGTCCTCGTCGGCCATGGGCTCGAAATCGAAATCGGCCAGCGGGACATTGGAGGTGAACACGGTCAGGTCGATGCGGCCCTGCCTGAGCTGGTCCAGCAGGTTTCCGGTCAGCTCCTCGTTCAGGTGCAGCGACACCTGCGGCAGCTGCGCGCGCGCGGCCTGCAGCAGCGGCAGCGCCAGCGCGGCCGAGGCGCTCTGCGGCACGCCCAGGATCACCGAGCCGACGATCGATTCCGGCGCGCGCACTGCGGTGCGCGCGTCTTCCAGCTGCTTGAGAATGCCTTGGGCATATTCGTAGAAGACCTTGCCCGATTCGGTCACTTGCACGCCGCCGCGCCCGCGCACCAGCAACTGCACGCCCAGTTCCTGCTCCAGGTCGCTGATCTGCTTGCTCAGCGCCGACTGGGCGACGAACAGGCTTTGCGCCGCGCGCGACACGCTGCCGGCATCGACGATGCCGACAAAGTACTTGAGCTGTCTGAGTTCCATGTTCGCCTCTCGTGTTCGCCTCATGTGGGGCGGCACGCTGCCGTGCGCGGCGGCGATGATAGCAGCCAACGGGGGCCGGAAATATCCCGGCTTTCCCGGTGGCAGGGAACCCAAAGGTGCGGCGCGCGCGCCGCTCAGGCCTTGCTCGCGGCGGGGGCCGGTGTTGCCACCTTCACCTCGGCCGGGGTCTCCGCCTGTGCCGAGGCCGACCGGCGGTGGTTGATCAGCGACACCGCCAGCACCGCGATCACCGCCGGAATCGCTATCGCCATGAAGTTCTGCTGCAGCGGCAGCGACATCCCCACCAGCACGCCGATCACGATTGGCGCCAGGATCGCGCCGCTGCGCCCCACGCCCGAGGCCCAGCCGATGCCGGTGCCGCGCACCGCCATCGGGTAGAACTGGCCGGCATAGGCATAGGTGACGATTTGCGTGCCGATGGTCGAGGCACCGGCCAGGCCCACTACCACGAACAGCGCGGCGGTCGGCATCGGGTAGCCCAGCAGCGTGATCGAGATCGCGGCCAGCGTGTACATGCCGATCAGCACATGCTTGATCGGCAGCCGGTCGGCCAGCCAGCCACCGCCGACGGCGCCGATCATCGCGCCGAAGTTCAGCACCAGCACGAAGGTCAGCGCCGAGCCGAGGCTGTAGCCGGCACCGGCCATCAGCTTGGTCAGCCACGAGCTGAGCGCGTACACCATGAACAGGCACATGAAGAACGCTACCCAGAACATTGCCGTGCTGAAGCCGCGGCCATCCTGGAACAGGCGGCGGATCGGTGCGCTGCCGGCCGCCTGGTCGGCCCGCTCGTCGGCGGGCAGGGTGAAGACGTCGCCGGCCTGCGGGCGGTGCGACGGCACCAGCCGCGATACCACGGCCTGCAGCATGGCGGTCTGCCTGGTGCGGATCAGGTATGGCATCGATTCCGGCAGCGAGCGCAGCACCAGCGGGATCAGCAGCACCGGCAGCCCGGCGGCCAGGAACACCGACTGCCAGCCATAGCTCTCGATCAGGCCCTTGCCCAGCAGCGCGGCGAGCATGCCACCGACCGAATAGCCGCTGAACATCAGCGTCACCAGCGTGCCGCGCAGCTTGCGCGGCGAGTACTCGGTCATCTGCGCCACCACGTTTGGCATGACGCCACCAATCCCCAGCCCCGCCAGGAAGCGCGTGATGCTGAACGTGACCGGATCGCTGGCAAAGCCGGCAGCAGCCGTGAACACGCTGAACAGGCCGATGCAGATGGCGATGGCGCGCCGGCGGCCGATACGGTCGGCGATGGTGCCGAGGAAGATCGCACCGAACATCATGCCGAACAGCGCCGAGCTGACCATGAAGCCGGCACTGGTGGCGGTGACGCCCATCTCCTTCATGATCGACGGCAGGGCGATGCCCGCGACGGCCAGGTCATAGCCGTCGAAGATGATGATCAGCGCGCACCAGAACAGGATCTGCGCATGGAAGCGGTTGAAGCGGGCCTCGTCGGCCAGCTGGTGGACATCGATCTGACGCATGGTTGTCTCCGGTATGGTGGGATGGCGCGTGCTTACGCCACTGCAATGGCGCGCTCTGCGGCGGCCTTCAGCTCGCGCTCGCGCAGCACGAAGCGCTGGATCTTGCCCGTGGCGGTCTTGGGCAGCGTGTCGACGAACTCGATCGCACGCGGGTACTTGTAGGCGGCCAGCCGCTCCTTGACGAAGGCCTTCAGCTCGGCGTCGCCCAGTTGCGCACCCGCCTTCAGCACCACGAAGGCCTTGGTCTTGACCAGGCCTTCGTGGTCGGGCACGCCGACCACCGCGGCCTCCAGCACCGCGGGGTGCTGCACCAGCGTGGCCTCGACCTCGAATGGCGAGACGTAGATGCCGCTGACCTTGAGCATGTCATCGCTGCGCCCGGCGTAGCTGTAGGTGCCGTCCGGGTTGCGCACATACTTGTCGCCGCTCTTGGTCCAGCCGCCGCGGAAGGTCTCGCGCGATTTCTCGAGGTTGGCCCAGTACAACATCGCGGCGCTGGGGCCCTGGATATACAGGTCGCCGATCTCGCCGTCGGGCACGGGCTGACCGGACTCGTCGCGCAGCTCGATGGTGTAGCCCGGCACCGGCCAGCCGGTGGTGCCGTAGCGCACCTGGCCGGGGCGGTTGGACAGGAAGATATGCAGCATCTCGGTGGAGCCGATGCCGTCGATGATCTCGCAGCCGAAATGCGCGGTGAAGCGATGGCCGATCTCGGCGGGCAATGCTTCGCCGGCCGACGAGCACAGCCGCAATGCCACGTCGGCACGCCCCGGCAGTGAAGGACTGGCGAGCATGCCGGCGTACCCCGTGGGCGCGCCGAAGAATACCGTGGGTTTGTGCTCCAGCCAGCGGCAGAACGTGGCCTCGGGCGTGGGCCGCTCTGCCATCAGCACCACCGTCGCGCCAACGCTCAGCGGGAAGCTCAGGCCATTGCCGAGACCGTAGGCGAAATACAGCTTGGCCGCGGAGAAGCAGATGTCGTCCTCGCGCAGGCCCAGCACCGGGCCCGCGTACAGTTCGGCGGTCCAGTATGGGTTGCGGTGGCTGTGCACCACGCCCTTGGGCTGTCCGGTCGATCCGGACGAGTAGAGCCAGAAGCCGGGATCGTCGCAACGGGTGGCGGCGGGTGCCGGCAGCGGCGTTTGCGCAGCGAGCACCGTGTCGAGGGACACCATGCCTTCAGGCAGGCTGGCTTGCGCGCGCGATACGAACACCTTGCCGACTTCATGCCCGGGCTGCGCCAGCGCTTCCTGCAGCACCGGCAGCAGCGCCGCCGACACCAGCACCGCCTGCGCGCGGCTGTGCTGCAGCATATAGACGTAGTCGTCGGCGGTCAGCAGCGTATTGACCGCCACCGGCACGATGCCGGCGTACATCGCGCCGAGGAAGCTGACCGGCCAGTCGGTGCAGTCGTGCATCAGCAGCAGCACGCGTTCCTCGCGGCGCACGCCGGCGCTGAGCAGCGCGGCGGCCACGCGCCGCGCCTGCAGTGCCAGCTCGCCGTAGGTCAGCCGGCCATCGTCATCGATATATGCGGTCTTGTCCGGGCGCCCGTCATTGCACGCCAGCAGGTACGCGGCAAAGTTGAAGGACGCGCCCGGCGGTTGCACCGGGACGTCTGCGGTGGTGGCGGTCATGCTTGTCTCCCCGTTACTGGTGTACGGTGTGCTGCGCGCCGCCATGCGAGGGCGGCGCGGTGAAGGAGCGGTGAAGGAGCGGTGAAGGCGCTGTGAAGGCGTGTGGACCGGCCCTCAGGCCAGCGTGCCGAGTACCTCGGTGCTGGCCTGGATCGCGCTGCGCCGATGGTAGAAATGCAGCGCGCGCAGGCCGCCCAGCTCCTCGCCGCCGCCGGCACGGCCCGGGCCGCCATGCAGCGATTGCGGCATCACGTTGCCGTGGCCGGTGTGCAGCTGCGCGACATCGGGAGAGATCACATGCACGCGGCCGTGGCTGTCGGCCAGTTCAACCGCGGCGGCGCCGAGCGCGGCGGCATCGCTGGCGTAGAGCGAAGCCACCAGCGAACCCTGGCCACGGCGTACCAGCGCGAGCGCATGCGGGGTATCGCGATAGGGCAGCAGCGTGGCGACCGGGCCAAAAACTTCGGTGTCATGCACTGCCGCCGCCGCATCGGCATCGGTGACGCCGAGCAGCGTCGGCCCGACGCAGCAGGCCACGGCCGGATCGGCATCGACCAGCGGCTGCCGCGTGCCGTCATGCAGCACCTGCGCGTGCTGGCGCAGCGCCGCCAGCCCTTCGGTCAGTGCATCGAACTGCGCGCGGCTGACCAGCGCGCCCATGCGCACCGAGTCGTTGCGCGGATTACCGACGACGACCTTTGCCAGCCGCGCGCCAATGGCTTCGGCGGCTTGCCCGTAGAGCGCCTCGGGCACGAACACGCGACGGATCGCGGTGCATTTCTGCCCGGACTTGACCGTCATCTCGCGCACCACTTCCTTCACCAGCAGGTCGAACGCGGCGGTGTCCGGCCCCGCCTGCGGCAACAGCACCGCGCTGTTGATGCTGTCCGCCTCGATATTCACGCGCACCGAGCGTTGCGAAATCGCCGGATGCGAACGGATCACCGCAGCGGTATCGGCCGAGCCGGTGAACGACACCACGTCGAAGGGCTGCAACTGGTCGAGCAAACCTGCCGAGCTGCCGCAGATCACCGACAGCGCGCCCGCCGGCAGCACACCGGCCTCAACCACGTCGCGCACCATGCGCTGCGTCAGCCAGGCAGTGGCGGTAGCGGGTTTGACGATCACGGGCACACCGGCCAGCAGCGCCGGGGCGGCCTTCTCCCACAGGCCCCAGCTCGGGAAGTTGAAGGCATTGATAAACAGCGCGACACCGCGCGTTGGCACCAGCACGTGCTGCGACTGGAACAGCGGATCCTTGCCCAGCCGCGCGGCCTCGCCGTCGAGCAGGTATTGGCGATCGCCAAGCGTATCGCCCAGCTTCGCATATGTGCCCAGCGTGAAGATTCCGCCATCGATGTCGACGGCGGAATCGTTCTTCACGGTGCCGCTGTTCGCGGTGGCAATCTCGTAATAGGAATCGCGGTTGGCCTGCAGCACCTTGACGATGTCAGCCAGCAGCGCGGCACGCTGGCGGTAGGTCAGCGCGCGCAGCGCGGCGCCGCCCAGTTCGCGCGCGAAGGCAAAGCCGGCGGCAAGGTCCAGGCCGGTGGCATCCACCCGCACCAGCTCGTCGCCCAGCACGGGATCAATCAGCGGCGTGCCCGCGCCGGTGCCGGCCTGCCATTTGCCGCCAAGGCAGTTGGAAAGCAGTTCGGTCATGGCAGTCCTCAGCGGGTGAAGTCGATGCGGCCTTCCGGCAGCAGGTAGAGCACCAGCGCGCGGCCGTTGCTGACAGTGGGGCGGTGCGCGCTGCCCGGCGGACACACCAGCCACCCAGCCGGCCGGCCATCAAACTGCGCGTCGCCGTCGAGGGGCATGATCAGGTCGATCTCGCCGTTGGGATGCGTATGGTGCGGACCGGCAATGTCCTGCATGTCCACCACGTCGACCGAAAAGCCGTTCAGGTCGTCGGCGGGTTTGAAGATGCGGCCATAGCGGATGCCGCCGCCTTCGCGGTCGCACAGCCAGCCTTCGGCCATGCCGGCCTGGCAGCTTGCCTTCAGCTGTTGGTAGGTGGCGCTACCGGCGCCATGCTCCGCATTGAGCCAGGCGTCCAGTCCGGCATCGAGCGGCCGGCCGGCAAGTTGCGCGGTAAGTTGCGCAATCTGCTCGCGGAATTGCGTTGGGGACAGCGTTGAGGAGAGGTTGAGGGACATCCAGGGGGCTCCGTCTGATTCAGCCATTGCTATCGAAGGCGTCATGCATTATTGTGCATGTATGAAAAATAGGACCACCGAGAAATCATGTCAAGCACTATATTGCATGAATCTGGGTTAACCCGGGATGGCCGCCTGCAAAATGATTCAGGCGTAGCCGCTGCCAGCGGCGCGGAAAAGAACCCCTTCCTGGTGGCGCTGGGCGAGCGCGTGCGCGACCTGCGCGCGCGCCGTGGCCTGACCCGCAAGGCCGCGGCGCAGGCCGCCGGGGTGTCGGAGCGGCACCTTGCCAATCTGGAATACGGCAGCGGCAACGCGTCGATCCTGGTGCTGCAGCACATTGCCGATGCGCTGCAGTGTTCGCTGGCCGGGCTGCTGGGCGACGTGACCACGTCCTCGCCAGAGTGGATCCTGCTGCGCGAATTGCTGGAGCACCGCGACGAGGCCACGCTGCGGCGCGTACGCATCGCCGTGGGCGAGATGCTCGGTACCGGCGGCGAGAATGCCGTGCAGGCGGCGCGCAGCCCGCGCGTGGCGCTGATCGGCCTGCGCGGCGCCGGCAAGACCACGCTGGGCGGCATGCTGGCGGAGGACCTGGATTTCCCGTTCGTCGAACTAAGCCGTGAGATCGAGAAGTTCGCCGGCTGCAGCATTGCCGAGATCCAGGGGCTGTACGGCATGAACGCCTACCGCCGCTACGAGCGCCGGGCGGTGGAAGAGGCCATCCAGATCTATCCAGAAGCCGTCATCGCCACGCCTGGCGGCCTGGTGTCAGACCCTGCCACCTTCAACTTGCTGCTGGCCCACTGCACCACGGTCTGGCTGCAGGCCGACGCTGAAGACCATATGGAGCGGGTCCGCGCGCAGGGCGACTTCCGTCCGATGGCGGCCAGCAAGGAAGCGATGGAAGACCTGCGCCATATCCTGGCCGGCCGCGCGGCGTTCTATTCGAAGGCGGAGTTCTCGCTGGATACCAGCGCGCAACCGCTGGAGCCAACTTTCGCGGCGTTGCGCGAGCTGGTGCGCACGGCGCTGGAAATGCCGGGCTGACTTCGCATTGGATGGTGGGATTCCGCTGGCGGCGACACTTCGGTGCCGCCGTTCTTGTTTGCGGGATGGCGCCAGCGACACCGCCAGGGCGGGTAGGTGGCGCGACCGTCATACTCGCAAAAATCTGCACAATAGTTCTTGCAAGAAATCCGGTTGATGAATTATATTTCTTCTCAACAGATTCCTGCTCATGCACTATGGTGCAGTTCCACCGAGGAGACACCGCCGTGACCACCGCCCCCCGCGTCGAATACCAGACCACCCCCGCCCAGTACAAGCACCTGAAGCTGAAGTTCGAAGGCCCTGTCGCCACGCTGGCGGTAGATATCGATGAGAACGCGGGCCTGCGCCCGGGCTACAAGCTCAAGCTGAACAGCTACGACCTCGGCGTCGATATCGAGCTGAACGATGCGCTCAACCGCATCCGCTTCGAGCACCCGGAAGTGCGTACCGTGGTCGTCACCAGCGGCAAGGACAAGGTCTTCTGTTCGGGCGCCAACATCTTCATGCTTGGCGTCAGCAGCCACGCGTGGAAGGTCAACTTCTGCAAGTTCACCAACGAGACCCGCAACGGCATCGAGGACTCGTCGCAGCACAGCGGCCTGAAGTTCCTGGCCGCGGTCAACGGTGCCTGCGCCGGCGGCGGCTATGAACTGGCGCTGGC
Organism: Cupriavidus sp. Agwp_2; assembly: GCF_040784895.1. NCBI lineage: Bacteria > Pseudomonadati > Pseudomonadota > Betaproteobacteria > Burkholderiales > Burkholderiaceae > Cupriavidus > Cupriavidus sp. Agwp_2. Next base: position 2,533,467 of record NZ_CP088084.1, read on the forward strand.
CTGCGACGAAATCCTGCTGGTGGATGACCGCTCGTCGGCCGTCAGCCTGCCCGAAGTGCCGCTGCTGGGCGTGCTGCCGGGCACTGGCGGCCTGACCCGCGTGACCGACAAGCGCCACGTGCGCCATGACCTGGCCGATATCTTCTGCACCACCACCGAGGGCGTGCGCGGCCAGCGCGCCAAGGACTGGCGCCTGGTCGACGATATCGCCAAGCCGGCCGTGTTCGCGCAGAAGGTGCAGGAGCGCGCGCTGGCGCTGGCCGCGCAGAGCGACCGTCCGGCCGATGCGCAGGGCGTGGCGCTCGCGCCGATCGAGCGCGCCACCGACGCCGATGCGCTGCGCTATACGCATGTGACCGTGGAAATTGACCGCGCCGGCCGCACCGCTACCTTCACGGTGAAGGCGCCGACGGGCACGCAGCCGCGGCACATCGATGACATCGTGCAAGCCGGCGCCAACTGGTACCCGCTGCAACTGGCGCGCGAACTGGAAGACGCAATCCTGTCGATGCGCACCAACGAGCTGGATATCGGCACCTGGCTGATCAAGACTGCCGGCAACGCCGCCGCGGTGCTGGCCACCGACGCCACGCTGCTGGCGCACAAGGACCATTGGCTGGTGCGCGAGACCATCGGCCTGCTGCGCCGCACGCTGAGCCGCCTGGATGTGTCGTCGCGCAGCCTGTTCGCGCTGATCGAGCCGGATTCCTGCTTTGCCGGCACCTTCCTGGAACTGGCGCTGGCCTGCGACCGCAGCTACCACCTGGCGCTGCCCGACGACGAGGCGCGCGCGCCGAAGATCACTGTCGCGGAAGTCAACTTCGGCCTGTACCCGATGGCCACCGGCCAGAGCCGGCTGGGACGGCGCTTCTACGACGAGCAGCCCGCACTGGATGCCGTGCGCGCCAGGGCCGGCCAGCCGCTCGATGCCGATGCCGCCTGGGCGCTGGGCCTGGTCACCGCCAACCCCGACGATATCGACTGGACCGACGAAGTGCGCATCGCGCTGGAAGAACGCGTGGCGATGTCGCCCGACGCGCTCACCGGCATGGAAGCCAACCTGCGCTTCAACGGCCAGGAGAACATGTTCACCCGCATCTTCGGCCGCCTGACCGCGTGGCAGAACTGGATCTTCCAGCGCCCCAACGCCGTCGGGGACAAGGGTGCGCTCAAGGTCTATGGCAAGGGCGACAAGGCCGCCTTCGACTGGAACCGCGTCTGATCCCGCACTCACCTCGTACGAACGACAACCGAACCGTCCCAAATCGCCCGCAGAACGGAGACCAGCATGTCCGGCATCAACTACAGCGACAAGATCCCCAACAACGTCAACCTGAGCGAAGACCGCACCCTGCAGCGCGCGCTCGAGCAGTGGCAGCCCAACTACCTGAGCTGGTGGAACGACATGGGCCCGGAAGGTTCGCACAGCCATGACATCTACCTGCGCACCGCGATCAGCGTCGATCCGCAGGGCTGGGCCCACTTCGGCCACGTCAAGATGCCGGACTACCGCTGGGGCATTTTCCTGAACCCGGCCGAGGCCAACCGCAAGATCCATTTCGGCGACCACAAGGGCGAGGACGCGTGGCAGGACGTGCCGGGCGAGTACCGCGCCAACCTGCGCCGCATCATCGTCACGCAGGGCGATACCGAGCCGGCATCGGTCGAGCAGCAGCGCCACCTGGGCCTGACCGCGCCCAGCATGTACGACCTGCGCAACCTGTTCCAGGTCAACGTGGAAGAGGGCCGCCACCTGTGGGCGATGGTCTACCTGCTGCACAAGTACTTCGGCCGCGATGGCCGTGAAGAGGGCGAAGCGCTGCTGGAGCGCCGCAGCGGCCAGGAGGACAACCCGCGCATCCTGCAGGCGTTCAACGAGCAGACGCCTGACTGGCTGTCGTTCTTCATGTTCACCTACTTCACCGACCGCGACGGCAAGTTCCAGCTGTGCGCGCTCGCGGAAAGCGCCTTCGACCCGCTGGCACGCACCACCCGGTTCATGCTGACCGAGGAGGCGCACCATATGTTCGTGGGCGAGTCCGGCGTGTCGCGCGTGATCCAGCGCACCTGCCAGGTGATGAACGAACTGAAGACCGACGATCCCGCCAGGCTGCGCGCGGCCGGCGTGATCGACCTGCCGACCCTGCAGCGCTACCTGAACTTCCACTACAGCGTCACCATCGACCTGTTCGGCGCCGATGAGTCGAGCAACGCCGCTACCTTCTACAGCACCGGCCTCAAGGGCCGCTACGAAGAAGGCAAGCGCATGGACGACCACGTGCTCAAGGGCCAGACCTACCGCATCCTGCAGGCGCAGAACGGCCAGCTGACGGAGAAGGAAGTGCCGATGCTCAACGCGCTCAACGAAGTGCTGCGCGACGACTACATCAAGGACAGCATGGGCGGCGTCGAGCGCTGGAACAAGGTCATCGAGAAGGCCGGCATCCCGTTCCGCCTGAAGGTGCCGCACAAGGCCTTCCACCGCAATATCGGCGCGCTCGCAGGCGTGAAAGTGTCGCCGGATGGCCGCGTGGTCTCCGACGCCGAATGGCGCGACTTCCGCGACCAGTGGCTGCCCACCGAAGGCGACCGCGCCTTTGTCGCCAGCCTGATGGGCCGCGTGGTCGAGCCGGGCAAGTTCGCCAACTGGATCGCGCCGCCGGTCATGGGCATCAACCGCCAGCCGGTGGATTTCGAGTACGTGCGCTTTAACTGAGCCACGGTCTGACAATCGCTCCCTGTTTGCTCCCCTCTCCCGCTTGCGGGAGAGGGGCCGGGGAGAGGGCAGGCGCCTCGATCGAGTGCGGCCGCATCAACGACCCTTACCCCGAGCGCCACTCATCCTGCGGAGACCGCCATGGACATGGCAGAAATTCAAGTCATCAAGCAGCACCTGATCGATCCCGAGATCTGCATCCGCTGCAACACCTGCGAAGCCACCTGCCCGGTGGGCGCGATCACGCACGATTCGCGCAACTACGTGGTCGATGCCGACAAGTGCAACCTGTGCATGGCCTGCATTTCCCCGTGTCCGACCGGCTCGATCGACAACTGGCGCGACATGCCGAAGCTGCGCGTCTACAGCATCGAAGAGCAGCTGACCTGGGACACGCTGCCCGCAGAGCTCTCGCCCGAGCAGCTGGCCGACCTGGCACCCGGCGCCGGGACGCAGGCCGCGGCGCCGGAGATTCCCGCCACGTCGCCGCTTGCCGGCACCGGCGAAGATGCCTTTAACAGCGCGCGCTACGGCGCCACCGTACCGCCGTGGTCCGCCGCCCATGCCTACACCAATGTCTATGGCGCCAAGTCCGCGCACAAGACCATTACCGCCACGGTGACCGGCAATGTGCGCGTGACCGATGTCGGCCGTGAATACGACACGCACCACATCGTGCTGGACTTCGGCGCGACGCCGTTCCCGGTGCTTGAGGGCCAGTCGATTGGCATCGTGCCGCCGGGCACCGACGCCAGCGGCCGGCCGCACCACGCGCGCCAGTACTCCATCGCCAGCGCGCGCAACGGCGAGCGGCCGGGCTACAACAACCTGTCGCTGACCATCAAGCGCGTGCTGCAGGACCACCACGGCAATCCCGTGCGCGGCGTCGGATCGAACTACATGTGCGACCTGAAGGTGGGCGAAAAGGTGGAAGTGATCGGACCGTTCGGCGCCAGCTTCCTGATGCCCAACCACCCGCGCTCGAATATCGTGATGATCTGCACGGGCACCGGCAGCGCGCCGATGCGGGCGATGACGGAATGGCGTCGCCGCTTGCGCAAGGCCGGCAGGTTCGATGGCGGCAAGCTGATGCTGTTCTTTGGCGCGCGCAGCAAGGAAGAGTTGCCGTACTTCGGGCCGCTGCAGAACTTGCCCAAGGATTTCATCGACATCAACCTGGCGTTCTCGCGCACGCCGGGGAGCCCCAAGCGCTATGTGCAGGACCTGATGCGCGAGCGCGCGGCGGATCTCGCGGCGCTGCTGGCTTCACCGGATACGTACTTCTATGTCTGCGGGCTGAAGAGCATGGAGGAGGGCGTGGTGCTGGCGCTGCGGGACGTGGCGCAGCAGGCGGGATTGCATTGGGAATCGCTCGCTGAAGGGCTGAGGCGGGACGGGCGGCTGCATCTGGAGACGTACTGAAGCGGAGGCCTGCGCTAGTACCACCACCCCTCGCAAACGCGCCCCTCTCCCGCGCGCGGGAGAGGGGAGCAAACCGCGGGGCTGCGTGGGGGTGTCAGGCGTGCTTGAACCGCCTGCGCAATTTATTCGACGCATCGGCCAGCCCTCCATCCGCCACCTCCACCACCCCATGCAGGTACTTCTCGCTCGCCTCTAATAACGCCCCATATATCCCGCTGCACATTCCCCGCGCCGTCCGCCCCGGCCAGTCCTGCGGCAGCAGCGCCTCCGGCAGGTTGGGATCGCGCAGCAGCACGCGCCGGTATTCATGCACCAGCAGCGTCCGCACGAAGAAGGCATCCACTGGCGCCAACTCCGCCGCTTCATCGGCCAGCGGTGAAAAGCGTCTCAACAAGGCCTGCCACGCGTCGGCCACGTCGCCCAGCTTGAACGTCTGGTGCATCAGCGCCTGCAGCGGCCGCAGCGAGAACGCCTCCAGGCTGCTCGCCTCCATCACCGCCACATAGTCCTGCGCACGCGCTGACTGGATGATCTCGCGCAGCGACCCAAGGTCCGCATTGGGATGCGCCATCACCCCCGGCGCGATCGCGCCAAAGCCCTCCCACAGCAATTCCCGCTTCAGCTTCTGCCGCACAGTGGCGCGAACGTCACCGCGCACCATCACCAGCGTCCAGCGGCCATCCCACTCCTGCGCTTCGCCCGCATAGATGCGCTTGCCGGCGTGCAACACGCGTTGCAGGCCGGCTTCCGACAGTCCGTAGTAGCTGCGCCGCCCGATCCTGGTGGCGGCCAGCCAGTCGTCTGCAGTCAGGCGGAAAGTGGCCGTGCGCACCAGCCGGTCATTGATGCCGAATGGCGCCGCGAGGCGGATCAGGCTCCCCAGCCACACCGCCTGCGGCCGCGGCGCCACCAGGTCGCCGTACAGCGTCACCAGCAGGGAGTTGGCGCCCAGCTTGAGGCCGCGCGCCAGCCGGGCGATGCGCGGGGAGGGCTGTTCTGCGTCAGGGGAGGTCGCCATCGCGGGTCCTGAAAGTGATACACATTCGTCGATTGCTTGAATCAAATTGTATCACTACCATGCATTGCAACTGACGCAATTGACGCAAATCAAGACCCCGAGCGGGACCCCTACAAAAGCGGAGCAGGCATGTACGCACAGCTGGTGGAGACGGGAGCAACAAGGCTCCGCGCGATGGAAGAGATGGACCCGCAGGAACGCGCGTTCCAGGCACGTGTGGACGAAGGGATCAAGATCGAGGCCAAGGACTGGATGCCCGAGGCTTACCGCAAGACCCTGGTCCGCCAGATCTCGCAGCACGCGCATTCTGAAATCGTCGGCCAGCTGCCGGAAGGAAACTGGGTTACCCGTGCGCCCACGCTGGAGCGCAAGGCCGTGCTGCTGGCCAAGATCCAGGACGAAGCCGGCCACGGCCTCTATCTGTACAGCGCGGCGGAAACGCTGGGCGTGTCGCGCGACCAGATGCTGGGCGATCTGCATTCGGGCAAGGCCAAGTATTCCAGCATCTTCAATTACCCCACGCTGTCCTGGGCCGATATCGGCATGATCGGCTGGCTGGTCGATGGCTCGGCCATCATCAACCAGGTGCCGCTGTGTCGCTGCTCGTACGGCCCGTATGCGCGCGCCATGGTGCGCGTGTGCAAGGAAGAGTCGTTCCACCAGCGCCAGGGCTACGACATCCTGCTGAAGCTGTGCAACGGCACGCCCGAGCAGAAGCAGATGGCGCAGGACGCGCTCAATCGCTGGTGGTGGCCCGCGCTGATGATGTTCGGCCCGTCCGACGGCGATTCGCCCAACAGCGCGCAATCGATGCAATGGCGCATCAAGCTGTTCTCCAACGACGAGCTGCGCCAGAAGATGGTCGACCAGACCGTGCCGCAGGCCGAATACCTCGGCCTGACCATTCCCGATCCCGAATTGAAGTGGAACGCGGAACGCGGCCACCATGACTTCGGCGAGATCGACTGGTCCGAGTTCTACAACGTGATCCAGGGCAACGGCCCGTGCAACCGCGACCGCCTGCGCACCCGCGTCAAGGCCTGGGACGACGGCGCATGGTTCCGCGACGCGCTGGTGGCCCACGCCCAAAAGCAGGCCCCGCAGGCGCAGCAAGCCGCAGCCTGATCCCCGCGGCGCAGCGCGCCGCCCCTACATCGATTCGCTTTACACAGGAGGTTGCCATGAAAGAGTGGCCGCTTTGGGAGATCTTTATCCGCAGCCAGCACGGCCTGGCCCACAAGCACGTGGGCAGCCTGCACGCGCCGGACGGCGAAATGGCGATCAACAACGCCCGCGACGTCTACACGCGCCGCAATGAAGGCGTCAGCGTCTGGGTGGTGAAGGCCGGCGACGTGATGGCCAGCAGCCCCGGCGACAAGGGCCCGCTGTTCGAACCCGCCAACAGCAAGGTCTACCGCCACCCGACGTTCTTCCCGATGCCGGAAGCGGTCAAGCACATCTGATACGGCCCGGACCATGGACAACAAGCTCGAATTTTTGCTGCGCCTTGGCGATTCCACGCTGGTGCTTGGCCAGCGCCTGTCGGAATGGTGCGGCCATGGCCCCGCGCTGGAAGAGGACATCGCGCTGACCAACGTCGCGCTCGACCTGGTCGGCCAGACCCGCCTGTGGCTGGGCTATGCCGCCGAAGTGGAGGGCGCCGGCCGCACCGCCGACCAGCTCGCCTACCTGCGCGACGCGCACCAGTTCCGCAACCTGCTGCTGGTGGAGCAGCCCAACGGCAGCTATGCCGATACGCTGGCGCGCCAGTTCCTGTTCGATACGTGGCACTACTTCCAGCTCGAAGCGCTGCAGCGTTCGACCGATGCGCGCATCGCAGAGATCGCCGCCAAGTCGCTCAAGGAAGTCACCTACCACGTGCGCCGCAGCGCCGACCTGGTGGTGCGCCTGGGCGATGGCACCGAGGAAAGCCATCGCCGCATGCAGGATGCCTTCGACGACCTGTGGATGTTCACCGGCGAATTGTTCGAGGCCGATGCGGCCGAGGCCGCACTGGTGCGCGAAGGCGTGATCCCCGATCCTGCGAAGCTGGCTGAGCCATGGCAGCGCCATGTCGGCGAGGTCCTGGAAGAAGCCAGGCTGCGCATGCCCGCCGGCCAGTGGGCGCAGAGCGGCGGCCGCCACGGCCGTCATACCGAACACCTCGGCTACCTCCTGGCCGAAATGCAGTTCCTGCAGCGCGCCTATCCCGGCGCGCAGTGGTGAGCATCATGACCGCGCAAGCGCTGTCACGCCCCGCACTCGAACAGGTCTGGTCGTGGCTCGATACCGTTCCCGATCCTGAAATTCCGGTGATTTCCGTGGTCGATCTCGGCATCGTGCGCGACGTGGCCTGGCTGGATGGCACCTGTGTCGTCACCATCACGCCGACCTATTCCGGCTGCCCGGCCATGACGATGATCCGTACCGGCATCGAAAATGCGCTGGCCGCACGCGGCGTGAACAACGTGCGCGTGCAGACCCGTCTGGCGCCAGCCTGGACGACCGACTGGATGACGCCGCGCGGCAAGGCCAGCCTGAGCGGCTACGGCATTGCGCCTCCGGCGCAGCAGGTGATCGACATCAGCGGCATCAGCCGGAAGGCATCGCCTGCTCTGGTGGTGGCCTGCCCGCACTGCGGCTCGCGCCATACGCGGCTGGTCAGCCAGTTCGGGTCGACCGCGTGCAAGGCGCTGTACCGCTGCGGCGACTGCAAAGAGCCGTTCGACTACTTCAAGGCTCACTGAGAAGGAAAGGTGGGGAGATGAGCAAATTCCATGAACTGACGGTGGCCTCGGTCACGCGCGAAACCCGCGACGCGGTGGCCGTGACCTTCACCGTCCCGGACGAACTGTCCGACACCTACCGCTACGTGCAGGGCCAGCACCTGACGCTGCGCACCGGCATCGATGGCGAGGACGTGCGCCGCTCGTATTCGATCTGCTCGGCGGTGCAGGACGAACAGCTGCGCGTGGCGATCAAGCGCGTCGACGGCGGGCTGTTCTCCAACTGGGCCAACGAGCAGCTGCAGCCCGGCATGAAACTGGAAGTGATGGCGCCGTCGGGCCATTTCCACGTGCCGCTGTCCGCCACGCATGCGAAGCACTACGTCGCGTTCGCCGCCGGCAGCGGCATCACGCCGATGCTGTCGATCATCAAGACCACGTTGCAGGCGGAGCCGGACAGCCGCTTCACGCTGTTCTACGGCAACCGCGCGTCGTCGTCGGTGCTGTTCAAGGAAGAGCTGGAAGACCTGAAGGACACCTACCTGCAGCGCTTCAACCTGGTGTTCGTGCTTAGCCGCGAGCAGCTCGACATCGACCTGTTCAACGGCCGCATCGACGGCGACAAGGTCAACGCGCTGCTCAAGCACTGGGTCAAGCCGCAGGATATCGACGTTGCCTTTATCTGCGGCCCGCACTCGATGATGGAAGAAGTCTCGCAGGCGCTGCTCGACAACGGCGTCGACAAGACCCGCATCAAGCGCGAGCTGTTTGCCACCAGCATCCCGTCGGCGCGGCCCGCCGCGCATGCGCACAAGCAGGTCGGCCAGCAGCAGTGCGAAGTGACCGTGATCCAGGACGGCCGCACCCGTTCCTTCACGCTGGAAAAGAACAAGGAAACCGTGCTCGACGCCGCGCTGGCGCAGGGCATCGAGCTGCCGTACTCGTGCAAGGGCGGGGTCTGCTCGACCTGCCGCTGCAAGCGAATCGAAGGCGAGGTCGACATGGACGTCAATTTCGCGCTGGAAGACTACGAAGTCGCGCGCGGCTTCATCCTCAGCTGCCAGAGCTACGCCGTCAGCGACAAGCTGGTGATCGACTTCGACCAGGAAACCTGAAGCACCTGAAGCGCTTTCTGCCATCGTTTCCTGCCATCGTTTCCTGCCATCCCCAATACCCAGATTCAATTTCGCCCCCGGAGCAAGCCGTGTCCCATCCGTTTTTCGAACGCCACCAGGCGCTGCTGGAACAAGCCACCCAAGCCATCGCCACGCGCGGCTACTGGAGCCCGTTCACTGAAATGCCGAGCCCCAGGGTCTATGGCGAAACCGCCAACACCGACGGCAAGGCCGCCTTCGAAGCCCGCCTGAACCAGCCCTTCGCGCTGTCGCAGCCGGGCACCGTCGGCCAGGCCGGCAAGGAAGTCTCGCCTTACGGCCCGGAGCTGGGCGTCACCTACCCCAGGCCCGACCTTGACCAGCTCTTTGCCGGCGTTGCCAGGGGCATGCCTGCCTGGCGCAAGGCAGGCCCGGAAGCGTGGGTCGGTGTATCGCTGGAGATCCTGCAGCGCCTGAACCGCCGCAGCTTCGAGATCGCCTACGCCGTCATGCACACCACCGGCCAGGCCTTCATGATGGCCTTCCAGGCGGGCGGCCCGCACGCACAGGACCGTGGCCTGGAAGCCGTGGCCTATGCCTGGGACGAACTGCGCCGCATCCCGAAGCAAGCCACGTGGGAAAAGCCGCAAGGCAAGAACGAACCGCTGCGCATGGAAAAGCGCTACAGCGTGGTGCCGCGCGGCGTGGGCCTGGTGATCGGCTGCTGCACCTTCCCGACCTGGAACGGCTATCCCGGCCTGTTCGCCAGCCTGGCGACCGGCAATGCGGTGGTGGTCAAGCCGCACCCGGGCGCGATCCTGCCGCTGGCGATCACCGTCGAGGTGGCACGCGAAGTGCTGGAAGAAGCCGGCTTCGACCCGAATATCGTCACGCTGGTGGCCAACGACCCGAGCGAACGCATGGCGTCGAAGCTGGCGCTGCGCCCGGAAGTGCGCCTGATCGACTTCACCGGCAGCACCGCCAACGGCGACTGGCTGGAGCGCAACGCGCACCAGGCGCAGGTGTACACCGAGAAGGCTGGCGTCAACCAGATCGTCATTGACTCGACCGCCGACTTCAAGGGCATGGTGCGCAATATCGCCTTCTCGCTGTCGCTGTACTCGGGCCAGATGTGCACGGCGCCGCAGAACATCTACGTGCCGAAGGACGGCATCGATACGCCGGAAGGGCGCGTCGGCTTCGACCAGGTTGCCGCGGCGATCGGCGAGGCGGTCGGCAAGCTGACCGCGGATCCGGCCAAGGCGGTGGAACTGATCGGCGCGATCCAGAACGAGGGTGTGGTGGAACGGATCGAAGCGTCGCGCGCGCTGGGCGAAATCGTTGCCGACAGCCGCGTGCTGGAGCATCCGGAGTTTCCGGGCGCGCGCATCCGCACGCCGCTGGTGCTGAAGGTCGATGCCAAGGACGAAGCGAAGATCATGCAGGAACTGTTCGGCCCGATCTCCTTTGTCGTGGCGACCGACAGCACCGCGCACAGCATTGAACTGGCGCACCGCGGCGCGAAGGAGCACGGCGCGCTGACGCTATCGGCCTACACCACCGATGCTGGCGTGACTGAAAGCATCCGCGATGCCGCGGAAGACGCCGGCGTGGCGCTGTCGCTCAACCTGACCGGCGGCGTGTTCGTCAACCAGTCGGCCGCGTTCAGCGATTTCCACGCCACGGGTGCCAACCCCGCCGCGAACGCTTCGCTGTCGGACGCCGCCTTCGTCGCCAACCGCTTCCGCGTGGTCCAGAGCCGCTCGCATATCTGATCTGATCACAAGGCTTGCAGTACCCCGGCGCCGGCCCCCTCGCACGCGGCGCCATCATAACGAGATGGAGTAGACAATGGTGCAACGCATCCCTAACCCCAATGAGCTGGAGCCGATCGAGCGCGCCAGCCGCGACGAACTGCAGGCGCTGCAGCTGCAACGGCTCAAATGGAGCGTGCGCCATGCCTATGACAACGTGCCGCATTACCGCGAGGCGTTCCAGGCAGCGGGGGTGCATCCGGACGACCTGAAGTCGCTGTCGGACCTGTCGAAATTCCCGTTCCTGACCAAGCAGGACCTGCGCGACAACTACCCCTTCGGCATGTTCGCGGTGCCACGCGAGCAGGTGGCCCGCGTGCATGCGTCGAGCGGCACCACCGGCAAGCCGACCGTGGTCGGCTATACCGCGAAGGATATCGATACCTGGGCGAGCGTGGTGGCGCGGTCGATCCGCGCCGCCGGGGGCCGCGCCGGGGACCTGGTCCATGTCAGCTATGGCTATGGCCTGTTCACCGGCGGGCTGGGCGCGCACTACGGCGCCGAGAAGGCGGGCTGCACGGTGATCCCCATGTCGGGCGGACAGACCGAGAAACAGGTACAGCTGATCCGCGAGTTCCAGCCCAACATCATCATGGTGACGCCGTCGTACATGCTGAACCTGATCGAGGAGATGGAGCGCCAGGGCATGGACCCATCCGAAAGCTCGCTGAAGGTCGGCATCTTCGGCGCGGAGCCGTGGACCGACGCGATGCGCGCGGAGATCGAGGCGCGTGCTGGCATCGACGCGGTGGACATCTACGGCCTGTCCGAGGTGATGGGGCCGGGCGTGGCGTGCGAATGCATCGAGAGCAAGGATGGCCCGGTGATCTGGGAAGACCATTTCTACGCCGAGATCATCGACCCGGTGACCGGCGAGGTGTTGCCGGACGGCTCCGAGGGCGAGCTGGTGTTCACCTCCCTGACCAAGGAAGCGCTGCCGGTGATCCGCTACCGCACGCGCGACCTGACACGCCTGCTGCCGCCGACTTCGCGGTCGATGCGGCGGATCGGCAAGATCACCGGGCGCTCGGACGACATGCTGATTATCCGAGGCGTCAACGTGTTCCCGTCGCAGATCGAAGAACTGATCCTGAAGGCGCCGGCGCTGGCGCCGCAGTACCAGCTGGTGGTGACGCGCGACGGGCACCTGGACAAGCTGGAGGTGCGGGTCGAGGCGCGGCCGGAGCGGTCCGCGTCGCTGTCGGCGGACGACCGGGCGGCGCTGGAGCGTGACCTGAAAGACCAGATCAAGACCTATGTCGGCGTGACCACGCGCGTGCAGGTGGTGGCGGCCGACGGGATCGAGCGCACCACGGTTGGCAAGGCACGGCGCGTGGTGGATATGCGGCCCAAGGTCACGCACGAACAGCCGGTCGGCGCGATCTGAAACGCTAGTTTCCACCACCACCCTCAGCATAGGCTCCCCTCTCCCGCGCGGGAGAGGGGAGCAAACCGTCGGCATATCGACACCTCATCCACGAACCCGACCGATGGCAGCCTCCCAGAGCCGCCACGCCCCCCTGCGCCAAAGGAGACACCATGGACGCGCGACAACTGGAAACCATCCAGAACCACCCCGACTTCATCCGCCTGATCCACGGCCGCACGCGCCTGGGCTGGTCGCTGACGCTGCTCATGCTGGCGATCTACTTCGGCTTCATCCTGTTGCTGGCCTTCTCGCCCGCCACGCTTGGTACGCCGATCGGCGCAGGCGTCATGACCGTCGGCATTCCTGTCGGCGTGGCGGTGATCTTCGCCGCCGTGCTGCTGACCGCCATCTACGTCCACCGCGCCAACCGCGACCTGGACCCGCTCAACGAACGCGTGCGCAAGGAGTGCGAAGCATGAAGCCGGTACACCGTTTCCTCGGCGCGGCCCTGTGCGGGCTCGCCAGTATCGCCGCCACCACCGCCACCGCGGCCCCCGCGATCCAGGGCGAAGCCGCGCAGCGGCCGCTGAACTGGAGCGCCATCGTGATGTTCATGCTGTTCGTCCTGTTCACGCTCGGCATCACCCGCTGGGCCGCGCGGCGTACGCGCTCGGCCTCGGACTTCTATGCGGCCGGCGGCGGTCTCACCGGCTTCCAGAACGGCCTGGCGATCGCCGGCGACATGGTGTCGGCCGCGTCGTTCCTCGGCATCTCGGCCATGATGTTCGACAAGGGCTATGACGGGCTGATCTACGCGCTCGGCGTGGTGGCCGGATGGCCGATCATCCTGTTCATCGTGGCCGAACGCCTGCGCAACCTCGGCCGCTACACCTTTGCCGACGTGGTCTCGTACCGGCTGGCGCAAAAGCCGGTGCGCATCACCGCCGCGTGCGGCACGCTGACGGTGGTCATCATGTACCTGGTCGCGCAGATGGTCGGCGCGGGCAAGCTGATCGAAATGTTGTTCGGCACCAGCTATGAATCGGCGGTGGTCATCGTCGGCGCGCTGATGGTGCTGTACGTGATGTTCGGCGGCATGCTGGCGACGACGTGGGTGCAGATCATCAAGGCGCTGCTGCTGCTCGGCGGCGTGACGTTCATGGCAGTGATGGTGCTGGCCCACTTCGGCTTCAGCCCGGAAGCCATGTTCGCCAGCGCGGCCAAGGTGCATGACAAGGGCGCCGCGATCCTGTCGCCGGGCGGGCTGGTGTCCAATCCGATCGATGCGATCTCGCTGGGCGTCGGCATGATGTTCGGCACCGCTGGCCTGCCGCACATCCTGATGCGCTTCTTCACAGTCGCGGATGCCAGGGAGGCGCGCAAGTCCGTGCTCTACGCCACCGGCTTTATCGGCTACTTCTACGTGCTGATCCTGGTGGTGGGCTTCGGCGCGATCGTGATGGTGGGCGCGGACCCGGCCTATCGCGACGCGGCGGGCAAGCTGATCGGCGGCAGCAACATGGTGGCCGTGCACCTGTCCCACGTGATCGGCGGCGACCTGTTCCTCGGCTTTATCTCGGCGGTGGCGTTCGCGACCATCCTGGCGGTAGTGGCGGGGCTGGCGCTGTCGGGCGCGTCGGCGGTGTCGCATGACCTCTACGCCAACGTGTTCCGCCGCGGACAGGCCAGCGAGAAGGATGAGATCCGCGTGTCGAAGATCGCCACGCTGGTGATCGGCCTGCTGGCGATGGTGCTGGGCGTGATGTTCGAGAAGCAGAACATCGCGTTCCTGTCCGGGCTGGTGCTGGCGATCGCCGCGTCGGTCAATTTCCCGGTGCTGTTCCTGTCGATGTTCTGGAAGGGGCTGACCACGCGCGGTGCGGTGGCGGGCAGCCTGGCGGGGCTGGTGTCGGCGGTGGTGCTGCTGGTGCTGGGCCCGACCGTGTGGGTGGGAATCCTCAAGCACCAGCAGGCGATCTTCCCGTATGCCAACCCGGCGTTGTTCTCGATGACGCTGGCCTTCGCCAGCGCCTGGCTGGTGTCGGTGCTGGACCGCTCGGCGCAGGCAAGCGCCGAACGCCAGCGCTACGGCGCGCAGTTCGTGCGCGCCATGACCGGCATCGGCGCGGCCGGCGCCAGCCAGCACTGAGCCAGCATTTAGCCAACACTGAGCCAGCCGCGCGCTCAGTCGGTGTCCTGCTGCGCCTTGTGGCGGGACGCCATCTTCTCTTGCTGCCCCGGCGGCACGTTGTCGTAGTGGCTGAACTGGATGGTGTAGCTGCCGTGTCCGCCGGTCATGCTGTTCAGCCGTGACTGGTAGTCGTTCAGCTCCGACAGCGGTACCTGTCCGGCAACGATCACCGCGTTGCCGGCCGCGGTGCGGGTGCCATGCACCTGTCCGCGCTTGGCCGAGAGATCGCCGATGACGTCGCCCATGGACGTGCCCGGCACCGTGACCTCGATATCGACGATCGGCTCCAGCACGCTGGGGCGCGCCTTCATCACCGCGTCGACAAAGGCCTTGCGCCCCGCGGCCGCGAACGCGACTTCCTTGGAATCGACCGGATGGCTCTTGCCGTCGTACACGGTCACGCGCACGTCCTGCATCGCAAAGCCGGCCAGCGGCCCGCTTTCCAGCACCTGGCGGATGCCTTTCTCCACCGCGGGAATGAACTGGCCGGGAATGGCACCGCCCTTGACCGCATCGATGAACTCGAAGCCCTCGCCGCGCGGCAGCGGTTCCACGCGCAGCATCACTTCACCGAACTGGCCGGCGCCGCCGGTCTGCTTCTTGTGGCGGTGATGGCCATCGGCCTTGCCGGCGATGGTCTCGCGATACGCGATCTTCGGCGGCCGCGTGGCGACTTCCAGCTTGTACTGCTCGGTCAGACGCTCCAGCGCGCAGCGCAGGTGGAACTCGCCAAGGCCGAAAACGACGGTCTCGTTGGTGCCGGCGGGATGCTCGACGCGCAGGCAGGGGTCTTCGGCGCTGAGCTTGTGCAGCACCTCGGCCAGCCGCTGCTCGTTGCCGCGCCGCGCCGGCTCGATCGCCAGGCCATAGATCGGCGTGGGGAATTCCAGCGGCGTCAGGTGGATGTCGCCGTCCTCGGTAGCGTCGTGCAGCACGGCGTCGAAGCCAAGTTCATCGACCTTGGCCACCGCGCAGATATTCCCGGGCCCGGCGCGTTGGACTTCCTGCGTCTCCTTGCCCTGCAGCAACAGCAGGTGCGCCACCTTGAACGGCTGGCGGCCTTCGCCGATATAAAGCTGGCTGTCGCGCGTGACCGTGCCCTGGTGGATGCGGAACACCGCCAGCTTGCCGACATAGGGGTCGATCACCACCTTGAACACATGCGCCAGCACGTGCTTATCCGGCACCGGCTCGGCGCGCACCGCCTTGCGCTTTTCGGTGCCTTCGGCATCCTGGCCGGTGGAGCGGTAGAACAGCGGCGGGTTGCCTTCGGTGGGATTGGGCAGCAGCCGCACGAACACGTCGAGCAGTTCCTCGATGCCGGCGCCGGTGGCGGCCGAGGTAAAGCAGATCGGCACCAGGTGGCCCTCGCGCAGCGCGCGCTCGAACGGCGCGTGCAATTGCTCGGGCGTGATGGCCTCGCCTTGCTCCAGGTACAGCTCCATCAACTGCGGGTCGATCTCTATGACCTGATCGATCAACGCTTCATGCGCCGACGCCACCGATAAAAAATCCGACTCGCCGGCCGGATTGAAGAAGCAGTCTACTATCTTGCCGCCGTTGCCCGCCGGCAGGTTGATGGGCAAGCACTCTTTGCCGAATGCCTCCTGGATATCGGCCAGCAGCGCCGGCAGGTCGACCTTCTCGCCGTCGATGCCGTTGATGATGATCATCCGGCATAGCTGCCGGGACTGCGCCCACGCCATGGCACGGCGCGTGGTCATCTCTATGCCGTTCTGCGCATTGATGACGATGGCGGCGGTCTCGACCGCTGCCAGCGCGCTGATCGCAAGCCCGGAAAAATCAGGGTAGCCCGGTGTGTCCAGCAGGTAGATACGGGTGTCGCGGAAGTCGACGTGGGTGATGGCGGAACTCAGCGAGCGCTTGTACTTGCGCTCCAGCGGATCGTTGTCGCTGACCGTGGAGCCGCGCTCCACGCTGCCCGGGGTGTGGATCGCACCCCCCTTGTGCAGCAGCGCTTCGACCAGCGAGGTCTTGCCGCAACCTGCATGCCCGAGCAGGGCAACGGTGCGGATGGCATCGGGACTGTCGTGCATGGTGGCTCTCTCGTCCGGCAATGGCTGTCAGGGCATTATTGGCGAAATTCGCCGGAAACGACATATGCCAGTGTCGGCATTGGGACAAAGCCTGATGCGCGCAGGGTGCAAAGTGGTGCGGCCGGCGCTTGGCCGGCCGACAACTTCACTTCCCGCCTGGCTGCAGCGCAGCAAGAGGCGTACTGCTGCGCTGCAACAGGTCAGGCGTTTGCGTCCACGTGGTCGGTCGATACGGCCACCGCATGCCACGCCGCCAGTTCGCCTTCCACCTTGCGGTTCTTCTCCGCGATGCGAGCCACCGTATCCGAGCCGAGCGGCAGGCGAACCGGCGGGTTGTCGCTGTCGGCAAGGGCGAGCAGTGCCACGGCCAGCCTGGCGGGATCGCCAGGCTGCTGGTGGTTGGCAGATGCCATGTGGCCGCGCATGGCGCCGACGGTCTCGGCGTATTCGGCGATCTCGGTGCCGACGCGGACCAGCGAGCTGGCGTCGAGGAAGTCGGTGCGGAAGAAGCCCGGCTCGACCACGGTGGCGCGGATGCCCAGTGGCGAGAGTTCTGCATCGAGCGCTTCGGTCAGGCCTTCCACCGCGAACTTGGTGGCGCCGTAGACGCCCCAGCCGGGATAGGCTGCATAGCCGCCGATCGACGAGATATTGACGACGTGCCCGCTGCGCTGGCGGCGCATCTGCGGCAGCACCGCGCGCTTCACGTTCAGCACGCCGAAGACGTTGGTCGCGAACTGCTGCTCAACTTCGCGCGCCGACGCTTCCTCCACCGCGCCCAGCAGGCCGTAGCCGGCGTTGTTGACCAGCACGTCGATGCGGCCAAAGCGGGCCACGGCAGCTTCGGCGGCAGCGATTGCCTGCGCTTCGCTGGTGACGTCGAGGGCCACCGGCAGCAGGTTGTCGTGCGCGCCCACGGCATCGGTGATCGCTTCGGGGCGGCGTGCGGTGGCGACGACACGGTCGCCGCGGGCCAGCGCGGCGCGGGTCAGCTCCATGCCGAAGCCGCGCGAGGCCCCGGTGATGAACCAGACCTTGCCGGCGGTGTTGGCGTTGGCGGCGGTGTTCGTGGTGTTGGTGGTGTTGGCGGACATGTGGATCTCCTTGGGGATGGTGCTCGGTTTGACTGCGTTGTCTGATGGCGGGGGCCACGGAGACAAATTTAGGCGCGCAATGTCCGCAACACTAGGCGGTGCAATCGTGTTTCAAAGGCAACCAGCAGTTGTCAATAAACGTGGCCGGCTTCGATTGAGCAATCCTCAACCGTATGGCAGACTCGCCGGCATGGACAAACTGCCTCCCCTGAATGCCCTGCGCGCCTTTGAAGCGGCGGCGCGGCACCTGAGCATCACCACCGCGGCCGACGAGCTGCATGTGACGCCGGGCGCCGTCAGCCGGCAGATCCGCGCGCTGGAAGAGGGCCTGGGCGTGCAGCTGCTGCATCGCGGCCACCGGCAGATCTCGCTGACCCGCGCCGGCGAGGACTATTACCGCGCGGTGACCCGGGCGATGGACGACCTGCGCGAAGCCACGCGGCGGCTCGGCAAGCGGGCCAGGCGCAAGCAACTCAAGGTGCGCGCCTACACCACCTTCGCCATGCGCTGGCTGATCCCGCGGCTGTCGACCTTCCACGCGGCCAACCCCGGCATCGAGGTGCTGCTGACCGCGTCGCTGGACCCGGTCGATTTCCGCAAGGAAGACATCGACGGTGCGATCCGGCTCGGCGACGGCAAGTGGAGCGGCGTGAATACCTACCGCCTGGTGTCCAACATCCTGGTGCCGGTCTGCAGCCCCGGCGTTGCGGCGGGCAGCCCGAAGGTGAAGAAGGCTGCCGACCTGCAGCACCAGACGCTGCTGCATTCGATTGCGCGTCCGGACGACTGGGCGCATTGGCTGAAGGCGGCACGCGCCGACGCGCAGGTGGATGCGCGCAGCGGCATGACGTTCCAGAGTTCCGCCATGGCGTATGCCGCGGCAGTGGAAGGGCAGGGCTTTGCCATCGCCCAGCGCTTCCTGGTCGCGGCCGACCTGGAGGCCGGGCGGCTGGTTGCGCCGTTCCGCCAGACGGTCGACATGGGCGATTTCACCTACTACCTGCTGACGCCCGCCGACCGCAAGGAAAGCGCCAGCATGGCGGTGTTCCGCGAGTGGCTGCTGGCGCAGTGCGAGACGCAGGGTTAGTGGACTCAGCCCGGCGCGCGCCGGTCACCAGCCGGCGAAGCGGTCGGGAATGGCAAGCTGCGCGCTGATGACCTGGTGGTAGCGCGCGAACGCCTGCTGCGCGCAGGTTTCCAGGCCATGTCCCAGCGCCGCCATCATCACCGCATGCAGGTAGAGCGCGGCGATGATGTCGGCGCGGTTCATGATGCCGTTGCCGCGAGCGGCGCCTCGACACCACCGGCACAGTGGACCGCGCCCCGGGCCTGCAGGGCCGCGACCTGTGCCGCGCTGAAGCCAAGTTCCGCGAGCACCGCTTGCGTGTGCTGACCGCACGCCGGCGCCGGGTGCACCGGCAGCGCGTTTTCCTGCGCACTGTTGATCGGGAAGCCGGGCGTGCGGATCTCGCCCAGCGTCTCGTGCGGGATACGCTGCATCATGCGGTTGGCCGCTACCTGCGGGTGCGCCATCAGGTCTTCATACGTGGCCACGCGTGCGCACAGGATGTCGGCGTCCTGCAGCAGCGCCAGCCACGCGTCGGTCGGACGGGTCACGAACACGCTGGTCAGTGTCTCCACCATTGCCGCACGGTTGGCCACGCGCAGCGGCGAAGTGGCAAAGCGCGGATCGTCGGCAAGCGCCGGCAGGCCCAGCACGTCGCACAGCCGGCGCCAGCGTTCGGGCATGTAGGCGGCGACCATGATCCAGCCGTCAGCGGTGCGGAAGGCCTGGTTGGGGGCGGAGTACGGCGCGGCGCTACCCGCGCGTTCCGGCAGCTTCCCGTCGGCGCAATAGCTGGTGATCGACGATTGCTGCAGCGCCAGCGCGGCGTTGAGCAGGCTGACGTCGAGATGCCCGCCCTGGCCGTCGCGTGCACGTTGCGCCAGCTTGCCGAGAATGCCCACGCAGGCCACGTAGCCGGTCATTACATCGACCACCGGCGCCTGCACCTTGCACGGTTCGCCGTCGGGCAGGCCGATCAGGCTCATCAACCCGGCGTCGGCCTGGATGATGCCGTCGACGCCGGCGCGGCCTGCATAGGGCCCGTCCTGGCCATAAGCGGAGATCGAGCAGTAGACCAGCGATGGGTTCAGCGCCGACAGTTCGGCATAGCCAAGCCCCAGGCGCTCCATCACGCCCGGGCGCATGCTTTCCACCACGATGTCGGCTTCCGTCACCATCCGGCGCGCCACCGCGAGCCCCTCGGGGGATTTCAGGTCCAGCGCCACGCCCAGCTTGTTGCGGTTGAAACCGTGGAACAGCGCGCTGTCGTCGCCCAGCCAGCCGGGCCCAAGCCCGCGGCCCAGTTCGCCGCCGGGCGGCTCTACCTTGATGACCCTGGCGCCCATGTCGGCCAGCAGCATGGTGCAGGTCGGCCCGGCGCCGATCTGGGTGAAATCGATGACGGTCAGGCCGTTCAGTGCGTCGCGCAGCATGTCAGGTCTCCGGAGATACGTGGGATCGTTTGAACGTGCCTTGCGCGGTGGCGACCAGCACGCCGGCTTCGGTGGCCAGTTCGGCCGAGGCAAAGTACAGGCTCCTGCCGGCACGGCTCACCGTGGCGTTGGCGCGCAGCCGCCCGGCGCTGGCCTTGCTGAGGTAGCTGATGGCCAGCATCACCGTCACCGCGTGGCCGAGGGCGCCGTCGGGGCCCGTCGGCAGGCCGGCATAGCCGCAGGCGGCGTCGAGCAGCGTGGCGATCACGCCGCCCTGCACGCTGCCCTGCCGGTTCAGGTGGCGCGGCTCGATGTCGAGTTCGAAGGTGCAGCGGCCGTCGCCGACGCTGGCCAGGCGGATGCCCAGGTAGTCCAGCAGCGGGTTGTCGGTGGGCGGCAGCATGGCGGGATCGAAGAGAGCGGCCGGCGCGTTCACAGCGCCACCTTGATGTTGTTGTCCTGGATCACGCGCTGCCAGCGCGACATTTCCTTGCCGATGTACGCCTTCAGTTCATCCGGCGTGGAAGCTTGCGGTTCGAAGCCCTGCTTTGCCAGTTGCCCGGCAACGTCGGGCGACTTCAGCGCCGCCACCAGCGCGGCGTTGACCTTGTCGACCACGGCCTTGGGCGTGCGCGCCGGCGCCAGCAGGCTGTACCAGAGCTCCGCGTCGTAGCCGGCGATGCCGGCTTCGGCAAAGGTCGGCAGGTCAGGCATCAGCGCGCTGCGTTTCTTGCCGGCGATGCCGAGCGCGCGCAGCTTGCCGGCGCGCACGAACTGGATCGACGAGGCAAAGGTGGCGAACGAGATCTGCACCTGGCCGCCCATCAGGTCGGCGATCGACGGGCCGGTGCCGCGGTAGGGTACGTGCAGCAGTTCGGTCTTGTTCAGCTTGGCGAAGACCTCGCCCGCCAGGTGCTGCGGCGTGCCGGGCCCGGGGCTGCTGTAGCTGAGCTTGCCCGGATTGGCGCGGGTGTACTGGATGAACTCCTGCAGCGTGCGGAATGGCTGCTCGGGATTGGCGACCAGCATGATCGGCACCGACGCGATGCGCCCGACCGGTTCGAAGTCGCGCTCGACCTGGAACGGGACCTTCATGCCGAGAAACGGGTTCATCGTGATCTGGCTCGACGCGATCACCAGGGTATAGCCGTCCGGCGCGGCATGCGCGACGTAGTCGGCGCCGAGGTTGCCGCCGGCGCCGGGCTTGTTCTCGATCACGATGGTCTGGCCCAGCAACTGGCCCATCTTGGGCGCGATGGCGCGCGCGAGGATGTCGTTGCCGCCGCCGGGGGCGAACGGCACCACCAGCGTGATCGGTTTCTGCGCGGGGTAGGGCGCCTGCGCCGCCGCACTTAGTGCCGTGGCTGCCAGCACGCCGGCCATTGCCGCGCGCATGATTCGGGAAATACCTGCCATGGTTGTCTCCTGCGTGATTCTTGTCTGGCCGCTCAACGGCCCGTATAGCGGGGCTGCCGCTTGTCGGCGAAGGCCTGTCGCCCTTCCATGCGGTCTGCGGTATCGCGCAGCACGCCCCAGTAGAGTTCGGTCAGTTGCTGCGCGTCGGCCTCGCTGAGGTGGCTGGTCTGGCGCGACAGCTTCCTGACCGCCTGCACCGCCAGCGGTGCATTGGCGGCGATGCGGGCGGCCAGCGCCAGCGCGCGGTCGCGCAAGGCGTCGGGCGCCATCGTCTCGGTGACCAGGCCGATGCGCGCAGCGTGCGCGGCGTCGATCCGCTCGCCGGTCAGCACCATTTGCATCGCATGCGCCGCGGGCACGGCCTTGAGCAGGCGGTGCAGGCCGGACACCGCCGGGATCGAGCCGACCGCCACTTCGGGCAGGCCGAAGGTGGCCTGCGTCGACGCAATCCGCAAGTCGCACTGCAGCGCGATCTCCAGCCCGGCGCCCAGGCAGTGCCCGTTGACCGCCGCCACCAGCGGCTTGCCGAGGCCGAGGTCGGTCAGGTCCATCAGCCGGATATAGAGCCCGAGGTCCGCGGCCTGCTCAGGCGCGCGGAACAGCGCCTCGGGGTAGGTGGCGGCTGAAGTGCGCGTGCCTTTCAGATCCGCCCCGGCGCAGAAGGCGCGCGTGCCGGCGCCGGTCAGCACCGCGACGCGCAGGTCGTCGCGGTCGCGCACCTCGGCCAGGTGTGCGCGCAGTTCGCGCAGCGTGGTCACGTCGAGCGCATTGAGCGCGTCGGGCCGGTCGATGGTCAGCACCGCGACCGCGCCTTCGATGTGGCGTTGGATGGTCATGGGGGCCTCCTTACACGCTGGGCGACGACAGGCTGCGCCCGCCGCAGACATACAGCGTCTGGCCAGTCACGTACGACGACTGCGGATCGAGGAAGAAGCTGACCGCATTGGCGATGTCGTCGGCCGTGCCGATGCGCTGCACCGGCACCGACTTCTGCAGCCGCGCCTGCACCTCCGGCGCAAAGCCGCGGAACAGCGGGGTATCGACGATGCCGGGTGCGACCGCGTTGACGGTGATGCCCTTGCCCGCGAACTCGATCGCCAGCGAGCGCGTCAGGCTGACTACGCCACCCTTGGCCGCGGAGTAGTTGGCCTGCCCGAAGCCTCCCAGCCAGGCTCGCGACGAGATATTGACCACGCGCCCGTGGCCGCGCTCGACCATGCCGGGCAGCGCCGCGCGGCAGCACAGGAACTGCGAGCGCAGGTTGGTATCGATGACCAGGTCCCAGTCGTCGTCGGTCATCTTCAGGAAGCGCATGTCGCGCACGGCGCCCGCGTTGTTGATCAGGTAATCCACGCGGCCGGCACGTGCCGACACCTGCGCAAAGGCGTCGTTGACCGCGGCGGAATCGGTCAGGTCGGCGGTGGCGCCGAAGGCATTCAGCCCTTCGGCGGCCAGCGTGCCGACGGCCTCGTCGAGCGCCCCGCCATCGCGGTCGAGCAGCGCCACGGTCAGCCCTTGCCGCGCCAGTTGCGTGGCGATGCCCAGGCCGATGCCGCGCGCGGCGCCCGTCACCACGGCCACGTGGGTGGGATCGAATCGTTGCGTACTCATCTCAGACTCCCAGCAGGTGGACGGAAGACGCGGCGTGGTCGACACCAGCAATGCCGCCGCCGGTGCATTGCGTCAGGCCGACGCGGGCGTTGTCGACCTGGCGCTCGCCGGCGCGCCCTTGCAGGTGCCACAGGATTTCGACCATCTGCGCCACGCCCGTCGCGCCGAGCGGATGCCCCTTGGCCAGCAGGCCGCCGCTGGGGTTGACCGGCACGCGGCCGCCCAGCCGGGTTGCGCCGGACTTCAGCAGCGACACCGCTTCGCCTGGCCCGGCCAGGCCCAGCGCTTCGTAGTAAAGCAGTTCGGCGATGGTGAAGGCGTCATGCAGCTCGACCACATCGACGTCCTGCGGGCCCAGCCCGGCCTGTTCATACGCCTGGCGTGCGGCACGCGCGGTGATCTCGGCATCGAGGATGTCGTCGTCGGCCTCTTCGCGCAGGCCGGACACCACCACCGAGGACAGCACCTTGACCGGGCGCGCCTGCGCCGGGCGGCGCGTGCTCAGCACCACGGCGGCGGCGCCGTCGACCTGCGACGGGCAGCACTGCAGCAGCGTCAGCGGGTCGGCGATCATGCGCGAGCCGAGCACTTCCTCCACCGTGGTGGCCTTGCGCTGCTGCGCATATGGGTTAAGCGAGCCGTTGTAGCGGTTCTTGACCGCCACTTCCGCCAGGTCGGCGGGCGACGCGTCGCGCTCGTGCAGGAAGCGCGTGCCGCGCATCGCATAGACCGCGGGCAGCACCATGCCGGCCTTGGCATATAGCTCCGTCTTGTGGTCGTTGCGCTGCAGCGGGATGGTGCCGCCGCCGAGCGCGGTGAGCTGCTCGATGCCGAACACCAGCACCGTGTCGTATTGCCCGGCCAGCAGCGCATGCCGCGCCAGGTGCACGCCGGTGGCGCCGCTGGCGCAGGCGTTCTCGACGTTGTAGACCGGAATGCCCTTCAGGCCCAGGTCGCGCACGATCAGCTGGCCCAGGATCATGCCGCCCAGCACATTGGCGCAATACACCGCCTGGATGCGGCCGGCCGGCACGTCGGCGTCGGCCAGTGCCTTGAGGATGGCCTGTTGCGCCAGTTCGGGCGCCAGCACGCCGGCGTGGCGGCCGAACGGCGTCATCGCGCCGCCGTGGATGTAGATGTCCTGCATGTTGCTTTTCCTTTCCTTTTCTCGATCCATCAGGCCGTGACGGCCTCGAAGACATAGCCGAACTCGGCGTCGGGGCGGGCTTCATAGCGGTCGCCGATCACCGGGCGCGCCTTGCCCTGCAGGCGCCCGAAGATGCGCACCGGCCCGACGAAGTCGACATAGCCGAGCGCGTACGGCGGCTGGCCGCTCTTGGGCGCGGGATGGATCACGGTGAAGCTGTAGACCACGCCGGAGCCGCGGATGGCGACGGGGTCATGCTCGGCGGCGAGCGGCGAACCGGCCGGCACTGCCGGGAAGATCCATTCGCCGGTGGCGCGGTGGCGCGAGGCGATCAGGTGGGGAAGGGGGTCCGCACTCCAGAGCGGATAGGCTTGGTCTGACACGGCAGTCTCCTGTTTGGTGGGCCTTGGCGTAATGGTTGTCGCTGGCGGCGCGCGCGACAAACGACATTTCCGGCGCCTTCGCTTGAGAAAAAATCAAACGAAAGGGCCGGAGCAGGGCTCGGGAGAAGCGTGCTGGCGGGAAGTGTGGGTGGGGTCGGGTCGCCTGCCTTGTGCCGGAAGGATCAGCGCACGAGCCCTGCTAGCCGCGACAGGGACTGTTCCGCGCCGCGCCCGGCTTCCACCACGAAGTCGATAAAGCGCCGGACCCGCACCGGCATCTGGCTGCGGTGCGGGTAGTACATGTACAGGCCGACGTTGCTGCTGCTGAATCCGGTCAGGATCGCCCTGAGCCGGCCGCTGACGAGGTCGGCGTGGATCATGTAGGCGGAGAGCTGGCCGATGCCCATGCCGGCGCGCACCGCTTCCACCTCGGTCTCCACGTCGTTGAAGCTGGCGACGGCGGGCACCTCCTGGTAGACCAGCGCGCCGTCGACCTGCAGCTCCCACGGCACCATGCGCCCGGTCGCCGGGCGGCGGAAGCCGGTGCACTGGTGCTGCAGCAGTTCGTCCAGCGTGGCCGGCTCGCCGTGCCGCGCCAGGTAGTCGGGCGCGGCGCAGATGACCAGCGGCAGGTCGCACAGCCGGCGCGCCACCAGGTTCTGGCCTGGGCTGGTGCCGGCGCGGAAGCCGATATCGATCCGGGACTCGACCAGGTCGGTGAAAAGGTCGCTCAGCACCACATCGAAGGTGATGCCCGGATGCAGTTCGCGGAAGGCGCGCACCAAGGGCACCAGCACACGGCTGCCGATCGACGGCGGCGCGGTCAGGCGGATCAGGCCGTCGTCATCGCTCTTGCTGCTGCGCACCTGGTCCAGCGCCTCATCCAGCTGGCGCATGCCCGGTGCGGCCAGTTCAAACAGGCGCGCGCCTTCGGTGGTGAGGCTGAGCTTGCGCGTGGTCCGGTGCAGCAGGCGTACGCCGAGGTCGTCTTCCAGCGTGCGCACCGCCTTGCTGACGGCTTGCGGGGTCACGCCGGCTTCCACCGCGGCGCGTTGGAAACTGCCGGCGCGCACCACGCCGATGAAGAGGGTCAGCACGCGGGCCTTGTCCATGACTGGCAACTGGCGGTTGGTAATGTGCCGATGATAGTGCCGAACCGCCTCGCTGGTTTGAAAAGGCGGGAATTTCGTACAAGTGACGGGACCGGTCTGCGTTGCGTAGCATTAGGGGCTTACCAGGGAGTACCTGCGACAGGCGAGGAGACCATGGCAGAACCCTTGAGATGGATCACCGAAAGCTATCGCGGCATGTATGCCCACGTGATGGCCTTCGAGGTGGCGGATATTGCGACCGTCCGGGACACACCCGGACCGAAGTGGGGCTACCTGCTCGGTGTCGGGCGCTCGAAGACGCCGACGACCGACATGCAGTACGGCCTCGACGTCGACGAGCAGGACTATTTCACGCGCGCCGCGGCGGAACAGGGC
The DNA here is from genome assembly GCF_040784895.1 of Cupriavidus sp. Agwp_2. Taxonomy (NCBI): domain Bacteria; kingdom Pseudomonadati; phylum Pseudomonadota; class Betaproteobacteria; order Burkholderiales; family Burkholderiaceae; genus Cupriavidus; species Cupriavidus sp. Agwp_2. The sequence goes on from NZ_CP088084.1 coordinate 2,559,511, forward strand.
GCGCTGCATTTTGGCAAGCGCTTGATCGACGTGATTCTGGAGTGCCAGTGAAAGGCTCTCTCCCCTCTCCCGCTTGCGGGAGAGCGGGGGGAAAACACCTTACATCCTCCCCTTCCAGGGCACCAGCCACTTCGCCATCTTGCGCATCAGCAGATCAAACACATACGCGATCAACCCGATCAGCACGATCCCCATGATCACCACGTCGGTACGCAGGAAGTTGGAAGCGTTCAGCACCATCTGCCCCAGCCCGGCGGTCGCGGCCACCATCTCCGCGGCGACCAGCGTGGTCCAGCCAAAGCCGATGGCGATGCGCATGCCAGTCAGGATGTCGGGCAGCGCGGCGGGCAGCACCACGTGCCGCACCACCTGCCACGGCGTGGCGCCCATCGAATAGGCCGCGTTGATCTGCTCGATCGTGACCGAGCGCACGCCCGCCTGCGCCGACATCGCCAGCGGTGCAAAGCACGCCAGGAAGATCAGCAGCACCTTCGAGGTCTCGTCGATGCCGAACCAGATCACGATCAGCGGCAGGTAGGCCAGCGGCGGCAGCGGGCGGTAGAACTCGATGGGCGGATCGAAGATGCCGCGCGCGATGCGCGACACGCCCATCAGCACGCCGATCGGCACCGCGGTAGCCACCGCCAGCCCGAACGCGCCGAACACGCGCACCATGCTCGCGGTGAAGTGCTCGGTCAGCGGCTGGCCGCCTTGCAGGTTGCCCTGCCAGGCATCGATGAAGGCGGTGACGATCGACTCCGGCGTGGGCAGGAACAGCGGCGGCAGCCAGCGCAGGTGGCTGGCGATCCACCACAGCGCCAGCAGGCTCACCACGGTAATGGTGGAGATGCTCGAGCTCGATCCCTCGCCGGGGAGGCGGTAGCCCGAGACGGCTTTCATCGGCTTGCTGGAAGGGGCGGAGCTTGGCGCGGCGGCAGGCGCGGCGCGCGGCGCGGGTTCGATGCGTTGAGCGGAAGCGGGCATCTTGAATTCCTCAGGCGGTAGCATGGATCAGGTCGACGATCTCTTCGCGGTAGCGGATGAACTCCGGGTCGGACTTGACCTGGCGGGCATCGCCGCACTCGATGAAGCGGCGCGCGAAGGGCAGTTCATAGGTATGCGCGATGCGGCCCGGCGACGGCGTCATCACGATCAGCCGCGTCGCCAGGAACAGCGCCTCTTCCACGCTGTGGGTGATGAAGAACACGATCTTCTGCTCCTTCGCCCAGAGCCTGAGGATCAGCGCCTGGATCGACTCGCGGGTCAGCGCGTCGAGCGCGCCCAGCGGTTCGTCCATCAGCATCACCGCCGGATCGCAGGCCAGCGCGCGCGCAATCCCCACGCGCTGCTGCATGCCGCCGGAAAGCTGGTAGACGGGCTTGGCAGCCGCCGCTTCCAGCCCCACCGCGGCCAGCTTCTCGCGCGCAATACGCAGGCGTTCCGCGCGCGGCACGCCGCGCAGGCGCAGGCCCAGCGCCACATTGTCGGCCACGCTCAGCCACGGCATCAGCGCATGCTTCTGGAACACCACGCCGCGCTCGGCACCGGGTCCGCGCACTGCCTTGCCGTTGAGCCGGATCTCGCCTTCCGACGGCTCCATGAAGCCGGCGATGCACGACAGCAGCGTGGTCTTGCCGCAGCCCGAGGCGCCCAGCGCGACGACGAAATCGCCGCGCTCCATGGTGAGATTGACCTGCGACAGGGCCAGCGTGCGGGCGCCGCCGGCGGCGCCGTAGTTCACGCTGAGGTTATCGATTTCAAGTTTGTTCATGACGATTTCCGCTGCTGTTCCACACACCGCGCGCGTTACCGCAGCGCACGTTTGGCCCATTCCGCATTGACGCCCTGGCCGTAGTCCGGCAACACCGTCTGGATGGTCCCTTGCTCCTTCAGGAATTGCGCCGCCGACTGCAGCGCGCGCGCCGCGCCGCCGCCGAGCCAGCGCTCCGAGACCTGTTCTTCCAGCGTCGGGAAGGCATACAGCGCCATGCTGGCCGGCACCGTCTCGGCCTTGGCGCCGGAGACCTTGGCCACCGCCTTGACCATCGGCGAATCGGCGGTCCATGACGCCTTGTTCTTGCGGTAGTTGTCGTCCGCGGCGGCCAGCACGCGCACCAGCTTGACCATGAACTCCGGGTTTTCGCGCGCGAACTTCTTGTTGGCGATCATCCCGTCGAAGGTCGCCTTGCCGGTATCGGCGGCGATCTGGCCGGAGGTCGTCAGCACCGTGCCCGACTGCTTGAGCTTGGCCAGCACCGGGTCCCAGATAAAGGTCGCGTCGATGTCGCCCCGCTCCCACGCGGCCGCGACCTCGGGCGGGCGCATGTTGACGATGCGCACGTCTTTCGGACTGACCTTGGCACGCTCCAGCGCGACCAGCGTGTGGTAGTGCGTGGTCGACACGAACGGCACGCCCACGCGCTTGCCCTTCAGGTCGGTGATGCTGGCGATCTTGCTGCCGTTGCGCGCGACCATGGCCTCGGCCGCGTTGATGTCGTCGAGGATCCAGAACAGCTCCACGTCCAGTCCTTGCGACAGCGCCGAGGCGATCGGCGAAGTGCCCGCCTCGCCGATGGCGATCTGGCCCGACGCCATGGCGCGGATTACGTCGCCGCCACCGCCGAACTGGCGGAACGACACCTTGTAGCCGGTCTGCTTCTCCAGCTCCTTCATGTCTTGCGCATAACGCCAGGGCACCACCATGTCCTGGTAAGCAATCACTACATCCTTGCTTTGCGCGTGGGCGGCTGGCGCCAGTGCTGCCGCCAGGGCGAAATACGTCGCAAGTCGCTTGATCCACCGCATGGTTCTGCTCCTCGAAAGGAAAGGGTTGAAGGTCACGGCTTTATAGGTGAGCGCCGATCCGGCCCTGTAGGGCCAGTTGGCCGGATTCGCTGGGGCCAGCCGCGGCGCAGGGCCGCAGATGGCGACAGGCCGGGCGGAGCGGTGGCCTGGGCAAGCGTCAATCATGGAAATCCTTAGCCGCCCGGAAGTGCGCCTGCGCGCATCCAAACTCATCGGTTCCGACGACGAGCTTTGTGCCGTGACGGGTCAACAATGTCCGGTCGAGGCAGCGACCCCACCATCCGAGGAGACAGACATGAGCAAGCACCCTTTCGACCTGACAGGAAAAGTGGCCCTGGTGACCGGCGGTAACGGCGGCATCGGGCTGGGCATTGCCGAGGGCCTGGCCGCGGCGGGCGCGGACATCGCCATCTGGGGCACCAACGCGGACAAGAACGCCGCCGCCGCCGACCGGCTGGCGCAGCACGGCCGCCGGGTGCACACCGAGGTGTGCGACGTGGGCGACGAGCAGGCGGTCGATGCTGCGATGCAGCGCACGGTGGCGGCGCTGGGCCGGATCGACGGCTGCTTTGCCAACGCGGGTATCGGCGGCAACAAGGGCCCGTTCGATACGTTGACGGCGGAGGTCTGGCGCAAGACCATGCGCGTCAACCTGGATGGTGCCTTTTTCACGCTGCGCGCCGCGGTGCGGCAGATGCTGGTGCAGGGCGAGGGCGGTGTGCTGTGCAGCACCGCTTCGGTTGCGGCCATCGAAGGCGCGCCGCGGACCGAGCACTATGCCGCCACCAAGGGCGGCGTGATCTCGATGATGCGCGGCCTGGCCGTCGAATATGCGCGCAAGGGCATCCGCGCGCATTCAATCCTGCCGGGCTGGATCAAGACCGAGATGACCGGCGCCGCGCAGGCCAACGATGCCTTCCAGGAGATGGTGCACAAGCGCGTGCCGATGCGCCGCTGGGGCGAAGGCAGCGACTTTGCCGGCATTGCGGTCTACCTGATGAGCCCGGCGTCGGCCTACCACACCGGCGACACCTTCGTCATCGACGGGGGCTATACGCTGTTCTAATCGCTCTTCTAAGCGCTGTGCTGCGGCGCGCGGCCCACCGGCCAGACGCGGCCGCCGCCGACCACATAGACGCGCTCATCCGGCTGCGGCCGCACCGTGGCGTGCCCAGTGAAGGCGCCGAAGGCGGGCAGGATGGCACCACGCGGGCCGAACAGGAAGCAGGGCAGGCGCAGGCTGTCGGCGCCGGCGCCGCGCAGCCGGCAGGCAGGGTGCAGGTGGCCAGCCAGCACGTAGCCCAGCGGCGAGGCGCCGGGCAGATGGCACAGCGCGAAGGGACTCGCCACGGCGGGCTCCGTCACCACGCGGATCTGCAGCGAATCGGGTGGGTCGCCGGCGCGCGCATCGTGGTTGCCGCGCACCAGGGTGCAGCGCACCTGCGGCGGCAGGCTGCGGCGCCAGCCGTCCAGCGCCGCCAGCACCGCCGGCGTGCGCGCCGCACGCGCGTGCAGGAAGTCGCCAAGGAAGACCAGTTCCTCCACCGGCAACTGCCGCGTCAGCTGCGTCAGCAGGCCCAGGTTGTCGCCGGTGGTGCCGTGCGGCACCGGCTGCCCGAGCGCGCGAAACGCCGCGGCCTTGCCGAAATGCACGTCGGCCACCATCAGCATGCCCGCCGCGGGCCACCACACCGCATGTTCTGGCAGCAGCCACAGCGTTTCTCCCGCCGCCGAGACGGCGCAGGCGCCGTGGGCCCGCAGGGTGCCGGCGTCTGGTGTCATAGCAGCGGCAAGGGTCTGGAGGGTTTGCGCGGGCGGCGTGGCTTGCGCGGTGTGCGGCCGGACGGGCCGGCGTGGTCGGCCATGCCGAAGCGCGCCGCATCGGCCACCGCATCGGCCACCGCTGCGGCCTGCATGCCGTCGGCTTCGCCCGGCTCGGGACCCGCCGCCAGTTCCAGCTCGGCCAGCATGCGCGCGATGCGGTCGGCCAGCTTCTCGGTGCTGAGCTTCTCGCGCAGAAATTCCACCACCAGCGGGAACGACAGCGGCGTGGGCCGCTTCAGCTCGTGCAGGTCTAGCCTGAGCGCGGCCAGCCGCTCGAGGGTTTCGGCGAGCCGGTGCGCGTCCAGTTCCTGCATCAGCACCTCGCGCTCGGCCTGGCCGAGCAGCAGGTTGCCGGGATCGTGCTTGCGGAACACCTCGTAGAACAGGCTCGACGACGCCTGCAGCTGGCGCGCGCTCTTGGGCGCGCCCGGATAGCCCTGGAAAATCAGCCCAGCCACGCGCGCGATCTCGCGGAAGCGCCGCAGCGACAGCTCGCCCGCATTGAGGCTGCCGAGCACGTCGGCGGCCAGGTCGCGCCGGCGCTCCTCGGCCAGCACCTGCGGCAGCCAGTGGCCCCAGTCCAGCGGCGCGGAGGCCAGCAGTTCCAGCCCGTAGTCGTTGACGGCGACCGAGAACGTCGCCGGCACTTTCTGCCCCAGCCGCCATGCCAGCAGGCTGCCCAGCCCGAGGTGGACCGAGCGGCCGGCGAAGGGGTAGAGGAACAGGTGCCAGCCCTCGCGCGAGTGCAGCGCCTCGGCCAGGAGGGTCTGGCGCGTCGGCAGCGCCGACCACTGCGCCTGGAGGTCCACCAGCGGCTGGATCAGCGGCAGTTCGGGCGTGGTGCGCGGATCGAGCCGGCCCGCGGCGGCGGCCTCGAGCGTGTCGATCACCGCTTCGGCCAGCTCGGTCGACATCGGCATCTTGCCGCCATTCCAGCGCGGCACCACCGGGCGCTTGCCGGTGGCGCGGCGCACGTAGGCGGTCATCTCCTGCACCCGTACCAGCTCCAGCAGGCGGCCGCCGAACAGGAAGCAGTCGCCCGGCGCCAGCCGCGCGATAAAGCCTTCCTCGACCGATCCCAGCGAGGCGCCGCCGCTGCCGGCGCGGCTCCAGTAGCGCACCTGCATGGTGGCGTCGCTGACGATGGTGCCGATGCTCATGCGGTGGCGCCGGCCCAGCCCGACATCGGGCACGCGCCAGACGCCTTCCTCGTCCGGCACGGCGCGGCGGAAGTCCGGATAGGCCGACAGCGTGGCGCCGCCCTGGCGCACGAAGTCCAGGCACCATTGCCATTCGGCGTCGGTCAGGCCGCGGTAGGCCCAGGCGGTGCGCACCTCGGCCAGCAGCGCTTCGGCGCGGAAGCCGCCGCCAAGCGCCACCGTCACCAGGTGCTGCACCAGCACGTCGAGCGGCTTGTCGGGCGACTCGCGCGCCTCGATCCGCCCCGCCTGCACCGCGTGCCGCGCGGCCACCGCTTCCACCAGCTCCAGGCTGTGCGTGGGCACCACCGTCACGCGCGAGGCGCGGCCCGGTGCATGGCCCGAACGGCCGGCGCGCTGCAGCAGGCGCGCCACGCCCTTGGGCGAGCCGACCTGCAGCACGCGCTCCACCGGCAGGAAGTCGACGCCGAGATCCAGGCTGGAGGTGCAGACCACCGCGCGCAGCTCGCCGTTCTTCAGGCTCAACTCCACCCACTCGCGCACCGCGCGGTCGAGCGAGCCGTGGTGCAACGCGATCTGGCCGGCCCAGTCGGGACGCGCATCGAGCAGCGCCTGGTACCACAGCTCGGCCTGCGAGCGCGTGTTGAGGAAGACCAGCGTGGTGCCGCTGTGCTCAAGCTCCTCCACCACGTGAGGCAGCATCGACAGCCCCAGGTGGCCGGCAAACGGGAAGCGGCTGGCATTGCCCGGCAGCAGCGTGTCGATCAGCAGCGTCTTGGGCGTGTGGCCGTGCACCAGCACGCGCTGGTCCTCCGGCACGCCAGACAGCAGCACGTCGGCCGCGTGCGGCAGGTTGCCCAGGGTGGCCGACAGCCCCCACACCATCAGCGCCGGCTGCCATTGCCGCAGCCGCGCCAGCGCCAGCTGCGCCTGCACGCCGCGCTTGTTGCCGATCAGCTCGTGCCATTCGTCGACCACCACCATGCGCACGCGCCGCAGCGTTTCCTGCGCGTCGGCGCGGGTCAGCATCAGCGTCAGGCTTTCCGGCGTGGTCACCAGCGCGGTCGGCAGGCGGCGCTGCTGCGCGGCGCGTTCGGCGCTGCCGGTGTCGCCGGTGCGCAGCGCCACGGTCCAGTCGAGATCGAGTTCCGCCAGCGGCGCCTGCAGCGCGCGCGTGGTGTCGGCGGCGAGCGCTCGCATCGGCGTGAGCCACAGGACCGTCAGTGGCGGCGCTGGCTGGTCGTGCGACGGCGCGGCGCGCGGCGTGCCGAATGCCATCAGCGCGCCCAGCCATGCCGCATAGGTCTTGCCGGTGCCGGTGGTGGCATGCAGCAGGCCGCTCTGGCCGCGAGCGATGGCGGCCCAGGCTTCGCGCTGGAACGCGAACGGCTGCCAGCCGCGCGCATCGAACAGCGCCTGCAGTCCCTGCGCGACAGTGAGCGGCTCGGCGGCGGCGTCCTCCGCCGGCTTGCGTGCGGCACGCGGCGGGGTCATGCGGCGTCCTCCCGCGGTGTGGCGGCACCGGGCAGCATGGCTTCCAGCGTGGCCAGCGTGTCGGCTTCTTCAATGGGCTTGTCGGTGCGCCAGCGCAGCATGCGGGGGAAGCGCACCGCGATGCCGCTCTTGTGGCGGCCGCTGCGCGCAATGCCTTCGAAGCCCAGTTCGAACACCTGCGTCGGCTCCACGCTGCGCACCGGGCCGAATTTCTCGACGGTGGTGCGGCGGATGATGGCGTCGACCGCGCGCATTTCCTGGTCGGTCAGCCCGGAGTACGCTTTGGCGAACGGCACCAGCGCGCGGTCCGGGGTGCCCTGCGGCGCGTTCCACACCGCGAAAGTGAAGTCCGTATAGAGGCTGGCGCGGCGGCCGTGGCCGCGCTGCGCATAGATCAGCACCGCATCGACCGAATACGGGTCGATCTTCCATTTCCACCAGACGCCGACGTCCTTGGTGCGGCCGGCGCCGTAGGCTGCATCGGCGGCCTTCAGCATGAAGCCTTCCACGCCAAGATCGCGCGAGGCATCGCGCAGCCGCGCGTAGTGCTCCCAGCTGTCGGCCTCGACCAGCGGGCTCAGCTCCAGCACGGGATGGACGTGCCCGGCAACCACATGCTCCAGCCGCGCGCGGCGCGCCGCCTGCGGCCGGACGCGCCAGTCCTCGCCCTGCCATTCGAGCAGGTCGTACGCCATCAGGATCGCCGGCGCATCGCGCAGCAGCTTTGCGCTCAGCGTCTTGCGGCCGATGCGCTGCTGCAGCAGCGCAAACGGCTGCACGCGGCCGTCCTGCCAGATCACGATCTCGCCGTCGAGCACGGTGCCATCCGGCAGTGCCGCGGCCGCGTCGACGATCTCGGGGAAGCGCTCGGTGATCAGCTCCTCGCCGCGCGACCACAGCCAGGTTTGCCCGCCTCGACACACCAGCTGCGCGCGGATGCCGTCCCATTTCCATTCGACCAGCCAGCGCCCGGGGGCGCCAAGCACCTCGCCGAACTGCGCGACGGGTGCCTGCAGCGGATGCGCGAGGAAGAACGGGTAGGGCTGGCCGCCGGCGCGCAGCTGGCGGTCGTCGTCGCTCTCCGGCGCGAGCAGGGCCAGGAAGCGAGCGGCATCGGGCCGTGCTGACAGGTCGGTATAGCCGACCATGCGCTCGGCCACGCGCTTGGGATCGATGCCCGCTACCTCGCCCAGCGCGCGCGTGACCAGCAGGCGCGACACGCCGACGCGGAAGGCGCCGGTGATCAGCTTGAACAGCACCAGCCGGCCATGGGCGTCGAGCGGGCGCCAAAGCGCATCGAGGCGCGGCATCAGTGCTTCCGGCGGCAGGCCGCGCAGCGGCAGCAGGCGCTGCTCGACCCATTCGGCCAGGCCAGCGTGGTCGGCGTCCATCGGTTCGGGCAGCAGCAGGGCAATGGTCTCGGCGAGGTCGCCGACGGCCTGGTAGCTTTCTTCGAACAGCCAGTCGGGCAGGCCGGCGGCCTCGCGCGCGAGTTCGCGCAGCACCGACACCGGCACGATTTGCCGCGGCTTGCCGCCGGCCAGGAAGTACACGGCCCAGGCCGCGTCCTGCGGCGGCGCGACGCGCAGGTAGTCGACCAGCGCTGCCAGCCGGGCCTTGGTCGAGGTGGTGCCGTCGAGCGCGGCGTAGAGGTCGGCGAAGGCCTTCATGGGGCGGGCTCTTCGGTGGGGGCTTCGCTGCCCGATTCAGCCGCCTGCGCCTCGGCGCGCGCCGATTCGTCGTCATCGCCGTACTCGGTCTCGAACGCCTGCGCCTGCCAGCCGCGTTCGTTCAGGTAGCGCACCATCACCGGCACGTTGCCGTGGGTCACGATGATGCGATCGGCGCCGGTGGCGCCGATCGCCTGCAGCAGCCCCGGCCAGTCCGCATGGTCGGACAGCGCAAAGCCGCGATCGACGCCGCGGCGCCGGCGCGTGCCGCGCAGCTGCATCCAGCCGCTGGCAAAGGCATCGGACGCATCGCCGAAGCGCCGCAGCCAGGTCGAGCGTTGTGCCGACGGTGGCGCCACCACCAGCGCCTGGCGCAGCAGCGGGCTGCGCGGCGGCAGCTCGGATGCAAGCGCCATCGGCGGCAGCGCCACGCCGGCGTCGGCGTACGCGGCGTTCAGCGTGGTCAGCGCGCCGTGGACGATCACCGGACCGGGCAGGCCATCGACGCCGGCATGGTGCAGCAGCCCATGCAGGATGCGCTGTGCCTTGCCGAAGCTGTACGCGTAGACCACGCTGGCGCGGCCGGCCTGCGCATTGGCCTGCCACCAGTGGAAGATCTCCGCCATCAGCGTTGGCTGTGATGGCCAGCGGTAGATCGGCAGGCCAAAGGTGCTTTCGGTGATGAAGGTGTCGCACGGCACCGGCTCGAACGGGTCGCAGGTGCCGTCGGCCTCCAGCTTGTAGTCGCCGGACGCTACCCAGACCTGGCCGCCGTATTCCAGCCGCACCTGCGAGGAGCCAAGCACGTGCCCCGCCGGGTGCAGGCTCAGCGTGACGCCGTGATGGGTGATGCGTTCGCCGTATGGCAGGGTGTTGAGGTGGATGCCGGGCAGTCGTGCCAGCAGCACGCCGCGGCCGGGCGCTGAACACAGGTAGTGCGCATGGCCGAAGCGGGCATGGTCGGAGTGGGCGTGGGTAATGACCGCGCGCTCGACCGGGCGCCACGGGTCGATATAGAAGTCGCCGGGCGGGCAATACAGCCCTTCAGGCCGGGCGACGACCAGGTCGCCGGGGCGCGCGGGTTCGGACGGGAACGGCCGGGGGTGGTCCAAGCGTGCCTCCTGATGCACTGCGGCCGGCATGCGGTCGCGATGCTCCCGGGGCGGGAGACTTGGGCATCATACTGCGGCGCTTCGGATGCCGTGGAGACGGTGGAATCCGGTTTGGGTGTCGGTGGTGGTCCGACAAGCCGTAGGGCTGGCGGTCGGTTTGCGCCCCTCTCCCGCAAGCGACGAAAGCGGGAGAGGGGAGAAAGGCGGCCGCACCCTCAAAACACATCATCCTTCCAGTGATACCAGTGATACAGCACCCGCTGCCCCATCCGGCGGAACGGCGCGAACATCTGCGCCTCCACCATCTCGCGCACATTCGGGAACGGCAGCGGCGAGCGGAAGATCGGCAGCTGCGGCAGCGACGATTCCTTGCCGGCGATCAGGGCCGCCAGCCGCTTGCCCGCCTGCGCGGAGTACATCACGCCGTTGCCGCCGTAGCCCAGCGCGTAGTAGATCGATTGCGACGGGTCCGGCTGCGTGATGCGCGGCATCATGTCGTGGCTGACGTCGACCCAGCCCCACCATGAATAGTCGATCTGGATGCCGCGCAGCGCCGGGAACTTGCGGTACATGTCGGCGATGAGCTTCTGCTTGTACTGGTCCTGCGGCGCGTCGTTGCCGGTGATGGCGCTGCGGCTGCCGATCTGCAGGCGGCCGTCGGGCATCAGCCGGTAGTAGTGGCGCAGGATGCGCGTGTCGGTGATGACCTGCGTGGTGCGGAAGTTGCACGCCGCCAGTTCATCGGCGGTGAGCGGGCGCGTGACGATCGAGTTCGACAGGATCGGGAACAACCGGTTCTTGAGATCGCGGTGCAGCGATTGCGAAGTGTAGCCGCCGGTGGCCACGCCCACGGCGCGGGCGCGCACGATGCCGCCGGGGGTGCGCAGGTAATGGACGCCGTTGCGCGTTTCCCAGCCCGTTACGGGGCTGGACGGATGCACCCTGGCGCCCAGCTCGCGCGCGCGGCGCAGGTAGCCGAAGGCCAGCTTGCCGGCGTGGATGCCGATGCCTTCGGGCTCGTGCATCGCCCCGGCGGCTTCCTTGTCGTCGACGTATTCGCGCCGCACGGTGGCGGCATCGAGGATGCGCGCGTCGTAGTTGAAGACTTCGCGCAGGACCTTCGCTTCCTTCTCCAGCGTGGGCATCACCTTGTCGCGGTGCGCGATATACAGGTGGCCGCCCGGCTGCGGGTCGCAGTCGATGTTCTTGATCAGCCCCTTGAAGGTTTCCATGCCGTCGCAGACTTCTTCATGCAGGCGCAGCGCGGTATCCAGCCCGTAGCGCTGGATCCACTGCGAGCGCTTGAGCCGCCCCGACGCGCATTGCGCCTGGCCGCCGTTGCGCGTGCTGCAGCCCCAGCTGACGCGGTTGGCTTCGAGCACGGTGGCCTTGATGCCGTACTGCTCCGCCAGGAAGATCGCGCAGGTCAGGCCGGTAAAGCCCGAGCCGATGATGGCCACGTCGACATCGATGTCATGCGTGATCGGGCCGTCGTCGGCGGGCGGCGTGCCGGCGGTGCCGATCCAGTAGGTGGGGGCGTACTCGCGGCCCTGGCCGGGGGTGGGGGTATGCAGCGGGTCGTAGGCGGGGTCGTACGGACGCGACGGCGCGGTCGTGTGTTCGCCGCCCAGGGCACTGCGGGGGACTACGGCTTCCATGGCGCGTCTCCTGCGTTCAGGCTTGCGCTGCCACTACGGGCGCCACCGCGGGCGCCACCACGGGCGGGCGGTCCTTGCGGTAGGCATTCTTCACCGCGATCTTGCCGTCGCGGAAGGTGAAGACGTCGACCATGCGCGCCTCGATGCGGGCGCCGTCGGCGCGGGTGCCGCGGAAGGTGGATTCGCTGACGCCGCGGTCGCCCACGACGAAATGCTCGCCATCGACCCATTGCGCGTCGGGGAAGGTCTGCCACGCGAGCTGGAAGCCTTCGCGCACGGCGTCGCGGCCGATGAAGCTGCGGCCGAGCAGTTCGCTGCCGGCAACGCCGTGGAAGGCGCAGTCATCGGCCATGAAGCCCATCAGGGCTTCGAGGTCGTGGCGGTTCCAGGCGTCGTTGAAGGCTTGCAGCAGTTCGATACCGGCGGCGGTGTTGCGATCGGACATGGCTTGGTCTCCTGAGTGTTGTCCACCGGCCCGCGCAACGCGCTGCGGTACCGGCCATGACTCGAGGATAGGGAAGGCGGGCGCGGCGATGTAGCGCCAGTTCGGGACAATCGTTTGGGCCAGCATGGGGCCAGCACGGGGCCAGCCGGTCGCGGGCCCGTTCAGGCCGCGGGGCGGGTGCGGGAAGTGACGGCGGCGTCCGCTGCAGCCGCGCCTGGCGCGCCGGCGGTGGCCTGCAGTTCACGCGCGACGGCCGCCAGCACGCGGATGCCGGGCTCGATGCGGTCCAGCGAGATCGACGAATAGCCCAGCCGGAACACGTTGCGCGGCGCCGGCTCGGCCATGAAGAAGACGCTGCCGGGCTCGATCAGCACGCCCTGCAGCTCGGCCAGCCGCGTCAGCGCGTTGGCGTCGAGCCAGGACGGCCCTTCGATCCAGCATGAAGCGCCGCCGGCGATCGGCACCGGGCGGAAGTCGGGCATATGGGTGGCCATTGCGGCCAGCACTGCCTCGGCGCGCTCGCGGTGCGCGGCCGACAGGCGCCGCAGGTGCGCGTCATAGTGGCCCAATGACAGGAACAGCGAGAACGCGCGCTGGATATACGCCGACGGGTGGCGCAGCATCAGCCGCCGCGCCGCGCGCAGCTCGGCAATCAGTGGCGCCGGCCCGACGATATAGCCGATGCGCAGCCCTGGCGCCAGGCTCTTGGACAGGCTGCCGACGTAGATCACGCGGTTGCTGCGGTCCAGGCTCTTGAGCGTGGGCGTGGGATCGCCTTCGAAGCGGCTCTCGCTTTCGTAGTCGTCCTCGATCAGCACGAAGTCAGCTTCCTCGGCCTGGCGCAGCAGGGCCTGCCGGCGTGCCAGCGGCATGGTGACCGTGGTGGGGCACTGGTGGCTGGGCGTGACGTAGACGTAGTCGCATGCGCGCTGCGCGTCGGACAGCACCAGGCCGTCGCCATCGACCGGCAGCGGCACCAGGTGCGACGTATGCGAGCCGAAGATATTGCGCGCATCCGGATAGCCGGGGTCTTCGATGCCGACCGGCGTATCGGGGCTGACCAGCAGGTCGGCCAGCAGGTACAGCGCCTGCTGCGCGCCCACGGTGACCACGATCTCGTCGGCGCCGGCCCAGACGCCGCGGCGCGGCAGCACGCGGGTGCGGATCTGCTGCACCAGGGACTCGTCGTCGCGCAGGATCATGTCCTGGGCCCAGTCGTGGATGTCGAGCACGCTCAGCGCCTTCAGGCAGCATTCGCGCCAGTCGGCGGTGGGGAACAGCGTGGGGTCGTACTGGCCGTAGATAAAGGGATATTGGTAGTCGCGCCAGTTGGCGCGCTTGACGATATTGCGCTGCTGCGTGGGGCGGAACACGAAGCGCCGTTCCCAGTCGGGCTCGCCGCCGCGCGCGGGCACGGGCTCGCCGCGCAGCGACGCCACGCCGCTGACGCGCGTGCCCAGGATCTCGGGGTTGACGAAATAGCCGCTGCGCTCGCGTGCCACCAGGTAGCCTTCATCGACCAGTTGCTGGTACGCCAGCACCACGGTGTTGCGCGCCACGCGCAGCTGCGCGGACAACTCGCGGCTGCTTGGCAGCGGTTCGCCCTGCGGCAGTTGCTGGTCAAGGATCGCGGACACCAGCATCTGGCGGATCTTGCCCTGCAGGCTCAGGCCGGACAGGGCGTGCTGCTGGAACAGCTGGAACCACATGGTGGCGGGGGACTTGAGGCTCATGTTGCGGCGGCTAAACGACACAGCGCGCCAGCTTACTGCACTGGCGCGCCGCGTGGCACATCAATACTTGTGGAGGTCTGGCCCTGGCATCTCTGCCAGCGGTACTACCGGCTCCGCGCCACGGCGAAACAGTTGCCGCGCGCCGTAGGCAATCAGCAGGATCAGCAGGCTGACCACCCCCAGCGCAAGCGGTGTGCGCTGGTCGGGGATAAAGGCCATGGCGATCACGATGCCCAGCATGCCCAGGATCGCGACATAGGTGAGATACGGGAAGCACCACATGCGCACGCGCAGCAGGCCCGGCGCTTCGCGTTCCAGCCGCGAGCGCAGGCGCAGCTGCGAGATCGCGATCAGGATGTAGACGAAGATGGCGACGGTGCCGTACGAGTTGACCAGGAAGGCGAACACCGTATCGGGCGAGACATAGGACATGACCACCGCGCCGTAGCCGAACAGCGTGGCCACCAGGATGGCGCGGACCGGCACGCCGTTGCGGCTGACGCGGGCCAGCGACTGCGGCGCGTCGCCGCGGCGGGTCAGCGCGAACAGCATGCGCGACGAAGCGTACAGGCCGGAGTTGAGCGCCGACAGCACCGCGGTCAGCACGATCGCGTTCATGATCTGCGCGGCGGCGGGAACGCCCATCACGTTCAGCGCGCTGACGTACGGCGTGGAGATGCTGTTGGAGTTCCACGGCACCAGGCATACCACCAGCAGGATCGAGCCGACATAGAACACCAGCACGCGGGTGATCACCGAGCTGGTGGCCTTGGCCACTGCCTTCTGCGGCTCGGCGGTCTCGGCGGCGGCGATGGTGACGATCTCGGCGCCGAAGTAGAACCCGGTGGCCGCGACCGCGCCGGTCAGCACCGGCACGATCCCGTTCGGCAGGAAGCCGCCGTTGACGGTCAGGTTCGCCACTTGCATGCCCTGTGCGCCGGGAGCGAGGCCCAGCACGTACACGCCGGCGACGAACAGGAACACGATGATCGCCGCGACCTTGATCGAGGCGAACCAGAACTCGAACTCGCCGAACGACTTGACCGACACCAGGTTCGTCAGCGTCAGCATCACCAGCAGCACCAGGCTGATGATCCAGTTGGGTACGTCGGGCAGCCAGTAGCGCACCAGGTCGGCGCCGGCGACGGCTTCGAGCGCCACCACGATGACCCAGAAATACCAGTACATCCAGCCGGTCAGGAAGCCGGCGAGGTTGCCCACCGCGGGGCGATCGCGCCAGGCTTCGCGGGCATACTCGTAGAAGCCGCCGGTGCCGGGCAGCGCGCACGCCATCTCGCCCAGCATGCGCATGACCAGCACGACCAGCAGGCCGGTGATCAGGAAGGAAAGGACCGCGCCGGGGCCGGCCGACTTGATGACGACGCCGCTGCCGACGAACAGGCCAGCGCCGATCACGCCGCCAAGGGCGATCATGGTCATGTGGCGTTGCTTGAGGCCGTGGGATAGTCCGTTGCCGGACTCGGGTTGTTGGATCATGGTGTGTCTCCTGTGCTGCGCGTGCTGCCGGTACTACTTGCAGCCAGACCAGCGTTTTTGGCAGGCGCCACGGCTTCTCTTCTGTATAGGTGGCGGCGCGGGAAACGCCAGCCGCGGCCGTGGTCGGTTCAGTGTTTGCAATCCCGGGTGCGGGATGCTTATCCGTCCATGTCGACTAGTCTCCGGTGTCTGCTTAAAAATCCGGAACCAGATGTTCCGAAAAATTATTGTTTCACCGGAATGTAGGCCCTCCCCGGCGGAAGGTCAACCAGAAGTTTCGATAATTGATATGATTTGACTCTGAAAATGAAACTTACCTATGATGGAGCCAGGCATGAACGATATGCGCCTCGCCAAAAGTGACGCCAAGCCCGACGGAGACACGCCGGCACTGCGTTTGTTCGGCCTGCTCGAAGTCATCGCGGAGAAGGACCAGTCCTTCAACCTGCAGGCGCTGGTGGAAGAAACCGGCCTGCCCAAGCCAACGCTGCACCGCATGCTGCAGCAGCTCGAGGCGGCGGGGCTGATCCAGCGCAACGGCGACGGGCGGCAATACGGCACCGGCCTGCGGCTGCGCCGGCTGGCGGAGAACCTGTTGCTCAACAGCACCTCGCACGGCGCGCGCCATATGGTGCTGCGGCGGCTGGTGGAAGAGGTGGGCGAGAGCTGCAACCTGACCGCGTTCTCGGGCGGCGAGGTGCTGTACCTGGACCGCGTGGAAACCGCGGCGCCGCTGCGCTTCTACCTGCATCCGGGCTCGCGCGTGCCGGCGCACTGCTCGGCCACCGGCAAGCTGTTCCTGGCGCAGCTGGCGCCGGCGCAGCGGCAGCGGCTGCTGGCGCATGCGGAGCTGGAGCGGTACACGCAGAACACGCTGACGGACCACGCGCAGCTGGAAGCGGAACTGGAGCGCGTGAAGCGCGACGGTTACGCACTGGACGACGAGGAATTCCTGCCCGGGCTGGTCTGCATCGGCGTGCTGGTGCCGGCCGTGGACGGCGGCAAGTCCAACCTGGGGCTGGCGCTGCAGGCCCCGGTCATGCGCGTGGCGCGCGACAAGGTGGTGCAGTTGCTGCCCGCGCTGCAGCGCGCGGCCAGCGCGCTGGCGGCGATCGAGGCCGAAAGCGCCAGCAGCTGGCAAGGCGGCGCGGAAGGTGCGGAAAGCGCCGAAGAGGACGAATAGCGCGCACGGCGTCACGCGGTTTGCTCCGCTGGTCGCGGTGCCGGGGTGAAAGCAGGCATGGCGACCAACGAGGAGCATGAGGTGACGCAAGAGCAGTATGGCAAGCCGGACCGGATGATTCCGGTCCGCGAGGTGTTCGGCATCGATTCCGGCCTGATGGTGCCGGCCTTCAGCGAGCGCGACGACCACGTACCGGAGATCGACCCGGCCTACCGCTTCCAGCCGGAGGTGACGCTGGCGATCCTGTCCGGCTTCATGCGTGACCGGCGCGTGATGGTGCAGGGGCTGCATGGCAGCGGCAAGTCGACCCATATCGAGCAGGTGGCGGCGCGCCTCAACTGGCCGTGCGTGCGCGTCAACCTCGATGGACATATCAGCCGGCTCGACCTGGTCGGCAAGGACGCCATCGTCGTGCGCGACGGGCGCCAGGTGACCGAGTTCCAGGAAGGCATCGTGCCGTGGGCGCTGCAGCGGCCGGTGGCGCTGATCTTCGATGAATACGACGCGGGCCGGCCCGACGTGATGTTCGTGATCCAGCGCATCCTGGAACGCGACGGCAAGTTCACGCTGCTCGACCAGAACCGGGTGATCCGGCCGCATCCGTCGTTCCGGTTGTTTGCCACGTCCAATACCGTGGGGCTCGGCAACGTCAACGGGCTCTATCACGGCACCCAGTTGCTCAACCACGCGCAGATCGACCGCTGGAACGTGGTCGCCACGCTGGACTACCTGCCGCACGAGGAAGAGGCGGGCATCGTGCTCGCGCGCGTGCCCGAGCTGGACCACGAAGCCGGCCGCGCGCTGGTCGACGCAATGGTGGCCATGGCGGGACTGACGCGGCGCGGGTTTGCGGCAGGCGACCTGTCGGCGCTGATGTCGCCGCGCACCGTGATCAGCTGGGCCGAGAACTGCCAGATCTTCCGCGATCCGGGCCTGGCGTTCCGGCTGACCTTCCTGAACAAGTGCGACGAGGCCGAGCGGCCGGTGGTGGCGGAGTATTACCAGCGTTGCTTCGGACAACTGCCCGGCGACACCGCCGCGGTTGCAGCCGCGTCGGAGTCCGCGCGATGACCGCGGCGTCGGCAGCGCAGCAGCTGCGCCGGCGCCAGCGGCAGGACGAACTCTCCGGCGCCACCGTGCGCGCGCTGACCGGCGACGCGGCGCTGCATTTCCGCGACGGCCAGCTATGGCGCGCGATGCGGCCCGTGCCGCAGCATGCGCCGCATCTCCGTATCGATCCGGATATCGATACGGATACCGATCCGGATACCGACACGGCGGCCTGCCTGCGCGGCGCCGCAGACGGCGCCGCGCTGCGGCAGGTGCATTCCGACGCCGTGCTGCACCGCAGTCTCTGTCCCACCGATCCGGTCGAGCGCCTGGTTTTCGAACTGCTCGAACAACTGCGCTGCGAAACCCACCTGCCACGCGGCATGGCCGGCGTGGCTGCCAACCTGCGGCACCGCTTCATGGCGTGGTCGCGCGCGTTCCATCGCTCGGGCCTGACCGAGGGCCATCTCGGCATCCTGCTCTACACCGTGGCGCAGGTGGCGTGGTCGCGCCTGAGCGGCGAGCCGGTGCTCGAAGACACCGAAGATTTGATCGAGACCACGCGCGCCGCCATCGTCCCCGTGCTGGGCATATCGCTGGCCGGCTTGCGCGCACATCGCCACGACCAGGCCGCGTTTGCCGTGCATGCGCTGGCGCTGGCACGTGCCGTCGCGGACATGGTCCACAGCGAAGCGCCACGTGCTGGCGAGGATGACGACAAAGCCGTTTCCGCCGCGCGCGCGGGTTTTGCGCTGTGGCTCGATTTCGACGAAACGCCGGCCGAAGCCTTCGCGCTTGCCGACAGCGGCCACAGCCGCGTGCTGGCCGACGCCACCGGCGGCTACCGCATCTTCACCACGCGCTACGACCGCGAGGTGCGCGCCGCCACGCTGGTACGGCGCGCCTTGCTCGATGAATACCGCACGCGCCTCGACGCCCGCATCGCCCGCGCCGGCGTCAACGTGGCGCGGCTGGCACGCAAGCTGCGCGCCGCGCTGGCGCAGCCGCGCATCGATGGCTGGTCCTTCGGCGAGGAAAGCGGCCGCATCGACGGCCGCCGGCTGGCGCAACTGGTCAGCTCGCCCGCCGAACGGCGCTTGTTCCGCCGCGAAGCGTACAAGGCGCATGCCGATTGCGTGGTGGGTTTGCTGGTGGACTGCTCGGGATCGATGAAGGCCTACGCAGAGCCGCTGACGCTGCTGCTTGACCTGGTGGCGCGCGCGCTGGACCAGGCCGGCGTGGCCACCGAAATCCTCGGCTTCACCACCAATGCCTGGAACGGCGGCCGCGCCCGCGCCGACTGGCTTGCGCGCGGCCGCCCGGCGCACCCGGGCCGGCTCAACGAAACCTGTCACATGGTGTTCAAGGACGCCAGCCGCAGCTGGCGCCGCGCCCGTACCGACATCACCGCGCTGCTCAAGGCCGACCTGTTCCGCGAAGGCGTGGACGGCGAGGGGGTCGAGTGGGCCTGCGCGCGGCTGCACGCCACCGGCAAGGCGCGGCGCATCCTGCTGGTGGTGTCAGACGGCAGCCCGATGGATACCGCCACCGGGCTGGCCAACGACGCCTGCTATCTCGACAACCACCTCAAGGCCGTGGTGGCGCGGCATGAGGCGTTGCGTGACGTGGAGGTGCTGGGGCTGGGCGTCGGGCTGGACCTCAGCCCGTATTACCGGCATACGCTGGCGCTGGACCTGTCGCAGCCGGTGGACATGGCGATGCTGGATGAGGTGGCGGGCCTGATCGCCGCGCGGCGGCGCTGAGTTCAGGCGCGCACTGCCTCGCGCGGTTGCCACGACACCGCGATATCGCCATCGATGAACGTCTGGCACGCCAGCCGGAAGCCCCCCGCGAGTTCTTCTTCCGTCAGCAGTTTCTTTTCCTTTGGCTTGACCGCGTCGGTATGCTCGCGGCCCTTGTCGATGCGGCACTTGCAGGTGCCGCACAGGCCGCCGCCGCACTTGAAGGGGATGCCGCCCTGTTCGCGCAGCGACACGCGCAGCAGGTTGCTGTTGACCGGCGCGCTGACCGTCTTGCCGTGGTTGGTGAGGAAGGTGATCTGGATCATGGCGATGAATGCGTGACGTGCGGGCGTAGTTTGCGGGCGTGGGGCTTCAGGACTGGCCGCCCACGGCGACCGGCGTGGGCACGAGGGCGATGTCCATGCTGCCGAAGCTGGCCAGCTCGCGCAGCGCGGCGCGGGCGGCTTCCAGCGTGGCGTACTTGTCGAGGAACTTGGTCGAGACCAGGTTGACGATGCCGGGCGGGGTTTCCTCCTGCACACGGACCTTGGTATCGGTGGTACCGGCCGCCAGCTCGGCGATGATGAAGCGCGCCGTACGTTTGCCGTAGAACACGTAGTCGTAGGCCTCGACCGCGGTCATGCCGGCGGTGGGCTCGGTGCGGAACTGGCCGGGGCGGCTGGTGAGCAGCACGAACATGTCAGGCTCCCGCGGTTGCCGTGGCGAGCGCGGCGGGAGCCGGCAAATCGTCCTGCGCCAGTTCGATGTCGTGCTCGATCCACAGCTGGCACGCCAGCCGGTATCCCTGCTCCAGCCGTTCACCGAGCTGCTTCTTTTCCTTCCAGTTGGGCGGGGGCAGCTGCTCCGCGCCGGCAAGCACACGGCAGGCGCACTTGGAGCATTTGCCCATGCCGCACTCGTAGCGCAGGTTGGGGTAGGGGAACTGCCGGATGCCGGCGCGGACGACCAGGTTGGTCTGGGGCTTGACCTCGTCGACAAAGGTCTCGCCGTGCTTGTGGAAGGTGACTTTGGGCATCGTTCGGTCTGGGGGAAAGTCAGGGAAATCTGGCTGCAGCAGCAGTGCTTGCGAACGGCTACGACCACAACACCATTGCCGCCACGGTGGAGCACGCCAGCCCGATCAGTACCGGGATCAGCAGCGCGCGCACCGCTTCCAGCACCGGCACGCGGGCGAAGCCGGCCACCGCGATCAGCGACGACCACGCGATCAGCGTGCCGCCGCCGGTCCAGACCGCGCCCATCTGGCCCACGGCCGCCAGCGTGGCCGGGTCGAAGCCGACCACCGGGCCGAGCGCGCCAGCCAGCGTGCCGGTCAGCGGCAGGCCCGCGAAACCGGAGCCGTCGATGCCGGTGATCATGCCGACCAGCAGCACGCCAAAGGCGACCAGCACGTGGTTGTCCGGGATCATGTGCTGGTAGGCCTGGATCAGCTCGAACAGCAGGCTCGGCGCCTTGCCCGGCGGCAGGCCGAGGATCTGCGCGGCGGTCTCGCCGGCGCCGACAAAGAAGAAGCCGGCAATCGGCAATACCGAGCCCATCGCCTTGAAGGCAAAGACAAAGCCATCGGTGATGTGCTCCGGGCACACGTCGAGCATGCGGCGCGGGCCTTCGGCGGCCAGCGTCGCCAGCATCATCAGCACCGCCGCGACGCCGCCGACCAGGGCGGCCGCGTCGCCGCCCTTGAGGTCCTGCACGCCGGTGCCGAGCTTGGGCAGCACCATCACGGCGACCACCGCGAGGAAGGCAATGGGGGTCACGATGGCGAAGCACTTCGACCACTTCACCCGGCGCCTGGCGACCATCGACAGGCTTGCCTCGATATTGCTGTCGGTGGCGAGCGGTTCGGCGTGGGCGGTGCCCTTGGCAATCTCGGCCTTGTCGAAGGTGATGCCGCCGTCGATCGCCTCGGCGGTGCCGCCGGCTTGCGCCTGCCAGCGGTCGAGCAGGGTGCCGCAGGCCGGCACGATGTGCTTGCGCATCGACAGGTACGCCAGGCACAGGGCAATGGTGCCGGTGATGATCGACAGCGCCAGCGCTCGGTCGGCCACCACCGCGGCGCTGACCGCCGCACCGGCGGCCTTGGCGCTGATGCCCGGCGCCACGCCGATCACGTAGTCCGACGACAACGCCATGCCTTGCCCGGCAATGGCAATCGCCATCGCGCCCGCCAGCGGCGGCAACCCCGCCGCGATGGCAGCCGGCAGCAGGATGGCCGAGACCAGCGGCACGGCCGGTGTCGGCCAGAAGAACAGCGAAATGACGTAGGTGATGCCCGCCAGGATGAAGAATGCCGAATGCCCGTTCTTCATCACCACGCGGAAGGGCTCGACCATGCGGATGTCAGAGCGCAGTGTCTTGAGCGCATTGAGCAGCGCCGTCATGAAGGCGATCACCAGGAAGATATTGAACAGCTCCTTGGCGGCAACCAGGCTCGCGGAAAACACCCCGCCCAATGCCGACACCGGGCTGCCGGTGAGCGCAAAGACGACCAGGGCGGTGCCGACGATCGACGGGACGACAACATTGGCGCGCAGGATCATCGTCAGCACGATGACTGCTACCCCTGACAGATAGATCCAGTGCGCGGCACCGATCACGACTTGTTGTGACATGAAGACTCCCTGGGGGCGGAGGGTTTTGTGGGGAGGATGCATCGGCTGCGCCGCATCCGTTTCGGTATACTATATTCCAGTGCATCCCCCCGCCAAGCGTTTTCTCATCGGGAATTACGCCTAGGCGAGTGCGGTGCAAAGTCGCTCCAGGCCGCACATTTATTGGGAATTGAAGCGATCCGCAGTCCTTCCGATGGTGCATGAAACACCCAATCCGGTTGCCTGGCTTCACATCGATATGTAGACTGTATACCGTTTTATATCGATTTCAGACGGACAAGCGCGCAAGATGAGCAGGACGCGTGCCCGCGTGCCCGGGTTTCCGGCCGCTGAGCCGCCCCCGGCCGTCCGCCACTTGCCTTCTTGCCACCTTGCCTTCCGCCATGCCCGACACGTTGCTCTCGCTGCTGCCCGCCGGCCTGTCCGTCCTGGACTACCTGTCGATGGGGGCGCTCATCCTGGCGGGCGCCTGCCTGCAGGGGGTGGGCGGGATCGGCTTTGCGATGCTGTCGGCGCCGCTGGGCGCGATCTTCTTCCCCGACCTGGTGCCCGGGCCGCTGCTGGCGATGGGCTGCTGCCTGTCACTGATGGGCGCCTTGCGCGAGCGCGAGGCCATCGTCTGGAACATCGCCGGCTTTGCGCTGGCCGGCCGCGCCCTCGGCGGGGCCGCCGCGGTGCTGACCATCGCGTGGCTGGCGCCGGGACCGCTGGCGGTGCTGTTCTCGTTGTCGATCCTGGCCGCCGTGGCGTTGAGCCTGCTGGGCTGGCGCCTGCTGCCCAGTTCGCGCAACGTGGTCGTTGCCGGCACTTTGTCCGGCTTCATGGGGACCATCACCTCGGCCGGCGCGCCGCCGTTCGCGCTGGTCATGCAGCACATGGCGCCCGCGCCGATGCGCGCCACCATGGGCACCATCCTGTCCGGCGGCGCCGTGCTGTCGCTCTCCATGCTGGCGCTGGCGGGGCGCTTTGGCTTGCCGCAACTGATGCTGGCACTGGTGCTTGCCCCGTTCCTGCTGGCCGGCTTCGTGCTCTCTAACCGGCTGCGCGGGCGCGTTTCTCCCACCGCGGTGCGCCGCTTGCTCCTGGGCCTGTGCGCGGCCGGCGCGCTGGGCGTGCTCGGCCGCGCGGCCTTTGCCTGATGCCGCACCCGCGGCGCTTCTGATTTTTTCGCTTTCCAGGTCAACCCAACCAGCGGAGTTCCCATGCAGCACATCACAGACGCGATGATCGATGCCCACGTCACCCCGGAAGATGCCCGGCAGGTCATGGAGGCGGCGTTTTCCAGCTTCGGGCGTGGCGATGCCGCGATGCAGGAGCGCATCCGCACCGAGGCCGGCGGCGTCAAGCTGTCCACGCTGGGGGCGGTCATCCCGCAGCAGGGCGTGGCCGGGGCCAAGGTCTACACCACCATCAATGGCCAGTTCTCCTTTGTCATCCTGATCTTCTCGGCCGACGACGGCCGGCCGTTGGCTTCCTTTGACGCCGGCGCCATCACGCGCCTGCGCACGGCGGCCTGCACCACGCTGGCGGCGCAGCGGCTGGCCCGTCCCGGCGCGCGCACGCTGGCTTTGTTCGGCGCCGGCACGCAGGGCGTGCAGCACGCGCGCCAGCTCAGCGCCACGCTGGGGCTGGAACGCATCCTGGTGTCCGACCCGCATGCGGACGCCGGCATGCCCGCGCGGCTGTCGGCGCAGTGCGGCATCCCGGTGGCGCTGGCCGAGCCCGATGCCGCGGTGGCCGAGGCCGACATTATCGTCACGGCCTCGCGTGCGACCACGCCGCTGTTCGCCGGCACGTCGATCCGCCCGGGCGCCTTCGTGGCAGCCATCGGCTCCAGCCTGCCGCACACGCGCGAACTGGACGACGCCGCGCTGCGCCGCGCCGCCGCGGTGGTGGTGGAGTGGCGGCAGCAATCCACCCGCGAGGCCGGCGATATCGTGCTGGCCGATCCGCAGGCGCTGCCGGCAGGGAAGATCGTGGAACTGGCTGAGGTCGTGCTCGGCAAGGTGTCGGCAAGGCAGCGCGACGACGACATCGTGATCTACAAGTCGGTCGGCGTGGGGCTGGAAGACGTGGCGCTGGCCGGCTTCGCCTGGTCGCGCATGGCGGGCGGGGCCGGCTCGGCGGAGCGTTGCGCCGCCTGAACGCCGCCGCTCGCTTCAGCGCCGGGTAAACACCGACGTGATTAGTCAACAAGGCACTTGTCGTCTCTGACTGACTGTATATAGTATACAAACATGCCGAGGCCGATTCTGTCTGCAAGCCGGCCCCGGCATCCAACCCACCGAATCGCCCCACATCGCCAACCAGGAGCCCCCGTCATGGCCGAACTGATGAACCGCGAAGATTTCCGTGCCGCCCTCGAAGAAGCCATCAAAGGCAAGAGTGCCAACAAGGCGCCGTTCAGCGTGGCCTGGGCCAGCGGCAAGCTGACCCGCGCCCATCTCGCACGCTGGGCCGAGAACCACTATCACTACGTCGGCCCGTTCGCGGATTACCTCGGCTACATCTACGCCCGTACGCCGGACCGCTATACCGAAGCCAAGGATTTCCTGCTGGCCAACATGTACGAGGAAGAGATCGGCGGCGACCGCCACACCGACCTGCTGATCCGCTTTGCCGAAGCCTGCGGCACCACGCGCGAGCGCGTGATCGACCCGGACAACATGTCGCCCACCACGCGCGGCCTGCAGAGCTGGTGCTATGCGGTGGCCATGCGCGAAGACCCGATCGTGGCAGTGGCCGGACTGGTGGTCGGGCTGGAGTCGCAGGTGCCGTCGATTTACCGCAAGCAGACGCCGACGCTGCGCGACAAGTACCAGTTCACCGACGAGGAGGTCGAGTTCTTCGACCTGCATATCGTCTCGGACGAGATCCATGGCGAGCGCGGCTACCAGATCGTGCTGGAGCACGCCAACACGCCGGAGCTGCAGCAGCGCTGCCTGAAGATCTGCGAGATCGGCGCGCAGATGCGGCTGCTGTACACGACCGCGCTCTACCACGACTACGTCGAGAAGGAGCTGCCGCTGCCCGAACTCGACATGGCCGCCTGAGCGCCGCCACGCAACGGGATCGACGATGACCGTATTCCTGAACCATATCGACGGCGAATGGACGGCCTGCCAGTCGGGCCGCACCTTCGACAACGTCAGCCCGGCCGACAGCGCCGACCTCGTGGGCCGCTTCCAGGCGTCGTCCGCGGTGGACGCGCAGGCGGCCGTGGCTGCCGCGGCGGCGGCATTTGCCGGCTGGAAGAAAACGCCGGTCGGCAAGCGCGCCGCCATCCTCAACCGCGCAGCGGAGCACCTGGAAGCCAACGCCGACAGCATTGCCGCCGAGCTGACCCGCGAGGAAGGCAAAGCGCTGGCGCTGGCGCGCGACGAGGTGCTGCGCTCGGCCCAGACGCTGCGCTTCTACGCCGTGGAAGGGCAGACCTTCACCGGCGAGGTGTTTCCCAACGACGATCCCGACCAGCTCGTCTACAGCCAGCGCGAGCCGCTGGGCGTGGTGACGGTGATCGCGCCGTGGAATTTCCCGGTATCGATCCCCGCGCGCAAGATCGCGCCGGCGCTGGTGACCGGCAACACGGTGGTGTTCAAGCCGTCGTCCGAGGCGCCGCTGTCGGGCTATCGGCTGGCCGAGGCATTGATCAGGGCCGGCCTGCCCAAGGGCGTGCTGAACTTCATCACTGGCAGCGCCGCGGAGATTGGCGCCACCATCACCGAGGCGCCGGCCGTGCGCGCGATCTCGTTCACCGGCTCGTCGCGCGCCGGCGAGCAGATCCACCGCGCGGCGCCGCTGACCACGCGCACGCAGATGGAACTGGGCGGCAAGAACCCGCTGATCGTGATGGAAGACGCCGACCTCGATCGCGCCGTCGACCTGACCATCAAGGGTGGCTTCTCGCTGTCGGGGCAGGCGTGCACCGGCACCAGCCGCGTGCTGGTGGCCGAATCCGTCAAGGCGGCATACACCGAGCGCCTGCTGGCGAAGGTCGCCACGCTCAAGATCGGCAGCGGCATGACGCCGGGCATGGATCTCGGGCCGCTGGCCTCGCACAAGCAGCTGGAAACGGTGCTGCGCTACATCGACATCGGCAAGTCCGAGGCAACGCTGCTGTGCGGCGGCGCGCGCCTGACCGGCGGCGACTATGACAAGGGCTACTACGTTGCACCGACGGTATTCACCGACGTGACGCAACCCATGCGGATCGCGCGCGAGGAGATCTTCGGCCCGGTGATCGCCATCATCGGCTTCACCGGCTACGCCGATGCCATCGCCAAGGCCAACGACACCGAGTATGGACTGGCCGCGGCCATTGTCACCAGCAACCCGCGCTACATCCACCACTTCGCCACGGACATCGAGGCGGGCACGGTCAAGATCAACCGCACCACCACCGGCAACCTGGTCAACGCGCCGTTCGGCGGGGTCAAGCGGTCGAGCACCTCGACCTTCCGCGAGTCGGGCCGCACCGGGCTGGAGTTCTATACGCAGGTCAAGACGGTCTACCGGGGCGCCTGAGCCCGGCCGTCGCAAGGAGTCACAGACATGAAGAAAGCCATCAAGCTGGAACTGCGCGAAGCGCGCCACATGGTTGCCGCCGCGATCCGGCGCTCGGAGGAAATCGGCGTGCTGGAGTCGATCTGCGTGGTCGACGAGGGCGGCTACCCGCTCGCGCTCGAACGCATGGACGGCGCCCGCATTACCGGGCCGCAGATCGCATGGAACAAGGCCTTCACTGCCGCGGGCCACAAGCGCTCCACCCACCTGTTCACCACGCCGCCCAACGGGCCGGCGCTGCCGGGCAACGAGGCCTTTGGCATCCAGTGGAGCTTCGAGGGCAAGTTCGCCGCGTTCGTCGGCGGCTTCCCGATCGTGGTCAACGACGAGGTGATCGGCGGCATCGGCCTGTCCGGTGGCAACGGCGAGCAGGACACGCAGGCCGGGCTGGCGGCGCTGCAGGCGCTGGCCGAACTGCTGGCGCCGCAGGACCTGAAGGTGCTGGTGCAGGCCGATATCAAGAAGTAGGAGGTTCCATGTCGTACCGCATCCAGATCGCCGAAACGCAGCAGGTCTTTTTCGTCGAACGCGGCGAGACCCTGTTGCAGGCCGCCGGGCGGGCCAGCATCGCCTTGCCGCACGATTGCCAGCTGGGCGGTTGCGGCACCTGCCGCATCCGCCTGCTCGACGGGCAGGTGCGCTACGACGAGGAGCCGTTTGGACTGGCGCCGGACGAAGCCGCCGCCGGCTACGCCCTGGCTTGCCAGGCGCAGCCGCTGGCAGACCTCGTCATCAGCACCGCACGCGAGGACGAGGCCTGCGCCGGGCCCGCGCGGCACCGAGCGGTGGTGCAGGCGGTGCGCGCGCTGTCGGCGGACGTCATGCATGTCGAACTGGAGGTGCCGGACGCGGGCGCGCTGGACTATCGCCCCGGCCAGTACCTGAAGCTGTTGAGTGCCGACGGGCTCGCGCGCAGCTTCTCGATGGCATCGGTGCCGCGGGACGGGCGCGTCGACCTGCACGTGCGGCGCATTCCGGGCGGCGCCTTTACCGATGGCATCCTGCCGCGCATGAAGGCCGGCGATGCGATCGACGTGGAACTGCCGCTCGGCAACTTCTTCTATCGCGCCCGGGATTACCGGCCGCTGCTGATGGTGGCCACCGGCACCGGGCTGGCGCCGATCAAGGCGATCCTGGAATCGCTGATGGGCGATCCCGACTGCCCGCCGGTGTCGCTGTACTGGGGCATGCGGCAGGCGCAAGACCTGTACCTGCACGGCGATATCCCGGCATGGGGCGAACGGCTCTATGACTTCCGGTACGTCCCGGTGCTGTCGCGCGCCGGGGCTGACTGGCAGGGCAGGCGCGGCTATGTGCATGACGCGGCGCTGGCCGACCTGGGCGACGTGGGCGACCTGAGCGAGCACGCGATCTACCTGTGCGGCTCGCCCGACATGATCCGTGACGCCCGTGCCGCTTTCCTGGCGCGCGGCGCCAGTGCGGACCACATCTACGCGGACAGCTTTACCTTCCAGCACCTTTGTTAAGACATGGCAGGATGCAGGGATGGCTGGTATACAATGACGCCAGCCTTTCCGCCTACGCCTCTGCCGACCCATGTCCTTCACTCCGCCTCCTGCCGCGCCCGCCGAGCCGCTGAGCCTCGGTGCCAGCCACTCGCCGCTGTTCGCCCTTGTCACCGACAAGGTGCGCGAGGGCATCCTGAACGGCAAGTACGCGCCAGGCGAGCGGCTGGTGGAAAACAAGCTGTCGGCGGAACTGGGCGTGTCGCGCATCCCGGTGCGCGAGGCGCTGCGCGCGCTGGCCAGCGAAGGGCTGGTGCTGATCGAGCCGCGCCGCGGCGCGACGGTGGCGAGCCTGTCGCCGGTGATCGCGCGCGAGATGGTGGAGGTGCGCGCCACGCTGGAAGGCCTCAACGCCAAGCTCGCCGCGCAGCGGCGCGATCCGGCGCTGGTGGCGGAACTGGAAACCGTGCTGCGCCAGGGCATGGAGGCCGCCGCACAGGGCCGCGCGGATGAGCTGCTCGCGCTCAATACCCGCTTCCATGAGGTGCTCGGCACCATCGCCGCCAACAGCGTGCTGCAGGAAATGATGCGCTCGCTGCGCGAGCGCACCGCGGTGCTGTTCGGCCCGGCCAACGTGGTGCGGGCGCGCCAGAACTGGGACGAGCACGCCCAGATCCTGCAAGCCGTGATCGCCGGCGACGCCGACCTTGCCGCGCTGCTGGCCGCGCGCCATGTCTACAGCGCCGCCAAGGCGGCCGACCTGCCGGTGGACGGGCACGGCACGGCGCAGGCGGCCTGAGCGAAGGCGGCGACCCGCCGCCCCATGCCCGTGGCCGGCTGAGATTTCCCGCCGATATTTCCCGAATCCCGCGTTGCCATTGCATGCCCGGCAACAGGGCATTGCGTGCCCTCGGATGACGCACCGCACCAAGAATGTGTATACTGTAGGCATTCAAGGTCAATTGGGATTTACCATGCTGTCGCCCGAGCAACGCTATCTTTCGCAACCCGTCGGCCAGCAGCTGCTGCGCCACTTTGCAACGCGTGACGCCGTGCGCCACGCCTCGCCCCTGATGCCGCTGCGCCTGCGCGATATCGGCCGTTTCATCCAGGCGCTGGGCGGCCATGCGCCGCGCCGTGGCCACTGCTGATCCCACCTGAATGACCGGGCGGCGCATCGCGCCGCTCTTTCCATCCCCGTGGCACGCGTCCTGCGAGCCGCCTCTCCCGCATAATCGATCGGTCTTGCGCTGCCAGCGCGGTGCCCGCACGCACATTAGTCTTGCACTGCGCGTGAAACGGAATATAGTATACCAACGCAACCGCAGTACCTCCTGAGCCCCTCATACGCCCCCACCGTGCCTGAACCGCGCGGATAACGACAAGGAGCCGATGTGAACCTGCCCGACTGGACGACTGGCGGCTTTCCGCCGCTGTGGGAGATGGCACAACGGCTCGGCAGCGGCGCGGTTTCCTCGGTGGACCTGGTGGACGCCTGCGAGGCGGCCTGGCAGGCATGGCACGGGATCATCAATGCATTGGTGCTGTCGGATTTCAGCGCCGCGCGCGCCGCGGCCCGCGACAGCGACCGGCGCCGTCGCGCCGGGCAGGCACGCGGCGTCCTGGACGGCGTGCCGTTCTCGGTCAAGGAATCTTTCGACGTCGCCGGCTGGCCGACCACCTGCGGCAATCCCGCCTTGCGCGGGCACGCAGCCCAGCGCGATGCCGTGGTGGTGCAACGGCTGCGCGATGCCGGCGCGATCCTGCTCGGCAAGACCAACGTGCCGCTCGGCCTGCGCGACTGGCAGAGCTACAACGCCATCTACGGCACGACCCGCAACCCGCACGATCCGTCCCGCACGCCGGGCGGCTCGTCCGGCGGCAGCGCCGCGGCGGTCTGCGCGGGCCTGTCGTTCTTCGACGTGGGCTCCGACATCGGTTCCTCGCTGCGCAATCCGGCGCATTACTGCGGCATCTTCTCGCTCAAGCCCAGCCACGGGCTGGTGCCGCTGGCGGGCCATGGCACCGGCGCGGCGCGCTTCGGGGAACAGGACGTCAATGTCGCCGGCCCGCTGGCCCGTAGCGCACGGGACCTGGAACTGGTGCTGCGCACGATCGCGGGCCCGGCCGGTGACGAGGCGTTCCCATACCGGCTGCAGTTGCCGGAATGCCCGCATCGCCAGCTTTCCGATTTCCGTGTCGCCGTGCTGCCCACCCACGCCCAGGCGGAAGCCGACGGCGAGGTCGCCGTGCAGATCGAACAGCTTGGGCACTGGCTGGCCGGCAAGGGCGCCCGCGTCGACTGGCACGTGCGGCCGGACTTCGACGCCGGCGAGCTATGGCACGTCTACGTGACGCTGCTGCGCGCCACCACCTCGGTGCACATGGACGACGCCGCCTTCGCCGATGCGCTGGCCCGCAGCGCCACCGCCGCGGCTGGCGACGATGACTATGCGACCCTGCAGTACACCGGCGCGACGCTGAGCCATCGCGACTGGTTGCGCCTGCAGGTTGCGCGCGAACGCTTTGCCGCCGCCTGGCGCAGCTTCTTCACCGGCTACGACGTGCTGCTATGCCCGGCCGCCGCCACCACGGCATTTCCGCTGAACGAGGCGGGCGAGCCCTGGCAGCGCACCATCACCGTCAACGGCCGCCCGCAGCCTATGACCACGCAGCTGTTCTGGGCCGGCCATTCCGGCGTGTGCGGCCTGCCTTCGGCGGTCGCGCCGATCGGGCCGGGCACCAGCGGCCTGCCGGTCGGCGTGCAGATCGTCGCCGGCCGCTACCAGGATCTCACTGCCTTGCGTTTTGCCGGCCTGCTGGAGGAAGCGGGCCATGCCTGCCGGCCGCCGCCGCGGCCTGCCGCCCGGCCAGCGGACCACCACGACTAACCACACCACAACAATCACATCACACACCACAGGGGAGGGATCATGTTCGATTGGTTCCGTGATTTGTCGCGCATGGAGCGCAAGGGTTTCTATGGCGCGTTCCTGGGGCATGCCGTCGACGTGTTCGACTTCATGATCTATTCCTTCCTCATTTCCACGCTGCTGGGGCAGTGGGGCATGAGCAAATCCACGGCGGGCGCGATCGTCACGTGGACGCTGGTGTCGTCGCTGGTCGGCGCGATCGGCGCGGGTATCCTGGCCGACCGCTACGGCCGTGTGCGCGTGCTGCGCTGGACCATCATCGTGTTCGCCGGCGCCTGCTTCCTGTGCGGGCTGGCGCAGTCGCCGGAGCAGCTGATGCTGTTCCGCATGATCCAGGGGCTGGGGTTTGGCGGCGAGTCGTCGCTGTGCATGGTGCTGGTGACGGAGATGATCCGCAACCCGGCGCACCGCGGCAAATACTCGGGCTTTACCGCCAGCAGCTATTCCTTCGGCTGGGGCGCGGCGGCGATCGTGTACGCGATCACGTTCAGCGTGCTGCCGGCGGAGACGGCATGGCGCGTCTGCTTCTTCCTCGGCATCCTGCCGGCGCTGGTGGTGATCTACCTGCGCCGCAACCTGGAGGAGCCGGAGATTTTCCTGAAGAG
The DNA here is from genome assembly GCF_040784895.1 of Cupriavidus sp. Agwp_2. Classification (NCBI taxonomy): domain Bacteria; kingdom Pseudomonadati; phylum Pseudomonadota; class Betaproteobacteria; order Burkholderiales; family Burkholderiaceae; genus Cupriavidus; species Cupriavidus sp. Agwp_2. Next base: position 2,591,084 of record NZ_CP088084.1, read on the forward strand.
CCGCGCGGCGGGCAGGCAGGGCTCGGCGCTGTCCGGGCTCGGCCGCCTGTTCCGCGGGCCGCTGCTGGCGAAGACGCTGCTGTGCAGCCTGCTTTCCGGCGGCATGCTGGGGGCGTACTACGCCATCGCCACGTGGCTGCCGACCTTCCTCAAGACCGAGCGTGGCCTGTCCGTATTTGGCACCAGTTCCTACCTGGCGGTCACCATCATCGGCTCATTGATCGGCTACGTGGCGGGGGCCTACGCCACTGACCGCTGGGGCCGGCGGCTGACCTACATCGTATTCGCGGCGGGGGCATTCGTGGCCGCGCTGGTCTACATGGTGATCCCGGTGTCGAACACGTCGATGCTGTTCCTGGGATTCCCGCTGGGGGTGCTGATGCAGGGCGTGTTCGCCGGCATCGGCGCCACCATCTCCGAGTCGTATCCCAACGATATCCGCGCGACGGGGTATGGCGTCTCGTACAACGCCGGCCGTGTGATCGGCTCGCTGTTCCCGCTGTCGGTCGGGTGGCTGAGTACGGGGCACACTTCGCTGCCGACCGCGATCGCCATCGTGGCCGGAGTCGGCTATGCCATGGTCGTGGTTGCCGCGGTATTGCTGCCGGAGACCACGGGCATGGACCTGGGGCAGGCCGGGGGCAGCGGGGAGAAGGAAGAGACCGCACCGCTGGCGCAACCGGCGGGTACGGTCGCCTGAACGAGTGGGGAGGGCACTGCCGGCGCCCTTGCCGCACTTACCGCACTTTCCGAACTTAGCGCACCCATGCCGAGATCGCCGGCAGCATCAGGCTGACGCCGATGCCGATCAGCACGCCGAACGCGACGCGCCGCGTCGTGGTCGGCGAGAACGGCGGCGGAAAGCGCCGGCCCAGCAGCGTGGCGATCACCACCACCGGCACGCCGAGTGCGGCCTGCAGCCAGATCGCGGCATCGAGCTGGCCCTGCCACGCCGAGAACAACGTGCGCACGCTGGACGTGACGGTGAACACCAGGATCAGCGCGCAGCGGATCTCCACCGGCTTCATCGGCTGCCGGTAGAACTGGAAGATCAGCGGCGGCCCGGACACGCCGAACATGCCGCTCAGCAGCCCGCCGAACACGCCGCTCATGAAGAAGCTGCCATCGCCGGAGCGCCTTGGCAGCGGTTCCGGCCGGAAGGCCGCGCTGAGTCCGCCATACAGTATCACCGCGCCCAGCAGCAACTGCAGCAGCGTGGCGGCGCTGGAACTCAGGTACTCCAGCACCAGCACGCCGACCAGCACCGACGGCAGGATGCCGATGGCGGCCGCGCCCACGGCGCGCCAGTCGATATGCTCCAGCTTGCCGGGCAGCGCGCAGGCACTGTTGGCCAGCGTCACCAGGCTGACCACGGCCGCAACGGTGGCCACTGGCGCGAGCCCCAGCCCGCTGGTGGCGCCCATCACGATCATGCCGAGGCCAAAGCCGGTCACTGTCTGGAAGTAGGTACCGGCGCCGAGCAGGGCCTGCAGCCCCAGCAGCGGCAACAACAATTCTGCTTTCATGCCGCCGCCTGCTCGCCTTTGGTGCCCTGTTCCGCGGTGGCTTGCGCCTGGACCACGGTGACGGCGATGACATGGAACACATCGTCCGCGCTGCAACCGCGGGACAGGTCGTTGGCGGGCTTGCTCAGCCCTTGCAGCATCGGCCCGATGGCCTTGGCGCCGCCGACGCGCTCGGCCAGCTTGTAGCCGATATTGCCGGACTCCAGGTTGGGGAACACCAGCACGTTGGCGCGGCCATTGACCCGCGAATGCGCGACCTTGCGCGCGGCGATCTCGGCGACGATGGCGGCATCGAGCTGCACGTCGCCATCGATGGCCAGGCCGGGGCGCTGCGCGCGCACGCGCTCGGTCGCGGCCACCACCTTGTCCACGGCGGCGTGATGCGCGCTGCCGCTGGTCGAGAACGACAGCATCGCCACGCGCGGCTCGTCGTTCAGCAGGGCGCGGGCGCTGTCGGCGGCGGCCATGGCGATCTCCGACAGCTCTTCCGCATCGGGATTCACCACCAGCCCGCAGTCGGAGAAGATCAGCCCGCCCTTGAGCGTGTGAAAGGGCTCGCACAGCATCATCAGGAAGAAGCTCGACACCAGCCGGAAGCCGGGTGCCAGCCCGATCAGCTGGATCGCGTTGCGCACCACGTCGGCGGTGGTGTGTTCCGCCCCCGCGACCGAGCCGTCGGCATGGCCGAGGCGCACCATCAGGTTGGCGTAGCACAGCGGGTCGAGCACCGCGCGCCTGGCTTCGTCCAGCGTCATGCCCTTCTTCTGGCGCAATGCGTAGAGCTGCTGCGCAAACGAAGGCGTCAGCGCGGAGGTGGACGGATCGACCAGCGTGATGCCGTCCAGCGCGATGCCGTGGATGGCAGCGGCGGCGTTGATCTGGCGCGGATTGCCGACCAGCACGATGCGGGCGATGCCTTCCTGCGTGGCACGCTGCGCGGCCTGCAGGATGCGCGGGTCTTCGGCCTCGCACAGCACGATGCGGCGGGGGGCGGCGCGGGCGCGGTCGATGATGCGGAGGATGGGTTTCATGGTGGTTGGCTCGGTAAAACTGAAAAAAGGGCCAGCGACTCGCGCTATGCCCTTGGTGTTCTCCCCTCTCCCGCGTGCGGGAGAGGGGCAGGGCGAGAGGGCGGGCCGTCGCTATGCTGAAGCGCTTCACTTCGTGGCAGCACCGGCCCTCTCCCCAGCCCTCTCCCGCGTGCGGGAGAGGGAGCACGCGGCGATCAGACGTAGTCCTTGTACTTGTCCAGGTGACGCACCGGCTTCGACAGCGCATCGCGGCGGAACGGGTCGCCCAGTTCACGCGTGCACATGATCTCGATGATCGTGGTCTTGCCGTGGTTCATCTGCAGGTCGATGGCGCGCTTCAGTGCCGGGCCCACGTCTTCCAGGCGGTCCACCACGATGCCTTCCGCGCCCATCGCCTTGGCGATCTCGGCGAAGCTCTGGTTGTCGAGCTCGCCCGCGACGAAGCGGCGGTTGTAGAAGTCCACCTGGTTCTTCTTCTCCGCGCCCCACTGGCGGTTGTGGAACACCACCGCGGTCACCGGAATGTTGTGGCGCACGCAGGTCATGGTTTCCATCAGGCTCATGCCCCAGGCGCCGTCACCGGCGTACGACACGGCCGGGCGATGCGGGGCCGCGACCTTGGCGCCGATGATGGTCGGGAAGGCGTAGCCGCAGTTGCCCCAGCTCATCGCCGCAAAGAAGCTGCGCGGCTTTTCGAAGCGCAGGTAGCTGTTGGCCACCGAGTTGATGTTGCCGATGTCGGTGGACACCATCACATCTTCCGGCATGGCCTTTTCCAGCTCGCGCAGCACCTGGCGCGGGTGCAGGTAGTGGCCGCCGTTGGGCGTGCGCTCCTGCTTCTGCTCTTCGATCATGTCCAGGCTGTACGGGTCGCGCTCGTGCGTCCAGTCGTCCAGCTCCTTCTCCCACGCTGCCTTTTCATTGCTGATGTCGGTGGCGCGTGCGTCGCGGGTGGCGTCGCAGGCCAGCGTGCGGCCGGCCAGGCGCTGGGTCAGCGCGATGGCGGCAGCCTTGGCGTCGCCGCAGATGCCCACCGAGATCTTCTTCACCAGGCCCAGCATCTTGTGGTCGGCATCGATCTGGATGATCCTGGCGTTTTTCGGCCAGTAGTCCATGCCGTGCTGCGGCAGCGTGCCGAACGGCCCCAGGCGCGAGCCCAGCGCGATCACCACGTCGGCGCGCGAGATCAGCTTCATCGCGGCCTTCGAGCCCTGGTAGCCCAGCGGGCCGCACCACAGTGGGTGGCTGGCGGGGAACGAGTCGTTGTGCAGGTAGCTGTTGACCACCGGCGCGCCCAGGCGCTCGGCCAGTGCCTTGCATTCCTCGATCGCATCGGCCATGACCACGCCGCCGCCCGAGATGATCACCGGGAATTTGGCGTTGGCCAGCAGCTCGGCGGCTTCATTCAGGCTTTCATCGCCGCCGGGGCCACGGTCGAGGCGGCGCGGCTGCGGGATCTCGGCGGTGATCTTGCCGTAGAAGTGGTCGCGCGGGATGTTCAGCTGGGTCGGGCCCATTTCCGACATGGCGCGGTCGAAGCAGCGCGCGGTGAATTCGGCCATGCGCGCCGGGTTGGTGACGTGCCCCTGGTACTTGGTGAACTCCTGGAACATCGGCAGCTGGTTGGCTTCCTGGAAGCCGCCCAGGCCGATGCCCATGGTGCCGGCTTCGGGGGTGACGATCACCACCGGGCTGTGGGCCCAGTAGGCAGCGGCGATCGAGGTCACGCAGTTGGAGATGCCGGGGCCGTTCTGGCCGATCACCACGCCATGGCGGCCCGACACACGGGCGTAGCCGTCGGCCATGTGGCCGGCGCCTTGCTCGTGCACCACCGGGATCAGGCGGATGCCGGCCGGGGCGAAGATGTCCATCGCGTCCATGAAGGCCGAGCCCATGATGCCGAACATGTCGGTCACGCCGTTGGCGGCCATCGTCTCGACGAAGGCTTCGGACGGGGTCATGGTCTGCGGGCCAGCCGGAACCTGGCTGTCTTTCGCTGCGGCCGAGCCACCGGAAACGGCGGGCTGCTTGGTGGTTTCGAGGTCGCGCATGGCGGGTGTCTCCTGGTTGGGGTCTTATAAAGTGGAACAGTCCGTTCCGGAAAATTGATGCGTTGGTCGAAATGTAGGCGGAAGATCGGCCGACGTCAATAAGAAGTTTTGGTTTACGGAATGAATTGAGCAAAAAAATGAGACGAAATGCGATGCTAAGCGCCTTGTGAGGCACTAGTGGCGTTGGCAGCGGCAAGGGAGGGAGGCAAAGACAACGCCGGCACAGGGCCGGCGCAGGGGGAAAGCAGGAAGGAGGGGGCCGCGCCTAGGCGGCGCAGGGGGTCAGCGTGTCGACAGCGCTTCCAGTACCGGCAGGTTGCCCTCGCCGAAACCCTGGTGACCGTCACGCTGGACGACCTCGAAGAAAAACTCGCCCGCCTCGCGTTTCAGGAAGGCTTGCTGGAAGCGCTCGCGAGGGCCGGTGCCGTCGACCAGGATGCCGTAGCGTTGCAGGGCGGCCAGGTCCAGCCCATGGCCCGGCACGCGCGCAGGCACGGAATCGTAGTAAGCCGGCGGCGGCTGCACGAACTGCACGCCACGGCCGGCCAGTGCCGCGGCGCTGGCAAGGATGTCCTCACTGGCCAGTGCAATGTGCTGAATGCCTTCGCCGTGCTGATCTGACAGGTAATGCCGCATCTGGTCGTGCCGCGGCGTTCCCTTTTCGTACAGCGGGATACGGATGCTGCCGCATGGCGATACCAGCGCGTGTGACGCGCCGCCGCTGCGCTGTTCCCGGAACCCCAGCACCTTGCGGTAGAACTCCAGCCATTCTTCGAGGTGGCCGGGATCGACTGCCTGGGTCAGGTGGTCGACGCGGAGAAGGCCGGCGTCGGACATGTCGCCGGCGGGCGGCAGCGGCCGGAAATCCACGTCGTAGATCGAGATATCCCCCACATCGCCCGGCCGCCCCTCTTTCCCTCGCCAGCGGTCGATGAAGTACAGGACCGACTGTCCGATCCCCTGGACGGCGGGAATATTCAGTTCCATCGGCCCCACCGTGCCACCCTCGAACGGCCATGCGCCAGCCTCCAGCGCCCGCGCGAACGCCACCGCCGCATCGTCGACACGAATCCCGATCGCACAGATCGACAAGCCATAACGCGCCGCATAGCGCGTGGCGAACGAGTCCGGCTCGGCGTCGACAATGAAATTCATCTCGCCCTGCCGGTACAGCTTCACCGCCTTGTGCCGATGCCGTGCGATGGCGGCGAAGCCGAGCCGTTCCAGCGTCCGGCCCAGCGCGGCCGGGTCGGGCGACGCGAACTCGATGAACTCATAGCCTCGGATGCCGAGCGGGTTGTCCCACGGTTGGGCATCCTCCGCGCGCGGGGAAGTGTCGTGTGCGGCGCTCATGGTCATGGCTCCTGTCTGGGCATTGCGGGGGTGGTGCGGGCCTTGCGGCGACGACCGATAGTAGCAACGGCGCCGCGGCTCCCCGCGCGTTGCCCCCTTCGCAACGGACTCGTAGAAACCCGCATTCGGCGCCTTGATCGCGCACATGCGTTCACTAATCGCGCAAAGTGATAGATAAGACCGTTGGCTGAGTGCCGGGCGACCACTAATCTCCGGTCAACGACGCGCCCCCGTCTCTCTGCCAGGCCCACCCCAGCGGCCACGCATGCCGGAGTCCGGGAAGCGCGAATTACCGGAACCCAGGCACATCATGATCCACGGCAAGACCATGCTAATCCCCCACATCGGCTATCCGACGGAATCGTTCAAGGCGCCGATGATCTACAACCCCTGGTTCGACCGGCAGGGCATCGACGCCGCCGTGATCCCGATGGGGATCAAGCCGGACGACTACGCCACGGTGTTCCCCGCGCTGTTCCGCATGACCAATATCCGCGGCGCGCTGGTGACCATGCCGCACAAGGTCGCCACCGTGGAGCTGGTGGACGAACTCACGCCCGCCGCGCGCATCGCCGGCGCCTGCAACGCCGTGCTGCGGCGCGACGACGGCACGCTGGTCGGCGACCAATTTGACGGCGAGGGCTTCGTGCGTGGCATCCGGCGCAAGGGCTGCGGCCTCGAAGGCGCGCGCGCCATCGTGTCGGGCAGCGGCGGGGTGGGCAGCGCGATCGCCGCCTCGCTGGCGGCGGCCGGCGTAGCCGAGCTGGCGCTGTTCGATGCCCGCGAGGCAGCCGCGCGCGCCCTGGCGGAGCGCCTTGCCGCGCACTACCCGGCGCTGCGCGTCAGCACCGGCTCCGCGGACCCGGATGGCTTCGACGTGGTGGTCAATGCCACGCCGCTGGGCATGCAGCCCGGCGACCCGCTGCCGTTCGACGTGGCGCGCATCGCCCCCGGCGCCATGGTCGGCGAGGTGGTGATGAAGCAGGAATACACGCCGCTGCTGCAGGCCGCGCTGGCCCGCGGCTGCAAGGTGCAGGTGGGCACGGACATGCTGTTCGAGATGATCCCTGCCTACCTGGAGTTTTTCGGGTACGGCACGGCCACGCCCGACGCCCTGCGCGAGGTGGCGCAGATCCGGTACTGACGCATTGACGGGCAGGGGCGCAAGCCCTTGCCTCAAGCCGCGCGCGGGCCACCACAAAAAGGCACGCCGGCAAAGAAGACTTCCTATCCATTGGTGGAGACAGACAACATGACAACGACTCACAAGGAGCTGCCGGCGGCCGCGTCATTCGGCAACTCGATCGGCGACAAGGTGCGCGCCGCCTTTGCCTTCGGCAAGGTGCGCTGGGGCATGCTGGCGCTGGTGTTCTTCGCGACCACGCTGAACTACGTCGACCGCGCCGCGCTGGGCGTGCTGCAGCCGGTGCTGGCCAAGGCCATGGCCTGGACCGCGCAGGACTACGCCAATATCAACTTCTGGTTCCAGGTCGGCTATGCCATCGGCTTTGCGCTGCAGGGCCGCTTTATCGACCTGGTGGGCGTCAAGCGCGCCTTCGCGCTGGCGGTGCTGCTGTGGAGCATTGCCTGCGGCGCGCATGCGTTCGCGGCGTCGGCGGTCGGCTTCATGATCTGCCGCTTCTTCCTCGGCTTGTCGGAGGCCGCCAACTACCCGGCGTGCGTCAAAACTACGCGCATCTGGTTCCCGGCCAGCGAGCGCGCCATCGCCACCGGCATCTTCAATGCCGGCACCAACGTCGGCGCGATGCTGACGCCGATCATGCTGCCGCTGATCCTGCAGGCCTGGGGCTGGCAGGCCGCGTTCCTGGTGATCGCCTCGCTGGGCGCGATCTGGCTGGCGTTCTGGTTCGCGCGCTACCACAACCCGGAGCAGCACCCGACCGTCACCGACGCGGAACTGGCGCACGTTACCCGCGACATCGATCCGCCGGCCCAGCGCATCCGCTACACGCAGATCCTGCGCATGCGCGGCACCTGGGCCTTTGCACTGGCCTACGCCATTACCGCGCCGGTGTTCTGGTTCTACCTGTACTGGCTGCCGCCGTTCCTCAACCAGCAATACCAGCTTGGCATCAGCGTGACGCAGATGGGCATTCCGCTGATCGTGATTTACCTGTGCGCCGACGTGGGCAGCGTGGGCGGGGGCGCGCTGTCGTCGTGGCTGATCGCGCGCGGCATGCCCGCGGTGCGGGCGCGCCTGCTGTCGATGCTGGTCTTTGCCGTGTGCATCGTCTCGGTGGTGATGGCCGCCGGCGCCAGCAGCCTGTGGATGGCCGTGGCCGCGATCTCGGTGGCGATCGGCGCGCACCAGGCGTGGACCGCCAATATCTGGAGCATGGTGATGGACTACACGCCCAAGCACGTGGTCAGCTCGGTGTTCGGCTTCGGCGGGATGATCGGCGCGATCGGCGGCATGTTCATGACGCAGCTGGTGGGCTACGTGCTGACCGTGACCAACAACAACTACGCGGTGCTGTTCACGATGATCCCGTGCGCTTACTTCATCGCGCTGACGTGGCTGTTCTTCCTCGCCCCGCGCAAGGTGCCTGAGGCTGTCTGACAACAATCCCTCGCCGGCACGGCTTGTGCCGCGAGACGACAACAAAGACCGGGACAACACTCCGATGCACAAACGATTCATTGCGCTGCTCGCGCTGGGCGCGGGCAGCATGCCCGCTGTCGCCCAGACTTCCGGTGGCGTCACGCTCTACGGCCTGCTCGATACCACCATCCGCTACAGCACCAACGAAGACGCGGCCGGCCACAGCCGCACGCAGATGACCGACGGCGTGCTGACCGGCAGCCGCTGGGGCATCCGCGGCACCGAGGATATCGGCGGCGGCGGCAAGGCGTGGTTCATCCTGGAGTCGGGCTTCTCGCCCGACACCGGAACCAGCCAGCAGGGCGGGCGGCTGTTCGGGCGTACCGCTGTGGTCGGCTTCGACGGTCCTTACGGCAAGCTCGCACTCGGCCGCCAATACACGCTGGCGCATGAAGTGCTGTCGTCGTACGAGGCGATGGCCTTTGCCAACAACTCGATCGTCGGCTACCAGGGCGGCAACTACACGGGGCTGCGCTACGACAACACGCTCAAGTACATCAAGAGCTTTGGCGGCCTGCAGGTGGCCGCGGCCTACACCTTCGGCGAAGTGCCGGGCAGCATGAAGACCAATTCGGCCGCGGCCGGGTCGCTGGTCTACAGCTCGGGGCCGCTGGAGATCGGCGCGGTCTACCAGCAGACGCAGAACGTCACCTCGGCCTTTTTCGGCGCGGTGCCGGCGGCGCAGGCGAGCAAGCAGACGGTGTGGGGCGTGGGCGGGACGTGGAAGGCAGCGCGCTCGCAATACTACCTGGGCTATACCAACAACCGGCTCGACGTGGCGGACTACCGCAACAACGTGGGCTATGTCGGCACGCGCTACAACCTGACGGATGCGCTGGCGTTTATCGGCACGTTCCAGTATGACTGGCTGCGGCACGCGGGGCAGGGCGGCAAGCGGCTGACCACGGCGGGCATGCTGGATTACAACTTCAGCAAGCGTACCGACGTGTATGTGGAGGTGGACTACACCCACCTGCAGGGCCAGTGGATTGCGCTCAATAGCGGCGCGGCGTTTGTGAACAGCGGGAATACGTATGGGAACAAGACGCGGGTGGGAGTGATGGCGGGGGTCAGGCATAAGTTCTGAGCGCTCACAGCCTTCCATCCGCGCTGGTTTTCTCCCCTCTCCCGCTCGCGGGAGAGGGAGCCGGCCTGCGGGAGTTGCCGGCGCATCGCAACACGCATTGCTGATATCGTTAAGCGAGCTGCGACTCAGCTTGCGTCCCCGTCACCTGCGCCAGGGCCGCCACCGCCAAGCCATACCCCTTCACCCCCAGCCCCGCCATCACCGCCACCGCCACCGGCGAAATCCACGACTTGTGCCGGAACGCCTCGCGCGCATGCACGTTGGAGACGTGGTACTCGATCACCGGCACCGCCGCCCCCTTGATCGCATCGTGCAGCGCGATCGAGGTATGCGTCAGCGCCCCCGCGTTCAGCACCACGCCGACCATCTCGCCGCCCGCGCACAGCGGGCCCGCCTCGTGGATCCAGTCGATCAGCTGCCCTTCATGGTTGCTCTGCCGGCACTCGGCCCGCAGCCCGAGCCGCTGCGCGGCCTGCTGGCAGATGCGTTCCACGTCGGCCAGCGTCTCGCTGCCATAGACGGCCGGCTCGCGCGTGCCGAGCAGGTTGAGGTTGGGCCCGTTGAGCACCAGTACTGTCTTCATCATGTCTCCTTCATGTTCCCTGTAATCGGCCCCGATGCTGGCGCGGCCACGGCCGATAGCCTATCGTTTAGCCCTTGTCCCATCATCCACTGCCATGGAAACTCAGCATGCGCCCAGCGCGAACAATGACCCGTTCCTGCGCGACCTGCGGCTGTTCTGCACGGTGGCGCGGCGCGCCAGCTTTATTGCCGCGGCCAACGAGACGGGCATCTCGCCGGCCCATGTGAGCAAGCGCATCGCCATGCTGGAGGCCATGCTTGGCGCAAAGCTGTTCCACCGCACCACGCGCCGCGTCAGCGTTACGGCCGAAGGCGAGAGCGCGTTTGCGTGGGCGCAGAAGATCCTGGAGGACGTGGACGGCATGCTTGAGGCGGTCGGCGGTGCCGGTGGCGAAGCGCGCGGGCAGTTGCGCATCGCCACCAGCCTGCGGCTGGGGCGGCGGCACGTGGCGCCGGTGCTGTCGCGGCTGCGGCAGCAGCATCCGGGGCTGGAGGTGTGGCTGGAACTGCTCGACCGCCGCGTCGACCTGATCGGCGAGCAGTTCGACCTCGATATCCGCGTGGGCGAGGTGCAGGAGCCGCACCTGATCGCCAGCCGCATCGCCACCGGCAGCCGCGTGCTATGCGCGGCGCCGGCCTACCTGGCGCGGCGCGGCATGCCGGAGCATCCGTCCGACCTGCCGCGCCATGACTGCCTGCTGTTGCGCGAGCGCGACCAGGCCTTTGGCGTGTGGCGGCTGCAGGGGGAGGGTGGCGGCTGGGAAACCACGAAAGTCACCGGCCCGATGGCATCGAATGTTGCCGACGTGACGCACGAGTGGGCCCTGGAGGGCTACGGCATCATCATGGCGTCGGTCTGGGACGTGGCTGCCGCCGTGCGCGCGGGCGAACTGGTGCGCGTGCTGCCCGGCTGGCAGCATCCGTCCGACATCTGGGCCGTGACCAGCGCGCGCGCGTCGGCCTCTGCGCGCATGCGCGTGTGCCTGGCCTTCCTGAAGGCGCAACTGACACAGGGGCCGCACGCGCTGGCGACTTCGCTGGAAGGGTAGGCCGCTACAGCACGCGCATGATCAGCAGCGCCGTGTCCTGCAACACCTGCAGCACGCGGTCCAGCGCCTGCTGCGGGGTTTCGTCGCCGATCGGCATGTTGACCGACAGCGCGGCGATCACCTTGCCGTGGCGATCTCGCAGCGGCACCGCCACGCCGCGCACGCCGGTCTGCAGTTGCTGCTCCAGCATCGCATAGCCCTGCGCGCCGGCCTTGCGGATCTCTTCCAGCAGCCGGTCGTGCTGCAGGATGGTGTAGGGCGTGTAGGGCGCCAGTACCACGCTCTCCAGCCATGCCCTGACCTGTTCCTCCGGCTGCGACGCCAGCATCATCACGCCCGCCGATCCCAGCGGTGCCGGCACCCGCGCGCCCAGCACAAAGCCCGTGCTCATGACGCGGTTGGTGCTGGTGCGGGCGATGAACACCAGCTCCCAGCCATCGAGCACGCTCAGGTAGGCGGCCTCGCCCAGCTGCGCGGTGATCTGCTGCAGGAAGGGCTGCACCGTGCGCGGCAGCCGCGCCGAATCGAAATACGACCAGCCCACCTTGAGCACGCGCGGCGTCAGGCTGAACAGCGTGCCGTCGCTGGTGGTATAGCCCAGGTGCTCCAGCGTCAGCAGGTAGCGGCGCGCGGCGGTGCGCGTCAGGCCGGTGCGCTCGGCCGCCTGCGTGGGCGTCAGGCGCGGGTGGTCGTTGTCGAAGGCCTCCAGGATGGCCAGGCCCTTCTCCAGCCCGGCGATCCAATCGCGCCGGTTCAGCGGTTCGTTTTCCATGGTTAACCCTTGCTTCGCGCGATAGATGATCGCATTGGAGCGATTGTCGCACGCACGCGCGCGAATGACGGTTGTTGAGGGCAATGATGGCTCATAACCTTGGGAAATCCAAGCCGCTACCTCGACTGACCGCCATGACTCTCTTTCCTGCCCCGCTGCGCAAATCGATCGCTACCGTCACCTTGTCGGGATCGTTGCCGGAGAAGCTGCAAGCCGCTGCCGACGCCGGTTTCGACGGCGTGGAAATCTTCGAGGACGACCTGCTGCAATTCCCCGGCACGCCCGCCGAGGTCCGCCGCATGGCCGCCGACCTGGGCCTGCAGATCCTGCTCTACCAGCCGCTGCGCGATTTCGAGGCCATGCCGGGCCGCCTGTCCGCCGCCGAGCTGGCCCGCGCCGAGCGGAAGTTCGATGCGATGGAGCAACTCGGGGTGGACCTGGCACTGGTCTGCAGCAACGTGCAGGACGCGGCGCTCGACGATCCCGCGCGCGCCGCCGCCGACCTGCATGCGCTGGCCGAAGCCGCGGCCCGCCGTGGCCTGCGCCTGGGCTACGAGGCGCTGGCCTGGGGCCGCCATGTGCGCCGCTGGCGGCAGGCGTGGGACATCGTGCAGCGCGCCGGGCATCCCGCGCTGGGGCTGATGCTGGACAGCTTCCATACGCTCGCGCTGGGGGATACGCTGCACGGCCTAGACGCCGTGCCGGCCGAACGGATTTTCTTCGTGCAGCTTGCCGACGCACCACGCATGTCGCTGGACGTGCGCACCTGGAGCCGCCACCACCGCAATTTCCCCGGCCAGGGCGACCTGCCTGTCGTCGGCTTCACGCGTGCCGTGCTCCGGGCGGGCTATTGCGGACCGCTGTCGCTGGAAGTGTTCAACGATGCCTTCCGTGTGGCGCCCCCGTTGCCGGTTGCGCAGGATGGGCTGCGCTCGCTGGAATGGCTGGAGGCAGTCACCAACGGCGCGCCAGTGGCCGCAGCGCGCGCCGGCGGCGCTGCGCACGCGGCACGGTAGAGCGCTAGACCGCGCTCGCTTGCCGCGCCGCGGGCCGTGCCGGCAAGGCACGCTCGCGGGCTGCTACCGCGGTGCCGGCCACGCCGCTGGCGGCGATCATCGCCACGCCCAGCAGCGACCAGGCATCGGGCAGCCAGCCGAATACCAGCCAGCCGCCCAGCATGGCAAAGGCGATCTGCAGGTAGAGATAGGGCGTCAGCACGCTAACCGGCGCGCGCGCATAGGCCAGCACCAGGAACATATGGCCGGCGCAGCCGGCCAGCGCCATGCCCGCCAGCAGCCACCAGTGCAGCGCGTCGACGTGCCAGGTCCACGCCAGCGGCAGCGCCGCCGACAGCAGCACCGCGGCAATGCAGCCGGTATAGAAATGCGTGGTGCCGGCGCCGTCGATCCGGGTCAGCACGCTGGTCAGCAACTGGTAGGCGGCGTTAAGGCAAACCGCCGCGAGCGGCAGCAGCATGGCCGGTTCCAGGTCGGCGCCGGGTCGGATCACCACCAGCGCGCCTGCAAATCCGGCCAGCAGGCAGAGCCAGCGCAGCGCAGACATGCGCTCGCCGAACAGCGTCGCCGCCGCCAGCGCGATCGCCAGCGGCGTCAGGCTGACCACCGCGGTGAACTCGCCCACCGGCAGCACCTGCAGGCTGAAGAACGCACAGGCGCTGGACAGCAGCATCGTCACCGCGCGCACGGCCTGCAGCCACGGCCGGCGCGTGCGCAGCAGGATGCGGCCGCGCGCCGGCAGCAGCACCGCGCCGGTCAGTGCCGCCTGCGCGAGATAGCGGACCCACAGTGCCATCACCACCGGGACGGCGGCGCCGGTGATCTTGGTCATCGTATCGAGCGCGGCAAAGCATGCCACCGCGGCAACCATCAGCGCGATGCCCTGCAGGGGCCGCGAACTTCCCATGGCGCTCATGGCGCCATCCTTAACCGCAACATGTCAGCGTCCAGGCTGGTCCTTCATGAAGCCGAGGGTACTGTCCCGCACGAGGTCGATGGCGGCGGCGGCTGGAAAGTCAGAATTCGCTGCCAGCGAACAATCCATCCTTAATGGATAAAGCCGCCTTTGACGAAGCGTACCGGCTCGGCATCCATGCGCAGCAACAGTGCCGTCAGGCCATCGATCGCGGCGGACATGGCCGGCGTCGCGGCCGCCGGCCCGGACACGCAGACGAGGTCGGCATCGGACCATGCGCTGCCCGGCGTGCCGCGCGCGCGCAGCCATCCCGCCCGGTCGGCGAGCAGCTGGGTGCCCGCCAGCTGTGCCGGCGGCAACCCGGCAATCGCCGCCACGGCTTGCCAGGCCTGGGCCGACGCTGCCGTGCAGCCGGCGCGGAAGCGCGGTACCTGCGCCGGCACGCTGCCGTCCGGTGTGACGAGCACGGTCAGGAAGCGCGGGTCTTCATAGGGCAGGGAAGTGGCGGCTGCGTCCACCGCCACCAGCCGCACGCGCTGCTCGCCGCGCCAGTGCGACAGCGCCACCGGGGACGCGTCGCCGCAGCGGATCGCCATCTCCGGTAACCGCAGCGGCACCGGCCAGTTGCCTTCGGCACTGTTGGCGGCCGACAACGCTTTCATGTAGTCGATCACGGCCCAGGCCTCGCGATCGGCAAGCTGGCCGCGGAATGCCGGCATGGTCGGCTGGCCGCGGCGGTCGCGCATGCCGGACAGCACGTGCCAGAACAGCTCGCCATCGGCGCGGCGCGCGAGCAGGGGGCTGGCCAGCGTCGGCGGCCACTGGGGCAGGCTGGCGGCCAGCGGTCCTTCGCCGCGGCCATCATTGCCGTGGCACGCGGCGCAATGCTGCGCGTAGACGCGCTGCCCCAGCACGATGGCGTCGACGGCAAAGCGGGTAGGGCTGGTATGGAAGCTGGTGGGGCTGGCGGGACTGAGCAGCAGCGACACCCGTGGCCACGGCGCCAGCAGCAGGGCCAGCACCGCAGACGCCAGCAGTACCGGGCGGCCCCGGCGCCAGGCAATGGCGACGGCGACCGCCAGCACGGCGACGGCGAACGCGCACAGGCTGAAGCCGACCTGGCGTGCCAGGGCAAGGTCGATCAGCAGCGTTTCGCCGGCAATGCGCTGCGCCCATGGCCAGGCCGGCTGGCCATGGCTGGTGCCGGTCAGGCCCAGCACATGCCACAGCCACAGCAGGCCAAGCTGGCAGTTCTCGATCAGGACAAGCAGTGCGTTCAGCCACGCCTGGGGCGGCGGGCCGCTCATGACGCGGCCCGCCACGTGCTGCAATGGTGCATTACCAGCTCGCGTCCAGTCCCAGGTGGCGCAGCGCTTCGTGCCGCAGTTCGGTCAGGCGCGGGTCGCCGCGATGGCGCGGGTAGGGCAGGTCTACCTTGATTTCCGCCGTGATGCGCGCGGGCCGCTGGCTGAACACGATCACGCGCTGCGCCAGGAACAGCGCCTCTTCCACGTCGTGCGTGACCAGCAGCGCCGAGAAGCGCGAGCGCTGCCACAGCTCGACCAGGTCGCTCTGCATGGCCAGCCGCGTCAGCGAATCGAGCTTGCCCAGCGGTTCGTCCAGCACCAGCAGGCGCGGATCGTTGACCAGCGCTCGCGCCAGCGCCACGCGCTGCGCCATGCCGCCTGAGAGCTGGTGCGGGAAGGCGCGCGCGAACGATTCCAGCCCGACCCGGCGCAGCGCGTCGTCCACGCGATGGCGCTGCTGCGCGAGGATGCCCTGCGCCTGCAGTCCGAGCGCGACGTTGTCCCAGACGCGGCGCCACGGGTACAGCGTGGGATCCTGGAACACCACGATGCGCGACGGATCCGGCTCCGTGATGGGCGTGCCGTCCTGCAGGATCTCGCCCGACGTGGGCTGGTCCAGGCCTGCGACCAGGCGCAGCAGCGTGGACTTGCCGCAGCCGCTGGGGCCGAGCAGGGCAACGAATTCGCCCGGCGCGACGTTGAGGTCGACGTCGTCGAGCACCTGCAGCCGCTCGTTGCCATGGCCAAACCAGTGGCTGACACCGTGGATGTCGATACGGGCGCCGGTCAGTACTCCCGAATCAACACTTGCCGCCGCGCTGACTCCCCTCTCCCTCTCCCTCTCCCGCTCGCGGGAGAGGGGCTGGAGGAGAGGGCTGGCGTATGCAGCACTACCAAAGCCCGGACCCGGTCCACCGCCTGCCCTCTCCCCCGACCCCTCTCCCACTGCGCGGGAGAGGGGAGCCTTCTGCGCGCGCCCGTAAGTCCTGGAGGCTTTCAACCGCTCGACCACGCTCACCATTTCACCGTCCCCTTCTGCCACGACAACACCCGGTCCCGCGCCACGAACAGCAACGTAATCACCCCGGAAAACAGCAGCGCCATCACGATCAGCGCCGCATACATATTCACGTACGAGGCCCACCCCTGCGCCCAGGTCAGGTACCACCCCAGCCCCGATTTCACGCCCATCATCTCCGCCGTCACCAGCACCGAGAACGACGCCCCCAGCCCCATGAACAGCCCGACAAACACCTGCGGCAGCGCCGCGGGAATCGCCACGCGCAACACCAGGAACCAGCCGGATGCCCCCAGCGTGCGCGCCACGTCGTAATAGCTCTTGTTGACGCCGGCAACGCCCGACCAGGTCAGCACGGCCACCGGAAATGCCGTCGCCAGCGCGATCAGGAACACCGCCGCCGAATAGCTCGACGGAAAGAAGTAGAAGGTCAGCGGCAGCAGCGCGGTCGATGGCAGCGGCCCCAGCACCCGCAGCACCGGATGCACCCAGTAGCCGATGCGCCGCGACCAGCCGATGGAAACGCCCACCAGGAAGCCGGCCAGCCCGCCATACGCCACGCCCAGCCCCAGCAGCTTGAGCGTGTTGAGCACGCTGTCGCCAAGCCGGCGCCAGTCATCGGCATAGACCTCGATCAGCGCCTGCGGCGGCGCGAAGAAAGGCGTCGGCAGGGTTGCGGTCTTGGCGGTCAGGATCTCCCATGCGGACAGCACCGCCGGCACCGCCACCAGCCACGGGCCTGCGGTGCGCAGCGCGGCCAGCGGCCGTTGCAGCGCGCGCACGTGCTGGCCGGCCACTGCAAGCAGCGCCAGCAGCGCGGCGGCCGACAGCGCGGCCAGGCCCAGTTCCTCGGTATAGGCCCAGTCGCTGAAGCCCACCACATGGTTGGGCCAGCGCCACGTCAGCGCGCCGAACGCGGCCCACGCCAGCGCGGCCAGCAGGCCCACGGGCCACACGCGTGCCGTGGCGGCATCCTGCGCGGGTACGTCGGAAGCCGCGGCGGCCGGCTGGCGCGCCAGCCGCGCATCGAGTGCAGGTTGGCTTGTCGTCATCGCTTACCCCAGGACATCGGCGTAGACATGCTGCGCCAGGCGTTTGGCATCGGTGCTCTTCTTCAGCACGCCGATGCGGCGGAAATCGTCAGCGTAGAACGCGATCTCTTCGCGCAGGTCGGCGCCGGTCGGATGGTGGTTGTAGGTCAGCGTCGCGTACAGCTTGCGCAGGTCTTCCGGGTTGATCTTGGGCGAGTACCTGGCGAAGACCTTGGCGGCCTCGTTGGGGTTCTCGTTGACGTAGTCGGTGGCCTGCACGATGGCGCGCGCCAGCGACGCGGCGGCGGGGCGGTCATTGCGCACCAGTTCGCCGCGCGCGCCGACCACGCAGCAAACCTTGCGCGCATATTCGCCGGTCAGGTTGGTGGCCAGCTCCACGTAGGCGCCGTTGGTGCGTTTCTCGAGCAGATAGAGGTTGGGATCGCCGTCGGCGATGGCCTGGATCTCGCCCTTGTCGACCGCCACGCCGAGCAGGTCGGCCGGATACTGGCGCCATGTGATGTCCTTGTCCGGGTCGATGCCGTTCTTGGCCAGCAGGATGGTGAAGAAGTGCTTGCCCGGCGCGGCCAGGTCGCTGACGCCCACGGTCTTGCCCTTCAGGTGCTGCAGGCTGGTCACGCCCGCTGCCTTCGATCCCACCAGGCGCACGCAGCCGCCGTGCGAGCTGCCGATGATCTTGACGTCAAAGCCCGCTTCCAGCGGCTTGAGCCAGCGGTGGATCATGCCGACCGCGGCATCGGCCTTGCCGGTGGCGATCGATTCCAGCAGCTGGTCGGTCGAGCCGCTGTAGTTGATCAGGTCGACCTGCAGCCCGTTTTTCTCGAAGAAGCCTTTCTCCTGCGCCACCACGATCGGCGTCAGGCAGAACGAATTCTGGTTCCAGGCGAAGGTCAGCTTGCGCGGCGCGGACCACGCCTGGCGGCCGAGGATCAGCGCCGGCGCCGCGATGGCGGCGGCGCCGGCAAGGCGCAGCACGCCGCGGCGGCGCGGGTCGGTGTCATTGTGCTTCTGGCTCATGGCGATACTCCCCGATTCTTGTTGTGGGTGTGTTGTTGTGATGTACGGCTGCGGTGATCAGGCGGCGCGGCGTTCCGCCTGGTGCGCGGCATCGTGCTGCGCCACCAGTTCGCGTACGCGCGGGATCAGCTCGCGGCCATAGTCGATGGCGTCTTCGAGCGGGTCGAAGCCGCGGATCAGGAAGGTGGTCACGCCCAGTTCATAGTAGGCCAGCAGTGCCTGCGCCACCTGCCCGGGCGTGCCGACCAGGCCGGTCGAGTTGGAACGCCCGCCGGTCTCGCGCGCGATCGCGGTCCACAGGCGCTGGTCGACACGGTCGCCTTTGTCGGCGGCGGCGAGCAGCCGGCGCGCGCCTTCGCTCTGCTGCGGGCCGCCACGGCTGTAGCCGGCCTGCACGCGCAGCGCGCGGGTGCGTTCCAGGATGCTGTCGGCGCGCGCCCACGCTTTCTCTTCGGTCTCGGCCAGCACCGGTCGGAACGAGACCGAGAAGCGCACGGTGCGGCCATGCTGCGCGGCTTCGGCGCGCACGCGCGTGGTCAGCTCGCGCACCTGTTCGAGCGATTCGCCCCACAGCGCATAGACGTCGGCATGCTTGCCGGCGACCTTCAACGCCGCTTCCGACGCGCCGCCGAAATAGATCGGCACATGCGGCTGCTGCGCCGGCTTGACCTCGGAAAAGCCCTGCGTGAAGCGGTAAAACTCGCCAGCATGGTCGAACGGCTGCGGCTCGGTCCAGATGCGGCGCAGGATGTCCAGGTACTCGTCGGTGCGCGCATAGCGCTGGTCATGGTCAAGGAAATCGCCGTCGCGCTGCTGTTCGCTGTCGGAACCGCCGGAGATGAAATGCACGCCCAGGCGCCCACCGCTGAACTGGTCGAGCGTGGCGATCTGGCGCGCCGCCAGCGTCGGCGCGGTGAAGCCGGGCCGGTGCGCCAGCATGAAATGGATGCGCTCGGTCACGCTCGCGGCATAGGCGATGGTCAGCGTGGCCGACGGCCCGGTCGAATGGTGCGGCACCAGGATGCGGTCGAAGCCGGCCTGCTCGTGCGCCTGCGCAAAGGCGCGCACGTAGTCGCGGTCGATTACGGGGCCCGAAGGCGGATGGATCTCGGACTGCTTCTGGCTCTGGATCATGCCGATGAAATCGACGCTCATGCGTACTCTCCTGAATCGGTGACGGCGGCGGCGTGCCACCCGGGCTTTGTATGGACTGGGGAACAAAGTACGCCAGCGGCGCGCCGCGACTAACGAATAAAAACGACGGACCATATTCAATAAGCGTCGTTTTCGGAACGCGGCGGCAGCGCTACGCTATGCGGCATTCGTGGCGATCGGCCCCGACTGCTTCCACAGCGGTCTGCCTTGCCAGCCATCCCTCCCGGAGCTCCGTTCCATGTCTTCGACGTCTTCCCTGCGCCGCCTGCCCGCCAGCGACGCGCGCCTTGGCGAAGTGCTGGCCGAGCTGTCGGCGCGCTTTGCCGCCGGCGCCGCCGCGCACGACGCCGCGGCCAGCTTCCCGCACGACAACTTCGCCCGGCTTCACGCGCAAGGCCTGATCGCGCAGGTGGTGCCGCGCGACTACGGCGGCGGCGGGGCAGGGCTGGCGCAGGCGCGCCGCATCATCGCGGCGGTCGCGGGTGGCGACCCGGCCACGGCGCTGGTGCTGACCATGACCTACCTGCAGCATCGCGCCATCGCGCGCCCCGATTCGCACTGGCCGCACGTGGTGCGCGAGCAGGTCTTTGCCAGCGCGGTGCAGGACGGCGCGCTGGTCAACGCGCTGCGGGTGGAGCCGGAACTCGGCTCGCCGGCGCGCGGCGGCTTGCCCAACACCATTGCCACGCAGGTTGGCGATGGCTGGCGCCTGAGCGGCCGCAAGCTGTACAGCACCGGCATCCCGGCGCTGCGCTGGCTGGCGGTATGGGCACGCACCGACGAGCCGCAGCCGCGTGTGGGCGTGTTCCTGGTGCCGGGGCCGGCCGCGGGCGTGGCCGGCGTGCGCATCGTGGAGAACTGGAACCACCTGGGTTTGCGCGCCTCGGGCAGCCACGAGACCGTGCTCGACAATATCTGGATCCCGCCCGACCACGCCGTCGATATCCGCCCGCCCGCCGCGTGGGCGCCGGCGGGTGCGAGCCAGGCCGACCTCGACGCCAATGCCGACCAGCAGGCGTGGATGATCGTGCTGCTCGGCAGCCTCTATGACGCCGTGGCGCGCGCCGCCGAATCGTGGGTGCGCGGCTTCGTGCGCGAGCGCGCACCCGGCAGCCTGGGCGCGCCGCTGGCGACACTGCCGCGCGTGCAGGAAACCATCGGCGAGATCGCCGCGCTGCTGCGGACCAACCAGGTGCTGCTCGACGATGCCGCCGCGCGCACCGACGCCAATGCGCCCCCCGCCGCCGCCGACAGCGGCCTGCTCAAGTTCACCGTCACCGGCAATGCGATCCGCGTGGTGGAACTGGCGCTGCAACTGGCCGGAAACCATGGCCTGAGCCGCAACAACCCGCTCGAGCGGCACTACCGCGACGTGCTGTGCAGCCGCATCCATACGCCGCAGAACGATTCGATCCTGGTCGCCGCCGGCAAGCACCACCTGGGGCTGTAGGGGCATGCAGCGCAGGCATGAACGCGGCCGCCGCGCCGTGTTATGTTTGCAGCGGCAGCGCCCCACAGAGGGCCCGAACAGAGAACCACCCCCGGAGGCATTTCATGAGCAGTTCCACCGAAGCCAGCGGGCTCGCACCGCTGCGCGATTTCATCACCGGCCTGGCCGCGCTGCTGGACCAGCATCCCGACGAGCCGCGCATCCTGCGCGAGGGCGGGGCGCTGCTGGCGCGGCTGGTGGCGCGCGACGACTGGCTGCCCGAGGCGTGGGCCGAGCCGCACCCCGAGTACTACCAGCAGCACCTGCTGCATTGCGATTCCGCCGAGCGCTTCTCGATCGTCAGCTTTGTCTGGGGCCCGGGGCAGCGCACGCCCATCCACGACCATACCGTCTGGGGGCTGATCGGCATGCTGCGCGGCGCGGAGGACTCGCAGCCCTTCGTGCTCGACGACGCCGGCCGCCCCGTGCCGCACGGCGAGCCGGTGCGGCTGGTGCCCGGGCAGGTCGAAGCGGTGTCCCCCACGGTGGGCGACATCCATCGCGTCAACAACGCGCATGACGACCGCGTCTCGGTCAGCATCCACGTGTATGGCGCCAATATCGGCGCGGTCCGGCGCTCGGTCTACGCCGAGGACGGCACGCGCAAGCCCTTTATCTCCGGGTATTCCAACCCGACCCTGCCCAACCTGTGGGACCGTTCCCGCGAAGTCTCGAAGTCATGACCATCCAGCACGCCACGCAAGCCGCCGCTACGGCACTCCCGACATTCACCCGCGCGCAGGTGCGCCAGGCCCTGCTGGCCGGCGCCGAGATCGCGCTGATCGACGTGCGCGAGGAGGAGCCCTTCGCGCAGGAGCATCCGCTGTGGGCCGCCAACTTCCCGCTGTCGAAGCTTGAGCTGGAGGCGTGGCCGCGCATCCCGCGCCGCGATACGCTGATCGTGGTCTACGGCGAACACGCCGGGGAAGACCTGGCACCGCGCGCTGCGTCGGTGCTGCAAGCGCTGGGCTATACCAACGTGCACCGGCTCGAAGGCGGGCTGACGGGCTGGATTGCCGGCGGCGGCGAAGTGTTTCGCGACGTCAACGTGCCGAGCAAGTCGTTCGGTGAAGTGGTCGAGGCAAAGCGCCATACGCCGTCCCTGTCGGCCGAGGAAGTGCAGGCGCTGATCGACACCAGGGCCGATGCGGTGATCGTCGATGCGCGCCGCTTCGACGAGTACCAGACCATGAGCATTCCCACGGCCACCAGCGTGCCCGGTGCCGAACTGGTGCTGCGCGTGCGCGAGCTGGCGCCCGACCCGCGCACGCAGGTGATCGTCAATTGCGCTGGCCGCACGCGCAGCATCATCGGCACGCAGTCGCTGGTCAACGCCGGCATTCCCAACCCGGTGGCGGCGCTGCGCAACGGCACCATCGGCTGGACGCTGGCGGGCCAGCAGCTCGACCACGGCGCCAGCCGCCGCGCGCCTGCCGAGGTGAGCAGCGGCAACCGCGACAGCGCCCGCCGCGGCGCGCGCGAGATCGCCGACCGCGCCGGCGTGCGCCGCATCGCGCTAGCCGCGTTGCCATCGCTGCAGGAGCCGGGCCGCACCGTGTACCGCTTCGACGTGCGCACGCCCGAGGAGTTTGCCGATGGCCACCTGCCCGGCTTCGTCAATGCGCCGGGCGGGCAGCTGGTGCAGGAAACCGACCACAACGTCCCGGTGCGCGGCGCGCGCATCGTGCTGGCCGATGACGACGACGTGCGCGCCAGCATGACCGGCTCATGGCTGGCGCAGATGGGTTGGGACGTCTGGGTGGTGGAGCCGGCCGATGCATCCGCGCGCGGCGAGACCGGCGCGGTGGCGGCCAGCGTTCCTGTGCCGCCGGCGGTGCCGACGGTGGCGCCCGCCGGACTGGCTGCGTGGCTAGACAAGGACGCGGAGGGCAGTACCGTCGTGCTCGACTTCACCGCGAGCGCCAACTACGTCAAGCGCCATATCCCGGGCGCGTACTTTGTCATCCGTGCACAGCTGGCGGATGCGCTGACACGTATCCCGCAGGCGCGGCGCTACGTGCTGACTTGCGGCTCCAGCCTGCTCGCGCGCTTTGCCGCCGCCGACCTGCAGCGGCTGACCGATGCGGAGGTGGTGGTGCTGGACGGCGGCACGCAGGCGTGGATCGCGGCCGGGCTGCCGCTGGAGTCCGGCGAGACGCACCTGGCGTCAGAGCGCACCGACCGCTATCGCCGGCCGTATGAAGGCACCGACAACCCGCGCGAGGCGATGCAGGGCTACCTGGACTGGGAGTTCGGGCTGATCGCGCAACTGGAGCGCGACGGCACGCACGGCTTCAGGGTGGCCTGAGCAGCCTCACTTCGGGCGGCGCGTACCCGTGCCGCCCGCTCCCGGGCCTGGTTCCAGGCCAAGCTCCGCGCACAGCCACGCGACAAAGGTTGCGATCTTCGGCAAGTGCGCTTCATTCTGCCGGTAGCACAGGAAGTGGGTTTCACGCGCCACCGGCCGGAACTCGCCTTCGCCGACCGGCACCAGGTCACCGCGCGCCAGTTCGCGCTCGGCCAGGCGGATGCTTTCCAGCGCCACGCCCATGCCATCGACCGCAGCGGAGATCGCCAGTGCGCCGCGGTCGAATGAAGCGCGCGGCCGCGTCGGGCACACCATGCCGTTGGCATCGAACCAGTCGGGCCAGGTCACGCGGCTAAGCTGCGAATCGATCAAAGGCAGCGCCTGCATCTGCGCGCGCGCCGGCAAGCCATCGTCGAGCAGCCGGGGCGAACACAGCGGCAGGATCCGCTCCTTGCCCAATGGCGTGACGATGACGCCCGCGCGCGCCTGCGCGGTGCCGTAGGTGATGGCCAGGTCGACTTCGCGCGCCAGCGTCATGTCGATGGGCTCGGCGCCGGACGAAAGGCGGATGGTGATGTCGGGATGCTGCTGCATGAACGCCGGCAGGCGCGGCCCCAGCCATTTCACCGCGAAGCTGGGCGCGCTGTACACCGCCAGCACCTGCGCCTGCGGCGCCAGCGCGACCTCGTTGCACGCGGCCTCGATCACGTCGAACACGCGCGACAGGCTTTCCAGCAGGCGGCGGCCTTCGGGCGTCGGCTCGACCCGACGGTTGCGGCGCACGAACAGCTTGCGCCCGAAGTAATCCTCCAGCTCGCGCACCTGATGGCTGATTGCCGATTGCGTCAGGTGCAGCTCGTTGGCCGCCAGCGTAAAGCTCTCCAGCCGGGCTGCCGCCTCAAAGGCGCGCAATAGCACGAAGTTCGGTACCCGCCGCATGGCTGTTTTCTCTCGCGTGAATCCATGAATACAGTTCATGCTTTCATGAACACCCATCGTTTGTCAACATATCCTCCCGGCGCGACTATGCCTCCAGCGCGACGGTGTACCCGGCAGGGCCGTCGCAAGAACAGTTCCCTTCGAAACCCAACAGGAGCAGTCATGGCGGCAGTCCTCGAACGCACCGCGCAGGTCTTCAACGACGAAGAACGCGTTTCCATCTATCAGCCCGAACAGCGCGGCCTGATCTTTCCGTCGATCCCGGAGTTCTCTTCCTTTGCCGAAGAGCGCCAGTACCGCAAGGAGCGGCTGGTGGCGGCGTGCCGCGCCTTTGCGCTGGAAGGCTACGACTACGGCTTTGCCGGGCACCTGACGGTGCGCGACCCGGAGCACCCGGAGCTGTACTGGACCAACCCGATGGCGATCCACTTCGCGCAGGTGAAGGTCTCGAACCTGATTTGCGCGGACCATGAAGGCAAGGTCGTGGAAGGCGGCTACGCCATCAACCGCGCCGGCTTCGTGCTGCATGCCGCCGTGCATGAGATGCACCAGGACATCGTGGCGATGTGCCACGCGCACACCGAATACGGCACCGCGTTCGCCTCGCTGGGCAAGCCGATCGAGCCGATCACGCAGGACGCGGCCGCGTTCTATGAAGACCACGTGGTGATCGGCGACGAGGCCGGCAAGGTCGCGGTCGAGGTCAAGGGCGGCCACAAGGTGGCCAACGCCTTCAAGGGCGTCAAGGCCGCGATCCACCAGAACCACGGGCTGCTGACCGCGAGCCGGCACAGCATCGAGTCGGCCGCGTTCTGGTTTATCGCGCTGGAGCGCTGCTGCAAGCAGCAACTGATGGTGGAGGCGACCGGCATCACGCCGCGCCTGGTGTCGCCGGATCGCGCGCGCTACAGCCGCGAGCACGTCGGCAGCGACTACATCGGCTGGCTGCACTTCCAGCCAATCTGGGACCACCTCTGCGCCACCCAGCCCGACATGTTCGACTGAGCGGGCACGCCCGCTTGCCACGGCCGCCGCGTGCTCGCATGGCACGGGCGGCCGCCGATGCAGTTCCCCCGCCAGATCACGCAACCACAGCGATGACGCCCCCAGGAGACACCATGCAATCACCCAGCGCAACCGCGGCGCCCTTTGCCGCTACCGAATCGGAAACCTATACCCGGGTCATGTGGCGGCTATTGCCGTTCCTGTTCCTGTGCTACCTGTGCGCCTACCTTGACCGCATCAACGTCGGCTACGCCAAGCTGCAGATGATGCAGGACCTTGGCCTGAGCGACGCCATCTATGGTTTGGGCGCCGGCATCTTCTTCGTCGGCTACCTGCTGTTCGAGGTGCCCAGCAACCTGATTCTGCTGCGCGTCGGCGCGCGGCGCTGGATCGCGCGCATCATGGTCACGTGGGGCATCATCTCCGCGGCAATGATGTTCGTGAAGTCGCCCACCAGCTTCTACATCATGCGCTTCCTGCTGGGCGTGGCCGAGGCCGGCTTTATCCCGGCGATCCTGCTGTACCTGACGTACTGGTTCCCGGCGTCGCGCCGCAGCAAGGTGACCGCGCTGTTCCTGACGGGTATCCCGATGTCCGGCGTGATCGGCGGGCCGCTGTCGGGCTGGATCATGAGCGCCATGCACGGCTCGCACGGCTGGGCCGGCTGGCAGTGGCTGTTCCTGCTGGAAGGCATTCCGACGGTACTGGTGGGCGTAATCGCGTATTTCTACCTGGATGACAAGGTGGCCGATGCGAAATGGCTGACGGCACAGCAGCGCGCCATGATCGAGACCAACCTCGCGGCCGAGAGCCGCGGCCATGCGCTGCACTCCGTGCGCGACGGGCTGACCAACCCGCGCATCCTGCTGCTCAGCGTGATCTATTTCTTCTTCACCATGGGGCTGTACGGCGTCAGCTTCTGGCTGCCGACCATCGTCAAGGCCAGTGGCGTGTCGGATCCGCTCGATATCGGCCTGCTCTCGGCGATTCCGTATGCGGCGGCGACCGTGTCGATGATCCTGGTCGGCCAGCGTTCCGATGCGCGTGGCGAGCGGCGCTGGCACCTGGCCGTGCCGGGCGTAGTGGGCGCGCTGGGCCTGTGCCTGAGCGTGGCCTATGCCGGCAATACCGCGCTGGCGATGCTGGCGCTGACCATCGGCACCATGGGCATCATGACCACCATCTCGCAGTTCTGGACGCTGCCGCCGGCGATTTTGGGTGGTGCGGCCGCCGCGGCGGGCATTGCGCTGGCCAACTCGGTCGGCAGCATCTCGGGCGTGATCAGTCCTTACCTGATCGGCTGGGTGCAGTCGAACACGGGCACCACCGGCAACGGCGTGCTGGTGCTGGCGGCGAGCCTGGTGATCGGCGGCATGCTGGTGTTCACCGTGCCGGCGCGGCTGGTCAACAGCGGCGTGCGCAAGGACTGATGATGGGCCGCCGCTACACAGGTGCCGGGCAGGAGCGGGCGCGCTCAGGCGATCTGGCGTGCCTCGCCCAGGAACTCTCCAAGCCGGCGCGTCAGGTTCTCGCGGGCGCGGGTAGTGTGCAGGTCGGTCAGCTCGGCGGCGCGGGTCGCGTCGCCGGCGGCAATGGCTTCGGCGATGGCTTCGTGCTCGTCCCAGATCGACTCGCGCTGGGCCGAGGACTGCAGCACCGCACCCATGGCGCGGCGCAGGTGGACCCAGTACATCTCGGCGCTCTGCGCCAGCAGCGGGTTGCCGGCGGCCTCGTAGATAGCGTGGTGGAAGGCCATGTCGGCGTCCATCATCGCCTTCACGTCCTTGCCGCGCGCGGCACGGCGGCCGTGCGCGATCAGCGCCGGGTCGACCCGGAAGCGCCGCGCGGCGGCCAGGCGCGCCGCCAGCGCGTCAAGCGCGCCGCGGACCTCGTAATAGTGGCCGACCGCGGCCGTGTCGAGCGGGGTTACCAGCACGCCGCGGCCGGGCGCGTCCTGCACCAGCCCGTCCTTTTTCAGCAACCGCAGCGCCTGCAGCACCGGGGAGCGCGACACCTGCATCTGGTCGGCGATCTCTTCCTGCGTCAGGCGCGTGCCCGGGGCCAGGGTGCCATCGCTGATGGCGTCGAGGAGCATCTTGTACACCTCGTCGACATAGTCGGGGCGGGTCTGGATCTTGGGGAGGATGGCGGTCATGGTAGGGCAGTCTGCACTTTGTATTCAGACTACACGGCGCGCTCGCGCGCCGTCAATCCGGCAACGGAGTTCAATCAGGAGTGAATGACCATGCATGTGTATTACGACAAGGATGCTGACCTGTCGCTGTTGCGCGCGCGCACGGTGGCGGTGATCGGCTACGGCTCGCAAGGCCACGCCCATGCGCTGAACCTGCGCGACAGCGGCGTCGAGGTGGTGGTGGGCCTGCGCGAAGCCGGCGCCTCATGGCGCAAGGCGGCCGCGGCGGGCCTGGCGGTCGCGACCGTGGCGGAGGCCGCGGCACGGGCGGATATCGTCATGCTGCTGATCCCGGACGAGACCATCGCGCAGGTCTATCGCGAATCGGTGGCGCCGGCGATGCGTCCGGGGACGGTGCTTGCCTTTGCCCACGGCTTCAATATCCACTACGGGCAGGTGGTGCCTCGTGAAGACCTGGATGTGGTCATGGTCGCACCCAAGGCGCCGGGCCATACGGTGCGCTCGACCTATACCCAGGGCGGCGGCGTGCCGGCGCTGATCGCGGTGGCGCAGGACCGTTCCGGCAGCGCCCGGGATATCGCGCTGGCCTACGCCTCGGCCATCGGCTGCGGCCGTTCGGGCGTGATCGAGACGGATTTCCGCGAGGAGACCGAGACCGACCTGTTCGGCGAGCAGGCCGTGCTGTGCGGCGGCACGGTCGAACTGATCAAGGCCGGCTACGACACGCTGGTGGAGGCCGGCTACGCGCCGGAGATGGCGTACTTTGAATGCCTGCACGAACTCAAGCTGATCGTCGACCTGATCTACGAGGGCGGCATCGGCACGATGAACTACGGCATTTCCAACAACGCCGAGTTTGGCGAGTACCTGACCGGTCCGCGCATCGTCACCGACGAAACCCGCGCCGCAATGCGGCGGGTGCTGCACGATATCCAGTCCGGCGAGTATGCGCGGCAGTTCATCCTGGAAAGCCAGGCGGGCGCGCCGACCCTGCAGTCGCGCCGGCGCCTGACCGCCGCGCATCCGATCGAAACCGTGGGCGCACGGCTGCGGGCGATGATGCCGTGGATCGGCAAAGGCGCGCTGGTCGACCGCAGCCGGAACTGAGGCAAACCACCAGGCCGGCGTAACACCCGGGGGTAAACCTTTACTTGCATCGGCGCCGTCCGCGCCTAAACTCTGTATACAGAGTTCAGAATTCGGTAGCCGGTAACGAAACCGGAATTCCTCATTCCTCACGGAGACAAGTCATGACCCAGAAGTCCGAGAAGCTCGATACGCCCCGCACCGCCGGCGGCAATGTCGTTGCCAAGAAGCTGATTCCCTATGGCGGCTACTACGCCAACCGCATTCCCGACCACGACCCCGAACTGACTGAAACCGGCGCCGGCACGCCGATGGGCGAGTACATGCGCCGCTTCTGGCACCCCGTATGCATGTCGCTGGAGCTGACCGACACACCGCGCTTCCTCAAGATCCTGGGCGAGGAACTGGTCGCCTTCCGCGACGGCAGCGGCCGGGTGGGCGTGCTGCATGCGCACTGCGTGCACCGCGGCGCGTCGCTGGAATACGGCGCGATCCAGGAGCACGGCATCAAGTGCTGCTACCACGGCATGGTGTTCGACGTGGACGGCGCGTGCCTGCATGTGCCGTTCCCCAAGGGCGAGGAGAAGGAGGCCGAGAAGTACGCCTGCTCGATCCGCCAGGGCGCGTACAAGGCGTTCGAGCGCAACGGGCTGGTGTTTGCCTACATGGGCCCGCCCGACGAGGAGCCGCCGTTCCCCGAATGGGAGGCGGACTTCACGGTGCTGCCGGGTGACGAACTGGTGCCGTACAGCAACTTCCAGCACTGCAACTGGCTCCAGGTCCAGGACAATGCCGCCGACAACTTCCACCCGACCGCGCTGCACGCGGCAAGGAACGTGGTCGGCGGCAACTACCAGGGCACGACCTTCGATGAAGTGGGGGCCGCGTCGATGGAAGTCGCGCCTGACATGCAGTTCATCCCGGTGCACCAGGGCCGCGGGCTGGCTTGCGCGGGCGCGCGCCGCGTTGACCAGGACAAGCTGTTCCTGCGCGTGCAGCACCAGGTGCTGCCGAACCTGAGCCTGCACGCCTATACCTCGGAGGACGGCTCGGAGAAAAAGCTGTTCAGCCGCTTCCACATCATCCGCTGGACCGTGCCCGTCGACGACGAGAACAGCAAGATGATCGGCTGGCGCGTGATGGGCCCCGGCATCGACACGCGCGGCGTGGGCGACAAGAGCATGGTCGGCTATGAAACCATCGACTTCCTGGAAGGGCAGGTGGCGATGCGCCGCCCGGAGCGGTTCGGCAACTACAAGCTGGAAGACCTGCCGCCGATCCCGCCCAACCACCGCGAGCGCCACGACTACAAGGCCGCGCAATACGCGCCTGGCGACTACGAGGCCATCATCAGCCAGCGCCCGATCGCCGTGCACGCGCTGGAAAACCCGACCAAGTTCGACGCCGGCCTGTTTGCCTTCCGCAAGATGCTGCGCGAGGCGGTGCGCGGCACCAATGTCTCATCCGAGGCGCGCGGGTTTGCCGACTGGCTGCGCGCGGTCAGCGGCGAGCCCAACAGCTTCTGCTCGGGCAATGTGTTCGCGATTCCCCAAGCCGGGACCGTCGAGCAGGAAGTCGCCAACCGCCGCCGGCTGGCACGCGAGGTGGTGGCCATCCTGAACGAGTCCGACAGCCTGAAGGGCGCGGAGCGGGCGAAGTTCGTGCGCGACCGCTTCGAGGCCCTGGAGCAGAGCTTCCGCGCCTGATGCGCGCAGCGTGAACAGGCGGGCGGCCGCACCTGGCGTGCGCGCCGCCCCCCGCAACAGCCCAAGCCGTGAAGGAAAGCGAAATGAGCACTACCCCAGAATCCGCTCCGATCGAACTGCTAGTCCGGCAGATCCGCGCCGAAGCCGCCGGTATCAACGCCTATGAACTGGTCGAACCCGATGGCCGGCCGCTGCCGCCGTTTTCCGCCGGCGCGCATATCGACGTGCATGTCGCGTCCGGGCTGGTGCGGCAGTACTCGCTGTGCAACGACCCGGCCGAGCGCCACCGCTATGTCATTGCCGTGCTGCGCGACGAAGGCGGTCGCGGCGGCTCGCGCGCGGTGCATGAGCGCATCCGCGTGCGCGACCGCGTTGCCGTCAGCGCACCGCGCAACCACTTTGCGCTGGCCGGCGGCGCGCGCAAGGTCGTGCTGCTGGCCGGCGGCATCGGCGTGACGCCGCTCAAGGCGATGGCGCACAGCCTGGCGGCGGACGGCGCCAGCTTCGAACTCCACTATTGCGCCAAGGCGCCGGACTGCGCCGCGTTCTCCGAGGAACTGTCAGGGCTCGGGGGCCACGTCCACTACCACTTCGACGGCGGCAATCCCGCCAACGGACTGGACATTACCGGCATGCTGGCGCAGCCCGCGGCGGGCACGCACCTGTATTACTGTGGCCCCGGCGGCTTCATGAAAGCCTGCGGCGAAGCCTCGGCGCACTGGCCCGCGGGCACCGTCCACTGCGAGCACTTCAAGGCGCCCGTGGCGCCGACCGGCGCTGTGGTTGCCACCGGCGGCTATGTCGCACAGATCGCCAGCACGGGACAGGAAGTCACCGTAGGCGCGGGACAGAACCTGGCGGAGGCGCTGCAGTCCGCCGGCATCGCGCTGGAGACCTCATGCCAGTCCGGGCTGTGCGGGACCTGCAAGGTTCGCTATGTAAGCGGTGAGGTCGACCACCAGGACTACATCCTTGACGAGACGGAGCGGCAGTCGTTCCTGACGCCGTGCGTGTCGCGGGCGTGCGGTGGGCGGTTGGTGCTGGATTTGTAAGTGGAGGGGCCAGTTCGCTGGTTGGCCAGGCGCGTCCAGATGGCGTGCGGAGGGTAAACCCGGAAGGCCATCCCTCGGCCGGGGAAGGGGCTGAATTTCCATCTTCCACCTTCCATCCACCGTCATCTCTGGGGAACGAACGTAACGATTCCCTGTCAATCGTAATCGTTACGTTACAATGCTGTACCGCAGCACGGCGCGCGCCTTGCCAAAATGGCGTTTTCGCCCCGTGCCCCAAGCCCCCGACCGATGCGATTGTTTTTCCTGCTGCTGACTGCCATGTGCCTGTCGCTGCTCTCCTTTGGAGCGGTGGCGGACGCGCGCGCGTCCGTGCAGCCGGAGGTCCAGGCCAGCACCGAACTGGCCGCACTGCAGTCGGTGGACGACCTGGGCCGCATCATCGCGCCCGGCGACGATGGGCTGACCGACGACGATATCTGCGAAGACCCGCCGCCCGGGTATTGCAATATCTGGTCGGCCGACCTGCTGGATCCGCTGGACCTGCTCGATGAGATCGAGGAATCCAGCGCCCTCATTGCCTTGCCCCCCGTGAAGCTGCTGCTGCCCACCGGGGATGTGGCGCAAAATCCCCACGGCCGGGCCGAGCCGCCGCCTTCGGCCTTCTTCCGGCCGCCAATTTCCCGCTCCTGAGCGCCGGGCGTTCACACGCCTTGCCGCTCCCCCGCGCGCACGCGCTGCCTCCGCAGTTGCCGTGCCGCGGGCCGCGCCCCCTTGCCTGATATCGCCAGCCTGCCCGCCGCTACCGCGCGCGGGTAAGCCGCTGCCGTTGTCCGTCCCGCCGTGACTCGTGCGCCGGGGCGCGCGGCGGCATGGCGCAGGCGTCGTATTGCTTGCATTCCGGACTCATGACAACAACCAAGCTGACCCTGATCGCGTCGCTTTCGCTGCTCGCGTTCGCCGCTGCCCCGGCCCATGCCGGTGAGCAGGGCGCCACCCCGGCGAAGGCCGCGGGGGCAACGGGCACCGTACCCGCTGCCCCGGCCGCACCGCTCTCCAAGCCTTCTCCGAAGATTGCCGCCGCCACGGCGCCCACTCCCGGCGCCGAACTGCTGGCGGCCACGGCCGTGCCCAAGGCTGCATCCGCACGCCCCGCCGGCCCCGCGGCTGGCCCCGCGTTCACGCTGCCGCAACTGCTCGACATGGCGCAGTCGACCAACAAGGGTGTCGCCGCGGCCGAGGCCAATGTCGATGCCGCCAGCGCCGCCATCAGCAGCGCGCGCGCCTATCCCAATCCGCAAGTGGAGGTGATGTACGGCCGCCTGTCCGGCAAGCAGCCGGGCGTGACCAGCGGCAATGCACCCAGCTACGCCGTGGTGCAGAAGCTGGACTACCCGCACCAGCGCAGCCTGCGCGAAGCCATGGCCACGCGCGGGCTGGAGTCGACCCAGGCAGCGCGCCAGGGCTTCCGCTCCGAACTGTCCGCACGCGTCAAGACCGCCTACTACGACGTGCTGCGCCGCGAGAGCGAGTTGCATGCCGCCGAGGAAGACCTGGCGATGATGCGCCAGATCCATTCGCGCGCACGGCTGCGCGTGGAGGTGGGCGAAGCGCCGCGCTATGAACTGATCAAGGCCGAGACCGAACTGCTGGCCTCGCAGAAGAACCAGCAGACCGCCGAGCTGCGCGTCAACCAGACCAAGGCCGCGCTGCGCCAGCAGGTCGGCGGCGCGATGCCCGGCGGCCAGTTCTCGCTGGCCGGCACGCTGGGACAGTCGCCGGACGTGCCGCCGCTGCCGGTGCTGCGCGACACCATGACCGCGAGCAACGCCGAGCTGGTCCAGCGCCGCACGGAACTGGAGCGCGCGCGCCTGGGCGTGGATTACCAGCGTTCGCTGCGCTGGCCGGAGGTGTCGGTGCGCGCCAGCACGGACCGCCAGCCTGACAACAACGTCTCGCAGATCGGCCTGGTGATGACCATCCCGCTGTGGGACCGCCGCCGCGGCCCGGTGGGCGAGGCGACGGCGCAGGCCACGCAGGCGCTGAGCGCGCTGGAAATGCGCGAGTTCGAGCTGACGCAGGAGCTGGAAACCGCCTACCGCCAGTATGAGATCACGCAGGCGCAGGTGACCGCGCTGGAGTCCGGCATCGTGCGCGAGGCCGAGTCGGCGCTGGGCGTGGCCGAGTCCGCCTACCGCTTCGGCGAGCGCGGCATCCTGGACTACCTCGATGCCCAGCGCGTGCTGCGCGGCGCGCGCAACGAGCTGATCGCCGCCCAGTACGAACTGCAACTGGCCGCCATCCAGATCGAAAAGCTCATGTCGACCGCCCCGGGCGCCACTGCCGCGCCGGGCCTGCAGCCGACCACCACCATCGAACAGAAATAACCATGCGTCCCAATTTCCTGCTTTCGCTGACGGCCGCCGCCGTCCTGACGTTCAGCCTGGCGGCCTGTTCCGACAAACCTGAACCCGTTGCCGAAGCGCCCAAGCTGCCGCCCGGCGTGATCCAGCCGCAAGGCAACCTGCAGCAGTCGCTGAAGGTGGCGCCGGTAGCCACGTCCCCGTTCAGCGAGATGCTGCGCGTGGCCGGCCGCATTGACTTCGACGAGCAGCGCGTCTCGCGCATCGGCGCCAGCGTGACTGGCCGCGTGACCGACCTGTACGCCACGCTGGGCCAGGAAGTAAAGGCCGGCCAGGTGCTGGCGCGCCTGCACAGCAGCGAGCTGGGCGCGGCGCAGATGTCGTTCCTGAAGAGCGAGGCACAGCACGACCTGCAGGTGCGCAACGCCGAGCGCGCGCGCCAGCTGTTTGCCGCCGACGTGATCGGCCGAGGCGAGTTGCAGCGCCGCGAGAGCGAACTGGCGATCGCCTCCGCCGAGATGCGCGCCTACCGCGACCAGCTGCGCGTGCTGGGCATGGCGCAGGGCTCGATCGCCGAACTGGCCAAGAACGGCAGCATCAACTCGCATTCGCCGGTGTATTCGAGCATCAGCGGCACCGTGGTCGAGCGCAACGTGGCGCAGGGCCAGGTGGTGCAGCCGGCCGACGCCCTCTACACGGTGGCCGACCTGTCGCGCGTATGGGTCGTGGCCGAGGTGCCGGAGCAGCAGGCCGCCCAGGTGGCCGAAGGGCAGAGCGTGGAGATCGAGGTGCCGTCGCTGGCCAACGGCAAGGGCGACAACACCATCACCGGCAAGCTGATCTACGTGGGCCGCACGGTCAGCCCGCAGTCGCGCACGGTGCTGGTCCGCACCGAGCTGGAGAACCGCGAAGGGCGCCTGAAGCCCGCCATGCTCGCCAGCATGCTGATCGCCGGCAAGCCGCAGGACCAGCTGGTGATCCCCGCGGCCGCGGTGGTGCGTGAAGGCAACGACGAACTGGTCTACGTCGAGATGCCGGGCAACAAGTTCCGCCTGACCAAGGTCAAGCTTGGCGCCGAGAGCGACGGCATGCGCGTGGTGCAGAACGGCGTGAAGGCCGGCGACCGCATCGTGGTCGACGGCGCCTTCCACCTGGACAACGAGCGCAAGCGCATCGAGCAAGGGTAAGCCGCCATGATGAAATCCCTAGTCGAAGCCGCCATCAAACAGCGGCTGGTGGTTTGCGTGCTTGCCGTGGTGCTGTTCTTCTTCGGTCTGCGCGCTGCCACCAAGCTGTCGGTGGACGCCTTCCCCGATGTGACCAACGTGCAGGTGCAGATCGCGACCGAAGCCGCGGGCCGTTCGCCCGAGGAAGTCGAGCGCTTTGTCACCGTACCGGTGGAAATGGCGATGACGGGCCTGCCGGGCCTGGAGGAAATGCGCTCGCTGAACAAGGCGGGTTTGTCGCTGATCACGCTGGTCTTTACCGATGCCACCGACGTGTACTTTGCACGCCAGCTGGTGATGGAGCGCCTGATCGAAGTGGGCGGGCGCATGCCGGAAGGCGTGTCGCCGGTGCTGGGCCCGGTCTCGACCGGCCTGGGCGAGGTCTACCAGTACACGCTGGACCGCGCCGATGACGGCAACCGCGAGCTGACCCAGGAAGAACTGGCCGAGCGCCGCATCGCCCAGGACTGGGTGGTGCGCCCGCTGCTGCGCTCGATCCCCGGCGTGGCCGAAATCAACTCGCAGGGCGGCTACGTGCGCCAGTACCAGGCGCTGGTCAACCCGGAGCGCATGCGCCACTACGGTGTCTCGATCCAGCAGGTGTACCAGGCGCTGGCGCGCAACAATGCCAACTCCGGCGGCGGCGTGCTGCCGCATTACGCCGAGCAGTACCTGATCCGCGGCGTGGGCCTGGCCAAGGGTGTCGAGGATCTCGGCAGCATCGTGCTGAAGGAGGTCAACGGCACGCCGGTGTACCTGCGCGACGTGGCCAACGTCACCATCGGGCATGAGGTGCGCCAGGGCGCGCTGGTCAAGAACGGCCAGACCGAGGCGGTCGGCGGCATCGTCATGATGATGCGCGGCGGCAATGCCAAGGAAGTGGTCAGCCGCGTGAAGGCACGCGTGGCGGAGATCAACGAACGCGGCATGCTGCCCGGCAAGCTGCAGATCGTGCCGTACTACGACCGCAGCGAACTGGTCGACTCCGCGCTGTGGACGGTGACCAAGGTGCTGCTCGAAGGCGTGGTGCTGGTGGTGATCGTGCTGTTCCTGTTCCTGGGCGACGTGCGCTCCTCGGTGATCGTGCTGGCGACACTGGTGCTGACGCCATTGTTGACCTTCATGGTGATGAACGAGGTGGGGCTGTCGGCCAACCTGATGTCGCTAGGGGGGTTGGCGATCGCTATCGGCCTGATGGTCGATGGCTCGGTGGTGGTGGTCGAGAACGCGTTCGAGCGATTGGGCCACAAGGAACCTGGGCTGACCAAGACCGAGATCCTGGTCAAGGCCGTGCAGGAAGTGGCCACGCCGGTGATCGTGGGCGTGGGCATCATCATCCTGGTGTTCCTGCCGCTGATGACGCTGACGGGCATGGAAGGCAAGATGTTCGCGCCGCTGGCGTTCACCATCTCGATCGCGCTGGCGATCTCGCTGTTCCTGTCGCTGACGCTGTCGCCGGTGCTGTCGTCTTACCTGCTCAAGGGCGGCGCCGAGCATGACACGTTTGTGATTGCCTTCATGAAGCGCCACTACCTGCGCATGCTGCACTGGGCGCTCGGCAACAGCCGCAAGACCGTGCTCAGCGCGGTCGGCGCCTTCGTCGCCACGCTGCTGATCGTGCCGCTGCTGGGTACCTCGTTCATCCCCGAGATGAAGGAAGGCTCGATCGTTCCCGCGATCGACCGCGTGCCGAACATTTCGCTGGAAGAGTCGATCAAGCTGGAGAAGGAAGCCAACAAGCTGGTGCTGGGCGTGCCGGGCGTGAAGTCCGTGGTGTCCGGCGTGGGCCGCGGCGAAAGCCCGGCCGACCCGCAGGGCCAGAACGAGTCGACCCCGATCGCCAGCCTGAAGGACCGCGACGAGTGGCCCGACGGCTGGACCCAGGACGATATCGCCAACGCCATCCGCGAGAAGCTCAAGGCCATCCCCGGCGTGCAGATCGTGATGGCGCAGCCGATCTCGGACCGCGTCGACGAAATGGTCAGCGGCGTGCGTTCGGACGTGGCGGTGAAGGTGTTCGGCGACGACCTGGACAAGCTGCGCGAGCTGGCGGGCGAGATCTCGCGCGTGGCCGGCGGCATCCAGGGCTCGCAGGATATCCGCATCGAGCGCGTCTCGGGACAGCAGTACCTGTCGATCGAGATCGACCGCCAGGCGATCGCGCGCTACGGGCTCAATGTCTCCGACATCCACGACGTTATCGAGATCGCGATCGGCGGCAAGCGCGCCACGGATATCTTCGAAGGCGAGCGCCGCTTTGCGGCGGCCGTGCGCCTGCCGGATGACTTCCGCAACAACGTGCAGTCGATCCGCCAACTGCTGGTGAACACGCCGGACGGCACGCAGGTGCCGTTGCAGAGCGTGGCCAGGATCGAGGTCAACGACGGCCCCGCGCAGATCAGCCGCGAAATGGCCAAGCGCCGCGTCGTGGTGATGATCAACGTCAAGGACCGCGACCTCGGCGGCTTCGTGGCCGAGCTGCAGCAGGCCACGGCATCCAAGGTCAAGCTGCCCGAAGGCTACTACCTCGAGTGGGGCGGCCAGTTCCAGAACATGGAACGCGCCATGGGCCACCTGAAGATCATCGTGCCGGTGACCATCGCCGCGATCTTCTTCCTGCTGTTCCTGCTGTTCAACTCGCTGCGCTTTGCCACGCTGATCATCACGGTGCTGCCGTTCGCATCGATCGGCGGCATCATCGGGCTGTTCGTCACCGGCGAATACCTGTCGGTGCCGGCGTCGGTGGGCTTTATCGCGCTGTGGGGCATGGCGGTGCTGAACGGGGTGGTGCTGGTGTCTTACATCCGCTCGCTGCGCGATTCGGGCTTGTCGGTTGACGAGGCGGTGGTGCAGGGCGCGACGCAGCGCTTCCGTCCGGTGATGATGACCGCGACCATTGCGATGCTGGGGCTGGTGCCGTTCCTGTTCTCCACCGGCCCGGGCTCGGAAGTACAGAGGCCGCTGGCGGTGGTGGTGATCGGCGGGCTGATTACGTCGACGCTGCTGACGCTGGTGATGGTGCCGACGCTGTACCGGTGGTTCGATGACAGCAAGCCGGATCCGACCAGGGATGTGCCGGTGTAAGACTCGGCGGCGGTTCGCCGAAACCGCTGGTTTGCTCCCTCTCCCGCACGCGGGAGAGGGAGCAGGCAAGTGTTAAACGCCTGAGGGCTCGCCAACACCTTCAAGTAAAAAAACGCCGCATGCTTTACCGCATGCGGCGTTTTTCGTCCTTGCGCCATCCCCTCAAGCCAGCCGCATCTCCAACTGACGTGACCACAGGTCCAGCGTGAAATCCGGCTCCTGGTGATGGATATGCCGGTACAGCCCGTGCTGCGCATCGATCGCATCATGCACCGCCTGCGCCGTGATCTGCTGCTCGGCGAACAGGTGCCGGAAATGGCAGGCGACGATGATGCCGTCTTCGGCCAGCGCGCCCGCCGCCCGCGCTGCGACATCGTTCCAGTCGGACTTGGGGAAGTAGTACCCCAGCTCGGAAAAGACGATCAGGTCAAACGTTCCTTCCGGCCATTGCTGCGGCAGTTCGCCCGTCAGCACCTGCACGTGCGCAAACTCCGCCGCCCGCTGCCGCGCCTGTTCGGCCGCGCTGTCGGCCAGTTCCATGGCCACCAGCGCGTCGCAGCGCGGCGCCAGCTCGACGGTAAGATGCCCGCCGCCGCAGCCCGGCTCGAACGCACGCGAGAAGCGTTCGCGCGGCAGCATGGCCATCAGCAGCGCGCGCTTGCGTGCCTCGTACCAGCGCGTGCCGATGCCCCAGGGGTCGTCGTGCCGGCCATACAGCCGGCTGAAGTAGTCGCGGTCGACTGGCATGCTAGTAGCCGTAGTACGGTTGTTGCTGCTGGTAATAGCCGGACGGCTGCGGGCCGCACGGCACGTAGGCGCGGTCATAGTCGCTGTAGCAATAGCCCGGTGGCGCCGCCGGCGCCGCGTACGAGACTGGCGCGGGGGCATAGGTGACGGGCGGCGGCGCCACCGCCACCGGTGCGGCCACCACCGGCGCCGAGGCCAGGGCGGCGCCGAAGGCCAGGCCGACCAGGGCGCCGACGGCGAGCACCGCGCCGGCATTCGACCCGCCGCCGTGATGGCGGCCGCGCGCGGACGCGGGGCCGGCGGCTACCAGGGCCACGGTCAGGGCGGCCGCGGCGACGATTCGGGTGGAGGGGCGCATGTCGGACTCCTTGTGATGCAGCTTGTGTCCCTGAATGATGGACGCAAACTGCCCACTAAGGTGTTTCGCCGCGGAGGCCGACTTGTTAGCTTTGTAACGGGGCTTTTTTCAGGGGCCGCTTTTTAACAGGCCGTAATACGGCCCCTGTCACGCGCCCTGTCCGAAATCGCCCCCGAGGGTTTGGGCCAGCCCGCCCGGCCTTGCGCAGGCGGGCGGACCTGCGGGCGGACCGGCCGGCGGACTTACCCCGCCGCGTACGCGCGCTGCTGCGCTTCGCCGAACGCCGGCAGGTTCTCCAGCCGCAGCGATTGCGGTTCGGTCAGCGCGATGTCCTCGGCGCGCAGCCGCTTGAGGATCTCGAACAGCAGGTCGCTGCGCGTGGTCGCGGCGATGCGCGGGCTGCCGACGTAGCCCGTCACCGACAGCGTGATGCCGTTGGGCGCGAGCTGGCTGAACATGACCGACGGCGCCGGCACGTCCAGGATCGACTCGTTTTCCTTGTAGATATCGAGCAGCAGGTCGCGCAGTTGTTCCGGATCGGTATTGAGCGGGAAGGTCAGCTGCAGCGACGCCACGCCCTGCGTGCTGTTGCTCATGGTCACGTTGCGCACGTTCTGCGAGATCAGCTGCGAGTTGGGCACGATCACGGTAGAGCGGTCGCCCAGCTGGATCTCGGTGGCGCGCACGTTGATGCGGCGGATGTCGCCCTCCACGCCGGCCAGGCTGACCATGTCGCCGACCTTGACCGGGCGCTCGGTCAGCAGGATCAGGCCCGAGACGAAGTTCTTCACGATCTCCTGCAGGCCAAAGCCGATACCCACCGACAGCGCGCTGACGATCCACGCCAGGTTGTCCCAGCGCACGCCCAGCAGCGACAGCGTCAGCAGCACCAGCAGCACGTAGCCGACATTGCTGAACAGCGTGATCAGCGACGCGCGCAGCCCCGGCTCCTTGCACACCTTGGGCAGCAGCTCGGCGTCGAGCCAGCGCCGCACCGAACGCAGCAGCCAGATGCCCACGCCGAGCGCCAGCACCGCATTCAGGATGCGGTCCGGCATGATGTTCAGGCTGCGCAGCTTGTCGCCGCCCAGGACTGTCAGCAGGCTGTTGAGCAGGTCCGCCGGCGTGGTGCCGAAACCGCCGGTCAGCAGCGCCACCACCGCCACCAGCAGCAGCGCGCTGGCGCCGATGCCCGACAGGATGGTCGAGGCCTGCTCCAGGTGCGAATCGTCGACGCCGAACAGCTGCTTGATGACGCGGCCGCTGGCGTGGTTGGTCGACAGCACGGCTTCGCACACGTCGCGCGTGACCTGCGTCAGCAGGTACAGGCTGCACAGCACGATGTCGAACCAGACCAGTTCATAGGTCAGGAAGCGCGCGAAGCTGATGTAGCCGGCCAGCAGCGCGATCATCGACACGATCACCAGCACAGTCACGGCGGCGTGGATCATGCCGGCCAGCGTGGCGCGCGCCTCCGGGCGTTCGCCCGCGGCGGCGAGTTCGTTGCGCACGCGGTTGGCGCGCAGCAGCGCCGCGCCGATGGTCAGCACCACCACCAGCGACACCAGCCCGCGGCCCAGCAGCGTGACCTGCACGCTGGTGTCGGCGATGCGGTTGATCTGCTCCAGCGTGCCGGCCAGCAGCAGCAGGCCCGCCAGCACGGCGGGGAAGGGTTTCATCGCCAGCGCCACCGGATCGGCCAGCGCGGGCAGGCGCCAGCTGGGATGCCGCGTGCACAGCAACGCGCGCCCCAGCCCGACGATCAGTGCGCTGGTCAGCGTCAGCTTGACCAGCTGCGCATAGAGCGCCATCAGGTCAGGCGGCAGTTCATAGTTGCGCGCGAAGGCATGGTAGACGAGCTGCACCGCCAGCCCCGTGGTGCAGACCGTCGCCATCGTGGTCGCCAGCGCCAGCGCGCTGCGGCGCAGGCGCGTCTCGGGCAGCCGGGTCAGGCAGAACCACGCCAGCGCGCGCTCGGCCAGGCGCCGGCCCAGGGTCCACACCGCCAGCGCGAGCAGCAGCAGCGCCACCGTGGCCGCGCGCTGCGACGGCTGCCAGGCCAGCTGCACCATCGGCACCACCTGGTCGTGGAACCCGTCCAGGCGCACCCGGTCTTCCGGCGGCGGGCTGAACAGCGGCTGCCAGAATTGCGGGTTGAGGATGCTTTCCGAGCGCAGCGCAAGCTGGTCTTTCAGGTGGCCGCGCTCCAGCCGACCCAGCTGGTCGCTGAGGTTGGCGATGTTCTCCTTGCTTTCGGCCGCCTGCTTGATCTGGGCATCGAGTTGCGTGCGGCGCGCATTGAGCTCGGCACGCTGCTTCACCACGGCGCGCGCTTCCTTGGTGGTGGCATCGGCGGGCGGCGGCCCCAGCACATCGAGCTGCGCCTGGAGCTGGGCGCGCTGCGGCGTCAGCGCGGCGCCGAGCTTGTCAGCATCGGTATCGAGGCGCTGCAGCGTCTCTTGCAGGTCGTGCAGCTTGGTATTGCCGTCGGGGTCCGAGGCCTGCTGCTTGACGCTGTCCTGCTCGGTCTGCAGGCGCTTGAGTTCGGCGGTGGCCTCGGCGTGGGTCAGCGCGGGCGCTTGCTCGGCGGCCTGGGCTTCCGATGCGGTTTCTGCGGCATAAACGGCGGGCAGCGTGGCCGGCATCAGGTGGCATAGCGCAGCGAGCGCAAGGCCCAGTGCGAGCCGTGAAGCTTTGCTCATGGCGGATTCTCGTCGGATGGTGACGGCTTGCGGCGCTCCGGCGGCGGATGGAAATGGCAAGGCACGGTGCGGGCAGGGCCACATGGCGCTGCGTCGCGATTCCACTGCGGAACGGCCGGGTCACCGGCGATGAACACGGGAAGGGATGCTGCAGGCAGGCCATCCGCTTCGGCGAATTTGGGTCAGCCACGAGAAAAGGCCTGGGGGCGAAGCCTCAGGCCGGCAATGCGTGGCACGGGTCGTGCTGACCGATCGTGGCGTGCCCATTACCGGGGCCGCCGCGGTTGGGGCCATTATACGGAAGCGTTCAGGTCACATGCCCTGCACAGGCGGCGCATAGGGCACTACGGTCCAGAATTTCGCACGGCGGTGCCACCCGCGTCGGCGGCGCGGGCGGCATGCTCGCCACAATCGCATTACCATCACGGCTTCGCGGGCCGCGGCCTGCCCGCACCGATATTGCAAGGAGCATCCATGGGAGTCCCGTCAGCCACGGAAGCGGCGCAACTGGCCGGCGCAGCCGGGCCGATCGAAATGCTGGTCGACCGTCCCGCCGGCACGCCGCGCGGCATCGCGGTGGTGTTGCATCCGCACCCGCTGCTGGGCGGCTCGGCCACGCACAAGGTGCCGCACCAGCTGGCCAAGGCGCTGCTGGCGCGCGGCTACCTGAGCGTGCGGCCCAATTTCCGCGGCGTGGCGGGCTCGGGCGGCGATCACGACCAGGGCCGTGGCGAGACCGAAGACATGCTGGCCGTGGTGGCGCACTTGCGTGAGCTCCACCCGGACCTGCCGCTGGCGCTGGCGGGGTTTTCCTTCGGTGCGTTCGTGATGGCGCAGGTGGCCGCCACGCTGGCGGCGCAGGATGTGCCGATCCGCCACCTCGTGTTGACCGGCCTGCCATATGGCACGGTCAAGGCCCATCGCAGCTACGACACGCCGCCCGTGCCCGCCGATTGCCTGGTGGTGCATGGCGAGCGCGACGAGCGCGCGGAACTGTCCGCGCTGTTCGACTGGGCTCGTCCGCAGGCGCTGCCGGTGGTGGTGGTCCCGGGTGCCGATCACTTCTTTACCGGCAAGCTGCCGTTGCTGGTGCGCATCGTCGGCCAGTACCTCGACCGTCCGGCCGCGGCTTGACCAAGCGCATGACGTTGTTGCGCAGCGTGTAAAAACTGCGTCCCGCGGCGCCGCCCGGGGCGCCATGCGGCTGGCACCGCGCAAGGGCATATTTCCTGCTACCGATACTTGGATAGGACGTCAGATCGGAGGCAATCCATGAAAGACTATCCACCGTCGGAAATCCGGGAAGCCTGGCGCCACCGCGGCTATGGTGAGCCCGACGATACCCGCGAGGCCCGCCACTGGCGCAGCGGCAACACCGGCGGCTCGCCGCATGGCTATGGCGAGGCCCGCTATGGCATCGAGGATGAAGACAACGAGCGGCCCGCGCGCCCTTTGCGCTGGGCCACGCA
Organism: Cupriavidus sp. Agwp_2; assembly: GCF_040784895.1. Taxonomy (NCBI): domain Bacteria; kingdom Pseudomonadati; phylum Pseudomonadota; class Betaproteobacteria; order Burkholderiales; family Burkholderiaceae; genus Cupriavidus; species Cupriavidus sp. Agwp_2. Next base: position 2,634,286 of record NZ_CP088084.1, read on the forward strand.
GGCGGGCTCGCGCCGCATGCCCAAGGGCTACCAGCGCACCGACGCCCGCATTCGCGATGATTTGTGCGAACGGCTCGCACATGCCGATGACGACGTCTCGGACGTGACGGTCGACGTCGGCTCGGGCATCGTCACGCTGGCCGGCACGGTGCGGGAACGCGACGCCAAGGTCCGCATCGAGGAAATGGCCGAGGATGTGCTGGGCGTCAGTGAGGTGCGCAACAACATCCAGGTGGCGCGGCCGGGCAGCCGCGCCGAGCGCGGCGGCAATGGCGGAATCGGCGAGCGTGCCGGCGACGATGGCCAGCAGCGGAGCCAACAGCGGGTCGGCCAGTCCACCGGCCAGCGCCAGCCGGTCGGCTCCCCGGCAGGCGACGTGCTGTACATCGTGCAGGGCTGGGACGGTCGCTTCCTCGCTTCCGACCGTGGCGAGGGGGTGATGGTGAAGTCGATCGCGCAGGCCGGACTGTTCGACGATGTTGATGCTGCCCGCGCGGCCGCGTCGGAGCATTGCGGCCGCGGCTACCGCCTGCTGGCCACGCGCCGCTAGCGTTGTTGCGCACGCCGGTCTGTGCGCAAGCGCACGCCGGTGTTATCGTGAGGGCCCACAACAAGCACCGCCGCAAACGGGCCCCACACCATGCATGAAGCCAGCGTTCTGAGGCCGCCGCACGCCGCGGCCGGACAATCGTTGTCAGCGCTGTCGACGCCCGCGCTGCTGATCGAACTCGATGCCTTTGAAGCCAACCTGGCGCGCATGGCGGAACTTGCCGAGCGCGCCGGCGTTGCGCTGCGCCCGCATGCCAAGGCGCACAAGTCCGTGACGATCGCGCAGCGGCAGGTCGATGCGGGCGCGGTGGGCATCTGCTGCCAGAAGCTGTCCGAGGCGTATCCCTTTGCGGCGGCCGGCATCGGCAGCATCCACCTGAGCAATGAGTTCGTCGGCGCCGACAAGGCCGCCATGGCGGCCGAACTGGCTCGCCACACGCGTTTGTCGATATGCGTGGACGATGTGCGCCAGGTCAGCCAGGTCGGCGCCGCCGCGGCGCGCGCCGGCGTGCGCATAGCGGTGTTGCCGGAGGTGGACGTGGGGCAGGGCCGCTGCGGCGTGGCCACCGATGACGCCCTGCTGGCGCTGATCGACGCGATCGATGCCGAAGCCGCGCTGGATTTCGTCGGCGTGCAGGGTTATCACGGTGGCATCCAGCATATCGAGGCATGGGCCCAGCGGCGCGAGGCCGCGCAGCGCGCCGCCGAGGCCACCGCCGGCTACGTGCGCGCGCTGGAACGGCGCGGGCTGCGCTGCCCCGTGGTGACCGGAGGCGGCACCGGCACCGCCGAGTTCGACCTGGAAAGCGGCGTCTACACCGAAATCCAGCCGGGCTCGTACCTGTTTCTCGACGGCCACTACGGCTCCCTCGACTGGGAAGGCGCGCTGCGGCCGCTGCATTCCCTGTTCGTGGCATCGACCGTGATGAGCGCCGCGCGCGCCGGCGTGGCCGTGTGCGATGTCGGCCTGAAATCGGTGGCGGTCGATTCCGGCCTGCCCCATGTCTGGCCGCGCGATGCCGACGGCGCGCTGGAGTACGTGGCGGCCAACGACGAGCACGGCGTGCTGAAGGTGGCCGACGCCGACAGCCATGACCTGCTGGGCGAGCGGCTGTGGCTGGTGCCGGGCCATTGCGATCCCACCGTCAACCTGCACGATGCCTACGCCTGCGTGCGCGGCGAGCGCGTGGAAGCGGTATGGGCCATCGAAGCGCGCGGCCTGAGCCGATGACGCTGACCTGGCCCTCCGTGTCCGCCTAGCGCGCCGGCGCGTTGCTTTCGCGCAGCGGCGCGGCGCCCGCGCGCCGCCCGATCAACGCGACCGACAGCGCCGACACCAGCCCCGCAAATGCCACGTAGGCGCAGATTTGCCACGGCTTGCCGCCGCCGGACCTGAGCAGCGCGGTGGCGATGATGGGCGTGATGCCCGAGGCGAAGATGCCCGAGAACTGGTAGACGAAGGAGATGCCGGTGTAGCGCACGCGCGCATCGAACAGCTCGCAGAACAGCGCCGCTTCGGGCCCATACACTGCGGCGTAGAAGATGCCGAACGGCACCACGATCGACAGCCACAGCAGCATCATGCTCTGCCCGCTGTTGAGCATCAGCCAGAACGCGGGGAACGCCGACAGCGCCGTGACCAGCGAGCCCCAGAAATACACGCGGGTGCGGCCGATGCGGTCGGACAGGTGGCCGAAGAACGGGATGAAGAAACACATCGCGATGGCGGCGGCCATCACGCCCACCAGCGCTTCGGTGCGGCTGATGTTGACGGTCTGCGTCAGGTAGCTGATCGAAAAGACGCCGAAGATATTGAAGAACACCCCGTCGATGTAACGCGCGCCCATGCCCTTGAGGATATTGCCGGGGTAGCGGCGCATCATGTCGACGAAGGGGATGCGCGTTTCCGCATTGCGCTGCTTGATGCGTGCGAACTCGGGCGTCTCCTTCACGTTCAGGCGGATATACATGCCGACGAACACCATCCCCGCCGAGATCAGGAAGGCAACGCGCCAGCCCCACGACAGGAACTGCGCATCGGTCAGCGTCAGCGACAGCAGCGCCACCACGCCCGAGGCCAGGCACAGCCCGATCGCCAGCCCGATCTGCGGCAGCGAGGCGTAGAAGCCGCGCCGCTCCGGCGGTGCGTATTCGTATGCCATCAGCACCGCGCCGCCCCATTCGCCGCCCAGGCCGATGCCTTGCAGCACGCGCAGCAGCAACAGCAGGATCGGCGCGGCGATTCCGATGCTTTCATAGGTAGGCACCAGCCCGATCAGGAAGGTCGACACGCCCATGATCATCAGCGTGATCACCAGCATGCTCTTGCGCCCGACCTTGTCGCCGAAGTGGCCGAAGATCACGCCGCCCAGCGGCCGCGTGACAAAGCCGACCGCAAAAGTGGTGTAGGCCAGCATGGTCGCGACCAGCGGGTCCTCGCCGGGAAAATACAGCTTGTTGAAGACCAGGCCGGCGACCACGCCGTACAGGAAGAAGTCATACCATTCGATGGTGGCGCCGATCACCGACGCCAGTGCTACCTTGCGCACCGCCTGTTCATTGGGGCTTGTCATTGCTGTCTCCTCTGGTGGTGGGAGGCGTCCGCTTTAATCGTCGTATTGGACGCCGCGTGCACTGCAGGGCCGGCCTTTGTCGTTGTCAGCGCCTGGCCGTGGCGCTTGCTGAAAGATCAGGCGACCGCCGCCATGGGCGCGCGCTCGGCTATTTCCGCCGACAGCGGCTCGCGGCGCGCATCCTCGCGGATAAAGTCGGCGGCACGCTCCGCCATCATCACCACCGGCACGTTGGTATTGCCCGACACCAGCGTCGGCATCACCGAGCAGTCGACCACGCGCAGCCCGCCCACGCCATGCACGCGCAGGCGCGCGTCGACCACGGCGAGCGGGTCGTGCGCCGGCCCCATTTTTGCGGTGCCGGAAGGATGGAAGATGGTGGCGCCGTACTCGCGGCAGAAGTGCAGGATCTCGTCGTCGCTCTGTACCGCGTCGCCGGGGCGGAACTCGCGCCGCATCAGCGCGCGCATCGGTTCGGCCTGCGCCACGCGGCGCGCGTAGCGGACCGCGGCGACGGTGCAGCGCCGGTCCAGCTCGGCGGACAGGTAGTTGGGCTGCATCGAGGGCGGCTCGAACGGATCGGTGCTGCGGATGCGTACCGTGCCGCGCGATTCCGGCCGCAGCTGGCAGACCGAATAGGTGCAGCCCGAGAACGGATGCACGTTGCCGCCGGCCATGTCCGCGGACAGGGTGGCGAAGTGGAATTGCGTATCGGGCGTGGCGCTTTCCGGCAACGCGCGGCAGAACATGGCGCCCTGGTTGATGCCGATCGCCAGCGGCCCCCTGCGCATCAGCAGCCATTCCAGCCCCATGCGCGCCTTGCCCGTCAGCGAGCGCAACTGGTCGTTGGTGGTGATCGGCTGCGCCACTTCGTAGATCAGGCGGATCTGCAGGTGATCCTGCAGGTTCTCGCCGACGCCCGGCAGCGCCTGCACCACCGGCACGCCCATCTCCTGCAGCAGCGGGGCGGGGCCGATGCCGGACAGTTGCAGCAACTGCGGCGACTGCAGCGCGCCGGCGCACAGGATCACCTCGCGGCGCGCCCGCAGGATATAGGGCTGGCCGTCCTTGACGTAGCGCACGCCCACGGCGCGCTTGCCCTCGAACAGCACCGCGGTGGTGTGGGCATCGGTCTCGACGCGCAGGTTGTGGCGCGTGCGCGCCGGCCGCAGGTAGGCCACCGCGGTGGAACAGCGCCAGCCGTTGCGCGTGGTGAGCTGGTAGTAGCCCGCGCCCTCCTGGTCGCCGTCGTTGAAATCGGTCTTGCGCGGCAGGCCCAGCGCCTGCCCGGCGTCGATGAAGGCATCCACCAGCGGGTGCCGACGGTCGATCGAAGTGGCGTTCAGCGGGCCCGCGGTGCCGCGCGTCGGGCCGGCGCCGAGGTCGTTGTTCTCCAGCTTGCGGAAGTAGGGCAGGCAGGCGTCCCATTCCCAGCCGGGGTTGCCCAGTCCGGCCCAGTGGTCGTAGTCCTGGCGCTGGCCGCGCACGTAGATCAGGCCGTTGATGGCGCTGCTGCCGCCCAGCGTGCGGCCGCGCGGCCAGTAGATGCGGCGGTTCATCATGTTGGGGTCGGGATCGGTATAGAAGCCCCAGTTCACTTCCTTGTGGAACATGGTCTTGCCGTAGCCGATCGGGATATGGATCCACGGGTAGCGGTCCGGCGGGCCGGCCTCGAGCAGGCAGACCGAGTGGCGGCCGTCTTCGCTGAGCCGGTTGGCCAGCACGCAGCCGGCCGAGCCGGCGCCTACCACGATGTAGTCAACGCTTTGCGACATCGTCGCTGTCTCCTTTGATGGCCGGCGAACTGATCTGTAGGGATCTGTAGCCGGCTTCGATCTATAATCTGAAACGTTCTGTTCCGGATTTTATTTTTCAAACGTGGAATGGAAAGCCCAATCGCGAGGAGACGCCGGTTGTGAAACAGAACGTGTCAATCCCGTTTCAGAATCGCAGTGCAGCAGAGGCCGCCGGCGGCGCGCTGGGTACAAACCTGGCCACAAACCTGGCCACTGACGCGGGCGCGGCTGCTGCCGGCGAGGACGATGCCCGCAGCCTGCGCGCGCTGACGGTGCTGGCAAGCCTGGCCCGCGCCCAGCATCCGCAGACCCTGTCGCAGTTGTCGCAGCGCCTGCACGTACCCAAGGCAACGCTGATGCGGCTGCTGGCCGCGATGGAGCGCGCCGGCTTCGTGGTCAGGATGCCGGCCGAGCGCGGCTTCGTGCCCGGGCCCGGCGCCAGCGCGCTGGCGCTGCAGACGCTGCGCAGCCCGCCGGTGCTGCGCGAGTGCCGGGCCATCCTGGCCCGCCTGGTGGCGAACCTGGGCGAGACCTGCAACCTCACCGCGCTGGACGGCGACCGCGTGCTCTACGTGGAGCGCGTCGAGACGCACGAGCCCCTGCGGCTGCAGCTGTCGCCGGGTATCCACGTGCCGCTGCACTGCACCGCCAGCGGCAAGCTGTTCCTGGCAGCGATGAACCGGCTGGAGCGGCGCCAGATGCTGGCGCGCCTGGCGCTGACGCGCAACACGCCGCGGACCTTGTCGGACCTGGCGTCGCTGGAGGCGGAGCTGGACCGGCTGGGCACGCGCGCGATCGGCGTCGACCATGAGGAATTCGTGCGCGGCATGTGCGCGGTGGCGGTGCCGGTACGGGAGCCGGGGCCGGAGCCATCGAAGCCGGGGCAACGTCAGGTAGTGGCAGCCATCGCCTGCCATGCGCCGACGGCGCGCGTGTCGATGGAGGCCTTGCTCAAGGCGGTGCCGCTGCTGCAGGGCGCCGCCGACGAGATGGCGCGGGTGCTTTGTGCGCGGTAGCGGGCGAACCTGCCCTGCCGGGCAAAGCGCTTACACTGGGAGCCCCCGCATTGCCCAGCCCGCAGATTTTGCCGCGTACCCGATCCACCACGCTTGACCGGCTCCTCGCCGACATTGCCGGCTGCCGCGCCTGCGCCTTGCCGCACGAACCGCGGCCGGTGGTGCAGGCCGGCGCCCATGCGCGCCTGCTGATCGTCGGCCAGGCGCCCGGACGGCGCGTGCATGAAACCGGCATCCCCTGGAACGACCCTTCCGGCGACCTGCTGCGCAGCTGGCTGCAGCTGACGCCGGAGCAGTTTTATGACGCCGGCAAGGTGGCGATCGTGCCGATGGGGCTGTGTTATCCGGGCAAGGGTGCGAGTGGCGACCTGCCGCCGCGGCGCGAATGCGCGCCGCTGTGGCATGCGCCGCTGCTGGCGTCCATGCCCGACATCCGCCTGACGCTGCTGATCGGCCGCCACGCACAGGCCTGCTACCTCGGCAGCCGGGCCGGGGCAACGCTGGCTGATACCGTGGCCGCATGCGCCGGGTACCTGCCGCGCTTCTTCCCGCTGCCGCACCCCAGCCCGCGCAACCGCTTCTGGCTGCGGCGCCACCCATGGTTCGATACCGACGTGCTGCCGCTGCTGCGGCAACAGGTGGCGCTGGCGCTGTCCGGCTGATGCCGCTCAGTGGTCCTTCTCAGTGGTCCTTGTGCGGGAAGCGGATATCGAACTCGGTGAATTCGTGTTCGACGGAACGGCAGCTGATGCCGGCGCCCCAGCTGGTCAGCACGTTCTGGCAGAAGGCCAGCCCGATGCCGGTGCCGCGGTGTGCCGGGTAGGAGAAGAAGGGCTGGAACATGCGCGCCAGCACCTGTGGCGGCACCCCGGTCGCGGTGTCGCGGAAGGCGACATGCACCCCGTCCGGCCGGACCTCGCAGCGGATCTGGATATCGCCCTTGCCGGCGCGCTTGATCGCTTCGAGCGCGTTCTTCAGCAGGTTGGTCATGACCAGCCCGAACAGCTGCGCGTTGCCGAGCACGCGCACCGACCCGGGCACATCGATCGTGACGATGTCGCGGCCCGGCTCATCGAACGGAAAGCGGGCGATGGTGTCGCGGATCACGCCGCCCAGCTCGAACAGCTCGCGCGTGGCCTTTTCCGGGTTCTTGGAGTTGGCGACCAGCAGTTCGATGCTGTTGCTGATATGCGCGATGTCGGACTCCATGCGCGCGACCGCCTGCATCAGCCCCTCGCGGCGCGGCGCGTCCTGGTCCAGCGCGGCCGGCAGCCGCGCCTTGAGCCCGCTCGCGCTGATGCTCAGGCTCGTCAGCGGCGTACGCAGCTCATGCGCGACGGTGGCCAGCGCCGCCGCCATGCCGCGCCGCTTCTGTTCGATCAGCAGCTGGCGGTCGAGCTTGATCACCACCAGCACCGAGATCACGAAGCCGATGATCGGCAGCTGCAGCAGCACCGGCTCCCACGGGATCCCGCCCATGGAATTGCCGGCCAGCACGAACAGCGCGACCGCCGCCGCCGCGCCGGACAGCAGCGAGATGGTCGCGAACGCCGTATTGAAGTGGTAGAGGATCACCACGGCAATGATGACCGACTCGGCCCAGGCCATCGAGCCGCCGTTCTCCAGGTACAGGAAGATGAAAGCGAACGGCATCCCCACCGTGATCGCAAACAGCGCGTAGGGCGGCAGCCAGCGCTGGTGCGAGAACGCGCTGGCGAAGAGCAGCGGCACGAACAGCGCGGTGCAGACCAGCCGCAGCCACAGGTTTTCGTAGGGCTGCGGGAACACGTAGGACCAGATCAGGTAGTAGAGCGGATGCCCGATCACCCCCAGCGCGCCCACCATCTGGATCCGCCGCAGGCGGATGACGCTTTCCTCGTCAAGCAGGATGGCCCGCGCCGCGGTATCGAACACCGCCTGCCAGGCCCGGCGCGCAAGCCCGGAAAGGCCGGAAAGACCGGAAAGGCCGGTGCGGCGCTTGCGGCCACCTGTGTCGGCCAACTCTGCTTCCATCTCCAACGGCTACTCCTCGCGGGAGCTTGCGGCGAGCTCCTCTTTGGGATTGAGGGATTTGCGCCGGCTGCGGCGCGTCGATGACCATTCTTCCAGACGTACCTCGTCGCGGATACTGGCGAGGACGCTTACCAGCCGGTCGATTTCACCGGCGCTAAGTTTCGCATGCAGGGTAAGTCGCATCAATGCCCGATTCTTGGGGGTTGCCGGCGAGCAGAATACCGCGCCGAAGATGCCGCGCCGCTGCAGCGCGTTGCGCAGGACCATCACCTGCGGCTCGGTGCCGGCCTCCAGCCCGATGATCTGCTCGGAGCCGTCGCTGATGTTGTAGCCGAGCGCACTGATCGCTTCGCGGGTTTCGCGGGTGATCGCATGCAGTTGTTCGCGCCGGTGGTCCGCCGCCGCGATGAAATCGATGGCGGCGTCGAACCACGCAATCTCGTGGCGCAGCAGCCCCGAACTGAAGATGGCCGGCCGCGACTCGACCGCGAAGAAGTCCTTGAACCTGCTGGAGCAGGTGACGAAGCCCGCGCGTCCGGCAAAAGCCTTGGCCAGCGACGCGGTGCGGAAATGCACCCGCTCCGACAGCCCCAGCGCCGGCACCAGCCCGCCGCCCGACGGCCCATGGGTGCCGAGCGAGTGCGACTCATCCACGACCAGCACCGACCCCGACGCCTCCGCCACCGCGACATATTGCTCCAGCGGCGCCACGCTGCCGGTGGTCGAGTAGACCGCGTCGACCATGATCACGCCGGGGCCGAAGCGTTCGGCCTGGCGGCGCGCATGGGCCACGTCGTTGTGGCGGATCGGCACGGCCTGCGCGCCTGCCGCGGTAATGCCTTCCCACAGCGAGGCGTGGCCGTTCATGTCGATGTAGACCGGCACGCCCGGCCCGGCGATGCATTGCACCAGACCGACATTGGCGGCCCAGCCCGACTGGGCGATCAGCCCGTCCTCGGCCTGCATCAGGTTGGCCAGCTTGCGTTCGACGTGGCGCTGCGGCGTCTCGCCGTACTGGAACACTGACGACATCAGCAGTTCGGGCTGCTCGTCCAGCAGGGCACGGGCCTGCGTTTCCAGCAATGGCCGCTCGCCCAGCAGGCACAGGTAGTCGTTGCTGCTCAGGTGCAGCGCGTCGGGCCCCGGCTTGCGCCCGTGCAAGAGGTGGTCGCCGCCCCAGAGCTGGCCCAGCCGGGCATCGAAGTGCTCAGACATGCGGGCTGCGATCCACTGCGGCAGCGGCGGCGTGGCCACGCTGCGGGGGAAGCAGGGAACGGAGGGCGTCGGCTGCGGACGCTGGGCGGCGGAGAACATCGGTTTTCCTTGCGTAGTAAGGCGGGTCGATGGGGGGATCGCTGGCAGCATTGCCAGGTCCCTGGGCATGGCAGGCAAGTCGGGGCGTCCGCACGGTAGCGATCACTGTGCCAAGTCCGGGGTGTCGATTGTGACCGGGCTTCCACCAGTTCAACGCTTGTGTGAGCGCAAAGGGCCACGCCGCGGATGCATTGTGGCGCGGCCAGCGCTCGCCGGCATGTCAGGTGCCGCCAATTAGTGCCTGTTGAGGCATATATAGGTAATCAGAACGCCATTTGCCACCCTCCGCGTGGGCGGAGACGGCCTAGGGTTTGTCCCGAATACGTGGCTTAGCGGCTTGTTTTGATTGCGATTTCGGACGGGGAGTGGCGCATCGGGCGGCTGCTGGTCCGAACTTTCACCTTGACCTGCCGCGCCGGCCGCCGATAATACTGCAAACGTTTGCAAAGGAGGCATGACATGGAAACATCGATCGCGCGGCCGGTATCGCCGGCCCCGCGCCCCACGCTGATAGACGACGAACATTCGGTCACCGGCATCGTCCAGGCCGCGATGGCGGACACCGCCAACCCGCGCCTGCACCTGGTCATGGATGCGCTGGTCCGGCACCTGCACGGCTTCCTGCGGGAGGTGCGCCTGACCGACGAAGAGTTCGAGTTTGCGCTGGGCTGGCTCGCCAGCCTTGGCCACGCGACCCATGCCAAGCACAACGAAGTCGTGCTAGCGGCGGATGTGCTGGGCCTGTCGACGCTGGTGACGGTGATGAACAACAGCACCCGCGACGGCCGCACGCCCGGTGCCTTGCTCGGCCCGTTCTACCGCGCCAATGCGCCGCGCTATGCCTGCGGCGACTGCGTGGTGCAGGACGACGCGCCCGGCCTGCCGCTGCTGGTCAGCGGCACCGTGCGCGGCACCGACGGCACGCCGCTGGCCGGCGCGCTGGTGGAGGTGTGGCAGGCCTCGCCGGTCGGCCTGTACGACAACCAGGATCCGACCCAGCCCGACCGCAACCTGCGCGGGTGCTTCCATACCGATGCGGACGGTGGCTACCACTTCCGCACGGTGCGCCCGGCGGGCTACCCCGTCCCGACCGATGGCCCGGTCGGCGCCTTGCTGGCCGCGCAGCAGCGCCATCCGTACCGGCCGGCGCATATCCATTTCATCGTCGCGGCGCCGGGATACCGGACGCTGGTGACGCAGGTGTTTGCCGACGAGGCCGACAAGCTGGCCTCGGACGTCACCTTTGGCGTGCACCGGCAACTGGTCGGCACGCTGCAACTGCACGAGCAGGGCCGCAGCCCGTGGGGCGACGTGCCGGCGCCGTTCTACACGCTGGACTTCGACTTCACGCTGGAACCGGGGCAGCAGACCTTTCCCAAGCCGCCGATCGACTGAACACTGGCCGAATTCCTTTTACGCAAATTCCAACTCCGAACATGAGCGCATCTCCTCTTTCCGGCAAGGTTGCCGTGATCCTCGGCGGCACCGGCAGCATCGGCTTTGCCGCCGGTGAAACGCTGGCCCGCCTCGGCGCGAGCATCGTTTTGACCGGCCGCGACGCCGACAAGGCGGCGAGCGCCGCGGCCGCGCTGCCGGCCGGCAACCATCTTGCCGCCGTCGCGGAAGTCGCCGACAGCGCCTCGCTGCGCGCGCTGGCCGACGAAGTCATCTGCCATTACGGCCGCGTCGACATGCTGGTCAATACCGCCGGCTTTACGCGGGCGATCCCGCACGCCGACCTCGACGCACTCGACGACGCGCTGATCGATGAACTCTTCGCCATCAACTGGCGCGGCCAGTTCGCCGCAATCCGCGCCTTCGCGCCGCACCTGCGCGCCAGCGGCGACGGTCTGGTGGTCAATGTCGGCTCCATCGCGGGTAGAAACGGGCAGGGCAGCAACGTGGCGTACTGCGCGGCCAAGGCCGGGCTCGACGTCATGGCGATGTCGCTCGGGCGCGCACTGGCGCCGCAGATCCGCGTGCTGAACGTCTCGCCCGGCGTGGTCGACAGCGCCTTCGTGCCCGGCCGCGACAGCAGCTTCAACGAGCGCGCCGCCAGGACGACGCCGCTGCAGCGCATCGGCCAGGCGCAGGACGTGGCCGACGCCATCGCCGCGTGCGCGACTTCGCTGCGCTTTGCCACCGGCACCACCATCGTCGTCGACGGCGGCCGGCAGCTCGGCTAGCCCCGCGCCGCGCTCCTTTTCCTCTTGTTCTTAACCAACGTTCTCTCATGCACGCACGCAAGACCATCATCACCTGCGCGGTGACCGGCAATATCGTCACCCCCGAGCAGCATCCCGGCCTGCCGGTCACGCCCGCGCAGATCGCCGACGCCGCGCTCGAAGCCGCCGAAGCTGGCGCTGCCGCCGCCCATATCCACGTGCGCGATCCCGAGACCGGCCGCCCGTCGATGGCGCTCGAGTACTACGCCGACGTCATCGACCGCATCCGCGCGCGCAACCGCACGCTGATCATCAACCTCACCACCGGTCCCGGCGGCCGCTTCGTACCAAGCGAAGACGAGCCGCGCGTGTCGGCGCCGGGCACCACGCTGCTGCCTCCGGGCAAGCGCGTCGAGCACATCACCGCGTTGCGCCCGGACGTGTGTTCGCTCGACCTCAATACCATGAATTCCGGCGGCGACGTGGTCATCAACACGCCCGCCAACGTGCGCAAGATGGCCGCCGCGATCCGCGCCGCCGGCGTCATGCCGGAACTGGAGATTTTCGATTCGGGCGACCTCAACATGGCGCTCGATTTCATCCGCGACGGCGTGCTTGACGGGCCCGGCCTGTGGACCTTCGTGCTGGGGGTGAAGTACGGCTTCGCGCCCACGCCCGAGACCATCTTCTACGCGCGCAACATGCTGCCCGCCGGCGCGCACTGGTCGGCCTTCGGCATCGGCCGCGCCGAGTTCCCGATCGTGGCGCAGGCATGGCTGGCCGGCGGCCACGTGCGCGTCGGCCTGGAAGACAACATCTACCTGGACAAGGGCGTGCTGGCCCCGAGCAATGCCGCGCTGGTCGCCAAGGCCCGCGACATCGTGCGCTCGCTTGGCGGCGAGACCGCGTCGCCGGCCGAGGCGCGCCGCACGCTGGGGCTGCGCGAAGCCTGAGCCCCGCCAACCGTATTGCCGATTCCTGAAAGGACAAACCTCATGAACACCATCCGCGTGAACCAGAAAGCCGCCGATATCGAAGCGCTGCAACTTGAACTGCTCGGCGTACCGCGCCCCGATGCCGCGGCGGACCAATGCATCATCGAAGTCGCCAGTGCCGGGGTCAACCCCAGCGACGTCAAGGCAACGCTGGGCCTGATGCCGCATGCAATCTGGCCGCGCACGCCGGGCCGCGACTATGCCGGCCTGGTGGTCGACGGTCCCGCCGCGCTGCTGGGCCTGCAGGTGTGGGGCAGCGGCGGCGAGCTTGGCATCCGCCGCGACGGCACGCATGGCAAGTACCTGCGCATCCAGGCCAGCGCGGTGCGCGCCAAGCCGGCGTCGGTGTCGCTGCTGGAGGCCGGCGCCGTCGGCGTGCCGTTCATCACCGCGTATGAAGGCCTGCGCCGCGCCGGCATGCCGCAGGCCGGCAGCACCGTGCTGGTCTGTGGCGGCAATGGCAAGGTGGGGCAGGCCACCATCCAGATCGCCACGGCGCTCGGTGCGCGCGTCTTTGCCGTCGAGCGCGCGGCCGAGGCTTACCGCGGCCACGCCAGCGGCGCGGTGCGCATGATCGACGCCAGCCGCGAAGCAATCGCGGAAGTGGTGCGCGACGAGACCGGCGGCCATGGCGCCGACATCGTCTACAACACCGTCGGCAGCCCGTACTTCGAGCAGGCCAACCAGGCGATGGCGATCGGCGCGGCGCAGGTCTTTATCTCGACCATCGAGAAGCCGGTGCCGTTCGACATCTTTGCCTTCTATCGCGGCCAGCATACGTACGTCGGCGTCGACACGCTGGCGCTGGACAGCGGCGCCTGCGCCAGGATCCTTGACCAGCTTGCGCCGATGTTTGCCTCGGGCGCGCTGCGGCCGTTCCCGGTGCTGTCCGGCTACACCTATGCGCTGGCCAATGCCAAGGACGCCTACCGCGCGGTCCTGCAAGGCGCGACCGAGCGCGTGGTGCTCAAGCCATGAACACGACCCGCTTTGCCCAGGCGCCGGCGTATTTCCCGGCCAACCACGACGGCATGCACTGCCTGCGCCTGCAGGGACACGAGGCCGGGCCGTCCGAGGCGCTGTGGCTCGGGGTCTCGGTGCTGCTGCCCGGCGGCCATACCGCGCTGGATGCCTCGCCGGTGGAAAAGCACTACGTCGTGCTCGAAGGCGAAGTCTGCGTGCGCACGCCGGACCAGGCCGTGACGCTGGGACAGTACGACTCGGTGCGGCTTGCCCCGGGGGAGGCGCGTCAGGTGTCGAATCCGGGCAACCGGCCGGCGTTGCTGCTGCTGGCGATGCCGTATCCGAAGGCCTGATTCCTTGCGTTGGAATGCAAACGATTGCAGCGCTGAAATGCACGGCGCTGACCACAAAAGTGACTACAAAAAGAATGATCACAACCACAGGGGTAGACCAATGAGATCCGTTCCCAAGCGGTGCCGCTTGCTGCTGCTGGCGGTGGGCGCGGCCTGCAGCGGCCACGCGGGCGCGCAGTCGTCCGTGACGCTGTACGGGCGCCTCAACACCGCGCTGGAGTATTCCTATGCCAATACGGCGACCGACGGCACGCGCCTGGGCGGAGTCGGCCGCCTGACCAACAACCGTTCCGTGTTCGGCATGCGCGGCGAGGAAGGGCTGGGCGGCAGTCTCAAGGCGATCTGGCAGATCGAGAGCAACGTCTCGCTCGACACCGGCCAGGGCCAGATCGCGGGGCGCAACTCGCGCATCGGGCTGCAGGGCAGCGCCGGCACGCTGTTCATGGGGCACTGGCAGACGCCCTATACCGAGGCGACCCTGACCTACGACCCGTATTACCCGACCACGGCGGGCTATATGGCGCTGATCGGCAACGGCTCCACGTCCAGCTCTGACAACGTGCAGGACACCAGCGCGTTCGACCGCCGGCAGAAAAACATCATCGTCTACAAGACGCCGTCGCTGGCGGGCTTCAGCGGCGCGGCCGCGTGGGGCGTCAATGAGGAAAAGACCACGGTGCCGCGCAACCCGGGGCTGTACTCGTTCTCCGCCGCCTATGACAACGGCCCGCTCAACGTGGTGCTGGCCTACGAAATCCACCAGCACTACCAGACCGCGGGGCGCAACGATGATGCCATGAAGGCGGGCGTTTCCTACAAGTTCCCCAGCACCACCGTAGCGCTGCTCTATGAACGGCTGCACTACCGCACCGCCACCGGCGACCTGACGCGCAATGGGTACTACGCGTCGGTGGTGCAGAAGCTGGGGCCGGGCAGCGTGCGGGTCGGCTTTGGCCTGGCCAGCAACGGCGCCGGCAATGCCACCGAGACCGTCGGTTTCTTCCGCAGCGGCGCGGAGACAGGCGCGACGCAGGTCACGGTGGGCTACGACTATCCGCTATCCAAGCGCACGGCGCTGTATGCGTACTACAGCCGCATCAACAACAAGCGCAACGCGATCTATGACTTCGCCATCAACGAGCTGGGCGTGAGCGCGGGCGCCGACCCGCAGACCGTCGCGCTCGGCATGCGGCATTTCTTCTGAGGCGCGGCACACGCGTCCCGACCGGAAGTGAGGAGACAAGGAATGATTCGATCCATCCAGGGCGCCGTGCTGGCGCTGACTTCATCGTTGATGCTGGCGGCCGCCCCCGCCGCCAGTGCACAGCCCCAGTACCCCAGCAAGCCGATCCGGCTGGTGGTGCCGTTCTCGGCCGGCAGCGCCACCGATATCCTGGCGCGCATCCTCGGCAGCAAGATGGCCGAAGGCGGCAGCTACCAGGTGATCGTCGACAACCGGCCCGGCGCGGGAGGCACCGTCGGCGCCACCGGCGTGGCCAAGGCGGCGCCGGACGGCTACACGCTGATCCTGGTGTCGGTCGGGCACGCGATCAATGCCACGCTCTATCCCAGGCTCGGCTACGACACGGTGAAGGACTTCGCGCCGGTCTCGCTGGTGGCCAGCGTGCCCAACGTGCTGGTGGTCAACGCGGCCAGCAAGTACAAGTCGGTGCGCGATGTGGTGGCGGCGGCCAAGGCCACGCCGGGCGCGCTCAACTTCGACTCCGCGGGTTCCGGCAGCTCCACGCACCTGAGCGGCGAGATGTTCAAGATGCAGGCCGGCATCGACATCACGCATATCCCGTACAAGGGTACCGGCGAAGCGCTTACCGACGTCATGGCCGGCCGCGGCGACATGATGTTCGCGCCTTCCGTTTCGGCCTTGCCCTTTGTCAGGCAAGGCAAGCTGCGCGCGCTAGCGGTGACCACGGCGAAGCGGGCCAGCGCGCTGCCGGATATCCCGACCGTCGCGGAGTCGGGCTTCCCTGCCTATGCCTTCGATTCGTGGTTCGGCATCCTCGCGCCGGCCGGGACGCCGCGCGAGATCGTCGACGCGCTCAATGCCGAGATCGGCAAGGCGCTGTCCGCCCCCGACGTGCGCGAGCGCCTGGCCGCGCAGGGCGCCGAGCCCCGGCGCTCGTCACCGCAGGAATTTGCCGCGTATATCCAGGCGGAAATCGGCAAGCTGGCGCCGGTGGTGCGGCAATCCGGCGTCAGGGCTGGCGAGTAGGGGCATGGCCGTGGCACCGCCGCTGGGGTGCTCCCTCTCCCGCGGCCCCTCTCCCGCGAGCGGAGAGGGGAGAACGGGAACTCCAGGGGCAATGCACCTTAAAATGTCGCATCCCCCATTCCCGGGCCGCCGCCCCACTACCCGCCGTCATGCCAGAGCGCAAGCGCCTTACCCTGAAAGACCTGGCCGCCGAGATCGACGTGCATTACTCGACGGTCTCGCGGGTCATGAACCCGGCCACGCGGCATCTGGTGGCGCAGGACGTGGCGGCGCGCATCCTGGAGGTGGCCGAGGCGCGCGGCTTCCGCCCCAACCGTATCGCCGCGGGTCTGCGCACGCAGCGCTCCGGGCTGGTGGGCGTGGTGCTGCCCGATATCGCCAACCCGGTGTTTCCGCCGATCCTGGCGGGGATCGAGTCGGTGCTGGCGCAGCAGGGCTACGTGCCCATCGTCGTCAACGCCGGCACCGACAAGAGCCGGCAGCGCTTCATCATCGACCAGATGATCGGCCGGCAGGTCGAAGGGCTGGTGCTGGCGACGGCGGAGCGCGAAGACGCGGTCCTGGATTACTGCATCCGGCAGCATATCCCGGTCGTCACGGTCAACCGCGGCGAAGAGACGGGACGGGTCTCGTGCGTGGTCAGCGACAACCTGCTGGCGATGCGGCTGACGGTCGACCACCTGGCCGGCCTGGGCCATCGCCATATCGGCCATATCGCCGGTCCGGCCTCGCTGTCCACCGGCTTCCTGCGGCGCGAGGGCTTTATCCAGGCGGTCAAGCGGCACCGCCTGCGCCGCGACGCCTGGCATGTGATCGAGGCCGCCAGCTATTCGCGCGAGGCCGGCAAGCTGGCGTGCGCGCAACTGCTGGAAGCCTTTCCGGCGGTCACCGCCATCGCCGCCGGCAACGATCTGGTGGCGATGGGCTGCTATGACCTGCTGCGCGAACGCGGCCTGGATTGCCCCGCCGACATCTCGGTGGTGGGCCACAACGACATGCCGTTCGCCGATGCGCTGACCCCGCCGCTGACCACGGTGCGCATCGCCGTCCACGAAATGGGCGAGGAGGCAGCACGGCTGCTGCTCCGGCAGATCGACAAGCCGGGATCGGATGCGGTCACCGTGCAGCTCACGCCGCAGCTGATCGTGCGCGGCTCCACCGCGGCGCCACCCGATAGGCCATAGCAGGCCACGGTGTAAGGACGCGTCTCGTCCACGTTCGCTTGCCGGCCAGGACCTTCCGCTTTGCGGTTCGAAGATTTGGCTGCATGAGGGGCGCGTAAATCACCCTAGAACCAGTCGAAGCAGGCAGCGGAGGATACATCTACCTCTGAAGGCACGGCAAAGCCTGGTAAATGTGGCAGCACCCCATTGCAGGGTTCGCACGCCACGCAGGGCCGCCGGACACGGCATTGCCGTCGCCATGGCTCTGGAATGGGTCTTGCTGTTGCCAAGCAGGACACCCTGCGACAGGAGCTCGCATGCTATCCCTTGGCCCCGTGTCGCCGCGTGCCGCCTTCGAGCTGGTCCGGGAGAGCATCAACTCCTGGATCGACGACTATGCCCCGAGCATGGGCGCGGCGCTGGCGTACTACACCGTCTTCTCGATTGCCCCGTTGCTGATGATCGTCATCACCGTGGCGGGCGTGATATTCGGCGCGGAAGCGGCGCGCGGCGAGGTGGTCGGCGAGTTGAACGGGCTGATCGGCGCCGAAGGGGCCGAGGTGGTCGAAGAGATGCTGATCGCGGTCAGCGAACCCGCCGCCAGCACGATTACCGCCGTCCTTGGCGTGGTGGCATTGCTGGTGGGCGCCACCACGGTGTTCGCCGAGCTGCAGTCGGCGCTCGACCGCATCTGGCGCGTGCCGGAGCGCCAGAAGAGCTCGGGGCTGTTTTCGCTGCTGCGCGCGCGGTTGCTGTCGTTCGGCATGATCCTGGGCATCGGCTTCCTGCTGGTCGTCTCGCTGCTGCTCAGTGCCGGCATTTCGGCGATGGGGCGTGAGTGGGGGCCGCTGCTGGGGATCGACGAGGCGTTCGGGCACGCGCTGGACACCGCTATCAGCCTGGTGCTGACGACCGTGGTGTTCGCCATGATCTACAAGATCATGCCGCGCACCAAGATCCGCTGGTTCGACGTCTGGCTTGGCGCCGTCGTCACGGCGCTGCTGTTCACGCTGGGCAAGTTCCTGATCGGCCTGTACATCGGCAAGAGCGGTGTGGCCAGCGGCTATGGCGCCGCCGGGTCGCTGGTGGTGTTGCTGTTATGGGTGTACTACGCCGCGCAGATTTTCCTGCTGGGTGCCGAATTTACCTGGCATTTTGCCCAGCGCTTCGGCTCGCTGCGGCACAGCGGCCAGCCTGCGCCGCCGACCGCGCCGATACGCGGGCGGGCGCAGGTGGTCGTGGACGAGCATGCCCGGGGCGAGGCGACGCGCCATCCGGTGAAGACCGGCGACGAGGGCGTGACGCCCATCGTGGCGCTGTACGTCGACGAGATCGTGAAGGCTGCCGTCAAGGCGGGAGAGCAAGGGCAGGCAACGGCGGTCGCTATCGCGGATGCGGGGGAGAAGGCCTTCATTCACTTCAGGAGCGCAGCGGGTTCGGACAAGCAGGCATTGCGAAACCGCCTGCGCGAACTGGCGCAGGCGCTGGTGGTGTCCGCCGAGGCGGGCCACCACTCGGGCGATACCCGCGACCTGATCAAGTTCGGCGTGAGCTACGTCGAAGCCTGTCTGCACCGGACTCGCTGAGGCGCTGTGCAAACGCCGTCGCCGCCTCAGACGGACAACGTCGGCGCGGTCTCCCCCGTCTCGCCGAACACCACCACACGGTTGCGGCCGTCGCGCTTGGCCAGGTAGAGCGCCTGGTCGCCACCATGCAGGAAGGCGCGCAGGTCCGCGAACGCAGGGCCATCCCCCTCGCGGGCCGAGCTGGTGGCAATGCCGATGCTGACCGTCACCGCGCCGAGCGGGCTGGCCGCGTTCGGCAGTTCCAGCGCCTGCACCGCATGGCAGATGGCCTCGGCGACCCTTGCGGCGCCCGCGGCAGGCGTGCCGGGCAGCAGGATCGCGAATTCCTCGCCGCCATAGCGGCCGGCATAGTCGCCCGGCCGGCGGATATGTCTCTGGATGCAGTCGCCGACCGCGGCCAGCGCATCGTCGCCGGCAAGATGGCCGTAGCGGTCGTTGAACTGCTTGAAGTGGTCGACATCGACCATCAGCAGCGACAGCGGCAGGCCGTCGCGCCGTGAGCGCCGCCATTCCTTGTCGGCAGCGTCATCCAGTGCGCGCCGGCTGCCCAGGCCGGTCAGGCCATCGGTATTCACCATCAGGCGCAGGTGCGCTTCCATGGCAAGGCGGCGGCGCCACTGGCGCGACAGCAGCACCGCCAGTCCCACGAGCAGCGCATCGACCACGGCGATCAGCCCGGCAAACCACCAGGCGCGCTTGTACCAGGGCGCCAGCACGTCGCGGACCGAGAGTCCGACCACCACCATGAGCGGGAAGCCGGGCAGGCGCCGGTAGCTGTACAGCCGCTGCACGCCGTCGACTGCCGCGACGCCGATAAAGCTGCCTTCGGTGCCGCGCAGCAGTGGCGTGAAGGAAGAGCTACCCGAAATATTGCGGCCGATCGACGAATCTTCGTACGGGCGGCGCATGATGATGGTCCCGTCGGTGCGCAGCAGCGTCAGCGTGCCGCCGGAGCCGAGACTGACGCCGTTGAACAGCTTGCGGAAATAATTGATGCGCAGGGTGCCGACGACGATGCCGCCGAAGCTGCCATCCGGCGCCGGCATCCGGCGGCTCAGGCCGATGGATTTGTTCTCCGTCGTGATTCGGGGCTGGAACGGCTGGCTGAGGAAGGTGCCGGCGTGGGCGTCGTGTGCGTGGGCCTGGAAATAGTCCCGGTCCGCAACGTTGACGGCGCGGGGTGGCCACTTGTGCGAATCGAGCACGAGGTTGCCGCTGGCGTCGGCCACCAGCAGCGAACCCATGTCCTCGGCATTAAGCGACCGGTCGAACAGCACGCGCTGGCGCAATGCCGTGGGCAGCTGCATCACCTCGGGGGCGCGGATGGCATCGGCAACCCCGGCAATGGCGAACTCGTAGCTATGCAGGTTGCGCGAGATGCTGCGCTCCAGCGTCAGCGCCAGGTTGGCCGAGGCTTCGCTGGCGCTGGCGAGGGCGTCGCTGCGCATCCGCGCAAGCGCCGCGGCGCCCAGCCCGGCGATGGCGCAGGCCAGTGCGATGGTCACCGCAACGATCATCCCGGCGGGATTCAGGCGTACAGGCAAGCGTTGTCTTGCAAAGTCGATCATGGAACACGCGGGCGCTGCCGTTGCATTTTTTGCAGCATTGTAGTGCCCGCGGCCCCCCAGGTTGGCCGGGTGAAAAAAGAGTCACTGCTGGTGTTAATCGCGTGCAGTTCGCCAACCGTTTGCGAATGGAGACGGTTCAGGATGCCGGAGTACTGATACGGTCACTTCCCTGCGGCGCCTGGCATGGCGAAGGAGGCTGGGGGAGGGGACGCCGCAGCGGACTGTCGGGCATGTTGATCAGGTAGTGCGCCTCGCGCCTGAGTTGCGCGGCGAAGCTGGCGACGACCGGGGGCATCGGCGAATCGGCGCGGTAGATCAGGCATACCGTGTGGCTGGGCAGGACGTCCTCGATCGGCAGGACGGCGAGCCCGGTCGATGCCGACGCGCGGCCTTGCATCAGCTGGCGCGCCACCATGCAGAGCAGCTTGCGGTCCTGCAGCAGCGACTGGATCATGCCGAAGGTGTCGCAGCGCACCGCCACGCGCGGCAACGGCAGGGCCCGTGCCCGGAAGGCATCCATGATGGCCGCGCCGGGGCCGTGCATGCGGGTGGTCGTCAGGATCCACTCCGATCCCACCAGCTCGCGCAGCGAGCGCGCATGGCGCAGCGGATGTTCCTGGTGCGCCACCACCACCGAGTCGTTGTTGTAGAGCGGCTCGCAGATAAAGTCGTTGTCGATGCCTTCGTCTGGCACCGGGCTCACCGCCATGTCGATCAGGCCCGCGCGCAAATCCTGCAGGTGCACCGCGTACCGGCCGCTGTCGATGCAGACCTGCACCTCTGGGTGTTGTCGCCGGAAGCGGTTCAGTGCCGCGGGCACGAGCAGGTGGGCCGGTCCGCCGGTGACGCCGAGGCGGACCGTGCCGGTGCGCGCGCCCAGCATCTGCGTCATCTCCTCGGTTGCCCTGCGGGCCTCGGCCGCGATCAGGCGCGCGCGGCGCAGGAAAGCCTCGCCGTAGCTCGATAGCACGACGCCGCGCGTGGTGCGCGTGAGCAGCGGCACATGCAGCTCGTCCTCGAGTTGCCGGATGCTCTTGGTCAGCGCGGGCGCCGACACGTCGCGCGTCCTGGCCGCGGCGCGGATGCTGCCGCCTTCCGCCACCGCGATGAAGTCCTGGATCTGGCTGAGGCGCATGGCAGGAGCTCCGGTCGGGGCGTCAGTCCAGCGTGACCCCGGTGTCGGCGGTCAGCTTCAGCACCACCGGCAGGTAGGCTGTGTAGGCGCTGGCTGCCTCCGACGGGGTGTTGCCGATGGGCTCGGCGCCCATGTCCTCGACGCGCCTGGCGAAGGCCGGGCTTTTCACCAGCGCGCTGGCCTCGCGGCCGAGGCGGTCGATGATGGGCTGGGGCGTCCTGGCCGGGGCCATCAGCGTGATCGGCCCGGTCAGCCGGTAGGCGTCGTCGGGAAAGCCCGCCTCGGCAAAGGTGGGCACGTCGGGCAGCGACCTGGCGCGGCGCGGGCCGGTCACCGCGATCGGCCGCAGCTTGCCGCCGGCGAAGTGTTGCTGCAGCGCGGTGACCGAGCCGACGGTCACATTGACCTGGCCGGCCAGCAGGTCGGTCACCATCGGTCCTTCGCCGCGGTACGGCACGTGCAGGATGTCGACGCCATACTTCTTGCCCATGTAGGTCTGGATGGTATGCGGCTGGGTGCCCGGTCCCCACGAGCCCATGCGCAGCTTGCCGGGTTCCTTCTTCGCGTAGTCGATCAGTTCGGCAACGGTCTTGACCGGCACGCCGGCGTTGACCGCCAGCACGGTGCGCGCGGTGGCGATGTCCGAAATCGGGCGCAGGTCGGTGCGCGGATCGTAGGGAAGCTTCTTGTACAGCGCCAGGTTCGAGGTGACCGGGCCGGGGATGGTCAGCAGCAGGGTGTAGCCGTCGGGCGCCGCCTTGGCTGCCTGGTCGGTGCCGATGATGCCGCCCGCGCCGCCCTTGTTCTCGACCACGATGGTCTGGCCCAGCCGCTTGCCGAGACCTTCCGCCAGCGCGCGAGCCAGCGTGTCGGTCAGGCCGCCTGCGGGGTACGCCACCACCAGGCGCACGGGCCTGGCCGGGTAAGCATCGTCGGCGCTTGCGCCAAACGGCAGCAGGCTCAGCGCCGCGGCTGTGATCAGCAAGGCACGCCGCCGGCGGGCCAGGGTGCGGTTCTTCATGTCCTTGTCTCCTTTTCGAATCTGTGCCCGATGCCGGAGAACCTTATGGGCGGTGCGCCGTGAGGGTCAACACGATGGCCTATATTTCCAATATTTGGAAATTGATTCCGCCTTTTGACACTGGATGGCGCGCTGTCCAGACTGGGTAAAGAGGAAAAACGCCATGAACCTGCCAGTCGAACAATTCATCGCCGAACGCCGCCGCGAGGACCCGTCCTTCGGCGGCCTGCTGGCCAAGGGCTTCGCCCTGCTGCGCTGCTTTATCGACGAGCCGCGCCCGCTCGGCAACGGCGAGCTGGCGCAGCGGCTGCAGCTGCCGCGCGCCACCGTCTCGCGCATCTGCCGCACGCTGTTCGAGCTGGGCTACCTCGACTGGGATCCCAAGCTCGACAAGTACTTCGTCAGCGCCCAGGTGCTGGCGCTCGGCTACCCGTACCTGGCCGGGCTGCAGGTGCGCCACGTGGCCCGGCCGCTGATGCAGGCACTGGCGGACCGTATCGAGGGCGCTGCGTCGATGGGCGTGGCGCACCGGCTCGACGTGACCTACCTGCAGTCCTGCACCCACAACGAGGGCACCCCGGCGCGGCCGGGAACGGGCGCCGTGCGCTCGGTGCTAAGCACGGCCATGGGCCGGGCTTACCTGTGCACCTTGTCGAAGGCGGAGTTCGAAGGCCTGATGGTGGCCGCCCGCGAGGAGCGGCCCGAGGAATACGCGGCGTTCTACGACACGCTGTGCCACAACGTGGCGCACTACCCCAAGCGCGGCTTCGCGCTCAACGAGGGCGATGCCGGCATCGGCGTGTACGGCGTGGGCGTCTATTCGCGCATCAGGTACCTGAACCGCCCGCTGCTGTTCAACTGCGCCGTGCCCGGCTCGCAGGTGAAGCGCGGAATGATGGAAAAGAAGGTGGCGCCGCTGCTGATGGAGATGGTCCGTTCCATCGAGGCCGCCACCGGCCTGCGGCAATAGCCGGCCAGGCCCGGCCGAAACTATCCAGAAAACAAGATCCGGAGACTGCCACATGGTTGACCTGAATTCCCTGCTGTACCCGCGTTCGATCGCGGTGGTCGGTGCTTCCACCCAGCCAGACAAGGTGGGCGGGATGCCGATCCGGCTGCTGCGCGAACTGGGCTACGCGGGACGCCTCTATCCGGTCAACCCGTCCGCTGCCGAGGTGCAGGGCCTGCGCGCCTATGGCTCGCTGGCGGAGATCGGCGAACCCGTCGACCTGGCGATCGTGGCGGTGCCGGCCAGCGCCAGCCAGGACGTGATGGCGCAGCTTGCGGGCAACGGCACGCGCGCCGCGGTAGTCTTCACTTCCGGCTTCGCGGAAGCCGGGGAGGGCGGCGTGCGCATGCAGGACATGCTGGCCCGCAGCGCGCGCGATGGCGGCGTGACGCTGCTGGGCCCCAACTGCCTGGGTGCGATGAACCTGCGCGAACGCATGTTCGCCACCTTCTCGCCGATCCCGCTGGGCGGGGTG
The DNA here is from genome assembly GCF_040784895.1 of Cupriavidus sp. Agwp_2. Classification (NCBI taxonomy): domain Bacteria; kingdom Pseudomonadati; phylum Pseudomonadota; class Betaproteobacteria; order Burkholderiales; family Burkholderiaceae; genus Cupriavidus; species Cupriavidus sp. Agwp_2. The sequence continues at coordinate 2,658,210 of NZ_CP088084.1, forward strand.
CCGCCGGTCGGAGAAGTCGGGCTGGTCAGCCAGAGCGGCGCCTTCGGTGCCTATGCGTATGCGCTGGCGCGCGAGGCGGGTCTGGGGCTGAGCCACTGGGTCACCACCGGCAACGAGGCCGGGCTGCAGGTGGCCGACGTGATCGAGTGGCTGGCCAATGACCCCAACACCCGCGTGATCCTCGCCTACATCGAAGGCTGCCGCGACGGCGCGCGCCTGCGCCAGGCGCTGGCAGCGGCGCGTGCGGCGGGCAAGCCGGTGGTCGTGACCAAGGTCGGCACCACGGCAGCCGGCGCGCGCTCGGCGCAGTCGCACACGGCCAGCCTGACCGGCGAGGACGCGGTGTACCAGGCGGTGTTCAATGCCTACGGCGTGCACCGGGCCCATACGCTGGAAGAATTCTTCCGGCTCGGCTACGTGCTGTCCCGCGGCCGGTGGCCGGCGGCCTGGCAGCGCCCGGATGGGGACGGCGCCGGTGCCGCCACGCCGCTGGCGATCGTCACCGTGTCGGGCGGGGTGGGCATCATGATGGCCGACCGCGCCGAACAGCTGGGTTTGCCGCTGCCGCCGATGCCGGACGACGCGGCCGGGGCGCTGCGCACCGCGATCCCGTTCGCCAGCACCGCCAACCCCATCGACGTGACCGGGCAGGTTGTGGCGCAGCCGCGCGTGTTCATGGATGCCATCGCGGGCGTGGCGCGCAGCGGCGCCTATGGCTGCGTGGCGGCCTTCCTGGCTGGCGGCGCCAATGCGCCGCGGCTGTGGCCGGAGCTGCAGCAGACCGTCGGCGCGTTGAGCGAAGACGCGAATGCCGTACCGCTGTTGCTGGCCGGCATCGTCGACGACGACAAGCGCGCATGGCTGGAAGCACGCGGCTGCCTGGTGTTCCGCGAACCGGGCCATGCGGTCGAGGCCGTCGCCACGCTGGCGCATGCGGCGGCGCTGGAGGCCGCCAGTGGTGCGGGTACGTCGCCAGACGCCGGGCGGCAGCGCATGCGCGATGGACTGCTGCGCGACCTGCCGCCCGAAGCGACAGCGCTGTCCGAATACGAGGCGATGCGTTTGCTCGCCGATGCAGGGGTGCCGGTAGCCGCGCATGGTCTGGCACACGATGTCGACGAGGCCGTGCGCATTGCCGGGCGCCTTGGCTATCCGGTGGTGGTGAAGCTGTGCTCGCGCGAGATCCTGCACAAGAGCGACGTCGGCGGCGTGGCCCTCAACCTCGCCGATGCGCAGGCGGTGCGCGATGCCTTCGCCCGCATGGCGCAAGCGGTGGCGCATGCACGTACCGATGGCGGCGCGCCGGTGCCGTTCGAAGGCGTGCTGGTGGCGCGCATGGTGCGCGGCTGGGGCGAGGTGATGGTCGGCGTGCGGCGCGATCCGGTGTTCGGGCTGGTGGCGCTGGCGGGCATCGGCGGCACCGCCGTCGAGATCTTCCGCCAGACCGCGTGCGGGCTGGCGCCGCTGTCACACGCCCAGGCGCGCGCGATGCTGCGCGACAGCCGTGCCGCCGCCTTGTGCGAAGGGCATCGCGGCAATCCCGTGGTGGACCTCGATGCCGCCGCGCAGGTGCTGGCCACGGTATCGCAACTGGCCGCCGAACTGGGCGAGCGCCTGGACACGCTCGAAATCAATCCGTTCATCGTCACCGCGCAGGGGCTGGTTGCCGCCGACGCGGTGGTCACGCTTCGCCCGGACCGCCGCAGCGCGGCATAGCGACGGCGCGCAGCGCGGTGGACAGGATGCCCGCACAGACGGGCGCCGCCGCCGCGGCAGGACGCAGTACCTCTAACAAGACTGGAGACAAGCATGCAAATGCACATGCACTTGCCGTCACGGCGCATGGCGCTGCGCGCACTGGGCGCGCTCGCCGTGGCGCTGTGCGGGGTGGCTTCCCCCGCGCACGCCGGCTCCTATCCCGACAAGCCGATCCGGCTGGTCGTTCCGTTCCCGCCGGGCGGCGGCACCGACGTGGTCGGCCGGCTGCTGGCGGCGGGCCTGTCGAAGGAGCTTGGCAAGACCGTGGTGGTGGAGAACGTGGCCGGGGCCACCGGCACCATCGGCTCGGCCCAGGTCGCGCGCGCCGCGCCCGACGGCTACACGCTGGTGCTGGGCATCTCCGCCACGCATGCGATCGCGCCGGCGATCTTCCCCAGGCTGCCCTATGACCCGCTGCGCGACTTCGTGCCGGTCAGCCGGCTTTTCTACGGCGGCAACGTGCTGATCGCCGGCCCCGGCTTTACCGGCCGCGACCTGCCCGCGCTGATCGCCGCGGCCAGGCGCCCCGGCGCCGACCTGACCTACGGCTCGTGGGGCAACGGCTCCGGCGGCCATCTCGCCGGCGAAAGCCTCAACGTGCTGGGTGGCATCCACTTGCGCCACATCCCCTACAAAGGTGTCAGCCCCATGCTGACCGACGTGATGGGCGGCACGCTGCCCGTGGCCATGTCCGACCTCGCCGGCACGCTGCCGCTGATCCGTAGCGGCAAGGTGCGGGCGTTGGCGGTCACCGGCTCCGAGCGCTCGCCCGCGCTGCCCGACGTGCCGACCTTTACCGAAGCCGGCGTGGCGTTCGGTGTCGACAGCTGGTTCGGGCTGTTCGCTCCCGCGCGCACGCCGGCCGAGATCGTCGACAAGCTCGAACGCGCCACGAACGCCGTCATGCGCGACCCGGCCATCAAGGCGCAGGCCGAGGCGCTCGGCATGCGCTACACCCACCAGCCGCGCAGCGCCTTCGCCGCGCAGATGCGCAGCGATGTGCCCGCATGGGCCGCGCTGGTCAAGTCGAGCGGCGCGGCGCAGGAATGAGCCGCTACCTGTTGCCCTGTTCCTTCACATTCTTCGGAGCTCTTGCATGAACCATCCCGCGCCACAGTTCTTCTCCGCACCCGTCTACGGCTCCAGCCAGGAAGCGCTGGTCGCCGCCGCAGCCATCCCGCTGGTGATCTACGGCTATCCGCTGGTCGAGACGATCCGTACCTGCAAGGTGCAGACCGCGGTCAGCGAGGCCACCGGCTATGGCCGCGCCCCGGTCAACACGCTGTCGGCGAGCGAGCGCCAGTGGACGCATGAAGACCGCGACGTGGTCACGCCCGCCAATGACCTGCTGTACTTTTGCGGCTGGGCCAACCTGGCCGACGGACCGGTCACGCTGCGCGTGCCGCCGCTGCCGCAGTGTGACCCACAGCGCGACCGCTACTACGTGGTGGAGTTACTGGATGCCTATACCAACAACTTCGAGAACCTGGGGCCGCGCAACGTACCGGCCGAAGGCGGCACCGTGACGCTGATCGGACCCGGCCAGCACGCCGAAGGCGAGCATGTGGTGGCCTGCCCGACCTCGCTGGTGTGGCTGCTGGGGCGCGTGCTGGTGCAGGGCCCTGACGACCTCGCCGCGGCCCATGCGTTCGAAAGCGGCTTCGCGCTCGACGCCCCGGGCAAGGCGATGCCGCAATGCGTGCGCGACTGGCGCCACACGGGCAGCGAGGCGCTCGACTTCTTCCAGAACCTGTTCAACGCGCTGCACGAGTATCCGCCCACCGAGCGCGAACTGGGCGCGTTCACGTTGCTGCGCAAGGCCGGCCTGAAGCTGGAAGCTGATATTGACGTGACGGCATTGCGCGCGGAGATCCGCACCGGCCTGGAGAACGCATATCGGCAGGCCATGCAGCTGATCGAGGCGCACACACGCAGCCAGGGCCGCAAGAGCTGGGGCTACAGCCTGAAGCTGGGCCTCTATGGCGACGACTGGCTGCAGCGCGCCTGCACCGCGATGAAGGGCCTCGGCGCGCTGCGCGCCGACGAAGCCATCTATGCGATGGCCGATTTCGATGCCGACAGCGCGCCGCTGCATGGCGCGCACGCGTACGAGCTGCGCTTCCCGCCCGGCATGCTGCCGCCGGCGCAGGCGTTCTGGTCGGTCTCCCTGTACGGCGAGGACCGCTTCTTCAGCGCCAACGAGATCGGCCGCTACGCCGTGGGAGACCGCACGCCGGGCCTGCGCATGGAGGCCGACGGCAGCCTGGTCATCCCGATCTCGCACCGCCGGCCCGAACAGGCCGAACAGGCCGAACACGCCGAACACGCCGACAACTGGCTGCCGGCACCCGCGGGCCCGTTCTACCTGATCCTGCGCCTGTACCATCCCGCGCCGGCCTTTATCGCGGGCGAGTACCGCATTCCGCCGGTGCGCCGCATTGCCTGAGGAGCGAGATCCCATGACGCCATCCCACGCTGACTCCCGCACGCCCGCGCTGGCCCGCGAGGCCGTGCTGTACACGCTGCCGCTGTACGAAATGGCGCGCATGCGCGCCGCCACCTGCCCGCGCCGCCGGCGTGAAGGCGCTTTTGCCGACGGGCGCCCGGACGGCACGCTGCGCTGGGTCAACCAGTTCTTCCACACGCGCCAGCTGCTTGGCCCGCAACACCGGCAGGTGGTCACGCCCAACAACGACACGCTGTACAGCAACGCGTGGCTGGACCTGTCGCAGGGACCGCTGCTGCTGGAGGTGCCGGACAGCGCCGGCCGCTACTACGTGCTCGGGCTGCTCGATTTCTATACCAATCCCTTTGCCTACATCGGCAGCCGCACCACGGGCACGCAGGCCGGTCGCTTCCTGCTGCACGGCCCCGGCTGGCACGGCGACGCACCGGCTGGCGCCACCGCCATCGCCTGTCCGACCGATGCGGTGTGGCTGCTGGGCCGTCTGCTGGTGGACGGCGCGGACGACCTGCCCGCGGTGCATGCGCTGCAGGACCGCATCCGGCTGACGCTGCCGGATGGCGGCGACCCCGTGCGCGCCTGCGACGTCGGCATGCAGCCCAACGAACACCTCGGCGCGTCGCCGCAGCAGGTGCGGCGCTACGCTGAAGTGGTGAACCGCGCGCTGCGCGAGAACCCGCCGCCTGCGGACGAGGCGGCGACCGTGCAAGCCTTCGCGCCGCTGGGCCTCGGTGCCGCGTGCGAGGGTGTGGCGCTGGACGACACGCAGGTGATGCTGCTGGCCGCTGCCATGGAAAAGGTGCTGGCTGAACTGGCCCGGCCGATGCCTTCCGCGCTGGGCGGCGGCTGGAGCCTGCCGGTCGAGATCGGCGCGTCGTTCGGCGCGCGCTATGCCGAGCGCGCGCAGGTGGCGCGCAACTACATCGGCGCGCTGGGCATGGAAGAGGCCATGTACATCATCGCCGACTGCGACGCGCACGGCCGTCCGCTCGACGGCAACGAGCCGCACGAGCTGGTGTTCCCAGCCGGCCAGCTGCCGCAGGTGGGCGCCTTCTGGTCGCTGACCATGTACGGCAAGGGCGACTGCATGCTGGTGGAGAACCCGATCGGCCGCTACTCGCTGGGCGACCGCTCGCCCAGCCTGCGCTATGAGCCGGACGGCAGCCTGCGCCTGCGCCTGGGCGCCGCAGCGCCGCGCGACGCGGCGTGCCACGGCAACTGGCTGCCGGCGCCGGCGGGGCCCTTCTACGTGGCCCTGCGGCTCTACGTGCCAGGCGAGGCGCACCTCGGCAAGACCTTCCCGTATCCGGGCATCCAGTCCGCGGAGGCATGACGATGACCGCCGACACGATATCGCGCAGGGCCATGCTGGCCCGCATGCGTGGCCTGATGCTGCTGGGCGCGGCGCCGGCGCTGGCGCCGCTGGCCGCGCTGGCGCAGGGGTATCCGGCGCGCACGGTGCGGCTGATTTCCCCGTATGGCCCCGGCGGGTCCAACGACACCTCGGCGCGGCTGCTGGCCGAAGCGCTGAGCCGCAAGTACGGCAAGCAGTTCGTGGTCGAGAACAAGCCCGGCGCCGGCACCCGGGTTGCCAATGAAACGCTGGCGCGCGCCGCCCCCGACGGCTACACGCTGCTGTGGGCGGCCGCGCCGTTTGCCATCAATACGGCGGCCGGGCTGCCGCAGCAATACGACATCCACAAGGATTTCGTCGCGGTGGGGCCGCGCGTGGCCGGCCCGGTGTTCCTGATCGTCAAGGCGGATTCGCCGGCGCGTTCGGTCGCGGATTTCGTGAAGCTGGCGCGCGCCAGGGCGGAAGGCGTGACCTTCGCCTCGCCGGGCGCCGGTTCCGGGCCGCACCTGACGGCGGAGCTGTTCGGTGCCCAGGCGAAGTTCAAGGTGCTGAACGTGCATTACCGCGGCGATGCCACTGCCTACACCGAGCTGCTGGCCGGCCGCGTCGATGCCACGCTGACTGCCATCACGACGGCGCTGCCGTTTATCAAGGCAGGCAAGCTGCGGGTGCTGGCGGTCGCGTCGGAACAGCGCACGCCGGTCTATCCCGATGCGCCCACCTTCGTCGAGCAGGGCTTTCCCGGCGTGATTGGCTCCGGCTGGTTCGGCCTGATGGCGCCGGCCGGCACGCCCGCCGCCATCGTGCGCCAGCTCAACCAGGATGCCAGCGCCGTGCTGTCCGGCACGGAGGTGCGCAACAAGCTGGCGGCGCTGGGGTTGCAGCCGGAGCCGGTGGACAGCGCCGGCTTTGCGCGGTTCATCGACGCGGAAGTGCGCAAGTGGGCCGCGGTGATCAAGGCCAGTGGCGTGGTGCTGGAGTAGCGGCACACACGCCACATGCACGCGCTTACTGGATGCCGAAGGTGTCGGCTGTGTCGTGCTCCAGCATGTCGGCGGCGGCGCCGTACAGGCTGCGCGAGACATAGCTCCTGACCTGGCCGGCGCGCGTACGCAGCCACCCGGCCTTGAGCCGGCGCGCCTCGGCCAGCGTGGGGGCGTCGCCCGGCGCCAGCGCCAGCACGTCGATCACATGCAGCGCCAGCTGCGTTTCGCCGCGCCCGGCCAGGGCTTGCGCGTGGCGGATCAGCGCGCCGTGGTCGGCCACCGCCACCGCGATTTCCGCGGCGGCATCCTGCGGCGCGGCCGGATGCAGCGTGGTCGCGTTGCGGTCCCACCAGCCGTTCTCCGAGCGGTAGATATCGCGGGCGATATAGCTGGGATCCCCGTATGTCGGCCGCATCCACGGCTGGTCGAACAGCTCCGCCGGCGGCTTCAGCGCGGCCAGCATCTGGCGCTCGTTGCAGCCGGCGTTCATCAGCCGCACCACCTCGGCGCGCAGCCAGCGCAGCGCGCGGGCAGTCTGGCCCAGCACGCGTTCGCATTCCGCCGCGCCCTGCAACGTCGGCCCGAACTCGCGCACCACGGTACGCGGCTGCAGCGCGGCCATGCGCTCCAGCGTCTCGGCCCAGCGCACGGTATCGCGCAGCGTGCGGAAGGGGGTGCCGATATTGGGGATGGAGTCGATCACGGCAGGGCCGCCATACAGCACGCGCCGTCCCGGCAGCCAGGCCGCGATCGCGTCGTCGGTCTCCGAGGGCGCCCACAGCAGTTCAGCGCGGCGCTCGCCGTGGCCCAGCGTCAGGCCTTCGGCAAAGGTCTCGGTCGGCGCAGTGTGGCCTAGCTTGCCGGCCAGCGCGCCGGCCGGGCGGCGGAACTGGATTTCCGCCATGCGCTCCTGCATGCGCGCGGTGTCGCGGTAGCGCGCCTGGCGTGCCAGCACGTTGACGTGGGCCAGCAAGCGCGGCGCCGGCTCGCCGCGCGCGGCGGCATGGTCGAGCCATTGCTGCACGCCGGCGTTGTAGCCCATATGGCCGTGGCTGTAGCAGATCGCCAGCACGGGCAGGCTGGTCTGCGTGCGCAGCGCCTCGATCATGCCGGCGGTGACGCGGCCGCCGGGGCCGCTGTCGACCACCAGCAGTCCGCCGCCGACGTCGGCGACAAAGCTCTGTCCCTGCCCGTGCAACAGCCAGACGCCGTCGTCGATCGGTTCGATGCCCGTGCCGGTCACCAGCGCGACGGCCTTGTCCTCGAGATCCTGCATGCGTGACTCCCTGAGAAAAAATGGGTCCGGCAGGCCGCCATCCGCTGGACGGATACGGCTTGCCCTCAGCGGCAATGTCGCGCAAACGGGCGGCGCATGGGGATTGGGGAAACTCCCCGCAAGCCGACGCCCGTCACCCGTCGGGCCAGCGCCGGCGCGGCGCGGGAGCCGACCACGCTGGCGCGGTGTGAACCCGTGGTTAGCAGCCAGCGTTGCGCGGCAGTTCCCGGTTGTCGCGCGGCGCGCTAAGGCGGCAGCGATGCCCGGGATAACCCCCGGTGCTAACCGTGGGTTTACGCCCCCGCGATCCTGGCATCTGCCGCAAAAGGCGCGGCTGCCGCATGATCCTTTCGCATCATCGCAACGGGAGTGGATCGCATGGCAAGCCGGCAAGACCTGCCTCTGGCAGGCATTCGGGTAGTGGAGTTCGGGCAGTTCATCGCGGCGCCGGGCGCGGCCATGATGCTGGCCGACCTGGGCGCCGACGTGGTCAAGGTGGAAGCGCTGCGCGGCGACAGCGCGCGGCGCTTCGACGGCACCAGCCCGCAGAGCCCGATGTTCCTGGCGTACAACCGCGGCAAGCGCGGCATCGCGCTGGATCTGCGCACCAACGGCGGCGCGGAGGCGGCGCGCCGGCTGGCACTGGGCAGCGACGTGGTGCTGCACAACACCCGCCACGGGGTGATGGAAGCGCTTGGTCTCGACGCTGACACGCTGCGCGCATTGAAGCCAGATCTGGTCTATGCGTCGATCAGCGGCTTCGGCACGCGCGGGCCATCGCGCTCGCGGCCCGGGCTCGACATCGCCGCGCAGGCGGAAAGCGGCATGATGTCCGTCACCGGCGAGGCCGGCGGACAGCCGCTGAAGGCGGGTTTCGCGCTGATCGACGCGGCCACCGCGCTGGCGGCCGCCAATGCCATCCTGGCGGCGCTGTTCCGCCGGCTGCGCACCGGCATGGGCGAGAGCATCGAGACCTCGCTGCTGCAGGTCGGCGTCCAATTGCAGGCGCAGCTGTGGGCGGAGTACCAGTGTTCCGGCGCGCTGCCGGTGCGCAGCGGCAACAGCCAGCCCAAGGCCGCGCCCGCGGCCGACGTGATCGCGGTGGCGGACGGGCACGTGGTGCTGTCGGCTTACCTGGACGAGCACTTCAGCCGCCTGTGCGAGGCCATCGGCCAGCCCGCGCTGGCGCATGACCCGCGTTTCGCCGGCAATGCGCTGCGCGTGCAGAACCGGCCCGCGCTGCTGGCGATCCTGCACGCGGCGCTGCGCCACCTCAGCGGCGATGCCGCGCGTGCGTTGCTGGAGCGCCATCACGTGGTCGTCGGCGTGGTGCGCGATTACCACCAGGTCAGCGCCAGCGGCGACGTGCGCGCCAGCGGCATCCTGCGCGTGGTCGGCAACGGCGAGGGCGGCCAGCTGGAGCTGCCGGGACTGCCGTTCACGCTGGCAAGCATGAAGGCCGACGACATGAAGGCCGACGACATGCCCGACGTGCCCGACGTGCCACGGCTCGGCCAGCACACCGCCGAGGTGCTGGCCGAGCTTGGCTACGACGCTGCCCAGATCGACGCGCTGGCCAGCGCCGGTGCAATCGACCTTGGTTGCGGGCAACGGGGGGCGGCATGAGCGAAGTGCTGCTGGTACGCCATGCCGGCTGGGCCGAGATCGTGCTGAACCGGCCCGCGCTGCGCAACGCCATCGATGGTGCGCTGGCCCGTGCGCTGGCCGAAGCCATCGACACGATCAATGCCGACTCCGAAACGTGCGCGGTGCTCCTGCGCGGTGCCGATGGTGCCTTCAGTTCCGGCCTCGACCTGAAGGCCCTGCAGGCCGAGCCCGAAGGCATGGCCGGGTTTGCGCGGGTCTGGGAACGGGTACACCAGTCGCTATTGCAAAGCCGCAAGGCCTGGATCGTCGCGCTGGAGCGCCATGCGGTCAATGGCGGCGCGGCGCTGGCACTGGCCGGCGACCTGATGGTCTGCGGCGCCGGCGCCTTCCTGCAGATCGGCGAAATCCGCCTCGGCATGGCCGCGCCGCGCAACGCGGCGTGGCTGGCGCTGCGGCACTCCGAAGCGGTGGCGGCGCGGCTGTGCCTGCTGGGCGACCGGGTGCCAGCGGCCGACCTGTTGCGGCTGGGCATTGCCACCGAAGTCACCGACGACGCGCAGGTGCTTGGCCGCGCGCGCGAACTCGCCGCGACCATCGCCGGCTTCCCGGCCGACGGCGTAGCGGCGATCAAAGGCGGCATGCGCGCCGCCACCACCCGCCGCAACATCCATCACTGAAGGGAGACCCCGCATGAGCGATTCCCATATCCCCGACAGCGAAGCCTCGCTGCAGGACTTCCGCCGCGAGGTGCGCGCCTTCGTCGCGCAGGCGCTGCCGCATGGCGTGCGCGAGAAGGTGCGCCTGGGCCTGGAAGTGAGCAAGGACGAGATGATCGACTGGCAGCGCCGGCTGGCCGGACGCGGCTGGCTCGCGCCGCACTGGCCGCGCGACTGGCAGGGCCAGGGCTGGAGCGCCGAGCGCCGCGCCGTGTTCCAGGAGGAACTGGTGCTCGCCCACGCGCCGGAGACCGGCGGCATCTCGATCGAGATGATCGGACCGGTCCTGATCCGCTACGGCACGCCGGCGCAGCAGCAATACTTCCTGCCGCGCATCCTCAACCTGGAACACTGGTGGTGCCAGGGCTATTCCGAGCCCAACGCCGGCTCCGACCTGGCCTCGCTGAAGACCCGCGCCGTGCGCAAGACCCGTCCCGACGGCACCGAGGTGTACGTGGTCAACGGCAGCAAGATCTGGACATCGTATGCGCAGTACGCGGACTGGATCTTTTGCCTGGTGCGCACCGACACCGGGGCGCGCGCGCAGCAGGGCATCAGCTTCCTGCTGGTCGACATGCGCAGCTCCGGCATCAGCGTGCGGCCGCTGGTGGGCATCCACGGCTGGCACCTGTTCAACCAGGTGTTCTTCGATGATGTCGAGGTGCCCGTCGGCAACCGCGTCGGCGACGAGAACGCCGGCTGGGCCATCGCCAAGTCGCTGCTGGAGCATGAGCGCCTGAACCTGGCGCGCGTCGCCGAGAACCGGCGCCGGCTGGCCAAGGTGCGCGCCATCGCCGGCGAACTGGAAGAGGGCGGGCAGCCGCTGCTGCGGCGGCCGTGGTTTGCGCGCCGGTTCCGCGAACTGGAGGTGCGTCTTGAGGCGCTGGCCGCGACCGTGCTGCGCTTCCGCCAGCGGGCGCGCGCCGGCGAACGGCTGGGCCCGGAGACCGGCATGCTCAAGCTGCTGGGCAGCCGGCTGATCCAGGACATCGAGAACCTGGCCGTCGACGCAATCGGGCCAGGCACGCTGGCCTATGACCGCGCCGCGCATTTCGAGCCGGCGGCGCCGCAGCCCGGGCATTCCGCCTATGCGCCGGCGGCTTCCGCACGGCGCTTCGTTACCCGCGGCTACACCATCGCCGGCGGCTCCAGCGAGATCCAGCACGAGCTGCTGGCCAAGCAGGTGCTGGGGCTCTAGTCCCCGCACCGCCGACAACAGGAACAACCCCATGAGCGACCTTCAGGACAATCAGGACGATCGCCGCATGCTGCAGGAAAGCGTGCGGCGCTATGTCGAACGCGACTACGGCTTCGCGCAGCGTGGCGCGGCGCTGGCCGAACCGGGCGGTTTTTCACGCGGGCACTGGCAGGCATTTGCCGAATTCGGCTGGCTGGCGGTGGGCTTGCCCGAGACGTGCGGGGGCCTCGGCGATGCCGGCGATCAGGCCCTGCTGGCCGAGGAGCTTGGCCGCGCGCAGCCCGCCGAACCGTGGCTGGCCAATGCCGCGCTGTGCGCGCCGCTGCTGGCCGCGTGCGGCGATGCGGCGCATGCGGCCACCGCCGCGGAGATGGCGGAGGGGCGCACGTTGCTCTCGCTGGCCGCATGGGAGCCGCAGGGGCGCTATGACGCTTTCGACGTCGGCACCACCGCGCGGCAGCACGACGATGCCAACGGCCAGTGGATGCTGGACGGGCGCAAGACCCTGGTCCTTGGCGGCGGCTGCGCGGACGTGCTGCTGGTGCTGGCCCGCACCAGTGGCGCACGCCGCGACCGCGACGGCCTGACGCTGTTCGCCGTGCCCGCCGCCACGCGCGGCATTCACATCGAAGCATTGCCGACCTACGACGGCCGCCAGACCGCGACGGTGATGCTGCGCCGTGTCAGCGTGCCGGACAGCGCGCGTATCGGCGCGGTAGGCAGTGCCTGGCCGCTTGTCGAAGCCGCCATCGACCATGCAACCACCATGGCCTGCGCCGAAGCCGTCGGGACCATGGCCCGCGCCTTCGAACTGACCCGCGACTACGTGGCCACGCGCGAGCAATTCGGCCGCCCGCTGTCCGCCAACCAGGTGATCCGCCACCGGCTGGTGGACCTGTATGTCAGCGTCGAGCAGGCGCGCGCCATCACCGAGGCCGCCGCCGCCGCGCTGCACGGCGACGCGCCCGCGCGCCGGCGCGCGGTCTCGCTTGCCAAGGCCTTCGTGTCGGTCGGGGCGAGGGCGCTTGGCGAGGACGTGGTGCAACTGCATGGCGCGGTGGGAATGACCGACGAGATGGAAATCGGCCACTGCTACAAGCGGCTGGCCGCGCTGGCCAACCTGTTCGGCGATGCCGACTGGCATTACGAACGGCTTGCGGACTCCGCGAAGTCCGCGAAGTCCGCGAAGTCCGCGAAGTCCGATCACGCGGCGCAGGCGCACGCAGCCTGAGCCGCCAGCCTGAGCCCCATTTGAGCCCCCTTTGAGCACCATTACCCAGGGCGCCGGCGAGCGCCCGTTCACAGCAAAGCCGGCAACGCACCGGCACAGCGCGGCCAATGCGCCGCACGGAGACAGCAGCATGTTCAGCCATCACACTGGCGCCCGCCGGGCGGGCACGGCCCTCGTTGCGGCGCTGGCCTTGACGGGCGCCACTGGCGCGCACGCCGAAGCCGCTTACCCGAACTACCCTAACCGACCGATCCGCATGGTGCTGCCCTCGGGCGCCGGCACCGTGACCGACCAGACCGCACGGCTGGTCGCCGAGCGCCTGACCACGGCGCTGAAGCAGCCGGTCGTCGTCGACAACCGCCCTGGCGCTAACGGTATCATCGCCAGCGAGACCGTGGCCCGCGCAGCGCCGGACGGCTACACGCTGCTGTTCACCTATTCCGCCACGCTGACGGTGAACCCCTGGACCACGCCGTCGCTGCCCTATGACCCGGTCAAGGATTTCACGCCGATCGCGCGGCCCAGCGCGCCCGGCGGCAACCTGCTTGCCGTCAGCGCCAGCGTGCCGGCGCGCAACCTGCAGGAACTGCTGGCCTATGTGAAGGCCAGCAAGGCCGAGCTGGCGTACTGCTCGTGGGGCGTCGGCTCGGGCGGTCACCTGGCGATGGAGTACCTGAAGGCGAAGACCGGCATCCACCTGCGCCATATCCCCTACAAGACCGCTACCCAGTGCAGCAACGACCTGGCGGCGGGGCACGTGATCATCGGCATTACCGATTCCGTCTCATCCATCCCGCACCTGAAATCCGGCCGCATCCGCGGCATCGCTGTCTCCGGCCCGGAGCGGCTGTTGCCCACGCCGGATGTGCCGACCATGACCGAGCAGGGTGTGCCGTTCCAGCAAGCCAGCTGGGTCGCGCTGTTCGGGCCCAGGGGCTTGCCCGCGCCGATCGTCGCGCGGCTCAACGCCGAGGTGAACCGGATCCTGCAATCGCCTGAAGACCGCGAGCGCTTCGCCGCGATGAACCTGAAGCCGGCCACGCCGGCCAGCGCGGCCGAACTGGCGAAGCTCGTCAGCGCGGACCTGGCGGCGTGGGGCGAGGTGGTGAAGGTGGCGGGGCTGAAGGCGCAATGAACGCCGCACGCGACGACAACAATGAGGACAACAACGAGGACGGGAGACAAGCAGCGTGAAGGCTAGACAGTGGATGGCAATGGGAATGGCAGGGGCGGCACTGGCGGGCGGCAATGCGGCAGCGGGCACGATGCAGCTGTTCGGCGTGGTCGATGCGTCGATCGAATATGCCAGGGGCTCCGACAGCGTGGTGCGGATGCGCGAAGGCCAGCAGGCGGCGTCGCGCTGGGGCATCCGCGGGATCGAAGACCTGGGCGGCGGCCTGAAGGCCAACTTCCTGGTCGAGTCGGGCTTCAACATCGACAACGGCACCGAGTTCTTTGGCAATAACCGGCTGTTCGGGCGGCAGGCCTACATGGGACTGTCCGACGGCTGGGGCGAATTCCGCCTCGGCCGCCAGTACACGCCATCGTTCTATGCGCTGCTGCGGCTCGACCCGTTCCTGCTCAACGGCGCGGTGTCGCCGTTCAACCTGCTCAGCGCCACGGCATCGCAGGGCACTGGCCATGTGGCCTACGGCGCGCGCTTCGACAACGCGGTGCAGTACTTCTCGCCCAACTGGGGTGGCTTCGCTTTCGGCGCCGCGGTGGCGCCGGGCGAGGTGCCGGGCTCGCCGCGCTCGGGACTGAACTTCGGCATGAACGCGACCTACGAGGCCGGCAATGCCTATGCCTTCTACAGCTACCAGGGCATGTACACCGGCGCCAACCTGCCGATCACGCCGACGCTGACGTCGAACCACTTTGTCGGCGGCTCCTACCGCTTCAGGCCGGTGGAGGTCGGCCTGCTGTTCAGCGCGGCAAGCAGCAACCGTCCCGATACCCGCTCGGCGCGCCACTATGGCGTGACCTTCAGCTGGACGGTAACGCCGCGCGACACCTTCAAGGCCGCGGCAATCAAGCGGCAGATCCTGGGCGGCGGGGAACGGCCGCTGGCCATGACCATCGGCTGGGACCATGACCTGAGCAAGCGCACCACGGCGTACATGCGGGCGGTGTGGGTGCATAACAGCCCGGGCGGCAGCGCCAGCATCAACAGCATCGCGGTCGATCCTGGCAGTGGCGACGATGCCAGGTCGGTGAGCGTGGGGTTGCGGCATCGGTTTTGAGGGTGGGCGGGCGGCGCGCATGGCATGCCGTCCGGGTATCCCACGCCGACACAATGCTCATGGCAAGCCAGCACGCCGCTTCGCACAATGGAAAGGCCAACCGGAGCCTTTCATGTCCTCATGCATTCTTTTCCTGGAAGCGGAATGCCGGCGCCTGCGACTGCGCGCCGGCGCGGAACTGGTCTGCCGCGGCGGCAGCCTGTGGCTGACCTTCGAAGCGGGGGAGCGGCCGTCGCCTGACGTGATGCTCGCGCCCGGCGAGCGCTACCGGCTGCATCGCGACGCCGACGTGTTCATCGCCGCGCTGCATGGCGCCGGCCCCGCGTTGTGCCAGATCGAAGCGCCGCCGCGCTCCCGCGGCGCCGGTTCGTCGTGGCTCGGGCGATTCAGGTGGCTGGGGAGCGCCCGGGCGTCCTGACGGTGTGCGCGGCTTCAAGGCAGATCCATTCGGCCACGCGCCTGACATCCTCGCGCGGATCGTCCGAGGCATGGACCAGCCAGTACGCGTTAGGGCTCGGCGGCGCTTGCAGCGCCGTCGGCACGATCACCAGCTGGCCGCCATCGATCAGCGGCCGCACCAGCTCCAGCCGCCCCAGAGCGATGCCCTGGCCCGCCAGCGCGGCATGGATGACCTGGTCGTACTGGTTGAAGCGCAGCATGCCGCGCTGGCTCGCCTGATGGTAGCCGCCTGGCTCCAGCCAGCTGCGCCACTGCAGCCACGGGCGGGGATCGTCGAATTCCAGCAGCGGCAGGCGCAGCAGCGCCTCGTCGTGCCCGGCCGCCCCGGCTACCTCGCGCACCAGCGACGGATGGGCGACCGGGGCGATGTGCTCGCCGAACAGGCGTACGGCACCGGGCGGCGCCGCGGCATCGCGGCAATAGCGCACGGCGAGGTCGATGCCCTCGGCGCGCAGGTCGCTGATGCGGTTGCTGGCGGACAGGCGCACATCCAGGTGCGGATGCGTCTTCTGCAGGCTCCCCAGCCGCGGCAGCAGCCACAAGCCGGTGACGCCGATGCTGGCGGTGACCGTGACCGGCCGCTGGCCCTCGATGCGGCGTACCTCGGCGACCACGTCCTGCAACTGCTGCAGCGCGCTGTCGGCACTGCGGAACAAGCGTTCGCCCTCGGCGGTGAAGGCGACGCCGCGATGCTTGCGCACGAACAGCGGCACCTTCAGCTGCTCTTCCAGCGCGTGGATCTGCCGGCTGACCGCCGACTGCGTCAGGCACAGGTCATCAGCTGCCTGGGTGATGCTCATGCGCCGGCCAACGGCGACGAAGCCCTTGAGCAGGTCGAGCGGGAACAGTCTGACGAGCGGCACTGACATGCGAGGGCCTCCTGGCAAACACGGCGGACAGACGCGGGAAGCTCCATTACAGCACGATCCGTTGAGTCTTTGCCATGCGTCGTGCGCATGGCAAAACGACAGAATGATCGCTTGAAGCAGGGCGCCGGGGCGGCTGCAATAGAGCCATCCCGCGCCTGCCGGCGCCATCGTCCGACAAGGGCCGTCATGACCACCCGCCTGCCGCATCCGTCCGCCGCCATCGCTCCTCAGCAAGCCGCCACGCCGTGGTGGCGAACGCTGTGGGTGGTGGTGCTGGCCGGCGGCGTGCTGATGGGCCTGGCGCTGGGCGTGCGCCATGTGCAGGGGCTGTTCCTGCTGCCCATCATCGGCGAGCGCGGCTGGACCCGCGAGACCTTCGGCTTTGCGATGGCGGTGCAGAACCTGACGTGGGGACTGGCGCAGCCCTTCACCGGCATGCTGGCCGACCGGTACGGCTCATGGAAGGTGATGGCCGGCGGACTGGTGCTCTATGCCGCCGGGCTGTACGGGATGACGCAGGCGGACACGTCGCCGGCCCTGGTCTGGTCGGCAGGCGTGTGCATCGGCATCGCGCTGTCCGGCACGACCTTCGGCGTGGTGTACGGCGCGCTGAGCCGGATGACCGACGCCGCGCAGCGCAGCCGCGCGCTGGGCCTGGCCGGCGCCGTCGGCGGCATCGCGCAGTTCGCGCTGGTGCCGGCTACGCAGGGGCTGCTGGTTGCATCGGGATGGGCCGGCACGCTGCTGATGCTCGCCGTCGCGCTGGCCGTGGTGCTGCCGCTGGCGCTGCCTTTCCAGGATCGGGCCGCCGAGGCGCCGGCGCCCGTTGGCAATACAGCCAGCGCGGCTGCCGGCGAACTGCCGCTATTGGCCGCCGTGCGCGAGGCGTTCAGCCACTCCGGCTTCTGGCTGCTGAACCTTGGCTTTCTGGCATGCGGCTTCCAGCTGGCTTTCATCGCCAGCCACCTGCCCGCGTATCTGCTGGATCGCGGCATGCGTCCGGCCGACGGCATGGCAGCGCTTGCCATCATCGCGCTGGCCAATGTGGCCGGCATCTACGTGTTCGGCCTCCTGGGCGGACGCCACAGCAAAAAGTACCTGCTCGCCGGCATCTACCTCGCGCGCACGTCGGCGATGGCGCTGTTCCTGCTGCTGCCGCTGGGCACGCCTACCTTGTACCTGTTCTGCGCCGCGATGGGTTTCCTGTGGCTCGGCACCGTGCCGCTGACCAACGGGATCCTCGCGCAGGTGTTTGGCGTGCGCTACCTCGCCACGCTGTTCGGCTTTGTGTTCTTCGGCCACCAGCTTGGCTCGTTCTTCGGCGTATGGCTGGGCGGGCTGGTGTTCGAGCTGACGGGTTCGTACGAGCCGGTCTGGTTCGGCGCCATGGTGCTGGGCGTGCTGGCCGCGGCGCTGCACTGGCCGATCGACGACCGGCAGATCGTCAGGGCCGGCCTCGCGCCGGCGCGGACATGACGCCGCGCTGCGGACCGGCACTCGGTGCGTGGCTGTCGGCGCTCAGCCTCGCGGCCGTGTGCGCGGCGGCACTGGCTGCGTGGCTCGATCCGGCTTATGCGCTGGCGTGGGTGCAGCTGATGGCGCTGTGCCGCTAGTGGTCGGGGGTCGCGTGACAAAAGTCGCGCCGGGCCAGTCGAGGTGCGAGCCTCGCCGGAAACCGCATATTCATATCCTGACATCTTCGTTCCTGCGGGTTGCCGCTGATCGCCCGCGAACGCGGCGAATTCGAGAAAAACCTGGCTTCCAAGGGGATCAAGGTCGAATGGGTCGGCCCGTTCCCCAATCATGCCCCGTCGCTGCAGGCGGTGGTGGGCGGCAGCGCGGACTTTGGCTTCTGGGGCAGCACCACGCCGGCCCTGGCGGCCATGATCGCCGGTTCGCCGCTGGTCTTTGCGCAGTTCAATGTGTACGGCCGGCGCAGCACGGCGATCATCGTCAAGAAGAACTCGGGCATCAGCTCGGTGCGCGACCTTGCCGGCAAGAAAGTCGCGGTCAACCGTTCCGGACTGGGCGAGTTCCTGCTGGTGGCGGCGCTGGAGAAGAACGGCATCGACCGGTCCAGGGTGGAGTTCGTCTACCTGAACCCGCCGGACGCAGCGCCCGCCTTCGGCCAGGGCAAGGTGGATGCCTGGTCGATGTGGTCGCCGGGGGTAGACATCGCACGCCAGCAGTTCGATGCCAGGACCATCTTCTTCGAGGGCAGCGACCTCGATTTCCTGATCGACTATTCCTCGCTGGTGACCGCGCGCCGCTTCGCGACGGAAAACTCGGCGCTGGTGCGCGCGGTGATCGACGCCTATCGGATCGAAGGAAAATGGCTCGACGAGAACGGCCCGCAAGCAGAGTTGTTCGCGCAGAAGGAGGGCAAGTACAGCGACGCGGTACGTGACCACCTGGTCTCGCTGCGCCGCAAGAACAAGTTCTACGAGGCCGACGACAAGGCGTTCCTGGCGGACTTCCAGCGCGCCGCCGACTGGCTGTCGGCACGTCGCATCCTGCCGAAGAAAATCAACGTCGCCGACTACTCGGTCCGGGTGTAAGGCGCCCCACTTCTTCGCGGTCGAGCAGCACGTCGGCACCCGTGATGAACCGTTCTCGCGCCGCGTGCTGGAACTGGCGGGGAAGGGCAAGACGTTCGGCGTGCCGCCGACGGGGGCGTTGTTCTAGCATGCCCTGCGCCCCCGCCCCCGCAGGGCAAGGTGGCGGGGGCGGGCGGCTGGCCCTTGCGGAGCAACGTGGACGGAGCGGCGCGTCCTGACTGTGCTATGCGCTCCTTGTCGCGCCCGCCTCGGGCGGCGAGCTACGCGTATCCGCCGGAATGCGGAACACCTGTAGTTCATCTTCCTCGCACTGGGCGATCAGCCCGGTCTCCCAGGCCAGGTACGCCCTGGCCGCGTCCTGGTTGCCTTCGTGGCGGTCATGCACGAAGAACAGGTAATCGATGCGCGTAGCCGGGGGCAACGGCTCGGCATCCACGGCTGGCGCCAGCCCGGCCGACAGCCACGTTTGATAGCCTTCGTCGGTGCGGAAGACATTGCCGTAGCCCGCGTCCACCAGGTCTTTCCAGGCGAGGGCAGCCACATCGGGCTCGCTCGCGAGCAATACCACGGGATCCTCCGGCGTCGTGCGTAGTGACTGCAGCGCTTGCAGCAGGCGCGGCCGGATCGACCATACCGAGCCTTGCGCGTGGCCCTGATCGAACGCGGCGCTTTCGCGCAGATCGATGATCGCCAGTGCTGCGGCTTCACCGTGCAGTTTGCGCAGTTGCCCGGCGTCGAGTACACGCGGGCCTCCGCCGAGGTCCGGCTGCGGCCACGCCCGCACCTTGACGGCCGCATCCAGGCCATCGGCAAGGACGGCGCTCTCATAGCCCAGCTGGTGCAGCCAGCTGGCGATCACAGGTGCGCGCACACCGTCATCGTCGAACACGATGACACGGCTGCCGCGCACGCCGATATAGCGGTCCGTGGCCTGGACCAGTTGCCCGCCGGGTGCGTGGATGGCGCCTTCGATCGAGTGCCGGACGAATTCCTCCGCGGTGCGGATATCGAAGAGGTAGGTCGTGCGGTGCGCGTCATCGAGCCATTGCTGCGCGTGTGCCGTAGACAGGGACGGCAGGCCGAAGCGCCGCAGCAGCGTGGCGGATCGATCGCGGGCAACCTGCAGAAGGGGCGTGGTGGCTACGGCGTCGGCGAAGCGCTCGCTGCCGTGTTCCAGCGCATGGCCTGCCAGATACCAGCCCTGGGTGCCGTTCTCCAGCGCGAGCACCGGGTTGGGCAAGCCGAGGTTCAACACCGTCTGGGCGCCAATGATGCTGCGCGTGCGCCCCGCACAATGCACGACAACTGGCGTATTCGGATTGGTCAGCAGAGCCGGCAGGCGCAGCGCCAGTTCTCCGTTGGGACACCCCAGTGCGCCGGGGATGGTCATCTTGCGGTGTTCTTCCCCGGTGCGGCCGTCCACGAGCACGAACGGCTCACCGGCGGCCCGGCGCGCGGCAAATGCATCGGCGCTCAGACGCGGCGTGTGCTGGATATGCTCGACCAGTTCGCCAAACGTCTTGGAAGGCACGTTCACGCCTTTGAACAAGGTGTATCCGGCGGCCGCCCAGGCAGGCGCACCGCCGGCCAGCAACGTCACGTCAGCGTAGCCAAGTTGCGCAAGCCGGCGCGCAGCGCGCGCTGCCACGTCGCTGGCACCGTCGTCGAGCAAGACGATACGCTCCGCGTGGCGCGGCGCCAGGCGGCCAACCTCCAGTTCCAGGCGGCTGTAGGGCAGGGGGACGGCAAAGAAGGGATGGCCTTCGCCGTACTGGCCATGCTCGCGCACGTCGAACAGGGCCAACGACTGGCCATCATTCAGCCAGTTGCGCAGCGTGGCGGCGTCGATGGTATGGGTCATGTCGGTCATTGTTGTGATGGCGGCTGTCAGCGCAAGGCGATGCCGGATGAGGCAATCACGGAGGCGTAGCGGGGCAGGTCGCGCGACAGCGTGGCATCCAGCTCCTGCGCCGACGAGGCAACCACGACATAGCCCGCATCCTCCAGCTGGCTGCGCGTGGCGGGTGCTTGCAGCACCGCCGCCACATCGCGGCTGATACGGTCAACCACGGCGGCCGGGGTCGCAGCGGGGGCAAGCAGTCCTTGCCAGCTCTCCACGGAGAATCCCGCGGCGCCGGCCTCGGCCAGCGTGGGTACCTGCGGGAGTGCCCTGGAGCGATACGGCGTGGTGACCGCCAGCGCCGTGAGTTTGCCTGCCCGTACATAGTCGGTCACCGCGGCCAGTGTGATCAGCGTGGCGTCGATATGGCCGCCGAGCAGGTCCACCGTAGCCGGCGCTCCTCCGGGATAAGGAATGTAGTTGACCTTGAAGCCAAGCTGGCGCGACAACATTTCATGGGCGACGTGCGCGATGCCGCCATTGCCGGGCAGCCCCAGCGCCAGTTCTCCCGGCTTGCGGCGGGCCAGGGCCAGGTAATCCTGGAAGCTTCGTACCCCCAGGTCCGGCCTGACCACCAGCACCTGCGGGTTCACCACGGCCTTGGTGACGCCGCGGAAGGCATGGCTGGTGTCATACGGCAGGTTCTTGAACAGCGAGGCGTTAAGCGTCACGCCTTCGCCGCCAAGCAGCAGCACGTGGCCGTCCGGCCTGGCCTTCGCGACCTGCGCCGCGCCGATGGTGCCGCTGGCGCCGACCACGTTGTCTACCATCACCGGTTGCTGCCACACTTCGCTGAGCCGGGTGGCAAGCGTGCGCGCCAGCTTGTCAGCGCTGCCGCCGGGTGCGACCGGCACCACGATGCGCACAGGGCGCGTGGGAAACGCCGCGTCGGCGGCAGTCGCCGGAAGCGGCATGGCGGCCAGCATCGCTGGCGAAAGAGCAAGGAGAGCGCGGAGAAAGTTGCGGCGGAGCATGGCAAGACCTGGAAGGGAGCCTGCAGGCCGTTGTGGGCACGGAAGTGCGAAGGCCTGACAGGACCATCAAGCTTACGAATCCGGCCGGCCCGCACCAACGAATGTTTGAGCCTATGGATATGCGGCATGCCGCTGGCCGCGACGGGCGGCGATGGACGCGGGCAGCATGTTGATACTCGAAAGCCTTCTTTTGCACCGCTTCATGGCGGCGTTAAAGTCGGCGCATGACCCAACAGAACCTTTCCCCATCAGCGGTGCCGGGCAGCGACGTTGCCAGCCGGCGCCACGCGGCCGTGGCCGCCTTCATCGCCGAGGCAAGACAGTTGCTGGAGCGTGCCCCGCATCCTGGCCGCGAGACGCTGCAGACCGTGGCGCGAGCGCTGGAGCGGCTGGGCGCGCAACGCGACTTGTTCCCGGCGGCGCACTTTCCTGTCTCGGCCGACAATCCCGCGCAGGTCTATCGCCTCTCGGAGGATCTCGATGGCCGCTATGCGCTGTACGTCTCCGCCGGGCTGCCGGGCAAGGCACAGCCGCCGCATGACCACACCACGTGGGCCATCATTGCCGGCATCACCGGCAATGAGCGCAATGTCTTCTATCGCCGGGAAGCCACCGACGACCCCGTACGCGACCGCCTGACCGAGACCGGTCGCAGCGATGTCGCGAGCGGCAGCTCCGTGACGCTGTTGCCCGACGACGTCCATACCATCGAGCTGATCGGCAATGAGCCCGGCCTGCACCTGCATTTCTATGGCCTGGCGCTCGACCGCCTGAGCGGGCGCGTGGTGTTTGAAAGCGCCGCGGGCGGCAGCTATCGGCACTTCGGGCCGCCCAGGCATATCGCCCATGCCGCCATCGACGCGGTCGCGCTGAAGGCGGCGCTGGCGGATGGCGACGAGATCGCGCTGCTGGACGTGCGCGAGACCGGCGTCTTTGTGCGCGGGCACCTGTTGCTTGCGGCTTCGGCACCGCTGTGGCGGCTTGAACTGTTGATCGACCGCCTGGTGCCGCGCCGCGATACGCGCATCGTCCTGACTGATGGCGATGATGGTGGCGATGGCGGCGATCGCCTGGCGCACCAGGCGGCCGCCAAGCTGCTGCGGCTGGGCTGGCGCAACGTGTCGGTGCTGACCGGCGGCACGCAGGCATGGGCGACGGCGGGGTTCGAGGTGTTCTCCGGCAGCAACGTCCCCAGCAAGGCTTTCGGCGAAGTGATCGAGCACCAGAAGCACACGCCCTGGATCAGCGCCGACGAACTGCAGCAACGCATCGAGCGCGGCGACGACCTGGTGGTGGTGGATAGCCGCACCACCGAGGAGTTTGCCGACTTCAGCCTGCCCTTCGCGCACAGCCTGCCCGGCGCGGAACTGGTCTACCGCATTGGCGAGCTGGCGCCGCGGCCGGAAACGCTGGTCGTGGTCAACTGCGCGGGCCGCACCCGCAGCATCGTCGGCGCACAGACGCTGATCGACGCGGGGGTGCCCAACCCGGTGGTCTCGCTCAAGGACGGCACCATGGCCTGGTTGCTGGATGGCCGCACGCTGGCCCACGGTCGCCATACACCGCTGCCCGAACCGGCGGAGGCGGCACGTGAAGCCGCCCGTGGCCGTGCCGAGGCTGTCGCCTCGCGCGCCGGTGTACGCCGTCTCGATGCCGCCGGCCTGGCGCGGCTGGAGCGAGAAGCCGGACAGCACACCTTGTATCGTTTCGATGTGCGCACGCGCGCCGAATATGAGGCCGGCCACCTGCCGGGCTGGCGCTGGGCGCCTGGCGGGCAACTGGTGCAAGCCACGGACGAATACGCGGCAACGCGCCATGCGCGGATCGTGCTCGCCGACTGGGACGGCGTGCGGGCGCTGACCACCGGTGCGTGGCTGGCGCAACTGGGCGCGCACGAGGTGTTCGTGTATGCCCCGTCGCCCGACGCCGCGGTCGACACCGGCGCGGAGCCGCTTCGCGTGCTGACGTCGCGGCACGCGGCGCAGCCGGTGTCGGCGCAGCAGGCCGATGCGCTGTTGCAGGCAGGCGGGGCACGCGTCTTCGACGTCGAGCGGCGCGCCGCCTACGAGAAGCGCCATGTTGCCGGCGCGCAGTTCGCGGTGCCGGACCGGCTAGAGGCGCTGATTGCCGGGATTCCCGCCGCCGAAACGTTGCTGGTCACGTCATCGGACGGTGTGCTGGCGCGCATTGTGGCGGCGGAACTGGCGGCGCGCAGCGGCCGTGACGTGCGCTACCTGGCCGGAGGCACGCAAGCATGGACGGCGGCGGGGCTGCCCACCGGCAGCGGCGCGCAGGGCGTGCTGACCGGCGAGGAGGATTACTGGTACAGCCCGTACCACCACGCCGACGTAGCGCTGCGCGATGCAGGATTCCGGGCCTACCTGGACTGGGAGATCGGACTGGTTGCGCAGCTTGAGCGCGAAGGGGACATCGGCATCCGGCTCCTGGCGCACTGAGATGGGCGTCTGGCTGATCGGGCTGGAGGCCCGTCTCGACCTGGTGCCGCGCTCGCCGCTGCTGGTGCAGCTTCAGCAGCAGTACGGCGGCAAGCCATAGCGCGTAGCCGCCGGGGCAGGCACTGATGGCATGCCCCGGCTGCACCCCACTCACCCGCGCCAGACTGCTCCCGCATACAGCTCGGGACTGAAGTCCGGCTCCACGTCGACGCGGGCCCGGGCCTCATGCAGGTCGAGGTCGGCCAGGAACAGGTCCTCGCCGATGCGCCGCACCGCGGCCGGGATGTCGCGCCGCATGCTCGGCCGTCGCCCAGGGGTACGCCGACGGTGGCATAGCCGGCCGGGTTGTAGACGTGGATCGCACCCAGCCACGGGGCGGTGCCCGGGACCTTCTCGTTGTACTGCAGGCCATCGCCGAGATAAGGCGATGCCCCCAATGCGTCGTCGCACTCGCCGGTGGGCGGCGTGTAGCGATCGCGCCAGCGCGAGCTTGCGCGTGGTTTCCGTGCGCGCCTGACCGTTCACGACGAGCTGCACCGCCAGCCCTGGGACGGCAGCGCCTTTGTGCGGCGCGATCTCCGTGAGCTGGGTGCCGTAGCGGACCTCGATATCGAGGAAGCGGCGGAACCAGTCGAGATAGGCGGCCCAGTCGGTGCGCGGGATGCGGTCCAGCGCTGCGTAAGCCTCGCTGCCATGGCGGGCCTCGTACCAGGCCTGGAAGCCCAGCGCGGTGACGCCCGGTTCGGGGCCAACCAGGTTCTTGACGGTGCGCAGCTTGTGCATGCGCGCCCGCGTCAGCCAGACGCCGGCTTGCGTGGCGTCGGGCGCGGCGTCGATCACCGACACGCCGCCGATGCCGGCGCGGCGCAGGGCATACGCAAAGGCGCTGCTGCCCTGGCCGCCGCCGACGCTCAGTACGTTGTGGTCGAAGCCGTCGCGTGGCGGCACCCAGTTTTCTGGCGCCGGCCCGAGCAGGCGCAGCGCTTCGCGGGCGAGTTGATCCGGATCGCTCATATCAGGTCAGGGTACGGTGGAAGGCCTGGTCGAGATCGGCCAGCAGGTCTTGTGTGTCTTCGAGCCCGACGTGCAGCCGCACCACTGGCGTATTGCCCTGCCACGTGCGGTGCTCGCGCAGCCGTTCCGGCGGGGCGACCAGCGCGAGGCTTTCGTAGCCGCCCCAGGAAGCGCCGATCGAGAACCACCGCAACGCATCGACAAATTCGCTGGCCGCGCTGGCGCCTGCATCGCGGAATGCGAACGACACCAGCCCGCTCGCGCCGCTGAAGTCGCGCTGCCACAGCGCGTGGCCAGGGTCGTCCGGCAGCGCCGGGTAGAACACGCGGCCCACCTGTGGGTGGCGCTGCAGCCATTGCGCGACCTCGGTGGCATTGCGTTGGTGCTGGGCCAGGCGCAGCGGCAGCGTGCGCAGACCGCGCAGCGACAGGTAGGCATCATCGGCGCCGATGGCGAGGCCCAGGGCCTCGTGCGTGGCGGCGATGCGCTCCGCCAGCGCGGGGCTGTCCACGACGACCGCGCCCTGCATCACGTCGGAATGCCCGGCAATATATTTGGTCGCGGCCTGGATCGAGATATTGGCGCCGAGGCGCAGGGGCTGCAGGAACCACCCGCCGCTCCAGGTGTTGTCCACGGCCACCGGCACGCCGCGTTCGCGCGCCACCGCCGCCAGCCCTGGCAGGTCCAGCACCTCGAACAACAACGAGCTTGGCGATTCCAGGTAGACGAGCCTGGTCTCGGGCCGGATCAGCGCGGCGAGGTCGTCATGCGCTGGCGAAAAGTATTCGATGGTGATGCCCAGCCGCCGCAGCAGCGTCTTGTCGACGCGCCGCACCGGCGCATAGACGCTGTCGGATACCAGTGCATGGTCGCCGGGACCGAGCAGGGCCAGCAGCACCAGCGTGATCGCCGACAGCCCCGATGGCGCCAGGAATGCGCGATGGCCGCCTTCGAGCGTGGTCAGCGCGTCCTCCAGTGCCTCGTGCGTATCCAGCCCGTGGCGGCCGTAGGAAGCGACGCGTTCGCCGGCGGCGCGGCGGTGCTGGCGCGACTCCAGTGCCTGCTGGCTGGCGAAGCGTACCGTGCTGGTCCTCACCACCGGCACATTGACCGGCCCCGCGCCGTCGCGCAGCGTCGCCGCCCCCGCATGCAGCAACTGCGTATGCCTGCCCGCGCCGCTCATCCCGACACCTTGCTCGGTTGCATCTGCGTGGCGTTGTAGTTGACTATCTCGCCGCTCTCCGGGCGCACGCCATAGCGGCCCGTCAGCGTTTCGAGCGGTCGGCCATAGCAGTGGAAATGCAGCGTCGGCGCGTCGCCGACCACGTGGATGCTGTGGATGTCGTCAGGCAGGAAGGCGATTGGCGTGCCCGGCTCGACCGTCAGCTCGCGCGCCACTTCAAGCTGCGCGAAAGCCGGGTCGCTGCGGTCGTCGGTGCGGCGGTAGACCCGGTTGAACTCGCGGCCTTCCACCGCGACGATCACGGCCCAGGTATCGTGGTTGTGAGGGATGGTCGTCTTGCCCGGATTGATCGAGTTCAGGTACAGCGCGGCCGCGTCGTCACCATCATCGGGATTCAGCCGGTAGCGCGTCGAAGCGCCGCTGGCCGTATCCGCCGGTGGCGGAAAGTCCTCGCGGGTGAACAGTTCGCGCTGCGCCGCCAGTGCCTGCAGGCGCGCGGCCACTGCGTCGAGCGCGTCGCGGTCAGGCTGGCCCGCGGCCAGGCGCCGGATGTCGGTCAGTGCGGCGGCCACTGCCTTGCGGCGGGCCGCCTGGCGTTCGGCGGGAGATGAATGGCTCATGGTGCGGAGACTCCGTCAGCAGGTAAGAAGGAAGGCGCCGGCGCGAACGCGGCATCGAATTCGGCCGGCAGGCGCGGGATCGCACCCAGCGCGCGGCGCAGGAACGCGCGCGTGCGTTCGTGCTGCGGCTTGCCGAATATCTGGGCCGGCGGGCCGTGCTCGACGATCCGGCCGGTTTCGGTAAAGTAGATCTGGTCGCTGATCTCGGCGGCAAAGCGCATTTCATGCGTCACCAATACGCAGGTCATGCCGTCCTCAACCAGTTCGCGGATCACGGTCAGCACTTCGCCGACGGTCTCGGGGTCGAGCGCGGAGGTCACCTCGTCGAACAGGATCAGCTCGGGCTGCATCGCCAGCGCGCGCGCAATCGCAACGCGCTGTTGCTGGCCACCGGACAACTCGCCCGGGTAAGCACCGGCTTTCTCCGACAGCCGCACCCTGGCGAGCAGCGATTGCGCCTCGCGCTCGGCCTCGGCGCGCGGGCGGCCGATCACGCGGGTCGGGGCGAGCACCAGGTTCTCCAGCACCGTCAGGTGCGGAAACAGGTTGTACTGCTGGAACACGAACCCCACCCGCTTGCGCAACGCAATGAATTCGTCCTCGCCGCGCAAGGTCTCGACGGCGGTGTCGCCCACGCGGATCTGCCCGCGTTGCGGCCGCAGCAGCCCGGTGATGCAGCGCAGGATGGTGCTCTTGCCCGAACCGGACGGACCGATGATGGTGACGGCTTCGCCGCGGCGCACGTCGACATCGATGCCATTGAGCACCGCGTTCGCGCCGAAGCTCAGGTGGACGTCGCGCAGCTGCACCAGTGGCGATGTGGAATGGCTGCCGGTGTCCCGGCGCAGGAAGGACTCAGTGGCGTTCATGGCGGCGTTCCAGCGCGCGGGTCGCGCGCGCAATCGGGTAGCAGTAGGCGAAAAACAGGACCAGCAGCGTGAAATAGACCAGGATCGTGAAGTCGGTGCGCGCCACGGTGTTGCTGGCAACCTGCGCGGTGTCGACCACGTCATGAACGCCGACCAGCGACGCCAGCGACGTGCTCATGGTGATGCTGGCGTACAGGTTCATCCACGGTGGCAGCATGCGCCGCAGGCACTGGGGCAGCACGACCAGGCGGAAGATCTGGCGGCGTCGCAAGGCGAGGGACTGCGCCGCCTCCCACTGCGCGCTCGGAATCGACTGGATCGCGCCGCGGAAGATCTCGGCAACGTTGGCGCTTGCCGGCAACGCAAGGCCCAGCACGACCTTGACCCAGTCCGGAAACGGAAACGTCCAGTGCACCAGGTGCAACTCGAAGGGGAACACGTAGGTGGTGAAATAGACCAGTACCAGCACCGGGGCGTTGCGGAACGCCTGCACCCAGGTCCGCGTGAACACGCGTAGCGCCGCGTGCGACGACAACGACAGCGCGCCGATCACCAGGCCGACGACGGTGCCGAGCCCCATGGCGAACACGCTGATCTCGATGTTGGCCAGCAGCCCGCGCAGCAGCGCGGGGGTCCAGGTCCAGAGGCTGCGCACCGCGGCCGGCGTGCTGCCGGTAACGCTCCAGAACAGCAGCAGCGCCGCCAGCGCGGCGAGGGCCAGCACCCATGGGTCGCGCAGCGCGCGCGCCGGCAACGCGGGGCGGCCGAAGGCGGACGGGAGCATCGAATCACTGGCCATAGCCGGGCATCCTCAGGTGATTTTCCAGCCAGCGGCCGGCCCGGCTGACCAGCCAGGTCAGCAGGCCGAACCAGGCCAGGATCAGCAACAGCAGTTCCAGCACGTTGTCGCGCTGCGTCCAGATCATGATGGATTCATAGGTCACGTCGCCGACCGCGATGGCCGAGGCGACCGCAGTCATCTTGACGAGGTCCACCACGTTGTTGATGAGCGCCGGCAACGCAAAGCGCACCGCGAGCGGCAGTTCAACCTGGAGCAGCAGCTGGCGCCGCGAAAAGGCCAGCGAGCGCGCCGCTTCCAGCGTGATGCGCGGCACCGCCTCGATACCGGCGCGCAGCGCCTCGGCATGGAACACCGCCTTGTGCAGCGAGACCACGATCACCACCCAGACGAAGGGCGTCAGCGGGTTGCCGGTGCCGCGGCTGGCGAGCTGCTGGGTGATGAGCATGTTCAGCACCAGGAACGCGCAGTAGAGCTGCACGAGCGTGGGCGTATTGCGCGTGAGCTCGACGAAGGCGCGGGCCGGCGCGGCAAGCGCGCGCCGACCGGACGTGAGCATTGCCGCCAGCACGATGCCGGCGGCGAGGCTGCAGGGGATGGTCAGCAGGCAAAGCTCCAGCGTCACAACCAGGCCACGCAGGAAGGCCGAACGTTCGCCGGCGTCGAGGACGAAGGCATAGTTCAGCCCCAGCGGCTTGAGCGCCGCGACCACGGGGGCCAGGAAATCGGTCATGCCACCCCCTCCTCGCCGGCGGTCAGGGCCAGGATGTCGCGCCCGTGGCCGGCCAGTGCGGTGGCACGCTGGCTGGCGCGGACGATCGGCGAGAGGCGCACCCGGTGGGCGCGCTCGAGCAGGAGAACGCTCATGGAGAAATCTCGGTAATGGTGCCTGGCAGGCCCTTGCCGGGGTTGAGCGGGCCGAATGCCTGCTTCAGGCGGAGGTACTGCAGGTGCGGAGCGACCGGCTCAGGACGCGTGCTTGAAGCGCGCTTGCAGTTCGGGCAGCAGCGGCTGCGGAGGCGTGATGCCGAGCCGCTTTTCCGTGGCGATCAGCCAGCCCGAGCGGTGCCATTCCTGGACGATCTTGTCCACCGCGGCGATGGTGTCCGTCTCGCCCTTGCGGGTCCAGACCACGGAGGGCGCCGGCAGGATCTCGGTGGAAATCGGCGCGGCATAGTCGGCCCAGTCAGGGTTGCTGCGAACCAGCGGGTGAATCAATGTCGCGTCGTGAACCGCGGCGACGCACTGTCCGCCCCTCAATGCCAGCAACGATTCTGCGGACGTCTTGAAGCCACGCACCTGGGCGCCGTACTGCTCCTGCAAAGGCTTGACGTAGCTGCTGCCCTGCGAGGCGCAGACGGTCTTGCCGCGCAGATCCTCCCACCTGGCGACGCCGCTGCGCTTGAGCACAGCTGCCGTGCCGCCGACGCGGTAAAACGGCGTTGGCGCATGGCCGAGCAGCTCGCCGCGCTCGGGGTTGTATTCCATCGACGCAATCAGCAGGTCAACCTTGCCTTGCTGCAGGAACTGCACGCGATTGGAAGGCTGCACGGGAACCAGTTCGGCTTCCACGCCCAGGCGCTTTGCCAGGTCGCGCGCCAGATCGGGATTCCAGCCGACGGGCTGCTGCGTGACGGGATCGATCGAGCCGAACAGGCTGCCGCCGACGAGCACGCCGATGGAGACTTTGCCGCGCTGCTTGACGCGGTCCAGCGTGGCATCCGCCCAGGCGGCATTCAGGGTAAGGCAGGACAGTGCCGCAGCGGCGGCGAAGCGAAGGAGCGGGAGAGCGGGCATGTCTGGTCATAAGAACAAGGAGGAGACGATGCTATCGCCCGGCGCCGCGGTGAACAAAGAACGCTTTCGGATATGGATATACAGCGTGCCGGCCGGGCGCGCGCACGACATGCGCTTGCGCGAAAAAGGGCGGCAGTGACGTGGGAGCGGGGATTGACGCCACAGAGCCTGTGGCGACTACTGGGACCAACGTTCTTCCCCACGCTTATCGGCACCCGCTGCTATGGATTCATGAAAAATCGGAACGCGATGCAGTCCGCTTTTCCGGCGCCTCTGCAGCGTCGGCTTCCGCGCCGGCGCCACCCTCGGCGCCGTCAAGGTGCACATCGGCCATGCCGCCATTGAGCTGGTTCAGGAAGTGCACCAGCGAAACCTTGTCGTCGAACCGGAAGCTCGCCAGGGCCTGGCGATAGAACTCATAGATCCGGGGCTGCAGGCTGGACCAGAACGCACGACCCTTCGGGGTCAGCACCACATTCTTGGCGCGCCGGTCCACGGTGTCAGCCACCCGCACCACGTGTTCGTCGCGCTCCAGGCGCTTGAGCACGCCATCGAGGCTTTGCCGGCTGACCACCAGGTATTCGGCCAGCTCCGAGAACGACATGCCTTGCGCGGCTTGCGGCCGCGTCAGCGCGCCCAGCACCGACCACTGCACCGTGGTGATGCCCAGGTACTTGATGGTCTGCCGGTCCAGCGTATTGCCCGCCTGAAACAGCCGGAAGAACAGGCGGTTGTGGACGGACGAGACGGACTGGTCATAGGAGGGGTCGGAACTGGTCATGGCTGGGAGCTGCGGGTCGCGCAGCGGGGGGCAGGCGGGATGGCGACATTCTACGGCCGGGGGTGCCGCCCGCGCCGGAATGCCGGATGCGCCGGATAAGTGATTATTCAGAATGTATGACATGTAGATTGCATGATTGTTCGGATGAAATGCTGATTTCACGTAAAACTATGTCAAGTACTTGACGTATATTCGTGGGGTGCCTAGTATGTGTTCACGCAACCACCAGAACAAACGAGGACCCCATGGAGACACTCGACAAGATCCTGACGCCGCTGAGGACAGGTAGCCACGTCATTCCCAACCGGATGGTGATGGGTGCGATGCATACGCGGCTTGAGACGCTTGACCGGCCGCACGAGCGCCTTGCCGCCTTCTATGCGGAGCGCGCCAGGGGCGAGATCGGGCTGATCCTGAGCGGCGGTTTCTCGCCCAATCCGGAAGGGGTCATGGAGGCGGGCGGGCCGCTGTTCAACAGCGCCGGCCAGCTTGACGAGCATCGCGCCGTGACCAGTGCCGTGCATGAGGCGGGCGGCAAGATCGTGCTGCAGATCCTGCATGCCGGCCGCTATGCCAAGGTGCCGGAGTGCGTGGCCCCGTCGCCGGGCAAGGCGCGTATCAATACTTTTTTGCCGCACGCGCTGAGCACGGACGAGGTCTGGAAGACGATCGACGACTTTGCCCATACCGCGGCGCTGGCGATCGAAGCCGGCTATGACGGTGTCGAGATCATGGGCTCGGAGGGATACCTGATCAACGAATTCACCGCCGCGCCGACCAACCGGCGTGACGATGAGTTCGGCGGCAACTTCGCCGCGCGCATCCGCTTCCCGCTGGAAGTCATCGGCGCGGTGCGCGAGCGGATCGGCCGCGATCCGATGCTGGTCTACCGCATTTCCGCGATCGATCTGGTCGAGGGCGGCATGACCGGTGACGAAGTGGCCGAATTCGCCAGGCAGGTCGAAGCCGCCGGTGCAGACCTGATCAACACCGGGGTGGGCTGGCATGAGTCGGCGGTGCCGACCATTGCGGCCACCGTGCCGCGGGCGGCGTGGAGCGAGGCCGTGAAGAACGTCAAGCAGGCGGTGGGTATTCCCGTCATGGCCTCGAACCGGATCAATGCGCCCGACGCCGCCGAACAGGTGATCGCCGCGGGCGTTGCCGACCTGGTGTCCATGGCGCGGCCGCTGCTAGCCGATCCGGATTTCGCGCGCAAGGCGCGGCTTGGCATCACCGACGAGATCAATACCTGCATCGCTTGCAACCAGGCCTGCCTGGACCGCATTTTCACCGAGCGCACCGCGACGTGCCTCGTCAACCCGCGCGCCGGTCGGGAAATCGAATTTCCCATTGGGGTCGTGGCGGCCCCGAAGCGGATCGCCGTGGTGGGCGGAGGGCCGGCCGGGATGGCGTTTGCGATCAACGCCACGGAGCGCGGCCACCGCGTCACGCTGTTCGAAGCGGAGGCCCAGCTCGGCGGCCAGCTCAACCTGGCCAAGATGGTGCCCGGCAAGGCCGAGTTCCACGAGATGCTGCGCTATTTCCGCGTCAGGCTGGACAAGCTGAAGGTGACGCTGCGGCTGGGCGAGGCCGCCACGCCCGAGGCGCTTGCCACGGGCAATTTCGATGAGATCGTGCTGGCCACCGGCGTGTCGCCGCGAGTGCCGGACTTCATCGGCGCGGATCATCCCAAAGCCGTGTCCTATCTCGACGTGCTGAGCGGCAAGGTCACGCCTGGGCAGCGCGTGGCCATCATCGGCGCGGGCGGGATCGGCTTCGACGTTGCCGAATTCCTGCTTGGCGATGCCGAGGAATCCCTCGATCCGCAGGCTTTCTTCCGTGCATGGGGCGTGGATCCGAAGAGCGTCACGCCCGGCGGCCTGACCGCGGCGGCCGAGCCGGACGCGCCGCGCCGCAGCGTCTTCATGTTCCAGCGCAAGGACGAGCCCCTCGGCAAGCGCCTGGGCAAGTCCACCGGCTGGATCCTGAAGGCCAGGCTGCGCAAGGCTAATGTCGGCATGACGGCGGGCGCGACCTATGACGCCATCGATGATGAAGGCCTGCACTACACGGTCCAGGGCAAGCCGCATGTGCTTCCCGTCGATCACGTCGTCCTGTGCGCGGGGCAGAACCCGAACCGCACGCTGTACGACGAGCTGGTGGCACGTGGTCTCAAGCCCCGCCTGATCGGGGGCGCCGATGTCGCCAGCGAGCTTGACGCGCTGCGCGCCATCGACCAGGCCACCCGGCTCGCTGTCGCCCTCTGAGTTCACCTTTAACCCACTGACCCCGCCAGCTTTCCCGCAGGAGATGCTCGTGCCCACCAAATACGACCAGGGCCTGGAGAAGTGCCAGGCTAATTTCCAACCCCTGACGCCGCTGCATTTCCTCAAGCGCGCCGCGGACGTGTTCCCGGAGCGCGCCGCCGTGATTTATCGGGACCGGCGCTATACCTGGCGGCAGTATGCACAGCGCTGCTACACCCTCGCCAGGGCGCTGATCGCGGCCGGCATCGAGCGCGGCGACACGGTATCGATCCTTGCGCCGACATTCCGGAAATGCTCGAGGCGCACTTCGGCGTGCCGCTGTCTGGCGCCGTGCTGAACAGCATCAACATCCGCCTCGACGCACCGGCCATTGCCTTCATCCTCCAGCATTCCGAGACGCGCCTGCTGTTGGTCGACAGCCAGCTCGCCGCCGTCGCGCGCGAGGCCGTCAGCCAGTCCGGCCGCGAGATCCGGATCGTCGACATCATCGATCCCGGCGGCTGGTACCACAGCGGCGACTCGCCGTGGTGCATGGCGACGGCTATATCGAGATCAAGGACCGGGCCAAGGACATCATCATCTCCGGCGGCGAGAACATCTCTTCGCTGGAAGTCGAGGAGGTGCTGTACACGCGTCCGGCCATCCAGGCCGCGGCGGTGGTGGCGGTGCCGGACGCCAAATGGGGCGAAGTCCCGTGCGCCCTGCTGGAGCTGAAGCCGCAGTTCGCGGGAGCACTGAGCGCGGAAGAGGTGATCCGCTATTGCCGCGAGCGGCTGCCCGGCTTCAAGACGCCGCGCCATATCGTATTTGAAACGCTGCCGCGCACGGCGACCGGCAAGCTTCAGAAATTTGTCCTGCGCAAGCTGGCTGCCGCAGCGGTAGCCAGCCGGACTTAGTCACGAATTCACTCAGGAGATAGCAGTATGCGAGGTCTGAACGACAAGGTGGTCGTCATCACCGGTGCGGCCGGTGGGATTGGCAAGGCGCTGTGCCAGCGGTTCTGCGAAGAAGAGGCGCGCGTGGTCGCCGTCGACGTCAATGCCGATGCGCTGGAGCAGCTCGGCGCAGCGCTCAAGCCAAGCGGGGCGAGCGTCACCGCCGTCAAGGTCGATATCACCGACCACGGCGCGGTGAAGCAGGCAATCGACACCGTTGCGCAGCACGGCTAAAGGCAAGCGCACACCATGAGCCAATACACCGATATCCTTTATGAAATGCGTGCCGGCGTGGCGCGCATCACGATCAACCGCCCGGAGAAATACAACGCGTTCCGCGGGAAGACCTGCGACGAGCTGATCGATGCCCTGAACGCCGCATCGTGGGACAAATCCGTCGGCGTGGTCGTGCTGACGGGCGCCGGCGACAAGGCATTCTGTACCGGCGGCGACCAGTCGGCGCATGACGGCGGCTACGACGGGCGCGGCGTGATCGGCCTGCCGGTCGAAGAACTGCAAGGCATGATCCGCGAATGCCCGAAGCCGGTGATCGCGCGCGTCAATGGCTATGCCATTGGCGGCGGCAATGTGCTGGTCACATGCTGCGACCTGGCCATTGCCTCCGATACCGCGCAGCTGGGCCAGGTGGGGCCGAAGGTTGGCTCGGTCGACCCGGGGTTTGGCACGGCGCTGCTGGCGCGTGTCGTGGGGGAGAAGCGGGCGCGCGAGATCTGGTTCCTGTGCCGGCGCTACACCGCGGCGGAGGCCCTGAACATGGGACTGGTGAATGCCGTCGTGCCGCACGACCAGCTCGACGCGGAAGTCGATAAATGGTGCCAGGAAATCCTGGCCATGAGCCCCACGGCACTGGCCATCGCCAAGCGTTCGTTCAACGCCGACACCGATTCGATCCGCGGCATCGGCGGCCTGGGCATGCAGGCACTGGCGCTGTACTACGAGACTGACGAATCGCAGGAGGGCGTGCGCGCCTTCCTCGAAAAGCGCAAGCCGCGCTTTCGCGAAGTCTATGAAGGCAAGCGCAAAGCCGCTGGCGGAGGCGAGGCATGACCATCAGCCTGCGCTATGACGGCGAACTCGCCGTGCTGACGATCGATCGGCCAGCCGCCCTCAATGCCCTGAACGTCGACATGCTCAAGACCTTGTCGGGCTATGTCGATGACATCGAACGGTCTGATGCGCGCGGCGTTGTCATTGTCGGCGCCGGCGATCGCGCATTCTGCGCCGGTGCCGACATTGCGGAATTGCAGGACCGCACGCCGGCTCAGCACCTGGATGGCTCGGTGTTCGGGCAGGGGGTGCTCTCCAAGCTGGCTGCGCTCAGCATGCCAAGTGTTGCGGTCATCCGTGGCCTGGCGCTTGGGGGCGGCCTCGAGCTTGCCATGGCATGCAGCTACCGCGTGGCGCTGGCCGGCGCGAACCTCGGGCTACCTGAGATCAAGCTCGGCCTGATCCCGGGCTACGGCGGCACGCAACGGCTGCCACGGCTGGTCGGCACAACACGGGCGCTGGATCTGATTACTACCGGCCGAATGATTGCCGCAGACGAGGCACTGGAAATCGGCCTGGTCGACCGGCTGGTCGAGGGCGGCGACCCGGTCGCTGTCGGCAAGGCACACCTGGCTGAAGTCTCGGAAGGCCGGCCTTCAGCCTTTCATCTGGCTCGTGAGGCGGTGTTGTCCGCGGCACGGCTGGACCTGGATGCCGGCCTGCGCGCGGAGGCTGAATTGTTCTCGCGCGCCACGCGCACCGACGACGCGCGGGAAGGCATCGGAGCATTTCTCGCCAAACGCGCGCCGCAGTTCACCGGCAGATAACGTATCTCCTGAAGGAGCGGGGGTGCCGATGGTGCCGGCACGGCGCTCAACGCCCGCGCGGCTGGTGGCGGCCAGGGCGCAACCGGCACCACTCCATGTATGAGGGTCAATCCATGATGCTTGCCGCCGCGGTGCATTCATTTGAACAGCAGTTGTCGATGGAGGCTACCTCTATCCGGGAGCTAGGCTGGAGCCAGGACTACCAGGAAGGCGTTCATGCGTTCAGCGAGAAGCGCCCGCCCACGTTCTCCGGCACCTGAGTTGTTGTCGGCCGCCTGAGCCGCTCAAAGGCCACTTTGCGGCGGGCTTCCCGTTAACACACCGTTGCTTTCCCGCATACGTACTATCACCTAATGCTGCAATGCGACAATTCCTTTGCTACAATTCGGGAAAACCCCATGAGGGTAATCCCTCGAAGCAAGTAAGGAAGGAAGCCATGAACACCCAATCCGATATCAAGCTGACCGATCAACTGGAACGTGACCTCATCGAGCGTGAGCTGGGCAAGCAAAGCCTGGGCTTCGTGCAGGACGCCAAGCGTGCCATCGCCGCCGTGCAGGAAACCATTGCTCGCCTGCAGTCGCAAGCCCGCAAGGCCAAGGTGGTCTACGCCAACGGCTAAGCAGTTTCCAGCAGTATTGCAGTACCCGCGGCCCCTTGTGG
This sequence comes from Cupriavidus sp. Agwp_2, assembly GCF_040784895.1. Lineage (NCBI taxonomy): Bacteria > Pseudomonadati > Pseudomonadota > Betaproteobacteria > Burkholderiales > Burkholderiaceae > Cupriavidus > Cupriavidus sp. Agwp_2. The sequence goes on from NZ_CP088084.1 coordinate 2,695,023, forward strand.
CTGCGTTGAGAACCGGCCAGACGCGCGCCCGCGATGGGCAAGACGCGGCCGGTTTTGTTTTGCCTGCGCGTTTCACGCACTGCAGGTCGACGTGCCTTGTGAGCAACTCTGACAAGGCTTGCCAGACCTTTTCATTTTGTCGCGGCGCGGCCAGGGGCTATCTTGGATGCCTTTGCAGAACCGTCCGCGACCATGCCCCCGCTTGTCCTCGTGTGCCTGCTGATCACTTACGTGGTCTGGGGTACGACCTACCTGGCGATCCGCTTTACGCTGGAGAGCTTTCCGCCGCTGTTCATGACGGGTACGCGCTTTCTCTGTGCGGGCCTGCTGCTGAGCGCCTGGCTGGCGTGGCGCGGCACGCCGATGCCGTCGTGGCGGTTGCTGCGCAACTGCGCGGTGCCGGCGCTGTTCCTGCTGGTAGGCGGCATGGGATTGACCGCGATTGCCGAGCAGACCATCTCCTCGGGCGCGACGACGGTGATGATCGGCTCGATGCCGATCTATGCGCTGATCTGGGCAGCCTGCTTCGGCCAGCGCCCGAAATGGTATGAGTATGTGGCGATTGCAATCGGCAGCACGGGCATCCTGGTGCTGACCGCGGGGGCGGAATTCCGCGTCAGCACGGGCGGCGTGGTGGCGCTGATGCTGGCGGTGGCGAGTTGGTCGTTCGGCTCGCAGTTGGTGCGCCGGCTCGAACTGCCGCAGGGCGCCGCGGCCTTTGCCGCGGAAATGTTGATCGGCGGGGTGGTGCTGATGGTGCTGTCGGCGCTGCGGCAGGAGCCGTGGCCGGCGTCGCTGTCGTCGATCAGCGCGCAGGCTGGCTGGGCCTGGGTCTATCTGGTGGTGGCGGGTTCGCTGGTGGCGTTCTCGGCCTACATGTACCTGGTGGCGACGGTCAGCCAGACGCTGTCGACGAGCTACGTCTACGTCAATCCGCCGGTGGCGCTGGCGATGGGCGCCTGGCTGGGTGGGGAGCTGATCGCGCCGCAGACGCTGTATGCGGTGATCTTGATCCTGCTGGCGCTGGCCGTGCTGAGCGTCGGCACGCTGCGCACGGCGCGGGCACAAGCGGCTGCCTGACGCCCGCTCCCAGGGTTCAGCTACCCGACTGTTCCTGGATCCAGAGCGACAGCCGCACCTTGTAGGCCTGCTGGATATGGCGCCGGGCGATCTGCTCGGCCTGCGCCGGATCCCGTTTTTCCAGCGCTTCGACCAGCGCGGTGTGCTCTTCATACGAGCTGCGCGCGCGGCCGGGTACTGCCAGCGTGGTGCGGCCGAGCAGCGCCATCGATTCATGCAGCGAGCGCAGGTTCTTCAGCAGATAGCGGTTATGGGCGCAGCGGTGCAGGGTCTCGTGGAACAGCCGGTTGTTCTGCGCCAGCCGGTCCGGATCGTCGGCGAACGCCAGGTCGCGCTCGACGATATCGCGCAGAAGCGAAATCTCCACATCGGTGGCATGGCGCGCGGCCAGGGCCGCGGCGGTGCCTTCCAGCACCTCGCGCATCACATACAGCTCGCTGACCATGCTGGCGTCGAGCTGGGTCACCATCATGCCCCGGTTTGGCTCGTTGACCACCAGGCCCTCGGATTCCAGCCGAGACAGCGCTTCGCGCACCGGCGTGCGCGACAGCCCCAGCGATTCCGCCAGTTCCACTTCGCGCAGCCGGGTGCCGGGAGATAGCTGCCCCGCCTGGATGGCGGCGCGCAGTTGCTGATAGGCGCGCTCCGAGCGCGGGAGCGATGCAGCCTGGCCGCCGTCGGCGGCACCGGCAAACTCTTGAGAAATCATGTGAGGCTGGCTGGTGCGGTTTGACTGTCGTAGCCAGCCATCATACCCGCTCAAGCGCGCCTGACATCACGGCGTCGCAATATCCTGCAAAGCGGCGCCGGCTGCCGGCTGCGCCCTGGGCGGGCTTACGACTGGTAGGGGTGGTACTGGTACAGCCACGTCTCCGACAGCGGCTTGCCGTTCAGGCGCAGGAACAGGCGGATGTCGACCGGCTCCTTGCCGTCGGCGGCCAGGTCGAACTGGGCGCGCCAGTGGCCGGCGACGTTGTTGGGCACGGCTTCGGTGAAGACATAGGAAAAGGTGCCGCGCGAGGCGGTCAGCACGGCTTCCGGCTTGACGCCGAACGGCAGTTTTTCCAGCGGCGCGCCCTTGAACTCGACCATGAACTTGCGCACGCCCTTGGGCCGCGGCTGCCCCGGCTGGCCGCCGTTGCCCAGGCGCGTGGCCACGCAGCGCGCCAGCGGCGACGGGTTCGGTTCGTCGGCCTGCCAGTGCAGGCGATAGCGCAGGCGGTAGGCCGCGCCGGCCTTGGCGGGCGCCTTGGGAACCCACATGGCGACGATGTTGTCGTGGATCTCGTCGTCGGTGCGAAGTTCGACCAGTTGCACGGTGCCGGCGCCCCAGCCGTCGCGCGGCTCGACCCACAGGCTCGGGCGGCGTTCGTAGTTGACGCCGTCCTGGTAGTGGTCGAACAGCCGGTCGCGCTGCAGCAGGCCGAACCCCTTGGGGTTGTCGTCGGAGAATGCCGATGCCGTGGTCTGCGGCGGGTTGTTGAGCGGGCGCCAGATATGCTCGCCGGCGCCGTTCCAGATGGCGAGGCCGTCAGAGTCGTGGACTTCCGGGCGCCAGTCGGCGACCCCCTTGATGCTTTCCGAGAACCAGTACATCGAGGTCAGCGGCGCGAGTCCCAGGCGCCCCACGTCCTTGCGCAGGAACAGCGCGCATTCCACGTCCATGATCACGGCCTTGGCGCGCTGCATCACGAAGCGGTAGGCGCCGGAGATGCTGGGGCCGTCGAGCAGGGCGTAGACGGTGACGGTATCGCCGTTGCCTTCCGGGGTCTCGAACCAGAAATGGGTGAAAGACGGAAATTCCTCCGACGTGCCTGCCTCGGCCACGTCGATGGCGACGCCGCGCGCCGACAGCCCGTACTGGTACAGGTCGCCGATGGCGCGGAAGTAAGAGGCCCCGAGGAAGGCGACCCAGTCGTTCTTGCGCCAGTCGCGCGTCTTCTGGTCGCCGAGGCGGCTTTCCTGGAAGCGGAAGCCGGCAAAGCCGCTGCCCGGCGGCAGCTTGTGCGCGGGGCTGTCGGCGGGCATGTCGAAGTACGCATCGTCATAGACGATCTCGCGGGCGCGGCCCGCGCCGTCCTTGCCGCGCTCGATCACGTGCATGCGCACGGGGGTGCGGAAGAAGGTGCCGAGGTGGAAGAAGGTGACCGGAAACTGGCCCGGACCCTTGGCAAACAGCGCATCGTCGGTGCGGAAGCGGATCTTGCCGTGGGCGTCGTAGTCGATGCGCGACAGCACGTCGGCCGGCGGTGAGGGCGGTGGCGCGTAAGGCTTGGCAGCCAGGGCGCGTGCACGCTCGATCAGGGCGTCGAAGCCGAACGGCTGGGCCTCGCCGAGCTTGATCCGGCTGGCCGCCAGCACCGATGGGGTAATGCCCAGCGCGGCCAGGGCGGCGGAGGCGGTGGCGGAGACCAGCAGGGTTCGGCGGTTCATCATGTGGCGAAAGCGTCCTTTTGTTTCCGGGGTTGAGCAGAGCACTCTAAAAGACGGCGTTTCCCGGGAAAAGTTCGGACACCGTCTGTTACAGCCTGCGGCGGCACGCGAGTCACATTGTGCCGCCGGACGCTCAGCGGGACTCGCCCCGCGCGCGGCGCGCCAGGCGCCGCTGCCGCGCCAGCATGTTCAGCCCTTCCACCGCGGCCGAGAACGCCATCGCCGTATAGATATAGCCCTTCGGCACATGTGTGCCGAGCCCTTCGGCGATCAGCGTCATGCCGATCATCATGAGGAAGGCCAGTGCCAGCATCACGATGGTCGGGTTGCGGTTGATGAAGTTGGCCAGCGGCGTGGCGGCGAACAGCATCGCCATCACGGCGGCGATCACCGCGACGAACATGATCTGGACATGCTCGGTCATGCCGACCGCGGTGATGATGCTGTCGATCGAGAACACCAGGTCCAGCAGCAGGATCTGGCCGATCGCGGCGGCAAAGCTGTGCACCACCTTGCCGCTGCCGTTGCTTTCGCCTTCTTCCTCGGCGGTCACGTGGTGATGGATCTCGCGGGTGGCCTTCCACACCAGGAAGGCGCCGCCGGCGATGAGGATGATGTCGCGCCACGACAGGCCCTGCCCAAGGATCGTGAAGACCGGCTCGGTCAGCTTGACGATGAGGGCGATGGTGGCCAGCAGGCCAAGGCGCATCAGCAGCGCCAGGCTGATGCCGATCTTGCGCGCCTTCTCGCGCATCTCTATGGGCAGCTTGTTGGTGAGGATCGAAATAAAGATCAGGTTGTCGATCCCCAGCACGATTTCCATGGCCACCAGCGTGGCCAGCGCCGCCCATGCGGCGGGGTCCTGCAGCAATGCCAGCGACGATTCCATGTACGGGCTCCGGTGTCAGTAAGCAGCCGGCGCCCAGGCATCGTTCCAGGCGCACGAAGCTTCATGTTAGCGCAGCGCCGCTTGCCGAAATGTGTCCGCGAAGATAAAGGTTGTTTTGCACGTTAGTGGAATATAGTATGTGATATATCAAAACATCCAATCGAGCCATCAAGGAGACAGCAATGAAAGTGTGTATCTACGGCGCGGGTGCCATCGGCGGCTATGTCGGGGCGCAGCTTGCGCGCGCGGGGGCGGATGTCAGCTTCGTGGCGCGCGGCCCGCACCTGGCGGCGATGCAGGAACACGGGGTGCGGCTGCTGATCGACGGCGAGGAGCGCGCCGCGCGCGTGCGCTGCACCAGCGATCCGCGCGAGCTGGGGCCACAGGACTATGTCTTCATCACGCTGAAGGCGCACTCGGTGCCGGGGGTGGTCGACCTGATCCAGCCGTTGCTGGGCCCGGAGACCGCGATCGTGACCGGCGTCAACGGCATTCCTTACTGGTATTTCTACAAGCACGGCGGAGAACTGGCGGGATCGACGCTGGAAAGCGTCGATCCCGGCGCCCGGCAGTGGCGTGGTTTCGGGCCGGAGCGCGCGATCGGCTGCGTGGTCTATCCCGCTGCCGAGATCGTCGCGCCCGGGGTGATCAAGCACGTGTATGGCAAGAAATTCCCGCTGGGCGAGCCGGACGGCAGCCGCTCCACCCGCGTTACGCGGCTCAGCGAACTGATGATGGCCGCCGACCTGGAAGCGCCGGTGCGTGACAACATCCGCGACGAAATCTGGCTGAAGCTGTGGGGCAACCTGTGCTTCAACCCGATCAGCGCGCTGACCCATGCCACGCTCGATGTCATTACCTCGGACCCGTCCACGCGCGCGCTGTCGCGCCAGATGATGGTGGAAGCGCAGGGCATTGCCGAGCGCTTCGGCGTCAAGTTCCGCGTCGACGTCGAGCGGCGCATCGATGGCGCAGGAGCGGTCGGGGCGCACAAGACCTCGATGCTGCAGGACCTGGAGGCCGGGCGGGCCATGGAAATCGACCCGCTGCTGACGGTGGTGCAGGAAATGGGCCGGCTGGTCGGGCAACCGACGCCGATGTGCGACGCCGTGCTGGGCCTGATCAAGCAGCGTGATGCGATGGCCAAGCTCGCGGCGTAACCGCCGGCGGTAGTGGATGACGGGAGAGGCCGCGGGTCTGGCCCTCCCGCCCTGAGCCGGCCGCGCCAATGTTGCGCCTGGCCCGCTTTGGGGCAAGAAATGGCAGGACGATTGTGATATACCATATACGACAGACCGCGCACGCTGACGGTGCCGATGCATGACCGCAACGTATTGCTTGATGCATTTTCGTAATGAGTCGGGCGTTTTGCTAAGCTGTGCGGAAATGTGGCGGGCAGCCATCCCGGCCGCCGCGCCACCGGTCTCACACGAGCATATTCCATGTCTGCGCAACCACAATCCATCGTCCAGCCCAACGGGCTGACCTTGTCCGTGCAACCGATCAACGCTGGCGCCAGCCTGCGCGACCAGGCCTACGCCATGCTGCGGCAGGCCATCGCCGATGCCGACATCTACCAGTCGCACGACGAAATCCGGCTCGACGAAAGGGTGCTGAGCGAAGCCATGGGCGTCAGCCGCACGCCGATCCGCGAAGCCATGACGCTGCTCGAGCAGGAAGGCTTCCTGCGTACCGTGCCGCGCCGGGGCATCTACATCATGCGCAAGACCAAGCGCGAGATCGTCGAGATGATCCAGATGTGGGCGGCGCTGGAGAGCATGGCGGCGCGGCTGGCCACGCAGAATGCCACCGACCAGGAAATCGCCCAGCTGCGCCGCATGTTCGACAGCTTCCGCGATTCGACGCCGGCGGAGCATATCGAAGAGTATTCAGACGCCAATATCGTGTTCCACCAGGCGATCGTGCAGCTGTCCAAGTCGCAGATCATCATGGACACGATCCGCAATATCTTTATCCACGTACGCGCGATCCGGAAGATGACGATCTCGCAGAGCGACCGGGCCTCAAGGTCGATCGTGGATCACCTGCGCATCATCGAAGCGCTGGAAAAGCGCGATACCGAGCTGGCCGAGCGGCTGGTGCGGCAGCACTCGCTGGACCTGGCGGAATACGTGGAGAAGCACTGCGACTTCCTCGACTGAGGCGAGCGGGGAAGGCAACAATCGGCGGACTTCGGTCCGCCGTTTTTGTTTGATGTTCACGCGAATGCCATTTCGCCAGATGGTATGTAATATATCAATGTGAGAATTTAGCGCTGGCGTCTGTAGTGACGTTTGCGCAAGGTGCCTCATCATGCGCTTATGTTGCGCCGCATCGTCGATATTTCTGATGCATCCGTCAAACTCCTCTTGCTCTCTTCTGATATATCACATACCGTATGTCATCAGGAGCGACAAAAATCACCATCTCCCGAGGAGACTTTCGCAATGGAAACCAAGGCACTGCAAGGTGTTCGTATCCTGGACATGACCCACGTCCAGGCAGGCCCCTCGGCCACGCAGCTGATGGCGTGGCTGGGCGCGGACGTGATCAAGGTCGAGATGCCCGGCCGCGGGGACATTACCCGCAGCCAGCTGCGCGACGTGCCCAACGCCGACAGCCTGTACTTCACCATGCTCAACTCCAACAAGCGCAGCCTGACGCTGAACATGAAGACGCCCGAAGGCAAGGCGCTGCTGGAAGACCTGGTACAGCGAAGCGACGTGCTGATCGAGAACTTCGGGCCGGGTGTGCTGGAGCGCGCGGGCTTCGACTGGGAGCACCTGCAGGACCTGAACCCGCGGCTGGTCTATGCCTCGATCAAGGGCTTCGGCCCGGGACCATATGCTGACTGCAAGGCGTACGAGAACGTGGCGCAGTGCATGGGCGGGTCGGCCTCGACCACCGGCGATGCCGAAGGCGTGCCGACCGTGACCGGCGCGCAGATCGGCGACTCGGGCACTGGCATCCATTGCGTGGTCGGCATCCTGGCCGCGCTGCTGCAACGCGAGCACACCGGCCGCGGACAACGCGTGGAGGTGGCGATGCAGGATGCGGTGCTGAACCTGTGCCGCGTCAAGCTGCGCGACCAGCAGCGCCTGGACAACGGCCCGCTGCGCGAATACCCCAACCAGGAGTTCGGCGACCACGTGCCGCGCGCCGGCAATGCCTCTGGCGGCGGCCAGCCGGGCGCGGCGCTGCGCTGCGCGCCGGGCGGCCCCAACGACTATGTCTACGTCATCATCCAGCCGCAGGGCTGGGAGCCGCTGATGCGCCTGTGTGGCCGCGAGGACCTGATCACCAACCCGGACTACGCCACGCCGGAAGCGCGTCTCAAGCACCTCGCCGATTGCTTCGCCGTGATCGAGAAGTGGACCGGCAAGGTCAGCAAGTTCGACGTGATGGCAGCGCTCAACGAGGTGGATGTACCGTGCGGCCCGATCCTGTCGATGAAGGACCTGATCGAGGACCAGTCGCTGTACCAGCGCGGCTACCTGGTCGAGCTGGAGCATCCGCAGCGCGGTAACTATGTGCAGCTGGGGTGCCCGATCACGATGTCGGCGTCGCCGGTGCAGGTAGAGCGCTCGCCGCTGCTGGGCGAGCATACCGACGAGATTCTCGAATGGCTGGGCCGCACGCCCGCGCAGATCTCGGCGATGAAGCTGGCCGGGGCGGTATGACGCACCCGGCCTGAGGGGCGCTTGCTGGCGCCAGTCGTTCCCGCAGCGGCGAGGGCGACAGGCGCGGCAGGCGGCCCCTCCCGCCAATTCCTCTTTCTTCCTCGATCGAATCCTGCAACCGATATCGGCGCAGGCAGGGCCCGCCTTTGCCTGCGCAAGGAGCATTCCCGTGCAAACCTGGATACGCTTTCGCCGCGCTGACGGCGGCATCGCCCATGGGCGCCTCGAAGATCAACATCGTGTCGTCGAATACGACAGCGACGGTTTCAACCATCCCGCGCCCACCGGCGCTGTGCATGAACTCGCGGCGCTGACGCTGGTTGCGCCGTGCGAGCCCGGCAAGGTGGTGGCGCTGTGGAACAACTTCCACGCGCTCGCGCGCAAGCTGGAAAAGCCGGTGCCGACGCACCCGCTGTTCCTGATCAAGCCGGCGTCGTCGCTGGCCGGCCCCAACGACGCCGTGCAGCGCCCCAAGAGCTACGACGGCAAGATCGTCTACGAGGGCGAGCTTGGCATCGTCATCGGCAAGAAGGCGCGCAATGTGTCGGTGGGAGAGGCCGGCGCCCATATCTTCGGCTACACCATCGTCAACGATGTGACCGCGGCCGAGCTGATCACCGCCGATCCCAATTTCCCGCAATGGACGCGCGCCAAGGGCTTCGACACCTTTGGCTGTGTCGGCCCGGCCATTGTCACCGGCTTTGACTGGCGCGCCGCCAGCGTGGTGACGCGGCTCGATGGCGTGGAGCGCCAGAACTATCCGCTGTCGGACATGATCTTCTCGCCGGAAGAGCAGGTCAGCCGCATTTCGCAAGACCTGACGCTGTTGCCCGGTGACGTGATTGCCGTCGGTACCTCGCTGGGCGTGGGTTCGATGAAGGATGGCGCGGTGGTGGAGGTGTCGATCGCTGGCATCGGCTCGCTGGTCAACCACGTGCGCGGCTGAGCGCGACCTAACGCAAACTCGATTACGGTGAATGCCATGCCAATGACGATCGGTGTGCCCCGCGAGGTCCACCCGGGCGAGCGGCGCGTTGCCGCCACCCCGGACTCGGTCAAGGAACTGCTCAAGCTCGGCTACCAGGTCGTGGTAGAGACCGGCGCGGGGCAGGAGGCTTCTTTCTCCGACGATGACTACCGCGCCGCCGGCGCCGCCATCGTCGATGCGGCGAGCCTGTGGGCCTCGGTCGACGTGGTGGTCAAGGTGCGCCCGCCGCAGGTCCACCCCAGCCTCGGCGTGGAAGAGGCGGCGCTGCTGAAGAAGCATGCCACGCTGATCGGCTTTGTCTGGCCGGCGCAGCAGATGGCGCTGCTGGAGCGGCTGGCGCAGCGCGGCGCCACGGTGCTGGCGATGGACTGCGTGCCGCGCATCTCGCGCGCGCAGAAGCTGGATGCGCTCAGCTCGATGGCCAATATGGCGGGCTACCGTGCGGTGATCGAAGCCGCGCATGCCTTCGGCCGGCCCTTTGCCGGCCAGATCACCGCCGCGGGCAAGATCCCGCCGGCGCGCGTGCTGGTGATCGGCGCGGGCGTGGCGGGGCTGGCGGCAATCGGCGCGGCGCGCAGCCTGGGCGCGGTGGTGCGTGCCTTCGATACGCGGCCGGTGGTGCGTCAGCAGATCGAGAGCCTGGGCGCCGAGTTCCTGACCGTCGAGATCGAAGAGGACGGCAGTGGCAGCGGCGGCTATGCCAAGGAGATGAGCCCCGCCTTCATCGAGGCGGAGATGCGTCTCTTTGCCGAGCAGGCGCGCGAGGTGGACATCATCATCACCACCGCGCTGATCCCGGGCAAGCCGGCGCCGAAGCTGCTGCAGCCCGAGACCGTCGGGCTCATGCGTTCCGGCAGCGTGGTGGTGGACCTTGCCGCCGAGCAGGGCGGCAACTGCGTGCTGACCGTGCCGGGCGAAAGCGTGCGCCGCAACGGGGTGACGATCATCGGCTATACCGACCTGCCGAGCCGGATGGCGGCGCAGTCGAGCCAGCTCTACGCCACCAATATCCGCCACCTGTTGACCGAACTGACGCCGGGCAAGGACGGCCGGCTCGTCGTCAACATGGACGACGAGATGATCCGCGGCGCGACGGTGCAGCACCAGGGCACCGTGACCTGGCCGCCGCCGCCGCTGACGGTGGCGATCCCGCAGCAGCAGGCGCCGGCCGCGTCGCCGCCGGTGCAGGCGGAAGCCGCCCCGCCGCCGAACCGTACCGGCGTGAAGCTGGCCGTGCTCGCGGTGGCGGCGATCGCATTGCTCGCCCTCGGGGCTGTGGCGCCGCCGGCCTTCATGGCGCACTTCACCGTGTTCGTGCTGGCGATCTTCGTTGGCTATCAGGTGGTGTGGAACGTCACCGCCGCGCTGCATACGCCGCTGATGAGCGTGACCAATGCCATCAGCGGGATCATCGTGGTGGGGGCACTGGTGCAACTGGGCAAGCCGTCGTTGCTGACGGCTGTGATCGCGGGCTGCGCGGTGCTGGTTGCGACTATCAATATCGCCGGGGGCTTCCTGGTCACGCAGCGCATGCTGAAGATGTTCCAGCGCGACTGAACACAAGGGCAAAGGAGACCGAGCCATGCCTTCCGGAATCAGCAATATCGCTTACCTTGGCGCCAGCGCGCTGTTCATCCTCAGCCTGAGCGGGCTGAGCCATCCTGCCACCGCCAAACGCGGCAACCTGTTCGGCATCGCCGGCATGGTGATCGCGGTGGTGACCACCGTGCTGGCCGGCACGCCCGATGGCGTCGCCATCATCATCGGCGCGATGCTTGTGGGCGGCATCGCCGGCGCGGTGCTGGCCAGGCGCGTGGAGATGACGCAGATGCCGCAGCTGGTGGCGGTGCTGCACAGCTTCGTCGGCCTGGCCGCGGTGCTGGTCGGCTACGCCAACTACCTCGAACCCACCACGCTGGCCGGCGCCGAAAAGGCGATCCATGAGATCGAGACCTACCTCGGCATCCTGATCGGCGCGGTCACCTTTACCGGGTCGATCATCGCCTTCCTCAAGCTGCAGGGCACCATGGGCGGCAAGCCGATGCTGCTGCCGGGCCGCCACGTGCTTAATGCCGGCGCGCTGGTGGTGTGCGTGTGGCTGGGCTACAGCTTCCTGAGTGCTGCCGATCCGCAGCAGGGACTGGTGCCGCTGGCGGTCATGACCGGGATCGCGCTGCTGGTCGGCGCGCACCTGGTGCTGGCCATCGGCGGCGCCGACATGCCGGTGGTGGTGTCGATGCTGAACAGCTACTCCGGCTGGGCGGCCGCGGCGACCGGCTTCATGCTGGGCAATGACCTGCTGATCATCACCGGCGCGCTGGTGGGATCGAGCGGCGCCATCCTCAGCTACATCATGTGCAAGGCGATGAACCGCAAGTTCCTGTCGGTGATCCTGGGCGGCTTCGGCGCGGTGCAGGCGCAGGGCACGGCGACCGAGCAGGGCGAGGTGCTGCCGGTGTCGAGCGAGGAAGTCAGCAGCCTGCTCAAGGATGCCAACGAGGTCATCATCGTGCCGGGCTACGGCATGGCGGTGGCGCAGGCGCAGGGCACCATCAGCGAGATCGCGCGGCGGTTGCGCGCGCAGGGGGTCAATGTCCGCTTCGGCATCCACCCGGTGGCTGGCCGCTTGCCGGGGCACATGAACGTGCTGCTGGCCGAGGCCCGCGTGCCGTACGACATCGTGCTGGAAATGGAAGAGATCAACGACGACTTCGAGAAAGCCGACGTGGTGCTGGTGGTCGGCGCCAACGACATCGTCAACCCGGGCGCGCTGGAAGACCCTGCCAGTCCGATCGCCGGCATGCCGGTGCTGGAGGTGTGGAAGGCGAAGACCGTCGTGGTGTCCAAGCGCAGCATGGCGGCGGGCTACGCGGGAGTCGACAATCCGCTGTTCTACAAGGACAACACGCGCATGTGGTTTGGCGATGCCAAGGGCAGTGTCGATGCGTTGCTGCGGCAGCTGGAGGAAACGCCGGCGTAGGGGTTTTCCAGGGGTGGGGTGCCACCGGCAATCCTCGATGGCATTCCTGCACCCGAATTCATGCCAGTTCCCGCAATATATAAGCGGTCATGAATAGATACGATAAAAAACTTTAAGCCAAGACTAATTTAGCTTCAGTTAGCATCAATCCACGGATTCATGTGCCGCAAGGCCAAGGGCAGGTCCAGTTGTAAAGGACTCACCCGCATAAAGCCCGTAAGTGCCCGTCGAGGCGCAATACAAAAAAGCCAGGAGACTGCTGGCCCCCTGCGCAACGGTTCATCACGGGCCTTCTAGATGGCCTCAAAGTGCCTGAAAACGTGGCATGTAATATATCTGACGGCTGAGATATCCAGTGCAATTAGCTTGCGGATTGAACTCCTGGATCTGTGCAAAGGGGGAATGGATTGCGCAGATTAAGGAATTGCACTGATTTGAGCGCAGATAGAGACCAGTTTGCTGCAGTGCACTGACGAAAGTTTGTCGCAGAGTAGGAAAATAGCTTGCCGTTCTCTGATATATCACATACCGTATGTCATCAAGAGCGGTCGAACAGACCGGCAGAGGGTGAAGCAAGGGGACAGCCCCCGCGCACTACGAACACGAGTCCAAGGAGGAGACCAAGCATGTCCGAAGTCGTAGCGAAGGGGGCCGGGAGCACCACCGCGGCAGCCACCCTGAAATAGAAGATTTCCAACCCCAGTCAATTTGTATAGAAGGAAGCAACCATGGCAGAAGTCGGAAACGAGCTGCAGCGTCACGCCACGGAAGAACATCAGGCACAAACCGATGGTTTTCATCTGGTCATCGACGCGCTGAAGCTGAACGGCATCGAAAACATCTATGGCCTGCCCGGTATTCCGGTCACCGATCTGGCGCGTCTGGCGCAGGCCAACGGCATGCGCGTCATCAGCTTCCGCCACGAGCAGAACGCAGGCAACGCAGCAGCGATTGCCGGCTTTCTCACGCAAAAGCCGGGCGTTTGCCTGACCGTTTCTGCGCCTGGCTTCCTGAACGGGCTGACGGCGCTGGCGCATGCGACCACCAACTGCTTCCCGATGATCCTGATCAGCGGCTCGAGCGAGCGCGAGATCGTCGATCTGCAGCAGGGTGACTACGAAGAGATGGACCAGTTGGCCATCGCCCGTCCGCACGCCAAGGCTGCCTTCCGCGTGCTGCACGCTGAAGACATTGGTGTCGGTATCGCGCGTGCCATTCGTGCCGCCGTGTCGGGCCGTCCGGGCGGTGTGTACCTGGACCTGCCGGCCAAGCTGCTGGGCCAGTCGATGGAAGCCGAGAAGGGCCGCAAGTCGCTGATCAAGGTGGTCGATCCGGCCCCGCGCCAACTGCCTGCCCCGGACTCGGTCGACCGTGCCGTCGCGCTGCTGAAGAGCGCCAAGCGCCCGCTGATCCTGGTAGGCAAGGGTGCTGCGTACGCACGCGCCGAAGCGGATATCCGCACGCTGGTCGAGAAGACGGGCATTCCGTACCTGCCGATGTCGATGGCCAAGGGCCTGCTGCCCGATACGCACCCGCAATCGGCCTCCGCCGCACGCTCGTATGTGCTGGCTGAAGCTGACGTGGTGTTGCTGGTCGGTGCCCGCCTGAACTGGCTGCTGTCGCACGGCAAGGGCAAGACCTGGGGCAAGCCAAAGCAGTTCATCCAGATCGATATCGCGGCGACCGAGATGGACAGCAACGTCGCCATCGCCGCGCCGGTAGTCGGTGACATTGGTTCGTGCGTGTCAGCGATCCTCGACAAGGTCGGCAACGACTTCGCCAAGCCGGGCGCCGACTGGCTGAACGCGGTGGCCGACCGCAGGGACACGAACCTGGCGAAGATGGGCGAGACCCTGGCCAGGGCCAAGGATGCGTCGCCGATGAACTTCCACGGCGCGCTGGGCGTGCTGAAGGATGTCGTCAAGGCCAATCCGGGCATCTCGTTTGTCAACGAAGGCGCCAATACGCTGGACTACGCCCGTGCCGTGATCGACATGTACGAGCCGCGCAAGCGCCTGGACGTGGGCACCTGGGGCGTGATGGGCGTGGGCATGGGCTACGCGGTCGCCGCGGCGGTCGAGACCAGCAAGCCGGTGCTGGCGCTGTGCGGTGACAGTGCGTTTGGTTTCTCGGGCATGGAAGTCGAGACGATCTGCCGCTACAACCTGCCGGTCTGCATCGTCATTTTCAACAACAACGGCGTCTACAAGGGTATCGACGTGAATCCGACCGGCGGCAAGGACCCGGCGGTCACGACGTTCGTCCCGGGCGCGCGCTACGACAAGATGATGGAAGCGTTCGGTGGCGTCGGTCACAACGTCACCACGCCGGCGGAACTCGAAGCCGCGGTGAACGAAGCCCTGCGGTCGGGCAAGCCCACGCTGGTCAACGCCGTCATCGATCCGTCTGCTGGCACCGAAAGCGGTCGTCTGACCAATCTGAATCCGCAAAGCTCGGCCAAGAAGTAATTCACCCGAATTTCACCCCCGAATTTCACCGCTCTAATCCAATAGGAGAACGAAAGTGAACCTCCCGCTCAACGGCATCAAGATCATTGACTTCACGCACGTCCAGGCCGGCCCCGCGTGCACGCAGCTGCTGGCATGGTTCGGCGCCGACGTGATCAAGGTCGAGCGCCCCGGTTCCGGCGACGTGACGCGCACCCAGCTGCGCGATATCCCGGATGTCGACGCGCTGTACTTCACCATGCTCAACTCCAACAAGCGCAGCCTGACGCTGGACACCAAGAAGCCGGACGGCAAGAAGATCCTGGAGCAGCTGATCCGCGAGTCGGACGTGCTGGTCGAGAACTTCGGCCCGGGCGCGCTGGACCGCATGGGCTTTTCGTGGGAGCGCATCAACGAACTGAACCCGAAGATGATCGTGGCTTCGGTCAAGGGCTTCAGCGACGGCCACCACTACGAAGACCTGAAGGTCTATGAGAACGTGGCGCAGTGCGCAGGCGGTGCGGCTTCGACCACCGGTTTCTGGGACGGCCCGCCGACGGTGTCCGCCGCGGCCCTGGGCGACTCCAACACTGGCATGCACCTGGCCATCGGCATCCTGACCGCGCTGATCGGCCGCGACAAGACTGGCAAGGGCCAGAAGGTGGCCGTGTCGATGCAGGACGCCGTGCTGAACCTGTGCCGCGTCAAGCTGCGCGACCAGCAGCGCCTGGACCGCCTGGGCTTCCTGGAGGAGTACCCGCAGTATCCGCATGGCAGCTTCAGCGACGTGGTGCCGCGCGGCGGCAACGCGGGCGGCGGCGGCCAGCCGGGCTGGGTGCTCAAGTGCAAGGGCTGGGAGACCGACCCCAACGCTTACATCTACTTCACCATCCAGGGCCATGCCTGGGAGCCGATCTGCAAGGCGCTGGGCAAGCCGGAATGGATCGACGATCCCAACTACGCCACGGCCAAGGCGCGCCAGCCGCATATCTTCGATATCTTCAACACCATCGAGGAATGGCTCGCCGACAAGACCAAGTACGAGGCGGTGGACATCCTGCGCAAGCATGACATCCCGTGCTCGCCGGTGCTGTCGATGAAGGAGATCGCCGACGATCCGTCGCTGCGCGCCAGCGGCAGCATCACCGAGGTGCCGCACAAGGAGCGTGGCACTTACCTGACGGTGGGCAGCCCGATCAAGTTCTCCGACCTCAAGCCGGAGATCACCGGTTCGCCGCTGCTGGGCGAGCATAGCGAGGAAGTGCTGGCCGGCCTGGGCTACGGCGCGGACGACATCAAGCGCCTGCGCGAGTCCCAAGTGATCTGACGCCACCTGCCCGGCACATGTGCCGGGGCGTACGCCGGGGCCGCGCAAACCGCGCCGCCCCGGCGTTTTTGCTTGCAGCGTGGCCCCGGGCCGCGCTACCTTGATGGCAACATACCCCAACCGGCAATGACCGACAGAGAGGGAATCCCCATGCCAGAACCCATCGATTTCGCGCAACTGGTGTCCGCCATCGGCGACGCCGTCATCATCTCCGACGCCAAGGGCGCCATCACGCTGTGGAACCCCGCCGCCGAGCGCATGTTCGGCTTCACCCAGGCCGAGGCCATGGGCCAGTCGCTCGACCTGATCATTCCCGAGCGACTGCGCGGGCGCCATTGGGAGGGCTATGACAAGACCATGGCCACCGGTATCACGCGCTACGGCCATGACCTGCTGAAGGTGCCCGCGGTCGACAAGCACGGCAAGACCATGTCGATCGCCTTTACGGTGGCGCTGCTCAAGGACGACGCGGGTGCCATCACCGGCATCGTCGCCGTGATCCGCGACGAGACCGTGCGCTTCCAGGAAGAGCGGGCGCTGAAGAAGCGGCTGGTCGAGCTGGAGAACCAGGTCAAGGAACAGGCCTGATTCTCCACCTCTCCCATAAATGACCCATAAATGGGAGAGGGGACACAACATTCGCGTTTTCCCTTCTGATTGTTGCCAGCGCCGTCGCACAGTGCCGCGGCGCTGCACCCCGTCCTTTCGTCCCCGGGAATACCCCAAGCCCTTTCGGCCGCGCGCCTTGCGCGCCGCTTCAATGCGCCCGAACGCCGCCTTTTCGGTACCAAAAGCATTGACGTGGTACCGAACGGCCCCTACATTGTCGCCTGACAAGAACAGCCACCGAGGAGACAAGATGACCCTTCAGCCCCCAGGCGTTCCGGCGGTCTCGCGCGTGCACGGCGGCGCGACCGTTGGCCAGCTCTATGCGACGGCGCTGCGCGCGCGGCCGGGCGTGCCGGCCATCGTGGGCGACGACATCACGCTGGGTTACGACGAACTCGCGCAGCTGTGCGCGCGCCTCGCGCGGCTGTTCGCCGCCAGAGGGCTGGCGCGGCAGGATGCCGTGGCCTTCCTGGTCGGCAACCGCGCCGAAGCGGTGGCCGCGATCATCGCCGCGCAGCTGGCCGGGCTGAAGAACGTGTCGCTGCATCCGATGGCATCGGAAGCGGATCACGCCTTCGTGCTGCAGGAGGCGGGCGTGACGGCGCTGGTGGTCGACAACGCGCGTTTCGCCGAGCGGGCGCGCGCGCTGGCCGGTGCCCGCGCGGTGCAGGTGCTGCCGCTGGACGACGGCGAATTCGGCCCCGGGCTGGCCAGCGTGGCGGCGGCGATGGATGGCGCCGACTATATCCCCGGCGACGATCCCACGGAAATCAGCAAGATCTCCTTTACCGGCGGCACCACCGGCCGCTCCAAAGGCATCTTGCATACCCACCGGACCACGGTGACCGTGCTGCAGTACATGCTGGCTACCTACGAGTGGCCGGCGCAGGTGCGCTACCTGGTGACCACGCCGATCTCGCACGCGTCTGGCGCCATGATCCTGCCGACGCTGCTGCGCGGCGGTACCGTCTACCTGTGCGACAAGTTCAGCCCCGCGGACTTCCTGCGCCGCGTGGCGCAGGACCGCATCAACCTGACTTTCCTGGTGCCTACGCAGATCTACGGCGTGCTCGACTGCGATGGCCTCGATACGGCCGACCTGTCCAGCCTGGAACTGGTGCTTTATGGCGCCGCGCCGATCGCGCCGGTGCGGCTTGCCGATGCGCTGCGCCGCATTGGCCCGGTGTTCGGCCAGATCTATGGCCAGGCCGAAGCGCCGATGTGCATCAGCTACCTGCCACGCGCCGACCACGACCCGGATCGTCCGGAACGGCTGCGTTCATGCGGCAAGGTCATCGCCGGCAACCAGGTGCGGCTGCTCGACGCCGACCTGCGCGAAGTCGCGCCGGGCGAGGTCGGCGAACTGTGCGTGCGCGGGCCGCTGGTGATGGAAAGCTACCTGAATCGGCCGGAAGAAAACGCGAAAGTCTTCGCCAGCGACTGGCTGCATACCGGCGACATGGCGCGCTGCGACAGCGAGGGTTACCTGTACCTGGTCGACCGCGCCAAGGACATGATCATCAGCGGCGGCTTCAATGTGTACCCGAGCGAGGTGGAGCACTGCCTGGCGCAGCACCCGGCCATCGCCATGTCGGCGGTGATCGGCATCCCGGATGCCAAGTGGGGCGAGTCGGTCACGGCCATCGTCGTGACACGCCCCGGCGCCGCGTTGACCGAGGCCGACGTGATCGGCCATGTCACGCAACACAAGGGTGTGGTCAACGCGCCCAAGCAGGTCGTGTTTGCCGAAGAACTGCCGCTGACCGCGCTGGGCAAGATCGACCGCAAGGCGATCCGCGGCCGCTACTGGGGCGGGCAGGAACGGCAGGTGGCCTGAGCGCCGCTGACGCATGCCGCCAGGCTCCGCCAGAGGGCCGGCGGCTAGACGAGGACAACAACCATGGAGGAGACCATGTCATTCCGCATCATCCGGCATGCGCGCCACGCCGTGCGCGCCGCCCACGCCTGCTTGCTGGCGCTTTGCCTGGCCAGCCCCGCCGCTCACGCCAGCGAGCCGTACCCGTCCAGGCCGATCCGTTTCGTCGTTCCGTTTGCGCCCGGTGGCGTGACCGACCTGACTGCGCGTACCTTCGCCAAGTACATGGGCGATACGCTGGGCCAGCCGCTGGTGACCGAGAACAAGCCCGGCGCGGGCGCGACCATCGGCGCCAACTTTGTCGCGCGCTCGACGCCGGACGGCTACACGCTGCTGCTCGGCACCAACGTCACCCATGCGATCAATCCGCGGCTGCTGGCCTCGACGCCGTATGACCCGCTGAAGGACTTCCAGGCGGTGGCCGTGTTCGGGCTGAACGGCAACGTGCTGCTGGTCAGCAACAGCTTCCCGGCGAAGACCTTTGCCGAGTTCCTTGCCTATATCAAGGCCCGGCCGGGCAAGATCAACTATGCCTCCGGCAGCGTCGGCAGTTCGGCGCACCTGGCGGCGGAGCTGCTCAAGCAGGAAGTGAATGGGCTGGAATATACGCACGTGCCGTACGGGGGTCCGTCCGAGGCCATGTCGGCGCTGATCGGCGGACACGTCGACTTTCTGTTCGCCAACATCGGCGCTGCGGTCACGCAGGTCAAATCGGGCAAGGTCAGGGCGCTGGCGGTGACGACCGCGAAGCGCGCACCGCAATTGCCGGATGTGCCGACCATTGCCGAGTCGGGCGTGCCGGGATTCGAAGTGGTCGGTTGGATGGCGGCGTTCGTGCCCAAGGGCACGCCGGCGCCGGTGGTGACGCGGCTGAACGAGGTCATCAACCAGGCGCAGAAGAACCAGGACCTGCGCACCACGCTCGACGCGGCCGCGCTGATCCCGGTGGCCGGCGCGCCGGAACAGGCCAGCCGCTTCGTGCAGGATGAATACACCAAGTGGGGCAAGGTGATCCACGCCGCGAACATCCCGCCGCAGTGATCCCGGCTGGCCGGGCTAGGATGCGCGCGCGTCCTGTCCGGGCCGGCACAGCAGGCCATTCAGGATGATCTCGTAGAACTCGCTGAAGGCGTCGCCGATCTTCATGCCGGTCTCCTTCAGGAACTGCTGGTTGCGCAGCCGGTGCGCGGCGCCAAGGATGGCTTCGGACACCAGCCGCGGATTGTGTTGCGCCATCTGCCCGGCGCGCATGCCGGCCTCCAGCAGGCTCTCCAGGCCGCGCACACGGGCCAGCTGGTAGGCGTCGAACGCGGCCCTGCCGCTGTCGATCGCATCCAGGTCGGTCAGCGCCGCCTTGCCCAGCCCCGACGTGTTCAGCGTGGCGTGCAGGTAGGCGGAAACCGCGTGCGCCGGATCGCTTTCGCGGCGGGCCGCGGCAAAGCCCTTTTCCAGGCTGGCCGCGAGCACGCGCTCGCAGATGCCTACGAACAGCGCTTCCTTGGTCGGCGCGATCTCATACAGCCGCCGCCGCGAGCAGCGCATGCGCTGCGCGAGCTCGCCGATGGTCAGCGACGACACGCCTTCGGTGCTTAGCAGCCGGGTCAGTTCCTGGATGAATTCGTCGTCGGTGCGTCGGGTGGCCATGAAAACAGGGAAGGGCAGAATGCCGGGTGTCGAGGGAATCCTCGCATCTTACGACGATCAGCGCATAAGTCTTGCAATCGGCTCCGAGGGGCCTTGCAGGCTGCCACGCGAGCGCGCCGCGCGCCGCGCCAGCAGTGACCCCAGCGGCAGGGCCAGCCCGAAAGCCAGGTAGACCAGCGTCAGCATGGGCGCCGACAAGCGCCGCTCGAAGCCGGGCGTCAGGCGGTGCGGCGTACACTTCAGGTCCACCAGGCAGGCCAGGCCTGCGATGCCGAGACCGCCAAGCGCCAGGGTACCGAGGGCACCGCGCGCATGATGCCGTGCCACCGCGGTTTCATAGAACACTGCCCAGAACACCGACATCGCATGATGGATCACGTAACCCAGCACGGTATGCCGGACCGACGGCCGGTTCGCATGCAGGGCGCGTTCGCCCCAGATCCAGTGGCTGACCGCATTGACCGGCGCGAAGGCGCTGCCGCAATCGACGGTGCCGCCGCAGGCGAGCATGCCGGAGGACAGCAGGCTGGCGCAGGCACCGGACACCGCGGCGCGGCGCAGGATGGTGGCCGCATCCGTCGGGTGCTGGTGCCCGGCGCCGGCGGCTTCAATGGCCGTCATGCCCGTGCTGCCCTGGTGATAAGTGGATTCCATGTGGTGGCGGGAATAAGGCGCGTGCGTGCGCCGGCCGCACCAGAAGCGCCGCACGGCGGCGCCACCGCCATGACAAGCGAATTCTATGCTGTCGCCCACTTCGTGGCGAAGGTCAGGAATTCAACCGCGTTGAGCCTTTCTGCGAGCGCGTTCCCATGCCAATGCGGGAGTGGCGGCGAGCGCGGCAATAAAAAAGGCGAGGCCGCCAGAGCGCCTCGCCAGTAATCGATCGGACCGCTCAGTTGAGATGGCCGACCGCGCGCAGGTATTCGTTCTTTTTCTCGAAGATCAGCCCGCTGAGGAAGGCCGCATCATAGGCGGCGAGCAGGTGGGCGTGGTGCTCTTCGATATAGCGGGCGACGCGGGCCTTTTCGCATTCGATGCCGCACAGCCATTCGTACATCTCGGCATCCCAGCGGAAGCGCAGGCCCAGTTCGATGAAGGCGGCGTTATAGGCCGCGAGCTGCGTCTCGCGCGGGATGGGCTGGTTGTCGGTACCGATCGTGATGGCTGCGGGGCGGCTGTCAATCTGGACCTGGTTCATGGCTTGTCTCCTCGGTGCGCTGTAGCGGTGGGTTGAGACAAGCATAGGAATGGCGAACGATTTACGATAATTAAAGTTTCATCGATTAATCATAAGTAATCGTTTATGTATCGCGGTGGCTACGCTTGCCGGCGGATCAACCCCTCCACGCCCGTAATCCGCTGGATCAATCCGGCGCCTTCCTCCATCAGAAACTGCTTGAACGCCAGCGCCACCGGTGGCAGGCGCTTGTTCTTGCGGTGCACCACATACCAGTTGAGCATCACCGGGAAGCCCTCGATATCGAGCACGGCCAGCTTCCCCGCCTGCAGTTCCAGTCCCACGGTGTGCGCTGACAGGAACGCGATGCCCATGTTGGCGATCACCGCCTGCTTGATGGTTTCAGTGCTCTTGATCTCCATCGCGATGCGCAGGTTGGAGAGTCGTCCGGCAAAGCCTTCCTGCATCGAATTCCACGTATCGGAGCCTTTCTCGCGCGATACGAAGGCCTCGTCGGCCAATCCCGCCAGCGGGATCTTGCGCTTGCCGACCAGCGGGTGGCTGGGCGCCGCGACGATGACGTAAGGGTGGGGCGCGAAGACTTCGTTGATGGTGTCCATGCCTTCGGGGGGGCGCACCATGACCGCGAGGTCGGTCAGGTTGCCGGCCAGCTGGTGCAGCAATTCCTCACGGTTGTGCACCGCGAGATTCAGCGTCACACCGTCATGGCGCTCCATAAACTCGGCCAGCAGCCGCGGAAAGAAATAGTCGCCGGCGCTGATCACCGCCACGTTGAGCCGCCCCCCGGAGATGCCCTTCAGCTGCGACATGGCGTCTTCCGCCTCGCGGAACTGCTGGATGATGCTGCGGCTGTAGTGCAGCATCTCGTGCCCGGCCGGCGTCAGGTAGATCTTCTTGCCGAGCTGCTCGAAGAGCGGCAGGCCGACATGGTGTTCCAGTTGCCGGACCTGGGTCGACACGGCCGGCTGCGTCAGGTGCAGTTCCTCGGCGGCGCGCGAAAAGCTCATATGGCGGGCGACGGTTTCAAAGACCTTCAGTTGCCGCAGCGTGGCGTTCTTCATTCAATCGTTCCGTGCAATATATAAACGGTCGTCAATACAAACGATAAAAAACTTTATGCAGTGTTGATCTTAGTTTCAAGTAGCATCAATCCCAGATTTGCATGCCGCAATGTCAGGCGCCGATCTCATCGTGACCAAGGGCCCACTCCGCAGAGGCCCGGGAGGGCGTCCCGTCCGGGACGCAGCTGACAAGCACCAGGAGACAAAAACAGATGGCGCAATATGAAGCGGCAGCCCCGCCCGCTCACGGCGACGTGAACGGGCGGGGCCTGCAGAACCGTTGGACGCAGCTTGCAATCGGCGTGGTGTGCATGGGGCTGGTAGCGAACCTGCAGTATGGCTGGACCTTGTTTGTATCCCCGATGGACGCCAAGCATCACTGGGGGGCGTCGGCGATCCAGGTGGCATTTTCCATTTTCATCGTGACCGAGACCTGGCTGGTGCCGCTGGAGGGCTGGCTGGTGGACAAGTTCGGTCCGCGCCCGGTGGTGGCGGGCGGGGCGATCTGCGCGGGTCTGGCGTGGGTGATGAACGCGTATGCGACCACGCTGCCGGAGTTGTATGCCGCGGCGGTGATCGCGGGCATCGGCGCGGGCGGGGTGTACGGCACGTGCGTGGGCAATGCGCTGAAGTGGTTCCCGGACAAGCGCGGGCTGGCGGCGGGGCTGACGGCGGCGGGGTTTGGCGCGGGCGCGGCGATCACGGTGATTCCGATCGCGAACATGATCCAGAGCGCGGGCTATGAGAAAGCGTTCCTGTTCTTCGGCATCCTGCAAGGGGTGTGCATCTTCGTGCTGGCGCTGCTGCTGGTGAAGCCCAGGGCGCCCAAGGGCGCGGTCGCGGCGAAGGCGGTGCTGACCAACCCGGTGGAATACACGCCGGGCCAGATGGTGAAGACGCCGGTGTTCTGGCTGATCTACGCGAGCTTTGTCGCGGTGGCGGCGGGCGGGATCATGGCGACGGCGCAGCTGGGGCCGATCGCGAAGGACTACGGCTTTGCGTCGATGCCGGTGACGCTGCTGGGGCTGACCTTGCCGTTGCTGACGATGACCTTGTCGATCGACAACCTGTGCAATGGCTTCACGCGTCCGCTGTGCGGGTTCCTGTCGGACAGGTTCGGTCGCGAGAACACGATGTTCGTGATCTTCATCGGCGAGGGGCTGGCGCTGCTGGGGCTGATGCAGCTGGGGCACAACCCGTACTGGTTCATGTTCTTCGCGGCGCTGACGTTCCTGTTCTGGGGCGAGATCTTCTCGATCTTCCCGGCGCTGTGCGCGGACACGTTTGGCAGCAAGTTCGCGGCGGCGAACGCGGGCACGCTTTATACAGCGAAGGGGACGGCGGCGATGCTGGTGCCGCTGGCGTCGGTGCTGTCGGCGCGCGGTGGCTGGGAAGCGGTATTTACCGTGGCGGCGGTCGTGACGATCGCCGCGGGCATCTCGGCCAAGGTATTGCTGGCGCCCATGCGCAGGCGATTTATTACCGGGCAGGCCGAGGGCCTGCCGGCATCCGATGCCGCGTACCTGCCCCGGATCCAGAGAGAAGGAGACTGAGTACCCCGGAAAACGGCCTGCCTGCGCGCGGGCCGTTGCCGTGACGCAAGGCCAACGACCGCGCGACACAAGCAAATCCATACCCACAGCAACGATGGCTGCACACAGCCACGCCCCATCAAGGAGACTGCCATGACCGGACCGCATGCATCGGTGCCCGCACCGCGACATCCCGCCGCGCCCGACCACGGGTTGCGCCTGAGCCTCGCCGTCGCGTGCCAGGGAGGGCGGCCATGAACATCTCGCTCCCCCAGCTGAAGGCCTTTGCCGCGGTGGCGCGGCACAAGAGCTTTACGCGCGCCGCCGCCGAACTCGGCCTGACGCAGTCCGCGGTGAGCCGCAGCGTGCGCGAGCTGGAAGAGGAAATCGACCAGCGGCTGTTCGACCGCACCACGCGCCAGGTGGAACTGACCGAAGCCGGCCTGCACCTGTCGCAGCGCATCTGCCACCTGATCGAGGAAGTCGAGCAGACTTTGCGCGACAGCCAGAGCGCCAGCCGCCCATGCCAGGGACTGGTGCAGATCGCGTCTGACCCGGTGCTCAGCTCGATGTCGCTGCCGGCGTGGCTGGCAGGCTGCCGGCAGGCGTGGCCCGCGATCTCGATCCACCTGAAGGACCGCTCGCAGGAATCTGTGCTGCAGAGCGTGCGCAGCGGCGAGGTCGACTTCGGCATCGCCACCGATCCGCACGCCGCGGATGACCTCTATTGCGAGCCGCTGTGCATCGACCCTTATCACGCCGTGTTGCCGGCGCAGCATCCGCTGGCCGCGCGCGACACGGTAGGGTGGGGCGAGCTCAGCGATGCCAGCGTGCTGACACTGGACCAGCAGTGCGGCATGCAGCCGGCGGTGGAGAAGGCGCTCAGCAGCTACCACGTGCGGACCAGTTCGCTGCAGTTGCTCGGGCACTTTGCCGCGGTGTTTGGCATGGTTGCGCTGGGGCTCGGCATCGGCGTGGTGCCGTCGCGCGCGCAGGCGGGTGGCCTGAACCCGGCCGCGGTGATGCGGCCTTTGCGGCCGCAGGTGACATCCACCGTCATGCTGGTGCGGCGCAAGAGCCGCTCACTCAAGCCCAATGCCGCAGCCATCTGGGATGCATTGCGCGGGCTCGAGTATGAACAACCGACTGCCACGCGGCAGGAAACCACCAAGGTGTGACGGGGGCGGGATAGCGCGCCGGCCCTGTTGTATAGGAGCAAAACTTCTACTGATATATTACATACAGGATATTTACACATAGTGCAGCGCAGCATATAATGAAAACTCCTGACCACAACGCAACTGGAGTTTTCAAATGGAAGTCGCACTGCTCTTCGTCCTTGGCCTGGCCGCTCTTGCCGGCGGTGTCGCCATGACCATCCTGCTCGCCACCCGCCTGCCGATGGACGTGCTGGTGACCGCGCAGGAACACGGCCGCTTTGCCGGACTGGGCTCGAACCAGGAAAGCCATGGTGTTGGCCGCGCTCGCCCGTCGCGCGTAGTGCCCGCCGCCGGCGAACTGGCGTACGCCTGAAGCCAGGCGGCGCCGGCTGCCCGTCCGCGCATTCGTGCATGGACCGGCTGCTGACCGGCGCAGATGACAAGGGCTGTAGCGGCCGGCAACCCTTGTGGCGCAGCAAGCAGTAAGGTAGTCCCCCCGTGCAATTCCCTGGATGCCACACGCGCTGGCAGGCAGGGCGGGTTCCAGGCGAACCCACGGCCGCCACCATCCTCCTACCCCGTCATTCCCCCCAAATTCCGCCGATTTCGTGGCCAGACAAGCAGGCCATGTCTTATTGTATCTATCTAGGGACTTTCCCGAACCGACCGTTTTCCCGGGTTTTCCAGCGGGGCGATCCCCGGCATTCTGATGGCTGCCAACGACGCGCGGATTGATGCGCCGACTTAAGGCAACTGCTTGATTTCCAAGGATTCCCGGTACCAGCGGTACGGCCGTTGATGCATTGCGCGCACCAGTCGCGCGGCACCATCGGCCATGCGGGCGTCAGTTGCGGACAGGGCATGCTGCAGAGCCGCAACGAATACGCTTGACTTGGTTGATATATCACATACCGTATAGCACTAGAACGGCTAAGCTGTTCGAGACCGAGAGTCACGCAGAGGCGTCTTCAGGCGCCCAATCTTCCACCTTGGCGGCTAGCCGCTATAAGGAGACATCATGGAACTGCAGCAAAGGGAGTCCACGTCGCGCTTTGCGTCGCCGTGGGTGCAATTGGTCTTCGGCGTGATCTGCATGGCGATGATCGCCAACATGCAGTATGGCTGGACGCTGTTCGTCAACCCGATCGACGATAAATACCACTGGGGCCGCACCGCGATCCAGGTGGCATTCACCATCTTCGTCGTGACGGAAACCTGGCTGGTCCCGATCGAGGGCTACCTCGTCGACAAGTACGGCCCGCGCCCGGTGGTGGTGGGTGGCGGCTTGCTGTGCGCCATTGCCTGGGCGCTGAACTCGGTGGCGTCCTCGCTGCCGATGCTCTACGTCGCGGCGGCAATCGGCGGCCTGGGCGCAGGCGCTGTGTATGGCACCTGCGTGGGCAACGCGCTGAAGTGGTTCCCCAATCGCCGCGGACTGGCGGCAGGGATCACGGCGGCCGGGTTCGGCGCGGGCTCCGCGCTGACCGTGGTGCCTATCGCCAACATGATCAAGACGTCGGGCTATGAAGCCGCGTTCCTGTGGTTCGGTCTTGGCCAGGGCCTGATCGTGTTCATCCTGGGCATGGCCCTGTTCCCGCCTTCCGCCAAGATCCTGAGCGAGGTCAAGACCACGCTGAAGGCTGCCGCCACCTACAACGCTTCGCCGCGCCAGGTGCTGAAGTCGCCGATCTTCTGGGTCATGTATGCGATGTTCGTGATGATGGCCGCCGGCGGCCTGATGGCCACCGCCCAGCTCGGTCCGATCGCCAAGGACTTTGGCCTGCACGACGCGCCGATCTCGATCCTTGGCCTGACCTTGCCCGCGCTGACCTTCGCACTGACCATCGATCGCGTGCTCAACGGCTTGACGCGCCCGTTCTTCGGCTGGATCTCCGATCATATCGGCCGTGAACGCACCATGTTCTTTGCCTTCGGCGTCGAGGCCATCGGCATCCTGCTGCTGTCGAAGTACGGCCATCATCCGGTTGCCTTCGTGATCCTGACAGGCGTGGTGTTCTTCGCCTGGGGTGAGATCTACAGCCTGTTCCCGGCCACCTGTGGCGACACTTTCGGGCCGAAATTTGCCGCGACCAATGCGGGCCTGCTCTACACCGCCAAGGGCACCGCAGCGCTGCTGGTGCCGTTCTCCAGCGTGATCACGACCGCCACGGGTAGCTGGCATGCGGTCTTCATGGTGGCCTCGGGCATGGCGGCATTGACTGCGATCATGGCGCTGTTCGTGCTCAAGCCGATGCGCGAAGCCCATGCCCGCAAGTATGTCCACGCCAATACCTCGGCACCAATGGGCTACCGTACCGTGCCCGAAGACCTGACCTGATGAAGAAAGCAGTACGGCGCCTGCGGGCGCCGGTAGTATCCGGGGCAGGCGGCCTCGATGCCTGCACGGGCACCCGCCCCGGTAGCACAATACAAAAAACAATGAAGCGCGACAGGAAGGTGGCCCGCACGGCACCTTCCTGATCGGCCATCTGACATCCACAAAAGATCCGGGCACTGCCATGAACCAGGTTGTCATTCCCCTTGAGGCGACAGGGCTAGGCCGGCAGCGCAAGCGCCGCCAGCCCAAGGGCCGGCAGGTTGACGCGGCCGCGCTGGCCGAAGTGCGCGTGGCGCTGGGCGACTTGCCGCGCCGCCGCGACCTGCTGATCGAGCACCTGCACTGCATCAACGACCGCTACGGGCAGCTGGCCATGCCACACCTGGTGGCGCTCGCCAGCGAACTGCGGCTGTCGATGACCGAGGTGTATGAGGTCGCGAGCTTCTACCATCATTTCGATGTGGTCCGCGAGGATGCGGACGGACACATCGCCGCGCCGCCCGCGCTGACGGTGCGCGTGTGCGAAGGCATCGCCTGCGAACTGGCAGGTGCCCAGGCGCTGATCGACAAGCTGCCGGCGTTGCTGGGCGCCGATGTGCGCGTGGTTGCCGCGCCCTGCATCGGCCGTTGCGAGAAAGCGCCCGCCGCGCTGGTCGGGCAGAACCCCGTGGACGGCGCGACTGCCGCCACGGTTGCCGATGCAGTGCAGGAGAAGGCCGTGCGTCACGTGCCTGAACCCCATATCGATTACGACGCGTACCGTGCGGCCGGCGGCTACGGGTTGCTGCGGTCCCTTGCCGACGGCACGCTCGATCCCGCCGCCGTGCTGTGCACGATGGAAGATTCCGGCCTGCGCGGACTGGGCGGCGCGGGCTTCCCCACCGGCCGCAAATGGCGCATCGTGCAGAAGGAGCCGGCACCGCGCCTGATGGCCGTGAATATCGACGAAGGCGAGCCGGGCACCTTCAAGGACCGCGTCTACCTGGAGCGCGATCCGCACCGCTTCCTGGAGGGCATGCTGATCGCGGCGACGGTGGTCAACGTGTCGGCGATCTACATCTACCTGCGCGACGAATACGCCGGCTGCCGTGCGCTGCTGGCCGAGGCCTTGCGGCAACTGCGCGACGATCCGCCCATTCCCGGCCTGCCGGTCATCGAGCTGCGCCGCGGCGCCGGCGCGTACATCTGCGGCGAAGAGTCGGCCATGATCGAGTCGATCGAAGGCAAGCGCGGCATGCCGCGGCTGCGTCCGCCGTATGTGGCGCAGGTGGGCCTGTTCGGGCGGCCCACGCTCGAGCACAACTTCGAGACCCTGTACTGGGTGCGCGACATCATCGAGAAGGGTGCCGAGTGGTTCGCTTCCCAAGGGCGCAACGGGCGCAAGGGCCTGCGTTCGTTCTCGGTATCCGGACGCGTGAAGAAGCCGGGCGTTCACCTGGCGCCCGCGGGCACCACCGTGCGCGAGCTGATCGACGAATACTGCGGCGGCATGCTTGACGGCCACGCGTTCTACGCCTACCTGCCTGGCGGCGCGTCGGGGGGCATCCTGCCGGCATCGATGGGCAATATCCCGCTCGATTTCGACACGCTGCAGCCCTATGGCTGCTTCATCGGCTCGGCCGCGGTGGTGATCCTGTCCGACCATGACAGCGCCACGCAGGCGGCGCGCAACCTGATGCACTTCTTCAAGCATGAGTCGTGCGGGCAATGCACGCCATGCCGCACCGGCACGGCCAAGGCGCTCGACCTGATCCGGCAGCAGAAGTGGGACCTGGCCGCGCTGGACGACCTGTCCGCGGTGATGCGCGATGCATCGATCTGCGGGCTGGGGCAGGCCGCGCCCAATCCCGTCGACTGCGTGATCAAGTACTTCCCGCACGAACTCGCGTGAGAGACTGACATGAATGCACTGACCCGCGCCGAACGCGCGCTTGTCGAATCCGCCGAGCCGGCCGTCTCCTTCTCGCTCAACGGCCGCGAAGTCACCGCGCAGCCCGGCGAAAGCCTGCTCAAGGTGGCGCAGCGCGAGGGCTTCGACGTTCTTCCGCACCTGTGCTACAAGGACGGCCTCGAGCCGGCCGGAAACTGCCGCGCCTGCATGGTCGAGATCCAGGGCGAGCGCGTGCTGGCCCCGTCCTGCTGCCGCTATCCCGCCGCGGGCATGCAGGTGCAGACCGAGTCCGAGCGCGCCCGCCGTGCCCAGCGCACCGTGCTGGAGCTGCTGCAGTCGGACATGCCGGAAACGGAATACACCCGCCACAACGAACTCGACCAGTGGGCGGCGAAGCTGGAGGTGGGCAAGCCGCGTTTTGCCCCGCGCGAGCGCGTGGCGGCGGACCTGTCGCACCCGGCCATCGCCGTCAACCTCGATGCCTGCATCCAGTGCACCCGCTGCCTGCGCGCCTGCCGTGACGAGCAGGTCAACGACGTGATCGGACTGGCCTTGCGCGGCGACGAAGCCCGCATCGTGTTCGACATGGACGACCCGATGGGCGCATCCACCTGCGTCGCCTGCGGCGAATGCGTGCAGGCCTGCCCGACGGGCGCGCTGATGCCCGCGCGCGACGTGGCCCTGGCCGAGCCCGACAAGCAGGTCGAATCGGTGTGCCCGTATTGCGGCGTGGGCTGCCAGCTGACCTATAACGTCAAGGACAACCGCATCCTGTTCGTGGAAGGCCGCGATGGCCCCGCCAACCACCAGCGGCTGTGCGTGAAGGGCCGCTACGGCTTTGACTACGTGCAGCACCCGCAGCGGCTGACCGTGCCGCTGGTGCGCCGCGAAGGCGCGCCCAAGCGCGGGGATTTCGTCATGGACCCGGACCACGTGATGGACGTGTTCCGTGAAGCCACCTGGGAAGAGGCGCTGGCGCTCGCCGGCGGCAAGCTTGCGCAGATCCGCGACACGCATGGCAAGCGCGCGCTGGCGGGCTTCGGCTCGGCCAAGGGCAGCAACGAAGAGGCCTACCTGTTCCAGAAGCTGGTGCGCACCGGCTTCGGCAGCAATAACGTCGACCACTGCACGCGGCTGTGCCATGCCTCGTCGGTGGCGGCGCTGCTGGAAGGCATCGGCTCGGGCGCGGTGTCGAATCCGGTGATGGACGTCGACAAGGCCGAGGTCGTGATCGTGATCGGCGCCAACCCGACCGTGAACCACCCCGTGGCGGCCAGCTGGATCAAGAATGCCGTCAAGAACGGCACCAGGCTGATCGTCGCCGACCCGCGCCGCTCCGACCTCGCGCGCTTCGCCTGGCGCTTCCTGCAGTTCAAGCCCGATGCCGACGTGGCGCTGCTCAACGCGATGATGCATGTGATCGTCAACGATGGGCTGGTCGACCGCGAGTTCATCGACAGCCGCACCATCGGCTTCGACGAACTGCAGCGCAACGTCGCCGCGTACAGTCCCGAGCTGATGGCGCCGATCTGCGGCATTGACGCCGAGACTATCCGCGAAGTCGCGCGGCTCTATGCCACCTCGAAGGGATCGATGATCCTGTGGGGCATGGGCGTGTCGCAGCACGTGCATGGCACCGACAACGCGCGCTGCCTGATCGCGCTGGCGCTGATGACCGGCCAGATCGGCCGGCCCGGCACCGGGCTGCATCCGCTGCGCGGGCAGAACAACGTGCAGGGCGCGTCCGACGCGGGACTGATCCCGATGATGTATCCGGACTACCGGCGCGTCGACGATCCGGTGGCGATCGCCAGCTTCGAGGCGCTATGGGGCATGCCGCTCGACCGCCAGCCGGGCCTGACCGTGGTGGAGGTCATGCAGGCGATCGAGCGCGGCGAAGTGCGGGGCATGTACATCATGGGCGAGAACCCCGCGATGTCGGACCCTGACGCCGAGCATGCGCGCGAGGCGCTGGCTTCGCTGGATCACCTGGTGGTGCAGGACATCTTCCTGACCGAGACGGCTTACCTGGCGGACGTGGTGCTGCCGGCGTCGGCGTTCCCGGAAAAGACCGGCACCTTCACCAACACCGACCGCACCGTGCAGCTTGGCCGGCAGGCGCTCGATCCGCCGGGCCAGGCGCGGCAGGACCTGTGGATCATCCGGCAGATGGCGGCACAGCTCGGGCTGGACTGGCACTACGACGGCGTGGAGGACGTGTTCAACGAGATGCGCAGGGCGATGCCGAGCATCGGTGGCGTGACCTGGGAGCGGCTCGAACGCGAGCATGCGGTGACGTATCCGTGCAAGGAAGAGGGCGATCCGGGCGAGCCGGTGATTTTCACGGATGGCTTCCCGACCGACACTGGCCGTGGCCGCTTCGTGCCGGCCGACATCATCCCGGCTGCCGAGCGGCCCGATGCCGACTACCCGATGGTGCTGATCACCGGGCGCCAGCTGGAGCACTGGCATACCGGCAGCATGACGCGTCGCGCCGGCGTGCTCGATGCGATCGAGCCGGACCCGGTGGCATTGGTGCATCCGTTGGATCTCGATGCGCTGGGCGGCAAGCCGGGGAGTGTGGTCACGTTGTCGTCAAGGCGCGGCGAAGTCACGCTGTATGCGCGCGCCGACGCCGGCACGCCACGCGGGGCGGTGTTCGTGCCGTTCTGCTATTACGAGGCGGCGATCAACAAGCTGACCAATGCGGCGCTGGACCCGTTCGGCAAGATTCCGGAATTCAAATACTGCGCGATTCGCATGACGCTGGGCGGGGAGGCGCCGGTGCAGTCCAGTTATGGGGGCGGGCAGATATTGGAGGCTGTCTAGGGGTTTGGGCTCGCGGCGAGTGATGGGCCGGCCCCTCTCCCGCGA
The DNA here is from genome assembly GCF_040784895.1 of Cupriavidus sp. Agwp_2. Lineage (NCBI taxonomy): Bacteria > Pseudomonadati > Pseudomonadota > Betaproteobacteria > Burkholderiales > Burkholderiaceae > Cupriavidus > Cupriavidus sp. Agwp_2. The sequence goes on from NZ_CP088084.1 coordinate 2,727,030, forward strand.
CGCGGGAGAGGGGCGCAAACAAGGGTTCACCGGCGACGGCGCTTGGCGAGCGCTGCGACCAGCCCATCCCGCAGAAGCACAAGATTGTCCTGGTTTCCAGGAAATTGATTGCCGGGTCATCCCGCTAATCATTCCAATCCCGATGCGCTACGCTTGAGCCACATCCTCTCCACCCCGGAGCCCAAGCAAATGAAAGCCATCGGCCTGACCCAGTACCTCTCCATTTCCGATCCCCGTTCGCTCCAGGACGTGGAAATCGACAAGCCCACGCCATCAGGCCACGACCTGCTCGTCAAGATCGAAGCCATCGCCGTCAACCCGGTCGACACCAAAGTCCGTGCCCCCAAGCCCCAGGCCGAACCCGCTCCCCCATACTGGGCTGGGACGCCGCTGGCGTGGTGGAAGCCGTCGGCCCCGATGTCACCCTGTTCAAACCAGGCGACCCGGTCTACTACGCCGGCAGCATCACCCGCCCCGGTACCAACGCCGAATATCACTTGGTGGACGAACGCATCGCCGGCCACAAGCCTGCCTCGCTCGACTTTGCCAACGCCGCCGCATTGCCGCTGACCGCGATCACCGCGTGGGAAGCACTGTTCGACCGCCTCGGCATCTCGCCCAAGGGCGAGCACGCCGGCCGCTCCGTGCTGATCGTCGGCGGCGCCGGCGGCGTAGGCTCGATCGGCATCCAGCTGGCCAAGGTGCTGGCCGGCCTCACCGTGATCGCCACGGCATCACGCCAGGAGTCGCAGGACTGGTGCCGCAAGCTGGGCGCCGACCATACCGTCAACCACCGAGGCGACCTGCCGGCGCAACTGAAGGCGCTGGGCTTCGCGCACGTCGACTACATCCTCTGCTTCAACGACACCGACGGCCACTTCCCGGCCCTGGCCGAACTGGTCGCACCGCAGGGCAAGATCTGCACGATCGTCGAGAACGCCCGCCCGCTGCCGGTGGAACTGCTCAAGAGCAAGAGCGCTACATTCGTCTGGGAATTCATGTTCACCCGCGCAATGTTCCACACGCCGGACATGATCGCGCAGCACCGGCTGCTCAACGAGGTGGCGCGCCTGGTTGACGCCGGGCGCCTGCAAACCACGCTCGGTGAAAACCTGGGCCGCATCAACGCCGAGAACCTGCGCCGCGCCCACGCCATGCTGGAGGGTGGCCGCACCATCGGCAAGCTGGTGCTGGAAGGGTTCTGAGCCCGCACGCGACAAGCAGAACAAGCAGAAGCGAGAACGCCCGCGAGGAACCCTGGCGGGCGTTCGTCATTGCGGGGACGGTGCGAGGGCGGTTCAACTCATCTTGCCGAGGATCGCCTGCATCTCGTCGGCATTGAAGGCCCGCAGCGTCTGCGTGCGCACGTTCCCCAGCGCGCCGACCGCGAGGCCGAAGGCAGTCATGCTGGCATCGTCCTGCGCTTCGACGGTCAGCACGATGTCGTATTTGCCCAGTGTCCAGAAGATGTCTTTCATCTGCACCCCGAAGCGCGCACCCATCTCGCGCACCGCGGCGGCGCGCTTGGTGGTGTCCTTGACGGCGCGGATGCCCTGGTCGGTGAAGCTGGCTAGCACGATGTAGCGGGTCATGGCGGGATCTCCGGTAAAGGATGGATCGGACGCCGTCCCGGCGCAGCGCTTGGTCGGCAGCGCCGCAGTCAGCCGGGGCAGTGGTTCAGGGCTTGCCGGTGCGGCACCGGTGTGCCTGAGCAACCTCGTACCCACGCATATCGCGCGCCAGTCGGCGCGACAGGCGGGTTCGCGGCTGGCGCATCCGTTGCCTCCGTCCCGGGCCGGCGCATTGCAGGCCCGGCTGTATCAGCCGTGATACAGCGCGCCGCCTCAGTCTTGTACCGGTCCGCCGTCGGCACCGTCCGGCGTATCCAGCGCGCGCATGTTGTCCAGCAGCTTCAGCAGGTAGTGCAGCGTATGCGTCAGGTCGTTGGTCGAGAACCCGTCCAGTGCGTGCTCGTAGTACTCGCGGATCTTCGGCTGCGCCTGGTGCAGCCATACCTCGCGGCCCGGCTCGCTCATCCGCACCAGCCGCGAGCGGCGGTCGCGCCCGTCGGGCGCCAGCGTCACGTGGCCGTCCCGCTCCATCCGGCTGACCAGCCCGGACAGGTTCTGCCGGCTCACCATCAGGTAGCGCGCCAGGTCGCCGACGCTCATGCCGCCGGCCGCGTCGGGGCGTGACAGGGCGCCCAGCACCGCCCACTGCTGCGTCGTCAGGCCTTCGGCTTCCACCGCCCGCGATCCCGTTTTATGCAACATGTTTGCACATTGGTAGAGGCGGAAGAACAGCCGGTTGGCCAGTTCCATGCGTGCGTTAGTGGGGAGTTCGCCTCCCAGGTCGGGGTTAACCATAGTCGTTTCCAAAGGATTGATGCCTTGCGCACGGTGCCGGCCGCACCTATTATACGTCAACATATTTACGTAATTGACGGGGCATGTGGCGGCGGCACCGCCGGCACGATAGCACCGGAACCCTGAAAGGAGAACGGCTGTGCAAGGACTCGAAGGCAAGACGGTCATCGTGACCGGTGGTGGCGGTGGTATCGGCGGTGCAACGTGTTTGCGCTTTGCGCGGGCAGGGGCGGCGGTCGGCGTGCTCGACCTGAATCCGGAGGCCGGCGAACGCGTGGCGGCGCAGATCCGCGACGCCGGCGGCCGCGCGTTGTCAGTGCGCTGCGACATTACCGATCGCGCCAGCGTCGATGCCGCGGTGGCGGCGGTGGAGCAGGAGCTGGGCCCCATCGACGTGCTGGTCAACAACGCCGGCTGGGACGTGTTCCGTCCCTTCGTCAAGACCGAGCCGGCGCAGTGGGAGCGGCTGATCGCCATCAATCTGACCGGCGCCCTGCATATGCACCACGCGGTGCTGCCGGGCATGGCGGCGCGCAAGCGCGGGCGCATCGTCAATATCGCCTCCGATGCCGCGCGCGTGGGGTCGTCCGGCGAGGCGGTGTATGCCGCATGCAAGGGCGGGCTGGTGTCGTTCTCCAAGACCATCGCACGCGAGCATGCCCGCCACGGCATCACCGTGAACGTGGTGTGCCCGGGTCCGACCGAGACCGCGCTGTTCGAAGACTACAAGCAGGGCGCGGGCAACCCCGAGAAGCTGGTGGAAGCCTTCACCCGCTCGATCCCGCTGGGCCGCATCGGCCAGCCCGACGACCTGCCCGGCGCGGTGCTGTTCTTCGCCGGCGACGACGCTGCCTTCATCACCGGCCAGGTGCTGAGCGTGTCGGGCGGCCTGACCATGAACGGCTGACCTCCAGCACCAATCGCCCATCCAACCAGACAACGGAGACGACCATGCAATACGAAGACATCCGCTATGAAGTGCGCAACGGCGCGGCCTGGATCATCATCAACCGCCCGGAAAAGATGAACGCCTTCCGCGGCCGCACCTGCGACGAGCTGATCCACGCCATCAACCGTGCTGGCTATGACCGCGAGATCGGCGCCATCGTGCTGGCAGGCGCCGGCGAGAAGGCCTTCTGCACCGGCGGCGACCAGTCCGCGCATGAAGGCCAGTACGACGGCCGCGGCACCATCGGCCTGCCGATGGAAGAACTGCACAACGCCATCCGCGACGTGCCCAAGCCGGTGATCGCGCGCGTGCAGGGCTATGCCATCGGCGGTGGCAACGTGCTGTGCACGATCTGCGATTTCACCATCGCCTCGGACAAGGCCGTGTTCGGGCAGGTCGGCCCGCGCGTCGGCTCGGTCGATCCTGGCTATGGCACGGCGTTCCTCGCACGCGTGGTCGGCGAGAAGAAGGCGCGCGAGATCTGGTACCTGTGCCGCCGCTATCCCGCCGCCGAGGCGCTGGCGATGGGGCTGGTCAATGCCGTGGTGCCGCACGAGCAGCTCGACGCCGAAGTGCAGAAGTGGTGCGACGAGATCCTGGAGAAGAGCCCGACCGCGATTGCCATCGCCAAGCGCTCGTTCAACATGGACACCGCGCACCAGAGCGGCATCGCCGGCATGGGCATGTATGCGCTCAAGCTCTACTACGACACCGAGGAATCGCGCGAGGGCGTGCGCGCCTTCCAGGAAAAGCGCAAGCCCGAGTTCCGCAAGTACGCCAAGTAAGCCCGACCGGACCGCGCGGAGACAGCCATGAATCCCTACCTTGACGAAGACCTTTCGGCGCTGGCCGAACATGCCCGCCGCTTTGCCGACGCGCGCGTCGCGCCCGGCTACCTGGAGCGCGACCGCACCCGTGTGCTCGACCGCGCGTTGATGCGCGAAATGGGCGAGATGGGCTTTATCGCGCCCGAGCTGCCGGAACAGTATGGCGGCCAGGGCATGGGCTCGCTCGCCGCCGGCGTGATCCACGAAGCGGTGGCGCGCGCCGACCTGAGCCTGTCGTACATCAACCTGCTGGCGTCGCTGAACGGGCAGATCCTCGCGCACCATGCGCAGCCGGAGATTGCTGGCCCGTGGCTGCAACGCCTGACGCGCGGCGAAGCGCTGCTGGCGATCGCGCTGACCGAGCCGCGCGGCGGCTCCGACGCGGCCAGCCTGCGCCTGCGCATGGAGCGCGATGGCGACCACTATGTGCTCAACGGCGAGAAGACCTCGATCTCCGCCGCCGACCAGGCCGATGCCGCGGTGGTATTCGCGCGCAGCGGCCCGGTCGAGGCGGGCGCGCGCGGCGTGTCGGCGCTGCTGGTGCCGATGGACCTGCCGGGCATTACCCGCAACCGCTTCGACTGCCATGGCCAGCGCGCCATCGGGCGCGGCTCGATCTTCTTCGAGAACGTGCGCGTGCCGGCGAGCCACCTGCTCGGCAAGGAAGGCGAGGGCTTCGTGCAGGTGATGCAGGGCTTCGATTTTTCGCGCGCACTGATCGGCCTGCAGGTGCTGGCCGTGGCGCAGGTGGCGCTGGACGAGACCTGGGCCTACGTGGCCGAGCGCCAGGCCTTCGGCAAGCCGCTGTCGGCGTTCCAGGGCGTGTCGCACCCGCTGGCCGACTTCGAGACCCAGGTGCACGGCGCGCGCCTGCTGTGCCTGCAGACGCTGTGGCTCAAGGACCGCGGGCTGCCGCACACCGCCGAGGCGGCGATGTGCAAGTGGTGGGCACCCAAGCTGGCCTACGACGTGGTGCACCAGTGCCTGCTGTCCTTCGGCCACGGGGGCTATGACCGGGGCGTGATGGAACAGCGCCTGCGCGACGTGCTCGGCTTCCAGATCGGCGACGGCACCGCGCAGATCATGAAGACCATCATCGCGCGCACGCGGGCAGGGCGCGAAGCGGTACCGGCCTGACGCGGCGCGCGCGCCCATTGCACGACTGGCCGCACGACTGGCCGCACGGCTGGCCGCACACAACAACGAGGAGACCGCCATGGATTTCGACGCCGTACTGATTGCGCCGCGCCGTGCCGCCAGCATTGCCGCCGGGCACTGGCAGGACCGTACCATCAACGACTATCTTGCCGCCTGCGTGCGGGACCGGCCCGACGCGCCCGCGCTGACCGCGCTCGGCATCGACCGCCAGTGCGTGACGCGCTTCACCTGGCAGGAACTGGCGCGCATGGCCGACCGCGTGGCGGTGGGCCTCTCCCGCCTCGGCATCGTCGCGGGCGACGTGGTCTCATGCCAGCTGCCCAATGGCTGGCACCTGAGCGTGCTGTACCTGGCCTGTGCGCGGCTGGGTGCCGTGCTCAACCCGGTGATGCCGATCTTCCGCGAGCGCGAGCTGTCGTTCATGCTGGCGCATGCGCAAAGCAAGGTGGTGGTGGTGCCGAAGATGTTCCGCGGCTTCGATCATGCGCAGATGCTGCGGGGTCTGCGTGAAGCGTTGCCGGCACTGCGCCATATCGTCGTGGCGGATGGCGATGGCGACGACAGCTTCGAGGCGCTGCTCAGCGGCCCGTCCTGGGAAGATGCACCCGATGCCGCCACCATCCTGCTGCGCAGCCGCCCTGGGCCGGACGACGTCACGCAGCTGATCTACACCTCCGGCACCACCGGCGAGCCCAAGGGCGTGATGCATACCGCGAACACGCTGTTTTCCAACATCGTCGCCTATGCGGACCGGCTCCATCTCACCGGCGACGACGTGGTGCTGATGGCCTCGCCGATGGCGCACCAGACCGGCTTCATGTACGGCCTGATGATGCCGGTGGTGCTGCGCGCGCATGCGGTGCTGCAGGACATCTGGGACCCGGCCCGCGCCGCCGCGCTGATCCGCGACGAGGGCGTGACCTTCACCATGGGTTCCACGCCGTTCCTGACCGATCTCGCGCGCGTGGTGGCCGAGTCCGGCGCGCCGGTGCCGAGCCTGCGCATCTTCCTGTGCGCGGGCGCGCCGATCCCTGGCGCGCTGGTCGAGCAGGCGCACCACGCGCTCGGCGCGAAGATCGTGTCGGCATGGGGCATGACGGAGAACGGCGCGGTCACCACGACGCTGCCGGAAGACAGCGACGAACGCGCGTCCACCACCGACGGCCGCCCGCTGCCGGGCGTGGCGATCCGGGTGGTCGACGGCACCGACGCGGACGTGCCGACCGGCGAGACCGGCCGGCTGCTGGTGCGCGCCTGCTCCAATTTCGGCGGCTACCTGAAGCGCCCGCAATTGAACGGCACCGATGCCGGCGGCTGGTTCGACACCGGCGACCTGGCCCGGCTCGATGCCGACGGCTACCTGCGCATCGCCGGCCGCAGCAAGGACGTGATCATCCGCGGCGGCGAGAACATCCCCGTGCTGGAGGTCGAGACCCTGCTGTACCGTCATCCCGCCGTGGCGCAGGTGGCTATCGTCGCCTATCCGGACGAACGCCTGGGCGAGCGTGCGTGTGCGTTCGTGGTGCCGCGCGCCGGGCATGACTTCGACCACGCGGCGATGGTGGACTGGCTCAAGGGCCAGAAGATGGCGCTGCAGTACATCCCGGAAAAGCTGGTCGTGCGCGACGCCTTGCCGGCGACGCCGGCAGGGAAGATCCAGAAGTTCAGGCTGCGCGATCTGTTGCGGGATGCGCTGTAGTCCATGCGCTGACCGCTGGTTTGCTCCCCTCTCCCGCATGCGGGAGAGGGGCGGGGGAGAGGGCCGGCGCTCGGCAAGCACGACAACGCTTCACGTTGCGGTGATGCTCATGCTGTTCCCTCTCCCATAAATAGAAAAGGGCAGACAACACCCCAGCCTTGACGATGTCAGCGCAACTGCCTGCTGGCCGCCCCAAGCGCCTCACCAAACAACTCACCCACCAGGTCCACCTCAGCCTCGTCAATGACCAGCGGCGGCAGGAACCGCACCGTCGCCCCATGGCGCCCGCCCAGCTCCACGATCAGCCCGCGCTGCAGGCATTCGCGCTGGACCGTGCGGGCAAAGTCGCCATCGGCAGGGTAGGCGCCCCCCACGTCAGGCTCGGCACGTTCATCCACCAGTTCCACGCCAAGCATCAGCCCGCGCCCGCGCACCTCGCCCATTGCAGCGAAGTCCGACTGCAGCTGCCGCAACTGCGTAGCCAGCCGCTGGCCCATACTCTCGGCATGCGCGACCAGGCCCTGCGTGGCGATGGTGCGGATCGTGGCCGACCCCGCCGCCATCGCCAGCTGGTTGCCGCGGAAGGTGCCGGCATGCGCGCCCGGCTGCCACGCGTCAAGCGCGCTGTCGTAGATCACCACCGACATCGGCAGCCCGCCGCCAATCGCCTTGGACAACACCAGCACGTCCGGCACGATGCCGGCATGCTCGAACGCGAACGTGCGGCCGGTGCGGCCCAGCCCGGTCTGCACTTCGTCCAGCACCAGCGCGATGCCGCGTTCGCGCGTGATGCGGCGCAGCTCGCGCAGCCAGCGTGCCGGCGCGGGAATCACGCCGCCTTCGCCTTGCACCGCTTCCACCACAACCGCCGCCGGAGGCAGCACGCCGGACTCGGGATCGGACAGCATCTGCTCGATATAGCGCAGCCCGGCATCGATGCCGGCGTCGCCGCGCAGGCCGAACGGGCAGCGGTAGTCATACGGGTACGGCAGGAACTGCACGCTGGCGCCGAGCGCGCCCAGCGGCGCCTTGGGCCCCAGGTTGCCCATCAGCGCCAGCGTGCCATGCGTCATCCCGTGGTAGCCGCCCGCAAAGCTCAGCACGGTGTGCCGCCCGGTGGCGGTCTTGGCCAGCTTGAGCGCGGCTTCGATGCCGTCGGCCCCGGTCGGGCCGCAGAACTGGATGCGGGCGCGCGCGGCGAACTCCGCGGGCAGCAGGCCGAACAGGTCGTCGATAAAGCGGTCCTTGACCGGCGTGGCCAGGTCCAGCGTATGCAGCGGCAGCCCGCTGTCGAGCGTGTCGCGCAGCGCGCGCACCACCGCCGGGTGGTTGTGGCCGAGCGCGAGCGTGCCGGCACCGGCCAGGCAGTCGATAAAGAGCTGGCCGCTGGTGTCGCGCAGGTACACGCCATAGCCCTGCTCCAGCGCCAGCGGGATGCGGCGCGGATAGGAGCGCGCGTTGGATTCGCGGGCGCACTGGCGCTGCAGGTAGGCGTTGTCGTCGAGCCGGATCGGCGCTTGCCGGGCAAAGGCGCCTGCCGAGAACGGCGCGGGTTGGCCGTGGGCGAGCGTGGCGAGCGAGGGAGGCGTCATGGTGTCATTCCTAGCGGAGGGCGTTGTACAGGGGCGTTGACTGCAAGGACTGGATTGAGGGCTGGCTGGCGGTGCGCGAAGGGTATTGCCGTTGCACGATGCGCACGGCCGCCAGCGGCGTGGCCAGGCAGGCCACATAGCGCCGACCGCCGCCGGCATCGTGCAGATACCAGACGCCGGCGCCGGTGCGTGCTAGCGGCGGCACGCATTCGGCGCTGCCGGGCAGCGCCACGCGTACCGCGTGCGGCGGTGCCGACAGGCCGGTGCCGACCGCCTTGCTGCACGCTTCCTTGGCGGTCCATAGCCGCAGGAAGCCCAGCATGGCGTGCTCCGGCTGCCGCTGCGCCAGCCCGGCGAGCCAGTGCATTTCATCGGGCGCGCAGGCCACGGCGGCGCTGTCGCGCCAGTCCGCCCAGGCCATGCCGGCGCGCCAGGCTTCGATGTCGATGCCGACCGGCACGCGAGACAGCGCAATCACCGCGCGCGCGCCGCTGTGGCTGACGTTGAAGTGCAAGGGCGGTTCCTGCGAGCCCGTGGCGAGCACGGGTTTGCCGAAGGCGTTGGCGGCCAGCGGCACGTCGGCGGGCGGCAGGCCCAGGCAGCCGCCCAGCAACGTGCGCAAGGCCGTGCGCGCCGCGGCGAAGCGGTTGCGGTCGGCGGCCTGGCGAAACGCGGCCGCGCGGGCGTGCTCGTCGGCCGACAGCACGGCCGACAGCACCGCCGGATCCACCGGCGCGTCGGCCGCCACGTGCCAGACGTGGATGTCGCCGTGCGATGGCGTGGCGAGGTCAGGCAAGCGCATGGCCGGGTTCTCCGCTGAGCGCCGAGGTGCCAAGCACGGCCTGCGCAATGGCGTCCAGCACCGCCGGCGCAGCTTCGTGCAGGAAGAAATGCCCGCCCGCGAACACTTGCTGGCGGCAGTCGTGCAGGGTCTCGTCGCGCCAGGCCGCCAGCGTGGGCGGCGGGGCGTGGACATCGTCCTGGCCGCCCAGCACGGTGATCGGACAGCCCAGGCGCGGGCCGGCGCGGTAGCGCCAGCGCTCGCACAGCGCAATGTCGGCACGCAGCACCGGCAGGAAAAATGCCAGCGCTTCCGGGGTTTCGCGGATCTCCGCCGGCATGCCGCCCATCGCCGCGATGACGTCGGCAAACGCTCCGTCAGGCAGCGTACTGAACGGCGGCCGCGCCGACGGCAGCGCCGGCGCGCCGCGCCCGGACACGACCAGCGCCGTGGGGGAAAGGCCGTGCACGGCCTCGAGCACGCGCGCGGTTTCGAAGCCGAGCAGGGCGCCCATGCTGTGCCCGAACAGCGCAAAGCGCGGCGCCTCGCTGCGCGCCGCGCGCGCGATCGACGCGGCCAGCGCCGTGGCCAGTTCGCCGATCGACGCGGCATGCGCCTCGGCCGTGCGCATGCCGCGCCCGGGCAGGCATACCGGCGCCAGTTCTACCTGGGCGGGCAGCGCGTCGCGCCAGCCGTGGTACGCGGTATGACCGCCACCCGCGTACGGCAGGCAGTACAGGCGCACGCGCCTGTCGGCGGCACCGTCAGCGTTGTCGGCGTTTTCGACACCGCCGGCGCGGCCCGGCATGACGGCATACCAGCGCTCGCGCGCCGGCTGCGGCGCGCTCATGCGCCGGCCAGCGCGCGCTGCAGGCTGAGCGGGCGCATGTCGGTCCAGACCGTGTCGATATGGGCCAGGCATTCGTCGCGGCTGCCCTGGAAGCCGGTGCTTTCCCATCCTGCCGGGACGGGCTTGTAGTCGGGCCAGATCGAGTACTGGCCTTCTTCATTGCGGACGACATGGAAACGCGTGTCGGGATGGTCCCAGCTCATGGCAATGCTCCTTCAGGTGGTGTGGAACGCCATCGCGTTGCAGGCGGCGCGGGCCGCCGCGACGGCGTTGCGAACAATCGAGGTAATTCGTAAGGCAGCATCGTAAATGATAATGATTTGTATTTCCATTCGTAAATAATTCCGCTACACTCGCTTCACACTTTCAATGTGCAGACATTGTTCGCTTGGCTGCCCCCGTTGGCCTGCATTGACTCTCAGGCCGCTACCGGCCACGCGAACGCACCCGTAGAGGCAACAGGGATATGGACACGACCAGTACCATCGCCGACCTCCGGGCGGACCATCGCGCCGCGGCCGGCGCGGCTACCGCCGCAACCACAGCCGCTTCAGCCACCGCCGCCGCCACCGCCAGGGCAACCGGGCTGCGCACCGCCCCGCTGTCCGCGCATGGCGCGCTGCCGCTGCTGGTCACGCCGGAGGGCGAGTCCGACTGGCGCAGCCAGTTCAACGCCATGGCGGCGATTGCCGCCGAACAGCTGCCACGCGTTGGCGGCGTGCTGTTCCGCGGCTTCCATTTCGATGACGACGCCGCGTTCCGCGCCTTCGCCAGCGCCTTCGGCCATCCGCTGCTGAGCTACGAGTTCGGTTCCACGCCGCGCTCGCAGGTCAAGGAGGGCGTCTATACCTCGACCGAATACCCGGCGCACCAGGTAATCCCGCTGCATAACGAGCAGTCGTACACGCTGCAGTGGCCGATGAAGATCTGGTTCCACTGCGTGCAGCCGAGCGAAACCGGCGGCGAGACGCCAATCGCCGACAGCCGCCTGGTCTACCAGCGTCTCGATCCCGTCATCCGCGAGCGCTTTGCGCAACGCCGGCTGATGTACGTGCGCAACTACGGCAACGGCCTCGACCTGAGCTGGCAGCGCGCCTTCAACACCGAGGACCGCGCTCAGGTGGAGCGCTTCTGCCGCGCGCAGCGGATCGATTTCGAATGGAAGCCCGATGGCGAACTGCGCACCCGCCAGCTGTGCCAGGCGGTTGCCCGCCATCCGGTGACTGGCGAGATGGTGTGGTTCAACCAGGCCCACCTGTTTCATGTGTCGAACCTTGCGCCACACGTGCGCGAGGCTTTGCTGGCCGTGGTCGGCAGCGTCGACGAACTGCCGCGCAATGTCGTCTATGGCGACGGCGCGCCGGTGGAAGACGATGCGCTCGCATCGATCCGCGCCACGCTGGACCAATGCACGGTGCGCTTCCCCTGGCAGCAGGGCGACGTGCTGATGCTCGACAACATGCTCGCCGCCCACGGGCGCGGCACCTTCACCGGCCCGCGCCGCGTGATCGTCGCCATGGCCGAACCCGCGCCGCCCGGACTCGGCTAAGCCCCGTTTCCGTCCTGATCTCTCCCTTGCGGGGCAGGTTGCGCCTGCCCCGCGGGGACCTGTCATCTCTAACGTTTTCGCCATGTCGTCTTCCGAAGCTTCCTTGCCGGCCGAAACTGGCGCCCTGATGCGAACCCTGCGCGCCGAAGGCGTGCGCCTGCGCCTGCGGGACGGGCGCTGGCGCGTGGCCGGCGACAGCGCGGCCGGCACCGCAGCGCAGGACGCCGCGGCCCGGCTGCTGGCCACCCGCGCCGCCGAGGCCGATGCCTGGCTGGCCGCGCATCCCGGCTACTTCGACCGCTATCCCGCCGGCCCCGGCCAGCTCGCGCTGCTGGCATTCCATCGCCGCCATCCGCACAGCGCGGCCTATAACATGGTGTTCGCGATCGAGGTGCCAGCTGGCCTGCGCTTCGGGCTGCTCAAGCAGGCGGTGCGGCACGTGGTGGACTGCCATGAGGCGCTGCACAGCGGCTTTATCGAAGAAGACGGCGAAATCGTGATGGCGCGCCCCGCGGGTTTTGCCGCGGAGATCTCGCTGACGCGCGCCGACGACCTCGATGAAGCCGGTCTGCAAGCCTGGTTCGAGCGCGAGGCTGACGAGCCGTTCGATCCTGACGCCGGACAGGTTTGCCGATTCCGCTTCCTGGTATCGCGCCAGGCCGACGGCAACGACCGCATGTGGATGTGTGCCGGCATGCACCATATCGCCGGCGACTATCTCGGTTTCGAACTGGTCTGCGACCAGATCTTCGCCACCTACGAAGCGTTGTGCGCCAACCGGCCGCCGATGGCCTCGCAGGTGGGCCGCTACCGCGACTGGCTGGTGCGCCAGCGCCAGCTGCTGGCCGGACCGCGCGGCGCCTCGCTGCGTGCGCACTGGGAAGGCGTGCTCGAAGACGCGCCCGCCGCGCCGGCATTGCCCGGCACCCTGTATGCCGAACCGCGCCACCGCGGCGCTGAAATCGAATTCCATCTCACGCCGCAGCAGACCAACGGACTGCGCGAACTGGCAACGCGGCTGGAGGCCAGTGTCTTCGTGGTGATGCTGGCACTGTTCAAGACCGTGCTGCATCGCGCCAGCGGCGAAGACGACTTCCTGGTCGGCACGCCGACGGCAGGCCGCTCCGGCGCGCAGTCCGCCGACCTGATCGGCTTTACGCTGAACACGGTGCCGCTGCGCGCAAACTTCTCCGCCAATCCGGCCTTTGCCGCGGTGGTGCGCGACTGCGCCCGGCAGATGCGCGGCGCATTGCGCCATCAGCAGTATCCGCTGGCGCGCATGGGCGGGGAGGGGCCGCTGTTCCGGCATATGACCACCTTTGTGCCGGTGGGGCCGCGCAACGTGCTGGGCCGCTACCTGATGCGCGAATACCTCGCCACGCAGCGCGGCGCGGCCAACGACATGAACCTGCGCTGGCAGGACGAAGGCGAACGCCTGCGCGGCCAGTGGCGCTATGACGCCGATCGCTTCGAGGCGCAGGGCGTGCAGCGCCTGGTCGCCACGCTGCGCGCCGCGGTGGATGCGGTGCTCGACAACGCCGACGCCCGTGTCGGCGACCTGCCGCTGTACGGGTCGGCGTTGCTGTCCGATATGCGTGCGGACGGCATCGGACGGCATGCCACTGCACTGGCGGCCTTCGAGGCCGGGGTACGCGCGCATCCGGAGCGGCTCGCCGTCGATGCCGCCGACGCGCAATGCAGCTATGCCGCGCTCGATCGCGCCGCTAGCGCGCTTGCCGCAAGCCTCTGCGACGGTGGTGTCCGGCCCGGCGGCGTGGTCGGCCTGCTGCTGCCGCGCGGCGCGCGCATGGCTGCCGCCATGCTTGGCGCATGGAAGGCCGGTGCCGCCTTTCTGTGCCTGGACGCCGGCATGCCCGCCGCGCGGCTGGCGCAACTGGCGGCCGATGCGGGGCTCGCAGCCGTGGTGGGCGAGGGCGAGCGGCCGCAGTGGCTGGCGCAAGCCGTGCCGGGCGCTGCCTGGCATGCCGCCCCTATTGAGGCAACTACCGCCATTACCTGGCCCACCGCCGCGCCGGCACAGCCCGCCTACCTGATCTACACCTCCGGCTCGACCGGCACGCCCAAGGCCGTGGTGGTCACGCAGGGCAACCTCGCGCATTACGCCGCCGGTGTGCTGCATGCGCTGGCGCTGCCGGCAGGATCGTCGCTAGCCTCGTTGTCCTCGGTAACGGCCGACCTCGGTCACACCGCGTGGTTCGGCGCACTGCTCGGCGGGCATACGCTGCGCGTGCTGGACGACGCACTGGGCGAAGACCCTGAAGCGCTTGCCGACGCCCTGGCAGCACGGCCAATCGATTGCCTGAAGATCGTCCCGTCGCACCTGCGCGCGCTGCTGGCCGTGGCCGATCCGGCGCGGCTGCTGCCGCGCCAGTGCCTGGTGTTCGGCGGCGAGGCGCTCGACGCGGCGCTGGCGGCGCGCGTGCAGGCGCTGCGCCCGGCATGCCGCGTGGTCAACCACTACGGCCCGACGGAAGCCACGGTCGGATGCCTGACGCATGCGGTGCCTGGCGCCGTGGCCACGGGTGCAATTCCCGTCGGCCAGCCGCTCCCTGGCGTCGGGGCCTACGTGCTGGATCGCCACCTGAACCGCGTGCCGCGCGGCGCCGTGGGCGAGCTCTATATTGGCGGCGCGGGCGTCGCCAGCGGCTATTTGCGCCGCCCCGCGCTGACCGCCGAGCGTTTCGTGCCGGATCCGTTCCATCCGGGTGGGCGCCTGTACCGCACCGGCGACCGCGTACGCATGGACGATGCCGGCGCGATCGTCTTCCTCGGCCGTGCCGATGCGCAGGTCAAGATCCGCGGCTTCCGCGTGGAGCCCGGCGAGGTCGAAGCCTGGCTGCGACAGGCGGCGGGGGTGCGCGATGCCGTGGTGCTGGCGCAGCCGTCGCCGGCAGGTGAAGGGCTGCGGCTGGTCGCTTACCTGGTGCCGGAAGACGGCCTGGATCTCGATACGCTGCGCACCGCCATGGCTGCTGCGTTGCCGGCGCCGATGCTCCCTGCAGTGTTCGTGCCGTGCGAGGCCTTTGCGCGGCTGCGCAACGGCAAGGTCGACCGCAAGGCGTTGCCGCCGGTGCCCGGCGAGGCCACCGCACCGTCGCAGGCGGCTCCGCGCGACGAGACCGAGTCCACGCTGGCGAGCCTGTGGGCCGGCGTGCTCGGACGTGAAAGCGTGGGCGCCGACGACAACTTCTTCGCCCTCGGCGGCGACTCCATCCTCGGGCTGCAACTGGTCGCGCAGGCGCGCAAGGCAGGCCTGCCGCTGACGCCCAGGCTGCTGTTCGCGCATCCCACCCCTGCGGCACTGGCTGCCGTGCTGCGTTTGAACGTGGTGCCGGCCGACACGCGGGTGGGCGCCATCGAACAGGTGCTGGCGGGACTGTGGCGCGAGATCCTGCAACGCGATCAGATCGACCGCGAAGCGGACTTCTTTGCGCTCGGCGGCGATTCCATCCTGGCGCTGCAGATAGTCGCCAAGGCGCGCGCGCAGCAACTGGTGCTTGCGCCGAAGGACCTGTTCGCGCACCCGACGCTGGCACGCCTGTCGGTTCATCTCGCCGCGCGCGCAACGCCAGCCAGCGCAAACGCTACGCCGGTCACGCCGGTCGCTCCGCAGCCTTTTGCACTGAGCGGCTGCGACGCGCAGGCGCTGGAGCGTCTGCGTGGCGAACCGGGCAATGTCGAAGATGCTTATCCGCTGTCGCCGCTGCAGGAAGGCCTGCTCTTCCACCACCTGCGCGACGGCGGCAACGGTGCCTACGTCAACCAGCTGGTGCTGCAGGTCGACGGCCCGCTCGACACCGAACGCATGGCCGCCGCCTGGCAGGCGCTGCTGGACGAGCACCCGATCCTGCGCACCACCTTTGCCGCGGCGGGCGAAGCGGGCGGCGACCGCGCGCTGCAATGCGTGCATGCGCGTGCCACGCTGCCGGTGACGGTGGAAGACTGGCGCGGTGCCAATGCTGACGCGCAAGCGGTTCAACTGGCGGACTGGTGCCGCGCCGATCGCACGCGTGGGTTCGACCCCGCCGGGCTGCCGCTGATGCGGCTGGCGCTGCTGCGCACCCGCGACGCGGGCTGGTGGCTGGTCTGGAGCCGGCACCACCTGATCGTCGATGGCTGGGGCTCGGTGCAACTGCTCGACGAGGCGCTGGCCCGCTATGCCGACCCGGCGCATGCCCCGACGCCGCGCCGCCCGTATCGCGACTACATTGCCTGGCTCGCGGCACAGCCCGCTTGCGCGCGGCAAGCCTTCTGGCGCGAGGCATTTGCCGGCCTGGCCGGCCCGACCGTGCTGCCGGGCATTGCGCCGGCCAGCGCGCACGGCCAGTCCGCGCCGCTGTGCCGCGACCTGGTCCTGCCGGCCGGCCTCGACGCGAGCCTGCGCGCGCTGGCGGCGGCGCACCGCGTCACGCTCAACACCGTAATGCAGGCGGCGTGGGGCATCGTGCTGGCGCGCCATGCCGGCGGCGACGATATCGTCTTCGGCGTGACCTCGGCGGGCCGCCCCACGGGACTGGAAGGCGCCGAGCGCATGCTGGGCGTGTTCATCAATACGCTGCCGCTGCGGCTGCGTCCGCAAGGCGCGCAGGCGGTGGCGGACTACCTGCAGGCAACCCAGCACGCGGCCGTCGCGATGCGCGAGTTCGAGCACGCCGCACTCGCCGAGATCCAGGCCCAGTCCGGCATCGGCGGCGCCCTGTTCGACACGCTGATGGTGTTCCAGAACCTCCCCGACCTTGGCGACCGCGCGCGCGAGGTGGCCGGCCTGCGCCTGCGCCAGCACGACAACATCGAGCAGACCCACTACGGCCTGACGCTGGAGGTCATGCCCGACAGCCGCTTCACCATTCGCTTCACCTGCGATGCCTCGCGTGTGCAGCCGCACCGGCTGGCGCAATGGATGGACGCCTACGCCGCCGTGCTGGCGTCGCTGGCCGCCGGCGCGGCCCACGTGGGCGCCGTAGACATGCTCGATGGCCCCACGCGCGCCAGGCTGCAGGCATGGAGCGCGAGCGACGACTCCAGCGTGGCGCCCGCAGCCTTGCAGGACGACTACGTGCAGCGGGTCGCGCGCCAGGTGGCCACGCATCCGCGGCGGGTGCTGGCGCACTGCGGCGCCGAAGCGCTGACCTATGCTGACTGGTGGGAGCGCGCCGGCCACGTCGCCGGAGGCCTGCGCGCCGCCGGCGTGCGCCCGGACGATCTGGTTGCGGTGCTGCTGCCGCGCGGGCTGGACTGGCTGGTAGCGCTGGCTGGCATCCTGCGCGCCGGCGCGGCATGGGTGCCGCTCGACGTCAGCCATCCCGCGGCGCGCTGGCAGCAGGTGCTGGCGCAGGCGCGGCCCGCGCAGGTCCTGGCCGATGCGGCGGGCGTGGCGGCTTTGCACGCTGCCGGCATTGCCGGTGCTACGACGCTGGCTGCATTGGAAGCCGGGGGGGCGCCTGCGGCAGACGCGCCCACGCATCCCGCACAGCTCGCCTACGTGCTGTTCACCTCCGGCTCGACCGGCGTGCCGAAGGGCGCGATGGTCACGCGCACCGGCATGCTCAACAACATGCTGGCCAAGGTGGTGCCGCTGGGGCTGGGCGAGGGCGACGTGATCGCCCAGACCGCGCCGCCTTGCTTTGACATCTCGGTCTGGCAGGCACTCGCCGCGCCGGTCTTCGGCGCGCGCGTGGAGATCGTTGGCGACGACGTGGTGCGCGATCCCGCCATGCTCACCGCGCTGCTGGCGCGGCGCGGCGTGACGCTCTTCGAGCCGGTGCCGTCGCTGCTGCAGGCCATGCTCGACTGCCAGGACGCCGAAGGCCACGACGCGCCGCTGCCGGCGCTGCGCTGGGTATTGCCCACCGGCGAGGCGCTGCCGCCCGCCACCGCGCACGCCTGGCTGGACCGCTATCCGCGCGTGCCGCTGATGAACGCCTACGGGCCGGCGGAATGCTCGGACGACGTGGCGTTCCACCCCCTGCACGCCGACGCGCTGGCGCAAGCGGCGGACACCGTGCCGATCGGCCGCCCGACCGCCAATGCCGTGCTGCAGGTGCTCGATGCCGACGGCAATCTGGCCGCGCCCGGCGTGGTGGGCGAGATCGCGGTGGCCGGCGCCGGCGTCGGCCGGGGCTACCTGGCAGACCCGCGCCGCACCGCGGCAGCCTTCGTGCCGGACCCGACCGGCGCGCCGGGCAGCCGCCGCTACCTGACCGGCGACCTCGGCCGCTGGCGCGAAGACGGGGTGCTCGAATACATCGGCCGCAAGGACTTCCAGGTCAAGCTGCGCGGCTACCGCATCGAGCTGGGCGAGATCGAAGCCGTGCTGGCCGCGCATCCCGCAGTGCGCCAGGCGCTGGTGACAGTGCACCGCGCCGCCGGCACCGAATGGCTGACCGCGTACTGGCAGCCGCAAGCCGGCCACGCGCAGCACGCGCCTGACTCACTGGAAGCCGAACTCTCCGCCAGCGTCGCCGCGCGGCTGCCTGCGTACATGGTGCCTGCCGCATGGGTGTGCATGCCGTCGTGGCCGCTCAATGCCAACGGCAAGATCGACCGCAAGGCGCTGCCGGCGCCGCAGGTCGTGGCGGAGGAGGGGGCACCGCCCGACACGCCAACCGAGCAGGCCGTGGCCGGCATCTGGGAAACCCTGTTGCCGGGCGTTCGCGTCGGCCGCGACAGTCATTTCTTCCGCCTCGGCGGCCATTCGCTGATCGCCACGCGCGTGGTGGCAAGGCTGCGTGGAGCTGGCCATGCACAGGCCACGCTGCGCGATGTCTTCGAGGCGCCGGTGCTGCGCGACTTCGCTGCCCGGCTGGATTACGCGGCACCTGTCGTGGCGATGCCCGCGCTGGTCCCGGTGCCGCGTACCGCGCGCATGCCAGTATCGCTGGCGCAGCAGCGGCTGTGGCTGGTCGAACGACTGCAGGGCAACACCGGAGCCGCCTACAACATGGCCGGCGCGCTGCGCCTGCGCGGGCCGCTGGAACTCGCCGCGCTGCGCCAGGCGCTGGCGGCGGTGGCGGCGCGTCATGAGATCCTGCGTACTGCCTATCCCGACGACGACGGCGAGCCCTACGCGCACATCGATGCCGCCGCCGACATCGGCCTGCCGGTGATCGACCTGCAGGCGCTGGCACCTGAAGCGCGCGAAGCGGCGCTGCGGGAGGCCATGCACGAGCACGCCTCGCGCCCGTTCGACCTCGGCCACGCGCCGCTGTGGCGCACCACGCTGCTGCGCTGCGCGCCGCAGGAACATGTGCTGCTGGTTGCCATGCACCACCTGGTGTCGGACGGCTGGTCGGTCGGCCTGCTGGTCAACGAGATCACCCACGGCTACCGCCGCGCGCTGGCGCCGGAGCAGGTCGCGCCGCTGCCGCCGCTGACATTGCAATACGCCGACTATGCCGCGTGGCAACGCGACTGGTTGCGCGGTGCCGCACTGGAGCGGCTCACCGCCTATTGGCGCGGCGCGCTTGCCGGTGCACCGGCGGCGCTGGCGTTGCCGGCTGACCGCGCCCGCCCACCTGTCGCGCGCATGGAAGGCGACGCCGTGGCGCTGCGGATCGACGGCGAGCGCATGGCGCAGGTGCATGCGCTGGCGCGCGCCGGGCAGGTCACGCCCTTTATCGTGCTGCTGGCCAGCTTCCAGTGCTGGCTGCACCGCGCCACCGGCATGGACGACCTGGTGCTCGGCACCGACGTCGCCGGCCGCCCCGACGCCGCACTCGAGCCGCTGATTGGCTTCTTCGTCAACGTGCTGCCGCTGCGCTCGCGCCGCATTGCCGGCGCCAGCTTCCGCGAGGTGCTGGCCGCTTGCCGGCGCGACGTGCTGGCGGCCTTCGAGCATGACGGCCTGCCGTTCGACCGCATCGTCGAGGCGGCGGGCGTGCCGCGCGACCGTAGCCGCAATCCGCTGGTGCAGGCGCTGTTCGTGCTGCAGAACACCCCGGCGGGGCAGCTTGACATGCCCGGCGTGCAGGCCGCGATGCTGCCGCCCATCGAGCGCACGTCCAAGTTCGACATGGCGCTGTTCCTGGAGCCTGAGAGTGAACAGGAAGCGGCGCCGCTGCGCGGCGACTGGGTCTTTGCCAGCGCGCTGTTCGAATCCGCCACCGTGGCGCGTTTCGCCGCCGAATGGCTGGCTACGCTGGAGGCGCTGCTGCGTGCCCCGGACCAGCCCGCCGACCGCGCCACCGCACCCGTCCCGGGCGCCGCGCGCCCGTTCCAACCGAAACCCGAGGAGTCCCGAACCATGGAAACCAGCCAACGCATGGCGGCCAAGCTCGACCAGCTGAAATCGCTGGCCCGGCCGCGCCCGGCCGCTGGCGCCGCTTCCGCCCCGGCCGCCGCCGCCGTGCCGCCGGCTGCCGCTGCCGACCCGGCCAGCCAGGTGCGGCTGCGCCCGCTGCGCGCCGGCGAAGTCTTCCCCATCGTGATCGAGCCGGCGGTGCCGGGCCTGGACCCGGTGGCGTGGGCTGCGCGCTCGCGCGAGCTGGTCGCCGCGACGCTGCACCGGCACGCCGGCATTGTCTTCCGTGGCTTCGACCTGCCCAACCCGCAGGCCTTCGAAGCCTTCGCCGAAGCCATGCACCCCGGCCTGTACGGCAGCTACGGCGACCTGCCCAAGAAGGAGGGCGGGCGCAACACGTATCGCTCCACGCCGTACCCCGAGCGCCAGATGATCCTGTACCACAACGAAAGCGCGCACCTGGAGCGCTGGCCGCGCAAGCAGTGGTTCTTCTGCGAACTACCCTCCGCCGTGGGCGGCGCCACCCCGATCGTCGACTGCCGCGAGCTGCTGCGCCGCCTGCCGCCCGCGCTGGCCGAAGAGTTTGCCCGCAAGCAGCTGATGTACGTGCGCACCTTCACGCCGCGGCTGGACGTGGACTGGCGCGACTTCTACAAGACCGACGACCGCGCCGAGGTCGAGGCGCGCTGCCGTGCCGCCGGCATCGACTGCCGCTGGCTGGACGGCGACGTGCTGCAGACCCGCACCGTGTGCCCGGCCATCGTCGGCCACCCGGTCACCGGCGAGCGCAGCTTCTTCAACCAGGTGCAGCTGCACCACGTCTCGTGCCTGGGGGCCGACGTCCGCGAAGACCTGCTCGAAATGGTCGGCCTGGAGCGCATGCCGCGCCACGTGATGTTCGGCGACGGCACGCCGATTCCCGACGAGGCCATGGCGCTGATCGGCGAGCTGTATGAAGCCTGCGCCGTGCGCTTCGACTGGCAGCGCGGCGACGTAGTGATGCTCGACAACATGCTGGCCGCGCACGCACGCGATCCCTATGAGGGGCCGCGCAAGATCGTGGTGGCGATGGGCGATATGTTCGACCGTGCTCAGCTGGAAGGCCAGCCCTTGGCCGTGCCCCCGCAGGAGAACGCCGATGCCTGAGATGCACGACGCCTGGACCCCGACCCCCGAGCAACAGGCCGCCTGGCTGCAATGGCGCAGCGCGCCGGTGCCGCATGCGCATGTGGCGCGCATCGCGTTGCGGTGCCAGCCCGAGCCTGCCGCGGTAGACGCCGCGCTGGCCGTGCTGCGCGGGCGCCACGACGTGCTGTGCATGGCCTACGTCGGCGATGGCAGCCAACTGGTGGCATGCGTGCCGCAGAGCGGCAACGGCGGCGCGGCCACGGTCATCGTCGCTGAAGGCGATGCGCTGGTGCTGCCTGCGCTAAATCCGGCGGAGGGCGATGTATTGCGCGCCCGCCTGTGCCCGCTGGCCACCGGCGGCGCCACGCTGTGGCTGCTGGTAAGCCCGTTGGCAGCCGATCGCAACAGCGTGCTGCGTCTCGCAGAAACCGTGCGCGCCGCGTTGGAGGCCCCGGCCGCGGACGATGCCGAACTCCCGCTGCAATACGCCCAGTACGCCGACTGGCAGCAGGGCGCGCGCCTGGGTGAGGACGGCACCGGCAACGCCGGCCGCGATTACTGGCAGGCGCAGGCGGCCGGCCTGCCCACGCCGCTGCGCATGCCCGACGCGCTCGCTGCGGTTTCCGCCACCGCCCCCGCCACCGCCACGCCAGCCGACAGCTGGCGCCACACGTTACACGCGGCCCATCGCCATGCGCTGGCCGTTGCCGCGCGCGAGCTCGGCGCCACGCCCGAGCGCGTGCTGCAGGCCGCGTGGTGGACCCTGCTGGCGCGCCTGTGCGCGCAGCCGGCATTCAGTGCCACGTGGCTGCACGACTGCCGCCGCGACTACGAAGTGATGGCCGGCGCCGCCGGCGTATTCGTCAAGGCGCTGCCGCTTCGCGTGCAATGGGAAGACGAAACCAGCCTGCGCAGCCACTGGCAGGCGTGGCTGCCGACGCTGGACGGCCACGCCGCGTGGCAGGAAGCGTGGCTGCCCGGCGACGCAGGTCCCCGTATCGGGTTTACGGTGGCGCCGCTACCGGCCGACGGGATTGCGCTGGCCAGCCCGGCCTGGCCCGGTTTCGACCTGGTATGCGAGGCTCTGGACGACGGGCAGGGCATGGCCGCGCTGGCCCTGCACGCGCACGCTGGCGCGCTCCATCCGCGCGTAGCGCCGTGGCTGCTGTCGCACCTCGCAGCGCTGATCGGCACGTTGCCGGCCGCACTGGACGCGTCGCTGCCGTCGCTGTGGTGGCCCGCCGACGATACCTTGCGCGTGCCGCAGTGCTGGACCAGCGAGAAGCCGGCAAACGCGGGCCATTCGCTGCTGGATCGCATCGCGATGCACGCGCACCGCACACCGACGGCGCCTGCGCTGGATGCCGCCGACCTGGTGCTCGACTACGCGGGGCTGCAGCGTACCGTGCACGCCGCCGCGCAACGGCTGCGCGCGCTTGGCGTGGGCCCCGGCACGCGCGTGGCGCTGGCATTGCCGCGCAGCGGTGCACTGGTTGCCAGCCTGCTGGCGGTATGGGCCGCGGGCGGCGCCTATGTGCCGCTCGACCCGGCCTGGCCGCAGGCGCGGCGCCGCAGCGTGCTGGCGCAGGCCGCGCCGGTGCTGACGATCGCGCAACAGGCTTCGCCGGACGACGACGCTCTCGTCAGTGCCGATGCATTGCTGGCGACGGTGGCCGCGGCAGAGGATGCAGTGACCGTCTCGCCCGATGCCGCCGCCTACGTGCTGTTCACCTCCGGCTCCACCGGCGAACCCAAGGGCGTGGTGATCGGCCACGCGCAGATCAGCCATTACACCGCGGCGGCTTGCGACGCGCTGTCGCTGTCGTCGTGCCAGCGCTTCGGACTGACCTCGTCCGTGGCCGCCGACCTTGGCAACACCACGCTGTTCGCCGCGCTGTGGCAGGGCGGCTGCCTGGTCGTGGCCAGCGATGACGATATGGCCCATCCCGCGGCCTTTGCGCGCTACCTGCGCGGCCGCGCGGTCGATGCCATCAAGATCGTGCCGTCGCACCTGGCGGCGCTGCTGGAAACGGAGTGCCCCGCGGTGCCGTCAACCGTCATCCTGGGCGGCGAGCCGTTGCCGGCCAGTCTGGTCGACACGTTGCGCAGCCATGCGCCGGCGTGCCGCATCTTTAACCACTACGGCCCGACCGAAACCACCGTCGGCGTCATGGTCCATGCACTGGGCGCGGATGTGCCGGCGTGGCCCGCCGGCATGGCACCGCTGAGCCGGGCGCTGGGTGCGACCCGCGTGCGCGTGCTGGACGACGCGTTGCGGCCGGTGCCGGCCGGCGTGGCCGGGCAGCTCTACGTCGGCGGCCCGCAGCTCGCGCACGGCTACCTTGGCCGTGCGGACCTGGATGCCGCGGCCTTTGTCGACGATCCCTTCGTTGCCGGCGAGCGCCTGTACCGCACCGGCGATCTCGCGCGCGCCACGCCTGCCGGCCTGCAACTGCTCGGCCGTGCCGACCAGCAGGTCAAGATCCGCGGCATCCGCGTCGAGCCCGCCGAAGTCGAAGCCGCGCTGCTGGCCCAGCCAGCGGTTGCGCAGGCCGCCGTGAGCGCGGTGGCGGGGCCCGGTGGCGAGGCCGTACTGTGTGCCTTCCTCGTGCCTGCGGCAGGCTGCACCATCGACGCCGCCGCGCTGCGCCACACGCTCGCCGCGATGCTGCCCGACGCGATGGTGCCGGCGCGCTTCGTCCCGCTGCCTGCACTGCCGCGCCTGCCCAACGGCAAGACCGACCGCGTCGCGCTGCGCGAACTGGTTCCTGCCGACAGGGCGCCAGCCCCGGCCGCAGCGCCCGCGGCCGATGCGGTGGAAGCCCTGGTGTGCGCGCTGATGGCCGAGCTGCTCGAACAGAGCCAGGTCGACGCCCACGCCGACTTCTTTGCCCTCGGCGGCCATTCGCTGCTGGTGATCAAGCTGGTGGCGCGGCTGCGCCGCCGGCTGCAGGTGGAGATCGCGCCGGGCGTGGTGTTCGACCATCCGACCGCGCATGCGCTGGCCGCTGCCGTCAGGCAGGAAGCCGCGGACAGTGACCTCGACGCGCTGGCGCACACGGCCCTGGCCGCCGTGCCGCAAGCGCCGGTCGCGGTGCCGGCTGCGGTGCCGGTGTAAGCGCCCCCTGAAATCCATTGACCGATCCCGCCCCCATGTCAGACGCATTGAGTACCGCGCACGCACAAGTCGCCGCGCGCTTTGCACGGCTCGACCCGGCGCAGCGCACCGTCTTCCTGTCCGCGCTGCACGGCAAAGGCGTGGCGTTTGCCACGCTGCCCATCGTGCCGGACCCGCGCGCTGCCGCGCTGCCGCTGTCGTATGCGCAGCAGCGCCTGTGGTTCCTGCAGCAACTGGAGCCCGCCAGCACCGCCTACCACATGCCGGGCGTGTACCGGCTTGAAGGCCGGCTGGACGCCGACGCGCTGCGCCGCGCGTTCGCGCAGATCGGTGCGCGCCATGAAGTGCTGCGCACCACCTATCCGACCGACGCCGCCGGCGTTGCCTGCCAGCAAGTGCACGAAGACCTGCCGCCGGCCTTTGCCGTCATCGACGCCAATCCGGACGGTCTCGATGCAGCCATCGCGCGCGTGGTCCATGAACCGTTCGATCTCGCCGCCGGACCGCTGTGGCGCGTGGCGCTGATCCGCGAGGGCGCGCAGTCGCACGTACTCGTCGTGGTGCTGCACCACATCGTCGCCGATGGTGCATCGATCGTCCGCCTCGTCGCCGAACTGGCCGCCTGCTACGCGGCTGAAGCCGACGGCACGCGGGCCGGGCTTGCGCCGCTGCCGCTCCAGTACGCCGACTATGCCGCCTGGCAGCGCAACTGGATGGAGGCTGGCGAGGCCCAGCGCCAGCTCGGCTATTGGCGCGAACGCCTGGGCGACTGCACGGGCGCCACGCTCGACCTGCCCGCCGACCGCCCGCGCCGCGCCGCGCGCAGCGGCGAGGGCGCCGAGCATGTATTCACCATTCCCGCCGCCGTGGCGGAAGCATTGCGCACGCTTGCCGCCACGCGCCATGCAACGCTGAACATGGCGCTGCTGGCCGCCTACGCGGTGCTGCTGGGCCGCTATACCGGCCAGGCCGATCTGCGCATTGGCGTGCCGGTGGCCAACCGCCAGCGCAGCGAGACCGAGGCGCTGATCGGCTGCTTCGTCAACATGCAGGTGATGCGGGCAGAGGTCGACCCGGACCAGCCGTTCGCCGACCTGCTGGCGCGGCTGGCCACGCAGGCCGCAGCGGACCAGGAGCACCAGTCGCTGCCGTTCGACCTGCTGGTCGAGGCGCTGCAGCCCGACCGCAGCCTTGGCCAGCCGGCGCTGTTCAACGTCACCTTTGATCATCGCACTGCGGGCGCCGCGACGCTGCCGCAACTGGCGGGGCTGCGCGTCACGCCGCTGGAACTGCCGGTCACCACCGCGCGCTTCGAGTTGAGCCTGGCCACGGCCGAGCTTCCCGATGGCAGCCTGTGCGGCCGCATCGCCTATGCTGCCGACCTGTTCGATGCCGCCACCGTGGCGCGCATGGCCGGGCATTATGTGCGCCTGCTGCAGGCCTTCGC
This sequence comes from Cupriavidus sp. Agwp_2, assembly GCF_040784895.1. Taxonomy (NCBI): domain Bacteria; kingdom Pseudomonadati; phylum Pseudomonadota; class Betaproteobacteria; order Burkholderiales; family Burkholderiaceae; genus Cupriavidus; species Cupriavidus sp. Agwp_2. The sequence continues at coordinate 2,752,754 of NZ_CP088084.1, forward strand.
AGCCGACCCGGCGACCACGCCCGGCACCGCGGTGCTGCTCGCCGACGCCGAGCGCGCAGCACTGGCACGCTGGAGCCAGCCCGACTGCGCGGCAACACCGTTCGTGGCCGTGCACTCGCGGGTGTCCGCGCATGCGCGCCGCGCGCCCGCTGCGCCGGCAGTGCTGTATGGCGACGACATCCTGGAATTCGGCGAGCTGGAGCGCCAGGCCAACCGGCTGGCGCACCGGCTGATCGCGCACGGCATCGGCGCCGAGTGCCGCGTTGGCGTGGCGCTGAACCGTTCGCCGCGCATGCTGGTGGCGCTGCTGGCGGTGCTCAAGGCCGGCGCCTGCTTCGTGCCGTTCGATCCCGCCTATCCGGCACGGCGCCTGCTCGACATGCAGGAGGACGCGGCGCCGCAACTGCTGCTGACCGAGCGCGCGCTGCGCGATGCCTTCCCGGTAATGCCCGGCCTGCCGGTGCTGCTTGCCGACGATGGGAACGGCGCCTCCTGGCCAGACCACGATCCTGGCGTGCCCATCCATCCGGAGCAACTGGCCTACGTGATCTACACCTCCGGATCGACCGGGCGGCCCAAGGGCGTGGCCGTGGCACACGGCCCCCTGGCGATGCACGTGGTTACCACTGCCGAGTGCTACGACATCACGGCGGCCAGCCGCGAGCTGCATTTCCTGTCGTTCAGCTTCGACGGCGCGCATGAGCGCTGGATGGTGCCGCTCGCCAGCGGCGCCAGCATCGTGCTGCGCGACGACGCGCTGTGGAGCGTCGAGCAGACCTACGCCGCGCTGCGCCGCCACGCGGTCACGCACGCGGGCTTTCCGCCGCGCTACCTGCACCAGCTGGCCGCGTGGGCCGAATCGCAAGGCAACCCGCCGCCGCTGTGGCTTTATTCGTTCGGCGGCGAGGCCATGCCTCGCGCCGGCGTGGAACGGCTGACGCAGGCGCTGCGGCCGCAGCACATCATCAACGGCTATGGCCCGACCGAGACCGTGGTGACGCCACTGGTGTGGAAGGCCGCCGCCGCCGAAGCCGCCGCGCAGGTGACCGGCGCCTATGCGCCGATCGGCAGGCCGGTCGGCTCGCGCAGCGCGCACGTGCTGGACAGCCGGCTGGAGCCGGTGCCCGTCGGCGTGCCGGGCGAGCTGTATCTCGGCGGAGAAGGGCTGGCGCGCGGCTACCTGGGCCGCGCCGGCATGACTGCCGACCGCTTTATTCCGGATCCCTACGGCGCACCCGGGGCGCGCCTGTACCGCACCGGCGACCTGGTGCGCTGGCGCCCCGATGGCTGTATCGAATATCTCGGCCGGCAGGACCACCAGGTCAAGATTCGCGGCTTCCGCATCGAACTCGGCGAGATCGAGGCCCACCTGCTGGCCCAGCCCGAGGTGCGCCAGGCGGTGGTGCTGCCGCACGAGACGCCGGCCGGCACGCGCCTGGTCGGGTACGTGGCGGCGCCGGCATCGGTGCAGGCCGAAGCGCTGCGCAGCGCGCTTGCCGCGGCCTTGCCCGACTACATGGTGCCCGCCGCAATGCTGCGGCTCGACAGCCTGCCGGTCACGCCCAACGGCAAGCTCGACCGGCGCGCGCTGCCCGAACCGCAGTGGCAGGCCGAGACCGCCTTCGCCGCGCCGGTGTCGGTGCCGGAACGGATGCTGGCGGCGGTATGGGCGGACGTGCTCGGCATCGCGCAGGTGGGCTTGCATGACAACTTCTTCGCGCTCGGCGGCGACTCGATCCTCAGCCTGCAGATCGTCGCGCGCGCCCGCCTGCAGGGCTGGCGCCTGACGCCGCGGCAGGTGTTCGAGCACCAGACCGTGGCGGCGCTGGCGCAGGTGGCGCAGCGCGTGGACGTGGCGGCGGAGGATGCCGCCAACGACGCGGCGGAACACGGCGCGGCGCCGCTGACGCCGGTTCAGCGCGCGTTCCTCGCCCAGCCGCTGGCCGCGGCCGCCCGCAACCGCTTCAACCAGTCGGTATTGCTGCAGTCGCAGCCGGCCATCGACACGGCGGCATTGCGTGCCGCGCTGGCGGATGTGGTCGGCCATCACGCGGCGCTGCGCTTTCGCTTCCGCCATGCCGAGGACGGCTGGCACCAGCAGGCCGTTGCGGAGGCCGCCGATGCATTCGTGCTGACGACGGCCGACGCGCCCGACGCGGCGGCGATCACCGCTGCCTGCGACGCCGAGCAGGGAAAGCTGGATATCGAGCAGGGTCCGCTGCTGCGCGCATTGCAACTGCGCGTCGGCGATGGCACCGAGCGCTTGTTCCTGGTCTGCCACCACCTGGTGGTGGACGGCGTGTCGTGGCGCATTGTGCTGGAAGACCTGCAGGCGGCGTACGCCGCCAGGGTGGGCGGGCAGGCCCCGGCGCTGGCACCGGTCGGCGCCAGCTACGCCGCCTGGAGCCGCGCGCTGGCCGGCCCGGCGCGCGCCGTGTTTGCCGCTGAAGACGCCTATTGGCAAGCGGTGGCGGAAGGCGACCTGGACCTGCCGGGCGATGCGCCTGACGCGTCTCAGCCGCACCCCGATGGCGCCCGCACGGCCAGCTTCGCCCTCGACGCGGCCACGACCGATGCCTTGCTCCGGCGCGCCCACGCCGCCTACCGTACCGGCGTCAACGACCTGCTGCTGGCGGCCTTTGCGCGCGCGCTGTGCGCGTTCACGGGCCGCGACGAGATCCGCATCCACGTCGAAGGCCACGGGCGCGAAGCCGAGGCGGCCGGTAGTGCGCTCGACCTCAGCCGCACGGTCGGCTGGTTCACCAGCATCTGGCCGGTGCGCCTTGCCTGCGTCGATGACCTTGGCGACACCATCGCCGGCGTCAAGGAAGCGCTGCGCGCCGTGCCGCGGCAGGGCCTGGGCTACGGTGTGCTCGGCGCCGCCGGCGCGGCCCCGCAGGTGCTGTTCAACTACCTCGGCCAGTTCGACGGCAGCCTGCGCGCCGAGGCAGGCAGCTGGCAGGTTGCAACGGAGGACACCGGCAGCGGCATGTCCGCCGGGATTCCGTTGCCGGCACCGCTGGCCTTCGACGGCCGGGTCCAGCATGGCTGCCTGCAGTTCCGCTGCACCTATCGCGGCGGCCAGTTCCGCGAGGCCACCGTCGACACGCTGCTGGCACGCATCGCCCAGGCATTGCGCGACGTGGTGGCGCATTGCGTGGCGCAACCCGCCACGCGGCTGACGCCGTCGGACGTGCCGGCCAGCGGCCTGTCGCAGGCGCAGCTGGACGCACTGGCGCTGCCTGCCGACGAACTCGACGAGATCGACGAGATCGACGACATCTGGCGGCCCACGCCGATGCAGCGCGGCATGGTGCGCCATGGCGCGCGCCATCCGGACTCGCCGGCGTACATGGTGCAGGTGCAGGCGACCATGGACGGGCTCGACGTCGAGCGCATGGTCGCGGCATGGCAGGGCGCTGTGCGGCGCCATCCGGTGCTGCGCGCGCGCGTTGCGTGGCTGCCGGCGCCCGAGGGGGCCGAGCCGCTGCTGGTGGTGCCGGCGCAGGCGCAAATGCCGGTCACCCACCACGACTGGCGCGACCGCGGCAACCGGCCGCAGTCCGCCGCCGACGATGCGCAATGGCAGGCGCTGTGCGAGGCCGAGTTCCGCCAGCCCTTCGACCTGTGCCACGCGCCGCTGATGCGGCTGACGCTGGTGCGCATCGCCGACGACGCGTGGCGCTTCCTCTGGACCTGGCACCACTTGCTGCTGGATGGCTGGAGCATGTCAAGGCTGCTGGGCGAAGTGCTGCGCGGCTACGACGGCGAACAGCCTGCGCAAGCGGCTTTGTCGCTGCGCCGCTACGTGGCGTGGCAGCAGGCACAGCCCGGCGCGGACGAGCATTGGAAGGCGCGACTGGCGCCGCTGCAGCAGCAGCCGGTCCGGATCACGCGCGATGTCGCGACGCCCGCGCAGCGTGGTCAGCAAATGGGCGCCGTCGAGCACGTGGTGCCAGCCGACACACTGCGTACGCTTGCCGCCTTTGCCAGCCGCCAGCACGTCACCGTCAACACACTGGTGCAGGCCGCCTGGCTGCTGGCGCTGCGCCAGGCCACCGGCGCCCGCACCGTGGGCATGGCGGTGGTGGGCTCGGGACGCTCGGCGGAGCTGCCCGGCATCGAAGACATCATGGGCCTGCTGGCCAGCACGCTGCCGCTGGTGCAGGACCTGCCCGACATGCTGCGCGTGGCCGACTGGCTGCCCGCCCTGCAGGCCGACAACCTGGCGCTGCGCGAGACCGAGCACGCGCCGCCGGCGTGGCTGCAATCCTGGGCCGCGGGCAGCGACGATACGTCGCAGGCGCCGTTCGACACCATGCTGATCTACGAGAACTACCCGGTCGACAGCACGCTGCGCGAAACCGAACGCGGCGCGCTGCGCTTCAGCGATGTCGACAACCGCGGCCAGATGAGCTACCCGGTGACCGCCATCGTGATCCCGCGCGAAACGCTGACGCTGCGCGTGGAATTCGACACGGCGGCGCTCGACCACGCAGCGGCGCGGGATCTCGCGCGGCAATGCATGTCGCTTTTGCTGGCCCTGCCGGCACTGGCCGATGCCACGCTGGCCGAGCTGCCGGCACGCATCGCCGGCGGCAGTGAAGGCCACGCCAGCGCTCTGGCGGCGTAGGAGGGGCAGGGCGCGATGTCTTCAGCGCAGCAGATGGCGCGGGCAGTCACCGCACAACGGAAAGCCGTGCAGCCGGTAGCGCAGGCAGCACAGCCGGCGCAGCCACAGCGTAGTGGTGGTGCCGTCGCGGGTCACGCGGTGCGCGCGCATCGGCGCATGCAGCGGGTTGTCGCGGCCGTCGAGGCGGGTGCGCGTGTCCATCAGCCACGCTGCATCCTGCGCCAGCGTGGCCTCGGTGGCCGGCAACCCCGGCTGGAGCAGGGCGGGCGCGTGGCGGAACACCTCGGCGACGACGGCGCCGGCATTGGCCCACAGCAGTCGCGGCGACGCGCCGCTGGCCGCGGCCAGCGCCTGCACCACCGGCGCCAGCAGGTCGTCCAGCAGGGCGCCGTAGCGCTGCTGGGGCGGCGCGTCGTGCAGCGCCGCGCCGCCATGCGGCAACAACAGCGCCACGGCGCGGCCGTGCCCATCGGACCGGATCGCGGCGCAGCGCAGCGGCAGCACGTGGTGCGCCAGGGCAGCGGCGGCCACCACGCCGGGCAGCAGCGACGAGAAACCATGCCGCGCCCAGACCGAGCCGGTCACGCGTGCATCGTCGCTGCGGTGGTGCGCGGCGCTGGCCTGCAGCGCGCTGGCCAGCGGACTTGCCGGAGTCGCGCCGAGCGCGCCGATAGCGATGTCCGCCGGCATGGGCGTGCCGGCCACCACGGCTTCGGCGTAGTGGCGCAGCGGGCCCGGAAACAGTTCAAGCAACAGCGGTAGCGGTAGTAGAGCAGACAAGAGACACCCCGGAGACACCCTGAACGGCGTTGTATTTGTGCATCCAACGCCATCTTTCAAGTTGAAGATGCGAATGATTATCAGGTATATTCGCAATTGCATTTGTAGAGACAATCCCGCACCCGGGCGCTTTCCTGACCGCCGGCCGTGGCAATGCCGCGGCGGCGAAGCGCTTGCGGCCATGCCGAGTCGACGGCGGGCCCGCGTGGGTCGAGGCAGCCAGGCCAGCAACGCCTGCGTCGCCGCTCCGGAGAAGACCCGATGACGCAGCCCGATTTGACGATCCGCGCGCGCGCCGCGCACGGCCCAGCGCCGCTTTCCTTCGCCCAGCAGCGGTTGTGGTTCCTGCAGCGCTACGCGCCGGACAGCACCGCCTACAACCTGGTGCGAGCTTGGCGCCTGCAGGGGCCGCTGTCGGCGCCTGCGCTGGAGCGGGCGATGGCGCTGGTGACCTCGCGCCACGCCGTGCTGCGTACCCGCTTCTCGGCCGGCGACGGCGAGCCGTGCCAGCTGGTCGGCGATGCGGCGCCTGCCGTGCAATGGGTCGACCTGCCGGCAGGCGAGGTCGACGCGCTGCTGCGCGGCGAAGCCGCGCGCGTGTTCGACCTGCACGCCGCCGCGCCTTTCCAGGTCACCGTGGCCCGGCTGGATGACGGCGCCCACGTGCTGGTGCTCGCCATGCACCACATCGTTTCGGACGGCTGGTCCAACCCGATCCTGGCGCGCGACCTGGCGCAGGCCTATGCGGCGGCCATCGACGGCACCGGGCCGGGCTGGACGCCGTTGCCGGTACAGTATGCGGACTATGCCGCCTGGCAGCGCGAACGGCTGGCCGGCCCCGCGCTCGACGCCGCGCTGGCGCGCTGCGCGCAGCGCCTGGGCACCGGCATTCCCGCGCTGGAACTGCCGCTTGACGCGCCGCGCCCGGCGCGCCCGGCGGGCAAGGGCGGGCGCATCCGCTGGACGCTGTCCGACGGCGTGGCCGCGGCGCTGCGCGACTACTGCGGCGGCGGCCGCACCACGCCGTTCGCCGTGCTGCTGGCGGCCTGGCAAGCGCTGCTGGCACGCTACAGCGGCCAGTCCGATTTTGCGGTCGGGGTGCCCAACGCCGCGCGCACCCATGAAGAACTCGACGACCTGGTCGGCTGCTTTATCAACACCCAGGTCTATCGCGCACGGCTGGCGCCGGGCCTGACCGGCCGCGCGCTGTGCCAGCAGGTGCGCGACGACGCCCGCGCTGCGCTCGACCATGCCGACCTGCCGTTCGAATTGCTGGTCGACCGGCTCGCGCCGGCGCGCGACCCGAGCCGCACGCCGGTATTCCAGGCGATGTTCAACCTGCAGATGGGCGAAGCCACGTCGTTTGCGCTGCCCGGCCTGCAGGCGATCGCACTGCCGGTGCCCGACGACAGCGCCAAGTTCGACGTCACGCTGGACCTGCAGGCCAGCGCCACGCGCGTGGCCGCCACGCTCGAATACGACGCAGCGCTGTTCGCCGCAGCGACGGCGCAACGCATGGCACGGCACTACGAGCAACTGCTCGGCGCGATGCTGGCATCGCCCGACGTGCCGTTCGACGCGCTGCCGCTGATGGACGCAAGCGAGCGCACCCGGACGCTGGCGAGTGCCAACGACACCGGCCTGGCCATCGACGCTGAAGACGACGTGGTGGCCCGCATCGCCCGCGCCGCCGCGGCCACCCCTGACGCCATTGCGGTGAGCGACGGCAGCGCCAGCCTGACCTATGCCGAGCTGGAAGCCAGTGCCAACCGCATCGCGCACTGGCTGGCCGCGCAGCAGGTGGGCACCGACACGCTGGTCGGCGTCTGCCTGCCACGCACGCCGGAAATGGTGGCGGTGCTGCTGGGTATCCTCAAGGCAGGCGCCGCCTACCTGCCGATCGACGCGCATCACCCGCCCGCGCGCAACGCCCATATCCTGCGCCATGCCAGCCCGCGCCTGATCCTCGCGGCGGCGGGCACCCTTGCCGCGCTGGGCGACAGCGCCGGCGTGGTGCTGGTCGACGGCGGCTCGCCGCCGTGGCATGCGGCGCCCGCGACCGCCCCCGTGCGGGACTGCCATCCGGCGCAGCTCGCCTACACGCTCTACACCTCCGGCTCGACCGGCACGCCCAAGGGCGTGCAGATCTCGCGCGCAGCCTTGGCCAATTTCCTGCGCGCGATGACGCCGGTGGTGCCGATGGACGGCCATGACCGCCTGCTGGCGGTGACCACGCTGGGCTTTGATATCGCGGGGCTGGAACTGTTCCTGCCGCTGGCCTGCGGCGCCCGGGTGGTGATCGCCACGCGTGACGACGCGCGCGATCCGGCGCGGATGGCGGCGCTGATGACCGCCCACGCCATCACTGTGATGCAGGGCACGCCGGCCACCTGGCAGATGCTGGTCACGCAGGCCACGCCGGCATGGCAGGGCCTGCGCGTGCTATGCGGCGGAGAGGCGCTGGGGCGCGAGCTGGCGACGGCGCTGCTGGCGCGCGGCGCCGACGTCTGCAACGTCTACGGCCCGACCGAAACCACGATCTGGTCCGCCGCGCATGCGCTGGCGGGCGAGGGCGAAGGCACGCCCGCGTGGGCGGTGGCGCCGGTCGGGCATCCGATCGCCAACAACCAGCTTTACGTGCTGGACGCGCGCCTGGAGCCGGTGCCCGCGGGCGTGGCCGGCGAGCTCTTTATCGGCGGTGCCGGACTGGCGCGCGGCTATGCCGCCGACCCGTCGCGCACCGCCGCGGCCTTCGTGCCCAACCCGTTCCCGCAAGACACGCCCGGTGCCATGGCGGGCGACCGGCTCTACCGGACCGGCGACCTCGCACGCAAGCGTGCCGACGGCATCGTCGAGTTCCTCGGCCGGCGCGACCACCAGGTCAAGGTGCGGGGCTTCCGCGTCGAGCCGGGCGAGGTCGAGGCCGTGCTGGCCGCCTGCCCGGGCGTGCAGCACGCCGTGTGCGTGGCGCGCCCCGGTCCCGACGGCATGGCGCGGCTGTGCGCCTACTACGTGGCCGGTGCCGAGGCGACCGACGACGACATCCTGGCGCGCCTGCGCGAGCAGCTGCCTGGCTACATGGTGCCGTCCAGCCTCACGCGCCTCGACGCGCTGCCGCTCAACGCCAACGGCAAGGTCGACCGCCAGGCGCTGCCGGAACCGGCAGCACGGCGCGCAGCGGCCGCACTGTCGACGCCGACCGAGCACGCGCTGGCCGCGCTGTGGTGCGCGGTGCTGGGCGTGGCCGAGGCCGGCGCCGACGATGACTTCTTCCTGCTGGGCGGCCATTCGCTGCTGCTGGTGCGGCTGCAGACCCGCATCCGCGAGCAGATGGCGTGCGAACTGGCGCTGCCGGCGCTGTTCGGCGCGCCGGTGCTGCGCGACATGGCCGCGGCGATCGACCAGGCCGGGCGGCGTGACGCCGACGCGGACCTGGCCTTCATGAACGAACTGCTGGAGACCCTGTGAACCTGTTCCTGTCATTGCGCCACCGCTTTGGCGGCCTGCTGTTGCTGGCGCTGGCCGCGGGTACCTGCAGCGCGCTCGCCGGCATCGCCCTGATCGCCGCGATCAACAGCATGATCGCCGCCCCGGCGGCGCTGGAAGCCAGCCGCATCGGCATCCTGCTGGGCCTGCTGGCAGTGCTGTTCGGCTGCGGCTTCGGCTCGCAGGCGCTGCTGACGGCGCTGGGCCACCGCGTGGTGTTCGACATGCGCATGCGCATGCTCAAGCGCGTGCTCGATACCGACGTCGAGCGCCTGGAAGCGATTGGCGGCCCGACCGTCTATGCCACGCTGACCAAGGACATCGCCTCGATCGGCATGGCCTTCAACCGCGTGCCGTTCGTGTTCTACAACGGCGTGCTGGTTGTGGGCGGCTTGCTCTACCTGGGTTGGCTGTCGTGGCAGTTGTTCGTGCTTGGCGCCGTGGTGCTGGGCGGTGGCGTGCTGCTGGCGCAGCGCTGGGTGCTGCGCATGCGCGGCCTGATGAAGGCCGTGCGCGACACCGATGACCGCCTCTACGCCGGCTACCAGGGCGCCATCGACGGCCGCTACGAACTCGCGCTGAACGCCTGGCGCAAGCAAAGCTTCTACCAGCGCGACTTCGAGCCCGCCGCCGAGTTCGCACGCGCGCATGAAGTCCGCGCCGACCGCTACTGGGTGCTGAGCCTGTCGTTCACCGCGGCGGTGATCCTGGGGCTGGCCTGCGCGATCTTTATCGCCGGCGATGCGCTGGGTATCGCGCGCGAGCGCATCACCGCCTTCGTGCTGGTGCTGATGTTCCTGCGCATGCCGCTGAACGACCTGGTCGGCACGCTGCCGATCCTGATGACCGGCAACGTCGCGCTGCGCAAGATCGACACGCTGCGGCTGGCGCCGTACACCGGGGATTTCGCGCTGCATGCCAGCCACAACGCCACCGCCACGGCCCCCGCGCCGGGCACGCCGCTGCTGGCGCTGCAGGACGTGCGCTACGACTACCCGGGGCAGGGCGACGAGCGCGGCTTCCGGCTGGGCCCGGTGTCGCTGACGCTGGCCGCTGGCGAGACCGTATTCATCGTCGGCGGCAACGGCAGCGGCAAATCGACGCTGATGAAGCTGCTGGCGGGCCTGTACCAGCCGACGGACGGCAGCGTCTCGCTGGCCGGCACGTCAGTAGGCGCCGCGCAGCTGCCCTGGTATCGCAGCCACTTCGCCACGGTGTTCTCCAACGCGCACCTGTTCGCGCGGCTGGTGGGGCCGGACGGCAAGTTCGACGCGGCGGTAGCCAATGCCTTCCTGAAGCGGCTGCACATGGACCACAAGGTCGCGATCCGCGACGATCTGCTGTCGACCACGCAGCTGTCGCAGGGCCAGCGCAAGCGGCTGGCGCTGCTGGCGGCGTATGTCGAAGCGCGGCCGGTGCTGCTGCTCGACGAATGGGCTGCCGACCAGGATCCGGTGTTCCGCGCCTACTTCTATGAATCGCTGCTGCCGGAACTCAAGCGCAGCGGCAAGACCATTGTCGCGGTCAGCCACGACGACCGCTATTTCCACGTGGCCGACCGCGTGATCCGCTGCGACAGCGGCGTGATCCGCGCAGACAGCGCCAATGGCGGCACCGATGCCGGCGGCAACGAACACAACGAACACAACGAACAACAGGCCGCCGCATGACGCGCGCCAACATTCAGAGGGAGTCAGCTCAAATGCAAAATATCGCGTCTTCGATGACCCATGCCGTCGCCGCCCAGCCCTGGTCGTCCGCATCCACCACCACCCTGCAAAGCCGCTGGGAAGGTCCCAGGCTGGAGCTCAGCCTGGATGGCGCGCCGCTGCAGGCTTGGCAGTTCACGCCGGGCGCGCAGCCGCGCCTGGCACTTGCCGGCGCACCGTCAGGCCACCCGCTGGCACGCGCCGCCACGTTTGCCGCTTGCGAAGCGGCGCTGGCGCGCACGCCGGCCGCCGAAGCCATCGCCCTGGACGTACCTGACGCCATCGCCGCCGCCATGCTGCGGGAAGGCAGCGCCGTGCGCGATGCGAAGGGACAGCTGGTGTCGCGCGTCGGGCAGCTGTGGCAACTGCCGGCGCTGTGGCATACCGGCACCTCGGGCCACGACTTCCCGCTGCAATACGCCATGAGTGCGGGCAAGCGCCATCCGCTGCGCGCGCCCAAGCCGACGGGGCAGGTCTATGCGCGCCATATCCCCTGGCTGGACCAGGTGTTCTCGATGCGGGTTGCCGACCTCGATGCCGACCTGCAGTGCTTCCACGGCTGGATGAACGACCCGCGCGTGGCGGTGTTCTGGCAGGAGGAGGGCGAGCTGGCCAAGCACCGCGACTACCTGCAGGCGCAGCTTGATGACCCGCACACCATCCCGCTGATCGGCTGCCTGGACTGCAAGCCCTTCGCCTACTTCGAGGTGTACTGGGCCAGGGAAAACCGCATCGGCCCGTACTACGACGCCGACGACTTCGACCGCGGCTGGCACGTGCTGATCGGCGACGGCGAGATCCGCGGCAAGGCGTATATCAGCGCCTGGCTGCCGTCGCTGATGCACTACATCTTCCTCGACGATCCGCGCACGCAGCGCATCGTCGGCGAGCCGCGCATCGACCACGTACAGCAGATCCGCAACCTGGACCGCTCCGGCTTTGCCAAGGTCAAGGCCTTCGACTTCCCGCACAAGCGCGCCATGCTGGTGATGCTGCTGCGCGAACGCTTCTTTGGCGAGCGCCTGTGGGTGCCGCAGGAAGACGCGCCGGCGCAAGCCCCCGCGGAACTCGCCACGCTTGCTGCGCTTGCCGCCTGAACCCCGCCGCGAAAGGAGACCCCAATGCTCTACTCAGCTTCCACCTTCGCCGCGAATGGTGCCCGCACGGGTACCGGCGCACCGCCCGTGCTCGACCTGCTCGGCATCGGCTTCGGCCCGTCCAACCTCGCGCTGGCCGTGGCGCTGCGCGAGATGCTGCCGCAGCAGGCGCCGTTCCGCTTCGGCTTTATCGAGAAGAAACCCGGCTTCGTCTGGCACGGCAACATGCTGCTCGACAACAGCCGCATGCAGATCTCGTTCCTGAAGGACCTGGTCACCATGCGCAACCCGGCCAGCCGCTACACCTTCATCAACTACCTGCATGAGCGCGAGCGGCTGCTGGATTTCATCAACACCCGCACCTTTTACCCGAGCCGCTACGAGTTCAACGACTACCTGTCGTGGGTGGCGGCGGATTTTGCCGACACCTGCCACTACGGCGAGGAAGTGGTCTCGGTCGAGCCCGAGACCGCCGGTGGCAATGGCGCGCTGGCATGCCTGCGCGTGACGTCGCGTGCCGCCGATGGAGCGCTGGCGGTGCGCCGCGCGCGCAATGTGGTGGTCAGCGTGGGCGGCGCGCCCAGCATCCCCGACACCTTCGTGCCGCTGCGCGGGCATGGCCGCGTGTTCCATTCGTCGAACTACCTGGCGTCGCTGGAGCGGCTCGGGCAGTCGGGCCCGGTGCGCCGGGTCGCGGTGATTGGCTCGGGGCAGAGCGCCGCCGAGATCTTCCTCGACCTGCACGGCCGCGAAGGCAATATCGAGGTCGACCTGGTCAGCCGGGCGCCGGCGCTGAAGCCGGCCGACGACAGCCCGTTCGTCAACGAGATCTTCAACCCGCGCTATATCGACTATCTGTTCTCGCGCGCGCCCAACGAGCGCGAGCAACTGCTGAGCGAGTTCGGCAACACCAACTATGCGGTAGTCGATACCGATCTGATCGAAGCCATCTATGAAGTGCTGTACCAGCAGAAGGTCACCGGCAAGGTGCGCCACCGCCTGCTGGCCGGCTGCGAGGCGCGCCACGCCGAAGCCGACGCCGACGGCGTGCGGCTCGACATCGCACGCCGCGATGACGGCGCGCACCAGCTGCAGCGCTATGACGCGGTGATCCTCGCCACGGGTTACCGGCGCGAGCTGCACCAGTCGCTGCTGGCGCCGCTGGCGTCGTACCTGGACGACGCCAAGGGCTTCCAGGCCGACCGCGACTACCGCCTGCAGATGGCGCCGGGCTGCCAGGCCGGCGTGTTCCTGCAAGGCTGCTGCGAAGCGACGCACGGGCTGTCGGACACGCTGCTGTCGGTGCTGGCGGTGCGCGCGCAGGAGATTGCGGCGGCGGTGCTGGGTAACGGCGAAAGCCAGGGCCTCGACGAGGTGCGCACGGCCGCGCCCGAGCCCGCGCGCAGCCGTGCGCCTCGGATGGCGCACGCCGGCACGCACTAAACACAAGAAAAACCAATGCGAGGACCGGCTGGCGGCCGCATCGGCGCCAGCCGGTCCTTATGGCCATTTTTTCAACAACAGAGCAGGGGAGCAAGAAGGGCATGAAACACAGCAACAGACGCGCGAACGCACGCGCGCGGGCAGCACGGAACGGGGCCTCAACGTCGTGCCGCACCGCCATGCGCTGGATCCCGGCCGCGGTCGGCCTGGTCTTCAGCGCATCGGCTTTTGGACAGGAAGCCACCACGGGAACGACGCCGGCAACGAGCGCGGCCGCCACCGGCAGCGCCGCCAGGCCGTCGGAGCATGCGCTGCCCGCGGTGACGGTCAACGGCGTGCGCGAGAACCCGATCAACCCGCCGACCACGGCCGGCAGCAAGGTGCCGCTGACCGCGCGCGAGGTTCCGCAATCGGTGACCGTGGTCAACAGCGAGCGCATCAGGGAACAGAACCTGGTGACGCTGGAAGACGCCCTGGCGCAGGCCACCGGCGTGTTCGTGGAGAAGCGCGACCAGGAACGCACCATCTACTATTCGCGCGGCCTGGAGATCGACACCTTCCTGCTGGACGGCGTGCCGACCAAGTATGACTGGCGCAACACCGTGCAGCCCGACCTGTCGATGATCGACCGCATCGAAGTGCTGAAGGGTCCGTCCGGCCTGCTGTCCGGAGCCGGCAAGACCGGCGGCGCGATCAACCTGGTGCGCAAGAAGCCCACGCGCGAGACGCAGGTGCAGGGCGCGCTGTCGGTGGGGTCGTGGAACAACTACCGCGCCGAGATCGACGCCGGCGGCGCGCTGAACGCCGACGGCACGCTGCGCGCGCGCCTGACGGGCGCATTCCAGGACAAGGACTCGTTCATCGACAAGGCCAATATGCGCACCGGCGCGCTCTATGGCGTGGTCGAGTACGACATCACGCCCAGCACCATGGTGACGGTGGGCGCGAGCTACCAGGACTCGGAAGGCCGCCAGCCGTGGACGCTGCCGGCCTACTACAACCCGGTCACGCGCCAGGCGAGCCTGCTGGACGTGCCGCGTTCGACCTACCTCGGTGCCGACTGGAACAGCGACCACTTCTATACCACCTCGGCCTTTGCCGAGCTGGAGCACAAGTTCGACAGCGGCTGGCAGGTCAAGGGCGCGCTGCGCTACCTCAACAACCAGATGCACCGCGAGCAGGCGTACGCCTACTCGCCGGTCGTCCCGGGCGTGAACACCACCACGCTGTTTGCGGCCAAGCAGACCTATACGCAGGAGCAGACCAGCTTCGATGTCTATGCCAACGGTCCGTTCTCGCTGTTCGGGCGCCGGCACAAGGCGCTGATCGGCTTCAATTTCTCGGATTCGGAGCGGCGCGATCCGCGGTACTCGTCGACCCCCTTCTCGCAGGTCGTGAACATCTTCAACCCGCGCAGCGACTTCGCCAAGCCGGTCTTCACGCTCAATGGCTCGGGCACCAAGACCAGCACCCGGCAATATGGCGTCTACGGCGATGCACGCTTCTCGCTGCTGGATCCGGTGACGCTGGTGCTGGGCGGGCGCCTGAGCTGGTGGGATATCAATGCGCGCCAGTACACGCCGACCGCCAGCGTGACCAGGGAAGACAATATCAACGCCAAGTTCACCCCGTTCGCCGGGCTGATCTACGACTTCACCGAGCACTGGTCGGCCTACGCGAGCTACGCAGAGATCTTCCAGCCGCAGGACGAGTATTTCACCGCCAGCGGCAACCTGGTCGACCCGATCAAGGGCAAGCAGTATGAAGTGGGCGTGAAGGGTGAATTCTTCGAAGGCGCGCTGAACACCTCGGTGGCGCTGTTCCAGGTGCGCGAGACCGGCCGCGCCACGGTCGACTACGTCAACACCACCAACCCGAGCAACCCGTTCTACGTGTCGCAGGGCGAGACCAAGAGCCAGGGCTTCGAGCTGGAGGCAAGCGGCCGCATCACGCCGAACTGGACCGTCTACGCCGGCTATACCTTTAACGTCACGACCGACCTGCAGGACCGCAGCGGCCAGCTCAACACGGCGTTTTCGGCGATCGCGCCCAAGCACCTGTTCAAGCTGTGGACGCAGTACCGCCTGCCCGGCGACTTCAAGCGCTGGCGCATCGGCGGCGGCATGACGGCGGTCAGCCACGTGCAGAACACCGCGCTGTTCCCGGCACCGATCGGCGCGGTCACGCTGCGTCGTGGCGGCTATGCGACCTTCGATGCCGCGATCGGCTATGACTTCAACAAGCATGTCTCGGCCGACCTGAACCTGACCAACCTGTTCGACCGCAGCTACTATGCGCGGATCAACAACCCGCGCGAAGGCAATATCTATGGCCAGCCGCGCGCGGCGATGTTCACAGTGCGCATGAAGATGTAAGCGCGACGCCGGGGTGGCGGAGCGGCAGATCGCACCGCCACGCTGGCCGCGTGTTGCAGGATATTCCAATGAACAATAGTCCCTCATCGCTGCCGTCTCGCGGCACCATGGTTCCGGCGCTGGCGATGACCGCCCGCGCGCTGGCCGCGCTGGCCGGCAGCTACGCTTTCACCTGGGGCGTCACCGCCGGCGGCGCCGTGCTTGGCTGGCGCCTGGGTTTGCCGCGCAGTGAAGCGGTGCTCTGGTTTTCAATGCTGTCCTTTCTGCTGTTCCCGATGATGTCGCTGTGGGCGCTGGTGACGCGGCGGCTGTGGCGCGTGTGGCTGGTCCTGGTGGCCGGTGCGGCCATCGGCGCCGGCGTGGCGCAATGGCTCGGGGAGCGGCTGGCGTGAGCAAGACCGTGCGCAAGAACAATAGCCGCGCCACTGCGGCGAACAAGGCTTCCGCCCACGAAGGCGGGCTGCGCCAGGCCATGACCTGGGCGCACACCTGGATCGGCGTGCTGCTCGGCGGCGTGCTGATGGTGGCCTTCTTCATGGGGTCAGTCGCGGTGTTCGACCGCGAGGTCGACCGCTGGATGATGCCGGCGACCCGCATCGAGGCCGCACCACCGAGCATCGATATCGACAACGTAGTACCGCGCGCGGTGGAGACGCTGGCTGCCGGCAAGCCGCTGCGCGAATGGGCCATAACGCTGCCGGAGGCGCGCACGCCGGTGATGATCGCGCGCGTGCGCTATGCCGCGGCCGGCGGGCAGATCCGGCTGGCCGACCCGCGCACCGGCGCGCTGCTGCCGGATGCCGGCACGCTGGGGGCATCGTCCTTCTTTTACCCGCTGCACTACAACCTGCACCTGCGCGTATGGAACATCGGCTACTGGCTGGTGGGGCTGGCGGCGATGGCGATGCTGGCGGCGATCGTGTCGGGGGTGATCGTGCATGTGCGCATCTTCCGTGATTTCTTCACCTTCCGGCCGCGCAAGCAACTGCAGCGCAGCCTGCTAGACCTGCATAACCTGACCGGAGTGCTGGCGCTGCCGTTCCACGCGGTGATTTCGTTCTCCGGCATCTGCATCGTCTACATGATCCTGATCCCGGCAGGCATCAACGCGCTGTACCAGCAGCCCAATGCCTTCTACGACCAGGCCTTGTCGGGCTACTCGCGGGCGGCTGCGGGCGTGGCCGCGCCGATGGCGCCGCTCGGCCCGATGGTCGAGGCCGCGCGCGCGCGCTGGGGCGGGGCGGCGCCCGCCGCGATCCGCGTCTGGAACCCGGGCGACGCCAACGCGGTGGTCAAGGTCAGCCGCTCGGTGGGCGACCGCGTCAGCCTGGCCGACGACGCCGCCTACTTCGACGGCGCCACCGGGGCGCTGCTGCACCATGTGCCGCTGCAGCCGGCGGCGACCACGCAGCGTTTCCTGACAGGCATGCATTTCATCGCGTTCAACCACTGGCCGCTGCGCTGGCTGTATTTCCTCGGCGGGCTGGCCGGTTGCGTGCTGATCGGCACGGGGCAACTGTACTGGCTCGACAAGCGCCATGCGCGCCATGGCGAGCGCGGCGTGCGCCTGGCCGCCGCGGTCACAGCGGCCATGACTACCGGGCTGGTGATCGCGACGCTGGCGATGATGGTGGCCAATCGATTGCTGCCAATGACGCTGCCGTCGCGCGAGTTCATCGAGGCCGGGCTGTTCTTCCTGGTCTGGCTGGCCACGGCCATCCACGCACGCGTGGCGATGCGCCCAGGCAGCCGCACGCTGGTGCCGTGGCGGCAGCAATGCCTGGCGATCGCCACGCTGGCGCTGGCAGCGCCGGTGTGCAATGGCCTGACCACCGGCGACTGGCTGCCGCTCGCGATGGCCCGCGGGCAGTTTGCCGTGGCGGGTGTCGATATCGCGCTGCTGCTGACCGGCGCCCTGGCCCTGACGACGGCGCGCCGGGTGCGGCGCGTGGACGCGGCCCGCGCGGCTACCGCGCCGAACCTGGAGGAGGCAGACCATGCCGAACGCGCTTGACCACTTGTTGCTGATCGCGCTGGCGCTGTGCGCGTATGGCGCCTTCGTGTTGTTTGCCTGCGCCACCGAGCGGCACTGGAACGAACTGTCGGGGCAGGGTGGCGATTTGCCGGACGGATCGCGCCGGCGCGTGCGTGGCGCTGCATGGGTGCTGGTGGCGATCGGCGCCGCGGCGGCGCTGCCGGGCAACGGCGCCGGGTTTGGCGTGCTGTTGTGGGCGCTGGCGATGATGGCCGGCGCCATGGCGGTCGCCTTCACGCTGACATGGCGGCGCGGCTGGCTGCAGCCGATCGCACGCGGGATGCTGACGGCGCTGCGCATCTGAGCCGGAACTCAGCAGGCAGGGTGGCACGTCGCTCTTCCGTAATAACGCAATTAACCGCCAGAAGTCCACCACATCCACCAGCGCGCGAGCGCGTAGAGGCCTGCAAGAGAGTGGTCTCGCGGTGAGAGCGCCGTATGGCTTAGTGGTGCGTACCGACATAGCCGGCGCGCTGTGCCGACAAGAAGCGGGCAAGCCACTGGCGCCAGCCGCGTGGGCCTGGCGCACCGGTCCTGCAACGCGTGACACGCACGCTGGCCCGGGTGACGGCATAAAGCTCCACGGAACCGGCTTCCGGCACCGTGAACGACTCGCTGGCGGCGATCGACGTGTCTTTCGGGTCGCCGTCACGGATCAGCCACAGCTCGCCCTCGGTACAGCGCACCGCGACGTGCTCGCCCGGATCGGCCACCAGCCGCAGCGAACTGCGCGCGGGCAGGGTGGCGGTCATATCGTTGCTTACCAGGAACATGATGTCCTCCGGGGTCAGTTCACTGCCAGGGCTGCTGTCGTGGCCGGCACAGTGCCGGCGGCCTGCGGCCGGACAAAGGCGGCGATCCGGCCGATCACGCCGGGATCCTGCAGGATGCGGCGATGACCCAGCCCGTCGGTGGTCACGAGCTGCGCGCCGGGCCACGCGCCGGCGATCGCGGCCCCGTCTTCCCAGCGCACCTCCTTGTCGCCGCGGTCATGGATCACCAGCGTGGGCGGCACCGGACGCGAGCGCCCGATCTCCGGTACGTTGAAGGCCGACCACGGCATGCCGAGCCAGCGCTCGCTCTGCCGCTGCATGCGGGCCAGGACCGCCGGCGCGATGCCGAGCTGCCAGGCGAGCGCGGCGCACGCGGCGTGCATGTCCGCCGGTGACCCGACCAGCACTGCCGCGCGTGCCGGCAGCCCCTCGCGCAGCGCCAGCGCCGTGGCCGCGCCGCCGAGCGAATGCGCCACCACGGCGTGGACCGGGCCGGCGTGCCAGGCGGCGGCCAGCAGCGAACGCGACATCTCCGGCACCGAGGTCTGCGCCGCGCCACGCGTGCCCGCATCGGAAGCGCCATGCGACAGCGCATCGAAGGCCACCACGCGCATGCCGGCCGCCACGAGGCTGTCGGCTACCGCATGCCATTGCCCGGCGTGGCCGCCCCAGCCGTGGGCGAGCAATACCGCGGGGCCGGTATCGCCCCAGCGGTAGACACGCACCCGGCGGCTGGGTCCGTGGCCGGTTACCAGGGCCCAGTCGCTGCGCGCGCTGTCCAGGAAGCGGCGGGCGGCCGACGTCGCGTCGGCGCGCGGCGGCGTGAACCAGAGGCGTTCGAGTGCACGGGCGGTGGCGGATGGCGACAGCAGGCTGCCCGCCTGCCAACGCAGCCGCTGCCATGGGGGCAAGGCGGCCAACGCGGCGGGCCGGTTGCCCGGTGGGGTTGCGGCGGGCGAGGGAACGGCGGAACCCGCCGGGGAAGGGGAAGAGACTGCTTGCGGCACGGCCTGCACCTCCAATCGGTTGCTGGACTGGCGCGGCCTCATCGGAGCCGGCATTAGCCGGCGGCTCTCCGCGCGCATTTTTTAAGACCGACCAGTCGTGCTTTTTTTAGTGCAAAAAAAAGCTGCCGGACGGTTGCTGCCCACCGGCGGGATAGCGCCGGCGCCAATGTCATTTCGTGTTTCCGTCAGCGCTGCGTCGCGCCCTCGGCGGCCCGTGCCGCCAGCGCGGCAAACGCGCGGCGTGCCATGGCCTCGGCGTCGGCGCGTCCCAGCAGCTTGAACGACTGCTGGAACGCCATGCCGATGCCCGACAGCTCGAAGGCAAACTGCCGCGGCTCGACGCCCGTGCCGAACTGGCCTTCGTCGATCGCATCGCCGACCACCCGCGCCACGGTGCTGTGCCAGTCCTTCAGCGACTGCACCACCAGGTCCCGGATCGTGCCTGGCCGGTCCCGGTATTCCTGCCCCAACGCCATGAACAGGCACCGGCCTTGCGTCACCGTCCCGCCCAGCCATTCCAGGTAGCCCTCGAACAGCGCCTGCAGCCGGGGCATGCCACGTGGCTGGCGCATCGCCGGCCGCACCACGATTTCGCCGAAGCGTTCGATGGCGAGGTCCAGCACTGCCTGCTGCAACGCCTCCTTGGACTTGAAGTGCGCGTACAGGCCGCTCTTGGACATATTGGTGTCCGCGGCGAGAGTGGCCAGCGACAGTTGCTCGAAGCCGACCTTGGTGGCGGTGTCGAGCGCCTGCTGGATAATGGCGTGGCGGGTGAGTTGTCCCTTTTGCATGTTGTGCAGAATAGCACGACCGGTCGGTTTGTCAACGAAACCGGATGCATGGTAGTTGCCCCGACTTGCGAAGTTGTGCAGCGAAGGCCATAACGTCATACGCAGGACATGTGACGTCAACGCAAACCGCCCAGGGTCGTTAGTCTCTTGGCGGCGCGACGACGATGTGCAGAATGCGGCCCGTTGCCTTCCGTTTGCCGGCCGGGGCAAGGGGCGAGTTGCGGACTTGGAAGAAATCTGCACAAAGTGTTTCGGCGGTTACATACGGAACGCTTCGCGTGCTCTATACTCGAATGCACGTCCGCGCACTTTTTTTCACTGGTGACTGGAGACCGACATGAACAGTACAGCCGTGCCGAGAGGCGCTAGCGAACCGTTCCGGCAACTGCGGGCGCTGCGCCGCGCGCGCAAGCTCAAGCAAGAGGACGTAGCCCGAAAAGCGGGCATCTCGCGGGAAGCCTACCTGCGGGCAGAATCGGGGCAGGCCGATCCCCGCATGTCGACATTCCTCGCTGCCTGCGAGGCGCTGGGCCTTGAAGTGGTGCTGGCCCCGCAGCATCTCGCAGCAGACGTCAACGCCTTTATCGCCAGCCGCAACGGCGGCGTGACGGCAGCCTCGATGGCTGGCCAGCCGGCCGCCGGCGGTGCCCAGGCACCTGCGGCAGCACCGGCTTCGGGCGGCTTCGGCTCCGGCACCGGCGAGGGCCACAAGCCGGTCTGACCCGGCCGCTGCCTGGCCGGCCACGTCTCCACGGGCCGGCGCAGGTGGACGGCGTCCCAGACCACCATTTACGACCGGTGCGGCGCAACTTGGCGCTGCGCCGGTCGTTGTCGACCGGGCGCTGCGTGCGCCGCCCGGCGCCTTCGTTACGCCGCGGCCCCATCACGCGGGGTGACCGCCTGCGCTCCCTTCTACGCTCCTCCTGACAAGGCGCCACCTGCCCACACCCGGGCTCGCGGTGGATTGCCCGCTTTTCCCCTTTTTTTCCTGTTCCGGCCTACAACTCCAGTGAGTGCGCCGCCTTGCGCATGCGCTGCGCTGGCGTTTGACACCTTTGTCTTGCGCGATTACGATATGGTAAATCAATTACGGAATACGTAATTCCGAACTGAAACCAGACCGGCAGGGCCAGCAGTGGTCCGTCGGGGCGCCGGCGCAGCGCCGCATGGAGACGCCGTGGACACCATCAACCCGCAACGCACCTTCGCGTACCAGCCCTGCGCCGAGCAACGCTCGCAGCCCGTGGGCGGGGCCGCGCGCGCGGTCCGTCCGGTGGCAGTGGTCGGCGCCGGCCCGGTCGGGCTGGCCGCGGCAATCGACCTGGCACAGCGTGGCGTTCCCGTGGTCGTGCTGGATGACGACGACACGCTGGCCACTGGTTCGCGCGCTATCTGTTTCGCCAAGCGCACGCTGGATATCCTCGACCGCCTCGGCTGCGGCGATCGTGTCGCGGCCAAGGGCGTCAGCTGGCATGTCGGCAAGGTGTTCTTCGGCGACGAGCAGGTGTACCGCTTCGATTTGCTGCCCGAGGCCGGTCATCGCCGGCCTGCCTTCGTCAACCTGCAGCAGTACTACCTGGAAGGCTTCCTGATCGAGCGCGCCGCTGAATTGCCCGGCATCGAACTGCGCTGGCGGCATCGCGTCACCGGTGTCGCGCCGGGCCATGACGAGGTAGCGCTGACGGTGTCGACGCCCGACGGCGACTACGCGCTGCATGCGCGCTACGTGGTGGCCGCCGATGGCGCCCACAGCGCGGTGCGCCAGAGCCTGGGGCTGGAAAGCAAGGGACGCGTGTTCCGCGACCGTTTTCTGATCGCCGATGTGAAGATGGCGGCGCCATTCCCGGCCGAGCGCTGGTTCTGGTTCGACCCGCCGTTCAACCGCCACCGCTCGGCGCTGCTGCACCGGCAGCCCGACGATGTCTGGCGCCTCGATTTCCAGCTGGGCTGGGATGCCGATCCGGACGCCGAGAAGCAGCCAGAGCGCGTGATCCCGCGCATCCGTGCCATGCTTGGCGGCGAGGTTGCCTTCACGCTGGAGTGGGTCAGCGTCTATACCTTCTGCTGCCAGCGCATGGACGCCTTCCGCCATGGCCGCGTGCTGTTCGCCGGCGACGCAGCGCACCGCGTCTCGCCGTTCGGCGCGCGCGGCGCCAACAGCGGCGTGCAGGATGCCGAGAACCTCGCCTGGAAACTGGCACTGGTGCTGGCCGGCCGTGCAGGAGACGCCTTGCTCGACAGCTATGCCAGCGAGCGTGAGGCTGCCGCAGACGAGAACATCCGCCACTCGACGCGTTCCACCGATTTCATCACGCCCAAGAGCGCCGTAAGCCGCACCTTCCGCGATGCCGTGCTGCGCCTGGCGCGCCGCCATGCCTTCGCGCGCCAACTGGTCAACAGCGGGCGGCTGTCGCTGCCGACGGTGCTGGCTGATTCACCGCTCAATATGCCCGACCACGACGTCTTTGCAGGCGCCATGGTGCCCGGTGCGCCGTGCGTGGATGCGCCGCTGCAGCGCCAGGGCGATGCAAGACCGGGCTGGTTGCTCGGTGAAGTGGGCGACGGTTTCACGCTGCTGGTCTTCGGAGGTGGCAGCGCGATCCCGGCCGATGCGCGCCGCCGCCTCGCAACGGGCGCGGTGCCGCTGCGCCTGCTGTGCGTGGTGCCGCCGGGCCAGACGGCCGCAATGCCCGATGGCCTGCGCTACCTGACCGATGCCGAAGGGCTGGCCGCGCACCGCTACGACGGCCGCCCCGGCACCTGCTACCTGATCCGCCCCGACCAGCACGTCTGCGCCCGCTGGCGCGCCTTCGACGCCGAAGCCGTACACGCCGCACTGCTGCGTGCGCTGTGCCTGCCGCACGATGGCCAGATGCACTGAACGAGTTCCCGAACCCCCGACCGACACCCGCAACGCTGACGACACCATGAACCTCACGCACACCCAGCTCGCCGAGCACGGCTACATGTCCGGCTTCGCCAACGAATTCGCCACCGAGGCGCTGCCCGGTGCGCTGCCCGTGGGCCAGAACTCGCCGCAGCGCGCGCCTTATGGCCTCTATGCCGAGCAGTTGTCCGGCACCGCCTTCACTGCGCCGCGCGCGCATAACCGGCGCTCGTGGCTGTACCGCATCCGCCCGGCGTCGATGCACATGCCGTTCACGCAGGTCGAGCAGTCGCGCTTCCTGAGCCGCTTCGACCAGGTGCCGGCGTCACCGAACCAGATGCGCTGGAGCCCGCCGGCGATGCCGTCGGTGCCGACCGATTTCATCGACGGCATCGTCACCATGGCCGGCAACGGCGGCCCGGAAGCAATGAGCGGCTGCGGCATCCACCTGTACCTGGCCAACCAGTCGATGCACGACCGCTTCTTCTACAACGCCGATGGCGAGATGCTGATCGTGCCGCAGCAAGGGCGCCTGCTGATGGTGACCGAGCTGGGCCGCCTGGAAGTCGAACCGCAGGAAATCGTCGTGATCCCGCGCGGCGTGCGTTTCCGCGTCGAGCTGCCGGACGGCGAGGCGCGTGGCTATATCTGCGAGAACTACGGCGCGCTGTTCAAGCTGCCCGACCTGGGCGTGATCGGCTCCAACGGCCTGGCCAACCCGCGCGACTTCCTGTCGCCGGTGGCCAGCTATGAAGACCGCGAGGGCGATTTCGAGCTGGTGGCCAAGTTCCAGGGCAACCTGTGGCGCGCGGAGATCGGCCATTCGCCGCTGGACGTGGTGGCCTGGCACGGCAACTACGTGCCGTACAAGTACGACCTGCGCCGCTTCAACACCATCGGCTCGATCAGCTTCGACCACCCGGACCCGTCGATCTTCCTGGTGCTGCAATCGCCGTCGGACACGCCGGGCGTGGATACCATCGACTTCGTCATCTTCGGGCCGCGCTGGCTGGCGATGCAGGACTCGTTCCGTCCGCCCTGGTTCCACCGCAATATCGCCAGCGAATTCATGGGCCTGATCGCCGGCGTGTACGACGCCAAGGCCGAGGGCTTCGCGCCGGGCGGCGCCAGCCTGCATAACTGCATGAGCGGCCACGGCCCCGATGCCGAGACCTTCGAGAAGGCCAGCGCCGCCGATACCTCGACGCCGCACCACATCGAAAACACGATGGCCTTCATGTTCGAGACGCCGGGCGTGATCCGCCCGACGCCGTACGCGGCGCAGTCGGCCTCGCTGCAGCAGGAGTACTACACCTGCTGGCAAGGCCTGAAGAAGCATTTCAACCCGAACGTCCGCTGAACCCGATAAATTCTGGAGCCACCCCATGACCGCCCCCCAAACCAGCTGGATCGACAGCGCCAACGACGGCCAGACCCACTTCCCGCTGCAGAACCTGCCCTACGGCGTGTTCTCCGTCAAAGGCCAGTCGCCGCGCGTCGGCGTTGCCATCGGCGACCAGGTCCTCGACCTGGCCGCGCTCGATGACGCCGGCCTGCTGCCCGCCGCGGCCAAGGGCACGTTCGCCGCAGCGACGTTGAACCGCTTCATCTCGCTCGGCAAGCCGGCCTGGACCGAGACCCGCAAGCGCCTGAGCGCGCTGTTGTCCGGCGAAGACGCCGCGCTGCGCGACAACGCCGCGCTGCGCGACAAGGCGCTGGTGCCGATGTCCGCCGCCACGCTGCACCTGCCGGTGGACATCCCCGGATACACCGACTTCTATTCGTCGAAGGAACACGCTACCAACGTCGGCCGCATGTTCCGCGACCCGGACAACGCGCTGCTGCCGAACTGGCTGGAAATCCCGATCGGCTACAACGGCCGCGCCAGCTCGGTGGTGGTGAGCGGCACGTCGCTGCATCGCCCGAACGGCCAGATCAAGCTGCCGAACGAAGCGCGCCCGGTGTTCAGCGCCTGCCGCAAGCTGGATTTCGAACTGGAGATGGGCTTTATCGTCGGCAAGGAATCGGCGCTGGGCGAACCCGTCAGCACCGCCGATGCGCCGGCGCATATGTTCGGCCTGGTGCTGCTCAACGACTGGAGCGCGCGCGATATCCAGCAGTGGGAATACGTGCCGCTGGGGCCGTTCAACAGTAAGGGCTTCGGCACCTCGATCTCGCCGTGGGTGGTGACGATGGATGCGCTCGAACCGTTCCGCCGCGACAATCCCGAGCAATCGCCGCAGCCGCTGCCGTACCTGCAGCAGCAGGCCAGGAATGCCTATGACATCGCACTGGAAGTCGCGCTGCAGCCGGAAGGCTCGCCGGCGCCGAGCACGATCTGCCGCACCAATTTCAAGGCGATGTACTGGACCATGGCGCAGCAGCTGGCGCACCACACGGTGTCCGGCTGCAATGTGCGAGTGGGCGACCTGATGGGCTCGGGCACGATCTCGGGCACTACGCCGGACTCCTACGGCAGCATGCTGGAGCTGACGCGCAACGGCGCCGAGCCGGTGACGCTGACCGATGGCAGCCAGCGCGGCTTCCTGCAGGACGGCGACAGCGTGATCATGACCGGCTACTGCCAGGGCGATGGCTACCGCGTCGGTTTCGGCACGGTTTCGGGCAAGATCCTGCCCGCGCGCTAAGGTGCGTGAGCCGGCGCATCAGCCGGCGCTTCCACCGGCGCTTCCACCAGCGTGCGAGCCATGCCGGGCGGCATCGAGAATCACCGCTGCCCGGCCTGACAGCAAGGTGCGGCCATCCGCGCTGACGGTGAAGGCGTACAGCACGCTGGCGCCTTCTCCGCTGACTCGCCGCGCTTCGACCAGCAGCGGCGCGTCGATATCGTCCAGCCTCTCCACCAGCACTTCGAGCTTGCGTACCGACGCCAGGTAGCCGGAGCGCGGGCGCGAAGGGCTGTCTTCCTGCGCAGCCAGCAGCGCGCCGTGCACGGCCATCGCCTGTGCCGCGTATTCGATCCCGCAGACCGCCGCCAGGCGTCCCTGTGCCCGCAGCGGATTGTCCGCCTGCGCATGCGTGCCGGACACGCAACGCACCACGCTTTCATCCCAGTCCAGCACACCGTCTAGCAGGCACATCGTGCCCTGGTGGGGAATGCGCGCCGCGATCCAGTCGCGGTCGCGCACGGTCGCGGGCAGCTTCACGGCGCCGGGCGGGCAAGGTCGGCCCGGATCTGCAGCCTGTCCAGGTAATCGAGCACCACCGTGCCGGTGTCGCCACGTGCGATGGCGGCCAGCAGGGGCAGCGCGCGCGCGGCCGGGGCCGACTTGCGCAGCGCTTCCAGCGCGGCATCCGGCATGGTGTCGGCGCTCGCCTGCGTCAGCGAGACCTCGAGTTGTGCCAGCGCCTGCCGTGTCGGCCGCGGCGTCATCAGCAGCGCCACGCCGAACGGGTCGGGGATGGGCCGATGGCTGTGCAGCGGCTCGGGGTAGCCGGTGTCGTAGGCAATCAGCAGGCAAGGCTCGGCATCGGCCGCCACCTGCAGCGCGCATTCGAGCAGGCCGGCGCCGAAGCTGCCGTCCATCGCGCACAGCACGTTGGAGGTGCGCATCGCGCCGGCCGCGATCGCCCAGTAGCCAGCGGTGGCGTTGTGGACGGAGTTGTGGAAGCGCGTCGGCGACATCAGCGGGTCCGGCTCGGCCAGCGCTTCGCAGATCGCGTGGAAATTCTGGCCGTCGGCGCTCGACGAGGTGAAGATCGTCGGCAACCGGGCGGCATCGCAGCCACTGGCGGCGACGGCCTGCTGGCCCACGCCCAGTGCCAGGCGCACGGTCGGGCCGGTGCGGCGGCGCTCCGCGGGCGGCAGGCCGGCGGGCGGCGGCAGCTCGGTCGGGGCATGCGCGTAGGGGGCGCGGCCCGCCAGCACCTCGCGGGATGCGTCCCATCCATTCATGCCGGGGCCGAGCAGGCCGATGCTTTCGATATATACGGGTTGCGGCATGGCGCTGGCTCAGTGGGGCGCCGCGTCCGCACGCGCGAACAGCAGGCTGCAGTTGGAACCGCCGAAGCCGAACGCATTGCTCATGGCATAGCGCAGCGGCGCGTCGCGGTTCACGAGCTGGTAGTTCACGCCCAGCGCCGGGTCCGGCTGCGTGGTGTTGATGCCGGCCGGCAGCAGGCCATGGCGCAAGGCCAGTGCGCAGACCACGGCTTCCAGTGCGCCGGCCGCGCCGAGCGCGTGACCGGTAGCGCCCTTGGTCGAACTGCATGGCGTACCGGACAGCACCGCGGCCATGGCCAGTGCCTCGGCGGCGTCGTTGCTGCGCGTGGCGGTGCCATGCAGGTTGACATAGTCGACCTGTGCGGCCGGGATGCCGGCACTGGCCAGGGCCTGTTCCATCGCCAGGCGGGCGCCGAGTCCATCCGGGTGTGGGGTCGACATATGGTGCGCATCGCTGGACTCGCCGATGCCGACCAGCAGGATGGCATCGCCCTCCGGTCTGGCCGGGGCGCGTTCCAGCAGCCCGAATGCCGCGCCTTCGCCGATCGAGATACCGTCACGGGCCACGTCGTACGGGCGGCATGGCTGGCTTGACAGCAGCTCCAGCGAATTGAAACCGTATAACGTGGTGTGGCACAGCGAATCGACGCCGCCGACGACGGCTGCATCGATCCATCCCGCCTCGATCATGCGCCTGGCCGAGCTGAAGACCTTGGCGCCGGACGAGCACGCCGACGAAACCGCTGCCGCGGGACCGGCAAGGCCGAGATATTCGCGCACGAAGCCGGGCAGGGAATAGGGGTTGTGCGTGCCGCCATAGTGGAAGCTTGCCGGCAGCGCGCCGGTATCGGGATCGCGTTGCCGGTAGCCCAGTTCCGTCTGCAGCACGCCGGCGGTGCTGGTGCCGAGGAAGACACCGACGCGCTCCGCCCCATAGCGCGCCGCGGCTTCGCGTACGCGTTCGGCGAAATTGTCCGCTTCCAGCCCCAGCAATGCCAGGCGGTTGTTGCGGCAGTCGAAATCCGACAGGGGCGCGGGCAGCGCCACCGCATCCAGTCCCGGCACTTCACCGACATAGGTGTCCAGGCGCACGTCGCCAAAGTGGCAGGGCGCCAGGCCGCCACGCCGCTCGCGCAGTGCGGACAAAGTGGCGTCGGCGCCGGTACCGATGCAGCTGGTGGCCGTGAAGTGGGAAAGCAGTAGCGGAGACAAGGCTTTGGGCGATCTTGTGGGGTGGGCCAATTGTAACAAGCCGGGGCCGGTCAGCTTGTCGGCGACTGTCCTGTACGGCTGTCGGCATGCCCTGATTCCACCGCTGCGCGCAGCGTCACGCAGCGCAGCCCCGCTCGGTCGATGGCGGCAAGCAGGCCTGGCAGTGCCGCGGTGCAGTGCGGATTGCCGGCGGGATCGACGCCGGGATTGCCGTCGTGCAGCAGCAGGATGTCGCGGCCCGCGAGCTTGCCGGTCAGGCGCCGGGACACTTGCGCCGCGATGTCGCCGGAACGGGTATCGAAGCCGCGCCGCGTCCACGCCGCCAGTTGCAGCCCGAGCCGGCACAGCACCGGTTCCAGGAACGGGTTGCGCAGCCCCGCCGGCGCGCGGAAGAAGCGCGGCGCCTGCCCGGTGATGTCGCCCAGCACCTGCTGGGCGGCGCTGATGTCGCGCAGCATCCGGCCCGGCCCGAAGATGGAGAAGTGCAGCCGGTGATGCATGCTGTGGTTCTCCACGGCATGGCCGCGGCGCACGATCTCCCGCACCAGCGCCGGATGCGCCGCTGCGCGTTCGCCGACGCAGAAGAAGGTGGCGCGCGCGCCGTGCTGGTCGAGCAGGTCGAGCACGCGCGGCGTCAGCGCCGGATTGGGGCCATCGTCGAAGGTCAGCGCCACGCAATCCTGTGCCGTCGGCGGCAACTGCAGCAGGTTGGGCCCCAGCCAGGTGCTGCGCGGCCACAGGCCGCCGGCGCACAGCGCCGCGTGCGTGGCTGCAATGCCTGCGAGTGCTGGAATCATGCTGCCCGGATGCGCCAGCATGGCGCCGATGCCGGCCACGTGGACCGCGGCGGCACCATAGAGCAGCGGGGTGGGGCGCCAGGGGCGGCTTGGCGGTGTGTCGCGCAAGGCCCCGGCGGATGCGGAGAATCGGTTCATGACGTACTCCCGGCCTGTCCAGTCGCAGCGGTCCCGGCGGCCGAGGGGCGCGCCAGGATGGCCGAGAACCACAGAGCCAGGATGGCGCCAGGCCCGACCGTCAGGCCGAATGCCTGCAGCAGCGGCAGGCTCGACAGCGCCAGCAGCCCGAAGGCAGCCACCGTCGTCAGGTTCGCGAGCAGCAGGGAGACCAGCGTGTGCGGGGAATTGACCGCGCCGGACTGGCCCGCTGCCGCGCCGTTGAAGAATAGCGCGTAATTCGAGCCCACCGCCACCAGCAGCAAAAGCCCCACCAGGTGCAGCAGCGTCAGCGGCTGGCCGAGCGCCGCCAGCCCGCCCAGCACCACCACCGCGGCGGCCGCCAGCGGCAGTACCGTGGCCGCCACGCGGCGCGGCGAGCGCAGCGCGATCGCCAGCAGCGCCACGATGGCCAGCAGGCCCGCCAGCGACAGTAGCAGTGCCTCGCGCAGGTAGCCGCCGTAGAGGCGATCGGACTCGCCTTTCAGATCGACGAAGAGCGTATCGGGCACGTCGGCGCGGGCGACCGCGGCGCGCACCGCGGCGCTGTCGACGCCGTCGCCGGCATGCCCGGCATGCGCCGCCGCCGTGGCCGGGGCCCGCAGTGGCAGCGTCGCGCTCCAGCGCCCGTCGCGATGCGCCAGCAGCGCATCGACCGCCAGTGCCATCGAGGTGCCGCGCAGGTCTTCACGCCGCAGCAGAGGGCCGGTGCGCGCCTGCTCGGCTTCGGCCAGGAACGGTGCGAACAGGTCGGCACGCACCGGCTGGCTGGCGATCGCCGCGCGCAGCCGCTGCGCCAGTTCGGTGGGCGGCGGCAGGCTGGCCTGGCGCGCGCGCTGGGTGGCATCGCTGGGCAGGTAGCGCGCCGGGGTTTCGTAGCCGCCGATAAAGTTCTGCGCGACCAGCGGGTCGAGTTCGCGGGCCACGCGCTCCGCGCCTTGCAGCACGCTTTCCTGGTCGGGGCCGGACAGCACCACCAGGAAGCGCACGTCGGGCGCGCCCAGGTCGGCGCGCAGCGAGGCGTCGAGAGCCTGGTCGCTTGCCGGCACCGGGCTCAGCGCGGCGAGTTCGCGGCCCCACAGGGTGCCGCGATGTGTTGCCAGCACGGCGCTCGCGGCGACCACCAGCAGCAGCACCAGCCAGCGCAGCCGATGGGCGCGGTCGGCCAGCCACGCCAGGCGGCGCCCCAGCGGTGTCACGTCGCGCAGGTGCAGCGTGGCAGGCACCAGCTGCGGCAGCACGAAGCGCGTCACCAGTGCGGCGGTCGCGAGGCCGGCAATCGAATACAGCCCGAGCTGCGCCAGTCCCGGAAAGCCCGACAGCAGCAGCGAGGCAAAGCCGCAGACCGAGGTCAGCACGCCCAGCCGCACCGTGGGCCAGAACCCGCCCAGCCAGGCGCGGTTGTCGCGCTGGCCGTTGCGCGTGTATTGCGCCGACTGCACGAACAGGTAGATCGAATAATCGACCGCCTCGCCGATCAGCGTGGTGCCGAAACCCAGCGTGAGCCCGTGCACGGTGCCGCCAAAACCCAGGCTGACCGCGGCAATGCCCGCCAGCGCGCCGCTCAGCACCGGCACCAGTCCCAGCACCAGCAGCGGCACCGAACGGTAGACCGCCAGCAGCAGCGTGACGATGATGGCCACGCCGATGGTCGACAGGCGCTCGACGTCGTGCCGGATGGTGTCGCGCGACTGGACGGAGAAGACGCCGGGGCCGGTCATCGCGAGCTGGTAAGGGCCGTTAGCCGCGGCCTTGGCAAAGGCATCGCGGATCGCGTTGATGGCCT
Organism: Cupriavidus sp. Agwp_2; assembly: GCF_040784895.1. Taxonomy (NCBI): domain Bacteria; kingdom Pseudomonadati; phylum Pseudomonadota; class Betaproteobacteria; order Burkholderiales; family Burkholderiaceae; genus Cupriavidus; species Cupriavidus sp. Agwp_2. The sequence continues at coordinate 2,783,685 of NZ_CP088084.1, forward strand.
GCGCCTGTGCATCCGTGTCCGAACCCGCGGCCGCGCTCTGCGCCAGCAGCACCGCGCGCTTGCCGTCGCGCGAGGCCCAGGCGCCGGCATGCAGCGGCGGGCGCTGGCCGGCGTCGAGCTGCGTCAGCATCGCCGCGACCTCGCCGGTGGGATCGCGCGGCAGCAGCGCCTTGGTGAAGAGGCCGGCCGACGAGGCCAGCAGCTCGAATGAATCGTTCACGGCGCGCGCCAGGCCGTGCTCGCTGAAGCGCTCCGGCGTGACCGCCGGGCTGAGCAGGTAACGGTGTCCGTAGACGTACTTGCGGTCGGCGTCCTGGTTCAACGGCTCGCCGTTCTGGATCGCGGTGAAGCGCGGATCGCGCCGCAACTGCGCCGCCATCGCGCGCGAGACCGCGGCGCGGCCATCGGCGTCGCCGCCTTCGATACCGACCAGGATCAGCCGCGACACCAGCCCGTCGCGCAGCTGGCTGACCAGCAACTGCTGCTCGGCGCTGGGCAGCCGCGGCAGGAAGGCGGACAGGTCGGCGGTGAAGCTGGTGCGGCTGATGACCGCCGCGCACGCCAGCAGCGCGACCAGCCACAGCGCCAGCGCCAGGCGCGCGCCGGGCAGCGTGAAGCGCCGCGGTGCCGACGGGGGCGAGGGAGGGGTGTTGGGGGCTGCGCTCATGGGCGGCCGGCGGGGCGGATCGTCATCACGGAGCGGTCGCCGTCGGCCTGGCGGATCTCGACGCGGTCCAGCGCATCCTGGGTGCCGTCGATGCGCACCTGGCTGACGACCGCCGCCATGCGCGAGTCCGCCGGCGTCAGCGTCAAGGTCCAGCGGCTGGCACGGCCTTCGAGGCCGAGCTTGTAGTAGCGCTCCAGCGTGTGGCGGTTGCCGGCGAGCGTGCCGCGGATGCTTTCGATAAAGGCCGCCAGCTCTGGGTAGTTCTGCAGCGGCATGGTGAAACGCTTGCCGTCGCGTTCCACCGTCAGCATGTCGCCGTCGAGCA
>NZ_CP088085.1:0-847469 GCF_040784895.1 Cupriavidus sp. Agwp_2
GAGCATCGTGTTCCGAGTCGGAACACGATGCCTTCCAGCGGACTTACTCGGAAGCTTTGAACATCTGGGGGTCTCTTGTTGGCGGCCCTTCGCCAAGCGGGCCACATCGCCGCGATCAAGAAAAAAGGGGCAAGGCGACAGCTTCCGCTACTCGGACTCAAAGCAAATCAAGCTGGATCAGGCGAACAGTCGTATCTTCCTGCCGAAAGCTTGGATGGCTGCGCTACCGCAACGGCCGTAATGTGATGGACGAGGTGCACAACGCCACATTATCCATGAGCGCTGGCAAGTGGTTCGTCTCGATTCAGACTCAGCGAGAGGTCGAGCAGCCCGTGCCTCAGACCACCAGCGCCTTCGGCATCGATCGGCGTGGCCCGCTTCGCCACATTCAGCGACGGGACGGCTACTTTGCCCCGCTCAATAATTTCATGCGGCACGAGGCCAGGCTGCGTCGAGCGCAGCGGTCCATGAGCCGTAAACAGAAATTCAGCAGCAACTGGAAGAAGGCGAAAGCCGGAATCCAGCGCATTCACGCCCGCATCGGGAACGCCCGTCGCCACTACCTGCACAAAGCCACGACCACGATAAGCAAAGATCACGCGATGGTGTTTATCGAGGACTTACAGGTGAGCAACATGTCTAGGCCGGCAGCGGGGAGCACCGAGAAGTCGGGTAAGAACGTTCGGGCCAAGTCCAGCCTGAACAAAGCCATTCTCGATCAGGGCTGGTTCGAATTCCGCCGCCAGTTGGAATACAAGCTGGCGTGGAACGGCGGCTGGCTTGTCGCAGTGCCGCCCGAGAACACCAGTCGGACGTGTCCGGCATGCGGTTGCGTGAGCGCGGACAACAGGGTTACCCAAGCTCGGTTCGCCTGCATCGAATGCGGTTTCGAGGAAAACGCCGACGTGGTCGGCGCGATCAATGTTCTGGCGCGGGGACACCGCGTTGCAGCCTGTGGAGAGCCGGTGCACCTGGGCCGCTCTGCGAAGCAGGAACCCGCCGAAGTGACTGCGCAGTTCACCGCGTAGCGCCGTGGGGATCCCTTCTTTTTCGCCGAAAGGCGGCGGCCTAAGGTCGAGGGAGGGGAGATGTTCGAGACGTCGTGTTCCGACTCGGAACACGATGGCACGGGTTGTCGACGGATTCACTTGCACCGTTCGCGCCGACAAACTCCGCTTTTGACAGGGCCGCGCGGAATTCAAACCGCGTCTGTATAAGAACGAGACTCGTGTTCCGACTCGGAACACAAAAAAACCCCTCAATGAGGGGTTCGAATAGTCTGGAAACGACAACTGCTAGCGTTGCGGTCCTTCGTCAAAAAGCTCGTTTATAACCGTCCGTATCCGCTCCTCTTGAGCGGCGGTCAGGACAGCACTCTTGAGCTTTACGGTAAAGCTCACGGAGTCCTTCGTTATACTGCCGGCCTGAGTCTTACCGGCATAGACCTTGTGAATGTCACGCTGAGAAGTTACGGGCGTCGCTTCGCGACGGAGTAGCGAAGCCTCCAGCAGCTTGGCGAACTTCGACTGCTCAAGGCTGCCGTTTACAAGTTGCTTCCACACCTCGCGAGCCACCGCCAAAGCTGGCTCGCCATGCTTCTTGAGTACGGCGTAGGTGTCACTTGCCGCAGTACCGCTGAAAAGCGAAGGGTTCTTCTCCAGATCTACACGGATGAATTCGGGTAGATTGTCGAAGGCAAAATACCGATAGAGTGTGCTCCGGCTCATCCCCATAGATTCAGCCATCCGCTTCCTGTCTGGAAATTCCTTCTCGACACGGCGCATGGCCTTGCCAATTTCGTAGTCGGTGAGGTCTTCTCGGCTGATATTCTCCGCCAAAGCGAGGACGGCCATGTCTGCATCTGACGCCTCCGTGATGAGCGCCTTGATTTCTTGCAGACCCAGCACCTGGTGAGCGCGCCAACGGCGTTCGCCGGCAACCAGCTCGAAATAGGATTCCCCGTTGTTCCGCGTGACTCGTCGAACGAGAATGGGCTGCATTAGGCCCACTTCCTTAATGCTCTCCGCAAGCTCAGTGAGCCTGCTCTCGTCAAATTTTATCCGCGGCTGCCAGGGATTCGGTCGAATCTGCTCGACAGGAACGGTGCTTGCAGCCCCCTGGGACTCCAATTCTTGAATCCGCAGCTGTGCCGCACTCAGGGCCGCCATCATCCCTGGTGCAGTCTTCGGACGGTCTGCAACTTGGGGGGCAATTTCCACTTTGATTTCAGTAGCAGGAGTCAAATTTGCGGTTTGCTCCAGCATGCGCTTGCGCATATTCATTTAAGCGTCCTCCCACTTTCCGGCGTAAAACTCATCCACCCAACGGCAATATTCGTCGAACGGAATCCGCACACGCTGGAATGTCTTGTTGCTGCCCTCGAACTTACTAATGTCGAAAACCGTCGCAAGTGCGAGAGCTCCGTTACTCATTACGGAGCTCGCCGGCACTTCAATTGGGCTCATCCAATCGCCGTAGGCGCGCTGTACCCAGGAGCGAACTATCGGAGCCGAAGACGCTACGCCATAGTCCACCTTTGAAAGCAGGATGCTCACAAAGTCGTAGGTTTTGTTTCCCTCGATGTTCTTGAAGCTGTCCGCCATATCGGAGAACAGACTCCAGAACGATACCGAGCTAATGAAGTCGAGACTTTCCGGCACCAAAGGCATCACCATGGCGTCCGCAGCCATCAGGCCGTTGATCGTCAGGTAGGATAGCGAAGGTGCCGAATCCAACACGATATAGTCGTATTTTTTTCGAAGTGGCTCCAAGCCCTTACGTAGCAGCGTCCAAAAGCGATAATTCGCCGACTTGCTTGCCATCGCCGGGATATGAAACTCGGCGGAGAACAAAGATGGATGCGCAGGGATGACATCAACCCCGTCCCAATACGTCTCCTGAATGACGCTCTCTAGCGTAAAGTCTTCTGGGCTGTAGATGTACGGAAGAACGGTGCTTTCCTCGACAATCATCTTCTCGGCATACAGGCCGCACAATTCGGTCAGCGATGCCTGAGGGTCCAAGTCAACCAGCAGCACCTTCCTGCCGCGCAAACTCAACCCCTGCGCCAGGCACATACTCGAAGTCGTCTTGCAGCTACCGCCCTTGAAATTGGCAGAAATCAGTACGCGACCATCCGCTTCCCCTTTTCTTAGTAGCGGGGACGGCTTCACCTGTGAAGCTTGTTGAACCCACTTCCGAGTCTCACCAAGCGTAAATTGGCGTACGCGCCCATGAAGCTCACCCGCAGGAAGGGTGCTCCCCTCTTTCGTTGCCAGATAGTGAAGCCGCGCACGGTCGATGCCGCACATTTCGGCCACCTGGGTGGAGGTGAACGTTGGCGGACTTTTCCGAGGACGAGGTGCCAGGATATGTTCGCGAAGTTCCTCAGTAAGTTTTTGAAGCTTCTTCGAAAAGTCACTCATTGAACCAATCGTGACAGTCCGGTCAATCTCGGTTAATTCGCTCTTCACCACCATATTCAACGTTCCATGTGAAATTCACGATGAAACGTAGAATACGCGACCACCGGAGAAACTTCACGTATTTGTGAGCACTTTTGGCAAAAAAGTGACGCCTGGAGGGACTCTATGTGCGCCGTTCGCTGTATCTGATGTGGCCAGGCCGATTCAGAGGGTACTTCGCGTTGGAGAAAAATGTTGACCTCAGCCGGTCCCCCATAATGACCGGTGCGCGGCGGCGCCAAACGGATTACCACGGCCGGTGAATCCGTGGGTAATAGGCAAAGTCACCATCAATTGTACGAATTCACTGTTTTGTGGTTCTGCAGATTAGTGTCGGGCCCGCAGCAGAGTTCTCTTTCCAGAGTATCCACCGGGGCAAAGTCACCAAAATTGTACGCATCGTCGTGCGGTAAAGGTCACCACATTCATGCCGGCACTACTCGCCCTTTGAGCAACTGATGAAGATCAGTGACAAAAGTGTCCTATAGACAACTTATCATCAACAGCCGGCGAAAAGCGCTGCCACTTTATTGACAACTCCCTAGGTGACTGCGGCGCAACGTTCCAACCGCCAGCAACCTGTGGGGCGTTTGCACAATTCTGGTGACCTTGTCAGACAGCTAAGGGCCCAGCTCGTACAAATCTTGTGACCTTGGTCCCCCACTTCAGTAACCGGACAAACAACTAATGACTTGTTGCCCGCATATTGACCCTGCCAACTGTCTCAACGGCCTCTTAATGCTGCAATGACGGACAATCTTGGTGACCTTGTTCCCTTGCCGGTTCCGTATCAAGCCCTTACCCGCAGAAATACAATTCCTGTGACCGTGAGTCGGGCAAACCGCTCGCACATCCTTGCTGGGCTTGGCTTAGCCCCGAATCGGACAATTCTTGTGACCTTAAGGACAATTTCGGTGACCTTATCAGAGCCGAGGGTCGAACGACTCAAGAGGCCCGGCCAAATCTGGTGTCCTTTTGACCACATCCAGTAACCTTGCCCGACAAAATCGGCGACCTTTGGAACCGAAAAGGTGACCTTTCCAAACTAAGTCATTGATTTTATGGAGAGGCCTGTTGTCTCTTGTAAGTAGTGTTCTGTATATAAAAACAACAAACTACCAACCACACGTACATATAGACAGACCACAACGCACCGCACGCCAAACAACCTCCTCCCACCCGGACCAGGCAACTTGATCCAGCTAACGTCACCAGAATTGTCCCGAATTTCTCTTGCTGACCAAACTCGGCCCCACCGTCACTATGAAGACTACAGGAAGGCAAAGTCACAAGAAATGTTTTGACTTTTCGACCTTTCCCCTGCAACCTCCTGCCCGAAGGAGGGGAGTGGTATGGACAGCGCATCGCAACAATTAGCCTTGGCATTGTTCGAGGACTTCGCTCCTCGCGGCCAGAGTGTCACGGAAGCACCCAAGGATTTGGGCTTCCGTCGCAGCAATGCCTTCGTCAAAATCATCGACCTTAGTCTGGCAGGCCGACGCCTCATCGATGTTGCCTACTTCCTTGTCGCTGAAGACCAAGAAGTCCGGCGCGAATACCGGGTCGATCTCGGATTGTTCAAGTGGTTGCTGGCCACAACGAGCAACAACCGACGTCACCTCAGCAAGCTAATTCGCGAAGCCCAGAAAGCGGCTATCGAGTTAAACGAAATCGACGTCGAGGACCCTTCCAAAGATCGCTGGGGGGCAGTGCCTCTAATGGGTCCAGCATTCATCGAAAAAGGTGAGTTCATCTTCGAGCTTCCTGATCGGCTACAGCGCGCCATCAAGAACCCGAAATCATCGCATTTTCTAAGCCTGCGCTACGTATTCAAGTCGGTTCACTCTAAGGTCCTGTACGACCGCCTACAACAATTCATGGTTGAAGGCATCACGCCTTGGTTCGAAGTTCAAGCCTTACGTGCTTGGTTGGAGTGCGAGAAGAAAACCTACGATCTTTTCAAGCACTTCCGAAGTAAAGTTCTTGAGGTAGCTATCTCGGAAATTCGCCAAGTGACCGGACTCCACATTGAGATGCTCACACTTAATGTGCCAGGTTCAAAGAAGATCGGACAAGTTCGATTCCGATTGAACGCTACCGAGCAGCCCAACGAGCAAAAGACCGCATTCATCGTACTTCGCAACGTCTATGAGACCTTGCGTAAGGAGTTCGCACTCAACCAGTCCGAATTCAACGAAATCATTACCAACCGCGACCTGTACAACGACGAGCGAATCCACCAGGCCATGGAGTACACCCGGCACAACGTGAAAGTTGGCAAGGTGAAGGTGCGCGCGGGTGGCTATTTCATGAAGGCCCTTCGCGAGGGCTACTTGCTTGGTGAACTCGACAGGCAGATTCACCATCAGTCGGCCATTGCAGACTCAACACGTAAGGCTGCTGACCAAGAGATGGCTGAGCGCGAGGCCCGTGTGAAGGCCGCGGGCGCGGAGCGCGACCAACGAGAAGCTGATTTCGGTTGGGAAGCATATAAAAAGCTGTCCGCTGAGCAGCAATCGGACATGATGTCCGAATTTTGTCAGTCTCAGGCTGCCAAGCTTCTCGCGCGAAGACTTAACGTGACGCTCCTGAACATGCATGAGCACATCGATGATCCTAGTGTTCGAAGCACGTTTGGAGGCTTCGTGGCGAGTCGCGTGCACAAGGCGGCGAAGGCCGCCAAGCGAGTAGGTGCAGCGGCCTCAGCAAGTCTGATCTGAGCACGCCAGCGTCACATGAACCCGCGCGCCACTAAAGCCTTCGGCTTATAGCGGGGGTTTCCGGGTTCACCGACTTCTGCGCCGTGCGGCTGACCGCCCGGCGTCTTACCGATATCTCGCCTGCGTGGGAGCCTGTTTGGCCCCCGGTTCGAAGCGTCCCGCTGGTACCTTGGTTCGCATCCGCATCTCCGCATCGTCTTCTTCCGGCCCACGGCCGTGAATTCCCCCGACAGCACCAGCGCAACACTGCGATCCAGGATGACCCGGCCCGCGTTATGGTCGGCGTTGGTTCGGCAGCCGCCGCCTTGGCAGAGAAGCTACGGCCTTTAGGCCGGTTGTCCGGGCGCGTGTGGCCGCAGCAATGGCTACGCTCCTGCGAACTGTATTGCGGCCGCACCGTGACGACGAGCTTGTTGCTTCGCTGTGCCTTATATTGGGCGAACACCAATGTCTTGCCCCAGGCGCTTGCCAGTATCTTGCTGTTCGGACCCGCCTTGGCCCTGGCCTGAATCGTGAGCTATCAGCAAAGCTCGGTCCTGCTTGGCTATGGGCAGCCGAGCGCTCAACACCTTAGCGTGCAGCGCCTCAAATGCCTGCAGCCGAACGCCGGCGGACTCCGCCAAGCGGTAGCTGGTCTGATGTGCGAAGTCTAGTCTCACCTTGCTCCCGGCCCACACCACCTTCAGCGGCAAGCGTACCGGAAGTAGGGCCCAATACTCCGGGCCCGGACGCCGTGCTGGTTGCACGCAGACGACTCATACTCCGACTCCGAGAGGACACCGATCATGTTCGATGCAGGTCTGCCATCAAGGATGCTGCGAAGTTGCCCAATAGCTGCTTGTGCCACTGCTGGCGATGACCTTGTCGCTGACGGGGGCTCGACGAGGGCACCCTCGAGCCCAAGCGCTGCTTTGTCCATCTCGATAAGCCACTCGCGTGCCTGCCCATGCCCTAATGAACTGCGGCGGCCACTGGCCTCGGTGATTACGATTGAGGCTGAGTCGACCTCATAGATGCGCCCGTCGGGCGCTGCCACCCGTTTTCCGCGGTACCGCTCAACGAGTTGGATAACTTCCTGCCGGTCCTGCTCGGCGCGAGCTTCGGCTGCGTGCCCCTCATCTTCTTGGACCTTTCGAGTCCGGACCACATGCCCATAGTCAATGGGCTTTCCGAGGAGTGACTTGAGATAGGCGAACAGTTCTCGCCCTCGGAGCGGCTTGAGAGAATGGCCGGACGCCGAGACGACATCCGACAGTCGGTGGCCAGCTTTCCTTGCAAGGCGCATCAGCAAGAAGAGGGCGGACGTCTTCAGCTCTTGATCGCGCACGAGAGGCGCCAGATCAATGGGCACTGTCCGATCGGCAATCTGCACAAAGGCTCCCCGCATGGGATGTTTCTTCGTAGAAGACTGCTGGTAGTTGTTTACGCCACTCACCTGTGCGAGAGATGTAGCAACGGACTGGGGCTCATTGTGACCGGTCCGACGTTGAGCCGCCCCAAGTTGCACGACAGTAACCTCAATGCAATGGAGCAACTTTGCAGTGAACCGGATCCGGCCAACGACCTCGAGTTGCGCCCTGGTGCGCTGCTGCCGTTCACGCTCTATAAGCCCGGCATCCTCGAGTGCGCCGAGCGCTCGATAGACAGTGGCCTCGCTAATCGCAAGATGCTGCGCAATCGTTGACTTCTTGATGAAGGCTAGCGCGTTAGGATGTTCTTGGTTCAGCGCAAAGCGGATGAGCGTGGCCAGAACTTGGCGACTCGTGATGTGCAAGCCCCGGAGCCCATCTGACTCGTAAGCCAATGCGATCGCCCTGAGGATCCGCTCCGGCAGACGCCCTGCATCGTACCTGGCTGGCTTGGGTTGCCGGCCATCACTGACAATCGAGGTTGGAGCATGCAACGCACCGCCGCATGCTGTTGTTTTTTGGGCAATAGGAAGCCCTTCGAAGCCAATAATCATCTTCGATCAACGCGCAAATTTGTGGAGGGAGCATTGACAGCGAAGGGAGAGGCTTCGCAGACTCGAACTGTCTTAGAGGTCGGGTCAAGAGGGTTTCAAAGCCTGCTCCCGTTTTGCCTATGCGGATAAAAAGCCTGGAGCGCCCGAAGCTCCAGGCTTTTTTGTTCGGGCTGTGCCTACGGGCTCAACGACAACTCCTTGAAAATGCGATAGGTCACGCTAGCTCCAGAAGGGTCCGCGCGAACAATATTGGGCGCCTGCAGGGCACCACAGGCATCGTCGACTCGATTAGGGGGTTCTATTCGCCGTGCGCCAACATTCGCCGGCGGCGTAATGCGGGGCAGCGTGCAGTACCTTCTTGTTTTCGACACGGCGGCTGCAATTGCCCATCTCGTCGATCAGTCGCTACTCAGCGGGAGGACACGCACCAAGTCACCCAAGCTCGGCTTCAAGGATGAACCTGGAAGTCGGGTTCTTTTTGGTCATGGATACCCGTAGATCCTGCCGGGCACGAGTCACTGCTACATAGAAGAGGCGACGCTCCTCAGCCTCGGTGCTCTTCTCGTCGGGGACGACCGTTTCCTCCGCCCTGATAATCCAGACACGGTCCCATTCGAGACCTTTCGAGCTGTGCATCGTGGTCAGCACCAGCGCATCAGGTGCCGGCTTGTTGTTGTCTCGCCGCAGGAATTCCAAGCGATCGGAGAAGGGACCGTTCAACCGCGACAGCACGTCATACGTCGTCGTGATGGCGCGCCGGGCCTGATCAGCACCTGCATGCTGCATCATCCACTCGTGCACGCCCTCCAAAACTAACGAGTAGAACTGCCGGTCGCAGAGCGCGCGCCATTCACCCAAACGCTTCATTAGCTCCCGATACTTGTCGGCCGAATTCTCGGAGAGACCCAATTCGACCAGGTCCTTCCTCTGATGCTGCTCGCCGGTGGTCTTGCCACTGTTGTGGAGTAGTCGCAGTTCATGCGTTCCGACACCCACGAACGAGAGCAATGCGTCGATCCCGGTCTTCCTGGTCTTCTGGACGAGTTCCAGAAGGTTGCACATTAGGGCACCCTCAGGGCGGCTGAGAATAGATTTTCCCGATGCCCGGTAGTATTTGATGCCGTGGGAGCGACAGACTGCCTCGACCGGATCAAGGATGCGATTCGTACGGGCCAATATCGCCGCAGACTGGCTTTGGGAGAGCGCAGGCGCGAGGTGTTCCATTGCGGCGACTGCCTCGGCGTACTCGTCCGGGAACCGTTGGAAAGCTACTTCGCCGCCTGGGCCTTTGTGAGCGACGAGGACTTTCGGAATCCGGTCGCGGTTGTGGCGGATGATCTTGTCGGCGGCGCCAAGAATCTCAGCATGGCAGCGATAGTTGTTGCCCAGCACCACAGGTTGCGCGTCAAACTGCCGAATGAAGGATTCCATGCCGCGGAAGCCGAGGGCCGACCGGAAGCCGTAGATGCTCTGATCGTCGTCGCCTACGACCGTAATAATCGAACCCGCCTGAGCATGGAGCGCGATCCACTGGTACTGCAGCGGATCGGTGTCCTGAAACTCGTCAACGAGCAGATAGGTGAGGGGGTAAGGCGCGATCGTGCCGCGCTGGATGCCTTCGACCGCCAGGCGCAGCATGTCCTGAAAATCGATCTTCCCATTACGCTCCAGCGAATCCTGATAGGCGCGGTACAGGACCCCCTCGGTTGTCCCCGCCTGGACTTGGCCAAAGTTTGTCTTGATGGTCTCGATGGCGGTGATAGCGTCCTCTACCTTCCAGTCCAAGCCGGTGTCAGAAAGCGCCTGCGCAAGCAACCCGATGCGATCTCCATCGGTTGCAATATCGCGTCGTCCCTCGACACCGCTGCTGAGCTGCTTGTAGGCGAGCGAATGGAATGTTCCCGCCATAAGCCGCTTCTTGGCGTTACCGCCAGCCAGTGTCGCAATACGGTCGCGCAATTCGACGGCCGCATCCTTGCTGAAGGTGACGGCGCCAACGGTCGCGTTGGGCTCTGACAGGAGCATCGCGGCCTTCGTGGCAATGGTCTTCGTCTTGCCGGCTCCCGGGCAGGCCACAGCAACGCAATGCCGGCGCAGCTCCACCACTTCGCGCTGGGCTGGATTCAGTTCATCGAGCATGGTTGAGTACCACGATATGATCCTCGACGCCGCGCCAGTGGATCCCGTCCGCGTCACGGATCACGATGCTGCCGTCGCTCTCGTCATGCGCGATCACGATGCCTTCGCCGAACGAATCGATGTCGGTTTGGAATTCCACAGTGGCGTTCTTCAGGCTCATAGGATGGTCAGCCGGTTGGGATTGCGAGGGGGCCGCCGGCCAGCGGCGGCACTCAGGTTCAGATGCCCCGAACAGTGGTCATAAGCTTCAGGTGGGTCATGTAGCTGCGCAAACCGAGCGGGTGGAAGGTGCGCAGAAAACGAGCCACCTCATCATTGATATCGGTCTGGTCGCGAATACCGTTCCACACCATGAAATCGAACTGATCCATCACTCGGTCGAACTTGGCCAATACGCTCAGTACGCGCATCGAGAAGCGCGAGTAGGCTTCGACAGTCAGATTCAACGACGGCAGCGTGACCGACGGCTCAAACACAATGTCGTTCTTCGCGCGCATCTCGGCTTCACGCTGGGAGCGCAGCGCCTCGGCCACGCGCAGTTGCTCGTTGACGTAGTCCTCCAGGCGGGACAGGGCGCTCTCGAAGTACGCTTCGACGGTCGCCAGCTCGGCCTTGCTGTACGTGGCCCCGCCAAAACGCTGCAGGTTGATGCTCATGCGGTTCATGAACGGCCACCATTGTTCGAACAAGGGGCGCAGGCGGGTGTGGTTGAGCTTAATGGCGACGGGAACCACCGCAGCGCCGGCCAGCTGGCGCGTGAGGATCTGGACGCCGATGTCGCGGCGTCGGCGGATGATGGCGGCGCGATCTTCCGGCTTGAGTTCGCGGAAGCGCTTGCGGGTGTTGGCGACCTCCGCCTTCTTCTCTTCGGCCTCCGTCGACGAGATCAAGCCTTCCTTGCGCAGCGTTTCCGCCGCTGCGTCCATCTCCTGCAGTTCGCGCTCAAGCGAGCCATCGTCGGCACCATCGGTCACGCCGGAAGACGCGACGGCCAACGTGGCGGTCTCGACGGTGAGGGCGGCGTCCTCCTCCAGGCTGGTAGCAACGGCGGTGGTGTCGGTGGTGGTGGTCATGCGGTCTTCTCCTGAATGGATTCCCAAGGGTGGGTCATCCGCGTTGAATGCTTGAAGTTATGGTGAGTGGTATTACGGCTACCGGTTCACATGGAACGAGGCGGCCAGGCGCCAAGCCAATGCGCCGACGCAGGCGGCGGCAATAGTCCAGACGCCGGCCGGAAGCGACATCGGCAACAGCAGGGCCGAAGCGCAGAAGCCGAACGCAATCAGCAACCCGTGCGCGGCAAGGTGGAAGCCCAACGGGCTTGCAACCCCGGCCGCCGAGGCCCGAATCCGCCGCTGTACCGCGCCGTCGTTGAGCATTGCAGCTCCGAAGAGAAGAGCGCCCCAGGCCCAGTTTCCGACGACCGTTGCCCGGTAGATGGCGCGGTATAGCTCCATCCATAGGTGCCGCAGCCATGCCGAGGCAATGTCTGCCGTGCCGCCATCGCTGATGAGCGACTGCTTGGCAGAACCGCCATAGGAGCGGCGGATTGCGCCAGAGTCGACAAACCAGACACGGAATCGCTCGTTGGCGCGGTGAGTGAGCGCGTCGGAACGGTCCTCTCCAAACAGTGCATGGACCGAGGAAACCTCTGCAGTGTCGATCTCAAAGTGCCTGTCATCTGGAAGCATGGGCGCCAGCGTCGCCAGCAATACGGGCGTAACGATCAGCCACAGGCGCAGGTGTGAAACGAAGCGACTGTTCGGCATGTCAGCGGAGCAGAGAATGGAGAGCGAGACACGGGATGATGATGAACGCGAGCAGGCCACCCCAGAATTGGGCTGGCCGGTCGTGTTCGAGCTTCATCAATGCCATTGCAAGAGCCTGACGGCCCTGCGCGAACTGAGCCGGTACCACCGCGTCGGCATCGTTGGCGCGTATCCATGAGCGCATCTCGGAGACCTCCTCGGGCGCGATGCGCGCGACCTTAGCAATGAGCGAGCTGGCTAGTTGCATCGTATTCCTCGAAATACCGGCGGAAAGTAGGGCCCCTGAGGACGCGGGCGGCGAGCTGGAACGCGGCGCTCCGCGGTGTGATCGGCTCGGGGCAGGGCTCATCGACCATGCGGCACACATAGCCAGGCGCCTGGCGGGCTTCGAATAGCGGAATCGGTTCCAGGAAGGGCGCCCAGACGATGTACTTCTCGCCCTTGAACGCGGCGTAACGCTTGGCATACAGCTCATGCGAGCGTGCGAATAGGCCACGCATGAAGGCGACGTTGGCTTGGCCGTCTTTGCGCTCGACTTTGAAGCCGGCCAGGGCATCCACCAACATTTCCTTCACAAGCGGTTCGTCGCGCAGAGTGAAATTGAGGCCGATGAAGTCCACAAGTCGCGTGCAGACGTCGTCGAGCTCGGGGAAGCAGATGAAGACTGGCGACAGCTTGGCCGAGAGCTTGTGCTCCTTGACGATCTGGCGAAACAGGCTGGTCATGAGACTTATCCTTCGATGATGGGAATGCGACCCTGGTAGACGGCGCCACCGGAGACTCGTAGGAAGTACTGAAGGTTGGGCAACTGGGTAATCAGCCGGACTGGAATCAGGGGGACCTTTTCCAGCTGCCGGGAACGGGACACTGACCCACTGAACTCGCCCACGTGGGCCTCACTGCCCGTGCTTGTGGTGCTGGACTGAACGATATTGGTGATGCCGGTTTCGCCCACCTTGTCGGAGAACCACTGCGCCGTGTCGGTGTCCTCCAATCGTAAGATGATCTGGTTGTTCAAATTCGCCAAGACTTGCAGCATTTTTGCTGCGTTACCGAGTTTGGCTTCCAAATCCGACCGGCTCTGGAACGCGACGAACGCTTTGAAGCCCGCGCCCCGTCCCTTGTTGAGGATCTGGATCACCTGTTCGTTGATGGCCTCGGCCACCTCATCAATGATGAGCACCACGCCGGGCGGCTTGTCGTAGAAGTTGTAGATGGTGCCCGCCACGGACGCGATATCGGACAGGATCATCGAGGCGATGGCTTTGGCGACGATGCTGTTGGATAGGGAATCCAGCCCCACACATAGCACGGCCTTCTGTTTGATGATCTTGTCGATATCCCAGATTTCCCGGTCGTCCTCGAAGTCGTCGGCCTTAGGCGCGAGCATCAGTCCGGTCTCGCCAGTCGCCAGCATCTGCAGCAGCGGCAGCGCCGACGCGATGATGCGCATGTAATGCTCGCGGTCGTGCGTGAAAGTCGAAACCAGGCCGTCGATCGATTCGTGGCCGCGCCCTACGTTAGCAAAGCGCTGTAGGTAGAGCTGCACCATACCGTCGAGCACCGTCGCACCGCTCTTCTGGCCAAGCTTCTGCATGAAGCCGTTGACCTCGTCATCCCAGTCGGCCAGGCCGGCCTCCGGGAAGAAGCGCTTGAGGCAGCGCTCCAGCAAGCTGTTAATGCCGGACTGGGCGTAGTTGAGGATCGAGCGCAGGTTGGGCTTGTCGCCGACGTAAAGCTCCCCCTTGACTGCGCGGTCGATGAAGAGGAAGGCGAAGTCGCGGAACGGGCCTTCTTCCATCAACTGCGCAATCCGGCTGGGGATCTCGGACGGTTGAGACCAATTCTCCAAGGGATTCAGGCGTACCGACTCGGACGGTGCGGCTTGCTTCCAGTACAAAAACTTCCGACCCGTACGTTCGCACTCCTTTTTGACACGATCTCGGAGCTCGCGGTCGTTCTTGGGATCCAGAATAAGCAAAACGTCTTCGGCGTTGTGAATCACCTGAGTGGCGATGACCTCGTAGGTGCGAGTTTTCCCCGCGCCGGTGGTGCCACCGACCGCGGTATGGCCCCCGAGCGCCTTGTAGTGCAGCGGGACGCAGACCTTCTTCGGCTCCATACCGTGAATCCAGGACTGCCCCTGCGGCGTGCGGTCGCGGACGCTCTGGGCGGGGCCAAACTGGGCCTCGACGGCGTCGGCGATCTTCTTGGGCAGCCAGCGGGGCAGGCCCGGTATCTCCGATGATGGCATCCGCAGAATGTCGTGCGCGATTTGGCAATGCTTTTGCGTCCATTCGAAGCCCGTTCCCAGGTACATGGCATCGTCGCGCTTGCGCAGCTCCGCACTTTCCTTGAGCAACTGCCCTATGTGGATCTTGGCGAGCCATTTGGTGGAGATCGCCATACGGAAGGCAAGCGCACGCCATACCTGCGATCCTCGCAACAGCAGCATGGCGACGCAGAGGGCGGAAAAGTAGCCAGAATGTGGCATGCCGGAGGCCGGGATCAGCACCAGGCCTGATGCCCAGCCTACGGCGGCGCGCGCCTCGTACATGGGGCGGAAGTGATTGATATAGCGAACCATGGGATCAGGCCGGGGTGTTGGGTCGAGGCATGATCAATGTGCCGATGCGCTCTGCAAGGACCAGGTCTGGTCCTTGGACGCCGTACAGCAGCGACAGCTTGCGCAGGTTGTCGATCAGCGTGTCGCTCGCGATGCCGTAGTGGCCGATCATCTTCTTGGGAAGCACCAACCCCTTTTCCGCCCATGCAACCTTTACCTTGCCGGCCGTCACGTCTTGGGCGAGCGCGCGGAAGAACTCGCTCATCATGCGCGAGCCGCCTAGCAGCGCGGCAAATGGATCCGGTGTATCGCGGCGATTCCTGCCAATCGCCGCGGCGTCGATGGCAAGCGGTGTAGCCGCGCTCGAGGCAGGCGTTGCCGTAGGTGATTCAATGGCGTGTGCTGGCGGAACGGGCTGGCGCGGCGCTGCGAGAGCTGGCGCGGGAGACTGGAACAGTGCTGCAGCGCCTGCTGCCGCGCTTGGAGTCGGAGCAACTGGCTCTGGAGCCTGGGTAGTTGCGACGGTCTTTGTGCTTGCCGTCTGATCCCCGGGTGTGGGCACCGCTGCGAGCTGCTCGGCCGACGGTGGGGTGGTTGGGTCAGGAGCGAAGACGGCACGCCTCGCCTTTTGCTCGTATTCGCGGGTGGCGGCAACAGCCTGTCGCACGATTTTGTGCAACTGGGCTTCGAAGCCAGTCGGCATCGGAGCCGGGTTGATAGCGCCGAATAATTCCGACAACACCGGACCTTCCAGCCACGACAATGAGTCGGCGCCGAGGATCGATCGGGCCAGCAGTGCGCTACGCATGCGCTCTACGGGCAGGGCGGCCTCCAACCGAATCACACGGTATGGATTGTCATTGAGCCAGCCGTGAAACGCGCCGTGCGCAGCCGGCATCCACTGCTCGCCAGTATCCTCTCGCACGAAATGGAAGTGCCGGCAGGGCTCGTCAAGCCACGAACAGCACGCCGCGAGAAACAGCGCGTACAGATATTGAGGCTCCAGCCGGCGGCGTCGCTCCGATGGTTGGTCGGCGGCGAACTTCTGCCCCCCTGACAGTCGCATGGCGAAGTATGCGACCTCGACCGTTGCCCGGAAGGCACCGCCGGGCTCAGAATGCTGCGCTGGTTGCAGCGGCATGGTCGAGAACCAGTTGGCGCAAGCGCGCAGCACCGAAAGCCACTTCGCATCGAAGTCGCTCGGATTGGCCTCATTGGCGTACTGGCGGATCAGGGCAATTCGCTGATCGTGGGACGCCAGTAGCGCCTCGGCGGTCTGGGGAATGTGTTGGTTCATCGATTACTTCCCTGCCAGTTTGCTGCCGAGTTTCCACGCGCCCTTTACAACCGAGCCGGCGCCGCCCGAGATGCCGCCACCAGTGCCAAACAGTGAGGCAGCTAGCTTTGGAATCTCCAGCGAGATCAAGAGGATGAAAAAAGACAAGGACGCGGCCTTCCACCCTGCTGCGGCAGTGCTAGTGCCAATCTTCGAAAGATGCTGGATCGTCTCCGCAGTCGCCGTAGCCACCAGGTTCGCGAGGATAGCGGCGACGACGATATACATCGAAGCAGTGACCATGAAATCGAACCATGCCCAGAAGTACTTCCGAGTGAACTCCGAGAAGCCAAGGGATACGGCGATCAGGCCGACGGCCAAGCCGACCGCAGCCTGAAGTTGGCCGACGATCACGTAAAAGGCATATACCATCGAGGCCAGACACGTGAACACAAAGGCCGCGAGTAAGCCGAGCGATGAAAAGACGACAGACAGTGTGTCGTACCACTTGGCCGCCTTGAATGCGACGAAGAAGGAATCCATGAACTGGGCGGCCGTGTATGCCAGGATCTCGCCGGCCGCGTAGTTGCCGCCGCTTATCGAACGACCCAAGTCATCGAACCATTTGACAATTGAGGGTCCGAAACTGCTGTAGCCAAGATAGATCGCGACGAAGATGCCGAGGGAAGTCAGTGTCTCGATGAACTCCACCCACGCACCCACAGGGTTGCGATGAGCCATAAAGCGGATGCCACCGATCACGAGAGTCAGCACGGCGAGAGCCCATGCGAACTTGCCGGCTTCCGAAGCAGTGCGTTGGCTAAGACTGACGCCACCGTCCAGAAGTCCGTCTCGCAAGGCGATGATCTCTCTGACGGTTGACACCAACCCCTCGCCGATGGACCCCGGCGCCGGCATCGTAACGGTGGAACCACCTTGCGACTCAACGCTCTCTTGCGCAAAGGCTGTCTCAGTGAAGAGCGAGACCATCGCCAAGGCGGCGCAGAGTACAAAGCTCGTGATCGTTGAGCGGATCATGTCACTTTCCCACCAGCGTGCCGCGATTGAATACCTGTCGACGCAGCTGCTGAAGTTCCTCCGCTTGCTGCCTGGCGAGCTGTTCGGAGGCAGCAGTCTTCTCTGCCGTGTCAGCGTTCTCGCGCTGGTCTTTCACCGCATCGGACTGCGTCTTCGCACCGATGAGCTGCAGCAGGTCGGCGTTCTGCCCGGCCAACAGGTCCAGCATCTGGTTCGTGAGTTGGGCCGTAGCCTGCGCGGTCTGATTCATGTTCAAGTCCGACTGCAGATCGAGCCGGCGCTGCGCGAGCTTCTGGTTGCTCTTGGTTACATCCTGGCCGAGGGTGAACAGGCGCTTCGCGGTTTTGTCGCCAGTGTCGAGCAGAGAGCGTTGGTCGCGAAACCACTGGTCTGGCGACTTGCCGGAAGCTGTTACCAGTCCCTGCACGCTTGAGAGAAAGTCGGCGTTATCTGTGAGACTGCCATACAGTGCCGTCAGCGTTTGCCCGTAGCGTTGGTGCTTGCTGATATCGTCTCTGATGCCCATGGCCTGGGTGGCCATCGATACTCCATCAAGGCCTACCGCCTGTTGAAGCTGGTTGAGCATCATCTTGTTCTGATAGACGATGTTGGTGTTCTCGTAGATCTCAGTCTTGAGTGCCTGTGCGGCAGTCATTGTGTTCTTGACGAAGTTGGCCGCGTCGAATACCGGCATGCCGCCGGCGTAGGAGAGCGTCGATGCCAGGAGGGTTGCCGATGCCAGTGCGCAGGCGATAGCTTTTTTCATGAGTCGAGTCCTATCAGGGGAGAGGGGGTTCACTAGGCACGCGCCAGCACTTCGCGCACATACCGCTCCTGCCAGTTGGAATGGCCGGAAGCGTAGTGGCGGTCGAGTACTTCCTGCGCATAGCCGTCCGAGCGCAGCATGGCGACCATTTCCTTGCTGAATGCGGTTTGGAGCATCCGGCTTTGGGTCTTGGTGGTCCAGTAGTAGTCCCGGTTCGGCACCGCCTCAGCAATGAGCTTCACCTGGTCGACGGTGAGGCCAAAGACGTCGCAATACAGCTCTCGGCTGGTGATGGCCTGGCTGTTGGGCAGGTAGAGGATGTTGGCGATGTTGTCCTTGAGGATCTCGAAGTCGGCCACGCGCGCAATCTGCTGTAGCGATTGGGTCGCCATCCAGATCGCGCCATTGAGTTTCCGGATCGTCACAACCCAGGTTTCCAGCCGAGCGTAGAAGCGCGGGTTGGTGAAGAAGAAGCCTGCCTCCTCCACCTCGATGATCGTGTAGCGAGTGCCCCCCATGGACTGGCTGATGCGATAGAACGCATAGTCCATGAAGAGGGCTGCTGCCCGAGGGAAGTTGCTGAACAGGTCGCCCATCTCGATTGACAGGTCGTCACTGACTTCAAAGGCGTCCTCGACATGATCGAAGAAGTGCCCATACTGCCCGCCCCGCACCCAGACCTGCAGGCGCTCGCGCAGCGTAGCGTGCAACTGCGTACAGAGATTAGACAGAGTCCAGCGCTCGCGGGGGAAGCGCGACAGGATCTGCACGGCCTGATACAGGTCGGTGCGCTGCTGCGGCGTGACGTGATAATTTTCGTCCTCGATGGCGAGCACCAGCCAGTCAGTGATGTAGGCGTGATTTTCCGGATTGCCTAGCAAGGAAAGCGGATTGGTCTGCGTGGCGCCTTGGAATCGGCCGGTTACGTCGACGAACTTCCCGCCGGCTAGCAGCGTCGGGATCCGGGTCGAGCGATCCTTGTCGAAGCGGATGCGCCGCGCTCCCTGGCGGCCTGCTTGGGTGACGAGGAAATTGAGCATGACAGACTTGCCAGCGCCGATCGGGCCGAGCACTAGCAGGTGGCCGTTGCCGCCGGGCTGGTGCAAGTCCACCCGTTGCGCGGTGCGATGGCGCGTCGGCAGGCAGGTGAGCGGTGGCGTCTCAACTCCAGACAGATTGGTGAGCCAGTTGTTTCGGGTCGGGCCGGGCCTCACCGAGCGCAATGGTGCAATGTCGGAGACGGCAGGCGTCTCCACAAACTGTAGGCGGCGCTGCTTGTCCCAACGGCCGGGCAGGGTGCTGTTCCAGGCGGGCAGGAGGTTGGACTTCTCGCGGATCGGACCGAACCCCGCGTTGGTGATGGCTCCCACGACCTCACTCACGGAATCTTCGCACTCCGCCTCTGTGTCGCCATAGACGATCACCGAGATATTGACGAAGCCGTGTTGCTGGCCTTCGGCGGTAAGGCGGCGCAGCGCGTCGCCTGCCTCGGCGGCTAGTTGCTGGCGGCCCTCGTCATTCTCACTTTCTTCCTTCGCAGCCATCTGCTTGACGATCGACCAAAGGTTAAAGCTCGCCATCTTGTAGAAGCGGCGAATCTTCTCGATGTAGGTGGCGGCCTTATGGGTATCGAGAAAACGATAGAGAATGCAAATGTCCAGCTCGACATCAAGCTGCGTGAGCACGTCCAGCGCTGCTTCCTGAAATCCCATCCATTCCTTGACAGCCACGATGGCGGCATAGCGTTTGCCGTGTGCTGATTCGAACAGCAGCTTGTCCGAGCCGCTGGTCACCTCCGATTCAGTGAGGTGGGTATCCAGGAGTGTTACCGGGAAGCGCACGCGGCGCGCTGGCACGGTCGGGTTGGCCGTCTGGTGCAGGGCCGCGAGGCTGTCCTGCATCGACAGACGCGACAGACCCACCCTCGTCGCACCGCCCGCGAAGGCATCGAGCATTAACTCGAAGCGCTTGGCGTCGGCCTCGGTGCGTTGCAGGTCGAAGGCAAAGGCATTGCGGGCAAGGAGCACGTCCTTCGCGGTCTCGAAAGCCGCTACGCCGAAGTTTTTGGCCCCGACCGTCATGTGGTACGCCATGCGCTCGAACACTTTGTCGATGCCGTTCTCTGGCGTGTACGCAAGGGCAAGCGAATGCGAATTTTGGAAGTACTTTCCGCTGGCCATGTTCTCCCGGTTGAGCGCATCAAGTCGGGCGTCGGACGCGGCTGGGAATGTGCCGCCGATGTACTCACGGGTGCGTCGATGGCGCAAACGCCACCATGCGGTAACGCGGCTGTCGAAGCTGCGGCAGGCCTGATCGAGTTGGTCGCGCGCCGAGGACACGTCGTGCGTATTGGGGCTGTCCGCGTCGATACCGTCGAATTCGTAGGTCGCCAGCAGCGAGCCGTCCTTGTTTAGCACCAGATCCGGGGTGACAAGCGTCATCCACGGTGCGATTTCTTGCATAGGGCGACGCTTCAGCATGGCAGATCGCTATCGAATCCGTAGGGGCGACGAAAGCGCGGGCTGAACTTGCCGTGCCACGGTGTCGGCTCGTACACATCGCCGTAATGGTTGTAGACGTTCAACACCAGGTTCCACCACGGGTCGCTGGTGGTGAGCCAGCGAAGGAAGAAGTGGATGCACAGGCCGAGCAGGAAAAGGCCGGCCACTGTCCAAATGCCGCCCGTATAGGTGGCGTAGCAGAGCAAGGCGGTGATCGTACCGTTGGCAATGGCGAGCCCGCGCACCGCGCCACCGAGCATGCGGGGTAGGGAGAGCGAGCGGCTGACGGCGTGCTGGCGCATGGTCGTTCAGCAGTATTGGGTGAGGCCCATGTTCTTGGCGATCGGGATGGCAGCGGCCGCCAAACCGATGCCAACGATGGCGGTCATGACGATCTTCACGATGGTCGATTCCGAATTGGCAATGCCGATCGCGCCCAGGATGATGACCACCACGCCGATCACGAAGATGATGGGGCCGCTGACCAGTGCCTGGATCGAGCAGATCATGTTGGTCAGGCCGCTGAATATCCCGATGTCGGCGGCTAGGGCGTTTTGCGCACTGAGAAGCATCGCAGCTCCCAACAGCAGGGCAGCGTATTGGCTACGAGTACCGGCGCGGCTGAGAGGCATTTCCGGTTGCGGATTGGATCGAAACATGGGTGGTTGAACTCCGGTTAGAAAACGCGATTGACGACGTAGTCGTAGTTTTTGAAGCCTTGAATCTCCAGGATTTCCGATACGTGCCGCATCTCGCCGGTGCGGCGCAAATGAAGGACATAGTGGAAGCATTCGGCGATGAGCTTGCGCATGTCGTCCAGCTCCCAGCGAGAGCCGGCGGGAATGCCAAGCATCGCCAGGCTCTCCAGCCGAGAAAGGGCCGAGCGGGCGTTGTTGGCGTGCAGGGAGGCCATGCCGCCGTCATGGCCGGTGTTGAGCGCTTGCAGCAAGTCGAAGGCCTCGCCGGCGCGCACCTCGCCAACGAGAATGCGATCGGGACGAAAGCGGAGAGACAGCGCGACAAGTTGCTGGGTGGTCACGCGAGTGTCCGCGTTGGACAGCAGGCGTACCTTGTTTGGCACGGCCAGCTTCAGTTCCATCGTGTCCTCAATGGAAAGAACGCGCTCACTGTCAGGAATTTCGGCCACCAGCGCATTCAGTAGCGTCGTTTTGCCCGAGGAGGTGCCGCCTGCGACGAGGATGTTCTTGCGCTGCACGACGAGTTGGGTGAGCGCAGCCTTGAGCGATTCATCCTCCACCGGTCCGTCAAAGATCACCTTGTCATCGGCGGCGCTGCGGGCCACCCGCGCTGAGAACGCGCCCATCTCCACGTAGTCGGTCAGGGACAGGTTCTTCTCGCGGTGGCGACGGATACTGAGCGCGTTGCCGTCTATCGCGGTGGGCTGCATGACGGCGGCAATCCGCATTCCCTTGTAGCCGGCGTTGATGATGCCTTGGTCGGTACCGCGCACCGCGGACTTCTGCACCGAGGCGGCGAGCGCTCGCACTGCACCTTCGAGCATGGCGGGATCTAGACGGATATCGAGTTGGAGCAACTCGCCGTGGCGCTCAATCCAGACGCTATCAGCGTGGTTGATCATGACCTCGGCAACGTCCGGCGCTTCGACGTAGGGCTTGATCGGGCCCAGAGCCTCGAAGAACATGGCGACCGCGCTCGCTTCGAGCTGGTCGAATTGCAGGGGGGAGGGAGCGGCAGGTGCAGACATGCCGCTATTGTTCTCGTTCAGCGTCTGCGTGTGCGGTCGAAAGGTATGCGATTTTCGAGAGCTTTCAGCGAAATCGCGGAGGGCACTTTTCAAGCCGCCCGCCCCAGAAAGAGCGGCGAGCACATGAGTCCACCCTACTGGCCATAACGCATACGATTTCGCTCGCTTATAGCAAATAGGGTGAACTCATGTGCTCGGAGAGGGGGGCTGAGGACGCAGCGAGGCGCGCTCAGGAGAAAGGGATTTGGCAAGTTGTTATCGCCCTGCAGTGGCAACTAAATCCCGATCAAAGAAATTTTGAAAGCTGTCGAAAATCGCATACCTTTCGTGACTCGTTGAGTATCGATTCGCTGGTTCAATAGGCGGCATCCACACAGGTGCCTCATGCCACTGTTCTCCCGCCGCAACGAATCGAAGAAGGTCCTGTCTCCCGCGCCTGGCATGTACGCCGGCGAGGACGTCACGCAATTTTTGTTTGACCGGACCGCTCGCGTGGTTGTCGAGCGCAATCACTGGAAGCTGGCGACGCTCGTCGCCGCACTGGTTGCCGTTGCGGCTGTCATAACGCGACAGCCGCCAGAGCCGGTAGTGCGCGTGGTTGGGGTCTCGGCGGATGCGAGCGGCAAGCCGGTGGCGCGCGAGTTGGACGCCTACCAGCCCAAAGCCTTGGAGATCCAGGTCGCCTTCCGCGACGTTGTCACGCGCATGTTCACGATCGAGCCGGTGCTCACCCCGGAGATCGAGAATTCCCGCATCTTTCAGAACATCAATGGCGTGAAGAAACAGATGGTGGGCGCGGCACGCAAGCAGTTCGAGGACTGGCTGTCTGAAGACGCGCCGTTTCGTGCCATTGCGCAAAGCCCTTCGCTTGTGCGCGAGGTCCAGATCACCAACATTGCTTTGCTGCCGGATAACACGGTGGCGGTGGAATTCGTCACGTCCACCCGTGACGAAGGCTCGAAGCCGCGAAGGCAGCGCTACGCAATGACCTTCCGTTATCAGATTGACCCTCCGAAAAGCGACGCGGCTCTGACGTCGAATCCATTCGGCATCTATCCCGTGTTCTTCAGTATCCAGAAGTCTGCCGCCTGAGTCGACGACTGAGTTGCCACCTAAGCCATGTTCCGATCCCTGCGTCCCAAACTCTCTGTTATTGGTCTTGCAACGGCCCTTTGCCTGATCCTGTCAGCAGGCCCGGGCTTCTCGGCCGACAAGCCCTCGCGCAAGGCACCGCCGCCGTTGCCGACGCTCGGCATTGGCGATATGTCCGACGCGATGAACCCGATGAACCCGTTTAATGGAGGGATAGAGCCCGTGGCTTTGCCGGGCGACTCGCGCCTGGTGGTGTTTCCCTACAACGCGGATCAGATCTTCCGCGTACTGACTGCGCCACTCAAGGTCACGACGATCGAATTCGCCGCCGACGAGCAGATCATTGGCGAGCCGGCTTGGGGCGACAATATCCGTTGGGTCTTCGAGACCGATGGTGCGAATCACCTCTACGTGAAGCCAACCGCACCGGCCCTGGTCAACACGCTCTCGGTGAACACCAACAAACGCAGCTACGAATTCACGCTGGTGTCTTCGCCTCTGGGCGGCATTTTCTATCAGAAGGTTCGCTTCCGGGTCCAGCAGCCCTTCAGTGCCAAAGTGAAGGGGCGCGCCGATCAGTCGAGGGACGTGAGTGAAGCCAGTGTCGCCACGTCAGATGCGGTAGCGGTGTCGCCAGACAAGCTGAACTTCGATTACGAAGTTTCGGGTAGTGCGAGCTTCAAGCCCGAGACCGTGTTCGACGACGGCAAGGCAATCTGGATGCGCATGCCGAAGTCGGCCGACTGGCCGGTGCCGCTGGTCAAGGACGGTAGCGACTATGTGGTGGCGAATTTCATTCGACGCGGCGACTTCCTCGTGTTGCAGCGCATGGCAGATGCCGTGGCCCTGCGCTCCGGCGACACCGAAGTGACGGTGCAGCGTGGCCGGCGCCGGTTCCTGGGCCTGTTCTGAGCGAGGATACCGTGAAGCAGCAGCCCGTGACTGACGTTTCCGACGCGCAAGAGCGCCTCACCACTGGAAAAGTGCCGCGCAATATCGTCATGACCCTTGGCGTGGTGGCGGCGGTCGTGGTGGGTACCCTTGGTTTCTTCTACCAGAGTGGCATGGAGTCAAACCTCGCCAAAGAAGCTGAAGAGAAGAAGGCTAAGAAACTGCAGGAGCGCACCAACAATCCGGACAACGGTGGCCTGGACCAGCTCATCCGACAGCAGCAGGAAGATGCTCGCAAGCTGGCCGCACAGCAGCAGTCAGAAGGATCGAAGGTGGAGCCGAGCGGCAAGGCACCGGTCATGACTGCAAAGGATTTCGTGCAGCAGTCTACGACGCCACCGCCTGGCGAGCTGGCTAAGGCGAACGACATGGATACCGTCATGACTTCGCCGATCTACAAGTCGGACGGCAAGGCCATGCGGCGCGATTCGGGGCGACGACAGCCTGACTTTAGTGGCGTGACCGATCCAGCGCAGATGCGAGCGCAGCAGCAAGCCGCTGTGGCGGGCATGGACGGTGGCGCCGCTTACGGGCCCGGCATCCCCGGAGTCGGCGCAGGTGCTGGAGCGATCGATTCGGGGTCCCAGTCGAGTGACAGGCAATTCCTGCGAGGCGCGGCGGCTGGAACATTTACCCGCACTGGGTTCGCCGGCAAGCTCGCGCCGTGCACGGTCAGCCAGGGCTTCGTCATTCCAGCAACCTTTGTGGGTGGCCTCAACTCGGACAAGCCGGGTGAGTTTCGCGCGACAGTGACCAACGACGTGTATGACTCGGTATCCGGAAACTGCAAGGCGATACCGGCCGGTTCGACGCTGGTGGGTACCTACAGCAGCGACATTGCAATCGGACAGGAGCGAATCCTCGCAGCGTTCGTACGCATGCAGCTGCCGAATGGAAAGTGGGTGCCCTTGCTGGGCATGGGTGGAGCCGACCCGAACGGTTACGCAGGTATCAGTGGCGACGTCAACAACCACTTCCTAAAGATCTTTTGGGGCGCGCTCGTCATCGGCGTGCTGGAGCAGAAATTCAACGACACGACTACCGCGACCGTTGCAGGCCCCGGCGGCTTGGTCAGCTATGGCAACACGGCAGGGCAAATCGCGGCCCAGACGGCGCAGACAATCCTGAACCGTAACCAGAATATCCGCCCGACGATCACCACCAAGCCCGGCCAGAAGATGCTGGTGCAGGTCAAGCACGACATTGTGCTGGAGCCCTACCGTGACTAACCGGATTAGTCAGCTCGGGATGGCCGCTCTGTGGACGCTGACCATGACTGGTGCCGGCGCACAGACTATCGAGGCGATGGTGAGCCCAACCGCCGTGTTGGTGCGCGAAGGTCAGACCGCGCGCATGGTCACGCTGCCGGGTAAGCCTGTCCTCTACTGCGGCCTGGACCCATTCCTCGGCTGGTCGGCGCGGCTTATCGGCGCGGTGCTGCGCCTGGAGCCAGGCAGGGAGCCGGAAGTTGAAGCGAACGGGAAGCGGCTGGCGTTGACCACTTTGCTCGCCCGCGACGGCTGGCTGCGTCCCGAAAGGCTGGATGACGGTTCGCAAGTCGCACTGGTGGAGCGGCGGGGCGGGTGGGCATGCGCGCCCAAGGTCGAAGCATTCGCACAAATGAGTACCAAGGTCGATCCTCGCATTCTCGCCGGGATCGCCATGAACGAATCGGCATATCGGGGCCGTCCTTGGCCGTGGACGCTGAATGTCGCCGGGCGCGGCATGTTCTTCGCAACCCGAGAGGATGCGCACGCCGCTATCGAACGCCTTCTAGCCGCCGGCCGTTGCGACTTTGATGTGGGAATCATGCAGATCAACTGGTGCTACCACGGCAAGAGATTCGCGTCGGCGTGGGAGGCGCTGAGCCCGGCAACGAACATCGCTGCGGCAGAAGCCATCCTCGTCGACAACTTGCAGCGCAGCGGCTCCGCAATGAAGGCAGTGGCCTGGTACCACAGTGCCAATCCAGCGCGCGGCGGTCCTTACTTTGCCCGATTCCTGAATCACTTCCAGCAACTGAAGGCCCCTCAACCATGATGAAGCCGCTTCTGATCTCCGTGCTGGCCCTGGCGGCAAGCGGCGCTGCCGTCGCGGCGGACACTGATCCGCTGGACTTCGACTATCAGGTCGTCGCGCGCGCGATTGACCGTCCGGCCTTGATCTTCAACGATGGCCTGTCCACGTACATTCAACCGCGGGCCGGTCAAGCTGTCTCGGCTGACGGCGCACAACAAGACGGACCGTATTGGGTGATTGACGGTGTGCCGGAAGTGGTGCGCTACAGCGTGAATGGGCAGAACGTGGTCGCCCGTTGGAAGCGCGCCAATGCCTTCACTTCCGAGCCTGCGAACCCGACCGGTGACCTTCCACGCCATGTCGCCGGCATCTCTGGCCGGCTAGCGCTGATCGGTAGTTACACGACGCTTCCTGTGGTACGAGCTGGGCGCTCCTCCCTTCCGCTGGCGCAGATGGTCAAGTCGATTGCACCGGCAGGCTGGACTGGCACCGCGCAGAAGGACATTCCGCTGACCGAAGACGTCACCGTCGACATGAATGGCGGCGAGAACTGGCTTCAGGCGCTGGCCCGCGTTCTTGATCGGCGCAACCTTTACGCGGAAGTGGACTTCACGCGGCGCAACATCGCACTGCGGGCGGTACCGCCGAAGGGCTTCTCTGTCGTCGGCGAACCGTCGATCGCGACAGCGCCGTCCATCGGGCTCGAAGCGACCGCCAACGGCAAGGCCACGTCCAATGCGGCCCCAGGAGAGGGTGCTCCGGCATCGATGCAGGTCTCCGGATCGCCGCTTCCGGAGGGACCGACGCTGGCCTCTGCCTTTGGCGCGCTGGCAATCCGCGACAACAAGCAAGGGCGGATCGAAATTCGCTTCGAGGAAGAGCCCAAGGACCTGGTCTTGCGCGACGAGACCGGCACCAAGATCTGGACGAAGTGGGACGAGGCGCAGCGCGTCTTGTCCTTTACGACCGTCGATCGCTTTACGGCGACGCGTGACGGAAAGTCCGTGGAGGTGAAGCGCTCTCCCGAAATTGACTACGAATTCCCGCACGAAAGCGGTGCCGGCCTCGAAATGGTATTCGAGAAGGACGGCGCGACGTACCTGAGCTTTTCTAAATCAATGGTGAGCGTGTCGGTGTTTGGCGATGACCACCAACGAAGCGGTGAGCAGAAGGACCGCTACTACAAGTTCAACGGGATTGCCGCGCGTCTGACGGTAATCGCCGATGGCAATGTGGTCTATGTGGACCGCGTGCCCCAGGTGCGTTTCAAAGAACAGCCGGGGAAGGTGGCGCTGTGAGGGCAGTAGCGGCGGTTGCAGCTGTGTGCGTGGTGTTGCTGGGCGGCGTTGCCCATGCCGACTGCTTGGACGATGCCGCGGTGTTTCACGGCGTCAGCCCGTCTCTGCTGCGAAGCATCGCATTGCAAGAGTCCAGCATGCGACCTTGGGTGACGAACAGAAATGCTAACGGTTCGGAAGATATCGGGCTCATGCAGATCAACTCGATCCACTTGCCGCGACTGGGTCGCTACGGCATCACGCGCGCCCACCTGTTTGACGGATGCATCAATGCGTACGTCGGCGCGTGGATCCTGCGCGAGAACATCCAGCGCTTCGGACCCACATGGAAGGCGGTCGGCGCCTACAACGCCTCTTCGCCGGAGAAGCAGTTGCGGTACGCCAACCAGATTCATGCGCGGTGGCAGGCGCTGCAGCGCGCCGCCTTGCGGTAGTTCAATCCGTTCAATCGAAAGCATAGCTATGTGCCAAAACAACCGAACCTTCCGCATTGCCGTCGCCGCGGCGTCGCTCTTTAGCGCCATCATCCTCGCGCCGGCAACGCATGCTTCGCAACTGTCGAACGAGGGATGGCAGCAACTGCAAGGGCCCCGCGCCGGCAAGGCGGCCATCAGTCCAACGTTGCTGGCAGCGAATACTCCGTCAGTTGTTGCGGCGTCGCCTGTGGCGAGTGCGCCGGCGGTATCGCGCGTCACTCCGACGGCGGGTGCCGTGTTCCGGCTGGTCAAAGGGCAGGCGCTGCAACAACAGATCGAGAACTGGGCGGATCGGGCCGGTTGGACCGTCGAATGGAATGTCCCCGACGGCTGGATTGTGCCCGGCGGCAAGGACTACGGCAGTGACTTCGAAAGCGCCGTCAAGCGCGTGATCGAGGAACTCGCCAACAACGGTGCGGACGTGGTTGGCGATAGCTGGCGCGGCAATCGCACGGTGATTATCAGCCAAAACGGGATGGTTCAGTGATGATGCATATGAGGAGGAATATGGCGCGCTATACCGC
The DNA here is from genome assembly GCF_040784895.1 of Cupriavidus sp. Agwp_2. Taxonomy (NCBI): domain Bacteria; kingdom Pseudomonadati; phylum Pseudomonadota; class Betaproteobacteria; order Burkholderiales; family Burkholderiaceae; genus Cupriavidus; species Cupriavidus sp. Agwp_2. The sequence goes on from NZ_CP088085.1 coordinate 28,289, forward strand.
GGCTGCCGTGGCGGCCGCAACACTGCTGTCCGGTTGTGGTGTGATGGAGACGCGCAACTTGCAGAACGCCATCGGCAGCGATGCGCACGCGGCCTACGCCGATGCACCACGCAGCCGCCCGGTGTTCCGGGTGCATGAAGGCGCCTGGCTGATGGGGGAGAAGATCCGCGCCAGCAAGCCGCAGCCTGACATCTACAACAAGCATGTGGTGTTCAGGGGCACGCTTGGCTCGTTGACCGAAGCCGCGAGCTGGATCGCGCAGAGTATCGGCGTGCGTGCGACCGTGGATGCATCGGCCGTTGCATCTGTTGCATCCGCTGTGTCCGGTACGGCGCCGACTCAGCCGGGCGCCGCGGCACGGCCGACAGGCCCGATCCCGATGGGTGGAACGCCGCGCGTGGACCTGGCGACCTCGCTGGCCGGCACGTCTGCATCGGGCCAGGGTGCCGGCACGGCGCTGACTGTGCCCTTGACCCTCAGGTACGAAGGCAACTTCAAGGGCTTCCTGGATGCCGTCGAGGCGCATTTTGGGGTCTGGTCCCGCTACAACGACGGCACGGTTTCGTTCTTCAGGACGGAAACGAGGACCTTCATGCTACCGAGCCTCGCGGATTCGTCCTCCATGAACGGCTCGATCACGACGTCGGACAGCAGTTCCGGCGGCACGGCTGGCGCCGGCGGCAATGGGTCTGGTGGAAGCGGAGCGGGACGAAGCGGCCAGTCCATGACGATGTCGACAGAGATGAAGCCCTGGGAAACGCTGCAGGCGACCGCGAAGGCAGTCGCTGGCGCGGGCGCCGAGGTCGTGGTCGACAAGAATCTTGGCACTCTGACGGTCACTGGCGACCCCGTGCAGTGCGACCGTATCGAGCAGTTCGTCAAGAGCCTCGTGGCGATGTATGGCAAGCAGGTCGCCATCGACGTACAGGTCTACGAGGTGCGCGTCACGCGCGAGGACAATTTTGGCCTGAACCTGTCGCTTGCCTACCAAAGCTCCAGCGGTAAGCCCGACGTCTCGTTCAGTTCCGTCAGCACGCCGACGATTTCAGGGAGCGCCACCCCCATGAATCTGGGCGCGACGATCATGAGTGGTCCTTTCGCCGGCAGCAAGGCCGTGGTGCAGGCGCTTTCGACGCTCGGCAATGTATCGCAGGTGGTATCGCGCTCGGGCGTGACGCAGAACGGCAAGGTGCTGGCCCTGCAGACCGCCACGCTGCAGGACTATGTAGCGCAGTCACAAACGACGCTGGCTGCCAACGTGGGTTCCACCAGTTCCACCCAGACCGGAACGGTTACCTATGGCTTCACCAGCAACTTCCTGCCGAAAGTCGTCGACGGCCGGATTCTGATGAATTTCGACATGACGCTGTCGGATCTGCTGCCGCTGCAGCGATTCAACTCAGGTGGCGATGCGAACCAGACCAGTGTGCAGCTGCGCACCATGCCGACTAACCGCTTCACGCAGTCGATCACCCTGAAGCCCGGCGAATCGCTGGTGCTCACCGGCCTGCGCAACCAGAAGGCGTCCTCGACCAACAACGGCGTGGGTGAACCCTGGATGGCTGCGCTCGGCGGCGGGGTTGGTGCCCTCAAGGGAGACACGGTCATCGCCATCATGATTTCGGCCCGCTTGCTGTAACAGAGAGACCATTCCATGCAGAATCGCGCAATCAATCTTCGTTGGACCCCGGCCGCGCTGGCCATTGCCGCTACCATCGGCCTTTCGGTGACCGTCCCGGCCAAGGCGGCGTCAACGATGTCGAGCCCCGTTGCAGCGGCGATTGCATCGGCTGGGGGCGGCACGGTGACGTCGCAACCGGGAAAAGGCCAGCAGGCGCAGGCGGTGGCTGCCACAGCGGCCAGCACGCCCCCGGTCGAGACGGCACAACCGTCGCGCCCCACGGACGCGCCGGAACTTGCTGCGTTGCAGTCCCAACTGGCCTTGTGGAAGGCACGCGCCGAAATCGCCAAGCTCAAGGCGGAAGTGAAGCGTGCCGAGGATTCCATGGTCGCAGCTCCTGCCGGGGCGCCGCCGGGAGCCGGCGTGGCGTCGATCTCGCTGGGCGGCGCTATGCCGTCGGGAGGCATCGCAGAGCGAGCACCGCGGCTCGCGCCGGAAACGCCCCGGCTGGTGTCATTGCGCGCATTCGATGGTCACTACAACGCCGTAGTAGATGTCAGCGGCCGTACTGCTCCGGTGCAGGCTGGCGACATTCTGGACGGTGGTTGGAAGGTCGTGAGCATCGACGACGGCGGGGTAAAGCTCGCCAACGGCAAGCGCGTACGCACCCTGAGGCCGTGAGCGATGGCTGAGATCCTGTCATTCCCGGGACTGAAGGGTGGCTTTGCCATCGGGCTGACCTGGCAACATGAGGAAGCCCAGCCGGGCAAGGGCATCCTGCGCGCGCGGGCGGCGGAGCTTGGCCGCAACGTGCGCTGGGGCGTCGTGCATGAAAGCGCGGAAGGCGCCGTCCAGACGGGGTTCTGCGAAGCAATCGCCGGCGCGAAGCCGGCCGGGCTGAAGCCGCTCGCCGCAATTGTGGCCGGCCAGCACCGCCAGCCGTGGAGGGGACTCTTCCATCTGCAGGGCAGTCTCTACTGGTATATCGCCGTCCGCCAGGGCCACGCCGTCATCGCCGGCGGCGATCGGGTGGGCACGCTTGAGGAGCTTGCACCGGTCCGCGAGCGGCATCGTGCCTTGGGTGACTGGACGGAAGTCGAAGGGACAGTACGGGATCTCGCGAACATGGCGCGGGCGTCAAAGGGTGTATCGCCTATGCGAGACGTCCTGACCGGTCCTTGGAAGTCGACTTCCTACACGGTTGCCGCAGTGGCCGGCGTGGCGGCCCTGCTCGCAGGCGGCTGGTACTGGTACGACCAGCAGCAGGAAGCTGAGCGCGAGGCGCAAATGATGCGCCAGCGCGCGATCGCCGCCGCGCAACGCGCCAATGAGGCTGCTCGGCAGCGAGCCGTGCCTTGGGTGGAGGAGGCTGCGCCGACCGCCTTCCTGCTGGCATGCAGCCGTGCGTGGGATCGCCAGACTCTCGCGGACGCGGGTTGGACGCTCTCCAGCTGGCGCTGCAAGCCAGCCACGTCGACGGCTCTGACGATCGAAACGACCTGGAAGCGGGAGGGCGGCTTGGCCACTAACGCGCCCGGTGCGCTTTCCGCGGACGGCAACCAGGCGTCGGCGACCGCGAGCGCGCCGGCGGTATTCCTGCCTTCGTCGCACGCGGTCAATCGGCCTGCCGAAGCGCAGCGCTCCATGTGGACGTATGCACAGGGTACCGGCGTGGGCTTGCAGCTGAACTCGCCGCCGCCGCTGCTTCCTGCCGACGGCAACACGCCGGTTGATCCGTGGATTGCAATGACTGCGGACATCGGCTTTGGCCCTCCGCCGTGGCTGGGACTGGGCGAGGGGTTGGACTCGGTGGTGGGTCTGCGACTCACGGAAGTTAGCTACGAAGCGTCCGCCCAGGCATGGAAAGGAACCGGGAAGCTTTACGCAATGCGGGACGGTGCAGTGCCGCCCGCCGGGAGTCAACAATGATTGCGACGATCAATCGTCTGTGGCGCAGTCGAGGCAGCGAGTCGGCACGAGGCACCGCATTCGCGACGCGGGCCGAGCCGTCGGTAAAGTCGGATGCGCTGGTGGTACCGAAGCCTCCCGAGGTGCTTGAGCCGCATATCCTCTATCCGCGCAACCTGCCCGCCACGTTCGACCGTGTTGCCTGCAACCTCGACCATCTGACGGCAGACCAGGCGGTGGTGCTTCGTCAGCGCGTCGCCGAGAGCGGGCTGCACGTGGAGGATGTTGCCAAGGAGCTGGGCCTGACCGATGACAACGTGCAGCAAGTGCTGGCGGTGCACGGCTGCGACATCTATGTGGATGCCCGACATTTCGGCACGCCGCGGCTTCTGACCTGGGAAGCGAAGCTGCGGCGCAGCGGTGCGGCGCCCCAGCTGCGCAAGGTGTCTGCGCAGGAGCTTGCCGTGCTGCGTCAGCAGCGCGGCGCCGGCCAGCAGCAGGACACCGACCTGCAGACACTGACCCTCGCACGCCGGTTGATCGCGGACTGCGCTGCGCTGGTGGCCTCCGACATCCACATCCTGGTCCGTGAGCACCACACCGAGATTCAGGTACGGATCAAGGGCGATCTGCGTACGGTGTCGGCCTTGTCGATGCGCCGCGAAGAGGGGGAACGCCTGATCCGCGCCATGTACACCGGCCTCGCCACGGTGAAGGCGGCCACCTACAACCCGCTGGACGTACAGGACGCCCAGATCGCCGGCGACACGCTGCCGGGCACGGGGCTGTCCAGTGTGCGGATCGTCCGTGGACCGGCCTACCCGGTGGAAAGCGGCGGCGGCTTCCTCATTGCGCGGCTGCAATACAGGGAGCACCACGAAGGCGCACTGAAGGCGGATGCTGTCGATGCAGCCAAACGGCTCGATCTGCGCACGCCGAAGGCGCCGAGCGGCGAATTCAAGCTGGGCCAGATGGGCTACACGCCGCTGCAGGTGGAACTGATCTCGCAGCTGCTGCGCCGCCCCATGGGCGTGATTGTCGTGACCGGCCCGACCGGTAGTGGCAAGACCACAACTCTCTTTGAGTGCACGCGGCATCAAGCACGCCTATTCCCCGAAAAGCGGCTCATCACGATCGAGAACCCGACCGAGTATCCGATGGATTGGGCGATCCAGCTCACCACGGAAAGCGAGCGGTTTCCGGAAATGCTGCGCATGACCCTGCGGATGGACCCGGATGCGGTGCTGCTGGGCGAAATCCGAGGCGTTGAGGAGGCGATTGCGACGCTGCAGGCAGCGGCGACCGGGCACCAAGTGCTGACGACCCTGCACGTGACCGACCCGTTCGAGACCTTCTCCCGACTGGTGATGTTGGACCATGTTCGTCTGGCGATGGAGGTGATCGCCAATCACACGCAGATCATCGGGCTGATTGCTCAGCGGATTGTTCCGCTGCTCTGCCCGAAATGCTCGGTCACCCTCGACAAAGCGTCTGAGCCGCTGCCGGACTACATGCTCAATGCGATGCGCTCGTGGGGGGATCTGTTGGAGGTGCGCGTTCGCGGGACCGGATGCGATCACTGCCACGGCGAAGCCATCATTGGTCAACAGGCGGTCGCTGAAGTGGTCGTGACCAGCGAGAAGCTGATGCAGGACTGCATCAACGACGGGGTATTAGAGGCGCGGCGCAATCATCGGGCCCGGAAGGGTTCGGACAAGCCCATGATCGCGCACGCCATGGATCTCGTGCTGTCTGGCCGTCTGAGCCCGGTCGACGCCGAGCGAAGCGTTGACGCCATTCCGATGCGGGAAGACCTATGAGCGGATTGTCTTGGGCCATGCGCCGGCGCCTGTATCAACAGGCATCGAGTCAATTGGAGAACGGGCTGACCCTCGCGCAAGTCATTGAGGACTTTCGGGAGCGGCAGGACAGGCGAGGCCGCAAGCGCGCAGCCGAGGCTGCGCACGAGGTCGGGCGCCAGGTGCGCGATGGTAAGACGCTGATGGCGGCGATGGGGGCGAGCCTCAGCGACCTCGAACGCAGCGTGCTGGACGCAGGGGAGAAGGCTGGACAGTTGCCGGACGCCATGCGGCTGGTGCTGGACGTGCGAGAACTGACTACGCGCCTGCGCCAGAAGCTGCAAGCCAGCTTCTTTGCGCCCACGGTGTATCTGGTCTGCCTGTATGCCGTCCTGCTGGTGATCGGCGGCTACATCGTGCCCCAGTTCCTCGACATCCTGCCGATCGAGAAATGGACCGACTGGGCCTACGCCATGTACTGGATGGGCCAGTTGGCCGTGGGATGGCCGGCACCGGTGATCTTCGGGAGTCTCGGTGTTTATGCCGTCTGGAGCTGGTGGGCGCTTCCGCGGTGGAGCGGGGCTGGCAGACGGTTCTGCGACCAGCACGTATTCCCGTTCACTGCGTACCGTGAAATCACCGGCTTCACCTGGGCGATGTCGTTCGTGGCGCTCTTGCGAGCCAAGGTCCCGGACATCGCCGCGCTGGAAGCGCAGATCGGATCGGCGTCACCATGGTTGGCCTCGCGTCTGAGGCCGATACGCCTCGGACTGGCCGACGGCCTGGACCTGGCCGAAGCCATGCGGCAGTCGGGGAACGGCTTTCCGTCGCTGGACCTGATCGACGAGATCGGCGCGTATGCGGGCTTTGACGACTTCACCGAGAAGATCACGGTGGCCGTTCGACAGAACGCCCAAGTGATCGAGCGCCAGTTGCTCGCCAAAGGGATGGCGATGTCGGCGGTCTTCACCGGCCTGATGTTCCTTGCTTTTGTTGTGCTTCAGCTAGGCTCGAACTCACTCTCATCGATCCTCACGTCCTCGATGGGCCAGTTCTAACAACCACCGTATTCATACACATTAGGAGCTTCACATGGATGGCATTCTCGGGCGCATCGTCGCTATCGTCTTGGGCCTTCTCGCACTGGCTGGGATTGCCTATGCAGGCTACAACGGCTTTCAAAACCACAAGGCAAGCGTGGTGGCGACCAACATGTCGCAGCTGATCACGAACGCACGCGCTGGTTTTTCGCAGGGAAATAACGGCTACACCAACTTCACCACCGCAAACATCCCGGCAATGATCACCGGTGGGATGTTCCCGTCCGACATGGTGCGCGGCACGGCGCTAATCGACCCTTGGGGCAATGCCGTCACGCTCGCGGCGGCCAACAGCGGATCGCAGGGTGTGATTACCTTTGGCGGCGGCAATGCGCAGACGGCGAAACAGTGCGTCAGCGCCGCCCTTGGCCTCAAGGACTACGTGACGCTGGCGGTTGGGTCGACGACGTTCAACCAGACGAACCTCCCCGATCAGGTCACCGCTGGCGCTGCGTGCAGTGCGACTGCCGCCTTCACCCTCACTTTCCAGTGATCTTCGGCGCTGTCGCCACCTTCTGAGGAGGAGGCTATGGGCTATCTCATTTTGCCGATCGCGACGGTCCTGTTCAGTCTTGGCCTCGTGGCACAAAGCTGGCAGTTGTCACAAGCAGCACCGGGGGCAGGCGTCCCCGGCCGCATGGAATCCGTCGCGACGGTCACCGCGCAGCAGGCTCAGGCCTACGGGGCGGCATGCGTGTCGACCGCCGACGCAACGCCCGGGCTGGTCGGCGCGAGCCTGATCCCCGCGCTGCCTTCCGGGATGATGGCGCCGAATGGGGCGGGCTGCATGGCCGTAGCCAACCCGGGTGGCGGGCGCGATGTGTATGGCTATGTGCGCGTCTCGTCTGGAGCCGGCGGCGCGCTGCGGGGGAGCACGCAAGGAAGTCTCGCGTGGTTCCGGGTCCGTAGCCAAGGTACGGCCATCAACCTCTCCACCGGCATCGCTTACAGCGTGCCTTCGACCATCCCAGTCGGAGCGCTGGTTCATTGGGTCCAGCTGAACACCTGAAAATCGAATCGCATGGAAGCCATCCTCGGATATCTCATCGCGCTGATGCTCTCGACCCTGAGCTTTGCCGGCTTTGTGACGTGGGCTAAAGCGGGTGTCACGAACGTGCAGACCGCGGCCGCGGCGAGCCAGATGCTTGTGTTCGACAAGGCCGCTCTGCAGTTCGTGCAGGATGAAGCGGCGACACTGGTTGCGCAGGCTACCCCAAGCGTGCCCGTCAACGTTACCCCGTCCATGTTAATCACTGGCGGCTATCTGCCTGCCGGATTCTCTGCGACCAACGTGTTCGGTCAGACCTGGCTGCTTCAGGTCTTGCAGCCGACGCCGAACAATTTGCAGGCGCTGGTCACCTCGCAGGGCGGGCGAGCCATCACGGACACACGCCAACTCGTGCAGATCGCTGCGCAAGCCGGGGCTCAGGGTGGCTTCGTGCCTTACGCGGGGCAGAACGGCGATCCAACGATGGTCGCAAACCGGGCCTATGGGGCCTATGGTGCGTGGCAGGTGCCGCTCGCCAACTACACGAACCCGGGCAGCGGTCGGCTCGCATCGTTGCTCGCGTTTACCGGCGCGCAGGCCAACAATGGCTATTTGTACCGGGTGCAGGTTCCGGGGCATCCCGAGCTGAATCGGATGCAGACGTCCATTGACATGGCGGGGAACGACGTCAACAACGCAGGCCGCATCACGGCGACAGCGGCATTGACCAGTGGCGGGGATACCTATCTGACGAGTACCGGTGCTCCTGGCACAGCGTGCAGCGTCGAAACGTCGACGCGCAGAAGCTCCACCGGTACTGGCCACGTGATCTGCTCCGGGGGCATCTGGCAGTCGGTTGGAACAGCGGTGGCGAACATCTATGAAGGCCTGTGGTGCGGCACCAATAACCAGATCGCAACGAGTGCAATAAACCAGGGCTACATCTGCAAAGGCAACCGATACATTGCACTCGCCAATGCGCTTGGCAACATGACTATCACTCGGAAGTACGAGAACGTGACCGATGGCATGACGATCGGGAAGGACAACTGTCCTGGTGGCACCGCGTGGGCGCTCTACACGCCGAAGCAGGAAATGGTCAACATCACAGGCAATGTGATGCCGCCGATCCAGGGCACATTCTTTTCAATGAATGACTACGGTACCTACTGGTACGCGCAAGCGAGCGCCATTTCTCCCGCGGCTTGGTATGGCGGCAACGATACCGGGGCGCTTGGCGGACAACTTGTTGGCACTGTGACGACCGGCTGCACGTATTAGACCCAAGAAATCCATGAAACGCCTCCTTTTGTCGTACATTCTGGCTGCCGAAGCGTCCTTAGGGTACGCGCAGCTCTACTCCTTTCCGGTGCCGCCTATGACTGTCGCCGACTGCCAACCCGGCCAGCAGTGGTTGCGTCGGGGCAACGGTCTGCCGTACTGTGGCGTTCCACAACCACCTCCAGATCCCCAGCCTCAGCCCCCAGCCTGCCAGTATTCTTATAATGCCTATAACATCTCTATTGGTGATATTGGTCAATGCTCAGCTGATGGCGGATGCGAGGGCAAGGGCTATCAAATTCTTTGGGGAGGAAGCGTTGTTGCTTCCAGAATGTGGACTGGTTACATGGACTGGTCGGACTTGGGTCCGCAGGCCGTGGCCGGCATCGACGCCAGTGGATATCGTGTCGGCGCGATCAAGCAGAACTACCCAAGCAACGGCAACAACATGGGCTTACAGGTGTATGAAGTCTGCCGCAAATAGTCGACGACTGGAATCAGAAAAGCGGTGTCAAAAGGCCCGCAATGTGCGGGCCTTTTGGGACATCACTGCGACTAACTTAGAACGCCGTGAAGCTCCACGACTTAGAAACGGCCACGCCGTTGCGCGCTCCGCTAAATGTAGCGGTGTACGTGCCGGACAGAAGCGGCTGCGTCGGCAGCATGAATACGACGCCAGCATATAGGCGGGAGTCTTCAATGGCGCTGGCCACTGAGCCTGCCTTGGCCTTGGATGGAACCAGGACGCGCACAGGGATCGCAGAGCCACCAGCTCCGGTCAGCGTAAAGCTGGAGACAGTCAGGACGTCATTGATTTGGGGCGCAGGAACCCGGAACATAATGGGATGTCCCGCATTGGAGAGATCCGGCGCAGGATTTGGTGATTCGCTCGCTGGAATAAAGGTACCCCACACGCTTTCCCCATCAACAGGTGAGTACGCCATGCTGCTTACATCCATTTGCTGGCCTCCCCACGATGGCAGGCCATAGCCACTGCCGTTGGCTCCGGTGAGCACACCGAAGTTGATCACGCAGAGACTATCGCGGTTCGCGATGCCAATGGTCTCTTGATTGCTGGTGATGCCTTGCAGGTGATAGATGGAGTTCTTGAAGCTATCGACACAGAACGCCGACCGATCTGCCGCCTGAGCAACCCACTGATTTGCCGATGCCCCAGCCGCCACAGCTTGATCGTATGGGTTAGCCCCGGTATATCCAGTTCTTCCAGCGGTTTCATCGTGCCCGAACTCGGAGTTCGCCTTCTGGTAGGCGAGATGGTTGTCAGCAGCCTTATCGAGCGCTGAATCTTGCTTCAGGGCCCCGACGCCCATCCTGATCCGATAGTCGTTCAGTTCGTTGAACGTGGTAAGGCGGGCATCGCCGGAAACATAAGTCGGCGGGGTGACGCTGGTGGAGGGTGGGACCGAAGTGGGCCCTTGCGGAACACTCGGTGTAGTTGGGGGCGTGCTGGGGTTCTTGGAGCCACCGTCGTCACCGCCGCCGCCACCGCATGCGGCAAGCGCGAGCGTCATGGCCGTGGCCAGCACCGAAAGAGCGAGTTTGGAGTTTTGCATGTTTTTTTTCTTCCTCTGACTTTGACCGGCCGGGGATCGACCGTTACTTTCAGCTTACCTATCGATGCGCGAAGTCAAGTGCCCGCAATCCCCGGCCGGACGTGAGAATACACGAAGGCGACCAAGACTAAGACGGCGAAAAGGAGCCGAATTTGCCCCCCGGAAAGAGGGGTGTCTTGTCTATCGGCTCGATTTTCGAAGCGACCTTTGCCCAGGGGGCATCACCGGGAGCGGTAGCGCGACTTGAGTATGGGTTCAAGTCTTCCGTGCCTCGTTGGCCAAACTGGCGATTGGCCTCAGCTGTCGTATAGGTAGGAGCCGCAATGGTTGCAAAGGTGCTGGTCGCGATTGGACAGCAGACCGCTGTTGCGCCACATCCTGATGCTTCCTGAATTGCAGTGGGCGCAGGCGATGCCGCGGTTGGTGCGGCATTGCGGGTACTTCGCCAAATAGTCCTTCAATGACACGCGCTTCTGGCGCGTGACAAAAACGAGCACAAAGGGCGTGAAGATCGTCAACAGATATGCAAGTGCGCCCCAAATCCAGGGATTCCTGCCGCGACGGTGGGCAAGATAGGCCGTGTAGAGCATGCACAGGCCCTGAAAGAACCAAAATCCGATGTCCAAGTGACCTCACTATGATTGCTGTGGCGTGCCACGGCACGCCCGTTGTGCAGGGTGTCAGCGCTTCTTGCGCGGCCGAGTCCGTCCCACCCGCCCCACGTTGGGGGACGAAAGAGTACCGCTACAGCACGGACACAGTACAGAATGTGCCAAGTCACCAATTGCCGTCAGGTATGCGGTACTGCAAGTTCGGCAAGCGCGTACGTCCAGTTCATGCTCGGTTGCCATCGAGCGCAACAGATGAAATGCACGCTCGGCCGGGACCTTGGACTCATCGCCAAACATGTGCTGGCTGACATTGACCGCTGCGATGAACGCTTCGGGAATTGAGGCTTCTGTCGACAAGGCTGATCGGAACAGCCAAAGATGGAAAGTTGATTGCAGACGCTTCCCGGCCGAATCCAGGTACCAGGCCGATGAAGTCGGCGAATGGCCAGACGGTGAGGATTCGCCATGAATTCGGAGGTACATCTTGCGCACAGCTGTGACGTTCATATTGAACAACGATGCTACGCCCTTGGCGCGGCACTTGAAGTAGACGAACGCTTCGGCATAGGCTTCCTGCAGTGGACGCGCAATCCTTAGGCCGCCCCACGCGCCGGAGTGTGAGAGTTTGTCGGCTCTTACCGGAGAGTGCACCATCAAGTAGTGCGCCATGAGCTCACTTGACATCCGACCACCGCTTGCTTCGGCCCAGAACATGGAATTGGAGAAGCGCCACTTGAACAGCGGGATGGCCCGCGACGAGATCGCAAGCTCGACGCGGTGCTGCGGAAGTGTGCGCAGGTAGTCGGCCAGTTCGTTGGAGATCCCCAGTAGCGGTGCGGCCAGTACAGAGATGTTGAGGACGTCGTATAGGGCGCCAACGTAGAGGCGGTTGTATTGCTCCAGCAACATCTTGTCCACTGGGGTCAACTCTGGGGTCTTCATCGCCAGCCGATCAAACGTCAGCGTCGACGTGGAGCCTTCGGTAAAGCAGGCCCAATCTGCAGGTGTTTCCAACGTAGGTGCGAAGGCCAGAAACGGCGAGCCCAGTACGGTTGAGGACTGTTCAACGCTGTCTCGCAAGGCCTGGAGATCATCCTTCTTTGCGCCAAATATCGACTCAAACATTGGCTTGACGGCAAGGGTATTGACCAACGCCGTGGACAGGCGAAGGTTTGCCGACAACGTGCGATCCTGCAGCCACGCGGGATGGAGGAACTGCTCGTGAAACTTCTTGGTGTTGCGTCGTGTCATGCTGTACCTCTTAGGCGGCCTTCGCTGCCGCGAGCAGTTCTTGGTGAAATATTGCGACCGAAGCGGCCAGCGAAGAGAGTGTGCTGCGATGGTCATGCAACTCGCGAGCTTGTCGGCACGACTGAAATTTCTCGCGCAGTGAATCGAAATCCGCAAGGAGACCATCCAAACGGAGGCTAATACTGCGGTCAGCATGGCGGGCAGTGGGCGAATGAACAGACGTTTCGTTGGCAGCGATGGCCGCCTGCATGCTGGCGAGCTTTTCCTCGGACGCTTGAATCTCACTCGCTACTTGCTGCAGCTTGGCCTGGGCATCCGCGATCGCCTGTGTCAGGGACGCATAGCCTTCCGGGACTACCGGCACCTCCTTGACTTCGACCCGGATCTTTATGTCCGCGAGTTGGCTTTGCAGATCGGCTTTCTCGCGATTGACCTTCTGGATTGCTGTCTGCAGTGCATCAACGTTTGCGCTCTGTGAGGCAAGGGCGGTCTGAGCCTCAATCAGCGCTGCCTCCTGGGCTTCCGTACTCCTTCCCGCCGCTGCAATCTGTTCCTTCAGGTATTTCAGTTCAAACTGGTATTGATCCTGTTGCGCCATGCTGGCCGATAGCTCCTCTTCGGTACCGGCAAGCTGGGTTTCCAGCGTGTCCATTTCAGCGACCAGTGCGCGGTAACGGTCAATGAACGGCAAGATCTCGCTCCGGCTGAACGACTCATTCGCCTTCTTAGCCTTGATGACGAGAGCAACTTCGTCCGCCGTTATGTCTTGCCGCTTGAGTGTGTTCAATTCACCGACATTCAGGAAGGTCAGCGCATCGTTGTTGTGCATGAAACGCTCGTAGATCTGTACGTATCGCTTGGCCGACCACTTGGGAATTTTGAGGGAGTGTTCCGCAAAGCGGTAGAGGAGCGTGCGCGCTTCATTTGCCGCTTTGGCGGGGTCCGCGCGGTGAGCAGTAAGCGAAGTGCACATGATGTGCTGGATCTGCGTGAGCCGCGAGCCGATCATGACATGCTCGGAGAAGATGCGCTCCCGCGCAATTGCAATCTCCTCGCCGGCCTGGACGATTCGTGCAATGGCCGTCTGGTCAAAGTAGGGCGTCAGTTGCTCGCGAGCCAAATCCAGAATGGATGGCTGGCGGGGGCTTTCAGTCAGTTCAAATTTGTTTTTCTTGTCCATGTTCTTTTAGCGTAGGAGGCCGAAAGGGTGAGCGTGACCCTCCACCGAGCCTAGCGGATAGCTGGCTATGTCAAGGAAACGCGTAGCGCTCGGGCTGGCAGCGAGTGTGAGTGGCAAAAGATTAGCGCCACTTTTCATTCAAATTGCCAACGAAAACTCACGTATTTCGCATCCCTTTCGAAGTCAAGGGGTGAAATGAGGCAGATTTCACCTCTCTTTTATCGGTTTTAAGTTTCTAGGGTTAACACCCATACGACTTCAGTGGGGTGTGGCCGATTACGGTCGCATCCCAAGATCTGAAGACCTTGAATGTGAATACATTGGCGCCGATGCCACGTCGGGCGGGCACACGAGTCCACCCTATTGGTGGTAAGAAGGTGTTTTTCGTATGCCTTATCGCAAGTAGGGTGGACTCATGTGCTCGGAGTGACGCGCCGCACCACAGCACAATCCCGACCCCCTGCAAGCCCTTGCTGGCATTTGGGTTTCGGGCTACCATGGGCCCACTTCTCGCGTCCACGACGCATCGACTTCGACAAGCAGTGCCAGGCAATCCCGGCTCGCTTCGTCCCCTGTAGCTCGCTTCCATCGCGAATCCCGTGCGTAGCGCTTTTGCTCGATGCCCAGGCATCCGGCAAGCGCGTTGCCGCTTCAAGGATTCCTTGTTCACTTGAGCATCGAATAATCGCCCGACTTGTCTGTCGGGAAATCCCATTTAATGTTTTCACGAGAGAAAACCATGGAATCCTTGGCCAATCTGCTGCGCTCGCCTGTCCGCCTGTTCTTAACCCTGATGGCGATTTACGTGGCGACGCAATCGGCGGTCTGCGGGCTCTTCCTCGCAATTGTCGCGGGGTCATGGTGCTATCACAAGCTCATCGGTCGTGGTCACGTTGTGCCTACGCCCCGAGATGTGGTTATGCCCAAGCCGCAAGCAGCTACTGCAGAACCTGAGCAATCGAAGGCGTCCCAAGCGCCTGCGTATGCGAAATCCCCTGTTGTCGTACCGTTGAACCGTCAGGACGGCGCTCGTCGCGCAGCGTGACCTGTCCCGCCCTCGTTCTGAGGGCGGCCCTATCCACCTGTTGTGGGAGCCTTGTTCCCACCGACAGGTGGGCAATAGGGTTCCCGCCTGGGAGAACCCTATGGAAATGAAACCCGCCGGCTGGCAACTCGATTTCTTCGGGGATGCTGCGCCTGTAGTGAACGATCACCCAAAGCGCGACCCGCTGCCCGATCCGATCTATTGGAGCGATGCCGTGCGCGGTCAGATGATCGATGCACTCATCAGCCTGGCCTGCGACAGCCGTCGCGGGGACAACCTGCCCGAGTCGCTGGCGGACTGTGCCGATCTGCTGCGTGCGCGTATGCAGGGTAAAGCGGTCGAGAAGGATGACTTCGACATGACGCTCGGCTGGATCTTCGGCTACTGGGACGGGGCATTGCCCTATGCCTATGTTTGTGCCGTCACTGGTATCGATTCCGAAGTCCTGCAGGACATCATCCTCAATCATCCTCGCCTCAAGCGCGACCTGGACGAAGTTCGCCGGATGCAGTGCGGCACGCTGCTGTAGGAGTCGCCATGGCATTCATCCAGCGATTCCTTGGCGCTCTGCAGGAAGCGCTGCAGTCACGCCCGTCCAAAACCTCTCCCACCGGTGCGCAAGCTGTCGGTACTGGTGCGTGCAATGAGGTTCACATCGAGATTGGCGGCATGCCGAATCTCTTCCGCGACGAGGGCGAGAGAATCGTTCACTTCGTTGCAGCCTTCGATGCGCGACCTACATCGACGCGATTTGGCCAGAAGTTGCTGCCGGATCCGGTTCCCTATTGGAGCGTCGCAGGGGAGCATCATGATGCAGAACTGGCCAGCGTCATCGCCGGGGCAATCCGCGACGCATCGCCCGCGGCGCGTATGGAGGTGTCCGGCGGCAATGGTGCTGGCCAGTCAGCCCATGTGGCCCAGCCGGGCGCCCACCCTGAGCCAGCGGCGCCGGCGAAGGCGTCGGCGCGACGCGATCACGGCTCCGCGGTATATCGCGGAACGATCGCCTTCTGGGGCGATGCAGAGTTCCCTGACCGAAAGCGTGTCGGAAGCACCTACACCTCGTTCGCGTTGAAGCTCGAGACGGCGGCTGGGACGGTTGAAACACTGCAAGGTGAGGGGCTCAAGGACGCCATCGCAGAAGCCAGTTGCCAAGTTGGCGACCGCGTCGATGTGCGACGGCTGAAGAAGGTGAAGGTTCCGGCCTTCCACCGAATATCGGGGAAGCCCAAACTCGATGCCAGCGGCCAGCAGATCCTCTGGGACAAATGGCTGTGGTCAATCGCTCGTTCAAACTAACGTTTATCAGCAAGGAGATTTCTCATGGCATCCGTCAACAAAGTCATTCTCGTCGGCAACCTAGGCGCCGATCCGGAAACGCGCTACATGCCCAGCGGCGATGCGGTCACCAACCTCCGTCTGGCAACCACTGATCGCTACAAGGACAAGCAGTCCGGCGAGATGAAGGAAGCCACCGAATGGCACCGCGTTTCGATCTTCGGCAAGCTGGCAGAAATCGCCGGCCAGTATCTGCGTAAGGGATCGTCAGTCTATATCGAAGGCCGCATCCGCACCCGCAAGTGGCAGGATCAGTCCGGCCAGGACAAGTACTCGACCGAGATCGTTGCCGACCAGATGCAGATGCTGGGATCGCGCCAGGATGGCGGCGGCGGTGATGATGGCGGCTATGGCGGCCGTGGCCACAGCCGTGAATCGCAGGGCGGCGGTAGTGGCGGAAGCGCCGGTGGCCGCGCCGGCCAGGGTGGTGGCGGCGCGCGCCGCCCGCAGCAAGCGCCATCGAACGGTTTTGAGGATATGGATTCCGAGGATATACCGTTCTAGCCCGGAGTTTCTCCTTACTCATCCTCACGTTGAATTGCTACTGCTGCCGGCTTACGCCGGCGGCAGTGGTTCATTTCTCTCCCAGCCCGATTCAGGGCCGCACATCCCCATCCCTACCGCGATGCGCCATGCTGAAAAGACCCTCTGGCTCGGCCGGGGCGTCCTTTGAGCAAGCGAGTTTCTCCGCCTGTCTCAGGCATCGACCAACCCCTCCACCTCGGAGCCATCCCATGACTAGACTGAGTGTAATCGTGAAGCAATGGACGCCCGCTCAATGGGACGCGCTGATCATGCAGTACCTGCCGGCGAATGTCCTCACGGACAAGTTCTGGCGCGGCAGGCCTGGTCCATGCCCCATCTGCGGTGGGCAAGACCGATTTACGTACGACAACAAGCGCGGACGCGGTGACTGGGTCTGCCGTCATTGCAACGACGGCGAGCCCATGGCTGGCGATGGCCTCGAGCTCATTCGTCGATTGCGGAACATGTCGTTCGCCGATTTGGCCAATGAGCTGGAAGGCAATCGGCCGCCGTGCCCGTTGCCACAAGTAGCGCGGCCGGCTACACCGAAGGCCGGCATGTCGGACGAGGCGAAGGCAAGGCGAATCCAGCGAGTCTGGGCAAACGCCGCGCCGTTGGGGTCGGGCGATGCCGCGATGCAGTATCTCGCAGCGCGTGTGCCGGGCTTGGTTGCTCCCCGCCCGCATGCGTTGCGGCTTGCGGAGATGGATTACTTCCATGACGGCGAGCTTATGGGGCGCTACCCCACAATCGTTGCGCAGTTCACGCTGCCCGATGGCCGCATGGCGACCGTGCATCGCACTGCGCTGGACCCGGTCAAACCGGCCAAGGCGCTTATCGTGACCGCGGACGGAGAAATACTACCGGCCAAGCGCAATGACGTCTCCGCGCTACCCACAGTAGGCGGGGCAGTACGGCTCATGCCGCCGCGCGATGGGGTCGTGGGTGTGGCTGAGGGTCTGGAAAATGCCTACGCAGCGTACATGCTGTTCGGCGTCCCCACCTGGTACTGCCTGAATCGGGTGCTGCTCAACCGATTCGCTGTGCCGCAAGACCTGGGAATCCATACGCTGCACATCTTTGCTGACTTCGACGAGATTGATCCGAAGACAGGAAAGTCGCCTGGAATGGCGGATGCGCTAGCTCTGGCCAAGCGCGTACGCAACGAAGGGCTGACGGTTCACCTACATCGTCCGATGGTGCGTGGCACGGACTTCTGCGACCAGTGGCTGACCGCCAACCGGTTGCAGGGCATTGCCGGGCAGCGCGCGGTCTGCGCTTGACCCAGTCGTTGTAACCGCCCCTCGGGGCGGTACCTCATTTCCATTCTGCCCTGTGGGTTCTGCCCGCAGGGCAGAACCTTGCGGCAGCTTACTCTTGGAGTTCTGCTATGTCGTTCAAAGGGTTCAGTGTCATCGTCGGTCGTCTGCAAATCCGCGCCATGCGACAGCTGCCATCCGGTACCGTTCCGGCCTGTCAATCCGATGCGGAGTCCTACCATGTCTACCGGCGCAATGCCGATGGATCGACTCAGCTTCAGCACACCGAGGCGGATTTCGATGCCGCCTTTACGTACTGCGCCGGAAAGCAACGTCCGACGTTGCACTGAGCGCACTTGTCTGTCAAGTCCTGACATAGGTTGACAGGTTCTGCTGGGTCATTTGAACCTAGCAACCCATAGCAACGGACGCCCGATGAACCTCATCGGGCGTTTTGTATTTCAGGGCTTGATGGGGGCGTTCACGGTTATAGATCTCAACTGACTCCCTTACCATGCGAGCCGCTTGCTGCAGATCAGCCGGTCGGTTCAGCAGGAATTCGCTCTTGAGGATGCCGTTGATGCGCTCTGCCATGGCGTTCTGGTAGCAGTCGTAGCCGTCGGTCATGGAACAGGTCAGGCCATGCCGCTGATGGATGGCCTGGTAGTAGGTGGCGCAGTATTGAATTCCTCGGTCCGAATGGTGCACCAGCGCCTGCCGGGACTGGCGCGAGCGTAGCGCCATCTTCAGCGCCTGGCTTACTTGCTCGGTCTGCAGGCCGTCATGGACGTGGTAGCCCACGATCTTTCGCGACCAGGCATCCGTGACGAGGCTCAGATAGACCGTCTGCCCGGCGGTGGGAAGATACGTAATGTCAGCCACCCAGACCTGTTCGGCGGCGGTAGGCACCACCTTCTGCGGCCCGTCCTTGAGTAGGTTGGGATGGCGTCGGAAGCGGTGATGGCTGTTGGTGGTCTTGTGATACGCCCGATGCGGCTTCACAAGCAGCCGCGCCGCGCGCAGGACATCGAACAGCCGATCACGGCCCACTCGGATATCCGCCTTCTCCAACGGCACCTGCAGCACCCGCTGCAGTTTGCGAGTGCCTATGCGCGGCTGGCGCAGTCGCACCTCGGTGACCAGCGCGCAAATCCTGGCATCCCGGGCGGCCTGCCTAAGCTCACTGTCGCGGCGCTTGTAGTATGCCTGGCGGCTGATGCCGAAGTAACGGCAAGCCCTGCTAACGCTTAGCCCTTGGATGAGCTCTTGCGCGAGGACTTGCCCGAAGGCTTTTTTACGATGCGAACCCCGTGCTCCTTCTGAATCACGTCGATCACCGTCTCGAACAGCCGCGCTTTCTCCTGCGCTTCGCGCAACTGAGCCTCCAGCTCCTTGATCCGCTGCTCAGGGGTACGGGGCTTGGCTTTGTCTTGTTTTCCCATCGTGGCGTACCGGGTGCCCTGTGGCAACGTGCCGCTCCAGTCCTGTAGTCCGTGCTTGCGTAACCATACCAGCACCGTGGACCGGCCCTGGATTCCATACTTGCTTTGCGCCTGCTTGTACGTCAACTCGCCTCTTTCTACTTCCTCCACAACCGCCAGCTTAAAAGCCAGCGTGTAATCACGCTGGGTTCGCTTTCGATCCGTCTCCAAGGCACTCTCCTCGTCACAGCCAGAAAAGTGTCAACCTTATTCAGGACGGGTCAGTCCCATGAGAAAAGCCCGGCAAACTTTGCCGGGCTTTTTTTTGATCAATTTCGTCTGAGGGCATGGACCAGTCTCAGCGCTGCTTCCCACAGGCAGAAGCCAATGCCGAATGCCAGCAAGAATTTGAAGAAGCGGATGATTTCGTATTCGGTCATTGCTTTGCCCCCTTGGTGCGATTTGATTGATTCTACTGTACCCTCCATGACACCAAGTCAATCCTACGCATCTAGCCATCGAAGCGACTTGTTGCTGCTACGAGAGCGTCCAGAGTGAGAGCGGAGAGTCCACCAGCGGCTGCGATCGACGCTGTTACCTCGAGCGCTTCTGGCTCGTCGACCACACTGGTGCTCGGCACGGGCGGAAGCGCGGGAACAGGCGCCGGCGTTTTGACGGACGGCACGCTCGACAATTGCGTGTCGATAGACACCAGTTCCGCCGCACTGCGACCTGGGGGGCCGAAAGGAGTCGGTGCCGGTGAAGCAGTGTGGGAATGCGCCAGCGGTATGCCGATCGATCCTGGAACAGTGGCCGCGCCGTACTCGGCGAGCTGCTTCAGGAAGAAGGCACGTTGCCGGAGGTCGGCCATACCGGAGAGTCGCTTGTACAGAGCAGGAGTCGCCGCGGCGGAGATCGTGACTTTGATTTCGAGCTTTCCCACAACCCCCTCCTTTACCTGTTGCTGCTGCGTGCGTGGTGTGCCGAGCCGATCAGGTAGAAGCCGCGGACATTGGCATAGCAAGGTGATTCCATCATGTGCACGTTTGTTCGCGGGAAGGCGGCTTTGATGAACGGAGCATAAATGGTGGCGCCGCCGCCGGTAAGCACGATGGACCGAATGTCCTCGGCACGGCCAACCCGGGATTGCATTTCCTTGACAGTAGCCTGGCACAAGGAGCGGGCCTCCTCGAAATAGGGGCGAAGGTCCAGATCCTTGTTATAGAAATGCATTGCCTTGTTCTCGCGCAGGCATTCGTCAATGCGTTCGATCCCGGACACCGAGACGCCTTCAGCCTTGGCGATGAGCTCGGCGATTTGCTGGTAGATCTTCGCTGCACCTCCGGGGACCCCGCCGCTGCGACGGTCGTCCATGGTAAAGCCCCGCGCGACAACCCAGTCGGTTGTGAAGTAGCCCACATCCACGATCAGATGGGAGTTACCGGGATCGAACTGGCTTCCCCCATACTGGGAAAACGATACCAGCGCGCCGAGTGGCTGGGGCAGTGGCATTACGTTGCGCACTACGATGCGTGTGTCGCCGAAGTCTAGTTCGCCGGTGTAGCGATCGCGCAGAAAGTCCGTGTACATCGGCGTGGTGTGCACCGGAAGACCAAGCACCAAACGGTCCACCTCGGTGACGCCGGCATACTGAAGCGAGCCTGCCAGTAGCGCGGTGTAGTTGGGTGTCGTCACAAAATCCTCAGAAAGCGTGCGGCCCGTATCTCCATAGGCTGTGTTGATAGTGACGTCCGGGCCGACCTCGTAGCGTGCCCCGTCGACCGTGACGGTGATGACGTCGCGAGCTTTTAGGTATCCGCCGCCGTGTTCGGAGAGAGTCGAGTTGATCGCCGGTGGCGCCAAAGACGGGAACATTTGCAGGCCGATCTCGGCGCCGCGTGCAAACGCACTCTTCGTATTTCCGTAGCCAACGTCGGTCGCAAAAACAGTTGCTTTCATTTTTGGGGTCACTTCCTGAAGGGCTTGAGCAAGGGAACGGTAGCAGCGGAACGTGATCCGGATGCTGTCAGTGTCTGTCAGAGACTCACCGTATCTGTTAGACATTGATAGACAGTGCCAGATACTGACAGTGGTCGCCGCGCGGAAGCGCTGCCAGATTGAGTCAGACACTCACCATGAGTGTCAGACGCTCACCGAATGTGCCGCCGTCGGTCAGTTTCTATCAGATCGTCCGTCCAACTACTGTAAGGTGAGTCAGGTGCGGCGTGGCGATCGAAAGCTCGCCTGTTTCAAGCACGATTCGCTTTGCACCGGGGTTGCACGTGCGGGCGGCGCTCGCTATCCTTGACGTACTTCTCGCGTCCCCGACGCATCGACCCTACCGCCACGCTGGCGGCCATCCCAAATGCACCGATTCCGCCAGAATGGGCGTCGGTCGCCACACTGTCCATGCCGCACACTGTCGCGGTATTTTTTTCTTTCACCACAAGCACATACTGGCCCACACTGAGGACACCGGACACTGCGATGCCGCTTGGCTTTGCGGGTTGTCTGGAAGAATTGGACGTGATGAGGACATGTGGAAACCGGACACTCGGACACATTGCCGCCTCCGATACCTAACCACGCCTGACAGCGAGACGCGGGGTAGACGAACACTGCGGGCCCGACACACGGCGGTCCAGATGTCGTCACCTGGGGGGCGGGGGATTGCATGGCGCAAGGCCATGAACTCTCTGGAACGATACGAGCACGGTGAGCGCGACCGTCACAAGAAACAGCGCAACAAGAGTTACACGGGTGGCGAAGGCGGGTGCGTAAGCACTAGTCGTCGTTCATGTTGGGAGCGATCCTGGCAACCGGGTAGCCCGAACTTTGCCGGCCATGTTGCGCGTAGCGTACTGGTGGCGAAGGAACGGGACGGTCATGACACGAACTTCCACGTGTGGGGCCGATCAGCAAGGGGATCGCTAAAGGATCGGAAGGCAGGACCGTGGTCGACGGCAAACGGCAACACAACACGTGCCAGAGAGGGACACGCGCGGCGTCACGGGGGATGCGGGGCGTATGTCCGGGGCGTAGCGCAACGCGTAATGGAGGAATAACGAATGCGGCAGGCAATCGCGCTTGACGTACGGGGCTTGCTGGCCAGGTACGACATGCCAACGAGGATGAAGGCTGAGATTGAGGTTGCTGTCGCCGGCAACGTGAAGAAGATCCTCAGCCAAACACGGATCAGCCACAAGAACGCGTCGATCAAAACGCAGGAGCGGCGGATGTACACGGTGTGTCGCTCGTTCGTGGAGTTGCGCGGTCGCGGCTTTCACATTGAGAGCCCATACTCGCTCCGGCACAAGCATGTGCAGGCGCTGGTGGACTACTGGGTGTCGCAGAAGCAGTCAGGCGGGACGATCGAGAACAAGCTGTCGCACCTGAAGGCGTTTTGTCAGTGGATCGGCAAGCACAACCTGATCCGGACCCTTGGCGACTACGTTGATCGCAAGGAGCAAAGCCTGATCCGCAGCTCCGTGACGACGACTGACAAATCTTGGTCGGGAAACGGCATTGACGCTACGGCCAAGATTGCGGAGATTGGCGCCGAGGACCCTCGCGTCGCAATACAGTTGAAGCTGCAGGCTGCATTCGGCCTGCGCATTGAGGAAAGCTTCTCGCTGAAGGTCGGGACGGCGTTGCGGAACCTGGACACGATGCGTGTCGTTGATGGTACGAAGGGAGGACGTCCGCGCGAGGTACCGGTGCAGCTGCGGCTTGCGGTACTGGAGGAGGCGGCGGCGCTAGTGGATCCCTCGAGTGGGTCGACAACGCCTGCGTCCTACTCTATCAATGACTGGCGGTCCCGCTACTACAGCATTCTGCGTAAGTCTGGCATCTTCAAAAAGGGGTTGGGCGTGACTAGTCATGGTCTGCGGCATCAGTGGCTTCAGGAGCGCTACAAGTCGTTGACCGGTGTGGACGCGCCGATCAAGGGCGGCAAGGCACCAGACCTTGAGACACACCGGCGGGCGCTCCAGGCGGTCGTCGAAGCTGCGGGGCACAGCAAGGCGTCGAAGACCGGCGCTTACCTCTCGACATTCACTGCCATGGCGCGAAAGGAGAAGCCACAGGTCAATCCGGATCAAGCTAAGGAGGCACTCGTCGCCGCCGGAGGCAACAAGGCTAAGGCCGCGCAGGCCTTGGGCATCTCGCGGCAGGCGCTGTACCGACGATTGGACCGGCATCAGGCCGGGGAGAAATCTGCGTAACTATCATTGGAGGGCAAGCATGCTTATCGACAGAACCTATTCGGATGAAGAGATAAACGTGATAGTCGAACGTGGTCTCGATGCGGCAGCTGTTGCTGAATGGCCATGGGTAGCACTTCCGGATTACGTTATCGCCGTGGCGCGCGTGAATAGTTTGGAGGACAAGCACGATCCATACGTTCAGGAAGACCTGAAGGAGGCGACTCGCTTGCGGCGGGGCCTGCGTACGTACTGGGGGCTTCTGGTGGTGGACCAGACAGAGGATGAAGAAGGGTTGCTCACCGAGGTAATCGGGTATCTGGCAGCCGATCCGTATGTGGAGCTTTCGCACTTGAGACGCAATGGCGAAACGGTTGGCACATTCCTAAGCGATGTTGTGGGCTACGAGTTTACCAAGGCTGTTGGGGGAGTGCTTGACGGCGGCGGGTGGGACTGGGATGACAACGGCGGTATTGGCCAGTTCCTTCGTGTGCAGTGGTTTCAGGAAGTCGGGGAGGGGTGGGAAGGCGCGCCTAACGCCTACTCGATGAGCTCTGCAATACTGAGGGCGAATGTTGTAGAAATCTCGCGTCGGTGCCAACAGCCCGAGTATCTTGCTGAATTGGGGGATGGAGTCGGTGCGGGGCTGCACGTTACAAGGGCGGTGCTGCACTGAACGTGATCAGGTCAGCATAGGTCCGGTCGGATCCAACTGGAGGCCGGTAGCCGAGGGGCGCAATTAACCGGTTAAACGCGCTCCCAGGGCATTCAGCGTAGGAAGTCCGGCAGCCATGGATCGTTGTCAAAATGTCCGGTTGCGCCCCACCAGCACAGGAACAGGACAAAGGCGACATAGCCGGCGACGTAGACCCGCGCTTTCTTGTCGGTGCGCAGGACGTGGATGATTTGCTTGATACGATCCATGACGGATTTCCCGGTCAGTTTTGGCTGAGGACGGCGCGGACGAAAGGCAAGACGTTGGATTGCCGCGGCTCCCGTGCATTAGACTGGTCCGACCGCTCAACGGGGGTGAACGTGAGCGTGGCGAGGCTGACCTTGCGACCAGCTTTCTCGCCCGGGTGCGGTGTCGGAGCCAATAGCGCCATCGGCGAATCGCGGTAGGTCTTATCCAGACGCGGGAACGGGTCGACGCCTGCGAACTTGGCCAGCTCGACGATGCTCAAGACCGCATACTGGCGCGTCGCGTCGTTGCGGGCCACATAGGCGGCGGCCCCGACGCCCGGTACAAAAACCGCCTTCCACATATAGGTAGGAACCGAGATGCGCCCGTTGAGGCGGGCAGCTTGAGCGGGATCGAACGCCGGGCCGGTGACCACGAAGGCTTGGCCGTACTCGCGCACCATGCGCCGGGTCGAAGTTTCGATGTGGCTCCACAGTCGACGGTTGCTGCAGCAGCCTGTGGCTCGATATTCACGAGGCTAAAGCTCTCTGCTTGGGAAGCCAGGTCAGGGAAATCTCCTGATGGCGAGAGGTGCAACACCCGGCGGAAAACTATACTCAAAGTGAGCGGTAGCATGCAATCTGGGGGCAGCGGGGTGGCGGTTTTTGGTCGCTCACACGGCCGCGGTCAGGGCGAAGTAACTGCTGGAGCTTCTGTCGGCGAGCGCAGGATAGACTGAATGGCGGTGACAAAGGCTGGCGGGAAAAGCTTATCTCCATGGTCGTTCTCGATGCTGCCATCCTCCCCGACACGTAGCCCTTGTTGAGCCAATCTAGAATGATCAATGCCTTTGCAGAGAGCTGCTTTCAGTCTGGGAGCAAGCGCTCCTTCGGCCACGCCGGACGGTGGTAGCGACGGCGTGGCTTCCGCTGCGGGCGAAGGCATTAGCGAGGCTCCGACCCGCAGTGTCTTAAATGCGGCATGAAGATTGTCGTTGACGACCTTGAGCCGCTTTGCTTCATCGAGAGCAACTCGGATGGTCGCCCGGATGCTTGGATCGGTTACCAAGGCCAGCGCCTGCTCCACGTTGGATTTCGTCTTGGCCGCGTACCGAGTCGCGCCGCTGAGGGCGTTTGCATACGACGAAATGATCTCCCGGTAGTAGGAGCCCTGTGCGTTGCGGAGGCTTTGGGTCTTCGGTCCACCAATTTTCGCGAGACGGCGACCTACCTCAGCGAGCGAGTAGTCGCGGCTTCCCTCATCCTGAATGGCGTTGAGGACTTCCCACAGCTTATCGAGGTTCTCAACCTTTGATTCCTTAGTTGCCGTGTTCCGGTGCACATCGTAGAGCTGTCGGGCGTCCTTAAGGATGTCTTGAACGGTAGTATTTTGTGGCTTGGTCATGCGGGCTCCAAAATGTAATGGGCGAACTCTAAGGCCTTGGGTTGGAGATGCTCCAGTTGGGCTATAAAGGCCTTGTCCAGCCCCACAGCCTGCAGAGTCGTGCGTCCGTCCACCAATGCG
Organism: Cupriavidus sp. Agwp_2; assembly: GCF_040784895.1. Classification (NCBI taxonomy): domain Bacteria; kingdom Pseudomonadati; phylum Pseudomonadota; class Betaproteobacteria; order Burkholderiales; family Burkholderiaceae; genus Cupriavidus; species Cupriavidus sp. Agwp_2. Next base: position 53,817 of record NZ_CP088085.1, read on the forward strand.
TGTACTGTGTTGGCCTCCAGCCTGGCGTAAAGGAACTGGCCCATTGCATTTGCCGCTTGCAGCGCGTGCTCGTCATCAAGCAGAGAGAACTGCGGGGCATAGCCAGAATTTCGAAGCATCCGGTCAAAAAGGCGGGCGCGTTCAAGATTCGGCTGCTGCCAATTTATGTTGAGCCCGTCGAACAGTGTCGCGCTCATACATATGCGGTTGAGCTGCTCAAATTCGTGGCCCTCGGATAGCACGGCCTCGACCTGCCCGGTGCCGCCCGCGGCGACCAGTGCTAAGCCGTCGCCTTTGTTGTGGCTGGCAATGCGAATGGATTGTTCGGTGAGCGCATAGGCAGCTTGCAAGCTCAGCGCAATGGCGTCCACCTCGGCAGTCGACGACTCGAAAGCTGGTTCGGCAATCTCTAGTTCGCGCTGCCGGTGAAAGGCCACTCCATCTCCCAAAGAAGCGGCATGGGCGTCCGCTAGGGCGTCGAATCGTTCTTGGGCTTTCTCGAACGTGTAGGAGGCCTTCTTGAGCCGATACGACAAGTCGTTGACATGTGCCTCTAGTCCGAAAAGAAACGCTGGGCCGGTGATAAAGAACCTGCAGCGAGAGCAGTTAGTGGCGCCGCCGGGTACTGCCTGATATCGGGTGACACCCGTCGACGGATCGGTTGTCGCGAGCCCTTCGTGGCAGCGCTTGGCGGAGACTGCGCAGATGCCATGGTCCATCACTAGCATACCTACCCCTGTTCCCCCGACCGCTGCATCTAGGGCCGCAGGGTGTCGGACGGCCACCGCTTGCTCCAGTTCCTGTCGGCTGGCTCGCCTGATGAACCCCGCCATTTCCACCTGGGACTTGCGTTGCCGCTCCAGTAGAGCCTCATCCATCCGCAAGCTGAGAGTCTCGGCACTGAGCTTCGTGTAGTAGAGGGTCATTAGCACGGTGGCGTGGCCGACGATCTTCATCAGGTATTCCGGGGGAATACCTTCCTCGTACATGGCAGTGATGATCGACACCCTCAGGCTATGGAGATCGAACGTGGCAGATGTCGGCTGCCCGGTATAGTCCCGGGTTAGGACCAGCTTGATTGGATCGCCATTGCTCAACGTTTCGCCTGCCTGGGTTAGCCGTAGTTCCATCTCTTCCATGAGCTTTAGCCATAGATTGCGAATCCGCACGTCGGTCACCGGCAGGTCGGGGCGCGTCTTGTTGGCAGGGTCGCGAAAGAGGAAGAAGTTCGCTCCCATCTTCGCCAGGTCGTCGGCGTGTTTTACCCTCTTCAGCTCGACGATGTCGGACCATGCGGTAGGCGCCCGGAGCGGGTTGTACTTCTCCTGCCAGTTACGCAGCTTGACCAACAATTGCAAGGCGTCCTTCTTCTCCCAAGGCATGACATAGCCCTTGACTATGCTTTCGATGTCGGCAGTCTTGTTTGTATTGAAGTAGAACACAGCACCGTTGCTGCCATCCTTGCGCTTGTAGTGACGAAACACACCACGATCGACCAGCTTACTGCCGGGCACCGGGCGATGGTCCCCGGAGTTAACTTCCCATTGGCCACCGCCCTCGTAGCGGTAGGTGTCTCCTTCGCCGCTGTCGAGCATGCGGACTTGATATGTCCGTGCGGGCAGTAGAAGCTTAATCAATATGGCGTAGGCGCGGACAGGGCTCCATACGGTTTCGAAGTCCCCTGTCTCTGGGTTTAGCCAGCGGTAAACATCCTTGATGCGTCCCGCCTCTCTTGCCCAAGCGAAGTCGTCTTCAGTCAAGATGTGAGCCGCCAGGCTAATAAGCCTAGTCGGCATGGCTTCCCGATGGGTTTCACCCTTGTTCACGTTCTTGTAGCTAGGCCTGGGAAGAGGATTGGCGAAGCCCGGCATCAGAATGGGTATTTCATTGTCATCCGGTTGTGCGCAGACTTCGAAGAGCACTTCGTTCAGGAACTCATGGAGAACCGACATGGTTTGCCGACCTATATTTCCCGGGGCGTGGAACAAGGCATTTGGGCGTCGGCGAATGTCGAAGTATTCAGCTGGGTTGCGCGGCAATTCTGGGTGTTCGAGGTAATGCTGCAGAAAACTGTTTAGGGAAGATTTGCGTTTGCGGAAGTTTGCAGGGGTGTTTTCCAAATGCTTGATGGCCAGGCGCGCCCATTCGCTCATTGCCGCGTCTTTCGAGACGAGCCAGGCGAAGTTGTCATCTCGTGCCAAGTGTCCCATCTTGGCCTTGAAGAAGCCGAAATCCTCCGGCGTCCATCCTATGGCCCGATCGTAGTATTCCTCGCGCAGGACACTAAGAACACCCTGAATGCCGGTGGACCTCATTTTTCGCAGGCGGGTGCGCTCCTCGGTCAGATAGAACGTGTTCGGCGTCAGGTCGCCGATTTCAGCTATCCCGGCTCGCGCGAGAATATGATCCAGGATGAAGCGCAAGTTTGCGGCGTCATCCGTGCTCCCGCGGTTGAGGTATGCGCCGATCCGCGACAAATAGGACAGCGGCTGCTCGGTGAAGCCAGGGTTGCTCAGCCTCAAGAACGGATTAGCGAAGGGGACTTGCTGCTTTACTGGCCAAGCCACCGCACCACAGGACCAAAGCTGCAACAGCAGCTCCACCAAGAAGGGTTGGTGGCTTGCTACGGAAGTAGTATCGCGCTTCGCTTCGAACTCTCTGACCAGAATCGCCTGCAGTGCTTCTGCAACGTCTTCGCGGCTGCGGCACTCAGTCAAGTCCTTAACCACTTTACGCAATCCTGGTGTGGGCCTCGCTTCAGAAGGTGCCGCATCGAATTTGGCCAACCAGCCTTCCCCTATCTCCACTACCTTCTCGCACGCGACGTCTGGTGAGACAAGATACTGGTCCGGGGCATCGTTGACATAGATGGTGCGCCCGGTTAGCACGCTCACAATGGCGGTGTATCGATCGAGCTGGCAAATGAAGTTCATGCGGTTTCCGTGAAGTGAGGCAGGGAGGTGATAGATAGGCTTCCAATCGCGGCGGCTACGCCAGCGACACCTCCTTGCCGATAGACGTCCTGGCTGCGTGCATTTACATGGTGCATGGCCACTTGACCTTCCTTGTCACCTAGTCCAAGGTCGTTCAGCCATTGGCCGTATCGGTGGCGTAGGCCGTGGGTGGAGGTGCCTGCCCACTTAGCTGGCGTCAGGCCGATACGGCGCACTGCCACCTTAAAAGAGTCAGCGAATCCCTCAACGCCGAGAGGCTGACCTTCTTTGGTTAGAAAAGCCCAGGGTACCTGCGGAACCACAGGCCTGACATGTTGGATATACAAGCGCCACAGCGTTAAGAAAAGGCGACCAGCGTTCTTGTCAATCCAAAATACCTGGAATGCCTTGCGCTCACGATGCGTCAAAAGGCATCCCTTCCATCCCGCATGCCGACGACCTGTTTCCGCAGTGAGGGGCTTCCGACCACCGCAGAATCTCTGCAGGAAGTCAGCGCGAGTTGTCCTCCGGCGTACACGCGTCATCGGATCGGTGTATTCCGCCAAGCCGTCGCTAGGCTCGTGCACCAGCACCAACGCCAGCTCGGTGTCGTCGGGGTCAACGAAGACATCGTCCACCCATAGATTGAGTGGCTCGGAAGCCCGACAGCCGCCGTAGGCGCAGAGTAGCGTTATGAGAATGTCGCGCAGCTTGTACTTCATCCAAAGGCGGGGATCCAGTTCATTCCCAGGACTTGCAAAGCCTCGCCAGAGTAGATCCTCAAGGCGTTCCGCGGGAAACGCCTTGACCTCTTGGAGCAGAGCATTCCGGTTCCTCGGAAGCCGCAGTTTCCGGCTGGTTTGGGCGTCTGATTCGGCCTGTGATCGCCCTTTGGTGTGAGCCAAGAGAGAGGCCACCCTTTGTCTATTCCATTTGCGCCAAAAGACCAACTGCTCTGCTGGTGAAGCCTGGTGGTGAATTGGATTCAGCAGCGTCGTACCGATGCGAGTGTTCAGCCAGTCGCTAAAATGAAGCAGAGCCCGAGTCAACCGTGCCAGATTCTGCTGACTGGTTGGCCGCCAGTGAAGGCCATAGAGGTCCTTTCCTTCGCGGCATGTTCCGAATCGCAGGTCGTGAGTGAAAGCCGTGAACAGAAGGTTGCGCATTGAGGTATCGTGGAACTCGATTGCGCGCACGGAAAGCCATTCGATAAATCGGCCAGTAGCTTGGGCATAGGTGCGCTCTGCTGAGAGGGAGACACACTTCTCTCTAAAAAAGGCCAGCAACTGCTCAAACGGGGCGGTGCCTACGATTAGAAGTATGGTCGGTCTGTCAGCACGGATGCTGTCCCGCACGAGGACCGTATCGGTGTAGATCATCGCGCCGTTATGAGCGACAAATCGTACTCGCGACCGGAGCCCATTCGACAAACGAAGGTTCTGAGCCGTACTCTCGTTGCTCTTGGCGAGCGATGTGATCCAACAAATTTCGGGCATCTGCTATGCCTGCACAGAGCACAATCAAAGCAAACAGCCAGGCTACGGTTTTGCGCAATTCGATGGTTGGTAGTTCTTAAGGGGGGGCGAGTATATAGGGTCGAGTATGGATACTCAATAACTGACCGCTTGATTACGCATTGAGTATGCTTTTCGCCGGGTATTTGAGGTGCCCGCGATCGAGGCCGGTGCCACGTCCGTAGTCGGACAGGCGGGCACGGTCGGCCGCAGGGATCTCTGCTTCCTCGTAGAAATCGCTGCCGCGCGGGACCGAACGGGCGGCCAGCACCGCCTGGGCCGATAGGTTCTCGGCCGACCACAGGGCGGTGCGGGTTGCGGCCGACGTTTGCACGGCATAGCCGCGGAAGCAGAGGAACTTGGTGCGGCTGGCAGGGGCACTGCTGGCGACGCTCGGTTTGCCGTTGGTACCGAAGATGTGCGGACAATCGGTCGCCGGGCCTTTGGCGTACGCGGCGGTGCTGAGCGCGGTGCTGATGCTGCTCCCGACAAAGGTTGCGGCGATGGCCGCGGCAAGGAACAGGGGCTTGTGCATGGTTGCTTTCCTGAGAGGCGATGCACCTATCTTGCCAAGGCTTCGCCAAAGTCAAGCCTTCGGCTGCTTCCCCTGCGGCGACGTAACGCCCTCGCCGGCGTCCTGCGTGGTATCCAGCACGCGTGCCAGAAACTCCTCCAGGATGATCGTGCCGCCGAATAGCTCCTCGGAGACCGTTGCGGGCAGTGCGTCGATCGGTTCGATGTGAACCCAGGGGCGACCGTCGATGTGGATCAGCTTGGCGCGGCGCATGAGCTTGCGATAGCGGCAGGCGTCCTTGAGCAAGGCCTCAGCTGGTATCAGCTCCTGCAGAAAGGGTTCGGGCTGCAATAGCTTTTCTGCCATAGCGGCGAAGAGCGGCCCACGCGTCTCCCAATTATCCTCGTTGCGGGCGATGAGTGCGAGGACGGTGCCAAGGTCCGAGCTGGACAATTCCTTACGCACGATGGCGGAGAGCTCGTGTTGCGCGGTTGGCCGTGGGGTGAGGCGGGTATTCCAGATGCCGCGCAGGACGGCGTGAGCCTGGTCGTGGCCAGCATCAAGAGATTCGGGTGGGGTGGTAATGCCACAGCCGGTACAGGTGATGACGGCCTCGAAACGGTTGGCAATGAAGCGAGGCTGGCTGCCGCAGTGGGCGCAGGTGAGAAGGTCGTCGGCCATGGATGGGCGGGTTGGCGGGAATATGGCGCGCATTATGCCAAGATCCGCGGCCCGGCCCGCCGCCGCAGGGCGACTTGCTTAGCTGGCGTTGCACGGAAGCTGCAAATACTGCGTGCTCTTGGCGAGCAAGTCGGCGATGGCGTGTTGCATGGGTTGGTTCATGTCAAGCTGGGTTGCGGCAGGCATCGGCTCATCCTTGAATCGTTCCGGGTAGAGTCCATCGATGTCGCCAGCGGCTCGCTCCAGCGTAGCGACATGGCCTTGCAGGTGCGCTGTGGCGTCGCAGACCATCCGCTGCAACGGCTCGATCGCCTCGTGTATCGCGTTGGCTGCATTGCGGGCGACGTGGCCTACCTCCCAGAACTCGGTAAGCCATGAGCCATTAGGAGGCCGGGGCCCGGCCTGGCGGCCAATTGCAATGGCGCCGCGGATCGCCAGCACTGTTTCAGGTTGGGGGTAGTCATAGTGGGGGGAAGACATTCATGGTTTGGGTTGGATTCAGATGGCGTGTTGTTGGGCGACGATGGCTTGCAAGTAGTCCCGCAGCGCGTGCTTTTCGCCGAGGGAGCAGATGGTGTCCCCGTCGAGTGGGCCTTGGGCGCTCCGGGCCAGAACCTCGCCGACGAAGCCGTGTAGAGACTTCAGCTCGTTGGCCAGAGGTTCGGGTGCATATATATAGAGAGAGAGAGAGGCCGGGCGGAATCCCGCCTGCAGGTTGCTGCGGTCGCGTTCAGATTGCCAAGAGTTCCTGCACCGACGGCGCCGTGCGCGCGGCGCGTGCCGCAGCATCGCGGGCTCGGCACTCGGCAATGCGGCGCGCCTGGTTGCCAGTCTCCACGTCGACCATCCACGCGAAGTAGGTCGAGGTGGTCGGACCTGCCCAAGTCGCACTTTGCGTGGATGAGCGGACCGCATCGGGTTGGCTGAAGTAAATCCTGCGGGCATCGCGCCAGCTGCGCGCGTAGTAGTCCCGCATTCTTTGCTCGAACGAATCCGGCACGCACGATGCGTCGTGCGATCTCCACCTCCACCGAGTGCTGTTCTGCGGCCACGTGGTCGTTCAGCAGCGGATAGCGCTCGCGCTCACGTGCCTGCTTGCGTGCGAATTCCGCCATGCGACGAGCGGACCCTTTGGGGCAATCACCATTGTCACGGGGAATCGAGCCAACCGACCTTGCGAATGACGTATGATTTCGCGTCTCTTTCGCCGGACGACCGGCAAATCCGTCCCTACACCGCATCCCATGAAGGTAATCGACCTAGGCACCCGGCCCCGCAACGAGCGGGCGTTCGCCGCTCCCGGCGAGCAGTACTACCGCGAGCTGGCTACCATCGACGCGCTGGCGTATCGACGGATGCTGGACCGGGTGTTCTGGCATCCGCCGGCAGAAGTCCTGCGATTCGAGGTCCGCGCCATCCCGGCCAGTCATGGCACCGAATACACGGTCACCGCGATTCTGGATGGCACTGGGGAGGTCTGGTTCGACTACGAATCCCTCCCCGCGCGTTGGGATTCGATCGCGGTGTTCGAGGTGTCCTGGTCGCTCTCGCAGCTGCATGCCGCAGAGCATGGGATGGAATGCGTGAGTTTTGAGAAGCCCGGCGGCAGGCCAGGCAATGAACTCATGCCGGACTACTCATCTTCGCAAGATCCAGCCGAAGCGGCGCGTCATCGCTGGAAGGTACTCAATCGGCTGCGCAAAGCGACCGAAATGCTGGGGTAGGGCGGTCGCAGTCTTTATTTGCACCGGCCTTTCCGGTATTCTCTAGGCTACTTCCGCGTCTCCGACGCATCGACCTTGCCGACGTTGTCGGCACTCTTCTTTTCCATCCCGTTGGGGCTTCCCAACGCGGAGGCTCCATCTATCCATTGGAGCCTTTATGAACCTCTCTTCTCGCACGACTGGTTTGGCTGTCCTTGCGACCGTCTTTAACCTGCTCGCCGTCCTCTATTTCTTGCAGATTACGCCTGACGATCGCGTCGCGATGATGCAGGTGTCCATCTGTTTCGACTTTCAGTTGCTGATTTGCACTGCCTGGCTCCTCGTCAAGCTGTTGTTCCCAGCCAAACCTTCGTTGTCGCGCTGAGCGTCCAAAGACGAGGTTCGAGCCGTTCGGTCACGGAACCCATCCGCGATCTATTTTCCAACCCGCACGGGAATGCCTCCCGTACCGGCCGGCTTCCGTGCTCATCTCAATTCTAGCCATGGAAGCTTGCAAGAAATCGGCCCTTTCGAGTGACCTCGGAGCGGCCAAGTGGAACGTCGTCGATGTAGTACGCGACATTCTTGGTACTGAGGCAGTGGCACTGGTACAGAGCGATGTCGAAGCCGGCAAGACTCTCATCAGGCACGGCGAATGGGCAGGGTTCTCGCCCGCCGTCCACGGCACGATGCAGGACTCGATGGCCGAACTCGGCATCAAGCCGACGAGCCTTCCACCGGTAATCGAACTGCTAGACCTCGATGCGTCGGACGCAGCGAGTGTTGCCGCAGCTGCGCACGAAGCATGTCACGCGTGGCTGTACCAGCGCTTCCCTGAAAACAACCTTTACAGGGATGAGGCGTACACCAACCGGCTAGCCGGAGAATGGGTGTCCGCCAATCTCCAAGGCTTTCAGCAGCACGTTGCTCGCGAGGCCATCCTCGTAAGCAATATCCCCTACGGTCTTAACTGACCGATCTGCCGCGCCATCCCTCGTGGATGGCGCGGCACCAACATCGAGCGTCCGATTGTTTTGGACAGCCCTCTACCCGCTGGGAAAACTTCCCGATGGGAGGCGTTTCCCAGCATGCCATTAAGGAAGCGCCATGTTTATCCAATCTCTCTCCCTCGAAGTCGGGCCCGTTCCCGCCGAAGAATCATGCGCCCAGGTCGGACAGCCCGACTACGAGGTGCAATCGCGTCTGGAATGCGCGGTCTACATCCGACAACTGAAGCGAGTCTTCGGCAATCCGGATCGCCACACGCTCACGTTTGAGCGCCGTGGCTTTCCCCACGATCTCGGTCGGTACCATGAAGTCGTTGCCATCATGACCCCCGCGGGCGCGGAGCTCTTTGACGAGGCCAACGTGCCGACGAGTTGGGACACCATTGCGCGCGCTGAGCTGACGTGGCTGCTTCTTCAGGCCCGGTGGCGTGAGCAAGTCGTCTCGGGACTTGTCGACATGGACGATGTGCCGGTGTTCTTCTGCAGCAGCATGATCCCCGACTTTCCGGATCATCCCGCGTCGGTGTGGTGGGCGATGGGGTTCTCCCCCCTCCCTGCAGGCGCAGCAATCTCCGTGCACTGAAGGGGTCCCATATGACTCAGGTGCAGATTGCGGCAATTGACGAGCAGCTGGTGCAAGAGGCGATCTTATGGGATGACCTTTCCTCCGCGCTAGCAGTGATCAGTGCGGTGGTAGATCTGGGCAATTGCCGAATTGCAAGCCTTTACTTCGACGGGCCAGTGAAGCACGCGGCATGGCGACTTGCTGACGATTTAGCCCGGGCGAAGTGGCTGCGCAACTACGCCGACGTATCGAAGCACTGGATCGAGGCTGACAGCGCTACCAACGCCAAGCCAGCGTCGAGCCGCTCCGCTACGGTCGACGTGGATCTCGTCACCACGTCAATGATCGATGCTGCCGTGCAGGAGAGCGACCTCAATGAGGCGCTGTACCCCTTGCAGCGTGCTGCTGGCATTGATGCTGGCGACGTGGCCGGTGTGTTTTTCAGCGGCGACGACAAGAACGAAGTGACCTGGCGAACGGCACATCCACAGCAACGCAAGTCGTGGCTTCTGGAATACCTGGAGCTGGAGCGCGGCATGGACGCCGCGGAATGGATGAACGACGCCGGCGCTTAGCCGACAATGCCCACCAAACTTTAACCCCAACGGGAGACTCCCGTTGGGGGGTCTCCCCTGCCATTCTTGAGAGACCACTATGTACAAGGACATCATTGAGCAGTTCATCGCCGCACAGAAGGCGGCCCACGCCGCGTATGCTGCGGCTGCAGCGTTTGAACGCGAGACTGTCGCCGCGATTCCTGATCACTATCGATCGATTGAGCTTCGCAGCGAATACAGTACGGCGCAAGAACTGGACAAGTTCTGCCGCTCGGTCGCCGGCGGCGTGGTCAATCGCGCCCGCCGTGAGTTTGCCCCCGCTGGCGCTCGGCTTGATATTGCCCACGAGGATGAGTACAAGCGCGCCGGCCTGGATATCGACGCGGCCCTGAGGGCCGGAAAGATTCCCGACATCGACGGGCTGTGGGCATCGATGGCCCGCCGCTACGGCGGCCATGGCGGCGCGGAGCTGGCCTACCAGCAGGCCGCCCAGCGGATCATTTCCGGCTTTGGCCTCAATCGCAAGCGCGAAGTCAAGCGCACCGCCTCGGCAGTGGTCCTGCGCAAACACGTCACCTCCGAAGCCTGCTATCGGCGGACGGCGCGCAAGGTAGGCTACTACAGCTACCAGAGCACGGCAGACTGCCTGTCCGGCCTCGCCACCTTTGCCGCCAAGGCGGGTCATCAGTTGCTGGCTGGCGGGCTCAGCCAGGTCAACGTGCACGACGTTGAGTACAACTACCGTGAAAAGCTCAGCTATCCCGGTCTGGACATCGTGTTCTTTAAGGACGCGTGGGAATTCAAGCTAGCCCACCAGGTCGCCGACGATCTGATGCTTTTCCTCGGCGAGTACGGCGAGGCGTTCATGCAGGAAGCGGCGTAGGCCCCATGTAAACTTTTACCGGTGGCGCCTATGGGCGCCTCGGCCTCTTGGAGTGAAAGTCATTTACAACACACGCATTGAGGCATTCCGCGCAGGGGAGACCCTAGCCGGACCCCAAGCTATGGCGCCATCGTCGGCCGACCTCAAACGGTTCTGCCGCAAGCAGGTCGCCGAGATCATCCAGCGGGCAGGCGTCGAGTTTGGCATCGACGGTGCCCCCATCGCCATCGACGAAACACGGCTGCCCATCGACGACTATCCCAACATCTGGGAAGCTATCCGCGCCGGTGTCGTGCCGGATCTGGATCGCTTTTGGAATCTGCTGCGCGAGACATACGAGGCCGACGGGCCCGCGAAAGCGGTGTGGCAGACAGCGGCCACGCTCGTTCGTGCCTTCGGCGTGGCCAGCAGTTCGGCCGTGCGCCGCTCCACTGTCTTCGTTCGCCTCAAGCTCGTTGCGATATCGCAGACGGTCAGCTATGCCTCGCGGCCCTCGCGCCAACTGCATTTCGGCTCGTATGGAGCCTGTTACGCAGGCATTCGCAGCACTCGCGGTCTTTGCGCGTCGCAATGGACAAGCGGTCCTGGCCAGCTGCTTCGCGCAGCTCCATCCCGCCGATGTGTTTGAGTCGCAGCAGCGGCGCACTTTCCCAGGCCTCGACGTCATCCAGTACAACGAGTATTGGGAGTTGCGCTTCGCCACGCCGGTCGCTGACACGCTGCTAGCGGTCGTCCAGCGGCATACCGTCATATCACCTCAGTCCGCATAGCCCCCCATTGCTTGCATCCCCTTAACGCCCCGCCAGTGACTTTCACCGGCGGGACTCCTTCTTTTCTGGAACCCAGCATGTCAAATTGGTACGTGCCCTTGCGGGCGATTGTTAGCCTTGGCTCCCAGGCCGAGAAGATCGCCAACATGGGCGAGTTGCACGCGGCGCGTCAGCGCCATCTCTCCCAGTTCTTTACGCCAGATGCCATTGCCCGCCTGATGTGGGGAGCTGTGGCCCACTGGCAGCCCAACCGGAAGGTGTCGATTCTCGACAACTCGGTCGGCTCGGCTCGTCTGCTGCAGTTCGCGGACCCGGACACGCACAGCTTGTATGGCGTGGACGTGCACCAACCAACGATCGAGGCGGTTCAGCAAGCCGTCGAGGCGGCTGGCTTTGACGGCAGTTTTCGGCACGCCAGCATGGAGGAAATCCATCCGAAGCGCTTCGATATCGCCCTCATTAACCCGCCGTTCTCTATCCATCTGGAGTCGCCGCACCTTAAGCCCTACGACTGCACAACCTGGGGCCGCTTCGGCGCGAGCACCAGTGCCCTGAGCCACGAGTATGCGCTGTCACAGGCACTCGACGCGGCGCAGATCGTAGTGGCATTGCTGCCCGCAACCTTTGTCGACAAGTTCGCCGGCCGGCTCATCGCTCACGGCGAGCCGTTCAGCGATGCCGCCAGGCGCGTAGTGGGCGTCTTCGACTTGCCATCGAGCGCCTTCCGGGAGGAAGGGGCGGAGGTGCGCACCTCCATTGCTGTGTTCGCGCGTTTTCGCATGCGAGCCAGTGATTTCGTGCGGCAGGCCGTGTCGGATCTGACCCAACCGCTGCCCGCACTGGAGCTGCAGGCCGAGGGTCGCCTTTATGGCGAGCCGCGGCTTGGTCACCAGCTGCTGGACGACCAAGGTCCGGCCATCACGCGCCCGGTGACCTCGCAGAAACGGGTACGCGTCTCACATGACGGCCGATGGATCGTGCTTGGATTCGACTGCGGGTTCGTCGAGGCGATGGTGCTCAACCGAGTGCTGGAGCGCCGCATCGTGTCGCTGGAAGGCCAGCGCCTGCCGCGTGGCTTTCGCTATGCAGGTACGGGCCGGGTGGATCTGGAGGCCTACCTGGTGCAGCCCGATCCTATCGGGGCATTGGGCGAGCTCGTCGGCATGGTGAAGGCCGCCGGCGGTGAGCCGGAGTTTGCGCCAGGCTTCCTCGAGCACTTCCGCCAGCGTCTGCGACGCAGCAAGCGGCAGGCATTGCCATTGCGCCATGTGGCCTGGACGACTGGCGTAGGCGCCGCCGATACCATAGTCGGCACGGCGACGAAGACGCATCTGGTCGATTCGTCGGTTTGGGGCGGCCCGGTGATCAAGGCCGGCCAGGCAGTGCGCTTCGATCGGCAGGCCGACGGCCGCTACCAGTATCAGGTACGCGACAAGGCCTACGTCGTCTCGTTTGACGAGATCACCACCCGCTACAGCTTCGAGAAATCGGCGCAGGCATGGGAAATTGTCCACGAGGGGCTGGCCAAGCGCTACCCCGGGCAGGCCGAAGGGTTGCGCAAGCGGCTGCTGACGCTGGGCATCGACCGGTGGCTGGATTGGCAATTCCAACAGGAAGACCTGGTTGAGCTGCTACTCAAGCCCAACGGTGCGGTGGCGGCGTGGGAGCAGGGCTGCGGCAAGTCGCGTCTCGCGGCGGGCCTGATCCTGCTGTCGGGCGTCAAGCACGGCCTCATCGTTGTCGAGGCACGCCTGATCGCCGAGATGCGCGCCGAGCTGGAGCAAGTCATGCCAGCTTCGGACGTCCACGTGATTCAGTCGTCTGAAGACCTGGTGCAGCTGGGTCGCCTCAACCTGATCGCCTATGAGCGCTTGCGCATGCCCGTCGACCGGCAGGCCTCACGCCGAGTCACCTACGCGCACCGGCTGCGCCGTCGCATCGGCCTGCTGGTGGCCGATGAGGGGGAGCGACTGTCCAATCCGGCCAGCGACCAGAGCCGCGCGCTCTGGCAGCTGTCGGCGAAGCGGCGCTATATCCTGACCGGCAGCCCGATCGCCAACTATCCGCGCGACATTTTCGGATTGATCGCGTTCACGGGCGGCGACGGTACTGCGGCCCAGCCTTATGGCTACCGGCGTGGCTACCTGGAAGCGGACTGGCTCGCCTCGGTGCAGCATGCCGAGCGCGGAATCGACCGGTTCCGCAGCGACTTTGTCGTACTGGAGTGGGTCACCTGGGAATTCGCAGAAAGCCTGCAGGATGGGGCCAAGCGCGAAGTGCCCAAGATCGGCAACTTGCCGCGGTACCGGCAGATGCTGGCGCCGCACGTAAAGCGCCGGTTGGTGTGCGAGCCCGATGTAGCCCGCTATATCCGCGTCGAGCCGCCCGCGGTCGAGGTGGTCGAGACGGACTGGGACCCTGCGCACTTGTCGCTCTATCTGCGGACGGCCGATGAGTTTGCTCAGTGGTACCGGGACGTGCGAAAGGTGGAAGGGAAGTCCAACAACCTGATCGCGATCCTGGCTCGCATCCGCGCCGTGCATTTCGCCGCCAACTACCCGCAGCACGGGGTGGATCGTGTCGGGGGGCTGGCGCAGTTGACCAGCAAACAGCGCGCGGTGATCAAGCGGCTGGAAGCCATCGCCGCTGAGGGCAAGCAGGCCATCCTGTTTGCGGAGAACCCCGGGGTCATCAACCTCATCGCCACCCAGTTGAAGGCGAAGGGAGTCGAGACGGTGCCGTTTCATGGCGGGATCCCGATTGCGAAGCGCGTGGCCGACAAGGACAAGCGCTTCGTGGGTGGAAGTGCCACAGGACTGTTGTGCACCAAGGCGTCGGGCCGGGCGGGCTACAACCTGCCCAATGCCGACTATGTCCTCTTCTATGACCGTTCGTGGACGTGGCGTATCGAATATCAGGCGATGCGACGCGCGCTGCGCTGGAGCCGGAAAGGGCAGTTGAAGGTCGTCTATTTCCACCTGCCGGGAAGCATTGACACCTATCAGGACCAGATGGTGGCGCACAAACGGGATGCCATTGAGGCGGGCCTGGACTGGGCGACGCCGGAACTGGAGGACGAGGCGTTCCTGCACATGGACACGCTGTTGGACGAATTTGTAGACGATCTTGCCAAGCTGCACGGCCGCAAGGCCCGGGATCAACGTGATCTGCTCAAGGAGGCAGCATGAAAGTTGATAACTGCACCATCGCCATCGGCGAGGGCGTGGCCACCGTAAAGCGCCGCGGCACTCGCGTTACCGCCGTGGCGAAGATATTGGGCACCATCGAGGCGGATGGGGTCGAAGTGATATGCCTGGACCGGCTGGTGCACGGCATCCACGAGTCGGAGCTGGACGGCTGGCACGTGGCCGGCGCCGTTACCACGCTCCTGTCGCGGCCGATCGGGCCGCGGCAGCCGGTGTAGCAATAGGGGCCGACCCGAACGTTCCAGCGCCGCGGCCATGTGCCGGCGGCGCAGTCGCCGGGATGGTCGGTTGTCGCAAACTTAGGACTTTGATGCAACGCCCTCCGGTTTCCCGGAGGGCTTTTCTTTTTGTGCGCGCAGCGCGCATGCCAGGTGGTGTGGGCCGCGACGGAGGGCAAACTTTCATGTGGCGGCGAGAAAAGTCGCACAGTCCGTCGAAAGGCATAGCAAATTCGAGAGCTTTCGGGGGATGAGATTGCCGGATTGGCAGTTATGATGGATTCCCGTAGCGTGCCCCGCTACGATGCCCTTACGTGTAGTTCTAGCCCTCGAATGAGGGCTTTTTTTCGCGGCCTTTCAGGGAGGTGTAGCGGTCATAGACATGCACCACCCTTCAGGCATGACGCGGTCAGTTACTAGCGCAGAACCGTATCGAGTCGTCACTCACCGCAGGGTTAACGTCAAGCAGTTGATGCAGGAGGGGCCACCACTTGCTGCGGTTGCGCTGGGCCTCCATGCTGTGCTCTTCCCAGAAGATCCATTTGGAGCCTTCCGAGTTGCCCGGCGAGTTGCTGAACTGGAATAGAGACACCTGTGTCTTGGAAGGAGCCTGCTCGAAGGCCCTCTTCACTTCCCGGCAGGCGTCCGCGGCCCAAGTGTTCATGCAGGTTGCACCATCCCAGCGGCAGGAGAAGATCAACTTGTCGGTCGCGAAGTCGTCCTTGTTAAGCCCGAGGATCATGCGCTCCGGCCAAGTGCGGCTCGCGTTGGGGTAGTTCCGGAACGTTTCTAGGCTGGCAGCTGGGATCACCAGGGCGACTCGATAGAGGTCTTGATTCGGCAAGGTATTAGAGTCGCTGATCCGTTTGCAGTATTCAGCATAGCCAGGCCGCTCGCAGTCTAGAGGCTTGGTCGCGTCTCCCAAGGCGTTGGCCGCCACTAAGGCGCCGGTGCTGTGAGTGAGAATGCGAACCGGCTGACTCGACGGCAAGGAGCGCAACAGATCCCGTAAGGCCAGGCCGACAATAGGTGCGTTCCACTGCGCCTCACGCCAAATGAACACCGGGACGCCCGACTGCACCATGCCGTCCCAGTGGAGCCGCAACACTACGGCGTCGCGCTGCAGCTTCCGGACATCCTCGGAGACCAAGTGGTACCAAGCGTCGGCAGCGGTGTAGTCGTTGTTGAACCCGTGGATAAGGATGACCAGGGGGCGAGTTCCTTGAGTACGTTGCTGGATTTGCTGCACCAGGCTTGCCCGGAGCTTGGTCTGAACGAGGTTCCATTGCTCGTCAAACGTCCCGGTATCGGTCACCCCGGCCTGCGAGCGCATCTTAGCCCAGCCTTCGGGGTCCGCACCGCGCTTATAAAGCGCCTCCAGGGATGCAAAGTCGGCAGAGTGTTCACTGACGGCCGTCATTGCATCGAGCTTAACCTCGACCTCCTGCCCTGGATACAGATTGCCGTGACGATCGACGAAGGCGACGAGCTCCTGGGCGGGGACCACATGTTGCGCTGCGTCCCGGCGTTCTTTCGCGCTGAAGACGACGGGCGAGGTGCTGCAGGCCGACTGCAGTGCGATGACAGCCAACGCTGTCAGTAGGCGGATAGTCTTGCGAGTTCTTTTTAGTTTAGTCACGTGTGCCCCTCGGCGTTGATTGGTGGCAAGGCCTGGCGGACCTTGCTCACTTCTTGGCGGCGAGAAGTATAGCGACGGAAATGCGCCCCGCATCGAGCGTCGGATGCCCCTTGCGGGGGATATATATGTCTTTACATTTGACGGAAAATTTGTGGGTCGTGAGTTGACCTCTCTCGATTTCCCACCCGTAGCTCGCCACAGTGCGGACTTTTTTTGTCGATCCCCAAGTCGCCTTGGGACTCGGGCGCTGGCGCGCCGGCAATGCCACGTTGACAGCGTAAGCAAAGCCACGAGGAACCGCGTAGCCTCAGTGGCGTGAACAAGACGATTGGTATATCCTGTCGCCTACTTCAGCGTCCCTGACGCATCGACCTAGCACCGCCTGGTGCGCAGCTGTTTGCAGTAACTTGGCTTCCCGCTTTGCCGGGCCGCCATGCCTTCCTTTCTTATCCCATCGGGAACTTGTTCCCGGTGCGGCAACGGGTTCCCATTTCCGTTTCGGAGAACCCCATAATGAATCCCACCATCGCCGTAGGTAAGATCAACCCTGGCCGCAATCCGCGCAAGTATTTCGATCCTGCCGAAATGGCCGAGCTGACCGATTCCGTTCGCGAGAACGGCGTCATCCAGCCGGTCCTGATTCGTCCGTTGGGCGAGGAGGTGTTCGAGCTGGTGGCCGGCGAGCGCCGTTTGCGTGCCGCGAAAGCGGCGCATGGCGACGACTACCAGATTCCTGTCACCATCCGCAAGATGAGCGAAGAGGAAGCCGACCGGCTCGCCCTCATCGAAAACGTCCAGCGTGCGGACATGGCGCCTTCCGAAGAAGCCGTGGCTGCCGCGCGGATCGTCGGACAACTCAAGGGCGACCGCGAGGAAGCCGCCAAGATCCTGGGATGGTCCCGCTCCACGCTGGACAAACGCCTGGCGCTGATGAACTGCAGCACGTCCGTTCTGGACGCGCTCAATACCCGCACCATCCAACTCGGCCACGCCGAACTGCTGGCCACGCTCGCCAAGGACAAGCAGGACAAGCTCCTGCCTGTGATCGTGAGCGAGAAGAAGTCGGTGGCCGAATTGAAGAAGACCATTGAGGCTGCGGCGTGCAGCCTCGCTACGGCGATCTTCGACAAGGCTGAATGCGCTGCGTGCCCGCACAACTCGTCGTTGCAGACGGAAATGTTCGGTGAGGCCATTGCGACCGGCAATTGCACCAACCGCGCCTGCTACACCCAGAAGACCGACAAGCAACTGGAAACGGTTGCCTACGGCCTGAAGGATGAGTACCCGGTGATCCGGATTGTGCGTGCGGGTGACAACCATACGCGCGTGCAACTGGTGGTGGACGGTCCGACCGGAGTAGGCGAAGGGCAGGCGAAGGCTTGCCACGCTTGCGAGCACTATGGGGCGGCTGTCAGCGCCCTGCCGGATAGTATCGGCAAAGTCTTCCGCGGCCAGTGCTTCGATACGGCTTGCAACAGCAAGATGATCGCGGCACGCCTAAAGGCCGAGCGCGACGCCAAGGCGAACGCGCAAAAGCCTACCACAGCGGCTGCGGGTGCCTCCACGACTGTCAAGGGCTCGACCACGGCTCCGGCTGAGGAAAAGCCCGTCACGCACATCAGCGAGACCGAGAAGGTGAAGACCTACCGAGTCGCGCTGTGGCGTAAGGCGTTGCGGCGCGAGGTTGCAAGTATTCCCGAGACGGCCAACGTCTACTTGCTGGCGGTGGCTTTGTCCGGCCTCTCGCGCAACATTAGTGGCGACACCATGGGCAAGATCTTCGAGAAGCTGACTGACGAGAAAGCTTCGTCCACCGACCTCAAGAAGAACCTGGCCACGGTGCAAGAGTTGGATGGCGGCAAACGTGCCACGCTGACCACAGCGATGACCGTCGCGGCCATTGAGGGGATCGAAGTCAATCACCTCGTGGCGATGTGCCAGTACCACAAGCTGGACCTGCGCCAGCACTGGAATCTGCAAAAGTCCAAGGACTTTCTGGAGCTGCTGACCAAGTCAGAAATGAAGGTGCTGGCCGACGAACTGGGCCTGCGTGCGGCGCTTGGTGACAACTTCGCCAAGGTCTTCAACAAGTCCAAGCCGGATCTGATCGAGGCATTGCTCAACGTCGACGGATTCGATTACGCAGGCAAGCTGCCCAAGGTTCTTCGATTCTGATCGCAATCGACCGCCTCCCGGCGGTCGCTTTTCCCAATTTACTCATCTTTTCAAGGATTTCCCAATGTTTCAGGAACTCGTTCCGCTCGTCGCGGCGTGCGACAAGGTCGTGCTCACGCTAACCATGAAAGGTGACGCGATGGCTGTTGTCGTTGCACCGGTCGTTTCCAAGGCCGCTGATGCGGCGTTGGCCACGCCGCTCGCTCTGACCGCCTCCGCGGCGGACCTGGACGAGGGCTTTTCCCAGGCAATCGCCTCGGTGTCGGTTTCGCATCGCTCGTTGGCCGAACAGGTCGAAGCCACGGCTTCGATCCTGAACGCCGCAACCAGCGCGCAATCGACCAAGGCGCAGAAGGCGCTATCCAAGGCCAACAGCAAGCCGGTCGCATCGTCTTCCGATGATGCGGATGGTACTGACGGCACGGACGACAACGCGGAAGGCGAGGGCAAGGCTGCGGGCCCGGCACCACAAGCAACCTCGCCCGAGCAGATCGGTACTAATCTCGCCGATCTGCTTGGATAAGGAGCGACACCATGAGCCTGACCGTCCAGCAACTGACCCGTGAGTTCACCTACAACGGCATGACCCTGATGGATCCGGGGCCGGCATTCACGCCCGACCAGGTGCGCGACATGTACACCGCCCAGTACCCCGAACTGACCACCGCCACGGTGGACGGCCCGGAGCACAACGGCACCGTCATGCGCTACACGTTCGTGCGAGCCGCCGGCGCCAAGGGCTGCCATGCGTAAGCGTGACTTGATGCAGGCGCTGTCCACACCGGACTTCAACCTGCCTTCCGACCAGGAGCCGCCCGAAAGGGCGGTTTTTTTACATTCTGAGGAGATGGAATCGTGTTGTTCGATCCTCGGCCCGTTGATGAGAGCCTCCCTGCATCAGAGTCCGGCTGGACGCTTTCGCGACAGCCTAGCCCTGCCCGACGTCGAGCTGCCAATGGTTTTCTGACGTTACCGACTCTGCCGGATGACGTTCCCGCTCGCGGGAAGGTCAAGTACGGCGACAGTAAGGACGCACGCCTCCTGATCCGCCAGCACTTCGCGTGCGATGGGCTGGATGCTGCGGATGTCGACGGTGCTACCAGCGCCGGCGATGCGTTTGCCCAAGCGATGTTTGCCTGGCTGCGCCGGCGTGTTTCAAAGTACCAGCGTCTTACGTTCAGTTTCGCGCTGCTGGACCAGTCTGCCGCAGTGGATCAGGTCAGTCAGTTCGGATGGGACGGCGAGGTCGATGCGCCCCTGTATCTGGCAATCGAGCTGCCCGACGAGAACGTGTTCGAGATCGGGCCGCGCGCTGATGCCATGCGCCGTGCCGATCCGGCGCTGCTCTTCACAGCCTTACAATTGGTCAGTCAGGCAGCTGGGAAATCACTATTCCTGCGCACGCCCGACGATCTGGCAGAGATGTTCTCCAGATGGTGGTGGGACTACGATGCCACGATGAGTGATGAGGAAGCGCGAAAGCACCTTGCTGAGCGCTTCGGAGACGAGGATAGCGAAGAGATTGAGCGCTATCTCCCGTCGGCTGTCTTGCCTTTGCTGGCCCCCGACGATGCCGTGCCCTCATACCGGCGACTGGACAAGTCCATGAAGCTGAATGTGCTGACGCCCAAACAGCTTGAATCGCTCGCGGCGCGCAAGCGCGGCGTTGCGCGCCGAATCTGCCTCGCGTTGCTGCATCTGCACGAGGTACTGGCACGCACTCGTCGTAGTCGTGTTCTCGATGGTTCGCAATGGGCGGAGCCGGCGTACTCGGCGGCAACCATTGCTATGTGGCGGGAGCACTGGGTCGGAGAAATCCTTGATGACCATTTTGAGTGTCTCAACAATGCAGGCGACGCCACGATGTTCCAGGCGTTGATTCCGCTGAAGAGCACAACGCGCGAAATCCGCCGGCAGTTCAAGCAACTGGCTGACATGATTGACGTGATCGGTGCACTTGATCGCGTTCTCACCGAAATTTCTGAATAGGAGGGCCCCACATGGCCGAAATTCATAGCGCATCTCGCGAACATGACGTGGCCCTCCAAGGGGCCATTTTGCTTTATGGGCGCGACTTGTCTTCCTTCACTTATGCAACCGCACATCGGATCGTCACTGACGGCCAGACAGGCCGCCCAGCTATTGGGGCTGGTACCCCGCTCAACCGACGTGCACTAATTCAGGCGGTGCGTCAGGTTGCCGAGGCTGCGTTGCCCAAAGGCGAGTTCCTCACGCCGAACGTGCTGTCGATCAGTCCGGAGGCCATTAGCTGGTGGTGTCCGCCTGGCAATCGCCGCGTGTTCTTCACCTGTCAGGAGTTGGGCAACCGCAGTGTGGTCGTCCCTCATCCCGGACTGGTGTTTCACGCGGCGGCCAATGGCTTTCGCGTGTTTGCCCTGAGCGAGGATGTGCGACCCAATCCAGAGTCGGTGCTGTACGAGCCGCCTTATTTCAATACCTGGGACCACGGAAAGATCTGTATCGGCTCGGCACACGTGCCCAAGCAGATCGACGTGGCTTCAATTGCCGGCTGGGAAGAGGCGTTCTTCGCTTCTGCCTTCACGCATCCGAATGTCGGTGGCACGCGTGTCGCTTACGCAGACGGTTTTTTTGCCTTCTGGCGCGACATGCTCGACGGGAAGTTCTCAACATTCCCAAAGTTAGCCCTTATCCCCATGAACAAGACTCTCGGCCAGCTGATCGCCGGGAAAATTGGAGCCTAGACATGCTGCATCCGATGGACATTACTTTGCAAAAATCCTGCCCGACAGTGATGGTGCCGCGCTTCGGCGAACTGGCACCTCTGGAAACGACGGGAGAACGCCTGCTGATCGCCGCCAACGGCGTGTTTCTGGAAGTGTCGCGGCCCTGGCTGCGCCTGGTGCGCCGCGTGGGCCGGTTCGACATCAAGACTGCGGTGCCATATGGCACCGCGGCTGCCGCGACGGACCTACGCTGCGGCAAGATCCCCGCTCACCTGATCGGGGAATTCGCCGAGATGGCACGTGCAGCCATGCCCAACGAGACCGGGGGCTGGATCGTCTGGAATTCAGCTACTGGCGCATTCCAGTTGGTCCCGGTCACGATCCTTTCGCACGGCCGCGATCACTTGGACTACGACAGACCGGCGTTGGCAGATGGCGAGGTGCTGGTGGTGGACTGCCATTCGCACGGCAAGTTTCCAGCAGGCTTCTCACCGACGGACAACAAGGACGATCAGCATGACGTGAAGTTCGCGTTCGTGATGGGGAACTGCCTTGCTGCAACACCGTCGCTGTGCTTGCGGCTCTGTGCCAAGGGAATTTTCGAAGCGGTGGACCGAGTACCGGGCAACTGGTACGCGGCTGCACGGGCCCGGGAGGTGGTGTGATGACGTTCGAACACCATATCCCCGAAACGATGCGATGCAATGCCTGGCAAGTGGTGGTGGTAGGTGCGGGCGGTACCGGCAGCGCTTTGCTGCCGGCGCTGGCGCGTCTGCACCACGCCATGCTCGAACTCGGCCACCCCTGCGGGATCGAATGCACGGTGTACGATGACGACACGGTGAGCGAAACGAACGTCGGCCGCCAGGGCTTCTATCCGAACGACGTCGGCCAGCACAAGGCGACGTTGCTGGTGAATCGCCTTAACTTGCTGATGGGCACCCGCTGGGAAGCCATGCCACGACGGATCGGCAGCCAGGATCGTTTTCACTGTGACATGGCGATCGGTTGCGTGGACTCCCGCGCGGCGCGCAAAGCCATTCTTGATGCGCTCAAGCGCGGCCGAGGTGGCTACTACCTGGATTGCGGCAACGAGACCGACCGCGGTCAGGTCATTCTTGGCCAGGTGGGCGGCAAGCGGGAAACTCGACTTCCGCATGTGGGCGACCTGTTCCCGGAACTGATCGATCCCAAGGGCGACAAGGCCGACACCGGGCCGTCCTGTTCGATGGCCGACGCGCTGCGCAAGCAGTCGTTGGTCATCAATCAAGCGATCGCGGTGCAGGCCTTCAACCTGTTGTGGACGCTCTTCCGGCAGGGCACGCTGAAGTATTCGGGCGTGTTCGTCAACCTGGAGGCTGGACGCACCAATCCGTTGCCGATCGATCCAGCTGCATGGGCCCGATTCGGCTACGCCGTGGCCGCCAGGCCCACGCGCAAGCGTGCCAAGGCGAAATGAGGGCGCGTCGATATTTCATACACCCACCCCCGAACTGATGTTCGGGGTTTTTTTTGGTTCATAGCCGCTCCGCGGGGTGACTGAGGGTCGCAGAACGACCCCTCTGAGTCATTCGCGCACGGCTCAGCGTGCGACCGCATTTTTGGGCCATAGCTGTCGATCGCAACGTCCCACCGGCCCCCTCCTTTCATGCAGTGGGTGATTTCTTGCCGCGCCCGCGCTAGCGACTGGCGAGGCGCGCTTGTACCCCGCCTGTCAGGCGTTCTGCGCCCAGGGCGATTGACGGCGCAGCACATCCATCCGCGCGTAGAAATCGTCCACCTGTCGCTGGGCGGATCGGCGCATCGTTTCGTTGCGCGCCTTGATGATGTCCGCATCTTCCTGTGCTCCGGCCTTGCCGACTTTACGCGAGGTGTCCTGCACGAACTTGCACAGGGGATAGCGTGCCTCGCCAAAGGCTCGCAGCGTGGTCTCCACGTCGACGTCACGCGACACCATCTCCGCTAGCAGCACTGCGTCTTCGAGCGCCATCGCGCCGCCTTGTCCCATAAAGGGTGTGGAGGCGTGCGCCGCATCACCGATCATGATCACACGGCCACGGTGCCAAGGCAGGGGGGCGGCGACCTCCTCCACGGCGGTGTAGAGCACTTCGGCGTCAGCCGAGAGCGCGTCTAGAAATTGGCGCGCCGGGCCATCGAACTCCGCGAAGCGGGCTTGCATCAGCGCCGGCCAATCGGCCCGTTCATACCATTGCCCGGCGGGTTCAGGCAGCGTGCCAAACAGGTACAGTTGATCATCACTGATCGGCATGATGCCAAGCCGCTTACCGGTACCCATCATCATGATCTTCGCGGTGAGGTCCTTCGGACGCGGATGCACGCTGCGCCAGACGCCAAGTCCGGTATAGACAGGTTCCAGCGGGCCCGCGACCAGACGACGGATCTCCGAGCGAATGCCGTCTGCCCCGATTACAAGGTCATACCGGCCTATGGTGCCATCGGATAGAGCGACGGTGACGTACTCTGACGTGTTCTGATCGATCCGGACGGCGGTGGTGCTCAGACGGACATCGACGCGCAGCGCATCGAGCCGACTGGCGAGGATGCGATGCATCTCGGCCCGACGAATGCCGACGATCGGCGCAATGTCCGGGCGCCGAGACGGGTAGTACGTATCGGTGATCGGATCGCCGCGCTCGTCCAGGTAGCTGTTCCGGCCATCGGCAATGGCAAAGCCACCCGACACGATTTGCGGCAGTACGCCAAGGCTGCCGAGCGCCGCCAGTCCGTTGTGATAGATGAATATGCCAGAACTCCGGAATTTCCATTCTCGCTGCTTCTCCAGCATCGTCACTCGCACACCAGCCTGTGCCAGTGCAATGGCCGCCGCACAGCCGGCAATTCCACCCCCCACGATCAGCGCGTGTTCCATCTGCTTCATACCCAAGTCTCCTTATTCGCCGGTGCAGGCGACTGAGCGGAATTATTGGGCGGTGGTTATGCCACGCTCAACCTCCGGAAGGCCGGATTCGGGCACCGATCGTCCGGATCGGCAGCGTGTGGGGGCGCGGAAACGTCATGGCGCCCAGGCGTCACGCTGGTATTGGGTGGGCGACACGCCTATCCAGCGCTGGAACGCGCGTGAAAATCCTTTTTCGGATGCATAGCCAGTCGCTTCGGCAACATCGGCAATTCGTGCGCGCGGCTGGCGCAGCCGTTCGGCAGCCAGGTTCATGCGATAGGCACTCAGGTACTGCATCGGCGGCACCCCCAGCAGCACACAAAAGCGCTCGAAGAAGACCGTGCGCGACAGGTACGCCACGGCAGCGAGCTGGGCAATGCTCCAGTGCTGTTGCGGCGCTTCCTGCATGGCGGCAACGGCGCGCGCGATGCCGGGGTCGTCAAGGACGTTCGGTGTGCCCTGACGCGCGGCCGCGGGCGTGCTCAGATACTCGCCCAGGATATGCACGAGTAGCAGGTCGCCCATGCGTGCAGCGGACAACTGCCAACCAGGACGCTGGGTCAGCGAGTCCTGCACCAGCAGTTCCATCGTGTTTGCCAGCGTGTGCGCCAGCGCCTGCTCATTGGCACGCAGGACGATCAGCGGTGGCAATTCCGCCGGGATGGTGCCCACGTCCAGCGCGGGCATCCACAAATGCAGGGAGAACAGTTGCGTGGGTGGGATGTCGGTGCTGCCCGTGCTATCCCCGCCATATGTCAGTTCGATCGGATGGTCGCCATGGCGGCCGATCATGTGCGCCTGCAGCAGATCGGCGAACGGCACGACGCGATCACCGGGGTCGCGTGTCGATGACACCGTATGAGGGGTGCCGCGGGGCAGCATGACAATATCGCGCGGATCAATCTCGACAGGCGTGCCGCCATCGGTGCAGATCCAGTACCCGGGACCGGAGCACATGCGGATCAGCGCCCCCTCGGTGCCGGCCGAGTGCAATGCCCACGGTTCGTGGAGCCGGAAGCTTGCCGTCACGGCGCGTTCGGCCTTGCATGCGGAAAGGAGTCGGCTCAGGACGTCATGCGGTCCGGGATTCATCGTCGGGAAAGTGAGGTGCGCGGGCCATGGGATTCTAGCTCAGCGTCTTCGGCGGTTCCTGCAAATGTCAGCGTTGGCCGACTTCGGTCATTGGCGCGATAAAGATCAAACGGCAGAAACTGGCCGGCAAGCGACCGCTGGCCGGCCAAGTCCTTAACTACACTTCGGTCTGCTCAGCCATCTCGAGCGCGTCGTCCACTTCGATGCCCAGGTAGCGTACTGTACTTTCCAGCTTGGTATGGCCAAGAAGCAGTTGAACGGCTCGCAGATTCTTCGTACGTCGGTAGATCAACGCCGCTTTGGTGCGTCGGATGGAATGCGTTCCGTCAGCCGAATCGTCAAGACCAATGGAGGCGACCCAGCGATGAACGATCCTCGCGTACAGTCGTGTCGACAGATGCGGTGATGCATGCAAGCGACTCGGAAAGAGATAGTCGCCCAGCTTGAGTCCGCGAGCATAAATCCAACACTGAACGCTTTGGCGAGTTTGTTCAGTGATCTCGAGCTGCACTGGCCGCTGAGTTTTCTGCTGCAAGACTGTTGCCCTCGCGCCAACCTGGCTGCCAATGCAGATGTCCTGCACGCGCAGGCGGATTAGATCGCACGCTCGGAGCTTGCTGTCAATGGCAAGGTTGAACATCGCCAGTTCGCGAACATTCGTCGTA
Source organism: Cupriavidus sp. Agwp_2 (assembly GCF_040784895.1). Lineage (NCBI taxonomy): Bacteria > Pseudomonadati > Pseudomonadota > Betaproteobacteria > Burkholderiales > Burkholderiaceae > Cupriavidus > Cupriavidus sp. Agwp_2. Next base: position 79,564 of record NZ_CP088085.1, read on the forward strand.
AGCTGAAGCCGCGTTCGTATCGCCCAGATCTCATTCAATTTCAGTGGAGGATTCTGGCCCGTCAGCCTCCCTTTGTTCCACGGGACGTGACGCGTTTGGTCGACAAAGGTGTTTTCCATGACGGTCTCCATTCAAATGAAGGGAAACTAGTCTGCGCCTCTGCCGGCGGTCGCTGATCGACCCGTTACGGCCATCCCTACAGTTCTCCGCGAAGGTCCGAATGCTGGCCTACAGCGGACACACATGAAGTCATTTCGAGACCGTAGAATTGGGCGGCCGCCCGAATACTCTTCGCGCCAGGCACTGTCGCCACGTTCGATGCGTGCGCCCATCGATAACCGGAAAAGGTCTTCACGCTACCAATCTGATAGGAGAACGCAGGTTCGCGCGGGAGGGGGCTTAGCCGGGGCAAAGCAGCGCCCCTATAGCCCTGTCGGTAAACACTTGGCGAGAGCGCTCTGAATAACCTTGATGATGTAGGTTTGCCGCTGACGCTGCATGCGCGCCAGCGGCGCTGCCACGCTGACGGCTGCCAGAGGCACCCCGCCCGCCGCCGGAACTGCGAACCCCACGCCGAGCGTGTCCGTCGCTACGTGGTTACCGATAACGGACCATCCGCGCTCGCGCGTGGCTTTCAACAAGAGGTGCATGCGATCAGGCGTCATCCCGCCATAACTGCTCAGCGTAAAGGCGTTCGCATCAACGATTGCTGCGGCCTCGTGTTTGGGCAGCGCAGCGAGTAGCGCTAATCCGGCGGCGCCCACGCCCAGAGGCTGACGGCGGCCAACCTGCACGATCAGCACCTGAACGGGAAACGTGCCGATCTGCCGGGCGATGCAGTGAGATTGGGCGCCTTCGCGCACCACAGCAAATGCAGAGTCCTCGGTAATTTCGCTGATGTGTCGCAGCACCGGTTGCAGTCGCATCGCGAGATCGTCCACTGGCGTCGCGCCGCTGGATACTTCTTGCAAGCGCGGCCCCGGCACGTACCAGTATCTGTCTCGCTTTGTCACGTAGCCAGCGTTGATCAGCGTGCTTAACAGCCTATATACGGTTGCCCGTTCGAGCGCGCAAATCCGCATGATCTCCATGACGCGGATGCCCTGGTGAGCGTGTTGCCGGACGCAGTCGAGCAGGTCTAATCCCCGTTGGAGCGATCGGTTGCCATCATCGTTGGGCGCTTTCGTCACTTTACTTCACCTGTTCGTTTGTCCGGCTGCCGGACATTCTAGCCTTCTCAGCGAGGCAAATAAGCGGAAAACTTCATGGCAGCCGAGCCCGCAGTGGTCACCCCACCAGTAGAGCCCGACGGCACATAACTAGATTGGAGACGAGCATGACCATGGGAATGTTGCGCCTACGGCGCAGGCAAACACTAGGCGCCTTGATGCTGGCGACGACGCTGGCGCTGGGTCCCACCTTCGCTACGGCGCAGGGCACTGCGGCGGGTAATTATCCAAACCGGCCGGTGACGATCATCGTCCCGTTCGCTGCAGGCGGCGGCACCGACATCGTGGCCCGTATGCTTGGCAATGAACTGAGCAAGCGCTGGAAGACCAGCGTCGTCGTCGAAAACAAGCCCGGCGCGAGTGGCCAGATCGGCAACGCGATGGTGGCGCGTGCGAAACCCGACGGCTACACGCTGCTGGTGTCGACGACTGCGATCATCCAGGAGCCGAGCTTGTACAAGCATGTGCCTTACGCGGTGTTCAAGGATTTCACGCCGCTTGCGCAGATTGCGACATCGACCAGCTACCTCGTTGTTCCCGCCTCCACGCCGGTGCAAAACGTGGACGAGTTCGTCGCCTACGCGAAATCCAGGAAGGGGCATATCAGCTACGGGTCAAACGGCAATGGCGGTTCCGCGCATCTGCAAGGCTCGCTGTTCAATGTGAGCAACCAGCTTGACATGGTCCACGTGCCCTATGCCGGGTCGGCCCCATTGATCACGGCGCTGCTGGGCAAGCAGGTGGATGCCGCAGTCGTCGATATCTCCTCCCTGCGCGCACACCTGCAGAGCGACAAGCTGAAGATCCTCGCCGGTACCGGCCAGAAGCGCAATCCCCTGCTGCCGCAAGTGCCCACCCTGAAGGAAAAGGGGTTCTCCGGGTTCGAACCCATCGGCTGGTACGCCATATTGGGTCCGGCGGGGCTGCCCGAGCCGCTCAAGCAAACCATCTCGGACGCCCTGCAGGACGCACTGAAGCAACCCGCGGTCATCAAGCGGATCGAGGAACTTGGCCTGACGCCGGCCCCGCTTCCGGCGGATGCCTTCGTCCAGCAGATGAAGGCCGACAGCCCGCAGTGGGAACGGATGATCAAGGCCGGCAACGTCACCATTGAATAGGAACGTACATGTCTCACGAAGCCCACCAGGGGTCCACCGTAGCGGACCTCATCATCACCGCGATCGAACGCTTCCCGGATCGCATTGCCTTCCGGAACGACGAGGCCACCGTCAGCTACCGGGCACTGGGCGAGAAGATCAGCCAGATCGCACAGTACTTCGATAGCATCGGGCTGCAACCTGGCGACACTGTCGCGCAGCTCGCCGTCAACCGGTTCGAAGTCTTCGCGATCATCGCCGCCGTATATATGCGCGGCTTGCGCTCAGTCACGCTTCACGCCATGGGCAGCGAGGCCGACCACGAGTATGTGCTCGATGATTGCGGAGCCAGCGTGCTGATCGTGGATGCCTATCACGAGGCGCGCGGCATGGCGCTGCGCGAACGCTGCGGCAAGGTGCGGACTTGGCTGTCGCTGGGTGAGATTCCAGGCTTCGATGACCTGGGAGATGCCATCAATGACTATCAGCCGGCGCCGCTCATCGCCTATGGCGATTCAGAGGTCATCGTTCGCCTGGCCTATACCGGGGGAACGACTGGCCGCCCCAAGGGGGTGATGCTGTCCAACCGCGCGCTCGCGACCAATGTGGTAATCGATCTGGCTGTCAAGGAATGGCCGGAGGAGATCAAATACCTGTGCGTGGCGCCAATCTCGCACGGGGCCGGATCGCTGGTGGTTCCCACGCTGATGCGCGGTGGCTGCGTAACGCTCATGCGTAGCTTCTCCGCCGGCGGCGTGATTGACACGATCAACAGGTACGGCTGCAACGTGACCTGGTTGGTGCCGACCATGCTGTACGCGCTGCTGGATAGCGAGCGCGTGTATGAGGTCGATTGGTCCAAGTTCCATTCGCTGATCTACAGTGCAGCGCCCACCTCGCCTTCGCGCATCCGGCAGGCGCTGAATCTTCTGGGCCCGATCCTGATCCAAAGCTACGGGCAGACGGAGTCGCCCAACTCGATTCTGATCATGGGCAAACAGGATCATTCGGGTCTGAGCGACGCTCAACTGGCGTCTGCGGGGCGCCCGTCGCCTCTGATGCGCGTTTGCCTGCTTGATGCAGAGGGCGTCGAGGTGCCGGCTGGCGAGCGTGGCGAGGTGTGCGTGCGCGGACCGCTGCTGATGTCTGGGTATCTCAACAATCCGACGGAAACGGCATCGGCATTGAAGGGCGGCTGGCTTCACACTGGCGATATTGCCTACAAGGACGTTGACGGTCTCTACTACATCGTCGACCGCAAGAAGGACATGATCATCTCAGGCGGGTTCAACGTGTATCCGAAGGAAATCGAGGACGCGATCTGCGCGCATCCATCGGTGGCTTCGGCAGCCGTGATAGGCGTTCCCGATGAAAAGTGGGGCGAGCTGGTCATGGCCTATGTGCAACTGAAGGATGGCTGCCAGTTGTCGGAAGAAGAGATTGCCGCAACGGTGCGCGAGGCCAAGGGTGCCGTGGCTACCCCCAAGCGCGTGCAATTCATTGACGCGTTGCCGCTTACAGCTCTCGGCAAGATCGACAAGAAGGCGTTGCGGTCGCTCCACTGGAACGCAGGCCAGCGTTCTGTCCATTGAAGAGTCTTGCCATGAACGAAACCCAAGCCTATATCTGTGGCGCCTACGAGCATCCGACTCGGCACGCGCCGGACAAGTCCGTCGCCCAGCTCCACGCCGAATGCGCCAAGGGTGCCCTCGCCGACGCGGGGCTCACGCTTGCCGATGTCGACGGCTATTTCTGCGCGGGCGATGTGCCGGGCGGCACTCCATTGCTGATGGCCGACTACCTGAACCTACGGTTGCGCTGGCTCGACAGCACGGAGCTTGGCGGATGCTCTTACATCTCGCTGGTGTCGCACGCCGCCGCCGCCATCGCGGTGGGAAAATGTTCGGTAGCACTGATCACCATGGCGGGGCGCCCTCGCAGCACCGGCCAGTCGGTAGGCATCAAGCCACGCCCATTGAGCCCGGACCGGCCTGAAGCTGTCTGGGACAGCGGGAGCCAATGGACGATCGCTACGATTTATGGGATGGCAGCGCAGCGCCATATGCACGAGTTCGGCACTACGGCGGAGCAGATGGCGTGGGTCAAGGTGGCCGCATCGACCCATGCGCAGCACAACCCCCAGGCCTTCCTGCCGAAGCTTGTGACGGTAGAAGACGTATTGGCGTCAGGCATCATAGCCGATCCGCTACATAAGATGGATTGCTGCGTGGTCACCGACGGCGGCGGGGCACTCGTAGTCACGAGCGCGGCGGTGGCGCGTTCGCTGAAGCGGCCCCTGGTCAAGGTACTCGGCACCGGGGAAACGGTGAACACCAATCAGGGGGGCATGGTCGACCTGACCGTCACTGGCGCCACGAAGGCCGGCAAGGAAGCCTTTGCGCAGGCAGGCGTCCAGCCGAAGGACATCCAGTATGCGTCGATTTACGACAATTTCACCATCATGGTGATCATGCAACTGGAAGACCTCGGCTTCTGCAAGAAAGGGCAGGGCGGTGCGTTCGTGGCCGACGGCAATCTGATTTCCGGCAAGGGTGCACTGCCTTGGAACACCGATGGCGGCGGTCTGTGCAATAACCATCCGCAGAATCGCGGCGGCGTCACCAAAGTCATTGAGGCCGTCAGGCAATTGCGAGGTGAAGCCCATCCGAAGGTCCAGGTACCGGACTGTTCCATCGCGATGGCAAGTGGGCCTGGCCTGGTGCTCGGCGGTGGGCATGCGTACTCGGCGTTGATCCTCGAAAGGGAGTGACATCATGACACTGAAATCGTTTCAAGAAGATCCGTACGTCGCTGCTAACCCTGAGAGCCTGCCATTCTGGCGCGCCGCCGAGGAAGGCGTGTTGCTGGGAAAAGCCTGTAGTGATTGCGGCAAGTTGCATTGGTACCCACGCGCGATCTGCCCGTTCTGCGGCAGCGATCATACTGAGTGGAAGCCGCTCAGCGGGCGCGGCACAGTCTACGCGTTCTCCACCTTGAGGCGCGCGGCTCAGCCCTATACGGTGGCGTACGTTCAACTGGAGGAAGGTGCCACCATGCTGACCAACCTCGTCGAGATCGACGATAACGACATGCGGATCGGCATGCCGGTCCGAGTGGCCTTCCGGCGCACCGATGAAGGCCGTAACGCCCCAACCTTTACTGCGGAGACGGCACGATGAATCAACCGTTCCTGAATACTTCTGCGCTCATCACGGGCGGTGCATCGGGCCTAGGCCTGGCTACGGCCTCCGCATTGGTCAAGGGCGGCGCGAATGTCGTTATCCTTGACCTGCCGTCATCGCGCGGCGCCGAGGTGTGCGACCACCTCGGGCCAACGGCCTCCTTTGTCCCCGGGAATGTCCTGGAAGAAGACGACGTGCGCCGCGCTCTAGCGCAAGCGAGCGAAGCCGCGCCGTTTCGCTGGCTGGTGCATTGTGCCGGACGTGGCGCACCGGTCCGTCTGGTCGAGAAAGATGGCTCGCCGGGCTCCCTGTCCAGCTTTGCCGAAGTGATCCAGCTTAACGTCATCGGTACTTTCAATGTCTTGCGCCTGGCTGCTGCAGAGATTGCCAAGACCGCACCGCACAACGAGAGCGGCGAACGCGGTGCTTGCGTGCTGACAGCGTCTGTTGCGGCCTTCGAAGGCCAGATTGGCCAGATCCCGTACAGCGCCGGCAAGGCCGCCATCGTGGGCATGACGCTTGTGGCGGCGCGCGATCTTGCGCAGCGCGGCATTCGCGTCAATACGATTGCGCCGGGGCTCTTCGACACGCCGCTGCTCGCAAGGGTGCCGGAGAAGGTGAAGGCGGGTCTCGCTGCCTCCGTGCCGTTTCCTGCGAGGCTGGGGCAGCCCGAGGAGTTTGCAAAGCTGGTGGTCCAGTTGCTCGAGAACGAAATGCTGAACGGTGAAACCATCCGGTTGGATGGGGCGATCCGCATGCAGCCTCGTTAAGTGAGGGGGAAAGTCATGGAAGCAGATCTTCCGATGCCGCTGCGCCTCGATGGTCGGCATGTGTTCGTTGCAGGTGGCGGTTCGGCCGGACCCGGTTGGAGCATCGGACGCGCCGCGTCGGTGTTGTATGCACGCCTGGGCGCGAGCGTATCGGTTGTTGACCTCGACGAAACCTCTGCCCGCGAGACATTGCGGCTGATCGAAGCGGAGGGCGGCCGTGCGATTGCCCTTTTCGGAGACGTGGCGCTTGAGCAGGATGTCGTGCGACTCTTTGGCGAGGCGCGCGATGCATTTGGCGCTGTGGATGTGCTGCACTACAACGTTGGCATCGGCAAGGTAGGTGGCGCGATGGAAACAAGCGCGGCCGACATGGCGCGCATCAATGGAATCAACGTTGGCGGCCTGCTGCTGTGCGCGCAAGCGGTGCTGCCAGCCATGAAAGAACGGCGTCGCGGGGCCATCGTCGCCATCTCATCCATCGCAGGGCGTCGTTATCTCGGGTATCCGCACCTGGCGTATGGCGTGACGAAGGCGGCCACGGAGCAATACATCCGACTGGTAGCCCACGAATACGCGGCCGACGGTATCCGTGCCAACACGGTGGTTCCCGGATTGATCGACACCCCGCGGATTGCCAGCACAGTGGCAAAGATGTACGACGCGGAGAATTTCGATCGAGCCAGGCAGGAGCGCGCCCGACAGGTACCAGTGGGTCGCATGGGCACCGCATGGGACGTGGCTAATGCGTGCGCCTTCCTCGTATCGGACGCCGCTGCCTACATCACCGGTACCGAGTTGATGGTCGACGGTGGGATCACCGGAAAGTTCATCTAACTATGGCAAATCGACACCAAGAGGGTTCGGTGCTGGTAACTGGCGGCTCGAACGGCATCGGGCGAGCTACCATCGAGCGGCTCCTTGAGGATGGCTATGATGTCATCAACCTGGACATCGCGCGCCCCACCCACGTGCTCCCAGGCGAGACTTATGTGGAGGCGGATCTCGCAAATCCGGATTCACTTCGCGAGGCGCTTCTTAAGGCGACTTCCGGCCGGCATATTACGCGGCTGGTGAACAACGCGGGAATCGTTCGCCCTGCCGCCATTGATGTGGTCACCGCCTCGGACCTTCAGGCGGTGGTGGCGGTAAATCTAACCGCGGTTATCACCTGCGTGCAGGCGGTGCTGCCCGCCATGCGCGAGGCGAAGTTTGGCCGCATCGTCAACATATCGAGTCGCGCCGCGCTGGGGAAGAGCGAACGCATTGCCTATTCGGCCACTAAGGCCGGCTTGCACGGACTGACGAGGACGCTGGCGCTCGAACTGGCTGCAGAATGCGTCACGGTGAACGCTATTGGGCCAGGGCCGATCGCTACCGAGTTGTTTCAGCGCGTCAATCCAGCGGGCGCGCCCGCGACGACGCGCATCGTCGACGCGATTCCCGTGCGCCGCATGGGTGAGCCGGCAGAGGTAGCGCATATGGTCAGCGGACTGCTTGATGCGCGAGCCGGTTTCACGACCGGTCAGGTGATTTACGTATGCGGTGGAATGACCGTAGGACTGGCCACATGACGACGGAAAAGCTCGACGGTGAGGTGGCGTTGATCACCGGTTCCGGTCATGGCGTGGGGTAAGCGGTGGCGCTCTAGCTCGCCAGCGAAGGGGCGAGGCTGGCTAACAACGACCTGGGCGCCGAACCTGCACGCGAAACGGTGGCGCTGATAGAAGCTTGGCGGCCACGCCGTCGTTTGCGTGGGTAGTGTCACGGCGCCAGACTTCGCTGAACTGAACGACGATGTAATCGTGGAATGACTTAGAGGGCAATGGTTAAAGGCGCGGGCGAGCTTGACCCTCTCGCGCCCGGTTGGTTCAGTTGAGGCGCAACCTACGGAGAAACTCTCATGTATTCGAATGACCCTCTGAAGGGCCGCACTGCCCTTATCACCGGCGGCGGTACCGGCATCGGACTGGAAATCGCCACGACGTATGCGCGGCTGGGTGCGAACGTAATGCTGGTCGGCCGCAACCAAGAGCGCGTCGAGGCCGCTGCGAAGGCTATCGTTGATGAAGGCGGAAAAGCCGCAGCGCTCAAGGTGGACGTGCGCAGCTACGAAGAGGTCAAGGCAGCCGTCGAGACCACCGTGGAGAGGTTCGGGACGCTGGACATCCTGGTGAACAATGCGGCGGGCAATTTTGTCTGCCCGACGGCGGAACTCTCGCCCAACGGATGGCGCACGGTGATCGATATCGATCTGAACGGGACTTTTCACGGCTGTCATGCCGCCTACGCGTATCTGAAGGCGTCACCGCACGGCGGCTCCATCATCAGCATCATCACGATGCTGGGCGTCACGGGTTGGCCGGGTTCAGCCCATGCCTCCGCAGCAAAGGGCGGCATCCTCTCGCTGTCCCGCACGCTCGCGGTGGAATGGGGTGGCGACAACATCCGCGTCAACACAATCTCTCCCGGCCCCATCGGCGATACGGAGGGTGTGCAGCGGATGTATATCGACGCAGGCAATGGCGACCTCGAAGCCAGGAAGACTGCGTTGGGCCGCTTCGGCCGCAAGCAGGACATCGCCAACGCCGCAGTCTTCCTCGCTTCCGATCTGGGCGGATACGTCACCGGTGAGAACCTCATCGTGGATGGCGGGCGCTGGCTCAAATATGTGGCCGCCTGATCCGAACGGGACATTTTGAACCATAACGATCAAAAAAAGGACTGACAGAATTGAGAGGTGTCGACCCTTTCATCATGGTTTGCAAGATCAATCAGGCGCTTGCCACCGCGTCTTAGGGGATCCAGTCTCGCGAGGCGCTATTCATATGATCGACAGGCTCTGCCATAAACGGCCTCGTCGTAGGGCATAGCCTCCTGCATTCGGACTCTGGCGGATAGGGAGTCCCCACTCCTTGCGTCGCGAGGCTCTAAGGAGCAATAAAAACGTACGGGGGGTGCTCTCTTAGTCGTCGCCGCCGCGTCACTTCTAAATTTATGTCACAGTTCTGCCGCGCATGCAACGGCAAGACTACTTCACGTATGGGAGACAAGATGAAAGCCGTATTGTGCAAAGCCTGGGGCCCCCCCGATTCCCTCTCGCTGGAGACATTGCCCGACCTGGTGCCGGGCGAAGGTGAAGTCGTCATCGACGTTAAGGCCGCCGGCGTGAATTTCCCCGACGTGCTCGTAATCCAGAACAAGTACCAGGTCAAGCCCGAACTGCCGTTCTCGCCGGGCTCCGAGCTGGCCGGCGTGGTCAACGCCGTGGGCGCCGGTGTCACACATGTGAAAGCGGGCGACAAGGTCATCGCCTACCTGAGCAATGGCGCATTCGCGACGCAAGCCAAGGCGCCCGCCAAGGGCGTGGTGCCGATGCCACCCGGCATCGACTTCGACGTGGCTGCTGCCTTCACACTGACCTACGGTACCTCCCACCATGCGGTGGTGGACCGCGGCGAGCTCACGGCCGGCGAAACCATGCTGGTGCTTGGCGCGGCCGGCGGTGTCGGGTTGGCAGCTATTGAAATCGGCAAGGCGATCGGCGCGCGCGTGATTGCCGCGGCATCCACCGATGAAAAGCTCGCGGTGTGCAAGGAACACGGTGCGGACGCCGTGATTAACTACACCACCGAAGACCTGCGCGAGCGTATCAAGGCCCTGACCAACGGCAAGGGTCCGGACGTGATCTACGACCCGGTGGGCGGCGTCTATGCCGAACCGGCATTCCGGTCCATCGCCTGGCGCGGCCGCTACCTTGTGGTCGGTTTTGCCAATGGCGAGATTCCGAAGATGCCGCTGAATCTGGCGTTGCTCAAGGGGGCGTCCCTGGTGGGCGTGTTCTATGGCGAGTTCGCGCGCCGCGAGCCGAAGACCAACCAGGGCAGTATGGCGCAGATGTTGGGCTGGATGGAGGAAGGCAAGATCCGCCCGCATATCTCGATGCGCTATCCGCTGGAACAGGCACCGCAGGCGTTGAAGGATATGGAAGCGCGCAAGGTGACGGGGAAGATCGTCATCACGCCGTGATGCCACTGTGCTCCGTGTTCCCGCGACGAGGGGAGGGGGAGACACCCTCGTCAGGAAATGACGGCGTCTGTGTGTTGCCGGACGTCGTCAGCCACTTCTCGCGGTCACATCGAGCAGCGCCGTCAGCACGACGATGCTGGCGAACATCGTGTAGATATCGAACGTGTCCTCTGCTTGCAGTACGAGGTAGCCGATGCCCCGCGCCGAACCCGGTTACGTGCTCACCCCTCCCGTCCCCCATCGCGCAAATGGTCGTCGCGTACGGAATCTCTATTTGGTTCGTACGGATAATGCCACGTTCCAAGGCGGGTGTGAATGGCGCCTTATCGCAATGGTCCGGTGTCGAAGCCACTGCGGCCACTCGCCTAGGTGGGTGCGAATGACCGGGGCTGGCCGGAAGGGGCCAAAAAAGTGCTGGCCTGGGCTGGCTCGAACGACGTGCTTCGCGGCAGGCGAGCGCCCGCGGCACAGGCAGTGCAGACGGCCTGGCAGCAGGGCAGGTGTAAGGCCTAGGCCATTCCCTCACCGTGAAAAGACGGTCTTCCCTCCCACGATGGTCTCGAGCACCTGGATATCCTTGATCCGTGCCGGTTCCTCCAGCGGGCTGGCGGACAGGATGGCGAAATCCGCGAGCTTGCCCGGTTCGATCGAGCCGCGGCTGTTCTCCTCGAATGCCTGCCATGCAGCGTCGATGGTGACCGCGCGCAGCGCCTGGGTGGGACTGATGCGTTCCGACGCCCCGATCACCTTGCCGCTGCTCGAAATCCGGTTGGCCGCCGACCACATCAGGCGCAGCGCATCCATCGGTACCACGGGTGTGTCAGTGTGGATGGTGAACCGCAGCCCCCGCTTGAGCGCGGATTCCGCCGGGCTGATGCGCATGGCGCGCTGCGGCCCGAGGAAGACGTCGCGGTGCCGGTCACCCCAGTAGTAGGTATGCAGGACAAAGAAAGTCGGGATCACGCCCAGTGCCTTCATCCTGTCGAGCTGGTCGTCGCGCGCCGTCTGTGCGTGGACGATGATGTGGCGCGCGTCGGCACGGGGGAAGGCCTTCTGTGCTTCGCTGAAAGCGAACAGGATGTCGTCAATGGCGGCATCGCCGTTGCCGTGGATGGCGATCTGCCGACCTGCTTTGTGTTGCTCGAGCACCAGCGCGGCAAGCTGTTCGCGCGGCATGGTGGGGTAGCCGTGATAGGCGTGATCCTTGCCGGGCGCGTGCACGTGGTATGGCTGGCTCAGGTAGCCGGTATAGCCCTGGATCGAGCCGTCATCGAAAAGCTTGGTGGCACCGATCCTGAGCAGTTGCGGATCCGGTGAGCGGAACTCGGCCTTGCCTTCGATCAGCGCCTTGGCGACAGGAGCGGTGGGCCAGAGTACCAGGCGGATCGGCAGTTGCCCCTGCGCGGCCGCCTCCTGGACCATGCCCAGCAGCCTGGGATTCCCGAGGGCGCCGTCTTGCGCTGTCGTCACGCCTTTGGCCGAGTAGATGTCGGTGGCCTTGCGGATCGCCTCGAGATTCTTCTCGCGGCTCGGCGTCGGTATCCTGGCCGCCACCGGCGCCAGCGCGGGGGTCTCCTCCAGTACGCCATTCAGTTCGCCCGTGGCGGCATCGCGCCGGAATTCGCCACCCTGCGGATTCGGGGTGTCCCTGGTGATCTGCGCCAGTTCCAGGGCCTTGCTGTTGGCAACGGCAAAGTGGCCCGAGACGTGGCGAACGAAGATCGGATGATCGGCGGATACCCGGTCCAGGTCGGCTCGGGTCGGGTGCCGTTTCTCCGTGACCAGGGTGTCGTCATAGCCGTGGCCGAGGATCCATTCTCCCTTGGGCGTGATTTCGGCCTTGCGCTTCAGGCGCGCGACGATCTCGTCGATGTTCTTGACGGTGCCCACGGGGGCACTGCTCAGGTCAACGGAGAATGCCTCCGCGGTACCCGTCGCCAGGAAATGGCTGTGCGCGTCGACGAAGCCGGGAATCAAGGTTTTCCCCTTCAGATCGACCACCCTGGTGCCTGCCCCGGCCAGTGCCTCGATGTCGCTCCTGCGTCCTACCGCCTGGATGCGGCCGTCGCGTACGGCTACTGCTTCCGCGGTGCGGTTGCCGGCGTCCACCGTCAGTACTCTGCCATTGAGGTAAATCGCGTCTGCATTCGTGGCCGAATTTTCCACGGCAGCGCAGATCGACGGCCCTGTGACGCCGCCCGCCGCAAGTGCCACTGTCAGGGCGCATCTGATGGACCGCATCTTCGTTGTCGTTCTCATAGTCCGGTATCTCCTCCCTTGTCCTTGTGCTTGACCTCGGTTCTGCTTGCAGTACCCTCCCGGAATCAGGGGTGGGCAGGCCAGCCTAGCTCAAGAGCGGGAGGCGCTCGTAGATCCAGAAGACGACGATCTATGGTGCCAGTGGTCATGCCGGCGATGCTGTCAGCGGGCCGAAGCTGATCCCGTACGAGCAGCAGGTTCTCTCAAGGCTTGCCTTCGACCCGCTGCCGTCATTCGCACACGATTTTGCGAACGGCCGAAGTTCGGCGATCCAGCGGTTGCCGGATACGCCCAGTCGCTCCAAAACTGAACACATCGATTCAAATTACAACACTTCACGAGGCGCATCTGATGGACAGCGTCTGAAAAAGACGTCGCCAGACACGGGTACAGTTCATGCGTCAAGGCTTGCGAGGACAGGAGACCTCATATTCATTACGACCTTGGAGACGACATGACCCACCTGAACATCGCTAATCGCGTCGACAGCTTCTTCATTCCCTGCGTGACCCTCTTTGGTCCGGGCTGCGCGCGCGAAACGGGCGCTCGCGCCAAAGCACTTGGGGCCAGGAAGGCTCTCATCGTCACGGATGCCGGCTTGTACAAGATGGGGCTCTCCGAGGTCGTCGCGGGGCACATTCGCGAAGCCGGGCTCCAGGCCGTCATCTTTCCGGGTGCTGAGCCCAATCCCACCGACGTTAACGTTCACGACGGCGCAAGGTTGTTCGAGCGGGAAGAATGCGACTTCATCGTTTCGCTCGGCGGCGGTTCATCGCACGACTGCGCGAAAGGCATCGGCCTCGTTTCCGCCGGAGGCGGACATATCCGCGACTACGAAGGCATCGACAAATCAACGGTGCCAATGACGCCGCTGATTTCGATCAACACGACCGCTGGCACTGCTGCGGAAATGACACGCTTTTGCATCATCACTAATTCGAGCAATCATGTGAAGATGGCAATCGTCGACTGGCGTTGCACGCCGTTAATCGCCATCGACGATCCGAGCCTGATGGTCGCGATGCCGCCCGCCTTGACGGCGGCGACCGGCATGGACGCATTGACTCACGCCATCGAGGCATACGTTTCCACCGCCGCCACGCCAATTACCGATGCCTGTGCGGAAAAGGCGATCGCGCTGATCGCCGAATGGCTGCCCAAAGCGGTCGCGAACGGGGACTCGATGGAAGCACGCGCTGCGATGTGCTACGCCCAATACCTTGCCGGCATGGCCTTCAACAACGCATCACTCGGTTACGTGCACGCGATGGCCCATCAACTCGGCGGCTTCTACAATCTGCCCCACGGCGTGTGCAACGCGATCCTGCTGCCGCACGTGTCGGAATTCAACCTCATTGCCGCGCCGGAGCGCTACGCGAGAATCGCCGAACTGCTAGGCGAGAACATTGGGGGCTTGAGCGCGCACGACGCCGCCAAAGCTGCAATCTCGGCGATCCGGACCCTTTCCGCGTCGATTGGCATTCCGGCGGGTCTGGCAGGCCTGGGCGTCAAGACGGACGACCATGAAGTGATGGCAAGCAATGCGCAAAAGGATGCTTGCATGCTGACGAATCCGCGCAAGGCCACGCTGGCGCAAGTCATGGCAATCTTCGCCGCGGCGATGTAATGCGTATGTTCCCTGCTGCGAAGGCAGGAGGGGCGGGCAGACTGCGGACCTTTAGGGAGCATCACCGAAGGTCCGCTTGTGGCCGGCGACTGCTGTTGCGTTCGCGCAAGATTCGGCGGCGACGGTGAACCGTAGTATGGGGGCGGGCGTGCGCCGGCATTGCAGTGACGTAGCGATAAGTTGCTATAACGTTGCGCTTATCGGCAAGGTTGGCGCGCCGCCGAGCATAGTGGTTCTCCGCTGCGGCGACGTTGGAGGCATCTGCACGGACGGGGAGCCACCTATAGGGGTCGTCCCTGTCATTGGCGTTTGCGACACCACTTTTAGTCCGATCCTTCCCCGTTTCGGAGCATTCCGCTTTCGCGGGCGTGCCTGTACAAGCTTGCAAATGACGCCGGAGTTTCATCAAAGCAGTCAGACTCTATTGACGGTTAGATCGCGTTTTAGAATGACTGAACGGGTCTCATACTTATGGAGGACGGGCGTTGCCTTTACCCCGAACTAAGCTTTTGGTGCATCTATTCGGTTGAACAAAGGGGATCGTATGGCACCGCTGACGCAGGACGTTGTGGGGTACGAGGAATGGCTGCGTCATCAGTGCGATGTCGTAGAAGGCGACCTGCTTTTCAAGCACGAGCGCATGCGGAAGGACGCACATACGTTCCTGCGAGCGACGTATTTCCGTTGGGCAAAGGGTGCTTTACGTTTCGCGGCCGACTGCCTCGACGCTCCGTCCGTGCTAGCTATTGGCGATTGCCATGTCGAGAACTTCGGTACCTGGCGTGATGCAGAAGGACGGCAGGTATGGGGTGTCAACGATTTCGACGACGCTGCAATCATGCCTTATTCATTGGATTTGGTGCGGTTGGCAACCAGCGCGACCTTGGCACAGCGGCGCGAGTCTCCTGCGCCAGATGTTTGTGCGGCCATTCTCGAAGGCTACGTAAACGGTATCCAGCAGCCAAGGCCGGTCTTGCTTGAACAGGGCTTTCCGTGGTTTGGCAAGCTGATGTGGGAGCTCATCGACAAACCTCAGGAATTCTGGCAATCCCTGGAGAATTTGGAGCATGTGAATCCGCCGCGCGGAATCGTACGAATGTTCGAGCGAAGCCTACCCCGGGGAGCCACGCTGGAATGGGTCGCGCCGAGGCGGCGTGGCGGTGGAGGTCTCGGCCGTCCCAGGTATTGCGCTATGGCGAACTGGCAAGGTGGGGCGATCGTCCGCGAGGCTAAGGCACTGGTGCCGTCGAGCTGGTACTGGGCTAACAACCGAAAGACGAAGGCCTCACGATTTATTGACGTAGCAAACGGCGCATACCGTTCCCCAGATCCCTTTCTTCAGATTTGCGACAGCTTCATTCTGCGGCGCATCGGACCAGACAGCCGCAAGCTCGACATCGATGATGTTGCGAAGGCGGGAAGGGGGCCACAGTTGTTGGAGGCAATGGGGCGCGACGTTGGGTCGATCCATGCCGCGCATAGGCGCGTATCCGAAGTGCTGACGCATCTGCGCAGCCAGCCCAAGGGATGGCTGCTCGACTGCACCGCGCGCTCAACGGCCAGCGTCCTCGAAGACTACGACACCTGGCGAACCCTCGTGCCTTCCGATTCACCGCGGCAGTCCGACCGTAGGCCACATAGGAAGGCGCACAAACGGGGCCAATGACAACCGCCCGCTTCCCTTTTGGACGTCAAGGTCGTGCCGCCGCGCAACTGTATGGTATCGGCATTGACCGCCGAGATTTGAGCGGGGGAGGCGGGTGTTAAGCCTTCGGCGGACGCCCCGTTTTCACGGCTTCGAGCTTCCTGATTGCCGCCAGCAACTCCTTCGGCGACCTCTCGGTCAGCAGCAACAACCCAGCACGCAGAATTTCGCTCTTCTTGTTGCGCACGCCACCCTCCAGACAGCGCCCCTTCGTTCAGCGATCTTCTGGTAGTCCGACTTCGGCATCGTGAAACTGTCGCGTACCACCTTTTCGCGCTTGGCTAGGAAGTGGCTGTCACAGTAATGTCATTTGGATGCCGACATAATCGCTCATCAAGCAACTCTGCTGCTTCGAATGATGCACGTAACGATTCGTACTTTTACTATCCCAGGAAAGCGGAGCCGCGAGCCGCTACACCAAGCGGCTGTGTACGCCACGAAGGCACAGGACGCCGCTCCTCTAATGAGAAGTGATTGGAGTCAGAGAGAGTCCGAGGTATTCAAAGCAGCGATGAATTGGGCTCGACGGAATTCCTATATCGTGTCGAATCCCCGGCCAGGCTCATTCTATGGAATCGCTGCTGGTCACTAAGTGGAACGGCTACCATCGCACTGCTGGCCGGTGCGATGGGATTGAGGCGCGATAGGACGTTTCAACCTACTATTTACCGCGCCCGGTACCATTGGTGTGCCGATATGAGAAAAGTGGTGGCTAGCCGTGGTGGCATCCATCGAGGCCGGCCGTCGCGGCAGTCCAGCATTCACTTCGGCGAGCCTGGGCGCCTTGTGCTTCGGAACCGCTTCCAAAGCCTCCGTTGATTATCACGATCGTCCGCTACGCGCGCCGCCAGGAAGCCGCGCGCATAGCCTGCACCATCCGAGGCCTTCCGATGGTGCTGCTGCAGATGGCTAAGCAGGCCATCTGCTACCGCCATGTCGTTGCCCCAACCCAGATCATCCTGCAGTTTCGCCAGTACCTGTCGATACGGCTTCAGGCTCTTCTGCTCGAAGAGGTCCGCGAAGAACTCAACCGCGTAGCGCAGCTTCTTTGCCGCGATCCGTGCGCGGTGGCGATGATGCGCATCGAGCTTGTGCAGGCCTCGGCCACGGCGGACCAGCCTGCGATGGCGTTGGCGCAGGACCCGATCTGCAAGCACGCCGATACGCTTCTTGAGCATCTTGCGCGTGTCATCGGACGTATCGCGCCATGGGTTCGTCGTTATCCAGTGATCGAGCGCAAGCGCAACGCGTGCATAGCGCGGCGACTGTACCGCAGCCGTTGCCTTGGCATGGCGGTCCTCTGCGATTTCGGCGGCCGCCGCCTTGGTTTCCGCCATGGGGTCGGGCTTGTCGTCGCCTGCATCAACCTGCGACAACGTGGAGTGTGCCAGCACATACCAGTCACGTGATTGGCCGAGCTCGTCGGCAATCCACTTCACTTCATCCTCGAGGGCAGCCGGCAGTTTGACCACATCCTCGAACATGTCGAGCGCGGAACGGAAGCGGCGCAGGCCCACGCGCATCTGATGCACGCCCTCGGGCGAATGTCCGGTGGCTACCAGCGGCACATTGGCATGCACCTGGGCCAGGCAGTTGTGCAATATCTTGCACAGGGCCTCTTCCACAGTGTCTTTCTTCCTCAGGGAGATGGGCAGGGCTTTGATCGCCGAGCGGTTGTCGCATACCAGCAAGTCGTAGCCCCGGTCGCTCTTGCTC
This sequence comes from Cupriavidus sp. Agwp_2, assembly GCF_040784895.1. Classification (NCBI taxonomy): domain Bacteria; kingdom Pseudomonadati; phylum Pseudomonadota; class Betaproteobacteria; order Burkholderiales; family Burkholderiaceae; genus Cupriavidus; species Cupriavidus sp. Agwp_2. Next base: position 97,175 of record NZ_CP088085.1, read on the forward strand.
TGCATGCTTAGGCTTAACGGTACCTTATCGATGAGCCGGAGGCCGACTTCGCCAAGGCGGCGGGGATCGCCATGCTTGAGTTCCAGTTCAAGCTCGCAGAAGGAGCGAGCATGCTCTGCCGCCGTGATCACGCCGGTGTCTAGTGCGAGTTCGATCTCCTCGCCGCTCGTCGGCCTTAGCGTCCACAATTTCCGGGTGACCGTGCTTCGAAAAATTGGGGCTAGCTGATCTGACAGCGATGCGTTCTTGAGGACATGTGAAAGCGGCGAAGACTTTGGCACAGCGGCGCGCAACGCTTCGAGATCAGGTTTAGCCTCTTTCAACTCGGATTCGTACTCTTCGCGCTCGAAGATCCCGGCGCGCTGCTCGCCGGTAGACTTCAGGGTCTGCACGATCTGGTCGCCATCGCGGCGAACGCGCAAAGCTGCACCGTTTCGCCGCAGGAGAAAGTCGGGAGTATCGAAGTATTCGCTTTCCAGGGCCTGCTCCTGTGGCGAAAGCAGTTCCGCGTCCAGAAGCGTTGGCAATTCGCGAATGGCGGCGTCCTGGTCCCCCGCCACTTCAAACTTCAGTTCGTTCTCCATGGGTATTGCTGCTCCTAAGGGCGATGGGGCATGTCTAACGCGGCTTGCCTATCAGTTCCTACACCAGATCGCAGGATTTACCCATCCGTGTCGGCGAAAGCCGGCTCTTCGGACATTGCATTCGCGATCGTAGATACCCGTGCAAGAGATATGCCGTCAGCGGGCGGCGAGAAGCAGACATTCAGCAATGAAAAGTCGGGCAGCCGAATGGTTCACATCGTATTGCAAGCATTACCGTCAGATAACCAGCCATTCGACACTTGGTATGACTTCACCCTGCCGACGCAGCGGTTTGGAGCCGGTGCGACACGACGCCAATACCTTGAACCGTTGTGTTTGGAGCACATAGGGAGGAGATGTGGGAGAGGGTGGCCGGGATTCGAAAAAGATCCGCCACATCTTCGCTAAGCCTCGAACCCCACCGTTTGGATGATTGCAGCGGGCGCATTGCTGGCCAAAAATCAGGAAGAAGGAAGGGGGACCACCATGCGACGACTACCTCTCGTTGACATATCCTTGTTCTTCGCAATGATAGGGTGTTGTTCAAGCGTCCACGCCCAGTCCGGCGTGACGCTGTTCGGTATCGCCGACGCCGGTATCGAATTCAGCAATAATGCAGGCCGCAATGGCGACAGTCTCGTGCGGCTGGTTTCCGGGAACCAGTCTGGCTCGCGTTGGGGGCTGCGGGGCATGGAGGATTTGGGCAGCGGGCTGAAGGCAGTCTTTCTGCTGGAAAGCGGCTTCGACATCGATACCGGCAATTCGGGCCAGGGCGGGCGTCTGTTCGGCCGCAATGCCTATGCAGGGCTCGACAGCCAATACGGCTCACTGCTGCTGGGACGGCAGCAAACCGCCATGCGCGAATTCGGCAATATCTATGACCCCAATGCGATTGCCGACCGCTACAGCATCCTCTCGATTGCGCCGGAGTTTGGCGCGCGCGCGGACAATACCGTCAAGTATGTGGGCAAGTTCGGCAAGCTGACCGGCCAGGCTTTCTACTCATTCCAGGCTAATGGCAGCGAAGTGGCCGGCAGCAACGTTTTCGGACGTAATTTCGGCGCGTTCCTCAACTATGCCTCCGGCCCCTTCGCGCTGGGCGTGGCCTATGACGATGCGCACGTCGGCACGCCGACAAACCAGGCGCCGGTCCTGAGGCGCGTTTCCGTGGCTGGCACCTATGCAGTGGGTGATGCGAAGGTCTATGCCGGCTACCGCCTGGCGAAGGCCTATGATGGTGCCATGCTGCCGGGCGCCCAGGCGGCTAACACCGGCTCGAACCTCTACTGGCTGGGCCTGGCTTACAAATTGGCGCCGGCGTTCTCTCTGACTGGCGCGGCATACTACCAAGACTTCCGCCAGACCGCATCCGACCCGTGGCAATTTGTGCTTACCAGCGATTATTCACTCAGCAAACGCACCGACCTCTACGCCTCGGTCTCCTACGCGCTAAACAAGGATAACTCGGCACTGGGGGTCAACGGCTTCAACAGTGGCAGTGGCACGTCGGCTGTCTTCAACGTACAGCCTGGCAAGGATCAGGTGGGTGCGGTGGTGGGCGTTCGTCACCGGTTCTGATGCGCCTTGCCACGGAGCGTGCGCGGCCCTCCCGGGCCCCCTTCCGGGCTTCCATGTCGAGAGCGGGTCTCGAACGGAACAGTCGCGCAGGTCGCGCTCGCTTACCTGGTGGCAGACTACGGCGACGGCTTCTACGGCACCGGGGAACGCGGCACGTTCGCCATCGAGGCCGTTAGCCGTGCATACCTGCGGTCGAATCCTGGTGGGGAACGGGAAGCTACCCTGAAGGCTACGCCGCTAGGCAGTTCCCGACCCGCAACAGCCTTCGATCACGCCTGCAGTTGGCTGGACGCGTGCACCGCCCCTGGTCTGCCGCAGACAGTTGCTGCGGTTGTCGACGTCATGTCAGGCCAGACGACATGATCCCACTGCTGCACATGGAGGTGGACAGCATTGCTCCACCAAAAATTGCTTGCGCTTTATAACTACGACTACTACTATCGTAGTTATGGTGGCATGTCGGTGCTACCGATATGCCACGGTGCGGCGTACCGTGGTTAAGGGCCGGGGGCTGCATGTTTCGATACGCTGAAATGGCAATCGGAGCCTTCATGGCCACTAGCGCACCAGCGACCTCCAGTTTTGAGGCTGGATTGAGGGAAGGGCGCATCGACTCAAGAGTCTCAAAGATGCATGGAGTGAAGAAGGATGAATCGCAAGTCTCGACAAACGCTGCTCGCCGCTGCCCTCGTGGCAATCCTGGGGGCCGGCGTGGCAGCTTCGGTACTGCGTCCCCAGCACGGCGGGGAAGCTCAGGCCACCTCGCCGCCGCCGGCCCCGGCGGTTGAAGTGGCGGCAGTGGTGGGCCAGACCATCACCGAATGGGATGAATTCTCGGGCCGCATCGAGGCCGTGGACCGTGTGGAGATCCGTCCACGTGTGTCCGGTACGATCGAAACGGTGCATTTCCGCGATGGCTCGATCGTGATGAAGGGTGACCCGCTGTTCACGATCGATCCGCGCCCGTATGCGGCCGAAGTCGCGCGCGCCGAGGCGGCGCTGGCGGCGGCGCAGGTACGTGCAACGCATGCGCAGACCGAAAAGGTGCGCGCGCAGCGCCTGCTCGACGATAACGCGATCTCGCGCCGCGAGTTCGATGAGCGTATCAATGCGGCCAGCGAGATGTCGGCCGACGTCCGCGGCGCGCAGGCGGCGCTGGAGGTGGCGAAGCTGAACCTGGGCTACACGCGCATCGTTGCGCCGGTCACGGGCCGCGTGTCGCGTGCCGAGATCACGGTGGGCAACCTCGTGGCGGCCGGAGCGGCATCGCCGCCGCTGACCACGGTGGTATCGGTCTCGCCGGTGTACGCGAGCTTCGATGTCGACGAGCAGAGCTACCTGCGCTACACGGCGCCGAGCGCTGGTGGCGGCAAGGGCGACCTGCCGGTGTTCCTGGGCCTGGCCAACGAGGAGGGCAACCCGCACAAGGGCCGGATTCATTCGATCGACAACCGGCTCGACACGCGCAGCGGCACGATCCGCGTGCGCGCCGTCTTCGACAACGAGGACCGCCGCCTGCTGCCGGGGCTGTACGCGAAGGTCAAGCTCGGCGGCGGCTCGCCGTATCCCGCCGCGCTGGTCAACGATCGCGCCATTGGCACAGACCAGGGTAAGAAGTTCGTGCTCCTGGTGGAGAAGGCCAACACGCTCGCGTACCGCGAAGTCGAACTGGGGCCGACGTACGAAGGGCTGCGCGTGATTCGCAAGGGTCTGCAACCGGGCGAGAACATCGTCGTGAACGGCCTGACGCGCGTGCGCCCCGGCGACACCGTGACCCCGAAGCCGGTGGCGATGGCCTACCGCAGCGAACTGGAGTCGCGTGGCAGCACGACGGACCGCAAGCAGGCCGCGGCTGACGCCAAGGCCGGCACGGCCGGCAAGGCCAGGGTGAGCTGAGTCCCGCCCTCCGCCACAGACCGAACTGGAATTCTCCCCTGAGGTTGCACATGGCGTCCGCTCCGGCGGACCGCCAGCGGGGGCTGCTTTCGCCGAGACCACGATGAATTTCCCGAAATTTTTTGTCGACCGCCCGATCTTCGCGGGCGTGCTGTCGGTGCTGATCTTCCTGATCGGCGCCATCTCGATGTTCAATTTACCGGTCTCGGAGTACCCGGAAGTGGTGCCGCCGTCAGTGGTGGTGCGCGCGCAGTTCCCGGGCGCCAATCCGAAGGTGATCGCGGAAACCGTGGCCACGCCGCTGGAAGAGCAGATCAACGGCGTCGAGGACATGCTCTACATGAACTCGCAAGCCAACACCGACGGCACGCTGACGCTGACGGTGACCTTCAAGCTGGGCACCGACCCGGACAAGGCCCAGCAACTCGTGCAGAACCGCGTCTCGCAGGCCGAGCCGCGCCTGCCGGAAGATGTTCGCCGCCTGGGCATCACCACCGTAAAGAGCTCGCCTGACCTGACCATGGTGGTCCACCTGGTCTCGCCCAACGACCGCTATGACACGACCTACCTGCGCAACTACGCGCTGATCAACGTGAAGGACCGCATCGCGCGGATCCAGGGCGTGGGCCAGGTTCGGTTGTTCGGCGCGGGGGACTACTCGATGCGCGTGTGGCTGAATCCGGAGAAGATCGCCGAGCGCGGGCTCGCCGCGTCGGACGTGGTGCGTGCCATCCGCGAGCAGAACGTACAGGTGGCGGCAGGCGTACTTGGCCAGTCGCCGGCGCTGCCGGGCACCGACCTGCAGCTGTCGGTAAACGCGCAGGGTCGTCTGCAGACCGTGGAAGAGTTCGGCGACATCATTGTCAAGACTTCGCCTGACGGTGTGGTCACGTACCTGAAGGACATCGCGCGCATCGAGCTGGGTGCGTCGGAATACGCGCTGCGTTCGCAGTTGGACAACAAGTCCGCCCTGTCGCTGCTGATCTTCCAGTCACCGGGGGCAAACGCGATCGATATCTCCAACGAAGTGCGCAAGACCATGGCCGAGCTGAAGCAGAACATGCCGGAAGGCGTGGCCTACAGCATCGTCTATGACCCCACGCAGTTCGTGCGCCACTCGATCGAGGCGGTGGTCCACACGCTGTTCGAGGCGATCGTGCTGGTGGTACTGGTGGTGATCCTGTTCCTGCAGACCTGGCGCGCATCGATCATTCCGTTGCTGGCGGTGCCGGTGTCGATCGTCGGTACCTTCGGGCTGATGCATGCGTTCGGCTTCTCGATCAACGCGCTCTCGCTGTTCGGGCTGGTGCTCGCCATTGGTATCGTGGTCGATGATGCGATCGTGGTGGTGGAGAACGTCGAGCGCAACATCGAGGAAGGGCTGACGCCGAAGGAGGCCACCTACAAGGCCATGCGCGAAGTCAGCGGCCCCATCATTGCCATCGCGCTGACGCTGATCGCCGTGTTCGTGCCGCTGGCGTTCATGACCGGCCTGACCGGCCAGTTCTACAAGCAGTTCGCGCTGACGATCTCGATCTCGACCATCATCTCGGCCTTCAACTCGCTGACGCTGTCTCCCGCGCTGTCGGCTCTGCTGCTGAAGAGCCATGACGCGCCCAAGGACTGGCTGACGCGTGGCATGGACAGGGTCTTCGGCAAGTTCTTCGTCCGCTTCAACCGCTTCTTCGGCCGCAGCTCCGAAAGCTATGGCCGTGGCGTGAAGGGTGTGATCCGCCGCAAGGGCTCGGTATTTGGCGTCTACGCCGTGATGCTGGTGGCCGCCTGGGGCGTGTTCCAGCTCGTGCCGAAGGGCTTTGTGCCGGCGCAGGACAAGCAGTACCTGGTGAGCTTTGCCAAGCTGCCTGACGGGGCCACGCTGGACCGCACCGAGGACGTGATGCGCCGCATGTCGGATATCGCGCTCAAGCATCCGGGGGTGGAATCGGCCGTTGCCTACCCGGGCCTGTCTATCAACGGCTTCACCAATGGTCCGAGCGCCGGCATCGTCTTTGTCACGCTGGACCCGTTCGAGAAGCGCAAGAGCAAGGAGCTGTCGGGCAAGGCCATTGCCGCGGACCTGAACAAGGAGTATGCCGCGATCCAGGACGCGTTCATTGCAGTATTCCCGCCGCCGCCAGTGCAGGGCCTCGGCACGATCGGCGGTTTCAAGCTGATGATCGAGGACCGCGCCGCGCTGGGCTATGACGCGCTGTTCGAAGCCACCAACGCGTTCATGACCAAGGCGCGCGCCACGCCCGAGCTCGCCGGCATCTTCAGCAACTACCAGGTGAACGTGCCGCAGCTTGACGTGCAGCTCGACCGTACCAAGGCCAAGCAACTCGGCGTGCCGGTGACCGATGTGTTCGATACGCTCCAGACCTACCTGGGTTCTGCCTACGTCAACGACTTCAACAAGTTCGGCCGGACCTACCAGGTCAAGGTGCAGGCGGATGCGCAGTACCGCCAGCATGCCGAGGACATCCTGCAGCTGAAGGCGCGCAGCGCCAGCGGCGAGATGGTGCCGCTGTCGTCGCTGGTGCAGGTGAAGCAGGGCTTTGGCCCGGATAGCGTGATCCGCTACAACGGCTTCACGGCCGCCGACTTGAATGGCGGACCGGCGCCGGGCTTCTCGTCGGGCCAGGCGCAGGCTGCCGCCGAGCGCATCGCTGCCGAAACCCTGCCAAAGGGGATCGGCTTCGAATGGACCGAGCTGACGTACCAGGACATCCTGGCCGGCAACGCGGGTGTGTGGATCTTCCCGCTGTGCGTGCTGCTGGTGTTCCTGGTGCTGGCCGCCCAGTATGAGAGCCTGACGCTGCCGCTGGCCGTGATCCTGATCGTGCCGACGAGCCTGCTGGCCGCCATGACGGGCGTATGGCTGACGCAAGGTGACAACAACATCTTCACGCAGATCGGCTTCATCGTGTTGGTGGGACTATCCGCGAAGAACGCGATCCTGATCGTCGAGTTCGCGCGCGAGCTGGAGCATCACGGCCGCACCGTGGTCGAGGCAGCGATCGAGGCCAGCCGCCTGCGCCTGCGTCCGATCCTGATGACGTCGTTCGCTTTCATCATGGGCGTGGTGCCGCTGGTGGTATCGAGCGGTGCCGGCTCGGAGATGCGCCAGGCCATGGGCGTGGCGGTGTTCGCGGGGATGCTTGGCGTGACGTTCTTCGGCCTGTTCCTGACGCCGGTGTTCTATGTGGCGCTGCGCCTGCTGGCCACGCGCGGCCAGCGCCGCGCGGCGGTGTCGACCGATGCAAAGGCCGCGCATGCCGTGGCGTCCGCAGAGTGATGGTGAAAGACATGCACAACATTAGCGATGCGATGAAGCGGAACGCGCCACGGCTTGCGGCCATGGCGGCTGCACTGGTGCTGGCCGGCTGCTCGCTGGCGCCGACCTACAAGGTGCCGGAGACACCCAGCGCCTCGACCTTCAAGGAAGCCGAGGCCGTCGCGGCCGAGAGCGCGCAATGGAAGACCGCCACGCCGGCCGAAGGCCAGCAGCGCGGTGAGTGGTGGAAGCTGTTTGGCGATGCCGATCTGGACCGGCTGATCGACGCGGCCAACGCTCACAACCAGGAGCTGGCAGCGGCGGCGGCGCGCCTGAAGCAGGCGCGTGCGTTCACCGGCGCCACCGAGGCGGACCGGTACCCGCAACTGAGCGTGGGCCTGGACCCGACGCGCTCGCAGCCGTCAGCGGCCTCGCAGGGGCTGCCCGATGGCGCGCGCGTGGCGCCCCAGACGGTGCTCAAGGCGCGCGCGTTCGCCAGCTACGAGCTTGACCTGTTCGGCCGCGTGGCCAGTAGCGTGGACGCCGCGCGTGCCGAAGAGCGGGGAGCCGAGGACCTGTACCGGTCCGTGCAACTGGCGCTGCAGGCCGACGTGGCGCAGGCCTACTTCGCGCTGCGCACGCTGGACAGTGACCGCGAGTTGCTCAACGCGACGATCAGGCTGCGTGAGGGCGCGCTGTCGCTGCTGCGCAAGCGGTACGAAGCAGGGGAGACCACCGACCTGGATCCGGCCCGTGCCGAAAGCGAACTGGGCACCGCACGCGCCGACCTGGCCGGCATCGAGCGCCGCCGCGCCAACCAGGAACACGCGCTGGCCGTGCTGACCGGCGTCTCCCCCGCGCAGTTCGGGCTCGCCACCCGGCCGTTCGATACCGCTCCGGTGGCCGTGCCGGCGGGGCTGCCGTCGGAACTGCTCGAGCGCCGGCCCGATATTTCGGCGGCGGAACGCCAGATGGCGGCCGCCAATGCGCGCATCGGCATCGCCCGCGCGGCGTTTTTCCCGCGCATCTCGCTCACGGCGCTGTTCGGCTTCGAGTCGGCGGACTTGTCGAACCTGTTCAAATGGTCGTCGCGCACATGGATGCTGGGTCCGCTGGTCGGTTCTACGGTGGCGCAGACCGTGTTCGACGGTGGCCGCAACCGCTCGAACCTGGTTGGCGCCCGCGCCGCGCACGAAGAGAGCGTGGCGCGCTACCGGCAGACCGTGCTGTCGGCGTTCCGTGAGGTGGAGGACAGCCTGGCCGACGTGCGCTGGCTCAGCCAGCAGGCCACTGCGCTCGACAGCGCCCTGGCCGGCGCGAAACGGGCCCAGCGCATCTCGCGCAGCCGCTACGATGCCGGTGCCGTCGACTACCTGGCCGTGATCGACGCCGATCGCACCGTGCTGCAGTCGCAGCGCGATGCCAATGCGGTGGCAGGCTTGCGTGCCGCGGCGACGGTGTCGCTGGTGCGCAGCCTCGGCGGTGGATGGAGCCAGCGGCAGCAATCCTGACAGCGTGCGTGCTGCCGGGTGTGTTGGAGCGGGAATCAGGAGACCTGTCGCTCACACCAGGCCGGCAGCCGGTGCCATGCCGCTTATCGGCCCGGTGGCCGTGGTCGCCCCTAAGCACAAGCGGTGTGTCTTCGCCTTGCGGTTCCCGCGGAAGTTGTATAGCATTGCAACTACGATACATCAAGTCTTAGTATGCCATGTCCCAAATCAGTACAGGCGTTGAATACAGCCTCCACTGCCTGCTGTACCTGACGCATTCGCAGTCGGCGGTGGAAGAAGCGAGCGTCCGTGATCTGGCTGAACTTCAGGGCGTTCCACACGACTTCCTGGCCAAGCTGTTCACCAAGCTGGCCAAGGCCAAACTGGTGGTCGCCACGGAGGGCATCAAGGGTGGATTCCGGCTCGCGCGGCCCGCCAACCACATTACCGTCCACGAGGTCGTGGTTGCGATCGATGGCGAGAAGCCGCTCTTCGACTGCCTCGAGATCCGCGGCCGCTGTGCCGTCTTCAATGATGATGCACCGGGCTGGGCGACACGCGGCGTTTGCTCGGTTCACGCTGTCATGCAGGCTGCCGAGAAGGCCATGCGAGCGGAACTGAAACGGCATACCCTGGCCGACCTTTCCCAGCGCGTGAATGACAAGACGCCGGCCAGCTACGGTGTGCAGGTTGTCAACTGGCTGTCGGATCGAGCGGCCAACCGGCGGGGCGACAGGGCTGCGCCCGCGCGCGCGGGTTCACGCAAGAGCGCCTGAGGTCCGCGCGTTCAAGTCTCCAGCATCGCCTTTTCTCCTCATCGCTTGCGGAGGCGTTTTTTCGCCTGGCTTCTTCAGACTCGTCACATCTGACCTGCCAACAATGCGCGACTAAACAGCGACTACTTAGTCCTTGTTTGGGTCTATACGGCTGGCGCTGGGCAACGCGGTGGTGCTCAAGCCAGATCCCCGCACGGCGGTGGCGGTGGCTTTGTGGTTGCGCGACTGTTCGAACTCGCCGGCCTGCCGGCTGGCGCGCTGCACGTGCTAACCGTACCGAGTACGGGCTGTCAATGGGCATCGTCTCCGGCAATGTCGCTCGGGCATTGCGCATTGGGGAGCGCCTGCGCACTGGCATGCTGCATATCAACGACCAGACAGTCAACGACGAGGTCATCAACCCGGTCGGCGGCGTCGGCGCGTCTGGCAACGGTACCAGCATCGGCGGAGCAGCCAACTGGGAGGAATTTACCCAGTGGCAATGGATGACCATTCAGGGCGAAGCGCCACAGTACCCGATTTAATGGGATTCCAGAAGCAACAATGCCATCGGCTTCCGTTTGCGCAAGGTCGCGGTGATTCGCGGCAAGGGCCTGCTGCTGACGGCGATCGGTTGAACCCGCAATCGATATTAGTCACCACGCCCACGCTGACGAGACGCCGTTCGCTGCCGGAATCCGCTTGGGTCCACACCATGCTGTTTGTAGAACGCCTGCGAGAAATTGCTGCGACTGGAGAAACCAACGGCGTGCGCCACCTGGGAAACCTGCAGGGTTGTAGTTGCCAGCAATTCCGCGCCCTTGTGCAGCCGCACCGCGCGCAGCATGGCCATCGGGGTCTGGCCGAACGCCCGTTCGAAGTGCGAAGCGAACGCTGAACGGCTCATTCCAGCCAGATCGGCCAGCCGCTGCACCGACAGTGGCGCTTCCGGTTGTTCAAAGAGCTTTTCCAACGCGAGCAGCAGCCGGGGATCGGCAACGGCCGCCGTCCACGACAACTCCGCGTTATCGCTCTCCATCTGACGCCGCAGCAGCATGACCAGGCATTGCTTGAGCAATGCCTCGATCAGCACCCTCGATCCCAGTCCGGGCTGTGCGGATTCCGCCAGCAGCATGACGAACTGGTCTCTCAACCCCGCCGGCCCGTCGAACCGCGTCACGATTGGATGCCGCAGCATCCTGAAGGGATCGGCGGTACTCGTCGCGAAGCGCAACTCCCCACACGCCATCTCAACTCCCGCTGCCGCCTCGCCCACCTTTACCGTCGGCGCGGTTTCGCGCGCGGACCATGAGCCAAGCCTTGCCCGCTCCACCGACATCGTCGGCGACTCGAAAGCGCTTTCCAGCCGGTAGGAAACGCCCGGCGGCATCAGGACAAAACTGTGCGGCTGCAGAGCGATGCGGTGGCCGTTGCCTGCGTCGAGCGTTCCGCGGCCGTCCAGGCAGTAGTGCAGGCTGGCGGTTTCGCACGCATCGAAGCGCACGCTCCACCCATCGCGAATGTCGCACCGTGTGATGTGCGTGACACCAATGTCAAGTGTGGCAAGGAAATGCTCGAGCACACGATGTGCAGAAGGGGGAGAGGCCATCTTTGGACGAATTGAAACCAAACTAAGACCAAGTGGAACCTTGCCATTCCTATCATACCTACTCCAACCCCAACCTTGATGGAGTTTTCATGTTTGATATGAAGGATCTTGCCCGTTTGAGGAAGCTGGACGAAAACGCTCCTGAAGCGATGAAGAGCTTCCGTGCATTTGACCACGCAGCTTTTGCCGACGGCGCGCTTTCGGCGCAGCAGAAACAGATTATTGCGGTGGCCGTGGCGCTGACGACGCAGTGCCCTTATTGCATCGCCCTGCATACCAAGGCCGCCCACGATGCCGGCGCCACCAATGCGCAACTTGCAGAAGCCGCACTCGTCGCCGCCGCCATCCGGGCGGGCGGTGCGGTCACGCATGCCACGCACCTGTTCCGAGACTGAACGCCATCCAACGAACCTTACCGCGCAAGGGGAGCCCCGAACTCCGTGGGGCGACTTCATTCCGGTAAGGGACGCGTCTGATACGAGGAGGTCTGCGCCACCGGGGCGTGCTCCTCCACCACACCACATATCCGTTGAGGAGTAACTATGCAAGCCATCAAACCCGTCGCCACAACGCGCACCAGCGAAGCCATCAACAACCACGAGGCATTGCTGCGCTGGTCTCTGGTTGTCGTCTTTCTCTGGTTCGGCGGGATGAAATTTACCGGCTACGAAGCGCAGGGGATTGCGCCGTTCATCGAGAATAGCCCCTTCATGGCCTGGCTGATCGACGTGTTCGGTGTACGTGGCGCCAGCGCTGTCATTGGCGTGATGGAACTGTCCACCGCGGTGACGCTGGCCGCCGGCGCCTTCCATCACAGGGTGGCGGTACTTGGTGCAGCCATGTCATGCGCGACATACGTGATCACGCTGACGTTCTTTGTCACCACCCCCGGCGTTGCCGAGCCGACCGCTGGCGGGTTTCCGGCGATCTCAGCGCCAATCGGCCAGTTCCTGCTGAAGGACCTCGTGCTGTTGGCAGCGTCGGCTTCCCTGCTGCGCACGGCGCTGGCACGTTGGCAGGCGGCGCGTTCCCGGTGGGATCGCCGTTGAGTACGTAGCAGTGTTCTGCGGCATGCCGAATCTTGGCCGGCTTCCGACCGACGCGAGCCCACAAGGACGCCGGGGCAGCGGAGGCTATGAGTGTTGACGGGCATTAGCCAGGCCTGTCGCTAACATCCATCGTCGAAGCCCATCCAGGCGCCCGCGACCCCTTGCAAGGTACTGGCACAACAGCGTCGGCTCTTTTCGTCCTGGCCGTTCCGATCTCTGCGCACGCGTGAAGGGGTAGATACCGCGAGTTGGACGCCCGCACGTCGTCTCGCTCAGTCGTCGTGACGATGCTTCTTGTGGCCTTTATGCTTGCCGGGATTGCCATGCTTGTGATCATCGGCGTAGTTGTTGCGCGACACATTGCCGCCCAGCGCCGATCCGGCCGCGCCGCCAGCAGCGGCACCAACGATACCGCCAGTGCGGCCGCCCAAGGCATTTCCCGCCGCCGCGCCAGCGCCACCGCCCAGCGCGCCACCCACAATGGCCCCGGTTCGTTCCTTCTTGTTGGCTGTCACCGCACCGCCCGCGCCGCCTCCCAGCGCGCCGCCGATGACAGCACCGCTGCTGCCTCCCAGCGCTCCACCGACCGCCGCGCCTGCGGCACCGCCCAGCCCACCGCCGGCAGCATTTTTCAGGTCTTCAGCCAGTGCCGATGTGGTTGCGGCAGTTAGCAGCAGGGTCAAGCACAGTCCGCGAAGTGAATTTTGAGGCATTTTTTCCTTGAGTAGCGAGGGTTGGCAATGAGTCGACGGGAAGTCTACACGCTACACGGGAGGTCCAATTCAGGGATTGCCTGGCCTTAGTGGGGGCAGCGCGCGATTCGCGAGCGTGCCGATGGGCGTTGCACCAGGCGCGAAGCGCGCTCTTCAGTCTGTGGGGCCGACCAACGCTAGCGGTTGCTGCATCAATCCCTGTTGCGATCTTTGCCGCGGCCGTGGCCGCCGTCCCAATCATGGTGGCGGCTGCCCTCGTCAGCGCGGTGATTGCTACGACCATTACTCCGGTGCTCTCCGCGCTCGCTCCGTCGTTCCCGACCACGATTCTCAGTAAGCTCGTCGCGGTGATGCCATCCTTGTTTTTCGCCGCGGCTTTCGCCTTGATCTCGACCACGGGTCCAGCTTCGGCTGTCGCCGTTGTTCCAATCCCGGCTTCTGCTTCTCTTCTCGTCCCAGTCGCGGCCTCGATCCCAGCTACCGTCCCATTTTCGGTTGCCGCCATGGTAGTGGCCGCTGTCCCAGCCAGAGTAGCCACCGCCATAGAGGGGACGTGAGTATCCGCGATGGTAATAGTCGTCTTCGTAGGGAGCGACGGCGCAGCCGGTAAACAGTGCTGCCGCAGCTACGGTGAGCACACGAACGGAATGCATGATGACCTGAGTTGGCAAAAGTGCCGCAAGAATACCGATGGGTACTCCGCTGAGTTGTAAGAAATGGTGTCCATCGAACTCAGCCACGAAGGGTTCTCACAGACAGCCGCGCGATCTCGGCCCGTCGCACCCCTCACAGCGATTTCAGATACTCGGCCAGGTCGGCAATTTCCTGGTTGGTCAGCCCCAGTCCCTGCTTCGTGTTGTAGGTCTTCACGACATCCGACAACGTCGCCGCTGATCCGTCATGAAAGTAGGGGGCGTGTTGCCAGATGCCCCTTAGTGACGTGGTCCGGTAGGCTTGGTCGCGGAGCGCGAGGCGTAGCTTGGGGTTTCCGGCTCGGCAATCGAGTCGGCGGACGGGTGCAGGACCGAGTTTGCATCGGCAAATGCCGCGGAGGCCGGAAGGTACGGAGAGACCCCGACCCAGATTTCGATCGGCGAGGCGGGGATATGATGGCTGACGCGGTCGAAAGAGGCCTGGGATTGAGGCGGGCTACCGTCCGGAACCCAGATCTTTGTCACCTTTCCGTAAGTAGGCACGTCTAATGGTCAGAAACGGGAGCGAAATCGCCAATACGAACACAAACCGGAATGCCAGGTCCCCAAGATGTCTGCCGTCGATGCCCACACGGATGCCGAACTGATAGCCAGCGCCCGTGCCGGCGCCGCCTCTGCCTTCGAGGTCATCATGCGGCGCAACAACCGCTTGCTGTTCCGGACGGCGAGGGGGGCTGGTCCCGGACGATGCCGAAGCTCAGGACTTTCAGCTTGCCGGTCCACGCTGCGACGCGGTAGTCAATCACGTACTAGCAGCCCTTCGCATGCGCGGGCTGCTCCGTTCGGGATGCGACTGATGTGATTGACAAGGCGGAACGGCGGTGCGGTCCTCGTTACCCAGGGCCGTCATTGTCAAGTCCGCGCTACCTCCATCGTCTCTGGCGCAGTATGCTGTTATCGTTGCCCGGCAGTTAACTTGATTTTTCTTGAGCACTATTCTCGCGGGCAAGGGCGACTCCATGCCGAATCCGGAAGCTGGTGTTTGGGCACGCCGTACCTGGAGGTGTGGCTTTACGAGCAGTTCTGATCGGCAATCTGTACAGACCGAATTTCCAGTCTTTCGCTCCGCCTCCGACAATGCCGGCCGCTTTAGATCCCAATGGCCCTAAGGACAATTACCGAACCCTGCTGTACTTCGGTTGGCTGACACTATTTGTCCATCTGGCGACGCCGGCCGGTTACCTGATTGATATACAGACGTCGTACCTACTCAAGAATGAGTTGCATGCGACAGCGACGCAGATCTCGGCATTCCGGCTGATTACCGGCATACCCGTGTATATTGCGTTTGCTTTTGGGCTCGCGCGCGATCATTGGAATCCGCTCGGATTGCGAGACCGCGGCTTCTTCCTGATTTTCGCTCCCACCACCGCGGCGGCATTCACCTGGATGGCGTTTGCGGGGACTTCATACACGGGACTGGTCGTCGGAATGCTGCTGGCAATGCTGTCATCCCGATTTACTGCCGCAGCCTATCAGGGGTTACTCGCACTGGTGGGCCAGGAAAAGCTCATGTCTGGGCGCCTGAGCGCTTTGTCCAACGTGGTCAGCTCCGTTCCCGTCGTTGCGGGAGCGTTCGCTTCCGGGCTCGTGTCCGATCATCTTGCCCCACAAGAGGCCTTCTTGTTAGTGGCGATGGTCACGCTGTTGATTGCCGTGTTCGGGCTCTGGAATCCCACTTCCGTCTTCGGCCATGTGTACGAGAAGCCGCAAGCCGGGAGCGCGGATTTCGTTGGTAATGTCAGACGGCTAGTGAAGCATAAGGCCGTCTATCCAGCCCTGCTCATCTGCTTTCTGTGGAACTTTGCGCCAGGGTCTGCCACGCCGCTGCAGTTCTATCTGAGCAATGAGCTAAATGCGTCGGATTCCGTGTATTCATACTACAACGGCATCTTCGCCGCCGCGTTCATCCCGACATTCTTGCTGTACGGCGTGTTATGCAAGAAGGTATCGCTGAACAAGCTGCTGTGGTGGGGAACGATCGTCGCAGTGCCGCAGATGGTTCCGCTGGCATTCATTCACTCAGCCGATCTCGCCCTGGTGTTGGCGGCACCGATAGGGCTGATGGGCGGGGTAGCCACGGCAGCATACTTCGATCTTGCGATGCGGTCCTGTCCACCGGGCCTGCAAGGGACCTTGATGATGCTGGTCGATGGTGTTCTCGCGCTCTCGGCGCGTGCCGGGGATTTGTTGGGCTCATGGATTTATAACAGCGGCGCAGCGCACGGCTTCACGTTGTGTGTGATCGCGACTACCGTGGTGTACGCACTGATTCTCCCTTTGATTCCGCTGACGCCGAAAGCATTGATTGCTACCAAGGACGGAGAACCAAATCCGGAGGTTGCGGCCGACGGCAATGGTTAGCGCAGCATACTGGCCAGAAGTGAGCAGCACGGTGAGGATCGTTCTCACTCGCAGTTGACGGACGCCAGCAATGATCACTGGACCACGTAGCGTCCCGGGCGGTGGTTGGTCGCCAATACAAAGTTGAGGACAACGGCACCGAGAATGGAGAGAGCGACGCGCGGCCATGGAACGGTCAGGAGAGCCGCTCCGACGACCGCTGCATCCACCGCCATCTGGATATGGCCGGCACGCCAGTTGTGCCGTTCCTGAAGCACGAGAGCAAGGATGCCGATACCGCCAAGGCTCGCCTTGTGCCGAAACAGAATCAGGAATCCGTTGCCCAATAGTACGCCTCCCAGGATTGCAGCAAGCGTGGGGTCGAGCGTGGCGAAGCTGAGGCAGCGTGGCAGCAAGTCGGCTTCGACTGAGAACAACAATACCGCCACAAACGTCCGGAAAGTGAACGTCCCGCCCATGAATTTCCATGCAAGCCAGTAGAAGGGCAGGTTGAAGACGAAGAACGCTACGCTGAACGGCATGCCGCCGAGGTAATGGGCAAGGAATGCCAGACCAGCCGTACCGCCCGAAAGCAAACCTGCCTGCTTGAACATGGATACTGCCAGTGCGACAAGCAGTGTGCCTATTATCAGTGCCTGCAAGTTCTCTATGGGAGTGTGTTGGGCGATTGCAGGCTTCATGGCGGAGGGGGGCGAAGATGGCTTCGATACTGCCCATCAAGATAAGTCGGGCGCAAGTCGGACTACGACTGACAAAGTGTAGCGACGCTGGACGAGCCCTTGCATGATCCTGGTCAAGTGTCAGCCGCCAAGATATGGGTTCGTTCAGCACTGATTTCGTCGTCCAATAGATCTCCGCCGGACTGTCTCGATGCAAACCGCTGCTACCCGCTCGACTCCTCGCCGGCAAGCGACTCTTGCGAACTCGGCGGCCGGCACTTCCCGACAACCCTGAACGGTCACTCCGTGGGCTTTGAAATGGACGCCTCTGTTGATCCGATCGCGCCTGCGACCTTCATGTAGACCTTTTGAAAGAGATCGCTCTTCTGGCATCCGCTTCGGTCCGATTTCCCCGAGCCATGCCACGAATACGCAAGGCGGACAGGCCCTCCCTCAGGTTTGCCTCGCATTGGGTGGCCCTGCTTCTGAGTCGCATAGCTATTCCAGGAAGACGTAGAGGACTTTTGAAACCTGCGACGACGGAATGCGTCTCCGAGCGAGATAGCAGGTCCCGACTGCGCCGCTCGTCCCGATGGCCACACTGACTGGTAAGGCGGCGTCGGTGGCATAGTTGGTGGATCGGCCTTTCATCTGGAGCGAGCGTCGTGAGTAACGGGGATGACCTTAGACGAATCGGGGGCGAGCCGGGAAAGAGAGATGGCCGGGATCCGGCCTTACGCGCTATCATCCGGCCATCTGGTCCACAGCAAACGACAGGAGCAGCCAATCATGCGACACATCGGTCAGACTGTCTCGTTCATCCGTCCCGACGGCCAGTCGGTCAACGGCTACCTTGCCAGGCCGGATCTCACCGACGGCGCCCCGGCCATCATCGTTGTCCAGGAGTGGTGGGGGCTGAACAACCAGATTCGCGGCGTGGCCGACCGCCTTGGGCGTGCCGGCTACTACGCGCTGGTGCCGGACCTCTACCGCGGCGCCAGCACGGTCGAGCAGGAAGAGGCCCACCACCTGATGTCCAAGCTGAACTTCGGTGACGCCGTGGCGCAGGACATCCGCGGCGCCGTGCAGTACCTCGGCACCCTGAGCAGCCGCATCGGTATCACCGGCTTCTGCATGGGTGGCGCGCTGACGCTGCTGTCGCTGAACGCCATCCCCGAGCTGAAGGCAGGTGTGCCGTTCTACGGCATGCCGCCGCTGGAAGCCATCGACCCTGCCAATATCAAGGTGCCGGTGCTCGTCCACTCGGCCGCGCAGGACGCGTTCTTTGCGGCCGAGAACTTCGACAAGCTCGAGGAGAAGCTGCGCGCCGGCGGCGTCGATGCGACGTTCCACCGTTACCTCGCGCACCATGCCTTTGCCAACGAGGAAGCCATCGGCGACGGCCGCATCGCCGGTACCCAGTACGACGCCGCTTGGGCGCAGGTCGCCTGGGACCGCACACTGACGTTCTTCGCGCGCCACCTCTGGCGCTGATCATCGCCAGCCGGAAGCATCCCGTCTGCGGCCCGGCAAACCGGTCGGTCACGTCGCGCTTACGACAGCAACCGCGGTGTCCGGGTCCAGCTTTCCATGTCCCGGACCTGCCGGATGAGGGCGGCGATTTCGTCCGGGCTTGCTCCTCCGGCAAAGCGGGCCAGGCGCAGCAGCTTTTGCTCGATCTCCTCGTCAGTAAGCGGGTTGACGGGGTCGCCCTTGGGCATCCGCACGACGGACTCGAGCTCGCGGCCTTCGACCGTGACCACGCGTACCTTGCCGATCCATCGCTGCGGATAGGCGGCATCGACCTCGTTGTCCAATTTCATCGACACACGGGTGCGGAAGGCCTCGACCTCCGGTGCTGTCCGTATGGCGCCGTAGAGCTACTCGGTGCCTGCGCGGCCATGAATGCATACTTTGCGAATCGAGCCGAAGAAGCCTGCCCACGGCAACCGCTGCGGCAAGCGTTCCCACCGTGGCAGTCGTGTGAAAGATGCGATAGTGCGAGCGTCCCAGGTATTCCGCAACGCGCGCCCCCACTTCAAGACTTGTATCGGTCGATCAAGCGCTTCGTGGTCATCGTACTATCCGTATTTTTCTGGCGGTATGTACAGAAAATGGCTTATCTATCAATAACTTACAGATTGTCCGACGGCGCGTGATTTATTGCGCCGTCAAAGCCTTGCTACAGGCGGGTCTGCGGTCCGCTACCGCCGATGACCTATGGCGGACTGTACCTGGCCATCAGCCGCTACTTTCCGCCCAAGCAGCTCGATTACGTCCTTGCCTCGCACGCCGATCCGGATATTGTCGCTTCGGTCGGCCGCTGGCTAAGCGGCTCCGACTGTCGCGTGGTGATTTCCGGCGTGTGGGCACGCTTTCTTCCGCATTTCTGCCAGGCCGGCATGACCTCCGGCCGCATCGAGACCATTTCCGACCAGGGCGCGCACATCCCCCTCGGCCACGGCACGCTGGTGGCCGTGCCAGCGCATTTCCTTCATTCGGAGGGAAACTTCCAGTTCTACGACCCGGTCAGCAAGATCCTGTTCTCGGGCGACCTGGGCGCGGCTATGACCGGCGCCGACGTGGCCAGCACTACGGTCTCGGACTTCGACGCGCATGCGCGCCACATGCTGCCTTTCCACCAGCGCTATATGAGCGGCAACCGCGCTTGCCGACTGTGGGCCGCCATGGCGCGGACGCTCGATATCGACTGGATCGTTCCCCAACACGGACCATCGTTTTGCGGCAAGGAGATGGTGGCGCGCTTCATCGACTGGGTCGAAGGCCTGTCATGCGGGCTGGATTTACTGACTCAGAAGAACTATCGCGTGCCACCGGCCGGCGCCACGACGCTTGCGCTCGCGAAACGCCAGTGCCCCGATGAGACCGTTTCGGAATAATCGAGAACGCGCTCATCCCGTGCCGCCGCTGGTACGCGGAATTATGCCGTCACGCCTTCGGTTTGATAGCCGTTTTCCAACTCTAAAATAGCGCCTGGGGATGAGATGCCGATTACCAGTTTATCTGTGAGATCGTAGGCCATGCCGAAGTACAAATGGACGGCTCCCGACCCACGGGGCTGACTTATCGGCACCGGCGAGCTGGAGTGCTACCATTAAACATAACGCCCGTAGGGCGAACTTTGCCTGGACATTGCCTGCCGCGGCAAAGCTGGAATGTCCGATTTGGCCGAGACATGCCAGACCCGGCAGGGTGGACTCAATCCCGGCTGGGGCGTCAATTGCACATTAGTCCCTCCTGGAACCTCATCCCGACAGGGCGGCAGACCGACTACGATGTTGTTGTGGCATCCTTGCTGTTGGATAACAAAAAAAGCAGGGTTGGGGTCAACATGTACAAGAGCTTGCTGCTAGTCGCGGCCGCCACGGCCGTTTTCATCTACTACAAAACTCACGCGCCGCTGGAAAATGTGGGGGTCGACGCCGAGCCACAGCCGATCGCGGTTTCGATTATTGCCCCAACGCCGGAATCAGTCTTCCGCTGCGAGGGCAAACAGCACTGTAGCCAGATGTCTTCCTGCGCGGAAGCCCGCTTCTACCTAAAGAACTGCCCAGCGGTGAAAATGGATGGCGATGGTGACGGCATTCCATGTGAGACGCCGCCTCTCCAGTGCACGTTTTGACGCGCTGATGAGGTAGTTCACGCGCTACCATTTTTCACGAAGACGCGGAGCGGGAAACCGCATGCGGCAATTGGCGAGGCATCCGGCTGCTATGCGGCCATCGCTTCCGACCCGGAATGGCCGTTCGGACTCGGCCACCAAGGTCCGCTTCCGATGCAGCAGGCTTTGGCCCCGTCAGCAGCGGCGGGCGGGCGTTCCTCCCAGGGATTTTCGTTTTGTTCGCAGATCTCCATTCTTGCGTCAGGATGAGATAAAGCTCTACGACCGGCTGACAGCGGCGCTCAAAGATACACACATCTTTCCCCAGGTCTCCATGCCCGCGTTTGTGCAGCTCAAGGGGAACAAAAGCCGCCCATTAATACCGCTCCCTGGCAATGAACGATCATTGGATCTCCCGTACCGTGCCAGGCGATGAACGTCGGATTGCCAGCGTGAACCAGCGGCCAACTGCCATTCAATTGCTGCCCTTATTCGGCGTCGACATTTTTTTCATTGCTTCGTCGATCGCTTTCTTCATGCTGAGCGTGTCCGCACCTTGGCGCGGTGGATATTCTTCCATCGACTTCAAGTGAGCATCCAGGAACGGCACGGCTGCCGTCGGTGCCCAGAGCTTCTGTCCGACAAAGCGTCGGCCCGCATAGCCCCATTCGTGCGATTCCGGATCCATCTTCTCCAGCGGGTCCATCAGCAGATTGAAAATGTACGGCACGCTTGGGTAGTACTTCGTGTTGAACCAGCTTCCATCCTTCTTGACACCGATATGCATCTTCCAGCCGTCAACCCGAATGGCCATTAGATCCGTCTCGTCGTAGTAGATGATCTCGCGTCGCGCGGATTTGTCGGTCTTGCCCATCCAGTAGTCGAGATTGTTATAGCCATCCAGATGCGCCTTGTACCGTGTGCCACCCATCCGATAACCCTTTAGCAGGTCGTCCTTCAGCGTGGGCAGACCTGCTGCCGCGGCCAGCGATACGAACAAGTCCTCGTGATTCTGGACCCCATTGAGATCTGAGCCTGATGGAATCTTGCCGGGCCAGCGAATCAAGCAGGGCACCCGCACGCCGCCTTCCCAAGTGGTGCCTTTCTCTCCTCGGAACGGGGCGTAGCCACCGTCCGGCCACATCATCAGTTCATTGCCGTTATCGGTGGTGTAGATGACAATCGTGTTCTCAGCCACGCCCATTTCACGCAGTTTGTTGAGGATCTTCCCGACTTGCTCGTCATGCTCGATCATTCTGGCGCGCACCACGTCCTGCTCTGCACGTCCCTCGGCAACGGCCTTCTGCACATACTGATGCTGTGGGTGCGACCAAATGTGTATCGCCGTGGAATTGAACCAGAGAAAGAACGGCTTGTTGTCCTTGCCGACCCGGTCCATCCAGTTGAGCGTGTGTTGGAGGACCTCGGCGTCGAAGGTTTCCATGCGCTTGCGCGTGAGCGGTCCGGTATTCTCAATCCGCTGTTTGCCGACGCGGCCGAACTTTGGATCGGTGGTCGAATCGTCCTGGCTGGTCGCCCAGGCGTGAAGTACGCCACGCGGCCCGAACTTCTTTAGATATTCCGGGTTGCGTTGCCCCGGATAATCAAGCTCCTCCGGTTCTTCTTCGGCGTTCAGGTGATACAGGTTTCCAAACCACTCGTCGAACCCGTGCACGGTAGGCAGGAACTCGTTGCGGTCGCCAAGATGGTTCTTGCCGAACTGGCCGGTCGCATAACCTTGAGTCTTCAGCACTTCGGCCAGCGTGGGGTCTTCCTTCTGGATGCCGCGCATGGAGCCCGGAATGCCGATCGTCGTCATGCCAGTGCGCACCGGCATTTGGCCGGTGATGAACGCTGCGCGCCCGGCGGTGCAACTGGGCTGGCCATAGTGATCAGTAAAGAGCGCGCCGTCACGGGCGAGGCTGTCGATATTGGGAGTCCGACCCATGATGCCATGTGCGTATGCCCCCACATTCCAGAGGCCAATATCGTCGCCGAAGATGACAACAATGTTTGGCTTCGTGGCAGGCGTCTGGGCAAAGGCGAGAGTCGGGATCAGCGTCAGAGTCAGCGCAACGAGAATGCATGTGGAGGCGTAGCACCACGCCGAGCGGAGCAGCACCAGTATGCTGCGAATATCACTTTTCATCGCATTCTCCCTTGTGCGTTTGGCCGTTGGCGCCGAAACATCACGTGCGATACTGGCTCTTGGCTATTAGATTGGCATTCCAGTTGTCGGATCTGCAGCCGATTCAGAATCTACTAGGCGCACGCCAATTCGAAGTGAATCTTTTTGATTCGCGTATGAAAGGAATTGGCCGTTGGCGGGAAAAGTGAGGATCGGACTCGTGCCCACTGCCCTACCTGCGGGTCCGCCTCCTATCTCCCCGCGAACGGTTTCAAAACGTATATCGCGTACGGCCGCACCATCGAATTTATGCGACCCTGGGATGCGCGATGCGCGATCCGAAGATGGAATTCATTGACGATGGCCCCGGCAAGCCGGTCGGCGTCTCCTCGACGCAGCACTAAATGCCGCGAAGGCGCGAGGCTGGACCGGCTAGATCCCTTTGAGTACTCAATCCCAACCGATTGAGATTCCCTTGCTGCTGAAAGTCAGCGGCCGCATGCCTCAGCGTGCCCCCGCCAGTCGCTGCGCCAGCCCGAACGACTGGGCGATCCCGGTCAGGGTGGGGTTGAACGAGCCCGGTCGCGGGAACAGCATGCTGCCCACGCCATGCAGGTTGACCAGGCCATGCACGGTGCCATTGACGTCGGTGACCGAGCCGGCGGGATCTTCGCCCATCCAGAACGTGCCGGCCTCGTGAACCAGGCCGCTGTTGCGGATCGACGGCGGCGGCTCGGCTAACCACGAGCCGTCGGTTTGCTGGTACTGCACGGCGGCCTCGCCGGCCAGCACCCGGCCCACGTCGAAGGTGGTGCGGTCCATTTCGCCCCAGAACGCATGGTCCCCGGGGCGCATCACCACGTGCACCACGGCCTGGCCGCTGTCATCGACGCCGGCATAGTTCCACGAACTGGCGCTGCGCTCGCCCAGGAACTCGCCCATCGTGTGCAGCATGACGACGACATATGCCGGGTCCTGGTACGTGGTGAGCGTCTGCGCCATCGATGCATCGGGCAGGAGCTTGTAGAGCACGTCGTATGAGAGTGCCGGCGTCGGATTGTGGGCCACGGTGATGTGGGTGTGCAGCAGGCGGCCGTCGGCTGCCTGGCCGGGCAGGTAGAACGCGCACACCTGCAGGCCGTCGGAGCATCCCGGCACTTCGGTCGCGGGCATGCGCAGCGCCAGCCACGAGCGGATGTGCCCGCCCAGGTTCTTGCCCACCAGCGGCAGCCCGAACGCAGACCGTTGCACGATGAACGCCGCTTCCAGCGTATTGCACGCCAGTATCACCTGCGCATCGTTGACGGCGAGCTGGCCCTGCGTCGTTTCGATCCCGACGATCCTGTCGCCGCTGCGGGCGAGGCGAAGCACCTCCGCTTCGCTGACCACGGCCAGGCGGGCCGCGTCGGCCTGCACGTCGGCTACCAGCACCGCGATCGGCGCGAACTTGGACCATTCCCCGCCGGCACCGCCCTGGGCCGTGGCCATCGCCGAGTCGAGCGAGGCGGGGTTGCCGGCGGGGATGGCGTTGCGGATGGTATCGAGACCGTCGAACAGGCGCTCGCGCATGACCGCGCCGAGCGAAGCGTTGGCATTGCCGGGGGCTTCCAGCGAGTAGCGCCGTCCCAGGTAGCGGCCCGCCGCGAGCCACTGGTCAGTGAGGCTTTCGACCGACGCTTCCGGCCAGTCGGGCATTTCAAGGCGCGGCGGCTGGGGCACCCATGCGTTCCAGAACAGCGCCCGGCCGCCTGCGTAAGGGATCTGAGGCATGAACTTCTCGGTGCCGGTGTACGCCCACGGCGTGGTGCCGGCCTGCTGGTTCAGGTCGATGTAGGTGGGCGGCAGGTTCTGGATGTGTTCCGGGATCAGGAAGCTGCCCTTCTCCAACAGCAGCACGCGGCATCGCGGATCGAGCGCCAGCGCCTTGTGGGCGAAGCTGGTGCCATAGGCCCCCGCGCCGATCACGATGTAGTCGAAGCGTTCGCCCGACACCTCGGCCAGTGTCCTGAAATAGAGCTGGTCCAGCAGCGTCTTGCTCATGATGGCTCCTGTCGCGGCTCAGGGGTAGTAGGCCCGGCTCTGGATCGCTGCGGGCGCGGACAGGAAGGTGCGCACCGCGCAGGCTGGCGCATTGCCGATTAGCGTCTGCATTGCGGCCCGCATCGGATGGCTGCTGTCGCCCAGTTCGAGCCGCACCCGCGCGGTATCGGCGCCATCGAGGAAGAACACCGACATAGGCTGCAGGATGTTCCAGCGACAGCCGATCATGCGGTTCTGGTAGTGCCCGTATTCTGTGATCGGCGATGGATTGGCCGGCCGGGGGAGCAGCCCGTCGAGGTCGACGAAACAGGTGAAGATGCTCTGGGCGTTACTTTGCGGGTCGTCGACGCGGAAACCCCAGGCATGTACCCAGGCGGGCTGGTAGTCGGCCGACGACGCGCGCACCGGGTTGAATGAGGGGATGTTGGCGCGGAAGCTCGTCTTGAACTTCGGTTCGCCGAACAGCGTTTCGCCGGCAGCAATGGCAATGTCGCTGTCGCAAGGCACGAACACGCGGTGGTTGCCAATCGTCTTCGATTGCTCGTCGCCTAGCAGGAACTGCCGCAGGTCGACCTGCGCGACCAGGGCAGCAAGGTGCGTGGGGTAGACGATGATGTTCAGCTCCAACTCCTGCGTGAAGTCGCCCCCAGAGAGTGGCCACTTGTCGGGCGGAACGTCGCGCCCGGCCGAGAACATGCCCGGGTAGATCTGGTAGTTGTAGGCGACGAGCGCCTTGCCTCCGAAGCTGGCGGGCATCAGTCCGGTGTCCTGCAGGAAGGGGGCCACGCGGGCCATGTCCACGAGGTAGTAGACGTCGCAGTTGCCGAGCGAGGCGTAGTAGAACGGCATCGTGAAGGGAGACGGGACGTCCGGCAGCGGTTGGCTGTCCGGGGCCGCATTGGTGGGTGACGTCATGACGCTTCTCCTTAAGAGACAGATTCAGAATGAAAGGCCCTCGGGTTTTTTCTTCGCCCCATTCACGAGGGAGGGAGCAAATAGCGGTCATTTCGTGCCGGGCCAGTTGAGCGTCGAACCCAGGGCGGCATGGATACGCCCCGGGTCCCAGTACTGCCGCATGGTGACGATGCGTGCGTCGGCGCCGAACCGGTATTCCACCGCCCAGTCATAGTGGTAGGTGCGGTTCGTGGCCCGCAAGCTGCCGCACTCGCCGCCGAGCGCGACGGCCACGCCATCGCCATACAGCGTGGTGTGCCCGCCGGCCTCATGGAAGGCCACGGTTGTGCCGAGCAGCCACCAGAAGCGGGAGAATCCTTCGTGGCCGTAGTAGACGCCGCAATACGGCACGTCGTTGGGACCGCTGATGTCCCACACCACGCGCTCGTCCATGGTGGAGAGCGCAAGCGCGAGATTCTGCGTGCGGTAGGCGGTTCCGAGCTTTTCCAGCGTGGCTTGTATCTGGGTATCTGGCATGTCGTGCTCCGGGAATCGGCCATCAATCGACGGCGACGAATTCAAACGTGGGCGCCGCGTGCAGCCCATCCGCTTCGCGCCCGGGGAAGGGATTGCGCATCAGGCGGGCGGCGAGGTCCTTGATGGCGAGCATGTGCGGCACCGCACCCAGCAGCAGGTTTGGCTGGCCATTGAACGCGCGGTCGATGCTGCGCAGCAGGCTGCAGTACGCCCTGTTGAACGCGTCCGCGTGCGCGCGCACGTCGCTGCCGGCGGGGTACTGGCTCACCTTGGCGTTGGCCACGATGTGCGACGCGTGCTCCCACGGCACTTCCAGCGTCGGGCCGGTCGGCCCCGAGGCAACCGTGTCGCCCTCGACGTAGAGACGGCCGAGTGCGAGCTGGTTGAAGCGGAAGTAGTGGGCCACCTCCGGGAAGTCGTGGAACATCTTGCGGTCGCCAGCCCAGATACCGTGGCTCGCGCCTTCGCCCTGGTCGCGGATCACCTCCATGGCCTCGATGGCGCTGTCGAGGTCGTGGACCGGCACGACATTGCCCGCGCCCTCGTAGTAGTAGATATCTGGGCCAATCTGATGTGCCACGTTGCCGGTGAAGACCCGTGCCGGGCCATATCTGGCCACCACTGCCCGTAGCTTTCCTTCGATGAAGTGGTAGAACTCACCGATGGTCATGCCCGGTGGCACCTCGGGCACGGCACTTGTACCGACGCCGGCGGCATTGACCAGTCGTCCGGTGGCGGTAAGGTGCGCAAGCTGCCGCAGCCGGGCGGGATCGACCCGCTTCGGCCGCTCGATTGCCAGCGCCTGCTCCACCGCCGCGCGCGAGAAGCCCAGCAGGCTGACCTCGATGTTGTCGACGTCGTACGGCAGGCAGGCTGGATAGTCGGGCATGAATTCCTGCCCGTAGGTAACCGGCTTGCCGCCGATGGCGTTCAGCACGTTGGCGGCCAGCACCATATGCAGCATCTCTTCCACCAGCACGGAGCGGTACACTTCTATCACTTCCCACGGCACTCCCGCGCCGAGCGAGTAGAGCGAGTAGAGCGCGGTCATGTATGGCGGCAGGGTGGCGTGTTCCAGCTTGAGGGCGGCCTGCAGGAAACGGCGCAGGGCTTCCAGCTCCTGCTCCAGCGGACCCACCTCCATGTCCTGATAGGCCTGCCGGATGGCTTGCATTTCCTGTGCGCCGGCGGCGGTGGCTTGCATGGACATCTCCTCGGGGCAAGTGATCGTTGCGGTCGGGGCGTCTCAGATCCCGTCCAGGCCTCGATCGATGAAGCCGGCGGTGCGCAGGTTCAGCGCGCTCATGGTCAGCGTCGGATTGGACGTGCCCAGCGTGGGCATGCTGCCGCAGCCGACGATGTACAGGTTGTCGTGCTCCCACGACTTCTGCCGGTGGTCCACCACCGCGTGCGCCGCGGACGTCCCCATTCGGTGCGTGCCGGCCACGTGGCCAACACCGCTCCAGTCGAATCCCGCGCTGCCGTGCGTGAAGAAGCCGGGATCGCCGGGCGGGAACACGGTGAAGTCCTCGATTCCGTGCCGCCGGAACACGCGTTGGGCGAAGCTGCGGCCGAATACGAGGCCAGCCTGCGTGTAGTTGTCGACCCCATAGCGGATCACGGGACGATAGTTGCCGAGCGCATCCGTGAAGGCCGGGTCGACGTTCACCTGGTTGGCCGCCGACGGAAGCTGCTCGGTCATCATGTCGACTCGTACCTGGCGGGGCATGTCGGCCTCTGCGCGCTGCCGCAGCCGTGCGCCGACAGGTTGGCGCTGTCGACGAACGCGGCGACGGTATCGGTCGGCTCGTTGCGCGGCCACGACCACTCTCAAATGGGTCGGGCCCGGTCTGCACGAACCAGCCGACCGTGGACGGCGTGGTGCCGGCGATGGGGCGCACATCGGTTTCCAGCGGCTGGGGGGCGTTGGCGCTAGTCGGGAAGGGCGAATTGGGAATCTTGGCGAGCGCGCGGTAGAACGTGCGCAGGTAGTCCTCGAACTCGCTGAAGCGCTCCACGTCGCCCGTACCGGCCTCGACCAGCAGGATGCGGCGGTGCCGTGCCGACAGCACGCGCGCGAGCATCGCCGCGCCGATGCCTGCGCCGACGATCACTACGTCGTAGCGGTGTGCGGATAATTCGTCGGCGGCGATTGTGCGCATGGCAACGCCCCTGGTTGGCCCGCGGCTAGCGGCCCAGATCGGCCACGATGTGCTCGGCTGCCCACAGCGTCAGCGCAGAGGCTGTCAGCGTGGGATTGGACGTGGCGCCGGTGACCATGTTGCCGCAGCCCACGAGGTAGAGGTTGGCGTGGTCCCAGGTGCGTTGGTTGGGGTCCACCACCGAGTCGCGCGGTGAGCTGCCCATGCGGTGTGTGCCCATGTAATGCCCAGCGCCCTGGAACACATAGCCCCGGCCGCAGTAGTTGAAGAAGCCGGGATCGGCCGGGTCGTACACAGAGTGGTCTTCGATGCCGCAGCGCCGGAAGATCAGGTCGGACACGTGCCGCGCCAGCGCGAAGCCGGCGCGCGTGTAGTCGGACAGGTTGTACGAGATGACAGGCCGGAAGCTCCCGAGCTGGTCCTGCCAGGTCGGGTCGATGGTAACGCGGTTCGACCATTCGGGGAGTTGCTCAACCAGGATGCCGAAGCGCATCTGGCGGGTAACGAGTGCCGTCATCCGTTCGCGCAGCACCGTACCGTAGAGGTTGCGGCCGTCGACCATTGCCTGCACATCGGACTCAGGTGTTTCCTCCGGCCAGCTCCAGCCATCGTTGCCGATCTCGATGCGGAAGGCCGCCGAATGCCGGCGGAACGTACCGTAGCGCATGCCCTCGATGCCGGAGGTTGCCACCGGCCCGCGGAATGGCCAGACCGGCTCGCGCATCAGCCCCCACGTCAGCAGCTCGGTGTGGTCCATCAGGTTGCGTCCGACCTGCCCGCTGCAATTGGCCGCACCCGACGCCAGCAGCAGCTTGGCATTCTCCACCGCGTGGGCCGCCAGCACGTAGAGGCTGCCCTGGACACCGAACGTCTGGTAGCCCGGCGCGCTAAGGTCGGGGTAATACTTGAACGTGACACCGGTGATGCGGCCGTTATCGGGGTTGATGGCGAGCCGGCTCACCACCGCCTGCACCACCATGTCGACTTGTGCGGAGTCGATGCTGTCGAGGATTTTCAATGCGTTGAACTTCGCCTGCACCGGGCAGATCGGTACGCAGCTCGAGTTCCCCTGGCAGCGGTGTCCGATGGCGGGATTGTGCACTGCGCCGACCGGACGGTAGCCCTTGCCGCCATCGTAGGCCTCGTTGGGGATGCCGTTGCGCGAGGCGGGCGTGCCGATCACGTCGAGCGGGTGCTGCTCGCCATCGATATCAAAGCGCATGCCGGCGAGGTCGCCGGCCAGGCGCTGGTCGACCACGCTTGGTGGCAGGCCGTGCATGGGGTAGACGTAGCCCGGCGGGAAGGTGACCCCGCCGTAGGCTTGCTCGTCCACGTTGGCGGAGACGCCGATCTGGCGCTCCGCCTCGGCATACCACGGCGCGAGGTCGGCGTACGAGATCGGCCAGTCCGACGCCACGCCGAAGCGGCTCCGCAGCGCAAAGTCCTCGGGCAGCATGCGCAACGAGGTGCCCAGCCAATGGAGGGTGGTACCGCCCAGGTAGGTGGCGTAGGTGCTGCGGAACGGCAGTGGACCTAGCTGCACGAAGTAGCCATTGGTATCAGGATGGCCGGGCTGGATCTGCGTGGGGTCGAGCACCGTGGGCTCGGGGGCGTTCGGGTTCGACGGAAACGGCGCTTCGGGAATCTTGGCGAGCGCGCGGTAGTAGTTGTTCAGGTATTGCTGGTATCCGGTGTAGGAGGCGGCCGCACCGGGGCCGGCCTCCAGGATCAGCACACGCCTGCCGGCCCGGGCCACTCGGCGCGCGACCAGCGCGCCGGTAAGGCCGCCGCCGATCACTACCAGGTCGTAGGTGCGTTGCGCGGCCTCTGATGCGGACACAAGACGCATGGATCCCTCCGGCAGAAACGGCGAGGTTAGCGGTGTTGGTTAGAGCTGTTGTTCTGTTCGCTGCCGATGGCTATCGTCGGTGACGCACGAGCGCGATCGTGCCTCCCCCCGGCGGCTCGGCCCATGCGCCGAAGCCCTGCTGTTTCGCGCCTGGCGGATGTGCGCCGATGGCGAGCCAGACCAGCGCCTCGACATAGGATTCTGACGAGGGAATGGTGGTGACGTCGAGCGGCGAGACGCCGTACCGCGCCTGCCATTCCGGTGGCAGGGCGAACCACGTGCCGACGTACCAGAGCTTGATCAGGCTGCGGGCAATGGGACCCAGCCACTCGTCGGCGAGGATGGTCGATCGCATGGCGCGGTCGCGTGCCGGTTCGTCGGGCGGCAGGGCGGCGATGCGGTCCGTCAGCTCGTCGATGGCGTCAACGCCCGCGACAGCAGTGACGAAGTCGAGATGCTGCCGCACGAGTCCGGTGCCCAGGATATCGAAAGGCGTGAAGCCGGTGAGCGCCGCGCACGCATGGACGAAGGCGTCCTGTCGGGCGTCAAGGTTTGCGGCTGTCGGATTGGAGGATGCCATGGGGATATCTGCCTGCACGCTTCCGGGCCGCTGTCAGGCCAGGCACGGATGTATCCAAATGCTAGTTCGCACGATCCGGCAAGCAATTCAATATTGCTTACGTCTGCTTTTCGGCAGTCGGCGGATCAATTCACGTGCGAGCGCCTGGTCGGCAGCGGAAGCGGCGAGGACATCGCACTCTCCGAGATTGCCCGGCATGGAGGCCGAGCTAGGAAAGGCTGGCGTAGACAGGACCGCTGTCCTGGCGGCGCGGACCACAGCGCCAGGTCACCTGCTTCCAGTACGCATCCTTCGACAGAATCCGCCCATTGGCAACGTGGAACACGTCGAGTCCCATTGCATCCACTGGCTGGCCACCTTCAGTCGTACCGCGGACGCGATAGCGCAGCATCACCATGTCGCCGAACACCTCCATGCGGCCGTCCGAAAAGGCCACGCCATTGCCGCCTTGTTGTTCGGCAAACCGCTCGCGCAAGTAGCGCAGCGTGGCCTCACGACCTTGCAGGACTTGGCCGCGCGGATCGCCGTTGGCGGCAGGAAGGTGCCAGGTAAAGTCCTCGGCAAGGCAGGCGGCCGCCGCGTCCGCATCGCCTGCACGGAAGGCGGAGCCAAAAGTCGCCAACAGCGTTTTCACTTCGGATTCAGTCATCGGAATCTCCATTGAAGATGTGGTCGGCGCAGGGCAGCGACCCTTCCTGTGTCGCTTCAAATGCCCGCGCGGCGCGCAGGACCAGCGCATCGGCGTGCGCGGCACCGATGATCTGGAGCCCAACGGGCAGGCCTGTTTGCGTGAAGCCGCAGGGCACGCTGGCCGCGGGTTGCTGGGAAACGAGTATGGCAAAGTTCGCTCGATGCCGCGTGGACGACGTTCAGGGCACAACTCCAGTACAAGGCCATCAGGCAAGCAGTGGTGTTCGCAGAGGTCGACGAAGCGTTTTCAACCCAAACGTGCTCGTGCTGTGGCGTTATCTCGTCCAGCAGTCCGAAAAAGGTAGGGCCAAACTTGGAATAAGGAGTGGACGTGTTGCTCGTGCGGGTCGGTACACGACCGCGACACGAACGCCCGCGTGCAACATTGCCCGCCTGGGACATCAGGCGCTAGAAGTAGCAATCTCCCGGGTTTAGCCCGGAGAGGATGTCAATGGATGGCGCTAGCGTCTGAGAATGACCGCAACGGCAGTAACGGTCGTTGGATACAGTTAAACGAGCGATTGATACTGGTCTCGGTCTGATGCTGTCGCGAAACGGCGGCCGTCTCTGAACGACGCTTCTCTGCCGTTGAAGGCTCGTAGGCCCAAGGCGGATGTTAAGCGCACCCGCCGTGCGTGGTGACAATCCTCGTTCGAACAAGACGCAGGCTATTGCGTCCTTACACGCCACGGTTTCCTTCATCGGGTCAGCCACTGGTAAATCGCGTGCAGATTTCCGTTGTTGGAGAAACCATCAAGCACGCGACTGTGCCCGAAGCCCCGTGATGCCGGTCCTTATCTCTGATTGCCAGCCTGCTGTCAGGCCATTTCACTGGTAGCTTCGCCAGTCAGCGCGACTTCCGTCTCGTCGGTCGCCGTGCTTTCCGCTATCGCGTTGTCGTCTCCAGAAACCATGTTGCCCAGACCGATGACGACCGTGATATTCGGCGTCCAGTTCTTGCGGTCGGTGCTGACCTCGGCAAACGTGGTCACCGTCGCGGTGTAGCCCTGCGCTCTGAGGTCGTCGGCTAGCCGTTGCGCGCGCGGTTCCAGCGCTGCTTGCGGATTGTCTTCGTTGATGTCGAGTACCAGTCTGGTCTCGAATTCTTCCTTGCCCCTCTGGATTGCCGTTTGCATTGCCTTGAGTTGCTTGTTCGCGAGCGCGACGAGCTTGCTGTACCTGGACTCTTCCTGGCTGGCGCGCAATGCCTTGGCGGCGTTGATGATTTCGGTGCGGTCCACGAACATGATTGCCTTTCGAGGTGGGGAGAGAAAGCGCAGGCGCCGCACGGGCTCGCTTCAGGAGCCAGCTTTTTCGGGATGCGGCGACAACTGTATAAATATACAGTGCTTGCCGGTTAGCCGCAAGGCTTCGGGTCGGTAGTCGCCTCTGGCGCCGGCATGCCCCCTGCCCAGGTCGGACCGAGGGCCGAGACCGACCAGAAGCTGGCGATCTGCCTCTAGATATGCTCGCTAAGCCGGCGACGGTTTCCGAGGACACAGCAACCGTTCGTCGACCAACGGTGTCTACGGTCCAGCCACGCCCGTCGCCTTCGAAACCTCTTGTATTACGAGCGTAATGCTATATTATGATCGTAATTTCATGAGCTGCGACTCTTCTCGCGGTCGTGAAATGCCGGGTAGACACCTTTCTTGTGAGGAATTTATGAACGACACGATCGCCAGCTCTAGCCAAACGTCTGCGCCAGAAGTGCAGAGGTTCGCTTCACTCGGGCTCGCCGCGGCCGCCAACGCGATCCGCGGCGGGGAGATGACATCAGAGGCGTACGCTACGGCTTTGCTGCGGCAGGCTCGGTCGCACGCTGACCTTAACGCTTTCATCACCATCGACGGAGACGCCGTGCTTGAGGCTGCGAAGAACGCAGACAAGGCGCGGTCGGCCGGGGCAGAGGGTCCCCTACTGGGTGTGCCGATCGGGGTGAAGGACAGCTACCTGACGAGGGGGCTGCCCACGAGTATCGGCCTCGATCGTCTGGCGCACTTCATTCCGACGGAAGACGCCGATGCGGTCCGGGCGATCAAGGATGCAGGTGCTCTCGTCTTCGGCAAGAACAATCTGGTGGAGATGTCCTATGGGCTGACCGGGCACAACGAGCGCTATGGCCAGGTGAAGAACCCGCGCGCCCACGATCGCGTCACGGGAGGGTCATCAAGCGGTTCTGCCGCATCAGTGGCCGCCGGGATAGTGCCCGCCGCCTTGGGTGGCGATACAGTCGGATCGATCCGTGTGCCCGCGTCGCTCTGTGGTGTCGTCGGGTTCAAGCCGACCACAGGACGCTGGCCGCGTAACGGCGTCGCACCGATCTCCCACACTCTCGACACGACGGGTGTATTCGCGCGTAGTGTTGAGGATTGCATACTGCTGGACCAGGTCGTCACCGGGGAGCAGGCTGCGGAGCCCGTCGAGTGGGATTTCAACCTTAAGGGAGTCCGACTGGCTTTCGCGCCGCGGCAGTTTCTGGGTTGGGTGGACTCGGAAGTCGAGAATCGTTTTCGTGAGGTAGTTCGGCGGTTGCAGGACGCCGGCGCCGAGGTCTTTGAGATCGACCTCGGGAAGGATTTCAATGCCCTCGTCCAGACAACTACGTGGGGCATTTTCGCCCATGAGACCCAGGGCGCGGTCTCGGAATTCCTCCGTCTACACAATATTCCGACCACGTTCGAGGCGATTTACGGAGGCCTCAAGCCCCAGCTTCGCCAAGCGTGGGAGAACATCGTACTGCCGGGCGGTGCAGGCGCTACCTCAGTGGAGGCCTATCAGACTGCGCTCAACGTAAGCCGTCCGGAAATCCAGCGCCGCCTGAACCAGGCATTCGTCACGCGAGGGGCGCTTGCCATTCTGCAGCCGACGACGCCCTGCATGGCGCCTTCGATCGAGAAGCAGGATGAGTTTCACATCGCGGGCCAGGAAGTCAGCTACCTCGCTTTGGCGAACCATACTTTGTCAGCGAGCAGCGTGGGTCTGCCGGGTATCAGTCTCCCTGCGGGCATGTCTCGCGCGGGCCTTCCGATCGGTCTTGAACTGGACGCCCCGCTGGCGAGCGACCGGGCGCTTCTGAAGCTTGCCCGCGGGATCGAGGCAGTCTTAGGCACCCAGCCGCCGACGCTCTGACGTTCTAGCCCCTTTCCGTGGGAAACGGGCCAACCCCAAACAGCAACTGACGTGACCACGGGGCGCTGCTTGCTATTGCTGGGCTGACGCGCCGATCCATCCAGTACGATATCGGCAATCCGCTCACCGCGTCGAAGATGACCCGCCATCAACTGTCGGCGGGGCTCTATGCACCCATCCGTGTGCTGCTGCGCGAGGATGGCGATGGTGGTGTCGGGTTTGAATATGATCGACCAGCCTCCGTTTTCGGCCAGTTTGGCAGCGAGGAGGTTAATACCGTGGCTAATCAGCTTGATCGCGACCTCCAGGCCTTGTTGGAGGCGGCTGCAAACTGACGGCCGCAGGACACGAGTGGAGAGAAGATGCGTTTCGAAAAAGGTCACAAAGCCGCGACTCGGCAGCACATCCTCGAGGTCGCCTCGAAATGCTTCCGCCGAGAGGGAGTCTCGGCTGCGGGCATCAGCGGGATCATGGGAGCGGCCGGTCTGACCAATGGCGCATTCTATCCCCACTTCGGGTCCAAGGAGGAGCTTGTTCGCGAGGCGGTCGGGGGCGCGCTCGCAGAGCGGCAACTGGACCTCGAACAGAAACTCCAGACGGGCGCTGACCTTGAGGGAGTGATTCGAAGCTACCTCAGTCAAGCGCATCGCGAGGACTTGGCATGCGGATGTCCTTCGGCGGCTTTGCTTCCGGAAATCGCTAGGCACTCGGTGTCAATACGGCAAACCTATGAGGATGGGTTGCAAAGCTTCGTTGCGACATTGGCCGCATTGCTCCCAGATGCGGATTCCACAGCAGCGGGTCGTCGGGCAACTGCCATCTTCGCTCTCATGGTGGGAACCCTCCAGTTCGCGCGCGCCGTGCCAGACGTTGCACGCGCGGAGCAAATCCTGGAAGGCGGCGTCGAGGCAGCGCTCCTCCTTGCCCGAGAGTCGCCCGTATGAAGATTTCGTCGCGCGCGCCCGAGCCTTCTCAGGGCTGAGCCAGTTCAATGTCCGAGATCCAAGGTGACCTGCAGGTGGGCCACCGACTGCCACCGGCGTGAAGCGGCCGTTCGAGCATCCGCCCTGTGACCCAATTGAACGGCAGAAACTGGCCGATCCCGGTCAACTGACGAGAAGGCGATCGCCGGCGCTTCTTTCGTTCGAGTCGTGCCGGCGGTCGCGAAGAAACCAAACCGATGGTCTGGCCCGACCATTGGTTCCGATATTCGCGCCTCGCCTTGCATGATCGGCCTATAGGGGTGCTCCTGATTGCCCTATTGGAACACCAGAGTCCCCAGCGATTGCCCGTTGGTATTGAATGCCGTGGACTTGGACGAAACAAAGCTGATGTTGCCGCTGGTGTCGATGCGGAACGTTGTCTCATCCTCGGCGATGCGGGCATTGCTGTTGTCGAACATCTTGTCGATCAAGGTCAGCAGGAGGCTGCTTCCGGTATCGGTGGCCACGCTATATAACTCGATAAGCGTACCGATCTTCGTGGCCCGTGTGCTGTCCGAGAAGATCGTGGCGGTTGCCAGCGGTCCCGAGTCGCCGGCCTTTACGGTCGGTGGAATCGTATAGTCGGCGAACACCACGAAGGCGTCCCCCTCGTCGATCACCATTACGGCATAGGTAACCGTATTGCGGAAGATGGCCCTGGTGTTCGAGAATGGCGCCGAATTACCATTTGCGACAACCGTGCCGCTAACGGTTTCAGTGGTCCTCAATACCGAAGTGTTATCCAGTGAGGTCGCAACGAAAGGGGTGGCGATCAGGGTCCCGGAGCCTGATACGGGCACATTCTCTACCGTGCCGGAAATCGAGAAATTTGCGGTCAGTCCATTCGCCGCCAGACTTGCCATGGCTGTGGTGAGTGGCACCGTCAGAGGCTGCACCGGCGTGCTGGCTGCCCCTGTGCCGTCGTTGTCGTCATCGCCGCCGCCGCAGCCGCCGAGAAAGAATGAAATTGCAAGCACAAGGAGGAATCTCTTGGACATCGCAGTCTCCTGGCCGAAGTGCCCCGGATTCGAAACTTGTCTTGGCATGCGACCCGGCGAAATGGGCAGGGCATGGCGCAAACCGCAATCTTTCTATCCCCGCGACCCATGCAAAATGCCCTGCTGTTCGGCAGGCTTGGCGCGCCCGGTCGTCACCCCAAATAAACCGCAACAAAGATGCCAACATTGCCGGATGTGTTGTTTTTATTATGTTACGGCAGACAAATAGATTCGAGGCAGTGGTGAAATCGGTGCAATCTGTTTCGTTCAGGATACAGTCCGGAAGCTGTCAGGCGTATGCCCTCTGGACGCCGCGATGGGCAAACTCAGAGTCGTCGTGTCATTCGCCGGTGGCCGGGATGCGGTTTTTCGCATTGTAGGAGGGCTGTTGTCGGCCCGTCTCGGTCATTTGAGGGCGCTGTGCCGTAAGGCCGGCTTCCAAGGATACAACGGCCATTCGTCCAGTTTGGGTGTTTCCGTCTCGAGGTATCGCCAACCCGCTGACCGGCGCCCGATGCCAATCGTTGCCCTTGTACTGCTTGATACCTACCCGGATTGCCACGGGGAACATCGTCGCGGTTTGCGGCTCTCCAACCTGCTCTCGTTCCTGATGATCGCCATCTCTGGTCTGTTCCTCGTGCAAGCACGAACTCCCGCTGATGCGCTTCGGGGAACACAAGGAGTTGCGGAAGCCCGCCTTTCAACGTTGGCAGAAAAGGAGGGAAGTTAGTCCTGCCAGCCAACGCAGAAATTTATATTATCGCTTCCATCGCTTCCATCGCATCCGATGAAAGCGCGGGCTCGAGCTCGATGCGGTCGCTAGTCGCGACCGTGAGCTGCTTGCCCTGTCCCGCCGCGTCGAGCAAGTGCTTGGACGCCTGCGTGGACCCGGCGGTTCTGAGCCGAACCCGCCTGACTTGAAGGCTGCTACCTCGACCGTCGGAGCCAGTTGTCACGAACGTTCGACACTGAACTGCTGCCGCCTGTCCAACTTCGTTGCGGCACTACGGTGTCGCGTCCCATGCAAAGGAAATTTTTCAAATGACAGTCATCAAAGCTGCCGCAGTCCAGATCAGCCCTGTGCTTTACAGCCGTGAGGCAACCGTGGATAAAGTCGTGCAGAAGATCCACGAGCTTGGTGAGAAGGGGGTGCAGTTCGCTACGTTTCCGGAAACGGTGGTGCCATACTACCCATATTTCTCAGCGGTCCAGACGGGCCTCCAACTCCTTGCCGGAAATGAACATCTCAGGTTGCTCGAGCAGTCCGTGACGGTACCGTCCCCTGCCACCCATGCAATCGGAGATGCGGCCCGCAAGGCTGGGATGGTGGTGTCCATTGGTGTAAATGAGCGTGACAGAGGCACCATCTACAACGCGCAGTTGCTTTTCGACGCAGATGGGACCCTGATCCAGCGCCGCCGAAAGATCACGCCCACGCATTTCGAACGCATGATCTGGGGTCAGGGCGACGGGTCTGGCCTTCGCGCGGTCGACAGCAAGGTCGGACGAATCGGCCAGCTCGCATGCTTTGAGCACAACAATCCGCTCGCGCGCTACGCGATGATCGCCGACGGAGAACAGATCCATTCGGCCATGTATCCGGGGTCAGCCTTCGGCGAAGGCTTTGCCAAAAGGATGGAAATCAATATCCGACAACATGCGCTTGAGTCTGGCTGCTTCGTGGTGAATGCGACAGCGTGGTTGGATCCTGACCAGCAGGCGCAAATCATGAGGGACACGGGATGCAACATCGAGCCGATTTCTGGCGGTTGCTTGACCACTATCGTGACACCGGACGGCATGTTGTTGGGCGAACCTATCCGCTCGGGTGAGGGTGAGGTCATCGCCGATCTTGATTTCTCGTTGATCGACCGGCGCAAGGTGTTGATGGACTCGGCTGGACACTACAACAGACCAGAGTTGCTTAGTCTCCTGATCGACCGAACGGATACCGCCCACCTGCACGAACGCGCCGCGCACGCCGAATCGTTCATTAATCAAGACTCATTCGACGCGCAACAGGGAGGCCTGAGCGGGCGTCCAGAACGAGGCTTCCCATAATTCGATGTCGAGCGGCAGCGGCGAGCGTTTCGCAACAAATGCCTTGACGTCACTCTCGTCGGACGGCAAGCCGAGTTGTGCGAACAGTTCAGCTAAGGAATGGAGTTGTGTGGTCAGTCTGGGCGAGGCGCTACCAGTACGCGCTGGCTGTAGGTGTGAGGGCGCAGACGTAAGGGGTATGGAAGACTTATCGATGCATCCCCAGCGCACGCTCGATGCAACGCAGGACGTCCGATTCCTGGAATGGCTTGCTCAGAAAGCACGCTGCGCCGGCGGCTTGGGCGCGCATCGCATAGCCTTTCTGTTCAAAGCCCGTCATGAAGATGATTGGTAGGCGAAGCCCGCGCGCCCGCAGCGCATCATTTAGCGCGAAGCCGTCCATCCCCGGCATCTGCACGTCCGTGATGATGCAGTCGATGGCGTCTATTGAACCCGATTGAAGGAGGTCTATCGCGCTCGGATACAACTCAACGGCCAGATCGAACGCGCGCACGAGCCGACCCAAGGCATGCCGCACAGCCGCATCGTCGTCGACGAGTGCAATTACTGGGATGGCATTCACATGGGTCCTTATTTTCATCACGCGATAGCAGGGTTCAAAGCACTATTGTGCGATCTCTGCAGGCAAGTGCCACCGACCCTTCAGAAATTGTGGCGCAATCCCAGCGCGAAAGTCTGGGGATCGGCCCCGGCGCGCACGCCGAGATCGTTGATGGCGAAGTCATAGATCGCATTGCGCGCATTGTCGATGCGGCTGTAGTAAGCATACAGCGCTGTGCGATTCGACAGCGGATAGTCATAGCCGACGGTGTACTGCACCGCACCGGTGTCGGCGCCGCTGCGGAAAAAGCCGACCGTTTCTGTGGAGCCGCCAGTGCCATTGGCCGCGTAGGCCACGCCAATACGGATGCTGCCCGGCCCGAATCGTTGCACCAGCGATGCATACCAAGCGTTGCGCTGCAAGTCTCCACTGTCGGTGCGATAGTGCAGGTGTTCGTAGACCGCAGCCAAGCGCGTGCCAGGTGCCATCTGCCACGCCAGCCCTAGCTTGATCGCGTCGTCGTTGCGACCTGCGGCCTGATAGTGCTGGTGCCGCTCCCACGCCAACGTCCCATTGAGCGCGCCACCGTCATAGACGGCGGCAACGGAATAGAGCGCCGGGTTGCGTGGTACGGTGGCCTTCTCCTCTGGTAGACCCCAACCGAGCCACAGGCCCAGCCCGCGCCATGACGGAGAACGGTACTGCAGTATGTTCTTCTGGCGTCGGTCGAACGCACTGACGTTTTCAACATTGTTCGTGCTGGAAGCCGAGCCATTGCCGATCAGCGCCATATATCCGGCCGTTGTCGGGTAGTAGGGGTCGTAGCCCATCGTGGCTTCGGTATAGGGCGTGTGCCAGTGGCCTAAGAACACCAGCCCGTAACTGCCCTGTAGACCGATGCGTGAGTTGCGGCCGGCAATCTGCCCCTGCCCGTCATCCAGAGACAGGTTGCTTTCCACTTGCCATAGCGCCTTCAATGTGCCGCCGAGCGACTCCTCTCCGCGAAGCCCAAACACGGAGCGATTATTGGTCTGGCGTAGCACGCTGCTTGACGCCGTACCGTCGGTGGCAGTGCTGGCGTGGCTGGCTTCCAGCGCCGTGTTCAGCCGACCATACACGGTGACACTGCCAGCGGCATGAGCCGAAAGCGTTAGCGCCGCGAGCCCAGTTGCAGCGGCGGCGAGCCGGGGCAGGTCAGTTCGTCGCATTATCCGCAGGCGTCTTGCTGGCCGCGTTCAGCGTCGGGCCGGGGGCGCCGGTAATCTTCGGCACGCATTCCGAATGGAACCATGCGATGGTGACCGGCTCGCCGGCGATCAGGCGCTTGATCGGCGGCACCACCTGTTCGCCGATCAGCATGCCGAGCAGGCCGACCAGCGCCACCACGGGTGGCGCTGGCGAGCGGACCTGCATTAGCGCATAGATGATGCCGACGAGGATGCCGGCGCCGAGGGAAACAAGATAAAGCTTCATCGGAAAGTCTCCGGGAACAAGAGCATGGGAATCAGTGGCGCGCCGCAGGAGCCGGCGGCAATCCGACGCCCAGCAGGTGCCGCACGCGCGGCGGCTTGTCGCCGACATGGAAGCGCGTCACCTCGCGCTGCAGGTCGGCATCGGCGTGGGGCACGCGCTCGTGCTGGCGCAAATGCTCGGCCCACGATTCGACCAGGAACCACTCCGTCAGCAACTCCGGGTCGGCCGGGTCTTCCATCACGCCCCAGTTGAAGGCCCCGTCGCGCAGCCGTTCTTCGGAAAGCTGGTGCACCGCGCGCAGGAAGGCGTCGCGGTCGGGCGCACGCACGCAGTATTCGATCAGGATCATGACCGGGCCGCGGTCATGCGCGATATCCGCGGCGCCTTCGGGTTCGGGCCAGTGCCGTGCCGGTCCCAGGTCATCTTCGCCGCGGGGCAGGCGCAGCCGGTGCAGCAGCAGCGCTGCCACCAGCATGCCTGCCGCGGCCACGAGCAGCCCGCCGGGCGTCCCCAGTGCCTGCGCGACAAAGCCCCACACCAGGCTGCCCGCCGCCATCGCGCCGTTGAACACCATCTGGTAGACCGCCAGCGCGCGCCCGCGCACCCAGTTGGGAAGGATCGCCTGCGCCACGCCGCCCAAAGTCGTCAGCGCGATGATCCATGCCGCACCCAGGAACAGCAGCAGCAACAGCGCGATCCAGACAGGCGGCGCCACGCATAGCCCGGCCATCACCACCGCGGTCGCGCAGGCAGAGAGCAACATCAGCCCGTCCGCGTCCAGGCGCCGCTGCAGCCGCGGCATGACCAGCGCACCGAGGATCGCGCCCAGCCCCACCGCGCCCAGCAGCACGCCATAGAGGCTGGCGCCGCCTTTCAGCAGTTGCCTGGCCACCAGCGGCAACAGCGCCCAGATGCTGCTGCCAAAGGCAAAGTGCACCGCGGCCCGCGCCAGCACGACATGCAGCTTGCTGTGGGCGCGGGTAAAGCGCAGCCCGGCGCGGAACGCACCGAGGAAATGCTCGCGCAGCGGGTCGGCGGCGCGTGCCGGGCGTTTCCACCACAGCAGCGCGGCGACCACGAAGACATAGCTGAGCAGGTCCATGCCATAGGTAACGGCCGCGCCGAACGCCGCCAGCAGCAGGCCGCCGGCGGCCGGGCCGATGGCGCGGGCGATGTTGACACCCAGCGCGTTGAGCGCGACCGCGCGCTTGAGTTCCTGCTGCGGCACCAGCTCGGGCGCGATCGACTGCCAGGTCGGCCCCATCAGCGCCGCCCCGATGCCACCCAGGAACGCCATGCCGATCAGGATCTCGATCGTCAGCGCATTGCGCCAGGCCAGCATCATCAGCGTGCCGCTGACCAGCGCCAGCCCGACCTGGATCGCGATCAGGAAGCGGCGCCGGTCGAGGATGTCGGACAGCACGCCGGCCGGGATCGCCAGCAGGAACACCGGCAGCGTTGCCGCGGCCTGGATCGTCGCGACCGCGGCCGGCGACGACGACAGGTCGGTGACCAGCCAGGCGCTGGCCACGTCGCGCATAAAGCTGCCGACGTTGCCGAGGATGGTCGCCGCCCACAGCACGGCAAACGTCGCCTGCGCCAGCGGCGCGAAGGTGCCGCCGTCGGCGGGGCGGGGAGAGGAGTGCGTTGCTTGCTCTGCCATCTTGGTCAGCCGTGCCGGGTTGCGCGCTCGCGCAGGTCGTGCCAGGCCACCAGCAGGAAGCCGCCGGCCAGGCCCAGGTGTTCGAAGAATGCGTTGGTCATCATGAAGCGGGCTTCTGGCGGCGCTTCCCAGAAGCGGTTGGCGATGAAGGTCGCGCCGGCCGTGAACGCCGCCAGCGCCAGCGCGCCCAGCCAGCGCCGCCAGCCCAGCAGGATCATGGCGCACGCGCCCAGCTCGAGCACGATGGTGGCGACTGCCAGTGGCACCGGCGGGTTCAGCCCGAAGTGCCGCATCTCGGCCACCGCGCCGGGAAAGTCGGCCAGCTTGAACAGGCCGCCCTGCAGGTAAGCGGCGCACAGCAGCAGCAGGCCAACCCAGCGCAGCCAGCGCATCCAGCGCGGCAACCCGGCGGCACTGGCTGGCGCCAGGGGAAGGGAAGTCATCGGTTCAGGCATGGCCGGTCTCGGTTGGCTGCGGTCGGCAGCAGGTCAGAACGCCCAGCAGGAACAGCCCAGCGCGCCCCAGAACGTGCTCTCGTCCGAGGTCGGCACGCCCGAGGTCCAGGCTTTTGCATGCGCATGGCCGTGGACACCGCACGAACTCGCGCACCCGCACGCCGTGTTCAGCGCCAGCTTGCGCGCTTCCGGCCGCGGCTGGTAGCCGCCGACGTGCCGCACCGGCGACCAGTCCGGCATGGCGGGAGGCAGCGCCGGCGACAGCTTGCTGAAGTCTGAATCGCCATAGACCACCTTGCCGCCGAGGATGGTCAGCACCGAGGTGATGTCCTGGATCTCGTCGCCGGGCACGCTGAAGTAGTCAGAGGACAGCACCGCCAGGTCGGCGAGCTGGCCGGCCTTGATCTGGCCCTTCTTGCCGACTTCCGAGGAAAACCAGGTGTTCGCCTCGGTCCACAGCCGCAGCGCGGTTTCGCGGTCAAGCAGGTTGGCCTGCGGGTACATCGCCATGCCGCCCACGGTCTTGCCGGTGGTGAGCCAGTACAGCGACACCCACGGGTTGTACGAGGCCACGCGCGTGGCATCGGTGCCGGCGCCGACCTTGACGCCTTTTTCCAGCATCTTCTTCACGGGCGGCGTCGCCTCGGCAGCGCGTGCGCCGTAGCGCTCGACAAAGTACTCGCCCTGGTAGGCCATGCGGTGCTGCACGGCGATGCCGCCGCCGAGCGCGGCGATGCGGTCGATATTGCGGTCGGAGATGGTCTCGGCATGGTCGAAGAACCAGTTCAGGCCGTCGAAGGGAATGTCCTTGGCCACCTTCTCATAGACATCGAGCGCACGGGAGATGGTCTGGTCATAGGTGGCATGCAGCCGCCACGGCCAGCGCTTCTCCGCCAGCAGGCGGATCACGGGCTCCAGGTCAGCTTCCATCGACGGCGCCATGTCGGGGCGCTCGACGCGGAAGTCCTCGAAGTCGGCCGCGGTGTAGACCAGCATCTCGCCCGCGCCGTTGTGGCGGTAGAGGTCGTCGCCCTGGCCCGGCTTGACCTTGGCGGTCCAGGTCTTGAAGTCGTTCAGTTCTTCCCTGGGCTTCTGCGTGAACAGGTTGTACGCCAGCCGCACCGTCAGCTGCCCGTCCTTGTGCAGCTCCTCGATGATGCTGTAGTCCTCGGGATAGTTCTGGTATCCACCGCCCGCATCGATCACGCCGGTGACGCCGAGCCGGTTGACCTCGCGCATGAAATGGCGCGTCGAGTTCTTCTGGTACTCGGGCGGCAGCTTGGGGCCCTTGGCCAGCGTCGCATACAGGATGGTGGCGTTCGGCTTGGCCAGCAGCAGCCCGGTCGGGTTGCCGCGCGCATCGCGCACGATTTCGCCGCCCGGCGGGTTGGGCGTGTCTTTGGTATAGCCTACCGCGCGCAGCGCCGCGCCGTTGAGGATGGCGCGGTCGTACAGGTGCAGGATGAACACAGGGGTATCGGGCGCCACCGCGTTCAGTTCGTCGATGGTCGGCAGCCGCTTCTCGGCGAACTGGTGCTCGGTAAAGCCGCCGACCACGCGCACCCACTGCGGTGCCGGTGTGCGCGCGACCTGGTCCTTCAGCATGCGCATGGCGTCAGCCAGCGAGCGCACGCCGTCC
Source organism: Cupriavidus sp. Agwp_2 (assembly GCF_040784895.1). NCBI lineage: Bacteria > Pseudomonadati > Pseudomonadota > Betaproteobacteria > Burkholderiales > Burkholderiaceae > Cupriavidus > Cupriavidus sp. Agwp_2. The sequence continues at coordinate 141,306 of NZ_CP088085.1, forward strand.
CAGCGCAGCTCCATGTTGTAGTTCAGGCCGCCGCGGATGATGTGCATGTGGCTGTCGATCAGCCCGGGGATGGCCCGCCGGCCGTTCAGGTCCACGACCTGCGTCTGCGCGCCGGCCAGCTTCATCACGTCCTGGCGCGTGCCGACGGCCACGAAGCGCCCGTCGCGGACGGCCACGGCGTCTGCCTGCGGGTTGGACTTGTCGAGCGTGGTGAACCTGCCGTTGACGAGGATGAGGTCGGGGGAATTGCCAGGTGTCATGGCGAAGATCTCCGAAGAAGCTGCCGCGCCGAGGGCGGCAGCCGAGGCGATGAATTGCCGGCGGGTGACAGACATACTGTTTGTGAGCTATGAAATCAGCAGGTAGTGCATCGACCGGGTCGGGCTGACCGCTCCCTTAGGTCAGCGTCGGGGCAGACTGTGAGCGACGTGCCATTGGCGAGCTGGGCCGCTGGCAAGCCGCGGCCGGCCGATGCAACGATCAGCGAGCCGGTACCGGCGCCACGGACTCGTGCGGCGTGGCGGTACGCTGCGCCGCCTTGTGCACCATGGTGTACGCGTAGTCGACACCCATGCCATAGGCGCCGGAATGTTCCTTGACCAGTTTCATCACGGCGTCATACGTGTCGCGGTGGGCCCAGTCGCGCTGCCATTCCAGCAGCACCTGCTGCCAGGTCACCGGCACCGCGCCGGCCTGGACCATGCGCTGCATGGCATAGTCGTGCGCTTCCTTGCTGGTGCCGCCAGAGGCATCGGCAACCATGTAGATCTCGTAGTTGCCTTCCAGCATCGCGCACAGCGCGAAGGTGGTGTTGCAGACCTCGGTCCACAGGCCGGCGACGATCACCTTGTTGCGGCCGTTGGCCTTGAGCGCGTCGCGGACCTTCTGGTCGTCCCACGAGTTCATCGAGGTGCGCTCCAGTGTCTTCTGTTCCGGGAAGACATCGAGCAGCTCGGGATAGGTGAAACCGGAGAACGATTCGCTTTCGACCGTGGTGATGGTCGTCGGGATATTGAAGATCTTCGCGGCCTTGGCCAGGCCGACGACGTTGTTCTTCATGGCCTGCCGGTCCATCGACTGCACCCCGAAGGCCATCTGCGGCTGGTGGTCGATGATGATCAACTGGCTGTTTTGCGGGGTCAGGACTTCGAGCTTCGGGTTGGACATGGTGTCGATCCTCGGGACAAGGAGTTAGAGATGGGCGCAACAGGCCGGGACGTGCACCGGCGCCGATGCCGCAGTTGTCTTGCCAGTGGCGAGGGCAGCGCAACGCGGTCGGAAGCCTAAAGGAAGCACCCACGGTTCGCCATTGGACGATGGTATTAGTCGCATCGACCCCGATTGCACCGAAATTGGTCCATCTCCTCTGCCGGAATGCGCACCTGACTGGCTCGCGGTCGCATGTGCGCTTCCGGTGGAGAGGCCGCCTTGAAGCCATGTCAACTAATACGATGGTATGAGTGTCGCTTCGGTTCGCTGCCTCCGGAGCTGTGCAGCCCAGCGCCAAAGTCCATCACGCCCGGAAGCGGGCGGCCACCAGGCTCAGCCTACTGGCCCTTGCAGCCAAGCCGTCATTCAGTCGAGAAGGTAAGGCGTCGGCAATGCCTGAACTGACGCTTGTTTCGAAGTTATCGAAGAGGAGGGGGATAGAGTGCGAGTTCGATGCAGTCAATTAGATCTTGCTCTGCGAAGGGCTTGCTGAGAAAACACGCGTTGACAGTCGTACGTGCGCGCTCCTCATAACCCGCGTCCACGACGCCACTGATAAAAATGATTGGGGCCGCATGCCCGATGCGCCGAAGGCATTGGGAAAGTTCCAGGCCATCCATACACGGCATCTCGACATCCGTGATGACGCAATTTATGTGGCTAAGCCCTTCGCTTTCGAGGAGCTGGCGGCCACTTGCGAATAGCTCGACTTCGTAGCCCAGTGAGCGAACGAGGCGGCCAATAGCCTGAAGTACCGATTCATCGTCATCAACGATTGCGATGGTGTGGACAGTCACGCGGGTCTCCCTTCAATATGAATGCGATGACCGACGGGGCTGCCACCACTTACGATGAGAATACCTCGCAACGGCATTCATACGAACGCCTTATGGTCTCGTCGTACGTGGCAAGCGACGCGGCACCGGTACAATGCCCGCCGGCAACTTCCAAGCGCCGCCATTTAAGTGACCTAAGGGGCCTTCGGCTCCGCCACCAGCAAGCCTTAGGAGTTCTACGTTTATGTTTTACGCTGGCGCGGAAAGCGGTTTTGACTTGTTCTGGGAAGAAGGTGACCGTTCGTTCGGAAGATATGTGCCGAGGGGTACCGAACGATCGGTCCTGATGGTCCGGCCTTTAGCGGAGAAGCCTTGTCCAGGGACGCTCTCCAAGTTGGCGCACGAATTCGAGTTGCGCGAGTTGCTCGACGCCGCGTGGGCGGTGTCGCCGGTCGAAATTCAGCGCGCAAGCGGTAGCGCGGCCCTCTTCCTGGCCGACCCCGGCGGCGAGCCGTTGAGCCGTGTTATGGGGACGGCACTGGATGTTGGCGATTTTCTGGATCTCGCCATTGCAATTGCCACCGCAGTCGGCCAGTTGCATCAAAGCGGTCTTGTTCACAAAGATTTGAAGCCTGGGCATATCCTTGTGGCGCCGTGGCATACGCAGGTGTGGCTCACAGGCTTCGGCAATGCTTCGCTGGTTCGACGGGATGTGCATGAGGTCGTAACGGTCAACGACATCGTCGGAACGTTGGCGTACATGTCGCCCGAGCAGACGGGTTGGATGAACCGCGCGATCGACACGCGCAGTGACCTCTACTCGATCGGCGTCACGTTCTACCAAATGCTGTGTGGCGAACTGCCGTTTAACGCGAGCGCGCCGAAAGACTGGGTCCATTACCATCTGGCACGCCAGCCCTTGACGCCGGCGGAGCGGATATCAGGCATACCCCGGGTGGTGTCGGATCTCGTCATGAAGTTGCTTGCCAAGTCTCCGGACGAGCGTTATCAGACCGCCGCGGGGCTCAAAGCAGATCTGCAACGCTGTCAAAGTGAATGGCGCATAGCAGAGTCTATCGTAGTGTTCCAACTTGGCCAGCACGACCTTTCAGAAGGGCTTTCGTTTCCGGATCGCCTGTATGGACGGGAAAAGGAAATTGCTGCGCTTTCCGAGGCGTGGGGGCGGGTAAGGGCGACAGGCCGCAATGAGCTTGTCCTGGTGTCCGGCTATTCTGGCGCTGGAAAAACGTCAGTTGTGAACGAACTGCGGCGGGTTATGGTCGAGGACTGCAGCCTGTTGGCATCAGGCAAGGCAGAGTTGCGGGAAAAGACCATTCCCTATGCGACTTTGGCACACGCATTGGGTGGCGTACTGCAACGGTTCGTTTCGATGCCCGTTGAGCAACAGACAATCTGGCGCACAATGCTGGCAAAGGCTGTGGCGTCAGATGGCGCCTTGCTCGCGCCCCTTGTTCCACAGTTAGAACAGATGCTGGGCCGCTATCCCTCCATCTCCGATCTGCAACCCGGGGAGGCGGCGCGCCGGCTCCGAGAGGCGCTTGAAGCGTTGATAGCCGTGCTGGCTCAGTACTCAGCGCCACTGACAATCTTTCTGGATGACGTTCAGTGGTTGGACGAGGAAACGATCACGTTCGTCCAGCGCCTAATCGCGGACCACCGCCTTCCAGGGGTGCTGGTCGTTTGCGCGTACCGTGAGAATGAGGTCGTGGCAGGGCATCCGCTTATGGTCAGCGCGGGAGTGCTTCGCGATGATGGACACCGTGTTTGCGAGATTGAGTTAGCCGATCTTGATGTGGCGAGCCTTGGGCAGATGTTGGCCGATACGCTGCATTGCTCGACGCAAGCGAGCGCACCGCTTGCTCGCCTGGTAAAAGAACGAACTGCAGGCAATCCCTTCTTCGTGATTCAGTTTCTTACCGAACTGGTGGAAGACGGAATGCTAGGATTGGACCATGGTGCCGGCCTGTGGGCGTGGGACCTGGAGCAGATCCGTTCGAAGGGCTTTACGGACAACGTCGTCGAGCTCATGTTAGGTAGAATCGGCCGCCTGCGCTCTGACACGCAAAAGGCCCTGCAGCTTCTGGCATGTTTTGGGAACGATTCCACCCTGGAAAACTTGAATCGCGTTTGGTCTGATCAGGAACGGGCCGTAGTGCCATGCCTATGGGATGCGATTCGGGCCGGTCTGGTCACCCGAAGAGAGAATGTAGTGCAATTCCGGCATGATCGCATCCATGAGGCGGCGTACGCGCTCATTCCAGAAGCTGATCGTCTTCAGTTACATCTTCGGATCGGTCGCCAGCTCGCTGCCCAAGTGCCCTCTGAGGAGTTTGACGACAACATCTTCACTATCGTCGAGCAATTCAATCTTGGCGCGAAGCTCGTCAGAACGCCATCTGAACGTGAGCGCTTGGCTGAACTGAATTTAGCCGCTGCGCTTCGGGCGAAGATGGCATCGGCCTATCCTACTGCACATCAGTATCTCGGCGCCGCGGCCGAGAATCTCGATGATGAGACATGGTTGCGTCGGCATGATTTAGCGTTTCTCATTGCCCAGCATTTGGCGGAATGTGAATTTCATACTGGACAATTGGAGTCCGCAGAAAGACGCCTTGCGCATTTGGCTCGAACAGCTGCGGACCTACGGCAATTGGCGCTCATCACGCAACTGCAGCTCGAACTGCTGCTTACGGTGGGGCGCCGAGAAGAGGCAGTATCGGTTGGCCTTCAATACCTTGGTCGCGCAGGGGTACATTGGTCTAGCCAACCGTCCCTCGAGGTTGTGAGACTGGAAGAGGAAGCGATGTGGCGGCAGATCGGTACCCTGCCCATTGAGCAGCTCTGTGAGCATCGTTGCATGGTCGAGCCAGAGGTCCTCGGTACGATGCGCGTGCTGGTGGCCCTAATGCAGCCAGCCTGGCATTCGAACGACAACCTTCGCCGGCTCGTGATATTCCGCATGGTCAATCTTAGCCTGCGCTACGGCAACAGCGACGAATCGGCAATGGTGTATGGCTGGCTTAGCATGCTCCTAATCTCCAAGCCAGGGGTAACGTCCGCTGCCTGTGCTTTCGGGCGTGTCGCTCTTGCTTTGGCCGAGCGCAGCGGGAACGAACGGTACAGTGCCCGAGTTTTCCAAATTGTTGGTGGCAATGTCCTGCACTGGAGTCAGCCCCTTCACGTCGCGCGCGATGTTCTGGATCAGGCGTTGAAAGTCACGGAAGCCACGCATAATTTTACCTATGCCGCTTACATCCATAGCAATCGCATCACGCACGGGCTGGCTCAGGGTGAAAGTCTGGCAAGCGTGCAAGCAGCCATGGAGCAAGGCAGCATTGCGACCTGGGGTGATAGATATGACCTCGTCAGGGACCGCATCGCCCCGCGCATGCAACTGGTGCGCATGCTACGAGGTGAAACACCCGTTTTCGGCGTTCTTGATTCCGAAGACTTTGACGAAGCGGCTTTCGAAAGCTATCTGCAGGGTGACATCGGTAGGCTTCTGGCAACGAGCTGGTATTGGATTCGAAAAATGCAGGCCCGATACTTGGCGGGCGACTATGCCGTGGCCGCCGAGTGTGCTCACAAGGCGCAAGCCTTAATGTGGACGTCGCCCGCCTACTTTGAACAGGTCGAGTATCACTTTTATGCTGCCCTGGCGATAGCCGCCTGCGTTGGATCAAAGGAAGAGAATCGCGCTGGGGACTCGCTTCGGAAAGTTGCGGAACATCACCGTCAATTGCTTTCGTGGGCCGAACTGTGTCCGAGCACCTTTGCCTGTCGTGCCGCACTAGTCGGTGCGGAGATCGCTCGTCTCGAAGGGCAAAGCCTCCAGGCAATGCATGGCTATGAGTCGGCAATCGCCTCGGCTCGCGACAACGACTTCGTACATGTTCGCGCGATGGCCAATGAGATTGCTGCGCGCTTTTACCTGCATAGCGGCCTCGAAAAGGCATCGCGCGGATATCTGCTCGAGGCGCGGCATTGTTACTCTTATTGGGGTGCTGACGCGAAGGTTTGGCAGATCGACGCCCTTTACCCGAGCATTGCAAATGAATCCCGCTCCGTCCGCTTGTCGGGGACTATCGACACGCCGATCAAGCATCTGGATCTTTCTACCGTTATTGCGGTATCCCAAACAGTGTCCGGGGAAATCAGTCTCGACAGACTGATCGAGATGCTGGTTCGTACAGCCATTGAGCAAGCGGGTGCTTCGCGCGGCGTACTACTCCTGCCCTTGCAAGACGAGTTTCGCGTCGTAGCAGAGGCGCGGGTGGCCGGCAGCGATATCGCGATAAATCACGAGCGCCGAACGCCCTGTTCGGACGATGTCCCGCTGTCCTTGATTTGCCAGGTGATCCAAGGACAGGAGCACGTCGTGCTCGATGACGCGTTCCTCCCGACTGTGGCTGCAAGCGATCCATATTTCCAACGACGAAAGATTCGATCGATTTTATGCCTTCCGTTGTTGAACCAAGCGAAGTTGGTGGGCGTGCTTTACCTTGAGAACGAACTCGCCCCCCGCGTGTTCGTGCCGGCACGTACGGAAATCATCAAGCTTTTAGCGTTCCAGGCAGCCACCGCACTGGAGAACAGTCGCCTCTATGAGGAAAGGAAGCAGGCTGACGACGCACTGCATCGCGCACAAGTCGAGTTGGCTCACGTCTCACGCGTGATGACAATGAGTGCCCTTGCATCATCGATTGCCCACGAAGTAAGCCAGCCATTGGCTGCTGTCGTCGCTAACGCCAATGCGGCAGTTCGATGGCTGAACAGAAAGGTGCCCGATCTGAACGAGGTCGGCGAGGCACTGACAGCCATTGTGGCCCAAGGTCAGCGGGCCAGCGACGTCATCGTAGGCATGCGGTCAATGTTGAGAAAGACTTCTGGGCCGAGGAATACCCTTGACATCAATTCTGTGATCATGCAAACGCTTGGTCTGATCGACGGGGAAGCGAGCCGGCATTGCTGCACCATTGAAACCACGTTGAGCCCGGACTTGCCCCATGTCACCGGGGACCGGGTGCAATTGCAACAGGTCATTCTGAACTTGGTCATGAATGGCTTAGAGGCAATGCGCGCTGAGGATATGCCGCAGCGAATACTGTCGGTTCAGACTGTGTCAAGCCCAGACGGAGTGACGGTGGCCGTGTCCGACCGTGGCGTTGGGCTTGATGAAAATGCAAGGAGCCGCTTGTTTGATGCGTTCTTTACGACGAAACCCGAAGGCTTGGGCATGGGGCTCGCAATCTGCCTTTCGATCGTCGAAAGTCACGGTGGCCAGCTATGGGCTGAACCTCGTCAACCCCAGGGCACGGTCTTCCGCTTCAGCTTGCCCAAGGCAAGAACGATTTGACGATGCGTTGACTCCAAGCAATAGAAGCAATTGAGGGACGGTATGGCTATGGCAAGTGGTGTAACGGGCGGATTCCTGCAACGCCAGTCGGCGTCGACAGGAAAATAGGGCTATTTGAGGAGGAGCCCCCGGCTCCCCCATCTTGCAGAGTGAATCTGCGTTTCCGCTTTCCCTCGCTGTTTTCCTGAGCCAGTATGCGACCTAAACTTTTCGCTCCTTTCAATTGGATCCGGAGCTTGTTCCATGCCTCGGACTCTCGATCAGGGGCATTGCCCATCAAACGCCGAAAGACTTCACTCGGTCTTGCGGGGTTGGCCTGTTTGTTTCTCTCCGCGCAGCCCATATGGGCGGCATACCCCGATCGACCCATCACCATTGTCGTACCATATCCTCCAGGCGGGCCAGCCGATCTGCTGGCCCGGCCGCTAAGCGCCGAACTGCAAAAGGTGCTGGGTACCCATGTAGTCATTCAGTACAAGCCGGGCGCAGGAGGCCAGATTGCCTTGCGACATGTGGCGAACGCAAAGAACGATGGGTATACGCTTGTGTTGGTGCTTGCTGCCTACGCGATCGGGCCGCTCCTGAGCAAGGCAAGTGACTATGATCCGGTGAGAAGCTTCGAACCCGTTTCTCTACTCGCCAAGCAGCCCTTAATTCTTTACACGCGACGAACGTCGATGTTCTCGTCTGTGTCCGAGTTGATCAATCACGCCAAGGCGTTTCCTGGTGGGGTTACCATGGCTTCATCGGGATATGGGAACACCAGCCACCTCGCAGCAGAACTGCTAGCGCAGGCGACGGGGACTCAACTTACTCATGTTCCTTACCACGGCGGCGTCCAAGCAGTGACAGCTGTGATGAGTGGAGACGTGGACGCTGTCTTTGCTGGGCCGGATAGCCTTCGATACGTTGCGGCGGGAAAATTGCGACCTTTGGCAGTCGCGAGCGAAGCCAGGCTAACTATCGCACCAAACACTCCTACCTTTGCCGAGGCTGGTGTGCGCAACATGTCAGTGGAAGGCTGGTACGGTATTCTCGCGCCTAAAGGAACGCCGAAGGCAAGGATCCAGAAACTGAACCGTGCAGTGGAAATGGTGTTGTCGGATGCGTCCTTCAAAGTGCCGGTTTCCGGCCTTGGTTTCAAGATCTTCTATGCGGGGGCGGTGTCTTTCAAGGCTTTTATTCACAGCGAGCGCGAACGTTGGGCGAGGGTGATTGCCGACAGGGGCCTTGCTATGGACTAGTTGCAGCACATTCGCCGGTACACTCGTTCGAAGCTCTAATGAACTGATCTAGTCAAATGTGGAAATTTCGACATGACCCCGCTCGTTGCCGCAAGCGCGGTCTGCCTTGGCGCATCGGGGGGCACGGGAGACTTCGGCACGGCTGCGGCGGGGGCTATCCCACTCTGATGCTGCTTCTACTTGCGGGACTCAGCGCCTGCGGGTCGCTTCCACACAATGCTCCGCGCAATCTGCCTCAGGCCGCGGCTGGCAGTGCAACCGCGCCCTTGCGCGAGCCCATGGACGTCGTCGGCCCGACAGCCGTCGCCATGTCGTTTTCTGGCGGTGGCACGCGAGCCGCAGCCTTCGCGTTCGGCGCGCTGCAGGGGCTCGACGTTATGAGAGCTCCTGCGGACGCGTCCCTGCTCGACAACGTCGCATTTATCAGCAGCGTGTCAGGAGGCTCGATCACCGCAGCGTACTACGGTCTGCATGGCAAGAGCAGCCTGACGACCTTTCGATCAGTGCTCTTGAAGGACGGCGAGGCGGGACTTCGCTTCAGTCTGCTGAATCCGATCAACCTGGCGCGCCTCTTCGCCGGCGGGCTCAACGATCGGGAAGATCTCCGGACATGGCTCGACGAGGACGTGTTCAAGGGCGCGACGTTTGCCGACATGTTCCGCCGCGGCAAGCCAATCGTCTGGATCAACGCTACGAACGTCTACTACCGGGTCGCGTTCCCGTTCAGCCAATTGGCATTCGATGCGTTATGCAGTGATCTTTCAAGCTTTCCCGTCTCCGAGGCTGTCGCCGCTTCCATGGCGGTCCCGCTCTTCTTCGCGCCGATCGTCCTGCAGAAGCATCCCGAGGCTTGCAGTGCGCCGCTGCCGAGCCTTGACCACGCCCACGCGCCTGGGCGATCGCTGCTGCTTGGCGCGTTGGCAAACGCCGTTCGCGGTCACCGGGACACTTCGAAAGGAAAGTACATCAAGCTTGTCGACGGCGGGGTGACCGACAACTACGGCCTGGCCACCATTCTGCAATCGCGTGTGCTGTTGGGAACGCCTTACGGTCCCATGAGCGAGAACGACGCGATCAGTGTGCGGCGGCTACTTTTCATTGTGGTAGACGCCGGGCAGGGCCCGCGCGGCGATTGGAACCAACGGCAGGTTGGCCCATCCGGAATCGAAGTCGCAAGCGCGGCCATCGACGCGGCAATGGCGACCAACGTTCGGATGAGCTATGACGCATTCGTTCCCATGATGCAGCAATGGCGCGACGACCTCGTGGCCTATCGGTGTGGAATGCCGCATTCCCTGCAGCAGGAGATCGCTGCACGCCGCCCGGGCTGGCAGTGCAATGATGTCGAGTTCTTCGTCACGCGGATCTCGTTTGAGGCCCTCGACAATGACCGTGCTGCAAGTCTGAACGAGCTGCCGACCAGGCTTCGCCTGCCCGAGAGGGACGTCGACCGTCTGATCGAAGCGGGAAGGGATGCCATCCTTGGGAATCCGGTGATCCGCGAGTTCGAGCGCGAAGCGACTGCGCCGCGATAGTCGCGCAGCATGCCTAGCCGCGGCTTGTGATGTCCGCCAAGCCGCCCGTGGACCAACCTCAGTCCCTCAGTGTGATGCCCCAGCTCGATTCCGGGCGCTACGCCTGTAGTCCCCCAGTGCCAGCGCGCCGAATTCTGGCATGACGCACCAGTGGGATCTCTGGATGCGGATGCTACTGAAGCGGATGATGCCAAGGGATGACGTTGTTGTTCTGTTGGATCAATGCTGTCAGGGTGAAAAGCGTGACGCCTAAGGATTCATAAACGGCCTCTTCAAGTAGTGTTTCCAGTCGACCTTCCACAGCTGCCGAAAGTCAACAATCGGATCGCCGCAGCTTATGGAGATACTGGTAGTGGAAACCTGCTTGGCGTCGTCGAAGTTCTCTTCGCGCGAGTAACCTGCCATCCGCTTCATCCAGTTCAGGTCGGCGCCTGCGCAGAACGCGGTGCCATTGGCTGCCAGGACAACGACGCGAACGTCCTCGGCTTCAGACAAGGTGTTGAAAGCGCTGGTCAGCTCGGCGATCAGGATATCGTTGAAGGCGTTACGGACGTCGGGACGATTCAGGGTGACGCGTGTGAGGTGGCCTTCGCGGGCGAGGGAGAGGGTCGTGTAGCTCATCGTCATTTCGGAGGCAGGGCGAAAGCGTCAGGGCTGAGTTCCGTGACAGGCAGAACTCAGCGATCTATCGCTTTAGGCAAGACTAAGGGTCAGTGCATTGGCCGGTTCGCTCAATTGGCGCGGATCCTGGCCTGCTCCACCAGCTTGCCGAAGCGCACGTATTCGCTGCGCATCTTCTGCATGGTGGCATCGCCATCCAGGTAGCTGGCCTGCACCCCCAGATTGGCAAACTGGCGCTTTACCTCCGGATCGCTCATCAGCTTGCGCACCGCGTCGCTCAGCACGGTGCGTGCGGCGGGCGGCGTGGCTGCCGGCGCGAACAGGCCCACCCAGGCAATCACGTCGGCCGACGGATAGCCCGCTTCGGTGATGCCGGGCACCTGCGGCAGGTCGGGCAGGCGGCTCGACGACGTGACCGCCAGCGCGCGCAGCTGGCCCGACTTCACGCGCTGCACCGAACCGATGGCCGTGTCGAAGGCAAACGTGACTTCGCCAGAAAGCAGCGCCTGCACGCACTGCGCGCCGCTCTTGTAGGGCACCTCGATGATGTCGGCGCCGGAGGCGACCTTGATCGCCTCGCCAGACAACTGCGCTGTGCTGCCGACGCCGAACGATGCGTAGCTGATCTTGCCCGGCGACTTGCGCGCGGCCTGCACCACGTCCGCCACCGTCTTGTACGGCGACTGCGGGGCGACCAGGATCAGGTTCGGAAACGACGCCAGCGTGCCGATTGCCGCGAAGCTGCGCAGCGGGTCATACTGCACGTTCGGCATCACCTGCGGGCTAATGGTGAAGGCCGCATTAGAGCCGAGGAACAGCGTGTAGCCGTCGGCTTCGGCCCGCGCCACGGCAGTGGCGCCGATCGTGGTGCCGCCGCCGGGGCGGTTTTCCACGACCACCGGCTGGCCCAGCGCGGCGTGCAGCTTCGGTCCCAGCATGCGCGCCATCAGGTCGATGGTGCCGCCGGCAGCGTAGGGCACTACCAGCCGGATCGGCCGGCTTGGGAAGTCCGCGGCAAGGGCGGAGGTGGCGGCGCCGGCGAAAGATGCTGCAACAAGGACAGTGGCGAGCGTCTTAGAGGGTTGCATGGTTGTCTCCTTTCAATGCTCTAGTAAGGTCAGAACTGTTCGCCGCGGGCTGCCTTGTCCTGCAGCAGTGGCGGGGGCGCGAAGCGCTCGCCATAGCGTTCGGCCAGGTACGTGGCGCGCGCCACCGCCCTGTCCAACCCGTACTGGTTGAGGAACTGGAACACGCCGCCAGTCCAGCGCGGAAAGCCGATGCCAAGCACCGAGCCGATGTCGCCGTCGCCCGCGCTGTCGAGCACGCCTTCCTCCAGGATGCGCACCGATTCCAGCGCCATGGAGAACAGCAGCCGGTCCTGCTTGTCCTGCTGCGGGAACTGCTCGTCGGGGCGCAGGAAATGGCGCGCCAGTCCGCTCCAGAACGCCTTGCCGCCCTCTGCCGGGTACTCGTAGAAGCCGCCGCCGGCGGCGCGGCCCTTGCGGCCGAACTCGTCGAGCATGCGCTTCATGACCGCATCGGCTGGGTGCGCCGGCAGGGGGCGGCCCTCGGCTGCATGCGCTGCGAGCGTCTCAAGCCGGTTGTTATAGGACAGACTCAGGCTGACTTCGTCCAGTACCGCGAGCGGTCCCACGGGAAAACCGGCAAATGCGGCCGCCGCCTCGATTGCGGCCGGGTCCTGGCCTTCACCCAGCATCGCCACGCCCTCGCGCGTGAAGGTGCTGAACACACGGCTGGTAAAGAAGCCCCGGCTGTCGTTGACGACGATCGGGGTCTTGCCGAGCTGAATGACGAAGTCCAGTGCCCGGGCCAGCGTCTCCTTCGAGGTCTGCTCGCCCTTGATCACTTCCACCAGCTGCATGCGATGCACCGGCGAGAAGAAATGCATGCCGATGAAGCGGTCCGGGCGCCCCGATGCCTTGGCCAGACCGGTGATCGGCAGCGTGGACGTGTTCGAGGCCCAGAACGCGCCGTCGGCCAGCAGCGGCTCGGCGGATTTTGTGATCTCGGCCTTCAGTGCGGGGTTCTCGGGCACGGCTTCGATCACCAGGTCGACGTGGGCGAGGTCTTCGTAGCGTTCCACCGGATGGATGCGCTCCACGATCTCGCGGCGGCGGCCGGCATCGATCTCGCCCTTCTCTTCGCGCTTGGCGAGCAGCTTGTCGGCGGCATCGCGCGCGCCGGCTGCCTGCGCCAGGGTGGCGTCCTTGACCCACACATCGACACCGCGCGCGGCGGCCGCATAGGCGATGCCCTTGCCCATCATGCCCGCGCCGAGCACGGCCAGCGTGCCGACCTTGCCCTTGGCCACGCCTTGCGGACGTTGCGCGCCCGACTTGATCTCGTTGGCACGGAACCAGAAGGTGCGCAGGATGTTCTTGGATACCTTGCCGGTAACGAGCTGCACGAAGTAGCGCGATTCGATGCGGCTGGCGGTGTCGAAGTCAACCTGCATGCCTTCGACCGAGGCGCACAGGATCGCTTCCGGCGCCGGGTAACACCCCTTGGTCCTGGCTCGTACCGCGGCAGCGGCGGTGGAAATCCAGCGTTTGGGGCCGTCCGCATCGTTCCAGCCGCCCGGCGGCACGTAGCCCTTGACGTCCCAGGGCTGGGTGCTCGCGGGGTGGCCGATGATCCAGGCGCACGCGGCGTCAAGCAGCGCCTGCTTCGAGTCGGCCAGCGCGTGAACCAGCCCGCTCTTGACTGCCTCGGCAGGGGACATCAGCTTGCTGTCCTGCAGATACGGCTGGCTGGCAGCCAGGCCGACCAGGCGGGTCATGCGTACCACGCCGCCGGCGCCGGGCATCAGGCCCAGCGTCGCTTCGGGCAGGCCGAACTGGACCTTGGGCTTGTCCAGCGCGATGCGATGGTGGCAGGCCAGCGCGATCTCGAAACCACCGCCCAGCGCGGTGCCATTAAGCGCGGCCACCACCGGCTTGCCCAGCGTTTCGAGCCGGCGCAGCGTGTTTTTGCCGAGCTCAGTGGCTTCGAACAGCCGCTGCGCATCGGCGGGCTGCATCTTGTAGAGGCGGTTCAGGTCGCCGCCGGCGAAGAAGGTCTCCTTGGCGGACGTCAGGATGACGCCGGCGATATCGTCTTTCTCTGCTTGCAGGCGGGTCACCATGTCGGCAAAACACTGCCGCATGGCGTCGGACATGGTGTTGACGCTTTGTTCCGGCGCGTCGAAAGTGAGGGTGACGATGCCGTCGGCGGACTTGTGGTACTGGATCGGGGCTTGCATCTGGGGTCTCCGGCAGGGCGGGCTGATCGCGCCGCGCGCGTGGTTCTGGATATCTAAGGGGGGCTCAGAGGCGTTCGATGACCGTGGCCACGCCCATGCCGCCGGCCACGCACAGCGTGGCCACGCCGTAGCGTTGCTGCCGGCGTTCCAGTTCATCGAGCAGGGTGCCGACGATGATCGCGCCGGTGGCGCCGATCGGATGGCCCATGGCGATGGAGCCGCCGTTGACGTTGATCTTCTCCAGCGGCACGCCGAGCGTCTTGGCAAAATGCAGCGGTACGGCGGCAAAGGCTTCGTTGACCTCGAACAGGTCGATCTGGTCGGCACGCAGGCCGGCCTTGGCCAGCGCCTTCTGCGTGGCCGGCACCGGGCCGGTCAGCATCAGCGTGGCTTCGACCGACGCCAGGCCCGTACCCAGGATGCGCGCGCGCGGGCGCAGGCCAAGCTCCTGCCCGATGCGCTCGCTGCCGACCAGCACCAGGCCGGCACCATCGACGATCCCCGAGGAGTTGCCGGCGGTGTGCACGGCATCGATATGGTCGAGTTCGGGATAGCGCTGGCGGGCTACCACGGCGTTGGCTGCGCCAGCCGCGCCGCCAAAGGCCGGCTTGAGCGACGCCAGCGACGCCGACGTGGTTTCCTCGCGAATGTATTCGTCGTGGTCCAGCATCGCCAGCCCGCTGGCATCGCGCACCGGTACCAGCGAGCGCGAGAACTTCCCTTCGCGGCGGGCAGCCGCGGCCAGTTCCTGCGAGCGCAGCGCATAGCTGTCCAGCTGTTCGCGGCCAAAGCCATGCAGCGCGGCAACCATGTCGGCGCTGAACCCCTGCGGCACATAAGCGATCTTCAGGCTGGTGGCCGGGTCATAGATCCATGCACCACCGGAGGCGCCGAGGCCCAGGCGCGACATCGACTCAACGCCGCCGGCGGCAATCAGGTCGTGCCAGCCAGAGCGGACTTTCTCCGCGGCAATATTGATCGCTTCCAGGCCGGCGCCGCAGAAACGCTGCAGTGCCATGCCGGGCACCTGCGTCCAGCCGCCTGGCGCGCACAGGGCAGCGATGCGGGGCAGGCAGGAGCCTTGGTCACCGACCGCGGAGCTGATGCCCATGATGAGATCATCCACGCGCGCTGGATCCAGGTCGTGGCGCTGGCGCAGCGCTTCCAGCAATGTGACGACAAGATCAATCGGCTTAACCTCATACAGCGCGCCGGCGCCGGGCTTGCCCTTGCCGCGCGGGGTGCGTACGGCGTCATAGATGAATGCTTCAGTCATCGCGTCTCCTCAAAAAGTGAGATGAGTGTCTCGAAAATAGTTGCGCAAGTCAAATCATGTGTCCATAATTTGTGAAACGGAGATATAAAATGAAACGTGAATCTCAAATTCAAGAGCTTCCATCCGAGTTGCAAGCCGAAAGTGGCGCAACTGCCGCAGGCAGTGCGCTGGCGCGCGGCATCCAGATCCTCCAGGCCTTCACCACCGCGACGCCGGAGTTGAACGCCCGGGACCTGATGGCCGCTACCGGCCTGCCGAGGCCGACGCTGTTCCGCCTGGCCTCGACGCTGTGCGAGGCCGGCCTGCTGCGCTACGACGAACTGACCGGCCGTTTTCAGCCGGCACCCGGGCTGGCGCGCCTGGCTTCGCCGCTGCTGGCGCGGGTGCGTATCCGCCAGCTGGCTTTCGGCCCAATGCAGGCCCTGGCCGATCGCGTGCGGGGCCAGGTTTCGCTGGGACTGGGCGCGGGCCTGGACCTGGTCTTTATCGAACTGGCCCAGGCCAAGGAATGCGAGACCGTGCGGCCGGCGATGGGCAGCCATATCTCGCTGTCGCGCACGGCAAAGGGACGGGCCTACCTTGCGGCACTGCCCCCCGAACAACGGGAGCGCTATGTCGAGGCGATGCGCGCAAGCGATCCCGAGCACGGCACCTGGCTGGCCGATCGCATGTCGGAAGCGCGCAAGAACCTGGCCGAACGCGGCTTTTGCATCAGCCACGGTGACCTGCATCACCAACTCGACGCCGTCGCCGTGCCGGTGCGGTCCAACGTGCCGGACGAGATTTACGTGTTCGCCTGCACCGTGCCGAGCTTCGAATTGCGGCCGGGCCAGTTGGAGGAGGACGTGGGTCCGCGCCTGGCCACGATGGTGCGCAGCATTGAGGCCGCGCTGGGCATTCCCCCAGCCAGCTATGGCTGATCTGGCTGTGACGGGTTGACGTAACGGAGATCCGGGTCCGCGCAAACGAGCAGGGCCGGACCAGAGGAGAGAGGAGACAATGGAGACACTACAGACCGTGGACCGGCTTGCCCATTGGGCGCAGGTTCAACCCGACAAAGCCGCCGTACGGCTGACCGATGGGCAGGCGACATTGAACCTGACCTACGGTGAACTCGATGCGCACGCCAACCTGGTCGCGCAATGGCTGATCGGTGCTGGCTTGAAGGAGGGCGAGGGGATCGCGCTGCTGATGGAAAACCACCCGGCCATGTTCGCCCTGGCCTGGGGCGCACGGCGTGCGGGACTCTACTACACGCCTGTAAGCGTGCACCTGAATCCTTCGGAAGTGGAATATATCTTGCGCGATTGCGGTGCCAGGCTGCTGGTCGCGACGCGCAAGACCGTGGAACTGGCCGCCGCCATCGGCGAGGACTGGACCGGCGACAAGTACCTGCTCGACGGCGAAGCGCCCGGCTTCCTGTCCTTTGCTCAAGCTCTTGCGGATTATGATACCGGCACGCCCCTGCCCGAGCGCGCGGTGGGACGCGACTTCCTATACTCCTCCGGCACAACCGGCAAGCCCAAGGGCATCCGGCGCCCGCTGGTGCCGTTCGCCGACCGCTTGCGCGACGCCTATGACGCCGTGGTCTGGCGCGAATTCTTCAAGTTTGGCCGTGACACCGTCTACCTGACCATGGCACCGCTTTATCATGCGGCGCCCATGCGCAGCGTGATGCGCAATATCGACTGGGGTGGCGAGAACATCGTGTCAAGCCGCTTCGACGCCGAACAGGCCCTGCGGCTGATCGCGCAGCACCGCGTCACGCACAGCCAATGGGTGCCGACCATGATGATCCGCCTGCTGGCACTGCCCGACGCCGTGCGTGCGCAGGCCGACCTGTCGAGCATGCGCGTGGCGATCCATGCCGCCGCGCCGTGCCCGCCCGACGTCAAGCAGCGCATGATCGACTGGTGGGGCAAGGTCTGGTTCGAGTACTACGGCGGCTCAGAGGGCATTGGCCTGACCGGCGTCGACAGCGAGCAGTGGCTGCGCAGGCCGGGCACGGTAGGGCGCGCGCTGCTGGGCACGATCCACATCAAGGACGAGGCGGGCCGGGAGCTGCCAGCAGGGCAGCAGGGCCGCATATGGTTCTCGGGCGCGCCGCGCTTTGCCTACCACAACGATCCGCAAAAGACCGCCGACGCCTACGATGCGCATGGCTGCGCGACCTTCGGCGATATCGGCCACGTGGACGAGGACGGCTTTCTTTATCTCTCCGGGCGCCGCACTGACCTGATCCTGTCCGGCGGCGTAAACATCTACCCGCAGGAAATTGAAAACCTTCTTGCCACCTATCCCGGCGTGGCGGATGTCGCGGTCATCGGCGTGCCGCATCCGGAGTTCGGCGAAGCAGTCAAGGCGGTGGTCGAACTGCAGTCAGCACAGCAGCCCACGCCGGAACTGGCGGAGGCGATTCTGAACTTCTGCCGCCAGCACATCTCGCACGTGAAATGCCCACGCAGCGTGGATTTCGTCAAGGCGCTGCCGCGGCTTGAAAACGGAAAGCTCTACAAGCGGCTGCTCATCAACCAGTACGCAGCCGCTGCTGCAGCGGCTGCAGAAAGCCCGGCCGCGGCCGCCAGCTGAGCCGCACGCCTGGCAACCCAGACAAGCACCATCCAAAGGAGACATCCCCATGCGAACAGCCCTCCGTGAAGATCACGAACAGTTCCGCGACCAGGTACGCAAATTCGTCCAGCGCGAGATCGCGCCCTACCACCACGAATGGGAAAAGGTCGGCTGCGTGCCGCGCGAAACCTGGCTCAAGGCGGGCCGCGAAGGCCTGCTGCTGTGCGCCATCCCGGAGCAGTACGGTGGCGGTGGTGGCGACTTCGGACATTCCATTGTCGTGATCGAAGAGCTGATGCGCGTGCTGGCCACCGGCCCGGGCTTTCCGCTGCACTCCGACATTGTGGCGCCGTACATCCTCGCTTACGGCACCGAGGCGCAGAAGGAGCGCTGGCTGCCGCCGATGGCCCGCGGCGAAAAGATTGGCGCGATCGCCATGACCGAACCGGGCATCGGCAGCGACCTGAAATCGCTGCGCACCACCGCGCGGCGCGACGGTGACAGCTACGTCATCAACGGGCAGAAGACCTTTATCACCAACGGCGCCAATTCAGACCTGGTGATCGTGGCGTGCAAGACCGATCCCGCCGCCGGCACGCGCGGCATCAGCCTGATCGTGGTGGAAGCCGGCACGCCCGGCTTCACCAAGGGCCCGCTGCTGGAGAAGATCGGCCTGAAGGCGCAGGACACGTCCGAGCTGTTCTTTGATGAAGTGCGCGTGCCTGCCGCCAACCTGCTGGGCGAGGAAGGCAAGGGTTTCGGCTACCTGATGCACCAACTCGCGCAGGAACGGTTGATGGTCTCGGTGCGTAGCCCGGTGGTGATGGAAACCATGTTGGAAGAAACCATTGCATACACCAAGAGCCGCAAGGCCTTCGGCCAGCCGGTGTTCGACCTGCAGAACACGCGCTTCAAGCTGGCGGAAATCAAGGCGAAGACCGTCGCCTGCCGTGTCTTCATCGATCACTGCATCGCACTGCATTTCAAGAAAGAGCTCACCAGCGAAATGGCTGCCATGGCCAAGCTCTATGCCACGGAAGCGCAAGGGCAGGCAGTCGACGAACTGCTGCAGCTGCACGGCGGCTACGGTTTCATGCGCGAGTATGGCATCGCACGGGCATTCGTGGACAGCCGCGTGCAGCGGATCTATGGCGGCACGTCGGAGATCATGAAGGAGATCATCGGCCGCAGCCTGTGAGCGGGGAGAACCCGGTCGCTGGTCAGACGGGAGCAGCGGCGGCCGGCTCTGCGAGTGTGCATTGCTGGAAAGTATTGATGTCTGCTTCGCCCCGTTGCTCAGTCCGGATGACGCAGCCAGGCATCCGCACAACGTCGCACGCGGCATTTGCGTTGAAGAGGATGGCCAGCTTCAGGCAAGGCCGGCACCGCGGTCCGATGGAAAGCTGTGGCACCCGGTCCGATTCCACAATCTGAGCAAGGATCAGAAATGAATTTCCAATTTTCCGAAGAGCAGAAGTCCATCGTCGAGGCAGTCCAGGCGGTCTGCTCGCAGTTCGACATGGAGTACTGGGACCGGCTCGACAAGTCCGGCACTTATCCGCATGAGTTCTACAAGGCACTGTGCGAAGGCGGGTGGCTTGGCGTAGCGATGCCGGAAGCGTATGGCGGCGCCGGCCTGGGCATTCTGGAGGCCGCGCTGGTGACGCAGACCATCTCGCAGTCGGGCGCGGGCATGACCGGCGCCTCGGCAGTGCACATGAACGTGTTCGGCCTGAATCCGGTGGTGGTGTTCGCTACCGATGAACAGAAGCGCCGTTACCTGCCGCCCCTGATCGCCGGCCAGGAAAAAGCTTGTTTCGGCGTGACCGAGCCCGATGCGGGGCTCGACACATCCAAGCTCAAGACCTTTGCCCGGAAGGTGCCGGGCGGCTATTCGGTGAGCGGCCGAAAGATCTGGATATCGACCGCACAGGTGGCGGACCGCATGCTGCTGCTGGCGCGCACGCAGACGCTGGAATCGGTGAAGAAGCCCACCGACGGGCTGTCGCTGTTCTACACCAGGATAGATCGCAGCAAGATCGAGATCCGCGAGATCGACAAGATGGGCCGCGCTGCCGTCGACACCAACATGCTGTTCATCGACGACCTGTTCATTCCCGAGGAAGACCGCATCGGGGAGGAGGGGCGCGGCTTCGAGTACATCCTGCACGGGCTTAATCCGGAGCGCATCCTGATCGCTTCCGAGGCCGTCGGCCTCGGCCGCGCGGCGCTGGCCATCGCCACGCAATATGCCAAGGAGCGCGTCGTGTTCGGCCGTCCGATCGGCATGAACCAGGGGGTGCAGCATCCGCTGGCGCAGGCATGGATGCAGCTCGAGGCGGCCAACCTCATGATGCTCAAGGCTGCCGCGCTGTACGACGCCGGCGAGCCTTGCGGCGCCGAGGCCAACACCGCCAAATACCTTGCTGCGGAAGCAGGGCACAACGCTTGCCAGACCGCCATCCTGACGCTGGGCGGCATGGGCTACTCGCGCGAGTACCGGGTCGAACGATTGCTGCGCGAGTCGTATATCCCGCGTATCGCGCCGGTCAGCCCGCAACTGATCATGTGCTTTATCGCCGAGCGCGTGCTGGGCCTGCCGAAATCGTACTGAATCGACGCGCAATCGCCTACCGCTGGCGGCCGCTGCCGCGTCCGCTACGCGCCTGGGCGCATGACCGCACGCCGCAACCATTGCGCGGCGTTGACCCGGATCGCGACAGTCGATCCAGGGTGAATTACACCAAGAAGGATAGGAGAACCAAGATGAAGCTTGAAAACATGTCTGCCGTGGTTACCGGGGGCGCCTCTGGCCTGGGACTTGCCACCGCCCGCCGCTTGCTCGAACGAGGCGTCGCCGTGGTCATCGCCGACCTGTCGGCAGAGCGGGGTGCCGCCGCCATGCAGGTACTTGGCGACAAGGCGAGATTCGTGCAGGCGGACGTCTGCGATACGGAGCAGATGGGCCGTGTCTACGACACGGCCGAATCGCTTGGCCCGCTGCGCGCGCTGGTCCACTGCGCGGGACTGGGCGGTACCGTGCGGCTGGTCGAGAAGGACGGAACACCGGGATCGATCGAGAAATACGAATCGATCGTACGGATCAACCTGATCGGCACCTTCAACTCGCTGCGGCTGGCGGCGGCACGCATGGCAAAGAACGAGCCCGTCGACGGTGAGCGCGGTGCCTGCGTGCTCACCGCCTCGGTGGCTGCCTACGAGGGTCAGATTGGCCAGATTCCCTACGCCTCCGCCAAGGCCGGCGTGGTCGGCATGACGCTTGTGGCTGCGCGCGACCTGGCCCAGCGCCTGATCCGCGTCAGCACCATCGCGCCGGGCGTGTTCGATACCCCCATCCTGGATCGCCTGCCGGAGACTGTGCGAGCCGCGCTGAGCGCTTCCGTTCCGCATCCGGCACGCCTGGGCAAGCCGGACGAGTTTGCTTCGACGGCGCTGCACATCCTTGAAAATCCGATGATCAACGGCGAAACCATTCGCCTTGACGGTGCCATCCGGATGGCCGCGCGCTAACGACCGCGCCGGGCGCACACAAATTTGCGCAGTGGGACTGCAAGAGCCGGAATGATCCGGCCGGCCCACTGGCGCGACACCACTACGTGGAGGAGAAAAACCATGCGTTTCAAGCTATTGATCAAGGCGGGATTGTCGCTGGTGGCTGCATTCTCGGCCGCCGTCACGACGCCGGCTGCGGCAGCCTGGCCGGAGCGGGCGATCACCATCATCGTTCCGGGAGCGCCGGGGGGCACCATCGACATTCCGGCCCGCCTCATGGCACAGAAGCTTACTGGCCTGCTGGGCCAGCCTGTCATCATCGACAATCGCCCCGGAAGCGGTGGCATTATCGGCGTGCAGGCACTGCTTCGGGCGCCAGCAGACGGCTACACCCTGGTGGCGGGGAATACCGGTTCCCACGCTATCAACTACAGCGCCTACAAGCAACTGCCCTATCGCCCCGCGGACTTTATTCCGCTCACCGATCTGATCGTGTTCCCGAATGTACTGGTGGTCAACGCGCAGTCCCCGATCAGGACGGTCACGGAGCTAGTACAACATCCCGCAAATAGGTTTAATAATTATCAGGCTGTAGGTACGGCTCCAGGAGCGTGACGACCAACTGGGCCATCTCGTCGAGCGAGCCTGCGCCTGGCAACGGCTCCCAACGCCCACTATGGGTGCGAAAGGCGGCGCCATAACGATTGCGGCCGAGCTCGGTCAGCCGAGCCACCACGGTCGGCTCCTCGTCGTCCAGACGTTTGATCAGCAGGTGACGCCCGTAGGCTTGCGTGATGATCTGCTCGTGGCCGAGCAGGCTGCGCAGTTGCCCCTGCAATTCGGCAGCGTAGTGTTTGGCGGGTAAGGCTGGCATGTCGATTCTCGATTACGATGCGCCGGTTTGTAGCGGATAGCCCCGGAAGCTCCATTTGAACGGGCGGGCCACCTGATTGTGCGCGCGGACAAACTGTTCGGTGCGCTCGCGCAGGTGCGCGATGCTGGTGTGGCTCGCTTGGCGCAGCACTCGGCGCGTGTAGCAGGCAAACCAGAGCTCGATCTGATTGACCCAACTCGCGTGCAATGGCGTGAAGTGGAAGTGAAACCGCCCATCGTGCCGCGCGTTGAACACCTGCCAGACTGCTTCGGCGCGATGCGTGTTCAGGTTATCCCAGACGACGTGCACCTGTTTGCCCGGGTACGCGCTTGCCACGCGCTCCATGAAGGCGACCAGATCGTCCTGGGTGCGCCGGTCGCGGCATTCTGCCAGCACCTGTCCGGTATGCACTTCGAGCGCGGCAATCAATGCCTGGGTGCCGTGACGAATATATTCAAACTCACGCCGACGCAGTCGCCCCGGCGCGGGGGCACGTCCCGGGTACTTACGCTCGATGGCCTGAATGCCGGTCTTCTCGTCGATACTGAGCACCACCGCGTTTCGAGGCGCCTTGCGGTACAGCGTGCAAATCCCGTTGACCTTCTCGCGAAACGCCGGGTCTGGGCTATGTAGCCATTGCTGGACCCGGTGCGGACGCACGTCGCCGGCCTGCAGAATGCGCTGCACCTGGCTGCGGCTGATCTGCTCGACGACGCCGCGCTCCACGGCGCGCGCCACAATCTCGTCGAGCGTGGGCGTGACCCGTCCCTCAGGTTCCTGCGTTTCACACGCCAGCGCGATCAACTGTAATCGTGCTTCCTGTGTGATGCGGGGCGGACGACCACTGCGCTCACCCTCGCGAATGCCTTGGGCACCTTGCTGGGCAATGCGCTTGCGCCACAGGCAGACCGTTTGCACCGATATCCCCAGCTCCCGCGCAATGGCTGTATTGGAGTGGCCCTCGTGGGCCCACAACGCGATTCGCGCCCGCATCACATCTCGCTGCGCTGCCGTCTTCCGCTCGATCAGCGATAGCAGTTCCTGTCTTTCTTTCTTCGCCAGCTTCACTGGCGTTGCATGGCGACCTCGACTCATCCCGCCATGATATCGGAGACGATTAATTATTCAAGCTATTTACGGGATGTTGTACTAGTCGCGGAACTCAAGAGCCGGCCGGGGCAGCTTAGCTTCCCCTCCGCCGGCATCGGGCAAACCACGCACCTGAGCGGTGAAATGTTTGGGATGCGCACCGGCACCAAGGCCATTCACGTGCCTTACCGCGGCTCGGTTCCCGCGACCACCTCGCTGGTCTCCGGTGAAACCACCTTCATGTTTGACAACCTCACGCAAGCGCTGCCGCAAATACGCTCTGGGAAACTGCGCGCCCTGGCAGTTACCAGCGCGGAACGCGTTGCCAGCCTGCCGGAGGTGCCCACCATGGCGCAAGCAGGCGTCAATGACTTCGTGGTGACGGGCTGGGCCGGATTCTTCGTCTCCGCCAAGACCCCGCCGGCCATTGTCGCCAAGCTGCAGGACAGCCTGATCAAGGCCATGCGCGATCCGGAAGTCGTGGCGAAGATCAGGGAGATGGGAAGCCTCCCGGGAGGGCAGCCGCAGGCGAAGTTCGCTGCCTTCGTCGACAGCGAGCAGCGACTTTGGGGCCAGATCGTCCGTCATTCGAATCTGAGTCTTGACTAGGCTGGCGTGAGTGACACCACGCGCCGCTAGCCGCACGGTGCTGCATCGGTTCCTACGTAGGTACTGGAATCCGGGGGCTCGAAAAGCGCGGTCACGGTGAACCTGAGCCTGGATTATCTGGACTCCGCACGCCTTGGCGATTTACCAAGAAAGGTTGCCGAGTACGCCCCCGTGATACAACACGACAGCAATTTCGAAAAGGAGACATTAACGCCCTCCACTGCGCTTTGTTCGGAGGGGCTCGAATGCATGTACGCTGGACGCACCTGCCCATTTTTTTCGCATCCGGGCCTGCCAAAGGTGTTCCACAGGGCGTAGTCTTGATTTCGGTGTAATTTGCGACGTTTTGCAAACCTAACCGGGTTCTGGGTCAGCCTAAGTTCTTGATTTTCTGAAATTTATGCTGCATCGATAGGCCTCACGCGAGGAGCGAATGAAAACTGCCGACGTCAAATTCCTGGTGCGAGAAGTACTGAACACCTTGCCCACACCATACACGGAACACGTCATCGATGAAGTCTTCGGTGCGATAGAGAGCAACCCAGAATGGCGGCGCCGCTATGAGATTCAGTGCGCTGCCCTCGGCAAGAACGTCGTGAATACTTGGGGTGGGTATTGGGTGGCAAACGCCCTCGGCAAGCTGGGGGAGCGCCAAGCTCAGAGCAAGAGGAGTTCACTGATTGGCTCGTACTCGTTGCTCGACACCGATGCCACGCCCGTGAAGCGGAAGCCGAAAGAGCCAGAGGCGCTCGAGATGGTGGCGGCTCACTTTCGGGCCCATAAGGCAGAACTTCCTAACGAAATCCGCAACTACCGGGATGAGCTTGTAATGCTGGTGATGGAGGGGATGTCTCCGGAAAAGGCGTTCCAAATGGTTAGCCATTGGCCGTCCCGAGGGCTGGGGGAATAATGAGAACGAGGCTGGTGCTCTGGTTCGTCGCTGTAGCGATTCTATCGCCCCGGTTGGCCCTTGCCACCGAATTCGGCAGTAAGGGCGGGCCGGAGCCCGCCAACATTGAACAGATCGCAGCACGGCTTCGCGAGGATCCCTATGATCTGGAGTTGCTGATCAGCTTTGGCACGTCCAAACGCGGATCGGCTGGCCATATCGCACTGGCGCTCCGTGACGATCTGGCTGGCGACGAGGTGGTGTATTCGGCCAACTTTTATGCGGACCGAGACATCAAGCACGCGAGCGGCTACTACACCGCCGATCTGATGATCGCCATACCCAAGCAGGAATATCTGTTCAGGACAATCTCCACGGTCGCCGAGACAGCATCGTTTGGGCTGGACTTCGGCGAAATCTACAAGCGCTCAGTCATCGGTGTGCGTGTTTACGGCGTGCCAGTGGCGGAAAGGGCGGCCCTGGCAGCTTATTTCCGGCGCATCAACGAAGACTATCACCGGCAGCGTAGTAACACCGAGTATCACCGAGGCCAAATAAAGTACGACTACCTGCGCCTGAACTGCGCCAAGACCATCGGCGCCGCCTTCAGGTTTGGGGCTGGCTACCGCGACCTGGAGGTGACCAGCGCGAGAGTGCTGTCAGGACGGCGCGTGGTGGCGGCAGCCACCGCCAACGTCCCTACCGATATGGCGATGAAGCTGATCAAGGAGTGGGGCCGGCGCAAGTACGGCATGGACGTGGTGCTGTATAAAAAGTACCGTGGCTCGGCC
Organism: Cupriavidus sp. Agwp_2; assembly: GCF_040784895.1. NCBI lineage: Bacteria > Pseudomonadati > Pseudomonadota > Betaproteobacteria > Burkholderiales > Burkholderiaceae > Cupriavidus > Cupriavidus sp. Agwp_2. The sequence continues at coordinate 166,942 of NZ_CP088085.1, forward strand.
TATGTCGACCCGCAAGAGGAAGAGAAAGTGGCCTTCAAGGACTTGCCCGACCGCTTTCCCTCGGTCCTGTCGCTAGACTTCCGCCGCGACGCCGGGGCTTACCAGGACTATGACAACCTTCTGGCGATGTACCTCCTTTTCAACCTCGGTAGGTACAGCGTTCGTGTCAACGAACAGACGATGCTGCTCGAAATCGAGAAATCGAAGGACCCCATGCCCTATCCTGAGGCGCTGAAGCTCGCGGCCCGCGACGCCAGGGCCGACAGCGAAAACTACCGGCGCCAGGTCGAGTTCCGCCCGAGCGGCGAGAGGATCGGCGAGGCGCCGGACAACACGCACCTTTACCACTTCACCGATGAGTCGGCTGGACGGACGGGGCGCTAGCGGGGGCTGGCCAGTTTCGGTGAATGCCTATCTTGTAAAGGAGTTCCTCGACGCGCAGGCGCTCCGTTCCGGATGCCCAATCAATAATTTCAATCACGAAATTATTGGGTTGTGACGCGTTCGGCCGGAATCCACCGACGAGCCGCCTGGACATCCGCGTGGCCCCGGCGATCTTGCCGTGCTGCATTTTTCCTCCGGCTCCACAGGCAAAGTCAAGGCTGCGATGCAGAGCTACGGCAATCGCCTGGCCGCGTTTCGCAAGGTGCTGCTGTCCGACAGCGAGGTACGTCCCGGCGATCGGCTGGCGTTGCTGGGCCCGGTCACGCATGCGTCGGGCATGCTCGTCCAGCCCAATCTGTTCCGCGGCACGGAGTTAGTGCTGTTCGAACGCTTCGACCCGGCCGAATTCCTGGATTCGGTCGGCAGGCATGGCTTGTCATCCCCTCCCAGCCGAATCTGGCCGCGGCGGCGCCTGGCGAAACGTGAGTCCGAATTCCAGACGGAATAATGCACGATAACGTTGCCTTACCGCACTCGTCTGAAAGCAGCGGTAGCGCGATGGACTACCCTTAGCCCTTCTGGATTTGAGGCATAGCCTGTCACGTCGGTGGTTGTTGGTTCCACCACCGGTGCTGGTGCCGCCCATCGGGTGCTCCCAACGTTCAAAAGACAGAGCCCGCACGCTAGCCCTTTACGCGTCGCTGAGCGACTTGTATCATGACTTCTCACGAATTTTGAGAATTCTCAAATCTCATGAGAACTGAAGAGAAGAGCTTGCCCGATCCCTGGCACTTTGGCCGCCCCGAGTTGGCAAACGGGTATCTGCATGCGTTTGACTTAAAACTATCCGCAGCCCGGGGACTGTTCGCTCGCCGACGAATGGGAAAGACCGAGTTCTTGCGCCGAGACCTGATGCCGGCGGCCGTTGAGCATGGTTACCTCACAGCGTACACAAACCTCTGGGATAGCCGTACCTCGCCTGAAAACGCCCTTGTGGCAGCGCTTGGCGACGCCCTCGAACCCAAAGGAGCGGCCGCATTGTTGTCCAAGCTTCGCGCCCCGGTCAGGAAGTTGAAGGCCAGCGCGAAAATTCCAGGTGGGGTAGAGGGTTCATTGGAAGCCGAGCTAGGAAAGGCTGGCGTAGACAGGACCGCGGCGCTGCATGAAGTACTCAAGCAGTTCGACCGCACCAAGAAGCCGCTGCTCCTCGTGATTGATGAAGCCCAAGTCCTGGCCGGCGCGGACCACAGCGATTTCGCTCACGCCCTGCGCGCCGCGCTCGATATCCGCAAGGATCGCATCAAAGTCATCTTTGCCGGCAGTTCCGAGACGACCCTTCGCGCCATGTTCGCGAGGGCGTCGGAGCCGTTCTTCAATTGGGCACCTCTCGAGCCGTTCCCCTTGCTTGGCGATGAGTTCGTTGCCTTCACGGTCAAGCTCCTGAACAGCATGGCGCGTCAGAAGCTAACGCTGGAGCAGGGTATGCGCGCGTTCGACGAACTGCATCGCACCCCGGAGTTCTTCAAACGGTTTATCGAAAGGTACATGCTCTATCAACCGCAGGGAGACGTCGCAGCGCTTGCCTACACAAAGGCCTCAGTCTTCTCAGACGAACACTCGCTCGCTCAGTGGCGCCAGCTTAAGCCGGCTGACCGGGCGATTCTATACCTGCTAGCACGCGGCGAGTCCGATTTGCACTCCAGCGCCACACTCGAAAAGCTGAGTACCATGCTTGGCAAGCCTGCCACCCGGAACACCACGGCCCATGCACTGCGCCGTTTGCTTGCCGATAACGTCGTGACCCGTCTGGCCATGGGCGACTACCGCATCGAAGACGAAGCGTTTGCCGAGTGGATTCGCAAGCGTCAGGAGCCTGCGCCGGAGAACTGATTCCGGTAAGCTTCAACGAAGGGGGCAGGACCAAGGGGCTGAGGCTTAGCCGCGTACTTTTGCACATAACGCCCGTACTGAGAAATTTTATTATTTGTAGCGGCAAAGCCTCAATGTCCGGACATTTCAACTTTGCCTGGACATTTATTGTCTGTCCGGGTTGCGGGAGGTTACGTTGTTGAGGGAGAAGGGTGGATGTCTGTCGGCCCCGCGAGCAGCTCAGTCCCGTCGGCATGTAGGCGCTCGGTTCCGGAAAGTTCAGGTACATACGCTAAGACGAAGGCGCAGCAACGGCGCCTGATGCCGGCAAGCATTGCTGTCTGCGGCGAGTCGAGAAATAGGCTAGCGCTCGCTGCGACTCACCTCGGTCTTCGAAGGGTTGCCATTCGCGCCAACTAGTGTCTGCCCGTTCGCATCCACCGTGCCCAACTCCGCCCTAATCGGATCCTGAGGCAAGATCGAAGTATTGCGGAGAGATCGGATCCACCGGATGCACCGTAATACGTACCGTGCAATCTGACCAACCCCAACGTTCTCCTAAATGCTGGGAGCGCATTCAGAGGGCGGGTCCGCAATTGAAAATGCTTCTAGTTCTCGATGAGTGCGATTGGCGCTCACCGAAATGGGCTCGTCCTGCCATAGCTACAGGTGTCGAGACACAATCAACCTAGTGGATTGTCTCGTCATTTCATATTATTGGTGCAGTGCAATTCGAACACTCCCATTTGGGAGTGTTCTGCTCAGCGGAGGGGCGCAATGACCCGTGCCGAGACCATTCATCAGGCGATCCGAACGCTTTATCAAGCGGCGCTAGCCCCAGAGGAATGGACCGGAGCGCTTAGGTCGGTGTTTGCAACGGTGGGGAGCTATCGTGGCATATGTTGTTCTTCGAACCGAGTAACGGTCCCAACTTTGCTGTTGCAACTGGGTTTATCGACGAACATGCGAGAAGGATTCAACAGGAGTTTGCGACCCGCATGCCAGATTGGATCGAGTCCATCCCAGTTGGCGCCGTGATGCGGCAAACCTCCGTGATCTCGGATGCGGATTTCCGTCGAACCGATCTCTATCAAGACGCGCTCCGGCCAGCGGACGCCTTTTACGGGATCATTGCGCCGCTAGTACAACATCCCGTAAATATCTGGAATAAGTAATCGCCTCGGATATCATGGCGGGATGAGCCGAGGCCGCCAAGCAATGCCAGTGAAGCTGGCGAAAAGGGAAAGACAGGAACTGCAAACGCTGATCGAGCGGAAGACGGCCGCGCAGCGAGATGTGATGCGTGCGCGAATCGCGTTGTGGGCCCACGAGGGTCACGCTAACACGGTCATTGCGCGGGAACTGGGTGTATCGGCGCAAACGGTCTGCCTGTGGCGTAAGCGCATTGCGCAGCAAGGTGTCCAAGGAATTCGGGAGGGCGAGCGCAGTGGCCGGCCGCCACGTATCAGCCAGGAGGCGCGACTGCAGTTGATTGCGCTGGCATGTGAGACGCAGGAACCTGAAGGTCGAGTCACGCCCACGCTCGATGAGATCGTGACGCGCGCTGTGGAGCGTGGAGTCGTCGAGCAAATCAGCCGCAGCCAGGTGCAGCGCATTCTGCAGGCCGGCGACGTGCGTCCGCACCGGGTCCAGCAATGGCTGCATAGCCCAGATCCGGCCTTTCGTGAGAAGGTCAACGGGATTTGCAAGCTGTATCGCAAGGCGCCTCGGAACGCGGTGGTGCTCAGTATCGACGAGAAGACCGGCATTCAGGCCATCGAACGCAAGCACCCTGGACGCGCACCTGCACCGGGACGACTGCGTCGTCGCGAGTTTGAGTATGTTCGTCACGGCACCCAGGCGTTGATTGCAGCGCTGGACGTGCACACCGGACAGGTGTTGGCAGAATGCCGCGACCGGCGCACCCAGGACGACCTGGTGGCCTTCATGGAGCGCGTGGCCGCCGCGTATCCGGGCAAACAGGTGCACGTCGTGTGGGACAACCTGAACACACATTGCGCCCAGGCCGTCTGGCAGGCGTTCAACGCGCGACACGATGGGCGGTTTCACTTCCACTTCACGCCATTGCACGCGAGTTGGGTCAATCAGATCGAACTCTGGTTTGCCCGCTACACGCGCCGGGTACTGCGCAATGCGAGCCACACCAGCATCGCGCACCTGCGCGAGCGCACCGAACAGTTTGTCCGCGCGCACAATCAGGCGGCGTGCCCGTTCAAATGGTCTTTCCGGGGCTATCCGCTGCAAACCGGCGCATCGTAATCGAGGATAGAAATGTCAGCCTTACCCGCCAAACATTATGCTGCCAAATTGCAGGGGCAACTGCGCAGCCTGCTCGGCCACGAGCAGATCATCACGCAAGCCTACGGGCGTCACCTGTTGATTAAGCGTCTGGACGACCAAGAGCCGACCGTGGTGGCTCGGTTGACCGAGCTCGGTCGCAATCGTTATGGCGCAGCTTTTCGCACCCATAGCGGGCGTTGGGAACCGTTGCCAGGCAACGGTACACTCGACGAGATGGCCGAGGTGGTCGTCTCGCTCTTGAACCCGTATCTGCAGCCCGATAATTATTGAAGCTATTTAAGGGATGTTGTACTAGCCAGAACGCCGGAGCGGAGAATCCTCCTTTCTGCAGGACGTAACCTAGGTGAGCGGGACTTCACAGAAGAAGACGTTGGCGCCTTTCGCATGCTTGTGCCCCACCTCCTAACTGCCTTGGCGGTCCGGCACCGAATAGAAGCTGCGGACTTGCAGGGGAGATGGGCTCTTGAGGTATTCGGCCAATTGAATGTGGGCGTCATACTTGTGGATGTTTGGATGCGGCCGGTCTTTGCGAACGCGAGGGCAGAAATGATCGCCGCTGTTGGCGACGGCTTACTCTTGCGGGAGCAAGGGATTTCTTCCTCGACTCCTGCCGAGTCCAAACTTCTATCGGAGTTAGTCGCTAGAGCGATCGCCTTTAACCATCAGTCGCGTGACGCCAGCGAGGGTGCGATCCATCATCCCGCTCTCAGGTGCCATCTTTCGCGCAGACAGCCGCGGCCGCCCCTACTTGTTACAGTAGTTCCTGTCCAAGACGCCTGCCGGCTAAATGGGGTCAGTAATGCGACGCGCGCAATCTTGTTTGTGGTAGACCCCGACGTGCCACCAGGCGCTGAACCTATTCACGCCGCCGAAATGTTCGACCTGACCCAGCGCGAATCCGAACTGGCTGCCATGCTAGCGAGTGGATTAGCGCTTACCGATGTGGCATCGCAGCTGGGGATTACGATCGGCACCGCGCGTGGTTACCTCAAACATGTTTTGGCAAAGACCGGTACGCACCGCCAAGGTGAGTTGGTTTCCCTTCTGCTCAGAGGCCAACCAGTAAGCGGTGATTCCAGCTCTGACTCCCTCAGCTTTCAGCGACCTTAACCCATAGGAAAGATGCACTGCCTAACCCTTGCCCGTTGATTGGCGTTGCACCACCACCGGCGTAGCCACACGACAGGCACCGGTGGGCGCGGTCGGGGCAGGGGACGAAGGCGAATCAGGCGCCCTCAAGAATTGACGCACTTCGTTGCCCGTGATCAGCTCCCCACTGGGAGAGGTCTTTCGCATTTGTCATGCACGCGTCGAAGCCAGTACTAGACCTGGAGGATGGCCTGCGCGTGAGCGGGGGCGTGCGAGCAGATCGTCCTAACAGAGAATCGCCTAGGGTACCTGTCCCTCCCAAATGGGAGTAGCAATGCAACCGCACGTCACTACTATGAACACGGATCGTTCGTCGTCAGGGAAACGCGGTCGCTGACGTGATCATCCTGGCCCATTCTCTAACAGGGGGTGACAAGTCTGCTTGCAACAATGAAGGGAAGAACAATCATGCAACTCGCCAAGCTCATCGCGGCGTGTGGCGCTGCGTTATTTCTAGCCACAATCTCTAAGCCATCGGTCTCAGCCGAAATGGGGTGCATTGTCAGAGATCCCGCTGGCGCCTGGTTTATGCGGGATGCTTCCCGCGACCCGCAAGTCATGGGGAAAGCCGTGCTCGATGCGGCCAACCGGCGAGCCGCCGCGGTTCCGGACCCATGCCTCAGCGGAACTGGGCAACGGATTCCAGAGGCGCTATATGCGCGCTTGGCGACGAAGCGACCTGATATTTTCAAGCCAGTTGAGGAAGCGCAGTTAAGTGCCGGCAGTCTCTCAACGACTGCGCGCAGGACGCCGCAGCAGCCGCCTGACTATCAATATACGTCACTAGATGCATTAGCCCCGGTTGAATACAACCTCGGAATCCAACCACTTAGTTTGAATGATGCCGGTCGGATCATTGGATGGGCGGCCGCATTTACAGGAGATGATGTTCTCAATGACGTAGTTTTCATTCGCAACAAAGAGATTTACGCACGCGTGAGGAACTTCATTCCTAATGTCGCCAATGACAAGGGCACTGCCGCCGGGATGGTGGTGACTGACCCGGTCTTTTTCTATGGGCAAGCAGCGTTCGCTCGGAGGTCAGGAATTGAACTCATCCCGAGACAACCAGGGGAAGTAAGCAGCCAAGTGGTTGGCATCACTGATGACGATGTCGCTTTAGTGGTATCCCAAGACCAAAGTTTCGCCTTTTCGCTCTGGCTCTACGATGGAGGAAGATGGACTGCTGTCCATTTAGAGGATGTCGGCTACCGCGTGGCGACTTACGGTCTTAGCAACGGCGGGCTTATTTTTGGAAACGCGATCTTCGCAGTGGATTCTGCGAACGTCATCACCCACCGGGCGTATCACATGGATCCAAAGACCGGCAAAACGACCCTGTTCTCGCCCGTCTTCCAGGGCGATACCGATACGAGGATCGAGGACGCTAACAAGCACGATGAATTTGTAGGCTGGTCATTCATCCCGGGCGGCATCGAACATGTCGGCATCTGGGACCGAAACGGGCGATTCACCAACCATTTCACTCAAGGGATCCCAGAGTACCCGACAATCAGTGGAAATCTTAAGGTCAGTAACGACGAGCAAATCCTGATCTATGGGGTCACAAGGCCTGCCTCCGAAAGAGGCAATGTCTACGTTGTTCCACGTCCTGGCGTGCGTTTCAACCTGCTGGAGGCCATCGAAGGCGCGCCGGAGGGCCTCCGCTATAACTCTTTCGCGGCGATCAACAATCGTGGCGATATTATCGGTTTCGCTTCCGACGCCACGTTCTTCCCGTACAACTTCCTTCTTGAGCGACAACGCAGGAGGTGAGGTGCCTTATCAAGCGAGGTGGATCATGACGCAACGGCAAATGTTTAAAAGTCCTGTTCTTTGGCTAACTGGAATCGCGTGTGCGCTGTTGTTGACGGCCTGCGGCGGCGGAGGTGACGACGTACAATCAATGAATACCAATCCTATGATCGAGGCACAGTACATGGTTAGCTGATTTTTTCGCACTCGACTCTGTTGGTGGCGGACGTGAGAATCCTGACTTCCGGGGACTTCTGGCTAGTCGATCGGGAATACAAGCAAAAGAATGCCCGCTGCTCGGGCGGGCATGAATCCCTTTCGGAGAAAGAGAGGAGACGAGGATCAGTATAAACTCTTGCGAAGACTCCCGCAGAGCACTTCACAGAGGCCCGGTGAACTAGGCTGCAGGTTTGGCAGGCGACAGTTCTAGGAAGAGCCCAATAATTTCATGATCACGAAATTATTGGGCTGTGGCGAGGATCCCGCCAAAGGTCATGCTCGTCGTCTTTAGCCGACCCGTTGCACCCCTGAACGAACTCTGCGGCGACATCACCAATTGCACGGTGCCCCTTTCGGCAGGGTGTGTCGTCTTGCGCTTTACCAGCCGGCGACGTTAAGCTGCATCTGTTCGTCGGACTTAGTGATCAGGTAAGTTGTGCCTGCCGCTTTCGGTAATGTCGGCGCATAGGGGCTGAAGTCTCGGCATCCATCTGCCTGCGCGGTCGGGTGCCGCGGTGCACCTCCTGACACGCGGCCCGCCGGATGGTTAGGGGAGGACGCCATATGGACAGCGACCCGCAGCAGCCGCCAGTACGGCCTGATGTGCTCGACCGTGACGCGGTGATCCGCTGGGAGGTTATCCGAAACGATCCACTCGTGTCACGTCATGTGCTCGCACGGCTGCTGCCACAGGCTATCGAGTCCTCCGAGCAGCTTCGCGAGTTCGAGGAGGAGTCGCGGCGCGCCGTGCCGCTGCTCATTGCGCTGGAGCGAATCGCCGCGAAGCTGGCCGGTGTGCTCGCCCGCCTGGGTCTTGTCATACTCGCGTTGTTTGGCATTGTGTGGTTCGCAGCGGGACTGGTCGGACACCTGGCCATCCTGTCGGCGGTGGCGTATGGCATGGCGGCGTACTTCACCGGCTCTGCCGCTTACTGGGCCATGACTTACGTGCTCAGCGTGTCGGAGACCTCGCGCCAAAAGATGGTCGGGCGCATCAAGGTGGCAGGGCTGATGGCCATGCCGCTGCTGATGTACGCAACTGCTTGCCCAACCACGACCATCTTCATCGATCCTGCGCTTCAAGAGCCACCGTCCATGCTGAGTTGGCTCGGCTTCTTCGCCTATATGTTTGCCGACGTCGTTTCGCTCGGCGTGCCGCAGGCGCTGTTCGGCGAGTTGGCCGCGTTCCAACCACCGTCGCTACTGGCCGCTGCGAACACGCTGTGGGCCAAATCGCTCATGACTTTCGCGGTGGCCGGTACGGTCGTCTCCACAATGATAAAGGTGATCGCCACGCGGCACACGTTTGTTGGCTCGCTCGACGAGCTCACCGAGTGGCTTGCGGTCGAGTTCCCCGGTGGCGATCCGCCTTACACCGTGCGGCCGATCGCGCTGGAGCGTGCCTTCGCGTTTCCCGACTCGGGTGTCTCGCTGCGACTCCTACGCGACCACGTCGGGCTCATCACGAGCGTCTCGCCGCCCTGGCGTGTGGATGCGCGGGGCAAGTTTGTGCATCCTTTCGGCGAAGGTGAGGACTACGACAAGGTCCGCAATGCCGTGTACTCGTTGATGGGGATGTCGTACAAAGTCTACAAGGTCTTCAATCCTCGGGAGGTGGAGGCCAAGGACCGGGCACAATTCAAGGAATCTCTGGGTGCGCTGCGGTCTTTCCTGTTCTCCGCGGCTCTGGTGTTTGTTCCAGCGTGGGCTTTGCTTGCTGGGCTGCTGGATTACGGCCGACTTGAAGCCACGGCCGCCGCCTTCCTGATCACTGTGCTGGTGCTCACGCTTGCGCTTCTCATCGAACAGCGCCACAAGCGCGAGCTGCTGCTGGATCTGCTGCATTGCAAGACAGCCGCACTGTCCGGCAACGACAGTCGCGTCCCGACGCGCTTTCCGGCGCTCGACCGCTTGGTGATCCGGCTCAACAGCATCCTGTTCTTCCGCTCCCTGCAGCAGGCGAAGACCTCACTAGAGCAGATCCTGCAGTCTCCTGCTGCACTTGGCCGGCTGGATTTCTTCGAACTCATGGTGTTCGACGGAAGCAATGAGGTGTGGTTGCTCCACGCGATGCCGTTCCATATGCAGGGCAAACTGGTGAAGGCGGTCTACGAAGAAAAACGGCGCGTATTTGTCTTTTTCGATGCTGCGAGCTCTGAGGAGGAGTTCGACTTCCTGGACGTGCCCCTTCCCAACGCGCTCCATCAGCGACTGTCGTCGTGCCGCAAATTGACATTGCTGCATTGCCCTGCAGGCCGCGCACCGTCCAAACCGTGGCACGTGCAGGAAATGCCGCTGGACATCCCCCTGACGCCGAACGTGCTGCCAGTGCACGAGCAGCGGCTGCACTACCGCGATCAAGTCGCGAGGAAGCAAACCAACACCGTCGGTGCTGCGCCGACGGTGGAGAAGACATTACCCGGTGCGGACGCCTGAAGCCGCTGAGTAGTGGAGTGGGAGTGTCTCCGGCATTGCATTGCTTGCCGAGGTACAGGCACGGAGGGTCAACCCTCGAAGCCTTTAGTTGCCTGCTTTAAAGGGCCGCTGGCTGGCCGACCGTTTGTGGCTGGATACCCGCCGTTGCGTGCTCTCGAATAAGCACGCGCCTTAGCGAGCGGCGCTCGGAGACGCCGCAACGCAGGAGGAGGCAATAAGCCAGAGAGTTTTTTGCGCAGCGGAGACGGCGCAATGGTCAGCATGGGCACAGTTGCGCGTCCCGTCTTCGCTGTGCAAAAAAATACTTGAGCTAAACCGCTCCACGGGCCGTGGGAGCTATGGGCATTGAATCGCGTTGCGCCTGGGGGTCGGATGCCAGCGACAGTGCGGATTGGGAGTTTCGCTTCGCACCTGAGTGGGCAATGGATGCCATTGCGTGGGATCGGCGGCTGACCCTAGGCGGAGCCGGCGACGCTTGGAGGCCTGTGGCACGAACCTGTCTGCTGTGTCGCGCCAAAGGGAGCGAACGCAGTGATTGACGGCACGCGCGTGGGGGGTCATGCAACCCTCCTCGGCGGTGCGCGTGGCAAAGCGGTTGGCAACAGGCGCTCGATACAAAACATGCGCCCCCGCGCGCAGACGGGACAGTCGTACAACGACCGGCCGGTCAGCTTCTCGTAGCGGTCGCGGTAGTCAGACTGCGGGAGAAGGCGAACCTCGCGCAAGGGCGGGGCCTCGAGCAACCGGCGACAATCGGCCAGCCCACGCTCGCGTGAGCGATTGCTGAGCAGGCCGTAGTGGCGGATCCGCTGGAATCCTCGCGGCAGCACGTGCAGCAGGAAGCGTCGGATGAATTCGTGGGCGGGTAAGGACATCGCGTGCGGCTCGCCGGGGTGGCGATAGTCCTTCCAGCGGAACGTGACGTGCTCCTCGGTAAGCTCAAGTAGCCGGTTGTTGGAGATCGCTACGCGATGCGTGTAGCGGCCCAGATAGTCCAGGACCTGCCGGGGGCCACCGAACGGCTCCTTAGCATAGACGACCCACTCTGTGTGGCGCGGGCCGACAAGATGGCCGAGGAAGGAGTCCCGCTTGGCCAAGTGCGCTAGCGTTGAGAAGAATCGCAGCCTTCCGGCGTCGAAGGCATGTTGCAGGCGCGCGAGAAACAATCGCCGGAATAGGCGCGCGAGCCGCGATTGGCTCGGGCACGGTAAAGACGACATGGAAGTACGGCACAGGCAGGAGGTTCGCCTGGCGGTCGTCAAGCCACTGCGCGCGGGCGAGCGACTGGCACTTCGGACAGTGCCGATTACGACATGAGTTATAGGCAATACGCTGATGGCCGCAGCTATCACACTGCTCGACATGACCGCCCAAGGCCGCGGTACGGCATTGCTCGATGGCGCGCATGACACGCTGCGGCTCGCGACCAAGCAAGTCGGCGTGCAGTTGACGATGCGACGGACCGTGGCGGCGCAGGATGTCCGCCAGCTCCAGCGGGGCCGGCATGAGCGCGGTCAGTCGCGTGCGGGCGGTGGCTCGGGCGAAATGGGCGAGGCCGGTGGTCGAGGGAGGCGGTCGAAGGGGTTGGTGGTTGCGCACACGGTGCTGGTGGCGACCATCAGGTCGGTACCAATCCAAGCGCTGAGGGCCCCACACCTGCTTCTGCTAGATATAGTGCACGAGAGCTGTCGCTGGCGAACGGCCTGCCTCGGTTCGCGGCCGCTTCCGACGAACGTCCAGCTATCTGCTACCGCGCGGCAAAACTAACGCCTGGCTCGGCATCCGCCGAGTGAGCGCGGTGCCGGCCGGCTCTTCCCGACTGCCGGAAGCTGCCGCTGCCCTCCAGACTCGCCGCGCGTGGACTGGCTCCAAGTTCCAGCCTTCGCAGGGCGCAGCAATATGGTTCGAAAACGTTGTGCCCGGATGTCCCTTCCTAGGTTTTACCCCAAAGGTCAGCGGGGTGAGGGCAGCTGGTCCCTTTCATTTTTTTCAAGACGCTACGGCGCTGGCGAAAGCCTTCCTGTTCATGGCGCGTCGAGTGGAATTTTTAGATAGCGCACGCCGTTGGATTCTGGCGTTGGGAATTCACCGGCGCGCATGTTGACCTGCACTGAGGGGAGGATCAGCGCGGGCATCGGTAACGTGGCATCCCGCGCCTCGCGCATCGCGACAAATTCCTCCGCCGGGATGCCATCGCGCACATGGATGTTGTTCGCGCGCTCGTCTGCTACCGTGGTCACGTAGCGTAGTTCCTGGCCGTCAGGCTTGTAGTCGTGGCACATGTAAAGGCAAGTCTCCGGCGGGAGGGTCAGCAACTTGCCGATGGAACGGTAAAGAGTGCCTGCATCGCCGCCCGGAAAGTCGCAGCGGGCGGTACCATAGTCGGGCATGAACAGTGTGTCGCCGACGAAGGCTGCCATCTCATGGCCGTCGCTGTCGCCGATCACATAGGTCATGCAGGCCGGTGTGTGGCCGGGCGTGTGCATCGCCCGCGCCTGCAGGCTACCGATGGCAAAGGTATCGCCATCGTTCAGCAGCAGATCGAACTGGCACCCCTCGCGCGAGAATTCCGGACCGGCATTGAACAGCTTGCCGAAGACCTTCTGTACTGTGGTGATCTGGTTCCCAATGGCGGTATGTCCGCCGAGTCGCCGCTTTAGATATGGCGCGGCCGAGAGATGGTCGGCATGGACATGAGTTTCGAGAATCCATTGCACGGTCGCATCCAGTTCCTGCACGCGCGCTACCAGCCGGTCGGCGCTGGTGGTGCGGGTGCGGCCGGACTTCGGGTCGTAGTCGAGCACGCTGTCGATAAGGGCGCATTGCCGGCTGGAGCTATCGAGCAAAATGTAGCTTAGGGTCCCGGTATCGGGGTCGAAGAAGGCGTCGACTTCCATAGGCGACGAGGAATTTTGGGCTGGTGTCATCGTGGGCTTGTGATCGGAGCGCCGTGAAACGGCATCTCGGTGTGCCGGCGCAAAGCCGGCGTTTTCAGCAGTCTGCTTACGTTGAGCGCAAAAGCGGTCGGGGATCTATGCAAGTGCCTTGAACGTGTCCTCGACCACCTTCTTGGCGTCGCCGAACACCATCATGGTCTTGTCCATGTAGAACAGCTCGTTGTCCAGGCCGGCATAGCCGGCGGCCATCGAGCGCTTGTTGACGATGATGGTCTTGGCCTTGTACGCCTCCAGGATCGGCATGCCGGCGATCGGCGACTTGGGATCGGTTTTGGCCGCCGGGTTGACCACGTCGTTGGCGCCCAGCACCAGCACCACGTCGGCCTGGCCAAACTCGCTGTTGATGTCTTCCATCTCGAAGACCTGGTCGTACGGCACCTCGGCCTCGGCCAGCAGCACGTTCATGTGGCCGGGCATGCGGCCCGCCACCGGGTGGATCGCGTATTTCACGGTCACGCCCTTTTCCGTGAGCGCTTCGGTCAGTTCCTTGAGCGCATGCTGGGCCCGCGCGACCGCGAGGCCGTAGCCCGGGACAATAATGACCGTCTCCGCATTGCCCATCAGGAAGGCGGCGTCGTCGGCCGAACCCGATTTCACGTTGCGCTGGGCCTGCCCTGCCGGGCCGCTCGCGGCGGCGGCGTCGCTGCCGAAGCCCCCGAGGATCACGTTGAAGAACGAGCGGTTCATCGCCCGGCACATGATGTACGACAGGATGGCACCGGACGATCCCACCAGCGAGCCGGCGATGATCAGCATCGGGTTGTTCAGCGAGAAGCCGATGCCCGCCGCCGCCCAGCCCGAGTACGAGTTCAGCATCGACACCACCACCGGCATGTCGGCGCCGCCGATCGGGATGATGATCAGCACGCCCAGCACGAAGGCAATCACCAGCATGACCAGGAACGGCAGCCAGTCCTGCGTCAGGAAGAACGCAATGCCAAAGCCCACCATCGCCACCGCCAGCAGCAGGTTCAGCCAGTGCTGGCCGGCGAACACCACCGGCGCGCCCTGGAACAGGCGAAACTTGTAGCGCCCGGCCAGCTTGCCGAAGGCGATCACCGAACCGGAGAAGGTGATGGCACCGACGAAGCAGCCGATGAACAGCTCGATGCGATTGCCCAGCGGGATGTCATGCGAACCGGCAGCCGTGATGCCGAACGCCGCGGGCTCCGCCACTGCCGCGACCGAAATGAACACCGCCGCCAGGCCGATCAGCGAGTGCATCGCCGCCACCAGTTCCGGCATCTTGGTCATCTGGACTTTCTTTGCCACATAGGCGCCGATGCCGCCGCCCACCACCAGCGCGGCCAGGATCAGCGCCAGGCCGGTGCCCGGCGCGGACGGGTCCGCCCCGCCGGACAGCAGTTCGCCCTTCAGCTTGAAGATCAGCGCCACCGTGGTAAGCGCCGCGACCACCATGCCGGCCATGCCGAAGACATTGCCGCGCCGCGCCGTGGTCGGGTGTGACAGCCCCTTGAGCGCCTGGATAAAGCAGACCGACGCGCCCAGGTAGGACAGCGTCACCATATTCATCGACAGGCCATTCATTGCGCCACCTCCGCCAGCTTGCCGCCAGGCTGCCCCTTGGCTTCAGCCTGCGCCCTGGGAGCCTTCTTCCTGAACATCTCCAGCATGCGTTGCGTGACCAGGAAGCCGCCGAACACATTGACCGCGGCCAGTGCTACCGCCAGCGTGCCCATGGCGCGGCCAACGTAGCCTTCGGTCAGGCCCGCTGCGAGCATGGCGCCGACGATGATGATGGCCGAGATCGCGTTGGTCACCGCCATCAACGGCGTGTGCAGCGCGGGGGTGACCGTCCAGACTACGTGGTAGCCCACGTAGATCGCCAGTACAAAGATGATCAGGTTGATCACCGTGTGGCTAACCATTTCCATCGATATCTCCTAGATTGCCGGTTCAGCTGGCCAGCGCCAGTTGCTCGCGCCGCGTCATCAGGCAGGCCGCGACGATGTCGTCGTCGGGGTTGATCGCGAGCTTGCCGTCCTTGTCGATCAGCAGCTTGAGGAAGTCGAGCACGTTGCGCGCGTAGAGCGCCGAGGCGTCGGCCGCCACCATGCTGGCCAGGTTGGTATGGCCGATGAGGATGACGCCGTGGCGCTCGACCACTTCGTCGGCCACCGTCAGCGGGCAGTTGCCGCCCTGCGCGGCGGCCAGGTCGACCACCACCGAGCCCGGCTTCATCTGCTGCACGGTAGCTTCCTGCAGCAGCACCGGCGCCTTGCGGCCCGGGATCAGCGCGGTGGTGATGACGATGTCGGCCTGGATCGCGCGCTGGTGCACCAGCTCGGCCTGGCGCTTCATCCAGTCCGGCGGCATCGGGCGCGCATAGCCGCCCACGCCTTGCGCGATCTCGCGCTCTTCGTCGGTCAGGAACGGCACGTCGAGGAATTTGCCGCCGAGCGATTCGATCTGTTCCTTGACCGCGGGGCGCACGTCGGACGCTTCGATCACCGCGCCCAGGCGCTTGGCGGTGGCGATCGCCTGCAGGCCGGCCACGCCGGCGCCGAGGATCAGCACGCGCGCGGCCTTGACGGTGCCGGCGGCGGTCATCAGCATCGGCATGAAGCGCTGGTAGTGGTGCGCGGCCACCAGCACGGCCTTGTAGCCGGCGATATTGGCCTGCGACGAGAGCACGTCCATGCTCTGCGCGCGCGTGGTGCGCGGCGCGGCCTCGAGCGCGAACGCGATCACGTTGGCTGCCGCCATGCGTGCGTTGTTCTCGGCATCGAAGGGGTTGAGCATGCCCACCAGCACGGACCCCGGCTTCATCTGTGCCAGTTCCGCGTCGTCCGGGGCGCGCACCTTGAGCACCATTTGTGCGCCCAGCGCTTCGGCGGCAGTGCCAATGGTGGCGCCGACCGCCTCGTATGCGCCGTCGGGCTGGCTGGCGCGAACGCCGGCGCCGGCCTGGACGACCACCTTGTGGCCCTGGGCGACGTACTTCTTGACCGTCTCGGGCGTGGCGGCGACGCGAGTTTCGCCGGCCCGCGTCTCGCGCGGGATACCTATGTACATCTCTGCCTCCTTGGATGATGATCGATGTGGGTCGCGGGCGGCCGGGGATACCTGCCGCGCCCCACGTGTGGGACTAGAAAATATGCTTCATGCCCGCTGCCAGGCCGGTCTGTCCGACGCCTGGCGCGACCTTGGTCGCGCTCGCCACGCCCAGCGTCGAGCGGCCCGCGTTGTCCATGTAGGACGCGTTGACATAAAGCTCCGTGCGCTTCGACAGGTTGTACGCGGCTTGCAGCACGTAGCTGGTGGCGTCGTCAGCCGAGTCACGGTTATCCGTCCGGTAGATACCGGCGCGCAGCGTCAGTGCTGGTCTTGCCACGTAAGCACCGCCCAGCCAGTAGAGATGGGAGCGGCTGGCGGGCGCGCCCAGTCCGCTCTGCAGGAACCGGTATCCGGCCTCGGCCGTGAAGGGGCCGCTGGTGTAGAGAAGTCCTGCTGCGTAGCGGCGTTCAATGTTGCCTGCCGTGGCCGTGGATGTGCCGCGGCGCTGGTCATAGGCAATGGCTAGTCCGAACTTGCCGACGGTGTACGAGGCGCCGGCACCGATCTCCTGGCCCACGCGAGGCGCGCCGGGGACTTCGCCGCCATTGGCAATGGTCGAGTCGTAGCCGGCGCTGTACAGCCCGCTGATAGTCAGTTCGCCGAAGTTGCCCGTGTACTTGATGGCATTGTCGGCCCGACCCGCGAACTGCGCATCGTGGGCAAGCACGGAGTACGGCGCATAGCGGTTTGCGTCAAAGGGGATAAAAAAATCGAACAGGATATTGTTCTGGCGCCCGAGCGTGACCTGGCCCCAAGGCCCCGCGATACCGACGAATGCCTGCCGGCCGAACAGGCGGCCGCCAAATCCGGCCATGCCGGTGTCCGTCAGGAAGCCGCTCTCCAGCACAAAGATCGCGCTCATGTCCGCGCCCAGCGCCTCCTTGCCCCGCATGCCCCACCGCGATGCCGCAGTGTTTCCGGAGGTGACCCGGTATGCGGACCCCGAGCCATTCGTACCGGCATGGCTGACATACTCCACGCCGGCATCCATGACGCCATACAGCGTGACGTTCGACTGCGCCTGTGCCGTCGCGGCAAGCAGGCACCCCATTGACGCCGCGATGGCGCACTTTCCTGATGTTTTCATCGTTCTCCTCCGTAGGTATGTTCGAGTTGCTGCCCGCGCAGGGCAGCGCGCGCCACCGCCCGGGCACGGGCGATGCGGCGATAACTGGCGATGCGGCTAAGGCGGTTCAGCGGGCGGCCGTGCGTGTCACGCAGGCGCTGCCATCCACGCCGATGGCACTCGGCGCGAACGGGGCCGCCGGCAGCGGCGGCCGTGTAAGTGAATGGATCAGCCCACGCGAGCCGGCGCGCATCCGGCGCGGTGCATGCCGAAGCGCTCCACGGTCAGTCCGTCCATGTCGATCTCCGGCGGCCTGCCGGTGACCGCGTCGGCAACAAGCCGGCCGGTGCCGCATGCCTGTGTCCAGCCATTGGAGCCGTGGCCAGCATTCAGGTAGAGGCCCTGCAGCGGTGTCGCGCCGAGGATGGGCGGCCCGTCCGGTGTCATTGGACGAAGGCCGGCCCACGACGTGGCCGCGGCATAGTCGAGCCCGCGTGGAAGGAGCCGTCGCGTCAGTGCGGACAGCAGTTCCGTGCGGACCCGGCGCACTGACAGGTCGTATCCGACGAACTCGGCCATTCCCGCGACGCGCAACTTGTCGCCCAGGCGAGTCAGCATGATCTTGTTGTGCTCGTCCATGATCGCCATGCGCGGTGCAGCCCCGGTGTCGGCAATGGGGATCGTGATCGAATAGCCCTTGAGCGGATAGATCGGGAGCCGCAGGCCTGCAGTAGCGAGCAGCGCGGGCGCCTGGCAGCCGAGCGCCACCACGCAGGCATCGGCCTGGCGCTGATCCGTCTGCCCGCCATGCGTGATCTCGACGCTGCGAAGGCGGCCGTGCGCATGGACGAGGCGGGTTGCCGAAGCACCGTACTGAAACGACACGCCGCGACGGGCAAGATAGCTGGCAAGGCCGGCGCAGAACTTTGCGCTGTCGCCTGACGCATCGTCTGGCAGATGCAGTGCGCCTTGCCATGCTGTAGCAGACGCCCGCAGCGATGGTTCGAGCGCCATGGCTTCGTCGCGCCCCATCATTCGCCATGGCACCTGGAACTGGCTGAGTGTGCGCGTGGCCAGCTGTGCCAGTTCGACTTCCTGGTCGGTCTCGAGCAGTTGCAGCGTGCCGTCGCGGTGAAAGCCGAAGTTGAACTCCGGCACTTCGTCACGCAAGGCTTGCATGCAGCGCATGCTGTAGTGCGCCATGCGCTGCATGCGTGCCTTGTTGATGCCAAAGCGCTCCGCATTGCATTCCTTGAGCCATTTGACGAGCCAGCGTAGGCGCTCGGCATCCGGCATCATCGAAAAGCGCACCGGCGCATGCCTTTGCAGAGCCATGCGCAGCACCTTGTACGGCATGCCCGGCGACGCCCACGGCCCGGCAAAGCCGGGGCAAAGGCCCCCTGCGTTGCCGAAGCTCGATCCCATCCCCGGCCCCGTTTGCCGCTCCAGCACGGTCACCTCATGGCCATCGCGCCACAGGTGGTAGGCGGCGGATATGCCGGCGACGCCGGCGCCAAGCACTAGTACGCGCATGTCTGCTGCCCCGTTCCAAGGATTCAATCGGCCGTGATGTGTGCACGATCGATGATCGCGCGATAGCGCCTGGTTTCGCTGTCGATGTATTGCTCGAATTCGCCGCCATCCTTGTAGGCGCTCTCGAATCCCAGTCCGTTCAGGCGATCCTTGATGTCTGGCGACGACATGATCTTCGCCGAGGCGCTGTCGAGCTTCTTCCTGATCCCATCGGGCAGCCTGGCCGGCGCCCACAGGCCGTACCAGGAATAGAACTCGAAGTTCTTGAAGCCCGCTTCCTGCATGGTCGGGACATCCGGCAACAACGGGCTGCGCGTGCGCCCGGTCACCGCGATCGCGCGCAGCTTGCCGGCCTTGACCCCGGGCAGCGACGAGAGCATGGGATCCATCATCCCCTGGGCCTGGCCGCTCATGAGGTCGGTCAGCGCCGGACCGCCGCCCTTGTACAGGGCAATGGGCACCTGCAGGTCCGCGATGCCGCTGTCATGCATGAACTGGGACAGGGCCAGGTGGCCGGCGGAGCCGTTGCCGCTGGTCGCGAAGTTGTACTGCTTGGGGTTGGCTTTCACGGCGCGCGCCAATGCTTGCGGCGAGTTTGCCGGCACCTGCGGATTCACGCTAAAGATCAGCGCGCCTTGCGCGAGCATGCTGACCGCCGTGAAATCCTTGACCGCATCGAACTTGATAGTCTTCCGATAGAGCATCGGATTGATGTTGTGGATCGATGCATTGATGTAGAGGGTGTAGCCGTCAGCTGCCGCGCGGGCGACGATGCCAGCCCCGACAAGGCCCGATGCACCCGGCCGGTTGTCGACAATGACGGTCTGCTTCAGCTCCTGGCCGAGCTTCATCGCGAACACGCGCGCAAGGCCGTCCACCGAGCCGCCAGGCGCATGCGGCACGACGATGGTGATCGTACGAACGGGGTAGGCGCTGTCAGGCCTGGATTCCGCTTTCACGACGCCTGCGGATGTCACGAAAGATAGGAGGAAGATGCCCATGCGTACGAGGGGCATGTGGTCGGAACGGATCTGGGTGAGGGGGCGTGGTTGCATAGCCGGATCAACGTAACTTGCTGGACAGGGGAAGGCAGCGCCATCGCGAGCGATGACGTGGGGTGCGGCGTGCGGCGCTGCCTTAGGATGGCTTCGGAGAAGCTGGTGGCTCAGAAGGTGCCGGGGTAAGCTGCACCGTCGATCAGGATGTTCTGACCGCAGATATAGCTCGCGTGTCCGGAGCAGATGAAGGCGCAGAGTGCGCCCAGCTCTTCCGGCCGGCCATAGCGGCCAGCCGGGTTGTTGGCGCCGCGTTCGTTCCAGAGTTGCTCGAAGCTCTTGCCGGTCGATTCCAGCATGCCTTCGATGTGGTGGCGCTGGGCATCGGTCGCAAACACGCCCGGGAGCAGGTTGTTGATCGTGACGTTGTGGCGAACCGTCTGGCGCGCAAGCCCTGCGACGAAGCCGACGAGGCCAGAGCGAGCGCCATTGGACAGGCCCAGTTCCAGCTGCGGCGTCTTCACGCTGCGCGAGACGATATTCACGATGCGGCCGAAGCGACGATCGATCATGCCGTCAACGGTGCGCCGGATCATGTCGATCGGCCCGATCATCATGGCATCGATCGCGGCGTGCCAGTCTGCCGGTGTCCACTGGCGAAAATCACCGGGCGGGGCACCATCCGCGTTGTTGACCAGGATGTCTGGGGCAGGGCATGCTGCCAGCGCGGCGACGCGCCCCTCGTCCTTGGTGATGTCCGCTACCACGTAGCGGACGTCACCCCCCGTCGCGGCGCCGATTTCCGCTGCCGCCGCGGCCAGCGTGCTCTCCGTGCGGGCGGCGATGTATACCTTCACGCCTTCCGCCGCCAGTTGGTGCGCGCAAGCGCGCCCCATGCCCTTGCTCCCGCCGAAGACGAGGGCATGGCGCCCTGCAATGCCGAGGTCCATTGATCGCTCCCGGTTCGGTTCAAACAGCCTTGAGCAGCGGCGACGACCAGCCGTACTTCCGGTCGAGTTCGAGTTCCTTGATGACGCGCAGGCCGCGCAGCAGGGGCTCGCCTTCCAGGCCGGTGAGCGGCTTGCGCAGTTCGCCCGAAGGCAGTCCCACCGCCTTCATCAGCGACTTGATCGCCACCGGGTTGATGGCCGAGTAGGCGTAGTGCAGCAACTGCAGGTTCTGCAGGTAGGCCTTGTGGAAGCTCGCCGCAATGTCGGGGGATGTCCACGGACGGGAAATCTGCGTCAGCTCCGCCGGGGCGATATTGCCGGTCATGTTCGCGGTGCCATGGCCGCCCAGGCTCATGGTTGGAACGACCAGGCCAAGGTTGGGCGAGTCGCAGCACATCACGGAGACATCCGGCGCGCCGCGCAGCACTTGCGCTACCTGTCCCACGCGCGTCGTCGACTCCTTGTGGACGACATAGTTGGGATGCTTGAAGATGCGCAGCAGGCTGTCCCAATGCAGGTCGGTCTTCACGCGCGGCGGGTTATTGTAGATGCCGAGGGGCAGGTCGGTCTCGTCGGCCACTTCCAGGAAGTAGCTTTCGATATCGGCCTCCGGCGCGCAGATGTAGGCGGGCGCGGCGATGATGGCGCCATCCGCGCCGTTGGCCCTGGCAAAGCGCAGGTAGTCCTTGGTGGTCTGGGTGTTGTTGCCGGTGCAGCCATAGAACAGCTTCATCTTGCCGGTCTTCATCTTCGCTGTTTCCAGGATGATGGCCTCGCGCTCTTTTTGCGAGAGCATCGAGACCTCGCCTGTGGATCCCATGATCAGCACCGCCGAGGTGCCGTGGCGTTCCTGGAAATCCAGCAGTTCGCGAAAGGCGCCGAAGTCCGGGCTGCCGTCCTTGGCAAAGGGGGTGATCAGGGCAACAAAGGACCCTTCAATCTTCATCTTGCTCATCTCTGTCTCCGTCGTGGATTTGTGTAGGGGAGGGGTAAGTGCCGGGAACACCCGGCTTTAGGCTGCGTTGTCGTTCAGGTCGGGCAAGCCTGGTCGGCCTGGGCGTCCTGCAAGGCCTCCAGGCTGGATTCATGCGCGGAAAGCGCCATCAAGCCGCGCTGGAGATCGTCGATGAGGTCTTGCGGGTCTTCGAGACCCACATGCAGGCGCACGGCCTGCCCTTGATGCGGCCAGCGCGCGCCGGTGCAGTTCTTTCCCGGCGTGAACGGGATGGCGAGGCTTTCATAGCCGCCCCAGGAAACCCCCAGGCCAAAGTGCTCCAGTGCGTCGATGAAGGCGGCGAGCGATGCTTTCGAGTTCGTGCGCAGCACTACGGAAAACAGGCCGCAGGCACCGGTGAAGTCGCGCTTCCACAGCACGTGGCCGGGATGGGACGGCAGGGCGGGATGCAGCACTGCCTCGACCTGCGGCTGGCGCTCCAGCCATTGGGCGACGCGCAGCCCGGATTCCCAGTGGCGCTGGAGCCGCACCGCCATCGTGCGCAGGCCGCGCAGTGCCAGGTAGACGTCGTCCGGCCCCGCGGTCTGTCCCATGTCCTGCGTCGTCTGCTTGATCAGCGGCCAGGTATCCCGATTGCACGTGACCACGCCGAGCATGGCATCGGAATGTCCGACGATGTATTTGGTGGCGGCCTGGATCGAAACGTCGACGCCGTGGGCGAAAGGCTTGAAGAAGAGCGGAGTTCCCCACGTGTTGTCCATGACCACGACGGCGTCATGTCGATGTGCGGCGGCCGAAATGGCCGCTATGTCTTGAATCTCAAACGTCTCCGACCCCGGTGATTCGACGTATACGACACGCGTGTTGAGCCGCAGCAATGACTCGATCGGCGTGCCGCCGGTGGGATCGTAGGTCTCGACTTCGACGCCGAACCGCGTCAGGACGCGCTCCAGGAAAGCGCGTGTTGGCGAATAGGCGCTGTCAGTGATCAGCACGTGGTCACCGGCCGACAGCAGCGCCGTCAGCGCGGTGCTGATCGCAGCCAGGCCGGACGGAAACACCAGTGACCGGTATCCGCCTTCGAGCGCGGCAACGGCTTCTTCCAGCGCGTGGGTGGTTGGCGTGCCGTAGCGGCCGTAGGTCGTCGCGCCAGGCTCTTCCGCGGCGCGGGCGCGCTTCATTTCCTCCCATTCGGCCATCGACCCGGCAAGAATGGTCGATGCCCTGAAGATCGGCGTGTTGACGACCCCGCCGAACCGCTCCGGGTGGCGGCCAGCGCAAACTAACTGAGTGCTTTCTTTCATCGGATCTCCGTAGCTGAGCGGTGCGGCATTCGTGTGGTGATCGCCGCTGGATGTCGATCAGCTTAGGGATGCATGCGGAGAAAATTCATCTCATTCCACTGGAGTATCCCGTCCAAAAGAGAAAAAAATGCTCGCACGGCCCGCCCAACATTGGGTGCTTGCGCCGCCCGTAGCGGGCGTCTGTATTCCGGTGGAGGAGACCAACATGACAACGAAGCTTGCTGCAGCCGATACTCGCAGCCGCTTTCCCACGCTTTCGCACTGGGGTGCATATACGGCGATCGTAGAAGGCGGAAAACTCGTCGCGTGCGAGCCGTTTCCCTGCGACAGCGCACCTTCACCGATCCTGCAATCCATGCCGGGCATGGTGCATTCGCCCCTGCGCATCCACCGCCCTTCGGTGCGGCGCGGCTGGCTGCGCAAGCGCGAAAACGCGCAGCGCAGCGAGCGGGGCAACGATGAGTTCGTCGAGGTGGATTGGGACACCGCGCTGGACCTGGTGGCCGGCGAGCTGGCACGGGTGCGTGCCGACCATGGCGACGCATCCGTCTTTGGCGGTTCCTACGGATGGTCCTCCGCCGGGCGCCTGCATCATGCCCGCACGCTGACGCACCGCTTCTTGTTCGCAGGCGGGGGTTGCACCACGCAGGCGGGCAACTACAGTTGGGGCGCTGCACAGTTCCTGCTGCCCCATGTGATCGGCACCTACAAGCCAGTCACGGGAAGAGTAACCGACTGGCGCAGCGTTCTTGAACACACGGAGCTGTTCATCGCCTTTGGCGGTCTGCCCTTGCGCAACACCCAGATCACTTCCGGCGGCGCGGGTGCGCACAGCTCGCAAGAGTGGATAGAACGTGCAAAGCGCTCGGGAGTGAAATTCGTTGTAGTCAGCCCGACGCGGGCTGACATACCCGACGGCCTGCAGGCCCGATGGGTGCCGATCCGGCCTAACACCGACACCGCGCTGATGCTTGGCATCGCGCACACCCTGCTGACGCGCGGCCTGCACGCCGCGGATTTTCTGTCGAGCCATTGCGAGGGCTTTGACGCATTCGCGGCCTATCTGCTGGGCCGCGACGATGGCCAGGCCAAGGACGCCCGCTGGGCGGAATCGATCTGCGCGGTGCCGGCCGGGACCATCATCGAACTGGCCACGGAAGCCGCCCGGCAGCGCACGATGCTGAATTGCACGTGGTCGTTGCAGCGCGCGCATCATGGCGAACAGCCGTACTGGGCCAGCATCGCGCTGGCGTCGATGTTGGGGCAGATCGGGCTGCCGGGCGGTGGCTTTGCGTTCGGGCATGGCTCCATCAACGGCGCCGGAACGCCCAGGCCCGACGTTGCGGCGCCGGAGATGGGCGCGGGTGCCAATCCCGCGCGCAGCAGCATTCCCGTTGCGCGTATTTCGGACATGCTCCTGCATCCAGGGCTGCGCTACGACTTCAACGGCCGCGAAGGCATCTATCCGGATATCCGCATGGTGTACTGGGCCGGCGGCAACCCGTTCCACCACCATCAGGACCTGAACCGGCTGGCACGCGCCTGGCAAGTGCCGGAGACGATCGTGGTGCATGACAGCTGGTGGACGCCGACCGCTCGGCGCGCGGACATCGTTCTGCCAGCCACGACGACGCTGGAGCGCAACGACATCGGGGGCTCCTCAAGAGACCGGTACGTGCTGGCGATGCATCAGGCACTGCCGCCCCAGTACAGCAGCCGCAACGACTTCGACATCTATCGAGACCTTGCATTGCGCGCCGGCTGCGAATTCGCGTTTACTGAAGGCCGCGACGAATTCGCGTGGATTCGCCATATCTACGACAGCATGGTGGAACGCTGGGCCGAGGCAGGCTTCGAAGCGCCGCCGTTTGAACAGTTCTGGGAGAAGGGGTACACCGGCTTGCCGGAGCCGGGCACGCCGTTCGTGCTGTTCTCGGACTTCCGTGCCGATCCACAGGGTCGTCCCCTGAGCACACCCAGTGGCAAGATCGAGCTCTACTCCCGGCGCATTGGAGAATTCGGCTATCAGGATTGTCCTCCTCATCCGTCCTGGCTGCCACCCGCCGAATGGCTTGGAGATGCCGCCGCCCAGCGCTGGCCTTTGCACCTCATCACGTCCCAGCCGGCGGACAAGCTGCACTCCCAGCTGGACGCGGGTAGCCACTCCATGTCCATGAAGATTGGAGGCCGGCAGGCGATCCATATGCATCCGATGGACGCAGCAGAGCGCGGCATTGTGCAGAACGATATTGTGCGTGTGTTCAATGAGCGCGGGGCATGCCTGGCCGGCGCTCGTCTGGACGATACGCTGATACGAGGAGTCGTAGTGATGTCGACCGGTGCCTGGTTCGATGCGAGCAACAGTTCGCTTGAGCGCCACGGCAATCCCAACGTCCTGACAATGGACCGCGGCACGTCCCGCCTGGCCCAAGGGTGCAGCGCGCATTCCGCACTGGTCGAGATCGCGCCGTGGTCCAACGGAGAACCGCCGGAGGTTCGTGCCTTCGACGCGCCGCCGGTGTCTCCGTTGACCGGCGCAAGCCGGGGTGAAGATCATCTTTCGAAGCACATGGAGTCTCGCGAAAAAGGTCGGACCGCCGATCCACCAAGCAATGGATAGGGAGCGACCGTTTAAGGCACTAGTGGCACGAACAACACTTTTCGTCTCGATCATGCCAAAGTGCGCCGCATGATGTCCACAGCGCCTGCGAGCAGGCTGGCGTGCTCCCGGCACTGTCAAACTGACCCGTTTCCACACTTGCGAGACGCGAGGCAGAGGGCGCAAAATCTGGCGAGATGGCATCAATGCCTATTTCTATCTGCATCGTGCCAAGAAACGAATCCAAATCAGGCGCCAATGGGGGACTTGTCGCAGTCGTCGTCTACGACGGCCTGAGCCTCTTTGAATACGGCTGCGCCGTTGAAGTGTTCGGTTTGCCCAGACCGGAAATGGGAAGCACGTGGTATCGCTTTGCGACGTGTTCGGCCGAGTTCGGGACGTTGCGCGGGCCGGGTGGCATCCAAGTACAGGCTGACGGTGGCCTTGAACTTCTGTCGAAGGCGAAGACGATCATCATCCCGGGCTGGCGGGATATTGAAGCGGTTGTGCCACCGGATCTCTGCCGCGCTTTGCGAAAGGCGAACAAGCGAGGGGCGAGAATCATGTCGATCTGCACGGGGGCCTTTGTATTGGCCGCCGCAGGATTGCTCGACGGTAAGCGCGCGACGACGCACTGGCGTCACGCGGCAACACTAGCGGAGCGATATCCGGAAATTCGGGTGGAGGCAGATGTCCTCTACGTCGATGCCGGCGATGTCCTGACGTCGGCCGGAAGTGCAGCAGGAATCGATCTGTGCCTGCATCTTATCCGCCGGGACTTTGGCCCTCGCGCGGCCAATCAGGTCGCACGCCGACTTGTCATGCCGCCACACCGTGAAGGCGGCCAAGCCCAGTACATTGCCGAGCCGGTCTCGAAGCGCAGCAATGCTTCGTTGGCCCCCTTGGTGGACGCGGTGCGCGCAACATTGGACGAAGACTGGCCGATTGCCAGGATGGCAAGGCAAGCCGCAATGAGTGCCCGCACGTTCCAGCGGCACTTTGTCAGTATGATGGGTATGCCGCCTGGCGAGTGGTTGCTGATAGAGCGTTTAAGCCGAGCGAAGGGGTTGCTCGAAGAGACCGATGCATCCGTGGATGACATCGCGGTGCAAGTGGGGTTCGGCGCCGCAGCCACGTTGCGCAATCACTTCCGGACCCGGCTCGGAACAAGTCCCGGACACTACAGACGACATTTCAGTACATCTGCGCTGCATTGATTCCGGCCAATGGCGGATCCCAGTTGCCATTGCGCTCTTTTATGGTGGCACGGGGTGTCCATCCAACCGAGCCACCTGTACGCGTGAGATAGTAGGTTCCTTCGCCAGTCCAGGATGACCGGTGCCCGCTTACGCGTAATCCAATGGTAGCGCAGTGGTGTACTTGATCTGTTCCATCGCAAAGCTGGAGCTGACATCGGCAAGCTCCGCCCCTTGGATCAGCTTCTTATAAACGCGATCATAGGCCGCGATATCTGGTACTACCACGCGCAGCAGGTAATCGGTGTCGCCGGCCATCCGGTAAAACTCGGTCACCTCCGGGATCGATGCCACCAATCCATGGAACAGCTTGATCCATTTCAGGTTGTGCTGGCTGGTACGCACTGAGACAAAGACCGTGACACCGGCGTTCAACGCGTCTGCGTCCAGCAATGCAACCCGTTTGCGAATGATGCCGGCCTCTTCC
This sequence comes from Cupriavidus sp. Agwp_2, assembly GCF_040784895.1. NCBI lineage: Bacteria > Pseudomonadati > Pseudomonadota > Betaproteobacteria > Burkholderiales > Burkholderiaceae > Cupriavidus > Cupriavidus sp. Agwp_2. Next base: position 194,196 of record NZ_CP088085.1, read on the forward strand.
AGCTTTTGAATGCGGCGCCAGCACGGCGTCGAGGTCAGGCCGACGCGGTCCCCAATTTCCGTTACGGAGACAGTGGCGTCTTCCTGCAGGATGTCAAGGATTTGCTTGTCGTAGCGGTCCATGTCCATTAGATGGCTGTGTCCGAGGCTTGAGCAAAATCGGCGCGGAGCATCAGTAGCTTGTCTTTCAATTTCTATCTCACAGTAAGTTGACGTTTCTGGCGGACCTCTGCCCCTGTCGGGCCACGATCCACCGAGCACAGGATAGGGAGCGCGGCTTGAACGAACTAGTGGCACGAATGACAATTTACGTTCATATCTCGCCAAAGTTAGCCACGTGGACTGCGGCAGCCCGGTTCGTCTCTTGGGCTCGGGTAGGGTCTAGTTCAATCCTGTGCGCGATCAGCATCCAAGGACGGCCTGACCTTCGCGCTCATGCAATCGGGTCTCTATCTGCATCACCAAACACATTGCGGGACCAACCGTGGGCGAGTGCTTGAGCGGCATGCCATTTGAAAGATGCGTATTATTCACTTTAGCGAGGTGCAGAGCTGAAGCATGCAGCAGGCTGCTGCACAAATTCGACGTCCGGCCTTGTCTCAGCTAGGGCGGTGGCGCATTTATTTGAGGTTGCGCGGTGAGAATCCCTTCATATCGGGAAAGCTGGCTCGGAGCGGCGGAAACTGGCAGCGGGCTACTGCCGTTGCGTTTCGCCGGACTCGCAAACAGGCGTGCGCCACGTATTCCGGCTGGCCCGCGTCTTGTCGTCTGCATAAGCGAAGAACGTGATGAGGCTGGCCAGGAGGCTGACAATGCCGGCCTGTCGCGGGAAATAACCCGCCAGGGCGCCGCCGGCGATGAGCCCCAACGCCGCGAGACCCGCGAACACTGGCCAAAGACTCACGCCTGACTGCGCCTTCGGTGCACCGACGATGGCAACGCTCAGGGCTTGTATCCGGCCGTCCCGGCCTTTGCCGAGCTCGAAGCTCACGCGGTCGCCAGGCGTCGGCGTCACGGCCCGTGTCTGTAGCGCGGTGATGTGAAAGAACACATCTTTCGTGTCCGCGTGGACGTCGATAAAGCCAAAGCCCTTGTCGGCATGCCACGTCTTGACCCGACCTGCTTTTCTCATGGTTTTCGTCTAGTGTTGCGCGAAGGATCCAGTTTAAGGGATGCCGTCAAGCGAAACTATGGCGAAATCCGTGAACTCACCAGGGTATAGGCCGGCTGCTTGGCCACCCATAGTTGGTGGGGTGTTGGCCTGTTGCAACCCGCCGTGTATATCAGATCAGGTAGATTGCCGATGGCGGGATGCCGCCGCATGAGATGAAGAACAACAACAGGTAGAGAAATGGGTCGCAGGAGAAAGGAGCCCTCGCTTAGCGAGGTGTTGATGGATGCGCCGTGGTGGGTATCCGCCGCGCTGGCCGTGGGTGCCTACATTGTGTTTCGCGCGGTCGTGCCAGCGATATTCGCGTCGAGGCAGTTGTTGACGGGCATTTCCGTGTTAAGCCAGTCGTTAGCCTGGGTTCCCGCCGCCATGTTCGGCTTCCTGGGTGTGCTGTCATACATCCGTGCGCGAGGTAGGGCAGGGACCAGCAAGCAAGAAGTCCCAATCAGGGCTCGGCGCTTCCGCACGAGCCGACCGTCCTCGCCGCCCAAGTCACCCCGGTCCTCCAGTGAATCCGCCAAGTCAAAGGAGGCCGCTGGCCCGCCAGCGCGGACAGTACCCGTACCGGAGAAGCCAGAAATCAATAGCTGGACGCTGGATGCCCTCAAGCAGTTGGAGTGGAAGCGATTTGAGCTAATTTGTGTTGGGTACTACGAGGCGATGGGGTTCGCGGTCAAGACCGTCCCCCATGGGCCCGATGGCGGCATCGATGCTACTTTGTACAAGGCTGGCCTGGATGTTCCCGTGGCCGTGGTCCCATGCAAAGCATGGAGTAAGCCGGTGAAGGTGGAACAGGTCCGCGCACTTGCCGGCGTCATGCACGAACACAAGGTGCGTCGGGGCGTTTTCTGGTCGTTGTCTGGCTATGTCGGGCGGCCGGTAAAGGAGTCGGCAGAGCGAGCCGGTATTCAATTACTTGACGGTGCGGCCATCGTCGAGCGGATCTGCGCGCTCGATCAGTACAAGCAAGCGACGTTGCTGAAGCAGGCGTTTCGGGACGACTACCGGACGCCGACATGCGCGGCCTGCGGAATCAAGATGGTAGAGCGGAAAGGGCCAGCCGGCACATTCTGGGGTTGCCAAAACTATCCCGGATGCAAGGTCAGGCTGTCCCGCAACGTCTAAGCACCGGCTCGATCAATCATCCGCAGCGATCCCCAGGGAAGGCTGGTTTTCCGACAGGCTCGAGCGCCGATTCTCTCCTTGATACCGACACGGTGCTTTAGCTTGCAAGGTAATTCTCGGCATCGCCAGAGCCAGGTCTTCATCACTGGAGAGGCAGAGCAGCGCGGACGCCGGCAAGGACCTGCCGCCCCATCCGGTAGGCTCTTCCCGACCCTTCTCTGCCATTGAATTTTCCAACTCCCAGCGGCTGCTCTACGGTGTCTGTCAGCCGTCAAGGATCGATTTTTCGTCGAGGTCATCTGCTGGAGAAAGTGCTTCTTGGTGCGCGCATCCAGCGAGCGCGATCAAATCATTTCAGGCGCGCAAAAAAAATATTCACTTCTGTCGCGACCCTCGATAAGGGAGCATCGATGCACTTTGCACGCTTAGTTGAGCCGGCAAGTATCTAAGCGATCCGCAGGACCAACATTTCCGGAGAGATAGCGATGAAGGCCGCATTCGTTTTAGCCACTGCGATTGCCATGACGTGGTCATCCTCTGGTTGGGCCCAGGCTCAGCCGATAGGCGGCAAGCCTGCCACAGCAGCGACAAAGGCCGCGAATGCCGCCCTGCTGAACGAGCTGCCGTTCAACGACAAATCCGATTTCGAAGACGCGCAACGCGGTCTGGTTGCCAAGCCGGACACGCTGACGATTCGCAACGCCAAGGGCGACGTGGTCTGGGATCTCGAAGCATACAAACAATACATTGGGATCGACAAGCCCGCGCCGGACACCGTCAACCCCAGCTTGTGGCGAAACGCCCAACTGACTATGCAGCACGGTCTATTCAAGGTCTCGGATCGCATCTACCAGGTCCGCGGCTTCGATCTCTCCAATGTGACCTTTGTCCAGGGGAATACCGGGTGGATCGTACTGGATCCGCTGATCTCGGAGGAAACGGCCAAGGCGGCCTACGAATTCGTGACCAAACACCTTGGTTCACGGCCCGTAGTGGCGGTGGTGTACAGCCATTCGCACATCGATCACTACGGTGGCGTGCGCGGCGTCGTCAACGAGGCCGATGTGAAATCGGGCAAGATCAAGATCTTCGCACCCGAAGGCTTTACCGAGCATGCCGTCAGCGAGAACGTCATTGCCGGCAACGCGATGGGCCGTCGTGCCGTGTACATGTATGGTGCGCTCCTGCCACGCAATGACCGCGGCGGTGTGAACGGCGGGCTGGGGCAGACAGTTTCGACCGGCACCGCAGGCTTGATTGTTCCTTCCGACATCATCAGCAAGACCGGAACCGAAGTCACCGTGGATGGCGTGAAGATGGTATTCCAGATGACGCCGGGCACCGAGGCGCCGGCGGAAATGAATACGTTCTTCCCGCAGTTCAAGGGCATGTGGATGGCGGAAAACACGACCAACACCATGCACAACATCCTGACGCTGCGCGGTGCCCAGGTGCGCGATGCGCTGAAATGGTCGAGCTACCTGAACGAGACCATCGACACGTACGGCAAGGACGTGGACTTCAAGTTCCAGGCTCACCATTGGCCGATGTGGGGCAATGCCAAGATCATCGACTACTGGAAGAAGCAGCGCGACCTCTACAAGTACACGCATGACCAGTCGGTCAACCTGATGAACAAGGGCTATACCGGTGAAGAGATATCGGAAATGATCAAGCTGCCGCCAGAGCTCGACAAGTTCTGGCCGAACCGCGGCTATTACGGCACGCTGCGCCACAATTCGCGGGCAGTCTATCAACGGTACATGGGTTGGTATGACGGCAATCCGTCGGACCTGAACAATCTGCCGCCGGAAATGGCCGCGAAGAAATACGTGGAGTACATGGGCGGCGAGGCCGCGATCCTGCGCCGCGCCAAGGCCGATTTCGACAAGGGCGACTATCGCTGGACTGCCGAAGCGCTCAAGCACGTGGTCTTCGCCAACCCGAACAGCAAGGCAGGCAAGGACCTGCTCGCCGATTCGCTCGAGCAACTCGGCTATCAGGCGGAAAGTGGCCCATGGCGCGGCGTGTATTTGATGGGGGCGTATGAGTTGCGCAATGGCGTGCCAAAGGCAGGCGGCACCGACGTTGCCAGCCCGGACACGATCAAGGCAATGCCGCCTGAAATGCTGTTCGACTATCTCTCGGTGCGCCTGAATGGCCCGAAGGCTGCGGGAAAGAAGATCGCGCTCAATCTCGACTTCACTGACTTGAAGAAGCAATACGGCCTGGCGGTGGAGAATGCGGTCCTGAACTACGGCAAGCCGTTGCCGCAGGCGGACGCGAAGATCACGATGTCGAAGGCGACGCTCGATGCCATCCAGCTCAAGGAAACGACGATCGAAAACGCCATCGCGAAGGGCGACATGAAAGTGGAAGGCCGACGCGAGGCGCTGGGGGAGTTCCTCGGCCTGCTGGATTCCTTCCCGTTCTGGTTCAACATCGTGACGCCATGAAGACCAAGCCGAACGCCCTGATGGCCGTGCTGGCCGCCGGCTGGCTGGCCCTCGCGCCGGGGCCGGTTGCGGCGTGCGGATCCGACTTTGTCCTCGGCGACGAAGTCGGCGCCGCGCACCCGGCCTCGATCGGCGTCGCCTTCGCGATGAACGATGCGTTAAGGGCGGGCGCGCTGGCGCCCCCGGAAAGCCTGACTGGCGCCGAAGCGCGCTTGCGAGCCGACGTCACCGCGCACCTGCTGGAACAGCGGCTGGCGTCGGTCAGGGTAAAGCTGCCGCCCACCTCGCTGCTGCTGATCGAATCGAGGCTCTGGACGCGCTACGCCCTGGCAAGCCAACGCAAGGCAGACCTCCATGCGGATCATGACGCGGGTCCGGCCGACGGCGATGCCGTCGTGGTGACGGGCGAACAGGTGCTGCGTGGCCTGCTGGACGGGCGGATCGGCTGGAAGCAAGCATTGGACAGCGGACTGATTGTCGTGACAGGTGACCCAGCGAACCGCATGCGGGTGGAAACAATGCTGGCGGCCCAGTTTGCAAAGCCGGGCGTTGCCGCCCTGGCGAGTCACGTGCTGTCTCACCGGCTCTAGTTTGAGTTCGTGGACCGGGGACTGTCTTGCGCCCCGGTCGCCCCAGCGAAATCCGTCGCATATGCGCACCTGTATGGCATGACACGACGACGAACGACCGCAATCAGCGATACATCTGCCATCCACAATTCGTGCCTGAGAGACAGAAACTGGCCGGCATTGGCCTTCATCCCTTTCTGACGGGCCATTCACCCAGTTTGTTCAGCGTAACCATAACGACTAGCGCTTCAGGACCTCTCTCTAAATCCATTTGTCCTTGGCTGTCACCTGCGCTGAGACTTCGATTGTCTTGCTGGCAACGCGATCCGTGACCGTGGCAACGAATACATACCTTCCTGCGGGTTCTTCGCGGGTGAACTCTAGGGTCACGACGGAATCCCCCAGCTCCGTGATTCCGCGCTTCGGTGCCGCTCGACGAGAGACCAGGGTTGTACCAAAGTTGTCGCTCGAACCGTTGGGTGAGATCAGGCGGTATTTCACCTCCACATTACATCGTCCGTCCTTACCAGGCTTACATCCAGCGAACAGGAGCATGGTGCTCACCGACTCCCCCCGTTTTACGGCCTTCGTGGTGGGGAGGATGGGCGTGCCCGGGCGGTTCCACGTGTCCCGAAACATCTTGGCATCGCCTGTCAACACAAGTTGTACGCCAAAATCACCTGAGGACTTGCGAGCGTCACTATCCGGCACCGGGCGTCCATTGCCATCTGTCCATCCCGCGATCGCCTGCAACGAACACATGAGAACGGCGGCAAACAGGAATCTTCTTTTCATAGCAGTTGGTCCTGAGTCACGAAGGCCGCAGCCTGGTAGCCAAGGCAATATAGGGCAAGGCGCCGGATTAGCCGCCCCCCTCGGAGGAAGTGGTTTTGTGGCGCAGCGCACCTAATGCTGGAGAGAGGCCCCCTGCAATTGAGCCGGGAATCCGGTGGCGGGTGGGGGGCTCAAAGCGGCCCTTCGCCGTCAATCAAGTCTTCGTGTCTGGAACGGCCGTCCATCGTCGTTGAGCCGTCATTCGCTCACACCTAAAAACTCGGAAGCGCAGACAGGACTCACTTTCTGCCGATCTGCATCGGCTTGTTGAATCCGCAGCGCAATTCGCGCGTACGCCGACACCTCAGTCTACAACGGGCGAAAACTATCCTGGCTTGGCGCCCGACCCGATGATAAGTTCAAGCTCGGTCTTAAAGCCTTCACCGACGTCGAACTGCTTCAGGCATTCATAAACATCGCTCCAGGCCCTCAGTCTTGCAGCGACGTCGAGGTCCGCTACCACGGCCCGGTATGCCCCGGCGGCTTCCTGCATCAGTTGCAGAGCATCGGACGCGCTCGGCAAGACGAGCTGCGCTCGAAGGTGCTGTGTTTTCACATCGCCAAGACCGCTGTCGTTGATCAGGCGTTCCATCACGCCATCGCCTCCCAGTGCGAAGATTCCAGGTTGTCCGGGCGCAGGAGGAGACTTGCCCGCGTGGCGTAGAAGGATCGCCATCGGCTGAGCCATAAAGGGATTGTTGGCCGGCGTCGTGAAAACCAGCGCCGCGAAACGCGCGCCAGGCTTGAGTGCGCTTCGGACAGCTTTCAATGCTTCTCTAGGTGACGGAAAAAGCATCAATCCCAATCGGCACATCGCCGCGTCGAACGGGGCCAATGTCCCGTCCAATTCATCTGCTGCGCATTCCAGCGTTTGGATATTCTGAAGACCGGCGCGAGCGGCATTTTGGCGGACATGCTCCAGCATGGTGCCCGATATATCACTGGCGACCACCTCGCCGCTGGCACCCACTCGTATCGCTGCCTGGATGCTTTGGCTGCCGGCACCGCAAGCCAGATCGAGAACGCGCATGCCCGGCCGGATACCGGCCATATCGATGAGCGTGTCCGTGGCGCCCGCAAGATTGGTGGCGAACACATGCTCCCACTTCGCCCAGCCGGGTGCTGCCGACTCCCAGGTATTGCGAAGATTGGAGTTCACTCTCTTGTCGGTCATATGGAGACTCACTCAGGCCCACCGCCGCTTGTACAGGAGCATTGTATTGCGCAAGTGATCGTGTGGGCCCCGTTATGCAACGCCCCGGAGTTTGCGGCTTCCGCGCAGAAGGCTTACTTTCTGCGCACAATTGGAGACTGCACGAGTGAGTGACCGCCTTCCTGGACATCCAACGGTTAAGCGGCCATTTGATCGGGTCCGGCCTATGACCGAAGCTGCGGCCGGAGCCGACGTCTGAACGCCCGACCGATGGTACGAGTGAATGACGCTTCATGGCCGGCTACCGCCGTTGCGAAGCCGACAGCTTGTGGCAGTAAGCGACGCGTTGAAGCGAGCGGAGCGGGGTCACCTCCACGGCCATCGAGTGCCCTGCCCCAAACTGTCAATCCAGTGCCCTGCCCCAAACTGTCAATCCAGTGCCCCGGATTGTCAAGTGAGTAGTCGTCATTCCCGGATACTTGCTGGGCTTGCATGCAATGGCGCGTCTCATTGCGCCTCCGCCTGACTAGCCATTTCCCCGGCCGGCATGGAATTTCCCGTCCGAATCCGCAGAAGGAGACCCATGAGCAAGACATGTAGCGAGCCGACGTTGGTGTTCGTACCGGGACTACGTGACCATGTTGCGCAGCACTGGCAGACTTTGCTGGAGAGGCGGCTGCGCGAGTCGGGCCGGTCGGTGGTCAGCGTGCCGCCGATGGGCCGCGACGACCTGTTTTGCACGTCACGTGTCGAGGCGATCGAAGCCGCGTTCGCGCAGGTCAGGAGCCCGGCCCTCATCATTGCGCACAGCGGTGGCGTGGTCATGGTCGCCCACTGGGCTAGCAAATACCGCCATCCGATCCTCGGTGCGTTGCTGGCAGCGCCTCCTGATTTTGAGCAGCCGATGCCTGCCGGCTATCCGACCATGGACGCGCTGTCCGCCGCGGGCTGGCTGCCGGTGCCGCGCGAGCCATTGCCATTGCCCAGTATTGTGGCGGCGAGTCGGAATGATCCGCTTGCCAGGTCTGGACGCGTCGCCGCGCTGGCGCGGGACTGGAGCAGCGAACTGGTCGACCTGGGTCAGGTGGGGCACCTGAATCCGGCCTCCGGTTTGGCGAGTGGCCAATGGCGGACAGGCTGATCTCACGGCTTTCGGGACATGACGCTGCGGCGTCAAGAACTGTATCCGGCCACTAGCGGCGGCCCGACCCACAACGCGCACGGCACGCGCACGGTATTGAACCGGCGCGGCTTCGCAAGGAGACGACAATGGAACTGAAGGACAAAGTAGCCATCATCACCGGGGCTGGCCAGGGTGGCGGCGAAGGCATCGCGCGCGTGCTGGCGCGGGAAGGGGCCAGGGTCGCCGTGGTCGACCTGAACCTTGAAGCGGCCCGGCGCGTCGCTTCCAGCCTCGATCCGGAGGGAAAGCGCGCCATTGCCATCCGCGCCGACGTCAGCAAGAAGGCCGAAGCGCAGGCCATGGCCAGCCAGACCCTCGAGGCCTTCGGTGCCATCGACATCCTGGTCAACAATGCCGGCGTGGGCGGGGCCTCTGCGCTGGTCTGCGACGTCACCGAGGAGAACTGGGACCACGTGATGGGGGTGAATGCCAAGGGCATCCTGTTCTGCTGCCAGGCGGTCATCCCGGCAATGAGGGCGCAGGGCAAGGGCAAGATCGTCAATATCGATTCGATCGCCGGTATTCGCATGGCGTACTTCAGCAGCGTCGATTACACCGCGTCCAAACATGCGGTAACGGGACTGACCCAGCATCTTGCATGGGAGTTGGCCGACCAGCGCATCAACGTCAATGCGGTATGCCCCGGCGGCATCCGGACGCCTGCGATCGAAGCGTACGCAAGCCCCGAAAAGCGTGAGGCCCTGATCCGGCGCACGGTACCGCTGGGCCGGTTCTGCGAGCCCTCGGAGATTGGTGAAGCGGTGTCCTTTCTCGCCAGCGAGCGCGCGGACATGATCACGGGCCAGATGCTGGCTGTGGACGGCGGCACCCTTACCGGCTACGGTGAGGATCTGCGCGCGGTGTTGCGCCAGCGGCTCCAGGAAGGCAACAGCCACTGAGGTCGGCAGCAAACTGCGGGCCCCGCTTCGTCCAGGAGCTCGCAGGTCAACCCGCCGCCGCCGATGGCGGCGACGTCAGTAGTGGATGATGCCCGGCGTCCCGCCGCCGACTGCGATGGCCTCACCGTTGATTGCCACGCTCAATGGCGAGGCGAGAAAGGTCACCACGCAAGCGACCTCGCTGGCATCGACCATGCGGCCAAGGGAACTCCTGGTCGCCGCCCACGCCTCGGTTGCGGCGTCCGTCTTCTCGGTGCGCGTTGGCCCGGGATGGACCGCCGTGACATTGATGCCCTTCGGGCCAAGTTCGTCAGCAAGGTTCTTGGTGATGGCCGCCACGCCGACGTTGCGCAGCGTGGCGACGGGCCGGCCCGTGTGGTAGATCGCCAGGCCACCGATATTGATGATGCGGCCCCAGCCATTCGCGGCGAGATGCGGGGCCAACGCCCGCGCGGTACGAAGGTAGCCGATGACCTTGATGTCGATGTCTTCAAGCGCTTGCGCATCGACGATCTCGTCGAGTTGCGTGGCTGGCGAAATGCCGCCCGGCATGGCCGCGGCATTGATCAGGATATCGATGCCGCCCAGGGCTTCGATCGCTTGCGCCACCATGGCATCGACGGAAGCTTTGTCGGCGGTGTCGACCGTGAGCGGCACAATGCGACGGCCGGTCAGCGCCGCAAGTTCCGCGGCGGTCGCTTCCAGCGCTTCTTTCGCGCGCGCGGCGAGCACGACGTCCACGCCTTCCTGCGCGAGCTGAAGAGCAATCGTCTTGCCTATGCCGCGGCTGCCGCCGGTCACGATTGCACGCTTGCCTTTTAACTTCAGGTCCATGATCCCTCCGATTTCCTGAAATGGCTTCGGGGCGATCGTGCCAGGAACACGTCGCCCCGTAGGTCGTTTCGCGTCAAGGCGTACAGGGCGGTGATGCCCGGGCGCCAGGCCGCATGCGTTACGGCACCAGTACGGTAGCGCCGCTGGTCTTCCTCGATTCGAGCGCGCGATGGGCCTCGGCGGCATCGGCCAGCGCGAAGCTCTGCCTGGGCTCGCTCGTGATCTTGCCGGCCAGCACCATGTCGAACACTTCCCTGGCCATGTCGAGCATGTGCGAGCGCGGCGTGGCGTAGTGCACCATGGCCGGACGCGTGACCCACAGCGACCCCTTGGCTGCCAGCGTGCGGCTGTCAATTTCCACGGGGCCAGACGTCGTGCCGTTGCTGACGAGGGCGCCGCGCACCTGCAGGCAGGACAGCGATGCTTCCAGCGTCGACTTGCCGATCGAGTCGAAGACGACCGGGACCTTCTTGCCGTCGGTGATCTCCATCACGCGTTCGACGATGTCCTCGCGCGAGGTGACGATGGTGTGTGTACAGCCATTGGCCTTGGCGATCTCCGCCTTTTCGTCGGAGCTGACCGTGCCGATCATGGTCACGCCAAGCGCGCGTGCCCACTGGCACGCGATCAGGCCGACGCCGCCCGCCGCCGCGTGATAGAGAATGGTCTCGCCACCCTTGAGCGGGTAGACCTGGCGGAACAGGTATTGGGCCGTCATGCCCTTCATGATGAGCGTCGAGGCAGTCCGGTCGGAGACGCCATCGGGCAGCGGGATCAGCACTTCCGCTGGCATCACGCGCACGTCCGAGTAAGCGCCCTGCGGCCCGAGCAGGTAGCCGACGCGGTCACCGACGCGGATGTCGGTCACACCCGGACCGACGGCCTCGACCACGCCAACCGCATCGGAGCCCAGGCCGTTGGGCAGCTGGAGCGGATAGTGGCCGGTGCGGAAGTAGATGTCGATGAAATTGACGGCGATATAGGTATGGCGGACACGGGCCTGGCCCGGGCCGGGATCGCCAACTTCGACGGTCTCAAGCTTGAGGACGTCGGCGCTGCCGGTTTCGTAGAAGCGGATTGCTCTTGCCATTCAGGACTCCTGGAGAAAGTTCATGCCGGTCCGGTGCCCGCAAGGGCCGTGGATCTCATGGCTGGATGTGGTAAGTCTTGACGATGCCGGCATTGCGCTCGTATTCCGTGCGCAGCGCGTGGCTGAGTTCCGGCAGGCCCCCACCTTGCGGAATGGGAAGCGGGGGGGGGCGATGGGACATGTTGGACTCCGTCAGGGACAGGATGGCCGGCCGCCCTGGCCGCAGCCGAATCGCTGCGTCCGGGCGGGCCTTGCACATCAGGCGGCGCGTAGCGGCAGGTTCCTGATGCCGGCCTGGCGGTTGGGCGCCATGCCGTGCGCCGCAAGGGTTTCCTCGGCGCTGTCGTACCAGGTGCCGATGCGGTAGATCTCGCGCGCTTCCTTGCCCGAGGCGATCTCGCGGCCCAGTTCCTCGGCCACGCGCACGCATTGCTCGATCTGCTGCACCGACGTCATGCGGTTGCCGTGCTGGTCGATGATGGTGTCCTCGATGCCGCAGCGCGGGTGCAGGCCCATCGACATCGCCATCATGTTGAACGGCAGCACGTTCTTCAGCAGCGACTCCGCGGTCAGCGTGCAGCCATCCGGCGCACGGTGGACGAAGTTGAAGAAGTTGAACGGGTTGGGGCCGTCAAAGCCGCCGCCGATGCCGATCCAGGTCAGGTTGAGCGGACCCTTGTAGAGGCCGGCGCGCACCATGCGCTCCAGCGTTTCCATGGCATGGATGCCGGTCAGCTGGAAGTGCGGCTGGATGCCGGCATTGCTCAGGCGGCGCAGGTGTTCTTCCACCCAGCCCGGGCCGGCCGGCACGGTCATTTCGCGGTAGGCGGCCTGGTAGGCGGGATGTTCCAGCGAGGTACCCTTCAGGTACTCCGGATAGAGCAGCTCCATGATGTTCATCTGCGTGGTGTTGATCGCCACGGTGACCTGGTCCGGCTTCGGGTCCAGGTCGGCCAGCATATGGCGGGTGTCGTCCGACAGCCACTTGGCGGCCTGGCCATCGTCTTCCGGCGCGAACGAGATGGAGCCGCCGACCTGGATGATCATGTCGGGCACGGCGGCGCGCACGCCGGCGATCAGCTCGTTGAACTTCGACAGGCGCTTGGAGCCCTTGCCGTCCAGTTCGCGCACATGCAGGTGCAGCACGGTGGCGCCGGCGTTATAGCAATCGACGGCCTTCTGCACCTGCGCTTCCATGGTCACCGGAATGTCTTCCGGGAAATCTTCCGGCATCCATTCGGGGCCATACGGGGCCACGGTGATTACCACTTTGTCCTGGTTCTCCGGGTGCAGGGAATCGTCGAGAAATTGCATGGTCTCCTCCTGATGGTGAATGGCGCATCCATTGGCGCCCGTTTGACGGTCTTGATCCACAGGCCACGATTCGGAGCGCGTGGCCGCGCTCTCAGCTGAACCGCACCGATACGTTTCCTGCTCGCGAGCAAATGCGGGCCACGCAATCGGCATCCGGAATGTCGGCAATGAAGGCAAGCAGTGTGTCGAACTGGCGGTCCTCATGCCCACCGGCACGCGTGCCGGGAGCGGCGACGGGATTCGCCGAATCGTAAGCGGCGTTGATCTTGTCCCAGTCCGCTTCTGTCAGGTAGCGCTGCGCCGCCGGCAGGATGACGCCTTCCTCGCGCCCCATGAGTGCCCAGACGAATTGCGCGTAGTGATCTACCTTGCCTAGCAGCTCCGCCAGCGGGCCGCCTGCAGCAAACCGCTCAACGGCTTCGGTGAGCGCGCCAACCCATTGCGCATTGCGTTCATGCTGGCGCTCCAGTTCGTCGAGTTCGGCGTCGGTCCGGGCCGTGCGCCGGCGCAGCCTGCCGTAGAGGCAGGCCTGCTTGCGGGGATGGTGGCGCGCCACTGGGAAGGCCTCGATAAACCGGATCATGTTCCGCATCACCTGCACATTCGCGCCGGCGCCGCGGTCATTCGCAGCCGTGAGCAGGTCCAGCCATGCGCGCAATACGGTACTGAGGGCGCGGTGCTCGTCGCGGATCTCGCGGATGGCCGGCACTGGCATTACCGGCGTGTGACCCGGCATGGCGAATACCGGGATACCTGCCGCGAGCACCGCCTGGACCAGCGATCTTGTCATCGCTTCATGCCCGTGGGCGCCGATGAAGACCAGGTCGCAGCCAGCCTTGCGCGCGGTTGCGGGGATGGCGGCAGGTGCGTCGCCCTCGGCTACGCCAGTCGACGCACATGGCACCCCTAGCGCCAGCGCCACCGACTCGGCCTTGCCGAGCAGTTCGCGGCCGCGGCTCATCTCGTCGCGCGGTGCTGTGATCAGGCGGGGCACATGGACGAACGTGATCCGTGCCGCCGCGATGCGTGCCAGCTCGATGGCCCCGGTGATGGTGGCCATGCATTCATCCGTTTCGTCGAGCGGGACCAGCAGGTGGCGGCACGTGACGGCGTCGGCATCGGGACAAAGGCGGCTCATGCCGACACCCCGACCCGTACACGTCCCTGCTCCAGCGCGCACACGTCCATGAATTGCATCGAAGGCACCTCGCGTTCCGTTTCGACCTGGACGCATGCTAGCCGCCGCACACCTTGTTCGCCCCCTCCGCGGAGGAGGGGGCGATTGCCCGCCAGGCCGGCGGTGTGCCTATAATGAGACACCAGATTTCGAGCCAGGCACGCCGCGCCCAACGGCAGGGCGAAGCCACGGAAGCTGCATTGCCGCGCCGCAGCCCGGCATGCACGTCCCGGCGAGCGTCGCATCCAAGCCAACCAGTACCCGCCAGATGACCTCCGTGAACCGCGGCTCGGATACCGCATTTTCCGAGCTTGCGCTCAAGACCATGCCGCCGCGCGCGCCGCGGCACCTGCTTGCGCGTGCGCGCCTCAGCCTCGACAGCGAAGCGCTGCGCGACCGGCCCGCGGTGGTCGTGCAGGCGCCACCGGGCTTCGGCAAGACGCTGCTGCTGGCGCAATGGCGCCGCGAGTACCTGGCGCACGGCGCGGCCGTCGCCTGGATTTCGGCGGACACCCACGACGATCCGCTGCATTTCCTGCAATGCCTTGTGCTTGCCGTCCGCGCAGGCTGCGCGCGGCCCGGCTTTGGCCGCACCCTTCTCGAAGGCGCGGCCGCGGCGCCGGGCAGCACTGAAGGGCTCACGGCCTGGCTTGCCGAGGTGGCCCAGACATCGCTGGACCTTGTACTGATCGTCGACGAAGCCGAACGTCTCTCGCAGGACGGGGTTGGGGCGCTGCTTTACCTGCTGCACAACGCGCCTCCCAATCTGCGCATCGTGGTCGCGGCGCGCGGCGGGTTCGACGCCGCGCTCAGCGACCTGACGGCGTACGGCCAATGCACCGGCATCGGCGCGGAAACGCTGCGTTTCCGCTTTGATGAAACCATGACCCTCGTGCGCAGCCGCTTCGGCGACCGGGTCGATGCCGACAGTTGCGCGCGGCTGCATGAGTTGACCGACGGATGGCCGCTCGGCCTGCAACTTGTCCTGGCGGCCATGGAGCGCGGCGCCGATCCGCGCAGCGTCGTGGACGCCATGGCGGCTCGCCCGGCTGATGAAGGCGAGCACCTGGTTGGTGGCCTGATTGCCAAGCTCACGCCCGACGACGTCGCGTTCCTGACTCGCATCGCCGTCGTCGACCACGTTCATCCGGACCTGTGCCGTGCGCTGACGGGCGCCGAGCAGGCGCCGGAGCAGCTGGCACGGCTGGTCCGCGAGATACCGATCTTCATCTCCAGCGACAACAGCGACTGGTGCCGGCTGCACGCGCTCGCGCGCAGTGCCCTGCAGGCGCGCGTGGCCGAGCTGTCCCGCACGGAGCAGGACGAACTGCATACGCGCGCACTGCGCTGGCTCGCCGCGCGCGGCATCACGGAGGAAGCCGCGCGTCACGCACACGCGGCGGGCCAGCATGCGCTTGCCTACGAGCTGGCAGGGCGCTCGCTATACGACGCCGTGATGCAGGGGCGGCTGGGTACCGTGCTCGAATGGCTGGAGCGCCTGCCTGACGCGGAACTGGACCGCTACCCGGGCCTGCGCCTTGCCGCTGCCTGGGTGCTCGCGCTGGGCGAGCGCCATGCGGAGGCCGAGGCGCTGGTCGCCCGCATGCTTGACGGCGCCGGCGACGATGCCGTCCTGCGCTATGAATGCGCGCTGATCCTGAGCATCGCGGCCTACTACGCGGACCAGCCAGACCGCTGCCTGGCGCTGCTGGAGCCATGGCAGCAGCAGCCTGCCGCGCACGACCCGCGCCTCGCCCAGATGCATGCCAACCGCCTGGCAATGGCCGCGATCCTGCATGGGCAGACCGGGAACGCGCGGCGCCACCTGCAACTCGCGCCCCGCGGCAACCTGGGCGAGGGACATCGCTACGCAGCGCGCTGGGGCGAATTCGTGATCGGGCTGAGCTACCTGCATGAGGGGCAGGTGATCTTGAGCGAAGCGATCTTGCGGCCCACGCTTGCGAGCGCGGAAGCCGATCTTGGCCGCCGCCACCCGCTCGCCTGCATGCTCGCGTCGCTGCTGGCCGCGGCGGTCTACGAATGCGACCGGGTCGACGAAGCGGCTGCGCTGCTCGCCAACCGGCTCGACGTGCTGGAGCGGTCGGGCACGGCCGAGACGTCGTTGCTGGCGTATCTGAGCGCTGCGCGCGTGGCCGCCGTGCAAGGCGTCGAGCACCGCGCACTCGACCTGCTCGAAGCGTTGTACGCGGTGGGCGTCGCGCGCCGGACGCCGCGGCTTTGCATTGCGAGCCTGGCGGAGCAGGTGCGCATGCACGCCGGGCGCTTCCGTGCCGAGACCTGCCGGGCCCTGATCGTCCGCCTTGACGAACTGGTCGCCGGGGCCGAGGCGGGCCACGGCCCCTTGTGGCGCCGCGACGTGGCGCTGATGCAGGCCATGGCACATGCCAATGCGGCAATCGCCGCCCAGGACTGGCCATCCGCGCTCGATGCGCTGCGCCGGGCGGCGCCTGCGGCGGAAGCCATGAAGCTCGGGCGCAAGCGCATCGAGATCATGGCGCTGGAGGCGTTCGTGCGTCATCGCGGCGGCGAGGACAGCCGCCCGCTGATGCAGGAAGCCATGAACCTTGCGCGGACCTATGGCCTGGCCCGCACCTTCGCTGACGCACATCCAGGCCTCGCCGACTGGGCCAGGCGCCTGGTGGAGGAGGGGGCCGCGGAGCCTGGCGCCGCCCAGCCGCTGCCGGTGGCGCGCACACCGCGCCGCGCCGAACGTCCGACCATGGCGCCGCGTGTCGTGGCCAGTACGGTGCTGACCCCAAAGGAACGCGAAGTCCTGGAACTGCTGGCGCGCAATCTCTCGAACAAGGAGATTGCACAGGCCATCGGCGTGGGTGAAGTCACGGCCAAGTGGCATGTGAAGAACCTGTTCGGCAAGCTGAGCGCCGGCACGCGCAAGCACGCCGTACGGCGCGCCCAGCTGCTGGGACTGCTGGAGGGGCTCGAGTAGTTCCCGGCCTTTCGCGTCCGTTTCGCCCCCTCCTTCGCGCATCCTTCGCGCAGGGGGCGCAGCTGGCCGCCTGCTTCGGATAATCGGAAAGCCCTAACCACAGTGCGCCAATCGGACCCGACTCGTGCCATGCCGGCCGCGATGCACGGCGTCTAGCGCGTATTTTCCGGTTCCGGTGGTTGACGGCGCCACGCCGACACGCTGCAGCCGAAGCGCATGGAGAACCACCTGGAGAAGGCACTGAGGGAGGAAAAGCCCATCAGGATGGCAACCTCCGACAGCGGTCGTTCGCTGTTTTTCACGTATCTCGTGACGAGGTCGACCCTGACCGCATCGACGACGGACAGGTAGTTCTGCCCATAGGCAGCCAGATGGCGATGCATCGTCTTGCGGTCGATGCCAAGCTGCCGGGCCACCTGTTCGGCCCCGCACTCGCCGGTTGGCAACAGCGCGAATACCAGCTTCCGTACTTTGTCCGGCATGGTGGAGCCGGATTGCGCCAGCTTGATATCCAGGAATTCGCGCGCATGACGGCCCAGCGCCGAATCCGAGGCTGCGCCAGCCACGTCGAGATCGGAGGCGGCCAGCACGATGCCATCAAAATCCTGGCGAAATCGCACCGGTACACCGAACACGCGCCGATGCGTGGCAAGGCTGGCGGGCGCGGCGTGGGTGAAGCAGACGCTGCGCGGCTTCCATGCCGTCCCGGCAAGCAGCTTGAACAACCGGAACCAGAGGCAAATGACGAACTCCGTCGATTGCCGCATGGAACCTTCGATGGACACGAGGAGTTCGAGCCTGACCACGGCGGCGTCCCCGACCGTCTCGATGCGCAAATCGATGCCTTCGTTGAGCAAATGCAGATAGCGCGCCATCGCATCCAGCGCATTGCGCAGGGTGGCGCCCTCGCGCATCACCGTCCACAGAGGTCCCTGTGTTGTCAGTTGACGGGTTTCCGCCACGCGTAGGCCAAGATCTTCCAGGCCGGCAAGCTGTGCCGAATCCTCCAGCAACTGCATGACCGACTTCGCCGGCACCCGCATTTCCGGGTCCACCAGGGCCGTCGGGCTGATACCCGCCTGCCGGAGTTGGCGGTACGGATCCAGGCCG
Source organism: Cupriavidus sp. Agwp_2 (assembly GCF_040784895.1). NCBI lineage: Bacteria > Pseudomonadati > Pseudomonadota > Betaproteobacteria > Burkholderiales > Burkholderiaceae > Cupriavidus > Cupriavidus sp. Agwp_2. The sequence goes on from NZ_CP088085.1 coordinate 212,078, forward strand.
AGTTGGCGGGCCACGTCGACAAACTCCGTCAGGTTCACGTGTTGCAGCAGGGTCGACATAGGAGTTCCCCCAAGGTGCCCCAAAATGTATAGTCGCTGCCCCGCAATGTCAATGCATCGTGCGCGGCTTCTTCAATACTTTGCATCGACCCTTCTGCTTCGACCTGTACCTACAAACTTTCGGAGTCGCAATGCGAGTCGAGCCACTTACCTGTTCCATCGGCGCCGAACTGGCCGGCGTCAGCCTCGCCGACGCGATCCACGATGACGGCATATTCGCCGGCATTCGTGAAGCGCTGCTCAGGCACCGCGTGCTGTTCCTGCGCGACCAGGACATCACGGCCGGCGAGCACGTCGCCTTTGCCCGCCGCTTCGGCGAACTTGAAGACCATCCGGTAGCGGGCAGCGATCCCGAACATCCGGGGCTGGTCCGTATCTACAAGAGTCCCGACGAGCCCACGCCGCGTTATGAGAACTCCTGGCACACGGACGCGACCTGGCGCGAAGCCCCGCCGCTTGCCAGCATCCTGCGTTGCCGGGAATGCCCGCCTGTCGGCGGCGACACCATGTGGGCCAATATGGTGCTCGCCTACGAGAACCTGCCGCAACACGTCAAGGACCAGATCGCCAACCTGCGCGCACGCCACAGCATCGAGGCAAGTTTCGGCGCAGCCATGCCGATCGAAAAGCGTCTCGCGCTGAAGGCCCAGTTTCCGGATGCCGAGCACCCTGTCGTCAGGACGCATCCCGAGACCGGCGAGAAAGTGCTGTTCGTCAACGGCTTTACCACCCACTTTACGAACTTCCATACGCCCGAACGCGTGCGCTTCGGGCAGGACTTCAATCCCGGCGGGGCTGACTTGCTGCGCTACCTGATCACGCAAGCCTACGTTCCCGAGTATCAGGTGCGCTGGCGCTGGACCCCGAACAGCGTGGCGATCTGGGACAACCGCTCGACCCAGCATTACGCGGTCATGGATTACCCGCCGTGCCATCGCAGGATGGACCGGGCCACGGTGATGGGAGATCGCCCGTTCTGAGCGACACGCTTGATCACAGTGTCCTGATTCCCTGCACCCCAATGCAACGCAAAGCGAAACTGAGAGACAGACAATGAGCCAGATCGATCCCAACATGCTCAAGGACAAGGTTGCCGTGATCACCGGCGCGGGCCGCGGCATCGGACGCACCATTGCACTGGCCTATGCCAGCGCCGGTGCTGCGGTGGTGTGCAGCGCCCGCAGCGAGGCCGACATCGCGCAGACGGCCGCGCTGATCCGCGAAGCGGGTGGCCGGGCCATTGCCCAGACCGTGGACGTGGCGGACTACGAGACCGTCGCGACCCTGTTCCGGCGCGCCAGCGATACCTTCGGCGGTGTCGATATCGTCGTGGCCAATGCCGGTGTCGCGCTCGAGCAGCGCAGGATCGCTGACGGCGATCCCGCGCTCTGGCGCAAGACCATCGATATCAACCTGACCGGTGCCTACCACACCGCCCATGCCGCCATTCCCCACCTGCGCCGCCGCGGCGCCGGCAAGATCATCATGATCGGTTCCGGCCAGCGCAAGCGGCCCAACGCGGGCTTTTCGGCCTACTCGTGCTCCAAGAGCGGCCTGTGGATGCTTACCCAGTCGCTGGCGATGGAACTCCAGGAGGACAACATCAGCGTCAATGAGCTGATACCGGGGCCGGTCAGGACCGACATGACGCGCGACGTTGCGGCGCCGCCCGGCGAATGGTTCAAGGATCCCGCGGACGTTGTCCCGCTTGCCCTGTTCCTGGCCGGCATGCCCGATTTCGGCCCCAGTGCGCAGAGCTACAGCCTGATGCGCCGCGCCTGACGCCAAGTGGCCGAAAGGCGGGCGCACACAGTTCCCGCGACAACCGCCGGCTGCCATGCCTTGCAGCCGCTGCCCGTGCAAGGAGGCCCGTGAGCCGTCTAGTCCGCAGTGCCACGTTGTCGCGCTATACCGAGGTGGCCCGCTCGGTTGGCGCGGATCCCTTGCGGATCCTGGCAGAAGTAGGGCTGCCGCCAAGCTGCCTGGACGCCGGCGACAACCTGGTTTGCGCCAGCACAGTCTGCCGGCTTCTCGAAATGACCGCGGCAGCTTCAGATGCCGAAGACTTCGGACTGCGCCTGGGGGAGGGCCGTCAACTCTCGGTTCTCGGGCCCCTCGGCATGGCCGTGCGAGACTCGCGGACGCTGCGGGAGGCGCTTGGTGCGATGGTGCGCTACATCACGCTGCACAGCGAGGCTCTGTTCCTCGGCGTGGAAGAACGGGAGGGCGCGCTTGTCATCCGCGTGTCGCTGATGGTCGAGCATTCCGGGTCGACACGACAGGCCGACGAGATGGTAGTGGTTGCGCTTTACCGGATGCTTCAGGAACTGATCGGTCCGGGGTGGCGCGCGCGGCGTATCTGCCTTGCGCATGGCGCCCCAGGCAATCCGGCATCCCACGCGCGCGTGTTCGGCCGGTCCGTGGATTTCGGCTGCGACTTCAACGGCATTGTCTGCGAGCAGAAGGACCTGGAGGCAGTGCCGTGCTCCGCGCGCCCGGAGCTGGCGCAGTACGCGCATGCCTATCTGGACTCACTGACTGCGCATGCGACCCTGTCCATGGCCGAAAAGGTCCGGCGCATGGTGCTCTCCTTGCTCCCTTCGGGAAACTGCAGTGTGGAGCGCGTCGCCAGCCAGCTTGGCGTCGACCGGCGCACGGTCCACCGCAAGCTGCTGCAGGAAGGCTCGACTTTCAGCAGCATTCTCGATGAGGTCCGTGTCTCGCTGGCGGTGCAGTATCTCCGGCATTCGGAACGCCCGGTCAGCTATGTGGCGGTGTTGCTTGGGTTTTCGATGCAGAGCGCGTTTTCACGCTGGTTCCGCGACCATTTTGGCTGCAGCCCCAGTGCATGGCGCAGCGGTGGCATGCAGTGAGATTGATCATGTCGTCGGCACTCAGGTGACGATGGTGGGCGCGCGCTCCAGTGCATCGAGAATTCGCGCGAAGCGCGCCTCCACGCGCGGCCGCATGCGCGTTGGCGTGAAGATGTAAAACTCGCCTGCCTGTATCGCCTCCAGCGCCTGGCCGGCCACCAGCTCCGGAGCCGTGCCTGCGGCAACGCTGGCCCTGAACGAATCGCTGGCATGGAGCGAGCGTTCGGCGATGGGGGTCTTTACTGGACCAGGGCAAAGCACCGATACACCGATGCCGGTGCCGCGAAGCTCCTGCTCGAGCGCCTCGGAGAGGGCCACCACGCTGTACTTCGTGGCGGCGTAGGCGCCCATGGGAAAGTCGCCGTTCACCCAGAAGCCCGCGCCTGACGCAGTGTTGACGAAATGCGCCGGCTCGCCGTGCCGGCGCAGCAGTGGCAGGAAATGACGGATGCCGTGAATCACGCCAAACACGTTGATGCCGAACGCGCGGGTCCAGTCCTGCTCGGACAGCGATGCCAGCTCGCCGCTCATATCGATGCCGGCATTGTTGAAGACCAGGTGGATGCGCCCCAGTTTCGCCGCGAACTCCGCCGCCGCATCGCGTACCTCCGCATCGGAGGAAACATCCAGTACGCGCGTGCAGATGCGCCTGCCGGTCGATGCGAGCCGCTCGCGTGCAGCGTCAAGGCCGTGTGCGTCGATGTCGGCCAGCGCAAGGTCAGCACCGCGCGCCGCGAGTGTATTGGCCAGTGCCAGGCCGATGCCGGAGGCGGCGCCTGTGATGATTGCCGTCTTGCCCTGGAAGTCATGAAGGCGGGGTCGGGTGTCTGGCGGGGGATCGTTGCTGTCGATGTCTGGATGAATCATGGATGTCGCAGGTAAGGGCTGAGGGGCGGGGGGGCTGAGGGGCGCGGCATTCAGCCGATCACGGATTCCGGGGCAAGGCGGACTAGCTGCTTGCCGATGTTCTTGCCGGTAAACAGGCGGTTCAGGGCGGCGGGCGCCTGCTCGATGCCATCAATAATGTCGACCCGGTACTTGAGCTGGCCGTCCCTGACCCATTTCGCCATGACTTCCACGGCTTCGTGGAACCTCGGGCGGTAGTCGGCAATGAGGAACCCTTCGATGCGGGCGCGTTTCATGATGACGTTGCGGAACATTTTCGGGCTCCACCAGTCACCGCTCGCGTTGTAAGTCGAGATCATCCCGCACAGGGCGATGCGGGCACCCGGATTGATCAGAGCCAGCACGGCATCCATGGTGTCCCCGCCCACGTTCTCGAAATCGACGTCGATGCCGTTTGGGCAGGCGGCGCGAAGATCGGCAAGCACGTTGCCCGCCTTGTAGTCGACACAGGCATCCAGGCCAAACTCTTCCGTGACGAACCGGCATTTGCTCTGGCCGCCCGCAACGCCCACCACCCGGCAGCCGAGAATCTTGCCGATCTGGCCGGCGATCGAGCCGACGCCGCCCGCGGCGGCCGACACCACAATGGTCTCGCCAGCCTTGGGCCTGGCAATGTCGAGCATGCCGAAATAGGCCGTCATGCCGGAGTTGCCCAGCACGCTCGCATAGGCATGCAAGGGCAGGCCGTATTCCACCGGGACGCGCCGGGCCGTTCTCGTTACCGAATACTCTTCCCACGCCATGCCGCCTTCGACAATGTCGCCAGGCCTGAAGTCTGGGTGATGGGACTCCATGACGACGCCCATGGTGACGCCGCGCATCACCTCGCCCAGCGCCACCGGGGCCATGTACTGGTCGATATCGCTCATCCAGACGCGGTTGGTCGGCGCCACCATCAGATAGATGTTGCGCACCAGGATCTCGCCGTCGCGCGGTCGCGGCAGCGGTGCTTCCACGAGCTGCAGGTCGTTGTCGCCGATATCGCCGACGGGGCGCTGCCTGAGGATCCAGCGCCGGTTCATTGTCTTCATGCTTGCTCCTCCAAAATATTTGCCTGGCGCCGTGTGCGCGGGCCGCACCGACGGTCGCCGTAATGCGCTCGCTGCTCAGTCTTCCAGCGCGCCGTAGACGAGGTTGCGCAAGAGGGACCGGTATCCGACACGCGTCGCCAGGTCGTTTTCCTGAAGCATCAGGATGGCGAGCAGCTGCTCTTGCGGATCCGCCCAGAAATAGGTTCCGAGCGCGCCGCCCCAGTAGAAATCGCCGACGGAACCCGGCACCGGGCTCAAGCCCGGGGAGGTGCGTACGCCCACTGTCAGGCCATGGCCCTGGCCGAGATCGGGCAACGGCGCGTTGATGCCGAGCCCTGTTGTCGAACCGCCAAAGCGCGTGGACCGAGGCAGATGGTTGCCCAGCATCAATTCGACCGTTTTCCTGGAAAGCAGGCGCACGCCATCGAGCACACCGCCGTTGAGCAGCATCTGGCAGAAGCGCGCGTAGTCGCCAGCCGTGGACAGCAGGCCGGCGCCCCCGGAATGCCAGCGAGGCGGATTCTGTTCGTCGTAGTCGAACAGGGCGGTGGATTTGCCGGATGCGCCGGAGGGCAGCGCCAGGCCCGCGCCGTCCTGCCTGATCAACCGGAAGCCTGTTGCATGCATGCGCAGTGGCCGCGTCACGCGCTCCGCGACGAAGTGAGCGAGGTCCATGCCCGAGACAATCTCGACGATGCGGCCAAGCACGTCGGTGGACATGCCATATTCGAACACCTCGCCCGGCTGGCATTGCAGCGGGATGGCCGCCAGCTTCGCGACCATCTCGGCATTGGTCTGTCCGGGATCCATCAGGCCGCTTTCGCGATACTGGCGCTGCACCAGCGAATCGCCGAATTGCCCGTATGTCAGACCGGAGGTGTGCCGGAACAGGTCGTGAACCGTCATGGCGCGGCGCATGGGTTCGAGCGCAAGGCGGCGCTCCCCGGTGTTCGCATCGACCGACTCGACACCGACCTGGAGACAGGCGAACTCGGGGATGTAGCGCTCGACCGGGTCGTTCAGGGCCAGCCGGCCTTCTTCCATCAATATCAGCGCTGCCACGCCGACGACGGGCCGCGTCATCGCTGCAATGCGGAAGACCGAATGGCGCTGCATCGGACGCGACGGGGTATCCGCATGCTCGAAGCCAAACGCCTCGAACCAGGCGATCCGGCCCTTGCGCGCAACAAGCACGACAGCGCCCGGGATCTTGCGCCGGTCGACATCCGCATTGATCACCAATGAGATCGCCTGCAGCCGCCGCGCGGACAGCCCCACCTCTTCGGGGGTGTCGGCATAGTCCAGGGCATGGGTGAGAGGCAAAGCAAGCTCCTGCAAGTTTCGGCGGACCGAGGGGCGGCGGTGCGCGGTGCGCGGTGCCGTGAGGTATGTGTGCCGATTCTAGGCAGACGGTCGGCTTGGCGCTTGATGATAGGGGGCATTGCCGTGACCGCTGGGGACATTGCGCAAGCGGGTGGCGATGGGGATCGGGGAGGAGGGGCCGACCGGACACGGTCGGAGGCCACGCCTAGCCCTGCGGCCTGGCAGCAGGCTTCGCGCACTTTTCTTCATTATGAAGCGGGTGCTAAAGCGAGCTCCGGCAGGAAGGAAACAGCCAACGCCGCCGGAGCCGCGGACCGTCAGGGCTGGATGTTATTGGCTTTCACGATGGCGGCATTGCGATCGTACTCGGTGCGCAAGCCCTGACCAAGCTGAGCAAGGGTTTGCGCTGACACGGTCTCGAAGCCGAGCCCGAGAATCCGGTCCTGCACCTTGGGCGTCGAGGCCGCCTTGTAGACGGCAGCCTGGATTTTCTGGACCACGTCTGACGGCACCTTGGACGATACGAACACGCCCGCCCAGTTGTTGAAGTCAATGTCCGGATAGCCCAGTTCGGCAAAGGTCGGGACTTGCGGCAGCAGCGGCGAGCGCTGTTTCGCGGCCAAGGCATAGGCCTGCAGCTTGCCGGCCTTGATCATCGGCAGCGAGGTCACCATGCCGTCGTACATCACGGCGATCTGTCCGCCCATGACCTGTGTCAGCGCAGGCGGAGAGCCGGCAAAAGGCACGTGCTGCAGATCCATGCCAGCTTTCTGGTTCATGATCAGACCGGCATAGTGGGCGACCGTGCCCGCGCTGTAGGAAGCAAAACTGAGCTGGCCCGAATGGGCCTTCGCATAGCTGACCAGGCTTGGCAGGTCCTTGGGCGGCAGGCTCGTCGATCCGACCAGCACGAGGGTCGACCTCGCCACCGCGGCCACGGGCTTCACTTCCTTCATCGGATCGAAGGACGTCTTCATTACATGCGGGATCTCCGTGAGCACATTGGTGGTCGATACCAGGATGGTCTGCCCGTCGGCCGGCGCCGCCAGCATGGTGTTGATCGCAATGCTGCCGCCGGCGCCGGGCTTGTTATCGACGACCACGGGCTGGCCCAGTTCCGCCGTGAGCGCTTCTGACAGCACGCGTGCCAGCACATCCATGGTGCCGCCGGCAGGCGCAGGGATCAGTACCCGGACCGGCTTGTTGGTCCATGCCATGGCGACGGGCATGGACAGGGCCAGGACGGCGCAGACGGCGGCGCGGCGCACGCAGTTCAGGGCAGGGCGGATTGGCATAGATGTCTCCCCGTTATGGGTGTGGGCTGGAATTGGGTGCCATTGACGACGGAAGTCGTGCCAGAAGTATGAGCGGTCGATGCAAAGCGTCTTAACATTCGGGGGCAAATATTTGACATTTCGGGACAGTTAGGGAAAGCGCAAAGTGTGCGGGCCCTGATCATTCACCTGAATCAGGCGGATCGCTTCCTTGTGCAGCGCCATGCTCTGCAAATCCTGAGCCGACATCAGTCGCGCCGACGACATGCCGATAGACAGAGCTGAACTTAGCGCCCGCAGAGCAAAAGTTTGCGGACTGCTGGAGGTTATTTGAATGCCTGAATGGAGGAGGCCGGACGCCGGCAGAACCTTTGTCCGCCGTCGACGCTCACGACGGATACGGCCGACACAGCCCCGCCAGGCCGCTCCTGAAGCAGGCGAAAAAAAAGCCCGCGTCAAGGGCGGGCACGAATCCCTTAGGAGAAAGGGAGGAGACAGACGTAGTATAAACCCTTGGGAAAACTCTTGCAGATCGCCCAGCGGATGGCAGGGGCGAAGAAGCACGCTGCCTCGACAGCTTGTCGGAATCACGTCTATCATTAACGCCAATGAAGGCCGGAGTGCACTTGTCTTGTGCACCCAAGGGACGGCACCTGGCCCGGGGCTTGCGGTCGCAGTGTCTGAACGCGACTGCGGCGCGGAATCCCGCGCGCGATAGACCTTGATCCTTCAGATCGAAATACTGCCAAGCAAAACACGCGAACTGGCCCTGCAGTCCTGGCCATGTCGCATTTCCTGCCGCGGGGGATTTGCAAGATGAGCAGCAATCCAATGGGCCCGCCTGCACCGCCGCCATCTCCGCGCACATGGGACGCACGCCTGGCGCGACGGCTTGTCGAACCGCTCAAGGATTCCTGGGTTACGCCCAATCATTTGACCACCCTCCGGCTTTTGACCGGCATGGCCGGCGCGGCGTGCCTCGCGCAAGGCGGCTTCGCCTGGGCGAATGGCGGTGCGCTGCTGGTCGTGCTTTCCAATTTTATTGACCACACTGACGGAGAACTCGCGAGGATCAGCGGGAAATCCAGCAAGTTAGGCCATTTATACGATCTTTCCAGTGACGCAGCGGTCACTATCCTGCTCTTCGTCAGCATGGGGATTGGCGTCTCGGGCCAGTTTCAGGACGCCGCGGTGTCAGCGGTCATGCGCGGCAGCGTGGCGGGCGTGGCCGTGGCGCTGATCTTTTTCTTGCGCATGCGCATCGAAGCGCTCGCTGGCAAGACCGCCACCAAACAGGCCTCGGTCGGTGGCTTCGAGACGGAGGATGTGCTCTACCTCCTGCCACTTGTGACACTGAGCAGTGCCGTCGCCCCGTTCCTGACGGCGGCGTCGATCGGCGCGCCCTTGTTCGCGGCATGGGTGTTCATCGACTACTGGCGCGTCGTGCGGCGCACTCGCCCCGTTACAGCGTCTACCAGACCATGAGGCGCCGATGAGCGAACAAGCCGAAGCGGACCGGGATCTTCTCACCGTGCCGGGCGAGCGGCAGCAGCCGTTCGCCGACCCTGCGGACGCGCGTGCCGATCCCGATGCAGTTGTGGCCGTACGTGTTGGCACACTCGGGCACAGCGCGCTGCGCGCGGAATTCGAGCGCCAGGGTGCGTTCCTGCATGTGGGCGAGTTTTTGCCGGACGAAGTCACGGAAGGGCTGGTTGCCAGCGCCCAGGCCTTGCAAGACCGGATCAATCGCAATTATCTTCCAGGCCACAAGCAGGGCGGCAGCGTCAGTCGCCATACGATCGACCAGCACGCGCCTTTTATCGCGCAGCTCTATCGGTCCAAGGCGCTGATCGGCTGGCTCGAACAGATCTGCGGCGAGCAGCTGCTGCCTTCGCCCGAGCAGGATCCGCATGCCTACGCGCTCTATTACTACACGCGCGAGGGCGACCATATCGGCTGGCATTACGACACCTCTTACTACAACGGCCGGCGCTACACCTTGCTGTTCGGCGTGATCGACGAATCGTCGTGCCGTCTCGACTACGAATTGCACACGCGCGAGCCCGATGTGCCCGTGCAAGCGGGGTCGGTACAGATTTCCCCCGGTGGCCTCGTTTTCTTCGATGGCGACAAGCTGCGCCACCGCATCACGCCACTCGGGCCGAACCAGATGCGGGTGTCGCTGACCTTCGAATACGTCACCGACCCGGGCATGCGGCCCTGGCTGCGTTTCGTCTCCAACATGAAGGACGCGCTCGCGTATTTCGGCTTCCGGCAAGTATTCAAACGGCTGGCCAAGGGCCAGCAACCCCGGGCATGACGCGTGCGGCGATGATTTCGCTGTCGCTCGGCGCGGCGCTCTTTGTCGCCCTGATTGCCTATACCGGATTCGGCCCGGTGACATCGACGCTGATGTCGGCGGGGTGGTTGAGCCTGGTGGTGGTGGCGTTTCACCTGCTGCCGCTGGCGCTGGATGCAGGTGCCATTTTCGTACTGTTCGATCGCCACGCCGGGCATCGCGCCATGCGCGACGCGCTGCTTGCGCGCTGGGTGGGCGAGTCCGTGAACAGCCTGCTGCCCGCCGGACAGCTGGGTGGTCCGGTGGTGATGGTGCGCCATCTTGCGCAACGCGGTGCGCGCATGCGCGACGCTGCCGCGGCGATCACCGTCAGCACGACGATGCAAGCGATCGCGCAGCTGGTGTTCGCAGTGCTCGGCCTCGTGCTGTTCGGCGCGTCAACGGCGAGCGGCGCGGGCGAGGATGTTCGCCTGCCGGCCATTGCCGCCACCGCGCTGCTGGCGCTGTGCCTGTTCGGGTTCTATGTGGCGCAGCGGCGCGGCCTGTTTGGGCGCGTGCTGCGCTTGCTGTCGAGATTGTCGGGAAAGCGCGATTGGTCTGCGCTGACGACGCGTGCCGATGCCGTGGACGCAGCCGTGCGGAAGACCTATCGCGCGCCCGGCAAGGTCGCCGCGACCTTCGCGCTGAGCCTGGTGGGCTGGCTGGTCGGCACCGGGGAGGTGTGGCTGGCCCTGCGGTTTCTCGGCCATCCCGTCAGCTGGCTCGACGCGTTGCTGCTGGAGAGCGCCGGGCAGGCGATCCGGGGCGCCGCGTTTGCGATTCCCGGCTCGCTGGGTGCCCAGGAGGCTGGCTACCTGCTGCTCGCGCCATTGGTGGGTCTGCCTGCCGACGCGGCGCTGGCGCTGTCGCTGATCAAGCGCGCCCGGGAAATCGTGCTTGGCGCGCCCGGGCTTCTGTATTTGTACTGGAGTGAACGAAACCACCGGCGGCGAAGCATGGGTGGTGTGCCGGCTACAGATTGATGGCGGTTTGCATGGGAGCGGAGAAATATGCGAGCGATTATTCTTGCCGCGGGCCTTGGCCTGCGTTTGCAGCAACCGCCAGAAGCACAATTCCCGAAGTGCCTGTTGCGCTTCGATGGCATCACCCTGCTGGAACGGCATCTACGCATGCTGGACGCGGCGGGCGTCACGGAGGTCGTGCTAGCGCTCGGTTTCCAGCCTGAACAGGTCAAGGCCGAACTCGACCGGATCGGACGTTTGCCCGATCCTGAAATCGTTCTGAATCCGCGCTACGAGCTCGGCAGCGTCCTGACCGTGCACACCGTCGCCGACGCGCTCACGCGCGGCGGCGACGTGCTGCTGATGGACGCCGACGTGCTCTACGACGAGCGCATTCTCGCCGCGCTGGTCGCCGGCGACAGCGTCAACCGCCTGCTGATCGACCGCGACTTCGAAACCGGCGACGAGCCAGTCAAGCTCTGCCTGCGGGACGGCCTTCCGGTCGAGCTGCGCAAGCAGGTCGCGGTGGGCCTGGAGTATGACACGATCGGCGAGTCGGTCGGCTTCTTCCGATTTAGCGAGCAGACTGCACGCCGCCTGGCGCAGATCGTCGCGGGGTATGTCGGGCGCAACCAGGAAAAGATGCCGCACGAGGAAGCCGTGCGCGATCTGCTGCTGGAGGGCGGCCATGCCTTCGAGATCGCGGACGTCACCGGTGCGCCCTGGCTCGAGATCGACTTCCCGGGCGACGTCGTGCGCGCGCGCGATGAAGTGTTGCCGCAACTCCAGCGCCAATCTGGAGTCACCTCGGGAGTCACGCCATGAACGCACGCGATCTGGCTGTGCCCACTGCGTCGCGCTGCGCCGCGCTGCGCCAGTTGCTGGTGGGCAGCGAACTTGAATTCATGATGGAGGCCCACAACGGGCTCTCGGCCCGGATTGTGCGCGAAGCAGGCTTCAAGGCCATCTGGGCCTCCGGCCTGGCGATCTCGGCGCAATTCGGCGTGCGCGACAACAACGAGGCAAGCTGGACACAGGTGGTCGACACGCTCGAATTCATGGCCGACTCCAGCGGCTTGCCGATCCTGGTCGACGGCGATACCGGCTACGGCAACTTCAACAATGTGCGGCGCCTGGTGAGGAAGCTCGAACAGCGCGGCATCGCGGGTTTGTGCATCGAGGACAAGCAGTTTCCCAAGACCAACAGCTTTATCGACGGCGAACACCAGCCGCTGGCCACCATCGACGAATTCTGCGGCAAGATCAAGGCCGGCAAGGATACCCAGGCGGATGCCGATTTCTCGATCGTCGCGCGCGTGGAAGCACTGATCGCGGGCTGGGGCATGGACGAGGCCTTGCGCCGGGCCGAAGCCTATCGGCAGGCCGGTGCCGACGCGATCCTGATCCACAGCAAGCTGTCGCGGCCGGATGAGATCCTCGAGTTCGCACGCGAGTGGGCCGGCCGCGCTCCGCTGGTGATCGTGCCGACCAAGTACTACAGCACCCCCACCGAGGTGTTCCGCCAGGCCGGCATCAGCGTCGTGATCTGGGCCAACCATCTGATCCGTGCCGCGGCATCGTCGATGCAGGCGGTGGCCACGGAGATCCACGACACCCAGACGCTGGTCCATGTCGAGGACCGTATCGCGCCGATGAGCGAGATCTTCCGCCTGCAGGATGCCGACGAGTATTCCGCCGCCGAACGGCTGTACCTGTCTGGAACCGAGGCGCTCGGCGCCGCGGTCGTGCTGGCGGCGAGCCGGGGTGAAGGGCTTGACGCGCTGACCGCCGAGCGGCCCAAGGTCATGCTTCCGGTCGCGGGCAAGCCGCTGCTGCGCTGGCTGGTGGACGCCTTCAAGATGCAAGGGATCCACGACATCACCGTGGTCGGCGGCTATCGTGCCGATGCGATCCAGAGCACGGGTGTCAAGCTTGTGCGCAACGAGCGCCACGCGAGTACCGGCGAACTGGCGTCGCTTGCGTGTGCGGCCGACGGCCTGCATACGGATACCGTGATCGCCTACGGTGACCTGCTCTTTCGCAGCTACTTCCTGCGCGACCTGTTCGAGAGCGAGTCCCGCTTCAGCGTGGTGGTCGACTCGTCGCAGACGCAACCGTCGAATCAGAGCGTACGCGATTTCGCCTACTGCTCCGCGCCCGACGATCGCGCCCTGTTCGGCCAGAAGATCCTGCTGCGGCACGTCTCGAACAAGGCGCGGGAAGTGGCGGTCACTGGCGGTCAGGCCCCGCAGGGACGCTGGATTGGCCTGCTGTGCGTGCGCGGCGCCGGGCGCGAGGCCCTGCAGCAGACCCTTGCCGGCCTGCGTGCGCGAGCGGATTTCGACACGCTGGACATGCCTGACCTGCTCAACGCCCTGATCGATGCAGGCGAGGAGATCGACGTGAAGTATGTGCACGGCCACTGGCGCAGCGTGAACGACCTGGAGGACTACCAGCGCGCTGGCGAGTTCGCGCATGCCCGGCTGCCGATCGCCCAGGGCGCAACCAGCAGCGAGAATCGCCCATGATCGAAGCGGCTCAGTTTATCGAGGCGGCGCTGGCGCGTGGCTTCTCCTGGTATGCGGGGGTGCCATGCTCGTACCTCACTCCCTTCATCAATTACGTGCTGCAGGATCCATCGCTGCACTACGTCTCGTCGGCGAACGAAGGCGACGCGGTGGCGCTGATCGCGGGCGTGGCGCTCGGGGCCAGTGGGGGGCAGCGCGGCATCACGATGATGCAGAACTCCGGCCTTGGCAATGCGGTGAGCCCGCTCACTTCGCTGACCTGGACGTTTCGGCTGCCGCAACTGCTGATCGTTACATGGCGAGGGCAACCGGGCACCGCGGACGAGCCGCAGCACGCGCTGATGGGCCCGGTCACGCCTGCGATGCTCGACACCATGGAGATACCCTGGGAGCTGTTCCCGACCGATGCGGCCGCCATCGGCCCGGCGCTTGACCGCGCGCTGGCGCATATGGACGCGACCGGACGCCCTTACGCGCTGGTCATGCAAAAGGGCAGTGTCGCGCCCTTTGCGCTCAAGCCGCAGGATCGACCCGCGCCGCGTGCGCGATGCGAGGTGCGCACGCAATGGCGGGGAGGGGGGCTGGATGCACTGCCTTCGCGTCGCGAGGCCCTGCAGCGCGTGATCGCGCATACGCCGGCCGCTTCGACGGTGGTGCTGGCATCGACCGGTTTCTGCGGCCGCGAATTGTATGCGCTCGATGACCGGCCAAACCAGCTCTATATGGTGGGATCGATGGGTTGCGTGGCGTCGTTGGCGCTCGGCCTCGCGCTGGTGCGGCCGGACCTGCATGTGGTCGCCATCGATGGCGACGGCGCCGCCTTGATGCGCATGGGCAACTTCGCCACGCTGGGCGCATACGGCCCGTCGAACCTCACCCACGTGCTGCTCGACAACGGCGCGCACGACTCGACCGGCGCACAGGCCACGGTGTCGCCCAATGTGTCGTTCGCCGGCGTGGCGGCGGCTTGCGGCTATCGCTCGGTGGTCGAAGGCGACCGCCTTGAGCTGCTTGACGATAGGCTTGCGGCGGCACCTGTCGAGCCGGGTGCGCCCGCTGCCGGCTCGCGCTTCGTGCGGCTGATGATACGCGCCGGCACGCCGGATGGCCTGCCCCGGCCCACCATCACCCCCGCGGAAGTGAAGTTCCGCCTCGCGCGCCACATCGGCGCTGATCTCGGAGAGAACTGATGCTATTGCTCAACCCCGGCCCGGTTACCTTGTCCGAGCGCGTCCGCCGCAGCCTGCTGCAGCCCGACCTGTGCCATCGCGAAAGTGAATTCTTCGATTTGCAGGACGAGGCGCGCGCGCGGCTGCTCGACGTTTACCGGCTGGACCCTGCAGAATGGGCCGCGGTATTGATGACCGGGTCAGGCACGGCAGCAGTCGAAAGCATGATTGCCGCGCTGGTGCCCGCGCGCGGCAAGCTGCTCATTGTCGAGAACGGCGTGTACGGTGAGCGCATGACGCAGATCGCGAGTCAATACCGCATCGACCACGAGGTGATCAGACATGACTGGATGCAGGCGCCCGATCCCGAGCGGCTGGCCGCCATGCTCGACGCGGACCGTACCATCGGCCATGTGGCGGTGATCCACCATGAAACGACCACCGGGCGCTTGAACGATCTGCACGCGCTCGATGCCGTTTGCCACCAGCGCGGCGTTCGCCTGCTGGTCGATGCCGTCAGCAGCTTCGGGGCCGAGGCGATCGACTTCGGCGGCAGCATTGCCGCCGTGGCCGCCACTGCCAACAAGTGCCTGCACGGCGTGCCGGGGGTCGCCTTCGTGATCGCGCGGCGCGACGCGCTGGCCCAGGCCGAAAGCCGGACCTACTACCTGGATCTTGGCCGGCTGGCACGCCTGCAGGATCAGCGCAACACTCCCTTCACCCCGTCCGTGCACGCCTACTACGCGCTGGTGGAAGCGCTGCGCGAACTCGACGACAGCGGCGGCCAGCCCGCCAGGCACGCGCACTATGCGGCCCTGGCCGAGCAAGTGCGCGCGGGACTTGAATTGCGTGGCATCGCAAGCGCGTTGCCGGCGGACCAGTCCTCCGTCGTCCTGCGCGCCTACCGTTTGCCGGCGAGCTTGTCGTACACGCAGCTGCACGACGGCCTGAAAGCGCTCGGCTTTGTGATCTACGCAGGGCAGGGGCAGCTGTCGAACGAACTATTCCGGATCTCCACGATGGGACATATCCAGGCGCACGACATTGAGCGCTTGCTGCAGGGGTTTGCGGCATTGATGACTTGATGCCACTTCGCTGCTGCAGTGACCGCACTGTTACCTCGACCGCAGGGATTAACGATGCCGTTGTGAGGACGCCGGTCCCCGAGCTAGCCCAGTTCGATAGTCCGCCGGTAACGTCACGCTTTCACTAGGCTCCATTTCTTATACGTGGCCGACGACCATCTCGAACGGAGCAACCCTGAGCTTTGCTTCGCCGACAGCGGCCTCGGCAATACGGTCAACAGCTTTTTTTGTGAATGGGCCTTCGACGCTGATCGTCAATGCCATAAACCGGGAGGATATTCGGGGGACCATCACCTTGGATACAGCTGGCGGCGGAACTGTGGATTTAACCGGGACCAGCAACTTTGGCGGTGTGGTGCAGGCAGGGAATCTGACGATCACCACGACGGGGGGAGCGCAGGACAAGGTAATCAGTTCCTCCGGCGCTGGATTAAATCTGAACTTTCGCGGTATTACGTTGAATACCCTCGGTTCCAGCAGCAGTTTGCTGGTGTGCAGGAACGCTGACCTTGACCGGAAACAGCACCTATTCGGGCGGTACGACGATCAGCGCGGGCACGCTGCAGCTCGGCGACGGCGGTACCATTGGCAGCATTACCGGCAACGTCACCGATAACGGCATGCTTGCCTTCAACCGCGCAGACACAGTGATCTTCGGCGGCGTCATCTCCGGCACCGGTACCCTCGCTCAACTTGGCGCAGGCACGACGATATTCACCGCGGACAACACATACAGCGGTGATACGACCATCAGTGCCGGCACGCTGCAACTCGGCAATGGTGGAACCAGCGGCAACATCGTCGGTGACGTGACCAATAACGGGACGCTGGCGTACTTACAGCGGCCCGACCATGGTGCAAAGCGGCACGCTGATCGTCAACGGCTCGATCCGTTCGTTTGTGACGGTGCTGCCTGGCAGTACGCTGGCCGGATCCGGCATGGTGGGCAATGTGATAAATCAGGGTGTGGTTTGGCCGGGCAATCCGGTGGCCGGCGATACGGGATATGGGGCACTGACCATCCGGGGCGGCTATGCCGACCCCGAGGGACAGGTCGTTTTCAACACGCTGCTCGGTTCCGACGCATCGCCATCAAGCCGCGTGGTGCTCGACGGCGGCACCACCAGTGGCACGAGCACGGTCGTCGTGCATCCGTCCGGGCTGACCGGTGCGCTGACCCAGGGCAACGGCATCCGGGTCGTGCAGGCAGTCAACGGCGCCACGACTGGTACGCAGGCATTTGTCCTGCCGGGCGAACTGCGCGCGGGCGCCTTCGACTATCGGCTGTTCAGGGGCGGCACTGACGGGAGCGGACCAAACGACTGGTTCTTGCGCTCTCATTTCATTGTGGGACCACAACAGGAACCGCCTGCAACGGCGACTGGTGGCGTCCTGCCGGTCGATCCACCTCCCGCGCAATTGGGACCCGGCAGGTTCCCGATCATCGGCCCGGAGCTCGCCACCTATGGTGTGGTACAGCCGATGGCGCGCCAGCTCGGGCTCGCCACGCTCGGCACACTGAACGAGCACAGGGCATGACTCTTATGGCTGGCAACTGCCGTTGCGCCCCGAGTACTGCCAGATGGACGGGACGCTGGTATGCCTCCTGGCACAGGCGATAGGGTTCCATAACGTTGCGCTTATTGAACTGAGTCGAAAGCCACAACTCGACCGCACGATCAAAAGGGCGCTCACTCGGCGCAAGCCGAGGAATGGGGGAAGGGGCTATTTCGGCACGGCACGCACAAGCGCATGGCCGTCGACTGTGGCCTCTGGTGGCATGACGAAAAAATGATACGCGAGAGGATTGAGGGCGAGGATCGGACATTCGAGCCGCGCGGCCAGTTCAGCATCCGGCGACCAGTTGCCATAGGCCACCGCCGCGGTCAACTCCACCGTATCGACACGAGCATAGAGGGCTGTTGCAGGGTAAAGCGACCGGGTATCCGGAGGTGAATCCATCAATTCTTTCGGTGTGGGCATGTCAGTCTCAACATTCGCAGGGTCGGTGTCTGATCGAGGATGACTCCAAGTGAGGCTGCTGAAAAGGTTACTGTTTTCCACGTGAAGAGGTATTGGGATTAGTCCGCAATCAGGCAACACCGGTTCCCAGTTGATCGTGCGGCCCTGTGCGCACGAATGCCATTTTCGATCACGGTTCCGTGGTATTGCCCATGCATAGTCAGGTGTGCAGCGTAAGTAAACAATCGCTGCAACGTGCAAAGGCCTGGACGATGACACATTTCGCCGCTGCTTCGTGCGGCCTACTCCCGTCCTCTTCTTTCTTTATAAGTCGGGAGCAATGCATGAAAATAATCGCGGCTACCCTTCTGCTTGCGGCAGTGATGGCATCGCCTGCCTGGGGCGCTGAGAAGCCGGCGGAGGATCGCCTCGTCCAGTTGCGTATGGACGAACAAGCTGCCCGCAAGGAGTATGACCGAAAGGTTAAGGAGGCGAAGGCCGTGTACAACGAGGCCAAGAAAGCCGCCGCGAAGGAGCGGGACACGGCGATCGCAAGTGCGCGTGCGAAGGCAGGGCAGAAGTCGTAATGTGAGTCCATCGGCGATTTGCGGACTCCTACCTTTGATCTTGAACTCCTCGGATTGGGTCGCACGCGGCCCGATGAGGACGGCGCGCATGCCGAACTTGTCGACCACGCGCGCCTTTCGCGGCGCCGGGCCGAAACACCGGTCACGCGATGGTAGAGGAAGTCGGAGTTTGCTGCCCTTGAAGCCCGATCCGCCGATGTTACACCCAGGGATCCGTCCTGTTGATCGTGGAGTTCTGTGACCCTCGTGTCGTTTCCGCGCTGACCAAAAGAAAGCCCTCCGCCGGGCTGGGGAGGGCTGAAGTACTCTGACGTGTCGCGGAACCGCCAGCGATCATATGATCACTTGCAACCCAGCCAGACGCATCCCTCTATTTAGTAGGGTCCGGCATGCGCTGAATGCGGTGTCCACCTGCTCAGGCAGTCCCCTACTTAGCTTCGAAAGCTAATATTCTGAATGTAATTTGCACCTGTCAAAAGTTTGCGCATCACGGTAAGTTAATGCAGACGTGGTAATTTCTGAAGTCGACCGGCACCGCATGGCAAGAGCGCGCCTGAGCTGGTTGCTGCTTTGACTCATGAATCCACGGCATTAACAAATGCGGAAAATTTCAAAAATTGCAATCAGCAGCGCTATCAACGGCCGCATCTTCGCTATGCCCGTTTTCGATGACGGTTCGGTCGGTGACGCCCATGCTTTCGACTCCGAAGATGAGGCGCGCGCGTTTGTAGCTATGCAATACCCCAATGCAAAGACGACCCGCGTGGGCGGCGGCACGTCACCGAAGAATGCCAATCAAAGGCCCTCATCGTTGCAGGAATAAGGATAAATCAGAACACATTAAGGCAATTATCTCCCCCTCCGCAGAGTTCAGTTGGCGCCTGTCTTGCCCGCTTAGGGCGTCTGGCGGACCGGCGGCTGCGTGTTCCTAACCTCCGTAACATCGGACCGGAGTGACCGTGGACAGCAATTCCGGTCGATCCTAGTATCCCATTTAGGCGATCCGCGATCGTGATCTCGCCGGAGAAAAGGTGGGGGTTTCATCCATCGCTTCGGCCCGCCGCCGCTTGCCCGTGCGCGACAGTCCGGTGGCTGCCTGGCCGTTCTGCAAAAGCTGATGCGCGTCGCCGCATGCAGGAGGAAGCATCATGGCGCAGAAAACAGTCGACTCGAATTCGTCCGCGGCGCGCCGCGTGCGTGGCACGCAAAAGGCGCCGCGCAAGGTCGCGCTGTCGCTGCGCATTCAACCCGAAATCCTGGCTGCGTTCCAGGCATCAGATCTGGCCGAGTCGTCCTGGATGGCCTTTCAAGACTGGATCACAAGGCGGCTTCATGCGCGCCGCAGCCAACTACAGTGCTTTGTAAATCACAAGAAAAAAGCCCTCTGCCGGGGTGGCTGAGGGCTGGAAGTGGTAGCGGGCAGATCGCAGCCGCCCGGGCACAGTATTGGTGCAACTGGGGCCTGCGCCAATACCTTGAATGTGGTATTCCGCTGTTCGCGAAGCGGTGTCATGGCGGAACTCCTGGAAGCAGTGAATGAAATGCCCGTTGGGCCTTTCCATGTTGCTCCCGGGTCTCCGCTTCTCGCAGTCCCAGCTTCAGGTCGCGTCCCTGACATAGCGCCAGACAACAACGTTCGCTTACTCGCACTACCGCGTCAGCGGTTTAGTACCGTCGCAAACATGTGAGGCTTCGCAGATTTTCAAATCCTGGCCGGGCCTCGGATTGGCGACATCCTGGCCCACTTGTTGTCCGGCCACCAGGAGCGAAAAGCGTGGAGCACTGAGTCGCTGAAGCGAGGGAGTCTGAAGCCTTGTGCGCTGCGTGTCATTGACCTAGTGTGACAGAGAGGCAGCGGGCAAGGTGCGGGATTTGGCGGATGAGCTGTTAGCGCTCGCGTTGTGGCATGCTGCAGCCGCTCAGAGCAGGCAACGCTTAGCGCGTGCCGACAACTTTAACGGCGCGCACCTGAAATCGCATCGTCGCAGCCACTTGCCTTCACTGTGTGCCGTGGCGGCGAGGCCTGATGGGACACGGTTGGCGGTTCGATCGGAAAGGACTTCGCGAATGAGCACCATCATGACCTCTCAGAACCCGCCAGGGGATTCCTTGGCCGGGATGGATGCCGTCGAGATCAAAGTCACGATCCGCCCCGATCAGGAGCTTCGTGCGGAACGCGCGATGCAGGTCAACGAGGACACCGCGGATATCCGACTTGTCTATTTCTACGACACGCCGGACCTGGATCTGCTCAAGGCAGGTATCGTTTTGCGTGCCCGCCTCGTCAAGGGCGACGCCGACGATTCCACCGTCAAGTTCCGTCCGGTAGGGGCGACTGCGCTCTTAAAGGATTGGCAGCGACTGGAGGGGTTCAAACTGGAGGCCGATTGCGTCGGCGACCATATAGTCTGCTCCGCATCCCTCACGGAGATCCAGCAGCGGGATGAGATCGACGAGGTCGCAAAGGGAAAGCGTGCCATCGACAAGCTCTTTTCCAAGCAGCAGGAGCGCTTCCTGAGCGAGTTTCACAATGGACCGGTCGATTTCGGAAAGCTCTGCGTCATGGGACCCATTCGAGTGCTGCGCTGGAAGCTGAAGCACGAGACCTTTCCCCATGAACTGACCGTCGAAGAGTGGAGACTCCCCAACGGCGACGACCTGGTCGAGGTCTCGATCAAAGTGCTCCCGGACAAGGCGGCCCAGGCACGAGAGGCCTTCGACAAGCATCTCTTGGAACTCGGTCTTGACCCGCAGGGTGCCCAGGAAACCAAGACCCGCACGGCGTTGGAATACTTCGCGAGGGTCTGCAAGGAAGCACAGCCATAACACCTGCCCGCGTAACGCGGGCGCTGCCAGCCACCAGGAGGTCCTCCATGGCCATGATCGTTCCGCGATGGGAGTGGCGAACATTCGGCACCCATTTTGGGGTTGCGGAGACCCGGTTCGCCGAGTTGACGCCGGGCGCTGTGCAGGAGAGCGACGAGTTGTACTTCCTTGGTGGCACCGGTGGGAACGTGAAGGTGCGCGACGACCTCATGGACATCAAGGTGCTCCGGGAGGTGGACGAAAACGGTCTCGAGCGCTGGGAGCCGGTCATGAAGCAGGCCTTCCCGTTGCCCGCCGCGGACGCGGCGAAGGTGTTCGCGTCGGTCGGTCTTCCAACGCCTCGGCTTGCACGGGACGCCTACACCCTCGACCAGTTCGTCGGCGAACTGGTGGCGCCGAGTGGGGTGTTGCGCCCCGTGAAGGTCCACAAACGCCGTGTCCGCTACACCGTGGGCGGCTGCGTCTCCGAACTCAGCGATGTGCGGGCGGACGGCAGGGCCAGCCGCACCATTGCGATCGAAGCCGAGGACGCAAGCGCCGTCCTCTCGGCCGTTGCTTTGGTCGGCCTTGGCGGTTATATCAACACAAATTATGCGCTGGGCCTGCGCGCGCTGCTCGACGATGCGCCCGAACGCTACGCAGTCATCGACGTGGGCACGAATTCGGTCAAGCTGCATGTCGGCGAACGTGGCGCCGGCGGAACGTGGCAAACGATTGTCGATGGCGCTGAGTTGACACGTCTGGGTGAGGGTCTGGAAGAGACGGGCGAGATCACACCCGAAGCAGCCGAGCGGACGACGAGCGCGATCGCCGACATGGTCGGCAAAGCGAGACGCAACGGGGTACGGGCGATCATCGCTGTCGGCACGGCCGGCTTGCGGATCGCCCGCAACAGTGGGGCGGTCCTTGACGCAATTCAAGATCGAACGGGGCTGCAGATCGAGGTGATCCCGGGCGAGGAGGAGGCTAGACTGGCCTACCTCGCTGTGAAGGCGGGGCTGCGCATGCCCGAGGGCACACTGGTCGTGTTTGACACCGGCGGCGGCAGCACGCAGTTCACGTTCGGAACGGATGCGCGCGTCGACGAGCGGTTCAGTGTCGAGGTCGGTGCCGCGCGTTACACGGAACGCTTCGGGCTTGCCGGCACGGTCGCCCCTGACGTGCTGCGCGAAGCACTCGGGGTGATCGCCGACGATCTGGCGCGGATTGAGGGACGCCCGCCGCCGGACGCCTTGGTGGCGATGGGTGGCGCGGTCACCAACATCGCCGCGGTCAAGCATGGGCTGGCCACGTACGATCCAAATATCGTCCACGGCACGGTGCTCGACCGCGCCGAAATCGAACGCCAGATCGAGATGTACCGGACGAGCGACGCGGCGCAGCGCCGTACGATCGTCGGCCTGCAACCAAAGCGCGCGGAGGTTATCCTGGCCGGTGCGTGTATCGTCAGGACAGTGATGGACAAGCTCGGCCAGGGTTCGCTGACCGTCAGCGACCGCGGCCTGCGCCACGGCGTCCTGGCCGAGCGGTTCGGGAACTGATGGCTTGCACGGTTGGGCACGGCATGGCCTAACCTGTAGCACGGCTGCCCCTATCCGGCGTTGCGCCGATTGGTGAGCTTAGGCGGGGCTTTGGACCCTGACGCCAGCTGGTTAAGGACCGTACGGTGCAAATCGCCTACTCCGAAGGCGAAGCCATGCGAGAGGAGAGTTGCCCCGCGTACAACCAAGGAGTTCTGGTTTTGTGGACCGGCCCATACGGTCAGTTCCGATCCTGCTCCAACTTCCCCGTCTGCAGCTACAAGACCAGGAAGAAGGACGTAACGATCTCTTCAAACAAGGGCAGCTAGTGGCCGGCTATTCCATTGTGCCCACAAGGCGGAACAAGCCGGCCAGGTGATCGCCAGCAGAAGCTCAAGTCTTTTCAATACTTGGTTTCCCGTTTCTCCTGGCGACCCTCTTGCTTTGTGTCGCGCTTGTCCTGCCTGCACTCAGCGTTGCTCTTCTGGTTTTCAGCCCTGCAGTCGATCTTGCCGGACCGCGCGTTCTGTTTGGCAGCCTGGTTTGCATCTCGGCCTTGTTGCCGCTGCTGCGATTGTTCGGTAGCCAGGGCAGCGCCCGACAATACCAGCAGTCCAGCGACTCCTGCCAGAATCGGCCCTGTCCGGGTCCAACGTCCAAATTTGACCATTTTTCATGCCCCCTTGCTGGTTGAAGCAGCTTCCACTTTATCGCCGGATGGCATGAATGCAAAGCCACGGCCCGCCGTAATCGGCTCGGTGCCAGTCGTTGAAACCTTCGCGAGCGCCCGGCGGCAAGCTATGCCGGCTCGTCCGGGCCGCGGAGGCGGGTTTTGTACACTAGCCAATAGACCCATTCGTTGGCCTCTGCGGGGCAAGTAGCGCTGGGCCGCAAAGGCCAGCAACCCCGCCGGCGCATGACGGCTGTTCTTACTTAGCCCGGATTCAACCACGGTGCAAGGGATAGTGCAATTTTCCGAGGTCGACCCACTTCGGCTCTTCGACACGCGTTAAGCGAACGGCAGCTTCCGAGGTCGTACGTCCGCCGAATACCACCGTGCGTTTCCCGTCGGCTGCGCACGCTATTTTGCCGCTGCGGCGGCGCTCGGCAATGTGAATCCAGGGGGTGCCTTAACCCACGGGTAGCCCTTCAACGCCATTTGATAACCGGTGTCATAGAGGGCACGCATGTATTCGTTGTCGAACTCCTCCTTGTGTGGTGCGTTGAAACTCGCTGGGATGAAGCCAAGGTTGAAATCAACGCCATCGCGCTGCGCCGTGGCATAGATACGATAAAGGTCACCAATGCCCTGGCTTTGGATCAGTGAGGAGACCGCGCGAGCGGCAATGCTCATCGTGGAGCGCTCGACTTCCGCCCATTCCGTGTCGAGTCGGGCGTTGCGAATCACATAGAGCGTGCGCTCGCGGCTAACGCCAACTGAAGCCGCGTCCTCCTTGACGCGGATCACCGCCGGGTAGGCAAATACCTGCGCGACGATGCCGCCATCAACGTGCATCTCCTGGTAGTGTTTGCCGTCGACTTCCACGTCAATCATCATCGGCGGAAAGCCACCTGGAATCGAGGCGGAGGCGACCATAACCTTCACAAACAGGTCCAATGCGTTGGGCCCGCCATAGCTCGCGATCTTGCCCATGTCCCAGATAATCCCGCGGCGTGCATCGAGGTCAGCAGTGGCCACCAAAAGCATGCGGCCTTTGGCGTACTCGGCGGCAATCTCCTTGAGCAGATCCTCGGTCACCGATTTTCGCGTAAGCCTTAGCAGTGGCGCGTTATCGGCCATTCCGTCGCTTAACACGCCCCCAAGAAAGCTGCGCGGTTTCATAACGTCCTTTGGGGAGAGGGTCGTATAGACCTCCTTCAGCGTCGCATCATACTTCGGCCCGAGAAAGGCGAAGGGCGCGATCAGCGCACCAGTGCTTATGCCGGTGACGAGTTTGAACACCGGTCGTGTCCCAGTCTCCGTCCATGCATTCAGAAGGCCGGCAGCAAACGCACCGTTGTCACCGCCACCCGAAATCGCGGCGTACACCGCCGCAGGCATGGGCCCTTTGTGCCCCTCCCGTGCGCGGTAATCCTGTTCCCGCCTAAGTGATTCAAAAGCTGCTTGGGTGAGTTGTGGAGAATCGATCCCTGCGACGTAGCGTACCCCGGGCATGCCGGGTATTTCAGCTTTTGTTGTCAGGTCGCGGGGAACGGCCGGCAGGCGTGCCGGCGCAGTCGCGCACCCTTGCAAGACAAGCATGAAAGCCGCAATTAGGCTGAGGACGGTGGACTTGAGGTTCGGCTGAGCGTCGGCGACGCCCGCAAGTGACACCATCGCAGCGAATAACTGCCTCATGATTTCGCCCTCCCTACAGTGGGTTGGCCTTTCACCTGCAAGGCCATTGCCTCGTTACCCTGAATTGGCGTCAATATCGACGCGTATCTTTCCATTCGGCTGACGGGGCGCTGAGCACGTTCTGGGAGAGTTTACTCCTGCGGGGTCCAATCCTCAGAAGGCAGGGGCTTGAGGGTCGGCTTCCGGATCCAGTATGCGTGAGCTGCAATGGCGGATGACGCGACGAGTGCGACTGACGTACGAAGGGCCGTTGTCTAGCCGGGGCCGCCGCTTGAGTGTCTGTGCGACCAAGCAGCACTTTCAGAAATAAGCCGAGAGTCGAATGTCGGCTTGAGAGCGCAGTCGAGTGGCCGTAGTTGGCCGGTTGCGCATGAGCAGGCCGCGCCAGAAAGCGGTCGCACGAATACGTAGCATCGTTTCGTCGGCCCGGCCGCGCTAGTAGAGATTGAGACCCGGCGGGGGATCGGCAACTGAGCGCCCGTTCCGCGCCCGAACGCAGGGAAATCGAGATCCGTGCCTTGCTGGCCGCAGCCCTGTGTTGCTGCTGGGGCTGCCGCTGTTGTGGTTCCGGCGGTGCACTGAAGCGCACGCAACCGGCTCTGCCCCCAAACAGTTGCATTTGTGAAACGCCATACGGATGGTGCTGTCAGGCGTCTCCGATGCCCGCGTTGCGCCATTTGCAGGATGGGCGCACAGACCCCCGTCGCATACGCTTGCAAAAAACGTCACACCAAATGGGACCGGGGGGCACCATGGATGGATGCAATCTACGCACGCCTTGCGCATGGCGCGCGGCAGCGGCACGCAGCGACAGGCTGGTGGCGCCATGCCATATCGCACCGCGGCGTCGCGGCGCGCGCGCACGCTGAGGCGCGAGACCCAGGCCATGCACGCCGCCACCATCCCTGCGCGGGGGGCCGGGGATACCGGCTGGAACTTGCCGGATCCGCCATGCCGCGACGCGCGTCCGGACGATCCGTTGCTGGAATGCCTGCTCTGGCTGGCCCATCACTTCCACCGGCCGGCGTCGGCCGAGGCGCTGCTTGCCGGCCTGCCGCTTGTATCCCATCGCCTGACCCCGGCTCTATTCGCGCGGGCGGCCGCTCGCGCGGGCATGTCAGCGCGGCTGGTGCCGCGCAAACTCGAAGAGATTCCTGATCTGGTGCTGCCCGCGATCCTGCTGCTCGACCAGGGACAGGCCTGCGTACTGCTGCGCCGCGGCGAGGCGGGCACGCTGATGCTGGCGCTGCCCGAGTGCGGGAATGGCGAGCAGGTTGTGCGCACAGAAGACCTGCTGGACCGCTACTCGGGCCATGCCATCTTTGCCCGGCCTGCGCATCGCATGGATGCCGCGCACGATGGCGCGCACGATGGCGCGCCGCCTTCGCCCCGTGAATGGTTCTGGGGTGTGATGCGCCAATCCTGGCCGGTTTATGGCGAGGTAATGGTCGCCTCGCTGCTGCTGAGCCTGTTCGCGCTGGCCATGCCGCTGTTCACCATGAACGTCTATGACCGCGTGGTGCCGAATCATGCGCTGGAGACGCTGTGGGCACTGGCCATCGGAGTGGGGCTGGTGCTGCTGTTCGAACTGGCGATGCGTACGCTGCGTGGATATTTTGTCGACGTGGCGGGCAGGCGCATCGATGTGACGGTTTCCGCAACGGTGTTCGGCAAAGTGCTGGGCATCGAGATGAGGTCAAGGCCTGCATCGGTAGGCAGCCTTAGCAGCCAGTTGCACGAGTTCGAGTCGGTGCGCGATTTTCTGACCTCGGCCACCATCACCACGCTGATCGACCTGCCGTTTGCCGCGGTCTTTATCGCCGCGATGTTCTGGGTCGGCGGCCCGCTCGCCTGGGTGCCGCTGCTGACGGTGCCGCTGGTGCTGGGCGTCAGCCTGGCCTTACAAGGACCGCTGTCGCGCGCGGTGCGCGCCAGCAGTGCCTGCGCGGCGCAGCGACAAGCTGCGCTGGTGGAAACCCTGGTCGGGCTCGAGACGATCAAGACGGTTGGCGCCGAAGGTGCCGCCCAGCGCAACTGGGAGCAGGTGGTCGGGCAGATGGCAAAGCTGGGCCTGCGGGCACGGTTGCTGTCAGCGTGCGTGATCAACGTGTCCCTGTTCGCGCAGCAGGCCGCCACGCTGGTCGTGGTGGTCATTGGCGTCTACCTGATCGCCGAAGACCGGCTCACCATGGGCGGCCTGATCGCCTGCACCATCCTGGCCGGGCGCGCGCTGGTGCCGCTGTCGCAAATGGCCGGGCTGACCACGCGTTACCATCAGGCGCGCACCGCGCTGGCCGGCATCGACCGGATGATGGCATTGCCCGTCGAGCGCGCGCCCGGCAGGCATTTCGTGCACCGCCCGCCGTTGCGCGGAGAGATCGAGTTCCGGCAGGTCAGTTTTCGCTATCCGGGACGCGATGGCGCCGCCTTGGACGGCGTGTCGTTCCGCATTGCCAGCGGCGAGCGCGTGGGCGTAATCGGCCGGATCGGTTCGGGCAAGACCACCATCGAGAAGCTGATCCTGGGCCTTTACGCACCGGAGGCTGGCTCGGTTCTGGTCGATGGCGCAGACGTACGCCAGCTTGATCCCGCAGCGCTGCGGCGCGATATGGGCCACGTGCCGCAGGATGTGATGCTGTTCAGCGGCACCGTGCGCGAAAACATCGTGATGGGCGCACCGTATGCCGACGATGAGGCGGTGCTGCGCGCGGCGAGACTGGGTGGCGTCAGCGACTTTATCGATCGCCTTCCGGACGGTTATGACCTTCGGCTAGGCGAGCGCGGCGAAGGCCTGTCAGGTGGGCAGCGCCAGGCCATCGCGATCGCCCGGGCGGACCTGCTGCAACCGCCGGTGCTGCTGCTGGATGAACCCAGCAGCGCGATGGACAACCGCACTGAAGAGCAGTTCAAGGCACGGCTGTCCGCAGCGTTGGGTGGACGCACGCTGCTGCTGGTGACGCACCGCGGTTCGCTGCTGAGCCTTGTCGACCGCCTGATCGTAATGGACCAGGGCCGCATCGTCGCGGACGGGCCCAAGGCCGATGTGCTGAATGCGCTCGCGGGAAGGAAGCTCCATGTCGCCTCTGCCTGAGACCCGGGGTCTTCTGCGCCGCCTGACCGCAGCGCTGCGGCCGCACGCGGACGACACCGCGTTCATGGACGAGCGTGAGGCCGCAGCGGTGGCGGGGCCACGCTGGTTCACGCACTGGATCTTGTTGTGCGCGCTGCTGTTCGTGGTGCTGGCGCTGGCATGGGCCGCGCTCGCGCGCGTGGACGAAGTGACGGTGGGCGAGGGTAAGGTGATCCCGTCCAGTCAGGTGCAGGTGGTGCAGAACCTCGAAGGAGGCATCGTCGCCGAGATCATGGTGCGCCCCGGTCAGGTCGTGAACAAGGACCAGCCGCTGATGCGCATCGACGATACCCGCTTCACTGCCTCGTACCAGGAGGGCCGCACCAAGGACGATGCGCTGGTGGCGCGCATCGCACGCCTGAGCGCCGAGGCCGCCGGCACGGTGTTTGTCGCCAGTGCGGCCGCCGATGCCGACAGCCGCCGCTTCGTCGCTGAGGAACGCTCGCTGTTCGAATCACGCAAGCGCGCGCTCGAAGCCAATCTGGCCGTGTTGCGCCAGCAGTCAGAGCAACGCCGCCAGGAACTGACCGAGAAGCGCTCGCGCGAGCAGCAACTGCGGCAGAGCCATCGCCTCGTGGCGCAGGAGCTGGCGATGATGCGGCCAATGGTCGCGCAGGGCGTGGTGTCCGACGTCGACGTGCTGCGGCTGGAGCGGCAGACCAACGACCTGAAGGGCGAGCTCGACGCCACGCGGCTGGCCATGCCGCGCCTGGAGGCGGCTTACCGCGAGAGCCAACAGAAGCTTGACGAGGCGGCCACGCATTTCCGCGCCGAGGCCATGCGCGAACTGAACCAGGCCAAGGCCGAACAGGCTGCGCAGAGCGCCACCAACACCGCGCTGCAGGACCGCGTCGACCGCACCCTGGTGCGCGCGCCGCTGGCCGGCATCGTCAAGCAACTCAAGGTCAATACCGTGGGCGGCGTGGTGCAGCCCGGCATGGACCTGGTGGAGATCGTGCCGCTGGAAGACACGCTCCTTGTGGAGGCGCGCGTGCGCCCAGCCGATATCGCCTTCCTGCGCCCGGGGCAGCCGGCGGTGGTCAAGCTGTCGGCCTATGACTTCTCGATCTATGGCGGCTTCCCGGGCACGGTCGAACATATCAGCGCCGATACGCTGACGCCGGAGCGCCCGGGCGAGCGGCCCGAGAGCTACTACCTGGTACGCGTGCGCACCCGCGACAACCGGCCCGGCGGCAGCGCCGTGCAGGTGCCCATCCTGCCCGGCATGGTGGCAACGGTCGACGTACTGACTGGCCAGAAGACGGTGCTCCACTACCTGCTCAAGCCCATCATCAAGACTCGCGAACTGGCGTTCCGGGAACGATAAGCGCAAAGGGAAATGCGCACAGCCTGCGTACAAGCACAACCAGCAAGAGACGGCTACCGGGCCGGCATTCAGGACGGAGAGAGGAAACCATGGCAACACTGACGGGCGGCAACGGCAGCGACAATATCATCGGCACCAATTCCAGCGACACCATCCTGAGCGGCAACGGCAATGACTATGTCAGCGCCGGCGAGGGCAATGACTACGTCGACGCCGGCAACGGCGACGATATCGTCGAAGGCGGTGACGGCAACGACACCCTGCTGGGTGCGAATGGCAAGGACCGCGTATTCGGCGGACGCGGCAACGACAGCTTGTCGGGCGGCAACGGTACCGATGCGGTCTATGGTGGCAGCGGCGACGACGTGATCGGTAGCCTCGATGGTAGCTCTGCGCTCTACACCGGCGACAACGGCGGCGATATCCTCTATGGCGACGGCTTCGACAGCTACGCCAATTATCAGCTTGGTCGCGGCCATGAGTCGGCGCAGCCCGGAAACGACCGCATCGCTGGCGGAAATGGCGATGACCTGATCTACGGGGACAACGGCAACAATGTCGCCGTGGGCGGCGACGACATCATTGCCGGCGGCAACGGCAAGGACACCATCTATGGCGAAGGTGGCAACGACACCATCGGCGGCGGCGGCGGCGGGGATTTGCTGAGCGGGGGCGCAGGCCGCGATGTGTTCATCTACAACGCCGTGCTGGATTCCTCTACTGGGGGCATGGATGTCATCACCGACTTCCAGCGCGGTACCGACCGTCTCGACCTGCGGCCAGTGTTGGGCCAGACCGGCTTCGAATGGGGAGGGCGCACGCCGACGGCTCAGGGTGCCTGGTTCGGGCAATCGGGCGGCAATACCTATGTCTATGTGGATGTCGATGGCAATCCCGCCACGGCGGAGATGGTCATCCAGCTCAACGGCCTGCATGAACTGGCCAAGACCGATTTCGCCGGCTACGACAACCATGCGCCCACTGCCGCGGCAGATACCCATCGCATAGGCGAAGACAATCATCCGAATCCGATTACCGGCAATGTGCTGTCCAACGACAGCGATGTCGACGCCGGCAACGTGCTGGCGGTGGCCAATCCCGGCGCCTATGTCGGCCAGTACGGCACGCTACAGATCAACGCCGATGGCAGCTACAACTACACTCTGGACAACAGCAATGCGCAGGTGCAGGCACTGCGGCCGGGCGACCATGTCGACGAGGCTTTCAGCTACAACGTGACCGATGGGCAGGCGTCGGCGTCGTCGACGCTGAGCATCCGGATCAACGGCGCCAACGACGTGGCCGCCATCCACGCCTCGGCGGGCGAAGATACGTTGGTGACTGAGGCTGGGGGGCTGACCGACGCCGTTACCGGCGATCCTTCGGCTGGCGGCAAGCTAACGGTCAGCGATGTCGATACCGGTGAGGCGCATTTTGCCGCAGCGCCGCCGGACAATCTTGTTGGGCACTACGGTACTTTCACTTTCGACACCAACACCGGCGCCTGGACCTACACGCTCGACAACAGCAAGGCTGATGCACTCATTGCGGGCCAGCAAGCCAGCGATTCGCTGACGGTGGTGTCAGCAGACCAGACCGCACAACAGACCATCACGGTCAACATTACCGGTGCCAACGACCACGCCACCATCACAGCATCGACGAGCGAAGACACGTTGGTGACGGAAGCCGGCGGCCTGGCCAACGTCATGGGCGGCGACGTCTCCGCCAGCGGCACGCTGACGGTCAGCGATGTCGATGCTGGTCAAACGCACTTCGCATCCGTGCCGACCAACAGCCTGACGGGGCAGTACGGCACCTTCACCTTCAACAGCAATACCGGTGTCTGGACCTACACGCTCGACAACGGCAAGGCCAATGCGCTGACGGCGGGCCAGCAGGCCAGCGATTCGCTGACCGTGGTTTCAGCAGACCAGACCGCACAACAGACCATCACGATCAACATCACCGGCGCCAACGACCACGCCACCATCACGGCATCGACCAGCGAAGAGACGTCGGTGACGGAGGCCGGCGGCCTGGCCAATGCCATAACCGGTGACATCTCGGCCAGCGGCACGCTGACCGTCAGCGATGTCGATGCCGGTGAAGCTCATTTTGCCGCTGTCCCGGCGGAAAGTCTTGCCGGAAACTACGGCACTTTCACTTTCGACAGCAACACCGGCGCCTGGACCTACACGCTCGACAACAGCAAGGCCGATGCGCTCATTGCGGGTCAGCAGGCCAGCGATTCGCTGACAGTGGTGTCGGCCGACCAGACCGCCCAGCAGACCATCACGGTCAACATCACCGGTGCCAACGACCACGCCAGCATCACGGCATCGTCCAGCGAAGATACGTCAGTGACGGAAGCCGGCGGCCTCGCCAATGCCATAACCGGCGACGTATCCGCCAGCGGCACACTGACCGTCAGCGATGTCGATGCTGGCCAGGCGCACTTCGCGGCGGTGCCGGCTGCCAGCCTCACAGGCCAGTACGGCACCTTCACCTTCGACAGCGGCACTGGCGCCTGGACCTACAAGCTCGACAACGCCAAAGCGGAATCCCTGACCACGGGACAGCAGGTCACCGATACGCTGAGCGTTAGCTCCGCAGATCTCACCGGCAGCCAGACCATCACCGTCAATATCACCGGCACCAACGATGCCGTCGTCAACACCGTCCCCTTGGCGCAGTCCGTCAGCGAGGACACGTCGCTGGTCTTCAGCAAGGTCACCGGCAACGCCCTCGGCATCTCGGACGTGGACAACGGCAGCCACACCGTGACGCTGACCGCCACCGCCGGCTCACTGACGCTGAGCGGTATTGCCGGACTACAGTTCCTTGCAGGCGACGGCACGGCGGACAGCACCATGGTCTTCACCGGCAGCGATGAGGCGATCAATGCCGCGCTAGACGGACTGCGCTTTACCGGTAACAAGGACTATGCGGGCGGTGCGTCGCTGCAGATCCAGACCAGCGACGGCACTGCCATCGATACCGACACGGTGGCGATCACGGTCAATCCGGTCAACGACGCACCGGTTGCCGCGGCGGACGTGGTCTATGTCTCGAACAATACCAACGGCATCCTGATCCCGGTCAGCGCCTTGCTTGGCAATGACGGCGACGTCGATGGTCGGGCCTTGTCCATCACATCGCTGAGCTCGGCCGCTGGCGCGGTCAGCAACCTGAGGTTCGCCCCCGGGAGCAATAACAGCTACGTCATGTTCGACGCCGACAACTCGCCTTCTGGCAGCTTCAGCTATACCGTTTCGGATGGCGCGGGCGGCACCAGCACGGCCAACGTCATCGTTAATGTCTCGTCGACGAATGGGGCGGCCACGGTGTCCCTGGCGAGCCAGAGCTACCAGGCCTCCTACCTGGATGGCGGCAGCAACAGCGATGCGTTGACCGGCGCTGCCAGCAGTGACGCCTTCATCGGCGGCGCTGCCGCCGACACGCTGCTGGGCGGCGCTGGTGACGACGTGCTGCGCGGGGGCGCCGGTGACGATACGCTAAACGGTGGTGACGGCATCGACATGCTGGACTTCTCCGATGCCACCGGTGGGGTGACCTTCACGCTGACGCAGTCGGGCAGTAACACGGTCGTTAACCTATCCGGTGTCGACCTCGGCAGCGACAGATATAGCAACATGGAGGGCGTGATTGGGTCGGGCTTCAATGACACGCTGAGCGGCAGCTCCGCCAATGATGTCCTACGTGGCGCTGCTGGCAACGATACGTTGGATGGGGGTGCCGGCATCGACCTGCTGGATTTCACCGATGCCACTGGCGCGGTCAGTTTCACGCTGGTCCAGAGCAGCAGCGTCACGTCAGTCAACCTCAGTGCGGTCGGACTTGGTACCGACGGCTATAGGAACATGGAAGGCGTGATTGGCTCGGCCTTCAACGACACGATCACTGGCTCGGGCGGCAACGACGTGCTGCGCGGTGGCGCGGGCAACGATCAACTGGCCGGGGGCGCGGGCAATGACTTGCTTGTTGGTGGCGCCGGGGCCGATACGCTGTCCGGCGGCGCCGGCGCCGATACCTACCGCTTCCTGCGTGCCGATGCCGCGTCGGTGGATACGATCACCGACTTCGACCGTGCGTCCGCGGCTGCCGGAGGCGACGCACTGGATCTGTCCGACCTGCTGTCGGGCGTCAGCGTGACCACTGCCAATGCAGCGCAGTTCGTGCGCCTGTCCGAAGTCGACGGCAACACCGTCGTCAGCCTCGACCGGGACGGCAGTGGTACCGGCGCCGCATTCCAGGATATCGCCGTCCTGCAGGGCGTGGTGGGACTGGACCTGAATACGCTGCTGAGCAACGGCAATATCCACACGCCCTGACGCCGGCCTCCGGAGAGGGCAATCCAGGGGAATGACAGAAAGACGACGAAGAGGGGAAGAAAGTCGAGGTCAGAAACAAGGAAGAACGACAAGCGGAAATGCAGGACGGCAGCACACTGCCGGCGCATTGAAACAACCATAATAAACGGGTAGGGCACCGCGTTGCGCAGCGCCGTTTGCGCGAGCGCGGTGTACCCGATCTGGGGGAAGCATGACGACGAGATGGTGCCGGCTGGCACCCGTACTGCTATGGGCAGCCATTGCGGTGCCGCATCACGCGGCAGCGCAGCCACTGCCGCAGGCAGTCGAACAGGCCGTGCACACCAATCCCGAAGTGCTAGCGTCGGGCAGCCGCCGGCTGGCCGCTGATGAGGGGTTGAAGCAGGCGCGCGCCGGTTACCTGCCACGGGTCGATGTCAACGCCGCCACCGGCCGCGTGCGCTTGGACAGCCACAGCACCCGGGTCACCGGCCTGTCGGACTCATCGTATGCCCGCCATGCCGCCGACGTCACGATCACGCAGATGCTGTTCGACGGCTTTGGAGTCAGCAGCGACGTGGAACGCCAGGGCGCCCGGATCGATGGCGCTGCGTACCGCGTCGGTGCCACCGCCGAAGATATTGCGCTGCGCACGGTTGGCGTCTATGTGGAGGTACTTCGTCGTCAGGAGACCGTGGCGATAGCCGAGGCTAACCTCGAAGTCCACCAGCACATCCAGGACCAAATCCGGCTCGGCGCCGACAATGGCGTTCTGCGCCGCGCCGATCTATACCAGGCCGAGAGCCGGCTGGCGCTGGCGCAAGCCAACCTGCGCGCCGAACAGGGCGCACTGCAGGACGCCGTCGCGGCCTTCCTGCGTGTGGTCGGCGCGCCGCCACAGCGCTTGACCCGGCCGGAATCGCTAGCTGCCGTGCTGCCCGCCACAGAGCCCGAAGCGCAGCGAGTGGCCAATGCCAGCCATCCCGCACTGGGCGCCGGACAGGCCGATATCGCTGAAGCCCAGGCTGCCCGCTCGCTGGCCCGCTCCGCGTTGTGGCCACGACTGGACCTGGAGGCCACTGCGGCCCGCGATCGCGATCGCGTGCTGGGCACCACTGATGAGCGCAGCGTGATGCTGCGCGTGCGCTACAACTTGTTTCGCGGCAACGCGGACAAGGCCCGCATCAACGAGGCCGGCTACCAGATTCAGGAAGCCGAGCAGAACCTGGAGCGGCTACGCCGGCAGGTGCAGGAAGGTGTGTCGCTGGCTTATAACGCCTACCGGACCGCGCAGGACCGGCTGGTGAGTTTGCAGCAATACGTGCAGGCCAGCGACGCCACGCGCGTCGGCTATCGCAAGCAGTTCCGCATTGGGCAACGCAGCTTGCTCGATCTGCTCAATGCCGAGAACGAGTACTTCAGCGCACGCACGGCCTATGTGACCGGCCAGTACACCGAACTGGCGAGCCAGTACCGCATCCTGGCCGGCATGGGGCTGTTGCTCGCGACACTTCAGGTGGCGCCGCCCAGCGAGGCGCTGATACAGGCGGGAATGCGCTCGGGCCCGCGATAACCCATGCGCCGGGCTCAGCAAATGCTCATAAAGGCGCCCGAGTCTTGCGGTGATACCGCTTTAGGTTGCTTGACTTTCACCCAGTCGGGCGACCGCACGCCGGACCAGGTACTTGATTTCGTACAGCCACCCAGGCTCGAGTGGGCGTCGCCCCTCGCTCGCAGAGTGCTTGTGGCCGCGCGAATGAAGCCTGCGCCTCACTACCGGAATTGAGGATCCCGGCCTTGAGTCTCGCACCAGATGCCTTGCCGCTAGATCCTTCTGTGGCGACGAAGGTTACCTGCCCCCCGGTGAACGCGGCCGCGGTGGTGGAGCCGAATGCGTAAGCTCAGTTTCAGGAGCCGGCGCATCACCGGGTCAGATTCGAGACCGATGGCGCACGAATACTGCGGAACTCGCCCATGCGGCCCTAGAGAAGAAGCAGCGCCTCCGCCTCGTCAGCGGCGTCACAGTGCGGGCCCTGCATCCGTCGCGCCACGTGTAGGTGTAGGGTGGCACTAAAGAGGTTCGTCGCACTGCCAGATGCCTTCCAACACTCCACGTCGCGTTGCGTTCCGCCACGCCGAGGTCATACAGACCATCCCGCCCGGAAACCCGGCGTTTGCGCGGCCACCTCGGCAGTCTTCTGGCTATGTTTCACAACCGGCACGCTCCATGCGTCTGTTCAGTCGAGCACGGCAACATGCTCGATTGAAAACCCACTCATTAATTCACAGCCAGGAGAAACCAGCGCTACAACTTCGGAGCAGGGGTCAGCTTGGCCAGCGGTGTCGCAGGCGGCCCGTGCGTCCGCAAGACACCCGCGCCACTAGGCTACTGACCATGGAAGGCGATCAAGACGCCATTTCCGGCTGCGGGCAGGCCCACCCGGCGCACGGTCTGTGCCACGGCATTGCGGCACGGGACAAGCGATATATGACGGCGCGCCGGTGCGGCAACTATGATCTTTTCTCTGGCACCCGATGGCACTCCGAGATATACCCTGGCATCCGTGCCCTGACACGACAAGATACCTAGCCGCGGCTTAGCGCGACGACCGCCCCGCGGGAAAATTTCGGTATTGTTGTCAGGTTCCAGTCCCTGAGCGTCATGATTTGCCAGCGCGCTGATCGCATGGGAAGGCGCCAGCTGAAGCCAATGATGAATCCCCGACTTCGCGAAGCGTTCCGACATGCAGGCGGATCGGCGCTTGTGGCCCTCGCGGTGGAGGGAAGTGTGGCGCAGCGTGGATCGGGCGATCCGTTTCAAAACAGTAGCGGCACGCCGATCATCAGGAATACGGCGATGAAGATGACGCCAAAGATTGCGCCAAGCCTCCAGTAATCGCCGGCAGGGAGGTAGCCGCTGCCGAAATAGACCGGGCTGGGCCCGGTGCCGTACGGTGTGAGGATGCCCATCAGGCCCAGCGTGAGGGCGAGCATCAGCGCAAACGCTTCCATTGGCATGCCGGGAATGGTGGAGCCGACGCTGAGCATGACCGGAAGCATTGCCGTCGTATGGGCGGTGACGCTGGCGAACATGTAATGCGTGAAGTAGAAGACCAGCACCAGGATCACTACCGCCGCCAGTGGCGGAAAGCCGCTCATGTGGCCTGCCATGGTGTCGGAGAACCACTTGACGAAGCCGGTCCGGCTCAGGCCGTCCGCCAGCGCGATCAGTGTCGCAAACCAGGCCAGGGTGTTCCAGGCCTGCTTGTTGGCGA
Source organism: Cupriavidus sp. Agwp_2 (assembly GCF_040784895.1). Classification (NCBI taxonomy): domain Bacteria; kingdom Pseudomonadati; phylum Pseudomonadota; class Betaproteobacteria; order Burkholderiales; family Burkholderiaceae; genus Cupriavidus; species Cupriavidus sp. Agwp_2. Next base: position 248,946 of record NZ_CP088085.1, read on the forward strand.
GCATGTCGTCCCAGGTCACGACACCGGTCACAAGCATCAGGCCAATGACCATCAGGGCCGCAGTGGTCGCATTGACGTGCTTGTCCCCGAATATCCACAGCGCCAGGGCGATCAGCACCAGGACCCCGAGCAGAAGCTCGCGCCGGCTTGGCGGGCCCATCTTCTGGAGTTCTTGCGCCGCCCAGGCCGGCACTTCGGTGCCTTCCTTCACTTCCGGCGGATACAGCAGGTACGCGAGCAGCGGCACGGCCAGCAACAGCAGGATCCCCACGGGCGCGAAGGCCATGAACCACTGCATCCAGCTCAGGTCGACCTGGACCGTCTTGCGGATCAGCTCGGCGGCGAGCAGGTTGGGCGCCAGCGCGGTAAGGAACATCGAACTGGTCACGCACGTGGTGGCGATCGCGGTCCACATGATGTACGACCCGATCCGCCGCGCCGACGGATCGTTCGGCTTCGAGTCATAGAGCGGCGGCAGGTTGCGGATCACGGGAAAGATCGTGCCGCCGCTGCGCGCCGTATTTGAAGGGGTGAAGGGCGCCAGCAACGCATCGGCCATCATCACCGCATAGCCCAGCGTGAGCGTCTTGCGGCCCATCGCCCGCACCAGCAGCAAGGCGATGCGCCTGCCCAGGCCGGTCTTTTCGTATCCCAGCGCGAACATGAAGGCGCCAAAGATCAGCCACACCGTGCTGTTGGCGAAACCGGAAAGCGCCCAGGCGAGGGCGGCGTTCGCCGGGTTGAAGCCAGGCTTCGCGAGCTGCTCGGGACTGTAGAACACCCATTCGCAGAAGACCGTCACGACGGTCACGGCGATCAGCCCGATGGCCGCACCGGGAATGGGCTCAAGCATCAGCCCGACAATCACGCCAATGAAGATGGCGAAGTAGAACCACGTGTGCTGTTGTAGTCCCTCTGGGGCGGGGGCCAGCGCGACCAAGATCGCTGCAATCACCGGCGCAAGCGGCTTCCACATCGTCTTCATGCGACTTCCCCTAGGCAAAGACCTTCGGTGTGCTATGGTTTTTTATATGATCTTTTCGCACATGGCGCCAGTGTGCATTTGGCGTCCCCCATACCACAGAGTGCACAATGGTACGTCTGAGCGTGGAAGGGCGGCAGCTCGAAGCACCGGCAAACTGCTCCATCCTGCAAGCCTTCCTGCACGCCGGGGAAACGCTGGTTGAAGGCGTGGGCTGCATGGGCCAGGGCGTGTGCGGCTCGTGCCGGGTCATGGTGCGCCGCAGCGGCGAGCCGGAGGTGCGCACGGCGCTGGCCTGCGAGACGCTGGTCGAGGACGGCATGCAGGTCGCGTTCCTGGACTACTTCACGGCGTCGGAGCGGCACGTTTATCGCATGGAGGAGGTCGGCGAGAGCTGGGACGTGTTGCAGACGGTCTCCACGGTATTCCCCGAGGCCGCCCATTGCCGCCACTGCAGCGGCTGCGACCGCGCTTGCCCGAAGGAACTGGCGGTCCAGCAGGGCGTGCAGTTCGCGGTGGAAGGCAAGCTGACCGCCGCCAGCCAGGTCTTCGACGAATGCGTCATGTGCAACCTCTGCACGCTGGCGTGCCCCGAGCATATCCGCCCCAACCATCTCGGCCTGTTCGTGCGGCGCATGATCGCGGCGCAAACACTGCGGCCCGCAAACCTGATGCTGCGCCTGCAGCAGATCGAAAGCGGCGCGATGACGATCGACTTTGACGCGCCCGGCGCGCAGCCGCCGGGCTGACGGGGCAGACAAACATGCCAACCGGCATCCCATACGATGAAGCGCGCCGGCGCTACCGGCCCGGCGTTACCGCGGCGATGCGCAGCGACGACACCAGTGTCGAAGCCCTGCTCAAGGGCTATCACCCAGACCACGGTCCCAATGCGCGCGTCGCGCTGGCCGTCGGCGTGAACCGCGGCGAGCCCTGCCAGCCGGATCTTGCGCGCTGTCTGCAGGCTAATGCGCTGATTGACGATGTCGACATTGCCGGCGCCCAACTCGTCTCCACCGATGTGCTGATCATCGGCGGCGGCGGAGGCGGCTGCGCGGCAGCGCTCACGGCGGCCGGGCAGGGCGCACAGGTGATCCTGGCCACCAAGCTGCGCCTTGGCGACAGCAATACCGTGATGGCCGAGGGCGGCATCCAGGCGGCCATCGGCGAGGATGACAGTCCCCAGCTGCACTTCGAGGACACATTGCGCGCCGGTCATTTCCGCGGCGAGCCGGAACTGGTCGCGCAGATGGTGATGGACGGGCCCGATGTCATCCGCTGGCTGATCCGGCTGGGCATGATGTTTGACCAGGAAGAGGACCGGCCCTTTGGCGGCAACCTGCTGCGCAAGAAGCCAGGCGGGGCGTCGGCCGCGCGCATCCTGTCCTATCGGGATTACACCGGGCTGGAGATGATGCGCGTGCTGCGCGAGGCCGTGGACCTGGAACCGGGGGTTGCGGTGTGGAACCGCTGCCCCGCGGTCGAGCTGCTGTCCGACGAACGGGGCCGCTGCGCCGGCGCCGTGATCTACAACCTCGAATGGCGAACCTTCATGCTGGTGCGCGCGCGTGCCGTGATTCTCGCCACCGGCGGGGCGGGGCGCCTGCACCTGAACAGCTTCCCCACCTCCAATCACTACGGCGCCACCGCGGACGGCCTGGTGCTTGCCTATCGCCTCGGGGCGCGCCTGCGCGAGCTCGATTCGTTCCAGTACCACCCCACCGGCATCGCCTACCCGCCGCACCTGGCGGGCGGCCTGATCTCGGAAGCGGCGCGCTCGGCGGGCGCCCGGCTGCTCAACGGCGAGGGCGAGCGCTTTGTCGATGAACTCAAGCCCCGGGACATCGTGGCCTCGGCCATCCTGCGCGAGTGCGCGCAGGGCCGCGGCATCGAGCGGGGCGGACAGGTCGGGGTGTTCCTCGACACGCCGACGCTCGAAATGGAGAATCCCGGCATCCTCGCCAAGCGGCTGGTCACGCTGCGCCATCTGGCGCACAAGTGCGGGCAGGACGCGGCGCAGGAGCCTTTCCTGGTCTATCCGACCCTGCACTACCAGAATGGCGGCGTTGCCATCGACAAGGATGGCGCGACGAGCGTGCCGGGACTTTACTGCGTGGGCGAGGTTACGGGCGGCATCCACGGGCGCAACCGGCTGATGGGCAACGCGCTGCTCGACATCCTGAGCATGGGCCGGCGTGCCGGTGCCAGCGCGGCACAAGCGGGGCGCGCTGGGATGGCCGTGCGCGCCGGGATCGGCCACGTGCATGCGTGGCAGCGGGAACTGACGCTGGCCGGGCTGCCACTGCATGTCAAGGCACCGCAGCTGTTCCCCGGTTACGCCCATTTCGATCTGCGCGACGATGCCGGATTGCGCTCCGGCGTACGGGGCCGCACGGTCGGCGGCACGCGGTGATCGACCCACGGAGCGCGCGATGGAACACCTGAATCAGGTACTCCTCAACGAGGATATCCGCGTCGGTGCGGACCTGGATGGCTGGCTTGCGCGGGGCGGCGGAGAGGGGCTGGCCAGGGCGCTGCGCGATCCGGCCACGATCATTGCAGAAATCGAACAGGCGGACCTGCGCGGGATGGGCGGCGCCGGATTCGCAACGCATCGCAAATGGGCACCGGTGGCCGCTGCCGCCGATGGCGACAAATACGTCATCTGCAATGGCAACGAAGACGAGCCGGGAACGTTCAAGGACCGGTTCCTGCTGGAACACACACCGCACCAGGTCATAGAGGGTGCGCTGATCGCCGCGGCCGCCACCCGCGCCAACCACCTCGTGCTGTACGTCAATCCGCACCAGCCGCTGGCGCTGGACATGACCCGGCAGGCGGTGCAGCAGTGGCAGGCGCATGCGCAGTTCGCCGAGCTGGCGCGGCTGGTGGGCGGGCCGGTATCGCTGAGCGTGGTGCCGAGCTCGGGCTTGTACATCGGCGGCGAGGAAACCGCGGTGATCGCGAGCGTGGAGGGCGGTTTCCCGTTCCCGCGCCGCAAGCCGCCTTTTCCCGCCCAGCACGGCGTGCATGGCTCACCGACCGTCGTCAACAACACCGAGACGCTGGCCCACGTGCCCGGCATCATGCGCCACGGTGCGCAGTGGTACCGCAGCCTCGGCATCGGCCATGCCGCGGGCACCAAGCTGTATTCGCTGTCGGGTGACGTGTTGCGGCCCGGGCTGTACGAGCTGCCGATGGGCACCAGCCTGGAGACCCTGGTGTTCGCGCATGGCGGCGGCATGCTGCAGGGCAAGGAATTCAAGGCGGTCTTCACGGGCGGGCCTTCCAATACCCTGCTGACCAAGCGCGACCTCGACGTGGCGCTGGACTTCGATTCCGTGCGGCAGCGGCGTTCGCGGCTGGGCACCGGCGCGATGATCGTGGTCTCGGAAGGCACCAGCATCGTGCGCAAGGTGGCCGAGTATGTCAGCTTCTTCGCGCAGGGATCGTGCGGGCAGTGTCCGCCATGCAAGGGCGGGACCTTCCAGCTGATGCGCCTGCTCAATCGGATCGATACCGGCCGCGGCGTGCGCGCGGACGTCGAAGCGCTGGAAAACCTGTGCCGCATCCTTCCCGGCAGCGGGCGCTGCGGCCTGATCGATGGCGCCGTGACGGTGGTGAACAGCTCCCTGGATCAGTTCCGGGAAGAATACGAGGCGCTTCTGATGGCGTAAGGGCCAGAAGCCGACCCGGCCTGTCTCCTGCGAGTTCCGGCGTGCAGAAAATCTTCACCGCAGCCAGGAAAAATTGCCGGATGAGGCTATACAGCGGAGATTAGCGATGACTGATACCGTAAGGATGGAGCGCGACACATTCGGCGAAATCGCCGTGCCCGCCGCACATTTTTGGGGCGCGCAGACCCAGCGCTCGCTGCAGAACTTCAGCATTTCGACTGAAAAGCAGTCGCCCGAGCTGATCGTTGCTATCGCGTGGATCAAGCGTGCGGCGGCCGAAGTCAACCACGAACTTGGCGTGCTCGACGAGCAGAAGGCACGTGCGATTATCGAGGCGGCCGACGAGATTATCGCCGGCAAACACCCGGACGAGTTTCCGCTTGCGGTCTGGCAGACCGGCTCCGGCACGCAGACCAACATGAACCTGAACGAGGTGATTGCGAACCGCGCGAGCGAGCTCCTTGGCGGGGAGCGCGGCGAAGCGCGCAAGATCCATCCGAACGACGATGTGAATCGTGGCCAGTCGTCTAACGACGTGTTTCCGACCGCCATGCATGTCGCCGCCGCGTACGGGATCGTCCTGCGCCTGCTGCCTGCACTAAAAACGCTGCGTGCGACGCTCGACCAGAAGTCGAAGGCGTTCGCAGACATCGTGAAGATTGGCCGCACGCATCTACAAGACGCGACGCCACTCACCCTCGGCCAGGAGTTTTCCGGCTACGTCGCTCAGCTCGACCAGGGGATCGCGCATGTCGAATCGGCGCTGCCGCATCTCTATCAGCTCGCGCAGGGCGGCACCGCGGTCGGAACCGGGCTAAACGCTCATCCGCAGTTCGCGGACAAGGTCGCCGCAGTGATCGGTAAGCTAACGGGCCTTCCATTCGTGTCCGCACAGAACAAGTTTGAGGTAATGGCCGCCGCCGACGCACTCGTGTTCGTGCACGGCGCATTAAAGACAGTCGCCGCCAGCATGATGAAGATCGCTAACGACATCCGCTGGCTCGCGAGTGGCCCGCGCTGCGGCCTAGGGGAGCTGTCGATTCCGGAAAACGAGCCGGGCAGTTCGATCATGCCCGGAAAGGTGAACCCTACGCAGTCCGAGGCGGTGACGATGCTGTGCTGCCAGGTATTCGGCAATGACGTCGCGGTGAACTTCGGAGGCGCGAGCGGCAATTTCGAGTTGAATGTGTTTCGGCCGATGATCGCGCACAACGTGCTGCAATCTATCCGCCTGCTCACGGATGGTGCGCAGAGCTTCAACGATCACTGCGCGGTCGGCATTGAGCCAAACCGCGCACGCATCGACATTCTGCTCAACGAGTCGCTCATGTTGGTGACGGCCCTGAATCCTCACATCGGTTACGACAAAGCTGCACAGATCGCTAAGAAGGCGCACAAGGAAGGCACGACGCTGAAAGCGGCCGCACTCACGCTCGGCTATGTGACCGAACAACAGTTCGACGAATGGGTGCGCCCAGCCGACATGGTCGGCAACCCGCTCCGATGAACAACGCTCGAGAAGACCTGCCACGCGAACGCGCGGCAGGCTTTCCCGTGTGGCGTGCTTCCTGCTATTGCGCGCTTTTTCGGTGGCATGCAGGAGCCACTGGATATCGAACGCGTTGAATCGATTGGGGAGCACGTCGTGAGTGTGGCAAATCGGCGAGCAACAGGACAACCCAGGCGCACACCGGATACGCCAATCCTGATTCGCCCCCGTACCGCCATAATTAACAGATGCGTGGTCTGCTCGGCGAGCCAGGTTCGACTAGTGATCAATGACGGAGCAGCTCAGGTTTGATCAAGGCGGTACTCCGCATCTTGTTTCTCCACGACGAACCAGGCTACCTTCTTCTGCACCGCGCGCAGTTGCCCGACGTATGGCCTTGTGTCGTCGGTTCAGCTCAATGCTTACCGAAATCCACCACGGCGTACCACTTGGTGCCACCGGGGTAAAGAAGCCCTACACCGGCGTGAGTGAACTGACAGTCGAGCATAATTGCTTTGTGCGCTGGGCTGTTCATCCACCAGTTGACCGTCGCTGCCTCGCTGGAAGTTGACTCGCTAAAATAGAGGATCTCACCATAGCGCGAGAGGGGCGCGAAGCCGGCACTGGCGATTCGCTGCCCCGGTCTGCTTCCATCCGAACCCGTGTGCCCGTCCGTGTTGGGCTGTAGGTGGGCTTTTTTGTCGCGCATATCCACCGCATGTCGATCTGCAGCACTCCGCAACTCACTTGAGCCAAGCACGGCAGGGCATCCCGCAGCGGTCCGCTTTTCGTTGATCAGATCAAGCAGGTTTTTCCCAGGAACGCTGCTCGTCCCTGTCGCACATGACACCAGAAAGGCTAGAAGGCCCGCGACCACAGTTATTGAGGCAAGTAAGGTATGACGCATTTTCTGTGTCCCTCTTTGTTGCGCAACTCAGAAAAAAACAGAAATAAAAGGATATTGCATTGAGATTCGAGCCTTCGCTCTCATCAAACTCGTGGAGTGACTTCATGATGGTGCGAGATCCAATCACAATAGGATGGCATCGCATGATGCAGAATTCATTTTCCTTTCTATCTGCACTGTGCGGAATTCAAAACGTAACAATATTGAAACGCAAAGTCTCCTGCCACGAGTTTCAATTCAGTACCTCCTTGCAGATCTCTGATCGAATTGGACATTTTTGACAGTCCCTCGTACGTGAATGAATCCGACCTCATCCGCATGGCCGATGTCCTTGGCGTCGGCTGGCAAGGACACTGTTTGTACAATGCAAGGCGAAGCCGGAACAACGGATGAGCGGACTGAAAGCGATTTGCGAGGCCCGGCGTAAAGTGGGCGGCGGCGAATGGTGTCGGGCTTGACGATGGCTACACTGACTACGTGCGCAGCCTTGAGTTGAACCTGTGGAGGCCCCTGTCAGCTCTTGCGCTGGCCGCGTTCCGGGCGGAAGGCGGCGCCATGCGTTCGTTCTGGTAGACGCCGGCAATGTCGAGCGGCCGCCGCCCGCAAGCCCGATGCGCCAGCGTACGGCCCTACCGGCTCTGCCATCGTTGCTTTTGGCCTCGAAGGTCTTGGTGCCCCTGTTTGATGTGGCAACCCGCACCGATCGACACATCACTCACGGCGCCGGCGATGCCAGCGGCTTCCCTTTCTCGACCACGTACACGCCCACCAGCCGAGTCGCCGTGCTACCGCTGTTGTGGGCGTCATGCACCACGCCGGCCGGCACCACGAACGACTCACCGGCCTTGATCGTGCGCGGCGACTGGCCGTCGACTAGGAGTTGCACCTCGCCGTCCATGACGTAGCTGATCTCGTCCCCGGGATGCGTATGTCGCCCCGCATAGGCGCCTGGCGCCACCTCCACGCGCGCGACCACGGCTTCGCGACCCGGTACGGATACATCGGCCCGGCCGACCACGGTGCGGGTCAGGCCCGACTTCTGCGCCAGCGCGCTACCTGTCATCAGCGCCACAGCGCTCAAAATGACCAAATTCTTATAGTGCATGAATTCTCCTCGAAATTATTTCTGATTTTCAGAGATGACTGTCCCATCTGGTCCTAGCCCACGTTCATGCTAGCAGGCCGTTGTCCGGCCGGAAGGTCGACGCGGCGCTACAATGCCCACTGCTCATCTTCTAGAATCATTCACCATGCGGCCGGATTGCAATCCCCGCTTCTGCTGCTCGTAGTGCGCAAAATGCCATTCGGATCAACGCTGCTTTGGTACGTCGGATCGCTTACGACGAATGTTCGCGAACTGGCGATGTTCAACCTTGCCATTGACAGCAAGCTCCGAGCGTGCGATCTAAGGCAATGCTGATTAAGTCCTCCAGTTCGTGAGAGTAAGCGTTATCTGAAGAATCACGAGCGCGAAGAGATGAACATGAAGCAGATGACGTTGGCGGCGGGTGCAGATCAAGGGGCAGGATTCGAGCAATACCGCAAGCCAACGCGACGCGAGGCATTTCTGGCGACGATGGAGACGATCGTGCCGTGGGCAGCATTGTGCGCTGTGATCGAGCCGTACTATCCGAAGGCGGGCAACGGCCGGCCGCCTATTGGCCTGGAACGGATGCTGCGCATCCACTTTTTGCAGCAGTGGTTCAACTTGGCGGATCTGGCCTGCGAGGAGGCGCTATATGACAGCGCCAGCCTGCGCCGCTTTGTCGGGATTGACTTGGGTCGTGAACCGGTGCCGGATGCCACCACGCTGCTGAAGTTTCGCCGCCTGCTGGAGAAGCACCAGCTTGCCGAAAGGCTGTTTGCTGAGGTTGGCCGAGTCCTGCAGGCCAGTGGCGTGAAGCTGAAGACCGGCACCATTGTGGATGCCACGATCATCGGCGCACCCAGTTCGACGAAGAACAAGGAGAAGGCACGCGACCCCGAGATGCATCAGACGCGGAAAGGACAGCAGTGGTTTTTTGGAATGAAGCTGCACATCGGCGTGGACAGCCAGAGTGGGTTGGCCCATTCGGCAGTCGTGACGCCGGCTAATGTCCACGACAAACATGCACTGCCCCGGCTATTACATGGGCAGGAGCAGCGAGTCTATGGCGATAGCGCCTACGCCAGTCAGCAGGCGCTGATCGCGTCCAAGGCGCCCCGCGCCAAGGACTTCACCAATCAGCGTACGCGCAAGAACGGGCAGATTGACGAAGTGCAACGTGGGAAGAACCGCAACAAATCGAAGATCCGTGCTCGGGTCGAGCATGTCTTTGCCGTAGTCAAACGCCTGTGGGGCTTCACCAAAGTACGCTACCGTGGCTTGAAAAAGAATGCCGGCCGGGCCTTCACGGCCCTGGCGCTGGCCAATCTGTACCTCAGCCGAGGGCATTTGATGGGAGCAGTCCGTCCGTAAAGGGCGAATGTGGGGCAACTGCTCCGCCAACACGCCCCATTTGGGGATGCGGTAGGAAAATTCTCGTCATCAGAGCCGAGTTTTTCGACCGCACACGTTCTTATCAGTCTGAACGCACCAATTCACGCGGCTTGTTCAGCATAGCCCTAACCCGACTGCGCGTGCAGGACATCTGCGACCCTGTCCTGCCATTCGAGCTGACACGAAGGCAATGACAGCTATCAAAGCAGACCAGTCATAGATCGCCAGGCCTCGGCTGCAGGCTGGTGTCCGCAGCGCGTGCTCACGGGAGCCGGCAGGCTCGGTATAAACCCCTCGGAAGGGGCGGGTTCAAGCAACTGGGCGACCGAGGCACATCCATCGCTGCATTGCCTGACTGTCGTTGGTGTCGAGATACTGGGAGACCTGATCCAGCAACCCCAAGTCGATGCCAGCCGAATCCGCTAGCGTCTTCGCCAAGTGCGGATCCTAGCTCGGTGTCGAGCATTCGACCGTGTCGCCCGGATCGACCGCCTGGAAGAGAGCCTGGGCTCTCCCCCGTTAGCCTGAAAAACCGCGGGCGCTGGATTGCCAAGCCAATCCCGACTTCTCTCGAGGCGGTCAGCTTCGACAACGAGGGGCCCGCTGTTGCGTTTACGGCTGCGCCGCCTCAACCCGGTCGTCTCTTCGCGGACTCTTTTTGCGCCATTCGAGTCATCGCCACCCTGGACCAACGGGCATTTACGCACACTCTTGACTCGGACCTTCCGAAAATATCGAACTTCAGATTAACAACATCCACAGAAGCTCCGCGGGGGGCATTTCCTTCTGCCTCCGGGCGTGCCAGAAACGAAAGAGCCCTCGAACGGGGAGGGCGATGCTCTGAGCGAAACGGGCGGGTGCAGGACTGCCGTGGTGCATCTTCGTCAGTCGTGCCCGCAAGCGGTATAGGGTCTATCGCCCTAGGGCCGAGGGGCTCGCTTGGGACGTTGACGCGATGATCTCCAGCACGTCCGTTGGGATCCTGCCGATCGTCAGCCAGGGCCAACGCAAGCCCCCAGTTGCGTCAGCAGATGAGCGAGCCTTGCTTGGGAACCAGTCTCGGTCTTGTTAAAGATCATCTTGAGCTGCGTGCGAGCCGTCTCGTGCCCGATGGCGAGTCGCGCACTGGCTTCAGGCAATCCTATTCCCGCGGTGAGTAGGGTCGCCAGCCGAGTTTCGGCTGGCGACAGGCCATATAAATCGCACAGCATATCCGACAACAGAGGCGCCGCAGCGCCGGCCTCGTGTATGACCACCAGCGCGGCGGGACGCTGCCATGGCTCGGCCAGATGGTGGGCCGGTGGCAGAGGTAGCACGATGACGTCTGCGCTGTTCCCGCTGTTGTCGCAGGCATGCGTAGCCTGGGCCGGGACGGTCTCGCACGGGTCGCAAGCCGAGGCCAACATCTCCTGGAGCGACCGCTTCATCCACCAACCGTCGTGGCTCACGAGTCCCGAGGAGACGCCATGGCCTGCCAACAACCGCCTGACCCAACGTTCGCCACAGGCGTTGTGGAGTAGCACCTTGCCATCAGCGGCGACCGCGATCAGGCCAAAGGAAAGTCGTTCGAGTACTTGTTCGGACAATTCGACAAGCGCGCGGGCCTCGTGCGCGCGCTGCCGCAGACGAAGTGCCTGGCGCAGGTGCGGGATCGCCCAGCCTATTCGGTGCGCGTCGTCGGCCTGGTAGGGCGGGTGCCCGAGGGGCTTCTGGAGGAAAAAATAGATTTCCTGGCTCGGCTTGCGCTCGACCAGGCAAGCCATGACGGAACTCAGCCTGAAACCGTACATGAATTCCCGGTAAAAGGGTAGCCGCATCATGTTCGCTTGACCCAGTTCACGTGAATCGATATACCAGTCACCCTGGTCCATGTGGCGCATGTATGTGCGCGCCGGATCCTCGGCTTGGTAATGGCCATTGTAGGCGTCGACCAGTTCCTGGTTTTGGTCATATATCTCGTTGACCCGGAACCGCTGGTTAATGGGTGTGAACTCGACTAGCGAGGCGTTCATGCTGTCGCTGGCGTCGCGCAACCTTACCAGGCCGGACTGCCAGGCGGTCTCGTCGAGGATGCCCTCGTACAGACCTCGTATGGTTTGAGATACCACTTCTTCGTTCATCGGCTTCCCCACAATGCCGTCAGCGGTGCACCTGCAGAGCGCTGCCCCGTACAGCGTGACGGCCCACGTGCTCTGTCTGGCCTAGCCCCCCAATCGGGGGAATGCGTAGACGATAGGGGATCCGGCCCGTTCCCACTTGCGGTTTCTTGCGCAAAATTTGGGGCGCGGAAATTGCCCGCGCCTAAGCCGGCCTCATGGCGGGCAGGCCTGGCTTAGCTTGACTGCCTTCCGACACTGCGGCGAAACTCGCTTGGTGAAATTCGGCTAAATTTGCGGAAGGCTGCGAAGAACTGAGTGTAGGAATCGAAGCCGCTGGCGGCCGCCACATCGGCCAGTGGCATATGGGGGTGGCGCCGTATCAGCTTGCGTGCATACTCGATCCGGCAGATCAATACATATTGCCAAAGGCTGACCTGGCGTGTTTTGCGGAACATGCGGCACAGGTGGAAAGGGCTGACATGGATCGCCGCGGCGATTGTGTCGATAGTGAGCGGCTGGGCGAGGTGAGCGAGAATGAAATCGTCCAGCCGCGCGAGCGTGTGTCGGGACAGAAGGCCACGCTGAGGCGTGACGGCCAGCGCTGTGGTGTTCGACACGCCGGCGCCATAGAGGAGGCCCACGCGCAAACTAATAGCCAGCAGCAAGGATTGCTCGTAAAGGCTACCGCCCACGCTACCACCCCTAACGTGTGCGTCGAGCGTCAGCACCAATTGCACAAGGCCGCTGTCGGCCCCGCCGGCGAAGTCGGACTGCAGATCAGGTGCGCTGCGTTCGTGCGTCTGTTCATGAGCGTGGACAACGGCATCGGGTCGCACGGAAAAATAGACGGCATCTAGCGGCGCTGACCAACTGCTCGACAGCGCGTCGCCAGCGGCGCGGAAGTAGACCCGTTTTGGCGCCATCGTCCCGTCCATTCCCCGTCCGTTGATTTGCCAACGAATCGGCACAGGATGGCGGGTGACCGGGATGGCCAAGCAGTGCACAGGCATGACCGTGGTGTCCAGGGCGCCGGCGGCGAGCACATGGCGCTCCAGTACAAAGCCGTCCCAGTGAGAGGAACCGCTGCCATAGCGGGGTGTGGTGGGGATAGCTGGCACGGTGCCGTTGCCGGTGGTGGCCAGCAACTGGGTGGGTGAAGGTGCTTGGCCCATGTGGTTGGCTCGATTAAAGTCGCCTTATCGCAGCGTTCGGATGGTCAGCTATCCAGTGCTCGGCATTCCGGTGCGCCGCCACCTACCAACTCTGAGGTAGCCATAAACGATATGGGCGCGTTGAAGTATACATACTTGGTCCGCACGCATCGGGGATCAACACCTCAGGTATCAACGCAAAGGCACGCGGATTGGACAGCTTGTGCATGTCGCGCGCGACAGTGCCTTCCATCGCGTAGGCAGGCAATCCGCTCCCAACAGAGCAGCATCAGCAGACGAGCCATTAGGATCTCCGGCGCGGGGCAAGGAAATTTGCGCGACGTACGGCATGCACGCCGGCAACTGGTGGCGATCCTTCTGTTGGCCCATCTGCCGCGTTGAGAAGGTACATGCCGCTACTAATCGACATCTGTGATTCGCCCGCTCACACCGCGGCACTTCTTTGACGAGGGGGCGAAATGAGTGCGTGAATCATTCGCGTTTTCCGGCCCGAACTAGGTTGCGCTCGAATTTTGGAGAGTGATTTCTAGACACCCAGCGATTTCATCGCTGGAAGCTGCGCGACGCCGCGGGACAGGGACGGGCAGGGCGAGATGCCCGACTAGCCGCGGCGGACGGTCAATACCAAACTACTCCTTTTGAAGCAGGATCGGCTTGCCCATCCCCTCTGCGCTGTTGTCACAACGGACGAGGTTAACAGTCGCCTGGTGAGATGAATTTTCGGCCACCCACCGAAGTGGGGAAGCCAATGGACGCATTACGTGTAAGGATGTTTATCGGCGGGTCTGCGAACGCCCGTCGCACCCTTATGGCCCCTGAGCATTTGCCGGGGGTTTTCTTTTTGCTCGCCAATGCCTGTCGGGAAGAGTCTCGCGCAGGGGCCATGGACAGTCCCGGCGCGCAAAGCTTCCTCGATGCAAACGCCACCGTTGGCATTACGTGCAATCGGCGGTCGCCAAGAATTCGATGCCGGGCGTCAACGATGAGGTTGCTCTGATTGCAAAAAGCTCACTAGCGCACATTTTACGATGTGAGGGCTTTTGGAAGCAATCCAACGCGCAAATTTGCCGACTTTGTATAACGGTGAGCGCCAAAGCATGGGAAGTAGAGCGAAGCGAAAGCCTGAACAGCAAAGCGAGAAGCAGAGCGTATCAGCCGCCGCCGCCCTCACCCCGGGAAGCAGCGCTGACAATAGCGATCCCAGGTCGCTAAGACGTAAAGAGTGACGCGTGTGCGAGGCAAGCCTCCATCCACGGCCGCATCACAGTCTGACCTCATAGTGGCGCATCAGACGGGTCCGCGGCCCACCTGGTACGGCGTTTGCGCCAGCGTTAGGGAGGCAGCCATTAGGCCGCGATAGAAGTGATCCAGCCACCCATTGGCCCTCACTACAGTGAGGCGCAAGGGTCTACCGCTTCTTTTTCACGGAGCTTTCATGACGCACTTCGTACCCTTCGAAATGCAGCATCTTGAAGCCGCATGCCGGGTGCTGGGTGACAGGCAGCGCGGCCTTACAGGCCCACAAATTGGAAGGCTGCTCAAGGAGATGGGACTGCCGGATCCGTGCCAAACCGCGACTAAGTGGAAGCGCCTATTTACAGCACTGGCGAGCGCACAGGCAAGCTATCGGGTAGGAAATCATCTGATATTGTTGATCAACCGCGCGACTCATGATTCGGACGGTTTTCGTTTGTGCCCGGAAGAACTAAATGTTGTGCTTTCATCTTCAGGCTTATATGTGCGCAAGGACGGCCGCGTTGCGTATCTGGCGGATGGTAAGAAAAGAGAGATCGTCGCTACGTTGCCTGGTGTCGACGCTTAGTTGGTAGCCTGATCATCCATTGGGATTGCTCGTGCAGACCTCTGTGGACTGTCTCGTGATGGTGCGTCAAAATCGAATCCGCTTGCGAGGTCGCGGCGCGTGCAGAAGTCGCCGAAATGGAGCGGCAGATCCTTGCTGCAGCGAAACGCCGACTTGCGACCAACTAACAGGAAGAAAACCCCGGGGTGGCACGCCGATGGCAGAAGAGAATGCACCCTCTCTGCGCTCGGCCAACCCTCCGATGTCACGGGTGCTCTGCGATTCTACAATCGCAGGCCCCAAGCGGAAGGTGCTCAAAAAATTGCGATAGTATTCCGGACGACGATTCGTCAGGGGTGCGATAAAGAAAGATCTCTCGGCCAGGAAAGGCGAGAACTCTCATCGTTGCTAGTCTCTCCCATGGGAGCTAGCGCCAATGGCACGCGCGCCGCTATTTGGCAAGCGGGCCAGGCGGGAGGATGCTGACGTCGTTGGGATTGACCAAGTCCGGCACGGTCCAGCCGCTCAGGTCATACTCGTCCATCGCTGAGCGCGCAAACGCCTTCATGCGCTCAAGGTTGCCGCTGTCCTGCGCCGCCGACAAGTTGGTCAGTCGGCTTGCGTCATTGCTGCCAATGTAGTTGATTTCGTACAACTCGTGGCGCGCGCCGAACTCGGTGCCGATGGCATCCCAAAGCATCTTCATCACCTTTACGCGCTCCTGTGCCGGGGCGCCGCCAGAGCCGCGAAGGTACTTGTCGAGGCAGGCGCGAATTTCGGGCACCTGGAAATCGTAGGCGTGCGAATTGATGTAGATGAGACCGCTGGCCACCACCTGTTCAATGATATTGCGAATGCGCGGCAGTGCCTCCTGGCTTAGCACGCGATATGCGCCGGCAAAGTGCGAATCGGGGCGGACATGGCCTTGCCATGGGACATCGCTCTTGGCCATCGCATCCGACAAGCCCCAGAAGGCATTGCGCCACGCGATCACCTCGCCCAACTGAACCTGAACGCCATGGAAGCCTCTGGTACCCGTGATCTCCAGCGCGCGCGCCAGCAGTCCGACAATAAAATCCAACTTGACCGCCACGCGCGTGCAGCCATGAAGCGACGCGCGTTCGAGGTATCCGGAGCCGCATTGTGTACAGTCTTCCTGCGCGACCTCGCCGTGCATGAATACGTTTTCCCAAGGCACGAAGACATTGTCCATCACCAGGATGGCGTCGTTCTCGTCCAGTCGCGATGACAACGGATAGTCAAACGGGCTGCCGAGTACCGCCGCGCGGTATTCATTCGAGACCCGGCACAGCAGCTTTACGCCCGGCGTGTTGGTGGCCACTATGAACTTTGGCCCACGCGCCGGCATGGTGTCGACATGCGCCACGTAAATATAGTGGGTCAGCGCCGCGCCGGTCGCTACCACCTTGGCGCCGCTGACATAGATGCCGGCATCGTCCTCACCGACTACGCGTACGTACACCTCGGATGTGCACGATGGCGGCAGATCGCGGTCCACCGGCGGATTGACAACGGCATGGCCCATAAACCAGGTTCTCTCTTGAGCCTTGCGGTACCACCGCCGTGCGTTGACTTCATAGCCTTTGTAGAAGTCTGCGTTAGCGCCTAGCGTGGCAAGGAAAGCGCCCTTATAGTCCGGCGACCGTCCCATCCAGCCCCAGGCGCGCTGCTGCCAGCAGGCGATCGCATTCCGTTGTGCGACTTGTTCGGCCACGTCGAGCGGCGCGCGGAAGAAGCGATGAGTGTACCCGCCCCACTCGGTTGGAACGCAGAGCACTGCATGGTGCGCCGGATCGTGTAGGGCCTGATACAGGCGTGCGACCATTCGCGCCATATTGCGAAATGCAGGATGCTCTGCGACATTGCGCACACGTTCGCCATAGATCCAGATCTCTCTCGAATCATCGAGGCTACGCAGATACTCCGCGCCGGAGAAGGGAACATAGACCTGGTTATAGGCGCTGCGAAGATCGTCGAACATGTTGATTGGCCTTCCTCAAATTATTCTGGCCTTGACGCCGGGCCAAGAGCATTCATGCCCATGTGTGTCGCTCGCAGCTGAAATGACGATACATTGCAACTCCATCTTTTAGACGAGGGTTCTGTGTGCTGGGCAACGGAATCAATGTCTTGTTGCCGGTGCAAACGATCATTTGACGGACTGTCGGCGGTGAACGGAATCTGGGTGGGTGTACGTGGAATCGTCGGAAATGTCAGTCAGACAATTCAAACATCGCTAAGTCTTTGCCGCACCGTGGCCGACGAATGGGACGCAGAGATGAGTTACAAGTGGGTACTGCGCTAACGTTTTGTAAACACTTCCTGCCTCGCGTCGCGACTACAGTCCATGCCAGGAGGAAATAGTTGGCATGCTAGGCATTGGCGTGGTCGATCGGGGGAGTGCGCAAGCCCGTGTCGAGGTAGGCATCGGCATTGGAGTGCCGGGTTATGCCGTGCCTGCTCCACCGCCACTCGTCTATTACGAACCCGTCCCCGTCCAATGTCGCCCCGCCTCTGGCGAGCGCGGCGTGCCTGGCCCGACCAACAGTGGCGCGAGCGCAAGTGGCGGGAACGTCGATCCTCGACCACACGAAAGTTGCTTGCAATAGAGCTTTGGCCTTCCTGCATAGGCTGACCGTAGCTCGGTTGCTTGGGAGCGGGAAACTAACGCCAACGGACGGGCGAGGTTGCCTTGTCCAGTTGAAAGGCACAGGAGTCTGAAGTTGGGTTCTACAGAAGCGGTACCTTGCTTATTATGTGCTGCATTAGCGCGACGATGGCGCGACCGACTAGATCATCGACATGGAAGTCGTATGTACCGTTGCGCCTCGTGCGGGGGACGATTCGCAGTTACCGCTGACGCGCTGCTCGCCATCGTGCAGGGTTGCTGGCATGCCGTTGAACTAAAGAATACGGTCAGGCAGCGGATTGCTGCCGGCACCCTGCCGCGCATTGAAGAGGTTGACGGCAAGCCGAACGTGATCGCAGTCGGCCGTCAATCATCGTGAACATCTCCCAGATCCGACGACGTATCGAATCAGGGGAATGCAATCAAAGTGCGTGCTATCCATGCCGCTCGATTCATCGCCAGGGCCCGTTGTTAGAGGCGGGCATCGGAGCGATTGCAATGTGCACAGTCATCTTGACCACACACGGTGGAGGCTTGCCCCGCCGCCCCTCAAAGCTCGCTGGAGTGCCATGCCATTTCGCTTGACAGCCAGAGCAGGAGCCCAGCCGCCGAGGTGAGAATACGCTCCTCCAAATGCAGGGGAACGTCAACACCGAACAGCCCCAGGGCCCACGCTCCCATTGGCGGCAGTGAGACCAGGCCGGCGACAACGTATCAATCCTCGTGCAATCACTTCTGTCATTTCGCTTATTTCTTGAAGAAGAGAGGATCGATGTGTCGCTAGTATCAGTCCATGCTTCAAACTCTTACGTGCGGAAACGCACTTATCTGGCCGCCAGATGCTGGCCGCTTACTTGGCGTCGCGATGGCATAGCGTTGCCTCCAGGTCTGTCCGTCGCGGACCTGAACTTCAGCTCAAACACCTTTTCCTTTGCGACGTTGCCTGCGGTGATGGGGTACATCACCACTTCATGTTTCCTGGGTCATTGCTGAAGCTTCGGCGCCGACCGACGCGACCCTGCGTGAGTTCATCGAACAAAGAGAGCCATGTTATGCCGCTGATATCACCCTTGTCGCTAAAATCCGTAATCCTGCCCAATTCCCCGCGGTCCGCCACGCAAGCCAGCGTAGCCGAATCATCGAAGCGCGACCGCGCCGGGACAAACTTGAGCACGCCGCCGGTGGCGTGCAATAAGGCTACCGTCCCAGCGAGAACGAACCGAAGCTGGGACTGGCAACTACTACACCAAGCGCAGATCCCACAGCACATCAAGTACGTGTTGGGTGGAGCGTTCAACGTACCCCGCACGATGAGCGATGCCGAGCCGACGCCATAACGCCGGGCGCAGCGGACGCATGACGATGCGCTTGTCCGGAAATGGCGTGGTGGCCTCGTGGGGTAAAAGCGCCGCGCCGTAACCCGCCGCAACCAGACTCTTGATCGCGTCGTTGTAGTTGAGCTGAATGCGTGGTGCGGGATGGTGTCCCGCGGCCGCGAACCACTCCGCAGTCTGACGCGAGAGGCGCGTGGTCGCGTCGTTGAGAATCAGCGGCTGGGCGGCGAGCCATTCCGGCGTGACGCGGGCCGGGCACTGCCAGTGCGCCGGCACGAAGGCCATCACGGGGTCGCGGCGCCAGGGCGTTATCACCAGTCCGGCCACCGGCGGCTGAGGCAGTGCAACCAGTCCGATATCCAGCGTGCCGTCCACCAGTCGGGACAGTGTTTCCTGCGAAGTGAGGACCGCAATTTGAATGTCGATCGCGGGATGCTGCTGGCGCAGCACCTCTAGCGCCTGTGGCAGCAGGTGCGCGATCACACCAGTTGAAGCACCGAGCCGGGCGCGCCCTTCGAGCCCCTCCACTTGTCGTTGAATATCGTCCAGCGCCTGCTCCGCATCGGCCAGCAGCCGACGCCCGCGCTCCACCAGCACCTCTCCGATCGCCGACGGCCTTACCTGTCCGCGCTTTCGCGACAGGAGCGGTGCTCCGATGCGGTGTTCCAGTTCAGCGATGTGGAGGCTGACCGTGGGCGGCGCAAGGTGCAATGCACGCGCCGCCTCGGCGAATGAGCCATGGTCGGCAATGGCGACCAGCGTGCGCAGGCGGTCCAGGCTGATCTCTCGCATGTCGGCTCCAGATTCAGGAAAACTGAATGTCAAGGTTGTGAAATTCAACTTTCCCTATTCTAGTGGTCCATGGAAGATTGAGGCTCCTTCGATGTGTTAACCCTTCAGTCACCGGAGTATTCCTCGTATGAGCTCTCCCCTGGTTTTTATCGACGGCGACCAAGGCACCACCGGGTTGCAAATCCACGAACGGCTGCGCGGCCGGGCCGACCTCAGCCTGGTCACGCTTGCCGCGTCGGAACGCAAGGATCCGCGGCGTCGTGCGGAAGCCATCAATGCCTGCGACATCGCCATCCTCTGCTTGCCCGATGCCGCCGCACGCGAGGTGGTGAACGCCATCGTCAATCCCGCCGTCAGAGTGATCGACGCAAGTTCCGCCCACCGCACGCATCCGGACTGGACATACGGCTTTCCGGAAATTGCACCGGGACAGGCCGCGCGCATTGCGAACGCGCGACGCGTCACCAATCCTGGCTGCTATCCGACCGGTGCGATTGGCCTGCTGCGTCCCCTGGTGCAGGCCGGGCTTGTGCCACCCAGCTACCCGGTCAGCATTCATGCGGTGTCCGGCTACTCCGGACGCGGGCATGCCGGCGTGGAGGAGTTTGAGGGGCCGGATGCCGGCAGCGCACCCGCATTCCAAGTGTATGGCCTGGAACTCGCCCACAAGCACCCCCCGGAGATCCAGCAGCACGCCGGGCTCGCGCAGCGTCCCATCTTCGTTCCCGCGTATGGTGCGTTCCGCCAGGGCATCGTGCTGACTGTGCCCGTCGCGTTGAGGCTGCTGGCCCCCGACGTGGATGGCGCCACGCTCCACGCATGCCTCGCCCGCCACTATGCCGGGGCGGCCCATGTACATGTCCTGCCGTTGCACGAGTCGTGCGCTTTAAAGCACCTGGATCCGCAAGTGCTGAACGGTACGAACGACATGCACTTAAGCGTATTTCCTAACATGGAACACGGGCACGTTCTGCTGTCCGCGGTTTTCGACAACCTTGGCAAAGGCGCATCCGGCGCCGCGGTTCAGAACCTGAACCTGATGCTCGCGCAGCAATAGCGGCCGATGGCATGAGCTAAAGGTCGGCCGATATCAGGGGTATGGCAAACGAACTCCTGGTCGATCCATTCCTGCAACCCAGGAGCAAACTCGCCTACCTTGATCAGCGGTTCCATGCAGTCTACCTTCAGATTGCGCCGCAATCAGTTGTCCGACTTGATGCCGGCATCGGCGATGACCTTCCCCCAACGGGCGACCTCCTGGTTTAGCCGTGCAGAGGCTTGTGCCGGCGACTGCGGCGTTGCCGCATAGACGCCCTGCTGCAGCATCTGCGCCTTCACGTCCGCGCTCTGCACGATGTTGGCCAACTCGCTATTGAGACGGGCGACGACTTCCGCTGGCGTGGCGACCGGGACGAGTACACCAAAGTTGGACACCACCTCAAAATCCTTCCATCCCGACTCCTGCACCGTCGGCACATCGGGCAATATGGACAGTCGCTGTGGCGTTGTAACTGCCAATGCGCGTAGCTTACCGTCCTTGATGAACTGCTGAACGGCAGGGACGGTCTCGGCCATCATCATGACCTGCCCGGCGATGAGGTCGGTCATTGCAGGACCACTTCCCTTGTAAGGTACGTGGAGAATGTCGACGTTTGCCTGCTTCTTAAACAACTCGGCCGCCATTCGTTGCGGTGCGCCTACGCCCGAGGAGGCATAGCTAAGCTTGCCCGGATTTGCCTTGGCATATGAGACCAGTTGGGCAAAGTCCTTGACAGGCACGGAAGGATTGACCACAAACACAAGCGGTACGTATCCGACCACCATAGCGGGCTTCAGGTCCTTTAGCAGATCGTATGAGAGGCGCCCTTTTTCGAGCGTCGCCATGGTTGCATGAGAGGTGATCGCACCCATCAGTATCGTGTAACCGTCCGGCTTCGCTTTCGCGACGGCGTCTGCGCCGAGGTTTCCGCCCGCACCGCCCTTGTTCTCCACCACGACTTGTTGGCCCAGCGCCGTCGAAAGGCGTGCTGCAAGAATGCGTCCGATAACGTCCGTTGCGCCGCCTGGAGGATAAGGCACGACCATCCGGATTGGCTTATCCGGGTACGCTGCCAATGCAGTCAGGGGAAGGATCGCTGCGCTTGCAATGGCGGCCAGCAGCAGGCGACGCGCGGGGAAGTGGGTATGAGCCATGGCGATTGTCTCCGTTCTCTGTTGTGGGTGAAGTGCCTAGCCCACAGTCTTGTCGCTGCAGCCGACGAACGAAAGACAGTGCCGTTATGTTCAGAACAGAATCTTTTTATGGTGTGGGTAGCAACCCCATGTACCCTGCGGCCAGGCGGCAAGGAATCAGCACGCAACCTGGCGCGGAGGACCTACTGCGCGAACACTGCTTTCGCCTCAATCATTAGCTCCCGTGCCATGACCGCACGCGCGCCATACTCACTCCAGACGATCCCCACTTTTCTGACCGGCGGCCGATCAGGCAGGGGCACTCTTGCGATCGCCATGTTCCGACTCCAAAGCGGCGACCAATCAGGAACCAGGCCCACGCCAAGTTCCTGCTCGACGAGCGCGGCAATGGCGAGCAGCCCGTCAATCTCCAGACGTTGATTTGGGCGTATGCCATGATCACGCAGGTACCGGTCGGCGAGTTGTCCCCCTAGGACGCTGCGGTCATAACGGATGAACGGCTCGTTTCTCAGTAGGTCGTGGGCGTCGCGGTTCCCAAGGGACGAAGGGGCGACAACAATCAACTCTTCTTCGATTAGCGCTTTCCATTCGCAGCCCTTGCCGATTGCGAACTGGGGTTCGACGACGATGGCGGCATCGAGGTCTCCTTGGCTGACCAGGTTGGACAGTTCGATGGAGGAACCCACCTTGACGAAGATCTTCAGCTCGGGATACTTGGCGTAGAGCCGCTTCAACACGGGTGGCAGCACGCTCACCATGGCAGATACGAACACGCCAAGCCGCATCTCTCCGACGGCAAGCCCTGAGCTTGCAATCGATCGCAGTTCCCTGAGGTCTCTCAAGACCGGCTTTGCGCGCTCGAGAAAAACCACCCCCATTTCCGTAGGCTTGACGACGCGTCCGACGCGCGTAATCAGCTTGGCCCCAATCTCATCTTCCAGCGCGTGAATACGGGCGGCTACTGCAGCCGGCGTTAGATCCAGGCGTCGACCAGCCTCGGCCAAGGACCCGAACTCAACCACGCTCACAAAACTCTGGATATAGCGCACATCCATGGCCATCCTCGCGCTCTAGTGGTTGCGGCGAAAGAAAATTATGAGGGCTCATTCTACGATGTTGAGTCGCACATCGGAATTCCAGAGCGCTCGGCAGACCGTGCTATGCGATGAATCGCTCAAGGGCCCCCGCACTCGAACGTCAAAGGGCACGCCATGCTTCATGACGTGCCCTGCATGGAGAAGCGCTCCCGCCCCGACTATTTCAGCTCAACGCGTTTGATTTCGCCGACCACAAAGAGATAGCAGAAGATCGCCACGGCTCCGTGCGCACGTAGAGGAGTGCAGACTCGAATGACCCCGCCTTGTTCACCAGGAATCCGATGGCGAGCGGCATCGTAATGGCCCCCAGATTTCCACAGGTGTTCAAAACAGCACCGCTGATGCCAGTGGCCTGCTTTGCCGCCGTGTCCGAGTTCAAGGCCCAGCCCAAGGCAGCCACGCGTTGAAAATTGCCGAGGCAGTCCCGCGTTCATGTCCTGGAAACCAGGCCGCTACGATGCGGCTGTTCCCAGGGAACGATGGCGCTTCACACGCCCCCACCAGGAAGCGCGGCAAGTTGGAAGAGTACGTAGGCCCATCCGAATGCCGATAGGATGAAGCCCATTTCCACGGGGCTGAGTTGAAAATGCTTGGCAAGTGTGTCTCCTGATGGCGATCTGCGCGACTGCACGACGGCAGACTGCCCCGTCGCTTGATGAGCGATCTCGTGACGTGTGTGTTCACGGCGCCTCAGGAGCGCCGGGTTGGGAAAGCGTCGAGCAGGGTTGAAGTTTTGCTGGTGCTCAACGCTCGCTTGATCGCGCTACCGCGCCTTGGGTACCTTGTCGGTCATGACTTTCGGTCGCAGGAACTCAAAATCGACGCCGGCGTCCGCTTGGGTGACCGAGTCATAGAACAGCCGCTGGAAGCCTCGTTCGACCGTCGGTGGCGTGATCGGCTTCGCTCGCTTCCTGCGTTCCAGTTCCTCGTCGGAAACCAACAAGGAGAGCTCCCTCTTGCTCGCGCTCAGGCGGATTCGGTCGCCGTTGTGCACATAGGCCAGTGGTCCACCGACGGATGCCTCCGGGTTGACGTGCAGCACAATGGTTCCGAAGGCCGTGCCGCTCATCCGACCATCCGAGATGCGGACCATGTCCTTGACGCCAGCCCGCGCCAGTTTCTTGGGGATCGGGAGGTAACCCGCTTCCGGCATGCCGGTACCGCTGCGGGGGCCAATGTTCTTCAGCACAAGCACATCGTCGGCATTCACGTCGAGGTCCGGGCTGTCGATGCGCTCCGCCATATCTTCCAGGCTTTCGAACACCACGGCGCGCCCTTCGAACTCCAGCAGTTCCTGCGTGGCAGCGGCTTGCTTGATAATGGCTCCTTGTGGGGCAAGGTTGCCGCGCAGGACAGCCAGGCCACCACTCGCATAGATCGGCTTTTGGACGGAGCGCACGATCTCCTGGGGAAAGGACTTGGGCGCCGCATCGATTTCCTCGCCGAGTGTGCGGCCGGTGACGGTCAGCGTATCCAGATGAAGGAAAGGACGGAGTTCTCGCAGCAAGGTCACCATGCCGCCGGCCTTGTGGAAGTCCTCCATGTAGTTCTGGCCGGACGGCTTGAGATCGACGAGTACTGGCGTCTCGCGCCCCATTGCGTCAAGCTGGTCAAGATCGATTTCGATACCCAGACGACCTGCGATGGCAGTCAGGTGAATGATCGCATTGGTTGAGCCGCCGATCGCCAACAGCACGCGAAGCGCGTTCTCGAAGGCCTTGCCGGTCATGATCTGGCTGGGCCGCAAGCCGTGTTTTGCCAGTTGCACGGCGTAGCGACCAGTCTGCTCCGCGATGCGGACGCGATCGGCTGTCACCGCGGGCGGAGTCGCGCCGCCCGGCACCATCATGCCGAGCGCCTCTACCACGCATGCCATGGTGCTCGCCGTACCCATTACCGAGCACGTGCCGATGCTCGAGACGAGCCGCGTATTAACGTCGGCGATCTGCTGGGCGTTGATTTCTCCGGCGCGGTACTTACCCCAATAGCGCCGGCAGTCCGTACAAGCACCAACTCGTTCGCCTTCGTATGAGCCGGTCAGCATGGGGCCGGTCACCAACTGGATTGCCGGCACGTCGGCGGACGCCGCGCCCATCAATTGGGCCGGGACGGTCTTGTCGCAACCGCCGATGAGGATGACGGCATCCATTGGCTGCGCGCGCACTGTCTCCTCCGTGTCGATAGACATCAGGTTGCGCAGATACATCGCCGTCGGATTGACGAAGCTCTCATGCAGAGAAATGGTCGGAAACACCATCGGCAGCGCCCCCTCCAGCAGGATGCCTCGCTTGGCCGCCTCAATGAGCTGCGCCGCATTGCCGTGGCAGGGGTTGTAGTCGTTCGCCGTGTTGACGATGCCGATGATCGGCCTATCCAGCGCGTCGTCGGAATAGCCGGCCCCTTTGATGAAAGCCTTACGCAGGAACAGGGAGAACTCCTTGTCGCCGTAGTTGGTTACCCCTTTCTTCAGTCCCTTCTCGGGGTTTTCGGCGTCGGCGGTTGTCTCTCGATCAGTCATTGTCATACCTCTTTTGTGGCGTTCGTCTAATGCGCAGCATCGGGGCTGGAGTGCCTTGGGCTTACCTCACAGGCGTGGGCGAGCAAATGTGAACCATCCGGCTGCTGGCAACAGACCTGGCGGCTGTCTGGGATGAAGACTAGGGCCCTGGGCGGGCTCGAAGGCATAAAAATTTTTGGTTCTAAACGTGGAATGACCTATGTGATCGACTCATAAGATCGAGTCGCAGCAGGGTGTTACGGCCTACGCCAGCAGGACACCTGCCCACCCTCAGCCATAGGGCGCCGTTGGCGTCCGCCGGTGTCTTGTCTTGTAAAGACAGGGCGCGCCCCGTGCGTCGCCAGACCATTTCACAGAAGGAGACTCGATGACAGACCGCATTCGCGGCGCACTTGCGCCGGTCCTTACTCCATTTAACAATCGCCTCGAACCAGATACCGAGCGGTTTATCGCGCACTGCCGCTGGCTGGTGGACAAGGGTGCTGGGCTCGCCGTGTTCGGCACCAATTCGGAGGCAGCGTCGCTGTCCGTGGACGAACGTATCGCGCTAACCGACGAACTTCTGGCAGCCGGCATCCCGCCCCGCAAGCTCATGCCCGGCACAGGGGCGTGCGCGGTGTCGGACGCGGTCACATTGAGCCGCCACGCGGTGAAGAATGGCGCCGCAGGTGTCCTGATGCTGCCGCCGTTCTACTTCAAGAATGTTCCCGACGCGGGTCTCTTTGCCTACTACTCGGAAGTCATCGAGCGTATCGGCGATGATCGCTTGAAGGTGTACCTGTACCACATTCCCCAGTTTACGGCGGCACCCATCACCCTGAACTTGATCGAGATGCTGCGCAAACGCTATCCAGAAACGGTGGTGGGCGCCAAGGACTCGTCTGGCGATTGGGAGAACACGCGCGCCATGATCGACCACTTCGCGGCCGATGGGTTCGACGTCTTTCCGGCGAGCGAATCGCTTCTGACGAAGGGGCTGAGCAGCGGTGCTGCGGGTTGCATCAGCGCGACCGTAAACATGAATCCACATGGCACTGTGCAACTCTACGAGGGATGGAACTCGCCGCAAGGGGAAGCGTTGCAAGTCAATGCGGACGTCATTCGCAAGGTGTTCCAATCCGCGCCGATGATTCCGGCAATGAAGCGTGTAGTTGCTGAATTTTCGGGACATGCGAGCTGGAGCACGGTGCGCCCGCCGTTGACCGCGCTTGGTAGCGCTACCACAGCGAGCTTGCTCGGGCAGCTCCGCCAAGCAGATTTCACCATGTCCGGATACCCGCGCGCTACATGACGCTGTGCTGATGTTCCGGATGCCGCTCCTTTTCTCCGGCGCCTAAGATGCTGCACGGTCGCGGTCTTGATGGGCGACGGAGGATTAGTTGGTGGGCTCGTCCGGAAATGTCCTGAGTTCGACGACCTCGCTCCTATTTGACTGGCCCGCATGCGGCAGGTCTGCCGAGCGCTGTCATTCCTACCTATGAGAAACAAATGACTGAGTACGTTATTCCGGCTCCGCGGCTGACAGAGAACTTGCATCACGAAATTGAGCTTGTGGTTGCGATTGGCCAATCCGGCGAAATTGTCGACCCATCGACACACTCGAGCTTGTTTGGGGCTATGGCGTCGGCATAGACTTGACGCAGCGCGATCTGCAGGACGTAGCCAAAAAGATGAGCCGTCCTTGGGACTGGGCGAAGGGCTTCGATGCTTCTGCACCTTGCAGTCCGCTGCGCACACAAATGGAGATCATCTCGTACCGATGCCGCATCTGGGGCCTGGTCATGGACATGCAAGATTGGCGAACTCCTGCCAATCGATTGACAGCGCAAGCGATCGACTTTGTGCTACCGCCCAGTTCGCGCTTCGTTGGACAGCCCTGGCGAGCAGGCAACGATGTTCCTTGATCCGAGCGGAAATCCCATTGAGGTGAAGGGCTGTGCGAATCTCGATGACGTTTACGCGAAGTGAGGACGCAGCGCGAAACCAGCGCGGTATGCAGGCTATTTACAAGCGAGCCATATCGACTATTCAATTGAATACCGGGGCACATCAATCAGGCCCTGGCACACGTCCGACACGCGTGCCCTCCGATAACGACATCACTGCTCCTGTGGTCATGAGAAAGCGGCGTCCGATGCCGGCTGGTGGGGGAGGGGAGTAGTTCCGTGCTCAATAGCCAACTCCGGTCTTGCGTTGACCGATGGTATCCGTCCATCGCCGGAAAAGAAGAACACCGCCTTGCCGCCTAGTCAGCCCCGGTTTGGCGCGGTTTCATATGGGCCCTTGCACGCTATAGGTTCGTGTAGTAACGTAACTACATCTTCGGTCTGCAGGGGCTAAAAGTGCACATCACAACTCTATCCAGTCGAGAGCTGAACCAGGATGTAACTCGCGCCAAGAAGGCCACGAAGGACGGCCCCGTTTTCATTACTGATCGCGGCCGACCTTCTCACGTCCTGTTGAGCATCGAGGAATATCAGCGACTCACTGGTAGTCAGCAAAAGATTGCTGACCTGCTGGCCATGCCGGAAGCCGAGGATATTGATCTCGATATCCCCCATCATGCTGAACTTGCTCGACCGGCGGACCTCGACTGATGTTCATCCTAGACACTAACGTCGTCTCCGAACTGCGCAAGGCTCGACATGGAAAAGCTGATTTCCACGTCGTTCAATGGGCCGACAGCGTCGCCGCTGCCGATTTGTTCGTGTCGGCTATCACGATCCACGAACTGGAAATAGGCGTTCTGCTGGCCGAGCGTCGTGATCCGCCGAAGGGAGCGGTTCTACGAGCCTGGCTCGATAGCCACGTCCTGCCAGCGTTTGCGGGACGCATCTTGCCAATTGATACGGCAGTTGCGCAGAGGCGTGCGAGGTTGCATGTCCCGGACCCGCAGCCGCTGCGGGATGGCCTGATTGCTGCCACCGCGCTGGTGCACGGAATGACAGTCGCAACACGAAACGTTTCAGATTTCGTCGCTTCACGGGTCGCGCTGCTCAATCCCTGGACGTGGGAACCATAGCCTCGTGGTGCGCGCTGCGCGATCCGGGCCTTCCGTCATTGGTTGTGGGATGGTCGACCGTAGGTCTGACGACGCCGTTGACGAGAGCCGCTAGAATGTTTCAGCGCATCCGCACCTGCAGTGACTTCGACGAAGGAGAACAAATTGGCCCCAGAGCAAGCGGTTGAACCACTTGTCGCGCAGGATGCGACGGACGTTCCCGGTCAGATGGAGGTGGCCAGCGCTGACGTGGCGTCCGACGCGAACCCCGTCATTGGTCAGGCCAGTAGCGAAGGCGGCGGTGTTGGAAGCATTGATACTGAGGCCCGACGCCTGGACTTCTGGACGACCAGCCGGAATAGCAGCGCCAAGGCGACGGTGTCATATCGGCGCCGACGGACTTACGCAAGCCCGGAAGCCCCGACTGAAGCGCCGACCCAGGAAGAACCGATTGAAGCTGCCGCCCCGCAAGCGCTGGTCGAGTATGGCGCTGCTGAGGCACCGATTGAAGCGATGCGGCCAGTAGCGCCGACTGAAGCGTTGACCGCCGAAGTTCCGGTTGAGGCCGCGGCGGCGGTAGAGTCGCTTGAACCGGACGTCCAGGGCGAGTTCCCTGAAGCTCAAGCCTCGATAGAGCCGCTTGAAGCCCTGGCCCCGGAAGCATCCACTGAAGAGAAACGACCACGGAAGCGCCGACAGACGTCGAAAGCGCTGACAGAACCTGCCGCGCCGGCAGCAACGACTGAAGAGCGGAGACCACGGAAGCGCCAACAGAAGCCGAAAGCGTCGGCTGAAGTTGCCGCTCCGGAAGCTCCGACTGAAGGGACGCGAACCCGGAAGCGTGGACAGAAGCTGAAAACGCTGGCTGAAGCCGTCGCTTTGGAAGCAACGACTGAAGTGACGCAAACCCGGAAGCGCCCACAGAAGCGGGAAGCGCCTGCCGAAACGCAAAGCACACCCAAACCCGTAACCTCTCATGAACTGCTCGCGCAACTGGCATCCGTCGATGCGCAAATTGAGCAGTTGTGGGCTGCGGAGGTGCCAAAGGTGGTGGAGGAGATTCAGCAGTTGATGCAGGAGTACGACCTGAGCATTGACGACATTGCAGGCAAGCCAAGCGTTGGGCGCGCTGCTGGTGCGGTTCCAACTAAGAAAAAGGCTGCCCCCCTTCCGAAGTACCGCAATCCCAAAACGGGGCAGACCTGGTCGGGTCGTGGCAGGGCTCCGGCATGGATTGGCACGAAGCCCCAGCGTTTTCTGATTGATCTCCACGACTGAAGGTCGCGTTGTCGGGTGCGACCGGTCCGCACTCATTCAGACATGGGGGCAGCTGATGTCGATCTTGTTCGTCCTTGCGCTGGGTTTTGGCGGGGCGGGTGGGCGCTCTGGCTGTACGTCACCGGCCGGGGCGAGGACGCGCTACTGGTCGCGTTGGTCACCATGGGGGTCACGCGCTTCCTCGCCGGCGGCTGGTATTACAAGCGCTGACTAAACTCGGAGACGCGCTCGGCTGGGGACAAGAGACACGTCGGTCCGCCTTGACGCCCCAGGGCCACAGTTCGCGAAAGGCCCGTTCAAGCTTTAGAATCTCCGCTTTCCAGTCGAGCAGCAATTCCGCGACGCGCTTGGAATGCTCCGGACTTGCTTCTAGGCCCATAGTCGCAGTCGCAACGCCGTCTAGCCGGGAGCGAGCGATGCCAAGCCAGTCAGCCTACGAGTGCTGCTGGCCGGAATGGGACCACGGTCATCATGGAGTCGGAGACCGGCATCCTTGGCAAGACGGTTGGCCTGAGCTCGCTGCTCGGGGCGAGTGCGCGACTACTTCAGCGCGCATGCTTCTGGTAGGTCCCGATGAGTTCGGCATGGGCCAAAACGTGCCCCCTCATTGCCTGCTCCAGCGCCGCCTTGTCCGGCTTGCCGAGATCCGGCAGCACGACGTCCAAGGCATATAGCTTGTGGAAATACCGGTGCCGGCCAATTGGAGGACACGGTCCGCCGTAATCGGCACGGTGCCAGTCGTTGAGACCTTCGCGTGCGCCGGGCGGCAAGCTCTGCCGGCTCATACCTTGCGCAAGCGCGCCGGGCTGCGGAGGCAGGTTGTACACGAGCCAATGGACCCATGTCATTTGCGGTGACGCCGGGTCAGGCGCATCCGGATCATCGACAATCAAGGCCAGGCTGGCAGTGGAGGGTGGCAACCCTGACCACGCCAGGGGCGGTGACACATCGGCGCCTTCGCACGTGTGCACAGTGGGAATCTCCCCGCCTTGGGCAAACGCGGGGGATGTCAGTATGAGCGGCATCGATGGCCTCCGCTGGGCAAGTAGCGCTGGTCCGAACAGCATGACCGCAAAGGCCAGCAACCATGGTAGAAGTGCCAATCGCACCATATCTGCCCCCGCCGGCGCATGACGGCTGTTCCAACTTAGCCCGCATTCAACCCCTGTGCAAGGGACCGTGCAGTTATCTGAAGCTGCAGGGTGCCGGTGTCGCTGCCTATGCTGCTTTCGAGCACGAACAGCGCCTGAAGACCTCCGCCCCCAGGATTCCGTCCCGCGCAGGCCACAGCGGGAACCCGAAAGCCACCACTCCGCATCAAAAGGCGATTTCCCCGTTGCTGGACACTGGCGCCAGTGGATCGATTGTGGGAGGGCTGACCGCCATCCGCAGCTATCAGTACGATGCATGATGGCCTGTCGGCCGACGCATGACCTGAATTTCCGGCCCAGTACGGGATTCGCAGGAACTTGCTACATTGCTGACTGCTGGCGAAAACGGCCGCACGCTGCCGCCTCGCTCACCGCAAACCGACAGACCAAGGAGACATCGAATGCCCACTGCACTTCAACTTCGTTCGAAAATCAAGAGCAGCGGTGAACTCGAGCTTTCGCTAGACAGCATCGACACGCCGCAGCCTGGCCCGGACGAAGTGCTCATCCGCATTGAAGCCTCTCCCCTCAACCCGTCCGATCTCGGCCTGCTGTTCGGTGCGGCCGACATGAGCACGGCCAAGGCCAGCGGCACGGCGGAGCGCCCCATAGTCACCGCGCGCGTTCCGGAAGGCGCGATGCGCAGCATGGCGGGCCGCCTGGATGCGTCCATGCCGGTTGGCAATGAGGGCGCGGGCGTGGTCGTCGATGCAGGCTCGTCCCCTGCGGCGCAAGCCTTGATGGGCAAGACTGTGGCTGCCATCGGCGGCGCGATGTACTCGCAGTACCGCTGCATTTCCGCGGACCAGTGCTTAATCTTGCCCGAAGGCGCCACACCTGCTGACGGCGCGTCGTCATTCGTCAACCCGCTCACCGCACTGGGCATGGTCGAGACCATGCGGCTCGAAGGACATAGCGCCCTGGTGCACACCGCCGCGGCCTCTAACCTGGGCCAGATGCTCAATCAGATCTGTCTCAAGGATGGCATCAAGCTGGTGAACATCGTGCGCAAGCAAGAGCAGGCGGACCTGCTCAAGGTACAAGGTGCGGTCCACGTCTGCAACACCGCGTCGCCCACGTTCATGCAGGACCTCACCGAGGCACTCGTCGCCACTGGCGCAACGATCGCGTTCGACGCCACGGGCGGCGGCAAGCTCGGCGGCCAGATCCTCACCTGCATGGAAGCGGCCCTGAACAAGACGGCCCGCGAATACAGCCGCTATGGCTCGACCACCCACAAGCAGGTCTACCTCTACGGCGGCCTGGACACAAGCCCGACCGAGTTCAGCCGCAACTTCGGCATGGCGTGGGGCATGGGCGGCTGGCTGCTGTTCCCGTTCCTGCAGAAGATCGGGCGCGAGCGGGCCAACGCGCTGAAGCAACGCGTAGTGGCGGAGCTGAAGACCACCTTTGCCAGCCACTACTCGAAAGAAATCTCGCTGGCCGAGGTGCTGGACCTGGACGTGATCGCCATCTACAACAAGCGTGCGACGGGGGAGAAGTACCTGATCAACCCGAACAAGGGCCTGGCGGGATAAACCACCCCGGGCCGCCTTGCGCCCCCACCGTGTCAAGAATCAGCTGCTGCGCCACAGCCAGCGGCGCGGCGCTGCCGGCCGGCAATGGGTGAGGGCCTTCCAGTTCCGCGGCGGTGTGGACGCTCACCCTGGTGCTGCCCTGGCAGTCATCGCGCACCAGCACGCGCAGGGCAAGTCCAGCGCAACGCTGGGTGCCGCGAGCATCAACGGCGTTCCCCGCCTGGCGTTGCCATAGATCAGCACCTGCTTTGGCGGCATTGCCAGACCGGCGTTGCGTGCGGCCTCAGCATGGTCGATCCGCCACGTTGGCCTTCTGGATGCCGTCCATGCTGCGAC
This sequence comes from Cupriavidus sp. Agwp_2, assembly GCF_040784895.1. Taxonomy (NCBI): domain Bacteria; kingdom Pseudomonadati; phylum Pseudomonadota; class Betaproteobacteria; order Burkholderiales; family Burkholderiaceae; genus Cupriavidus; species Cupriavidus sp. Agwp_2. The sequence continues at coordinate 281,440 of NZ_CP088085.1, forward strand.
CACAGGGGCTGCTGCAACCGTGGTGATCGGCGCTCCAAGGCCTACTCGCCGCTGCGCTTGCCGCCGGTGCCGACCTTACCGCGCCCGACCTTGCGATGCGGTACACAGGGGCGCAGCCTTTTTCTGGAGCTAGCCGTCGACGTGACGTGCTCCGCAGGGTAGCGGGTTGTCCTATGCAGCGCTGCCTGGTAGGCGGGGTGGCCCGGATCCATGCACTTGATAGCGGACATGATTCACACCTCCTCCGAGGATTCTAGTCCGAACAGGTACGGCGATTCTGCCGCCTTCCTGAACACGCCACGCGTTCATTCTGGTGGATACCGTCCGGCGTCAGCTTCCGCCGCACAGCGATCATTCAGCGCTTCGTCCCAGCCCGCAAATCCTCGCCCGACAGGTCCGTTTGCGTTCCATCGGCAGTTTCCTTGGGGTACGAGGATTTCTGCCTCACGGCATTTACCCATCCATCAACCGCGCGCCCTCCCGTCAACAGACGTGGCCTTCGGGTCGCATGGGGAATCGCGCTCGCCCAGTTCTGCTAGTTGAGTGCAGTTATCTGCACCTGACATCAAATGCAAAGCTAGTGGCGGCTCGGGCAAAGTCGCGCCTCTGCGTTACGCCTATTTTGGTAGTGTAAGTTTTCTGGGGTACAAAATGAAATGGCTATCAAGATTAGCGCTGTGCTCGCTTTCGGTGCGGCCTATATTTCCTCCGTCTGTGCTGTTTGGGAGAGAATTTCCGAAAACGGCATGGCACCACCGGCTTTCACTATCGAATTCCTTTCCAACGACTAAAGGTTCCAATCGGGCAAGGGTGGAGCGGGCTGTCGCCCGTGAGTTTGTGAATTACCTAAACGAAGTCTTAGATATGTTTGGATTGTTCAAAAAGAAGCCTGCCAACATCCATGATTTGCCCTTTGGTGAAAAGAGCCAGGAAGAAATTCGCGAACTAGCACAGAGTTTGGCGAACCAAATCCGGATCATAGTGTATGAAGATGTTGCTGGCTCAAGTCACGAACATGACAAATGCACTTTCCTCAAGATCGAAGAAGCGGCATTCGACATTAGCAGCAGCATGTTCGATCGCGTCAAGATTTGGAATACCGTGGAGAGCGTTGACAGGGACGCGTACCACAACCTTATCGCCGCTATCCAAAACCAAGGGCGAAACAAGCGCTTCGCATCGAGCAACTAACAACGCACGCAGCATTCCTGCCGCCGTGGGCCGATAATCCGCTTGCGGCAGGCAGTCGATCTGAAAACGAAGCGCCCGGCAGTCCGGGCGGAGAGGAGATCTGGCACACGTGCTGCGACGGCGAGACTTCAATCAGGTACCTGAGAAGAAGTGAAAAGGCGGTCGAAAGGCAATACGACGACGACTCTCAGCATGCGCCATCCGTAATTTTCATTGAGGTTCTGGACTGCATCCGAATAGGAGCTTCGGCTGTAGGCGAACTGCACCGCAGCGGTGATGCCGTTGCTGAAGGTGCGTCTGGCGGAGATTCCAAATTCTGCCGTCGGCTTGTCAATGTGGTGATCGATCCATTCGTGGCCCAAGCGGGCATACGCAAAAACCCACCAATCGCCAAACGAGCGCCGCAACCGTAGTCCCGCCTCTGCCTTGCGGTACTCCTCTGGATTGAAATACATCTGCTGGGGTTGCCCGCTACCGTGAAAGCCCTGTCCCTTCAGTTCAATGCCGATCCCGCTCTCCGGCACCGGGGTAAAGATCAGCCACGCTCGCCCCCCAAGTTGCTTGTTGCCATCGGTAAATCGCCGCCAGGTTGGCATGGCTATCATCGTCAGACGCTCGGTGGGCGCGTAGTCAAAGCTTGCCGCAAGGAAATTGGAGAGGATGTTATTCTGGAGAGCCGCTTCGCTCTCTACAGCGTCGCGATTCGCAATGAGTTCGACACCGCCACGCTCTCCAAAGCGCACGTTCCATGTGGCCTCCCCATGCCATTGAGGATGCCCGGTATTCGTGGTAACCGCCAATCGGCCAGTGATCCCTTCTGCGGTACGCTGATTGACTCTCCGCCCTTCGACCAGGACGGAGTCAGCAATGCCAGTCCAATCGCCGTGGCGGAATTCATCGCGAGACACGCCAACGCTGACAAAGTCGTACCGGGATGCATAGTGAACCATTCCACCAAGACGGAGCGAATCCCGCTTGAATCCCGTCGTATCGCGGGTCCCAAAATAGTCGGTTGTTATCCCGGTCAGTGGGTCATATTCAGGCGACTCGAAGAGGTCGGGGCTCTGTCCGGGCGGGCGTTTGTCGACCACCTCATCGGATGCGGCCGCGCTGACAGCGACCGCAAGGAGCAGCACTGGCAGGAAGCGCAGGACCATTATTTCGTACCCCACGTTTTCGCCTGTCCGAACAATTCGGCGAGGTAGCCACGCAAACTGGCCGGATGATTGATGAGTCCGTAGGCCAGCGTGTAGAAGACAAGCGCCAGCGGATCCCACGCTACCGTACAGCCTGCCTGCTGAAACACCTTCGCGCTCATCCGGTACATCACGAAGCCGATAAGGCCGGCCGATGGGATCAACGCCAGCGTCACTGGACCAACCAACCAGTACTGACCGAACAGTGCGAGTACCAGGCCCGGAATAAACGCAAAGGTAAAGGCCAGGTCCTGCCACGGGAAAAGCAGATTCCAGCCAACCAGAAATGTTGTGATGCGGCGCTGGCGCAGAATGCCCGGGTGATGACGGAAGGCCTCGACCATGCCTCTCGCCCAGCGAGCCCGCTGCCGTAGCAAGCCGCCGAAAGTTTCCGGCACGTTGGTAAAGCAGAGCGCCCGCTCGGCGTAGCCGACGTCGTATCCTCGAGACAACAACGCCCAGGTGAGGACGATATCCTCGCCAAGGCTTTGTGGCCACCCCCCGATTTCTCGCAGCAGATCGGTACGGTACAGTGACAGGGCACCTTGGGCGACCAGCGTGCCGCCATAAGCGGCCTGCGTGCGTTTGGTCGCCGCTATGCCATGCAAGTAGTCCCAGTATTGGACGCGAGACGACCAACTCCTGTCCCCGTTGCCCACGAATACGGCGCCGGCAACCGCTGCGGTATTGGGTGGGCCATTCACGTACTCCAGTACCAGATACCGGAGCGCATCGGCATGTAGCCAACTGTCGCCGTCGACGGTGACGACCAGAGAATGGTGCGCGACAGCCAGTCCACGATTGAGCGCTGCCGCCTTGCCCCCGTTGCATGCCAACGCAATCACACGTACTTCCGGGAACGTCTCGCGTACGATCGTTGCGGTTCCGTCATGGGAACCGTCGTCAATGACAATAATGTCCAACGGCGCAGAGTACTTCTGGCCCAGAAGAGAGCGCAAGGCATTGGCGATCTGGTCGGCCTCGTTATAGGCCGCGATCAGTACTGTCAGGGCGGGGTAGGCAATGGGTTCGCGGTAGCGAGCGCTTGGGCGTTGCAGCAGACTGGCGGTCTGAAAGGCGTTCATGAACCCTGGCGCCAGCGCAATGCCACCGACGATCAGCCATGTAGGTACCGAGCCGATCCTTTCCGCAAGTCCGGCCATCCAGGGCAACGCCAACCATAAAGAAACGCCAAGCCATGCCGTGGCCATAACCAGGGCGCAGCCAAAACCGCGGATGCCGAGCGAGCCTGGCCCGGCACCAAACGGCCGGGAATGTACTGGGTCGATGTCTTCGGTGCGCATGGCGTGGCCGGTTTCCAGTGGCGCCGCCGGCATATTGCGACAGCGCCAGTCCAATATAGTGCGCAATTTGAACTTTGGCGCGACGCTCGCGCGGACCGTGGCGTGCACGTTCCGGCTTCAAGTCTTATAAGCGATGGCCTCGATTTCTATCTTGCCGTTCCATAGACCGAGCCCGGCCATACCTTGAGACATCTTGGGTCTGGACTCTGTCCGAGAGCTGTGCGTCCGCATGTCGTGGATCACGCCAGGTATTGCCATGGCTGTTGTTGAGCGCACGGTGAAGCTTCAGAGCGGGCACGGAGCATGCGGCGCAGGCGACTGTTGCAATTGGCCGACACTGTGTTGCGCTTCACGCGGTTTTCATTCATCGGATGTTGGCGGAGAACGGACTGCCTCCTATGCTCGAACATGCTGCCCGGCAGCATGCTGTAAGGTCAGGGCATGCAACAAGCAACGCATTGGACTGGACCCACCACGAAGAAGATAATAAGAGGAGAGCGGGCATGGTACTGAAAAGGATGGCCCTGGCATCACTGATGGGTTGGCCGCTAGCAACCCTTGCGCAGTCAAGCGTCACGCTGTACGGCGTGATCGACGCCAACCTGGAATACGTCAACCACGCGGGCGTCGTGCCGACGGCCGCCAACGGGTTTAATCCGGGACCGGGCAACGACGCCTACCGGCTGACTTCGGGAGGACTTTCCGGCTCCCGCTGGGGCCTGCGCGGCAACGAGGACCTGGGCGGCGGCATCAAGGCTATCTTCGTGCTGGAAAGCGGCTTTGGCATCGACAACGGCTTGTCGCAGCAAAGCGGCCGTCTGTTCGGCCGCCAGGCATTCGTGGGCGTCCAAAGCGACCGTTTTGGCCAGGTCAGCCTGGGCCGTCAGTACACTTCGATGTTCGAGGCGCTGGCCAACTTCTCTCCAACCGCCTATGCCACGCAGTATGAACCGGTCGTCATGCAGTCCGGCCCCAACTACCGCGCGGACAACACCGTCAAGTACACCGGGAAGTTCGGAGGACTGACGGCGCTTGCGCACTGGTCCTTCGGCGTCGGGGTAGCCCTGCCGCCCTCGGTAGGGTTCCCCATTCCGATCGGCGGCAATGGCGAAGTGCCGGGGCAGTTCCGACGCGACACCGCCTATGGCGGGGCGCTAGCTTATACGTTCGGCCCGTTCGCCGCGACAGCCGGCTATGATCAGTGGAATCCCACCATCGGCACCGGCACCGGCACCGTCAAGAAGGCCGTAGTAGGCGCCAGCTATGCCTTCGGCCCCGCCAAGATCATGGGCGGCTACCGCTGGGGCCAGAACAGGAATGCGGCCGATGCCTTGATTCAGCGGGATGACTTCTACTGGATAGGGGCAAACTACCAGGTCACGCCGGCGCTTGCGCTCACGCTCGAGTACAACTACGACGATCTCAAGAACCTTTACGGCAACACGAGCGTGGCCAACCCGTGGCAGATCTCCTTCGTCGCCGATTATGCGCTATCCAAACGCACTGATCTCTACATGACTACGGCCTACGCCAAGAACGCGGGGTTGATGCTTGAGTCGCTGGCGACTTTCTATGCCAACAGCCTGTCACTAGGTAACAGCTATGTTTTGGGCAACGGCCAGAGCAACATGTTCGGCGTCGCCTTGGGCGTCCGGCACAGATTTTGAGTGGACCATAAGTGAGAAGGCCTATTTTCCACAGCTGGATAACACGATTCAGCTTGAAATGGCAAAAATCAACTCACAACCATCGCTTTGTTCCCTTGGACAAGTTGGAGCATTCTGGAGAGTGACGTGCTGATTCGAACCATAATCTTTCCTGTCTGTGTCGCGACAACGCTGACGTGCGCATGCTCGACCACCCCCATAACGGCGACCAAGGCGGCGCCAGCGCCTTCAGAACGACTTAGCGGATTGCAAACGCCGCCGCCTGGCGATTTCGCGACGTTAATCGTGACCCGGGATGAAGGGTTCTACGGCAGCGCCTGCGATACAGTCCTATCAGTGGACGGGAAGGAAGTGGGCCGACTCAGATCAGGTGAGGTAGCCCGGTTTTACGCTAAACCGGGGCCGATCATTCTTGGCGCCCAGACTTCAGTGATGTGTCCCGGAGGGTTAAAGGAGAGGGAGGTAAGGCTTAATCCAGCTTCGACGGTCCGCTATCGCATTTCGATCGATTCTAGCGGCGGGCTGGACCTGTCGCCCACCGCATTCTGACGAGACCGCGCCCAAGCGATGGCAGACGACCGGTCCTCTGCTATGGCCGAATTCGTCATGGGGCATATGGCGCAAAAAGCTGGTTCCTCGAATGCAAGTCCTATTCAGGTTGCCTTTTGGCTTGACACGCGACGCTTGGCGGCTACGCTTGATGCATCTCACACGGCACACCGACCATGCGCCCCACATGGAAGTTCCCGCCGCTCGCGACTCTACTAGTCTTTCCCTTGGTCGGGATCGCGCAACCTGAGGCGATTCCGGCGTTCAGGCAAGTGGACTCCCTCGAAGCCAGGGTGCAAGGCTGCGTGACCTGTCATGGCCAGAGTGGCCAAGGCACAGCAAACGGCTACTTCCCTCGCATAGCCGGCAAACCGGCAGGGTACCTTTATAACCAGTTAGCGGCCTTTCGCGACGGAACGCGGCGCTATCCGCCGATGAACTACCTGGTGGCCTACCTGCCCGACCCCTACCTGAAGGAAATGGCCGAGTACTTCGCCAAGCTTCGGCCGCCCTTCGCGCCCAAGGAGAGCACCAACGCCGCGCCACCCGTGCTCGCACGCGGTCAGGCGCTTGTGACCAAGGGCGATGCTGGCCAGGGCATTCCGGCCTGCGCCGCCTGCCATGGCAACGGGCTGACCGGGATGGAACCGGGTATTCCAGGGCTGGTCGGGCTGCGCCGCGCGTATATTGTCGGCCAGCTCACGCGATGGAAGGTAGGCGAGCGCCATGCGGCCGAGCCCGACTGCATGAAGCGCATCGCCGGTCGGCTGAGCGACGCCGACGTCTCTGCGGTGGCTGAGTGGCTGTCGCAGCAGCCTGCCCCCAGCGACCCGTCGCCGGAATCCTCAAACCTCGTTCGCATGCCGCTGGCTTGCGGCAGCCAGCGGTGATGCAATGAAACGCTGGCCACGACTCATCCTCGGCGCTGCGGTCATAGTCGCCGTCGTGGTGCTGGCGACACGCCTCATGCAGCGTACCCCCTCGGCGCCGCAGCAGGCGGGCTCGCCACCGACCAAGGCCGCTCCTGCCGGGCCGGTCGGCGCTGCCACCCAGGTCATCACCAAGGGCGAGTACCTGGCCCGCGCAGGCGATTGCGTGGCCTGCCACACCGAGCCAAACGGAAAGCCCTTTGCCGGTGGACGGCCCATGGCCACCCCCTTCGGCAACCTTTACGTGCCCAACATCACCCCCGACGATGAGACCGGTATCGGGCGGTGGAGCGCAGACGACTTCTACAAGATGATGCACACCGGCGTCTCGCGCGATGGCACGCTGCTTTACCCCGCCATGCCGTTCGCCTCGTATACGAAGGTGACGCGCGAGGATTCGGACGCCATCTATGCCTACCTGATGTCTGTGCCGCCGGTGAAGCATGCCAACCGGCCACACGAGCTGCGCTTTCCATTCAATAAGCGCGAGTTGCTGATCGGCTGGCGTACCCTGTATTTCAAGGAAGGCGAGTACCAGCCCGATCCGAAGCAAACGGCACAGTGGAACCGAGGTGCCTACCTGGTAGAAGGGCTAGGCCATTGCGCGATGTGTCACACGGCCATCAATGCGCTGGGCGGCTCCAGCGAATCGAAGGAATTCGAGGGCGGCATGATTCCCAACCAGAACTGGTATGCACCGTCCCTGACCTCCAATCGGGAGGCGGGACTGGGCAACTGGCCGATCAAGGATATAACCGACCTGCTGCAGGTGGGCATTTCTCACCGGGGCACGGTGTATGGACCGATGGCAGAAGTGGTCTACAACAGCTTGCAATACTTGACCGATGCGGACGTGGAAGCAATGGCCGTCTATTTGAAGTCACTGCCGCCGCGCGACGCCGAGCCGCCTCCTACCAGCCAGGCGCGACTGGTCCAGCCGGCGGTGATGGAACTGGGTCGGCAGGTCTACACGCAGCAGTGCGCGATGTGCCATGGCGATGACGGCAAGGGCCATCCGCCATCCTTCCCGCCACTGGCTGGCAACCAGTCGATCACGATGGCCTCGCCGGTCAATTCCATCCGCATGGTCCTCAATGGCGGCTATCCGCCCGGCACCGCCAAGAATCCTCGTCCACACGGCATGCCGCCGTTCTCGCACATTCTTGACGACGACAAGGCTGCCGCTGTCGTTACCTATATCCGCGTAGCGTGGGGCAATGCCGGCACGCCGGTCGCTCCAAGCCAGGTGAATGAGTTGCGCAAGCTGCTGCCGGAGTGAATCCGATGACCATACCCAGTCCGATACCCAGCGCGAAACCGGTCGCCCCCGATCCTGACCATTCCGAGCCCATCGAGCCCAGCGAGGCCGACGTGCATCGCGTGGTCAGCGCAGGACCCACCGGCGCCTTCGCCGTGGCAGGGGTGGCCACGGCTATCGTCGTGCTGATCTACCTCGCCTTCTGGTTTTTCATCCACGTGCCGAGGGGGATAGTCCAGTGAACGCAGCAACGCCGCCTTCCAGACCGTCCGCCGCCCCGGACGGCCATCACGCCGAGGCGGTCGCGGTCGCGGCCGAGCGGCGCTGGGCCGTGGTGGTCGGACTCATCATTGTCGTGATTATTCTTCTGATGATCTTCGCCGGGCTGCACTGGGCGTCGATGCCGCCATCGCGGGTGGAGACGGTGGATGTTAAGACGTTGCACCTGCGCGGCGAATTCGCCGAGGGCAACCTGGGCACCGCCGTGGACGCCGATGGCAAGGTCACGGTGCGGCTCATCGCTCAGCAGTACTCATTCGAGCCACAATGCATCGTGGTGCCTGCAGGGGTGCCCGTCACCTTCCGCGGCACCGCCGCCGACGCCATCCACGGCTTCATCGTCGGCACGACCAACGCCAACACCATGCTCATTCCCGGCTTCGTGGCCACTTTCACCACCACCTTCCCCAAGGCCGGCGAGCACCTGATGCCCTGCCACGAGTACTGTGGCACGGGTCACGAGGCGATGTGGGCGCGGGTGCAGGTCCTGCCCCGAGAGGAGTTCATGGCCCGCGCGCGTGGCGCGGAAAGGATGAACTGTGTTTCTCGCTAGAAAGCTCGTCCTCGCGCATTTCTGGGTGGCGTTCGTTGCCTTCCTCGGTGCCCTTCTGCTTGGCGAATGGCAGATGTTCATCCGCAGCCCGCTGGCGCAGTGGGTCAACAATCCCGAGCACTACTACCGCTCCGTCACCGCCCACGGCACGGTCATGGCCTATGTGCTGCCCACGCTGGTGGCAATGGGATTCGGCTATGCCATCACCGAGCTGTCGCTGAAGCGGCCTCTGCTGGGGCTGCGCTGGGCATGGCTCGGCTTCTGGCTGGTGATTGCGGGCACGGGACTGGCGGCCATCGCCATGGGACTGGGCAAGGCGTCAGTGCTCTATACCTTCTACCCCCCCATGATCGGCAGCCCGTTCTACTACCTCGGCGTGGTGCTGGTGGTGGTGGGCTCGTGGGTGTGGGTGGCGCTGATGTCGGTGAATCTGCACGCCTGGCGGCGAGACAACCCCGGCGCGACCGTTCCCCTGGCGCTGTACGGCACAGTGGCCGGCGCCTACCTGTGGGCGTGGACGTCGGTGGGTGCGGCGGTCGAGGTCCTGGTGCTGATTCTGCCGGCGTCGCTCGGGCTGACCGACACCATCAACGCCGGGTTATCGCGAGTCTTCTTTTCGTGGACACTGCATGCCATCGTCTACTTCTGGCTGATCCCGGCCTACGTGGCCTTCTACAGCATCGTGCCGCGCGCCATCGGCGGGCGGCTCTACAGCGACACGATGGGGCGGGTAGCCTTCGCGCTGTTCCTCGTCTTTTCCATGCCCATTGGCATCCATCACCTGTTTGCCGATCCGCAGGTCGGCGCGGGCTTCAAGTTCGTGCATGCAGCCATGACAGCACTGGTGTCAGTGCCCACGCTGCTCACGGTGTTTACCATCGTCGCCTCGGTGGAGATCGCGGGGCGGCTGCGCGGCGGCAAGGGCGTGTTCGGCTGGCTGACGGCGCTACCGTGGCGCAACCCGATGATGCTGGCGGTAACGTTCTCCTTCATCATGCTCGGCTTGGGCGGCGCAGGCGGCATTATCAACATGAGCTACCAGCTCAACGAGACAATACACAACACGCAGTGGGTCACCGGACATTTCCACCTGATCTTCGCTGGCGCCATTGTCATCATGTACATGGTGGTCGCCTATGACCTGTGGCCGCAGCTCACTGGGTGCGCGCCGCTGCAATCGGGGCTGGTGCGCCTGCAACTGTGGCTGTGGTTCCTCGGCATGCTGGTGCTGTCGCTGCCGTGGCACTGGGTTGGCCTGCTTGGCATGCCGCGCCGCATGGCCTATTACGACTACACCCACCCGGCGCTCCAGCCGCAGGCATGGACGGTAACCGCCTCCACCTTCGGGGGGCTGGCAATGGTCGTCTCGGCCATCCTGTTTGTGCTGATCCTCGCCCGCGCCCAGCGACGCCCCGGGCCGGTTCCCACCCCTTACACCTTTAGCCAGCCGCTGCATCCCGGTGCCCGCCCGCCAGCCGCGCTGAACGGCTTCGCGCTGTGGGTGGGCATGATGATCGCGCTGACGCTGGTCAACTATGGCTATCCCATCGTGCAACTGGCCATGCTGGACAACGCCCGCGTGCCGGTGGTGCCCATCGGGAGCCGCTGATGCAAGACAACCCTACGCCCCCGGAGCGCAGCCCGCTCGGCAGGCAGAGCGTGGTGGCTCTGGCTGTAATCACCGCCCTGCTGATGCTGGTCGGCTTTCTGTGGCTGCCAATGGCGCAAGGCGACTTTACCGTGCGTGGACTGTGGGACACCATCTGCCGTGCTGCGGGCGTACCGTCCGAATGGGCCGGCAACAGTGCTGCGCGGACCGGCCACGTGGCCACCAACGTCGTGCTGGACCGCGCAATGGCAAATGCGGCGCCGGCCGACGCCGTAGGCCGGGGTGCCACGCTCGCGCTGAACTGCACCATGTGCCACGGCGCGCAGGGTATGAGCGCATCCAATGCCCCCAACCTCGCCGGACAGTATCCCGAAGTTGTCATCAAGCAGATGCAGGACTACAAGGCAGGTAAGCGTAATAGTCCGATCATGGAGACGCTTTCCCGCAATCTCTCCGAGCGCGACATCACCGATCTCGCGGCCTACTACGCTTCGCTTCCAAGGGCCCGCACGGCTCCGACGACCTACAACGAGAACCTGCCCGCCCTGGTGCGCGTGGGAGACCCGTTGCGCAATGTGGCGCCCTGCATTTCTTGCCACGGGGGCGTGGATCAGAAATTCGGCGCGCCGTGGCTCGAAGGCATGCCGCACGCCTATTTGACAAGCCAGTTGCGCGCATTCCGCGAGGGTACCCGCCGCAATGACAGCGAGGCGCAGATGCGCAATATGGCGCGAGCGATGACCGATCACGAGATCGAGGAAGTTTCGAATTTCTACGCAAGAAAGTACAGTGCGGCAGAAGGGCGCTAGGCGGTTTCCCGAAGCTGCCCCAGCGGCGATACCGTTACGGCCACTGTTCGCCAGCAGGGCGACGGCAGCGTGCGGGTGGAGTTCAACGCAGCCAATCCTCGCGATACCGGTTTGCTTGACCGCATTTCACGCAGCTATGACCGCCGCATGGGGCGCTGACGTGGGCCGCCAGCAGCCCTTGCCAGAATGACGGGCTAGCGTGGCAGGAAGAAAAAAGTAAGGGCAAGGGCGATGTAAACGACCAAGAGTTGTGCGCCCTTGAACCAGTCGGCGTGGCCGTCGCTCGCCATTTGTGCCGTGACCACGACGGAGAGGACCACAATCAGAACAAGAGCGGGACGGAAGGCCAGATCCATCGGGGCTGGTCCCAGAAAGTGGCTTGCCAGCACCAGCACTGGCGCGACAAACAGCGCCACCTGCACACTTGAACCAACCGCAATGGAAAACGATAGATCCATCCGGTTCCTGAGGGCTGCGGTAATGGCCGACGCATGCTCGGCTGCATTGCCGAGGATTGCGACCACGAATGCGCCGACGAAAATGTCGCTCAGTGCGTAGTCGCGCATAAGCGGGGCAAGCGACCCCACCATGATCTCGCTCACCCAGGCTGTTCCTACGGTGGCCGCCGCCAATAATGCCAGCGCCCGCCCTGAGGAAGAAGGGTTAGACTTTATCTCCTCGCCTTCGGTGCCAACGCTTCGAGCCTCGTAGGCACTTCGGAACAGCGCGGGGTGTGTGACCAGCGAGAACAGCAGATACAGCGCATAGACGACCAGGAGTGCGAACGAAATCCAGACGCTGAGTCGGTGCAGCCCTGCTGTCTTTCCCTCTACCGCTTCGAAGGTGGCGGGAAGAATCAGAGCCACGGCAGACAATATCAGCATGGTTGCCTGAGAACGCGCGCCACGCGGGTTAAACATTTGCTCAGGATACCGAATGCCTCCAGCGAGCATTGCGGCGCCAAACACCAGCAGTAGGTTCCCGACAATGGAACCGACGATGGAGGCTTCCACCACTTCGTGCAGGCCGGCACGCAGGGCGACCAGTGCGATGATAAGTTCCGCTGCATTGCCGAACGTTGCATTGAGCAGTCCCCCGACCGCCTCTCCCATGCGCTCCGCCAATTGCTCGGTGGCATGGCCCATGCATCCCGCCAGCGGCAGGATCGCCAGAGAAGACGCAATAAAGATTAGGAGATGTTGATCAGCGGCCAGGAATTCTAGGGCGATCGCGATCGGGACAAAAATGAGAAGCAAATTCATCCACATGGATGACCTCCTTCGTCCGGTGAGGCCAGATCGTCCTCAAAACGTCCTTCGATCGCCTACCTGGAGGGATAAAAAGGGAGCTAAAGCTGCTAGAGCCGACGCCCAGATTACGTTGTATCCATCTCCATTCTGATTCGGCTGCATGAGGCCCATCTATTTTTCCGTCTCGCCCATCGCCGCTAATCGCGTCAAGCATGCCGCGTTCGTCAGCAATGGCGCTTCTGCGGTTTCGAAGGACCGCCGGGTGCCACACGCGCCAGCGTGAGAGTCGACACTGCAGCCCTAGCAGGCGACACCTCATGATTGTTCTCCATTGAGGGAGCGGGTGTGCACCGCGCCAGTTCAGCATAGCGCACGCAAAGTCCAGTAGGACTGGTCATTCATCCGGTAGAAATTTCTCTTATCTCGGCGTCCGAAAAGATTCAGTTCTATTGCAGCAACGGGTGACGGTAGAGTACGCAGCAAGACGCACGTCCGGGGCTGGCTACGATGCTTTCAACCGTGTCATTGACTGCCTAAGTGGTCATAGCGTGCAGCGGGGGTCGATGCCCGGCAGTCGGGCGAGGGGGATTGGCTATGGAGGGAGGAGTACTGCGCCGCTGCATCCGCGCATGGATGTTCGCGGGCCTGACCTTGCTGGCGCTCTCCGCCCGGGCGCAGGACGCGACAGCCCAGCCGGCGCCGTTCAAGCCGGAAGAACTCGAGGCGCTGGTCGCACCCATCGCGCTCTACCCTGATTCGGTGCTGTCGCAAGTCCTGATGGCCTCCACATATCCCCTTGAGATCGTGCAGGCCGCGATGGGGGCGACGGTACCAGGCCTGCCGTGCGGCTGACCTTCGATACGCTCGACGACGACACCCTGGACAAGTTGCGGGGGCGCATCCACGACATTTTTTGGAAAAGTCACAAGATCACTGCCCTGATCATGAGAGAACGCTTTAACTGAAGCGAGGGCGGCGTAGGACATCGCGAAATGGGCGCAATACAAGTCTGATCAAAGGGGATTCAGCATGAAACGAAAGACACTTCTGGCTGTTGCAGTGATGGTAGCGGCTAGCGCCTCTGTGTTGGCGCAACCCGAAACCCGTGTGGATGTCACGCAGTCGCCCGGACAGGCTGCGGCGACCGGCACGGCTAAAGTCACTGCCAAGATTGTCAAGATCGATGCGCCGACGCGAACGGTCTCGCTGAAATCCGCCGACGGCAAATCGACGGATCTCGTGGTGGGACCGGAGGCTAGAAACTTCGAACAGCTCAAGGTCGGCGATACCGTCACGATCGAGTACAAAGAAGCCCTGACCGTCAGCCTCAAGAAGGGTAAGGGGCCGCTTGCCATGCACGAGCGCGAAATCTCGGACCGTGCGTCGCCGGGAGCCAAGCCGGGCGGCATGGTCGGCCGTGAGGTGACCGCCACCGCCGACGTTGTCGCGGTCAACACCAGCGCCAGGACTGTCACCCTCAAGGGGCCAAAAGGACGTACCGTGGACCTCCTGGTTGAGGATCCGGAGCGTCTTAAGGACATCAAGAAGGGCGACCGGGTCGAAGCGGTTTATACCGAGGCGGTTGCTGTGTCGGTGCAGCCGGCCGCAGGCAAGTAGCAGCACCGGATCATTCCAGGACAGGCCAAGCCCGCCGACCGTACTGGCCTCTTCCTGGCGTTCGCGGTCGCGTCACGGACTATTATGGGATCGCCATAGCAACCAACCCTGGCTCCTTGGCACCCATGTCACAGCATTTCCAGTGGAGAACGGCATGGATGCAGCAAAGCAACTGGTTCACGCGCGTGAAGTTGGCCTCAAGACCGGCATGGTGCTGCAAAAGCGCCTGAAGAATGCGCAGGAGGCCTATAGCGGCCGCGTGCAGCAAGCCGTTGGGGATCCGGGCGCTGGCCCGGCCATCCCGACGGCAGGGATGGACCCGATGAGCGGCTATGCCTATGCCGTCGACAGCATGCAGCGTGCCATCCTGTTCTGGGACACGCTCAGGCAACGGGGCAATAACTTTGTCGAAAACACCATGCAGGGGCTCAAGCCGGTCCTGCATTTTGGCTACGAGACCGTGTTGGATGCGCGCGAGTTTGAGCGGCCCGTCAACTATGCGCTGCTGAAGATCACGCCGCCCGACGGGGTGGCGATCGATGATAGCCGCCGCCCTTACGTCATCATCGATCCGCGGGCCGGCCATGGTCCCGGCATCGGCGGCTTCAAGGACGACTCGCAGGTCGGGGTGGCACTGCGTGCTGGCCATCCGGTGTATTTCGTCATCTTCTTCCGCGATCCCGAGCCGGGACAGACCCTGCTGGACGTGTGCGAGGCCGAGCAGCAGTTCATCAAGAAAGTGCGTGCGCTGCATCCGCACAGTGCCAAGCCCGCCATCATCGGCAATTGCCAGGGCGGCTGGGCCGCGATGATGCTTGGCGCCTCGGACCCGGACGACACCGGGCCGATCGTCATCAACGGCGCGCCGATGTCGTACTGGAGCGGTGCCTGGAGTGAGGGCGAGGGCGACAACCCGATGCGCTATTCCGGCGGACTGCTGGGCGGGACCTGGCTGGCCTCGTATACGGCTGACCTCGGCAACGGCAAGTTTGACGGCGCCTGGTTAGTCCAGAATTTCGAGAACCTGAATCCGGCCAACAGTCTGTGGGACAAGTACTACAACCTGTACAAAAAGGCCGATACCGAGCCGCCACGTTTCCTGGAGTTCGAACGCTGGTGGGGTGGCTACTACCTGATGAACCGCGAGGAGATCGAATGGATCACGCGCAATTTGTTCGTCGGCAACAAGCTCTGGAGCGGTGACGTCAAGAACGCCGGCGGCAAGGCGTTCGATCTGCGCGAGATCCGCTCGCCCATCGTGCTGTTTGCCTCGATGGGTGACAACATCACGCCGCCGCAGCAGGCTTTCAACTGGGTCGTGGACATCTATGGCAGCACCGAGGAGATCAAGGCGCGCGGCCAGGTGATCGTCGGCATGATGCATCGAAACGTCGGCCATCTCGGCATCTTCGTCTCCGGCAAGGTCGCGCAGAAGGAGCACGCGCAGATCGTCTCGGTGCTCAAGAGCATCGAACTGCTGCCGCCGGGGCTCTACGCCATGGTCATCCATGAGCGCAAGGGCAGCGCTGGCGTGGAGTATGAGGTCGAGTTCGAGGAGCACTCGCTGGAAGAGATCGCCAGCAGGCTTAACCGCTTCGAGCGCGTCGACGAAAGGCCGTTCGAGAGGGTCGCCAACCTGTCGGACTTCACCCAGCGCGCCTACGAGCTGTTTGCTCAGCCTTACGTCCAGGCGCTGTCCAACGAGATGACTGCGCGGGTGCTGCGCGAATTCCATCCGCTGCGCATGCAGAACTGGTTGTTCTCCGACCTGAATCCGTGGATGGCATGGTTGAAGCCCGCCGCCGACGCGGTCCGGGCCAGCCGGCAGGCGCTGGAGCCGGACCATCCGCTGCGCCAGCAAGAGCAGGCGGGCGCGGAAATGCTCAGCGCCGGTCTGGATGCATATCGTGCCGTGCGCGATGCGATGACCGAGTACACCTTTTTTAACGTGTACGCCAACCTGTTCCCGTTCCTGCCAGGGAGCGAGCCTTCCGCCCGCGCGGGTACCCCGACGGTGACCGACCCCAGGGAGTTGCCGGAAGTCAGAGCGGCGCTGGCCGTGGTGGGGCAAGGCGGATACGCCGAGGCCATTGCCCGGCTGGCCTGCCTGCTGGGCCGCAAGGGGGAACCGCTGCCGCTGTCCCGGCTGGAGTTGCGCAAGGAACTGGTCACGGACTATGCGGATCTGCTGCCGGAACTAGAGCCGGACGCCTGGCGCAAGCTCCGCGGCCAGCAGGAACTGATCACGCGGTACGCGCCCGAGCAGGCGCTTGAGACGCTGCCGGCGCTGCTCAGGCACCAGGCCGACCGGCAGCGGCTGCAGGCCCTGGCGGAAAAGCTGCGAACCGATGAGCGCGTGCTTGGCACCACGCCCACCGCCGAGCAGGCAGCCATGCTTGAGCAGGTCAGCACGGTGCTTGGCACCAAGCCGGAACGCGTGCGTGGCGCGGCCGTTCCAATCAAGCGCGCGTCCTAGCACGCCGTGGGTCGCCTGCATCGCGGGCGACCGTCACCGATGACCCTGACGGAGCAAGCCGTGAACGCCAAGCATGAGAAGTACCAGCGTCTGATTGATTTTTGCAAGACCATGCCGCCTACACCAACTGCGGTGGTGCATCCGTGCGACCAGTCGTCGCTGCAAGGCGCGGTGGAGGCCGCACGGCTGGGCCTGATCGCGCCGATCCTGGTCGGGCCACGTTCGCGCATCGAGGACGCTGCGCGCGCAGCCAGCCTTGATATCCGCGATTACCCGATCGTCGATGCCGAGCACAGTCACGCAGCCGCCGCGGCAGCCGTGCAACTCGTTCGCGAAAGCAAGGCCGAGGCCCTGATGAAGGGCAGCCTGCACACCGACGAGTTGATGGGGGCCGTGGTCAAGAGCGACAGCGGCTTGCGCACCGCGCGACGCGTCAGCCACTGCTTCGTGATGGACGTGCCGGGGCACGAGGACGCCCTGATCGTTACCGACGCTGCCGTCAACATCGCGCCGACGCTGGCCGAGAAAGCCGACATCCTGCAAAACGCGATCGACCTGGCCCATGCCTTGCGGGTCGAGGAGGTGCGCGTGGCGATCCTGTCGGCGATGGAGACGGTCAACCCGAAGGTGCCGTCCACGCTCGATGCTGCCGCGCTGTGCAAGATGGTCGACCGCCACCAGATCACCGGGGCGGTAGTCGACGGGCCGCTTGCGCTGGACAACGCCATCAACCTGGATGCCGCACGGATCAAGAAGATCGATTCGCCGGTGGCGGGGCGCGCCAATGTCTTGCTGGTGCCGGACCTGGACGCCGGCAACATGCTTGCCAAGAGCCTGACCTTCCTGGCCGGGGCCGACGCCGCGGGCATCGTGCTGGGCGCGCGGGTGCCGATCATCCTGACCAGCCGCGCCGACTCGGTCACGACCCGGCTGGCGTCGTGCGCGGTGGCCGCGCTGGTGGCCAGGGCACGCCGCGAGTCCGGCAAGGTGGCGGGGTGATGCCATGGCCGAACTGATCCTGGTCCTGAATGCGGGTTCGTCGAGCCTCAAGTACTGCGCCTACGATACCCATGACGATGCGCTGCAACTTGTCTTGCGCGGCAGCCTCGACGGACTTTACACGGCGCCGGCGTTCCGCGCGACCGATGCGGCGGGGGCCGAGATCGAGACCAGGCGGTGGGACGCCGGCACCGAGCTCGGGCACGAAGGTGCCATCGCCTTCCTGGCGGACTTCCTGCGCGGCCATGGGGAAGGGCATACGCTGAGCGCGGTGGGGCACCGGGTGGTGCACGGCGGGGTACGTTTCACCCAGCCGGCAAGGGTGACCGACGCGTTACTGTCGGAACTGGATACGCTTTGCCCGCTCGCGCCCTTGCACCAGCCCCACAATCTCAAGCCCATCCGCATCCTCGCCGAGCGGCGTCCGGAACTGCCGCAAGTCGCCTGTTTCGACACCGCCTTCCACCGGGCGCAGCCGGAAGTGGCACAGGCATTTGCATTGCCAGCGGAGATAACTGCGCGAGGCGTCAGGCGCTACGGCTTCCACGGACTGTCCTACGAGTACATCGCGAGTGTCCTCCCAGGCGTGGATGCGGGCGCGGCCGCGGGCCGCACCGTTGTGGCCCACCTCGGCAATGGCAGCAGCATGTGCGCGCTGGTGGCGGGCCGCAGCGTGGCCAGCACCATGGGCTTCACTGCGGTGGACGGCCTGCCGATGGGAACCCGCTGCGGCAGCCTCGACCCGGGTGTGATCCTGTACCTGATCAGCGAGCTGGGCATGGATGCCCGCGCCATCGAGGACCTGATCTACCGCAAATCCGGCCTGCTTGGCGTCTCCGGTGTGTCGAGCGATATGCGCGCGCTGCTCGCCAGCGACGATGCTCAGGCGCGCTTTGCCGTCGAGTTGTACACGTACCGCATTGCCCGCGAACTTGGCTCGCTCGCCGCTGCCACGCAGGGGCTGGACGCGCTGGTCTTCACCGCAGGCATCGGCGAGCATGCGGCGCCCATCCGCGAACGCGTATGCCGGCTGGCGGCTTGGCTCGGAGTGAGTGTCGATGCCGAAGCCAATGCGGGCGACGGACCGCGCATCAGTTCGGCCTCGGGCCGGGTACCGGTCTGGGTCATCCCGACCAACGAGGAACTGATGATTGCAAGGCACACCCAGGAGATTCTCGCGGCGCATCCGCGATGACAGCTACCCCGGCCAGGTTGGCGCTCGGCACGGTTCGGCGCCACCGAAGCAACAAACCATCAGGGAATGTGACATGACAGCCGAACAACAACCGATCCTTGCCAATGCCAAAGCGCTGGTCTGTGGCATTGCAAATGAGCATTCCATCGCCTACGGCTGCGCCAGAGCCTTCCACGAATTGGGTGCGGAGGTGGCGATCACCTATGCCAACGACAAAGCGCGGCCGCATGTCGAACCGGTAGCACAGGCGCTTGCTGCCCCCATCTTCCTTCCCCTGGACGTCTCGAACGAGACCGAAATGGAGGCACTGTTCGCGCGGATCCGGGAGCAGTGGGGGAAGCTCGACATCCTGATGCATTCAGTTGCCTGGGCCCCCAAGGACGACCTGCAGGGCGGCTTGCTCAACTGCTCGGCGGAGGGCTTCGCCAAGGCCATGGATGTGTCCTGCCATTCCTTTGTGCGTATGGCCCGGCTAGCCGCGCCGCTGATGCGCGATGGTGGCACGATGTTCACCATGAGCTACCACGGCGCCAACAAGGTGGTACCGAACTACAATGTCATGGGCCCGGTGAAAGCCGCCCTGGAGGCGGTGGCGCGCTACCTGGCATACGAGCTAGGGCCGCAGGGCATCCGCGTGCATGCGATCTCGCCCGGTCCGCTCCAGACCCGCGCTGCGTCGGGACTGAAGAACTTCGACGTGATGCTCGCCGACGCCGTGCAGCGTGCCCCGCTTGGAGAACTGGTTGACATCATGGACGTGGGATACACCTGCGCGTTCCTGGCGACGCCTTATGCCAGGCGGCTGTCTGGCGAAACGCTATATGTGGATGGTGGTGTCAATATCATGGCTTGAGACACCAGCAAACACTGGTTGGGATCACGTGGGAAAAGGGTAGCGCTCTGAGTCCAGTCGGCATAAAGTTCACGCTCAACAGTCCAAACTTTGTCATGACAAACTGGCCCGATGGTGTCCTCAGGGCAGATGGCCGCAGTTTTGAGGCAGCATGGTCTTCGCCCGGATGAATCCCGGCTTACCCATTACCGCGACGCCAATGATCTAATTTGCCACCACGATGGCTCCGGTCAGCTTGGCAATGTGCGCCGCGAAAGCACCTGCCGAGGCCGCCACGGGAACCGCGAGCATGCCCCACACGCCACGACTAAAACGCCTATGCCGACCCGGAAGCGCCAAATGGCGGATGCCGGGGACGTAGCCTGAGTGTCGGATGGATTCACGGCCGGGCTTGCGAGCGAGCGGGCAGGGCGGATCGCATTTCAATGCCTATACTTTCACAGCCTACGTGCTGGGCACCCGCACCGCCCGCCATACCTGACTGGGAGGTCGACATGGAAACCTTTAGAATCTTTGTGCGTTCACTGGCGCTGCTGCCTCTGCTCGGGCTGGGCAGCTGCTTCTCATTTGAGCGCCATGTCATCCAGTCGCCTTCGCCTCCCCCCGCGAGCGGGCGTACGGTCATTGTGCCGCCAGGGTCTACAGTGACATGCGTGCCGCAGCCGTGCCAAATACAGTGACGGATTTGAGGCCGGTTGCTTGACGTGCTCGGCCTGGTGCTCGACGTCATCGCCCAACATCATGCTCAGCTGGCTCACGTACTCGAAGAAGCGCCGCTTCAGCTTGTCTGCAAGGTGGTGGCTGAAGTTGCCGCCAAACGGCACCGCGAAACTACGGACATCTGGAAAAACCTGCGGCGCCTGGCACAGACCCTCAATGCTACGCGCTCGGGCCTATGGGGTGATCTGTCATGACTGCTTCGGCCTGCTTTGCAGCTTGAATGAGATCGGGTCCTGAGGACGGAGCTGCGCCGTCAGCATGTCCCGCAGGCGCGGCAAGCCTATGATCCAGCCATTGCGCACGACATCCACGGACGGAACCAGGCGATCCGGGTGCTCCGCGAAGTAGCGCTCGCTTGCGGCCATGAGGCGGCGAGATTCGACCGGCAGATCCGGACTCAGAACCATCGTGGCGAGCCGGAAAACGTTTGCCTCCCGCTGATTGCCGGCCACGGCCAGTCGCCCACGGGCGGCAGCCGCGCACCTTTCCCGTAGCTCACATTCCTCATCTCTCAAGGTCACCGGCGGATCTCCTTGGACAACTCCCTCGGGGGGGGCGTGCGCTTAGTGCCTAGGCACTCCTTCGGGTGCGACGGCGCGTTGGCAATGGGGGAAGGTTGGTGTCACGCATCATGTAGCGTGCGCAGGCCTCGACGTCTTGCTCAGAAACTCCGGCTTCCGCGAAGGTGTTCCTCCATCCAGAAACGATGTCCAGAAGCTGCTCGACTTCAGCGTGTGCCTCCGCAGGCGTGAGCATGAAGCGGGTGGCCTGGGATAGGGCATTTTCCAGCGTCGGGTCAGTGCCGTGATCGCCGACAATCAGTTGCTGGTAGGGAATGCCTTGCAATTGCGGCTGGATGTCATAGACGGGCGACAGCCGCCAGTTTTCGCCACCTTGATGCAGGAAGGCGTGATTCTTCGCATGGTCGTCCGTGTTTTCGATGAGGATGTTCAAAACCATGCGTCGGAACATTTGGAGACAGTCGTCGAGAGGCGAGGGTGAATAGCGGCGCCCGACCTCCGCGATGTCCGCGTAGGACATTTGTTCCTCAGGGATGCCTTCGGCAAGCAGCAGCGTGCGAGCGCTCGCGAAGTGGATGCGGTCGCCGCCAGGTTTCCGGTCAAACCGCTTGACCAGTAGCGTGTTTTTCGTGCCCAAATGGACAAGCCTGGACTCCGGCGCCTCGATGCCGCACGCTTGCGCCAGCACGAGCGAGGCATGCTCGATCGCGCAGAAATCCACCTCGTCGCCCTCTGCTGGGAACTTGGCGATCCAGGAACTGCCTTCATCATCGACAATCGCCTTGGGACGAGCGCCGCCGGCGGTGCCGCCTGGCCGTAGCAACTGGCGAAGGCGATCGTCGATTGGCAGCTGCAGCTCGACGGCGCGCGCGGCCTCGAGCAATCCTGGCAGATCCCCGCGATGGAACACGCGAGGATGATTGACCTCATACCGATCCGCAAGATCGGCAAAGCCGAGCGCGCCGATCCGGTCCTCGCCGGCCAAGGCCAGGTAGTCAATCGCCGCACGTCTGCGTGGGTTGAAGGCCCGATCGATAACGCGCCGTCCCCAGCGGTCCGGTCCGGCGTCTTCGAAGACAGGGTGTAGCTCCAGGCCAGACGGCGCCGAATACTTGCCATCACGGAGCGGCAAGTCTGGCGAGAGCGCGATGGCGTCCTTCCGCTGCAAATAATCAGGCGCGTACGAGAACAGACACTGCCGACCACCGATCAGATCCAGGCGGCCGCAGAGCACAGGTTCAGGGCTGTGAGGTCGGTAGAACCAAACGTACAGGTGGCCGTTCATGCTTTCTTCCACTGGGACTGCGACTTGGCAGCAGGCCGTTGCACGCGGGAGATCTCCAGATCCAGCGCGACCTCATCCGCGGCAGGATTGGCAATCTCGGGAAGCCATTTGACGCGCCCGACCAGCCAGAGCGCCATGGCATAAACGGCGACTGACACCGTTGGATCGCCTTGCTCCATCTTCCGGAGCGTTGGCACGGAAACCTGCATCCGCTCGGCGAAGGCCGCCATCGTTTCTTTGCGTCGCTTGCGGGCAACTTGCAGGTTGAGGCCGAGCTGAATCAGCGACCGGCTGACCGGGCCAGGTAGGGTGGAAACGGCGCTGGCTTTTCTTGGCATGATGCAAATAATAATAGCTCAAATCACTAAAAACAGAACGTATTATTTGCTTTTTACTTCAGCGGTTGGGCGCGGCGCGTTGAGGCATCGCTGCCAACGTGCAAGTCAGCGCCTTGGCAGTTATACTTAGCTAAGACTTCTAGCTAAGGAGAGAAAGATGCTGACGATCAACATGCACGATGCGAAAAGCCAGCTTTCGAAGCTGGTGGACGCTGTCGAGTCCGGCACCGAGGCAGTAGTCATCATCGCTCGCAATGGTAAGCCGGCTGCCCAGCTCGTCCCCGTACCCACTTTCGCACCACAACGCATCGGCGGGGCCAAGGGCATGCTTCCGTCGCTAGAGGGACTGACTCTGCATAAATTCAACGCCAGCGACGACGAAGTCGCGGCGATGTTTCTGGAGGGCGATGAGTGAGGGTGCTCCTGGATACACACATCGCGCTGTGGGCAGTGACCGGCAGCACTGATCTGCCGGCCGCAGCCGCGGCGGTCATTGCCGAGCCGACCAACGATATTTTCGTCTCCGTGGTCAGCCTCTGGGAAATCGGTATCAAATCGGCCATCGGCAAGCTGGGGTTCACAGCCACGCAGGCCAACGCTGCTTTCGATCTGTGCGGATATCAAAGCCTGGTGATAAACAAGTACCATACGAGCACCCTCGATGCGCTGGCGCTTCACGATGACCACAAAGACCCGTTCGACCGCATGCTAGTAGCGCAGGCCCTCCATGAGGGAATGACGCTGCTGACCGCCGACACGAAGATGACCCGCTACTCCCCGACGACTAAGGTCGTATGAGTGCTACCGAATGCCATGAGCCAGAAGGCGAGCGCTAAATCCGAGAACCCCAAACTTGATGCCTGACGGCAGGAATCGCTCCAGGCATTCGAGCAGCGCTTGCTGTCGTTCGCTCGTGCTACGCGTACCAACGCGCCCGTCGCTACCAAAGAGCCGACCGTGGTACGGCCTCATAAGCGCGTGTGCGCCGGCTGATCGCCCTACGCTCCGCGGCTAACGCGCTGGCAAATCAAAGCCGGCCACACCATTAACAAACTGATTGCGGCAAACGCCCGGTTCCCGGGGTCAACTCCGCGCGCGATTCGTTCGCCCTCGGCGTCCCGCTTTTGATGTTCTGCCCCGCTTTTGACGTCCGCAGCGCCAAGAGCTCTCCGGCGAGCAGTGCCTCCGACTTGAGGCGGTCCTGCAAGGTCGGGCCACCCCTCGTTCAGCGTTCTGTTAGCTGCGTGACAATTTTCTCGCTGGCAAAAGAACTGCCGGGAAAAATGGCACCTAATCCTGTGTTGCGCGATGTTTATTTCGCCGTATCCTGCTCCGGTAGGTCCTGCTACCACCCGCGCCCCTTCCCTGGTGAGCGCGGGTTTTTTTCGCGAACAGTATGAACTGCGCGGCGCAGTCTGGATTGCCGTCAACGGCAACCTGGCGGATACTGACTGCGGGCGGCGCCGCAAGGTGTTACTCGATTTCTTCTTGGACGTTCTGCGGCTCTCCTCCATCGGAGCGAGGGCTGTTTTTTTGGTCGCGCCCACTATCTGGCAACCGGCGCGTCCAACTTGCCGACGGCAGCCGCCGCTGCGCGGTCGAGCACCGGATCTGCCGGTGTCATGTCGACCTGCGGGCGGCCTGGCCTGCGTGCACAATCCGAAAGCGCGCCGGTCGTCTGCCCTGCCGTCCAATAGCGCTGCCAGCGAACCTCAACCGCCGGCCGAACCTGCTTCGTCTTGATTTGGTCAAGTCCGGACGCTGGGCAAGAACTCGCCCTCAATCGTGGCCAACGCGCACGCACCGAGACCGAAGATGCGGCACGGTCCTGTGGTCGGATAAGTCGTGGATTCGTGGTGATGACCGTGGAAAGCACGTTGCACGCCCATCGCTTCGATGAGCGTGTCAATCGCCTCGAACCCGTGTGGGTGACAAGCCGGAGCCTCGTGGCTGACCAGGACATCCGCATGCTGACTCAGCAGCGCGTTGTAGGTCTGCGGGAAGATCGTGCTGCGATGGCGCCGCGGCAGACCACCCCGCCAGTAATTCCCCTTCCCACATTTGGCGAGATAGTCAGTGGCGCTCTCTACGCGCGAGGCTTCGGGCGGCATCCAGACCTGGCCCCGAAAAATCCCCCCTAGCCCGGCAAGCCGAAGGCCTGCGATCGTGACCACCCGCCCATCCAGGTTCCGGTCGGCCAGGCCCGAGCCGAACACGTTGTCGTAGTCGGCATCGCTGTCGGTGTCGTGATTGCCTGGAATCCACCACACCTGCGTCAGGGGAAGGATGCTGGCGAGTTCTTCATCCAGTGGACGCTTGGCCTGAATGTCGCCAGCAATCACCACTGCCTCGGGGCGGTGACGATAGACGCTTTCGATCAGCGGGCCGAACTCACCATGGGGGTCGCCGCAAATGAAGACATGGCCTTTAGGCATCGTTCGTAGGGTTAGGTGAATTTTTTGAGCGAAACAGGCACTTCGATGACGGTGACCGTGGGCAGCCTGCGCCGGACGACGTCCTCGCATAGCCTCCCTCCTCGCGCGCCGGACAGATCCGCACTAGCGCCTCGGTGCCGCCCGCCGACTTGTTCACCACAAGCCAGCCGTTGGAGACATGAATAAGCGGCTAGACAATCCAGCTAGGCAGTAATGACCTAAGGTGCAACGACTTGGGCCGCAAGACAAAATTTTGGGCCTTGTGGCATCAGCAGAAGAACTTAGCAGCCTTGCCATCGGCCGACCGATGGCTTACATCGTAGACGCAAGTCGCCGGATGCACGGCTCCAACACCACCGCGCAATGTGATTTGAGCGAATCATAATAAACTTTATAGCCTCCATGCTGCTTTTCTACTTTGAGGAACGGGCCCCATGTCGCGGCCACTACCTGATCCGACGCTGTCTTCGCGCGCGACCACGCCCAGCGTGTGCTGGACCGGCTGGGTTTGTCGATGCTGGTTGTGCCCAAGGCTTGCAGGGAAACAATCATTCTGTCCCGGCCCCTCCCACCGTCCGATACCCCATTGCCCGGTACCCGCGTTGGCGCTTGTCCCACATCCGCAGCAATGCTGCGTGGCCGGTGTCCACAAAATCGATGATCCGTACGTCAGTCTTATCGGCATGTTCGCGGTGCAGCCGGCCCGCGTACTGTTGTAGCGTTCCCCGCCACGACACAGGCATTGCCAGCACCAAGGTATCGAGTGGCGGGTGGTCGAAACCCTCACCAACCAGCTTGCCGATCGCCAGCAAGACGCGCGGTGCGTCAGCTGGCAGGGCGTCGAGCGCCGCGATCAGCGACGAGCGATCATGGCGGCCGCGGTCACCGTCTTGCCGAAGGCGGTCGGTGCGCATAGCACGCCAGCATCATGCGGCAACATCCCGGCAATGGCGGCCTCCTGTTCAAGGCGAAGCGTGCCGACGAAGCCAACATCGATGGGCTCGCCCGCAAAGCGCTCGTCGCGTAGCTCACAGCGGATTCCGTTGTCGCGCAGCAGGTCCAGCGCGGCATCGAGACAGCCGCGCGGCAGGGCGATGTGCTGCGGGTAGTTTTCTGCATTACCGATCACGCGAGGCTTGTCCCACACTGACAACCGCATCGCTTGCGCCTTATAGAACTCGGGGTTCTGGAATGCCGCCAAGCGAATCAGGCGGTTGGCCAGCGGCTGCGGCAGTTGCGCCTTCTCAAAATAGATCAGGTTGGCCAGCGTCACGGTCAGCGACGCCGGCATCTTGCCCGTGAACTTGCTTGTCGTCGACGCTTCGCGCTTCCATGGCGTGGCCAAGTCCTCATCGCCGATGAAGGTGACATCCAGCGGGTGGACGCTACCCGTGGCACGAAAGATAGCTGGCTCGACGTCGTGCGGCGCCATCGGCTGGATTGACGCCAGGAAGGCCCACTGGTCGGGATAGGGATGAAAAGAGGCATCGACGAACATGCTGCAGCCATGCTCACGCGGTCGCTTCTGCAGTGGCAGGGCAATCAGATTGCCGAAGCCGCCTTTGGGCATCGTGTCCTGGTTGGGAAACAGACGGTCATAAGACGCCAGCTTGAGCTGCCGGGTACGCGAGCAGGTGTGACTGATGATGGCCGTGCCCAGGCGGCGCGCATCGCGCGCCGAGACCTTGCCCGCGAAGAAGACCCAGGCGTGGGCGCCCTGGCCGGAGCGAGAAATTTCCAGCGCGACCGGCACACCAAGTTCACTGCAAGACTGCACGAAGGCACCGGCATCGTCCCGCCACTCGGCCTCATCGAAATCGGCGGCGAGGAAATAGCAGGTGTCATCTTCCAGCAACGGATAGATTCCCACCGTGTGCTCACCGGCCAAATGATCGTAGATGACCTGATCAGAGAGCGGGATCAGCAATCGGTTGCCGCAGTCGCCGCACTTGATGCGCGGTTTCTCGCAGACGCCGGCGCGCCATTCGTTGGCGCAAGCCGGCGCGTAGCCGGACTTGCCTGTGGACTTGCTCTCCCAGCGGATCGGATAGGCATCCGTGCGCCCGCGAAACAATCGGCGGAACAGCGCCACCTTGTCGTCCGTGGACAAGTGCGGTTGTTCAGCTCCAAGAACGCCAGGCGCAGCCTCCTTCGGCGGCAAGCGCCATGCGATGCCATGCGCTTCCAGCAGCGCGATCAGGCGGGCGTTCTCGGCTTGCAGCGCGGCGAACGCATCACGATCAGCCATCGGCGCCATACTCGGCCAGCAATGCATCCATGTCATCGCCCACCCCGTAGCCGAAATTGTCGCTGGTGCGGCGCACTTGAGCAAGGCGTGTCCAGAGTGCCGGCCGCTGTGTATCGGGCAGGGTAGCGATCATTTGCAGCGACTGCTCGAACATCCGTACCAACGCGTCAAAATAGCGAAGAACCGCTCCCGCGTCTGGTAGCAGCGGGAACGGACCCCGGTTCGCTTCGGTGCGGCACGTCCGAAAATACAGTTTCTGGCCGCGCCTTCTTCGGGCGAGGTGAGCGCAACCTGGAACAGATGCACCTGTTCTACCAAGCTTGGCCCATCGAGCACATATGTTCGTTGCTCGCTGACGAGGCAGTGATGCCGTCCTCCCGTCGTCGACCTGTTCGGACGTGCCGCATTCACGGAAGCTATCAGCCGAGGTTATTACGCTTGCGCGCGTAGCCACCCTTGTCATCATCCTCTCATAGTCGATTGGCGAATCGCGATCGATTGTATCAATGTGGGATGACTGGCTGGCACTCGCCGCCCCAGGAAGACGGTCTGATTGGATTGGCATCGAGTGGAGAGTTTCAGAGCACCCCCCATTTCGATCCCGGCATGTTTTGAAGGGAAGGGCGCAGCCCTTCATAGGGATTACGGTCGGTGCAATCGTTCGCACCGCTTCCTTCAACACTTACTGCCGGGGCGGTCAGAAGCTAGGGCCGGTTCGAACATCACACGGACCGCGAAGACGTAAGCATCCTGACATACGCCGGCAAGTCCAAGCACTGGTAGCCGGCGGCCGTCAGCGCCCGAGCCTCTTCGTCAGAGAAGACTGGCGAGAACAGCGCCTTGGTCAACGTCCACCCCTTCACCCGGCGCCCTTCCGTTGTCGACATGAATCGCTCGATGTGTCGCTCAAATTCAGAAAGCGAGGACCGGATGTGCTTGCTTGCACTGCGCTTACACGAGCCGAAGCGAATACGCCGCGCATCCTCGTCGAGTGCGACGATGTCGATCTCGATCGCGTTCTGTTCGTCTCGCGGCCGATTCCAGTAGCCCAGCTCGATGGAGGTCAGCTAGAAATCGCCCACGCCCTTTCGCGAACACTCTACGTGCAACTGACGAATCAGTTTCTCGAACGCGTATTCCTCGTGCCCGTGCAGACGAGGGAGCGTCAGATCGATCGCTTTCGATAGCGGGCGCATGCGGGAAGCGTCCCGTGCCGATTTCACGACCGACAGCCACGCCTGCAGAAAGTTGTCGGTGATGTCATAGCGGGCATTGCGACTCTTGCTCTCCGAGAACACCGGGTGGCGCTTGTCGACCATATGGTAATTCTCGACCAAGCGTTTGAACGTGACCTTCAACGACGCTTCGTCTTCACCCCGCAGCAGTGTGCCGACCAGTTGCCCGTGGCTCGAACCTGGATGTTCCGCGAGGAAATTTAGGACTGAGAGCAGTCTGCCCTTCACCTCACGGAGGAAGGATGTGTCTGCCTCTTCGGCCAGAGGGCTATCTTCGCGAAGGAACATCCGCTCGAGCAAGGGACGCCTTCGTCGCGCGCGACGATTCTTCCCAACTGGGCGACCGCCTACGAGCCAACTGGGCAGGAGGAGGGATGTCCATTGACCAGGCGGCGAGGCATTGCGGTGTCTCTGTCGGCATGCTGTCCAAGCTGGGGAGCGACAAGGGGGTCAATATCGAGCACGCCTGTGCTGGACGAACTGGGTTTGACGATGCTCGTCGCATGCGCGTTGGCACCCGAACACGCAGCGGCTGATGCGGCAGATTGGCCATCAGGCGCGAGGTGCGTGTTGACGTCCGCGAATGGCTGCAGATATGGCAGGTGCATCATCACGAAGAATGATTGTTCAAAGGGATCAGCAATTTGATTTACCTTCTCGAGCAGGGCATCTAGTGCGACCTCAATTTGCTGTGGTGCCGACAGGGGACGGTAGACACTTTAGCCGATGTCCACGGCATGCTGGCGAATCCGGCCTTCATCGGCAGGGTTGGGCAACAGGTTCTCCGACAAGGCGCTATGCAAGTTCATCAAGGTATAGCGGTCAAAACCGACTGTAGTGATCTTCTCCACCAGCAGTTCGATGGCCGTCTTGTGGTTGAGGATCATCTGGGTTTCGATGGCCGCCTTGCCTTGCGCTGCCTTCCCGTGCTCAATCAGCTCACGGATGTCCGACAGGTCGATCAGCAGCCGGTTCAGAATAGCCCTGCTATAGGTTCCAGCGGGAGCATCAGCCTGTGCGGTCTTGCGCCGGTGTAGCTGACGCCGAAGCGATTTCGAAAGGTACCGTGTGACATTGGGTTGATAGGCGACAAGGACGTCACGTTGGTAGCCCACAGGCTTGCGCGCTTTCGGGGGCTGATCGATATAGGCCACGATGTCGCGGCTGTCTGCGGAAAGCGGGATGTAACTCGGGAAGCGGTCCCGCTCAGGCGTGGTCGTGGCAAGCTCTGTCGTTTTCGCCACGAAATAACGACGGGCGCGTCCTTCGCCGATCGCCGTGATCTGTCCCCCATCGATCCATTGGCGGATCCAACGTTGGGCTGTCCGCCGCGCAACGTCGGGATGCTGGGCTAGCAACTCGGCGAGCATCAATCCAGCGGGGGCTTTCCGAATGCGGTCTAGCTGGCTGGGCAGTGGACATATGGAGCGTGGCGCAGTATGAGGATCCCAATTAAGTGATGCATGAGATACGCAGCGCGGCCAGGGCTTAGCTGCGGGCCGGCCAAGCGTTACGTCGCATGCCGAAATCTAAATGCAATTAACCGCCAAGCTGTGCCTGCAACTATCAATCACGGGCTACCAGCGGCATGCCGCGGTTACGCCCTGATCCGACGCACTTGTCGCGCGGGGCAATTCGCACCATTCAGCCGCTAGGCGACCGCATTCGAGCCACCCGGGCAGGGGATGGGTACCAATCTTCCAGGCGGCGAGGCATTGCGAGTGGGAGGGAGGGGACAGTCGAGGCAACTGTATTAGGTGTGATCCGGGGGCGCTTCAACAGCGACTTGCTGTGTGCCAATACAAGGATGTGAGAGGACGATCTTGCCGTTTCGAGTTCCTTACATTAAAGTAAGGAATACAAATATCCGGAGGTGCTATGGCTTCTGCAACCATGACATCAAAGGGACAGGTCACAATCCCGGTGGAAGTGCGGACTCATCTGGGCCTGTCTACCGGGGACCGGATCGAATTCGTCCTCAATGAACAAACGGGACGCTATGAAATGGTCCCTGCCACCCGATCGGTAACCTCTCTCAAGGGCATTATTCGCAAGCCTGCGAAGCCAGTCTCGATCGACGACATGAACGCAGCGATAGCGGAGCAGGGGGCTTCTGCCCGATGATCGGTCTCGACACGAATGTGCTCGTCCGATACTTCGCGCAAGATGAACCTGTGCAGGCTAAGCAGGCAACAGAACTGATCGAGTCGCTGACCGGGGACGCCCCGGGTTATGTCACACAGGTGGCCCTCGTCGAAGTCGTGTGGGTATTGGGACGGGCTTATGGTGCGAACCGCGATGAAATCACGCAGGTGGTCGAGACGCTGCTACGGACGAAAGAATTGGTAGTCGAATCGGCGGAAACAGTCTGGAAGGCATTGCGCCTTTATGGCGGATCATCGGCCGATTTCGCCGACTGCCTTATCGAACGGATGTGTCACGACGCGCAGTGTGAATACACGATGACGTTTGACACGAAAGCGGCCAAGGGCGCCGGAATGCGGCTCATAAAATAAGGGGAAAGGACATCGGCGTGAGCAACGATTGACATTCTCATTGAGCCAGATCGAGGCAATCGCGGACTCACTTGGCGATACTGCCGACGGTCTGACGGGGCCCGAGATTGGACTGCTGCTCGCCAATGCCACACAAGCGCAATTGCGACGTTTGGGCAATAGGGTCGGAAAAGCCGGCCAAGCCGGTACATGGAAATCGGGAAACGAATCTGGCGCGCAAGCGCCCCGAACTTCGGGCGGTAGCTGTCGTATTGGGAAACGATAGTGATCAAGATCGACATTGATTTGCGCGACGCTACTAACGCGGAAATCGACACGTTTTACGGGATGCCCGGCTTCGGAAACGTGCTTCGCGAACTGAAGGACAGTGGAAACCGCTATAACGCGGTCTTGACCATCAGGGAGCCGAGAGACGAGAGCGAAGCGCTGGTAAGCTTGCTGATGGAATTCATGCGCAAGCAAAAGATGCAAGTTGGCGACGTCATTCCAGAGAAACCATTCCGGTTTGAGTTTGTTCCATTCCTGAATCCGCGACAGCAAGAGATTTTTGCCTCACATGTTCGAGTCCTTCGCAACATCCAGATGGCTTCAGAAAGACGGCGAGGTATTCAGACTCACCGAAGATGGCTTTCGATGCCTGTACTAACGCCACGGAAAAGCTGACGACAAAGGGATATTGGAATCGCTTACGTTCTCGGCCGTCGTCGCGATGTGGGCTGTCCGTTTGCCGACGAGATCTCCCCATACCTGGACAGCATCCTGAACCTGATCGCGAAGCGGGGCGTCCCGGCGATCCTCAAACTCTTGACCGCCCGGAAGCTCGACATCCCGAAGCTCGGTCGGCTACACGAAAGACGCGCCGTTACTCTTGACCGAGGGTTAGTCTGCGCGCTAACGGTATTAGCCCGCGGCGAACATGACACCCGCACTGCGGGCAGTGGCTTTCAGTCGGAGCATCCAGGCCTGGTAACCTTCGATCGTGGTTACTAGGTCTGCCAGAAGCGGCCGGGAGTCGCCTCCGTGCACAGTCGTCTCGGCAAGCTTGCGCTCGAGGTTGTCATTTAGCTTGATGTCGGTCGGCCTGGCCATGATGGGCTCCACAGTGAGATGGTTGCGTTGGGTTCCCATTGAGTGTAGTTTATCGCAACAATAATCCAAATGTTGCAACTGGTCATTACCGAAATAGCAATAGATGATCGGGCCCGCTCCCACGCGTGAGCGTCAGCCATGTGAAGGAGGGCGATGCCGTGTCTGATGCGGCCCTCTGCCTGGAGCTGTGCGAAAGGGACTCAGGAAACACGCCGGCATAGCTCCCGATGACGCACTGCTTGTGTGCCGACATGGCTTGCGCACTCGAGGATCCGGCGGAATTCGACGCACTCACAATGCAAGTCAAGGAGTTCAGCGATTGGGCGGATACCGAGTTGAAGAAGCTCGATGCACTATAACCCGATACTCGAAGTCTCTCCAGAAGCATTTTTCGGATAACAAGTATTATGTTAAATTGTTATGCTATATAACAAAGTGCATTACGCCTGCGTCGGTTTGCACAAACTTGTTCCCGGTTTTTGCAGAATTTTGTTCCTGGCCCCATGGGCCAGACCAAAGTGCGTCGCGGGGACCGCCCTTCCAGCCTCACCGGCGTGCCGCCGGCTTGGCACCGTGAGCGCACGGGGCGCGCACGGGGGCCCCTGACGGCGCGCGTCCGCGTCTTCGCAAGCCGCAGCGGGCCAGGCAGCGACTGAACGCTCCGTTGGGAAAAGGAACAAAATTACGCAAAACGTCGCCTGGAGGAACAATATTCTGCAAAGTTTCTTTGCATAAAATTGTTCCCGGTGCCTCGGAAACGGCCAACTGGCGGGCGACCAGCAGGAACAAATGGAATGGACGCCTCCCCCCGCAAGGGCTAGCGAGTGAAGCAGTTCAGAAGCAGGAAGGCCGGGTTCTCGCAGCCGACGGCATCAGATGTGCCAAAGTGGAAGTTCCAGCAAGTACCACTTGAGGTAGGAGAATCCGAATGAAGCTCACCGCAGTCGGCGTCGATGTTGCAAAGCGAGTCTTTGTGCGACCTGCAAGTCGCCTGAATTTCTGTTTCACAGGAGAACGTATGGCCTGACGAAACCGGTTGTTCCATCAACCGTTCCCTACCCAGACATGCGGAGCCGGTAACAGCTCGGTGTGAAGCTCTGGGGACAACGTAGCCGCCGGATAACCGGTACGCCCAGCCGCGAGGCGAAGCGGAATCTGCCAGCACGAAGGCGGAGAGGAGCAAGGGATGAGTGGGTACGACCAACATATGTGAACTTCTGATAAACGTCGTGATCTTTGACAAGCCAAACGTGCTGACAGGCTTGAACCAAAACGGTATGCGGTGAGGAGTGGTCTTCGAAGACTGGACCACCATGGACAACCAGCCGCCGGCGAAGAGGAAGGGTCCGCCCCGCTCGGAGATTCATGCGGAACAGGGTAAGCCCATCATGCTGCCGGTGACGGCAGGCGAACCGTAAGGAACGCTGTTGGCACGGTGGGTAAAGGAATGCGGAGAAAGCGAACGCCCGGCTGTAATGGCCGGGATACGGGCTGCAACATGGCCCGACACGAAAGTGGGCAGACTTCCGCAGGGTCATTCATGGCGAGAGAACTTTGACCAACCGTTATACGAGGGAAAGCAGATGACGGCGTACGATGCGAAAGTGTCGGGAGCTGGTGCGTCCTCTCACGCTGCACAGATGTGGGATCAGGCGAACTGGCCGCACATTGAGGCAGAGGTGAAACGGCTTCAGGTGCGTATCGCCAAGGTGGTCCGGGAAGGCCGATGGGGCAAGGTGAAAGCCCTGCAACGTCTGCTGACCCGCTCGCATAGCGGCAAGATGTTGGCCGTGAAGCGTGTGACGGAAAATCGCGGTAAGAGGACGCCGGGGGTGGATGGCAGGATATGGTCGTCCCCGGCGGCCAGATGGAACGGAATGGTGTCGCTACGACATCGCGGCTATCGGGCGATGCCGCTGCGGCGGGTTTACATTCCCAAGAGTAACGGCAAGAAGCGTCCGTTAGGAATTCCTTGTATGCGGTGCCGGGCGATGCAGGCTTTATGGAAGCTCGCTCTGGAACCCGTCGCGGAGACTCTGGCGGATGCCAATTCCTACGGCTTTCGGTCCGGACGCTCGACTGCCGATGCCATCGAGCAGTGCTTCAACGTTCTGGCTAAGCGTGCCTCGCCAGAATGGGTTCTGGAGGGTGACATTCGAGGCTGTTTCGACAACTTCAGTCATTCCTGGTTCCTGGAGAACGTACCGATGGATAAGGGGGTTCTGCGAAAGTGGCTTCAGGCCGGATATATCGATGAGGGAACTCTGTTCGAGTCGCGGGCGGGTACACCCCAAGGGGGTGTTATCTCGCCCGTAATCGCGAATATGGCGCTGGATGGGCTTGAAGCGGCAGTCCATGCAAGTGTGGGAACATCCAAACTTGCTCGCAGCAAGGCTCAGCTCAACGTCGTCCGTTATGCCGATGACTTTGTGGTGACTGGCGTGTCGAAAGATGTGCTGGAATCCCGGGTGCTTCCCGCGGTCAGGCAGTTTATGGCCGCCCGAGGTCTGGAACTCTCGGAAGAGAAGACCAGGATCACCAACATAGCGGAGGGTTTCGATTTCCTTGGCCAAAACGTGCGCAAGTACGGCGGCAAACTGCTGATCAAGCCAGCGAAGAAAAGTAGCAAATCGCTGCTCGACAAGGCCAGGGAAGTCATCAAGGGCAACGCGAGTGTCACCCAAGAGGCGTTGATCCGTAGGCTGAACCCGATCGTTCGGGGTTGGGCTATGTATCATCGCCACGTCGTGGCAAAAGCGACCTTCTCGACGATCGACTCGCACATCTGGCACCTGCTCTGGAAGTGGGCAAGACGTAGGCACCCCACGAAAGGAGCCCGGTGGGTCAGGCAACGGTACTTCCGGCGAGACGGACACCGGTCCTGGGATTTTGCAACGAGGAGTTCGACCGAGGATGACACCTGCGGCCTACAACTCTTCCGCGCAACGACGGTCGCGATTCAGCGTCACGTCAAAATCCGGGGACTGGCCAATCCATTTGATCCGGCATGGGACCTCTACCTTGCCCGCCGTCGATCCGCGAAACGCTCTGTCGGGTTGCCCGGTGCCACTCAATGGCGCTGAAGGAATGGCTTGAGCCGGATGCGGGGCGACCTGCACGTCCGGTTCTGAGGGGGCGGCGGCGCAGTAATGCGTCGCTGCTACCCGACCAACTGCACTGGGTCGAACCGGAAACCGGCGAGATCATCAGCAAGCAGATCAAGCGCGCGGGATTCCTCGAACACTTCGCGAATCGCGCGCCGTGCCTGATTGGGATGGAGGCTTGCGGTGGAGCTCAGCATTGGGCACGCCAACTGATCGAGATGGGGCACCAGGTGCGGCTGATGCCGGGTAAGGCGGTGAAGGCGTTCGTGAGCGGCAACAAGAACGATGTGACCGATGCACGAGCGATTTGGATGGCTGTGCAGCAATCGGGCGTGAAGTCGGTGGCGGTCAAGAGCGAAGCGCAGCAGGCGATCCTTGCGTTGCACCGGATGCGGCAGCAGTTGATTAAGTTCCGCACGATGCAAAGCAATGGTCTGCGCGGACTACTGACCGAATACGGTGAGGTGATGGCAGTCGGTCGAGCAGCGCTGAACCGGGCAATGACCGAAGTTCTAGCCCGGCTGAACGAGCGGCTGCCGGCCGTGCTGGTGAACACGCTGCGCGAACAATGGAGCCGGCTCGGCGAGTTGGATGTGCAGATCGCCGAGATCGAGCACCGACTGTCGGCGTGGATGAAAGAGGACCGGTCGTGCCGGCAGATCGCGGCGATTCCTGGCGTTGGACTGCTGACGGCGACAGCCGCGGTGGCGACGATGGGGGACCCGAAAGCGTTCAAATCGGGGCGGGAGTTTGCAGCATGGCTTGGACTGGTTCCAGGTCAGGTCGGCACCGGCGGCAAAGTGCGGCTACTGGGCATTAGCAAGAGAGGTGACACGTATCTGCGCACCCTGCTCATACACGGGGCTCGAGCGGTGCTCTCGCACACGAAAGAGCCAGCGCCGTGGGTCGAGCAGATCAGCAAGCGGCGACCGAAGAACGTAGTGACTGTAGCGCTGGCAAACAAGATGGCGCGGACGATCTGGGCGTTGCTCGCTTACGACCGCTCGTATGAGAGCACCTATGTGAGTGTCAAGCCCGTGTGACTAGCTCGATGATTGAATAACCAGCTTTGCAGAGGATAGGCACGTCAAAAGGTTGCGCAAGGTAGTTGAGTGTGATGGCAAAACAGGTCAGACCGGGACTCACTAAACCTGAATAATTTTGCGGGCTCACAGCCCGTGGAACAAATGAGGCGTGGGTCAGCGGATTCCATCGGGGCCAGCGGGTTCGACCTGCAACAAGGCCGGATATAAAACCGCAGCCTTCCTGCCCGCCAATACACCCAATCTCTCTTGGCAAAACGGGAGGCGTCCATATAAAAATTATGCAAACGGACGCTGGTTGACACCAATCAGCTGTGCAGATCGGCCTCGGGCTGCTGAATGCCATTTTCCTGGCCGGCGTCGAAGGCTCACCGCGCGCCCGCATGACAGCGTGTATTTGTGCGGTAGTGTCTGGCGTGCCGGGCACCTTCGGGGCCCGTCCCAATGATTTTTCGTGTTGCGCCTCGCTTGTTTGGGGAGTCATCAAATCCTTAGCGATGGCTTGCAGGATCTGCGGCGCGTGGTCGCGCAGGGCGAGGGAATCCAGGTTTTTGGCAGCAGGCAGTTGGGTGGCAACAAACGCCTCCCATTGCGCCAAAATGTGCTTCCGCAGGTGTCGATTGTTACGTGACAACTGACGGATTTCCTGACTTCCCATTTGAGCTTCTTGAAACGATGGGACGAGACGCGGGCGCCGTGTTGCGTTCCGTACAGGTGAATACTGTATGGCACGTGCGCTGGCGCAAGCCCCTGCATGGCTGACTGCCATTCGTGTGCATCGCCCGGTTCCCGAGTGTGGGTATGTACTGCCCAACGCCGAGCAGCACCTGCGCTCGCGGCAGTCTGCTCAAGGTCGACGGTTCGCGCTTGGCATGCTGTCTGCGATCCGCCGAGCTCTCGATCTGGTGTTCCAGGCCATCTGCTGCCGTTTGACGAATCGCTTGCTCACCACCTGGTTGACGGCCGACTCGACAAAACCTGATGCAATGGGCTCCCCATGCCGATAGCGGTCACCGTAGTTCACGATGAAGTGCCGATCGTTGTCGAGGTAGACAATGGACTCTTCGAGCTTGCCGAGGAGCTTGGCCTCTTCGGGGCTGGCCTTAGCTTCAGATCCCAGCCCACCGGCGCGAACTTGGGCACCCGCCAAGAGACTAGTCGGCCGGCTGAGCGGCTGCACGAGGCTCATGAGCCTCATCTAGACCAAATAATACCTGCCAAACGCGTAAATTTGTAATACCTCTGTGGAAGGTATCTTGTTTTTAGCTGCAAAACGAGTAATATGAATATATTCGTATAGCAGGTAATTGATATGAAACTCGTGGTGTCCTCTCCATCGCAACTCGGCAACCTTTTGCGCACCGCGCGCCGCGCCAAGAAGCTTACGCAAGGTCAGGCCGCGCCCCGACTCGGGCTCAGCCAGAGCCGGTTGTCCGCGATGGAGCTTGATCCTAAGGCTATTACGGCAGAGCAACTGCTTGCCTTGGTCAGCCTTTACGGGCTCGAACTAGTCATCCAATCGAAACCTTCAACAACACATGCCGCGGAATCTTCGGAATCTGAGTGGTAACGATGGGAAGAAAATCGCACACACGAGCTTTGTCGGTCTGGGCCAACGGCCTACGCGTCGGCACTTGGCGAATGGCCCCACACCGGCCAATGGAACTCCAATATGACGCGGAGTGGGTCGCCTCGCAGGCCGGGCGACCACTGTCCCTTTCACTACCGTTTGGAATTGATAACGCTCCGCTCCGAGGCGACAACGTCCAGAATTACTTCGACAACCTGCTGCCCGACAGTGACCCCATTCGTCGACGCCTCGCCACAAAATATCATACTGGCTCTACGGACGCCTTCGACCTGCTAGAAGCAATTGGCCGTGATTGTGTAGGTGCTGTACAGCTCCTTGAAGAGGACGATGTGCCGCAGAATGTCCAGTGCATCGACGGAACGCCGCAGGCAGAAGCTGACATCGAAACGCTACTTAACCACGCCATTACGTCGACCGGACCTGCCAATTTTTCGGAAGAAGAAGATTTCCGAATCTCGATAGCTGGTGCACAAGAGAAAACCGCCCTGCTCTTCCATGAAGGCCAGTGGCTACTCCCGCATGGAGCCACTCCGACCACGCACATTCTCAAACTGCCTATTGGCTTGGTGGGTGGCCGCAATGCGGACTTCACGACTTCGGTCGAGAACGAATGGCTCTGCATGCAGCTCTTCAAAGAACTCGGCCTTCCCACCGCCGACTGTGAGATACAGACCTTCGGCAAGCATACAGTGCTTGTCGTCAGTCGATTCGACCGGCAGATGCACTCCAGTGGTAAGTGGATTATGCGGTTACCGCAGGAAGACTTCTGCCAAGCATTTGGTGTGCCGTCACACCTCAAATACGAAAACGTTGGCGGGCCAAGCATGATCGATATCGCCTCTACGCTGCGACAGTCAGAGACGGCTGAAGAAGATCTGAGGACATTTTTTACTGCACAGGTCCTTTTCTGGATGTTTGCGGCTACCGATGGGCATGCAAAAAACTTCAGTATTCACCTGTTGCCTGGCGGCCGCTACAAACTGACGCCGCTTTACGACATCATGACGGTTTGGCCCATCATCGGCGATGGACCGAACCAAGTTCCGTACCAGAAGGCGAGACTTGCAATGGCCGTTGCGAGCAAGAATCGGCACTACCACTTAAACGACATCAAGCGCCGGCACTTCAACGCCATGGCACCCAAGTGCTTCTATGGCCAATCTGCGGAGCCCCTTCTCAGGGAGCTGTTGGCACAAGTTCCGACGGCAGTTGCTAACGTGGCAGATCGACTTCCGCCAAACTTCCCTGCACGTGTTGCGGACCGCCTCTTCGAAGGAATTCGAGGGTCCTTGGAAACTTTGGAGAAAGAAGCCGCCTGATTGACGTCCTCCCCTCATTCGCCTTGCGGCGTCGGCGAATGCCGGAAAGGAAGGGGATTCCTGAGCTTCGCAACTCAGGTTCCTGCTTCGCTGCGGACTGCCTAAGCGGGATGTTCCGTGGTGCCAGGGAGACCGCGCCAAACTGGGACCGTACGAGACAGGCTCAGGAATCACGTCGGCATAGCTCCCGATGACGCACTTTTTTTTTGTGCCGACATGGCTTGCGCACTGTCATAAGGCTATCATGCGCAAAATGACCATACGGAGGTAGCTATGGGTCAAACAGTCGAAGCCCGCCCGCGCAAGGCCACTAACATGACGTTGCCCGCTGACTGAGGGGCGAAAGCGGCTTTAATTCAGATTTAGAGCTTGCTTATCGGACCCCATAATATCAGGGGCAGTCCTGCTACCGCCCGCATTCACCGTCCCTCGGCATACGGGCATTTTTTGGTGAGTCCGCGCGGAGGAGAACTCATTGGGCAGGTCCATTGCCTAGCAAGGGCGACGGGGTCATACTGAGAACGGGTAACGTATCCATTACCCGATTTCTTTATGGACGTTCCGCGGCTCTCTGCTACCGGCTCGAGAGCCGCCCTTTTTGCGCGCCGATCACTCAGACATGGGCCGGCTTCATGACGGACCTGCCGTAGTCGTCAACGGCTCCGGCGCGTGTCATTCAACCTGCTCGATAAGGAAACGCTCGGGCCGCTTGCCCAGCCACGCCGGCGTCCGGCCGCGACCCGACCAGGTTTTTCCGGTCTTGGGATCCATATACTTTGGCGGCAGCGGAGTTTTCTCCGTGCCAGCGGATGCTGCACCGGCAGGCCGGCCGCGACGACGCCGAGGCGCCACATCTTCGGGCGAGAGATTATACCGAATCATCAATTCGCGGATCTGTTCGATAACACCAGCGACCTCAGTCGAACGCGCCTCTGCGATCCGCGCTTCCAAAGCTTCCTTTTGCTCCAGTAGTTGCTGATACGTTGCCATTTTTGCCTCCAATTTTTTTGACCACTATTGACTTATACGCACTCCATCGACGGCCTGCAAGGTTTCTCTAAACCTTCCAGTTGACTTGGCTGTCGATACGAACCGGCTGGTTGCTTGTATTAATGTATGGCTCGGCCGATCGCGTCAAATCGCATCGCATTCTGATGTCGGCTTTGACTCAAAGTAGACACATCAGCGGCGAATGCCGTCAGACGAATCGCGCAGAAACGGCTACGCTTTGCGCCAGATCTCTTCACAGCGACGCATGAATAGCGTAGAAGATTGTATGGCGCTCATCGGATGAAGAATGGCAGCGGCATCGTTTAGTGCCGTGTCTGGTCACGGTCCCGACATAGAACCCTGGGGCCGAGGCGGATTTCGCAGAACGGTGTGACTGAAGAGATCTCGCGGCTTTATGGTGGGCGCCGTGAGTCGGACGCGGCATCAACGGATTTTAGGTCCGCTGCTCTAACCAGGCATGTGCTAGAGCCCCCCAAAGCCGGAGCTTAGGGGAGAAATGGACTTACTGAAAAAAATTCGATGAGCAATACACCTATCGCAAGCTGGGAGCCGCCAAGAAAAATCGCAATTTGCGCCAAGAACGCTTGACAGGTGACGAGGTCCGCTTGGCTCTGAAGCCCCTGTCCGATCTGTTCGCTACGCTTAACCTTGCATAATCCGACAACAGAAAAAGGGCCGCTCGTGCGCAGCGTTATGGCGAAATCCCTCCAATGAGCCAAAGCCCCGTATGGGTATTTTCCGGAAGACGTCTCGCCCTCCAATTTGTCGCACAAGAGTTGCCTGAGCGTTACGATCAAGTTGAAGAATTCTTCCGCCGGCAAGGGGCTTACGCGCGCTTTAAGGATCTGGTGGAGCGCGAAGGCATTCTCGAAATCTGGTATTCCTTTGAAGCCGACTCTGTCGAAAGAGCTCTGAGGCAATGGTGTGCCGAAAACGGGCTGGAGATTCTGGAGTCGTAGGCGCCGCTTCGACATGCCGCAAGGTCTGGCCGAAAAGGGTGACCCCCCAGAAATTCAGGCAATGCAGTGACCAGCGCGCCAGACTGTTTATCTAGTGCGCAAGCACCGCGCCGAGATTAAGTTCATCGGCAACCTTCTTCAATCGCTTGTCGCGCGTCCAGATGGTGATGCCTGGTTGTAGGCGCGCGGACGCCAGGAGTGACGTGTCGATATATCCTATTCCACGATTGAACAACCCTTCGCGCTCGATCAAATAAAACGTCTCCTCCGGCGTCGCAACTGGCGCGCGTGGCAGATCGAGCAACGCGCCAAGCACGACGTCACGGTCACGCAGACTACCGAGCGAAATCTCGCCTATCACATAGGGATGAGCCAGCACACGCTCCTCGGCAAGCAGGCTAATCAGCATAGGATCAGAAGCGTTGATGTGGACAATCCAGACCGACGTGTCGACCAGAATCATTCGATGTCCTGCCGGCGACGCGGTGCCCCCTTGATGCCCGGTTGGCTACCGCCAAGATTCGCGAGTCGTTTCGCGGCTTCACGCTGGATCAAGGCCTTTAGTGCTTCGCGCACGAGTGCCGTTTTCTCCTCCAGGCCCGTATAGGCTTGAGCCTTGGCGATCAAGTCGTCATCAAGCGCAATAGTCGTACGCATGGAAATCTCCGTAAGCATGCACAAATTATAGCATCATTTGATGACAAATATAGTGCATTGTAATGTATTTTAATGGGCGCTTTGCCGCGATATTCCGATGGGGTTGGACGCGAGAACAGCGAAAACCGCCCCGCGGCACGGGCGAGATCCAAGCTTATCCGCTGTCGAAGCTATCCGATCCGGTGAACTCCACCGATTGCCCTGCATTGACCGCCCGCCGCAGCTAGGCGGGCATCTCGCCCTGCCCGTCCCAGCTCTGCCCCTCGGCGTTGCGGTCGCCCAACTCCGCCTGCACCGCGTCCACGTGTGCACCGCTTTCCCTGCGCTGCTCGGCGCTGGCGAGCCGATCGGCGACCGCCGCGGACTGCGCCTCAATCCGGGCGCGCTTCGGCCTGCGCTCGGCCGCGTCGCGGGCCCCGCTGCGCGCCGCCAGTTCGGCGCGCAACTCTTCGGCGGTGCGATCCGCTCGTTTCTTCTTGCGTGCGGATACTTGTATTGCTTGCATATTATTGCGATTAATTTTTATTTATATCTAATATAGACACCTTTTCATTCGTGAAACCGATTCGGTTGATTGCCGCATGCGCACATTCGGGTGATCCCTTCCCTCGAATGGATGGGTGCCGTGACCAAACCAACTGCGTCAAGTGCTTACTTTCCCCCTTTTGTCTTAAGCCTTTTGGCTATTGCGGTCTCTCGTCCTGCGCCAGTCCCGCTGTTTACGACCTAAAAGACCGTTTTCCCCTGTGCATCGAAGTCCCTAATGTGAAGCACCCTCACTAGAAGGGTTGCGTTTCGCACGCAGCAAAGTGCGCTTGCCGATCCCGCCGCTCAACCGCCCTATGATCCACTTTCATGCGCTGCGGCGGTGCATCGTGCTGTAGCAGCCACATCCGTGCGCCAGCATACGGACGCCGCGAATAAAAGCCGTTGTTACGGCTTTGCAACCACATTTATGACAGGCGGCCCCGTCGCTCAGGTCCAAATGTCCTAGAACCCGCATGAATTCAGGAATTGCCCACGGGTGGCACAGCCATCGCTATCCGTTTCCCCGCGCGATGAAACACACCAGCGCTTAATGCGGCAGGCCCGCGGCCCAAACTTCGACCGCGACCGTCTGGCACCAACAGCAAGACGAGAGACTGACATGCCAAAGAACATCCTCGCTGTATTCGGGACCCGGCCCGAAGCTATCAAGATGGCGCCGCTTATTCATTCCCTCCAAGCATCCGACGGATTCACGTTGCGTGTATGCGTGACTGGTCAGCACCGCCATATGCTGGACCAGGTGCTTCGGCTGTTTGGGATCGTCCCGGACTTCGACCTTAACGTGCTCAGCCAAGGTCAGACTCTGGCCGACATCACCACACGAGTACTCAGCGGCGTGCATGAGGTGCTGGACCGGTTTCTGCCGGATGCCATGCTGGTGCATGGGGATACGACTACCACGCTTGCTGCCACGCTCGCCGCGTTTTATCGAAACGTGGCAGTCGGGCACGTTGAAGCGGGCTTGCGCACCGGAAACCTCAGCGCACCATGGCCCGAGGAGATGAACCGCCGTGTCACCGACGTGATGGCAGCGTGGCACTTCGCGCCGACGCAGCAAGCGCAGGAAACCCTGCTACGCGAAGGCGTCGACCCGAGCCGCATCAGCCTAACCGGCAATACCGGGATCGATGCGCTGCTGCAGGTCAAACGCCGGTTGGACACGGATGTCGAGATGCAGCGCGAACTCGCCGGCCGGTACCCTTTCCTTGATCCTTCCAGGCGCCTGATTCTGGTGACCGGGCATCGCCGAGAGAACTTTGGGGCGCCCTTCAAGCGGCTGTTCACTGCGTTGCGCACGCTGGCGGACCGCAACCCCGACATCCAAATCGTCTATCCGGTGCACCTTAATCCGCAGGTGCGCGAGCCTGTGCAGGCGCTGCTAACAGGCCATCAAAACATCCATCTGATAGAGCCTCAGGACTACCTCCCCTTTGTCTTCCTGATGTCCCGTGCCTGCCTGATCGTCACTGACTCAGGCGGAATCCAAGAAGAAGCGCCGGCGTTGGGAAAGCCAGTGCTGGTGACACGGGAAACCACAGAACGGCCGGAGGCCGTCGCGGCTGGTACTGCCCGACTTGTCGGTACCGACCCGGCGCGCCTCATCGCCGCAGCGGAGCAACTGCTGAACGATCCCGATGAGTACGCCTGCATGTCGCGGGCGCACAACCCGTTTGGTGACGGGCGAGCGAGCGAACGCATTGTGTTAGCGCTACAAGGCAAGCGCCAGCAGGCGGATCTGCGATGCGGCGAAACGATAAACCTTAGCGGGGTTGTGAGTTCATAGGCAGCCGGCCATGGTCAACAAAGTGATACCAGTGCGCCCAGCGGAACGCCGCAACGCCTGCGGCTCGCTGGACGCTCTCTGCAGGAGCAAGGCAATGAATCATTCACGTATTGCATGGGTGACAACTAACGCTCGGCTTGTAGCAGGGGCCGCAGCGTTGTTCGCCGCCAGTATCCTGACATCGGCCAATGCCCTCGCCGCCTTGACCGAGGAAGCTGCTACAGCC
Organism: Cupriavidus sp. Agwp_2; assembly: GCF_040784895.1. Classification (NCBI taxonomy): domain Bacteria; kingdom Pseudomonadati; phylum Pseudomonadota; class Betaproteobacteria; order Burkholderiales; family Burkholderiaceae; genus Cupriavidus; species Cupriavidus sp. Agwp_2. The sequence continues at coordinate 325,803 of NZ_CP088085.1, forward strand.
GCTTCAGCGCCCCCGCTCTACCTTCCGGCAAGCCCGACGAATCCCGGCGGCCTGAAAGGCTACGATCACAGCTTCCAGATGGATCTTGCGTTCGAAGCGCACAGCGTGGGCAAGAACAAGGCGATCAAGGACAAGGCGAAAGCCAAGAAGCCAAAGACTGCTGTGAGTGGGCCCAAGGTAAAAAGCGGCGCTTATACACCCGCACCCGCACCCGCAGCGGAAGCGGAGCTCCAATGATGTTCCAGAACGTGCGGATGGCGAGCCCTTCCGCTTTGACGATGACGCGCCAGCTGGCCGTTCGGCCCTGTACCGCAATCTGACAATCCTCTCGCTGGGAGAAGATCGTGCACTGCAAATCTCATCCGCTCTTGCAGCGAAGCAGTTTGTTGGTCATCCAGTTTCTGCTGGCACTGGCGTTGACTTTGCCGGTCATAGCGCATGCCGCCACCAACCAGATCGCGCTGCTGATACCCGACGAACTCGCTCTTCCTGACCCGCGCGTTTCGGCCTGGCTGGATGCGGCTCAGGAAGAAGGCTTGAAGATCACCGTCATCAACGACACGCAGTTCCAGCAAGGCACGACAACCGCGCAGTTCTCCGGCGTGATCCTGCCGGATCAGGTGCACGTCAACGCCAGCGACGCGCTGATCGCAGCGCTGGAGACCTACGCCAGCCAGGGCGGGAACCTGATGCTAGTCTACGATTTCGGCGCACTGACCACGACCGGCTTTTACGCTGCTCAGCGCAGCCGCCTAAGCAATCTTGCTGGGGTCGACTACGTACTGTACGACCAGTTGCTCGGCAATATGATTGGCCTGGGGCCGGTCACCGGGCTGAGCAGCACGCTTAGGACCATCCAGGTTCCGCCCGGCAAATCAATGGTGTGGAGCCCATCCACCACCGATCCCGTGGAAGGCATCTCGGGATACGTCTATGGGTTTCTGATCTATCCGAGTTTCGTGACGCAGGGCACATACACCGGCACGGCACTGCTGACGTCACCAAACTTCGGACTCGTGGCAGGGCTGCGCAGCTTTGGCTCGGGCCGCGTGCTGTTTATCAACACGCCGCTCGCCTACCTGAAGGGCCAGACCGACGGCATGTTGATGCACGGTTTCCTGCGCTACTTTGGAAGCAACTTGATGAAGATGCCGCGGCTCTCTGCGCAACCGAAGGCGCGCGGCGGGATGGTGCTGAACATGCATTTTTGCGCCGGAGACCAGATCGCCCCCGCCAATAAGATGAAGGGCTGGGGAACCTTCAACAACGGCCCGTTTTCCATCTCCGTAACTGCTGGTTCCGACCAGATCACCTTTGGCGATGCAAAAGGCATCAACCTTTCGCAGAATGCGACGGCGCAGCAGCTCGTTCAATACCTTGTGTCCAAAGGACACAAGGTGGGTAGTCATGGCGGATGGATCCATGACTACTGGGGCGGCAATGCCAGCGAGGGGAATCAGGCAACCTTCGAGCAGTACCTGGTGATGAACAAGCAGAGCGTTGAAGGCGTGACAGGGCAAGCTGCGAAGGAGTACGCCGCGCCGGAAGGTAATACGCCCCAATGGTCTGTCAATTGGCTCGAAGCCAATGGCAACAACGGCTACTACTTCCTTGGCCATACGGGCATGGCACCGACTCGCAGCTACCGTAACGGCGCGCTCTCGAACGAGACCATCCGCGCGTTCCCGGTGATGCCGTTCGGCCAGTATGCGACATTTGAGGAGTTCGAGGAATTCAATGTGCCAGCGTCCAGCGTCACCGCCTGGTATCGCCAGCTCATCGATTTCGTGGTCAAGAATCGAACGAGCCGCCTGATCTACATGCATCCGCTCGGAGCGGTCGACTACCCGACGGTGCTTAGTGCGCTCTTCAACCGGGCTGCGTCCCAGGCCTCGCTCGGGCGCTTCAGCTGGTACACGATGGACACGCTCGCGCAGTTTAGCCAAAGGCGCCAGCAGACCATCTGGCAGGCTACCGACATGGGCAATGCCTGGACGATCCAGGCCAGCCATCCGAGCGATCTGACCGATATGGCTTGGGTGCTGCCCCGATCAGCCTATACCCAGCCCGTAGTGACGCAGGGCCTTGGCATCGTGACCTGGGATGCCAACAACTGGATCGTCACATCGCTGGGCGGCACCTCCCTGGCATTCGTCAGCGGGAAGTTATAACGCGCAGGAGCCGGCCGCGCCCCGGGGTGGGTGCGCAGCCGGCGCATCGGCAACAAGCGAACGTGCCAACCCGCATTAGCGGAACTAATCATGCGCCTACCGTACCGGCTGCTGCTGTCCCTTAGTGGGAAACTCTTCCTTGTCGTACTCGCCTCGCAAGTGCAGGCCATGGACCTCCTCGGCCATGGTACTGCGCTTGTGCAGGCAGCCAACGCCCCCGAAGCCGCAGCGAGAGCCCTATCCAGCGTCGCGGAACGCGCCACCGACAAGCCGGTCGATGCCACTGTGGCACTTGCGATGGTGCAAACAGACTCTCTGGAAGGCGCCGAGTCTGCCGAGCCGTCCTTGCGCCCGCATGGCTGGACTACGCCGACTCTCCAGCGCCAAGCCCGCGATGGCACGCTGGATATCGTGGCGGCGCTGACCACTCTGCTCCTGATGATCGTGGGGTTGGTGCTGTTCTATGCCGTGCGGCATTACCTATTTACGCTCAACCGCCTGCTTGGCAGGCAGCGTCACCCATATCTTGACATTGATATCGCGTGCTGGCCGACGCTGACTGTCATGATCGCCGCGCACAACGAAGAGGCGGTCATCGCGGGATCGCTGGAGTGCCTGTTGCGTGCCGATTACCCTACCGACCGTCTCACGCTTATGCCTGTCAACGACCGCTCCAGCGATCGCACGCGCGAGATCATCGACGACTTTGTGGCCAAGTACCCCGGGCGCATCACCCCGTTCCACCGCACTGTCGGCAAGCCGGGGAAGGCGGCCGCGCTGAAGGATGCAAGCGCAGAAGTCGCTAGTGAGATCGTCGTCGTGTTCGATGCCGACTACCTGCCCCCGGTAGGGCTGTTGAAGCAACTGGTGGCACCTTTCTTTGATCCTGAGGTCGGTGCGACGATGGGCCGCGTAGTGCCGATGAACCTTGGCAGCAACCTGCTGACGCGATTGCTCGATTTGGAGCGCTCTGGCGGCTACCAGGTTGACCAGCAGGCGCGGATGAATCTGAACCTGGTGCCCCAGTACGGTGGCACGGTTGGGGGCATCCGGATGCGGGCACTGCACAGTGCCGGCGGCTGGCACGACGACGTGCTGGCCGAGGACACCGATCTGACCTATCGGCTGCTGCTGTCGGATTGGAAAACGGTGTACCAGAACTGGTCCGAGTGCTACGAAGAGGTGCCGGAAACTTGGCCCGTGCGGGTACGGCAGATCATGCGCTGGACTAAGGGGCACAACCAGGCGCTCTATCGCCATGGGTGGAGGATGGCGACGTGTCGGCACCACGGCCTGCTGGAAAAGGTCGACGGTGTCGCGCTGCTTGGCATCTATATGATGGCGCCGCTGATGCTGTTTGGCTGGCTGTTGGCGATTCTGCTGTTCTATGCTGGCGGCCTGCCGCTGCTAGGTACAGCTGTGCTGCTGTTCGCGCTGATGTCATACGGCACGCTTGGCAATTTCGCCGCCTTCTTCGAGATCGCAGCGGCCGTGTATCTGGATGGCAGCCGCGAGCGCATCCGCCTGCTGCCGCTGAACTATTTTGGCTTCCTGGTAAGCGTCCTCGCCGTGTCGCGCGCAATTGTGGACCAGATCGTCTTTGACTACCTGCTGCGCCGCGAACTGCGTTGGGACAAGACTATCCGCTATCGACAGCGGAGTTGAACATGTGGCCCCTGCTGCTTGCCGCGCTGACCTTGCTCACCTTCATGCTGCCGCTGTTGCCGGCAATACTGGAATGGCGGCGCAGGCGTGACATCCGACCACTTCCCATCGATGGTGAGCACACCTTGGACGTGGCTGCAGTGGCGGCCGGGTTCCGCTCCATGATTGAGCGCCAGGACGATCTCTCTTTCCAACGCGGCATGGAGCATCCGGTCAGTTCGCTGCGGCCCGTCGCACATGTGACGAACACCTTCGAGCCGACCGCGGCGCAGATCGCGACAGGCGTGTGCGCGCAGACCCTAGTCGCCCGTGGTGCCCTGTCGCTGCCTGACGGCTATACTTTTGCCCGCGATATCTTCGGCCAAGTCGGCATTTGCACCGGGCGTAAGAATCGGGTCCAGGCACTGCTGTCGGATGGCGTGATCGTGCTGCGCGAGGGCAGCGAATTGAACCGGTGGGCGCACGCGCGCAGCGTGCGAGTGGAGCCGCAATGCCAACTGCTCGGCCCCCTTTGCGCACTGCATGCCGTCCACATCGACGACGATTGCCGCTTTGCTTCGGTGAGCGCACCGGTGATTCGGTTCGGGCCGGCCGAGCCGATACGGGGTGGAGACAACCGCACGAAAGGCGCTGCGCAACCGGCGCCACGCGAGGCCTCTGCAACCCCGCTTGAGCCGGCGGAGGCCCGCGATGGCCGCTGGCTCGTCACGCACGACCTCCGGTTGCCGGCCGACAGCCTGTATCTGGGCGATCTGGTGGTGCACGGCAACCTTTGGCTCGGGACGGGTACACGTATCGGAGGTAGCGTCAAGGCCAGCGGCAGCATATGGCTGCAAGCGCAGGTGCGCATCGACGGCGCACTGGTCGCCGCCGATGCAATCACAGTTGGCGACACCTGCAGCGTCGCCGGGCCAATGGCGGCCGAGCGCGAGATCGCCGTCAGTGCGCACAGTGTGATTGGTACCGCGGCGCAGCCGACCACTGTCGTGGCACCGGTACTCCGGGTGCAGGTTGGCGCGGTGATCCATGGCGCGGTCTGCGCGCTGGAGGAAGGGCGGGTCGTTTCCACGGGCGTCGCACCCACCGATTGATGCGCTTCCGACACCATGAAAACCTTGCTTGTCCTGCTTCTAATGCTCACTGCCCAGTGCCACCAGATGGCCACCTGCGCCGAACTGTCGCTACGGGGCTACCAGCGCGCGGACGGCGCGATCACCACCTACTTTGAGGGCGACTCCGTCGACCCCTATTTTGCATCCAAGGCACTGCTGGCAGCCCAGGACGCTGGCATGTCCACGACATCCGCCGCAGGCCGGTGGATCGCCTGGCTGCTGCCGCACCAGCACACCGACGGTCGATTCGATCGCTATTGCATGAAGGCCCAGCGGCTGGTTTCCTGCCAGCCCGCCGATGCCGACGATGCCATGATGGCAGCATGGATGGAACTGCTTGTGCGGTCGGCACCGCCACAGGGGTTGCCGCCTGCCTGGCAGGGAAGTTTCGACAAGGCCAGCAAGTACCTGGAAACGCTGCGCGACAAGCGCACCAGTGTCTACCACATCTCGGCTGCCCTCCCAGTGGCGTTGCTGATGGACAACGTTGAGATCTCCAGCGCCTTCAAGGCAGCCGGCCGCTATAGCCAGCGCCTCGGGGACAATGCGGGCGCCGCCGCCTGGATGCACAAGGCCCAGCACCTCGACCAGGACATCCTAAGGGTATTCTGGCACGCAAGCCGGGGCTACCTGGTCAGTACCCAGCCGCGCAACCAGACCGAGTTCTATCCCGACACGGTAGCGCAAATATTTCCCATCCTTGCCGACATCCAGCCCACCAGCCACCCTCATGCTGCTGCGTACGGCGCCTGGATGAAGCAGTACCGCATGACATGGCTGCAGATGTCTGAAGTAGATTTCCCGTGGGGACTGGTGGCCCTTGTCGCCGACAAGATGAACGACAAGGACGCGATCGCATGCTGGAGGACACGCTCGATCCAGTTCCGGCACGGAAGCCACTGGAATGTCCTGGAAGAAGCGCTGTACCTTGCGTTCGACGCACGCCTGACACCTGAACAGGCCCTGGCGCCGCCGCCGACAGGCGTGCGGTGCCGCTGAGCGGCGGCATGAGCGTCGTGGAGATGAGCGCTGGCGAACGCTGAGCATGCGTGCTGTCGCGCAACACAAGGGACTCGGCATCGACTTCTGACCGCGAAGCGGTGTATCGTGAAAAAGCTGTTGCCGGGCCGGTGGGTCCTGAAGGATCCTTCGCTCGCGATCGACTGGAACGACAGGATACGCATGGTGAAGCTCTCGCAAACCGGAACGCCCGGCGCCTACGCGCTGGCCTGGCTGCTGGCAATGTCAGCGGCGACAGATGCGAGCGCGCAGGCTGAAGCCACGCCGCCACGGACCTTCGTTCCCTTGCTCACGGGGTTCGTGGAAGGCGGGATTGGCCATGCCAACCTTACCGGCAACAACGCCAACTGGAATGACCAGTACCTGCGCGGCGGCGTGCACTTGACACCCAAGGACTACGTCACCGGTGAAATCAGCCACCAGAGCCATTTCGATGACCAGGGCACCTTCTTCGGCCTTGGCTACACGCGCACCTTTGACGAGAACTGGTATGCCTTCCTGAGCGCCGGCACTAGCGCGGGCGGCTTCTTCCTGCCGGAATTCCGGCTCGATGGCGCGTTATTTCGCAAGCTACTGGAAAAAAAGAACCTGGTGGCCAGTGTCGGCTTCACCTATTACCGGGCCAAGGAAGTCTATACGGACAAGACGTTGTTGCTCGGTTTGACCTACTACTTCGACGCTCCGTGGATCATCCAGCTCGGGGCAAGGCTGAATCGAAGCGATCCAGGCAATGTCCGCTCCAACCGCGGCATCATCGCCGTCATCTATGGCCGCGACAAGGACCAGTACATTACGCTGAAATACGACGGCGGCAGCGAAGCCTACCAGCTGACTGGCGAGCAGTCGCTGCTGAGCGATTTCACCAGCCACGAGGTCTCGCTAAACTGGCGCAAATGGTTCACCAAGCGCTACGGCATGAACCTGCGCGCCGTGTACTACGACAACCCGTCTTACAAGCGCAAGCAGGCAGAGATAGGATTCTTCGTCGAGTTCTAGCCATGGCACACGATCCTGGTGACGCGAAACCTGCCCCGGACAAGTGCGACGCACTCGGACTTTCGGTATTGGCCCTGGCCAGACACCGGTCGCGGGATCGCCTGACGCTGTCCCGGTCAACGCTTGTTGGCATCTTACTGGTGCCCGTGGCATTCAATCTGGCCGAATGGGGGCTCAGCGACCGCCTGAGCGCCAGTTGGGCCAAGGTGCTAGCCTTCTGGCTCGACAAGTTGCACATCGATGGCACGGTCGTCGAACGCACCACGCCGCTCGTGTGGTTCGACGTCACCCTGCCCTACCTGGATGTCGCCGCTAACGCGCCGGATTCACAGACGTGGTTGGCGACGTTTGTCATCACGCTCGCCGCCGGCGTGCTGGCGCCGCGCATAAATGATCAGTACCTACCTCTTCGGTATTTCCTGCTATTCGCGGTATTCATCCAGGTCACGGCCCTGCTGTACTTCGCAGTAGCGCCGCAGAGCTTCCCGTACACGGTGAGCGGCTATGTTGACAACGGTATCAAAACTTCCGCCGGGTTCTTGCTGCTGCTGCCTTGGGGGCATGCGCTCGTCTATTACATTTTCGATTTTTCTTGGTCCAAGAAAGCCTTTCTCACGGTGCTGAGCATCGCCTTTGTCGTGCTCGCTGTGCCGCTGCAGATGACGTTGCATGTGTACCTACTATCGTGCTGTTCATTGTTGATGATGCCGCTGTTGTCCTTTGTGTTCGGCCCTACGATGATTGTATTCGGATGCATTGCCCTTTATGGGTGGGCAATGAGCTGGGAGCGCAAAGCCCGGTGAGCTTGCCTCGGTATCACAAGCGCTGAGAAGCAGAGGCAGAGCGACCATTCGTGTCAATGATCCAAGGTGTAGCAGGAGATCCGCAGGTAACCCGGATTACTAGGCTCAGACGTAAACAAGGGCGTAAATGAACCTCACTGTCACCACAGAGCATCCCATTCCTAACGTGAAGGACTTGTATCCCTCGATGACGCTCTTTGCGCGCCTGGAATCAATAAGCCTCAACCAGTACGTAGCGAGTGGAGGTTGGGCGCCAAGCATTGAGGCCGCCACGAACCCAAGTCAATCCATCTCGGCACTTGACTCTCGTGAATATCGCCTCTTTCGCGTAGGCCCTGAGCATTCAAGAGGGTACCAGCTCGTGCAAGCGATACCTAATCGCCCCATTCCACACAGAATTGTGCCGCGATAGCCTATCCCCTCCCGCCAGACCTGTATTAGGTAGCATCGATAGGCACAACGTTATCGTGCCTTATCGCCGCACCCTGGCAACGCCGGCGTCACGAGCATCCTGACCACGCGCGCAGCAGCTCCCCTTGTTTGCGAGGCCGGCGGAACGCAACGGCAGTAGCCGGCCAGGAAGCGACGGTCGGCCGCACGCCCCGAACGGCGGGTCTACGCTTAGCTTCGGCCATCCAAATGAACCTCATGCAAGCTCCCGACCTACTTCTGTCGACATTCGTTCCCTGAGAGGCAGCCGCTGAGGTGCTTACTCGACGACGATCCCGCGCTCCTTGATCAGCGTTGACAGCCGCTTGCTCTCGTCATTGAGCAGGCTTCGGAAAGATGGCTTGTCCAGTGCCACCGGTTCGGCGCCGAGTTGCGCGAACCGTTGCTTGAGCACTGGCGAGGCCAACACCTTCTTTAACGCCGCAGAAAAGCGCTCGCTGATGTCGGCCGGGACCTTATTCGGTGACCAGACACCGAACCAGATATCAAGGCTCGCATTGCGGATGCCCAGGTCCGCGTATGACGGCGCGTCCGGAAAGAACGGTGACCTGCTCTCGCTCGCCACTGCCAGCAGCTTGACCTTGCCGCTACGGATGTGGGGGAAACCAATCCCCGGGTCGAATACGACGTCCGCCTGACCGGCCATCACATCCTGCAGCGCAGGGGCGGAGCCTTTGTAAGGCACGTGCGTGATCGACGTGCCGATGCTCTGGTTCAATAGCTCGGCGGCGAGATGCGGTGCCGTACCGGTACCGGCCGACGCGATGTTGATCTTGCCCGGCTGCGACTTCGCCAAAGCGATGAACTGCTTGGCGTCCCTGGCCTCAAGTGTTGGACGGGCGACCAGATACATCTGGGCGCGTCCGATCGCCATGACGGGCGTCAGATCCCGGGACGGAACGAGATTCGACTTGAACAGATATGGGTTGGCCGTCTCAACCGAGGTGGGCGCAATCAGAAACGTGTACCCGTCCGGCGCCGCCCTCACGACTTCGCCGAGCGCCAGGTTGCCGCTCGCCCCTGGCTTGTTGTCGACGATCACCGTCTGCCCCAGTGCTTCATTCAGCAACTGTGCAATCGCACGCGCCATCACGTCCGTTCCGCCGCCGGGAGCGAAACCGACCACTAGGCGGATGGGCCGTGCCGGCCACGCGGGACTCTGGCTTGCCGCCGGAAACGCTGCTCCAGCCAGCATGGCGGCAGCCAGCGCCAGTACCGCGCGGCGTGAACGGAAATGAGAAATGGGGCTGAAGCGGTGGGTCATGGTTGGTTGTCTCCTGGATTGTCCTGGCGATCGGAAGCGCCCTCGGATCAACCATAGTCGGATCGCTTTGTGTTGTAAATAAGGTTTCATGGTTATCCATAGGATAATTTGTCGCAAAGTGCCCTGCGCCCCACTCTTCGACAAAATTATCCTATGGATAACACTACAACCCTATTTACAACGCGACTCTGATGTTCTACCGTTCGGTTCATCGGCAGCGGCCTTCAGCGCGACCGGCCTGCCGCAACGCAAATCAGCGAGAGATAACGTGCTTGATAAGAGACTGTTCTATATCGATGGGGAGTGGGTCACGTCCTCGCGGCGCCAAGACCTGACGGTGATCGACCCAGCCACCGAACAACCCTGCGCAGTGATATCCGTCGGCCATGCGCTCGATGCGGACCTTGCGGTGCGGGCGGCAAGGCAAGCCTTCTCAGGCTGGTCTCGTACCAGCCCGGGCGAGCGCCTTCGGCTGGTAGAGCGCCTGCTGGAGATCTATGAACGACGCGCTACGGAAATGGCGCGGATGATCAGCCTGGAGATGGGCGCGCCCTTAGACATGGCGCGCTCCGAACATGTCGGCGCCGGCGCGTATCACATGAGGAACTTCATTACCGCGTTTCGCACGTTCTCGTTCGAACGTTCCCTCGGCACGCATGCACCCAACGATCGGATCCTGATGGAGCCGATCGGCGTCGCCGGCCTCATCACCCCGTGGAACTGGCCCATGAATCAGGTCACGCTGAAAGTCGTGCCCGCATTGCTTGCCGGCTGCACCGTCGTGCTGAAGCCATCCGAGATTGCGCCGCTCTCCTCGATGCTCTTTGCCGAATTCATCGAGGAAGCCGGCTTTCCGAATGGTGTGTTCAATCTCGTGAACGGGGATGGCACGGGAGTCGGCGCGCGTCTGTCGTCCCATCCCGATATCGACATGATCAGCTTCACGGGCTCGACCCGTGCTGGCATCGCCATATCAAAGGCCGCAGCCGAAACGCTCAAGCGAGTGGTGCTCGAGCTCGGCGGAAAGGGGGCCAACCTCGTCTTTGCCGACGCGGATGCGGATGCGGTCGGACGCGGAGTGCTCCATTGCTTCAAGAACACCGGCCAAAGCTGCAACGCCCCTACCCGCATGCTGGTCGAGCGCTCGGTCTATGCGCGCGTAGTCGACGAGGCCCGCGAAATCGCCGAGAACTTCGCGGCCGAGGCGGCGCACGCGCCGGGGAAGTTCTTTGGCCCGCTGACCTCGGCGGCGCAATTCAGGAAGGTCCAAGAAATGATCGAGACAGGCATGGCGGAGGGCGCGCGACTTGTTGCAGGCGGCCCCGGGCGTCCCGAAGCGCACGAATGTGGCTACTTCGTGCTGCCAACCGTCTTCGCGGACGTGACCAACCAGATGACCATCGCCCGCGAGGAGATCTTCGGCCCTGTGCTCTCGATCATTCCCTTCGACACCGAGGAAGAGGCGATCGCCATCGCGAACGATACGCCGTATGGGCTGGCCAATTACGTGCAATCGACCGATGACGAACGATGCCGCCGCGTCGCGGGCCGGCTGCGTTCGGGCATGGTGGAGATGAATGGCAGGCCACGCGCACCGGGATCTCCTTTCGGTGGCATCAAGGCGTCCGGACGTGCCCGCGAAGGCGGGATCTGGGGCATTGAGGAGTTTCTTGAAGCCAAGGCGGTTTCTGGCTGGGCGGATCCTGCCTGCTCGCGCTGACCCCACGCGACCAATCTTCATCGAACCGGAGAACACACAACATGAATGGCGCCGAAAGTCTGGTCACCACACTGCTCGAGTCGGGCATCGATACCTGCTTCGCCAATCCCGGCACCAGCGAAATGCATTTCGTCGCGGCCCTGGATCAGATACCAGGTATGCGGTGTGTGCTGGGGCTGCAGGAGAATGTCGTTACCGGCATGGCCGACGGCTATTTCCGCATGGCCCGGAAGCCCGCGAGCACGCTATTGCATTGCGGCCCGGGACTTGCCAACGGCTGGGCGAACCTTCACAACGCTCGCCGTGCGAATAGCGCGGTCGTCAACATCGTGGGAGATCAGGCGACCTATCACCGCCCGTATGATGCGCCCCTCACTGCCGATACGGCCGCGCTCGCGGGCGCCGTATCGGCATGGGTCCGCACGAGCCAGTCCGCAGCCGACGTCGGTCGTGATGCGGCCGCCGCGGCAGCCGCTGCGCGCACCGCGCCCGGACAGATCGCCACACTGATCCTGCCTTCCGATACTTCCTGGGATGCGGGCGGCGTTGCCGCGCGCGCATTGCCCGTACCGTCGGCGCCATCGATCGATCCATTTGCCGTCGATAATGCGGCGCGCATTCTGCGCCAGAACACCAATGACGTGCTGATCCTGCTTGGCGGCGAATGCGCGCTGCCCGAAGCGCAGGCGCTCGCCTGGCGCATTGCCAGTTCGACGGGCGCGACCCTGAAGTACGAGTACGTGATGGGGCGCGTCTCGCGTGGACGAGGCCGTCTGCCGATCGAGCGGGTGCCCTACAGCACCGATCAGGCCATCAAGATGATGGCATCGTTCCGGCACATCATCCTGGTCAACGCCAGGCCACCAGTCGGATTCTTCGCCTATCCCGGCAAGCCGTCCCTCCAGTATCCGCGCGAAGCCCAGATCCATCATTTGTCGCGCATCGACCAGCATCCCGAAGCGGCCCTGCTTGCGCTGGCGGAGGCGCTGAACGCGCCAGTGGTCGATATGCCGCCCGCGCAGCCCTGCTCTGAAATCGTTACCGGTGCCCCCACGCCGGAAGGGCTGGCCCAGACGATCGCCGCCGTGATGCCGGAGAACGCGATCGTATCGGACGAAAGCATTTCGTATGGCCGCAGCTTCTACCGATTCACCCACGCTGCAGCACCACATGACTGGCTCTCACTGACCGGCGGTGCCATCGGCGACGGACTCCCGGTTGCAACCGGCGCGGCGGTGGCCTGTGGGGGCTCGAGACGGGTCATCAGCCTGCAGGCTGACGGCTCGGCGATGTATTCGCTTCAGTCGCTTTGGACGCAGGCACGTGAACGACTCCCCTGCACGACGATTCTGTTGGCCAACCGCAAGTACAACATCCTGATCGGCGAGTACGAGAACGTTGGAGCATTACCGGGGCCCACGGCCATGAGCATGCTCGATCTGTCGAATCCCGATCTCGACTGGGTCAGGCTCGCCAACGGCATGGGGGTGGAAGCCGCACGCGCAACGACGCTCGAGCAGTGCGCCGATCTCATGAAGCAGAGCTTCCGCCAGGACGGTCCCTTCCTGATCGAACTGTTGATCTGAGTGAAGGCCGGCACTGCAACGTTACCCGAAGCACGCCGCGTGGCACCAACTGCTGGTCGCGGCGCGCGGAGATCTACCCAGATACGGAGACATACGAACATGAGCGAGATGACCCACGTCGGCTTTTTAGGCCTTGGCAACATGGGTGCCGCAATGGCATTGCGGCTTATTCATCCCGGGTACCGACTGCACGTCTACGACCCCAACCCGGGAGCCGTGTTGAGACTCGTGGACGCTGGCGCGGTGGCGCATGCCAGTCCGCGTTCGGTGGCCGATGCCGCCGCCATCGTCATGGCCTGCCTGCCAAGCGAGGCGGCATGCGAAGCGGCGATTTTCGGCCAGGACGGCGTGGCGGCCGGCAACGCGTTGCAGACATACGTCGAGATGTCGACCATCGGTCCGACCGCGGTGTCCTCCATCGCCGAGAGACTTCAGCGTCAGCATATCGCCACGGTGGACGCGCCAGTCAGTGGTGGGCCGGCTGCCGCGCGTGCGGGCACGCTGTCCATCATGCTGGCTGGCGCGAACCATGACATTGCGCTGGTCATGCCCTCGCTGGCTCGCATCGCGAATACGATTCACAACCTGGGCGATCAGCCCGGCCAGGCACAGGCGATGAAACTGGTGAATAACATCATGCTGGCCGCCAACATGGCCGTTGCATCGGAGGCGCTGGCGATGGGCGCCAAGGCAGGGCTGAGCGCCGACGCCATGGCTGACGTCATCCAATCCAGTACCGGGCAGAGCGCGGCGGCAGACATACTCGCTCGCTTCGCCCTCCCCGGATCGTTCGACTTCGGGGCACACATGTCGATCCTCGCAAAGGATGTGGAACTCGCCATCACGGAGGCCCGCAATCTGGGCGTCCCGGCGCGGGTTCTGGAGCAGGCCCGGGGCGTCTGGCACACGGCAATGGAAGAAGGACGCAGCCAGGACGATTTCACTTCCATCATCAAGAGCGTGGAAGAACGCGCCAACGTGCTGGTACGCGGGGCACCACGGCGGTGACCCGCCAATCGGTTCTTCAATCATGACAACGACAACACTCATGGAGCAGATCATGGATTCATCCACCGACAACGTTCATTCCGACGCGTCGATTGCCGACGCAGAAGCGCTTGCGGCAAAGCTTGCCTATGCCACGCCCGAAACGGCGCCACAGGTGCCGGGACGCCGCTCATTCTTCAAGTATCGGGACCTGGGCGTGACGACTCCCACTGATGGCCGCATGCGCGCGCAGATAACTCTTGCAACCGGCGAAATGCAGCAAACCGGGTGGCACTATCACCTCTGCGATTCCCAGTTCATTTATACGCTGCGCGGCTGGGTCGACCTGGTCTTCGAGGACGGCCGCCACCTTCGCATCAGCGCGGGAGAATCGCTCCTGATCCCTGGCGGACTCAAGCACAACGAGCTGGCGATCTCACCAGACCTCGAGCTTCTCGAAGTCTCGATTCCGGCAAAGATGGGAACGGTGGCCTGCGACCCGCCAGCGAACTTCACCTCATCCTTCTGACGGGAGACAACATGACGAAAGGTTATATTTTTGCCGAGGTAGACATCCATTCCCCCGGCGCGGAGTGGGATGAGTACGCCAGGAAGGTCCAGCCCACGCTGGATTTCTATGGCGGCGTGTTCCTGATTCGGGGAGGCACGCCCAACGTCCTCGAGGGCGACGCCAAGACGGGGACGTTCGTGGTTCTGGAGTTCGAGAGCCCTGAGCAAGCCGAAGCCTGGTACACCTCCACAGACTATCAGCGCATTCTGCCGCTCCGCCTGCGAAATGCCGACGCGCGCGTCATTTGCTTGCCAGGGGCCGGGTGAGTTCACGTGTCATCGCCCGTGATAAACTCAAAAGTCGTTCGCGCACCCTGAATCCGAGCGCCCCTTCCGAGAGGAGTATCGACGGCTTTGACAAAAGCAAAAAAAACCATCGCAGAACCATCGGCAGTATCGGCGGACGACCTGCCACCGACTGCTGCCGGCAATGGCGCAGGACGGCGCCGGATTCAGTCGGCCGACAAGGCAACGGAGGTTCTTCTTGCGCTTGTCGAGGCGGGTAAGGCGACACCCCTCAAAGATCTGGCGCGCGCCATCGGCATGCCAAACAGCCTCGCGCATCGCTACCTCGCGAGCCTGATGGCAAGCGGTCTCGCGGTACAGGATGAAGTCACCGGTCTCTACGACCTTGGGCCGACGGCGGTACGCATTGGCGCGTCCGCCCTCGCGCGTGTTGATCATTTGCGCCTCGCCAGCGAAGCGATGCCACAGCTAGTTTCCAGCACGGGATTGCCTGCCCTCCTGTGTGTGCTCGGCGATCGCGGCCCCACTATCGTGCGATGGGAACGCAGCTATGTGCCGTTCATCACTACGTTGTCGGTGGGCTCGACATTCCAATTGACGAACTCGGCTACAGGTCGCGTGCTACTCGCCTTCACCCCCGATCAGGTCAGAGATGACCTGATCGAGTTGGCCGTTTCGAAGAACCATGAACAGCCGCCAGTCAAGTTGCTTGAGCGTCTTTCGACGATCCGGCGAGTCGGATACGATGAAGCGGAATCGGTTCTCATTCCAGGACTGTCAGCCATGAGCGCGCCGATTCTCGATGTTCAGAACGAGGCAGTCGCCTGTCTGACGCTAATCGGCGCAAGCCCTGATGTCCGGCGAATCAAGACAAAGGCAATCCAAGCGCTGGTCGAGGCAAGCGTGAGCATCTCGCGGTCCTGCGGGAGCAACCTGTCGTTCGCCTCGTTGGCCGATCCGACAACATAAGCTTGATCTCCTGCACTGCAGCCTGATCGTCTGCCAAAACCTGATATCCAACTCGCGGGCGACGGTCGCAGCACCGAGCCGGGCGACCGCTCTTGTCGCGACTTCAGTCAGAACAGTTGGACCGCCGACCGGCGGAGAAGGGTCGCAAAGCGCCCTTGATTCTCTCCACAACTTGGCGCTGCCCGCCGTGTCCCCAACTCGGAACGGTTGAAGTAGACGTTAAGGCCGCGCCCCGTTCCTTCGCCTCTACTCGGCCCGCTGCGCGCTCTTGGGCATCTCCAGCCCAAGTCAGTCGACGTTTGGTCTTCGCGGCAATCGCTGAGACCAACATTTCAATCGGCTAGGTGACTCTTATTTGGGCGGCGCCTGCGGACTGCCGGCTTCACAGGATCTGTTTTCGCAGGTGGCGGTCCGGGTGGGCTTATCACTGTGATGACGGCGTCCAGAAGAGCATCGATACGGTTCGGCGTGAATCGCTCCGGCTCGATGGGGAGCATCATCATCCAGCCGTCGCCCATCGCGCTAAGTTGGTCGGCGAGCAGGTCTGCAGAGACATCGCTGCGGACTAGACCTTCTTCCTGGCCCCTCTCCAGTAGCGCCACACGCTTACTCCGATACTGGGCGTTGCGCCGCTGGAAGACGGCAGCGAGGGCCGGATCGCATTTCGCCTGGGCTAGCAATTGAAATTGCACGATCCACCACTGTCCCGGATCCTCGGCGTTGGTCCAGGTCACGAAGCGCTTGAAAGTCGCCTTGATATCGCTCGGGTCATGGACAGGCGCCATGAAGGATTCGAACTTGTCAAAGTGGCTTTCAACAAGAGCTTTGATCATCGCTTCCTTGTTCTCGAAATAGTGGAGCAAGGAACCTGTGGTGCAGCCCGCCTCCTCCGCCACCTTTCGCAAGGAAGCTCCGGCATAGCCCTCCCGCGCAACCACGGCGGTTGCGGCCGCAAGAAAGCTCGCGCGCCTGGCTTCGTGATCCCCGACCTTTGGCCCGGGTCGCCGCCTCCGCGCATTGGTCTCGGCTTTGGTGGTCGCGGAATCACGACCATCTGGCGTCTCCAAGTTCTTGGCTTGTGTCATGGAAGAGAGCTAGCAATTTAAGAGAAATACCGATGTCCGCGGACGATGCGATCGGCTCGGGAATATGGCGCAAAAAATGAAGACGTCATCTTGCGGAACGGCCAGGAGTCGAGCATTGGCCGAGCTTGCCCCTAGCAATCCCACCCTGCGGTTCCAGGTGATGAATTGCACACTCCCCACCTGAAGACGCCGCGCAGCAACGATTAATGTAACCGGTCATGCACCTAACGGGGAAGGCTTTACCGCGCCCCCCAGCGACACCCGTTTCATACGCGTAATCCCTGACGTCCCAACAATTGTAATTGTATAACACACGTTATAGCATTCGTCCGTCAGCAGACAACAACAGCAACGTCGTGCGTGCCGCCCCAATGAGGGTGCATGACTTCACGCCTGCGACCGCGCCCTAATCCCAGAAGGAGACCGCATGCTTTCCCATTCACCTGTTAGCCCTCTTGACCATGGCCTGCCCGGCATGCTGGCCCCCGAGGGGGCGTGGCGTCATTGCTTTTCGCACCACCCGTTCGATGTGGAACTCGCCTACGCGGAACGCGTGTATTTGTACGACACCGAGGGAAAGCGATACATCGATGCGTCTGGCGGCCCGATGTCCGTCAACATTGGCCACGGCGACCCGCGGATGAAGGCGGCGCTGAGTGAACAGTTCGATCGTTATGCGTACGTCCACCCCACGTTTGCCAACCGCAGACGCGCAGAGCTCTGCGAGGCTCTGGTGGCCATCGCCTCGCCATCACTGAACGCCGTTTATCTCTGCAGTGGCGGCAGCGAAGCGGTCGATTCCGCGCTCAAGCTTGCCAGGCAGTATCACGTACTGACCGGGTCGACCGGCAAATTCAAGGTGGTCAGCTACTTTGAGTCCTATCACGGCATGACGCTGGCAACCATGTCGCTGGCAGGCAATCCCGGCTACAGAAAGACCTTCGATCCAATCATGTCCCCCTGGCTTCACATGGGCCAATACAGCGAAGTTCACATGCCACCGGGCATCGGTCGCGATGCCTGGGGCGTGCAGTGTGCGCAAGAGCTCGAGCGAGTGTTGTACTTCAATAACCCGGATACCGTGGCCGCCTTCATTGCCACGCCGCATGGCGTCGGCGCGGACTACGGCCTTGTTCCTCCCGCAAGCTATTGGCGAGAAATCCGCCGCATCTGCGACGAGCACAACGTACTCCTCATCGCGGATGAAGTGGTAACAGGGTTCGGCCGGACGGGCCGGTGGTTCGCAATGGAACACTTCGATGTCGAGCCGGATCTGATGACATTGGCCAAAGGCATCTCGGGTTCAAATCTGCCGCTCGCCGCTGTGCTGGTGAGCGATAAGGTGAACGAGCCCTTCCGCCGGGATGGCGCATATTTCCTGCACGGCTTCACGTACCAAGGCCATCCCATGGCCTGTGCGGCAGGACTGGCAACACTGCAGATCCTGAAGGAAGACAAGCTGGTCGAGCAAACCGCCGCAATGAGCCCGCGCTTGTTCGAGCACGCCAAGAGGCTGAAGGAACATCCCACGGTGGTTGACGTTCGCGGCTGGGGGCTGTTCATGGCGATCGAACTGGTTGAGTCGAAGGAGCGACGGGAATACTTCGACGTCGAAAAGGGAGCAGAACGACTCTTCCAGGCCTATGCCCTCAAAAACGGCCTGGCGATCTATGGGACCTTGTACGGCCCCCGTCGCAGCGCGGCGCTACGCCGCGGCTTGCCAATCATGATCGCTCCCCCCTTGTGCATTCAGCCCGACGAGATCGACGACATGATGGATCGGCTGGACACCGCTCTCAGCGAGTGGGAACAACGCCTGCTTGGCTGATTCAGACCGCGCACTCCCAGCAGTTGAACAATCCTGGCGGACTTTAACGCCCGGGTCTCGGCCCGGGCGCGGCCCGCCTATGCAGACTCATTGTCGCGAAAGGTTGAACTCGATGGAAACCACGAGGGACCGAATCATCCGTGCAAACTCGAAGCCGAACATTCTCCCCTTGAGGGGAGATTCCAGTGGCGCGGCATCACCGCGCTCAAACTCGATCACGCTGGAAGGCCTAGGCAAATCCTATGGCAGCACGACGGTGCTGCATGAGATCGACCTGCACGTTAAGCCGGGTGAGCTCTTCACCATCCTGGGTCCCAGCGGATCTGGAAAAACAACGTTGCTATCTCTGATCGCGGGGATGGCTGCACCCAGTCGCGGCCGGATCTTGATTGGCGACCGTGACGTCACTACCCTTGAGCCGGCTCAGCGAGGCATTGGCGTGGTGTTTCAGAACTACGCGCTCTTTCCCAATCTCTCGGTTTTCGACAATGTGGCCTTTCCGCTCTCGATCAGACGCCGCCCAAGACACGAGATCGCCGAGAAGGTCAACGAGATGCTGGAAAGAGTTCAACTCACGGGAGTCAGGGACCGGCGGCCTTCGCAACTTTCAGGCGGTCAGCAGCAGCGGGTCGCGCTTGCGCGTGCACTGGTATTTCGGCCATCGATCGTGCTGCTGGACGAGCCCCTGGGCGCACTGGACCGGCAATTGCGCGAACGCCTGCAAGTTGAATTGAAGGAGCTGCAGCGTTCTCTTGGCGTAACCATGATTCTGGTCACACACGACCAGGAGGAAGCGCTGTCTCTTTCCGACCGCCTGGCGATCATCGATAAAGGGCGACTACAACAAGTAGCGCCTCCGAACGAAGCCTATCTGAGGCCGAGCAATCCATTCGTCGCGACCTTTCTCGGCATGGCGAATTTCGTCGAAACACCCGATGGCGGGCAAGCCGTCGTGCGCCCTGAGCGGCTCAGGATCAACCGGGAACAAGACGGCTTCGGTGTGTCGGGCCATGTTCGTCACACCGTCTATCTGGGGCCATCCATACGCCAGCACATCGCCTTAGACGGCGGTGGCGAGATGGTGGCCAATATCCCGGCCACCGCCCCTGCCGCAAGCATTTCCCCCGGGGAGCGCGTCCACGCTTCCTGGCGTGCCGAAGACGCCTGGCCTTGCACCTGAATCGGCGATATCACGCAGCGTCCGTAACATCCGCCTCCTCCCGCTTCCAACGGTCTAGACACACATCCCAACCCTGGAGAACTTTCCATGAACCGTCGCGACTTCTTGCTGTCCGCCCCCGCAGCCTCCCTGGTCGTAGCCTGTCCCAAGGTATTTGCGGCAGCACCCACGAGCATTCGACTGATTGACTCGGGAGGGACCACTGGTGAATCCATTGCCGCCGCCTACATTCCACCCTTTACCGAGAAGTACGGTGTGCGGGTGGTTCGCGAGGCCCCCTCGTCCCTGGGCAAGCTGCGTGCGATGGTGGAAAGCGGCCGTATCAATGCGGCGCTGTTCGAGCTTGGCTCGTCAACCCTGGCGCAAGCACGCGAACTCAACTTGCTGGAGAAGCTGGACTGGACGGCAATTCATCCCGACCCGATGTTCCCTGAGGCCCGCGATGACTACGGCATGGGCTATCAGTATTTCTCCACAGTCATGGCGTGGCGCGATGGCAACCCGGCGCCAAAGACATGGGCGGACTTCTTCGATGTCCAACACTTTCCTGGCAAGCGATGTATGTCTGCTTATCCGCATTACACGCTGCCATTCGCCTTGCTGGCAGACGGCGTGGACCCGGCGAGCCTGTTCCCTCTTGATGTCGATCGTGCCATGCGAAAGCTCGAAAGCATCAAGAGCCATGTCTCTGTCTGGTGGAAAACAGGAACACAACCTCTGCAACTGCTCAAGGACAACGAAGTCCAGTATGCAGTGACCTGGTCGGCCGGTATCGAAAGGGAGCCGGGAATTCGCTCAACCTTCAATCAAGGCATGTACGACATTGCCTGGCTTGTCGTACCGCGCGGACAGCCCCCCGCCACCAAAGACCTGGCCATGAAGTTTCTGCATGAGGTGACCGTCGCGAAGAATCAGATGGTCGCGGCAAAAGTGTTGCCTCTGAGTGGCAACAGCCCGCAACTGGAAGGCCTCCTGGGCGCCAAGGCGTTCCAGTCCTTTCCCACCGCAAAGGCCAACCTGCAGGCCCAGTTCAGACAGAACGCCCAATGGTGGCAGAAGAACGGACCGGAAGTGAACAAGGTCTGGTCGAACTTCCTCCTGAACGCTTGAACGCCCCAAGGTCGCACCATGACTACTCTGTCCTCCTCGCGTTGGCATCGAATCATGCCCGACGCAAACGGCTGGCGCGCTCTGCCGCTGCTTGCCCTCTTCCTGATCGTCTTTGATTACTCATTGGGCGGTCTGCTGGCGAAGTCGGTGCACGGTGGTACTGGTCTCACCCTCCATTACTTCAAAGAAGCGTGGACGACGAAGGCGTATTTTCGTGTTTTCGTGGACACCTTGCAGGTGAGCCTGATCGCGACGAGTGTTTGCGTTCTTCTTGGATATCCATTGGCGTACTGGATGCGCGGGCTCGACGAGCGCCGCCGCGCTGTGGTCATGACTCTGGTGTTGATGACATTCTGGGTGAGCATCCTGGTGCGCACCTATGCGTGGATTGTTGTCCTGGGAAACGCGGGCCTGGTGAATCGGGCGCTATTGGCCACGGGCTTGATCCGTGAGCCATTGACGCTTTTGTACTCAGAAGTCGGCGTCACGATTGGCATGGCCAATGTACTGCTGCCTTTTCTGCTGTTACCTCTCCTCACTGCCATGTTGCGGATCGATGATCGACTGCTGCAGGCGGCGGCGTCACTAGGCGCATCCAGGCGGCAGATCTTCTGGCGCGTCTTCTTCCCGTTGTCATTGCCCGCGCTGGGTGTGTGCGTCTTGCTGTTGTTCATGTTGAGCCTTGGCTTCTACATCACCCCGGCCATTCTCGGCGGGGGCAAGGTGCCACTTCTGGGCAACCTTCTTGACACGTTGATCAATGAGACGTCCGAGTGGGCGCTCGCGGCCGCAATATCAACGGCGTTGCTCGCTTTTGCACTCGGCGTCTTTGCGGTCTTCCTTCGCCTGAACCGAATGACGGAGACAAAATCATGAATGCGCCACATACAATGTCTGCGCTTTGGCTCCGCGCCTGGGCCTTGTTGACCCTCGCCTTCCTGCTGATTCCGGTGGCCATCGTGCTACCCATGTCATTTTCTTCTGCAAACGCCCTCACCTTTCCCCCACCGGGATGGTCCCTTCGATGGTTTCAGGTTCTATTGTCAGATGCTGACTGGATTGATGCTTTTTCCAACAGCGCACTGATCGCGACGCTGACCGCCAGCGCGGCGGTCGTGCTCGGTAGCCTGGCGAGCTATGGCCTGGGTCGCGGGCAACCAAGATGGCGCGCGATGGCCGAAGCCAATCTGATGCTGCCACTGATCGTGCCGGGCGTCATTATCGCGATCGCGCTGTATTTCTTCTACGCGCGCTGGAATCTGCTCGGCACGATCGCCGGTCTGGTTCTCGCGCACACCTTGCTCGCTATTCCGTTCGTGGTCATGGTTCTCAATACGGCGATCCGAGGCTTCGATATCCGCATGGAACAGGTGGCATGGAGCCTGGGGGCGAACTGGTCGCAGACCATGCGACGGGTGGTGTTGCCGACGCTGGCGCCCAATCTGGCAGCGGCCTGGATCTTTGCCTTCGTAATCAGCTTTGACGAGGTCATCGTGAGCGTTTTTCTCGCGGGCACGATTAACACCGTACCGAAGAAGATGTACAACGACCTGATGCTGGAGATCACACCGACCATCACCGCAGTGGCGACCGTTCTGATTACC
Source organism: Cupriavidus sp. Agwp_2 (assembly GCF_040784895.1). NCBI lineage: Bacteria > Pseudomonadati > Pseudomonadota > Betaproteobacteria > Burkholderiales > Burkholderiaceae > Cupriavidus > Cupriavidus sp. Agwp_2. Next base: position 348,169 of record NZ_CP088085.1, read on the forward strand.
ACGACGGCGCTAGTCCTGCTTCTTGTACGTTGGCTGACGCAACGGAAGCCATGACAACGCAACGGGCATCGACAGGCCTCGGCTAACTCCAGCCATTCGCCGCGGAAGCATCGCCCGGTCAGCCATGGCCGGCTGGGTCTGCTCGCCCTCGTAGCGCGTGAGATCACTCAGGCTGACCGCTGACAGCACGCTGTTGTGGTGCGTCGGCAGGCATTCACCGCCGCGGTGATGCCGCTTGCACGGACCTTCCGGCGTAGTACATCGACCGCGGGCCCGTGCGGCTCTTGCCCTCTTAGTAGTAGTTCCGTCCAGGCCGCCCCTTTTTGACACGAAAAGGGACGAATGGATCAACGCGTCCATAGGGGCGCCCTCATGCCAGAAGGTTTGACCACGAAAGGGAGACAAAAATGAAATCGACGTATGGGATCAAATGCCGCAGTGCCGCGCTGACGCTGGGTGCGTGGCTTGCCTGTGGCGCTGCGCAGGCTCAATCCGGTGTGTTGCTGTATGGAGGGGTCGACGCAAACCTCGAGTATGTCAATCACTTCTCGACCGTGACGCCGTCCGCTGAAAACGGATTCAGCACGGGTCCTGGTACGAGCGTCTACCGCCTGAACTCGGGTGGCTTGTCGGGCTCGCGCTTTGGCATGCGGGGAACCGAAGAGCTTGGTGGCGGCCTGAACGCAATCTTCGTGCTGGAAGGCGGCTTCGCCCTGGATAATGGCATGATGCAGCAAGGGGGGCGCCTGTTTGGTCGCCAGGCCTTTGTCGGCTTCGATGACAAAGGAATTGGTACCTTCACCTTTGGTCGCCAGTACATAAGCTGGTTCGACGCGTTGGCGAACTTTTCGCCGACAGCCTTCTCAACGCAGTATGAACCGATCGTGGCACAGATCGGCATGGACTTCCGCTCTGACAACACATTGAAGTACACGGGGGTATTCGGCCCCCTGACTGCAAGCGCCAACTGGTCGTTTGGCAACGGGTTCCTCGGCAATGGCGAAGTCCCAGGACAGTTTCGTCGCGACACAGGCTATGGCGCTGCATTGACGTACGATTCTGGCCCCTTTTCCGCAACCGTCGGGTACAACCAGTACAACCCTACGCTGACCACGGCGGGCGACACTGGTAGATTTAAGAAAGCCGCCATCGCCGCAAGCTACAGCTTCGACGGGCGCGCCAAGCTGATGGCTGGCTACCGCTGGGGTCAGAGCAGGGGTGCCGATGGCTCAACGGTTTTGCGTGATGACTTCTACTGGGCGGGCGCCAACTATAACCTCACTCAGGGAATTGAGTTGACCCTGGGCTACTACTACGACGACATCAAGAAGTTTGGCGATAGGAGTATGAAGAACCCTTGGCAGATCTCGTTCATCGCCGACTACCGTCTTTCCAAGCGGACTGACGTCTATCTGACGACCGCATATGCAAAGAATGCAGGCCTGAACTTCGACACGTCCGCAGTCAGCTTTATCAACGGATACTTCCTCGGTACCGGTCAGAGTTCGATGTTCGGCGCCGCTGTCGGCATCCGCCATAATTTCTGATAGAGATGGGCGTTGTTGCATAAATCCGGGTGTCTGGCTGGGCCCTGACGTTTACGCGCAACGGTCTGGGCGGCGCCCCTGTTAACTCTTCGGGTAACTGCGTAGATTCTCGATTTTTGCCCGAGAGATGCGCAAGGACGAACACAAGCGGGGAGAGCCAAAGGGGATCTACCGTGTCAGGAACTGGGCAAAGTACAACGCAGGCTTGATCGCGAGAGGCGACGTCACGATGTGGATCGATGAAAGCGTGATGAATGCAGCGCCCGAGGCGGCGTCGCCCAGGCGTGGCCGGCCACACGTCTACTCGGACGCGGCGATTCAGATGCTGCTCGGAATCAAGCAGGTGTACCGTCTGCCGTTGCGTGCGCTGCAGGGCTTTGCACATAGCCTTCGCAAGCTCGCCTTCGCCGATTTGCAAGTCCCGAACTACACGACTCTGAGTCGGCGCGCCCAGGATCTGAACGTGGTGCTGCCGGTGCAGCGCGCCAGTCAGTCGCTGCATCTGGTGGTCGACAGCACTGGCCTGAAGGTATTCGGCGTATGCGCAAGCCAGGAACGATTTCTTGATACTCGCACGTTGTGTTAATGAGGACGCCCACTCAAACACAGCATGAGGATCTGGGCGATGACAGCAAGACGAACGACCATCCGGCAACTGCCGTTGACCGAGGTCGTTGACCGCAACACATCCGGCGCGACGCCGGTCAGCATTACCACGCCCGAGGGCGGCACGATCTATCACACGGTCCCACTCGCAGACCCTGACACCGGCAAGCGGCGCGACGACCGCCCGCAGTGGATCACAGGCACCTTTCCTCTCTTTCCTGTTGTCCGGCTCGCTGACGGCGCGCCATGGGCTGAGGCGAACCTGTGGCTCATCGACATGATTGAGTCGAAGCCGTCGCCCAACATGCTGACGTTCGCCAGCATTGCTGACGACCTGGTGGCGTTCCGTCGTTATCTGGATAACGAGGGCGTTGACTGGCTGGCATTCCCCGCGAACAAGCGGCAACGTCCAACCTACCGCTACAGCGCCTCGATCAGGCTGGCCGTGCAGGCAGGCGAACTGTCTCCGGGCGTCGCCAGGCGTCGTATGGGCGCCGTAGTGCGCTTTTATCGCTGGCTCATGACCGAGGCAGGCTTCAGGCCCGCGAACGCGCCGTGGACCGAATCTGGCCGCTTCATCGAGTTCAGAGACCATAAGGGCTTCAGCCGCGCGATCGAGGTCAAGACCACCGACCTGTCGATCAGTGGCCGGCGCGCAGATGACCCGTGGGACGATCACATCCAGGACGGTGGTCGCTTGCGCCCGCTGCCCTCTGCCGAGCAGTCGGTGCTGCTTGAATCGTTGGCCACTCTCGGCAATACCGAGATGACGCTCGTTCATCTGTTCGCGCTGTTGACGGGCGCTCGCATTCAGACGGTACTGACCGTGCGCGCGAGACACGTGATGCGCAAACCGGGCGAGTTTCACGGCGACGACATCCGTATCGCCTGCGGGCCGGGTACGGGCATCGACACGAAGGGCGGGGTCAAGGGCGTGCTGCACCTGCCGCGCAGTTTCTATGAACGGCTCTACACCTATGTGCACAGCGATCGCGCGCGCAAGCGTCGCCAGCTGGCAGACGGCGGCGATCATCCCGTCCAGCCGCTCTTTCTCAGCTATCGCGGTGCGCCGCTCTACGAGGATCGCGCGTCGCGCGGCCCGGTCAGCACTGGCCCGCAGGTACGCCGCCACGTCAAGACAGGGCAGGCCGTGCGCCAGTTCATCAGGGACGAACTGTTACCCATGATGCGCGTGCAGCTTGGCAACCCCAGGTACGAGTTCAGTTTCCACGATCTGCGCGCGACCTACGGGCTGAACATGGTCGACACGATGACAGCGAATGAGACGAAGTACACGCGGGCGCTCGATCAGTTGCGGCAGTTGATGTGGCACGTACAACCGTCTACGACCGAGCGCTACCTCGCTTACCGCGAGAATTGCAAGCTGTTCGACGCTGTCCAGGATGGCTGGGGCGTGCACCTGTCGACGCTGGTCGCGCGCACCCTCGACACGGCGGTGGCTGCATGAGCCGCCAGTACGAAGAAGTGCGCATGCCGCTCGCGGAGGGTACAACACTGCTACATCCCGAGCGCGCGCTGCTCAGGTGGGAAGGCATGAGCGGACGTTCCGATATCGGGCAGATTTGCTACTTGAAGCGTGACGCGTCGAGCCTGCGGTGTACGCGACGCACTTTCGACCCCACAAGCTTCAGCAGTGAACGCGCCAGGGTCGTACGCCTGCTGGTGACGCAGCTTTCCGGGCGCATGACCCTTGGCGCGATGCGTCCAAGGACGGTCGACGGTGCTTTGCGCGTCGTGCTTGAGTTCGTCAACTGGGCCGACAGGCAGGGCTTGCATCAGGTGCTCTGTCACGAGAAGACTACGGCGGAAGCGGTTCATCGCTACTTCCGTGAGAGGCGCGAACAGGTCTCGCTGGGCAACCTGAAGCGCAATTCCGTCGACATCAGTCAGCGCCGTCTGTTGTCGATGCTACGTGAGTTATTCCGAAACGACGACTTCTGCGCCGACGCGAGGGTGCTGGGCCGCCAACGGGATGCTTCGGTGCCGACGGCGGTGCCTGACGCCGAAGCCCAGGCCACCCTGCTCTCGTGGGCTGACGCGCTCTTCAGCGGTATCAGCACGCTGGTGCTCGACTTCAAGCCGTACCCGGTACACGTGACCACAGCGCGCGGTGAGAGTCTTTGCCTTGTTCCGCGCAGACACCATCGTCGCGGAGGCGACGGCTCTCACGGCCTGGCTGGCTGGAATCTGGAAACGGGAGAGCCGCGCACTCGGGAAGAGCTCACGATGCGCATGGCTGAGGCTGACGCCAAGAACCCTTCTAAGCGTTCGGGGGACATCGCCAGAAGTGCGGCTAAACATCTTGCGGCGGCGAACGAGGACGCGCAGTCAGAGATCCGGCGCTCACACGCTTCGATGGCCGTCTTTTGCTTTGCCGCGCTGTTTCTGGCCGAAACGGGCGTCAACCTCGCACAGCTGCTGGCCATGAAGTGGAGTCTGGAGCTTGCCGCGAGCCTGCAGGATGCGTCGGTTGTGCGTCAGAAGTTTCGCGAGGTCAAGTATCGTGCAGGGGCTAAAGAGATTACGTTCACCGTCTCGCTGGGCTTCATGCCGAAGCTCAAGGCGTATCTCGCATTGCGCGAGTATCTGGTGCCGGACGCAGGCTGCGACGCGTTGTTCATCGTAGTCGGACATAGCCCGCAGCGACGACGGCCCATACCTCTCCCAACCCAATTTCTGACCCTTCTTTATGATCGACTCGACACGCTCGGGATCGTGCTGCCGCGCATTAGCGCACGTCAGTGGCGTGCGGCAAAGCAGGATTGGGCGGTAAGTAACCACGGCCCTGTCATCGCAGCCAGGCTGATGGGGCACTCGGTGGAAACAGCGCTGCGCTCGTACTCGAACGGCACGGACGCCGCGCACAAGGCTGAGATGGGCGTGTTCCTCGCTTCGGTCGAGAAGACTGTGCTGAAGACCGGCGACGACCCGGCTGGCAGCATCAGGAGCGCGGTGGGCGTCTGCATCGAATTCCGCAAGCCAGTGCCGATCGCCGCTTCAGTCACCGTGAAGCCGGACTGCCGCTCGACCGAAGGATGTCTCTTCTGCGACCAGTATCGCGTGCACGCTGACGCCGCCGACATCCACAAGCTGCTGGGCTGCCGTCATTGCGTCAGGCTCGTGAGCGGACGTGCCGACTCGATCGAGCAATACGACAGTTCGTTCGGCGCGGTGCTGCGCCGCATTGACTTCCTGCTGGATGAACTGCGTAAGCGCGACGCCGCGCTGGTCGATCAGATCGAGCAGGACGTTGATGTCGATGGGAATCTGGACGCTTTCTGGTCGGCCAAGCTCGACCAGCTTTACGAATTGGGGGTGGCATGAACAACACGCTGATCGCGCCGATCGCTGAGCGCCCCGACTGGTATCGTGTCGAGGACGATACAGTGGCTACGCGCGACAAGGCTGCGAACGCTGTTTCGCTGTTTAGTGACGCTGCCTGGGACATCCGGGCATATACGATTGGGCCGCGCACCCATATCTACTTCAGGGGCCACCTGCCTGACGGCGCAAGTCGAGCCCTTTCAGAAGCGACTACGCGACAGTGGAAGCAGGTGATGTACTTTCTGATGCACGAAGCGACCGACACGGTACCGGCGTCCAGTACGCTTAACTCTGGTTCAGCCTGCCTGAAGGGATTCGCGTTCTTTGCCGCCGAACGTGAGCTTACGCTCTACGAGGGGCTGTCCAGCGTCGCTATTGTTCTCGACTATGTGGCGCAACCCGGGATGGAGAGGAAGGCCCAGCGCCTTCATTCAGTTCTGGTGAAGCTTCACCGTCTGGGCGTCGGGACCACAGGGCTGCGCGTACCACTGGCACAACTGCACAAGCCTCTGCTCGAACGCTTCGCGCAACGTGCTGGAAACTCACAACACCCTGTCGTCCCGACGCGGATCTACCAGCACTTCCTGTTGGCCTGTGAACATGACCTCGGCGTCGCTGAAGGGATCGTCGACGTGCTGTCAGACTACCTCGCACGACTGTATGCCGGCGAGAGTCCGTCCGTCCCTTCAGAACTGGTAAGGGTAGCTGCACACTTCGGGTACAAGGCCGTCCCTTACGTCGCGTCGTCGCTTGTGGCGTCGATCAGGGCGCTATGCCAGCTTGTCATCCTGTCGTTCACCGGCATGCGTGCGACAGAAGCAGAGAGCCTCCCATACGACTGCCTGAGCGAGACCCGTCTGGATGGCGTAACCCACTACACCATCGAGGGCGTCACGACCAAGCTGTCGGGCGGGCGTCCCAGGCGCGCACGCTGGGTGACCAGCCCGCTCGCCGCCCGTGCTGTCGGGCTCGCACAACGGCTATCGGGAGAGGCACACCGTGCACACGGCGCGCAGGGCTACGCCGAATCGACGGACGGTTCGCACCTGCTGTTCTGCCGGATGGGACTGCATATGGGATACGTAGCAAACCGGGCGGCGAGTACCGTTCATAACGATATTGAAGCCTTTCGTGAGCGCGTTTTCCCGACGATCACGGTCGAGGACATCGCTGAACTAAAGCGTGTCGACATGCACCGCGCGTGGGAAGACGAGCCGAAGTACGCGGTCGGGCGGCAGTGGCCGTTCACGCGGCACCAGCTTCGGAGGACGCTCGCGTTATACGCGCACCGCAGCGGACTGGTGACGCTGCCGACGCTCAAACGTCAGCTGCAGCACATCACGCAGGAGATGAGCATGTACTACGCTCGTGGCTCGGCATTCGCGAAGGGCTTCATCGACACTGATAGGACCCACTTCGCGAAGGAATGGGCCGGGGCACAGGGCCTGTCCGAGTACCTTGCATACGCCGAGCAGGTGCTGTTCTCTGACGTGCGGCTGTTCGGCGGCCACGCAGCGTGGACGCAGAGCCGTGCCGTGCAGGCCTCGCCTGTGTCGGTCTACTCACGCGAGCAGACGATGAGGATGTTCGTGAAGGGCGAGCTGGCGTACCGCGAGACGGTGCTGGGCGGCTGCGCCAGTGTCGAGCAGTGCAAGTCGACGCCACTCGACTGGATGCGTCTGGATTGTCTTGAATCGGACTGCCGTAACCTCGTGGTCGTGCCATCGAAGCTTCGTCGCGTGATCAACGCGCAGCAGGTTACGGTCGCGAAGCTGCGCGCGGTCGATGAGACGAGCGTCGAATACCGTATCGAGGCGCAGGCGCTGCAACGACTGCTTGACGCGCAGGAGAAACTGATCAAATCGGAGGCAGCATGAGCGGCGCCATGACCGACTACTATGCCGCTCTTGAGCGGCTGAAGAACCGCAAGGGTGCGCGTATCAACAACGACACCGTGGCGATCGAGGCGGGCCGCAAGAAGGGCAGCATCAAGAAGTCGCGCCCACAGTTCACCGAACTGATCGCAGCGATCGACGCGGCCAATGCAGTGGCCGGGCGCCCGAAGCTCGAACTCACCGAGCGTCTGAACCGCGCAAAGGGCGACGCGAAGGATCTGCAGGCACAGCTTGACGAATCGCTGGCTCGTGAACTTGCCCTGCTCCATCAGGTGTTCCGCCTGCGCAAGGAACTGGCCGCGCTGCGTGGCGGTAGCGTCCTGCCCTTGCAGCTACGCTAGATTGCGGCGGGCATCTTCGCTCGAAATCAGCTGCGAAACTTTCGACTGGAAATGGACATTCTGACGGTCGTTGTGTCCATTTTTTCTGCTGACTTTATGGACACCTGGTAGTCTGCTGATTCTAGTATTTGCGGGGCTCTGGCTGATGTCCATTTATTCTCTCTTGCGCGTATTGGCGAGGGCGAGTGGAAGGTGCGCAAGCACGGTTACTCGAAGCGGCGCACCTGGCGCAAGGTGCATCTGGCGATGGACGCCAAGACCGGCCAGGTAAGCGCAGCTTTGATGACACATCAGGACGTTGGCGACGCTGACGTGTTGCCCGAGTTGCTCGATCAAATCCCCACCGATACGCCAATCGACACCATCGGTGGCGATGGCGCATACGACACGAAGCAATGTCACGCGGCGATTGCCGCGCGAGGCGCGCAACCGTCGATTCCGCCGCGTGAGGGAGCGATGCCATGGCCGCAGACCACGTCCGGTGCGGTCTGGCGCAACGAGGCCATTGATGCCATTGCCCGAAGTGGCAGGCGCGAATGGAAGACGTCCAGCGGCTATCACCGGCGTTCGCTGGTCGAGAACTTGATGTACCGGCTCAAGACACTCACGGGTAATCGCTTGTGGGCGCGTGATGTCGGGGCCCAGGCGGCCGAGGTGGCGATCCGCGTCGGCATACTCAACCGCATGGCGGCCCTTGCACGCCCGCAGTCCGTCCGCATCGCCTAAATTCATCAGCACGGGAAACCTTTGTTTTCAGATCTGATTTATGCAACAACGCCATAGAGATGCTCTTTTGTCCCCGCTATCTCCGAGCGGCGGGGACGCTTTTTGTCATTGGTAGGATGACGCAGTTCTGCGTGACTATATGATAGTCGCGGCAAACGTCGGCGTGCTGTTAGTCCGTGAAATCAGCGTCAGTTTTTGGCATTGATTACCGGGCCTGACGCGCCTGAGCAAGCGCGCGCCCTTGGTTCCCCTTGACGATCGAGCTCGTGAAATGTCCGGCTCGGCGCAAGGCAAAGAGGGAGGTCGGCGAACAAATGGCCGCCGACATGAGGATTGCCGACGCCAACGCGGCCCCGGCCACCGAACCGGTGCGCGGGCAGGAACCCTCTTGGCCTGCCCCGATGTTCGCCCATCCGGTCCGCCGAACCGGCGCGCCATTCTCCGCAGATAACTGCGCGTTATCGTGCCCTATCGCCGAGCCCCGATGCTGCTGTCATCTGCACCGATAGGAAGCTCCTTCTCTGGGCACAGCGTAATTGCCGGCGCTACCTCGTTTCGTCTCGCCAGCACCGGCTGGCTCTGTTCGGCGCGAATCCGCTGCTGTTGTTCCGGCTCCAGCTTGCGCGTGTGGGTTTAGACAGCAAAGAGCTTGCCGATGCGCTGCAACGACCCTTGCGAGAGCGATCAGGCCATTCGTGGTCGGAAGTAGAAACTTCCTGGGTGGCCGGCGCCAACGCTAGCGCGAATCTCTACTCTCTCGTGGAAACTTGCAAGGCCAGCGACGTCGATCCGTACCAACATCTAGTTGCCTTGTTCAAGGCGTTGCCACATGCAAGAACCGCCGACAACTACGAGGCACTACCGCCTTGGAGGCTCAAGCCCTCAGTCGTGTAGCAAACACCTCCGACTGCCGTAAGAACGTCTTTTATAGATCGCTTACGAAAATGAACTGTTTTGTGTTGAAGCAGAGGCACTTGACCTCAACCGCAGTTGAGGTTGCATGCTACATGTCTGTCGCAGCTAGTTCATAGGCTGCAGATGCAAAAATTCTTTTATTGGAGAAACTGCATGCCCGACGAAATAACACTGGTCCAGGTTGATGGCGCAACGACTACCAAGGTTGAGCAATCGTCAATTTTCTCACCCCGATATCGTATGGCAACTATCGGCATCGTGTCGCTTGTTGCGCTCATTGCATTTGAGGCCTTGGCTGTTACGACGGCCATGCCAGCTGTAGCCGACGCACTCGGTGGCATGTCTTTTTACGCGTTTGCCTTCGGTATCACCTTGGCAACCAGCGTCGTCGGCATGACCATAGCAGGTGGATGGTGTGACAGTCATGGACCTGCAGCACCATTGTGGTCAGGACTTGGATCCTTTCTACTAGGGGTTTTAATAGCTGGCACTGCACAAAGCATGCCGATATTTCTAGCTGGCCGATTGATACAAGGTCTCGGCTCTGGCGGCGTATCCGTCGCTCTATACGTCCTTGTAGGCCGACAGTACCCAGATAGTTTGCGTCGAAAGGTATTTGCAGCATTCTCTACTGCTTGGTTTCTTCCGTCATTGGTAGGGCCGTTCCTGAGCGGTGTCGTGGTCGAGCACATTGGCTGGCGCTGGGTGTTTCTAAGTGTCCCGCTTTTTGCCATTCCAGCAGCAGCCATGCTACGTCCCGCGCTTAAGAATTTGCCTGGATTTGCAACAATCAGAACGAACTCCCTTCAACGCTGCTTCTGGGCCTGTGGCGCAGCAACAGGCATCGCCCTGTTGTACATCGGTGGACAAGCTCAAGGGATGTTTGCTTGCGCATTGGTGAGCCTTGCGACTGTGTTATCACTGACTTGTTCCTGGAAACTTCTTCCCTCAGGCACCTTAGTGGCTGCACAGGGGCTTCCTAGCGTCATCGCCCTACGGGGATTGGTCTTTGCTGCATTCTTTGGATCTGAGGCTTTTCTTCCCCTACTGCTTACACAAGAACGCGGATTTACTGTACCGATGGCGGGATTGGTACTAAGTAGCGGTGCAGTCGGCTGGTGCTGCGCATCTTGGTATCAGGGGCATAGCAGAAACGGATGGAGCAGGCATCAATTCCTTCGCGCCGGTACCAACACCGTTTGTTTTGGCCTAGCCACAACTTTTTCCGTTCTATGGCCAGATATTCCGGTATCAATGGGTATTCTAGGGTGGGTCATAACGGGAATGGGAATGGGCCTCATCTCCGCGAACCTGGCACTGCTTACGCTGTCCATGTCTCCACCTGATCAACAAGGAACAAACAGTTCTGCTCTGCACTTATGCGAGGCTATATCTGTAGCAACATCGCTTTCAGTGAGCGGTTCACTTTTTTCAATTTTATTTAAATACTCCTCCAAAGAGGCTTTCCTCGCTGTTTTTTTCGTCGTAGGAACGATGGCAATATTGGCGACGATAATTGTCGGTCAAATCCGCCCCCTGAAATAGTTATCAGTTGATCTGTTCGCCGTAGCAAAATCGAATTTGAAGGCGTAGTTAGTCGACCCTGAATAATTCCCTCTGCCGGTTCGTCGACTCGCTTTTCCGTTCTGGAACTGTCGCCGCGCGGCGCTTTCGACCGATCGGCCGATAGTGAGCCAATGAGCTAGATGGCTGCTAATTATCGATGCATCATCTTTCGAAATCCTTCGGAAAGCTCGCGTGGTGCAAGGCCACTGCATCGTGCCGTTGACGTGCGGAATCATACTTACGCACCTGATGGAGGTAATCACTGCAGACACGACGTGGTTTCGTAGCCCTCCTCACCACAACGATGTTCACGGTCCCTGCCGGCTTGGAAAGCGGCAGAGGCACACAGAGCGATACCGACACCCCTCTTGTGGAGTAACCCTCGAGGCAAGGAGCGCCAATTTTATAAATCTGCGCTATCCCACGGCGCAGTATGACGAAGTCAAAACCTGTGCCGAATGCCAATCCCCGTGGACACACCGCTCCCTTGGTCGCTTAGCTTGTCATAGATGGTACTGATATAGACATCAGTGCGCTTTGACAATGCATAGAGGTAGCCAAGTCCGGCATCTCGGCGCTTCGCATCTTGTCGACCGACGGAATTGATATTGGTTTGAGTAGCAGCAAACATGAACCGCCCTTCCAGGAAGGGTACTGTTGCGCCAACCATGTAGCTGTCAGTCCGGAATTCGACACCGCTGGCGCGGGTTCCACTATACTGCAAGAAGACTTTGAGCCCCCGAAAGTCGTAAGCCATGCCCGCGGAGACTACGTTCTGTGCCGAGCCGCCCGCAGGAAAACCCGGTCCGAAACGTGTTCGTTGAAATGCGACCGTCGCGGTGAATGGCGACTTGTTGAGGTAGAGCATCGCTACAGCATTATTCGATGTGTTCGTGCCAACTGCTTCACCAAAGGCGTAAAGAAAACGACCGGATAGGCCACTGAATTCTGGCGTGTAGTATCCGATAGCATTATTCCAACCGCTATCTCCCGCGATATAGCGACCATACTGCGGAGACCAGAGCGGATTCATGATTGGTGAAAATTTCGTGGATCCACCAAATGGGTCAAATTGACCAGTCGCCAGGAACATGGGATTCGCTAGCCTACCTAGTCGGATTTCACCAAATTTTCCTTCCAGACCAACGTAAGCATTGCGGGAAAGAAGAGTATCAGTAGCGGAACGCCCGCTAGCACCCGTATCCGACAAGTAATAGCCTTCGATACGGAAGTTTGCCTTCACTCCATCGCCGATCATCTCGCTGCCAGTCAAGCCCCAGAATGAAGTTGACATACCTCCACTCTGCAATCCGCCGACGCTACCCGGATCTCCACTAGATTTGGTGCTGCCAACAAATGCATCAACAACGCCATACAGTTCTACCGCTATGGCCCGTACAGGAAGGGACGTTAAGAACGCGATAGATACGTATCTGACAATTCTATTAGTATTAAATTTTTTTGGCATTTTCTCCTCCTTGAAATGTTGTTATGGAAACGTCGTTGTGGAACAAATCGAACTGGAAAGTAGACGTACCCCTGAAAGACGATATTTAGGCGATACGGACCAGACTGCGGGGCATGGTCGAGCTATCCGCGCTGATTGCCAGCTTTGCCGCCTGGACCCAGGGCGCTCAGTTTGAAGCGATGGTGGTACCCCCCGTCCTTTTTCCATCCGCGTCTGCTTCCATCCGCGGCTGCTGCTCGTTGCAATGGCGTCGATGGCCGCATTGCGCCATGCCGGCACCGGGCGTCTTTTCAGACCACGGTGTCGCGCCCTCGCGCGGCGGAACCGTTGCGCGCTTGTTGCTACAATCACCGCACGGCAAAACATGGTGCTCTACACGCAACCACCGCCAACTTCGTCCACGGGGCGTGTCGGGCGGCAACTGGTCGAGCAAATCAAATAACACTTCGGTATCGCCGACATCCTGAAGAGTCATTAGCGACGCGCATATCTGGCTGCTCTTGGTGTTCGTCGCAAGATGAACTCTGCGCCGTGTGCGACACTTAAAATAACCCGCATGCGCGCCTTCCGTTCGTCTTCGCCGAGAACCTTCAGGCCAGTGCTGGAGTGCGCGTCAGGCGGAACACTTGCTTGAGGCAAGGCGGCACCTGAATGACAGCATCGGAATAGACGCACGGGGGGCCGTGCTTGGATACAACTAGCATGTTGTCCGAGGATCCGGGACTTGCGTAGCGGCAATCATTGAGGTCGAAGCTGTGCTGGATTCGGCGATTGCGGCGCCCGTAGGGCGCCCTTTCCAGAATGCGGCACACCCCCCGTCAGGGCTTGGTGCCACACAATCGATATCCGGACAGACCCAACCTGCTTTAAGCAGCAGCGAATCGTTCGTCGCGCCACTTAAATGCGGCTTTGAGTCCCCGTTCCTGCGCGATGCCGAAGAATTCTCGCTTCTCTTCCGAGTCGAGCAGGTGGATCAGCGCGAACATCTCTGCGCCGTAGTCGATCGTCGACTGAAAGCCCCTCATCTCGTAGCTGCGATTGAGCGTTTGTTTGTTCATCTGCATCGCGTCGGGAGCGATCATCGAAAATCTAAGCGCCAGCTTTTGCGCCTCTTCCAACAGCGATACAGCAGGCACCACGCGCGTCACCAAGCCGGCCTCACGCGCGTCCTTTGCGTCGATGCGGTCTCCCGTGAGCAGCATCTCCTTCGCTCTTTTCATTCCGACGACCCACGGCATGATCATCATGGGCGGGGCCGACTGGAACTGAATTTCTGGCTCGCCGAACTGCGCGTCGTCGGCGGCGAGGGTGATGTCACACGCCATCGACAGCTCGCAGCCGCCGCCCAGGCAGAAGCCGTTCACTGCGGCGATCACCGGCAGACGTGAGCGCCAGATCCGCAGGAAGGTGTCATTGCCCATTCGGGCATGCTCGCGCCAGTCCTGGACCGTAGTGAACGGCTTGTCGCGTGGGCTCAAGTCAAAGCCCGAGCTGAAGGCCCTTCCCGAGCCGGTGATGACCAGCGCGCGAATCGCCGGATTTTGCTCGAGCGCGTCCAACGCGTGCTGCATCTCCAGCAGTAGTTCGTCGCCCAGTGCATTCATCTTGTCAGGCAGCGCCATCGTGAGTGTGGCAACCCAACGGTCGATGTCGAGGCGGATGCAGCGGTATTCGGGGGTTTGATCGGGAGTCTGGGTGTTCATGGTTCTCGCCTTCAGTGTTTGCAGGGAACGATCAGTGCGTCAAGCGCACAAGAGCCTTGCTCATTTCGGAGCACGGCGACGGGATTGAGCTCGATGGTTTCGATGACGTCGGCATAGGCCAGGGCAATGTCACTAACGCGTGCGACCATCGTCTCTAAGGCTTGCCTGTCCGCCGGCGCAGTCCCTCGATAGCCCTCGAGTAACTTGCTGACGCGTGTGCGTCCGACTAACTGGCGTGCCCGTTCGGCACTCACGGGCGCGAGTGAAAAGGCGCTGTCGTTCATTAGTTCGACTAACACTCCACCAGCGCCGACGACGATGCCAGGCCCGAACGGGCGGTGCTGCGCTGTGCCAACAATGACTTCAACGCCGCCGCTCACCATCTCCTGCACGACCACTCCGTCGATCTTCGCGTCAGGCCGGTGCCGGCGCACGCTCTCTAAGATCCGCTCGAAAGCCTGCTCCACAGCTGCCGCACTGTTCAGTGACACCGCCACGCCGCCCACGTCGCTCTTGTGTGCGATGTCGGCCGAATCGACCTTGATCACCACCGGGAATCCAATATCCTCGGCGGCCCGGGCCGCCGCATCAGCAGTAGCTGCGGGAATTTCTCGTGTCGTGCGCACACCGTGATCTTGCAGGAAGCGCTTTGCTTCGCTCTCCGACATCGGTGCTCCGTCAGCCAAGCGCTTGTGCCACACAGGCTGCGCTTCCACGCCAGGGGCCTGGGCGACGGGGACGGCCGTCCACCGATGCCAGTCGAGGTACGCGCGGATGGCTACCAGCGCAGGGCGCGCTCCTTGAAGTACCGGTACTTCCGTGCCGTGCAGCGGCTCGATCGTCGTGGGATGCAGCGGGCCAGCGACGTTGCTGTAGAAAACTACGGGCTTGGTAGTAGTTCGCTCGACCTCCACGGTCGACTGTGCTAGCTTGCGGTAGCTGTGGGCGGCGCCATCGCTTAGACCCGAAGGGCAGTCCTGCGATACGGCCACTAGGCCGATCGCAGGATCGTCGAGCAGTGCGCGCATTGAGCGATGATAGACCTGTGGGTCAGCCAGCGCGGCGCTCGTGGCATCCAACGGATTGGCAGGAGTGGCAAAGGTCGGCAACACTGTCGTCAACGCTTCTATGGTTGCCGCTCCCAACGGCGGAAGGTCCAACCCGAGTTCCTGCCCCAGGTCGCAGGTCAACGCCACTTCGCCGCCGCTGATGTTGATGACCGCCAAGCCCTTGTTCACGGGCGCCTTATGCAGCGTGTCGAACAGCGCGCAGGCTTCGATCAACTCGTCGAGGTCGTCAACCACGACGATGCCGGCCTGCTTGAAGAACTCGCTGGCCGCCATATGCGAGCTCGCCAGCGAGCCCGTGTGCGCCGCGGAAGCGGCAGCACCCATGGCGGTTCGTCCCACCTTGAGGGCGATAACGGGTTTTCCGGCAGCGCGCATCCGAACGGCGGCTGCGGCCAGCCGGTCAGGTCGCCGCACGGTTTCGAGGAACAAACATGCAAGCTTCGTGCTAGGGTCATCGACAAAATAATCGAGGTAATCCTCGATATCCAAGCCCACGCTGTTGCCCATCGATATCACGTGACTCAACCCGAAGCGCCTAGTGCTGCTAAGCGCAATGCAAGCCGAGCCTGAGTGCGCGGCGATCGACACGCCGCCGCGTGGCGCATCTGCGGACAGCGGCGCGCTGTAGAGGGCGAAGCCCCGGTGCACGTTTCGTACACCGAGCACGTTGGGGCCGCAGACCTTCATACCGCTGCGCCGACAAAAGTCAGCCAACGCACGCTGGAGATTTTCACCTTGCACGCCGGTCTCGGCAAAGCCGCTGGCGAACACCACGGCGGCCTTGGCGCCGCGCGCGGCGGCCTGCTCGAGGACTGGCAGCACTTTGTCAGCGCCAAGAGCGATGGCCACGCATTCAGGGGGCTCAGGCAGAGCATCCAGTGTGGCATAGCACGTTAGTCCCGCCAGCTGAGATTCGTTCGGGTGGATGGGGTATATGCGTCCTTCGTAGCCGCCGGATACCAAGTTGTTCAAGACACGCTGCCCGAGGGCGCCTGTGCGCGACGATGCGCCGACGATAGCGACCGACGATGGGTTCAGCAATGAGTTCAAAGTCATCGGGGCCTCCGCTCAGGCGTTCACGTTGTCAACCACGCCAACGCCTTCGGTACCCGGCACCATGGGCCACTGTCGGACCACGGGTTCACCCCACTCGATTGCCAATGTGTCCTTGTAGGCAATTGACGCGTACACAATGCGAAGCCGATTCTCCGCGTCAGGAAATTCCGTCTCCGGCAACGCGCTCACGACGGCTTCTGTTCTGCTATTGGGCTTGCTAAGCAAGATGGCCCTTGGCATGGTGATCTCCTTCTTTCGTTCGCGGGACATCCGCGGCAGTGAGGAAATCTAGAGGCCGGGGCCGACATCGACAAGCATTGTTTTATGACCTATGCGTTCTCCTTTCGAGAACGTAAAGCATAGGCCAGCGAGTTTAGATGCCTGACTCGAGTACGTTTGCGATACGTCCCAGCATGGTGGCGCTCGCTGCCGACAGTGTGCGGCCGCGCCGTGTGCAGCACGCGAGAAGTTGCGGCGAGATAGTGCCCCCGCGCAGTGGCAGATAGACGACTGGCGAGGACTTCATGTTTGGCACGAACACCTGCTGTGTGAGTATGGCAATACCAATCCCCGCCTCTGCTGCAGAACGCATCACTTCATATGAGTTCGTCGTAAGCGAAATCTTGGGCGCTATTCCGGCCTGCGCAAACATCGTGTCTAGCGAGCCGCGCAAGGCCAGCGACTCGTCCGGCATGACTAGGTCATATTGCGCACAGTCAGACAGTCGAAGCGCGCTTCGCGACGCTAGGGGGTGATTTCGCCGCACCATCACGCATGCCCCGACGTTGAGTTTGGCCGCGAGTTCCAGGCCCTCGTGCGGGGGAGGGTTGAAGGTCAATGCAAAGTCGATCTCATCAGCTAGGACCATCTCGACCAAACGGGGCGAGTGCGCTGTGACAACGTGATATTGGATGTCCGGATGATCGCGACGGAACTGCGTGAGTACCCCTGGGAGTATTTCGCGCCAGATGCCTTCGTTGGCCCCGAAGTTCACGATGCCACGCCGCAGGCCTTGCAGTGCGTCAATCTCGCTTCCAGCGGCTCCGAGTTCGGTCATAGCTCGCTTGAGGCGGTAGAGCAGGATTTCGCCAGCCGCTGTCAATCGCAATCCTTCGCGTCCGCGGCCCCGCTCAAAGAGCTGTGAACCCATCGTTTCCTCCAGGTGCTTGACATGCCTGTTGATCGCCGACGCAGCGACATGCACTTGCGCCGATGCCTTGCGGAAAGACCCCGCCTTGGCTACCTCGAAGAAGTAGCGCAGCGAGAGCGGATGCTTGAAAGGAACAAAGGATTCGCGTGACATGGCAGTTTGATCTTGACGGAGGGTGGAGACGAAACCCGGGCATATTAGTCTGCTTGCTAATACTGCTCGCGTTCTCGTTTCTCGAACGCAAATGTGCTAATTCGATGATTGCTGAAATGGAAGCTGAGGGCTAGATTTCGTGACGCCCTAGAGAGTTCCTAGTAAGGAGAGAAGGAGACATCATATGACAGTGAAGACATTTTCACTTCGCCGTCGCCATGCATTGAGCGCGCTCATGCTGGCACCCGTTGCCGCCATCGCACAGAAATCTGGCTGGCAGCCCGAAAAGCCTGTTCGGCTCATCGTCGGGTGGCCACCTGGTGGCAGCGCCGACGTGGTGGCGCGGCTTCTCGCCAATCAGCTGGGGCAACGTCTTGGACGCACAGTCATTGTCGAGAACCACGCTGGTGCTAGCGGGAGAATTGGTGCGCAGCAGGTCGCACGCTCGACCCCGGATGGCTACACCATTCTGTTCGGTGCGCCGTCGGAACTGACGATTGCGACCGCGACTGTCCGGTCGCTTCCCTATGATATTTTCAGGGACTTCCAACCGGTTACACAGGTTGTCTCAGGGTCTTTCATGCTGGTGGCCGACGTTAACTTTGCAGTGGAATCGGTCGGCAAGCTTGTCAGCTATGCCAAGTCGAACCCTGGCAAGCTCAACTACGCCTCCTACGGCAACAACACGACCAACCACATCTATGGGGCGCAGTTTTGCGCCGCCGCAGGCATACAAGCTACCCACGTACCCTACAAGGGCGGTGCGCCAGCATGGAATGACATGATGGCTGGGCAGGTTCAGTTCATGTTCGACAATGCGGCGGTGCTGATGCCGTTGGTGCGCGCCGGCAAGATGAAAGCGCTTGCTGTTCTGTCACCAAAGCGAATTCGCATATCGCCCGGGACCCCGACCATTGCCGAGGCCGGCTACCCTGAAATCGGCATGCCGTCATGGCTCGGGCTACTGGTGCCCGCGAAGACTCCGCCTGCCATCGTGAAAATGCTGCACGACGAGGTGGCCACTGTGCTCGCATTGCCTTGGTTCGCATCCCAACTCGAAGAGCGCGGCATGCCGGCCCACGGCAGCACGCCAACCGAATTTTCTCACGTACTTCGATCGGAGACCGCGACGCTGAAGGCGCTTGTACAAAAGCTCGGCCTAAAGCTCGAATGATGCAGCTCTTGCCCTACCCCGGAGACGTGAAATGAACGGCGCCGAAGCATTGCTTCGCACGCTATGTGCAATGGGTATCGACACCTGCTTCTCAAATCCGGGAACCAGTGAGATGCACTTCGTCGCAGCCATGAACTGCGTGGCTGGCATGCGTGGCATTCCGGTGTTGGCCGAAGGTGTTGCGACCGGCGCAGCGGACGGCTACGGGCGCATGGCACGCCGGCCGGCAGCAACCCTGCTGCACTGCGGGCCAGGACTGGCTAACGGCATCGCCAACCTGCACAACGCCCGCCGTGCGCGAACACCGGTCGTTAACCTCATCGGCGATTTGTCGCACGCCCATCGGCCAGCAGCTCCGCCGCTCGCCTTCGACACTGAAAGCCTTGCGCGCTCGGTCTCCTCTTGGACCCGCACGGTGCTCGATGTCCATGCAGTCTCTGGCGATGGCGCGGCGGCAGTGGCCGCAGCCATAGGACCGGGGAAGGCTATTTCCAGCCTGATTCTTCCGTCAGATGTCTGCTGGTCGGAAGGCGCCAATCCTGCGGGTTCACTCACCGAAGCTCGCGCGCCCTCGGTCACTTCGTCGGCCATAGAGCAAGGTGCAGCATGGGCAGCCCTGGGGGCCGGAACCGTGCTCTTGCTCGGTGGCGAGGCTCTGTTCGGTGAGGGCCTCGCGCTTGCGGGCGCAATCGCGCGGCGTACTGGTGCGCGACTGATGACAGAAAGCGCCATTGCACGCATCGAACGTGGGCGTGGTCGTCCAGCGGTGGAGCGCATTCCCTATGCGCCCGCCGCAGCCATCGAGGCGATGGCTGGCGTCGACAAGCTGCTGCTGGTCGGTGCGCGCCGACCGGTGTTCTCATTCGCAGGTCCGGACGGACTATCCCGGCCTGAGCGGCACAACATCCAGATTGCCGCTCTTGCCCACGTGGAGGAAGACATTTCCGACGCGCTGGTACGTCTAGCGATAGCGCTTGGCTGCGAACCAGGCCCGTCTGCCAAGTCATTTCCGTCGGATCAGGTGCTCCCCGCATCGGGCGAGGTGACGGCAGCTGCCCTTGCCCAGTCGCTAGCCGCCTTACTTCCCGAGGCGGCCATCGTTGTTGATGAGAGCGTGAGTTTCGGGCGCAGTCTCTTCCCCCGCATGGGAGATGCGGCGCAACACGACTGGCTGCAGCTTACTGGCGGTGCCATCGGATCAGGCATGCCCATGGCCACCGGCGCAGCGATTGCCTGTCCCGGTCGCAGGGTCGTCAACCTGCAGGCCGATGGCTCAGCACTCTACACGGTGCAGTCGCTATGGACGCAAGCTCGCGAGCGGCTGGACGTGACAACGGTGATTTTGTCCAACAGGCGCTACGCCATCTTGTTCGACGAGATGATCCGCGTGGGCGCCTGCGTGTCACACACGGCAAACGATCTGTTGAGCCTTGACCGGCCAGACATTGACTGGGCTCGTATGGCCAACGCTTTTGGTGTGGAGGCCGAACGCGCGGAAAGCATGGATGATTTCAACGCGGCCTTCACCCGCTCGCTTCACGCTGGTGGGCCGAGGTTGATCGAGCTTGTGCTGTAGCGGGTTACCAGATGCGAACGAGCAACGCAGAAGCGGGAAAGGCGCCCGCGTGGTCGGACATATGCGTCGCGGATCCGCGCATTGACAGACCAGGCGAGGAATGTCGCGAATCGCCGCAAGCCGCCCGGGCATCTCGGTGAGCGAGCTGGTGACCTGTCTTTCAAAACTCGGGAAGCCCAGAGACGCAACTTAACTTTCTTGAGATCAGTCGGATTTATGCAATGGCTCTTAGAAGAGGGCCTACCCAAGGAGATTTACAACATGAGCATTGACCAATTCCGCGCAATGATGCTTCGCGAGGAGGATGCGAAGACCGTGGCCACCATCGAGAACCTTTCCGTCGATACGCTGCCCAGCGAAGACACCCTTATTAAGGTTGAGTACTCCACGCTCAACTTTAAGGATGCACTTGCTGTGACCGGCCGTGGCAA
Source organism: Cupriavidus sp. Agwp_2 (assembly GCF_040784895.1). Lineage (NCBI taxonomy): Bacteria > Pseudomonadati > Pseudomonadota > Betaproteobacteria > Burkholderiales > Burkholderiaceae > Cupriavidus > Cupriavidus sp. Agwp_2. The sequence continues at coordinate 368,891 of NZ_CP088085.1, forward strand.
GATCGTGAAGTCGTGGCCGCTCGTGCCCGGTATTGATTTTTCCGGAACCGTTGTTGAGTCATCCAACCCTCAATTCGTGGTTGGCACGAAGGTAGTTCTTACGGGTTGGAGCGTCGGCGAAAAGTACTGGGGAGGCTACTCACAGTTCCAGCGAGTGAAGAGTGAGTGGCTTGTTCCCCTGCCGGAGGGGATTACTACGCGACAGGCGATGATGGTGGGGACGGCGGGTTTTACTGCCATGCTGTGCGTGAATGCGCTTGAACGCGCAGGCGTTAGGCCGGACATTGGCACGGTGCTCGTGACTGGTGCGGCCGGAGGCGTAGGCAGCGTCGCAGTCGCGATTCTGAAGAAGCTCGGCTACCAGGTCGCTGCTCTGACTGGCGATCCGGCGAAGCATGACTATGTCGCCACGCTTGGCGCTGCCGAGTTCGCGGATGGCCCGCAGTGGGCAAACTCGCCACGGCCGCTGGAAGGGCAGCGTTGGGCTGCCGCGATCGATACCGTCGGTTCCAAGGTTTTGGCTCGCGTTCTTGCCGAAATGCAGTATGGCGGCGTGGTGGCGGCTTGTGGCCTCGCGGGCGGTGCAGACCTACCGACTACGGTGATGCCGTTCATTTTGCGAAACGTCAATCTTATTGGGGTGGATTCGGTGATGCTGCCCACGCAGGATCGCATTGCCGCCTGGAGTCGTGTAGTCAGCGATCTGCCTTTTGAAATGCTTGAAGGTATCTCTGCCACTTCCGTATCCCTTGAGGAGGTCAAGAATGCTGCAGACCAGATGCTTGACGGGAAGCTGAAGGGCCGCGTTCTTGTTGACGTAAACGCCTAGTTACAACCTTGCCGGGAGACGGCGGCGCCTCCCGGCAAGACCCGGACATTGCCGTTTGGCCGGCAAGCGTCTGCTGTGCAGCCTCAAACTGCCGCGGACTCGGGCAACGGTCATTAGTTTGGGTATGCTTATACGTCGCGAACGCCGTCGGGCAATAGCAGGCGCGTCTGACGTGGGTTCGGACCACGATGGAAACCGGCAGATATATTTACTGGAAATGGGCGCACTGGTGGATGAAAATCCGCAACGGAAGCGTCCCACCTCGAGTTGCCCGAACCAGTCGCGTGCCAGGACGGAAGTCTCTGACATGCACTTGGGGCGTGCGTGCGCCAACGGCGTCACAACCCTCGGCAACCGCAACGCGGCCAGCCGGGGGATCAGCTTGCTACCGCTCCCCGCCTCGCATCATCGAGTAGCCAGGCACGGAACGCCATCAGTTGCGGCATGCGGCTCCGTGCGCTGGTGTGGCACAGCCAGTAGCCGGACTGGCTCTGATACCCGCCCATTGCAGAATCCGGAAACCCTTCACTAACGATCCCGGCTGCGATCTCGTCCCGCACCAGGCAGCGCGGCACCAGGGCCAGACCAAGCCCCACGGATACCGCACGGATCATCGATTCGAACTGGTCAAAGCGCGGCCCCACGAGTGCGTCGAATCCGGCAATGCCGTGGTGCTCCTGCCATTGCAGCCATGCGTCGGGAACCGCGACGTGATGCAGCAAGGTGCCTTGGCGCAAGTAGCTGGCGACAGCTTCGACCGGCGGAGCCGTTTCCGTCGGCGGGGCGATGATCACGACGTCCCGGCCATCGATGTAGTGGCAGTTCGTATCCGGCAGATTCCCATCGCCGAACACGATCGAGCAGTCTAAGTCCGACCGCTGCAGATCGAATGCGTGGATATGCGGCACGAAGCGCAGCGTTATCTGGGGATGCTTGCGCTGGAAATCCGGAAGCCTGGGGATCAACCACTTTGCGCCAAAGGTCGGGAATACCGACAGGTTCAGCGTCCCACCCTCCGTCTGGCTGGAGATGGCCTCCAGCGTCGCCGACTCCAGGCCGGCCAGCACCGCGACGATGGCCCGGTTGTAGTGCTCCCCGGCCGTCGTCAGCGTCAGCCGTTTGTGGCTGCGCTCGAACAGATCCACTCCGATCCAGCGCTCAAGCTCCTGCACCTGCTTGCTGACCGCGCTCTGCGTCAGATGCAGTGCTTCCGCCGCGCGCGAGACGCTACCGAAACGCACCACTTCAGTGAACGCTCGCAGCAGATGCAGCGGGGGATTGAGTCGCCGAAGAGCCATGTCTCACCTCATCTGCATTCCACAGCAGAATGCTAAGAGGCCAAATTTTCACACAAAACCGCACGCCCGGTTGGTAAGCTAGAAAAAAATACACACGGAGACGCATCCACGCCCGCACGTCCATCAGGACGGCAGAGGTCGGTAATTCCCCTTCCATTTTCAGCCCGTGGCTCATTCCCGCGTCACGGCGACGCGCACCCTGCATCTTCGCGACCCGATGGATTCACCCGTCGGGCATTCACAATGAGAAGCAACATGAATATTCCTGCTAGGCATCATTTACTGGTAACCTTCCTTGCGACGGCACTCTCCGGTTCCGCGTTCGCGATTTCATCCGACCCCGCCGCAGGAAGCCACGGTATGGTGGCGAGCGGGCACCGCCTGGCCACGGAGATCGGTCTCGACGTGCTGCGCCACGGCGGCAACGCGGTGGACGCCGCGGTGGCCGTGGGTTATGCGCTCTCCGTTGCGATGCCTAACGCCGGGAACATTGGCGGCGGTGGTTTCATGGTCGTCCGCATGGCGGATGGGCGCGAAACAATGATCGATTTCCGCGAGGCCGCACCGCTTGCCGCATCGCGCGACATGTACCTGGACAAAAACGGCGCCGTCGCCAACGACTCCGGCGCCAGGATGTGGTCGGGTGTGGCCGTGCCCGGCACCGTCGCCGGACTCGACTACGCGCGCAAGCAGTTCGGCACGATGCCGCTCAAGCCCCTCGTGGAGCCGGCCGTGAAACTCGCCAGTGACGGCTACGTCCTCACGCAGTGGGATGACGTCGTGCATATGGGCGACATGCTCAAGCAGTTTGCGAAAACCGATCGCTACGTCGCGAAGTACTTTCTCAATGGCGGCGAACCGTATGCAGTTGGACAGCGGTTTCGCCAGCCGGCGCTGGCCAGGACACTCTCCGCCATCGCAAAGCAGGGGCCGAGCGTGTTCTATCAGGGATGGATTGCCGACGAAACCGTGCGGGCCAGCCAGGAAGCCGGCGGCATCCTGGCGAAGGCGGATTTCGAGAAATATCGTGCGCTGGAGTACCGGCCGGTACGTTGCACGTATCGCGGCTACACTGTAATCTCGGCCGCACCGCCGAGTTCCGGCGGAGTGTCCCTTTGCGAGACGCTCAACGTGCTCGAAGGGATTCCGCTGGCGAAGCTTGGTTTCCAGTCAACCCAGAGCCTGCACTACCTAATCGAAACCTTCCGGTACGCCTATGCCGATCGCAACCTCGAGATCGGCGATCCTCGCTATGTCAGGAACGACATCGAGCGACTAACCTCGAAGGCGTACGCCAAGCAGATCCGGGACAAGATCCAGCCGGATCGCGTCGAGTTGTCCAGCAATGTCAAGGGGATTGCGCCCACGCGCGAGTCCGCGAACACCACCCACTACACGGTGGTAGACCGCCAGGGCAATGCTGTGTCCGTGACCTATTCGCTGGGCCTGCGCTTCGGCACCGGCAAGGTGGCGGGCGACACCGGCTTCTTCCTGAACGACACGATGATCGGGTTCACGGCCAAGGTCGGCTCGCCAAATCCGTTCGGCCTGATCCAGGGGGAAGCTAATGCCATTGCGCCTGAGAAGCGATCGCTCAGTTCCATGACACCGACCGTCATCCTCAAGGACGGAAAGGTGTTCATGGTCGTGGGCGCTATGGGTGGGCCTCGGATCATCAGCGGCACCGTCCAGGCAATCCTGAACGTCGTCGACTATGGGATGAGCGTCAAGGACGCCGTGGATGCCGACCGCATCCACCACCAATGGTTGCCGGACACGGTGTACGTGGAAGGCCGGGCCATTCCGCCCGACGCGCGCGCCAATCTCGAGCGCATGGGCCACAAGTTCACTGCCGACAAGGCAAACGTTGTATCGAACGCGGTCACCGCGATCGTCGTGGATCCGGCCAGCGGCGTCATGACGGGCGCGCACGACAACCGGGAACCGGCGGGCGCCGCGATGGGATGGTGATTGCCGTCCGGCAGGCATGCCCCCGAGTTCTTGACGGTGCGGGAAGCGGTCGACGACGTTGATGCGACAGATCCGGCCAACGCGAGGGCAGACGGCCCAACGCCCTGGCGGTGATTTGGCGTGTTACCCGTGGGCGACAAGCGTAAGGAAAGTTCAAGGGTTCTCAAGAGCGGAATTCGCCTGGACTCTTTCCTGTCCATCGTTTGAACGCTCGCCTGAAGTTTGCGGGGTCGCTGAACCCAGTGAGCACGGCAATGTCCTCAATGCTCAGTTCAGTCGTTCGCAAGTATTCGGTGGCCAACGAACACCTGACGTCGTCGGCGATCTCAACGAACGATATACCTTCGGTCAGCAGGTGGCGCCTTAACGTCCGCGTGGTCATATGCAACGCGGCAGCCGCTTCGTCCATCGACGGAAACTGGCCTGGTGTGCGCATCATCAACTGATAGATCTCGCCTGCCGTACCACTAGAGGTCTTTGTCTGACCGATAAGGCGGTCGCATGTGTCCTGGAGCAGCGTTGATGTCAACCTGTGCGCGAGTTGCGGCTTTTGGTCAAGTATCGTGCGCGGATAGTCGAGTTCGCACTGTTCCTGATCGAACAAGCAGGGACATTTGAGATACGTCTGGTAGAGCGCTGCATGGGCCGGCGCAGGGTAGGAAAAGCGCGCTTCCACGGGAAGGCAACCAGCGCCAGCAATGTCCTTAAGATGGGTGACATGCTGCGCGAACTGCTGCTCGATCAGGAACCGGCGCAACTCCGGTGATGGTCCGGTGATGAAGGCATCCGGAAACACCCACACCGCGGCTTCCGGATTCTCCCGCCACTGGATGGTGAGTGTGGGGGTGGCCAGCCTGTGGTACTTGACCCCAAAGTTGAAAAAGTCGCGCACCGTTTCGCTGCACATCAGCGCATAACCGTACATCCCGTATGCGGAAAGATGCATGGCGAGACCCACTTCAAACGGTGTTGCCGGATCCGAGGACAGTCGCACGGCGTTCTGGCAGACCCTCAGGTACTGACGGACGGACGTCTGAGTCTCCGCGTTGTGAATGTCCGCCACCTCCAGGCCGCTGCCCTCTAAGCAATCTGCCGCGGAATAGCCTTGGCGCTCCATCACCTCGACCAACATTTCAATCTTGTATGGCGCGTAAATCCGGTCGTTCAGCAAGGGTGGTCGAGCCGCCATGCCGGTCTCCTGTGTCTGTTCAGGACACCAATATGTCCGAAAAGGACCTTACCAGGCAAGTCGTCGCTCCCTAGTATTAGCGCACAGCCTGATCCGCGGTCCTTGCGGCAGGACATGAGAATCCTGGAGACAGTCGTGCATAAATTCCTCAACGTGGCCATCATAGGCGCCGGCCTGATGGGTCACGGCATCGCGCAGGTCTTTGCCAGCGCAAACCACAGCGTTACGTTGACCGACACCAATGAAGATGTGCTTCATCAGGCGCCCGGTCATATCGCGAACAATCTTGCCCAGATGGGCATCAAGGCCGAGCCGGTCTTGAACAAGATCAGACTGGAAAGGCAGCTTTCCGTGGCGGTGGCTACTGCTGACCTGGTGATCGAAGCGGCGCCAGAACGCATTGCGCTGAAGCAGCGTCTTTTTCAGGAAATCGCTGCCGCGGCTCCGGACGATGCGATTCTTGCGAGCAATACCTCTGTGATCCCGATCACCGAAATCGGCCGCAGCCTGAGCGACGCGGCCAAGGCAAGACTATTGGGCACGCACTGGTGGAATCCACCCCACTTGGTCCCGCTGGTCGAAGTCATCCGGACGGAGCGGACAGCCGACTCTGTCTTCAACGAGACGTTCGACATTCTGCGAAGCGTCGGCAAATGCCCGGTCAAAGTCCATAAGGATGTTCCGGGATTTATTGGAAACCGCTTGCAGCACGCGCTGTGGCGGGAAGCCATTTCACTTGTCCACCGTGGCGTCTGTGATGCCGAAACGATTGATATCGTGGTGAAGCAGAGCTTCGGCATGCGGCTCCCCGTGCTCGGACCGATAGAAAACGCAGACCTTGTTGGCCTCGAGCTTACCCGAAACGTCCATCAGATTATTTTTCCCGACCTCGATAGCGCCCAAGAACCTTCGCCCCTTCTGGACGAACTTCTCGAGCAAGGTAATACAGGCATGCGTAGCGGCAAAGGTCTGCGTGAGTGGACGCAAGAGTCGGCTGATGAGGTTCGTCGCTCCCTCGCTGTGCATTTGATCGCAGCACTCGAAGGTTGACCATCGACCAAACACCTTGGATGTCACTATGAGCAAAGCCAGCAAGAAGGTAATCATCACCTGCGCAGTCACCGGCGCCATGCATACACCGACGATGTCGGAATACCTTCCGATCACGCCACACCAGATTGCAGAGCAAGCGATCGAGGCCGCAGAAGCCGGCGCCGCGATTCTTCACCTACACGCCCGAGATCCAATCGACGGACGGCCGTCGCCAGACCCGGCCCTCTTCCAACAGTTCGTCCCGCGCATTGCGGAAGCCACCGACGCCGTGATCAACATCACGACCGGCGGCAGCACGCGGATGACGCTGGATGAACGCCTCGCCTATCCGCTGCGCGCCAAGCCGGAGATGTGCTCTCTCAACATGGGCTCGATGAATTTTTCGATTCATCCGATTGCCAGGAAGATCACCAACTGGAAGCATGAGTGGGAGCGCCCTTTCATCGAAGGCATGGATGATCTGATTTTCCGCAATACCTTCAAGGACATCACGCACGTGCTGAAAGACTTGGGGGAGCATGGAATCAGGTTCGAGCTTGAGTGCTACGACGTCAGCCATCTCTACAACCTTGCCTACTTCGTGGACGAGGGTCTGATCAAGCCGCCGTTCTTCATCCAATCCATCTTCGGAATCTTGGGAGGCATTGGCCCGGACCCCGAGAACCTGACGACGATGCGCTCTGTTGCCGACCGGCTCTTTGGCCGACAGAACTACGAGTTCTCCATCCTTGGCGCCGGCCGACATCAGATGTCGCTGCTGACGATGGGAGCGATCATGGGCGGCAATGTCCGGGTTGGCCTGGAAGACAGCATCTACCTAGGCAAAGGTGTGATGGCGAAGACCAACGCGGAACAGGTCCGGAAGATCCGTCGCATTCTCGAGGAACTTTCGTTCGACATCGCCACCCCGGCGGAAGCGCGAGAGATCCTGCAACTCAAAGGCCGGGATCGGGTGGTCCTTTGACCCATCTCTGATTGCGCCCTTTTTCACGTCACAAGCATGACAGCGCCTCTCCACGAGAGCGTGGGCTGCCATGCGTTAGAAAAATGGCGTTGCCAGTCACTTATAGAACGTATGGAGACAACATGCCTGCTACCCCAAACATCGAAGTCGGTTTGACTTCCGATGCCAATGGACATGCCCTGTCCGAGGATCGGGTCTATCGGAAAATTACGCTGCATATCCTGCCGCTGATTTTCCTGTCCTATCTGCTGGCGTTCCTGGACCGTATCAACGTCGGCTACGCACAACTGCAGATGAAGGGAGATCTGGGATTTTCCGATGCCGTGTACGGCCTCGGCGCAGGCATCTTCTTCCTTAGCTACCTGCTGTTCGAGGTACCCAGCAACCTTCTGTTGGAGCGCATTGGCGCACGGGTTACGATTCTGCGGATCATGGTTCTGTGGGGACTGACATCAGCGGCCACGATGTTTGTGACGACTCCCATGCAGTTCTATGTGGTGCGATTCCTGTTGGGCGTGTTCGAGGCGGGCTTCTTCCCCGGCATCATCCTGTACCTGACCTACTGGTACCCCAGCACCCGCCGTGCCGGCGTGACGGGCATGTTCATGTTCGCCATCCCGGTAGCGGGCATTATCGGCGGCCCGGTGTCAGGCTGGATCATGTCGTCGATGAATGGCGTCGCGGGATACGCCGGATGGCAATGGATGTTCCTGCTCGAAGGATTGCCCACGGTCTTTCTCGGCATCGCATGCTTCCTGCTGCTGAAGAACAAGCCCGCCGATGCCCCCTGGCTGACAGCCCCCGAACAGGACCTGGTCCAACGGGCTCTCAGTGCCGACGCATCAGGATCCCCCAGCACGCATGCAGGGGTGGGCGCAGAATTCCGCCAAGCCTTTTTTGATCCACGCGTCTGGCTGCTGGCGTTGATTTATTTCGCCACTGCTTGCGCGAACTACACCTTCACGTTCTGGCTGCCGACCATGATCAAAGGGCTCGGTGTCAGCGATGTCGCGCAGATCGGCTGGTACTCAGCGATCCCATATGTTTGCGCCGGCGCGGGCGTGCTATTGCTGACGCGCAGCTCGGACCGGTTCAAGGAGCGGCGCTGGCACGTCGGCGGTGCTCTCATTGTTGCAGCAGCCGCGTTGGCGTCGACTACTTGGCTTCAATCGTCGCTGACCGCCAGTCTGGCAGTCCTCTGCTTCGGCGCTTTCTTCCAGTTCGGTGCCGGCATAGCTTTCTGGGCCATTCCGCCCACTTATCTGCGCAAGGAAGCGGCCGCAGTAGGAATCGGCCTGGTGAGTTCAATTGGCGTCGTCGGCGGCTTTGTCAGCCCAACGTTGCTCGGGTTCATCAAGCAGCAGACTGGCAACCTGACTTATGGCATCTACGTGATCGCTGGCATCATGGTTGTCGGAGGCCTGGCAATTCTCTTTGCCCTCCCCAAAAGCGCCTTGCGCGTCGGAACTGCGCTGCAGGACTGAAACTCCTTCTCTTCGATTAGGACGGCCTGCCTACGTCGCTGCGTGCTCCTTCACGGCACCGCGCGGCCGTCCTCTCCCATGCCTTAGGCAATCGCCGCGCCACGCGGCTTTGCCGTCAAATTGATTGGCCAGCCGGAACTCTCTCGACCGTCAGCGCCTTGGCCTTAAGGATTCGAGGCAAGGGCAACGTGCGCACCGAGTGGAAATGCTTGCCGTCCGTGCACGCAACTCACCAGCATCGCCAACATTTCGGCGTGCGCTCCACGCGAGTAACAGAGGCACGGCGCGGATATCCACTTTCCCCTATGAATAGCGAGGTTGTTTTTATGGAAGCGTGTGAGTTTGTTGGCATTGTCGGTACAGGAACAATGGGAAGCGGTATTGCGCAAGCTGCCGCGCTGGCTGATTTCCGAGTCATAGCAATCGATGTCATGAATGCATCCATCGACAAGGCAAAAGCGGAAATCGAGAAGAGCTTGGGACGACTGGTCAACAAAGGAACGATTACTTCCGAGGCTGCCGAGGCAGCCACCACGCGGATTGCGTTTTCAACCGACTACAACGATTTGGTGAACGCCGATGTAGTAGTCGAGGCTGCGACGGAGGCCGCGGAACTCAAGCGCACCATACTGCGACGCATCTCCGCAATCGCAAAGCCATCGGCGCTCATTGCAACAAATACATCCTCCTTGAGTGTGACCTCGCTGGCGAGCGAAATTGGCGCACCCAAGCAGTTTGTGGGCATCCATTTCTTCAATCCAGTTGCGGTCATGCCCTTGGTGGAAATCGTGAAAGGGGTCGAGACGGCTGATAGTACATGCGACCGAGCTCTGGCGCTCTCCAAGGCGCTCGGCAAGACACCAATCCTCGTCAAGAATAGCGCGGGATTCGTGGTGAACCGATTACTGATCCCAATGATCAACGAAGCCTTCTTCCTCCTTGGCGAGAACGTTGCATCAGCACTGGAGATCGATCAAGGCATGCGGCTCGGTGCGAATCATCCAATGGGCCGCCTATCGTTGGCCGACCTGATTGGTCTGGATGTCTGTTTGGCCATCATGCAAGTCCTGGCGACCGACACCGGGGACAGCAAGTATCGCGCTGCTCCGCTTATGCGCGAACTTGTTGCCTCCGGTCGACTTGGCAGGAAAGCGGGCCGCGGGGTATTCAGCTATGGGTAACGAGACCGCGGCTCTGCATGAAAATGTCCCACAAGGGCACAACGATGTCCGGTTATGACCCTAACGTATCCGACATACACCCATGTATTGAAAAGCCGCATCGCGGAGTGACCTCACCTAAGGAGATAAGTTTTGCAACCGAAGATAGAAACCAATTTTTCACACGTTCTTCCGACTGACACGGAATTTCGCGGCGAGGGCCTTCGTGACTTCTTTGGATATCGCGATCTCGGCATTGCCGAGGCGACGAATGGCCGAGTAATCGCGCAACTGGTTCGCGCCAAAAATGCGCCGGAGGATGGCACTGGTTGGCATGTCCACAAGGCGGAGTTTCACATCGTGTACATGCTCAAAGGGTGGGCGCGCTTTATGTATGAGGACCGAGAGACCCTGGTTGCCGCTGGCGATTGCGTCCATCAGGCGCCAGGAATCCGGCACTATCTCTTCGACTATTCAGAGGACATGGAATATCTGGAGGTTGTCGGCCCTGCGGACTTTGCAAGCGTCGAGGTAGAAGGGCCGTGCACGGTACCGAAGCCGACGCCATGGAAGCGCGAGGCGGCATAGGTACGTAGTTCTTGCCGGGATCTATCGCATTGTGAGCGGCTCATTAGCGAGCCTATTGGGGTCATCGTACTTTCCGTGCATTTTCTGGCGGTATGCAGCGGAAACAGATTATAAATCAATAGGTTACAAATACTCCGGCAGCGCGTGATGCATTGCGCCGCAAAGCCTTGCTCCAGGCTGGTCTGCGGCCTGGTACCGCCATTTTTTTCATGAAAAGTACGATGACCCCTAACTATTGATTTCAAAGAGGACTTCGTGCGCCGGCGTATCATCTCGCAGCAAAAGCACGATCACCTCCGATCTACGACTTCTGCATTGGTCGAGGCGCGCAGTACCCGATTGCCTTACTGGGAGGTACCAGCGAAGACGGCAACGAGCGATGTTGGCAAGGTACCCTGGTTCGCGACGAGTACGCTGCCTACCTGCAGCGCCAACAGACGAAGGCCCACGTGCGGGCCTTCGTCGAATTCCTAGCCACCGCGCTCGGCCACGTCGTCTCAGCTGCAGTAGTCCGCGTTGATGAAGTCGCGCAGCCCGTGGTGCTCGAAGATCTCGCAGTAGTCGCGCTTGCCGTCGCTGGACCAGTTCGTGTGCTTGTCGAGGATCTCCATCAGCCGGTTCGCGTACTCGTAGCGGTCCTTGTAGGTCGAGGCGGCCAGCAGGTCGGCGGCCCAGTAGACGATCCAATTGAAGTCCGTGTCGGTGGTCGGGTGCCAGGTGCCGCTCTGGCCCGCGCCGGACACCTTGATGCCGTGATAGAACTCCCACAGCGCCTGGCCCACCACGCGGCCGGCGGCATACGAGTCGCCGGTGTTGTTGACGCACAGGAAGCCGCCGACCGTCATGCGGTTCGCGTCGCTGGTGTGCACGCGCCCAGTGTCCGAGTGCGAGAAGTACAGCAGGTCGGTGCTCGACGGGCTGTAGCCGACCCCGTAGTAGCGATGCCAGAAGGCCTGCGGCACCGCCGTGCCGAGCGCCCCCTCGTGGATGAACTTCAGCTGGTTCGCGCCGTCACAGTCAAGGTCGGAGCCGACGTCGTAGTAGCGCCGCAGGAAAAAGTGGTTCAGCTCGTGGTGCAGGTTGCTCGGATTGTCGAAGCAGCCGCCTCCCTCGCAGGCCGCGTTGTGGTTCGACGACCCCGAGGGATTGCGGTGCGCGATGCGGATCACGTTCGTGCCCTCGCCCTTGTCGTCGTCGGTGCTGACGGCGAACGACGCGTTGTGCACCGAGCCCGAACGACAGGCATCGGAGATCATCAGCACGCGAGGGAAGTCGCTCGCCGACGACGGCAGCACGCCCATTGCGTCGAGCGAGGGCTTGAGCCACTGCACGAACTGCCGCGCCCAGTAGTAGGCGTTGGTCTCGGCGAAGGTCTCGCTCGCTCCGCCGGGGAAGTAGCTCGAGAAGTCGCGGTCGGTGCGTCGTGTCGCGCGGATGAAGGAGTTGCCGCTCGTCGTGCCGTAGGCGCTCGAGCACCAGTTGGTGGCGAACCCCGTCTTGCCGCAGGACGTCTCGGCCGCGCCTTCGCAGCGGTGGTCGTTCATCACGTAGAAGAAGTCGTGCTCCAGGCGGCGGTCGTTGCGCGTGTACTGGCCGCCCGACACCATCCCCCCCGCGGCAGAATAGATGTCGCCCCGATAGAATTTGAACCCTGGGGGCGATAAGAGATAGAAGTGGCTCGTTACGGACAAGAATTCAAGGACCGGGCGGTAGCACGGTTGTTACCGCCGGAGAGTGCGGCGGTGGAAGTGGTCTCAAGGGAATTGGGTGTGGCAGTGGCCACGCTGGAGCGCTGGCGTGCAGACGCCATGTCCATGCCCGCTCGCGAGCGGGCATGGACAGCGGCGGCCAGGTTTGAGGCGGTGCTGGCAACGGCTGCAATGGACGAGGCTAGCAAGAACGCCTGGTGCCGTGAGAACGGTGTGTATCCGCAGGAGTTGGAGCAGTGGCGCACTGCCGCCACGCAGGCGCTGGCTGAGCCCGAGGATGCGCGTGCCACCCATCGTGAGACAAAGGCCGATCGGCGCCGCATCAAGGAACTCGAGCGCGAGCTGCGCCGCAAGGAGAAGGCCCTGGCCGAAGCCGCGGCCTTGTTGATACTCTCAAAAAAGCTCGAGGGGATCTTCCCGAAGGACAAGGACGAGGACGCATGATCGGCCTGGAAGATCGCCAAACGATGGTCCGCCATATCGAAACCGCTCACGCAGGCGGTGCTCGCCTGCGCCTGGCCTGCGAGGTAGCAGGCATAACCGTGCGCACGCTGCAACGCTGGAGGGCCCACGATGGCTTGGTGGTCGGCGACCGCCGCCCCGGGGCCGAGCGGCCCACGCCCGCGCATGCGCTGAGCATCGAGGAGCGCGAACGCATTCTGGCCGTTGCCAACGAGCCGCGCTTCGCCGACATGCCGCCGGCGCGCATCGTGCCTATGCTGGCCGATGAGGGTGTCTACCTGGCCAGCGAATCGAGCTTTGGTCGGGTACTGCGCGCCCATGGGCAGACCCGTCATCGAGGACGCGCCAAGGCACCGCGCCAAAGCCGCCCACCCACCACGCACGTGGCCACGGGGCCGCGCCAACTGTGGTGCTGGGACATGACCTATTTGCCGGCCGAGGTCGCCGGGCGCTGGTTTTATCTGTACCTCATCCTGGACGTGTACAGCCGCAAGATCGTGGGCTTCGAGGTCCACGATCGCGACGACGCCGACCACGCGGCACATCTCGTCAAGCGTACGGCGCTGGCCGAGGGTATTCACGCCATGGCGGCCAAGCCGGTGCTGCACGGTGACAACGGCGCCACGCTCAAGGCCACCACGGTGCTGGCGATGTTGCACTGGCTGGGCGTCAAGCCCTCGTATTCGCGCCCACGCGTGAGCGACGATAACGCGTTTGTGGAAAGCCTCTTCCGCACGGCCAAGTACCGTCCGGAGTTCCCGTCCAAGGGCTTTGCCGATCTGGCCGCGGCGCGCACCTGGGCGGCGCAATTCGTCCACTGGTACAACCTTGAGCACCGCCACAGCGGCATCCGCTACGTGAGCCCGGCACAGCGCCACGCCGGTCAAGACGACAAAATTCTCGCCGCGCGCCACGCGCTGTATGTTCAGGCCCGTGAGCGCAACCCGCGTCGCTGGTCATGCAACACTCGAGATTGGTCGCCAATCGACACTGTCACGCTCAATCCGGAGCGCGAGATTGCCGTGCCCCCCGGTATTAAGCCAGGCGCCGAAAACCAGCGTTTGGCTGCATGAATGAGGCGACATCTACCTTGACGCGCGCCGCATCTGCTGCGGCGTGAATAGGTTGCCGCCCGGATAGCGCCAGCGGTTGACCTGCGCATCGGTGAAGGCTCGGTCGACGAGGTCGGTCACGTTCAGCACCTTGCCGCTCGCGGCGTCGACGATCGTGCGCCAGTGGCAGTCGCCGTCGACCGACGCCACCTCCACGTCGTAGACACGGAGCCCGCGCACGATGTCGACCGCACGCTCGGTGCGCACGGCCCGCGCCGGCTTGCCTTGGCAGTCGCGTTGCGCGGGCGCGGCCGTCGCGGCGCGCGTGGCCACCTGCGGATCGATGCCTTCGCGCGCCTTCGCGCTGGCCGGCTGCAGCCGCAGCTTGTCGGGCGTGACGATCATGCGGCTGATGCCGATGACGTTCCAGTTGCCGTCGAAGTGCACCAGCGTGCGTCCGTAGAGCACCTTCTCGTCGCCGACGAACTGGTCGAGCACCAGCTTGCGGAAGTAGGCCGACGACTGGTACTGCGCCACACGCAAACTGCCTTCGAGCGCCGCCGGGTCGACGCCGAAGAGCCGCGCGTGCCGTGCAAGGAACGCCGCTGCGATGGGGAAGGCCGCCCGCCGCTCGAGCGTGAGCACGCGGGCGTCGGGCCGATCCCACTCGACCATGCGCTCGGGGAACAGCGAAGGCTGCGTGCGGGCCTCGCGCGTCGGCTCGTAGCCGTCTGTGCGTGCATCGGCCCCGTCGCCCGCACCAGCCGATGCTGTCGCCTCGGCGCGCGGCTCGCCGACGAAGGGCAGCGCGCGGTCGCTCGCATCGTGGTCGAGCGCGGGCAGCGCGCCGCGCGCCGGCGCGAGCAGTTTGCGCACCGGCCGCGCGGTGGTCGGCAGGCCGAGTCCCGCGAGCACGCCGATTGCATAGTCGGGCACCTGCGGCTTCGCGGTGGTCGAGAAGCCGTCCACGTGGGCGCCGACGAAGCCGAACGACGCGTCGGGATCGAGCGCCTTGAACTCAGCGACGGCCGCCGTGACCGCCGCGGAGGGCGGCTCGACGCGTGCACGCGGCGAGTCCCGACTGTCCCGACTGTCCCGACTGTCCCGCTGCGTCGCGCAGGCCGCGAACATCAGCGCGAGGCAGGTGGCGATCGTGGCCCGGCGGCATGGATCTGTGCGCATGCGACCTCCTGGGAACGGTGTGGATCGGGATCGTCCGGCCCGACTCTGGGCGCGCGATCGGGCCGATCCCATCCAAGGCTAGGAAATCCAACGCCACTTCCGCAAGTATCCCGGGTATTCGGGATCGCTGCGGGACGGTGTCAGTGGTCGATATTGCTCCTACGCGAACCCTTTAGGGGTTGCTACTGGGTAAAAATTTCGTGCACATCTGCCTTAATTCGCGTGCGGTTGCATTTCGGCTGCTGGCTTCTACGCTCCAACAATTGCTCGGATCCGCCTGAGTGCGCCTCCCCGTGCAAAAACAAGATGCAATAAACGGGGAGAGCCTGCGATGAATTCAGGCGCCACAGCGGGAGAGAACGCAGCCAATCAGCAGACACATCGCCCGGCTGCACCGTCGATCTCGTTACCCAAGGGCGGGGGCGCGATTCGCGGCATCTGGGAGAAGTTTGCCGCCAACCCTGTCACCGGCACCGGCTCGATGTCGGTGCCCATCGCCACCTGTGGGCCGGCCGGCCTTTGATCATCTGTTCGAGGTTCTGTACCCGCATGGCGATGTGGAACCAATCGAGAACGTACTCACCGCGGTCACCAAAACCGAGCTGGGCAAACCGTACGGTTTCCCCGCCGTCCGACAGATAGGTCACCGGCTGACTGGGGTTGCACACCTCACGAAGAAGGAAATTCCACATAGGATCGCCCGGTCGGCACTCCAGTTTGTGCACGTAGGCAAAACTATGCCCGCCATCCTGATCCCGCAGGGACTTTCCGACGATCACTTCAAACCTGCCATCCTGGCGGCGCCGGTGGCCGGCCCGCCGAAGGTAGCCGCTGTCAATGCCAACTGCGCGGACCGGACTGGGCTGGGATCTCCGGCGAGCGGACGCTCGCCTTGCGGCCGGCTGGAAGCCGCCCCACTCACTTCAGCGTCTTCAACCGGTTGTTCGCCGCACGCGCGCCTTCGGTACCTGGATACTTGGCCACCACCTGTTCCAGCGTTTTGCGCGCGGCATCCTTCTGGCCGGACTCCAACTGATTATTGGCCACAGCGATCATGGCGTCCGGCACCTTGGGATGCGTCGGGTTGGCATTGATCATTTTGTGAAGCACCCAGGTGGACCCCTTATAGTCGCGCTGCGCGTAGAGCGAGTTGCCGAGCCAGTACTGCGCCAGTGGCAGGTACGGGCTCTGCGGATACTTCTTGATAAACGACGAGAACGAATTCCCGGCGCTCTTGAAGTCGCCCGCCTGGAAATGCTTGAGTGCGGCGTCGTATTCGGGCTTCTCGCCCGGCTGCGACGTGCCCTGGCGGTCTTCGACCGAAGCGTGCTGCGGCTCGAACTTCTTCAGGCGCGCATCCAGGTCGGCGTAATAGTCCTTCTGCTGCTTCTGCAGCGTCGCCACCGTGTTCTGCAGCACTTCGTTCTGGCCGCGTAGTCGCGCGACTTCCTGGCGTAGGCCTTCGAGCTGGTTCTGCAGGTCGAGTGTGGTGCGGCTGTTCTGCTCAATGCGCTGGGTCGCCGTCGCCTGGAAGCTGTTGAACTGGTCGCGCAGGTTGATGACCGTTTTGCGCGCCTGCTCATCGTCGAACACGCTGGCGTGTGCCTGCGTGGGGGGCAGCATACCGCCGCTCGCCATGGCGGCGAGCCACAACAGGGTAAAAACGCGTACTTTCATAAATGGGTCGTCGTTGGTTGTGTCGGTGAGCCCTCGTTAGATCGCCGTTGGTCTGAGGGCCGAATGCATCGGCGGGCCTATCCCACCCGGAAAAACTCGACGCTCTGCCCCGCATTGACGGCCCGCTTGAGCCACGACGGCATCTCGCCCTGCCCGTCCCAGGTCAGCCCTTCCGCATTGCGGTAGCAGACCACCGGCGCCGGCGGTGCGGCCGGTGGAGGCGGCGGTGGCGCGAAGCACCCCGCCGCGTCGAGCTCTTCGAGGGTGAGCCCGTAGTCGTCCATCTGCGCCTGGATCCAGCGGATCGCGTCCGCCCGCTCAGTTTTTGCTGTCATCGCTGCTGTCGTTGCCTTCGTCCTGATGGCCAGGCAGCGCCGCCGCCCCTGCTCGTTGCCCAGCTCTTCCCCTTGGGCTTCCTACGCAGTGGCCGTCTAGGAGCATTGGTTTGGCTGTGTGGGCAAGGACTCGCCGGCCACCAGGCGCAGCCGAGCTTCGGCCCGAATCAGCTCCATGAGTATCCGCGTCGCCGAAGACGGTGTGCGTTCAGACAGCCAGACCAGACCTAGGTCCACTCGCAAGGGGTTGTCGCGAGGATCCGACCATTGCGCTACCTGCAACTGCACCAACAGTCCCGCGTCCAGTTCGCGCTGAAACAGTTCCGGCGGAGCCAACATCACGCCGTCGGAGTGCAGCACGAACTCGCACAGCGCGGCAACGCTTTCGCATTCGAACGCCACCGGCAACTGCTCCGCATGTGCATATCCCAGGGACATAGCCAGCCTGCGTCGCATGGGACTGGGAATGTGCACGATCGCCAACTCTTGCCCAAGCAACTGAGGCAGCTCCAACTGACCCGACGCAACAAGCGGGTGGCTGGAGCGGCAAATGACGGTGCTGATGTAGGGGTCATCGTACTTTCCGTGCAATTTCTGGCGCTTTGCACTGGAAATGACTTATCTATGAATAGGTTAGGAATACCCTGACGGCGTGTGATTCGCTCCACTGAGAAGCCTTACTACGGGCGGGTCTGCGGTCTGCTACCGCCATATTTTTCACGGAAAGTACGATGACCCCTAGTAGCGTTTTTCGTCGCGGACCTCGTAGCCGTCTTCATCGCGCTTGAGCCGCGCGAAGTGCTGGGCGACGGTGGCGACCGGTTTGCTCGTCGCGGACAGATCGCGCAGCTCCATGTCCGCTGGCAGCGTCTTCAGACATTCGATGAGTGTTGCCATATTCCCTCTTTCTACCTCGCTCCCGGCCTCGACCCGGGTGTTTTTGTCTCAGAAATTGTCCAGTGCCAGGCGGATCTCTTGGGTGATCCCCGCCGGCACGCCGGCCTCGGCCGCAAACGCCGGCCACTTTGCCACAGCGGCGCGCACGTCCGCCACAATGTCCTTGCACACGCCCAGCAGTTCGTAGCGGTCTGCGACCTCGCGGAAATCCTGCTCGGTGATGCCGTCGAACTTGCCATTCACCGACATCAGATGGGCCTTGAGCCATTTGTTGCTCGGGTTGAAGGCGAACGTCACGTCGTACGCCGGCGCCAGCTCCCACGGCCCGCCCTGCTTGAGCAGAAAGGAAAAGTTCTTCGTGTGGTCGTCGTGGTTGGCCGCCAGCACGTTGAAGATCATGCGCCGCAGCGTCTGCTCCAACTCGGCCCGACCAAGGCCTAGGGCCTGGATGGTCTGGAACAGCTGGTTGTAGCTGTGCACCCCGATCTGGTTGAAGTCCAGGTGCGCCATCGCGCAGAGCGTTTGCATGTGGTGCCGCTCGTTGCCGTCGCGGTCGAAGCGCTTCGTCATGAAGTGCGCCCGACCCTCTTCCTCCAGCAGTCGGCAATCCGACATGGTGATGCCGGCCTCCTTGGCCATGAGCGAGTAGGCGTACTCGATGCGGCCGTAGTTGCGACCTTCCCCGAGCTGCTCGTCGGAGCCGATGCCGTCGAACTTCAACAGCCAGGCGTCAAACTCGGCCGGGATCTCGAACTGCCCGGTCTTCACTTCCTGCGTGGCCGGGTTCCAGGCGATGGTCGCCTTCGCCCGCGCGCCGCCGGCGGAGGTGCCCACCTGGATGATCTGGCGCAGCACTTCCCCGGCGTGGTCGCTGTTCTTGAAGTCGCCCTGGATCACGCTGCGCGCCTGCTGCACCAGGTTCGACAGCTCCAGCGCTGTGGATTCCATCTTCACCGGGCCGCGGTTGGGCTTGAACACCAGGGCGCCCATCGTGCGCTGGCCCATGTAGGCGAGCCGGTCCAGCGCCGTGATGCTGTCGGCGGTCATACCTCGGTCGGCCATCCAGGCGTTGATCAGCGCGTTGCCGAACTTGTCGGGCAGGGCGTCGGCGATCATGGCCGGCAGCCGCTGGTAGGTCTCGACAGAGAGGCTCGGGAAGATGAAGGGCTCACTGGCTTCGGCAAGCGGCATCTGCAGCGGCGCGAGCTCGACGCCCGAGTTGGCGAACCGCGGCTCGTATTCGAACGCATAGAAGCCCGTGTCCGGGTCCCGCGCGACCGCACCGACCTTCTTTCCCCAGACCTCGACGTTGACCGCCTCAACCGGTTTGAACGTGGCCATCCCTCAACCCTTCTTCTTTGCGACTACCGCGATCATGCTGCGGCTGCCGCGTTGACGTTTCGGCTTGCCCTGCGCGATCTGCAGGGGGCTGATCTTGACCGCCGGCCGGAAGCTCTCGAGCCAGGCGGTGCGGCCCAGCGCCACCACCACGCGGATGAGCGACTCCACACGCCCGCCCTTTCCCGTCTCGAGCGCCCGCAGCGTCTGATCGGACACGCCGGCCTTCAAGGCCAGGTCGGCCATGGTCAAGTTCTTGCGCAGCCGCTCCGCGCGGATCTGCTCGCCGAGCGCTGCTTCCAGCTCGGAAGGAGTGGAGTTGGTGTCCATAAACTATGCACTTTCAATGGTTATCCGCAGATATCAGCTTAACCTATGGATTCCAATAGGTTATACGCATCGCGTCTCACGGTCAAGTGGCGAACACAATTAACCTATGCGTTTTCAAAGGTTACAGCGCTTTATGCTTACAACCTATGGAAAGTAATAGTTTGTATGCAAGTCTTATGCGTCGCATCACGAAGCTATACATGTACCCGAGGATGTGACATATGCTGTACAAATCCCTGCTCTCCCTTTCCGTGGCGGCCCTGGTGGCTGCCGCGCCAGCGTTCGCCGGCACCGCCTTCCACCTGGTCGTGCCCCTGACGAACTACTCCGCTCCGCCTGCCGAGGAGCTGTCCGTGACGCTCAACGCCGGCGCGCTGGCGGCTGCGCGCGTTGGGAAGACGTACAGCCAGAGCCTGACCAGCTTCCTGCAAGACACCGGCGACCCGGCCTACAGCGCAGCCAACGCGAGTTGGCGGGTTTCCGGAGGCGCACTGCCACCCGGGCTGACGCTCGACCCAGCCTGAGGCCCGGCCGCCCCTCTAGCTGGCCAGCTGATCCTGGATCCAGCGGATCGCCGCCGCCCAGTCTTTGCCGTCATTGCTGCCGTCGCTTCTTTCACTGCTATCGCTGCCATCTTCCGGAGTGAGGGAGGCCGTCGCCCCCCTGATTGTCGTCCAGTTGTTCGACTGGCTTGTCGCTCGGCGCCCGGCTCCCTGCCTTGCACCGCCGCGCACCCCCGTCTCGCTCAGGCGGCGCCAGCCGCAACGCTGCTAGCAGCTGGCGCACCAACACCGCTTCCGCTTCGGCGCGCTCGGCCCGGCGCTGGGCCGCGGCCAACTCTGTCTGCACGGCGTCCAGGTCGCCCGCCACTTTGCGCTGCGCCTGCTCGGCGCTGGCGAGCCGATCGGCCAGCGCCGAGCAGGCGCAGCCAGGGCTTCGAGCTTCGCGCGGCCCTCCGCCTGCGCCACGGCGGCGTCACGCGCCTCGCTGCGTGACGCCGCCAGTTCGCCGCGCAACTCTTCGGCCGTGCGCTCGCTCTTCTGGGTTCCACCCCGCCGATATCCTCCGGCGGACAAGCCCCAGACCCCGCCACGCAACGTGGCAGCAGTTCGATGTGCTGCGCCGGCACGCGCCGCTCGACGCGGATATCGTGCCGCCACCAGGCATTGAAGTCGTACACGTAGAAAAAGGCCTCGTGCTCGCGCAGAGCGAATGCGCTCAGCTGTAGCGCGGTTGCCGCCGTGGAAAATTGCAGAGCACCTTCGCGGCTTTCGCCATATCGCCGGCCACGAATGATGAACTGGTGCAGGTGATCGTCCGTCCAGCCCATGGCTGCCTGGATGACTCCGTGGAGCCGAGCCAGCGTGATGCTCTCAGGAATAAGCACACGCCGCCAGACCGGCGGGCTCAAGCCGCGCAGAGCAATTCGGAGTTGAAGGACGGAGATCGCCGGCCCAGGATCGGAAGCCATTCGCGCATTGTAGGTGGCTCATTGGCCTCTCAGAAACGGCAAGGTCGTTAGCCCCCGCTTTGGCGCGGTCTCCAGATTGCCCGGCGCGTGCGTGGCGGCACTGGCAACGTGCCTGCCATGCTATCTGTTCACGGTGCTGCGAGCCCCTTACTTCAAGAAGCACGGAAAGCTGCCAGGCATTCTGGCCTTTGTAGATGGCGTCACGGCAGCTGCGATTGGCGCCATCACCGGTGCGGTCTTCGTGCTGGCCAAGCGCTCCATTGTCGACGTTCCAACCATCTTGCTGGCGCTGGGCACGATCGCGCTACTGCTGAATTCAAGAAATTGCCTGCGCCAGTCATCATCACCGGCGCGGCGCTGATCGGCCTCGCCGTTTATCCGATGCTGTACCACTGAATCAACTGGAATCTGGAGACACCTTGAGCGTCGCGAATTCAGTCGCTGCCCAGTGTGTCGATTCAGTCGTCAAAGCGTCACCCAAAATGCGAGAGTAGACGCGAGACTCCGGGAGTCTACAAATGCTGCTTCAAGTCATTGAAAGTAAACACGTTTCCCGGGCGCCCCGGTCGATTTTGGCTGGCAGGGATGTGTATAACCGCATGACTTCTAAAACCCGTGCGCTTCGTGTTCAATTACTCGGTGACGTAGGCTAGGCGCTTCCACCAGTACCGAAGGGAGTACTTCGTCTTGTATGGCGCCGGCCTTTGTCGGATCCCCACTGTAATGATGTAAGCATACAGCGCAATCAACACTACAAGGAGGGTGAGCACAAAAATGATCATGGAATTCTCGTTTCAAAGTGAATAATCCAATCCATTGCAAGTCCCCTCAAGGGTGGATGGATCAGGACGCCCCCGCTGCGATAACAAACGATCGAATCGCGTACTACTGCTCAAAGCCGGAATGATTGGGGTGGAGAAGTGTTGCTAAGCTTGAATCGGCACATCGCATGCATCGATCGTGACGCGGTTTGGCATATCTGACCTCCGCTCTCGGCTTCCGTTCATTCATCCGGTCCAAGAATAACGTCCACTGCGGCCCGCCCTGCCAGCTCCGCCACGAGGTAAGCCCAACGTCTGGAGTACGGCCCCCCAAAGACTTTGATTCGCTTACCAATCGCTGCGACGCCTGACGGACTCATGGGCCCCTCAACCTGGAACCAGACGTCGAACATGTCCCTGGATGCCATATTGAGATCGACATGGACATCGAACCCACGATACTCCGTCACGCGATCCATAGCCATCGTCAACCTTCCAAGAGTGAGTTTTTCAACGTTTTCAACGTAGTGCTCGACCCAGTAGGAATCGAAGTTGATGTGAGTCCAGAGCAGCAGGTGCACATCGACACGGCCGATCCGAAGCGGCGGTCATAGCCATCTGAAATTCGGCATTAGGTCACTGTGCTCGTCGACCCCGACGCCGCCCAGTTCGTTGATGAGCTGCTTCAGGGCTTCCTTTGATCGCGAATCGCAACTGACGATCATCAGCAATTGGCCTGGTGCGAGTTGCGCATTCTGTCGCCACAGTGCAAGGCGACCGATCTTGCTGCCGACCAGTCCGCAGATCCACCATCCGATCATCGCGCCAAGCATGACAGCACCAACATATGCAACGGCAGTGGCACCGGCGCCAGCGGAAACGCCGTATCTGAAGATGACAAGCGCGCCGACGATCGCGCCGACGAAAATTCCTGTGATCGCCGCCTCTTCGCGGTAGGTAGTCTGACCGACGTCGATCGTCGGCAATCCATCGACGGGCTGATTGTCGCGCTGGACAAACCACGGCCCTGCGACGAGTGTCGGGGTACCGGCCAAAGCGCCCAATCGCGCTTGTGCCAGTTGCGCGGTGGCCTTGTCTCTCAGATTGAAATACAGCAGCGTACGCATGAAGGTACCTCACGCAATCTCAGTGTCCATTTCCGGCGAGCCGGCGGATGCTTGCTTGATGACTGCGACTGATGCTCCTGATGGCCCTGGTTCGGGTGCAGGACGGTGACCGCAGGTCTGGCCAGCCTTCGTTGACAGCACGATCCCAGTCAATCAGCAGCGTGATTGCCTGACGCCATCTGGGCGCTGCCAATCGCATGACTCCGAATCGCTGGGTGCTTCCCTTCGGCGGCCTGCCGACCTGGCGGTCGCGTAGAAGGCACGTGACATGTACGGCCCGGTATATGGTCTTTGCAGATTCTCTCGGCACGATATCTTCCTTCATTGCTTGCCAGGCTGGCATAGTGACGGCAGTGTTGAAACACTGTCACCGTTGTGGGCACCGATCTTCCATTGCCAACGGGTAATCATTTCCACCCATATCGCATTGCTGAGGATCGTTACGGCATCTTCATCACGATAAGAGCACGGCTTCGCCAGCCTGAAACGCGGAAGAGCAGCAACGAAGGTGGAAACCAACTTTGCGATCGGTCTTGCGGAGAAGAGTCTCCCTCGCCAGACATCGATTGCATCGATCCTGGCGAAAGACTGGCTTATTTGACTACTGGGGGACTGGGCGAACGGCGGTCGCCGCGTGGCAACTTGCATGAATTTTCCAGGAATCCCCATGAGTGACTTCAGGAGTCACCAGTCCTAAGACGTCATCGAGGGGGAAGGCCCGGAAACGAGTGATAGGCGAACCAGAAGCACCTGGCTTCCGAAACGCTGCAACTACCAGTATAGGAGGGCGACGCCCACCGTCCTACCCCCCCTTACAAATTGGCTAGGCAAGCGCTACGCCGCGCACCTGCGGAGCCCTGCTAGCGCAGACCGGTCGCCCGCTTCTGGCGCTACACTGAATTGGATGGCCAGAGCCGTTCCCGCGGCCGACACCGTCTCCGCCTCCACGTCGACACAAGGTCAGCAATGAACCGCCTTCGGTACTCGGTGAACCTGTCCTATGAGATCTTGGATCCCACAGGAGACTTTCTGTTGATTGTCGAGGCTGCGAAGACCGCAAGACAGTCTGTTGTCTCCGAGCGTCTGGCGCTCACGCCACCGATTCACCCCGCTCGCTACACGGATCCACTACGCAACCGCCTGCTCAGGATACGTGCGAACAAAGGACCCCTGGCCATCCGCTATGAAGCTGTAGTGGACATCGATCATCGTCTGGACGATGGCATGTCACTAACGGAGGTACCCGTCGCCGAACTTCCCTTCGATGTACTTTCGTACCTGGCGCCGAGCCGGTATTGCGAATCCGACCGCATGATGGAGTTCGCCATGCGCGAGTTTGGCGGCATGCGCCCCGGCTATTCGCGCGTGTATGCGATTCGAGAGTGGGTACGCAACCATGTGCGCTTTCTTTCGCGATCAACCAGTGAGCGCACTTCGGCAATCGATACGATTGTCGAGCGCACCGGCGTATGCCGGGATTTTGCCCACCTGATGATCGCGATCTGCCGCGCTTTGAGCATTCCCGCCCGTATGTCCAGCAGCGTGGATTACGGAGCGGATCCCGCCTTGGGTGCGCCAGACTTTCATGCGGTGGTCGAGGTGTACCTGTCGGGCGGCTGGTACCTGCTCGATCCCTCAGGAGTTTCCATTCCGACCGGCCTGCTGCGCATCGGCACCGGCCGGGATGCGGCCGACATTCCGTTTGCCGCCATATTCGGCAAGGTCGAGTCGAAGCGGCCCTTTATCGAAATCCAGCCAATGGCCGACCCGGCCGCCGGGATTGGCCTGCCGCTCGCAACGACAAGCGCCATCTCCACCTGGTAACCGGCATTAGCACGCTTCGCCTTTCATCCCCTCGATTTCCATGGCGGCGTTCCAATCCTCGTATGCCGCAATCGGTTCCATGGCCTCATCGACGAACGATGCCGCGCGTTCCGCGGCAGCCGACGGCCCCAGAAGAACATCTTCCCGGCCACCATCCTCGGTCTTCGGCGGCAGCAACATGTCTTCGAGCATCCCGCGCAGTTCCGGGGTATCCCATGGCTTGCCAAGCCTCGTTTTTCTGTTCTGATAGTGGCGAACCTCCGAGTCTTGCTCGACGGTAAGTGGCAGGCCTCGGAAAGTAGGGCCTGTGTCAGGATGGATCATGGTGCGCCTCCCTTATCGGTCGGCATTCGTTGAATGAAGAGGTACCGCCCTGCGGTGATATCACGCCTTGCCGGACACTTTCCCGCCTTACGACTTCCTCTTGGCAAGACCGTCGTTCCGAACCCGCGACTGAACCGTGCTGAACGGGGTTGCCGGTACGGTGGGCTTCTTGGGTTGCTTTGGCTTTTTCGCTTCACGGTTGCCGCGTAGTTGGCTTTTTGCCATGAAAACTCCTGCTGCATTGCTTGCCGGTTGGCAACCCCAGCATACGCGCTAAATCTTCGGCAAAGGGATTATTTCGTCCAACCCATGAAGTCGTACAAGTTGAGAGTCCATGTCCCTGGCATCGCGACTGAACCATTCCGCCTCGCGGCCCTCGCGTCCCAGCGCGGACGCGAGCGGCCGAAGTCCGCGGCCGCAAAATTTCGCTCATCGGGCGTTATGTTCAAATAACCGCGTCTGGGCCGGTCCTCCGTTGGGACCATCTGCCAAAGCGCAACTGAACTTTATGAATGAGCCGGCTCGCCGTGCATAGGACGGACGGCCAAACGCATTCCCATCGCTTTGAGGATCGCCGAGAGATTGCTCAGTACGGGATTCCCAGTCGGGGACAGCGTCCGATAGAGTTGGGTCGGATTCAAGTGAGCCTGCTGAGCTACGGCCTGGACACCGCCGAACGCCTTGGTCAGCTGGCGAAGCGTAATCATCAGTTCGGCTTGATCACCATCCTCGAGAATGGCGTTGAGTGTCTCCAGGGCAAAGGCCGGATCCTCGCGGAACATTTCGGCCATCGCGTCATCATGGTGTCGATCTTTCATTAGTTGGCCCTCCGTTGCCAGTCTTGCCAATACGCGCAAGCACGGTCAATATCAGCGCTCTGCGTGCGCTTATCACCGCCGCACAACAGCAGAACGATCTGCCCTTTTGCGATGCCGTAGTACACGCGATAGCCAGCACCCACGTCGACACGCAACTCCCAGACGCCATCCCGGCAAAACTTGTGATCGCCAAAGTTGCCCTGCTCGGCTCGGTTCAAGCGGCGAACGACGGAGACCTTGGCGGTGCTGTCTTTCAAGCCACGTAGCCATTCGTCGAAGATGTCACGCTGATCCGGAGTCAGGTAGTGTCGAATCTCATACATAACCTATTTTCGTCTATAAACGAAAATAGGTCAAGGCCGCTCGTTGCCTGCCGCAATACCTGCAAGGAACTGTGCCATGGTGCTTTTACTTCACAATGGATGACCACAGACTGCCTTGTCCCTATTCTCGACGGGATGGGGCGCCTTCACGAATGCGCCGAGCCAGCCTGCGGCGGGCATTGCCGAAACTGGGCGAGGGCTGCAGCTGCACCATACTGCCCCAGTTGCTGTAAGCCCTCGGCCGCTGCGGCGAGCGGCGGGTATCCCAGGGTCGGGTTCCAGGTCTGCCACAGCAAAAGAAGAGGCGACGCGCCGCACCCTGGGAGGAGAATTTGGTGAGTCGGGGTTGACACACAGAGTGATAAGCACAACGTTATGAACCTTATCGCCGCGCCTTGGCCTAGTATGGGCCGACCGCCTTCCGGCTGACGGAAGGCGGTTGCCGGCTGCTACGGACGGTGGCCCACGACTTAAATTAGACCTCCCGCGGGCTGTACTGCCCCGATAACGGGCCCTCACACCTGAGCGCGCAGCCTGGATTGGAGATGACCCGTTTTTTCGGACAGCACCTATCTTGAACCAAAGGAGGTGCTCACCATGGCTAAACATCACATGCCGTATGCCGCGGCCTTCCGGCAGCAAATGGTTGACCTGGTCCATGCAGGTCGTCGACCGGAGGATCTGGCCAAGGAGTTCGAGCCCACGGCTCAGACCATCTACGGCTGGGTCGCCCAGGCCGAACGTGACGCAGGCACACGTCATGACGGCCTGACCAGTGCCGAGCACCAGGAACTCACGCGGCTACGCCGTGAGAACCGGCAGCTCAAAATGGAGAGGGAGATACTGGCAAAAGCCGCGGCCTGGTTCGCCCGGGAGACCGACTCGCTGCCCGACAAGGGTACGAATTCATGAAGGCGAACCAGGCTCGCTATCCGTTGTCCACCATGGCTCGGCTGCTTAAGGTCTCGCGCAGTGGCTTCCATGTGTGGAACGGGCGCTGCCCCAGCCCTCGTGTCGTGCGCGACAAGCTGCTGCTGGTGCAGATCCGCGATATTCACTCCCGCTCCTATGGCACCTATGGCGTGCCCCGCATACACGCAGCGCTGCTGCGTCAGGGGATCCGGGTGGGGCGCAAGCGCGTGGCCAGACTGATGCGTGAGGCCGGGCTGCGCGGGGCATGCCGGCCTCACTTCATCTGCACGACGCGCCGCGCAGCGTGGGCCAGACCCGCTGCCGATCTGGTGCAGCGGCACTTCCGTGCCGAGGCCCCCAACCAGTTGTGGGTTGCCGATGCGACCTACATTCCGACCGCAGCGGGCTTCTTCTATCTCACAGTGGTGTTGCGAGGTCGGCAACGCGATCTGCACCGAGGGAATGACGATTGAAGATCCACGGTCCATTGGGTAGGGGATGCTCCGCTGCGACTTCGCCGCGTTCGACCGCAAGCCTGAGCGTCTTGGGACTGATACCAATGAAGGCCGCAGCCTCGGTCAGATTCATCCATCCTTCGGCGGTCCGCTGCTCGCTTGAATAGACGGTAATCCGATGGTGACTACGCAGCGCGGTGACTCGTTCCTGTGTCCAGTAATTGCCGCGTCCGGTTCGCAGGTCATTGCGATTGAGTATGCTGGCGATCAGCAAATCGGGACAGATCCTGGCAAGTGAGCGTACGGCATCAACTGCTTCGCGGGAAGTATGAGAGGCGTTCTGTCCGCGGCGTCGCCGTGGCACCCGAACCTCGGTATGAACGCCGCCCTTCCAGTGGATCACAAGCACGATCTCGTTCGTTGCATTGTCCACATCGACGACCACTTCGTGGATCAACGTTCGTACAATGCGCTTCCTCAGGCGGGCATCGGAGTCTGGCCATATGGACTCCAGCGCTGTAGCAAGGTCGGCAAACTCCTCTGGCTTGGCTGGGAGGATCTGGCCGGATGCGCTTACCTGTTGCTCGATGCGCGATTGCAGTTCCTTGACTCTCAACAGGGCATCATTCCAGCGTCGCTCCAACTCGTCGGCGACCAGTCGATTCTCGGGGTCGGTAGCGTCATACTGCTTCTGCGCCCGCTGCGCGGCATAGCGGGCCGCCTGCAGATCTCGCTGCAGCGCAGCCAGCACCTCATCTTGTTTCCGGGTCTCTTCTTCGCGAGCCACGATAGCTGCCTCGATTGCTGCAGGTTGAACGACCTGAAGGATCGCCTGTGCAACGGCCGCATCGATGCGTGTGCCACCGAATGCGATACAGCGGGGCTGTCCTTTGTCCAGCCAGGCGCGATGACAGGAGTAGCGCAAGGCGTCATGCTGCTGGCCCGTGTAGTGTAGCGTGAGCTTGCTCGCGCAGCGACGGCACCGCAGCAGCCCTGCCAACAAGGCCTCCCCGTTCTTGGGCGCACCAGCATGTCCGGCCATCCGCACGTTGGCACTGATCGCGCGCTGGATTCGTTCGAACTCGTCCCAGGCAACATACCCATCATGAGCTTCGGGAATCAGAGCCAGCCATTGATCTCGCGGCTTGCGGCGATCACGCTTGCGTGGTTCTCCGTCTTCATAATGAATCGTGCATTCCGTTTTGCCGTAGGCATATGCGCCGCCGTAAATCGGATTGGTCAGGATCTGGTAGACCGTGCCGTAGCTGGGTCGCTTCCAGTGGATTTCTCCGCGCGGTGTGCACGCCGGAAGCTGCAGCCCGTGCTCAAGGAACCATAGCAGTGTCTGGCGTACCGAACCGATCGCACCGAACTGGCGGAACACCGACCGAATGGCCTCCTGCACACGGAGGTCTGGATCCTTCTCCAAGCGCTGGTCTTCGGTCTTACGGTAACCAACCGGCGCTGCTACGATGAGCTCACCTCGCTTGGCCTTCTCCCGCCGTGCTTCCAGCGACCGCTGACGCAGCAGGTCCAACTCGTATTCGTTGAGGCTACCCTTTAGCCCAAGCAGCAAGCGATCGTTGCTCTGTCGCGGGGCGTAAACAGTTTCCTGATCGACCAGCACAGTGTCGACGACTCGGCAGACTTCAACCAGTTGCTGCCACTCGCGACTGTTGCGTGCGAATCGCGACACCTCGCGCGCGGCAACTGCGCCGACGCGGCCAAGGCAAACCTCTGCCACCATGCGTTCGAATCCCGTACGCGTCTGTGTTCCAGACGCAGAGCGACCGAGATCCTCATCAATAACCTCGACCTCATGCCAGCCTAACTGGTGCAGACGATCCTGCATCGCATACTGCAGCTTCTGGCTTTCCAGGTTGTGGTTGACCTGGTACGCCGACGACTGACGGACGTACAGCACGGCTTTGCGCGCCAGATGCTGCGCTCTGATCTTGTCACTCATCATCGGCCTCCAGCTCGTGCGCGGTGGCGAGCAGCCCCCGTCGGTGTTGCCGCAGCAGTTGCGCCAGCAAGCGGATTGTCTGCTGTCGTACCTCCAGCGGCAGGGTTGCCCACTGGGGCGTCTTTGGACAAGGATGGAACAGGTCGAGTTGATTGCCCGGTAGCGGGCTCGTCACGCGTCGCATCAGCACCTCCTGCATGGGACAAAGGATGGTGCTGCGCTTGTACCATACCCGCTTGCACGGCAAGCGAGCTATCGGCCAGCAAGCGTTTCAACTCTCGGAGCGCTTCACAGTTGACGACGGGGGACGCTGCAGAGGTGAGGTGACTACAAACTATCGGATCGAACATCCACTGGGGCACCTCCAGCACGCGCGCCGACTCGAGCGAGTTCAGCGCACAGCGCAGAACGATCTCCCCGTTCTTCGTGACGGTGTTGAAAATCAACACCCTGCGACCATACCAGGGGTGCCAGCGATACAGAACTTCCCTTGAGTTGGTAATGTGGGCGTTGTGTTGTCTTGTACAACCCACATCGCCTGCACAGTGCGCTCGGATATCGCTCCCCGCAGGAATTTGAACAGCTACCGCCCGGGATCAGGCATCCGTCGCTACACCGGGCCTACACTGCCCCATCACAAGGAGACAACCCATCGAACTAAGATTCCAATGCAAATCTGTTCGATAAAACGGGGTAACCCCAGATGCCGCCGAGCGCCAGCGGTCCAACTTCAATGCGGGGGCGATCGGCGGTTCGGTGTTTACGCCGATGAACACCAGCTATCGCAACAGCGATTTCCGGCCGACCGCCGGCGCTTCGTTCCGCATGGTGCTGGACGTCGGCAACTGGGATACGTCGCGCGTGGTCAACACGCCGGGGCAGTCGGGCAACTCGGCCAGCTCGCATTACCGTGACCTGGCGCCGTAATGTGCAAAGGGCGAGTACTCCCCGCTGCTCTACACGCGCAAGGCAGTGGAGAAGGAGAGCCGTGAGCGGCTCGAACTGGTGCCGCAGTAAGGTGGCACCGCCGGCACCGCCGCATGCGTTTCCGGCAAGTGGCAACGGGTCATCCCACGTACCAGAGAATACTGACGAACTGGCACGCACTGCCCGCCAGCACAAACAGATGCCAGATGCCGTGGAAGTGCCGCACCTTCTCGTCAAAGAGAAAGAAGCCGATACCCACGGTGTAGAGCGCGCCGCCCGCCACCAGCCACCACAAGCCCGGCACCGGCAGCGCGGCCGTCAGCGGCCCAGTGGCAATCAGGACAAGCCAGCCCATCACTACGTAGATCAGCAGCGAGAAAACGCGCGTGCGGCGACCGATCCAGAGTTCCTGCGCAATGCCGATGGCGGCCAGCGCCCAGTTGATCCCAAACAGCGTCCAGCCCCAGGGACCGCGCAGCGTGACCAGCGCAAACGGTGTGTAGCTGCCGGCGATCAGAAGGTAGATGGCGCAATGATCCAGCCGCTGGAAGATGTCTTTGGCCGGGCCGCGCAGGCTGTGGTACAGCGTCGAGATCGTGTAAAGGAGGACCAGTGTGGTGCCGTAGACCACGGAGCTGACCACTTTCCACGCGTCGTGGTGCAGCGCCGAGGATGTCACCAGCACCGCCATGCCGGCGGCGGCGAGGATGGCCCCGGCCAGGTGGCTATAGCCATTGAAACGTTCTCCGCGATACATGCGCTGATCTCCGGAAAAGCTCGGTTGGCGCGCATTCGGGCGAATGCAAAGGCCCTATTCTGGCACGCGTGATCGGGTTCCGTTGCTTTGTCCTTTCTTGCTCCATGGCTTCATGATTGCTGCGCAGCAAAGCCCCGGGCATATCCGTGCAGAACCATTCGGCCTTGCGAGGACGGCGTCGTCGCCGTACCTCCGCTCGCTCATCGACAAGAAGTTCACGCCCTAGCGGTCGATCTCACCCTTGGGGAAACTATCCGGCTTCTATGAATCGCCCGACAACTGGGAGAAAATTGGCGTGCCGTTGGACCGTGGCGTGGTAATTCGTGAACCTACACCGAGTCCGAGAATCCGAAACGAACTCATGCACTTCGATCCCGACGGCATAACCTCCCAACGATCATGAAAATCTGTTCGCCTTCGTCCAGTTTCCCCACGACATCCGACGGTTGAGAAGGCAAGCCTGATCGCCAAGCAAATCTCAGGCAATCTACCCAAGGCGAACAAGGGAAGCCGGCCGCCTATCGCAGCACCATGGGCCGCGTGGCCCTTCCCATAGCGCGTATAAGCGCCGTAGTGTCATGGTTCCCTCGAGCGCCATGTCGGCACGTGGCCAACGGTCGTTCCGGAGCGTTGATCTGTTGTTCAAGGGTGATCGACGAACGTCGGCGAAGGGATAGAACTGGGCTTCGACGAATGTCCATTTGGATTCGGAATTAGCCATTCATTTCGCGACGGCCCGATTGACCGCTGGGGTGGCTAGAGACAACAGGCGTAAGTTCGAGATCGTGAAACTATTAGGGGACTTCCATTCGTCGCTGTCACCTGCGAAGTCCAGCCTCCATCCCCTCCCCTTGGATCGCCTACCTTTGCACCATCCTCCGCAGATAACGGCGCGTTATCGGGCCTTATTGCCGCGCCCTGGAACGCTGGCGTCACGTGAATCCTGTCCACGCGCCTGCGAATCTGGAGGGAGCGCAGCGGCAGTAGTCGACCGGATGTGTCGTTGGTCGGCATGATCACTCTGTCAATCGAATGTCGGCTCCAGCCACGCCAACGGACTGCCATTCCGGAAACCTTGCCACTTGTCGCCATTGAGCGTGTATCGGGATCGGTCATCGAGACCTGGCCATCTGGCAGCGTCTTGAGCCTTCCTTTATCCGCTCAACGCTATACATCTGCTGACGCATGCGCGATCTTCTCGCGCAGTCGAGTCGTCTTGGCCGATGTGATTCCCGCACAAAAAGTTTTGCTTACTTTTTGGCGGAGTGCGGCGTGTCCTTGCCTTCTGCGAGAAGGGTGTCAACAATGTGAATTCCGTCATTCATAGCCGCCCGCTCAGCGTCGCCGAGCGACCCCCAGTGCTCGCCGGTGACAGGATAGACGCGTCCCAATTCGGAACACGGCGTGCAGTTTTCGACACAAATAACAACAGCGGCACTGTACGTCCGGGCCGGACGGCCCTCACAAAGTTTCCGAGACGCTTCGTACCGATAAACGACGGGATAAATGTCGTACCCCTTGTAGTTGACACAGTCCACGACTAACTCCATAGGGGCGGGCGTCCACTCTACACCCAATGCGCTCGCCGCCCTCATTTTCGGCAGTCAAAGCGCGCCTTCCAATGCCATGTGGAGGATCAAGTATCACGTCAAGCGCTGCTGGACGAGAAAGCGGCAATGCGATGGCCTTCTCCGGAGAGGAGCGCGGTCACCGAAACCGAGCTGGGCAAACCGTACGGTATCCCCGCCGTCCGACAGGAAGGTGACCGGCTGACTGGGTTGCACACCCTCACGAAGAAGGAAATTCCACATACGATCGGCCAGCCGGTCGGCGCTCCAGCTTGTGCACGTAGGTAAAACTATGCCCGCCATCCTGATCCCGCAGGGACTTCCCGACAATCACTTCAAACCAGCCGTCCTGGCGGCGCCGGTGTCCAGCCCGCCGAAGGAAGCCGCCGTCAATGCCAACCGCGCGGACCGGACTGGGCTCGGGGATCTCGGGCGAGCGGACGCTCGCCTCCACCTCCGCCTGCTGCCGCACGTCGGTTGCCTGCTCCGCTTCCAGCCGGCGACCGACCTTGGTGACCTGGCGCCGGATCGAGCTGGCTGCCAGGATCGAGCGGCAATACTTCCTGCAGGACGTTGACGGTCAGACCATACGACATCAACGCTGCAAACTTCACCTCGAGATACTGCAGTTCTGGACTGACCCGCTTAGGCAAGCAGTTAGCGACCGGACTGAAGCTAGGGGCGTCGCCTTGGCACTGCCGGCAGGGGTACAGCCTCGGACTGTCAATCGACAGCCGTCCGAACGCGCTACGGAAAACCAAGTGACGGTGGCCCTTGCAAGCCAGCTGCGCCCCGCACGTGGGACAAACGCTGGTCCGGGCAACTGCCTCGGCAACCTGTGCCGTGACCATCGTGCGCTGCAGCCGGCCCAGCAATGATTTCGCCTCCTCCAGATGCAGCCCCAGCGAGCCCACATCAAGGCCATCTCTCTCGAACTGGGCTATCTCGGTGACGGTGGCTGGCGCGCCTCCATCGTCCTGCACGACGAGTTGCAAGCTGATACGCATGGCCGCCCTCCTTCCTTGGACGCTGCGGCGACCAGTCTACCCCTCGAGCTCTCGCAGCCGATCATTGACGATCCGACGATCAAAGCGACGATCCAGCCAAATCAGCCACCCATCGACCTCGTCGCGCAGGTCTTCCAGCACGATTGGCCCTTCGCGCAGTGACTCGATCCAATCGACGAACTCATATTCACTGTGTTCGTCCCTGGCCTCCAGATCCCTCTCGATTCCGCCAATGTCCTCGGGCGGGCATGGCCCGCAACCCGCCACGCAACGCGGCAACTGGCCAGGTCGCTGCCGCAGCATACGCCGCTCCAGGCGTATCTCGTGGCGCCACCACGCGTTGAAGTCATACACATAGACGAAGCCTTCGTGTTCTCGGAGATGAAACGCGGTCAGCGGCAGTTCGCTGGCGACTGCGCAGAACTGCAAGACGCCCTCCTGAGCCTCGCCGTAACGCCTGCCACGAATACTGAACGTGTGCAGATGTTCGTCGGCCCAGCCAATGACGACCTGGATGACATGGTGCAATCGCCCGAGCGTAAAGTGCTCGGGAACGAGGACGCGTCGCCAAACCGGCGGGCTCAGGCCGCGCAGAGCAATTCGAAGTTGAAGGACGGAGATCGCCGGTCCAGGATCGGGAGCCATGCGCGCATTGTAGGTGCCTCATTGGCCTCTTAGTAGCGGTCCGGCCGTCAGCCCCCGTCTTGGCGCGCTCTCCAACTTCAGCAGCCGCGACACCGAGTGCGTCGCGGTCTCGTCGCGCAACATGCGATGTGTGGCGAGCTTGGAAGCGGGTGACACCACCCGCGCCACCAGCAGTGCCATCACCACCGAGCGCAGCGCGGCCGGTGCCGAGGCAAACCACTGCTCGGCGCCGCAGGCGCGCGCCGCGCCAAGCACGGCGGCCACGTGTCCGTGTTGCAGGCTGCGCTCGATCACGAAGGCCTCATCGGCGGCCGACACCGCGACGCCACCGCGTAGCAGCACCTTCAAGCCTTCAATGACCTCGGCGGGCAGCGACGAGAGAATTGGCGAGGGTGCGCTTCTTGACCGTGTTGCCGTCGCGATAGGACTCGCGCAGCAGGACGGCGGGGGGCGAGTTGCGGTTGGGGACGTGTTCGATGTACATGAACACTTATTCAAGCAAAAATCCGCCGAAACGCATTAGAAAAACACTAATTTACATGGCTACATAATAGGCGCAAAAAATGACCAAAGCCCAGCGCCGACGCGGGTTCCGGCCATTCGAGAAGCCAAAGCTCGGACTAGTTATCAACGTTAATGACATTCAGGTCGATCATCTCGGGCCTAGATAGGTAATTCATCTCTGAAGCCTTTGACTTGGTTCCAAGGTCGACGATCCTGGGAGAGCCTCCCATCTCTAGCACGTATGCGCCCCAATTGGCGGCTTCCCGCGCGGCCGACTGCTCGATTCGCTGAATGACAGCCTTAATCGCTTCTCTATCGGGCTGTCCGGGTGTTGTGCCGTAAGCGTGGAGGATTCGCGCGAGCGTCCGATCAACCGCTTCGTCGCTACTGACCGACGTAGCCATATGGATGCCGTAGCGACCGCCTTCATCCACCCGCCGGGCGATCCCTCCCATGAAGATGTCGGCACACGAGCTTGCGCAACGAGCACCTTTCGGTATCCGCGTTGACAAGCCCGCACGCCGGATGGCTCTTCCCATCGCAAGGCCTTCAATCACCAGGCCACCACGAGAGTCCAGCAGGACCTCACTCACGGGCTGCGATTGGCGTAGCACGCGCTCGAAGCGTGCGGCGTCGCCCTCGGCAATCGCCCGTCCTCTGGGAAAGTCTGCCGATGCCGGTTCATCCCGAACGAGAAGCACCCTCCGACCTTGATACTGGATCAACTCCACTGAAACTGCTTGTGCGGCGGGAATGCTAAGAAGCATTGTCACCAAACATGCAGCTACCCATCTCCCGAAGGTGTGAATGGCTTCATTTTGGTTAGGCGACACGAGTGCGAGTTCCATTGCTATCACGACAGTAGGTGGCGACTTGTTTTGTTTCCTTCCCGGCGATGTACGCTACCTCGCGGACACTCTCACAATCGGTACGACCGGCAACCTGGGTCGGACCTATCGCCTGCGAGGATCCCTGGGCCTTTCCGTTCCAGGTGACCGTCGGCGCTGGCGTTGCCGTGACGTCGCGTTGTGCTGCTGCCCGCGCCTCGGCAGCGCGTTGTTCCGACTGCGCGCGGGCCGCCGCTGTTTGGGCGGCCGCGAGATCAGCACGACGCTGCGCCTCGATTTCCGCGTTTCGCTTCGCCAGTGCCTGCTGAACCGCGGCGTCGCGCTCTGCCATGGCGCGGCGGGAGGCCTCTTCAGCGCGCTGTCGATCTGCCTCGTCTAGCTTCGCGCCGATCGCAGAGCCGGCGAACAGGCCGACTCCCGCCCCGATGGCGCCGCCAATCGCGGCTCGTGTCGCCTTATTGCTGCTCTTGCTTCCAGTCGTTGCGCCGATGGCCGCACCGGTCACTGCACCGAGGGTCGCGCCGAGCGTGGCGCCGGTCTGCTGATTGGTCGCACAGCCCGAAGCCAATAGAACCCCAAGGGCTAGCGCACCCGCGCTTGCAAAAAACGACAATGGCCGCTGGCTCGCGGTCAAGGATTGCACTTCACGCGCGCTATCCATACTTTCCTCCATCGTCACTGCCAGTCGTACGGGCGCGCTGTCGCGGAGCCCGCGTTTTTTGTTCTTGCTGGTCAGGGCGTGGCCATCGGTCGCGGGCCCGGATTCGAGTGCCGCCCCAGGGTTGGGCTCGCTGTTGTTCCATACCACGCTCTCCCGCGAGGCCTGCATTACAGGCTCTCGACTCCCCCGGGATCGTACGCATCGCACATAGGTACGCAAAAGGGCACGGCTTATAGCCGTGCCCGCGATTTTAGACATGCGCCTTAGGAAGAGGTAAAGCCAACGGGTTGGGCGACATTCAACCTGATGGTCAAAACATGTCTTAAGACTAGGAGTTGTGGGGCCCTAGTGCAAGTCTCAGACATCAGACAAAGCCCTCGATTGGCCTGAAGGATCTTCGCTCTCGCCGCGTGGCGCACGGCATAACCATCCCACTTCGACCCCAGCCGAGGCTTTCCAATCGGCGCAACGCCGGATAGGGGCAGCCGTGCCACCGCTTTGGAAGCGGTTCCTAAGCGCAAGTCGCCCAGACTCGCCCAAATGAATGCTGGACCGTTGAGGTCCTCGTCCGGCCTTCCGGCCCCGACGGTCGGAGCGTCACAGTGC
This sequence comes from Cupriavidus sp. Agwp_2, assembly GCF_040784895.1. NCBI lineage: Bacteria > Pseudomonadati > Pseudomonadota > Betaproteobacteria > Burkholderiales > Burkholderiaceae > Cupriavidus > Cupriavidus sp. Agwp_2. The sequence goes on from NZ_CP088085.1 coordinate 405,913, forward strand.
GACGCTAGTAAGCCGTATAGCCACAAGCAGGAAGGCTCTCGTCAGGGCCTTGCATCGTTAAGCCGTTGGCGAATCTGCCAGGCTAGCATGTCCACCGAGCGCGTGGCTGGAGCGAAACGAAAGCGACCTGGGGCGACCCACTGCCCCAGGCGCATCCATCCGTCGGGGAATATACAGACGTGCAGGTCATTGTTAATGACTACCACACCAGCTAAACCGGGATGGGTTGTTACTCCGTGGCATCGAATGCCGAGGCGCTCCAGATGACGTCGCACGGCACTTGCTCGCATGGCGGCTTACCCCGGTTGGACCGCCATTTTGCGGCGAACTCTAGGACGCGTCAGTTCGCGTGCGCACCGACAAGGTTTGTGCCAAGCGCAAAGCGCCAAAGCGCTCCCGTCCGCTGATCAGTCCGTGGACCGACAAGCGGCGGCTCCTCAGTCAATCCCTATTGTGATCTGCGTCGCAGCACTGACTTCCCTCCGATCACGGTTCTGATGCCGTAAGACGGCCAAGGCGCGAACGGCCGTTGAAAAAGAGACAGAAAGCCAAGACGGCGGCACCGTTCGCCGCCGTTACCTGGCAATTGAGCGGTCAGCCGACCGAGACTTGGATCCGCTGCGGTTGGGCTTCTTCGCGCCGCGGGATGGTCACCTTCAGCACGCCATCCTGCAGGTTAGCTTCAATGCGGGCTGCATCCAGATCCGGACTGAGCGCGAAGCTCCGCGCATAACGTGGCTGCCGGATCTCTGCATGTTGTACGCGCAATCCGGCCGGGGTCGGCAACAGGGCTTCGCCTTCGATGCGCAGGTTGGCGTCGTGGACGTTGACCTCCAGCTTCTCGCGCGGCACGCCTGGCAGGTCGGCCCACAGCGTAACGCCGGCGGAGGTCTCGTAGATGTCGACCGCCGGCACCAGCGTCGGTGCCTGCATGTCTTCGCGGCGCTGGGCAACGGAGCCCTGCCTGCCTTGGGGGTTTTGATCGCGCTGGGCGACGGGGTTCGATCCGTTCATGGCTTGCTCCTGATCTCAGCTGACAGTTATGGCACGCGGGCGCGACGCTTCGCGCTTGCCCACGCTGATCGAAAGGCAGCCGTTAACGTAACGCGCTTCCACCTTGTCCGGGTCGGCCGCCTGTGGCAGCTCAATCACGCGGCGGAATTTGCCCGCGAAGCGCTCCTGCGCGTAGGGCCGCGCCTCGGTGTCGCCCTCGGGCTGTACCGGGGCTCGCTCGCCGCTGATAGTCAGTAGGCCCTTGTCGATCGATACATCGAACTGGTCCGCCTTTAGGCCCGGCGCGAACAGCACGATCTCGATCGAGTCGTCAGTGATGCCCAGGTTGAGCGGGGGATACGCCCCCAATCGCCCGGACCGCAAGCTCGAAGGAAATCCGCCGAACAGGTTCGCCATCTCCCGTTGCAGCCGGTCCAACTCACTGAACGGGTCAGTCGTGAAAAAGAAGTCACTCATGGTCAGATCCTCCTTCTTTGCAGCGGGAAAAGTGAAGGCGTACGTGCCTGCCACCACCGCTGGCCTATCTAATCAATAGGAACACGCCGCGTCGCGTTGTCGCGACGACTGGGTAACCTCTAATTAGTGTTGGGCCAGGAAGATTTCAAGAGTCTTGAGCCGCATGCGCTGCGACTCATCATCGCCGCACTTCCGCTATCTGGCACTGCCCGAGCGATGCCGAATTCATGAATGAGGTCGCGCCAGCGCGACAGAAGGAAATTGGGGCTGGAAGCCTGGCGCAGAGCAAGGCTGATCCGGCCCCACGGCATCGGTTTGTGAATCAGCTCTTTACGGGGGCGCTTGCACCTCTGCACTGGCATTGCGGCCCACAGGCGCATCCAACTCCGCACTGACATTGTGGCCCGCAGGCGCACGCATTATGCTCGGCAGTTGTCTGGCATCCGCAGACGCAGCCGGCGCCGGGGCAAGCAGCGCATTCGCATGTGGATTGGGTAGTGGTATTCATGGCGATGGTCCTTTCTGTTGGAAACGAGACGCCAGTGTGCGACCACTGATTACGGACAGATTGAACGAAACGGCTAAATTTCGCCTAGACGCGCTGAACGCTAATGCCGCCGGCCAGCACGCCGACCATACGCTTAAATGTGCGGGACAAATGAGCGGAGTCCGCGAAGCCCCCGGCATGTGAAGCTTCGGTCAAGTTGTTGCCGGCAGCATATGACGCGATGGCAAGTTCGAGACGCAGCCAGAGTACGTAAGGCCGGAACCGGATGCCTGTTTCCTGTAGGAACAAATGGCGGAAGCGCTCGGGAGAGAGATGGACGGCATCCGCGATCTCGGGCATCGTGACCGCCTCGCCGATCCGTTCGCGCAGCACTTCAATGGCGCGCTCGATCCGCTTTTCGAGCTGCTTGGACGGCAAGGCCTGGTCCAAGGTAAGCCTTGCGATCACTGCGCGAGCGAGGGCGCTGAGGTCTCCGTCAGTGGCGTTTGCGTCATAGGCGGCGGCGATCGCCGCCGCCTGATCGGCGAAGGTGTCAGGGGCCAGCGATGCGATCCCTGTACTGAAGCGTTCCCTCAGAATCCGTCCTTCGCGCGATTCGGGTTCGGTGAAAATGAGCGCAACGAGCTCGCTGCGTGAGGTATGGGCCTGCAACGCCGTGTATGCCGCTGCCCATTTCGACTTTGCCCCCGTTCCGAGCGCCTGAACGTCGACAGCCGCCTGAGGTGCCGACGCGCCGCCGCTACCACGACGCACTGCGCGTTCAGCAGTTTCAGTTCTGGCGACGGCGCTATAAGCACAACGTTATCGTTCGCTATCGCCAGGCCCTGGCCGGGCCGGCGTCAGTGCATTTTGGCCCCCCCCCAGCCGCTCACCTTTGCTTGCGAGTCCGGCAGGGAAAGCGACAGCAGCAGCCAGACTCGGCCGTTCCTTGATGCGCAGGTGGCCGACTGCTTTGGCCGAGGGAGAGCTGATTGCCAGCCTCCCCCTGGATGACCGCTCCTCGCACCTCACCGGCCGGAGAGGGCTGGATGAGAAGAAGTTGAGTGGCAAAGCCGCCCCATCCTGATCAGGCCGAGCGCTCGTGTAGCTCGTTCTTATTGATGCTTTCGCGCAGGCTCATGGTGATCAATCCTCGATCGTTCATGGCGCGCTCCGGTTCCGGCTCAGGCGCTACCAGTATAGAGAGTCGGTCATCTGATCCTGGATCCACCCGATCGCCTCCGCCCGCTCATTGGTGGCTGTCATTGCTGTCGTTGCTATCGCTTCCGTCATCCGGATTCAGGGTTCTAGTTGGCGCCCCCTGCTTATTGTCCTGCTGTTCGCCATTGCGATAGCGCCCCTTCCACCACTTCGCCGAAGCTCGAAACTCCAAATTCTTCAAGGCAATCAATTCAGAGGAGAACAGGCTTGTCGCTTAGCTCGTTGAGTTTGTTAGGCTGACAAGGAAAATGCTGCTCCAGATGCTGGCTGATGGCCTGGATGCCGGTAATGACACCGCGTCGATACTGTCTGCCTCGGAACGATGCTTCCATTGCTCTGCAGATGGTATCCCATTCGGGATCGCCGACCTTCGCATGGATGCCACGGTCGGCAACAATTTCGACGCTCCGGTCTGCTAGCAACAGGTAAATCAGGACGCCATTGTTGTGTTCCGTATCCCAGACGCGCGTCTGCGAGAAGACCTCAAGAGCGCGCTCACGTGCCGACAACCCCTGGAAAAGGCTCGCCAGACTCAGTGCGCCCTCCACAACAAAGCAAAGCTGCCCGATATGGTTGGTTTCGCTCGTTGCAATGGCTTGTTCGACGGTCGTCAGTACATCCTGTGGGAAGGCACGCCCGACCCGCCAGTGCGTCATCAGCAGATGCCTTGCGATTCGCTTGACGTTTTCCATCACCATTTGCCCGAGGCGCCACCGCCGCCAAATCCACCGCCACCACCGCCGTACCCTCCCCGTCCGGACCCGCTACCGAAACCGCCACGACCGCCAATGCCTCTCCAGCCCATATGTGATCCGCCGAACAGGGTAAAGACGAGCGCGATAGCGCCTGCCATAATCCCGACTGCAAGGGCACCAGATAACAACCAACCGATGATGCCGACTGCGCCGCCAGCGGCCACGGCCCCCGGGCCTCGACCCAGGAACGAGCGCAGTAGCCCGCCTAGTACCACCGTGAGCACAAGAATGACCGGCATGAGTTGGCGCACGGGGTCGCGCTCACCTCTTTCTCGCCGTGGAGGTGGCAAGGGCTCCCCATTGACAACACCCATTATGCGTTCTACACCGACTGTCACACCGGCATAGAAATCGCCTTGCCTGAATCGAGGAACGATGTCGTCGCTGATGATGCGTTTGCTCATGGCATCGGTCAGGACGCCTTCGAGACCGTAGCCGACCTCGATACGCATCGCTCGGTCGTCCTTCGCGATGATGAGCAGGGCTCCGTCATCCGCTCCTTTGCGCCCAAGTTTCCATTTCTCAGCCACGCGGATGGAGTATTGCTCAATGGCTTCGGGCTGCGTGGTGGGGACCAAGAGAACAGCAACCTGACTGCCTTTTTCGGCTTCAAAGGCCTGCAGCCTCTGCTCCAGCGCCGCTCGCTGCTCGCTGGTGAGAGTGCCGGTCAGGTCAGTCACACGTGCTGTCAGCGAAGGAACGGCGACATCCGCAGTGGCCCCCACAGATACACAGGCCAGAAGGATAAGAAGCAACCCTCTTACGGACAAATGCCACTTCACTTGGCACTCCCAGGCGCGCTTGCCGGCGCGGCACCGAATTCAACTCTTGGCGGCTTGGCAATAGTCGATTCGCTAGCTACCGTGAAATTTGGCTTCTCCTTGTAACCAAGGGCCATTGCTGTCAGGTTTGAGGGAAACGACCGAACAGTTACGTTGTAAGCCTGCACCGATTGAATATATCGATTTCTCGCGACAGCTATCCGATTCTCTGTGCCCTCTAGTTGGGACTGGAGGTCCCTGAATCCCGCGTCGGCTTTCAGTTGGGGGGAGCGGTTTTGAAAGCTGTGACGGAGGCGCGAGTGCGTGTTGGTGCCATCCAGGTCACTCCCGAGACTCTGAACGATCCGAAGGCAGTTGCCCAATTCCAGGCCGCTCAGCAGCAGTTGTCGGGGACCTTGCTAGGCTCCTGGTGGTCTCTTAGAACTATCCACACCCTGTGAGGCTGACTGCGATCAACGACGTAAAAAGCCAACCATACTTTGCACACAAGACACCTCCGTTCTGATGCAGCCTCCAAACGGCAGCCGTACAGCCTAATAACTCGCCTCAAAGCCAGCCCGAAAATGCCGCACCGCCGTCGAAGTTCGGTTCGCCATTTATCGTAGGCGGCGTCGACGGCCACTCTCTTGATTTGCCTCAAGGCCGACGGGGTCGGGCGCTGCAAATCGGCGTGCGCGCTCTCGCTTAGCCTTCCGTTCACGTGCACCAATGAGCATAAATTCGAGATTTTCGCCGAAAGCAAGTGCTTGGCAGCTTGTTCGAAATCGATGCCTAGAATGTCTGCATGCCGACCGCATGCAGGAGGTTGTGATGCCCGCCACGGAAAAAATTGCGTTGGCCATTGCCAGCGTGCCATCGCGGTCGAGAGAGCAAACCGAGATGTGCGAGCACAAAGGCATCGGACATCCGGACAGCCTCTGTGACGGGGCTGTCGAAGCTGCAGCTCGCGCGTTGTGTCGTGCCTACCTTGAGGCCTATGGAGCAGTCCAGCACTTCAATCTAGACAAGGCGCTGCTTATCGGCGGAGTGAGCGCACCAAAGTTTGGCGGGGGAAAAGTGCTGCGCCCAATGCGATTGTTGGTGTCCGGCCCGGTTACTGAACTTCCGTCGGCCAACGCCGAGCAAGTTGTCGAGCAAGCTATTCGGGAGTACCTGGCAACGTGCTTGGGTGGTGTCGGCAATGACATACGCATTGAGCCAATTTTGCGACCGTCAGCTCCAAACCTCCGGCGGGTGACTGAGTCCGCGTCTCTTCCCCTGTCTAATGACACATCCTTTGGCGTTGGCTATGCGCCACACTCCTCGCTTGAAAGAGCGGTGCTCTTGGCTGCACACCTTCTGCGCTCGCTCGCCAATAGCAGAAAGTTTGAGGCAGCGGGACTCGATTACAAGGTGATGGGGAGTCGCCTGGACGAGCATCAGCGCCTCACCATTGCACTGGCGTTTGTGGATCGATGCGTGCGCGGCGTCCCTGAGTATTTCACGCACAAGGAGGAGATTGGGTCGCATCTAGCCGCGCACATCGGCATTGAGTCTGAGATTGTCATCAATACTCTGGATAATCGAGATGCTGTCGACGAAAGCGGGATTTACCTGACCGTCACCGGCTTAAGCGCTGAGCATGGGGATGACGGCCAGGTCGGACGTGGGAACCGAGTCAACGGCCTGATAACACCCTATCGGCCAATGTCTCTGGAGGCGGCAGCGGGAAAGAACCCGGCGTCACATGTCGGCAAGCTCTACAACGTGCTCGCCCACCGGTTGGCCGCGCAGATCCATGCAAGCATTGATGGCGCGGATGAAGTTGTCGTCCGGCTTCTCTCTGGAATTGGACGTCCCATCGACCAGCCCCAACTGGTTGCCGTCGATATCGTGGCCGAGCATACCCTTTCCCCCGCTCAGGAGCACCAGATTCGTGAACTCGCCACGCAACGGCTTGCCGAGCTCCCTGCCTTGGTCGATGAGCTAGTCCACGGCACGGTAACGGTCTTCTAGGTCCCCGATCTCGGGCCGCAGGAAGCTACGCGGCGCCTCGCCAGATTCACCGCTGGCCAGCAACATGCGCTCACCTAGCGGCTGCGTGTGCCGTTCTAAGTTCATTCCAAAGCCGACGCCCACAGCGCCGTTAGCGGGCTGTGGAGTACTTGACTTACATCAAGGAGCAAATCGCTTGGTCGCGCACCATAACAAGAGAAATTGCCAGCTGCAGGTCCTCCTAATCGCCCCAAATGAGAGGATGGAATGCCGACCAGGTCTGCTACCCCATTTGCCGGGAATAACGGAGCTACCGACGCCCAGACAGTCCCAATGACGACCGAGGACCCGGTTGCCTCCACGCAACTCGTACGTGACCCCGTTTGTGGCATGGAGATTCCTCCACAGGAGGCCACTGCCAGCACGGAAGTTGACCAGAGGCGGTATTGGTTCTGCTCTCCGCACTGTGAACGGGCCTTCCTCGCCAACCCGGCGAAATATATCCCTCATCCCGTTGATGCACGCAGTTCATCCGAACCCTCGGGTAGTGCTAAGTCACCGGTCAGCACTCCTACACCTACGGCGGCAACGTCCGCGCTTGCGTCCAGCGCCGCCAAGCAACTCGCCAAGGACCCCATCTGTGGAATGATGGTGGACAAGGCTACGGCCCTGTCTGCCGAGCGTGGCAACCGCAAGTATTATTTCTGCAGCGAAAGCTGCCTTCGGACCTTCGAGTCGCCAGAGAGCGAGTTGAAAGCCATGAAGACGCGCGTGACGATTGCCCTCACGGGCGTCCTCGCGCTGGCGGTGCTGCGGGCCGGAGCTTTCCTGGCGTTGGCGGCTGGCGCAACCCTCCTGACATGGGCGCCAATTCCGGCCTTGCCGTGGTTCACCTGGGGGATGTGGCTATTTCTCCTCGTCACGCCAGTGCAGTTCGTTGGCGGCTGGAGCTTCTACAAGGGGGCGTGGAACGCCGTCCAAACGCGCAACATCAACATGGACTTTCTCATCGCCCTGGGGACGTCCGTCGCGTACTTCTATAGCGTGGTAGTTCTGTTCTTCCCGACCTGGCTGCCGGTAGAGGTTGAGGAGCGGGATGTCTACTTCGAGGTGTCGGCAGTAATCATTGCCTTCGTGCTACTGGGCAAGTACATGGAGGAAATTATCAAGAAGAAATCGTCGGCCGCAGTACGGCGATTGCTCGACCTACGCCCCGCCCTCGCGCATGTACTGCGTGATGGGAAGGAAGTGGAAATCCCGGCGGAGAGCATCATGGTGGGCGAAGCGGTCGTCGTGCGCCCGGGGGAAAAGATTCCTACCGACGGCAAGATTATCGAGGGTGAGACCAGCGTTGACGAATCGATGCTGACCGGTGAGTCAATGCCCGTTGAGAAGAAACCAGGTACGGCAGTCATCGGCGGCACCCTCAATCGCAGCGGGGCCTTCACCTTCCAGGCCACAAAAATCGGCGCCGACACCGCGCTGGCGCAGATAATCAGGATGGTCGAGGACGCTCAGGCCAGTACTGCGCAGATTCAGCGGATTGCCGACCAGGTCACCGGATACTTTGTGCCGGCCGTTGTCTCGGTGGCCGTGCTGGCGCTGGTTGGATGGTCGGTAGCAGGTCACTTCCCCCATGGGCTCCTCGCGTTTGTGGCGGTGCTGATCATTTCGTGTCCGTGCGCTCTAGGTGTTGCAACACCGGCAGCACTGATGGTCGGTGTCGGCAAGGGCGCAGACAATGGCATTCTGATTCGCGGCGGCGAGGTGCTTGAGCGCGCCGAAAAGCTCACGACGGTCGTCTTTGACAAGACAGGAACGATTACACGCGGAGAGCCCACCGTCACTGATGTCATCTCGCTGTCGAACCATGAGGAATCAACGCTATTGACCTTGGCTGCTGCCGTCGAGAGTGGGTCAGAGCATCCGCTGGGCGAAGCCATCGTCCGCGCCGCGCAACATCGCGGCCTGACCATCCCGAAAGCCAACAGTATCGTGGCCCTGTCAGGCATGGGTATTCAAGGTCAGGTCGACGGTCAGCAGGCCTGGCTAGGCAATCGGCGCCTATTTGCGCGTCAAGGCATCCCGACTGACGCGGCCGAACCCCTACTGAGGAAGCTCGAAGCCGATGGCAAAACGGCCATGCTGGTCGGCGCGGGTACACAACTGCTCGGCCTGGTGGCTGTGGCCGACACAGTGAAACCCGAAGCGACCGAGGCGGTCGAGGCATTGAAGGCGCGCGCCATCAAGGTTGTGATGCTGAGCGGTGATAACCGTCGTACCGCCGAGGCAATCGGCCGGCAGGTTGGTATTGAGCACATCATTGCCGAGGTGATGCCAGAAGACAAAGTCGAGACTATTCACGCCTTGCAAGAACAAGGTGAGGTCGTGGCCATGGTGGGAGACGGCGTCAATGACGCACCGGCGCTTGCTGCAGCGGACATCGGCATTGCCATCGGGTCCGGCTCGGACGTCGCTAAGGAGACTGGCAGCATCATTCTCATCCGCGATGACGTGCGTGATGTGGTCGCCTCCATCCAACTGTCACGGGCGACGATGCGCAAAATCAAGCAGAACCTCTTCTGGGCTTTCATTTACAACACCATCGGCATCCCGGTGGCAGCCCTCGGACTCCTTAATCCCATCCTGGCGGCCGCAGCGATGGCGTTGTCGTCATTGAGTGTAGTTGCCAACTCGGCGCTCCTCAAACGTGAACGGCTTGGCTCCGGCGTTGCCGGCTAGGAGGCGAGATGAAACACGCACTGGCATGGACATGCGCTGCACTCGCGACGCTGCTCGCGGCCGCTATCGTCTACCGGTTCGGGCTGACACCGCTCACCATACTGGTTGGCCTACTCCTGCTGTCCTGTCCAGTCATTGTGGTGTGGGTCAGCTTTCGCCTTTCGCGACAGTGCGAGCGCGATATTCGAAACGCCGTCGAGCGTGAGCTCCAGGACAAACGTTGAAGAGAGGGCCTAACGATGAACTGGCTATCACAAAACCTCAATTGGGTCCTGCTTAGCGGAGCGAGCCTCGTCGCGCTGATAGCGTGGCAACGATTCAGAACCAATCCGGACCGCAGGCAACCAGGAGCACGACTCCACTGCTCGCTACCCCGTCACCCGCAAGAAGGTCGATATAGCGCACGCCATTATGGCTAATTTCGAAGGCAGGACGTTCTTCTTCGAATCCGAAGCTTCCCGCACCGTCTTTCAGCAAGACCCCGCGAGATACCTACACCGGCGTCATCACCATCACGGCTGCTGCTAGCAAAACAGCTTCCACAGTGGTCTCGCCATCGGAGGAGACTATGAATCACGATCACCTCAATCATGAGCGGCCGGAAGACGCGCGGCGATCGGTGTCCAGGTCCAAACTGGTCATGATTGGCTTTCTTCTGGTGATTGGCTACTTCCTCTGGACTGAACATCAGGCGCACGTCATTCAGTTCCTGCCCTTCGTCCTGCTGGCCGCTTGCCCGCTGATGCACATGTTTATGCACAGTGCACATGGGCACGGCCACGGTCGTGAACGAGATGAGGGGACCAAGGATGTGAACACCAAAGGAGAACGATAATGCAACCCGATACGCAATCCAGCTACGGTCTGTGGTCGTTGGTGATTATCAACTCCGTCGTTTTCATCATGTTTGCCTTCAGCTTCACCAAGCCTAAGACCACGCGTGACTGGCGCTCCTTCGGAGCTTTCTCGGCATTCATTGTGGCACTCTTTACGGAGATGTATGGCATTCCACTGACCATCTATCTCCTGATGCCGTGGCTGTCGGCGAAGTTCCCGGGTATCGATTTTCTCTCCCACGATGCCGGACATCTTCCGGAGATGATTTTCGGATGGCGCGGCAACCCACACCTGGGGCCGTTTCACCTCGCGAGCGACATTCTGATTTTTGGCGGCTTCATCATGCTGTCTTCCGCCTGGAGGGTCCTGTACCTGGCCCAGCAGAAGCACAGCCTCGCGACGAGCGGGCTTTACACACGCATGAGGCACCCTCAGTACGTCGCATTCATCCTGATTATGTTCGGCTTCCTGCTCCAATGGCCAACCATACTCACTCTGGTGATGTTCCCTATCTTGGTCTGGATGTACGTTCGGCTGGCCAAGGCGGAGGAGCAGGACGCTTTGGCCGAGTTCGGGCAGGAATATGAGGAATATCGCCGAAAGACACCAGCGTTCATTCCCCACATCTCAGGCGGAGATGTTCCTCGGACGCGGCCTCATTGAACTCAATCGTAATCTCCCCTGCATGCGGAGGCTGACATGAAGCCCTTCAAAACCGGTGTGACGCTATCTGCCACCGTCGTGCTCTTCTACGCTCTCTGCACGCTCGTATGGATGGCACTTCCCGAGTCTTTCATGAACTTCATGAATGCGCTTTTTCACGGACTCGATTTCCGACGCCTTCAAACGGGCCAGGCGTTTTCGTGGTGGTCCATCATCTACCCGGCCTTGGTGTTTGCGGTCTGGTTCTTTGCTGCCGGTGCATTCTTTGCGTGGTTACACAACAATCTCAGGGAAGAGAACTGACCTAATCTGGACTGCCGATATTGCCTACAAGGCGTAGCGGCTTGAGCGCCTTGAATGTCGCCGGGTCACTTTACTCCAACCGCAGCGCCGGTGAATCGACAGCCGGCTGTGAAGAGCACCGGCCGTCGATTTATTCTGTCTTCCGACAAGAGGAGACCTCATGGAACCGCGTCAACAGCAGTTTTCGCTATGGTATGTGCTCCTGGCAGTCTCGGCGATGCTCATCATTCAGAGCGTTCTGTTTTCGCCCCATGTCGAGACGCTGCCGTACAGCGATTTCAAGGTTTTACTCAAGGCAGGCAAGCTTAAGGACATAGCACTTGGCGAAGGCGCCATCACCGGGACGCTCAGCACCAATGGCATTGAGAAGCTGCTCCCCACGCAACAGGTCGAACAACTGCTGCGCCAGGGCAAGGGGGACCACCCGTTCTCCACGCTCCGGGTCAATGACCCCAATCTGGTACATGATCTTGAAGCCGCTAAAGTGCGCTTTGTTGGTCAGCCCGACAACAAGTGGATTGGCGCACTGCTATCCTGGGTGGTACCTGCATTGCTCTTCTTTGCCGTCTGGAGCTTCCTCATCAAGCGGGTGGGCGGTGTCGCCGGCGGGATGATGGAAATAGGCAAGAGCAAGGCAAAGGTCTACATGCAGAAGGAAACCGGCGTGACATTCGCCGACGTCGCCGGCATCGATGAGGCCAAGGAAGAACTCGCCGAGATCGTCAACTTCCTGAAAGACCCCCAGCGCTACCGGCGCCTGGGTGGCAAGATTCCCAAGGGAGTGTTGCTTCTCGGAGCGCCGGGCACCGGTAAGACCCTCTTGGCAAAGGCAGTAGCAGGCGAAGCTGGTGTGCCGTTCTTCAGCATGAGCGGTTCGGAGTTCGTTGAGATGTTTGTGGGCGTTGGCGCTGCGCGGGTACGCGACCTGTTCAACCAAGCCGAAACCAAGGCACCCTGTATCATCTTCATCGACGAACTCGACGCGTTAGGCAAAACCCGAGCCCTCGGTGCAGTGACTGGCAATGACGAACGAGAACAGACCCTGAACCAGTTGCTGGTTGAGATGGACGGCTTTGATACCAACAAGGGCGTCATCATCATGGCGGCCACCAACCGTCCCGAAATCCTCGACCTTGCACTGTTGCGCCCGGGACGCTTTGACCGCCATATCGCCCTGGACCGGCCGGACCTGAAGGGCCGTGAGCAGATTCTAAAGGTGCACATTAAGAACGTCATTCTTACTCCGGACGTAGACCTTACCAAGCTTGCCGCGCGTACTCCGGGGTTCGCTGGTGCGGACCTGGCCAATCTCGTCAATGAAGCGGCTCTTCTCGCTGCCAGAAAGGGTAAGGACGCGGTTGGCATGACAGATTTCGATGAGGCGCTCGACCGCATTATTGGAGGCTTGGAAAAGAAAAACCGCGTGATGAATTCACAGGAGAAGGAAACCATTGCCTACCATGAGGCAGGTCATGCCATCGTGGCCGAGTCGCGGCCACATGCTGACAGAGTTTCCAAGGTCTCCATCATTCCCAGAGGCGTCGCAGCGTTGGGGTACACGCAGCAGACGCCGACTGAGGACCGCTATCTGCTCAAGCAGAGCGAGTTGCTAGACCGGCTCGATGTCCTGCTCGGCGGCCGCATGGCCGAGCAAATCGTTTTCGGCGACGTATCCACCGGCGCCCAGAATGACCTGCAGCGGGCAACAGACATGGCGCGCCAGATGATTACGCAGTTCGGCATGAGCGAGCAACTCGGACTTGCGACCTACGAGGACATGCCCAACCCGCTTTTTAGCGCGCCCGGACTGGTGCCTCGAGAACGCAAGGAATACAGCGAGAGTACTGCGCAACTCATTGATGCAGAAGTCCGCAAGATTCTGGGCGACGCGAGCGAGCGAGTGAAGCAGACCTTGCTGGGAAATCGGCACAAGCTGGACGCGCTTGCGAAGTTACTGCTCGAACAGGAGGTTGTCGACCGACCTGTCTTGGAGCTATTGCTCTCGGAAAAAGTCACCCCCTTGACACCCGGTAAGCCCCACTCAGCCACGCCCGATGCGCCCGATTCGCGGAGGTGGAACCATGAAATTGAAGGCAAGTAGCAAGAGGGATACGTCCGAGGTAAGCGCAATTTCCCGTGAGGACTACGAGGCGGACCTCCACCTGCTTCAAATTGAGTTGGTCAAACTACAGAAGCACTTCATTTCCTGCGGCGACCGGATTCTGGTGATTTTTGAAGGCAGAGACGCCGCAGGAAAGGACGGCACCATCAAACGTATTGTCGAACACCTGAGCCCGCGTGAAACTCGCGTCGTCGCGCTTGGCAAGCCGTCTGACCGCGACCGAGACTCTTGGTACTTCCAGCGCTACGCGGCGGAACTGCCAGCCGCTGGCGAGTTCGCCCTCTTCAATCGTAGCTGGTATAACCGGGCGGGCGTGGAACACGTGATGGGCTTCTGCACTGATGATGAGTATGAGGAGTTCATGGCAAGCGTCCTAGAGTTCGAAAGGATGCTCGTGCGCTCCGGGATTCGCCTTATCAAGTACTACCTGGACATCAGCAAAGCCGAACAGAAGAGGCGCATCGAAGAGCGCCGTCGAGACCCGCTCAAGCAGTGGAAAGTCAGTCCCATTGACGAGCAGGCGGTGTCGCTGTGGAAGAAGTACAGCAAGGCGCGAAATCAGATGTTTTCCCTGACCAGCGACATCATGCCATGGAACGTGGTACGCGCCGACGACAAACGTGTCGCGCGCCTCAGTGTCATCAAAGATTTGCTGACCCGTCTGCACTATGCGAACAAAGACGAAGCGCTGATTCGCCCTAACCCGGGAGTCGTGTTTCCTTATGCCGAGGAACATCTGCTGAGTAGGGCAATTGCGACGTGAGTGTGGTAGCTCAACAAGACGCAAGGACAATTCCGACGAATTCAAGACCGATGCAGTGAGCCTGGTCTTGGAGCAGGGTTATAGCGTGAGCAAGGCCGCTCAGGCCCTTGGTATTAGTGAGACGGCGCTTCGCCGCTGGCGTGGGCCGCAAGGCGCTGACATCCCAGAAAAGGTCCACGTTGGGTTCAACCGGCCGACGCAGTTCTAATGTCGACCTGGAAGGTGTTCTGAATAGCTCAAATGGGACCGAGGTGTCTGCTGCGCAGAAGGCGGAGTTGTGGGATGGATGGAGGAACGGCTAATCTCTGAGTGACATAGGTCGAGCACTGCGAAAGCACGCTGGCTCGATTCACGGCGTTGTTTCCGCTTGGGGGATTGCGCCATTGGGTTCGGCGGCGGTCCCGTTTGGCGCTTAGCAGCTAGGCCGAAAGCTGCTGCCCAATTGGCAGATTCCGGATTCGTCGTCCAGTTGCAGCAAAAATTGCATTGCATAGTGCAGGTGCAATGGGAGGAAGGCCCGGCTCCCCGACGCCACCCGGCGCCACCGACATATCCGGCGGCGCAAGGTGAACGCGCAGCGACCGCGGAGTTTCATGGTGCCGTAACACCTGGTAGTTGTGGAAATTGGACTGCACGGCCCGCCCGTGCTTGAAGCCAATTTCGCCGTACAAAGCCAGGCTCAACCCCATGATGCAGGCGCCTTCCAGTTGCGAGCGGATGCGGTCCGGATTCACCTGCGGGCCGCAATCGATCGCCATGTCGACGCTCTCGATACGCAGCGCGCCCCTTTTATCGACGGTGACTTCGATTACGGCAGCGGTATAGCTCATGAACGAATAGGACGCTGCAATACCGATGCCCCTTCCCTCCGGTGTCGTGCGGCCCCAACGGGCGGCTTTCGCCGCCATCTCGATCACGCCACGCAGGCGCCCCGTGTCGAAGGGATAGCGCTCGGGGTCCTCGCCGTAGTTGGTATCGTCGGAAAGCTCGCGTGGCGAAATCCGTCGTGCCGGACCGATCAACTCCAGCAAATAGTCCTTATGATCCCGCCCGGCGGCGGCGGCAAGTTCCGCAACGAAGGATTGAACCCCGAAGGCGTGGGGAATGTTGGACACGGATCGAAACCAGCCGATACGCGTATGCGCATCCACCTCGGTGGTCTCGATGCGAATATTCGGAATCTGGAAGGGAATGTTGATTGCGCTTTGCCCCATCTCCCCTGGGCTTAGCCCCTTCTGTCCGGCCGTGAACGTTGACCCTATGGTTGGCGCCGAAGAGCGGTGCAGCCAGGCCACCGGCTTGCCGTCTTCGCCCAGTGCGGCTTCGAACCGCTCAAGAGCCACGGCATGGAAGTAGTCATGGTGAATATCGTCCTCGCGGGTCCATTGCAGCTTGACCGGCTTACCGCCCATGGCTTGCGACAACAGAGCGGCTTCGACAGCAAAATCGGGCTTGGATTTGCGACCGAAACCTCCACCGAGCAGCGTCACATGTACGGCGACCTGATCCTTCTTCATTGCCAGCCGCGCAGCGACGGCGTCGCGAGCCGATTGTGGTGCCTGTACAGGAGCCCACACCTCGCATTTACCATCCACAATCCGGGCCGTTGCAACCGGAGGCTCCATACTGGCATGCGCCAGGTGAGGGAGATAGTACTCGGCCTCCACGCGCCGATTCGCCTGTGCCAATGCCTGCGTGGTGTCGCCGTCATTGCGCATGACCTTCGCGGGCGCACGTGCGGCCTTCTCGAGCGTACTCTTGTAGGCCTCGGAGTCATAGGCGGCGTTGCGGCCGTCATCCCATTCCAGCACAAGCGCTTCCCGACCTTTCATGGCCGCCCAGGTATTGCGGGCGATGACCGCGATTCCACCAAGAGGATTGAAACCGGCCGGTGGCGGACTTGGCTCGATTTCTATCACGCGCAGAACGCCTGCCACCTGCAGCGCCCTGGTAGCATCGTAGCGCTTCACCCTTCCACCCAACACCGGAGGCCGGGCCACCACGGCGTAGACCATTCCTTCAAGGCGAGTGTCGATGCCATAGGCCGCGCGTCCATGTACCATATCGTGGCCGTCGATCAGCCAGGTATTCTCTTTGCCGATATAGCGGAACTGGGCATCCGACTTGAGTGTGAGTTCGCTGGCCGCCGGAACCGGCTGCCGCATGGCGTCGGCAGCGACATCACCAAAACCCAGCGTCCGGCCAGTCGGCACATGCACGAGCATGTGATTGCGCGCGCGCACGTCGGCAATCGGCACATTCCAGCGCGCTGCCGCAGCAACTTCCAGCATTCTCCTTGCCGCTGCCCCAACGCGACGCCCAGGCATCAGCCAATGCCGGATGCTACGCGAGCCGTCGGTATTCTGGTTGCCGTAGCGCTGCTCATCGCCGTCCGCCTGTACTACCCGAACACGGGTCAAATCGGCCTCAAGCTCCTCGGCTACGATGAGAGGGATGCTGGAGCGCACCCCCTGCCCCATCTCTGATCTATGGCAGACCACGGACACTACGCCGTCCGGGGTGATCGAAACAAAGATGAGAGGGCTATCCACCAGCCCCCCTGCCATGCCATCGCCGCCGAACTTGCCTGATCTAAATCGTCGGGCTATCACTACACCTTCCAGCGACACCGCAATTGCCAGGCCAGATGCTAAAGCCATCTTCAACCATTGCCGACGCGAAATCGATGCAGCGCTGCTGGCGTACTGGACAGCTTCTTTCCGTGTTGCGCTCATGCCTTACCTCGCAGCGCTGCGGCAGCCCTTTTGATCGCGGCGTGGATACGGCTATAGGTGCCACACCGGCAAAGGTTTCCACTCATCGCCTGGTCGATCTGCTCATCACTGGGCCGTGGATGCTCGGCAAGCAGCGCCGCAGCCGACATCAGTTGCCCGCACTGGCAGTAGCCACACTGGGGGACACCCAGCGCAATCCAGGCTGCCTGCAGTGCGGCGCCAATCTCGGCCTGCCCGAGGCCTTCGATCGTCCATATCGTCTTTCCCTCGACTGCCGAGATGGGCGTGATGCAGGAACGCACGGGCGTGCCATCCAGATGCACCGTACAGGCGCCACAAAGCCCTGCCCCGCAACCGAACTTGGTTCCTGACATTCCCAGCTCATCCCGAAGTGTCCACAGTAGTGGGGTTTCGCCTGGTAAGTCGACCACGTGCGACTGGCCGTTGACTTCTAGGTTCAGCATGCAACTACGACTCCTATTCGACGATGAGGAACTCTGCGATGCAGCGCCGCACCTGACACCATGAGTGGACGGCCAATGCGACCAAGGGTACTGACTGTCCAGCCCATAACCGCCGGGTTCAACAGCTCGCTTTGGCTTGAAGTCTGCGAAAGCGCCTTATCTGCCATATTCAAATACCTACATCACTGCGTTTCCAAGCCACTCGTCGATGCTGGCACACAGATTAAATCAGCCCTTCCCCTAACCATTGGGAAGTTTGCCTCATCAATATATCTCCACAGAAGCTCCTCGAGTGGACCTGCGAGGAGGGGCTACTCTCTGCCGGCGAATGGCTGTGGTTTGAGCGATCCAAGGTAGGCGATCAGCGCGTTCATGTCGGCGGCGTTGATGTTTTTGTACCAATCGAACGCCATGGGCGGTTTGTAGTGAACGCCGTTCTTGTCTGTGCCGCGAATGGCTAGGGCGATCTCCGAATTGGTCCAACCCTTTAGGCCGCTCTCATGCGGAGTCAGATTTCGCGCAACACTTTCGCCCCAAGGTCCTTTGAACACTTGGCCACCGGCGCCTAGACGCGTGAGTCGCAGCATTCCCTTCTCATCGCGCGGCGTGTGACATTCCATGCAATGCCCGATATTGGCGAGGTACTCCCCGTACTTGATCGTTTCCTTAGGGGACGGAGCACGAATGTCTTTCACGGTCTGGCCGTAGTTCGGCGGCAATGGGATGTTGTACTTGGACTTCTCGACGGCGTTCTTCACGGGTGGCTGCACCCTCAAATACGCAATGATCGCTTCCAAATCGGCGTCAGATATACGCCGGTAGAACTCGATGGGCATAGGCGGACCGATGATGCTCCCGTCCGGCCGAATGCCTTCGCGGATCGCCTTGCCGAGCTGAGCATCAGTCCATTTGCCGATCCCTGTCTCAGGGTCTGGCGTGATGTTTGGCGCGAAGGCCTTAAACGGGGGCTCATCGAAGACCATGCCTCCAGACAGGCCCTTGGAGAAAATCGGCTCGCCCTTCTCACCTCGAGCGATATGGCAATTGCCGCAAGCCACCACGCCCTCCATTAGGTATTTGCCCCGCGCGATGCGCGCTTCATCTTGGCCGCTGCTTGTACCAATTTGAGCCATCAGAAGCACGCCTGTGGCCACTTGGAAGAACGTCCCCATGATTACCCCTGCCTATAGGCGATAGCTAACCCGCGCTGCGAGCCTCTACTCGTGTATCACCAATTCCCGCCTGAATGGAATCCCCCAAACAGGGGATCATGTTTCGTAAAATGGCGAATGTATCACCGGTGATTGGATGTATAAACCCAGCTTCATCATTGTGCGTCGTCGTCGCCCGGTTAGTTCGTGCACGGCGCAGCTGTATGTGAAAAACGCCTGCAATTCGAACCTGCGGAGTTCACTCGGACCTCCGGTGCGCCTCCCGCGGGCCAAACACGATACGTCAAGCCAAGGTGAACAAAAATCTCAGAAAATCAATAAGGTATGCTCGACGGCCAAGAATCCGATTAGGTTTGCGAGCCGTTGTAACTGTATGATACCAACGGGCTGATTGCCTTCAGCACTCCAATAGCAGCGTCCAGTTCGGCGAATTCGGAAAGCTGTCCGACAGGCAGCGAACTGCTCCGCTGACATTAGCTGCAGTCAGCGCCCGTTGCAGGTGAGCTTTTTAGGAGAATCACTGTAGAATTTCTAGTCCCACGTCACCCAAGCCGATTTCAGAAACTGGGATTCCCTTTTTTTTCTGAAACAGGACATGCTGCGCCACCCGATTACGATGCGTGACCAGCGTCGTCCGATCCAAGCCCAAGGCCGCTAGCGCGTAGTGATCCGTCATCAGTTTGTAGATGCGATGACGAAGCAGCAGACTGTCGGCCTGTGCTTGCAGTGTGCTGATCTGCGTTGTAGTCTCGCGTTCGAGCTGGCGCAGGTTGGTCACGGCTCTTGCATGCGTCTGACAGTAGCGGGCCAGATCAGCATACGCCTTCTCTAGCTCTTCTCGGAGTTGTCGTACCTGTTGATGGAGCTTCAGATTGTCCTGGACGCCGCGCTGAATGCGGGTCGCTTCCCCTATTGCAAGGTCTGCGGCTGCAATAGTGTCCTGCCAACCTGTGTACTCGACTTGGTCATGCAGAGGCGGCCACACTGGGCTTGGCTCCTTGTTGTCCGTCATGCTGCTCCCCGTCCGCTTATTGGATTCCTTGGCCTTCTGCGGTGCTTAGCCGCCAACTTGACCAAGGACCCCCTGCTTCGTTGCTTCCCCCGCCTGACTTTCACAACACTACGATCAGATTTAAGTATGTAATCAGGTACGTGGCAACCCTTGTCCGCCCCCACGGAACATGGGGAAGGTGCTCCCCACTTTGTCGTTAACCACATCCACATTCAAGCCACGCCGCTGACATCATATCTCGCAGATCCTGTCATATTCATCCTCCGAATGGCTGATTCATCCGACCATTCCTTAACCCTGATCGTGTTGCGTCCGGACTTCTTGGCGTCATAAAGCGATGCGTGGGCGGCAGCGACCAAGGATTCATCGGTGACCGTCTTGCCCGTGTCGCGAAGCTGATAGCCAGCACGCCAAAACTGGCCTTGACTGCAATGCTTCGAGTGGCTGCGTTGGTTGCCGGATTGCCCTCAATTGCCGCTTGCGGCAGTTCTGTAGGTGACACCGCGCCGTTGAGGTCGGTCTGTGCTACCAAGCAAAAACAGGCAAGCCTCGAAGGATAGTCGCGTTGCCTGCGGCGCGCGATGCAATTGAGAAGGCGCTCGTGCGGGAATTTGAACAGCTACCGCCCGGGATCAGGCATCCGTCGCTACACCGGGCCTACACTGCCCCATCACAAGGAGGCAACCCATCGAACTAAAATTCCAATGCAAATCTGTTCGATAAAACGGGGTAACCCCAGGGGCAGAGAGCATTCTTCTCGGGCACCTGCACGAGCCAATCTCGCGGGCTATTGCCTTGCCGTGCCCAACCATTGCCAGGTGCAGGATATGACCAGGGTGCCTGCAAACACGGCGAGCCAGCCTTCGGCCTGCGGACTGACGCCGTCAACCCGAAACAGGGTCGCGCCAAGCTCTGACCCAATCAGGGCAGCGACAATGCCCCCGTTTGCCGCAGTGGCGAGATGCTGGCGGCCGGTCATTTGCAGAAATGAAAGCGTAATCGCCCGCGGCAGTCCTCAAGGTTGGCGCGGCTGCATCCAGTTCTGGTGCATCATCATGTGGTTCATCATCATCTGCTGCATGCCCATGTACTGGTCCGTCATGTACTGCCGCTGCTTCATTTGCTCAGGGGTGAGCTTCGAATAGTAGCCGCCCATCTGTCCCCACCCCATCATGTGCCCGCCCCTCATGTGCCCGCCCATCATCCCAGGCCCCCACATGCCGTGCATCATGCCCATCGTACTCTGCATGGCCGTCCAGTGTTCCTGAAGTAACTTCTGGCGCTCTTGCGGGTCCTGCGTTTGGCGGATTTTGTCCATCTGCTCCTGCATCTTCCGCATGTTTTCCTGAACCTGCGCCGCCTGCTTGTCGAACTCGGCGACGTTGGGTTGCTCCTGTTTCGCTGGAGCACTCTTGGCAGCAGGTTTACTTTGTTGAGCTAGCGCAGGAGTTACGCAAAGCATGATTGCGGATAATGCTGCCCCTATGAGTTCCTTCTTCATCGTGCCTCTCCTATTGGCCTTTCTACCCCAGTCGACGGTCAGTCTCAAGGCTACTGATTCGAAGTCAGGAAAAACAAACATATGCGTTTGCCCGTCCCTTCTCCTATCCAAAAGATAATGCTCCTCAGGTGAAGAGAGTTGATGCAAGACAACAATTGAAAACAGCCTGCCTCAACGCGGACTGGTCCACGCCAATCGAGGCCCAGCTCTCATCCGCCACGCATCGGTAAGGTCGGTCACTAACCTGACTCAGATGACGTTAAGAGGGATTTTTAGATAGCGAACGCCATTCGCATCGGGCGGCGGCAACTCCCCGGCTCGGATATTGACTTGCACCGACGGCAGCAGCAGCGTGGGCATCGCCAGCGTCGCATCGCGCGCCTGGCGCATGGCCACGAACTGTTCCTCGTTCACGCCGTCATGCACTTGGATGTTGCCTTCGCGCTGAGCGCGCACCGTCGTTTCCCATGCAGGCTCGCGCCCCTCGGGCGGATAGTCGTGACACATGAAGAGCCGTGTATTGCTCGGCAGGTCCAGCAGCTTGCGGATGGAGCGATACAACTCGTGCGCGTCGCCGCCCGGGAAATCGCAGCGAGCCGTGCCGACGTCCGGCATGAACAGCGTATCGCCGACAAAGACCGCGTCCCCAATCTGGTAAGCCATGTCAGCGGGTGTATGTCCTGGCACATGAATCGCCCTGCCGGTCAGGCCGCCGATGGCAAACGTCGCTCCGTCGTCAAACAGGTGGTCGAACTGCGACCCGTCGAGCCGGAACTCAGGCCCCAGGTTGAAGAGCTTCTTGAAGACCCCCTGTACGTTGCGGATGTTCTGGCCTATTGCTATCTGGCCACCCAGGTGTCGCTTCAGGTACGGCGCGGCAGACAGGTGGTCGGCATGCGCGTGCGTCTCGAGAATCCACTCGACTCGCAGTTCATGCGCGCGCACAAACGCAACGACCTTATCAGCGCTTGCCGTCGATGTCCGTCCCGCCTTGGGCTCGTAGTCCAGCACTGAGTCGATGATGGCGCACTCGGAGCGCCCCTCCTGAAAGACCACGTACGTCACAGTAAAGGTCGCAGGGTCGAAGAACGGCTGGATAGTCGGATGCATGCTCGCCTCCTTGGGTGCAGTACATTCTATTCACATACATTCTATTATCAAATATAATATTAACAAGCAAAGTGTAGACGACCTATGGATCAGCCCCACCCCACCATCGACCTCGCCACCATGCAAGCTGCCGCAGCGAACGCCTGCGCCTTGCTCAAGGTGCTTGCCAATCCGGACCGCCTGCTGCTGATGTGCCGCCTGTCCCAAGGCGAGTTGTCTGTCGGTGAACTGGAGGAACAGCTCGGCATCCGGCAGCCGACGCTGTCCCAGCAACTCGCTGTGCTCCGTGAAAGCGGTCTGGTGGCGACGCGCCGCGACGGCAAGAACATCTTCTATTCGGTGGCAAGCCCTCAGGCGCTTGCCGTCATGGCCGTGCTTTATCAACAGTTCTGTGCCGATACATCAGAGGACGCGACATGCTGATTGACCTAGCTAACTTCACCCCCGGCCTGTCGTTGGTCGGCGGACTCATCATCGGCGCGGCGGCCGCCGTGCTGGTGCTGTTCAACGGCCGCATTGCCGGCATCAGCGGCATCTTCGGCGGCCTGCTCAGCCTGCCCCGCAACGACATGCCTTGGCGCCTGACCTTCCTCGCCGGCCTGGTTGGCGCTCCTGTCATTGCGAGCCTGCTCGGCAAGCCGGCCATTGCGGATATCCAGGCAAGCTGGGGCGAAATCCTGGTCGCCGGCTTCCTGGTAGGCCTTGGCACTCGCTACGCCAGCGGCTGCACCAGCGGCCATGGCGTGTGCGGCATCTCGCGCGGTTCCATCCGCTCGCTGGTCGCCACCCTGACCTTCATGGTGGCGGGATTCTTGACTGTCTTCGTGCAACGGCACCTGATTGGAGGCTGATATGACCGCCATTACCGCACTCCTCGCAGGCCTGCTATTCGGTATTGGCCTGATGGTCTCCGGCATGGCCAACCCGGCCAAGGTGCTGGGCTTTCTTGACCTTGCAGGACCCTGGGACCCCTCCCTCGCTTTGGTGATGGTCGGTGCCATTGCCATTGGCTCGCTCGCCTTCCTCATTGCCAAACACCGCAAGCACTCCTTCCTGGGGCTGCCTGTGCAACTGCCGGCAAGCACGACCGTAACGCTACGGCTGGTACTGGGCAGCGCCGCTTTCGGCGTCGGCTGGGGTCTGGCCGGCTTCTGCCCTGGTCCCGCGCTGGTTGCCCTGGGCGCTGGCTATCCGAAGGCCATTGGCTTTGTGGCGGCAATGGTTGCTGGCATGCTCGTGTTCGAGGTCGCGGAGCGCGCCAAATCAAGCATGCAACGCGCGTAGGCACGCCAGCATTGGCAGCGATGTCCACGTACGTCGCCCCCACATGCAGCCGTGTACCAGCCGGCAAAGTGTCGTGCACATTTCCCGCCGTGCCGATGACTTTTGGCACGAGACCCGTTCGCGACCATACCGATATGCGCCCTCATTCCCGAAGCACCATCCGCCGCTCCCGTGATAATTGTTAAAGCGCACGCGCACCACCGGTGATTTTGGTCGAACCGGGCGCAGGGATCCGCACCGGGCCCACCACCCATATGGGATCTGGGGTTACTCCGTTTTATCGAACAGATTTGCATTGGAATCTTAGTTCGATGGGTTGTCTCCTTGTGATGGGGCAGTGTAGGCCCGGTGTAGCGACGGATGTCTGATCCCGGGCGGTAGCTGTTCAAATTCCTGCGGGGAGCGATATCCGAGCGCACTGTGCAGGCGATGTGGGTTGTACCAGCCTTCGATCCAGGTGAAGAGTCCGCGCCGGGCGTCGTCGTGCGTCGCGAAGTGCGAACGGTTGAGCAGCTCACATTCGAGCGTGGCGAAGAAGGCCTCGCACATCGCGTTGTCGTAGGCATCGCCGACCGAGCCCATGGACGGCCGCACCCCGGCCTCCCGGCAGCGCTGGCCAAACGCCACAGACGTGTATTGGCAGCCTTGATCCGAATGATGGATCACCTCGGTGGGACGACGTTGTGCCAGGGCCATGTCCAGCGCCTGCAGCATCAGCGCAGTGCGGAGGTGGTTGCCCATGGCCCAGCCCACGATGCGTCGGCTGTACACGTCGAGGACGACAGCGAGATAGTAAAAGCCGGCCCTGGTCGGAATGTATGTCGCATCGGCAACCCACAACTGGTTGGGGGCCTCGGCACGGAAGTGCCGCTGCACCAGATCGGCAGCGGGTCTGGCCCACGCTGCGCGGCGCGTCGTGCAGATGAAGTGAGGCCGGCATGCCCCGCGCAGCCCGGCCTCACGCATCAGTCTGGCCACGCGCTTGCGCCCCACCCGGATCCCCTGACGCAGCAGCGCTGCGTGTATGCGGGGCACGCCATAGGTGCCATAGGAGCGGGAGTGGATCGCGCGGATCTGCACCAGCAGCAGCTTGTCGCGCACGACACGGGGGCTGGGGCAGCGCCCGTTCCACGCATGGAAGCCACTGCGCGAGACCTCAAGCAGCCGGGCCATGGTGGACAACGGATAGCGAGCCTGGTTCGCCTTCATGAATTCGTACCCTTGTCGGGCAGCGAGTCGGTCTCCCGGGCAAACCAGGCCGCGGCTTTTGCCAATATCTCCCTCTCCATTTTGAGCTGCCGGTTCTCACGGCGTAGCCGCGTGAGTTCCTGGTGCTCGGCACTGGTCAGGCCGTCATGACGTGTGCCTGCGTCACGTTCGGCCTGGGCGACCCAGCCGTAGATGGTCTGAGCCGAGGGCTCGAACTCCTTGGCCAGATCCTCCGGTCGACGACCTGCATGGACCAGGTCAACCATTTGCTGCCGGAAGGCCGCGGCATACGGCATGTGATGTTTAGCCATGGTGAGCACCTCCTTTGGTTCAAGATAGGTGCTGTCCGAAAAAACGGGTCATCTCCAATCGGGAAAGCGGGAGAGCGCTGTTCCTTTGCCTCTCTTGTGATGCTTCCGTAGTCAAACACTCCTTTGATCTGGATCATTCTTGCGAGTGTCAGCTGAGAGAGGGGCAAGAAATGACTGGAACCGTCTGGTCGGGCGCCACCACGCAAAGCGGCGTTCGTCTAAATGAGCAAGGTGAAGTCAGGCTGGGCAAGCTGACTACATCCTTCGGGTTGTCGCTAGGCATCACCTCGGTGCTCAGCGCATTACTGGTGATACTCAAGGAGACAAACGAGCAAACTGTACTCGCCTGGATGAAGGCAGCCACTGGGCATTACTGGATCACCCATAGCCTGCTGGACGTGCTGGCATTCGTCATTTTGGGTCTCGCGCTGCTGCAAAGGCATCCGATGGCCGTCGCGGTCATTGCTCTCGGAGGCGTCGCGTTTCCGGGGCGCTGCTAATTGCCGCCTTTTACTATCTGGCGTGAGCTCGCGCGCTTCGGCGCGCGCTCGCGACGTCTGCGGTGATGCAAGAAGGTGATAGTTCGCCATTCCCGAAGCAGGGGACGCGTCATGTACAGGAAGATCGTGCCATGGCATGCGTCGAATACTGCTGGGCAGTGTCGCCGAAGGACTTGTCGGCCAAAGCAGGCTTCCGGTAGTGCTCGTTCGCCGCTGAGGTGGGTCACTTCTTCAACGGTTTCCCGGGGGGCCTGGTGGGACTCGCCGGGCTCCCCATGATCTTGAAATCCATGCCTGCTGCCTTGAAAGCGCCCCGGTAGACGCTATCGCGCGAAACACGGGACGCTGAAAGAACCGCCACGACCACAGGGGAGAACGAGGCGGAGCCAACGCCGAACGAAGTGTCGTTGGTAGTGGCGTAGCAGAGGAACAAGCAATCCGCCGCAGGGCTGGCGCCGACGGGCGAAATATGGGCTATATCTGAATTGTGCCGCCAATCGCCCCAAGGCACGTCTCGAGGTATTAGCGGATGGCTTCCTCGACGATCTGCTCAGCCTTACCGGCGGGAAGTTCGGGGTCCGACGCCTTTGTGCTCGACCATCTCTGTCGACTCACGCACCGTGACGATCCTTCGGGTACGGATGGAACGAAATTTTGTGGCGCTCTGCACGGATCTCCCTGACTTGCCGCCATCATAGTCAAATTCTAGGTATTCCGCCCCCGGATTTGTTCCTGGCCAACCGTTTCCTGGCACACCGGAGCATTGCTGCTGAGGGCATCAGCAAAATGGTCTGCGCAGATTGCACCGGCGCGCAGACCGGCACATCGATGGGACTAAACACCCGGTACACCCATCGCTTCGTTGATCCCAATCAACTCAAATCCCTGACTGCCGCATACCTTGGACTAGGAACTGCATGTTTTCATAGGAGGATCTCCCATGTCCACCAACCATCGCCTCTCTACCCTTATCACTGCCGCCACCGTGCTCGCTTGGGCGCCAGCAGCTTTCCCGGCGTCGCCGGCTACCGGCACGGAGCATGAGCAGCACCATCCTGAAAAACGGCAAGATAAGCCTCCGGTCGTAGCCCCCGGCGTTTCCAGCGATGCAAGGCTGGACGCCCAGGTTGCCCACCTGCGTGCCATCAGAGAGCGGCTTTCGCGGGCCAAAACGCCGGAAGAGCGCCAGGCCCTCTTGGTTGAACGCCATCAGGTCATGCAAGATGCAATGGCCATCATGCAAAAGGACATGGTGAAAATGGGCGGCCCTGGTGGTATGGCTCCTGGCAAAGGAGTCGCCAAGGGAAACGCCCCATCAAATCAAATGCAGATGTGCCACGATATGGCGGGTAGTCACATGGCGTTCATGCAGGAAATGATGCAGACGATGGCCAACGACCAAGTCATGGGTCCGGGCATGGGTCCGGGCATGGGTGGAACGATGGCGCCAGGAAGGATGATGGGTAAGTAGCCGTAAGGTCTGGCCCTCGTGCGGAACAATCCCGTCGGACCGGAGACCTGCCAGCCACTTGCCGTCCGGATCAGACCAGGACCTCCTCGGCGGGTAAGTGGACGTATTCGTGCGCGCTTGCGACGGCAGTTCCGCTGCAGCAGAATGGAGCAAGCGCCTGCGAATCTTTCGGCGTAGCGTCGCCGGCGCCGAAGCGTGCGGGTATGCCCGAAGTGAGGGTCACATCATGGACAAGCCGGTATTCGACTATGCGGCCCGTTGGCAGCGCGCCGCGGCTTTGATGGAGCAGGAGGACGTCGACGCGCTGCTGCTGATGAAACCGGCAAACCTTGCATATTTCACTGGCGACGGTCGACCTTGCGCCCTGGCGCTGCTGACTCGCACGCTACATTGTGTTGTTGCCGTGCCGGCTTGTGATCTGGCCAGCATTCGTCGCACTTCCGTCGCAACCGAGCTTCGCTCTTTCCAGAGCGAAGTCGAGATGTTCCACGGCTTCCGCGATGTATTAAAGGAACTCGACCTTACACAGGCCACGATAGCCATCGAGAAGAATTTTTTCGACGCCGCCTTATATGAAGTCTTTGTTGCCCACATCCTACCGAAAGCCCATGTCGTATCCGCTACACCCATTGTTTCGCAACTCCGCATGTTGAAGGGCGTGGCCGAAATGGCAAGCATAAAGGCTGCTGCCAAAGTAGCAGACTTGGGGATGGATGCGGTTTCGCGTGCGCTGCGGTCGGGGATTCGGGAAATCGAGATCGCCGGTGAAGCAGAATTCGCCATGCGAAAGGCTGGCGCCGAGGGATGGGCATCGGTAACGTATGTCGCCTCCGGCTGGAGAGCGGCGATGGCTCACGGTCCTGCATCCCTGAAAACCATCGCACCCGGAGAAGTCGTTCAGGTCCACGTTGCTCCAGTTGTGGACGGATACACTGCAGACCTATGCAGGACTTTTCTTGTCGAGCCGATAGCTACTGACGCGGCGAACGCATTGAGAGCCTACGTTATGGCGCAGGAGCGTGGAATTGCCGCGGCAGTCCCCGGGGCGGAACTGATGGGCATTGACGGTGCGATGGCCGCCTCGCTCGAACACGAAGGTTATGGGGATAAGTTCCTACGCCCTGTGTTCCATGGTATCGGGATCGAACATGAAGAAGCGCCCATCCCCGGCGGTCACGCAGTTGTCCATGGCGAGCAAAAAATCGATCATGTGATGGCGGGTATGGTACTCGGCGTCGGAAACTGCGGCATCTATCGCGAAGACTACGGTGTACGGGTCGAGGACACGATTTGGGTAAGCGAAGAAGGTCCGGTTCCCCTGACATGCTATCCGAAGCTCATTAACTGAAGGCTACGGAATGCTGCGTTCGATCACGCGCTGGCCGTCCGCCAGGTTATTCGATGGATAGCGGATCAACTGGAGGCCGTCGGGCAGCGGGTCAAGCAATTCGGCCTCCTCCGCATTCCTGTGACCGATTCGCACTTCGCGCCGTGCCGCGCGGCCATTCACGACCGAGAACACGCACCATGACGCCGTGTCGCACCGGAAGATCGAACTGACCGGGATCTTGAGCGCAATCTCTGCCCGCCATAGGCGGATCCTGGCGATCACCCGAAAGCCATCGCCAAGCTGTGCAGGCGGTTCGATCACGTCAATAATCACATTGGTCCGTTTTTCCTCGATGCCGAGGACCGAGATCTTGGTGAAGGCATGCGGCTCGACCCGCCGCACGATACCGCGGACCTGCGCTTCGCCGCCCCAGCCGTCAATATGCACAGGCATCCCCGCTTGCACCTTCACCGCTTCGGTGGACAGCAGTGCCGCCACGATCTCCAGGTCGTGCGGATCGCCGAGCGTCAGCAACGGCGTGCCTGCGCTCACGATCCGTTCACTGCGTTCGGGCAGTTCCAGCACGGCCCCTGCGACAGGGGCCGTCACCGCGATCATGGAAGGGGACCCGCCCTTGAGCTCGCGCAATGCCAGCATGCCGGCCTCGGCCACCCGGACCTCCTCCAGCGCGGCGCTGGCCCGTGCCTGCGCCGCTGCCAGTTCATTGCCCGCGGTAATGCCAAGATTGGCGGCTTGCTCGCCCGCTTGCGGCGACAGGAAGCGCTCGCGCACCAGGCGGTCGATCCGCTGCCGCTCGCGCTGGGCTTGCGCATAGTCCTCGGCAGCGTGCCGGACCCGTTCCAGCGCCTCCCGATGCATCGCCCGCGCGGCGGCCACCCTGGCCCGCACCTCTTCCTGCTCCTGCGCACTCAGCGGCAATGGCGCCAGTTCGGCGAGGACCTGCCCGGCCTCGACCAGATCACCTTCACGCAGTCCGATGCGCATCAGTCTGCCGCTGACCGGCGCCGTCACGACAAAGCGCTCCTTGCTTCGGGTCTCGCCCTCCTCGCTGGTTGTGACCTCGAGCGGGCCGCGCACGGCCTGCACCGTGTCAACCACCAACGGGGCTGGCGTTAGTAGGTAGGCGGATCCAGCGATCAGCCCGATGGCGGCGAGGACGATGGCGGCCGTACCGCCCGACAGGCGCATGGCGTGCTACTCCCGCGTCTTCAGCACCGCGACCAGGTCAAGGTGCTGGAGGCGCCGCAAGACAAGCAGGCCTGCCACGAGCGCGGCGCACACTGCGGGCACCATGGCGAAGATGAGCGTGGTCCGCTCCAGCACAAGCGGAATCCGGAAGGCATCCCGGTCGAACACCGGCACCAGCAGTGCGCAAAGGCCATAGCCTACGGCGATGCCGAACGGCAATGCCGCGGCCGTCAGCAGCGCCTGTTCGCCAATCAGGATGGTTGCGACTTCGCCCAGCGAGAAGCCCAGCACTCGCAGGCTCGCCAGCTCGTTGCCGCGCTCGGAACGCGCAATGCGGATATTGTTGTAGACCACGCCGGCGACGATGACCGAGGCAAACCCCGCCAGGACCAGGCTTGAAATAACGAAGGTACGATCCAGCGTATTGCCGATGCTTTCCAGCACCGCACTGCGCACGATGACGGAACTGATCGCCGGCAGGCGCTTCAGCCTCCTATACAACGGCTCCGCCATCCGCGTATCGATGCGCAGATGAACGCCACTGATGGCGGCGCTTTCGCCGAGGTGCCGCGACAATGCCTGCCGCTCCACATAGGCGCCAAGGCCTAACAGGTCGTCAACGGTCGCTGTCACCGGCAGGGTGAAAACGTTGCGCCGTCCCTCCAGCAACGCCACCTCGACCCGGTCGCCGACTTGCAGGTGCAAGGCCGCTGCCAGCCTGGCGGAGATGACCAGTCCCTCCGCGCTGACCTGCCGGCGCCCCATGGCATGGCCGACCACCTCGCGCAGGTCCGAATCGGCGTCAAGGCCCGTGAGTTCCACCCGCTTCGCGCGGTGGCCGTGGCGTAGCCAGACCGGCGCAACCCGAAAGCCTTCGGCTCGCAGGATGCCGGGCAGCTGCACCGCGTCGAAGACGGCGGCGGCGGGTTGTGCGTCGGTGAAGATCAGCGTCACGTCGTCGTGCTGGGCCCGGCCGAACTGCAATGCGAGAATCTGGTTCACCCCGTCCAGCCCGAACCTGCCGACCACCATTAAACCGACGGCCAGGGCGATCCCCATCATCGAAAGCGCGGCCTTGCCCGGCCGCCGGGCAAGGTTGCGGAGGATCAGGCGCAACGGGATCGGCATCGCGCGCAGTAGACCGATGCGATCCAGCAGGCCCGCGCGGAAACCCGCGGGCAACTCCGGTCGCATGGCTTCGGCGGGCGGCAACCTGGTCGCGCGCCACACCGAGGCGCCGGCCCCAACCATCGCCGCCGCTGTGCTCGCCAGCACGGCCAGCACCAGCGAGCGCGGGCTGAGCTCGGCCTGCAGTTGCGGAAAGTGGAAGTACTGGCGATACAGGGCCACCAGCAGTTGCCCCAAATAGAGCCCCGCCGGTATCCCGGCTGCGATGCCGACCCCGACGGTGACAAGCCCGAACCGCAGGTACTGGAGGGCGACAGTGCGACCTGCATAACCGAACGCCTTGAGCAAGCCGATCTCGGCGCGCTGGACGGTTACGAGTCGGCTTAGCAGGGCATACAGGAGAAATGAGGACACCGCGAGAAACATCGCCGGCACGTAGGTGGCGGTGATGCCGATCTCGGCTAGCTCGTCGGTCAGGAACCGATGGGACAGCTGGTCCTCCCTGCCGTAGGCGCCGAGGCTGCCGTAGTGCGCCAGCAGGCGGTCGAGCGGGCCGATGACCTGGCGCGCATCCGCGCCTGCGTCGAGCGTCAGCGCCACATCGTTGAACGCGCCCTCCATGCCGAACGCCGTTGCGATCGCATCCCGGCCCATCCACAGCACGCCGAAGCGGCGGTTATCCGGGAACACCATGCCCGGGCCGACTTCATAGACATATTCGGGGGACATTCCGATGCCGACCACTTCCAACTGCCGTTCGCGCCCGTTAAGGACGGCTGTGACCCGGGAGCCCACCTCCAGACCGTTCGCGGCAGCAAATGCGGCGCTGGCCACGACCTCGCCCTCCCGGGCCGGGCTCGGATAGTTGCCGTACAACAGGAAGAGCGCGTTTGCCACCGGCACGCCGGTAGCCGGCAAGGAAACCAGCCGTAGCGTGGCAGGCTCGCTGAAGCCTGGCACATCGCCGGTCACGTCCCGCACGATTCGCGTCTCGACGCCCCTGACGCCTGGCAGGGCACGAATCTGGTCGGCGACACCTCCCGGCGCACGCTTGACATTGGCGAACACATCAGCAAATCGGTGGCTGGCATAGTAGCGCTCCTGCGCGATCGCCAGTGACTGCCAGGCGCTTTGCATCCCGACCAGGACGGCGATGCCGCAGGCAACCACCAGCGCGGCGGCGATCACCTGCCCGCGCAGCCGCCACAGGTCGCGCCCCAGCATTTTCATGCGGGCGCTTACCATGACAGCTCCGAGGGGCTGGCGCGCGTGGCATGGTGCTCGATGCCGGTGATGCTCCCGCTGCTGATATGTACGACACGGTCGGCCATTGCCGAGATCGCTGCATTGTGCGTGATGACCACAGTAATAGCGCCCAACTCGCGGTTCACCCGTTCCAGCACCTCAAGCACCAGTTTCCCCGTGCAGTAGTCGAGCGCGCCGGTTGGCTCATCACACAGTAGGATGTCCGGGCGCTTGGCCACAGCGCGCGCGATGGCCACTCGTTGTTGTTCGCCGCCGGAGAGTTGCGCCGGAAAGTGATCCTTGCGCTGCGCCAGGCCCACCATGCCGAGCGCACGCAGCGGCTCCAACGGGTGCAGGGCGATCTCCGTGACCAGGGCGACGTTTTCCAGCGCGGTGAGACTGGGGATCAGGTTATAGAACTGGAAGACAAAGCCAACGTGCTCACGCCGGTAGCGGGTCAGGCCCGTATCACTTGCCTCGGTAAGGTCGTGATCGCGGTACACCACCGTCCCGGTGCTGGGCCGGTCCAGGCCGCCGAGGATGTTCAGCAGCGTCGACTTCCCGCTCCCCGAGGCACCCAGCAGCACCACGAATTCGCCACCGAACAGGTCAAGGTCGATGCCAGCCAGCGCGCGGACCTGGATCTCGCCCATGTCGTAGGTCTTGCCGACGTTCCGCAGCCGAAACAGCGGCTCGCGGCCGTTCGCGGGGCCGCTGCCACAGGCTGTCGGGATGACGGCGTTCATCCGCGCCTACGCTGGCGTGGCCTTCGGCTTGACCAGCACCACCGGGCACGGCGCATGTGCAATCACGCGGCTCGCAACCGAGCCCATGATGGCGTCGAGAAACGCACCCCGTCCGTGTGTGCCCATGATGATGGCCTCGGCGTTGACCGACTGGGCATATGCCACGATGCGCTCGGGGGCAAACCCGACGAGGCCGTGCCAGACCGTTTGCACCCCACCTGCCTGCAGGATATCGATCACGGATTTCATGACCCTGGCGTTTTCGTCGGCATGCCAGGCTTCGATGTCCTGCTTGTTGATGTAAGACTTGACCTCGCCGGACACGTCGGGCATGCAGTGCACGACATGCACGCACACGTCTTCTCTGAACAGTTTCCGGCCCGCCACGCATTGCGCAGCCGCATCGCTATAGGCCGATCCGTCGGTCGCCAGGACAATATTCTGCATCGCATCCTCCGCATTACATGACTGTCGAAGACGTCATGGTATGAATCCCTATTCGGCCTCTTACATGACGCGCTCGCGCTTTAGCACGCGCTTCTAACGTATATGTGTTGCGCAGGCAGGCCTTGATTCACATCAGCATTTGCAGCTGCTATCGAAGCTTTTCAGTACATCAGGTAAGGGTCGCGTGGCACCATGAAGGCCGTCGCTTATGCCACGATCGCCGCGTCAATCGCATCTAGGGCGTAGCCGTCGCGCAGACCAACCGCGATCCCACCCACGGCTGGGCCCGCCTACTTGCCGACGGCCAAGGCTGTTATCGCCCTTGTGCCTGTTGGGCTAACATCCCTGTTACCAGGCACAGTGCCCGTTTGGGCGTGCAGCCTGGACCACGCCGCCCGCCGGCGCGGCAGGATCTGCGGTCATCTGGAGGCATCTGCAGGAATCGGCCAGCAAACGGAGCCAGCTGGGGAGGCGAGTTCGCCATGCATTTCGGATTTCGCAAGTTCGACCTCGGCTTGCTGCCAGTCGCGGCCGGCACGCTGGGGGGCGGCTTGCTGCTCTTTGCCTTCGGCGAAGCGGTTGCCGCGAGGCTCGCCTGGGCGGCTGGCGCACTGGTCGTCGCCGGCGCGCTGATCTTCGCGATCGTGCAGTCGCTGCGCCGAAAGAAGGCGGGCGTCGATGTCCTGGCGCTGCTGGCGATTGGGCTGGCCCTGGCGCTTGGCGAGTTCCTCGCGGCTGCCGTACTGGCCCTGATGATCGAGAGCGGCAGGGCCATTGAGAACTATGCGCAGGCCCGCTCCGAACGGGAGATGTCCGCCCTACTCAGCCGTGCCCCGCAGTCGGCCAACCGCTTGGAGGACGGCGAATGGCGCGCGGTTCCCCTTGATGCGGTTAGTCCGGGGGATCGCCTGTTGGTCCGGCATGGCGAAGTCGTGCCCGTGGACGGCGCACTGCTGGGCCAGGCGACGCTTGACGAATCTGCTCTGACTGGCGAGTCGCTGCCACGGCAGCGCCTCCCTGGCGAGGCTGTGCGCAGCAGTGTGCTAAACGCCGGCACCCCGTTCGAGATGGTGGCGGCGACCACCGCGGCGGACAGCACCTTCGCCGGCATCGCCAGGCTGGTGCGCACCGCCCGCGCGGAGCGCCCGCCCGCGGCGCGGCTGGCCGACCGCTATGCACTGTGGCTGGTGCCTGTCACCCTGCTCGTCGCCGGGGTTGCCTGGCTTGCCAGCGGTGAGCTCGCGCGGGCGCTGGCGGTGCTGGTGGTCGCCACCCCTTGTCCGCTGATCCTGGCCGTGCCGGTGGCGATCGTGTCGGGGGTCTCGCGTTGCGCCGGCCGCGGCGTGCTGGTCAAAGGTGGCGGCGCGCTTGAGAGGTTGTCGCAGGCGAGCATCCTCTTCTTCGACAAGACCGGGACACTGACGGGCGGCAGGGCCCGCCTGGCGGCCATCGAGAGCGCGCCCGGATGGCCGGCGCCGGACGTGCTGCGCGCCGCCGCTTCGCTGGCGCAAGCCTCCGGCCATGTTGTCGCCGAGGCCATCACGACCGCGGCGCGCGAGCGAGGCCTGGCTCTGGACCTGCCATCGGGCGTGACCGAGACTGCCGGTGCTGGCGTTGCCGGGCGGGTCGGCGAGCATGCGGTGGCAGTGGGATCGCCCGCTTTTACCGGCGGCGGCGATGCCGGGCCGCCCTGGTGCCAAGCCATGCTGCAACGCGCGGCCTACGAGGGCGCCTCGGTCTCGCTGGTCACGGTCGACGGCGTGCTGGTCGGGGCACTGCAGTTCGTGGACCTGATTCGCATGGACACCCCGCGTGCGTTGCGCTTGCTGCGCAAAGCGGGAATACGGCGGCTGGCCATGCTCACGGGAGACCGGCCCGACGTCGCCGAGACGGTCGGCGCGATGCTTGGCGTGACCGAGGTCCATGCCAATCTCACCCCCTCGCAGAAGCTTGCCGAGATCGAGGCAGCGCGGCACGACGGCACCGTGCTGATGGTAGGCGACGGCGTGAACGATGCACCGGCGCTGGCCGCCGCGGACGTCGGCGTGGCCATGGGCGCACGCGGCGCCGCGGCATCGTCGGAAGCCGCGGATGTCGTGCTGCTGGTGGACCGACTTGACCGGCTGGTTGACGCGGTGCGCACCGCCCGCCGGTCGCGCCGGCTGGCCGTGCAAAGCGCCATGGCCGGAATGGGCCTGTCGTTCGTCGCGATGGCGGTGGCCGCGTTCGGCTACCTGCCGCCACTGGCCGGCGCCTTGCTGCAGGAGGTCATCGATGTGCTGGTCATCGCAAATGCGCTGCGCGCCCTGCGCGCCGACCCGTCGGTGCCGGCAGAACGCCTGTCCACGGCCGACGCTGAGCGCCTGAATCAGGAGCACTCCGCGCTGGCTCCGCTGATGGAGCAGATTCGCAGCCTCGCGGACAGGTTGCCAGCCATGCCTGGCGAGGCAGCGGGCACGGAACTGCGCCGCTTGTGCGCATCCCTCAGCGGGACGCTTTTGCCCCACGAACAGCACGATGACGCGCAACTCTATCCACAGCTCGCGCGGCTGGTCGGGGGCGATGATCCGCTGGCGGCGATGAGCGGGATGCACCGCGAGCTATTCCGCGTAATCCGGTTGCTGCAGCACATGGCCGACGATTCGCCGCCGGACGGGCCGGACGCAAGCCGCATCAGGGAGTATCAGCGGCTGCTCTACGGGCTCGACGCCGTGTTGCGGCTACACTGCGCGCAGGAAGACGAGCTGTTCCATGCGCTGCGCGAGGACGCGCCGATGGAGTGAGCGCGCGACTGCACCGCGCATATGTTACCTGGCTGAATCCTACCCGGCGCGCGATACTCCGGCTGAACCAAAGTAATGACATGGACTCCCGGGCGGAGATCGTACGGCGTGCGACTGCGCGGCTGGGAGAGGACGATTACCGCCTTCTTACCAACAACTGCGAGCACTTCTGTACGTGGTACCCGTCTGGCGAGAACCGCAGCGAGCAAGTGGAGGCGTTGCTGAGCCACCCGTGGCGCGCGCTGCCGGCTATCGTGGGTGTACTCTGTAGTGCGGCTGGCATCGTGGGCCAGGATCTGGCCGCACGCGTGATGGCCTAGGGCGCAGCGGGGGGAGCTGGCAGTCAGAGTTTGCGTGCCGAGGCTGCAGTTGAGGTGGCACTCACAACAGCGGAAGGGAGCAGGCGGCAAGGGACATGGAGAGTCAATGGGACGACGCGGCGTTGACGGCCGCCTTGCAGCAGCCGGACGCCTACCCCAACCCAGCGCCGGCAGTACAGGTCATCGAGACACATATCTCCCGTGTCTTTCTGGCCGGGGACTTTGCCTACAAGGTGCGCAAGCCGGTGCGGTTCGACTTTGTCGACTTCTCCACCGCGCAAGCCCGCCGCGACGACTGTGAGACCGAGCTGCGCCTGAACCGCCGGTTCGCACCTGCCCTGTATCTGGATGTGGTGCCGATCGTGACGGGCCCCACGCCCGGCTCGGTGCGCATCGGCGGCAGCGGCATGCCGATCGAGCATGCGGTCCGGATGCGGCGCTTCGACCAGCAAGACCTGCTCAGCGCAAGGATCCCTGCGGACCGGCTGGAGCCGGGCCATATCGATGCGCTGGCGCGCAGCATTGCGGCCTTTCACCAGGCGCAGCCGCCCGCGGCCCTAGCCAATGGTTTTGGCACGCCGGGCCGCATCGACGCGACGCTTGCGGAGTGCCTGGACGGCATCGGGCGGCTGGCGTGGGCCTCCCATCTGACCAGCCGCGTGGCCCTGCGGGCGCGCAGCGAGGCCACCCGGCTAACAGGCGCTTTTCGGGCCCGCCTGTGCAACGGCCATGTGCGCGAGTGCCATGGCGATCTGCACCTGGGCAACGTCGTGCTGCTGGACGGCGTGCCGACGCCATTCGACTGCCTGGAGTTCGACGCCGCGCTGCGCTGGACCGACACCATCAGCGACCTGGCCTTCCCGGTCATGGACCTGCTGCACTATCGCCGACCGGCGCTGGCCTACCGGCTGCTCAACGGCTACCTGGAGCAATCGGGAGACTACGGCGCGCTGGCTGTGTTGCCCTTCTATCTCGCCATGCGGGCCCTGGTGCGCGCGCGCGTGCTGCTGGAGCGCGCCTGCCAGCAGCACGCCGCGGGCGCGTCCATGGCGCCGGCGCAGGCCGAGGCAGGCAGGCTGCTGGCGCTGGCATGGCGGTCTCTCAGCCGCCGTCGCGGGCCAATGGTGCTGATGCATGGGCTGTCCGGCAGCGGCAAGTCCACGGTAGCTGCACAGATGAGCGAGGCCGGGGCGATGGTACGCGTGCGCTCCGACGCGGTACGCAAGTGCCTGCACCGCGGCGTGATGCCCGCGGGTGGCTGGTATGCCGCCAGCGAAACGGCACGGACCTACCGCCGCCTGCTCGCAATCTGCCGGCTCGGTTGCCGCGCGGGCTTCCCGATGATTGCCGACGCCACCTTCCTTGCCCGCGCCGAGCGCGAGCGCTTTGCGGCCCAAGCCCTCCGCCTTGGCGTGCCCTTCACGATCGTCCCCTGCGAAGCCAGCCCTGAAACGCTGCGCGCCCGCATCGCCGCCCGTGCCCGGGTGGGCGGAGACCTGTCGGATGCCGATGACGGCGTGCTGGCGTGGCAGATGCGCATCCAGGATCCGCTGACCGAAGCCGAGCGCGCTTGCATAGCCGTGCCGGGCAGCTTCGTGTGCCGCGCTGTGCCCGGCCGCGGCTGACGCCAGGGCCCGGCCCGCATCATCCGAAGCCGTCCCGGGATCGCTTGCATCCCACTCCCGGCACGCCCCGTGGACCCGGCTTGACGGAGCGCAACCCACGGCCGGGGGCAGCGCCTACATTCGTCCATACGGGTGCCATGCGCGGAGCGCTGGCGCCGCTCTTTGCAACAAATGCGAGCATCTCATGGACGAACTGAAGCGCATCCCCTACCACCCCATCAAAGACCTGCTGCCACGCCCCGCCTCCGGCACGAGCGAGCGGGTCATCGCCCTGCCACAGCCGGACCGCACCAATGGCCTGCCGCTGATGGGGGCGCTGTGGCAGCGCATGAGCACCCGTGAGTTCGACGAGCAGCCGCTGCCGCTGCAGCAGCTGAGCGAGCTGCTGTGGGCCGCTGCGGGCGTCAACCGCTCCCAGGGCGGCGGCCGCACGGCCCCTTCGCCACACGGCGAAGCGGTGATCGACGTCTACGCGGCGCTGCCCGCCGGCCTCTACCGCTACGACCCGGTACACCATTGCCTGGCGCTGAAGCGCGCGGCAGACGTGCGCAGCATGACCGGTTACCAGGACTTTGTCGGCATGGCGCCGCTGGACCTGGTCTACGTCGCCAACCATGGCAGGATGCAAGACGTCCCGCCCAAGCTGCGCGAGACCTTCGCTGCCGCCGCGGCCGGCGCAATGGTCCAGAACGTCTATCTCTACTGCGCCTCGGCCGGCCTGGGAGCAGTGGTGCGTGGCTGGCTCAACCGGCGCCTGCTAGCCGAGCATATGTCGCTGAACGAGGACGAGGAACCGATCCTGTCCCAGACCATCGGGCACCCGGCCCCGCGCGACAGCGCGCCGGTCTAGAGATCTTGGCCGGATCGCCACTACCAGAACAGGAGACACCGACATGATCAAGAACCTCGGCAGTGCGGAACAGATCCGCAATGAAATTCTGCGGCGCCTGCAGGAAAATACCGACCTCGGCGACGCCTGCCGCAACTGCGACATCCCGTTGCCGCAACGTATCGACGCAGCTGCCAACGGCGGCTGCAACTGGGCCATCGAAGCCTTCCCCGCAGTCCCGCCGGCATGCCTGGCCACGGTCAAGGCAGTCACCACCGAGATGATGCGCGAGTACGACCTGCGCTAACCGGTCATCGCCAGCCTCCCGGCCGCTGCCGGGGGGCGACCATCGTTTCCACGGCGGCAGCCCGCCAGGTGCTCAGTTGCCCTCGGTGCCCGGTATCCTCCAACTGTCACGCATAAAGTTGCTCATGCGACGCTGGCATGCGGTACAGCGCTTCGCGGTCGGGTACGCCTGCAGGCGCGAGAACGGGATCGGCTGCTGGCAATCGATGCAGGTGCCGTACTGACCGTGCTGCATCCGCGCCCGCGCAGCGGCGATGTCGGCCAGTTGCATGCGGTAGTGGTCCAGCATCGCGTCGTCCTGCCGCTGCGTGATTTCTTCGTCGGCAAGGTCAGCCTCGTCCCGCGCCTCACGCTGCGCCAACGGTGTCATCGGCGTGTCGGCGGAACCAACGGCGGCATGGATGTGCGCTTCTTCTGCGTCAAGCTGCTCTGCCAGCGAGATGGTTTCCTGTGCTTTGAGCTTGCTCATGATGGATCTCCTGGGCCTGGTGGCACCTGCAGCGGCTGCCGGCTGCCAGGCGCTCTGCCAAGGGAATGCGGTTGGATGGTGCGCAACGGTGTCGCTAGTGAAAATGTCGGCCGCGACCGCTTGCAGGTCGGAGTAGGCTGCCTCTGCGAACAGCGTGTGGACGGCGACA
This sequence comes from Cupriavidus sp. Agwp_2, assembly GCF_040784895.1. Taxonomy (NCBI): domain Bacteria; kingdom Pseudomonadati; phylum Pseudomonadota; class Betaproteobacteria; order Burkholderiales; family Burkholderiaceae; genus Cupriavidus; species Cupriavidus sp. Agwp_2. The sequence goes on from NZ_CP088085.1 coordinate 445,407, forward strand.
CAGATCGGCGCCGGGCAACCGTGTTCAAGCAGCAGGCGCGCCGACGCCAGCATGGTGCGCGCGGTGGAGACCATGTCGTCGACCAGTACCGGCGTATGGCCAGCGGGCGTGGGCAGACCGTTCGCGTCGATGCTGACCTCGTGGTCGCCGAAGCGCTGCTTGGCCAGGACAATGCTGTCCGCGCCACAGTGGCTGGCGATGTCATCGACCCACTGCTGACTCTCCTCGTAGGGGCCGACGAGCAATGGCACGCGCACCGCCTGGCCGATTCATGACGCGATCGCCGGGGCGGCATGCACGGCGATCGCCGGCCTGGTGAAGATCTCGCCCAGACTGCTGATCCGGTGAAGGTGCGGGTCCACTGTGACCAGCCAGTCGAAGCTGGCTCCCAGCAGCGCCGCAAAATGGCGTGCCGACACGATCTCCCCTGTCCGAAAGACCTTGTCCTGGCGCATGTACGCCAGGTATGGCGCCACCAGTCCAACCCGCACGGCGCCGCCTTCCCTGGCAGCGGCGGCGAGCCACAGCAGCGGCACCAGCTTGGCATCCGGACGGTCCAGCGTGCACACCACCACGGCTTCGCAACCGGCCGCAGGCTGCAGCAGCCTGACGTAGGACTCGCCGTCGTGAAAGCACCGAACCTCGGCCTCGCCCGGCCGGGCGGCCGGGCAGGCAGGCTGCGATGGCCCGGCCTGCCGTTCATTGCCGGGCATGGCGAATACGATCGGGGCCATGACGGCGTCCTTGCAGGCTCGCATCCAGGCATGCCGTGCCCGCGTTAGCGGCGGGTGACGGCCAGTGCGACCAGAGCGCCGGCCACGGCCGCGACCGCGGCGACGGAGCCGATGCTCTCCCAGGGATGCGCGTGGACGTAACGATCCGTGGTGTCGACCCATTGCGAGGCACGCATCTGCGCCGCCTGGCGTTGCTCGGCGAGGCGCTCCTGGAGCGCGTGCAGGCGTGCGCCCAACTGCGCGCGTGCCTGGGTGGCCTCCAGGCCGGCTTCGTCGGCGACATCCCGCAACAACGCCTGTACATCCGCCAGCAGCGTGTTGGCATCACGGGCTAGTGCATCTTTGTGCAGCAAGAGCTCGGCGCGAATATCGTTCATGTCATTCTCCTTTTCACTGAGTCATCGCCGTGCATCACACGGCACCATGGAAATCCAGTCGAACTTCAAGTTACCGCAGTCCGCTGCCAGCGGGGCAGCCAGGCAGTTAGCGTACCTGGCCACGCGGCGCGGTCTGCGCTGCCGCTGAAAAATGCTGGCAGAACCATTTGCCGGCGAGCTTGCCGACCTGTTCCAGCGCACCCGGCTCCTCGAACAGGTGAGAAGCGCCGGGAATCACCTCCAGCCGCTTCTCGCATGGCATCCACGCGGTGGCGTGCGCGCTGAGCTTCAGCACCACCGGATCCGCTTCGCCAACGATCATCAGGGTCGGCGCCTGCATTCGGCATAGCGCCTCGTGGCCGGCCAGGTCGACCCGGCCGCCGCGCGATACCACCGCGTCGATCCGCATGTGCGGCGGCGGCTCAGCGGCGGCACGGATGGCCGCGGCAGCTCCCATGCTGGCGCCGAAGTACCCGAGCCGCAGGTGGCGCTCGCGCGCCAGGAGCGCTACAGCCACCGTGGCAGCCTTAAGCCGCTCGCCAAGCAGTGCGATGTCGAACCGCCTCGACATCCAGACGGCCTCCCCGGTCGTCAGCAGGTCAAACAGCAGCGTGCCCAGGCCCATACGGTTCAGCATCGATGCGACTTCACGGCTGCGCACACTATGGCGCGAACTGCCGCTGCCATGTGCAAACAGGACCAGGCCGGATGCCGCTTCCGGCAAGGCAAGGTTGCCCAGCAGTGCGATATCGCCGATATGGATCCGCACCTGTTCGGTGGTGATGTGCTCCATGAGACTTCCCCTTCCCTCTTCCCGTCCTTGCCGGTGGCCTCGCCACCGTCACGCTCTCTGCCAATGCACGTTCAGTTCGGTCTCGGCGTTGCCGAAATCGATTCGGGGGAGCAGGGCACCGTGGTCACCACGACGAGGCTGCCTTTGGCGCGGGACATCGGCAACGCCGTCAACCATGCCGCGGGACGCTCACGATCGATCGCAATCACCCGCTCCATCGGATGCTGTGCCCGCAGTTGGGCTTCACGGTGCCGCACCAACGCCAGTAGCTCGGCCCGATGCGCGGCCTCGAAGGCGCCGCCCAGCGCCAACCTACCGGCCGGAATCTTGTCAGCGATGCGCTGGCAGGCAGGCAGAGCAGACCAAGTTGGCGGCGCCCGGTGGTACGGCGCGCCATTGCCGGTGCCCGCGCATGAATACGGCATGACAGACCGGGCAACTCGCCACCACGGGGGCAGCCACCGGCTGCTTGTAGCGGTCGGGCATATGCTCGACGGGGAACGGATTCCAGCGGACTGGTCGGACCTTGGTTGATTGCGTTCGGACTGTCATCATGATGCCTCGGTAGCCATTGACCTGCATGCCGGTTGACGGCCAGTTGCAGCGTGTGCGGCGTCCCTACTCCTTTCCACCATTCCACGTCCTGGCCCCGGCAAAACCCGACTTGCCTACACTGTTAAAGCTATGCGCTGGTGCGGCTATCAACTTGGGCTGGATCAAACAATCGCAAGACATCCGCGGATGATGCCGGCTACATGGGTCGCCGCAGCACGCTGCACAATACCGGCAACGGGCCCACCCGGAGCAATTCCTCAGCATGGCTGAGTACCGCGACGGTTCCTGGTGGCCGGCGTGCATGACTGGCTAGTCGTCTTGTTCACAGCGCTGCGCCTAGCACTTTGCGACCGGGCAAACTGCCGGATAAAAGAGGTGGCGGCGGACAGTTTCTGGTCGACCACTGCCAATTGCGTTGAAGTGTGTCTCCGGAAGACAGAACCTGGGGGGCACGGACCGGCACACCGTACCATTGGGGAGCGATCAGTACATCGCCGCGCGTACGCGAATGCACGCGCGGAAGAAATCCTCGGTAGAAAAGCTGGCCTTTATCGCCCGAGCTCGCCAGACAGAATAAGTCCTGGCGTGAACTTCGATGTACCGGACACGGGTAGCCGGCTCGAATGGAAACATGCCGTCGGACACGGGAAATGCCGGCCGACGCCTAAGAAACTCACTCCAGAAACCCTGCGCAAGCTGGCGGAGTGTTCCGTTGTCATCGTTCATCGGATTCCATTGAGCGACACGCTCCTCAGTATTGACAGCGAACGGCCGGTACCTTGCTGCCCTGTCTGGCTCTCTGTCCCGCTAGTAGGCCTGAGGCTACTCCGATTCCGTTCCCGCACTTGCCCTACCATCCCGCTCCGTAGCAGCCGCCGCACCGCACTTCCCTTCATCGCATCGCCGAGGCGCTGCGGAAAAATCAGTGCGACATCAGTACCGGCACTGTCATCGACTCGAGCAGCGTGCGGGTGACACCGCCAAGGACCAGCTCATGCACCCGGCTGTGCCCGTAGGCGCCCATGACGATCAGGTCAGCATTTCGGTCTGCGGCGTGTGAGAGCAACATCTGGCCCACGTCATCGCCGTCTCCCGCCGAAAGCGTGCACAGCTGCGCTTCCACGCCATACCGAGCCAGCCAGTCCACGGCATACTGAGGGGGCGACACCCAAGGCCCCTTCAGAACGCTCGATGGTGTCCACGAAACCACTTCCACGGTGCCTGCGCGCTGCAGAAGCGGGAGCGCATCGCGGATGGCGCGCGCCGACTCGCGGCTGCCGTTCCACGCCACCATGACGTTCTTGCCAACGCTCGGGAACCGGCCCGCATACGGGACCACCAGCACCGGCCGCCCACATTGCAGCACGATGGATTCAACAAAGCCGGGCTCAGCGTAGGCGGCATCATCAGTGGGATCGTGCTGTCCGAGGATGACAAGATCGGCCCGATGTGCCTCTGCCTGGACCGTCGCCGCCGTGGCCCAGTCCGGCGCCCGCCATTCCGTATTGACGGCTATCTCGTCCGTCGCGCCCATCAGGGCATGGCGGGCCCCCTCGCCGACCTGATGCTGCCATTCGTTGTAGGAGGCGAGATAGCGGTCGCCGTCCACTAGGTAGCGCACGGCGGTGGGATCCGGCTTGCCGACGGCAAGCAGGCCGACCAGCGTGGATTGGAACTCCAGCGCCAGCTGGGTGGCGAGGTTCAGCCGGTCGTACACACGGCGGCTGGCGTCGAGATGAACCAGGATCGTTGCGTAGTCCATGGATTGTCTCCATCAGGCAGCCCCGAACGGGGCTTTGCTTAAATCTATATCGCCACCCCGCCCCGGATTTGTCGTGCATCAAGCCACCTTCCTGTCCGCGCCATAGGCGATACCGCTGGCACCACCACTACCGCTCTGGTGCGCGCCACTATGATTCCCATAGAGCGAGCGCCGGTTGGCATTGACCTGCGCTACGACTGAGCGGGGCGGCCAGGCGAGCATGAGAGGCCATTGGCGGGCACATCAGGTACGGGTTGCACCGGGCCGCCTGACGCCAACGCGAGCGTGCGCGGCTTCGGTGGCCGCAACGGGTCCGGTACGGCGCTACACGCTGCGCATAACGGCACCAACGCGCAGGCGGCAAGCCTGCGCCATCCTGGCCGTCTTGCCGGGGTGCATGACTGCAAGCGATTTTTCATGGGTGACCTCCTGTGGGGCGCGCACCGGCCGCCGCCGGCCACCACGTGCGCTTCACACCGCGAAGCGGACATGACCGCTGTGCAGCACGATGTGCTGCTCACCTGTCATCTCGAACAGCGCTCCCGCAACGCGTTCAATGTCGTTGCGGTTGCTCATGAATGCCGGCAGCAAATCTTCACTGCGGTACGAGCGCGCGCCGAAATGATCCTCAAGCGCCTCGGCAGTGATCTTATAGGTTGCTGGCAAGCCGTCCACCTTCGCGGCACACTGCAGGCTTGGTCCGGTCGGGCAATAACCCGGCATCTCGCCGGCAAAGTCGATTTTATGCATAGCTCTCTGGGGTAATGCCCTCCAAAGTCTGTTCGCCTGCTACGCCTCCTCGGCGCGAACAAGCAGGACGGGCGCGACGGCGAGGGTGATCACGCTTCGCGCGACGCTGCCCATGACGAGTCGCCGCACTCCCCGGCGGCCGTGCGTACCCATCACAACGAGATCGGCGTCCCAGCCATTGGCTTCGGCCGCGATCGTGGTAGCAACGTCGCCCTCGGCCATCGGCTTGCCCAGCAGCCGCGTTACGTGGCGAATGCCCGCCGCGGCAAGCCTGCTGGCGGCAGCCGCGAGGACGCTTTCGCCCGCCGTCGTGAGGTCCTCTATCAATCTCACCGGATCCAGGTTGCTGACATCCAGGAACGGGCTGCGGTCATCGACCACATGGACCACCTCCACTTCCGCGTTGGCGGCGAGCGCGATGATCATGGCCTGTTCCAGGGCAAGCTCCGATGCGGCGCCGCCGTCCATGGCGACAAGGATGCGCTGGTACATAGCGGCTTCTCCGGTGATAGGAGTCTGTGGTGGCTCGGGTCTGGACTTGTCTAATGCAGCGTAGAGCAACCGGCGCAACTGCTGTTGATACGTGTCAAAGCCGCTGCACGATGCTCCAACCGCCGCGGCGGGCGGGCATATGTCCCAGTTGATACGCATCAATGGCGGCCGCCACGCAAGACCTACGCTGCAGAAGCAGCGACGTCCGCTGCCAACTTGACCGGAGCCCCGTGATGACCCAAACCGCAATTGTTTATTACTCCCGCACCGGCACCGTACGCCAGGTGGCAGAGGCCGTTGCCGCGCGGACCGGATGGCCACTGGCCGAGGTCGCCGACGTGAAAAGCCGCGCCGGGATCCTTGGCGACATCCGGTCCGTTATCGATAACCTCTTTCACCGCCAGGTCGAGTACCGCTACGACGGCCCGACCCTCGATCGCTGCGAGCATATCGTGGTCCTGGCACCGGTATGGATGGGCAGGCTGGCGGCCCCGATGCGCAGCTTTCTGGCCGCCAGCGTCGCCAAGCCGCCGCTAGCCGCGCGCGTGTCGGCAATCTGTGTCATGGCATCGCTCGGGGGCTTCCAGGCAGAGGCGGAGATAGGCAAACTCACGGGAAAGACACCCGCGCCGGCACTCGTGCTGCTCGAACGAGACGTGCTGAGCGGCGATACCGCCGCCGAGATCGATGACTTCGTGCAGGCGTTGCGGTTCGCGGACTCCAGGCCTGCCCACGCCGAGCGTCCCGCCTGGTTGTCCCCGAACCAGACGTGAGCGCTTCTTGCGGCTCGGTCGCTCCTCTTTCGAGGCGTCCTGAACCGCCGCGAACTTGCGCGTTTTCGGCCCGCGGCGACACTGTCAGGCTGCGGGCTCAGCGACGCGGACAGGGTGTTGTGCCGCAGAGCAGCCAGTCGTCCTCGAGCGTATTGACCTGCAGCCGGAACGTCATGTCGAGCGGCTCGCCAGCGACGACGATGTCGCGCATCTGGTTCCGCCCTTGGTAGCTCACCGCGACCCGATAGGTACCTGGCTTGAGTCGCATGTAGAACAGCGGCCCGCTGGCGGTAGTTTGCAGCACGGCGCGACCCTCCTGGCTGGCCACGACCACCGTGGCACCGTCCAGCGGGTTGCCGCGCCCGGCATCCACCATCGTCAGCCGTACATTGAAACGCGCGGCGATGGCCAGCATGCTTTGAAAGCCAGCGTCATCGTCTCCACCCGAAACGTAGGAGACGCCGTGCTGCTCCATGATCTGCACGTCAGCGCCAGCGGGCGTAGCGCGAGCGGCGCAACCGACCGCCGCAACGGCAATCGCCAGCGACGACAGGCCGACGCCAAGGCTTCTTGAAACCTGCATTTGCGTTACTCCGAACGAATTGTTGGGTGTCCGCGGACTGGAACCGAACGGTCAGGGCGTATCGTTGCCCGACTGCTGCCTAACGAGCAGTACGGGGCGAACCGTCTTGCTGACGACGTGCTCCGAGACCGAGCCCAGCACCATGCGCCGCAAGCCGCGATGGCCATGTGTGCCCATGACGATCAGGTCTGCACTCCAGTGGTCCGCTTCCACGACGATCGCTTCGGCAACCTTCGCAGGGGTGCCAGGCGTCTCGGCCAACCTGCTGCTCCAGCGCACGCCGGCGGCACTCAGGCGCTCGCCGGCGCGTGCCAGCACCTGCTTGCCATAGGCAATGATGTCAGCCATCAGCCAGGGCCGGTAACCCGGCCTGATCTCGAAGAACAGGTCGCTGTCGTCGACGACGAACATTGCACTGACCTCGGCGTGGGTCGCCAACGCCATGGACACGGCTTGCTCCAGGGCATTTAAGGACGAGCGGCTGCCATCGATGGCTAGGAGAATGCGGCGGTACATGGCGACCTCGGCTCCGGCTGGTTCTTTCCAAAGTAGCGGTCGCAAGCACATGCGGGTTGATGCCAGTCAACGAAGCCCTAAGCGGGCCTAACAGAATAACTTTCTGAGATGCCGCCAGCAAAGGATGCAACAGGTGATGTTCAGGAAGGCTTCGTGGATGGTGGCAAGGCGCTCCGCTGGGCGGGAGGGCCGGGTGTGGCGGGCTATTCGATGCGGAAAAGGTCATGCGCCAGGGCGTAGCTGAACGCATAGTCCAGTTCACCGGACGCCTGGGCATGCAGCGTACAGAGCGGAGCGCCGGCTACAACCTCGTCGCCGGCGAGGACATGCAGCTCCAGCCCGGCCACCTGCCGGCGCGGAGCCCCGGCCAGCTTCGCCGCGCGCGCGACGTGCCGGTTGTCGATGGAGGTCACGATGCCGCTGCGAGCTGCGAGCACGTCGCGCCGGAACACCGCTTGCCCCGGGGTGCGCAGCCCCCCTTGCGCTTCACAAATCGCCTGGAACCGGGCCCAGGCGGCACCGCTGTCGAGCAGACTGCTGGCCTGCGGCCGTCCCTGTCCGACCGGTATCGCGCCGCAGAATTCCAGGAGCTCGCCCGTCAACAGCAGCGAGCGTTCGCGCAGGTCGGCGGGCGCCGTTGGCTGGCACTGCAACACCGCCAGCACGTCGAGCGCCTCGAGCGCGGGCCCGACGCCCCGGCCCACCGGCTGCGAGCCGTCGGTGCGCAGAATCCGGATTTTCAATCCGAAAGCGTCCGCGACTTTGGTCATGGCGATATGCAGGCGCTCCAGTTCGCTGTCGTCGCGGATCTTCGCCGTCAGTCCAACCGGCACGTCGATCAGCACATGGGTGGAGCCGGCGGCAATCTTCTTCGACAGGATAGAGGCCACCAACTGAGCATCGCTGTCGATATCCAGGGCGCGCTCCACGCGGATCAGCACGTCGTCCGCGGGACTCAGGCTCAGCGCGCCGCCGCCCCACACCAGCGCCGCCCCGACCTGCTCCACCACGCGCCGCAGTTCCGCCGCATCCAGCGTCACGCGGGTCAGGGCTTCCATCGTATCGGCGGTGCCGGCGGGCGAAGTGATCGCGCGCGACGAGGTCTTGGGCAGCAGCAGCCCTGCCGCTGCCGCAATGGCCACCACGATCGGCGTGGTGCGATTGCCCGGCAGCCCGCCAACGCAATGCTTGTCCGCAATCACCGCGCGGTCCCAGCTCAGGCGCTGGCCGGACCGGACCATGGCCCGGGTCAGGTCGACGGTCTCGCGCAGGCTCATGCGACCGTCCGCGCAAGCGGTGAGGAATGCGGCAATATGCACGTCGGCGTACCGCCCTGCACTGATGTCGCCGATGATGCCGTCGAGCTGGACGCTGTCCAGGTGGCAGCCATAGATCTTGGCACGCAGTGCCTGCACCGACTCCAGCGCGGGCGCATGGGTGACATGCACGACATCGCCGGCGCGTGCCGCCAGCGTCCGTGCCGCGCTCACCGACAGGCTCGCTTCGCCCATGCTCAACAGCGGCGCGCCCAGCAGCGTCAGCGTGGCGATCAACGACCTGTCGCCGATCTGCACGCGCACGCGCGCCTGCGCGGAAAAGCCCTCGGCGCGGCAGATGGGGCAATCCGGATGCATGTAGATGACATGCTCCTGCCACGTATCGATCTCGAGCGGCCGGAACACCAGCGCCCCAACTTCGCGGGACGCGGCGGCGGCCACGACATCGCCGTGTCGGCCGGAAATTACGGGATCAAAACTGGGATCGTTCACGTCATGCCTTGCCGGGGTATGACGCTGCTAGCGAGCATCGAGGGCGTCCAGGTTGAGCAACTCGATGGTCTTGCCCTGCACGGTGAGCAGCCCTTCCTGTTGGAACTTAGACAAGATTCGGCTCACGGTTTCCAGGGTCATGCCGAGGAAGCTGCCGATGTCCTCACGCGTCATGCGCAGCACAAAGGACGTGGCCGAATAGCCCCGCTCGCGGTAGCGTGCCGAGACATTCAACAGGAATGCCGCCACGCGTTGCTCGGCGGACATGTTGCCCAACAGCATCATCTGGCGCGATTCCCTGACGATCTCGGCACTGAACATCTTATGCAACTGGCGTTGCAGCGGTTTGATCTCGCGGCAAAGCGCCTCAAGCAAGTGAAACGGGATCACGCAGACCACGCTGTCTTCCAGGGCAATCGCATCGCCGTTATGGGTTTCCTGGCAGACGCCGTCCATGCCGATGGCGTCCCCGGCCATAAAGAAGCCCGAGATGGTCTCCTTGCCCCGCTCCGGCGCCACCACGGTCTTGAACGAGCCGACGCGGACCGCATAGAGGCTGCGGAACGGATCGCCGGCGCGGTACAGCCGTTCGCCCTGCTTGACCGAACGCCAGCCTTGCACGACGGAGTCCAGGCGGGCCATTTCGCCGGCCTCCAGGCTGGCGGCCGCCATGCAGATATTCCGCATCATGCAGGTCGTGCATCGGGCCCGACCATCGCTCGGCACCTTCGCTGCAGGCATCCCATCTTCGCGCCTGTCGAGCGCACCGGACATGTCGGTCGCGTCACAAACGGCATCAACCTCAGTATGCAAGTCAAACATGGTTGTCTCCGTTCCGCCGGCCTTCCTGGTCCCGACCCGCGTTCGCACATCGCATGGCGGACCGCATCTGCATGCACGCCGCTATGTTTGACTGAAGTATTGGACGGCACGGGTTCCACGCCTAGAAGGCTGCGCTGAGTTGCGTGTCAGGAATGCAGCGTCGCTTGTCAGGGTTCCCTGACACCGGTCATTCCGTACGCCCTGGCTTTCCGCGCAGGCGCATGTGATGCAACACCGGTATCTGGCGCACACACCCGAGACAATCTGGGGCCGTTTGATGCAAAACAAACCGCAATTGGCCCGGCTTGCCACAGTAAGAACATCCGGTGCGCACCGCGCGCCGCCCTCCCTGGAGACCGTGATGACCAACATCAAGCGCTACGACCCGTTTTCAATCGAACCGCTCGGCGATCTGCTGCAGAGCATGCTACGCAACTGGCGGATTGCGCCTGACACAGAACTGCCGTTCAAGGTCGACGTGGCCGAGTCCGAGAGCAGCTTCACCATTACCGCCGACCTGCCGGGCGTGAAGAAGGAAGACATCAACGTCAGCGTAGACCGTGGGACCGTGATGATCTCCGCCAAGCTCGAGAAGGCTTCCGAGGTGAAGGAAGGCGACCGCGTGATCCGCCAGGAGCGCTACAGCGGCTCGGTGCAGCGCGCCTTTACGCTGGACGGGAACATCGACACGGAAAAGATCGATGCCAGCTTCCAGGACGGCGTGCTGCGCCTGGTGCTGCCCAAGAAGGAAAGCTCGACCCAGCAACGCATTACCGTACGTTAGGCGAGTGCGCCGAAAAGGAGACCGGGATGCTAGTCCAGGATATCTGCTCAGCGAAAGCCGTGCATGTCCCGCTGTCCTGCACCCTGCAGGAAGCTGCCGTACAGATGCGGGACCGCCACGTCGGTGCGCTGATCGTGACAGAGAATTCACCGGCCGGGACGCGCGCGGTCGGCATGGTCACGGACCGGGACATCGTCATCGGTGCGACGGCCACCAGTGCGGACCCATGCCAGACCGACGTGGTCGAGGTGATGACCCGTGGTCTGGTGGGGATCCAACGGGATGCCGTCGTCGCCGACGCAATGCAGTTGATGCTGACGCACGGCGTAAGGCGCCTGGCGGTGCTGGATGGCGAGGCAGTGATCGGGGTGATTGCGCTCGATGACCTGTTCGCCGCCCTCGCAACCGACTGGGGCATGCTGTTTTCGCTCGTGCGCAAGGAGCAGGAGCGAGAGCGTTCCGGCAGCGCGCCGACCCGGTTACACACTTGACCACCAATGCGTTTTTTGACCCCGCACCCGGTGCCCTTTTCGGCGCCGGGCTCATGCAGAGGTAAAGCATGAAATCAGATCATCAGATCCAGAAGGACGTCGCCGAGGAACTCGACTGGGACCCGGCGATTGATGCGGCGTCCATCGGCGTCGAGGTCCATGAGGGGATCGTCACGCTGAACGGGCACCTGTCCAGCTATGCGGAGAAGCTCGCCGCCGAGCGCGCCACGGAACGCGTCTCAGGCGTACGCGCGGTCGTCGTCAAGCTCGACGTGCATCCGCCCGGCGCCTTCCTCGACGAAGCCATTGCCGAGGCGGCTCGCGAGGCGTTGCAATGGCACGTACATGTGCCCTCGGATGTCATCAAGGTTCGCGTCGAGCGCGGCTGGGTCACGCTGTCGGGCAACGTCGAATGGGGCTACCAGAAGAACCTGGCCGAACGCACGGTCAGCCAGTTACGTGCGTGATCGGCGTCGTCAACAACATCCGGATGAATGAGAAGACCGCGCCCCCCGATGTGGAGAGTCGCATCGAAGAGGCGCTGCGCCGCCATGCCGTGCGCGAGGCCCACCATATCAGCGTCAAGGTCGAGAATGGCACCGCCACGCTGAGCGGCCACGTGGATTCCCTGGCCGACCGCCGCGCGGCCATCGGTGCCGTATGGTCGGCGCCGGGCATCTCGGCGGTCATCGATCAGCTGGAAACGCGGCCGTGACGCCGATGCCGCGTGTCCGCGCCGGCACGCACGGAGCAGGCGGCACGCGCCGCCATCGCGCCCGAGGGCGCAAGGCAAACAGGAGGCAACCGACATGAAAGGCGATATCCAGCTCAAGCAGCACGTGGTCGAGGAACTGGCCTGGGACCCGGCCGTCGATGCCGCGGAGGTCGGCGTCCAGGTCAACGACGGCGTGGTGACGCTGACCGGCCATCTCACCAGCCATGCCGCCAAGTACGCCGCCGAAGAGGCCGTCAGGCGCGTGCCCGGTGTGAAAGGCCTGGCCGTCGAAATCGATGTGCGCCTGCCCGATGACGCGCAGCGCACGGACGCCGACATCGCACGCGCCGCGAGCAACATCCTGGCGTGGACCTCGGTGCTGCCCGCGGATCGCACCCAGGTGATGGTCGAGGACGGCTGCGTCACGCTGACCGGCACGGTCGACTGGAACTACCAGCGTCTGGCCGCGGAGCGCGCGGTGGCCGGCCTCTACGGCGTGGTCAGCGTAGCCAACGCCATCGTGGTCCAGCCCGCGATCGCGGCCCACGACGTGAAGGAGCGGATCGCCAGGGCCATCGAGCGCCAGGCGGCGGACGACGCGACCCATGTCACCGTCGACGTTAAGGACGGCGTGGTGACGCTGCGCGGGAGCCTGCGCAGCTGGGCCGAGCGCGAGGCCGCGTTCGAAGCCGCCTGGGCGGCGCCGGGGGTCAGCGAGGTGTCGAACATCATCCAGGTGAATCTCTGACCTCCCGACAGGGCCCAGGACGCCGGGGCTGCCGGCGGTTGCCATGAGAGCCAGCCATGACTGTTCGTAACCTCGATGCCCTGTTCCGTCCGCGCTCGGTCGCGCTCATCGGCGCGACGCTGCGGCCGCATAGCGTGGGGGCAACCGTGCTGGAGAACCTGTCCGCGGGCGCCTTTGCCGGCCAGCTGTACCTGGTCAATCCGAAGTATGCGACGCTGGCGGGCCAACCCTGTTACGCGCGCGTCGGCGCGTTGCCGGCACCGCCGGACCTCGCGGTGCTGTGCACGCCTGCGCCCACCATCCCGGGGCTCATCGCCGAGCTTGGCGCCGCCGGCACGCGCGCGGCCATCGTGCTGACCTCCGGCTTCGAGGGTCCCGAGGACAGCGCCGGAGGCGCCCTGCGGCAAGCCATGCTGGACGCGGCGCGGCCCCATCTGCTCAGGATTCTCGGGCCGAACTGTGTCGGGCTGATCGCTTCGGGGGTCGGCCTCAATGCCAGCTTCGCACCCGGCACGGCCCGGCAAGGCAAGCTGGCATTCGCCACGCAATCCGGCGCGCTGGCCACCGCCGTGCTGGATTGGTCGCGCTCGCGGCAGATCGGGTTTTCCCATTTCATCTCGCTGGGCAACAGTGCCGATGTGGACGCCGCCGACGTGCTCGACTACCTTGCCGGCGACGCCGAGACGCATGCCATCCTGCTCTACGTGGAGGCGATCCGCCACGGCGCCAAGTTCATGTCCGCGGCGCGCGCCGCCGCCCGCAATAAGCCGGTGCTGATCGTGAAGGGCGGGCGCTCGGCGCAGGCTGCACGCGCCGCAGCGTCCCATACCGGGGCCATGGCCGGTGCCGATGACGTCTACGACGCCGCCATCCGGCGTGCCGGCATGCTGCGCGTGGACAGCACCGAGGGCCTGTTCGACGCCGTCGAGATGCTTGCCCGCATGCGCGGGCTGCGTGGCGAGCGCCTCGCCATCCTGACCAATGGCGGCGGCGCCGGCGTGATGGCGACGGATGCGCTGGCGGATGCCGGCGGGACCCTGGCCCGGCTGTCAGACCAGACCCTGGCCCGGCTGGACTCCGTGCTGCCCGCCACCTGGCCGCGCGCGAATCCGGTCGACATCATCGGCGACGCGCCCGTCGAGCGCTACCTGCAGGCCTACGCCATCCTCTGCGAGGCGCCCGAGGTTGACGCTGTGTTGATGATCCATGCGCCCACGGCCATCGTGCCGGCCGCCCAGATCGCGGCCGCGATCGTCAGCGCGCCGTCGGGCGGCAAGCCGCTGCTGACCGCATGGCTCGGGGCGGATGCCGTGCAGCAGGCACGCCGCTTGTGCCAGCATGCCGGCGTGCCAACCTTCGACACCCCGGAGCGGGCAGTGCGCGGCTTCCTGCAGGCCTGCGAATACCACAGGAACCAGCAATTGCTGATGCGCACGCCGCCCGCAGACGGCACGTACACGCCGGCTGACAAGGACCAGGTGCGCACAATCATCGGCAATGCCCTCCGCGCCGGCAGGGAGTTGCTGACCGAGCCGGAGGCCAAGGCCGCGCTGGCCGCCTATGGCGTCCCCGTGGTCGCAACCCGGACCGCGGCAAGCGTCGATGAGGCTGTCGACCAGGCCACACGGATCGGCTATCCGGTAGTGCTCAAGATCCTGTCCCCGGACATCACGCACAAGTCTGCCGCGGGCGGCGTTGCACTGGACCTCGCCGACGCCGCTGCGGTGCGCAGCGCTGGCAGCGCCATGCTCGAGCGGATCTGGCAGCAAGCCCCGGAAGCACGGGTGGAAGGCTTTACCGTCCAGCCGATGGTCCGGCACGGCGATGGCTTCGAGTTGATCGTCGGCGCCGCCACCGATCCCGTGTTCGGCCCCGTCTTGTTGTTCGGCCATGGCGGCGTCAACACCGAACGCATTGGCGACCATGCGGTTGCGCTGCCACCGCTCGACGCGCTACTCGCGCAAGATTTGGTGTCGCGCACCCGCATCGGGCGCCTGCTGGAAGGCTGGCACGGACACTCGGGCGTCGACGGGGACGGCTTGCTCCAGGTACTGGTACAGGTATCACGCCTGGTCTGCGATATTCCCGAGATCTCGGAACTTGATATCAATCCCCTCCTGGCGAGCGCGGCAGGCGTCATCGCGCTCGATGCCCGCATCGCCGTCAAGGTGCCGGCGTCGGGTACGCGCCTGCGGCTGGCCATCCAGCCCTATCCGGAGGCGCTCGAGGAATGCGTCGAGCAGGACGGCCGCACCGTCGTGCTTCGGCCCGTGCGCCCGGCCGACGAAGCGGCCTACCAGGCTTACTTCCGCCAGCTGACGCCGGAAGATATCCATGCACGCTACTTCTGCACGTTCCGCGAGCCGGTACACAGCCAGCTGGCACGACTCACGCAGATCGACTACGCGCGGGAGATGGCGTTCATCGCGACGACTACCGATGCGTGTGGTCAAACTTCCATCTTGGGAGAGGTCCGGGCGGTTGCCGATCCGGACAATCTCCAGGCGGAGTTCGGCATCGCCGTGCGCTCGGACTGCAAGGGACAAGGACTGGGAAAGCTGCTGCTCGAGAAGATGATCCGCTACGCGCGCGTAAAGGGCATCGGCGCGCTGGTGGGCTGCACCATGCAGCACAACCGGGCCATGCTGACGCTGGCGCGCGCCTGCGGCTTCAGGTCGAGCATCGCGGCGGGCGCCGAGGGTGTCAGTCTGCACCTTGCGCTGCACGAGGAGAATGCCGGCGTTCACACGCAGGGTTGAGGCATCGCAATTGGCGCGCGCGGCGGGCGGCCTACGCCTGGTAGCAGGCGAGCAGGCTGCTCGTTGCCTGTAAGCGTCCCCTGGGGCAGTCGGCGGCAGGCTTGCTCGCATTCATAAACCCGTTGCGGAACTGTCCCACCATGAACCTTCAACGTGTCTTTGGCTGCCGGACCCTGCTGCTGGCGGCCCTGCTCTGCGCCGGCACCGCGCAGCGCTGGCCCAGCCCGAGCCGTCGCCTGCCGCGCCGCGGCCCCGCGAGGCAGTCCGCGGCGCAGACCTGCTCACCGAGCCGGAGCATGCCGACATTTGCGCAAGACTGCGCAGCGCCACGTCCGCGCAGGAGCGCCAGGCGATCATGCAGCGCACTCACGACCTGATCGCGTCACGCTGCGCCACGGCGGGTCTGACAACCGGCGTATGGGGATGAACAACCGCGTTGGCAGCCGGTACGGCAGGACTGCAGTCCGCGCGCGGCGGGAGCAACCGCGGCGGATGGCATGCCGGCGCCCGGGACGCCGATGGCGTTCGCTACCTGACCGGCGGTGTCGGTCAGGATGAGGCGGCTTACCTGCGCAAGCCAGCGGCGACTACAGCCTGCGGCTCACTTTCACCGGAATCGGCGGTCAATACCTCGCTGGTGTCGGCACGCATATCTATGACAGCCGCGGCAGCGCTTCGCTGCCGTGTCCGATGGTCCGTTCCTGTTCGTCAAGCTGCCGCCAGGCCGCTATCGCGTCGACGCCAGCGCGGATGGCAAGGAGCGCGAGCAGACGCTGGTGGTGCCGGCCAAGGGCGGCGTGTCCAGCACGATGCGCTGGACACCTGCCTCATAGCCATTGGTTCCAGTCTGGGCCGGTTGGCGGCGTATCCACCAGTTGATCCGGATGCCTGCGAGCCCACCGCCGCGAGCAGGCAATGGCAACGCGAATTGCCATGCCTTCGTCATGGCCGCTTGCGAGCAAGGCGTTGGCAACTTCGGCGCACTGCCGGCGGTAGCCGCTTCATGGACGCGGGATATCGGTCAGCATTCCAAGGCATCGCAGGCTCCCCTTCAGCCCGGTGGCGGCAACGGCCTCAGCGTTTCCCCGGCGGTGCCGCGCACACGAGGCCCATGTCTCAGGTCCCGCCGCGGTAGCAGCCCTCGGTGCCACCGCCCTGCGCACGCCGCATTGCCTGGCGCGGGTTCCCCGTCCGCGCCGGCGCGACGAGGGAATCCCCTGGAAGGCGCAGCAGAAGCGACGGTCCGGTGCCATCCGGGCGCACGCGCACGGTTCGGCATTCGATCGCGCCTGCGGAGCGGACCAGCGCGCGATAGTCGCCTGGCGGCAGTCGCAGGTACAGTAGCGGCCCTTCGCTCAGCACCAGCAGCACAATTTCGCGCCGAGCGTCGAACAGTGTCACGGTGACGTCAGACAAGCTGCTACCGTCGGCTTCGTTCACAAAGTGCATATGGACGTTGAAGCGCCCGGCAATGCTGCGCATCGCCGCCACCTGGTCCACGCCGATCCCGCCGGAAACGTAGTAGATGCCGTTCATGTGCTGAACCGCCGGCGCCGCCGGAACCGCGGGCGACTCCTGCGAAGCAGCGCCCGCGGGGATGGCAACGAATAGGCCCGGGCAGAGCAGGCAGACGGCAAGCGCAATCGCGCGCATGGGAATCTCCTGAGACAAGCCGGTAGCCGACAAGGGTCGGTTGCGCCGGTGATGCCATCCAGAGTAGGTGCGCACGCGAGCGTGATCTTGGGCTACATCAAGGCACGGCCACATCCGTCATCGACGACCCGATGCCACCCGCCGGCTTGCTTGCCGGAGCTGTCGTACTGCGCGGCCAAGCCAACACGACGTGGGCGCGCATGTCAGGGATCCCTGACAGCACCTTCTGGCGAGCTGACGCCACTCTCAGCCGCCCCTTATTTGCCGCAGCCAGTGCGGCAGACGATACTGGGGCCATGCCAGATCGCAATCAAGCCAATCTCCTCACCGTGTACCTGCTCGAGCATGTCAATGCGATTCGAACCAGGCAGCTCGGTTTGCTCGGTCGAATGACTGCCATCCGTGTCGCGGGTTCGGGCCTCAGCGCTGCCACGGAACTGGCCGGGCTGATGCGTCTTCGCCCGGACGTCGTCCTGATCAGCCTAGGCACCGGTTATGCTCATGCACTCCTGGAGGTCAGGACGCTGAGGTCGACGCTGCCGGATACGATTGTGATCGTGCTGGCCGATAACCTCGGCCCGCCTCTGCGCCGCGCTTGCCTGAAGGCAGGCGGGAGCTACTGCTTCGACAAGACGCTGGAACTCGATGCACTGCGCCTGGTCTTGGCCGGGCTGGCGGCGACCTTGCGGCCATAGCATGCCGGCGGCGCCCGGCGCGGTGATGTAGCGTTACAGGTCCGCGTCGTCGTCGAACAGATGATTGCGCATGGCATAGCGCAACAGCATGGCCTCATTGGGCATCTGCATTTTTTCCATCAGCCGCATCTTGTAGGTGCTCACGGTCTTGGCGCTGACGCACAGTGCCGTGGCGATCGCCGTGATGGGCTCGCCCAGCACCAGCCGCCGATACACTTCCAGCTCGCGATCCGACAGCCTCAGGTGCGGCAGGTCGTCGGTCTGATCCTTCAGCCCGCTTGCCAGCTTCGTGGCAATCGACTGGCTCACATAGGTGCCGCCCCGGGCTATCTGCCCGATGGCTGACACCAGTTCCGTGGCCGCGCTTTCCTTGGTCAGATAGCCTGCTGCGCCGGCCTGGAACGCGCGGACGATGTATTGCTCCTCCGCATGCATGGTCAGGACCAGGATACGCAAGGCCGGGTGCTCGCCGCGCAGCAAGCGGATCAATTCCAGCCCGTTCCTGCCAGGCATGGAAAGGTCAAGCAGGAGCACCTGCGGGGTGCATTCCCGTACCATCCTGGGCACTTGCGTACCATCGGCCGCCTCGCCGACCACCTCAAACACACCGGCCCGTTCCAGGATATGCCGCAGGCCGTCCCGCACCACGGCATGGTCATCCGCAATCATCACCCGGGTCATGCACGCTCTCCCTGCTCACGCGGAAATCGCACGACCAAGCGAAAGCCGTCGTCGGGCGAACTCTCGACAAGGACGTCGCCGCCCAGTAGCCGTGCGCGCTCGCGAATTCCCAGCAATCCCAGCGATTTGCGCTGACCAGCGCGCGCTGGCCGCTCCTTCAAGCCAGTGCCGTTGTCATGTATCTCGATCCGCAAGTTGGGCCCTTCCCTGCCAATGGAAACGGTTGCCCTGCTGGCCTCGGCGTGCCGAACCACGTTGCTGAGCGCCTCCTGGACGATGCGGAATGCGGCGACGGCGATCTTTTCCGGCACCTCGTCGTCCGCGGCGACCACCGATACGGCGAGCCCATACCGGTTCGAGAAATCGTTGGCCAGCCATTCGATCGCTGGCACCATGCCCAATTCGTCCAGCAACGCGGGACGCAGATCCGTGGCAATGCGCCGCACCGACGCTACCGTGTCGTCGATCACGGTATGCATGGTTGCGATCTCCGCCGACAGGTTGGTGGCATCGCGGCCTTCCAGCACGTCGGCCTCCAGCATGGCGAGATCCATCTTCAAGGCACTGAGGCGCTGACCCAGATCATCGTGCAGTTCACGGGCGATGCGGCGTTTCTCCTCTTCCCGCGCGGTGAGGATGCCATCAGAGAGCTGTTCCAGCTCTTCGCGGGAGCGGCGTAAGGCCTCCTCGGCCCGTACCCGCTCGGTGGTATCGCGCAGCATCACGGTATAGAGCTTGCCGCCGCGGTCCGAGGTCTGCGAGATTGACGCTTCAATCGAGAACTCGCTGCCGTCACGGCGTAGCGCATGCAGCATGCGTTGTCTGCCCATCTGGCGCTCCGATACGCCCGTGACGCCAAAGCGGCGCACGTGCTCTTCATGGACAGCGCGGAAGCGCTGCGGGATGAAGTCGCTGAGTTTGCGCCCGATCGCGTCAGCTGCCGTCCAGCCGAATAGCGTCTCCGCCATGGGATTGAACAACAGGACGCGCTGTTCGCTGTCCACTGTGATGATTGCCTCCATCGAGGACCGGATAATGCCGGCCAGCCGTGCCTCGCTTTCGGCCACCCGCTGGAGGTTGTCTGCGGCGGTCAGCCTGAGCTTGCGCATCCGGATCAGATAAAGCCCCAGCAGCAGACCGCTGCCTGCGCCCAGGACAGGCACCATTGGCGCCAACACCAGCGCGCGGTAGCGCTCCATGGCAGCTTGCAACAAGTATGCCAGCCCAACACAAGCCAGCACGACGCTCAGTCCGAGGGCGATGTCCGCAAGCCGCCATGCAGGAGACGGACTGGCTTGGCGGCTCGGCTGCGGATCGAGTGAAGACGCCTTCAGGGGCATGCTCTCCTCTCTGTTACCTTGCCAATGGACTATAGAGTTTGTGCGCGGAAAGGCAACGGCGCTGTGCTCGATGCGGATCAAAACCGGAATTTCGCCGTTGCCGACAACGTCGGAGCCACAACATGTGCCGACACCGGCTGAGTAACGCACATCAGAAATTAGCTCAGGAAACGGCTCGGGTATGTCGGCGAACCAACGTTCGGCCTGGCAAGCAATGTGCCGGCCGAACGAAGCGCCTGCGGCCAGGCAGTGCGCTGCCAGTGCCCCCACGGGCAGCGCGCACTCGTCAGTGTGACATGAAGACTGGCAAAGACGACTGGCGCAGCAGGGCCCGGGTGGTGCCACCCAGCACAAGCTCCCTCAGCCGGGAGCGGCCATAGCCGCCGGCGACCAGCAGGTCGGCTTGTACCTTGTCCGCAAGTTGCGGCAGAACGTGGTCAGGGTCGCCCTCCCCGACCAGGAGATTGGCATTGATGCCATGGCTGGCCAGCCACGCGGTTAGCCGGTTCCCACTGTCACGGTAACTTTGTTCCTCTATGGCAGCAGCATACTTGCCTGCGCTGACCACCAGGACGGAAACAGCACTGGCACGCGCGAGCCACAGCAATGCGTCCGCTACCGCCCTCGCGGCCTCTCTGCCGCCGTTCCATGCAATGGCGACATGGCCACCAAAGCGAGGTCCGGACGCGCCCGGCACCAGCAAGATGGGCCGGCCGGCATTGAGCATCGCATACTCCGCAACCCCGGCCAGCAGCGCTGGGACATCGGCATCCGCCGACGGCGGTGCGGGCAGGATAAGATCGGCGAAACGGCCCTCGTCGGCAAGCGCCCAGCCGGACTCGGCGTCAATAACGATATGCCGGGTGGGAATGTCCGGCGCCACTTGCCTAGTCAGCGTGTCGAGGGCTTCCTTGTGACCGGCAACCAGTTTGTGCAGCTGGCTGGCGGCAAGCGCCGCGTATTGTCCGGCTTCTTCGCCCGCCCCGCGAAACGGCTCCAGGTTAGTTCCAGTTGCAGTCAGTCCGACCACGCTGCCGCCAGATTCCGCGGCAACCCGTGCGGCCGTTTCAATGCGTGCCGACCGGGCTGAATCTTCGCTGAGGTCGACGAGGATGGTTCTAAAGTCCATGACGTGATTCCGTGGTTTGACCGACGTGACAAAAAATGCATAGGGCAGGCGCCGGGCTGGATCAATCGAGCGGGTAGGAGCGACGATATTCCGGCATAGTGACTGCCCAGCGCAGGTCGCGCTCGATGAGCTGGCGAAGCGCGTCGCTTGCCTGTGGCTCGCCGTGGACGACAAACGTACGCCGCGGCGCCTGGTGAAAGCCGCCAAGCCATGTCATGAGTTCCGCGGCATCGGCATGTGCGGACATGTTCTCGACCTGCTCCACCGACGCATGCACGGCGATGTCCTTACCATGGACGCGAATGTCGCGCCGGCCTGCGGCCAGCGCTGCGCCGCGCGTACCCGCCGCCTGGAAGCCGGAAAGCAGGATGGCATTGCGAGGGTTCGGACCGTAGGCGGCAAGATGGTGGACCACGCGACCACCGGTAGCCATGCCGCTGCCAGCCAGGATGATCTTGGGACTTCGGTCGTGGTTCAGCCAGATCGACTGCTCCATGCTCTGCACCGGGATGGCGAGGTTGCAGGCTGCGGCGCACTCTTCGCGGCTGATGCGCAGTTCTTCCGGATGCAGCGAGAAAATCATGGTCGCATCGATGGCCATCGGGCTGTTGAGGTACACCGACACGTCGGGGATTCGCTTGAGCTCGCGCAGGCGGTGCAGGCAGTAAAGCAGGCTCTGCGTGCGCCCCACCGCGAAAGCGGGGATGATCAAACTGCCGCCGCGGCCAATTGTCCGGCTGACTATCTCGCCGAGCACATCGAGTGGGTCGTCGTCCGGATGCCGCCGGTCGCCGTAGGTGGACTCCACCAGCAGGTAATCCGCCTGACGCACCATTTCCGGCGCGCGCATGACGACGTCCTGCTGCCGCCCGAGGTCGCCTGAGAAGACGATGCGCTTGCCGTCGACGAACAACGTGACAATAGCTGCCCCGATGATATGTCCGGCCCGGGCAAACTCGGCCTCGATGCCGGGCGCTACCTGGAAGCGCTTGCCGAACTGCATCGGCTGGAGTCGCCGCATTGCTCGTTCAGCGTCGGCGGCCGTGTAAAGGGGCAATGCGGGGCGATGACGCGAAAAACCCTTGCGGTTCGCGTAATCGGCGTCTTCTTCCGCCAGGTGGGCGCTGTCTGGCAGCAGGATGCCGCACAGCTGCGCGGTGCCCATTGTGCAGTACACGCTGCCGCGGAAGCCGTTCCGCACCAGCAGGGGCAAATACCCGCTGTGGTCGATGTGGGCATGGGTCAGCACCACGGCGTCGAGCTTGGCCGGATCGAGCGGCAGTGGGTCCCAATTGCGCAGGCGCAGGGTCTTGTATCCCTGGAACAGGCCACAGTCGACCATGACCTGTTGACTGCCGGTATCGAGCAGGTACTTGGAGCCGGTGACCGTATCGGTCGCGCCGAGGAATTGCAGTTGCATGCTGGTGTCCTTTGACGCTTGCGCGAAGCCGTTGGTCCCGCCACGGGTGCCGCTGGCCGATACAGCCAGTCTAGGTGGGGGAACCGAGTGGTGGTTGATACGGATCAATCATGCGGACATGCGAATACCTACGCTTGAACAGTGTCCCGCCCCGCCCGCCCCACGTGGCGTCCACGCAGGGCCAACAGCAGTGCGCACCGTGGCTCCGCGCGGAGCAGATCTTGGGAAACGTCATGCAAAATCGCTCCAACGCGTTGCAAAAGGCCTGCCCCCAACCCAGGATTTCATCGTCCCGCGTCCGGCGTTGAGCCATGTCAACCCGAATTCACCATCACCATCTACTCTGATTAGAGCGAATCTTAAGATGGGACTTGGGTCGATCCTTCTCAGGAGACATCTCATGTATAAGCGCATCTTGCTTGCCGTGGACGGCAGCCGCTCCTCCGACCTGGCGCTCAGCCAGGCGATCGCCATCGGCCGGGCCACCAATGCCGAAGTCAAAGTGCTGTACGTGGTGGACGACAGCGACATCTATTTCGGGACGGGCTCTTTCGACCCGCACGAACTGGTCAGAGAACTGGTCTCTCATGGCCGCAAGGCATTGGATGCGGCCACTGCCCGCCTTAGCGAAGCCGGTATCCGCTGCAACGCACAACTGGACGAGAAGCCCTTGGCCCCAGGCCGGATCTCGACGACCATCGTCAACGAAGCAAACACCTGGAATGCCGACATGATCGTTTTGGGGACCCATGGCCGGCGCGGCGTTAGGCGCGTGCTGATGGGCAGCGTGTCAGAAGGCGTCCTTGCGCAGACCACCAAGCCGGTGCTGCTGGTCCGTAGCGAGATCGAAGGCTGATTGCGCCATGCCGCCGACCATGCGAGCGATGCTGTTCGAGGGGGCGGGGCTGCCCTTGCGCCTGCTGGACGTCACAGTGCCCGAGCCAGGGCCGGGCGAGGTCCGCATTACCGTGGCCGCCTGCGGCGTGTGCCGCACCGATCTGCATATCGCCGACGGCGACCTGCGCTATCCCAAGCCTGCGCTCATTCCGGGGCACGAGATCGTCGGCACGGTCGAATCGTGTGGCACCGGTGTCACCGCGTTCAGGCAGGGCGACCGTGTCGGCGTGCCATGGCTGGGCCATACCTGCGGACAGTGCAGCTACTGCGTGCGACATCACGAGAATCTCTGCGACGCGCCGCAGTTCACCGGCTACACGCGTGACGGCGGCTACGCGGAGTACGTGGTGGCCGACAGCCGCTACTGCTTCAGCATTCCCGCCGCCTATGACAACGAGCACGCCGCCCCACTGCTCTGTGCCGGCCTGATCGGCTACCGCACGCTGCGAATGGCGGGTGAAGCGCGCCGCATCGGCATCTACGGCTTTGGTGCGGCAGCCCACCTGGTGACGCAAATCGCCGTGGCGCAGGGCCGGGAGGTCTATGCCTTCACCCGCACGGGCGACAGCGCTGCCCAGCAGTTGGCACACCAGTCTGGCGCATGCTGGGCCGGCGCCAGCGACCTCGATGCACCGGTACCGCTGGACGCGGCACTGATCTTTGCCCCCGTGGGCGCGCTGGTGCCGCGTGCGCTGCGCGCCATCGACAAAGGCGGCATCGTCGTCTGCGGCGGCATCCATATGAGCGACATCCCGGCTATGCCCTACCAGTTGCTGTGGGAAGAGCGACGGCTGTGCTCCGTGGCCAACCTCACTCGGGCCGATGGCGACGCGTTGATGGCGATCGCGGCCCACACGCCGCTACAGACCCATATCACCACCTATCCGCTCGAACAGGCCAACGTTGCCTTGGTCGACCTGCGCGCGGGCCGCCTCGCCGGCGCCGCCGTCCTGACTATCCATCCCTGAGTCTTTTCCGCCGCCTGCAGCAGGGATGCCAGGGAGAACGCTTGATTTGGCTGAAGGCCGGCACGCAAGTGCCTAGCATGCACTCGTGGTTTCGTGTGCTTGGACGACCCGACAAGATTTCAGCCGACAAGCTTTCAGGAGAGGAACAAAAACCGCCGGCGTCTCCCTTTTCGGGAGGCTTTCAACGGCGCTTACCGACCACATTGAGAATGCGTTCGCCCTCTCTGGTCAGGCGAAATTGCCTCCGATCAGGTCTCGAGGTCTCGAGCTGCGCCAGCTGGCGCTCAACGAGTGCACTGATGTCAGCGGGGTCCAACTCGCGGGTATGTTCCGAATCGCTGAGAATCATCAGCGCTGCGAGCTCGTGGGGGCTTAGCATCTCTGTCTCCCGCAGAGGTTGACGATTACGCGTGCGGCGCTGCATGACGGAGCAGCATGGGCCACGCGTTGCAGCAACCGAATTTTAGGGGCCACTATGTCGGGTCGTGGCCCTGACTGCGGATCTTTTGAGGTAGGTCAAATCGGCATACCGTTTGGCCAAGGTTAGGTCCTGCCGCTCGCGAAAAGGAGGCTCGCGCTTGATGTACTGACGGCCCGGTCGACATAAGATTGCAGGCGAAGGGCGTTTACTAAACCACGTTTTTTCAGTTTCTGGTCTGCGCTGCCTGCCTACAGGTTGAGAAATAAGAGATTTGGCGCGGCGCAGCAGTCCGGCAAATCCGGATTGGGTGTGAGGACCGGCTGGTGCCGGTGGAGTGGCGCGCCGCTGAAGGCCTGCCGCTGGTAGCCGTCCAGCGCGAGCGCGGCTGGACGAGCTGCTGTTCGTGATCATCCTGGACTGACAGACCGATGCCGGCCATCCCCAGCGCAGGCTGGTTAAGCGAGATCGGCAGGCGCGTCATGCTCGCCTGGAATGGCAGCCGCGAATCCGCCCGGGCGATCCATGACGCCTCACGTCGATGAACGTCCCGGCGCTTTTCTCGCACTAGTCTTCTGCGCACAACAGGGCGATACCTCAGCCGTGCCTGGGCAGGCCACGCCCGTTGATCTGAAACAAGAGTCGATCTCGCCTGCCGCCTAGACTGATTTGTAGCTTCTGCGAGAGGGCGATCATGGCTTACGACAGCATCCTGGTGCATCTGGACAGCAATCCGCAGGCGCTGCAGCGGCTCGAAGTGGCGGGGCACATTGCCGCGGCTAACCAGTGCCCGCTGATCGGCATGTACGCCGGTTTCGTTCTCGATCCGGGCATCTACCTCACGGAGGGCGCGCAGCAATTTGTGGCGGACGACCTGGCCCGGCGCAACAAGGTCAGGGAAAACGTCCGGGTGCAGTTTCTTGCTGCGACTCAAGCACTGCCGGTGCGCGCCGAGTGGCGCGCGGCAGAGCGAGAGTCCGTGGTGACAGTGCTGCGCGAGGCTCGCGAGGCCGGACTGATCGTTGCCGGCCAGTACGACGCCGACAACACCGAAGGCCCGGTGGCTCGACAGCTGCTGGAATCGTTGCTGCTGGAGACCGGCCGTCCGACGCTGGTCGTGCCGTGCGCCGGCAAGTTTCCCACCGTGGGCACGCGGGTTATCGTCGCGTGGAATGGCAGCCGGGAGGCGGCGCGGGCGCTGCACGATGCTGTGCCGCTGATGGCCGGTGCCCAGGCGCACATTCTTTGCGCACACACTGCGGCCAAGGAGGCAAGAGCAGACGCCACCCCGGTCGGCCACGCCGCGCGTGTGCTGGAGCACCACGGCGTGGCCGTGGAAATCGAACACGGTCCCGGCGGTGCTGACCTGACCATCGGCGAGCTCCTGCTTTCGCGCGCGGCGGATTTTAATGCCGACCTGATCGTGATGGGGGCCTACGGATACGCTCGCATGCGCGAACTGGTGCTTGGCGGCGTCACGCGTACGCTTTTGGACTCCATGACGGTACCTGTGCTGTTCTCGCGCTGAAGCGAAGACAGCCCAGACTGGAACCGGTTACTGCCATGAAAGCGCTTCAACGGTCTCGCTATAGCGCCTGCCCTCAGCGATGCAGCGTCGGATTGCTTTTTTGCATCGTCTGCAGCGCTTGTGCCGGCGCGCCCAATTTTCTCCGCCCTCCCAAGCTGCGAGCGGACCAAGCCGTGCGGGCGAGCATCTCGGCGCGCGTTGTGCCGCATGCCCTTGCTCAGGCGGAGGCGCTCTGATGGACTACCGGACGATCGTTGTCGAGCTTGGGACAGACGCCGGTTGCGTCGCCCGTATCCGCATGGCTGCGGACCTGGCTTCCTGCTTTGGGGCGCATATCATTGGTGCCAGCGCGACTGGCCTGCGCATCGATCCCGTGCGTGGCGCCGGCGACGATGCGGCGCGGTACGCAGAACTTGCGCGCCGCCGCCTGCTGAGCCAAATCGCGTCGTACCGGGAGTTACTGGGCAATACGTTGGCTGATGCCACACCCGCGATCACATTCTCGCATCATGTCGTGGCAGAGGAGACCGGCTGGGTCCTGGCACAGGAGGCGCGCGTGGCCGATATCGTCCTGCTCGCGCGGCCGGCCACCACAGGGGGAGTCGTGCCATCGCTTACGGCCGAGGTGGCCGAATATGTGCTGCTGAATGCGGGGCGGCCGGTGGTCGTCCTGCCTAACGAGGTCCGCCGCCTGCATGGCGGCCACGTGGTGATTGCATGGGACGGTCAGCGCGAGGCCGCTAGGGCGGTAGCCGATGCGATGCCCCTGCTCCTTCGCGCCAGACAGGTAACGATACTTGGAGTCTGGGACCGGGCCGGCAGGCCAGATGCGAAATCGGAGCCGGTCGCGGGGCTGCGTCATTACCTGCAGCGTCATGGCATCGTTGCTGCCGTGCGGACCGAGCAGACTTCCTTGCCCGTTGGTCCGGTTATCTGCGATGTGCTCGGGGAGCTTGCCGCGGACTTCCTGGTGGCGGGGGGCTATGGGCACTCCCGCATGCGGGAGCTTGTGATCGGCGGGACAACGCGGACGTTGATGCGCCACGCCGAAGTTCCTGTTTTGTTCTCACACTAACAGCAGGCCTCGCAGGCAACTGCAATGGTGCAACCGATAGCGTCAGGGCGCTAGATCGGCGGCGCCGCAAAGCTCCAACCTGCAGGTTCACCAGCGTCAGGCCGTACTCGAACTTACGGTTTAGATGGGCACTGGCGGTGCTCTGCACCGTTCGGCGCACGATGCCGTGGCAGGCGGCCGACGAATCAGTTCAGTCTCCCAGCGAGCCAGACCACGGCGAGGTAAGTCAGCACGTGCGCGTACTGGTCCACGCCAAATGCCCACCAGTACTGCGGCAAGTTTGGCGTCAAATTGGCGCGTCGGCCGAGGCGCACCTTCCAGTGGTCGACCATGTAGTGGACGACGGCGTCGAAGATCCCCAGCCCGAGCCAATGGGTTACACCAAAGCCGCCGAGCAGCACAGCAGTACACAGGCCATGTAGCCCCGCGTGGGCATAGCCACCCGGGCTCCGGAAGTCACCCTTGCCGGCCAGCATCCAGCTCGGCTGCCACAGGAAGTCGCACACGAGATGCTTGGTGAACAATGCGAATAGCAGCAGTAACGCCATGGCCCGCTCTCCACCCAACGCCATGCCAGACCGCACGCCGCAGTGACGGCACCGCGCTCTGGCTTTTCATTATCAATGAACAGTAAAGAGTAAGACCACCATAGCTGCCACTGAAATCGATGCTGGCAGCAACATGCGTGGCGCTATTCAGGCCCTCGACCCGGGAGAACGCTGTGTGTCCGTGACCGAAGCGCCATCTCTTTTTTGCGGTGCACAAATTTTTTTTGGAACGATCCCAACTATGGACAGGTGGACGACTTTGAATTTGATGCCTAATTCGCACAAGCGCATGCCACCATTCTTGCTGTACGCCTTCTTAGGTCATCTTTCGCATGCTGTCGCGCTTTGCTGGGATGGCCAGACGCGGACCCCAAAGCCGGTTGCATGCGCTGTTCTTCGCGGTCTCGCTGTCGGCGACGCTCTAGTCATCGTCGACCTGGAACTTCCACGGCTAGGTTTGATCCGGGTTACCGCCTTCGACGAAGTGTTGCAGCAGGTACGCATACCATGAGACAAACCTGCAGTGTAGTGCAGTGCATCGGTCGTGATTTAGAGTTCTGAGCGTTCGTACCCGGGAGCGTCGAAGCGGATCAAGACGCTGGTGGTCTTCGCCGGCCCGTGCAAAGCCCGCGTCCTCCCGATGGCGCCCATTGACGTTGATCAAAGGGCTGCGCCGGCTCGCTGCTATCTTGAAACGAAGCACCGCCTCACAAGGATTGCACCCCCGACCACTGCATACTATCCAACGGCCGTGTCGCGCCGAGGCATAGGCGGGAGGAAAGCAAGGTCGATGAGTTCCGGTCCGGTCATGTTCGGCGCTGGCTACGTCTCACCCGGGTGCAAGGTGGAAGGCCTCTGATGAGCCTGATCTACGTGGTTGTCTGGCTGGTCGCAGGCCCGCTTTGGTGGAAGCTGCTTCGGCACGTTTGAGACGGCATTGGCAAGGAAAAGAGCCGGACTCCTGATTGGGGGCTAGCTCCTGACACCAGCAATCCGTTCCCCATTTGGCCGATAAGCAACGCCTGCTGGCGCTGTTTGATTCCGGAGAATTATCATGGTCATGACCGCGATGTCGCTCGCGCCCACGATCGTTTCACGAACGTACTCTGTCGGTCGCGCCCTTCTTGGCTCCCTTTTTTTACTTTCCGGACTCCTGAAGATTGGCAGCTTCGCGGCCTATTCTGCGTGGATTGCCAGCGCTGAGCTACCGACTCCGGTCTTGCTGTTGGTGCTAACCATCGTGATTGAAATTGGTGGTGGGCTAACCCTGATTTCGGGCTGGAACGCACGGTTGGGCGCGTTGCTTCTTGCACTGTTCCTGGTGCCCACGACCATCATCTTCCACGGCTTCTGGCGCGCCGATCCGGCAGACTTCCTGAATCAGCTTAACCACATTCTGAAGAATGTCTCAATCCTGGGCGGCATGTTGGTGATATTCGCCATTGAATCGTCGCGTGCGCAAGCAAGAGCCCCATAGCTGCTATGGTGATAAAACCTCGCAAAAGCGGGGGTGCAGCAGAGCGAACGGCTTGCAGGTCAGGAAGGCAGAAACCGCGTACGAGAGCTGTAGTACCAGCGAGTCATGGTGGCTCCATCGAGTTTGCGGCAGGTGGCCAAGCTTTTACAATTGGGATTCCAGTGCCTAAAGCTCTTCTACGTGCGTACGTACCGCACTCCCCCGGGAATCAGCACCGACTGGTCTGCGAGACCCAGACGCATTATGGGCCACGTTTATCTGAGGCTGCGCGAGTAACTGGGTGGCAAGGGACTTCCTCTCTGCACCCCTGAGGTCTCAAAATGCGAACCCTTCGGCGCGCAAGCGGCGCTGTGGCGTCCGCGGATTATCCGCGCAACATCGAACAGATCAGGGGAAAGCGCTCGACGAACCCTTGCAGAGCCGCGTTGTGAGGCTGTAGAGGCTGTCACCACTCCATCGGGTCGATGGATATCCCGTCGAACTGCGCATTGAACTGAAGCAACTGCCTATGCCTCACGCACGGGCTATGTCATTGCCTCGTCGACATGACACGCTTTCCCAGTGACGGCCATCTGGTGTCCTGGGCTGGCCCGTGTCCGCGGCTGTCGCGATGGCGTTGAATATGCCGACCTTGTCCTCCTGGCGATCGCCGTCCATTTCGCTCCGAATTGCGCTGCTGCGGCATGAGTCAACCGGCTTAGCGACGCGTACTCCTTTCGGAGCACATCGCACTGAGCAAGCTACACAAGTCAACCAGCCATGTTTCGCGTACTGGCTTTGACGTTCGACAAGCCCTGTCTATGCCCAAGTTCTAGATTGAACATGCGGTCTGCAGCCGCTAGGAGGAAATGTCCATGGACTATGCCACGATCATGGTGCATCTGGATGCGAGCCGTCGTGTGCACCAGCGTCTGCACCTCGCAACCCAGCTTGCTCTAGAGTTCCACGCTGCGCTGATTGGGCTGCTCGCTGCAGGCAACCCCGACCCGAAAGCAATTCGCTATTTTGCTGATGGCGAGCGATACCTTGCTTCGTATAAAGAATGGCGCCTCTTTTGAATTTCAAGTGGGTGGTATCGTGGCGGGTTTCAGGTAAAGAGCAACAGGATCGATGCATAGCAAACTGTTTGAAGCAGCCCTTGGCGTAAGCGATCCGTGGTTCGTCCGGGAAGTCGACTTCAACGCGCAAACCAAGACGTTGACGATCCAGATTGACTTTGTCGCCGGCAGCCGCTTTTCCCACCCGGAGGTCGCCGGTGGGCACCCGGTTCACGACACGGTGACCAAACGCTATCGGCACCTGAACTTCTTCGAGCACGACTGCTATCTGGAAGTCCGCACGCCACGCGTGAAGCTTCCCGACGGCCGCGTGGCGTTGGTCGAGCCGGACTGGGCTGGCAAGCTTTCTGGCTTCACGTTGCTGTTTGAAGCCATGGTGGTGGCGCTTGCGCAGCAGATGCCGTTTTCTGCTGTAGCCAGAACGGTGGGTGAGTCGTGGCATCGCGTGTACGCTATCTGCGAGCGCTATGTCGACCTCGCGGTGGCCGAACTCGATCTGGCCGGCATGACCGCTGCCGCCGTTGACGAAACGTCCTACAGGCGCGGTCACAACTACCTGACGCTTGTCGCTGATGCCGACGCGCGTAACGTCGTGTTTGTGACCGAAGGCAAGGATGCTGCCACGGTTGGCAAGTTCGCTGAACAGCTGCGCGAGCACAACGCTGCGCCCGAGCAGATCGGGGTGGTCAGTATCGACATGTCGCCAGCGTTCATCAAGGGCGTCAGCGAGCATTTGCCCAACGCGCGCATCACCTTCGACAAGTTCCATGTCGTGGCTCACGCTTCGGCAGCCGTGGACAAGACCCGGCGTATCGAACAGAAGACCGATCCAAGCCTCAAAGGCCTGCGCTGGACGCTGCTCAAGGATCGGGACGGCTTGCCAGCCGCACAGCGTGCCGATCTCGACGCGTTGATCGCCAACGTCACGACCAAACGCACCGCCCGTGCCTGGCTGTATCGCGAGCAGTTGCGCGACATCCTTGGGCGCAAGCAGATCAACGTTGTTTCCGCAATGCTCGAGCAGTGGTGCACGAACGTCATGCGATCCAAGGTCGAGCCAATGAAGGAGGTCGCGCGCATGATCCGCAAGCATTTTGATGGCATCGTTGCATGGACCCAGACTCGCCAGACCAATGGCTTCCTGGAGGCGCTCAACGGCCTGTTCCAAGCCGCCAAGCGCAAGGCTCGCGGCTATGTGAGCTTCAAAACCATGCGCACCGTGATCTTCCTGATCGCCGGAAAGCTCGACTTCTCCGCGATCAACCCGCATGCCGCATAACCCACTCATTTTTCAAAAGAGCCAGAATGGCACAGACAGATTGAAGATTGGGCCCGTCAGGCTTTCGAAGGTGCTACAAAAGGTACTGCGGTAACTGCCGAATGGCGGGCACCAGACTGGACCACGGTTTCCACGGTACAAGCCGATGCCCATCTTGCTGATCTGCTGATTCTCGGGCAACGAGATCCGGATGACGAAGAGGCCTTCGCAGAGGATCACTTCGTTGAATCCGTCGTTCTACACTGCGGCCGGCCTGTTCTTGTGGTCCCTTATGCAGGTAGATTCTCTAGTGTTGGCAAGAACGTTGTGGTGGCATGGAATGGCAGCCGAGAAGCGGCCCGTGCGATCCGCGACGCGCTGCCACTCCTTCGACGAGCGGATAATGTTCATATCGTTTCCTACCTGCAGCCGGGGGTATTGCGCGATCCGTGGCTATCGCCGGTGAAACATACGGTGGCCTGGCTTTCCCGTCATGGCGTGCAAGCAAGCCATGAGGAGCCAGTGGTAAACGGAGGCGGCGATGAGACCGGCAAGCTGTTGCTGTCGCTTGCAGCTGACCGTGATGTCGATCTCATTGTGATGGGTGCCTACGGGCATACCCGCCTCCGTGAAATCGTTTTGGGCGGCATGACGCGCACGCTCCTGGAGTCTATGACTGTGCCCGTATTGATGTCTCATTGAGCGGCTCCAGCCTGCCATCAAGCGGGGCGGCTCGAACAGGCACCTGCGTCGCACGATGCGAAGCTGGCGAAGATGCCAATTCACGGACCGGCCTTCTGCAATCTCGCCGAGGCCTCACGTCGGGTCGATCTGGCGCTTGCCGGCCACTTCCGGTCGCTCACCCACCAAGAAAATCGTGTCGCCAACGACTTGGGGGCAGCTATCCCGGTAAGTCGAGTAGCGCAAGGGAATCGCACCCTCACGCCCTCACAGATCCGGACATGAACCTCTCGATTCATCCGGCTCCTATCGGCCGCTGACCAAGATTCGAAATTGTACTAAACCGCTGACGCGGTAGTGGGAGGGAAGCGGAGGCCAGTGCCTGGCGTTTTGTGAGAGCGGATATCTGGTGCCGGGCCCAGGGAATGGAGGACCAGGCGGCTGGGAGCAGCATGGAGGTGCCCGACGGGGCATTCCATCCACTGTTTCCAGGAGGTCCGTCATGACACCGCTGCGCGAACGCATGCTGCACGACATGCAGATCCGCTAATGCGGAGAAGTTTGTAATGTGAAGGAAACGCCGATAAGCATTGTCGCAGCTACGCTGTGTTGCCTCTTTCCTTCACATTACGAGATGGCGTCTCAAAGCGAATCAAGCCAATCCAAAAGCGTGGCGGACCGCTTCCAGCGAGGGCGATGCCCAACCGCGGAGGGTACGTCGAACTGTTGAAGTGCCTCACGCATTGTTTGCATGTTTGCTTGAGCATACTGATTGGTCATATCCAGACTCGCATGTCCAAGCCAACTTCGAATGACCGTGACGTCAACGTGAGAAGCCACAAGATGGACGCCCGTCGTGTGGCGCCATACGTGTGGCGTAACGCGTTTTGACGATAACGAGGGCACCTGCTGACACGCTGCCTGGACGTACTGCCGCAGTTTGAATCGGACACCCGAAGCGCTCAGTGGCGATCCGTAGCGATTGACGAAGAGGCGCTCATCTGGAGCGTGCGGTTGGCGTCTTAATAGGGCTTGGAGCAGCGTGACTGTTTGCGGCCACAACGGACAGGTCCTTTCTTTCCTGCCCTTGCCCAGCAGCCGCACCTGGAAAGGCGCCTCGAAACGGATGTCCCGTGGACAAAGATCCAAAGCCTCCTGGATACGCGCGCCCGTATTGTAAAGAAATGAGAGTAGAGCGTGATCGCGCTGCCCCTCAATGGTGCTGCGGTCGGGCTGAGCCAAAATGGCCGCCACTTCGTCTGACTCCAGATAGCAGATCACCCGTCGCTGCATGCGCTTGCTTGGAATGGCAAGCACCTGCGCACATTGGGCCAGTGCCGACGGCTCTTGCGTTTCCACAAAACGGAAAAAACTCTTTAGCGCTGCGAGACGGCAGTTGCGTGTGCCAATTGAAACATGGCGCTCATCTTCGTTATGCTGGAGAAAAGCAAGTACCTCGCTAGCGGTGATCTGCGCCATGCTTAGGCTTTCGATCTGACACCTCTGGCGCTCAGAGGTAAAACGTAAAAACAGACGCCAAGTGTCTCGATAAGATAATACAGTGTGGACTGAGACGTTGCGCTGCTGCACGAGCCAGTTCTCGAAGAAAGCATGTAGCAATTGAACAAACGATGCGTTCATTCGCATGATTGACCTCCAACCGGATCGCTGAGGTTGCGCGCGCCGAAGGCCTCAAACCGTTCGGATGCTTGCTGCAGCAACTCTTGCGTCGAGGTGAGATAGACGAGGGTCGACTGGATACTGACGTGCCCAAGATATGACGCCAGGTAAGGCAACTGAACCTGGGGGTTGATCCCATTCCGATACCAAGCGATCATCCGATTTACCGCCATGGCATGTCGAAGATCATGAACACGGGGACCCACATAGCCGGGCAAGGGCTTCAGGCCAGCGTCCCGGATGACCTGGACCAACAGCTTGCTGATCCTGATCTGGGAGTAGGCTCGGGACGTTTGCGCGTTCCAGAACAGGGCAGAGGCACTATCAGCGGGAGCGCCTGCTGCCAAGCGGGCCTGGAGATAAGCGCCTAGTGCTCTCATGACCGTCATCGTGACCGGCAACAGACGCGCCTTGTAAAACTTCGTGTCGCGCACTGAGATGGTTGCGGCCTCCACATCAATGTCTTGCACCTTCAGACGGACGATCTCTCCGAGCCGAAGGCCGGCACAGTAGGCAAGCACGATCATTGTGTACAGGGCGATGGGCCGCAGGGGTGCTCGCGGAGACGGAAAGACGCTTGCAACCTTAAGCAGTTGCGCGACCTCGTCTGGTGTATAGATATAAGGTCGTCGCTGGTTCCGCTTGACCACACCACGCAGGTCCCGAGGCGACCGCGGAATGGCCACGGGTACGCCTTTGCGCTGCATGGCTTTAGCGAGAACACGGCCAGTCTCAGCGCATTCCATCGCATGTCGGGGCGTCGAAGGGGAGTTGGCCCACTCTCTAACGAGCACTGCGAGGGGTTCCGCCTCAAGATCGGGCCGAGTTTGTAGAAAGCGATCGAACCGGGCCAACCGGCTTTGCACTGTGTGATAGCGAAATCCCAGTGAGTGCATCATCGCTATGTGCTCCCGCATTAGAGGGCCCAGGTGACTTGCAAAGAGGGGCAGCGGTCGAAGTGCCTCCAAGGCGGCATCGGGATCTTGACTGAGCAACGCGCGAACCACTGGCGTAGTGCCGCGTGGGCTGTAAGCGCCACGCAACTCCGACAAAGGATTGCGCTCAAGGCGCCTATTCGCGACCAGCCAGTCGAGAAAGCGATCCACCAGCCGGGCGTGGCCGAAGAGCACACGTTGCGGTAATAGCGTGGCCCTCGTCTTAAGCCAGTGCACGATAGTCGCGCGAGAAGGAGGTTGCGTGCCTGAATACGCGAGAGCGCACCGCTGGAACCCAGCAAGGACATAGTGGTAACTGTTGCGTGCCGAGGTGCTTCGCAATCGTAGTTGCTTGACAAAGACGCGATACAGGTCGCATTGGGCGTCGGGCCAACTGTTCATGATTCGCTCCCCGTCGGAACGTCCAGCCCCACCTCGCGCAATTCGTTCACGGACAGTTTGAGGTACTGCCTCGTGGACGACAATGAGCGATGGCCCAGGACATCAGCGATAGTCTTGAGTGGAGATTGCGTGCCCAGCAGGCTGACCGCGCACGCGTGTCGTAATGCATGAGGTCCCTGATTACGTGCGATGGGGACACCCGCGTTACGGAGACGATCAACAACAACGTGATACACCCCACTACCTTGCAAGGACCGGTGCGGAGCCGCAGTCCGGATGAAAATCTCGCGGGCAGTGGTCTGGGGACGACCATTGCGCAAGTAATCCAGGATGGCTTCCCCGACAGTGCGCAGCAAGGGCAGCATGGATTCCGATCGGGTCTTGGTATGGCGAATACGAATGCGTTCCCCTCTCCAATCCAGTTCCTCCAGGCGGAGCCTCGCCACTTCGCTTGCGCGCAGTCCATAGGTGCAAAGCATCAGCAGGATCGCATAGTCGCGCAATCCCTTCGGGCTGCGATCCTGCTGCGCGGATTCGAGGAGCAACTCAACTTCTCTGGTGCGTAGCGCCGAGGGAATGGCCTCGTCAGCATAGATTCGAGGACTGATCAAATCAGGGGCAAGATCTCGAACAACCCAGCCGTTCTGATGCAGGTAGCGCAGGAAGCTACGCAACGCGTTCACCATATTCTTGATGGCGCCCCGTCCTAAATGCGACGCTTGGGACTGCACATAGCGGTCGATATCAGCCAGCGTGATCTGCGCAAGCAGCGCCTTGGTTCCTCCTCCGTCCAATGATTCGAGGAAATGTAGGACGATGCGTTGACGCGTGGATAGCGTTGTGCTCGCCAAATCACGCGTCGTCACGAGCCAGCTGACGTATGAATCGCAAAGTTGCTTATGAAATGCCTCGCGCGCGCTTGCAGGTATTGGAGCCGGAGGCCAGCGGCCTTGCACCAGACGCAACAACATCTGAATACCGCTGAGATGCCAGTTGCGCCATGCCTCAAGATTCTGTGGGCTACGTCCGTTCCGCCGCCGGAACCGGCGTAGCTGGTAGTTCAGGTACGCGGTCACGTGAACGGGCTGAATCTGTTCGACCTCGATTTGGCGCTGGCGCGTGTAGGTGAGGAATCGCAGGGCAACATGCAGGCTGCGCTTACACGCCTCATCGGAGTAACGTTCCTCGCGCAGATGAGTTTCGAGCCGGGCGAGAGATTCCGGCAATGATGTCGTCGGTAACATATGCACCTCCTTGGGGGGGCATCACCAAGGATCGCGCATTCTTCATTCTTGCAATTGTTATGCGAAGCGAACCGGCTACAAGCGTCCGCCCCGCGGGGTCCGATTGCCTCTCCTTCACATTACAGACTTCTCCGCATTAGCGGATTAATCGTCAGCTGGCGATTAATCCGCAACCTCGCCGACAACACGCAGAAGTCCTATCTGCTGCAGGTTGCCAGTTTTGCCCGACACTTTCGTCGCTCCCCTGATCTACTCGGCCCTGAAGAGATCCGTGCCTGGCTCGTCTATCTTCGTGAAGAGCGCAAGCTTGCGCCCAGCAGTCTCTGTCCAGCCATTGGCGCGCTGCGGTTCCTCTACCGCGTCACGCTCAAGCGGCCCTGGAGCGATGAGGACTTTCCGTTGCCGAAGAAACCAGTCAGGCTACCAGTCATCCTGAGCCTGGAGGAGACCACGACCTTCTTCGAGTCGATCGCCAGTCTCAAGCAGCGCACCATCCTGATGACCGCGTACGCCGCTGGTCTGCGGGTGTCGGAAGCCGTGCATCTGAAGGTCACTGATATCGACAGTCAGCGCATGGTCATTCGTGTGAATCAGGGGAAGAATCGTAAGGATCGCTACGTGATGCTGTCACCGCGGCTGCTGGAGATTCTGAGACTGTACTGGCACGACGCCCACCCCAGGGAGTGGCTGTTTCCGGGCGACATTCCCGGGCAACCGATCAGCCGGTCCGCAGTCGCGCTGGCGTGTCGCATCGCTCGCCGGCGCAGCGGTATTCAGAAACCCATCACGCCGCATTCGCTGCGGCATGCGTTTGCCACTCACCTGTTGGAGAGCGGTGCTGACGTGCGCCGGATCCAGCTGCTGATGGGTCATCGCAGTCTT
Organism: Cupriavidus sp. Agwp_2; assembly: GCF_040784895.1. Classification (NCBI taxonomy): domain Bacteria; kingdom Pseudomonadati; phylum Pseudomonadota; class Betaproteobacteria; order Burkholderiales; family Burkholderiaceae; genus Cupriavidus; species Cupriavidus sp. Agwp_2. The sequence goes on from NZ_CP088085.1 coordinate 482,799, forward strand.
TCGACGACTGCGCGCTACTTGAAACTGGCGACGAGCACCGTGTGCGCGACCACCAGTCCCTTCGATCTGCTGCCGCACCCCGAGCCCATCCCGCCCGCCGCGCCTGCGCCCGCATACTTCTGAACGCAGGCATGCGCGCGCCACTCGAGGTGGCGGATATCTTCCGCCACTGCGGCCAGCAGTACCGGCAGATGCACGCCGACGGGCTCAGTCGTGCGCAACGGCGCGCGATGAGTGCGATCGAGCTATGCCGCACCGCGGCCCTCGGTGGCCATGTCGAGCGGTGCGACGCCTGCGCTCACCAGCGGATCACCTATAACTCGTGCCGGCATCGCGCCTGCCCGAAGTGCCAGTCACTTGCCCGCGCCCAGTGGCTTGAAGACCGCCAGGCGGAACTGCTTCCGGAGGTCGAATACTTCCATGTCGTCTTTACTGTCCCCGAGCCCATCGCAGCACTCGCCTACCAGAACAAACGCGCGCTCTACGACCTGCTGTTTCGCACCAGTGCCGAAACACTGCGCATGATCGCCGCCGATCCCAAGCACCTGGGCGCCGAAATCGGCTTCATCACTATCCTGCATACCTGGGGGCAGAACCTGCAGCATCATCCCCACGTACACTGTGTCGTGCCGGGTGGCGGCATCGCGCTCGATGGCGAGCACTGGAGCGCCTGCCGTCCCGGCTTCTTCCTGCCCGTTCGAGTGCTCTCGCGGCTGTACCGGCGCCTGTTCCTCGAACAGTTGCGCCGCGCCTTTGACGCCGGTGCGTTGCGTTTTTACGGCCCGCTCGCGCCGCTCGATGACGCCCGAGCATTCGCCGCATGGCTGGAACCCACTGCGCAGGCCGAATGGGTCGTCTATGCAAAGCCGCCGTTCGGCGGCGCCCGGCAGGTGCTCGACTATCTGGGGCGCTACACCCATCGCGTCGCCATCTGTAATCACCGGCTGCAGCGCTTCGACGGCGACGCGGTGACCTTCCAGTGGAAGGACTACAAACATGGGGGCGCAAGCCGGACTATGACGCTCGCGGCCGACGAGTTCATCCGTCGCTTCCTACTGCACGTGCTGCCCGACGGCTTCAAGCACATCCGCAGTTACGGCCTGCTGGCCAATTGCCACCGTGCGGCCAAGCTTGCCACCTGCCGCCGGTTGCTCGGCGTTGTGCCCGCAGCGGAAGACACTTCCCCCGTCATGGACGACTATCGTGACCGTTACCAGCGACTCACTGGTAGATCGCTACGCGATTGCCCCGTCTGCGGTAGGGGCCACATGGTCTGCATCGAAACCTTCCTGCCGGGTGCACTTCCGCGTGCGCCGCCCCCTCACCATGTTCACTGATCCGGTGGCATTACCCTCGACCACGTTTCCCTTCATTCCTGCTGGCAATGTGACCGGGCTTGCGCTATCCCGTCCTTGCCGCATTCCGATGTTCCGGAAGCTGCCCGATTCATCTCGCCATCTCGACGCTTGCACTGCCATCGTACGATCGCCACCGTCACTTCACCGCAGTCCCCTGGTCGGCTTACCCGTGTGGGGCCCGCCGGATCATTGCGCCGACCATTCAATCCCCATAGACGCCAGCGCCCGTGGAGCGGTTTAGCACAAACGGTTTTTTAGTCACCGGTCGCGGGGTGCCTTCCCGGGGTGCTGTTCATATGCTCGCGGCCGCGACCGCCAACCAAAAAACCCTCTGCTTTATGCGCTGCAGAGCATAAAGCAGAGCATAAGGGCGTATCTTGGTCGTAGGCAATCAAGAGCTTGCAAAAACTCCCGCGGCGTGTGATGCATTGCGCCGCGAAGCCTTGCTCCAGGCTGGTCGGCCTGGTACCGCCATTTTCTTCATGAAAAGTACGATGACCCCAAACGGGACGCGTTCATATAGATCCGCCCTACTTGAAGGATTTCCTATTCAACAGCGCACCGACATGCGCCCTGTTCGTATTGTGCTCTCTCTGCTGTGTCCTCAACTTCATCTCCAGTGACGCTCGTTCGACCTCGGAAAACATCCTCAAGAACCACGAGGCAGCTCCTACGCGTTGTAGTGCATTCCTCGCATCGCCAAGCTTGCTAACGAGGTCACTTCCGCCTGCGGTCACCATGTTGTTCGCGTTATAAAACCGGTCGCCCGCATGGTAAAGAAGTCGAAGGACCTTCACCATGTCGCCGAATTCCTGTGAGTTGAGATCAAAAACAATGTTCGACTGTACGCCCGGCGGCAGGCAAGGGAAGCAATGAATGTCCATTCCAGCGATCGCGCAATCGCTAGTGAAGTAAACGCCGGAGCGATCGGTATAGATGATCGTATTCGGTCGCATTTCTGCTCCGATTACTCTCATCGTCTTGATTAAATGATCGGCATAACGCTCGAACGCTGCCTTGAAATCTTTTAAAGACATTCTGCACACGGTATTCTGCGGGGCAGCTTGCGGCGTGTACCTATCGTTCGTTTGATACGACTCCACGAGGTGCTTGTTATACGCCGTATGCATGAGCACGGATTCTGGAGGTGTTCCATCTCGGAAGAACACCGTTATATCTATCTCAATCCGCCCGCGATTTTCTCTCGCTTTCGATTTGAGTCCCTGAAGCACGTTCGACAGCTGAGGAGGGTGTTGAGGGAGAGTTTGAGGAGCGCGGGGCGGTTGGAACCAGGGAGGAGGAGGTGGAGGGGAAGGCCTGAGTCGGGGGATGCGGATGCCAGTGCAAACGTGCACCATTCCCATTGGAGTGAACTCGCCGCAGGTAGCACATAGAGGCATGCGTAGATCCTTATGACTTGGTTGCCGGCGTTTAAGAGTGCCGCTTTTGGTGCTCTGATGGGTGCCATGAGAGTAGGCCGTGACAATCTCTGCGAATACACCATACATCTTCGTACCGTGCTTGAAGCACAATGCCTCGTGGCAAGCGCACCGATATTAATTCCAGAATACACGATGATCTGGGTGGGCCACTATCCCCGAAAATTGGTAGTTTTCTGCGCAGTGATGGTACTCGACCCGTTCACGCTGATGATCAAGAAGCCTGGCGCCGAAACCCAACTGACGGCGCTGGCCATCAACCTGCAGAACCAGGGGAACACCACCGCCTATGCTCCACGGCCGTCTGGGTGCACTCGCTGCGCGCCGCTAGCCGCAACGCCCTTCGAGCTCCGGTAGCCCGGATGTGGCAGGAATTGCGTCGTGGCTTCCCTCACACTGCCCAGGCCAGGGAAAGATCCACGCTCGGGTGGGCACGGACGCAGAGATCTCAGGCGCTACAGCCTTGCCGCCTCGCGGCCTGATTTGGCGCGGTCTCCTAAACCCGCAATTGCCGCTGAAACACTCCCAGCTCGGTGCCCTGCCCAGCCCCATCACCTCTTGCCGGTGAAGTGACGCAACTCGGGATGAACAGCAGAACACAGACCCAGCGTGAGCGGGAATTGCGGGGGAGAAGCGACCTGTGGGAGCTCAACGAGGCCTTCACCTCCCAAGCGCTGTACTGCCGGCGCAAGCTGGGCTCCCCGGCGAGCGCCTCAATGTCAACGGCGGCGCCATCTCGATCGGCCATTCCTTCGGCATGGCGGGTGCGCGCCTGGCGGGACACATCCCGCTGGAAGGCCGCCGCCAAAATGCGAAGTGGGGCGTGGTTACGATGTGCATCGCGCGCGCGGCATGGGTGCAGCGGGGTTGCCCGAAATTTATTGAGGAAGACAACGGATTTCCCATCCGCACCTCACGGAGTGGCCTTCCGCGACGAGGGTCGCGCCTTCCTGAAGGACAAGCTGCTTAATCGATTTGCCCATGTGCAGGTCGTCGGACTGCTTGCAACGCATGGAGGAGGTAAGCGTCGCTACGTAGACGACCAGGGCAATAAATGCCACCTATCTATGACACCCTTGAACCAGACGTACAATCTGTCACGAAGCCCGGCATGGACCTGAATCGCTCAAGCCACTCCAGTACGAACGGAACGGGCGTCAAGTCAAATCCGGCGGCTTGCGCGTGTGCTACCGATGGGTAACACGATACGTCCGCAATGGTAGGGCGATCGAGTTCCAGCCACTTCCGGTTCGTCAGATGTTCATTCAGGAAATGAAGCGCTGCCTCTTCGGATCTCGACGTACTATTGCCCAACCTTGTTAGTTCGCCACTAGCGAATGAAAGCCACTGTGCAATTAACCCTGTTGCCCGTGCATCATCGGGAAGCCAAGTACCGAATCTGTCGTATTTGCGTGCTAAGTAGGTAAGAATCGCCTCAGCATTGTGTAAGCGCAGCGCTTCATCTTCGATCAATGGCTGCTTCTCGAACGGCACAAAGGGAGTTGTCGGCACGGGACATGGATCCATTGCATCGACGGTTACGCTTTCATAGCGCAAGCTCAGCATGCTAAGAAGTAAACGGACCTTGTAGCAGCATGGCGAGGCCTCTCTAACAAAGAATCGAATCATCAGGTTAAGGTATGGGCGACCCAGACCCGCCCTATCCAGAGCGCTTAGGGTGCATAACGTTTAACGGCCTCACCGGCCTCGCAGGAGCGCACGGATTGGGCGGGCGGCGGCCGGCTGAGACGCGGCGCCGGCGCACCATCGGCGCTCAGGCGGCGGCGCGGGCGCCCTCACCCGCCATTTGCGCCAGCGCTTCGTCGCGCGTGAGCACGGTCGCGTACTTCTGTGCCATGTCGAACAGGTTGGCATCGTGCGGGCCGATGGCGCGGTCGCCCACGCAATCGGACACCACCAACGGGCGGAAACCCAGCGACATCGCATCGACCACGCTGGCGCGCACGCAGCCGCTGGTGACGCAGCCGGCCACCAGCAGCGTCTGCACGCCGCGCTGCGTCAGCCACGCCGCCAGCGAGGTGCCGAAGAAAGCCGACGGCACCGTCTTGCGCACCACCAGCTCACCTCGAGCGGGCGCCAGCTCGGGCACGATCTGGCTGTTGTGGCCGTCTTCTTTCAGCGTCAGCATGCCGGGCACCTTCAGCGTGAAGATGTTGTGGTCGCTGTCGTCGTCGGCGAACACGATGCGGCTGTGCGCCACCGGCCAGCCCCGCTCGCGCGCGGCGCGCAGCAGCGGCTGCGTGTTGCGGATGGCTTCGGGGATATTGCCGCCGCCGAATACCGCCGGGTCGGCAAAGCCGTTGACGAAGTCGATGATCAGCAGGCCATACGGCGCCTTGAGTTCCATCGACGCGCCGAAGCCCTGGCGCTGGTAGGTCTGCACTGCATCATCCATGGCGCGAGTCCTTGTCTGCCTTGTAGAGCGATGCGGCCGGAGCATGGTGCCCGTCCATCACCTTGCCGCGCACCACCACCGGCTCGCCATCGAGGCTGACCGTGCAGTGGCGCACCGGGATATCGATATGGCAGGCGGTGGTGCGGCTGCCGCCTGCTTCGTTGTTGGGGCCGAACGAGCACAGGAAGTTGCCTTCATACGCGCGCGCGTCCATGCCGATGGTGGCCTCGCGGTCGTACATCGCCAGCGCCGACCAGCTGGCGCGCGGCTGCAGGCCCCAGCCGATATGCGACATCGCATACGCTTCGGGGTCGTTGAACGAGGCCATGTAGTCGGCCAGCAGTTCGGCATCGACACCGCCCTCGATTCGGCGAACGTAGCCCGCTTCTACCGTGATGTGGATCGGCGCCTGCAGATAGGACTTCATCGGCAGCAGGATGTCGCCGCGGTCCAGGACAATGGTGCCGTTGGTGCCGCCTTCGTCCGGCCAGGTCAGCACGAAGCCGCTCGGCCAATGGTCCCAGCGGCCGGGCTCGTCGACAAAGCCGTACTCGCTGATTGCCGGGAACTCGCCCAGGCGGCAGCGCAGGTCCATGCCGGCGTCGGACACGATATGCATCTCGCGCGCGCGGCCCAGCCGCTCGGTGGCAGCCTTGACGCGGGCGCGATCGGCCTCGGTCGGCACCAGCCGCGCCAGCACTTCGGGTGGCTCCACCGCCAGCAGGATTTTTGTGCCGCCGGACAGGATCTCGTGCTGCTCGGGCGAGAACAGCAGCGTCATCAGGTCCAGCACCAGGTCGCTTGCTTTCAACGCGGCAATCGCTGCCGGGTTGCCGGTCAGCGGCGTGGTGCCGAGATAGGCCAGCGCATCGCGGCTGAGCGCCTTCTCGCCATTGACCGGCGGCAGGTCGAGCCGGTTGACGATGGCGCCCATAGCCTGCGCCGCCACCATTGCCGTGCGCAGCGTCTGCGGGTGCGTGGCCGCGCCGGTCAGCACGGTGACGGTCTGCCCCGGCTGCAGCTTCGACAGCGTCAGCACCTGCTTCCACGCCGCCGTCAGGTCGTAATCGCTTACGGGCATGTTCGCTCCATTATCAGTTCAGCGGTCAGTTCAGCGCCGCGCCGAGGAAGTCGCCGAAGGCGCGATAGAAACCGGATTCGTCGTCCCACGGGATCATGTGGCCGGCATTGGCGACATGTGCGACCAGCAGCGCGGGCAACAGCTTGCGCATCTCCTGCACGTCTTCCTCGCGGATCACGTCGCCGCGGCCCGCGGTCATCAGCAGGGCCGGCACCTCGACCTGCGGCAGGTCGGCGTGGATATCGTCTTCGTGGAAGCCGTTGAAGCTGGCCAGGATTGCGCGCTCGTCGCAGGTATGCAGCCATTGCGCGCGCAGGCGCAGCTGATCCTCGGTCCACGTGGGGCAGAAGCGGCGCATGCCTTCGGCGTCGATGCCCTGCCGTGCCAGCCGGATCGAATCGATGTACCACGGCAGTTGCGCGGGATACGCACGGCGGCCCGGGCCAGAGACCGGCGGATCGACCAGCACCAGCCGCGTCAGGCCCGCAGGCTTGCCACGCGCGGCGCGGATGCCGATGCGCGCGCCCATCGAATGGCCGACGATGGCATAGCGTTGCAGCCCAAGCGCCTCGGCAAACGCGATCACGTCAGCAGCCTGCGCTTCGAGGCTGTAGTCCAGTTCCGCGCCGGCCTGCGACAAGCCGCGGCCGCGCACGTCGAGCACATAGGTATCGAACTGCCGTCCGAACTGCTCGCCGACGAAGCCCCACGTGACCGCCGGGCTGGTGATGCCGGGCACGATGATCACGGTGTCGCGCTGCGCGCGTGCGCCATCCTGGCCGCCATAGCGCAGGTAGTGCTGGCGAATGCCGTTGGCATGGACGTTGCCGCCGTAGAGGAAGGTGCTGGTCGTCATGGCCGGCTCCTTCAGTAGGCGCCGGACAGCAGCGCGCCCGCGCCCGGCACCACCGGCTCCAGGCCGAGGCGCTTGAGCAGCGCATAGGTGGTGGCGATGGCGGCGGTGACCACCGGCTTGCCGGTCATCGCCTCGACCTTGGCCACCGCCGGCAGCGACGGCATCTGCACGCAGGCAGACAGCACGATGACGTCGGCATCGGCGAAATTCATCTGCGCAACGATCTCCGGCAGGCGCGACGGGTCGTGGCGGCCGACGTCGAGGTTGTCGGGGATCTCCAGCGCGCGGTAGTCCACGACTTCATAGCCTTCATTGCGGATGTAGTCGACCACCAGCTCGGTCAGCGGCTTCATGTACGGCGCCACCACGGCAATGCGCTTGGCGCCCATCACCTTGAGCGCATCGACCAGCGCGCCGGCGCTGGTGATCACAGGGGCGTCGCCGCCGTTCTCGGCGGTGTGCGCCTGCAGGCGCTGCTCGGAAACGCGGTGGTAGCCGTGGCCCATCGCCATGATCGCCACCAGGCAGGCGTAGCCGAGTACGTCGACACGGGCGTCGCTCAGCTCCACCGCGCAACGGTCGGATTCGGCATCCATGGCCGCCAGTTCCTCCTTGACCACCTTCTTCATCCGCATGCGGCTTGAGTGGAAGGTAAAGCGCTCCGGCCGCACCAGCTGGCGCGCGGCCAGCATCGCCGGGATCTCGGTTTCCATCGTGGTGTTGGAGCTCGGCACGATCTGGCCGATTCGGAAAACTTTCTGCACTGTCGACTCCGTCATCTGTTTGTCTGTCTACCCGCCTGCCCTGCCCGGATGGCCTTGCATGCTGCGATCGATTGTAGTGCACACACTATACATAGGCAAACAGAAATACTCCGAAATACGCGGAAGCATTGGAGTGTAGCCGCTAAAAATATGGCTTTCCATCGGTTTATAAATTTCTGTCTTGTCGTTGATATTTAGAGTGTGTACACTCGTTATCAACGGTCGACCAGATAGGTCGACCAAGCCCCCATCGACCCATGTGTCATTGCCCCCAGGAGAAATAACGTGCAAGGCAAACCGCGAATCGCAGTTGTCGGCGCCGGACTCGGAGGAACGGCCGCGGCCGCCCTGCTGCAGCGAGCCGGCTTCCAAGTCAGGCTGTATGAACAGGCACCGGCGTTCTCGCGCCTGGGAGCGGGCATCCACGTGGGGCCCAACGTGATGAAGATCATGCGGCGCATCGGCATCGAGGACGCGCTCAACGACATGGGCTGCCACCCCGACTACTGGTACAGCCGCGATGGCCTGACCGGCGAGGTGATCGCGCAGATCCCGCTGGGCGACTACGCGGAGCGGCACTACGGCGCCAGCTACCTGACCGTGCACCGCGGCGATTTCCACAAGCTGCTGACCGACGCCGTGGCGCCGGACACGCTGTTCTTCAACAAGAAGCTGGAAAGCGTCACCGACCAGGGCGACGTGGTCCAGCTGCGCTTCACCGACGGCACGATGGACGAAGCGGATATCGTGATCGGCGCCGACGGCGTCAACTCGCGCATCCGCGAAACCCTGCTGGGTGCCGAGCCGCCCAAGTACACCGGCTACGTGGCGCACCGCGCGGTGTTCCCGATCTCGCGCGTCAAGGGCTTCACGCATGAGCGCTGCACCAAGTGGTGGACCGACGACCGCCACATGATGGTGTACTTCGACACCAGCAAGCTGGACGAGATCTACTACGTCACCGGCGTGCCCGAGCCTGAGTGGGACATGAGCAAGAGCTGGGTGCCGAGCAGCATCGAAGAGATGCGCGCCGCGTTCGACGGCTGGCACGAAGGTGTGCAGTCGCTGATCGAAGGCACGGTCGAAGTGACCAAATGGCCGCTGCTGGAGCGCGACCCGCTGCCGGTGTGGAGCCGCGGCCGCCTGGTGCTGCTGGGCGATGCCTGCCACCCGATGAAGCCGCACATGGCGCAGGGCGCCGCAATGGCGATCGAGGACGCCGCCATGCTGACGCGCTGCTTCACCGAGACCGGGCTGGATGACTACGCCGCCGCGTTTGCGCTGTACGAAGCCAACCGCGCCGAGCGCGCCGGCAAGGTCCAGCTGGTTTCGCACAACAACACGTGGCTGCGCAGCAACGAGAACCCGGACTGGTGTTTCGGCTACGATGTGTTCAACGTGCCGCTGGTGTCGGCCGGGACCGGGACGCTGTCCGCGGCCGCCTGATTCTCGACCTGAGCCTGCACGCCGCGCAGCCTCCCGTACGCAGGGGCGCGGCGTGTGCAACTTGCCGCTCTCAATCGACGCCCTTCCCTGGCAAGCTGCTGCACGACATCCGACGGAAAACCCGACTGCAACAGCCTCAGGTATGGCTGCGACTCGCAAAAATGTGGCGATGAACCCTTCCCGGCATCCGGGCAACATGCCGTCCCGCACATGCGCGCCATGTCAGCCCCTGAAACGAGTTAGCGACCGTTGCGACCAGCAGCGATGATTTCATAATCGCGCGTCGTCTTTATCTAGAGAAGCATTCCGTCTTACGCGCTGTCCCGCCCCCGCCGGAGCAGCGCGCTTTTTGCTTTCGCGTGACTCCTTTTCTCTTTGGCCGTCCTGGCGATGCCGGATGCGTGACAACTTATGTCCAGCGCCAAAGGTAGAGGCCCCTTCTGGCCGAAGCCTCCACCGTTGTCTCGTTTGCCTTAGAACTTCGTTCGGATCCCAAGCCCGAACGTCGTGCCGAGCGACAGATTGCCAACCTTGTCAACAATGCCAGCTATGTAGAGATCGGTGCGCTTGGAGAGATTGTAGTCATAGGCAATCGCGCCTGTCTTGCGCAGCTGCGTCTCAGGTCCGCCGGTAGTCCTTGCAAAGGCGAACGAAGCAAGGACCGACCCTGCACCGATCGGAATGGAGATCCCAGCCTGACCCTGTTTGGTCGTCACATCACCACTCGCAATGGAGTTTTTGATGTACTGACCCTGCGCAAATGCCTTCACAACCTTAAAGTCGTAAGCGGCACCGGCAGTGACAGCAGATTGATACCTAAAGCCCAATGGCACGCCTGTGTCTGCAACCGGGCTGGTATTGAATCGAACTTGTTGAAAGGCGACTGTCGCCGAGAGCTCTTGGCCGAAATAGACAACGTTGCCTCCCCACTTGCTCGACCCTAGACTTCCTGCTTGTTCGCCCAATGCGTATAGCGCATTGGCGCTGAATCCCCCTATGACCGGAGTGCTGTAAAGAATAGCGTTGTTGTAGCCAGTATCACCAATGATCCCCGAGCTGATAGTTCCGCCGTTGGATGCATAGGGGGCACCAAGATAGGTATGCAATACGGTCGGGGCGAAGACGAACGAATCAATCATAGGATTGAACAGAATTGTCGAGATGAAATAGGGTGTCGTGTTTCTCCCCACTTTTACCGTACCGTAGCGAGTATCTTGCAGCCCGACATAGGAGTTGCGTGAAAAGAACGAGTCCCCGGAGAATCGACCGGATGTGCCGTCGTCCGCGTTCAAGAACCCATTTAAATCGAAAATCGCCTTAAGATTGGTGGATAGCTCTTCAGTTCCCTTGATACCCCAGTACGAGGTCTGAATGCCTCCGGCGTCAATCGTGAATTTGCGGTCAGCTCCATAGGGTTTCACTGCACCGAGGAAGACATCCACTTGCCCATAGAGCGTAACGCTTGACTGCGCACACGCCTGGGAAGCGCTCAGGACAGACAAGGGAACAACTGCGAACCATGCAGCAGCGCGCACCTTGCGACGCAAGGTGCGAGAAATCCCGTTCATGATTGCATTTCCTTTACAACAGAATGGATGAAGAAGGACATACGCACGACTACCTGAAAATCAGAAGGTCAGCTGCGGCGCAAGCGGTCAGGTAACCCGCCGGTCGAGACCTTGGCCTTTGGCAGTCGTGTCTTTCTTTCTGGATGTTTGGTGATGGCGTTATTGGTTGGTGGGCGCTTGTCTACCTATAGAGTCTCTTCTCCCCGTCTTATCTTTGTGGAGCGCTCGTGCCATGTTCGTGAGGGTCTGGTGTCTATGCACCCTTAACAATAAGTGACCTGATCACGCATACACCTTTTATCTATATAGCGTGTACGCTCTAATAGTAGGAGTTGAGTGGTTTGGCGAGCTATGGACGTTTACCCTATTGCTCTATGATTTCATACACGTTGACTATCCAATGTAGTGAAATCTAAAAAAATAATCTTGATCACACGAAGTTGAGTTCATCTTATTTGAACTGCATTGAAGATATCGACTGATGGCGACAGCGATAAAAAAAGGCCCCGAATGGGGCCTAAAAGGAGTTAGGATTGCGAGCATTCGCCTCCCTAGGGAAAGACTGATTTAATCAGCGCGGCGGTCATCGTTGCGTGGCGCGTAAGCGTTGTCATGTGCATGCCCACGATATGAGTCGGAGATGAAGCGACAGATCAGTTTTGCGGAAGCGGAAAGCCACGGCAAGAAGCGGGTGACGCGCCGCGAGCGCTTCCTGACGGAGATGGAAAGCGTGGTGCCATGGTCGCGTCTGATTGCGGCGGTCGAGCCGTACTACCCCAAGGGCAAACGTGGACGGCCGCCGATCGGTCTGGAGCGGATGCTGCGTATCTACTTCCTGCAACAGTGGTACGGGCTGTCGGACGAAGCGCTGGAAGACGCGCTGTACGACAGCATGGCGATGCGGGCGTTTGCCGGGATCGACCTGGCGGTCGAAGCGGTGCCGGACGCGACCACGCTGCTGAAGTTTCGCCGCCTGCTCGTCGAGCATGAACTGACGCGAAAGCTGTTCGACGAGATCGGCATCATGTTGTGCGAGCGGGGGCTGATGATGAAGGAAGGCACGATTGTGGATGCCACCATCATCGAGGCGCCACCGTCGACCAAGAACAAGGAGAAGAGCCGCGACCCGGAGATGCACCAGACCAAGAAGGGTAATGAATGGCACTTTGGCATGAAGGCACATGTCGGCGTGGATGCGGCTTCGGGGCTGGTGCACAGCGTGGTGGGCACGGCGGCCAACGAGTCGGACGTATCGCAGGCGCATGCCTTGCTGCATGGCCACGAGGAGCACGCGTTTGGCGACGCGGGCTACACGGGCGTGGACAAGCGCAAGGAGATGCAAGGCAAGTCCGTGAAGTGGCAGGTGGCCGTCAAGCGCGGCAAGATCAAGGCGATGCGTGACGGTGCGGTCAAGGACTTGCTGATCGCCGTGGAGCGGGCCAAGGCCCAGATCCGGGCGCGGGTCGAGCATCCGTTCCACGTCATCAAAAATCTCTTCGGTCATCGCAAGGTTCGCTACAAGGGCCTGGTCAAGAACACGGCGCAGTTGTTCAGCCTGTTTGGTCTGGCGAATCTGGTGCTCGCCAGGAAGCTGTTGTTGGCCTCACAGGGAAGCAATCCGTCCTGAGCGCGCAAAGCGCGCCAGGAAAGGTGCGAAACGAGAGAAAAAACGGCTTGAATCGGCCCATCTGTTCCGCGTAGCGAAAACCGAAATCCTTGGCTTGTGCAACATCAAGCGCAAACCTCATTAGCGGGTAAGGGAACGACGTCACCGTCGCCCCCTCCCCAAAGAACCGTACGTGCGAGTTTCCCCGCATACGGCTCGCGCATGGCTAAAGCACCGTTGCCCGGCGCCGGCCTTTCCATTCAGCACAAGACCTTCGCATACGTCATATCGTTGGCCCATCTCATTGCTGAGACGGAGGCGCTGAACTGCCGTAAAACAACGACAGTCTCTTCCAAGCTGCCCCGCGTTGGACCGCAAATACTGGTTCGCGACAGCCACACCTCGCGCAAGTCTGCACCCTTTCAGGTCGGAGCAAAGTTTGAACTCCTATCCGGACGATTACAGTCTGGCATTCGCTTTTTGCGCGTTCTCTTACCCGCTTCCCCAACAGCTTCCCTCACGGGTCGCTTGCCAACGATTCGATGTTCTGAATGTTGGCAGAGAATCGGGCTTACCACGTTCCCGTTCTTGCCGACCTCGGCGATACCTCCAGCCCGAGGACTGTCCGTTTAGCGCCCGCCTATCCCACGGCAGCCCTGATGACGACGTGCCCCTACTGATCAAAGGAGCAACCGGCTGCTTACCTTTTGGTCAGGGCCTACCAGCCGCTTTGGCCCATCGGAATTGACGCGGTTTATCAGCGATTCACATCTGTTGCGCATGCGGAAATTTCCTAGTCCCTACACCGCGTTGCGGCTTGCAGCGTCGCCACCATTCGTCGCCGAATCATGACGTCTTTCGACGGGTACATTGTCCCCGGAGCTTCAGACCCGACGATTACTCATCACGCCTGTCCAGGTAGGAAACTGCTGGTCGTACAGCAGGTCACAGCACGCTAGTACCGTATGTGACAAGACAAGAACGAACTTCGCTGCCCGCTGAAACTAGACTACCGACACGCCGCGGGCAAGCAGCACGTGTCGCACGATCAGCAATTCCCTAGCACGGCGGGATACCGGACGATGCCGTAGATGCCCGCCGCAGCCAGGGCGAGAAACCACAAGATCGTGACTGGCCCGAAGAACGCACCGATGGTCGCGGTGCCATGCCGCTGGAACAGGAACAGCGCGATCAGCACACCCACGGATATCGGCAGGACGTAGGGCTTCAGGGCCGTCGTTCCTACCTCGATGCCCTCGACCGCAGAGAGTACCGAGATGGCCGGCGTCAGTACAGCATCACCGTAGAAGAGCGCGGCGCCGAACAGGCCTATGAGCAGAATCGGCGTAGGTGAGCGCCCCAACTTCTTCACCGATGCCAGGGCAAGGGCCAGTAGGGCCATGATGCCGCCCTCCCCCCTGTTGTTCGCCCGCATGATCAGGATTACATACTTGAGCGAAACTACCACCATCAGCGACCAGAAGATCGCGGAGATGCCGCCAAGGATGTTCTCAGGTGAGAGCAGGATCCCATGGGCGGGATTGAAGGTTTCCTTGACCGCATACAGGGGACTCGTGCCGATGTCACCATAGACGACGCCCAGCGCGGCAAGGGTCAGGGCAGCGCGAGATTCTCCCAGGTGCGACTCGCGTGGCGGTTCGCGGTCATTCGCATCGGCATCCACGGCGGCTCCTCTTGATCGCTGCACGCTCGGGCTCAGATCAGGCCCTGAGCCGCCCAGCGTCTCCAACGTCCCCTGGATTTAGAGCATAGACGGTGAATTCACCATCGGCATTGGTGATGTCACCACACACTCGTCAGGCGCGCGTGCGCTCTGCCACGCTGGGATGGAAGAGGTATCAAGCGAAGAGACGATGTGAAATGGCGTCGCCGTTTTGCGAGCACCCTCATGGGGCAGGCGCTTGCAACCGGAAGCGGTCCCAAAATGAGGGATCCTGAAAGTGGGCCTGCCTGCACACCACGAAAGCCGGGAAGCTGGGTCGACGAGGTTGGCCGCCTGCCGGGCATCGGCCAGGCGGCCAGGCGGCTTGGCAGCGATGGATGGCCTTCAGGCCGCAAGCCCCCTGCTTCGTTCCTTGCCAACGCCGGCAGCAAGCGATAGGTTCGCAGCCGACGAAACGTAGGGGAACCGATGGGCGCCAGTGCCACGGCTGACGGCCCGGTCAGCGTTGTAGCAGATCGCGCACCGCCAGCTGGCGCTAACCGGGTGATGGCAGGCGCTGAATGCGCTGAAGTCCCGCTCGAATATCAGCCCTGAGGGGTAGCGACAGCAGCGCACGCGGCCGCTGTGCCAATCATGCGATTACTCGAGTGAAAACCCGCCGCCAAACGGCTCGGCGTAGTTAGCGTCAGCGCGCAGAATTTCAAACTCCGGCATTTCGGCAAACCGCGTTACTTGCACGTCGACGTGGCGCCGCCACACTTCCAACGAGCCCGATTGGACCGCCAGCGCCAAGTAGCTTTTGTGCTTGCGCGAAGGGTAGCGGAATCCGAGCGGGGCCGCATCGCCGGAAAAGCCGGCCAAAACCTCGAGCATCCGCAGGCCAAACCACTGGCACCAGGCATGGTCGCCGTGGATCTGGTCGTAGACGCCTAACTTGCTGAGAGCTGTGCCGTGGAGATCGAGGACCCGGATGTCCGTTTGTAGTGTGAATGTCGCGATCAAGCCTTTCTTGGCGACGTCTGGAGGAATATAGAACGTGCCGGGCAACGTCAAGTCGTTGGTGCAGAAGCCGGACTCCCACAGGGCAGTCGTCAGGTCTTGGGCCGCGTACATCCAGTAGTCCGAAAAACGTCCGTCGGTTCCAGCAAACTCGGCGGGCGGGCCGAATCGGTAGGTCCGCTGGACGTAAGGCGGAATGACCGCGGCGGGATGCCGGACCGCGCGGAAAACGCGCGTGCCGGCGGGCAGGAGAATCTCCGCGCCGGCCAGTGCCTGGCGCAGGAGATCCGTCGGAGGAAGGGTTACAGCAATATGCTCAGGTGCAGCAATATTTGGCGGCATCATCAGCTGATCAAGTCCGTACTGCGCGAGGGCAGCGCGGCCAGCTGCGCGATCACCTTGCCCTGCCGCTCGCTGGCGGATTGGGCAAGGTGGCCACGCTGCGCGGCGGTAAGCGCCGCACGCGATTCGAACGCCCTGCCCGCCAGCACCTCGGCCGGCGTCAGGTCGTCGAAGGCGTCGACCGGTGTCACCCAGAACGCATGGATTTCGCTGCTCGGCAAGTCTGTCATCTGGCGCAGAACCGGAGCGAGCAGCTCCGGCACCGGTGGCGCGAATTGCCAGACCGGGAATGCGCGGCCGATCGCCTTGCCGCGGGGAGTGACACAGTAAAAGCGTGCATTCTCCACCGCGCGGTACAGCGTCGCCTGCGACATGGCCACCAGGCCCTGTGCAATGACCTCCGAGGGCTTCAGGTATGACACGGCGAGTCGATCCTCGACACCTGCCGCCGGCGAACCGGGGTGCCCGAGCGTTGCCGTCAGGCACTGGCGCACGATCGCCATCACGCGGGCCCGCTCGCGCGCGTCGATGGTATGTTCCAGCTGCTCATCGATATCGTGAACCAATTTCTCTACCAGTTGAGCGTCGCCGGCAGCGCCGGACGCGAACGAGGTGCGCGGTGTCATAGCTACTCCTTCAGATGACAACAGCCGGCGGCGCGAACGCCGGATGAATGGCCGCTTCCTGATCAGCCCGCCGGCAGGACAGCAGACGCTGCGCGGCGAACGACATGGCCCGCGACACCAGTACCAAAAGTCGATGTACGCGATCGGATTCACCCTTCAGAGTGCGAAGGCCATTGCGCAGTACCCAGCGCGTTACCGAAGCCATCTTCGCCGGCACGCGCCCCTGCAGCAGTTCGAGCAGAAGGTGGCCGCGCGCATACCTTGTGACATAGCCCGAGACGACGCGCAGCGCAAAATCCAGATACCGATCGGTCGTGGCAAGCCGAATGTTTGTGATGGGGTCGCCCGACGGTATGTAACGCGTCTCGGGGTCATCCCCCAGATTCCCCACCAGGATGACGCGGTTCTGCACAAGGGCCGCCCGCGGCGGATCGAGCTCAGCTTCGATTTCAATGGCGCGAGGCCCCAACAATTGTCGGTAGAGCGCGCTCAGCGCCGCGACGTCGGCGTTGAGGACGGGCGCTTGCGCATCAGCTTTAGGGACGCCGGCTTCGCGGAATCGCTCAAGGAGGGTACCTGGCTCGATACGCATACGGCGAGCCAGGTCGGCCACACTCGGAAAGGAACACATGGTCGGGAACGACGATGCCATGGATGATGGCTCAATCGTAACCAACTTTCGCATGTTTCGCAAGTTTCTCACTCTGTCGGTCTAAGGAACCATGAACTGGCCGACGTTGCCTAGATGTGCAGCAAACATTGCTTCCCCCCCATGGGAAGTGCTACTGGCCCTAAAGCCATTACCACCTAGGCGTGCACAAGCAAGTCTTGGATGGTTCCCTGCTCGCGAGACCGCGCCAAACCGGGGCTGACTAAGCGGCAAGGCGGTGGCCTTCTTCTAGGGCAATGGACGGATACCATCGTTCAACGTAAGACCGGAGCTGGTTGTTGAGCACGGCCGTCCGGATTTGCAGTAGGTTGTGCGCGTGCCGAGGCCGCCAGGCCATCTGCTGCCGTTTGACGAACCGCTTGCTGACCACCTGGTTGACGGCTGACTCGACAAAACCTGAGGCAATGGGCTCCCCATGCCGATAGCGGTCACCGTAGTTCACGATGAAGTGCCGATTGTTGTCGAGGTAGACAATGAACTCCTCGAGCTTGCCGAGGAGTTTGGCTTCTTCGGGGCTGGCCTCAGCGTCCAGATCCCAGCCCAGGCTTTCCAGTCGGCGCAACGCCGGATAGGGGCAGCCGTGCCACAGGTGCCACTTGGCGCCATGCAGATCCTTGATCAATGCCGCGTTGGTCGGGCCGTCGCAGTGGGCCGGCCGGCCCTTGATCATCTGTTCGAGGTTCTGTACCCGCATGGCGATGTGGAACCAATCGAGAACGTACTCACCGCGGTCACCAAAGCCGAGCTGCGCAAACCGTACGGTTTCCCCTCCATCCGACAGGAAGGTGACCGGTTGATCGGGTTGCACACCCTCACGAAGAAGGAAATTCCACATACGATCGGCCGGTCGGCGCTCCAGTTTATGCACGTAGGCAAAACTATGCCCGCCATCCTGATCTCGCAGGGACTTCCCGACAATCACTTCAAACCAGCCGTCCTGGCGGCGCCGGTGTCCGGCCCGCCGAAGGAAGCCGCCGTCAATGCCAACCGCGCGGACCGGACTGGGCTCGGGGATCTCGGGCGAGCGGACGCTCGCCTCCACCTCCGCCTGCTGCCGCACGTCGGTGGCCTGCTCCGCTTCCAGCCGGCGACCGACCTTGGTGACCTGGCGCCGGATCGAGCTGGCTGCCAGTACATGATCGAGCGGCAATACTTCCTGCAGGACGTTGACGGTCAGACCATACGACATCAACGCTGCAAACTTCACCTCGAGATACTGCAGTTCTGGACTGACCCGCTCAGGCAAGCAGTTAGCGACCGGACTGAAGCTAGGGGCGTCGCCCTGGCACTGCCGGCAGGGGTACAGCCTCGGACTGTCAATCGACAGCCGTCCGAACGCGCTACGGAAAACCAAGTTATGGTGGCCCTTGCAAGCCAGCTGCGCCCCGCACGTGGGACAAACGCTGGTCCGGGCAACTGCCTCGGCAACCTGTGCCGTGACCATCGTGCGCTGCAGCCGGCCCAGCAATGATTTCGCCTCCTCCAGATGCAGCCCCAGCGAACCCACATCAAGGCCATCTCTCTCGAACTGGGCTATCTCGGTGACGGTGGCTGGCGCGCCTCCATCGTCCTGCACGACGAGTTGCAAGCTGATACGCATGGCCGCCCTCCTTCCTTGGAAGCTGCGGCGACCAGTCTACCCCTCGAGCTCTCGCAGCCGATCATTGACGATCCGACGATCAAAGCGACGATCCAGCCAAATCAGCCACCCATCGACCTCGTCGCGCAGGTCTTCCAGCACGATTGGCCCTTCGCGCAGTGACTCGATCCAATCGACGAACTCATATTCACTGTGTTCGTCCCTGGCCTCCAGATACCTCTCGATTCCGCCAATGTCCTCGGGCGGGCATGGCCCGCAACCCGCCACGCAACGGGGCAACTGGCCAGGCTGTTGCCGCAGCATACGCCGCTCCAGGCGTATCTCGTGGCGCCACCACGCGTTGAAGTCATACACATAGACGAAACCTTCGTGTTCGCGGAGATGAAACGCGGTCAGCGGCAGTTCGCTGGCGACTGTGCAGAACTGCAAGACGCCCTCCTGAGCTTCGCCGTAACGCCTGCCACGAATGCTGAACGTGTGCAGGTGTTCGTCGGCCCAGCCCATGACAACCTGGATGACATGGTGCAATCGCCCGAGTGTCAAGTGCTCGGGAACGAGGACGCGCCGCCAAACCGGCGGACTCAGGCCGCGCAGAGCAATTCGAAGTTGAAGGACGGAGATCGCCGGTCCAGGATCGGGAGCCATGCACGCATTGTAGGTGCCTCATTGGCCTCTTAGTAGCGGTCCGGCCGTCAGCCCCCGTTTTGGCGCGCTCTCGCCGTAACCGGGTCTGACCAAGATAAGGCCAATTTCCTATCATAAGCCTTGCGGTTATGAAAACGCCGCCTCTTATTCTAAAATGGGCGTTGTTGCATAAATCCGGGTGTCTGGCTGGGCCCTGACGTTTACGCGCAACGGTCTGGGCGGCGCCCCTGTTAACTCTTCGGGTAACTGCGTAGATTCTCGATTTTTGCCCGAGAGATGCGCAAGGACGAACACAAGCGGGGAGAGCCAAAGGGGATCTACCGTGTCAGGAACTGGGCAAAGTACAACGCAGGCTTGATCGCGAGAGGCGACGTCACGATGTGGATCGATGAAAGCGTGATGAATGCAGCGCCCGAGGCGGCGTCGCCCAGGCGTGGCCGGCCACACGTCTACTCGGACGCGGCGATTCAGATGCTGCTCGGAATCAAGCAGGTGTACCGTCTGCCGTTGCGTGCGCTGCAGGGCTTTGCACATAGCCTTCGCAAGCTCGCCTTCGCCGATTTGCAAGTCCCGAACTACACGACTCTGAGTCGGCGCGCCCAGGATCTGAACGTGGTGCTGCCGGTGCAGCGCGCCAGTCAGTCGCTGCATCTGGTGGTCGACAGCACTGGCCTGAAGGTATTCGGCGTATGCGCAAGCCAGGAACGATTTCTTGATACTCGCACGTTGTGTTAATGAGGACGCCCACTCAAACACAGCATGAGGATCTGGGCGATGACAGCAAGACGAACGACCATCCGGCAACTGCCGTTGACCGAGGTCGTTGACCGCAACACATCCGGCGCGACGCCGGTCAGCATTACCACGCCCGAGGGCGGCACGATCTATCACACGGTCCCACTCGCAGACCCTGACACCGGCAAGCGGCGCGACGACCGCCCGCAGTGGATCACAGGCACCTTTCCTCTCTTTCCTGTTGTCCGGCTCGCTGACGGCGCGCCATGGGCTGAGGCGAACCTGTGGCTCATCGACATGATTGAGTCGAAGCCGTCGCCCAACATGCTGACGTTCGCCAGCATTGCTGACGACCTGGTGGCGTTCCGTCGTTATCTGGATAACGAGGGCGTTGACTGGCTGGCATTCCCCGCGAACAAGCGGCAACGTCCAACCTACCGCTACAGCGCCTCGATCAGGCTGGCCGTGCAGGCAGGCGAACTGTCTCCGGGCGTCGCCAGGCGTCGTATGGGCGCCGTAGTGCGCTTTTATCGCTGGCTCATGACCGAGGCAGGCTTCAGGCCCGCGAACGCGCCGTGGACCGAATCTGGCCGCTTCATCGAGTTCAGAGACCATAAGGGCTTCAGCCGCGCGATCGAGGTCAAGACCACCGACCTGTCGATCAGTGGCCGGCGCGCAGATGACCCGTGGGACGATCACATCCAGGACGGTGGTCGCTTGCGCCCGCTGCCCTCTGCCGAGCAGTCGGTGCTGCTTGAATCGTTGGCCACTCTCGGCAATACCGAGATGACGCTCGTTCATCTGTTCGCGCTGTTGACGGGCGCTCGCATTCAGACGGTACTGACCGTGCGCGCGAGACACGTGATGCGCAAACCGGGCGAGTTTCACGGCGACGACATCCGTATCGCCTGCGGGCCGGGTACGGGCATCGACACGAAGGGCGGGGTCAAGGGCGTGCTGCACCTGCCGCGCAGTTTCTATGAACGGCTCTACACCTATGTGCACAGCGATCGCGCGCGCAAGCGTCGCCAGCTGGCAGACGGCGGCGATCATCCCGTCCAGCCGCTCTTTCTCAGCTATCGCGGTGCGCCGCTCTACGAGGATCGCGCGTCGCGCGGCCCGGTCAGCACTGGCCCGCAGGTACGCCGCCACGTCAAGACAGGGCAGGCCGTGCGCCAGTTCATCAGGGACGAACTGTTACCCATGATGCGCGTGCAGCTTGGCAACCCCAGGTACGAGTTCAGTTTCCACGATCTGCGCGCGACCTACGGGCTGAACATGGTCGACACGATGACAGCGAATGAGACGAAGTACACGCGGGCGCTCGATCAGTTGCGGCAGTTGATGTGGCACGTACAACCGTCTACGACCGAGCGCTACCTCGCTTACCGCGAGAATTGCAAGCTGTTCGACGCTGTCCAGGATGGCTGGGGCGTGCACCTGTCGACGCTGGTCGCGCGCACCCTCGACACGGCGGTGGCTGCATGAGCCGCCAGTACGAAGAAGTGCGCATGCCGCTCGCGGAGGGTACAACACTGCTACATCCCGAGCGCGCGCTGCTCAGGTGGGAAGGCATGAGCGGACGTTCCGATATCGGGCAGATTTGCTACTTGAAGCGTGACGCGTCGAGCCTGCGGTGTACGCGACGCACTTTCGACCCCACAAGCTTCAGCAGTGAACGCGCCAGGGTCGTACGCCTGCTGGTGACGCAGCTTTCCGGGCGCATGACCCTTGGCGCGATGCGTCCAAGGACGGTCGACGGTGCTTTGCGCGTCGTGCTTGAGTTCGTCAACTGGGCCGACAGGCAGGGCTTGCATCAGGTGCTCTGTCACGAGAAGACTACGGCGGAAGCGGTTCATCGCTACTTCCGTGAGAGGCGCGAACAGGTCTCGCTGGGCAACCTGAAGCGCAATTCCGTCGACATCAGTCAGCGCCGTCTGTTGTCGATGCTACGTGAGTTATTCCGAAACGACGACTTCTGCGCCGACGCGAGGGTGCTGGGCCGCCAACGGGATGCTTCGGTGCCGACGGCGGTGCCTGACGCCGAAGCCCAGGCCACCCTGCTCTCGTGGGCTGACGCGCTCTTCAGCGGTATCAGCACGCTGGTGCTCGACTTCAAGCCGTACCCGGTACACGTGACCACAGCGCGCGGTGAGAGTCTTTGCCTTGTTCCGCGCAGACACCATCGTCGCGGAGGCGACGGCTCTCACGGCCTGGCTGGCTGGAATCTGGAAACGGGAGAGCCGCGCACTCGGGAAGAGCTCACGATGCGCATGGCTGAGGCTGACGCCAAGAACCCTTCTAAGCGTTCGGGGGACATCGCCAGAAGTGCGGCTAAACATCTTGCGGCGGCGAACGAGGACGCGCAGTCAGAGATCCGGCGCTCACACGCTTCGATGGCCGTCTTTTGCTTTGCCGCGCTGTTTCTGGCCGAAACGGGCGTCAACCTCGCACAGCTGCTGGCCATGAAGTGGAGTCTGGAGCTTGCCGCGAGCCTGCAGGATGCGTCGGTTGTGCGTCAGAAGTTTCGCGAGGTCAAGTATCGTGCAGGGGCTAAAGAGATTACGTTCACCGTCTCGCTGGGCTTCATGCCGAAGCTCAAGGCGTATCTCGCATTGCGCGAGTATCTGGTGCCGGACGCAGGCTGCGACGCGTTGTTCATCGTAGTCGGACATAGCCCGCAGCGACGACGGCCCATACCTCTCCCAACCCAATTTCTGACCCTTCTTTATGATCGACTCGACACGCTCGGGATCGTGCTGCCGCGCATTAGCGCACGTCAGTGGCGTGCGGCAAAGCAGGATTGGGCGGTAAGTAACCACGGCCCTGTCATCGCAGCCAGGCTGATGGGGCACTCGGTGGAAACAGCGCTGCGCTCGTACTCGAACGGCACGGACGCCGCGCACAAGGCTGAGATGGGCGTGTTCCTCGCTTCGGTCGAGAAGACTGTGCTGAAGACCGGCGACGACCCGGCTGGCAGCATCAGGAGCGCGGTGGGCGTCTGCATCGAATTCCGCAAGCCAGTGCCGATCGCCGCTTCAGTCACCGTGAAGCCGGACTGCCGCTCGACCGAAGGATGTCTCTTCTGCGACCAGTATCGCGTGCACGCTGACGCCGCCGACATCCACAAGCTGCTGGGCTGCCGTCATTGCGTCAGGCTCGTGAGCGGACGTGCCGACTCGATCGAGCAATACGACAGTTCGTTCGGCGCGGTGCTGCGCCGCATTGACTTCCTGCTGGATGAACTGCGTAAGCGCGACGCCGCGCTGGTCGATCAGATCGAGCAGGACGTTGATGTCGATGGGAATCTGGACGCTTTCTGGTCGGCCAAGCTCGACCAGCTTTACGAATTGGGGGTGGCATGAACAACACGCTGATCGCGCCGATCGCTGAGCGCCCCGACTGGTATCGTGTCGAGGACGATACAGTGGCTACGCGCGACAAGGCTGCGAACGCTGTTTCGCTGTTTAGTGACGCTGCCTGGGACATCCGGGCATATACGATTGGGCCGCGCACCCATATCTACTTCAGGGGCCACCTGCCTGACGGCGCAAGTCGAGCCCTTTCAGAAGCGACTACGCGACAGTGGAAGCAGGTGATGTACTTTCTGATGCACGAAGCGACCGACACGGTACCGGCGTCCAGTACGCTTAACTCTGGTTCAGCCTGCCTGAAGGGATTCGCGTTCTTTGCCGCCGAACGTGAGCTTACGCTCTACGAGGGGCTGTCCAGCGTCGCTATTGTTCTCGACTATGTGGCGCAACCCGGGATGGAGAGGAAGGCCCAGCGCCTTCATTCAGTTCTGGTGAAGCTTCACCGTCTGGGCGTCGGGACCACAGGGCTGCGCGTACCACTGGCACAACTGCACAAGCCTCTGCTCGAACGCTTCGCGCAACGTGCTGGAAACTCACAACACCCTGTCGTCCCGACGCGGATCTACCAGCACTTCCTGTTGGCCTGTGAACATGACCTCGGCGTCGCTGAAGGGATCGTCGACGTGCTGTCAGACTACCTCGCACGACTGTATGCCGGCGAGAGTCCGTCCGTCCCTTCAGAACTGGTAAGGGTAGCTGCACACTTCGGGTACAAGGCCGTCCCTTACGTCGCGTCGTCGCTTGTGGCGTCGATCAGGGCGCTATGCCAGCTTGTCATCCTGTCGTTCACCGGCATGCGTGCGACAGAAGCAGAGAGCCTCCCATACGACTGCCTGAGCGAGACCCGTCTGGATGGCGTAACCCACTACACCATCGAGGGCGTCACGACCAAGCTGTCGGGCGGGCGTCCCAGGCGCGCACGCTGGGTGACCAGCCCGCTCGCCGCCCGTGCTGTCGGGCTCGCACAACGGCTATCGGGAGAGGCACACCGTGCACACGGCGCGCAGGGCTACGCCGAATCGACGGACGGTTCGCACCTGCTGTTCTGCCGGATGGGACTGCATATGGGATACGTAGCAAACCGGGCGGCGAGTACCGTTCATAACGATATTGAAGCCTTTCGTGAGCGCGTTTTCCCGACGATCACGGTCGAGGACATCGCTGAACTAAAGCGTGTCGACATGCACCGCGCGTGGGAAGACGAGCCGAAGTACGCGGTCGGGCGGCAGTGGCCGTTCACGCGGCACCAGCTTCGGAGGACGCTCGCGTTATACGCGCACCGCAGCGGACTGGTGACGCTGCCGACGCTCAAACGTCAGCTGCAGCACATCACGCAGGAGATGAGCATGTACTACGCTCGTGGCTCGGCATTCGCGAAGGGCTTCATCGACACTGATAGGACCCACTTCGCGAAGGAATGGGCCGGGGCACAGGGCCTGTCCGAGTACCTTGCATACGCCGAGCAGGTGCTGTTCTCTGACGTGCGGCTGTTCGGCGGCCACGCAGCGTGGACGCAGAGCCGTGCCGTGCAGGCCTCGCCTGTGTCGGTCTACTCACGCGAGCAGACGATGAGGATGTTCGTGAAGGGCGAGCTGGCGTACCGCGAGACGGTGCTGGGCGGCTGCGCCAGTGTCGAGCAGTGCAAGTCGACGCCACTCGACTGGATGCGTCTGGATTGTCTTGAATCGGACTGCCGTAACCTCGTGGTCGTGCCATCGAAGCTTCGTCGCGTGATCAACGCGCAGCAGGTTACGGTCGCGAAGCTGCGCGCGGTCGATGAGACGAGCGTCGAATACCGTATCGAGGCGCAGGCGCTGCAACGACTGCTTGACGCGCAGGAGAAACTGATCAAATCGGAGGCAGCATGAGCGGCGCCATGACCGACTACTATGCCGCTCTTGAGCGGCTGAAGAACCGCAAGGGTGCGCGTATCAACAACGACACCGTGGCGATCGAGGCGGGCCGCAAGAAGGGCAGCATCAAGAAGTCGCGCCCACAGTTCACCGAACTGATCGCAGCGATCGACGCGGCCAATGCAGTGGCCGGGCGCCCGAAGCTCGAACTCACCGAGCGTCTGAACCGCGCAAAGGGCGACGCGAAGGATCTGCAGGCACAGCTTGACGAATCGCTGGCTCGTGAACTTGCCCTGCTCCATCAGGTGTTCCGCCTGCGCAAGGAACTGGCCGCGCTGCGTGGCGGTAGCGTCCTGCCCTTGCAGCTACGCTAGATTGCGGCGGGCATCTTCGCTCGAAATCAGCTGCGAAACTTTCGACTGGAAATGGACATTCTGACGGTCGTTGTGTCCATTTTTTCTGCTGACTTTATGGACACCTGGTAGTCTGCTGATTCTAGTATTTGCGGGGCTCTGGCTGATGTCCATTTATTCTCTCTTGCGCGTATCGGCGAGGGCGAGTGGAAGGTGCGCAAGCACGGCTACTCGAAGCGGCGCACCTGGCGCAAGGTGCATCTGGCGATGGACGCCAAGACCGGCCAGGTAAGCGCAGCTTTGATGACACATCAGGACGTTGGCGACGCTGACGTGTTGCCCGAGTTGCTCGATCAGATCCCCACCGATATGCCAATCGACACCATCGGTGGCGATGGCGCATACGACACGAAGCAATGCCACGCGGCGATTGCCGCGCGAGGCGCGCAACCGTCGATTCCGCCGCGTGAGGGAGCGATGCCATGGCCGCAGACCACGTCCGGTGCGGTTTGGCGCAACGAGGCCATTGACGCCATTGCCCGAAGTGGCAGGCGCGAATGGAAGACGTCCAGCGGCTATCACCGGCGTTCGCTGGTCGAGAACTTGATGTACCGGCTCAAGACACTCACGGGTAATCGCTTGTGGGCGCGTGATGTCGGGGCCCAGGCGGCCGAGGTGGCGATCCGCGTCGGCGTACTCAACCGTATGGGGGCCCTTGCACGCCCGCAGTCCGTCCGCATCGCCTGAATTCATCAGCACAGGAAATCTTTGTTTTCAGATCTGACTTATGCAACAACGCCTCTAAAATGCAAGAAGCTGTTCAGGCCGTGAACGCTTGCCCGAACTGCCGCGCCCGCTTGACGTCGTCGGTATGCAAGTAAATCGAGGTGGTCGAAATCGACGCATGGCGCAGGTTGTCGCGCACGGCGCTCAGCTCGACGCCCTTGGCCAGGGCATGAGTCGCATGGGTATGCCTCATCCAGTGGGGCGTAGCGTGGCGGAGCTTTTCGGCCAGCGGCGGGTGATCGCTGGCCAAGCTTGCCGCGGCTAGCCTGAAGAACCGGCGCAGGATTTCCCACAGGCGCAGTGCGGTGATGCCGCCCTGTCCATCATTGCCGCCGTCCAGGCTGCCGACCAAGGCCGCGGCCGGATCCCACCGGGCGCGGCTGATCGGAAGCCGCGCTCCTGCAGATCTTCAAGAGCGCTCGCGACATCTTGCAGAAAGTCATTCGCGCCAACCGCCGCTTAAGTTCCAAACAGAATGGAACACTGCACCGCTTACCCCTCAGACGTCGATTGCGGTATCCGACTTGACTTTGCGACGCAGTTCGAATTTCTGGATCTTGCCGGTCGAAGTCTTGGGCAGCGGCCCGAAGTAGACTGCCCTGGGCACCTTGAAACCCGCCAGCAGCGTGCGGCAATGCGCGATCAGTTCTTCCGCGCTGACGCTGGCGCCGTCCTTCAGTTCGACAAAGGCGCATGGGGTCTCGCCCCACTTGGCGTCGGGCTGCGCCACCACCGCCGCCGCCAGCACCGCGGGATGCCGGTACAGGGCGTCTTCCACCTCCACGCTGGAGATGTTCTCGCCCCCGGAAATGATGATGTCCTTGCTGCGGTCCTTGATCTTGATATAGCCGTCGGGCATGCACACGCCCAGGTCGCCGGTATGGAACCAGCCGCCGGCAAAGGCCTCGCGCGTGGCCTTCTCGTTCTTGAGGTAGCCCTTCATGCAGATATTGCCGCGGAACATGATCTCGCCGATGGTCTCGCCATCGGCCGGCACGGGCTGCATCGAATCGGGGTCGAGCACTGCCACCTGCGACTGCAGGTGATAACGCACGCCCTGGCGCGCCTTCTTGACCGCGCGGTCCTGCCCGGACAGCGTGCTCCAGTCGTCCTGCTCGGCGCAGACCGCCGCCGGGCCGTAAACTTCGGTCAGGCCGTAGACATGGGTCAGCTCGAAACCCATCGCCTCCATCTGCGCGAGCACCGCTGCCGGGGGCGGCGCGCCGGCCACCATGCCGCGCACCGGGCCGCGCACGCCCTCGCGCCACGCGGCGGGCGCATTGACCAGCGCGGTATGCACGATCGGCGCGGCACAGTAGTGCGTCACGCCCTCTTCGCGCATCAGGTCGAACACGAGCCTGGGCTCGAACTTGCGCAGGCATACGTTGACGCCCGCACGCGCCGCGACGGTCCACGGAAAGCACCAGCCATTGCAGTGGAACATCGGCAGCGTCCACAGGTAGACCGGGTGCTTGGGCAGGTCCCATTCGAGGATATTGGACACGGCATTGATGGCTGCGCCGCGGTGGTGGTAGACCACGCCCTTGGGATCGCCGGTAGTGCCTGAGGTGTAGTTCAGCGCAATGGCTTCCCACTCGTCGGCCGGCATGAGCCACGCATAGTCCGGGTCGCCGGAAGCCAGGAACGCTTCGTAGTCGGTGTCGCCGAACGGCGCCTCTGGCGGCCCCAGCACGTCATGCACGGCGATGACCTTCAGGCCGGGAATCTCCGTTGCCATCTGGCGCGCGAGGTCGGCAAACTCGGTATCGGCCAGCAGCACGCGCGCCTCGCCGTGGCGCAGCATGAAGACCAGGTTGGCGGCATCGAGCCGGATATTCAGCGCATTGAGCACGGCGCCCGCCATCGGCACGCCGAAGTGCGCCTCGACCATGGCCGGCGTATTGGGCAGCAGCGCGGCCACGGTATCGCCCTTGCCGATGCCGGCACGCGCCAGCGCGCTGGCCAGGCGCCGTGCGCGCGCATAGGTGTCGCGCCAGTTCTGGCGCAGCGGGCCATGCACGATGGCCGGGCGCTCGCCGTACACCTCGGCGGCGCGGACCAGGAAGTCGATAGGCGTAAGCGGCACGAAGTTGGCCGCGTTGCGGGCCAGGCCGGTGTCGAAATCGGTGGGCATTGCTAGTGTCTCCGCGTATCTGGCGCTGGTGGCGGGGAGCCGCCCGACAGGCCGCATGATGCTGTCGTTGCGCTGCATGGGTGCAGCGACGTCCGGGGCGAGGTGACCATTGTTCGCGCCATCCGGCGCTGTCACTTTTTCTGGCACAAGGCTATCATCGCACACGCTGGCGCACTGTCGCCCAGACGACAAACCTGCCGTAAACCCGCGCCAGGCAAGGCTTGCACGATTCTTACAGGGACGTTGCCCGACCCGCGCGCCCATGCCATGAGCGAACCCACAGCCCCGATTTCTGTCCCGGCCCCCGCCCCTGCCGCAGTCCTTGCCAGCCATGCCTGGTTCGGCGCACTGGCGCCGGAACACCAGGCGCTGGCCGCGCGTGAAACCCTGCTGCAATCCTTTGCCGCGTGCGCCTTCATCGCCCGCCGCGGCGAGCCCTCGCGCCACTGGATCGGCGTGGACAGCGGCCTGATCAAGCTGGCGGTGTACACCCCCGACGGGCGCGGCTGCACCTTCTCCGGCGTGCCCGCCGGCGGCTGGTGCGGCGAGGGCAGCGTGATCAAGCGCGAAGACCGGCGCTATGACGTGATTGCGATCCGCGACTCGCAGGTGCTGCTGGTGCCCGAGCCGGTGTTCAACACGCTGCTGGCGCAGAGCCTGCCGTTCGCCAGCTTTGTCGTGCGCCAGCTCAACGAACGCATGGGCCAGTTCATCGCCACCGTGCAGAACGACCGCCTGCTGGGCGCCGATGCGCGCGTGGCGCAGGCCATCGCCCAGCTGTTCCACCCGGACCTGTATCCGCGCACCAGCCCCGTGCTGGAGCTGTCGCAGGAAGAGATCGGCCTGCTGACCGGGCTGTCGCGCCAGCGGGTCAACCAGGCGCTGCGCCGGCTGGCCGATGCCGGCATGGTCCACCTGTCCTACCAGAGCATCCGCGTGACCGACCTGCCGCGGCTGCGCCATTTCGGGCTGTCCGAGCTGTAACGCCGCCGTCACCGGGGGCCGTGGACGATCAGACGAACGATGTCCGTGGCCTTGTGCGGCCCGTGGATTCCTGCGACAGTTACTGGCCGCATCCCCCCTGCTTCCGGGATTGTCTTCCGCATGCCGCTTGTCAGCCGTCACCACGTCCGCTTTGCCCGCCTGCGCTTCCCCTTTGCGGTACAGGTTCAAGCCCTGCACGGCCACGGCCAGCCTGCGCGACGCCAACGCGCGGCGCAAGGTACGTCCCGGCGACCCGTTCGTGGTGCACGCCTTAGCCCACTTCGACTGTGACCTGCCGGGCACCTGGCAGCACCCCTGCGCTATCGTCCCTGATGGCGGTCCCGGACAGCGAATGCCCCCGGCTGGCAGGCAAGCCCGCCGACAAGTCCTGGTCGCGCCAGTTTGCCAGCCTGATCTTTTCCCGACCCGACACTGACTGGAATGCAGGTAACCGTCAGCGGAACCCGCCTGTCATGCGTCCCGGTCAGCTCGTTGCGGGCGCCGGCCAGCGCGACCACCACCTGGTCACGCCCCTTCGACGGCGCCGCGTCGGTCACCGCGAGCGCGGCAGGCGCCGCACCCGTGGCCGCCGCAATCAATGAATGCTGTCTCGGCGGTCACGGTCAGCGGCACGGCAACCGGCTGTTCGCGCTCCATGCGCTTGCGCCACAGGCCGTAGGTGCTGACTGCCAGGCCCTGCTGCCGGCAGAACGCGCGGATGCTTAGCCCGCTGTTGTGCCACTGCGTCAGCAGCTCCCGCCAGAAGGCTTCGTCGTGCCGGTAATACGTAGCCCCTTCCCGCCCATTCCCAACCTCTCGTTGCTCAGCCACCGCCTCACTCCCGCATACCGTGAAGCCGCTACCTTCTCACTACCACTTGCTCCTCGCCAGACGGGTTCCGCTGACGGTTACTTCGTCGCCCGCTTCTGCGCACTGAATGGCATCAACGTCCGAAAATGCGCGGAGTTTTTGAGTGTGGAGCCTGATAGCAGCACGTCGCTTCCGATCGACGAAATCAGGCGCCTGGCGTCCGTGCTCGGTGAGACCGCGCCGCTTGTCGAAGACGTTTTCTCGCCTTCCATACGGTTCATCGATGTCGGCCGTTATGGCCCACCTCCCGATAGTCGCGAGCGACGTGCCATCCGCCAATGAGCTGGAGCAGCGGCTGGTTGATCGTATGCTGAATTTTTCCTGCGAGCAGGTATGCGGCGCTGTCAACCGGTCACCCTGCGCTCCGAGGACGGGGATACCAGCAGCCGCCAGGCCATCTATTGCCGCTTCACGAACTGTCGCCGCTTGCCTGTCAGAGCGGTTTATGGTGCACATGGCTGTTCTACGCCTGGGCGACGGCGGACCAGCAGCAATCTGCTTCATGTCGAAGCCGGCGCCGGACCTGTGGTCCAGCGCCGGCTGCAGGTCAGAACACGTGGCGGATGCCGATGTGCACGACGCTTTGGGTATGGGCAGATAGGGCGGTTGGGGAAAGGAAGTACAGCTGCGCACCGCCTTCATGGGCGTATTGGTACGTGTACAACGCGTACACGCTGGTGCGTTTGCTATAGGCGTACTGGGCGCTGGCGCCGAACTGGTCGCGCTTCCCCATCAAAATTGCGTTGGCAGCGCCATGATTGGGCTGATAGCGCGCATAACCAATGCCGAGGCTAAGGGGGGCGGTCAACTGGTAACGCAAGCCAAAGTCATAGACGTCGACCCTGTCATTCGTCAGATTCCACTCGCTACGCGTATACAGCGCATTGAAGGAAAGTGCCGTTGTGATATCCCAAGCGAGGCCAGCGCCGATGACGGTATATTTCCCGCCCGTTGCAGGGTCCTGCCGCATCGTGTAAGTGCCTTGGGCAGCCATGCCACCTCGATCGAACTGCGCGGTGGCGCTCACGGTGCGACCCGCGGAGGGCTGGCCGGGTTGCTCGCCAAGCCCGTACATGGCGCCGGCTGTGAATCCGCCCCAGTTTGGCGTTTGATACTTGACGGAATTATCCACGCGCCCTCCGCCGAGGCGATCAATGTCGGTGGAACTACCGTTGGCGCCGATAAATGCGCCAGCCGTCAGTGGTCTCAAATAGTATGCGCCCAGGTAGCGATTACTGCCATATCGGTTCATGTCGAACATGAAGTCGTACTGGCGGCCGAAGGTCAGCATGCCGGCGCTGCTCGAAGATAGGCC
This sequence comes from Cupriavidus sp. Agwp_2, assembly GCF_040784895.1. Classification (NCBI taxonomy): domain Bacteria; kingdom Pseudomonadati; phylum Pseudomonadota; class Betaproteobacteria; order Burkholderiales; family Burkholderiaceae; genus Cupriavidus; species Cupriavidus sp. Agwp_2. The sequence continues at coordinate 514,303 of NZ_CP088085.1, forward strand.
GACCCATGCCTGCCGGCCGAAGATACGCATGGCAGATGCAGAGCTTTGACCGAGCGTGCCATCATCTGTATTGACACCTCCCTCGAGCGCGAACACCGCGCGCCAGCCCGTGCCAAGGTCTTCATTGCCGCGCAGGCCGAAACGGCTGGCTGCGGTACCTCCTGCTTGCTCGCGCACATTCGAATGACCGCCGATGTCATTGACGTAGGCGATGCCGGTATCGATCAGGCCGTACAGCAGCACATCTGCCTCGGCGTTGCTTGCCCACATGGTCAAGGCCAGCGATGTGACGGCAGCAGTGACAGGTTTCAGCTTGGCGTGGAGCACAGTTGTTCTCTAGTAAGGGATTTTGGGTTGCGCATTCTGGAAATCGACGCGCGCAGACACCCGTTCCGAATGCCATTCGGCATCGGGTGTCGCACGAAACTGGTGGTGGGACGCGTGCAGCCGGCGCGTCGCCCGTGGGCGTTGCGCCGGTGCGGCGGGAGTTAGCGGTTCACCAAACGGCCTGGGATAGCCAGTACAATCACGGCGGCCAGTGCCAGGCTGCCGGCCGTCAGGTACATACCGACTGCGCCGCTGCCAGTGGTGTCACGTAGCCAGCCGACCAAGTATGGGCTGACAAATCCGGACAGGTTGGCCACCGAGCTGATGACGGCAATACCCGCAGCGGCGGCCTTTCCGCCGAGCAGGAGTGTGGGCAGACGCCAGAACTGCGCGAAGGCTGTCAGGATAGCGGCGGTCGCCACGGTGAGCATGGCGATCGCGAAAACGGTCTCGGTGCTGTAAGTCATACTGAGGGTCAGGGCAACGGCACCCACCAGCGCGGACATTGCCAGAAACGTTTTTCGATCTCGCCGCGCGTCGGCCACGCGTGCTACCCACACCATCGCAACAATGGCGGCCCCATACGGAATGGCGCTAAAGAGGCCAATGTCGAGCAACCCCTTGATACCGGCCTCACGGATTAGCGTTGGCATCCAGAAGCCCATCCCGTAGATACCCATGCCTATGCACAGTTCGATCAGGCACATCACCCACACCATCGGCAAGGTAAAAGCATCGCGCACGGAATGGCCAATCTGTTCTGTGTGCTCTGCGGTGAGATTCTGGCGCAGGCGCTGTTTCTCCGACTGGGTAAGCCACTGGGCATCGTCGATACGGTCGCGCAACATGATCAGGACGACAAGCCCCAGCAAGATCGTTGGCACGCCTTCAATCAAGAACATCCATTGCCACCCACGCAAACCGCCGGCGTCGTGAAAGGCCTGCAAGATCCACCCGGACAACGGACCGCCGACCACACCTGCTACCGGCACGGCAATGAAGAATAGCGACAAGGGCTTACCGATGCGGCTCGGTGGGATCCAGTAGGTCAGGTAGAGCACAATCCCGGGGAAGAAGCCTGCCTCTGCGACACCAAGCAGGAATCGCAGGACGTAAAAAGTAGTCGGGGTTTTTACGAACATCATCGCTGCGGAAAGAAGTCCCCAGGTGATCATGATCCGTGCGATCCAACGACGCGCCCCGACCCTGTGCAACACCAGATTGCTAGGCACCTCAAAAATGAAATAACCGAGGAAGAAGATCCCGGCGCCTAAGCCGTACACAGTTTCGCTGAATCCGAGGTCGCCTAGCATCTGCAGTTTCGCAAAGCCGACATTGACCCGATCCAGGTAAGCCATCGCGTAGCTTATGAACAGGATGGGAATGAGTTTCCAGGCAACTCTTCTGTACAGCGCCGCGTCTCTTTCCTCCTCGACGCTCGGCGCTACATCGGCAGGCGTGGCCTCTCGTGTTGTTGTCATGACGTCAGTCTCCTTTGTGGTCGGGCACCGGACTATTGCGGCGCCATTCTTCTTGGTTGCAAGTAATCAGAACATCTCAGGCTTGCGCGTTGCCGATTCGGGAGAAGCGGGTGGGCACTAGCAGCCGGTTCTCCATTCGCGCGATCAGCGGTAATACCTTGGCGGTAAATTCAATCCACTGCTGGTCTTGCGCGAGCTGTGCACGCTTTTCCTCCCGGTCGCCCATGCTGCAGAACTGCCACAGGTGCACCACGCCATTGAGCGTGCCAGTCTCTGTGGTGAAGTACGCAAGCGGGCTTCCCAGGTAGCGCTCCTGGATTGGCAAGCCCTCGACTTCCACCAATTTCAAGAAGTCACGAGTCTTGCCCGGATGCAGGGTATAGGTGCGTTCCTCGACGATCATGGTCATGCCCACATTGCGAGAGAACGGTCCGGCATGCGGCCGATGAAGGAGCCGATGGAGACGCGATCCACCCCCGGCTCGGGAATACCCGCGTTGATCTCATGCGGGTTGCGGGTATTGAAGATGACTACATCGCCAGCGGTGGGGGCGTACTCGAAAGCCGGTGCACCAGCCACAATGTCATGCGAGAGTCCGTAACTCTTCGGAATCTCACCTTCGACGAGCTCTGGTGTCCACGGTGCGTTGTGCACGGTCGTGATGCCGCCGAATTTCGGTTGCTCGGAGAAAAAATTCCAGCCAAGTTGCGCGTCGATATCGCGAATCGAATAGTCAGGCGTATTGAAGGGAGCGAAATCCGCATGCAGGTCCACGCCTTCCGATGCCAGGCGGATGATGCCGGCAAAGTAGCGGCCCATGCCGGGCTCCTCGGCGGCCCCGACCTTGTGGGGGTAGACCGCCGACAGCGTATCGATCAGCCGCTGCACAGGATCAAATGCGCGTGCGGTGACCTCTGCCAAGTCGGCATTGGCGAGTTTGACAGCGTCGAAATAGTCTGACTTGGGTCGATCCCAGCGATATTCGTACTGGGCCATGCCGATGTAGCCGATCCGCTTGGCGACGTTGTAGTACTTAATGTTCCCCTGTTTGGCGGACTGGGTGAATGCAGTACACTCCTCCGTTGTCGCGAAGCCCTTGATGCGGATCGCAGGAATCTTATTATTCAGTAGTGCCTCAAGGCTTTCGCGGGTCAGACTATGTTCGCGCAGGCTGGTCCAGGTTGCCATTTTTGATCTCCTTGGTGATGGGCGGCACGGGCCCGCGCCGCGAGCGGCATGTCGCAGCGGGAAGGGTGCGCCGTCATATTGGCGGACTATTCTTTCGACAGGGCTGCGAGTTGCTCCGGCGTGACCCATGTCTTGCGCGGCGGGGACTTGATCTCGACCTGCTCGCAGTCCTCCAGTGCTTCGCTGAAATGCTCCACGCCAACCGGATGCAGCCAGGATGTGCCAGGCTCGGCGATAAACTCCTTGCCGCCGATGATGAGTCGCAGGCGGCCTGAGATCAGGTATCCGATTGATTCGTGGTCCATGTGTTTGTGGACCGGATCAACTAAGCCTTTCTTGCGGTAGACGTGAAGGAATAGCATGTCGTCGCCCACGAGCATCTTGCGAACTTCGACATGGCCCTGTTCCTTGACGCCCTCGACCGCAGCGATCTGTTCTGGCGCAATATCGTCGCGGTTAGCGAAGTAGCTCTCGGATTTGGCAAGGATGCGCGATGTGTCTGTCATTGGAATCTCCTACTCTGAAATGGCTTGGGTTGAACGAACTTTGGTCGCGTAGTGCGAAGCTCTAGGTTTTCCTATTGATGTCCTTGGCCGGGCCTGGAATTGAACGCGGCCCGACCGAGGACGGCAATCAGATGGCGTGGCGCGAAGTTGGGGGCCGACGCAGAGGCATTCGGGCATGGCATCAGGTTGTCTCCTGCCATGGGGCAAGCCATGGCATTTCCGTCGCTGTCCTTTGTTCATAGGCCAGGAGGTGCTGGTGCAGTGCCAAGGTGGCTGCGATCTCGTCGGTACCGCTGAGCAGGCGTTCGGCGTCGCCCGCCTCCAACTGGAAGGGCAGGCGAGCGCCGTCGGCCAGCTTCACCAGGCGCTGGCGCACGTCAATGCCTATGTCGGTGGTTTCGGTGGCTGCCAATGCGTCGACGATTGCGCGGTGCTCCAGAGGTGCGACGGTTGCGGGAATGATTCCGTTGCGCAGGCAGTTGGAATAGAAGATATCCCCAAACGAAAGTGCAACGATGGCACGCACACCGCAATCGGCCAAAGCCCACACGGCATGCTCGCGTGAGGAGCCGCAGCCGAAGTTCCTGCCCGCCACCAGCACCGTGGCGTGGATGCATGGCGTGCCTTCGAAGCGACGAAATTCCTCAAGATGGGCCGTCCGCCAGTCCGCGAACAGGGCTGGGCCCAGACCCGTGCGCTTGGTCGTGCGGAGGAAGCGGGACGGATAGATGGCGTCGGTATCAACGTCGTCGCGGGCAAGCAGCAGGACGGGACCGGCTGCTGCGAAAATGGGCTCAGGCATATAGGAACTCTCGCGGGTCGGTCAAATATCCGGCGACCGCCGAAGCTGCAACGGCTGCGGGGCTTAGCAAGTGTGTCCGGCCACCGCTGCCCTGGCGGTTTTCAAAATTCCGGTTCGAAGACGATGCGCAGCGTTGACCCGGCTGCAGTTGATCGCCGTTCATTGCTACACACATCGAGCAGCCGGGGCCGCGCCACTCGAAGCCCGCGCCGACAAAGATGTCGGCCAGGCCCTCCGCCTCGGCCTGGTTTTTCACGGCGGCGGAGCCGGGAACAACCAGCGCTTGCACGTTGCGTGCCACGCGTCGACCAGCGGCGATGGTCGCTGCCGCGCGCAAATCCTCGATACGCGAGTTGGTGCAGGATCCAATGAAGGCTACATCGATGGGCACACCTTGGACGGCCTGACCGGCTTTCAGGCCCATGTAGTCAAGCGCAGCCTGTATCCGGTCACGCTCGGCCCGAGAGTCGGCGGCGTCCGGGTCTCCGGCGCGGCCGCCAAATGTGGTTGCGTCAGCGGGAGTCGTGCCCCACGTAAGGGTGGGCTCAATGGCGCTGCCGTCGATGCGGACCGTGGTGTCGAAGTCGCGCCATGAATCGGTTTTCAAGGATAGCCATTTCTGCGAAGCGCTTTCTGAAGCTGCGTTCTGCAGCCCCGCCGCATGCTCCCGCAACCAGGACACCGTGACTTCGTCAGGCGCCACCATACCGAACCGCCCCCCGGCTTCGATTGACATATTGCACAATGTCATTCGGCCTTCCATGCTCAGCGCACGCACTGTGCTGCCGAAGTACTCGATCGCGCTGCCGACTGCGCCCGCTGTGCCGATTTTCGCGATGATATGCAGCGCCAGGTCCTTGGCATAAACAGCCGGTCCAAGGGCGCCCGTCACCTCAATGCCAAGCGTGCGCGGTCGCCGTACCCAGAGGCTCTGTGTTGCAAGCACATGCTCGATCTCTGAGGTACCGATACCGAAGGCAAGTGCACCGAATGCGCCCAGCGTGGCCGTATGGGAGTCTCCGCAGACCACCGTGCAGCCCGGCACGACAAAGCCTTGTTCCGGTGCCGTGACATGGACAATGCCATGCCGACTGCTATGCAATGGGAAATACGGAATGCCGGCAGCCGCGGCGTTGGCGGCCAGCGTGTCGACCGCTTCACCGCAAGCAGCAGCGGGGCCCTGCAAGGTGGGTACGGAATGATCCGGCACGGCGATATGCCGGCCCGGAACACGCACTCGGCGCCCCGCCATTTGAAGCTGATCGAAAGCCTGTGCGCTCGTGACCTCATGCAGGACGTGGCGATCCACGTACAACAAGTCGCACCCGTCCGCCCGCGACGCTACGCGGTGGGAATCCCAGAGCCGCGAGAACAGGGTCGTCACAGCGCGTGCTCCCGGGCGTTGGATTGGATGCGATCGGTCGCGGCGAAGTAGTCCCGCAACCCCATCCGCTCATTGAATTGAGAGAAGGAGGCAAGAGCCGCGGTGTCGATCCTGCCATCGCACAACTGGCTCAGCGTTCGCCCGATGGCGTACGTGGCCGAGAAAAGAAGTGTCGCCGGATAGATGGCGATGGCATAGCCAATCTGCTGAAGGGTGGCCGGAGAAAGGTAGGGCGTTTTGCCGCCTTCGACCATGTTGGCCAGCAGCTTTTCGCCGCGGAAGGTGTCACAGATCCGCGCCATCTCCTCCTCCGACCGCGGGGCCTCCACGAACAGGATATCGGCACCGGCGCGCAGGTAGCGTTCACCACGGCGCAAGGCTTCGTCCATGTCATGGGTGGCGCGGGCATCGGTTCGCGCGATGATCTGGAGCGGGACATCACCGCGCGCATCCACCGCCATATGAATCTTCTCGACCATTTCCGTGACATCAGTGACCTGCTTGTCGTCCATGTGTCCGCAACGCTTCGGCGATACCTGGTCTTCGAGCTGGATGGCAGCCGCGCCCGCCCGGATGTAGTCATGCACGGTCCGACGTACATTGAGCACGCCCCCGAAGCCTGTGTCGGCATCCGCAATCAGAGGAACGCGTGTGACATCAGAGATCCGACGAACCTGATCCGCTAGCTCACTGCCCGTGATGAGCCCAAGGTCGGGCATGCCCAGTGAGGCCGCAGTCACACCATATCCGGTCAGATAGATCGCAGGGAAGCCTGCCTGCTCGATGAGACGGGCACTCCAGCTGTCGTAGGCTCCGGGCGTGATGACGATAGGGCTCTCTTCCAGCCGCTTCCGCAGCATCTTACCCCTGATTGTACACAGTGAATCGTTTGTAAGCATGTATGGCCCCTGTTTTCGCTTCCATCGTGTACAATCCTACGCAGGTGTTCGATGAAGTGCAACTTTTCTTTTGGGAAGAGAAACTGAAATGACTGACTCCCTGGGTTACCGTCGCAAGTACGCGGTGCTGATCCCTTCGACCAATACGTCGGTGCAGCCAGAATTTGATGCAATGCGGCCGCCGGGTGTAACGAACCACATCAGCCGGATCCGCATTCCCAATATCCCGCTCAGCGACAACGCTGACTTTCAGCGTCTGATTGACCTGATTGCCGCAGCGCAGGACGAAGCCGTTGACTCGGTGATGTCGTGCGAGCCGGACCATCTCGTGCTCGGCATCTCCGCGGAGACGTTTTGGGACGGCTTGGCCGCAAGCCGCAAACTAAAGTCCTACCTGGAGCAAAAGACTGGCCTGCCGGTGGCGATGGGATCTGATGCATGCTCGTTGGCGCTGGACGCCTATGGGGCCCGCACTATCGGGGTGGTCACGCCTTACCAGCCGGTTGGCGACGAAAATGTGGTTCGCTTCTTCGAGGAGTGCGGCTATCGTGTAAAGAAGATCAAGGGCCTGCGTTGCGCAAGTCCGGTGCAGATCGCCCACGTCCAACCAGAAACGCTTGCCGAAGCTGTCGAAGAGGTCAACGGCCACGATGTCGATGCCGTGGTTCAGGTCGGCACCAATCTGGCCATGGCATCGTTGGCTGCCAAGATGGAGCTGCAACTGGGAAAACCCGTGCTTGCAATCAATTCGGCTATCTATTGGCAAGCCTTACGAAGCGCCGGCATCAACGATAAGATCAGCGGCTTCGGATCGCTTCTTGAGAGGTTCTAAGCAATGAAAGGCAGCAACGGAGCCAAATCCACGGCCGGCGAAATCTATGGGCTTATCAAGGAGCGCGTTATCGATGGCGCTTTCGCGGCCGGCATGCGACTCACTGAAGACGGGCTGGCATTGGAGTTCGGTACCTCGCGTACCCCAGTGCGCGAAGCCATGCGTCTGCTCGTTAGTGACGGGTTTCTACACTTCAAGCCGAATAGCGGCACGTTCGTGCGTCATTGGACTGTGGACGAGCTGCGGGACGTCTTTGACCTGCGGTTGTTGTTGGAAAGCGAGATTGCCAATCTGGCTGCTACGCATATCACCGCCGAAGAGGTCGCCGAACTACAGCAAATCCAGGACGAAATCGAGTCGCAAGGCCTTGATATGAGCGAGGAAAACCTGACCCGAATCAGCGCACTGAACCGGGAGTTCCACAGGCTGATTGGGCAGGCGAGCCGCAATTCTCGGCTCGTCGGCATGCTGACCAATGCGATCGAAGTGCCAATCGTGCAGCGTACGTTCCGCCGGTATGGCTCACCGCAACTGCAGCGCAGCTTTCATCACCATCGCGAGTTGATCGATGCGTTCTCCACGCATGACGGCATGTGGGCACGAAGCGTCATGCACTGTCATATCAACTCGGCCAGGCAAGCCATGATTCGAGATACGCAATGACCAATACAGCGCTCCGACAAGACTACGCCGCTTCAGGCTTTGGTCGCTCTCTGGGCTTAGGGAGCCGCCAGGCGGTGATCATGGTGGATTTCGCCTGCGCGTATTTCGATCCCCGCTCGCCTCTTTTCGCACAGGCGGAAGGCGTGCGGCGATCGGCTATTGCTATGCTGAGGCACGCGCGCAGGATGGGGTTGCCTGTCATCCATACTCGCGTGGAGTACGATAGCGAGGGGCTCAATGGCGGCGTATTCTATCGGAAGATCGGAGCGCTTTCTGTCTTTCGGCAGGGCAACCCGCTTGGTGCTTTCGCAGAAGGGCTGGAACCCACTGCCGGGGAGATCGTGTTGACGAAGCAGTACGCCAGTGCGTTTTTTGCGACGCCGCTCGTCTCAACTCTCAATGCGCTACGCGTCGATTGTGTACTAATCGCTGGCATGAGCACCAGCGGCTGCGTTCGCGCTACGGCAGTGGACGCGATCCAGCTCGGCTTTATCCCTGTCGTGCTGGAAGACTGCGTCGGTGACCGGAACGATGCGCCCCATCAGGCTAGTCTTTTCGATCTGGCTTCGAAGTATGCCGACGTCCGCAGCAGCAGTGACGTATTTGAGGCGCTTCGGGGGCAAGGCTGACCCTGAGGTTCCCTCGATTCTTCGCCTTCCAGAGGCCCTTAGTTATGCAGCCACATCCCTGGTCTGCTGAGCATTGATCCAGTCTGCGGTTGTCGCCCCCGGCGGCGCTTGAGCTGGCATGTGCCAAGCCGTGGCGATTAGAATCTGTGACGCATGGCCACCGCCACACCGACCATGTTGTCTTTCCCGCTGCCGAGGAAGTAGCCGTTGGCGAAGCTGATGGCCGAGGTGTCGAAGTTGATGCCGGCGTTCTTCGCATAGGCGGTGGTCAGGTAGACGTCGGTGCGCTTGGACAGGTTGTAGTCCGCGACAAACGAGATCTGCCAGGGGTTCTTGATGTTGTTGGTGGCGCCGTTGGCGGCCAGGCATTTCTGCCGACCGCGCAGCGGCGGAAGCGTGTTTTCATGAGGAGGCCGTGAACGCTTGCCCGAACTGCCGCGCCCGCTTGACGTCGTCGGTATGCAAGTAAATCGAGGTGGTCGAAATCGACGCATGGCGCAGGTTGTCGCGCACGGCGCTCAGCTCGACGCCCTTGGCCAGGGCATGAGTCGCATGGGTATGCCTCATCCAGTGGGGCGTAGCGTGGCGGAGCTTTTCGGCCAGCGGCGGGTGATCGCTGGCCAAGCTTGCCGCGGCCAGCCTGAAGAACCGGCGCAGGATTTCCCACAGGCGCAGTGCGGTGATGCCGCCCTGTCCATCATTGCCGCCGTCCAGGCTGCCGACCAAGGCCGCGGCCGGATCCCACCGGGCGCGGCTGATCGGTAAGCCGCGCTCCTGCAGATAGCGATCGAGCGCGACGCGCGCCAGCGGTACCAGGGTGACCTTGGCTGGCTTGCCGCCCTTGCCGACGACATGCAGCCAGTGATCGCCAGCGCCATCGACTTCAACGTTGCGCAGCGTTGCCTGGGTCAGTTCGCTGATCCGCAGCCCTGTGGCATAGCCGAAGTCCAGCAGGAAGCGCAACCGTTGCGCCGCCGGCGCCGCCCATCCGTACGACCATTCGAGCCCATTGGCGATGGCCCGCACCAGCAGCCATTCCCCTTCCGTGAAGGCGTGGGTGGTGGCTACCGCCTTGACGTGGTGGCTGCCGCGCACCTTGATGCCGGCAAAGGGGTTGGCTGTGACATAGCGCTGCTCGACCAGCCAGCGGAACATCGAGCTCAGCACGGCGAGCGCCTGCGCCACCGAACGGGCCGCCAGGTTGCCCACGAACGGCCGCCAGTCGGGCGCTGTGCGCGGCCGCGGCGGTCCGACCCAGCGTTCACGCGGTGAGGGCTTGCGCAGGAAGGCGCGGTAGTCCGTCGCATCCTTGGTGGTCAGCGAGGACAGTGCCTTGCCGCGCGCAACAATGGCCCATAGGATCAGCCGTTCGGCCTCCTTGCGGTAGGCGCGCTGGGTGGCCGGGGTTTCGTGCAGTGCGAGCCAAGCCTGAATGGCATCGTAGTCGTTGTCCGCGCCCAGGATGCAACTGGACACGGGCGCGCGGAACGCCCCGGTGGAACCATTGACGTCCTGGGGCACGCGCAGGATCTCCCACGGGGCGACATCCGACCGCTGCCCGGCAACGACCAGAGCGCGGGCTCGCTCGGTGAGTGCCGAGTGCGCGGCAAAGAAGGCCTCGATTCGCCGGGCACTGGCCGGGCCGAGCCCCGGGATCGCGGCCCACCACTGCCGCCGGCGCGGAATGCGCACGGTGAGATCGGCCAGGGTCTGGATCCCTGCAGCGTGCAAGGCATCGACCGCGCGTGTCGGCAGCCAGTGTGCGACTTCGTCGCTGATCTGCGGCGTGGAACGGGGCAGCGTACGCAGCTGCTCGACCGCCTGCGTCGCGGCCTTGGCATGGCGCTGACGTTGATCTGCCGGGCATTCGAACAGCGCCGCCAGATCGGGGCGCTGGCGTTGGCGAGCGTACTGGGCGAGTTGCCGCCTGATCTGCCCGATGAGGCTGCGGGCCGACTGGCCCGCAGCGAGGTGATTGCCAAGCTGGTCGGCGAGGTAGTGCGCGGCGGCCTGTCGGGAGGAAGCACCCTCGTACCAGGCGCGCAGCGCGGCCAGTGCCGCCGTGTCGGGGAAGCCGTCGGGGGTGGGCAGGTGTCGGGGCATTTCGGCCGAAGAGAGTTTGGTACCAGAATGATAGTACAAGGATAATAACCCTTATCTCTGTATCAACGATGGAACGAGCTTCCCGTTGGCGTCTCCCGCGGCTGCCATCAGGCGGTTAGAGGGCCTGCAATACTCTGCCCACGAAGGTCGGCCTGCGGCGAATTCCCGGCGCTCAGCTGGCGGATCTGCGCCCGGATGGCTTCGGGATCGACACCGGCGTGATCGGCGGCCTGCAGGGTGGCACGGCTTGCATCGAGTACGCGCACCCCGTGATCTCGTAGCCGTAGCCTTGCGAGATCCAGTACAACGCGGCCATCCCGGCGGCCATGGCGAACGCTGGCTGCTTCTGCGCAAAATCCCTGGCCGCGCGCGTCAGCGTTCGTGGGTCGGTCGGACTGGTATTGGCCAGTTCGGTGGCCAGTTCGAACAAGCCAGCATCCTTGGCCGCGGCAAACCACTTACCTGGTGCCTCAGGAGACTGTGCAATCAGATCGCGCAGGATCGCTTCGTGCCCCTTGTGCGGGTACTTCCTGGCAATTGCCCGGAAGGTCGACAGATAAGTTGTACCCCGGTTGGCCTCGTGCGCATAGCGCTGGTAGGCCTCGTCGGCAACCCGATGACAGCAGGATTTCTTCACAAGCCTGCGCAATCAGTCCGTCCGGGCTGTTGAGACCGCGCGAGGCTTCCGCATAGGCGAGCGCTTCGGCTTTCCTGCCCATCGCGACCAGTGCCTTGACGGCCCACTGTCGGTCATGCCACCACTTGAAGGGGGCGCTGTCCACCAGCGCGATCAGTTGCGCGTGTCGTCCTGCCGCGTAGAGCGAAGCCAGGCAGATCGTGGTTCCCGCGAAATGGCCGCCGGCGCGCTCCCCCCAGATATGCTCCACCAGAGGCAGAAACCGGTCCGCCCACGTGTTCGCGATCTCTGGCATCACACAAAGCCGGTCCCACTCATCCCCCAAGGTCTCGATGTATGGGACGCCTTGATCTTGGCTCGCCTCCCATAGGCGCTCGAGCCAGCGCTGCCGTGCTTTGGTATCGATCGGTGCGGCGGCAATGATCGGTGCCAGCACCTCGATGGCTCGGTTCACCGCGGTGCCAAGCGCTCCGGAAGAGCTGTCGACGTGTTCCAGCGCGGGCGAAACCTTTTCCAGGAACTTGACAGCCCCTTCGGCCGCGAGGACCGCATCGGTACGCGCGACTTGCTTGATTTCAGCGAGCGCTTCCTTGATGCGCTGGATGGGCGCATCCGAGCGCCAGCCGAACGCATGGCGACGAAAGCGCGGGGAGAATTGCCACTTGTGGCCGCCTTGCTTCATATTGAATCGTCGTAATCGTCGTCTGTTTTGGATCGCAAGTCCTGCAGGGGACGCAGCGCGACGATCATCCGGTCGAGCATCATCACCCAGTCTTCCAGTTCCTCGATGACACAATCGGCTTGTTCCACCAGTGTCAGATCGTCGCTCGAATACGACAGGCTCGCGCCATTGATCAAGGTATCCGCCATGCCATGCAAGCGCAGCAGATCGTCGCGCAGCCCATCCGGTCCGCAGCGAGCTCGAAGCGCGTCGAATTGATCCACCGCTTGGTGGATGACTAGGGTATCGTAGCGCTGCTGCAGCGACTGCAACGCGTCGGCATCGACGGCGCCGTAGGGGGTCTCGATATCAGGCATGGCGTTTGGGCCTCCGGATAGAATGGGCCGGCCCCGCGAACAGGCTGTCGCGAATCCAGCTCTCGATACGTTCGAAGTCAAGCTCGTATTTGCCAAAGCGCTTCAGGTTGCTGGTGAGATAGGGGCTCAGGAAGGCGATATCGGCCGGATTGACCGGGATGCCTTCCTTCACCATCGCCCGCAACGCCTGCATCATGTCGACCGTGTTCTGCAGGATCGCGGCCGAGGCCATCAGGTCGTTGTAGCGCAGGCGCTTCTGTTGTTCGTCCGGATCGTTAACCGGCAGCACGTCACCGCCAAACGAGAACCATTTGGCAAAACCATTGTAGGACTCGACCTTGTTGGTGGTGGCGGTAATCTCCTGACGAAGTTCACCGCTGCCGATCCACTCGAGCAGGAAGATGGTGCGTATGACCTTGCCCAGTTCCTCTGCAGCCAAAGACAGCCGATTCTTCGGGCTGGCCGCACCGAACCGGCGCAGCAGCAAGGGCGACGACAGTGCGCCAGTCTGGATCGACAGCGTCAGTTGCATCAGGTCCTGCCAATGCCGCTCGATGAGGTCCCAGTCGACCGTTTCGGTGAACAGTGCGTCGATGTGCTGGTATTTCGTGTCGGCATCCGCCCGGTACAGCTTGAGATCCTGCCAGTTTCGGATGCGCGGCATCAACTTGATGCCCAGCAGGTGTGTGAAGGCGAAGACCGCCGCCGACTGGCCCTGGGTGTCGGCATGAACGGTATCTGCCTCGACGCTCAGGCCTGCCTTGAGAAGTCCCTCGATAACGTAGATCGCCTCCCAGATGCCTGGCGGGATGAAATGCCGAAAAACCGCAATGTAGTTGTCGGCCACATGCCGGTATGCCACCGCGCCCATCTTGCGGTACCGGAAGTGGTAACCGGCCAGCAGATTGTTGTCGTAGAAATCGTACTGGGTGCCGTCGGCCGCCACTGTCTTGCCGTCGCCCCAGTGCTTGGGCAGATCCAATCGCAAATAAAGCTCGATCAGCTCGCGCTGCGCGGTCTCCAGCCGCTCCAGGCTCAGGTGCCGCCGGTTGACGAACGACATCATATGCGGCGTGATCTTGTCGCCCATGTGACGGGCCGCCTGGGTGGGCCCCAGATTACAGCCCATCGCGAAGATGGTCAGCAGGTACCGCTCGGCAGCATTGCGGATCTTGGGATCGCTGCCGCTGAGCGGGCCGAAGTGCCGGGTGAATTGCGTCCAGTGTTCAATATTGGCCAGTACATCCAGCAGGTTACGCACCGGCAGGCGTTTCATCAGCGCTTTTTGCAGGGCGACCGCGCTCTCTGGGACGGCCGTAGCCGCAGTACGACGCACTACCAACTCGCCCGCCCTGTTGATGATCACATGCTCGGACTTCTCGGGGAAGCGCTCGTCCAGTTGGCGGGCCGTGTCCGTCAGCCACTGACGCAGTTGGGCCACGAAGCCGGCCCCGCTGTCGGGCATGCCGAACTTCTCGCAGTAGCTTGGCAGGCGCTGCTCACACTCGCGCCAGGGCAGCAGGTGATCCCGGTAGTCGGCGAAGGCGTCCGATCCAGCTACGCAAAGATCGCCGCTGCGCAGTTCCTTGGCCATATAGGACAGCACGCAGAGCTCCAGATAGCGCCGGTTGGTCGGGGTACCCAGATCGATCGGGCGGCGCACCAGCTTGCGCCAGCGTTCCGAGGCAAAGCTGATGTCAACGTCGACGGCAATCCATTCCCGGTGCAGCGACTCGTTCTCGAACACCGCGTCCAATGCCGTCAGCAAGGTTTGGGATTGCGTGGTCGATCCCCATGCCAGGGCTCGCGCCAGGCGCAACAGCACCGATCGATGCGCCTTGAAATGCCGCCACAGCAACGGAAGGTAGTTCTTGCCGCTGTAGGCCCGCACCTCGGCGCAGCTCTCGCGCAAGGGCTCGAGACTGCCTGTCGGCGCCAGATACTTGCGTACCTGTGCGCCCAGCGCCGCGTCGTCCCCGTGATCGTCAACGATGTTGACAACCCCGTCGAGCAGGTCCACGAGGCCTTCCATCTGTTCACGCTGCCGCGCCTGGATGAGCGCGAGCTCTTCCTTGGCCCGCTTGTGGATAGCACCCACCCGGCGGATGAACATCTCGGCCAGATCGTCGCGGGCACGCACACGCATTTGATGCAGCAGCGCCACGATCAGGGTATAGCGACGCTCGGGCAGCATCTCCTTCAGATTGGCCGCGTCCAGACTCATCGATTGCGATGACAGGGAGCGCAGCTTTGTGGCTGGCACGCCTTCCAGCGCACGACTGTAGTCCCCAAAGCCTTCGAGCCAGGTGAGATGTTCGATCAGCAAGGAGATGTGCTTGCGCGACGGCCGCAACGCGTAGCGCTTGATGGTGTTGTACGCGGTCTGGCGCTGACTGAATTCCCGTTTGAGGAGGCGGTCCAGTTGGGCCTTGTCGTCGTCCGTCAGGCGTCTCGCGACGCGCCGGAATAGCGCTGTTTGCGTGCGCGCATGGACTTGTTCCGCAATCGCGTCCAGCGTCGAGAATGCCGGCAGTTCGACCTGCTGCTGGATGAGGCTGTCGATGGTGGCATTGACGATGTCCACCGACTGGTCCATGGTCTCGGCCGCTTCCCGTGCCGCACGCACGGCGACTTCGTTGGCATCGGTGCCATAGTAGGACTGGATGCCGAGAAACTCCCGAATCGCGGCGTAGTGGCGAAACAACGCGACCGACCGGGCCCTGTCGTAGCCAAACTCGACCTCCGCACCGATGTCTGCGCTGGCTCGGACGTGATCAATAACAGCGACAGGAATGGAATCAAGGTTGGGGAAGTGGTGCATCTGCTGAAAGACCTTCAGCAGGACCAGCAGGCCCAGGCGAGAGGACTGCCCCCGCGCGTTTCGTCGCCCCCACTCCAGTTCTTCGATGTCTGGCGTATAGCAGGCCTGCAATTCCCCCGTCGAAAAGACCTTGGGAAAGCGCGGATAGGCGGTACGTTCTACGGTGGCCATGCCGGACTGAGATCTCCAATGGGCCGGCCAGTGTAGCGGAAGAGTCGCTCGACAGAGGGGTCAGTCTCTTATAACAATCAGATCTATAGATTCTGACCTATATAACTGAAACGCTTATGATAGGAAATCGGCCTTATCTTGGTCAGACCCGAAAGAAGACGGATCGCGCCAGCGCGTTGCGGGCCTCGCCCTTGTTGAGGCCCGCATGGGTGCGACGGCGCAATTGCAGGTCCTGTAACCAGTCCAGCGTGAACAATGTCCGCTCGATGCGGCCTAGCTCGCGAAGCGCCACTGCGAGGCCATTTTGTCGTGGGTAGCTGCCGAGCTTTCGCAACATCAATGAGGCGGTCACCGTGCCCTGGCGGATCGACGTGGCCAGGCGCAGGATTTCATCCCAGTGTGACCGGATCAGCTTCTCCTTGTAGGCGCTACCGATCATCGGAGCCAACGCCGGATAGTCGTCTGGGCTGCCGGGGATGTACAGCTTCGTGTCTGCGAGATCGCGGATCCGGGGCGCGAACCGGAACCCGAGCAGATGCATCAGGGCGAAGACGTGATCGGTGAAGCCGTTGGTATCCGTGTAGTGCTCCTGGATCCGCAGATCGGACTCATGGTACAGCAGGCCGTCGAGCACGTAGGTCGAATCACGGATGCCGACGTTGACCAGCTTGGAGTGATACGGCGCGTACTGATCCGAGATATGCGTGTAGATCATCCGGCCGGGTTCAGAGCCGTACTTCGGATTGACGTGCCCAGTGCTCTCGGCTCGGCCGCCGGCCTTGAAGCGCTGACCGTCTGACGACGACGTGGTGCCGTCCCCCCAATGCGCAGCGAACCCATGGGCCGACTGTGCATTGACGAGATCGGCCAGGCCCTGAGTATAGGTTTCGTCCCGAATATGCCACGCCTGCAGCCAGGACAGCTTGGCGTAGGTAGTGCCCGGGCAGGATTCCGCCATTTTGGTCAGACCGAGATTGATGGCGTCGGCAAGCACAGTCGTGAGCAACAGCGTCTTGTCGGCGGCCGGCTCGCCCGTCTTCAGGTGCGTGAAATGGCGGGTGAATCCGGTCCAACCGTCGACTTCCAGCAGCAGTTCCGTGATCTTGACGCGCGGTAGCATCAGCGCGGTCTGGTCGATCAAGGTCTGCGCCTCCATTGGAACGGCGGCGTCGAGCGGCGAGATCTTCAGGCCGGACTGGGTGATGATCGCGTCCGGCAGCTTGTTCGCGGTGGCTAGCCGATTGACGGTGGCCAGTTTCAGTTCCAGCAATCGGCGTCGCTCATCCAAGTAGCAGTCGCAATCAGTGGCGATCGGCAGCGGCAGCAGGCGACTCTGTCGGAGCGCGACGAACTTCTCGGCGGGCAACAGGTACGTCTCGAAATCCTTGAATTGCCGCGAGCCCTGCACCCAGATGTCGCCGGAACGCAAGCGGTTTCGGAGTTCCACCAGCGCGCACAACTCATAGTAGCGACGGTCGATGCCGTTCTTGGCGCGTACCAGCGGCTCCCAGCGCTTCTTGATGAAAGACGTGGGCGCATCGGCCGGGACTTTGCGCGCATCGTTGACATTCATCTTTCGGATGGTGTCAATGGCGGCCAGCAGATCCTTGGCGGCCGGCGCGGCGCGCAGCTTCAGGATCTCAAGGAATTCGGGCACGTAACGTCGCAGCGTCGAGAAATGGTCGCCAACCAGATGCAGGAAGTCAAACGCCTCAGGTTGGGCGAGCTGCTCGGCTTCGGTGACGCTCTTGGTGAAGACCTGCCAGGGCATCACCGCTTCAATCGCCTTGAAGGGATCGCCGCCGCGCTCCTTCGCCTCCAGGATGGCCCGCCCGATTCTCGAGTACTGCCGGATCTTGTCATTGATCGACTTGCCGGACAGATGAAATTCCTCGCGGTGCTTCTTTTTCGCCAGATTGAACAGACGCCCCAAGATACGGTCGTGTAGATCGACGATTTCGTCGGTCACCGTGGCGCAGGCCTCGACCACGATCGCGGTCAGCGTCGCGTGCCGGCGCTGCGGCTCGAACTTGGCGAGATCATGGGGCGTCATCTGACCGCCCTCGCGGGCGATCTTGAGCAGCCGGTTCTGGTGAACCAGTCGGTCGATCCCCTCCGGCAAGCCGACGGCCCGCAACCTCTTCAGGCGATCGATATGCTGCAACATCTGGCGGGAGCTGGCCTTGCCCGGCGGCAGCCGCAGCCAGGCGAGCCAGGTCAGGCGCCCATCCGGTCGGCGCTGCAGGAGATGATCGAGCTGTAGCCGGTGGTGTTCCGTGAGCGGCTCGGTCAGTATCTGGTAGATGCGGCGGGTCGCGCGCGTGACGGCCTCCGCGCAAATGCGCTCGATCACGTTCATGCCCGGCAGCAGCAGCGACTGCTGGCGCAGGAAATCGATCAACGCCGTGGCGAGGATGATGCCCTTGTCGGTTTGCTGCGCCAGCTCCGACAGCGACTGGACGGCGGCGCGGTAGTCGGCCATGGTGAACGGGCGCATGCGAAGCACGGTCCGCAGCTCCGCCTGGTGCTCCCTTCGGGTCTGATCGCGCCGCCCGTAGTCCGTCCAATGCGTCGGCGCAAGACGCAGTTGCTGCGCAACCCACTGCAACAATGCCTGCGGCGGTTCCTCGCCGGCGGCCAACAGGATGCCGGGATGGCGCATGTAACAGAGCTGGACGGCGAACCCCAGTCGGTTGGCGGCGCCACGGCATTGCCGGATCAGCGCATGATCCGACTCGTTGAACGTGTAATGACGGATGAGTTCGTCTTCGCTGTCAGGAAACGCGAGCAGGCTCTCCCGCTCGGAGGTGGAAAGGACAGTGCGGCGTGGCATGCCAGTGGTTCACAATGCGTCGGAATCCGCGGTGCCGGGGCACGACACCGGTTTCCGAGGGCGGGTTTCGGCCAAAAAATCAGCAGTCTATACGATCTATTCAGATAATCCTTCTTATCGTAATGGATCGGTTTACGGCCTAAACTGGCAGGCATGAAAACGCGCCAGACCCCGCCCCCCATCCCCAGCGTCGCCGAATCCCCCGACTTCCCCGATGAGGCTGCGCTTGCCGCGCTGCGCGCGTGGTACGCGGGCCTTTCGTCCCGCGCCGCGGTGGAGCGCTATCTGCCCCATGCCAAGGCGCCGGGCCAGTCGGCGCGCGGCATCCTTGGCCGAATCCGCCGACAGCTGATCGCGTTCGCGCAGCATCGCCAGCGTGCCGACCTGGCCGAACTGTTTCGGCGTCCCGTCAGCGAACGGCCGCAGTGCGCCAGTGCTGTGGGCCATGCGATCGAGGTCCTGCGTTCCCTTCCAGCCCCGCAGCCTCAGGTCACGGACGACATTGGGCTTTGGCTGGCACCCCGGGCCGTTCGCGCCCTGCGCGCCCACGGCATCCAGACGCTGGCGGACCTGACCGTGCGGGTGCCGCGCCGACGCCGCTGGTGGAGCGCGATCCCAGACCTGGGGCAGGCCAGCGCACGGCACATCGAGGACTTCTTTCGCGCGCACCCGCAACTGACCGAGCGGGCGCGCGCGCTGATCGTCACCACGTCGCCGAGTGCGGTGGTGCCGTGGGAGCGGCTGCATCTGCCGCACGAGGTGGACGGCTCGCGGGGCAGTTTCCGGGCGCCGCGGCAGGCCTGCACGCTCGACGCGTCCAACGACTACGAGGCGGTGCAGGCCTGGCTCGCCTTACATGAGGCCCCCACCACGCAACGCGCCTACCGGAAGGAAGCCGAGCGGCTGATCCTGTGGGCGATTGTCGAACGCGGTCGGGCGCTGTCGTCGCTGACGACGGAAGACGCCATCGCCTATCGCGCTTTCCTGCGGCGGCCGACCCCGCGCGAGCGGTGGGTCGGGCCACCGCGAGCACGCAGCGCCCCCGATTGGCGGCCGTTTGCACGAGCGCTTTCGGCCCGCTCCACAGCGTACGCGTTATCGGTGCTGGGCGCCTTGTTCCGCTGGCTGATCGAGCAACGCTACGTATTGGCCAATCCGTTTGCCGGGATCAAGGTACGTGGCCGCACTCGCGTCGCCGCCCTCGATACCTCCAGAGGATTTACCGAGGGCGAATGGCTGCTGGTGCGTACCATTGCCGACGGCCTGGAATGGTCCTACGGCTGGGATGCCTCCGCAGCCCAGCGCCTGCGCTTTATCCTGGATTTCGCTTATGCCACCGGCTTGCGCGCCAGCGAACTGGTCGGCGCGGCCCTGGGGGACATCCATGTGGATGAACACCACGACCACTGGCTGCACCTGATCGGCAAGGGGAGTCGGCCAGGGAAAGTGGCGCTACCGCCACTGGCACGCTCGGCGCTCGACCAGTACCTGGTGCAACGGGGGCTGCCGGTGACGCCGGCCCGTTGGGATCCCAAGACGCCGCTCCTCGCCAGCCTGGAGCAGGATAGCGCGGCCAGCATTACCGGGACCCGCCTCTGGCACGTGATGCGGCGCTTCTTTGGTCAGGCCGCCGATGTGATTGCACCAGACAACCCAACAGTGGCCGAGAAGCTGCGCCGAGCTAGCCCGCACTGGATGCGCCATACCCATGCCACACACGCTCTGGCCCGCGGCGCGGAATTGACCAGCGTGCGCGACAACCTTCGTCACGCTTCGGTGGCGACCACCTCAATCTACCTGCAAAGCGACGAGGTCAAGCGGGCACGCCAGATGAATCAGGCCTTCGCCGCTCGATAACCGGCGCTCGGCCAGGCCTCCCGTGGCTTAGCGTGCAATATTTTCCGTTTTCTGAAGCGACCCCAGAAACACCATCTCTCACGAGCGTGCCTCGGGGTCATCCCGCGGACCATCTCGCATGAGCAGCAGCACAACATGATTGACTCAATGCATTGACCAATCTACATCGATGCATTACATAAATGGCTACGTATTCATTTTATCGCCAGCGAAGGCCGACGGAAAGCGTTGATTGTTGTGCGACGCACCAGCCAGCGAGGGTCCGGTGATTGTTAGCGGGGAAATTATGGGCGATCAGCCGAAAAGTATTGCCCGAGGCCTGTCGGCTACCCCCAAGTGGAATGATCCGGTTCGTGAGCGAAAGCCGCTTCTATTCGGCTTCGGTCCTACCCCCTTCCGCAGCACGCCGTATCACTGTCGAAAGGTTGGCTCCGGCCAGTCTCTGCGCGGCAGTTCGGCTATCGCCAGTCCAGAAGTCCCGTTCGGCGGTGAGAATCCGCTCTTCCGTATTGCGCATGTGCTGGAAGGCGGCCTGGCGGGCGCGTGGCGGATCCTGGGTTTCGATCGCAGCGCAGATCTCCGCATGCTCGGTGCGGACATGCGCAGCCAGATCACTATGCCTGGCTT
The DNA here is from genome assembly GCF_040784895.1 of Cupriavidus sp. Agwp_2. Lineage (NCBI taxonomy): Bacteria > Pseudomonadati > Pseudomonadota > Betaproteobacteria > Burkholderiales > Burkholderiaceae > Cupriavidus > Cupriavidus sp. Agwp_2. The sequence continues at coordinate 535,101 of NZ_CP088085.1, forward strand.
CATTGCCGCGCGTGAGACGAATGGCGTCTCTCAACGCCCGCGTCAACATGCCGAGTAGCTCGGTGTAGTGGGGATTGCCAGTGGCACGGGACACCGCAAGATGGAATGCCAGGTCTTCTTCGACGCCGTCGCCGCCCGCCCGCACTGCAGAGTCAATCTCGCGCAATGCGTTCCGGATGTCGTCCATTTGCCTATCGCTACGGCGCTCCGCAGCCAATGCGGCCATTTCCGCCTCAATCCCACGACGCAGTTCCAGGATTCGCACGACGCCCAAGGCCGGGTCGGAACCGCCACGCCCAAGGCGGAATACCTCTGCGGTCGCGGGATTGAGCACAACCGTACCGCTCCCCTGCCGGCTTTCCACGAGGCCCTCTGACTTAAGGCGGGATATGGCTTCACGAATCACGGTGCGGCTCACGCCGTACTGCTCGGTCATGAACTTTTCCGTCGGCAGACGAGCATTGACGGGGTACAGACCGCGTCGGATCTGCCCAGCGAGATGCTCGGTGACGCGCTCGGCCAATGTGGGCTCAAAACCGCCTTTCCCCGCCGGCTGCCGCTCTGCTTCCGTCAGATTTTCAGTTGTGCTTTGCAAAGGTAATGCTCCACTTGTCGTTGCTTCGCCGCGCGTCAGCGCTGCTCACTAATCCACATCATAGCACCGCAAACAAATTTGCTTGACATACTCATCATATGAATTTGTAATACAAATCACAAGAACACAACGACTTCGTGCGACGGTGTCGCAAACCAACGAGGAGACTGCATCAATGACGGCCCAGGATCACAATCAGTCGCTTGAAAATGCTTACGTATGCAGACGCATGCCTGCGGAGATCGAAGCCGCGCTGAAAGAGCGCTTCGTCGTAAAACTGAACGAAAGCGACGAACTGACGGATTCCGCCACAATCATCGAGCGCGCCAAGGGCGTGAGCGTTCTGCTGGTGACCGCGACAGAGCGCATTGACGGCAATGTGTTGCGCGCACTGTCGCCCACCCTCAAGACGGTGGCCACTCTCTCGGTAGGCTACGACCACATCGACTTGGCCACGGCTCGCGAACTCGGCATCGAGGTTCTGCATACGCCTGACGTCCTGAGCGATGCTTGTGCCGAAGTCGCGCTAATGCTCCTGCTCAATGCCGCACGGCGCGGTTATGAAGCAGATCGCATGGTCCGCAGCGGCCAATGGCCTGGTTGGGCGCCCGCTCAACTGCTGGGCAAAGGCCTGGTCGGCAAGCGGCTCGGCATATTCGGCATGGGGCGCATCGGCCGAGCCATCGCGACGCGTGCCCGCGCATTCGGCATGCAAATCCACTACCACAACCGCTCCCAACTCGGGCCAGAGGACGCCGAGGGCGCCATCTACCACGCGACCCTCGAAAGCCTCTGCCGACACAGCGAGATGCTGCTGGTCGCGGCACCGGGTTCACCACAGCTCAAGGGAACGCTCGATCAAGCGCACATCCGAGCACTGCCCCCTGGCGCTGTCGTCGCCAATATTTCCCGCGGCGACATCGTCGATGACGATGCGCTGATCGAAGCGCTGAACGACGGCCACGTCTTTTCTGCTGGCCTTGATGTTTTCGCCAACGAGCCGAACGTCGATCCGCGCTATCGCGCTCTCGACAACGTCTTTCTCAGTCCGCATATCGGCAGCGCGACAGAGGAAACGCGCAACGCCATGGGATGGCTTCTAATCGACGGGATCGCGGCACTGCGCCGCGGCGAACGACCCGCCAACCTGCTTTCCTGATCCCCCTTCAAGTCAAAGCGACCGGAGTTCCTATTCATGCAGATCCAGAATCCTTCTCTCTTCCGCCAACAGTGCCACGTGAATGGCCAATGGGTAGACGCTGCTGATGGCGAAGTGGTGCCCGTCACAAATCCTGCAACAGGGCAACAGCTCGGTACTGTGCCCCGCATGACGGCCGCCGACGTCCAGGCAGCCATCGCCGCCGCGGACCGAGCCCTTCCGGCATGGCGCGCAACCAGTTCGCGCGAACGCAGCCGCCTGCTGCGTCGATGGTTCGATCTCTGCATGGCCAACCAGGAGGACCTGGCAACGATCCTCACGCTTGAGCAAGGCAAACCGCTGAAAGAGTCCCGGGGTGAGATTGCCTACGGGTCTGGCTTTATTGAATGGTTCTCGGAAGAAGCACGTCGAATCTATGGTGATGTGATTCCTGCGCCGTCATCGGACCGGCGCATCATCGTCATCAAGCAGCCCATCGGCGTCGTCGCCGCCATCACCCCGTGGAATTTCCCGAATGCGATGATCACGCGCAAGGCTGGCGCCGCTTTGGCTGCAGGCTGCACGATCGTGATCAAGCCTGCTTCTGCCACGCCCTTCTCTGCGCTGGCGCTCGCCGCTCTGGCCAAGGAAGCAGGAATCCCGGATGGGGTATTGAATGTGGTCACCGGTTCCGCCTCCGTTGTGGGGGGTGAGCTCACATCGAGCTCCGTCGTGCGCAAGCTGTCGTTCACGGGCTCCACCGAGGTCGGCAAGACTCTCCTCGAGCAATGCGCCGGTACGGTGAAGAAAGTTTCTATGGAACTAGGCGGCAACGCGCCATTCCTCATCTTCGACGACGCTGACCTCGACGCTGCCGTCGCCGGCGTCATGGCCTCGAAATTTCGTAATGCCGGTCAGACCTGCGTCTGCGCGAACCGCATCTTCGTCCAGGACGGCGTCTACGACGCGTTCGCAGAGAAGCTCAGGATCGCAGTGGAAGCTCAAGTCGTCGGCGATGGCATGGCACCGGGCGTGGATCTGGGACCGCTGATTGACGACGCGGCGATCGAGAAGGTTCGCGAACACATCGACGACGCCGTCTCTCTGGGTGCGCAAGTATTCACCGGCGGCAAGGCCCACGCCCTAGGCGGCCGCTTCTTCAAGCCGACGATCCTCACGGACGTGTCGCCGAAGGCGAAGCTCATGAATGAGGAGACTTTCGGCCCGGTGGCCCCCCTCATCCGCTTCAAGACTGAGGAAGAAGCCGTCGCAATGGCAAATGACACGCCCTTCGGCCTGGCTGCCTATTTCTATACCACCAACTACGCCCGCTCCTGGCGCGTGGCAGAGGCGCTCGAATGCGGCATCGTGGGCCTGAACGAGGGCCTGATCTCCACCGAGGTCGCACCGTTCGGCGGTGTGAAGGAGTCGGGTGTCGGCCGGGAGGGATCCAAATACGGCATCGAGGACTACATCGAGGTCAAGTACATCTGCGCTGGCGGCCTGGCATTGCGCTGAGCCATGAGACAACAACAGGAGACAGAATCATGAAGAAATCAGTGGGCATGATTGGCATTGGCATGATGGGCCATGGCATCGCGACGAATGTGGCAAAGCATGGTTATCCCTTGGTGGTCCTCGAACATCCAGGTAATCAGCCACTCGACGCACTGCTGAATGCGGGGGCGAAAACCGTACCGGCTATCTCGGAACTCGCCGGCCAAGTCGACATCGTCATTCTCTGCGTTACCGGATCCCCCGAGGTCGAGGATGTGCTTTTCAGCGCCCAAGGCCTCCTCAGCGCCCTGCGGCCCGGTACCGTGGTCATCGATTGCTCGACGGCGATCCCCTCTTCGACCGAGCGCATCGCCGCCGCCGTGCAAAAGGCCGGTGGCAGGTTCATCGACGCGCCAATGACGCGTACGCCCAAAGAAGCCGCCGAGGGGCGACTGAACCTGATCGTCGGCGGCGACGAGTCGCTCTACCAAGAATGCCTGCCACTGCTGCAGAGCTTCGCCGAAAACATCACTTTCGCCGGGCCTGTCGGCTCCGGACACCGGCTCAAGTTGTTGCACAACTTCGTGTCTCTGGGTTTCTCCGCAGTCCTGGCAGAGGCTGCCGCCTGTGCAGCACGCGCTGATGTCAGTCCCGAGGTCCTTGTGGATGTGCTGGCCAAGGGCGGCGGTGCCGGTGTCATCTTGGAACGCCTGCGTCCCTTCATTGAGCGGGGCGACAGCTCCGGGTTCCGCTTCACCATCTCCAACGCGCTGAAGGACATGACCTACTACGACACGATGGCGAGCGAAGTGGGCGCCAGTCATGCAACTGCCTCAGCGATCCGCGAAACCTACGCCGGCGCCTATGACCAACGCTCCGATGGCACCGTGCCGGAGCTTGTCGCGCTGCTGGCCGAGCCGGCATCCGTTCGCTGACCATCCCCGGAAACCGCCACCATGATCAAAAACCAGCAATACAAGATTGCCGTCATTCCAGGCGATGGCATTGGCAACGAAGTGGTCCCTGAAGGCATCCGGGTCTTGGAAGCCGCCAGCGCTAAGTTCGGTTTCACGCTCGCCTTCACGACCTATGACTGGAGCTGCGCCCGCTACCACGCCCATGGAAGCATGATGCCGTCCGATGGAATCGAGCGACTACGCGACTCTGACGCCATCTTTCTCGGCGCAGTCGGCTTCCCCGGCGTGCCGGACCACGTATCACTGTGGAACCTCCTCATCCCGATCCGCCGCGAATTCGACCAGTACGTGAACCTGCGACCGGTCAGGCTTCTGCCCGGTGTTCCCTGCCCGCTCGCCAACAAGGAGCCCGGCGACATCGACTTCTGGATCGTGCGCGAGAACACCGAAGGCGAATACTCGCAAGTTGGCGGACGCATGTTCGCCGGCACGGAACATGAGTTCGTCACGCAGGAGGCCATCTTCACTCGTCGCGGAACCGATCGAATCATGCGCTATGCGTTTGATCTCGCTAAGAAGCTCGGACGGAACCACGTGACATCGGCCACCAAGTCCAATGGCATCTTCCATTCCATGCCCTTCTGGGACGAGCGGTTTGCCGCAGTGGGTGCCGACTATCCCGACATCCGCACCGACCAATACCACATCGATATCCTGGCAGCGCGGTTCGCGATGTCCCCGGAGCGCTTCGACGTCGTGGTTGGATCGAATCTGTTCGGCGACATCCTTTCCGATCTCGGCCCAGGTATTACGGGAACGATTGCAGTGGCGCCGAGCGCAAACATCAACCCGGAGCGGAAATATCCGTCGATGTTTGAACCGGTGCATGGCTCCGCCCCAGACATCGCGGGACAAGGCATTGCGAATCCCATCGGTCAGATCTGGTCTGGGGCCATGATGCTGGAACACCTCGGACAGCCTGAGGCAGCGGCCGCGATCATGAAGGCCATCGAAACTGTCCTTACGCATCCCGATCGCGTACATACGCCAGACCTGGGTGGAAGGGCCAGTACACAGGAAATGGGCGCTGAAATCGCCAGGGCGGTGCTCGCATGACACAAGCCTCCAGGGTAGAGAGTCGCCCGCTTGTGCTGCTGACTGATGCCATCGTCCCGGAGGCGCATGCTCGACTGGCGGCTGACGCTGACGTCGAGTTACTGCCTCCAGGACTGATTGGCGCGGCTAGTGATCAAGCCCTTCGAGATCGCATTGCGCAGGTTGACGGTCTGATCGTACGGCGACAGCTCCCTGGCGATCTGTTCGAGCGCGAGCATCGTCTTCGCGCCGTCGTTCGTCATGGTGTTGGCGTGGACTTCATTCCGGTAGACCGCGCAACGGCTCACGGCATCCCAGTGGCCAATACGCCGGACACGAACTCGAACGCCGTTGCCGAATTTGCGGTATCTGCCATGCTCGCAATGACTAGAAGGCTGGCAGCCTTCGACGATGCCGTGCGTGACGGCGACTGGAACCGCCGCATGATCGCGGGAGAGCAATCCAGGGAACTTCGCGGCTCCACACTGGGAATCATTGGCTTCGGTGCCATCGGGCGCCGGGTCGCGGAGATCGCAGGCGCGGGCTTCGGCATGAAGCTGCTTGCGCATACGTCGACACCATCCAAGCTCCCGCCGCACGTCGCCCCGGCAGAACTCTCCGATTTGTTCGCCCACAGCGATTACATCGTACTCGCGTGCCCTCTTACCGCAGCAACAAGAGGCATGGTGAACAAGACGCTTTTGGCGCATGCGCGTCCGACTACCGTGCTCGTCAATGTGGCACGGGGGCCAATCATCCAGCAGGCGGATCTGATCGACGCTTTGAGCAGCGGCACCATAGGCGGGGCCGTACTCGATGTATTTGAACAACATCCGCTCCCGGACGACAGCCGGCTTCGAACTCTGCAGAACGTCCTTTTGACACCGCATATCGCTGGCCTGACCCAAGACGCCTCCATGGCCATGGGCCTGGCCGCCGCCGACACAATGCTCGCCCTGCTGCGAGGCGAACGACCACGCAACATCGTCAACCCCGAATTCAACACCGTCAACCAGGAGACAATCAAATGAAGATCACCCGCATTACCGCAATCCCCCTGTCCTATCGTCTGCCCGAAGGAAAAACGGTCACCATGGGCGTGGGTAGTACGCTCAAGCGTGACGCGATCATCATCCGCGTTGAAACGTCCGAGGGCATCGTGGGCTATGGCGAGTCGCATCCCGGGCGCAGTCCTGGCGCCATCACCAGCCTTATTCACAACACCCTGTCGCCGCTGCTGGTTGGCATGGACGCCACGGACGTGGTCGGCACCTGGCAGCGCGTGCACCGCATGCAGTTCTCCAGCCACGGTCTTGGCGCCGGCGCCGCGCTGGCGCATTCGGGCATCGACATGGCACTCTGGGATATCCGCGGCAAGGCGGCGAACATGCCGCTCTACAAGCTGCTGGGCGGCTCGCGTCGACGCATTCCGGCCTATGCCGGCGGCATCGCGCTGGGATACCAGCCTGCGGCGTCGCTGGCCGAAGAGGCCCAGTCCTATATCGAACAGGGCTACAAGGCCGTCAAATTGCGAATCGGCGACTCGGTCAAGGCGGATATCGAGCGGGTACGCCATGTGCGCCGCGTGGTCGGCGATGACATCGACATCCTGACCGATGCGAATACGGCCTACACGATCGCTGACGTGCGCCGTGTTATGCCTGTGCTGGCGGAAATTCAAGCGGGCTGGCTCGAAGAGCCATTCGCCTGCAACGATTTCGCTTCGTATCGCGAGGCTGCCCGGATTTCCCCCGTCGTCCCGATCGCGGCTGGCGAGAATCACTTCATGCGATTCGAGTTTGCGCAACTGCTGGAAGCCGGGGCAGTCCAGGTCTGGCAACCCGACCTGTCCAAGACGGGCGGCATTACAGAAGGCATGCGCATCGCCGCTATGGCCTCGGCCTTCCGCATCCCCATCCACGCCCACAGCTCCGCTACGGGCCTCAATCATGCCGCGACGCTGCATTTCCTCGCTGCAACCGAGAACGCCGGCTACTTCGAAGCCTGCGTTTCGCATTTCAATCCATTCCGGGACATGTTCGGCAAGACTTTCGAAATCGGCCGTGATGGTTGCGTGGTCCCGCCGGAAGCACCGGGCCTGGGTGTCGAAGTCGACGAGGAAATCTTCAAGCAGTACCCGTTGATCGACGGCCCCGGTTACGTCGTCAAGTTCTGAGCAACTACGCTCTGCAGACACCGATCCACCACATGCAAAAGATGGTGAAGGAGACAAACATGCCTAGCAGAAGAACCGCGTGCAAATGGATTCTGTCATCTCTGGCGGGCGCCGCCGGCACGACCGCCTTCGGTAGCGCCATTGGCGCTGCGAGCGATGCATACCCGGACAAGCCCATTCGCATCGTCGTGCCATATACCCCCGGCGGCTTCAACGACACTCTGGCGCGCACCGTGGGCGAGAAGCTGACCAAGCTCTGGAAGCAGCCGGTGGTCGTTGACAATCGACCAGGTGGCAACACATTGATCGGCAATTCGATGGTTGCGAAAGCCGCGCCCGATGGCTACACGTTGCTGATTACGCCCCTGCCGTTCGCCGCACTTCCCGCGTTGTACGGCACGAAGCTTCCCTACAATGCGACGAAGGATTTTTCGCCGGTCATCTGGGCGGCTAGCACCCAAAACGTGCTGGTGGCGCGCAACGACCTTGGATTTTCGACCATCAAGGACATCGTCGATTTTGCCAAGAAGAATCCCGGCAAGCTGAACTACGGGTCCACTGGATCCGGCTCCTCCAATCATCTGTCGATGGAACTCTTCGAGAAGATGACTGGTACAAAGCTGACGCACGTCCCGTATAAGGGCAGTGGACCGGCAGTTGTTGCTCTACTCGGCGGTGAAATCGACGTGCTGTTTGACAACTTGCCCAATGTGATGAACCAGATCCGGGCCGGCAAGTTCAAGCCTGTTGCCGTCACTGGTCAGCAGCGATCCACGCTGTTGCCAAATGTGCCGACCATCGCTGAATCAGGGGTGCCCGGCTACGAGGTCAACGTCTGGTTCGGCATTCAGGCACCCGCTGGCACGCCAAAGGAGGTCGTTCAGAAACTCAACCAGGAAATCGCGAAGGCGTTGGCGGATCCTGAAATCGTGAAGCGATTCCGAGAACAAGGCGTGGAGGTTGTGGGTAGCTCCCCGACCAAATTCGCCACACTCGTGGAAGCCGAGATCCAGAAATGGGGAAGCGTGGTCCGCGATGCGAACGTCCGATTGGAGTAACTGCTGCGTCGAGAAAGTGTCCGCACGGTAGCGGACACGCTCTGATCCGGGAGCATTCTTCAATATCCCGCCGTACGTCCGGCGGGCTTTTTGTTTATCCCCGATCTGTCAGCGGACATTGGCAGCGAACCGTTGTGGCGCCGTGCAAGCTGTCGGACCAAATCAATCTGCGCAAGCTTGCCCGAAGCTGCGTCAAAGATCCCTTGACCGGCCAGGAATCAGTCGCGAACCAAAAAAAGCCCTGCAGGTAATTTTTGCAGGGCCTTTTGCTTGCCGCTTCCTCTTTCCGCACTGCTTGCCGAAGTCCCGTACAGTGCGACGGGACAAACGCGATCGGCCCTTGAGACCAGAGGATGTCTCAAGGGCCGATCACATCCGAGCTGGCTTATTCAGCGACAACGTTTGCCGACTTCGCGACAGCGCCCCACTTGTCGGCTTCGCTCTTGATATATCCTGCAAACTCCTCAGGCTTTGTTGCCACCACTTCTGCACCGAGCGTCGCCAACTTGCCCTTTACCTCTGGCATAGCAAGTACCTTCATCAGTGCTGCGCTCAGTTGTTTGATGATTTCTGGCGATGTTCCGGCAGGTGCGACAAGACCGCCCCAAGAAGAGGCATCGAATCCCTTGATCACCGATTCATCGATTGTTGGTGCATTGGGAAATGCCGGCACTCGCTTCTTGCTCGCCACGGCCACGAGCTTGAGCTTGCCGCCCGTCACGTACGGACGTGCAGCAACTGCCGTAGTGAACATCATCGATACTTGCCCAGCCATCACATCGGTCATTGCTGGGCCATCACCCTTATAGGGCACGTGCATCATATCCAGCTTCAGCCCAGACTTGAACATCTCGCCAACCAGGTGGTTGGAGGAGCCATTGCCGGCCGAGGCAAATGTGTACTTTCCTGGGTTGACCTTGACTTCTGCTACCAGTCCCTTAATGTCTGTCGCTTTGACCTTGGGCCCGGCCACCAGGACGATCGGCACCGTGGTGGTTTGCCCAATGGGGGCGAAGCTCTTGTTGACGTCGTAGCCGAGGTGCGGGTAGATCGACTGGCTGATGGCATTCGGGCCGACGTTCGCCATCAGAAGCGTATAGCCATCTGCCGGCGACTTGGCCACCATCTCAGCCGCAATATTCCCGTTTGCGCCGGGCCGGTTCTCGACTACGAATGTCCCACCGGTGACTTCCTTCAGCTTTTCGCTCAGTAGACGTGCCGTTGTATCGGAAGCGCCCCCCGGCGGGTATGGCACGACAATGCGCACAGGCTTATCCGGGTAGGCTGCCATGGCGATGCCTGACGCCAGGGCTGAAGCAGCGATGACCGCACGCCACGCAGTTTTGATTAGTGCTTTCATGAGTGTCTCCTTCAGTTCTAGTTTATCGAGGATGGATGGGAATCAGTACCGCTCCTCTCGCCAGCGGCTTCACCGTCTTGCTATAGATGTTCAGCCAGCCTTGCTCCGTAGCGCCCTGGATCGGTGCTGCGTCGACCCGACGCGAAGCCATCTCGTTCTGGTCGACAAGCAGATTAATCTGCCGACCGGGAATGTCGATTTCGATCGCGTCGCCATCCTTGACGAGAGCCAAGGGGCCGCCCGCGGCGGCTTCGGGGCAAACCTGACCGACGGCGACACCGCGGTTCAATCCAGATAGCTGGCCATCCGTCACGACGGCAACCTTGCCGTTGAAGCCCGCACCTTCGACGGCTGCAACAAATGACGACGCCAACGCCACGCCCGGGCCGCCAATCGGCCCCATACCACGCAGGCACGCTACGGTCCCCTCCGTGATACGTCCATCCGCCAACGCTGCGATAGCTTCTTCCTGAGAGTGAAACACCATCGCTTTGCCACGGAAGCTTTCCGCCTTCTCACCGGCATTGCCGAGCTTGAGAATGCTACCTTCGGGTGCAAGCGATCCTTTCAGGATGACCAGCGATGGCTTCGTGGAGATTGGGTTCTCCAACGTGCGCAGGATAGATGGCGATGGCGCTTCGTACTCGTCGAGAATTGCCCTCCAAGTCTTACCCGAGACGGTCAAACACTCCTGCTCGATCATGGACGTTAGACGTTTAATCGTCGCAAGGGTGCCACCTGCCGCCTCAAGCTCTTCCGTGCGGTGGGGCCCGTTGGGCTTGACGGTCGCTAGCAGCGGCACTTCTCGTCCGAGCCGGTCAAACAGATCGTAGAGATCCACATCCGTTCCAGCCTCTTCCGCAACACCCTGCAAATGCCGAAGTACGTTGATCGACGTCGACAGCGCCAACGCGACGCGCACAGCGTTTCGGAAGGCCGCCGGCGTCAGAAGGCTCCGTGGCGTCAGACCTTCATTGACCATCTCGACAATGCGTGCGCCGGCTGCTCGGGCCTGGTCGACCATCGCAGGCGAGTTGGCCAGTACGGGACTGGCGCCTGGCAGCGTCAGGCCCAATGCCTCGCAAACGATGTGCATGGAATTCGCAGTCCCAAGACCCGCGCACACACCGGGGCTGCGCACGGCACGCTTACACATGCCGTCCAGGTCTTCAAAAGAGAGTTGCCCAGTCACGTGCATGCCGACTTTCTCGAAGACATCTTCGATGTCCACATGCTCGCCCTTGTACTGGCCGCTGGCCTGATAGCCGCAGATCACCACGAGTGTCGGAATGTTTAGCCGTGCAGCGGCCATCATTTGTCCGGGCGTTGTTTTATCGCATGAAGCCAGGCAAACCATACCGTCGAGTTGTGCGCCCTCAACCTGCACTTCGATGTCGTTCACGATCAGGTCGCGCGACGGGAGGATATAGCGGCCCTGCTTGCCCGCGCTAGTGATGAAGTCGCTTGGTGCCGCAGTTCGAACCTCGAAAGGTACGCCCCCTGCTGCGCGGATTGCCGCCTTCACGTGGGCGGATACGCCATCGAGGTGACTGAAGCAGCTCGACAGCTCCGATGAGGTGTTGACCACCGCAATCTTCGGCTTGTCCAGATCGGCGTCGCTCAGTCCCAGGGCTTGCCATTGGGCCTTGCGCAGTGCCCAACGGGTCGTACCCGGGGCGAAATTGCTACGGTATTTCGGGGAATTCATTGCAAGGCTCCAAGGAAGGCACCATTGTTTTCCAGCACCTGCTGGATATCGGAGGCCGGCACATGGTGAACGCTGATACCGCGTGCCACGGCCGTTGCAGCGGTATGCCCAGCCGCTTCGCCCATGGCGAAGCATTGCGCGGTCACTCTGATCGAGGCCTGCGCGCCATGAGTGGCCGATGCACACCGGCCAGCCACCATCAGGTTGTCGAAACCTTCCAGCAGAAGCGAACGCAGGGGAATCTGGAAGTACGTGCCGGGCGGCAACCAAATCCATTTGGTGGCCCTACCCGCAGCGTGGTCCTCCATTGGCCAGGCACAGCACGCGATGGCATCGTTGAAGCGCGCTCCATCGAGAACATCCTTGTCCGTAAGGACGTAGCCGCCTACGGTGCGCCGACTTTCTCGGATGCCGATCACAGCGCCCGTATCCATGACGAAAGCAGACTCGAATCCCGGCACATACTTTCGGAATGCCTTCAGGTACGTGCAAACTTGTTCCCGTCCTGCAATCTCTGCCCGTGACATGACACTGAGGTCGAACGGATTCGGCGATTTTCCGTCCACCGCCACTTTCGTGATGTTCAGATGCGCAAGCCCGGGGCGTTCGGCAAAAACACCGCCCGCGGTGCGCGGAAGTTCGTAACCGTCGGTGACGGCCTGCTCAAGCCTTTCGCGAAGAGCCGGACGGCTCAAGCGGGCCAGCGAGTCGGTGTCTACACCGCCGAACCGCACCATGGTGGTAGGGAACTGAAGATCGCCTTCGGAAATTTCGCAAGGCGCGCCTGCGAAGTTCACCAGGTCGGCATCGCCAGAGCAGTCTACGAACGACTTTGCGCGGAGGGCGAGACGCCCTTCCTTGGTCTCGATCAGAACGGCGTCCAGTTCGCGCCCCTTCATGGCGACACCAACCACCATCGCATGAAACAACACCTCGACCTTCGCTTCCTGGACGAGCTGATCGAGAGCGACCTTCATGGCGAACAAGTCGTAAGGCAACGATGCCGTCTGCAGCCAGCGGGTCGGCTCACCGAGACCGTCAAGTGACCGCAGTCGCTCGATGACCTCGTTGCAGAAGCCACCCACAATCTGCTGCACGTCTGTGTCGGTGACCGCGTAGAGGCCACAGATACTGCCCAGGCTCACCGACGTCAGGGTGCCGCCTAGGAAGCCCTCGCGCTCCAGAAGCAGTACCTTGGCACCCGTCCGCGCCGCCGAAATCGCGGCGGCCACCCCCGCAGCTCCGCCTCCAACGATGCAGACGTCTGCGGTGCGAAACACGGATGTAGACCGAGCTGGCTCGGACACCACACCAAATGAATACGTAGTCATTTTGTCTCCGAAAAAATGCGTGGAGCCGGGCCCCTACGACCCGAATCACGCTTCCACCATTTTGGTTACGTAGTCATTATAAGGAGAATCGAAAAACTGCCAAGCTCAAGATGTTGTGCGTCGCAATACGAGGTCATTAGGAAGCACAAACGTGTCCGGGGCCAATTCCGGCGAAGTCATACGACGCTGGAGGCGGTCTACTACCTGCTCAACCATGCTTGGCAAGGGCTGCTGGACAGTGCTCAAGCTGATGCACTCCCATCGCGCCATGGGAATATCGTCATAGCCGACAATCCAAATGTCGCTCGGGACTTGCTTGCCACTGCGACGGGCTGCATCCAGGACACCGATCGCAACAATGTCATTTGTGCAGAACACTGCATCGACATCAGGGCGTTCTGCGAGCAGTGTCTGCATCGCCCGAAAGCCATACTCGTAGCTAAAGTCGGCGGCATCAGCCCGCACAAATGCGTTCCCCTGGCTCAACTCGCCAAGGCCTTCCATAAAGCCTCGCTCGCGTTCGCGAATCGTGCTTGCCTTGGAACTCTTGCTGGACGCGGCTGAGATCAATCCAATGCACTTTCTGCCCGCGGACACGAAATAGTCTGCAACCCGCCGGCCGCCGGCATAGTTGTCGCTCACGATCGTGTCGAACAAGTCGGTTCCGACAGAGCGATTGATCAGGATGATCGGCTTCTCGGCCGCGACTCGGGTCAGCATCTCCCTGGATTCATCCAGCGCGGCGGCAAAGATGACGCCATCGGTTGCGCTTTCGGCAAGCGCACGCACCGTTGCCTCGTCCATCTTTCCTTCAAGCTCCCAGACCGTTGTGCGGAAGCCCCGACTAGCGAGCCGCTCAACTAACAGTTGGAGCAGCATTGGGTACAACGGGTTAGACAGGCTCGCGATGACGACCGCAACCGTGCCGCTGCGACGCGTCTTCATCTGTCGAGCTGCCGCACTGGGCGAATACTCGTGGTCTTGTATGACCTTCAAGACCCGCGCCTTGGTCTCCGGCTTCACCGATGGCAAATCCTGAAGCACACGGGAGACGGTGGTTTGCGAAACCCCTGCCAAGTTGGCAATGTCGATGCTGGTAAGCCTCTTGCTCATGGTGAGGTAGGAACTGCACACTTTTCTGTAAATGCCCCGGATTCTAAACGAACCCTTCCAGGCCGCCACGATATCGACAGTACGGTGGCCCACGGGCTACTTTGGTTTCGTCAAACCGACCAGAATGGTCCTCCGCGGGGCGGCAAGGTGTATTGCGAAGATGCGATTGGTGACCTTCCGAAACCAATGTTTGATGGGTCTCGACCACGGCCGGGAAACCCCACGGGCACATAGTAATGACCGCTCAGTCGAGCATTATTGTCGTTCGGATTGGGGGTACCAAACGGCAGAAACGGGTTGTCTAGAGACAGTAGTCGTAATTTCCGCTGTCTGACTCGCGTCGCGCCGGTTCCACGTAATTTGTTCCCGCCATCATGGTGCCGCTAGTCCAACTCAGAGCCAATGCACCTGCGATTATCCCGAGCCCCGGGTGGCCACGGTCATCTCTCTGCCATCAGGACAGCAGTTTCTCGATCAGTTCTGGCGTGCTCGGCACGTTGAATTTGCGCAGCAGTCGACTCCTATAAATCTCCACGGTCCGAGGGCTGATGCCCAGGGATTTTCCGATCTCCTTCGCGGTCTTGCTGTCGATCAAGAGGGTCGCCACGTCGCGTTCGCGACGAGTCATCGCACTGCGTGCCTGCGAATCAATCTGCCACACGCCTTTCGCTTTCGCCCCAACCGGGACGCCATCGTCATCGGCCATCTCCGCAAACATCCATAGGGCTTCGGCGTAGGGATCGTCGCGATACTCGCTCGCGCCCGCGACGTTGACCCAGAACAACTCGTCGTCCAGGCGTTTCATTAGCCGCGAGTCCGTGAAACGCCCATGTTGCGCGAGGATCGGAATTACCCGCTTTCCAAAGCGTTCGAAATCCACCTGGTTCGGATACAACACCCGCACGCTCTGTCCCACGAGCTGCTCCCGTTTGGCGCGAAACATCAACACGAAGGCGAGATTGCAGTCGGTGATGATGCGCTGGCGCGTGATCATCATGGCGGCGGGCATATGGGCAAATGCGCGACCGTAGTCGACAGCGACTTGAAGTGCGGGCTTAGTCATGTTCATTGCTTCCTCATCACACTATGGCGCACATCGCAGCGCCAACGCTAGGGGTTCTCCTTAGGTAATCGACACGTATTGTTGTAAGTATATAGGCGTCCTAGACTGCCTGGCATCGAATCGATGTTCTTTTTAACCCAGGAGGTACAAATATGGATGACTACAAAATCGCTCATACGGCGGTGTGGAAATTGGGATGCACGGCAAAGTCGGCATCGTGGTGATCGACTACCAGATGGCGTTCACCGACGAGCAATACCCACTAGGTGGTGCGCCGCTGGTCACGCGGGGTCTGCAGAATACGGCTCGGCTGCTCGACGTCGCACGCCAGCACAACGTTGCCTGTCACCAGTTGTTTCACTGCGTACAAGTCCGAGCGAGACATGCCCCACTGGAAGATTACGGCAGTGCGAGAGCAATTCCGGCTGGACCATCCCAGCTCCGAGCTACAGCCGGCGCGGCGATTCGATCCGACGTCGCGCAAACGGGGCCAGCCGCTGCAGCGGCACCCCGCTGTCCGGTAGTGGCGGTCGCCCTTCGTCTGCGGGAAATAACAGGTGATGCCTTCTGCGGGCGCGATGGCGACGGACACGCTCCGCGCGCGCCGTCTCGGTGGCGGCATCGAGCCGGTACACGATGTGATCTAGCTGGGCGAGCCGCAGCCGTTTAGTGCGTCTTCGCTCGACCAGAGGCCGTCGAACCCCTTGGGCGCCATCGGCGCCTTGGTCGGATCGGGGAAGCCGTGGTCGAGATGCCATTGCGCCAGAGCAGGGAGGCGCTGCTGCGGCGTGTTAATCGACAGCCCTCGGCATGCTCACCAGGATGCCCCACGGTGCTGTCGGAATGGCCGGCAGGAACCCGACCCAGCCGACCCCGAAGTGCCGCACCGCCAATATGCCGTCCAGACATAAAGGTCGCGTTCTTTATTACTTCCGGACATATGTGTCATTTTCGGCTTTATCCCGGCTCGCCCCCTATATGAAGCGATCCTCTGATTTCAATCGGCATCCGATCCACGTCTTGGCGCAGTTGGAAGCTGCGCTCCACGGATGCCAGCTTCGTGTCAAATGATGTCGCTGCGGAGGAGGCTTTTCATGCCTAGCGAAGAGCAACCCTTGGGGATCCGAATAGAGGGTGTCAACCCAGAGCAGTTGCGAAGCTTGCTCGAAGAGTTTTGTGATCGACATGACGTCGTTGCGCGAAGTGGTATCGGGTAGCCGGAGGCCATCCACCCGCATGAAAGCAATCGCGGCACCCGAGCGCGCCGCGATTGCTTGCTGACCACGCTGAAATGCCAGCCTCTTTGCTCCCCTATCCCACTTCGCGGGATAGGGGGAGACCACCCCCTGCAGTTTCGACTTTGTCAGCAATTACGCCACGCTCCGACCCTTGCCCTGCCAATACTTGTCGCGCACCTGCCGCCGCAGCACCTTGCCCACCACGCTGACCGGGAGTGCTTCAACGAACGTGATCGACTTGGGCCCCTTGAACCGGCCCAGCCGTTCCTTGACGAACGCAATCAGCTCCTGCTCGCTGACTTGCGCGCCGCTGCGCAGTTGCACTTCTGCGTGCACGGCCTCGCCCCACTCCTCGTTCGGCACCCCCACGGCGGCCGACATCGACACCGCCGGGTGCGCATTGAGTGCCGCTTCCACTTCGATGGCATAGACGTTGAAGCCGCCCGTGATGATCATATCTTTCTTGCGGTCTACCAGGTGGACGTAGCCTTCCTCGTCGATATAGCCGAGGTCCCCCGACTTCCAGAACCCGTCCTCGAACTCGGCGGCAGTGGCCTCGGGGTTCTGATAGTAGCCGGAAATCACGCCGCGGCTGCGCGCCCAGATCTCACCGACCGCGCCCGGTGCCGCGTCGTTGCCGTCGTTGTCGATGATCCTGACCTCGACGTGTGGCTGGAGCCGGCCGGCGGAGCCGAGCTGGGTGTCCGTCGCGGTCAGGTGATCGCTCTTGCCGAGGATGGCGACGGACTGGAGACTTTCGGTCGCCCCGTAGTACTGCACGAAAATATTGCCGAAGCGTTCCTGCGCGCGCCGCAGCTTTGCCGGGCTCATGGGGGCCCCGCCATAGGCGATGGTCTGCAGCGAGGACAGGTCATAGTCCGTCGCCTCTGGCAGGTCGAGCAACCGGTAGACCAGCGTCGGCAGCAACAGCGTCATCGTGATCTTCTCGGCCTTGATGTTCCTGCACATCAGTGCCAGGTCCGGCAGGTTCTGCGTCACGGTGCAGGCGCCGCGGAACAGCGTTGCCAGGACCCCGAAACCGGAACCGTGGCTGATTGGCGCCATGTGCAGCATGCGGGTATCGGGCAGTTGGACCTGTTCGGCCTCCATGAACATCGTGTCGCGGCAGGCCAGCCAGTTGTCCATGGTGTACTGGGCGCATTTCCCTGCGCCCGTGGTGCCGCCGGTGAAGCGGTAGACAAGGATGTCCTTGTTCGCGTCATTCTCGACGCCGGGATCGTGGTCGGGAACGCCTTCCATCAGGTCCCAGAAATAATGCAAACCCTCGCGCGCTTCGGCCGGCGGATCCATGCAGACCACCGTGGCACCCAGGTCGCGCAGCATGCCGTAGTAGCGATCAAGCAGTGCGGTTTCGATAAACACGACCTTGGGGCGGATGTACCCGGCCTGGCGGCTGTGCTCGTCGAACGAATCGCGGAAGTTGGTATAGGCCGCCGCGGCGTCGCCCTTGAGCGCCGTCCAGAAATGCAGCAGCGACATATTGTCGTTCTCGAGCACGCAGAGATAGATGTCGCCGCGGCGCAGCTGCAGGCGGTCGCGCATCATGTTGACGATGCGGTTGGTGACCGAATGGAACTCGCGGTAGTTGTAGCGGCGGTTGCGTTCGATATTGACCAGCGCCTCCCTGTCGCCGAAGCGCAGGACCAGGTTGGCGAACAGGCGCGCAAAGTTCGTCTTCATCCTCAGTCTCCTTTCTTCTCAGTCCGCACCGTAAGCGCAACGCTTCGATGCGGATCG
Organism: Cupriavidus sp. Agwp_2; assembly: GCF_040784895.1. Lineage (NCBI taxonomy): Bacteria > Pseudomonadati > Pseudomonadota > Betaproteobacteria > Burkholderiales > Burkholderiaceae > Cupriavidus > Cupriavidus sp. Agwp_2. The sequence goes on from NZ_CP088085.1 coordinate 553,148, forward strand.
CATTCCAATGCACATGAATGCACAAAGGGAACCCCGACCGCCGACCGGGATTCCCATGCTCAGGACAACAAGTCCGGCTCCGCCAGATCAGGCAGCCTTGGCATGCTGCATCATCGTGGTGACGAACGCATGCACCTGCTGGTTGGCGTCGTCGCGATGGGCCGACGCGCTCCAGTCGTTGATCTGTGCAAAGTGCGCCGCCACGGCATCCACCGACAGTTCCTCGCGCGGGATGTACACCGGCGCGGTTTCCTGCAGCCGGATGGTCGAGAACACGCTACCGCTGGCGCCAAGGATAACCTTGTTCGGCGCGTCTTCGCTGACCAGGAAGAGCGCACCCGGCGTCACCTGCTCCGGACCGGTCGCCTTGAGAATATCTTCCGGCAGCACGTCTTCGGTCATGCGCGTGGCCGCCATCGGTGCCAGCGTGTTGATGCGGATGTCGTTTTTCTTGCCTTCAGTCACCAGCATGTTCATCAGGCCGACCACGGCCATCTTGGCTGCACCATAGTTGGTTTGGCCGAAGTTGCCGAACAGGCCGGCCGCCGACGTGGTCATCAGCACGCGGCCGTAGTTCTGCTCGCGCATGGTTTCCCACACGGCCTTGGTGCAATACACCGAGCCCATCAGGTGCACGTCGACCACGGCGCGGAAATCGGCCATCTCCATCTTGGAGAAAGTCTTGTCGCGCAGGATGCCGGCGTTGTTGATCAGGATGTCGATGCGGCCGAACTCGGCCTTGGCCTGTTCGACCATGGCGGTGGCCTGCTCGAAGTCGGCAACGTTGGCACCGTTGGCGATAGCCTGGCCGCCGGCCTCGCGGATCTCTTCGACCACGGCCAGCGCGGCGTCGGAAGAACCGCCCTTGCCGTCGCGGCTGCCGCCGAAGTCGTTGATCACGACCTTGGCGCCGAGGCGCGCCAGCTCCAGCGCATGCACGCGGCCCAGGCCGTTGCCGGCACCCGTCACAATGGCCACACGGCCGTCAAAGCGAATCGTCATGGTATTACCTCGAAGTACTGGATGATGAAAGGCACGCGCGGTGGTTTGCCGGGCCACGCATGCCGGTTGCTCGATACTGCAATGTCCAGGCGGTTCCTCCTGGGCAGCGGTTTAACGTTACGCCGCTCGCATCCGCCCTTCACCTCCCCTTGTGGACGGACGCCGGGCCATGGTCAGAACATCCGGTCCGCGCCCGGATAAAGCGGCGCTTCCTTGGCGAAGAAGCGGCGCACGGCCTCGGCGTTGTAGCTGCTGGCGGCACACAGGCCCTGTACGGCGGTTTCGAGCTGCGTCATGGCATGCCGGTCCGTCTCGAACGTGCGGTTCATGATCCCCTTGGCCATCCCGAGCACGTGCGTCGGCGCATTGTCAAAGCGCCGTGCATACCCGACGGCGGTTTCCCGCAGGCGATCGGCCGACACCACGGCCTGCACCAGGCCGATCTCCAGCGCCTCGTCGGCCAGGATCTCGCGCGCGGAGAACACGATCTCCTTGGCGCGCACCAGCCCGACCAGCCGGGGCAGGATGTACATCAGGCCGAGGTCCGGCGCAAAGCCGATGCGCGGGAAGTTAGAAACCAGCCGCGCCTTGTCGCTGACGATGGTGAAATCCGCCCCCAGTGCAAGCGACAGGCCCGCACCGACGGCAAAGCCGTCGATGGCGGAAATCACCGGTTTCTCCAGGTCCATCAATTCGGAATGCCAGCGGTGGGCGCCCAGCAGCGCGTCGCGCACGAGGAAGGGCATCTCGCCCTCTTCCCCGCGGCCGTTGAGGTCCGCGCCGGAACAGAAGTGTCCGCCAGCGCCGGTCAGCACCACCGAGCTGACTTCACGGTCCTCGCGCGCCCGCCGGATGGCGGCAGCCAGAAGTTGCTTGGATTCCTCGTCGAGCGCATTCCGCCTCTGCGGACGATTCAGGGTGATGACCGCCGTCTTGCCGTCCTTCTCGAACAGGACTTTGTTGTCATGCATGTTTTTCTCCTATCGCGGGCATGTCCCGCTTGTTGCGTCGGCGTCAGCGCTCAGGCGGCGTTGCACCAGTCCCTGAGCACGGATGCCGTATGCTCGCCCCGCTGCGGCACCTTCCCGGGCCGCGCGGCCGGCGTGCCGGAGAAGCGCGGCGCCGGGTTGGCCTGCAGCACGCCGTCGATTTCGGTGTACACGCCACGGGCGACCATGTGCGGATGCGCCGCCGCCTCGTCGGGATTGAGCACCGGGGCGAAGCAGGCGTCGGTGCCTTCCAGCAGCGCGCACCATTGGTCGCGCGTCCTGGTGGCAATCAGCGCAGCAAGCCGCTCATGCTGCCGCGACCACAGCTTCTGGTCGTGCTGCGTGGCGAATGCCGGGTCGTTGGTCAGGCCCAGCCTCTCCAGCAACAGCTTGTGAAAGCGCGGCTCGGCCGCGGCGATCGTGACGAAATTGCCGTCGGCGCAGCGATAGGTGCGATACCAGTGCGGCCCGTCGAGCAGGCTGCTGCCCCGTTGATTGGCGAACACGCCGGCCGATTTCAGGCCCAGGATCAGGTTCATCATGTGGGCGCTGCCGTCCACGATGGCCGCGTCGATCACCTGGCCGTTGCCGGTTTCGCGCGCACTCATGATGCCGGCGAGCAGCCCGACCATCAGGTACATGGTGCCGCCGCCGATGTCGCCCACCAGGCTGGGCGGCGACATGGGCGCTTCGCCGGGCTGCCCGGACCACCACAAGGCGCCCGACAGCGCGACATAGTTCAGGTCATGGCCCGCGGACTGTGCCAGCGGGCCATGCTGCCCCCAGCCCGTCATGCGGCCGTACACCAGCCTCGGATTGCGCGCCAGGCAGACGTCCGGGCCGAGCCCGAGCCGCTCCATCACGCCGGGGCGCATCCCTTCGATCATCGCGTCGCACTGCCCTGCAAGGCGGAGCACGGTCTCGATCCCCTCGGCGGTCTTGAGGTCGACGGCAACTGAGCGCTTGCCGCGATTCTGGATCGCATGCCTGCCGACATCGAGGTCTTCCGGCCCGGGCTGCAGGCGGTCGACCAGGACGACATCGGCGCCGAGGTCGGCCAGCATCATGCCGGTGACCGGGGTCGGGCCAAGGCCGGCGATTTCGAGGATGCGCAGGCCCTTGAGGGGCCCGCTTTCGTTTGAAGCCATTCTTTTCACTCCAGGACGCAGGGCCGCAGGTGCTCGTCCCTACCAAGGCTAATCAACGTGCCGTCTGGTTGCCCCCTCTCCCACGCCAGTGAGAGAAGAGAGCAAACCGTTGCACATGGCGTTCAGAACCCGAACATCACCTTCGCCACGATCCCGCGCTGCACCTCGCTCGTGCCGCCGTAGATGGTCGCGGCACGGCGCAGGAACATGTCGTTGGCAATACCGCGCGCCAGCGACTCCTGCGGATACGGCTGCGCCGGTGCCGGCTCGTGCAGATGCGCATACGCCACGGCGCCGTAGTCGCCCAACGCCTCGACCTGCGCTTCCGTGATGCGCTGCTGCAAATCCGTGGCACGCAGCTTGAGCATCGAGCCCAGCACGTGCGAAGCCGGGTTGTGCGTCATCTCCAGCCTGGCGACGCGCTGCACCATCATGCCGATCGCCTGCAGTTCCGCATCCAGCCGCGCCAGCTTCAGCGCGAACTCCGGCCGGTCGATCAGCTTGCCGCCGCCCGCATCCAGCGCTGTCGCAAACCGGCGCAGCTCGCGCATGTAGCGCTTCAGGTCCGGCAGGTCGGCGGTGGTCGCGTGCTCGTTGTTGAGCAGGAACTTGGTGATGTTCCAGCCGGCGCCCTCCTCGCCGATCAGGTTGGTCACCGGAACGCGCACGTTGTCGAAGAAGGTCTCGTTAAGGTGATGCGCGTCGTCGATGCTGCGGATCGGCCGCACGGTGATGCCTGGCGTTGTCATGTCCACCAGCAGGAAGCTGATCCCGGCCTGCTTCTTGCCAGTGCTGTCGGTCCTTACCAGCAGGAAGATCCAGTCCGCGTGGTGCGCGTAGCTGGTCCAGATCTTCTGCCCGTTGACGACGTAGTGGTCACCGTCGCGGATAGCACGGGTCTTCAGCGAAGCCAGGTCGGAGCCCGAGCCAGGCTCGGAAAAGCCCTGGCACCACAGGCGCTCGCCGTCCAGCGCGGGGCGCAGGTGATCGGCCTTCTGCGCCGGCGTGGCGAACGCGTTCAGCACCGGCCCGAGCATCTTCTGCACGAAGCCGTCCTGCGTGGGCGTGCCGGCTGCCGTGCATTCGTCGTCGAACACCAGCATCTGCTCGACCGACCAGCCCGTGCCCTCATGCGCCACGGGCCAGTAAGGCGCGCCCCAGCCATGCGCGCGCAGCAGCTTCTGCCAGCGCAGGATCTGCTCGCGCGGCGAGCGCGTGCAGCGCGGCAGCCCTTTCAGGTCCGCGGGCACCTTGTCCCGCAGGAACTGGCGGACTTCCTGGCGGAATGCCTCCAGTCCGGGATCAGCTTGAAAGTCCATGCCTGGCTCCGTCAGTCCTTCCGGTACATGGTGACCACTGCCGCGCCGCCGATGCCGACGTTGTGCTGCAGGGCCACGCGCGCGTTCTCTACCTGGCGCTTATCCGCCTGGCCGCGCAGTTGCTGGACCAGTTCCGTGCACTGGGCCAGGCCGGTCGCGCCGATCGGGTGCCCCTTGCACAGCAGGCCGCCCGACGGGTTGACCACGTACTTGCCGCCGTAGGTGTTGTCGCCATCGTCGATGAACTTCGCGGCCCCGCCTTCCGGGCACAGGCCGAGCGCTTCGTATGTCAGCAGTTCGTTCTGCGCGAAGCAGTCGTGCAGTTCGACCACGTTCACGTCTTCGGCGCCGATGCCGGCCATCTCATACACCCTGTTGGCCGCCGCACGCGACATGCCAAAGCCAGCGAGGTGGCGCAGGTCGCCCGAATTGAAGGTCTCGGCACCGTCGGTGGTGAGTGCCTGGCCGGCGATCCACACACGCGTGTCCAGGCCATGCTTCTTCGCATAGGCCTCGCTGCACAGCACCACGGCGGCCGCGCCGCAGGTAGGCGGGCAGGCCATCGAACGCGTCATGACACCGGGCCACATCACCTTCTCGGTCATCACTTCTTCGGGGGTGACCACCGTGCGGAACACAGCCATCGGGTTGTTGGCGGCATGGCGGCTGGCCTTGGCGCGGATCTTGGCGAAGGCCTCCACCGGCGTGCCGAAGCGCTTCATGTGGTCCAGGCCGGCGGCGCCGAACAGTTGCAGCGCGGGCGCGACGCCGTCCGGCACCACGCTCTCGCACGCACGGTTGAACAGTTCCAGCGGGGCGGGACGGTCGGTGTAGATCGTGCCCAGCGCGCCCGGGTTCATCTGTTCGAAGCCGAAGGCCAGCACGATGTCGACCATGCCGCTGGCGATGGCCTGGTTCGCCAGGTACAGCGCGGTCGAGCCGCTGGCGCAATTGTTGTGGACGTTGATGACGGGAATGCCGGTCATGCCGATGTCGTATAGCACACGCTGGCCGCCAGTCGAATCGCCGAAGATGTAGCTCGCATAGGCCTGCTGGACCGACTCATAGCCCACGCCTGCGTCTGCCAGCGCCAACCGCACAGCCTGCGCGCCCATCACGGTATACGGATCGCTCTGGCCCGGCTTCTTGAACGGAATCATGCCCACGCCGGCAACCACGACTTTCTGCGTCATGTCTTTCTCCTTGAATGTCTTGATGTTTGAAACGAATAAAAACAGGCGGAAATCGGCGGATTCCCGTCAGAACAGGCGTTGGATGCCCGGGAACAGCGGCGCTTCCTTCGAGAAGAAGCGCCGTACCGCCTCGGCGTTGTACTGGCTGGCCGCGCACAGGCCCTGCACCGCGGCCTCGAGCTGGAGCAGCGCATGCCGGTCGGTCTCGAAGGTCCGGTTCATGATGCGCTTGGCCATGCCAAGCACGTGGGTCGGGGCGTTCTCGAAGCGTTGCGCGAATTCGATCGCGGCGTCGCGCAGGCGGTCGGCCGGCACCACGGCCTCGGCCAGGCCGATGGCCACCGCCTCTTCGCCCTGGATCTCGCGGGCGGAGAAGACGATCTCCTTGGCGCGCACCAGACCGACCCGGCGCGGCAGCACGTACATCAGCGACAGGTCGGGAATGAAGCCGACCCGGCCGAAGCTCGACACAAAGCGCGCCCGGTCACTGGCGATGATGAAATCGGCCGCCAGCGCCACCGACAGGCCGGCACCGGTCGCAAAGCCGTCGACGGCGGAGATCACCGGCTTTTCCAGGTCGGTCAGCTCGGTGAACCATCCGTGGTGGTCCAGCAGCAGGTCGCGCACATAGAAGCCGCGCTCGACCTCCGCGCCGCCATCGACCAGGTCCGCCCCGGCGCAAAAGTTGCCGCCGGCGCCGGTCAGCACGACCGCGGTCACCGACCGGTCTTCCCTGACCGTGCGGACGATGTCCGTCATCGCCGCATTGATCGAATCGTCGAGCGCATTTCTCCTGTGCGGCCGATTCAGCGTGATGACGGCGGTTGAGCCGACCTTCTCCAACAGCACCGTGTTGTCAGACATGCAGATTCCCCTCTCCAGCGAAGCGTCCTGATTTGCACTTGTGGAGTCATCTTAGGGAGGGGTACGGAACCTTCGCCCCTCCCTTTTTTGCCGTCGGCGGTGGGGAGGGAGGGAAAAGGATGGAAGGGACGCCAGCCGGAATGAGAGTGCGCCATGCGTTGCGCCCTCCCCCGCCGTTCGGGGAGGGGCGCACCGAAGATGCGCTGGCTATCGTCATCCAGGCACCCGTTGCAAACCCATCAACAAGGAGGAGACACCATGAACTTCAGCGACTACCAGCACATCAGCTTTGCCCGACGCGGCAAGGTGCTTGAAATCACCCTCAACCGCCCGGAGCAGCTCAACGCCTTCAACGGCGGCCTCCACGCCGAGATGGCGCGGGTCTTTATCGATGCCAACAATGACCCGGAGTCGGAGGTCATCGTGCTGACCGGCGCCGGCCGCGCCTTTTCCGCCGGCGGCGACCTCGAGGCCGTGAAGGCCGGCTTCGACGATCCGGCGGCGTTCCGCGTGACGGCCCGCGAAGGCAAGCAGATCGTCTTTGCCCAGCTCGATTGCGAGAAGCCGATCATCGCCAAGGTGAACGGCCCCGCGATCGGCCTGGGCTGCAGCATCGCGCTGTTCTGCGACGTGATCTTCGCCGCCGACACCGCCAGGTTCGCCGATCCGCACGTCAATGTCGGCCTGGTGGCCGGCGACGGCGGCGCCATCATCTGGCCGCAGCTGATCGGCTATGCCCGCGCCAAGGAGTACTTGCTGACCGGCGATGCGCTGACGGCCACCGACGCGGCGCGCATCGGCCTGATCAACCATGCCGTGCCGGCCGCGGAACTCGACGAGCGCGTCAACCAGTTTGCCGACCGCCTGGCCGCCGGGGCCTCGCAAGCGATCCGCTGGACGAAGGTGTCCGTCAACATCGGCCTCAAGCAGCTTGCCCACTCCATCATGGATACCTGCATGTCGTACGAATGGCTGGCCAGCAAGTCGGACGACCATCGCGAGGCGGTCAATGCCCTGCTGGCAAAGCGCAAGCCAACGTTTAGCGGCCAATGAGCGGAGCGACGGAATGGGGAACACCATGAACAACGGCGCCAGCCAGAGCCCGCCTATCGACTTCAGCGGCAAGCGGGTCCTGGTGACCGGCGGCGCCAGCGGCATCGGCGCGGCCATCGCGGAATTCTTTGCCGGGCAAGGGGCGGTAGTCTGCGCCTCGGACCTGAATCCAGCCCCTGACCTGCCCGGGCGCAAGATGCTGCGCGGCGATGTGTCGTCCGAAGCGGATGTGCAGCGCATCACGGCGGAAGCCATCGCCCACATGGGCGGGATCGACATCCTGGTCAATAACGCCGGGATGCTCGAACCTGCCAGCCGCACGGTGAAGCAGCCGGCGGCAACGTGGCAGCGGACCCTCGACGTCAACCTGACCGGGACGTGGCTGATGAGCAAGGCGGTCGGCGCGCAGATGCTCGAACAGGGCGGCGGGGCCATCGTCAACATCGCCTCGATCTATGGCCTCGGGGGCGGGCCCGGCATTGCCGCTTATACCGCGTCCAAGGCCGGCGTGATCATGCTGACGCGCTCGCTGGCCTGCGAATGGGCGCAGAAAGGCATCCGCGTCAATGGCGTTGCGCCGGCCATCATCCGCACGCCGCCGCTCGATGCCATGACGAGCGAAGGCCGGCTCGACGTCACCACGCTGGAACGCCGCACGCCGATGGGCCGCCTGGGGTATCCCGCTGAAGTCGCGCAGGCGGTGGCGTTTCTGGCGTCGGATTGGGCTTCGTACGTGACCGGGGTCACGCTGCCGGTCGATGGCGGGTGGACCGCGTTCGGGGCGGACGGCGACGCCTCCAGGGGATAAGCCCCCAAACGGCTCAGGACTGTCTTGCATCCTGAGCCGTTCGTTCCGGGCCCGTCACGTCGTCAGGCCGCCGTCGACGACGTAGTGCGCGCCTGTGACGAATGACGCCTTCTCCGAACTGAGCCACAGCACCAGCTCTGCCACCTCCTCCGGCTCGGCGGGCCGGCGAAGCGCGGAAGCTGCCACCAGCACGTCCGACGCGCCAGGCGCGGACCCGGCGGCAATCTCATCCGCCATCGCGGTCCGGATGTAGCCCGGACAGATCGCGTTGATCCGGATTCCGTACTTGCCGCACTCCCTGGCCGCTGAACGGGTCAGGCCGATCACCCCGTGCTTGGAAGCGGAATACGCCGAACTGTAGGGCGCGCCCTTCACCCCGGCGACCGATGCGGTATTGACGATGACCCCGCCGCGCGCCTTCATGGCCCGCAACTCATGCACCATGCAGTGGAATACGCCGGTCAGGTTGACGCCGATGACCGCGTGCCAGTTCTCCAGGCCCTGTTCCTCGGTCCGGGCGATGCGGCCGGAGATTCCCGCGTTGTTGAACGCAATATCCAGCCTGCCGAAGCGATGGAGCGCGGCTTCGACCATCGCCGCGCAGTCCTCATCTCTACTCACGTCCACGCGCTGGAAGATGGCTTGGCCGCCCGCCTTGCCGATCTCAGCCACGACCTCCCGGCCCGCTGCCTCCGACCGGTCCGCGACGACCACATGCGCGCCGGCCCCGGCGAACCGCAGTGCGGCCACACGGCCGATCCCGGCCGCGCCGCCGGTCACGATGGCGACCTTGCCCTGCAAATCTGACATAGGGGACTCCCGAAAGGAAACTGCCCTTTCCGCGACAAGCCGCGCGGCAGGAGGGCAGCACCCAAGAACAACCGTTACGCCGATTCCGTGCGCAACTCACTCCCCGCAGCACGCCGCGCCGCCGCACCCTTGATCATCAGCGCCACGGCAGAGACCAGCACGAAGCCCATCACCACCGTAAAGACCGTGCTCAGGCTGAAGCCATCGCGCAACATCAGCGCGCCAACCATCGGACCGGCAATGCCGCCGAACCGGCCAACGCCGTGCATCCACGAGATACCCGTCGAACGGCCGCTGGCCGGGTAGAAGGCCGCCGCCACCGCGCCCATCGACATCAGCGCGCCGCTCAGGCCGATGCCGCCAAGGAACACGCATGTCGCCACCCACGTCAAGTCACCTTTCTGCTGCCCGACCAGCCACATGCCGAGCCCGCCCAGCACGAAGGCGCCGGCAACCACGGTGTTCCGGTCGAAGCGGTCCATCAGCCAGCCAAAAATGAAGGTGCCGAAGATGCCGCCAACCGTCAGCAGCACGGTGATCAGGGTCGAATTTTGCAGCGAGGCACCCATGTCCTGCACCAGCGTCGGCAGCCAGCCCAGCAGCAGGTAATAGGCGAAGGTGCCAAAGAAGTAGGCGCACCACAGCATGGCCGTGCCCATACGCAGCTGCCTGGAAAGCACCACGGCAACGCCTGCCTTGCCGGGCTCGGGCGCTGCCGGCAGCGTGAAGCGGGTCTCGTCGGAAATGTCCGCCGCAGGCGCGATGCGCCGCAGCACCGCGGCGATGGCGGGCGCCGGATAGCCCTGCTGGACCATGAACTGCAGCGGCTGCGGCATGGTGACCAACATGAACAGGGCCAGTACGACCGGCACCACGCCACCAATCAGGAAGACCGTGGTCCAGCCATACGTCGGCACGACGGCCGCGGCGGCGATTCCGCACGACGAAGCCCCGATCAGCGCACCGCAGGCGATCGTATTGACCAGGAAAGCACTCATGCGCGTCGGCGCATACTCGTAGATCAGCGTGACCGCCCCCGGCACTGCCGCGCCCACGCCGATGCCCGTAAAGAAGCGCCAGGCACCCAGCGATACGAGCGAGTCCGCGGTCATGGTCCCGAGACTGCACACGCCGAACAGCAGCATCGAGCCGACCATCACCGTCTTCGGGCTGGTGCGGTTGAACAGCGGCCCGGCAATCAGCGCGCCGAGCGCCAGCCCCAGCACCCCCACGCTCAGCACAGGACCGAACGCCGCCTTGGTCGTGCCCCATTCGCGCAACAGCACCGGCACGACGAAGCCGATGGCCACGCTGTCATAGGCGTCGATGGCAATCAGCAGGAAGCAGGTGACCAGAATCCCCCACTGATACCGCGAAAAGCGATGTTCGTTGATGAACTGCTGCACGTCGATCGTGCGTGACAGGTTCGTCATGTTGTCTCCTATAAATATTGTCATGTAGTCCGGCGCCAAGGCCGCGGCGCGGGTCCACCGCAAAGACCGCCAGTGGACGCATTTGACGATACGCAGTGGCTTCGCCGCGCTCTCCCCCACTTTCGGGAGGGGACGCGTCAAAGGCGGCCAGGGTAAACGACAGGGGGGCGTTTCAACGCCCCTTGTCTTGCCTCTGGTCGCGCGCTTATGCGCCGGCCACGCCGAATTCGGGCTTGCGCCCCTCTCCAACTGATAGGGACGCACGTTGATAGCAATGCGGCTAAATGAAGGAACCTTTCTGAGAAGAATGCGTTGCAGGGGAACGAAAACAAGACCCTTCACCGCTACAACAACAAGGAGACAACATGGCACCGAAGAGTCCCTTTCAACCCGCAACCCACCGGCGGATTCTGGCTTGCGCGGCGCTCTGCGTCGCCAGCCTGCCGGTCTGGAGCCAGGTTGGCGGCAGCACCGCCCAGCCTGGCAGCGGCGCAGCGCCGACGCTGGTCGGGGCGCTGGAAAGCGATCCGGTCCGCTTGGGCTGGATGCAGGGCTTCCCGCCCCCGCCAGAGAAGCTGATCACGCATGCGCCCGGCGCCGAAACATTCCCGCGCAATCGCTGGCGGTTCTCGCATATGCGCGAGCTGCTTCCCACTGCCTCGGTCTGGCGCGGCAACGGTCCCGTCAGTCCGCTGCCGCGCGCGGAACGCGACATCGGCTCGGTGGCATTTACGGATGTCGATGGCACGCGCCGGACGTTCGACGAGATGCTGGCGCTGACCTACACCGACGGCATCCCGGTCATGCACAAAGGCAAGGTGGTCTATGAGCGCTACTTCGGCGCGTTGGACAGCCACACGCCCCATATCGCAATGTCGGTAACAAAGTCGTTCGTCGGTACGCTGGCTGCGATGCTCGCCGCCGACGGCAAGCTCGACCCGGCAGCTCCCGTGACCCATTACCTGCCCGAGATGGCAGGGACGGCCTATGGCGACGCCACGGTGCGGCAGGTCATGGATATGACCATCGGTGTGCGCTATTCCGAGGACTATGCCAATCCACAGGCCGAGGTCTGGGATTTCGTGCGAGCCGGTGGCATGGTAGCCCGCCCGGCGGGCTACAACGGGCCCGGCAACTTCTACGCGTTCCTGAAGACGTTGCAGAAGGAAGGCGAGCACGACGACGTGTTCGCCTACAAGACCGTCAATACCGAGGTGCTGGCGTGGATCGTGCGCCGCGCTTCCGGCCAGTCGCTGGCGAAGCTCCTGTCGGAGCGGATCTGGCAGCCGATGGGGGCGGAGCATGACGCCTATTTCACCGTCGACAGCATCGGCACGGAATCGGGCGGGGCCGGCCTGAACACCACGCTGCGCGACCTGGCCCGCTTTGGCGAGGTCATCCGGGGCAACGGGCGCTTCAATGGCAAGCAAATCGTCCAGGCATCGGTCGTGGCCGATATCCGCCGCGGCGGCGATCGCCGGCAGTTTGCCCGTTCGGACAGGGCCGCCGATCTGCCGGGCTGGAGCTATCGCGACATGTGGTGGGTGTCCAACGACAGCCATGGCATGTTCCAGGCCGCGGGCGTTTATGGACAGCGCATCTACATCGACCCCAAGGCGGAGATGACCATCGTCCGCTACGCGTCGCACCCGGTTGCGTCAAACGCCGCCAACAACCCGATTACGTTTCGCGCCTTCCGCGCGCTGGCCGATACGTTATCGCGATAGTGGAACAGGCGCTGACTGGTTGATTATGCTGGCTTTTCCACCGCCAGCGGCGCCTGACACTGGAAAGCGACGAGCGCCTCGATCTGGCGCCCGTCGCGCTTACGATACCGGCTTCGGCGCCGGCAGCTTCCAGGTGCCCTTCAGGATTTCGGCCTGCGGCAAGTAGTAGCGGACCATATAGTTCCAGCCGGGCATGGTCGGCAGGCAGTTGTCCATGTCCGGACTGCATCCACCAAAGCGGATCGAGACCGAACCGTCCGCAGCCTTCCGGGCAGTCAGGCTGTTGATCGAATACGCGTTGAGCGGATTGTGCTGGAAATATCCTGCTGCGTTGTACACGCTGACTGACCAGAACGCGCCGACGGGCACGGTTGGCAAGTCAAGCCGGTAGACGGTCGTGCCGTCATTGCGTTCCGGGTTGACGATCTGGTAGAAGGCATCCTTCTCCGGGATACCGCCCCATGCGATGGCGCTTCCAATCAGGTGACGCACCGGATCGACCTGGTCCCGCTTGCCAAACATCCGCCGCGAATCGGGTATGGTGGTTCCCAGCGCGATCAACATCTTGCGCAGTGCACCCTGGCTGGCGCTGTCCCAATTGGGCACGTCGAAGCGGCCCGGGCCATTCGGCTGGCTGACACGGATGGCATCCTGCAGCGCCCACGCCTGCTTCGCATCGTCGGCCTTGCCCGGGTCGATCAGCGTCCGCACGCCCAGCATGAGGTACCGCGTGCCGACGTTCTCCCGCGTGAAAGTATGGCTGCCGGCGCCATAGCGCACGCCCAGGACGTGGCTGTCTTCGTCCAGCACCGCGAGCGACATGAAGCGGCTGCCGGCATCCGGCATGGTGACGGTGACCGGCCCCGCGTCGAGATCGAACACGGCGGTGGAGTACAGCGTGTCGCGGTTCGGGCGGACCACAGTCTGGCTGCCCACCGGGACCAGTTCGCGGAAGTGGGCAAACTTGCCGAAGCCACCTCGCTTGACGGTAAACCCGAAGTAGCGGTCCGACTCGGCGCGCCGGAAGTTGTCGACGGTCACAGGAACCGGTGCGCTGGCGTCAACCTGGGCGTGCGCGTTGAGCGCGACCGTGGCCAGCATGGCGCAAGCCGCGGCATGCAAAAGCTTCACTGACATATTCGTCTCCTTGTCCATTCTTGCGTGATGTTGAATCCCGTTTGTGCACTCCCTCCCCGCTTGCGAGAGAAGGTCGGGGAGAGGGGAAAATAAGCGCGCCGTAGCCACGCGGCTGCTCTCGCTAGCGCGCGTCACGACAACCGCATGATCGGCGGCGGCACATACTTGCGGGCCGCTTCGCCGTCCTTCGGTCCGTAGAAGCGCAGCATCAGCCGATACTGCTGGCCGGCCGGCGTCGGCAGCCAGTTGCCCTCGGGCGCGTTGTCCGGCTTCTGCGGACCGAAGTACAAGGTCAGGGAGCCGTCCTTGCCGTACTGCAACGGCGACTGGTTATTGAGCAGGAAGCGATTCAAGGGATTCGGCAAGACCTTGAAGTAGCGGGAATCCACCGCAAGCACCGACCAGAAATAGCGCGCCTCGGCAGCGGGTAGCTGGTCCTTCGGGAACGTCAGGGAATAGGTGTGGCTGCTGTCCAGCGGCGCGCCGGCACTGTCGGCCGCGCCCCGGAAGTAGTTGGCCTCGTCGAACGTGTTGACCCATATCCCGCCATAGTTGAACAGGGTACGGCTCAGGTAGTCGCTGCCATAGGCCCCCGACACCGCGGCACGCGCCCATCCGTTGCGGATCGTGCCCGGGCCAATGGTCCGGCTGGCCTTGGTAAAGTCGGCAAAGGCACGCTGGCGGATCACACCGTCCACGCGGGTGCGTTCGTCGGGGTCGGCGATGGACCGGGCAATGGCGCGAACCTTCGCCTGGAGCGGTTCCATGCCGGGATTCAGGTCCGGCTCGCTCGCCAGCGCCGTCTCGGCGACGTCGAATGCCTCCACGCCTGGCAGCTTCCGCAAGTCGAACACTGGCGTCTGCGGGATGCGGGGCAAGCGTGGCGTGCCAGTCGCCCGCATTCTGAACTGGTGCTGCAGCGTTTCGGCCTGCTTCCAGTCCGCGCCAAGTTCAACACGGGAGAGCACCCGCGTGTAGCGCGCCGGCAGGTCGACCCGCGTCACGTTCTCAGGCAGCGCGACCCTGGCGCCGCGCAGGCATACGGCAAAGTCGCCGCTGGGCCGACCGGAAAACGTGCGGTCATTGATATTGGCCAGCGTCTCGCCCCAGCCGTTCAGGAACTGCACCGTGTAGTAGCGGCCGGTGATCTTCGGCACGGAGACAATGGTGCAGCTGCTTTCGTCCACCGCAACCCACGCTTCCGAATAGGCGACATCCAGGTTCGGATTCGGCCAGTCCACTGCGCCCGGCTTGCGATGCACGAGCTGGTTCCATTGCATGCCCTCACGAAAGTCCAGTTGCTGCTGACGCAGCACCAGCAGGCGGCTGAGGAGGTAGATGTAGGCGTCACTGATGTCCTGGTCGGAAATCGCTGCCTGTTGTACTGCGGCTGGCGTGCCAGTCGCGTTCGGAAGCTGGTGCTGGCAGGCGCCAATCAGCAGCGACGCCGCGATGGCGCCGAACGTCAGTGGCAAGCGGGGCAAGGGCATGCTTTACTCCTTTGAGTTCTCGCACTTATATCGTCGCAACCGGCATCGGCATCATGGTGCCGATCCGGATGCAAAGCGGCCGTTCCTCGGCAAGTCCGCTGGGCCAGCAGTGCTGCTTACTACGGTCGCCGCCCCTTGCCACTTCCCGAGAGTCTTCTATTTAGGCCCCGACCGGTGCATGCCTGCCCCTCTCTCATTGGGAGGGGAACCGGATAGCCTGCGCAACGGGACTTCACACTGCACCCGGGCGCGCGTAATCTCCACCTTGCTGCTTTCACGCTGTCCGTCGCCCCACGGAAGCCGCCAGCCCGATCCACTCCGGGCCGTCTGCAACAGGACTTTCCATGATGATGAAGACCAAGCTTTGTTCAATGTCATTCGCGTGCGGGCTGGCATACACAGTCCTCGCGCAGGCAGAGCTGGTCCGGTAACTGCGTACGGACGGAGTTCCCGTGGGCCGCCCTGGTCTGCGCACGGAGCCCGACTGGCAACACATTGTTGCCAGTCGGGCCCGATTAAGCCGAGGCGTTATGACACGCGGCGGTCCTTGTCCTTCCAGTACTTCTCCCGTAAATGGCGGCGCAGCACCTTGCCGACCACGCTGACCGGAAGGGCCTCCACGAATACGACAGATTTTGGCACCTTGAAGCGACCCAGCCTGCCCTTGACGTGATCGAGCAGTTCCTCGGCCGTCAACTGCGCGCCGGCCTTGACGACCACCTCCGCGTGCAGCGACTCTCCCCATTCCTCGTGCGGGATTCCGATCACCGCTGAGTTGGACACCGCCGGACGCGAATTCAGCGCGGCTTCCACTTCAATCGCGTAGACGTTGAAGCCGCCCGTGATGATCATGTCCTTCTTGCGGTCGACCAGGTACAGGAAGCCTTCATCGTCGATACGGCCAAGGTCGCCAGACTTCCATAAGCCGCTCGTGAACTCCCCGGCCGTGCCTTCTGGATCGTTGTAGTAGCCCGAGATGGTGCCGCGGCAGCGCAACCAGATTTCGCCGGTCTCGCCTTGCCGCACTTCCTTGCCCTGATCATCGACGATCATGATCTCGACACCCGGCAGGATGCGGCCTGCCGAGCCGAGCTGCTTTTCCGTGGCGGTCAGGTGATCCGCCTTGCTCAGGACACCAACGGCGTGCAGGATTTCGGTCGCGCCGTAGATCTGCATGAAGATATTGCCGAAGCGCTCCTGCGCCTGGCGCAGCTTGGCGGGGCTCATCGGCGACGCGCCGTAGGCCAGTGTGCGACGACAGGTCATACTGCATTGCCTCGGGCATTTCCAGCATGCGGCAGATTATCGTCGGCACGAGCAGCGTGTTGGTGATCTTCTCGGCCTCGACGTTGCAGCAAAGCTGCGCCAAGTCTGGAATGTTCTGTGTCACCGTACAACCGCCGCGGAGCGTGGGCAGCAGGCCCCGGCCGGAGCCGTGGCTGACCGGTGCCATGTGCAGGAAGTGTGTATCGGCGTCATAGACCTGCTCGCTTTCCATGTACATGGAGTCGCGCATGGCAAGCCAGTTGTCCATGTGTACGCGGCGCATTTTCCTTTGCCGGTTGTGCCGCCCGTGAAGCGATCCGACAGCACGACGTTACGGATCTCGCTCTCGACGCCGGGGTTCTCCTCCGAGACGCCGTCCAGCAGGTCCCAGAAGTACAGCAGGCCCTCGCGCGGCGCAGCGGGCGGGTCCATGCAGACGACGGTCACACCCTGCCCGCGCAGCATGTCGAAGTAGCGGTCGAGCAGCGCATTCTCGATGAAAACGACCTTGGGGCGGATGAATTCCACCTGCCAGCGGTGCTCTTCCTGCGCGCGAAACGGGGGATGCTGCAATGCCGCATCCCCCGCTTTGTCTGCCGTGGCGCGCAACGCTCAGAAGCCGCGCCCCTGCGTAGCGTCTGGGCTCCACATCCTACGTTGCGCTGGTGGCCTCCAGCTCAGGCCAAGCCAAAAATGCCGACGTGCTCGGTCGATTCCTCGACGCGCCACAGGCCGCCGCCATTACCTTGGATGGCGATGCGCGCGCCTTCCACCTGGCGCTTGCCGCAGTTGCCGCGCAGTTGCTCCACCAGTTCGAAGATCTGGCCGATGCCGGTCGCGCCGATCGGATGGCCCTTCGACTCCAGGCCGCCCGACGGATTGATCGGCAGCTTGCCGCCCAGCGTGGTCTCGCCGCTCTCGGCCATCTCGCCGCTCGCACCCGGTTCGCACAGGCCCAGGGACTCCATCGCCAGCAGCTCGCCAATGGCGGTCGCGTCATGGATTTCGGCTACGTCGACGTCCTTCTGCGAAATGCCGGCCTGCTCGAAAGCCGCCTTGCCAGCCAGGTGCGTGCAGCCGTTGTCGAAATCGTCGGCGGCGCGCGCCGAGGCCGAACGCACCACGCTCGCCAGCACCTTGATGGCGCGCTTGCGGTCGAAGCCGTACTTCTTCAGCGCCGACTCCGTGCAGACGATCGCGGCAGCGGCGCCGTCGGAGATCGGCGAGCACATCGGCAGCGTGATCGGATACGTGATCGGCGGCGCGGCCAGCACTTCCTCGATGCTGATCGCGTTGCGGTACTGCGAGCGCTTGTTGTGCACCGAATGCCCGTGGTTCTTCGACGACACCGCGGCCAGCTGGCGCTGGGTGATGCCGAAGCGCTCCATCAGGCCGCCGCGGCCCAGCGCCGCGTACACATCCATGAACGGGCTGTAAGGCTTCGGCGACTGCGAACCCTCCGGCGGCACGATGCTCTTGCCCATCGCCGCCAGGTAGTTCTTGTTGTCCTCGAAGGTCTCGATATCCCAGGCCGATTCGAAGGCCGAGAACATCTTAGCCTTGTCGCTGTAGAACATCTTCTCCGCGCCGACGGCAATGGCCACGTCAGCGGCGCCGGCGCGCAGCTGCGTCACGGCCAGGTTGAAGGCGTGGCTCGACGAAGCGCAGGCGCCTTCCAGGTTGAAGATGGGAATGCTGTCGAAGCCCAGCGGCAGGAGCGCGACCTGGCCGCGGATCATGTGCTGGCCGTCGAAATGGCCCTGCGTGCAGTTGCCATAGAACGCGGCCTGCACCCACTTGCGGTCGCAAGCGGCGTCCTTCAGCGCGTCTTCCACGGCCCAGGCGGTCAGCTGCTTGACGGTCTTGTCGGCGTGGCGGCCGAACGGCGTCATGCCGACGCCAACGATGTAGATGTTTTCCATGTGTTCTTGCTCCGGTGCGATCTTTGATCAGTAGCCCTTGAATTCCGGCGTGCGCTTCTCGGCGAAGGCGCGCAGGCCCTCGGCGATGTCGTAAGAACGCTGATGGTTGCGCAGCTCCAGCAACTCGTGGCGCAGCGCGTCGGCAACCGGCTTGTCGGCGGCTTCGTCGGCCACCTTCTTCATCTTGCGCAGCACCAGCGGGCTCTTCTTCGCCAGCTTGTCGCCGATGGCCTGCACGCGGGCGACCAGTTCCTCGTCGGCCACCACTTCGGCGACCAGGCCGTATTGCTTCATCTCTGCGGCCGGCAGGGAGTCACCGGTGTACAGCAGGTACTTGGCAATGTTCTGCGGAATCTTGCGCGACAGCACGGCTGCGCCACCGCCGCCCGGGAACACGCCAAAGTTGGAATGCGCATCGCCAAAGCGGGCGCTCTGCGCGGCGATCACGAAGTCACAGGCCAGCACCGTCTCCAGGCCCCCGGCCACTGCCAGGCCGTTCACGGCGGCGATGGTGGGCTTGGGGAAGGCGCGCAGCGTGTCGAAGAAGGCCACGAGCGTGTCGAGCAGGTCCGGCTCGCCGGGACCCGGGGTGCCGGATGCCTTCAGGTCGGCGCCGGCGCAGAAGGCGGGGCCGGTTGCGGTCACCGCCACCACGCGCACCTGGTCGTCCTGCTGCCAGGCGCGCAGCTGCGCGGCCATGGCCAGCGCCATGTCTTTGCCGATGGCGTTGCGGGCCTCCGGGCGCATCAGCGTTATCCAGCCGACCTGCCCCTTGACCGAAAATGAAACGGGTTCGCTCATGTCTTCTCCTTGATCCAAAAATCTGAACGCCGATAGCGTTTCTGGCTAGATGCAAGGTACGCGAGCGGCGCGCCCGCCTGCCCCTCCCCTTGCGGACGTGCCCGGACGCGCGCAATCCGGGCACCCGCTTTGTGCCGGATATCGCACGTGCCCGGCCCGCGTTTCCGGCAACGACACCACTTTCCAAACCGCGACGTAAAACGCCATAATGTGCCGGCACGCCGCCCAGGTCCGGTACATCGATGCCGGCGTCGAAGGCAAATCCATCCACGCAAGCATCCGCGATGAATCCCGATACTCTCCTGGTGGCGACGAAGTTCTCCCCGCCCCGCATCAGCCCCCGCCACATCCCTCGCGAACAGTTGCTGGCCCGCCTGCGCGACACGAAGGACTGCGCGGCCACGCTCATCACCGGCGGCGCCGGCTTCGGCAAAACCGTGCTGCTGGCGCAGTGGCGGCAGGAACTGATGAAGGCGGGCATCGACGTGGCATGGCTGTCGCTAAGCCATGACGACAGGCAGTTCTCCAGCTTCTGCACTTACCTGCTGGCGGCGTTCCAGCGGATCGGCATGCGCGCCGACGATGTCGTGCCCGATGCCGCCGGCAGCGAGCAGTCCATGGAAGCCCTGGTGGCCGTGCTGACCAGCGCCGTGGAAGAGATCGACCGCGAGCTCTACCTGCTCATCGACGATTACCAGCACGTGGAAGCGCCCGCCGCGCACCGGCTGATGCAGAAGTTGCTGGACCACTGCCCGGCCAACCTGCACATCGTCATCGCGTCACGCACCATGCCGCCGCTGAGCCTTGGCCGGTTACGCATGCAGGGCCAGGTGTCGGAACTCGACTTCGCCGAATTGCCGTTCGGGCTGGATGAAACGCGCGCCTTCTTCGACCAGAATCTCAGCACCCTGAAGCTGAGCGCCGATGAAGTGCGCCTGATCCATGATCTCACCAGCGGCTGGCCCGCCAGCCTGCAGCCAGTGGCGACGATGCTGCGCATCCGCCCCGCCAAGCGCAGCAACCTGCGCTCGCTGTTGTGGAAATCGGCCGACCTGCAGTCCTATCTGGCCGAAGACGTGGTCGCCTACCTGCCGCCGGCGCTGACAGGGTTCATGGAGAAGCTGTCGGTCTTCCGGCGCTTCAATGCCGGCCTCGCCGAAGCCGTCACGGAGAATCCGGAAGCCGCGGAATTGATCAAGCGCGCCGGCGACGAGAACCTGCTGATCTACCGCGTGGAAACCGACGATCCGTCACCGTGGTACCGCTTCCATCCGCTGTTCGGTGAGTTCCTGGCCCAGCGCCTGGCGGCGCAGGGCCAGGACGCCGTGGAGACGGTGCATCGCCGCGCCAGCCGCTGGTTTGCCGCGCAGGATCTGCTGGTCGAAGCAGTGCGCCACGCCAGCCTCGGCGGCGACCTGGAGTTTGCTGCCGACGCCATGGAACAGGCGGCTACCCGCTCCACCTGGAGCATGTCATACATCGGCCCGCTGCTGTACATGCTTGACCGGCTGCCGCAGGAGACGCTGTTCTCGCATCCGCGCCTGTTCTTCCTCGGCTGCCTGGCCCACGCCTTCACCGGCCGGGCTGACAAGGCCGAACGCTGGCTCGAGCAGATACGCCGCACCGAGGCCGCGAAGATCCCGGCGCTGTCGTCCAAGTTCCCGATCATCGATTCTTCCGTCGCCGTGCAGGCCGACGACATGCGTCGTGTCATCGAGGTGCTGGAGCCGCTATGCAACGCGCCGATGGAAAACGCATCGCTGCGCTATGTGTGCCTGGCCGGGCTGGTGGTCGCGTATCTCGCGGTCGGTCGCCATGAGGACGCGCGCCGGCTCTTTGAAGAGAAGCCGATTCCCGTGGAAGACCGGAACAACGACATGGCGATGGTGTTCGAGAGTCTGCGCGCGCAGAGCTGCCTCGTCGAAGGCGACGTCAGGGAAGCCGAGCGCCTCGGCGCCAGCATCCTGGCGCGGGCCGAAGCGGTGTATGGCCGAGCCTCGCTGCCGGCCAACCTGTGCGCGGCGACGCTGGCGTCCGCCTGTTACGAACTGGACCACATCGACGCCGCTCGCGAGGTACTCGCGAACCGCGCCGGCATGATGCAGTCGTCATGGCCGGATGTCATGATGCAATCGTCCCTTTGCCGTGCGCGGCTGGATTTCCTGCAGGACGTTCCGGAAACCGCGCTGTCTTTCCTGGAGGCGCAGGCTTCCCACTTCCACCTGCTTGGGTTGGACCGGGCCCTGGCGACCATGCTCGCGCAGCAGGCAGATATCCTGCTGACCATCGGCGAGCACCGCCGCGCCGCGGAACTGGGGGCGCGGCTGGAAGGCCTGCGCAAGGCGCACGCGCAGGCCGGCGGGGCCTTTGCCCATATTCCCGCGATTGCAGCGCTGGTGCGTGCGCAACTGGCGCTGGCCGACTCGAACCCTCGCGTAGCGCTGGAGGCGCTGGCCGAGGTGCGGCGTTTCGGCGAGCAGCACGGACGCGCCGCGACGGTGGTCCGCGCGAACCTGCTGGCCGCGGCGGCGCATGATGGCCTGCAGCAGGACGCAGAGGCCACGCGCTGCTTGACTGAAGCGGTCACGCTCGCCGCGAAGCTCGGCCTTGTGCGCACGCTGCTGGACACGAAGTCACCGACGGTTGTACTGTTGACACGCCTGCAGCAAGACGAAGATCTGCCTGCGCCCGTGGGACGCTACCTCGCCGATCTGCTGGCAAAAATGACGCCGGGCTCCGCCCGGCCGGACGCGCCACCCATGACCGCCGCCGCAAGCGCCAGCGCGCGCATCGCGCTGGATGCCGAGCGCGGCCCCCTGACGCCGCGCGAGCTTGAGATCCTCGCCCTGATCGCGGAAGCGATGTCGAACAAGCGGATCGCGCTGACGCTCAACATCACCTTTGGCACGGTGAAATGGAACGTGAAGAACATCCTGGCCAAGCTTGGCGTGTCGAGCCGCTATGATGCAATCGCGCTGGCGCGGCAGCGGGGGTTGTTGAAGTAGCCCTGCAGAAATGAGAATGGGCCAGCCGACGGCTGGCCCGAATCCCCCAGGTCCCCCGTCAACGCGCTCCGAGACTGCGCGAGATGATCACCTTCTGGATGTGGCTGGTGCCCTCGTAGATTTTCGTCACGCGCGCGTCGCGGTAGTAGCGCTCGACCGGAAAATCGGTCAGATAGCCGTAGCCGCCATGGATCTGGATGGCTTCCGAGCACACCTTCTCCGCGATCTCGCTGGCAAACAGTTTGGCCATCGAGGCTTCCTTGGCGCATGGCACGCCGGCCTGCTGCAAGCGGGCCGCATGCAGCATGAACTGGTGCGCCACGTCGACCTGCGTAGCCATGTCGGCGAGGTCGAAGGCAACGCCTTGCAGGTTGATGATCGGCCCGCCGTACGCTTCGCGTTCCTTCGCGTACTGAACCGCCGCGTCCAGCGCCGCTCGCGCCACGCCGCAGGCGACGGCGGCAATGCCGATGCGCCCTTCCGACAGCATGCCCATCACGCGCTTGTAGCCGGCGCCTTCCTCGCCGATCAGGTTCTCCGCGGCAACGCGGTGGTCATCGAGCTGGATCGCCGCAACATGGGCCGAACGCTGGCCGAGTTTTTCCTCGACGCGGGTGACGGTGTAGCCCGGCGCGCGCGGATCGACGATAAACAGGCTGGGCCCCTTCTTTCCTTCCGGGGTCTCGGTCGTGGCAGCAATGGCGATGCCGACGCCCGCTTCATTGCCGTTGGAGATGAACTGCTTGCTGCCGTTCAGCACATAGTAGTCGCCATCGCGCCGCGCCGTGGTGCGGAACGCCCCGGTATCCGATCCGGCCTGCGGCTCCGTCAACAGGCCGGCGACGATGGTCTCGCCGGATGCCATGCCTGGCAGGTACTTGCGCTTCTGCGCCTCGGTGCCAGCGTGGGCCACGACGCCGGCCAGGCCGTTGTGGACGTGCAGGATGGTGGCAAAGCCAGCATCGGCAGCGGCGAATTCCTCGATGGCCAGGCAGTACTCCGGGAAGGTCGCGGCCGAGCCGCCGTATTCTTCCGGCACATGCATGCCAAGGAAGCCGAGTTCGGCCACGGCCCTTAGCTCGTTGCGAGGCCAAGCACCGCTACGGTCGCGTTCGGCGGCCGTCGCGGCGACGACTTCCTGTGCCACCTTGCGGGCGGCGTCGCGGATCATGGTTTCCTGCTCGCTCAGGAGCACGGTTGAGGTATCGCTCATGTCTTGACTCTCTCTTCTGTCTGTCTCTTGCGGCTCAGGCGAATATGCGCATGATTGTGTCGGCCACGCACACGGGCTTGTCGGACCCTTCCATCCCGACCGTCATTTCGTAGGTGAGCTGGGTGCCGTTGTTGTCGAGTGCTTCGAAGCCCGCGAGCCTGAAGCTGGCGCGCAGGCGACTGTTGACCGGCACCGGCTTCAGGAACCGGACCTTGTTGAGCCCATAGTTCACGCCCATCTTGACGTTCCCGATGACAAGCGCCTGCTGGAAGAAGGTCGGCAGCAGGCTCAGCGTCAGGAAGCCATGCGCGATGGGTGCGCCAAACGGGCCACTGGCCGCGCGCTCCGGATCGACGTGGATCCATTGATGGTTCCCCGTCGCATCGGCGAAGGTGTTGATTCGCTGCTGGTTGATCAGGGTCCAGTCGCTGGTGCCGACAACCTCTCCCACCAGGGATTGCAATTGGGCCACGGTTTCATATGTCTTCATGTTGTCTCGCTCTTAGTGGGTGGATGATTGGGCGGCTTCGATCAGGCCGCCTCGGCGCGCAGCCCGGCCTGTAGCGCAGTGGCACAGGCAGCCTCGTGGCTGTCGCTGCTGCCCAGCAGCAGATCGGCCACCACAGCGCGCTTGTAGTAGTGGCCGACCGCGTACTCCTCGGTCATGCCGATGCCGCCGTGCAGCTGGATGCCCTGGCCGCACACGAACCTTGCCGCCCGGCCGACCAGCATCTTGGCGGCCGACAGCACCAACTGCTGCGTCGCGACATCGTCATTGGCCAGCGATGCCAGCGCCGCGTGTAGCATCGAACGCGCCACTTCCAGTTCGGCGGCCATGTCGGCCATGCGGTGCTGCAGCGCCTGGAAGGACCCGATCGGCACGCCGAACTGCTGGCGCGTCTTCAGGTATTCAGCGGTCAGCTCGATGGTCTTTTCCATGACCCCGATCAGCTCGGCGCAAAGCGCGACGGTGCCGCTCGTCAGCCCGGCCCGCAGGGCGGCGAGCCCTTGTCCAGGCTCTCCCAGCACGGCCTGGGAACCGACATGCACTCCGTCCAGGGTCAGTTCCTCGGCCCAGCTGCCGTCGTGCAGCGGCAAGGCGCGGCGGTGCAGGCCCGGCGCATCTCCCTCGACCATCAGCAGCGTGATGCCAGGCGTTTCCCGCACCGCTGCGGAAACAATGAACGCATGCGCACCGACAGCGCCGAGCACAAGCGACTTGGTGCCGTGCAGCACATACTGGCCGCCGTCGCGCTCGGCGCGAACGGACACCGGCGCCGGCATGCTGCGCGACGCCGGTTCGCTATAGGCCAGCGCAATGCGCCGCGAGCCCGCCGCGAGCAGCGGCAGCAGTTGTTCCTTCTGCGCCGCAGTGCCACCGGCCACCAGCGTCTGGGCCGCCAGCACCGCGCAGCCGAGGTAGGGTTCGACCACCAGCCCACGCCCCAATTCCTGGGCAATGATCGCAGTGTCGAGTGCCGTGCCGCCCAGGCCGCCATAGGCCTCGGGCAGCGCTGCCATCAGCCACCCGTTCTCCGCGAATAGGCTCCAGTTGCCGGCGCTGCCGCCTTGCCCTGCCTTCACCAGCGCCGTGCGCGCCTCGAAGGAATACGCCCTGTCGATGAAGCGGCGCACGCTGTCCTGCAGCAGTTGTTGTTCCGAAGTCAGATCGAAGTCCATGCTTTGTCCTTTGCGGAGGATCCGGCGCCCGCGGCGCCATCCTGCCGGGCTCTAGATTTGCTGCGCCGTCGCGCGCAGGGTTCCTACGGACACCGGTGCGTTCTGGCTTGGCGAGGTTCATCTTAGGGACGCGGCCCGCTGTCCTCCCCTCCCCTTTTTGCAGGGGCGGCGCATCCGCTCAACCTTGCGGCCGGCCAGCGCCCGCCCACCCCTCCCCCAAAGAGAGGGGAACAGCGGCATCCCCACTCCTACACTGCTCCGGCAGACACACATCACAACGCCACGGAGACAGCAATGAACATGGACTTCGCCCGCGTCATGGGGCAGGTGGCCGTGCAGTTCGCCGAGCAGGAGGCCCTCGTCAATATCGAGCGGGGCCGGCGCTATACCTTCGGCGAGTTGCACCGGCTGACCAACCGCATCGTCAACATGATGCGCACCCGCCTGGGCCTGCGCCGCGGCGATGTCGCCCTGTGCATCCTGGAGAACGACAATCTCTCGCTGCTGCATGCGTGGACGGCCTTCAAGGGAGAGGCCGCCGTGGCCCACACCAATATCCGCGACGCCTTCGACGAGCACCGCTGGCAGGTCGAATTCATCCGGCCGAAGGTCGCCTTCATCGAGACCTCGCTCCTGGAGCGCCACGGCGACATGCTGCGCGAGCGCGGCGTGACAGTGGTGTGCATGGACCCGCCGCCCGCGCAGCGCGAAGGCGTGTACCACTTCTGGGACCTGCTGGAGGGGGTCGGCGACGCAGCGCCCGGCGTCCAGTCCGATACGCGATCGGACGTCCTGATCTATCGCTTCACCGGCGGCACAACCGGCCGCAGCAAATGCGCGCAGTACACCATCGACAACTGGCTCGCCGCGCGCGACACCATGTACGCCGACCCCGAACAGAGCGTGGCTCTGAACCACCGCACGCGCTACCTGCACATCGCGCCGGTCAGCCATGGCTCCGGCCTGTCGTTCCTGCCCACCCTGTTCCGGGGCGGTTGCACGCTGACGCAGAATGCGGCCGACCTCAAGGCCTGGTGCCGCAATGTCGAAGCGGAGAAGGTGAGCACCACGCTGATGGTGCCGACGCTGGTCAACCTGCTGCTGGAGCTTCCGGACGCCACGGCACACGACCTCACCAGCCTGCGCACCCTCTACTACGGCGCCGCACCGATGAGCCCCGCCAAGCTGAAGCAAGCGCAGCAGCGCTTCGGAAACATCTTCTTCCAGCTCTACGGCGCGACCGAATGCGCGCAGGCGGTCTGCACGCTGACGCAGGCCGATCACCTCACCGCCATCGAGACCGGACGGCTCGCCTCCGCCGGCCGTCCGACCATCGGGATCGAGATGCGCATCGTCGACGAGGCGGGACATGACGTACCGCGCGGCGCCACTGGCGAGATCTGGCTGCGCGGGCGCGGCACCATCGGCGGCTACTACGGCAACCCGGAAGGGACGGCATCGGAGTTCGCCGAAGGCTTCTGGAAGTCCGGCGACCTAGGCTACGTCGATGAGGCAGGCTATGTGTTCATCGTCGACCGCAAGAAGGACATGATCATCAGCGGCGGCTTTAACGTGTATGCCGTCGAGGTGGAAGCCTCGCTCAATGCCCATCCCGCCGTCTCCATGTCGGCCGTGGTCGGCATTCCGCATGAGAAGTGGGGCGAGGCCGTGCACGCCGAAGTCGTGCTGAGACCCGGCGCGGCAGTGGACGCGGACGCCCTGATCGAGCATGTCAAGGATCGGCTCGGCCGCTTCAAGGCGCCCAAGTCGGTTGCGCTGGTCGAAGCGCTGCCCGTCAGCGCGGTCGGCAAGGTCTTGCGCCGCAGCGTGCGCGAAAAGTACTGGGCGGACCAGCCGCGGCGCGTGTCCTGACAAGTATCGTTTGTGTCCGGTGCTGCAAGCCGAGGCATTGCCTGGCGCGGCACACCGGACAGATTGGGCATCGCACTGGTCTCCGCGATGTCTTGGCACTCCGGCTTCGTGCCGGAGTTTTTTTTCCGGAGACCGTGGGAGCCGGACTGCGCGAAGTGCGGGCCTGGCGACAGGCCTCGACGAGCCGCCGCCCAAGCCACGCACGATTCCGCGCCCACTGAAGGGTCGGTACGGTCTGGAAGCGGAATCCGTTCAAGATGCAGCGTTCCGCACGGGTTAGTCAGCCGAGGCTGCGCGAGATGATCAGCTTCTGGATATGACTGGTGCCTTCGTAGATGCGGGTCACCTTGACATCGCGCAGGTAGCGCGCCACCGGGAAGTCCGTCAAGTAGCCATAGCCGCCGTGGATCTGCAGCGCATCGGAGCAGACCGCCTCGGCGATGTCGCTCGCGTACATCTTGGCCATGGCCGCCTCGCGCGCGCAGTCGACGCCGGCCTCGGCCAGGCGCGCGGCGTGCAGGCAGTACTGGAATGCGGTCTCGACGCGGGTCGCCATATCCGCGAGGTCGAATGCCACGCCTTGCAGCCGGTTGATCGGCGCGCCGTAGGCCTCGCGCTCGCCGGCATAAGTGGTCGCTGCTTCCAGCGCACCACGCGCCGCGCCGGCGGCAATGAACGCAATGCCGATGCGGCCGTCCGACAGTGAGCACATCACCGTGCGATAGCCCTGCCCTGCGGCACCCAGCAGGTCGCCTGCCGGCGCGCGGTAGTCTTCCAGCGCGATCTGGGCGGTGTGGGCTGTGTGCTGGCCGAGTTTCTCTTCGATCCGGGTCACCACATAGCCGGGCTGCTTCGGGTCGACAAGGATGGTGCTGGCGCCCTCCTTGCCCGCAGCCTTGTCGGTCAGTACGAAGGCAATGCCGACCCCGGCCTCGCTACCATTTGAAATGAACTGCTTGGTGCCGTTTAGCACGAAATGATCGCCGTCGCGCACGCCCGTGGCACGCAGTGCCGCGGTGTCGGAGCCGGCATGCGGTTCGGTCAGCAGAAACGCGCCGATCGATTCGCCACTAGCCATCGCCGGAAGGTAGCGCTGCTTCTGTTCCTCGGTGCCGTTGGCGGCGATGGTGGCGGCAACGAAGTTGTGGACATGCACGATCGTCGCCAGCCCGGCATCGACCGAGGCGAACTGGTGCTGCGCCAGGCAGAATTCCAGCAGGCCCGCGCCGGTGCCGCCATAGGCTTCTGGAACTAGCATCCCCATGAATCCCAGCTCGCCGAGCATCTTCAGTTCGTCGCGCGGCCAGGCCGAGGCGCGGTCGCGTGACGCCGCGGTGGGCGCGATCACCTCTGCCGCAAGACGGCGGGCGGAGTCGTTGACCAGGATCTGTTGCTCGGTGAGCAGTGCGGTATTAATGTCTGCCATGGCGTGGTTGCCTGAGGTCTTGTCGTAGAAAAGAAGAAGAATCCCGGAAGGTTGCCGCGCACCAGGCGGTCCCGGACTCGCGCAGGTCGAGGGCACAACGGGCGAGCTCCAGCAGCAAGCCGTGCCGGTCGTGGATGGACGCTCCCAGCGGCGGGCGCTCCAGCCGCCGGAGCAGCGTGTCGTGCCACTGTCGCAGCGTCATGCCGATGCCCTCCCGGCACTCGCGGTCGCTGTGCATGGCTCAGGCGGCCGTACCGGACTGCCGGACGCAGTACCACGCCACACCGGCGTCGTCGATGCGCACATCGAGTTCATTGAGCGCGGACAGGTAGTTCAGGTACGCCATGGTTTCGCCGGTGGCGAGCGCGTAGTGCAGCGCATCGCCGCCGGTCACCGGCGTCGCAAACAGCACGGCGAACAGTTCGACGACCCGCCGCGGTTCGCGCAGCGCTTCGCGCAGCCGTGCCAGGTTGCGCCAGAGCGATTGCTCGAACCGGTCGATGCGCGCATGCAGCCCCTCAAACGGATCGTTGTGGGCCGGCAGCACCAGCACCTCGTCCGGCACCATCCGACGAAGACGCGACAGCGACCCCTGCCAGCCGGCCAGCGGGTTCGCATCGGGCTCCATCGGATGCACCGAGATATTGGGCGAGATACGGGGCAGCACCTGGTCGCCGGCGATCATCACGAGCAGGTCGGGTGAGACCAGGCAAGCGTGCTCGGGCGTATGCCCCTGCCCGATGATGACATGCCAGTCGTGCGAACCGATGCGCACCACCGCCCCGTCCTCAATGCGGCGGTAGCTGCGCGGCAGGCGCGAGATCATCCTACCCGCGCGGCCAAAGCGGTTGCGGTAGCCGTCCAGGGCCGCTTCGTCCCAGCCCGCGCGCCGGTAGAAGGCAAGGCCTTCGGGCGGCACTTCCTGGCCGGCCTCGGCGACGGTGGCGAGGGTGTACAGGTACTCCAGCCGCGTCATCCAGAGCCGGCACCCGAACCGGTCCACCAGCCAGCCCGCCATGCCGACATGGTCGGGGTGCTGGTGCGTGACGATGACGCGCGTCACCGGCCTGCCGCCCAGCGGACCGGCCAGCAGCGCTTCCCAGGTTTCCACGCATTGCGGCGCGAACACGCCGGTATCGACGATCGCCCAGCCCGCGCCATCCTCGATGGCCCAGACATTGATGTGGTCCAGCACGTTTGGCAACGGCAGCCGCATCCACAGTACGCCGGGGGCGATCTCGAATGCTTGCCCCGGCGCGGGTGCCTCGCCACACAGATAATGCGGCCTCGCAGCCGGTCGAGCGAGGTACTCGGAATCTGGACGATACATGGGGGTAACTCCCGCGGTCGAACCACTGGCAGCCGGCTTGCGGGCCAAACGGGTTCCAGGGTAAATCGGTGCCGGCGTGCCACGAGAGGCGGCGACAATCATCCGGCCAGGCTATGTGTGAAAGGTAGCCGCGCCCCGCGGGCAGCGCCCCTCCCCTTCGGGACGGGATGGGTCGCAGCGACCGGCGCCTGGCATCTGCCAGATGCGGGCTGCCGGTGTTGCGTCCCGCAAACACCGGGACAGCGCACTGGTGAATTCCCTGATGTGTGCCCGATCGGACGCCTTGCCAGGCCCCATCCCGCGACGGGATGCCGCCTGCGGGCGGCCCAGCTCACCCTGCCGTCCTGGCCCTGCCCCTCCCCCCTCCCTTTTTGATAGGCGAGCAGTCCAGGCGCCGTCTCTACTGTCAAGGCGCGCGGGCCAGACCGCTGCCGGGCAGACCGGATAACGGAGCGCGGACTGGCGCACGTATGGGTCGAGAAGACACATTGATAATGACAAGAGGAGGCTTCCGAGCATGAAAAGATCGCTTATCGCCCTGGCAGCGCTCAGCGCCATGGCAGGCGCGGCGAACGCCCAGTCGAGCGTTACGCTCTATGGGGTAATTGACATTGGCATCGAATACGTCAACCGCGTGGCCACTGCGCCAACGACACTGCAGCCGAGCCTGGCCGGTGTCGCGCCCGTCGGCAAGCGCTTTGGCCTGCCCAGCAACGGCGGCTTGTCCGCGTCACGCTGGGGGTTGCGCGGCGTGGAAGACCTTGGTGGCGGCCTGAAGGCCTACTTCGTACTGGAAAGCCAGTTCAATCCCGATACGGGCGCGCTGGCCGGCAACACCGGTTTGTTCAACCGCCAGGCCTATGTCGGCCTGGGCAACCAGTATGGCAAGCTGACCTTCGGCAAACAGTATTCGAGCCTTGCCGAAGGAATGCTGAACTTCTCGCCCACCCGCGCTGCGCCCGCCTATGAGCCGGGCGTCTGGTGGCTCGGCATCAACTACCGCCCTGCCAACACCGTCAAGTATACGGGCAACTTCGGCGCGGTGTCCGCGACGGCCCACTATTCATTCGGTGCCGGCGTCGGCCTGACCTCGCTGAGCCCGAGCGGCGTGCTCTACAACGGCGGCACCGGCGAAACCCCGGGCGCCCCGCGCGACAACACGGCGTGGGGCGCTTCGGTGTCCTATCTGAATAACGGGTTCGGGCTGGGCGTGGGCTATGACCAGTGGAACCCCGCCTCTACCGTCGGCAACCCTGGCAAGGTCCGCAAGGCCGGCATCGCGGGCAGCTACAGTATTGGCCCGACGAAGCTGATAGGCGGTTACCGCTGGGGCGACCAGACCTACGCCAATGGCCGCACCGCCATGCGCGACGACTACTGGTTCGCCGGCGTGAGCTACCGCGTCAATGCGGCTCTCGACTTTCAACTCGCCTACTTCTACTCGAACATCAAGCAGCTTGCGCTGAGCAACAGCGCCGCGCCGATCAATCCGGCCAATCCGCAGCAGGTCAGCTTCGTGGCCGACTACGCCTTCTCCAAGCGGACCGACGTCTACCTGACCACCGCGTGGGCGCATAACGGCAGCCTGGCAAATGATGGGCCTTTCACGGGTTACCTGTTCAACTATGCGCACGCGCCGGGGCAGAAGAACATGATCGGGGCGCTGATCGGCATCCGCCATATCTTCTGAGCGCCATTCGAGAAATGAACTGAAGTAATACGCCGCCGCGTGTTGCCCTCCTGGGCGAGAAAAAATTGCATCGCGGCGGCCCATGGCACTAGCTCGCGCATCACGGCGCTGGCGGGCGTAAGCGACGGCAAATGGTCCGCCTTCTGCAAGGGCGGCGAAGAGGTATGGGCGTGCAATGTGGTATATGCCGCCGCCAAATTCGACTTTGCTCCCGCTCCGAGCGCCTGCGCGTCGACGGCCGACTGAGATGCTCGCGCGCCACCGCTACTGCGACGCACTGAGCTTTCAGCAGTTCCAGTTATGGGCTCCGTGTCCTTCCCTTCTGCACGCGGCCTTCGCGGATACAGAAATACCAACGCCGCCTGCATCCCCTTTCCGTGGTGACAACGCGATAAGCACAACGTTATCGTGCCCTATCGCCCCCGGCAATCGGCCCTCACGCTCCTCCTGGCTCCCCGCGCTGCGGCTAACCGCTATTCGCCAGGGATGACGGAAGCGCAACGGCAGTAGCCGGCCATAAAGGGTCATGCGCCTTCACCGACGCGTGGACGTTTGTACGTCCGCTTCGCTCAAGCAACAGACCCTTGTTCGCAATCGCTTCTGTCGCCTCTGTGGCGCTTCGACACGCCTTGGTGTCCTGACGTCCGCGACCCGCGAGGAGCGCGAACTGCGCCGCCTCCGACATATATACACAAAAAGTGTCAATGACGTACCAATAATATATTGGACGTGATCTAGTTACGGCCATATTCTCCAGCAGACCCCCAATAACGGGCGCGGAAATTATCATGGCAAGCAATCTCATTCTTGAAACCGTCGGACTGCGGAAGGAATTCAAGGGATTCGTCGCCGTAAACGACGTCAGTCTCAAGATCAGGCGTGGGCACATCCACGCGCTGATTGGTCCGAACGGTGCAGGCAAGACCACCTGCTTCAACCTCCTTACTAAGTTCCTCGATCCCACGCGCGGCACCATACGATTCAACGGTTACGAGATCACCGGCGAAAAGCCGGCGCAGATCGCACGCAGGGGTGTGGTGCGCTCCTTCCAGATCTCGGCGGTGTTTCCGCACCTGACCGTGCTCGAGAACGTACGTATCCCGCTGCAGCGCAGGCTCGGGATTTCCTTCCAGTTTTGGCGCTCGCCGAAAGTCCTCGCATCGCTCGATGACAGGGCCATGGCATTGCTCGCCGACGTCGGACTGGAGGACTTCGCCGACATGACGACCGCCGAGATGCCCTACGGTCGCAAGCGCGCGCTGGAAATCGCCACCACGCTGGCCCTCGATCCCGAGCTGATGCTGCTCGACGAGCCTACGCAGGGCATGGGCCACGAAGACGTTGACCGCGTCATGCAGCTCATCAAGAAGGTCTCGGTCAATCGCAGCATCCTGATGGTGGAGCACAACATGAAAGTGGTGTCCGGCATCTGCGACGCCATCACGGTGCTGGCGCGCGGCAGCGTGCTGGCCGAGGGCACATACGCGGAAGTCTCTGCCAACCCGCAGGTCATCGAGGCCTATATGGGCAGCGCTGATGCCGCGCTCGCTGCGCCGGGAGGGCATTGATCATGGCGACGGAATACCTGCGGGTCACCGACCTCCATGCCTTCTACGGCGAATCGCACATCCTCCACGGCATCGACTTGCTGGTGAACGAGGGAGAGTGCGTGACCCTGCTCGGCCGCAACGGGGCAGGCCGTACCACTACCCTGCGCGCCATCATGGGCCTAACGGGGCGTCGCGCCGGCTCGGTCATGATCGACGGCCGCGAGGCAATCGGCATGCCGGCCCATCGCATCGCGCGTCTCGGCGTCGGCTTCTGCCCGGAGGAGCGGGCGATTTATTCCAGTCTCTCGTGCGAGGAGAACCTCCTGCTCCCGCCGCAGGTGGGGGGCGGCGGGATGAGCCTCGACGAGATCTACGCGATGTTCCCCAACCTCCACGAGCGGCGGCATAGCCAGGGCACGCGGCTATCGGGCGGCGAGCAACAGATGCTGGCGATGGCGCGCATCCTGCGCACTGGAGCGCGGTTGCTGCTGCTGGACGAAATCTCCGAGGGACTGGCGCCGGTGATTGTGCAGAAGCTCGCCCAAGTCATCCGCGACCTCAAGGCGAAGGGCTACACGATCGTGCTGGTGGAGCAGAACTTCCGGTTCGCCGCGCCGCTGGCCGACCGCATGTACGTGGTGGAGCACGGCCAAA
This sequence comes from Cupriavidus sp. Agwp_2, assembly GCF_040784895.1. Lineage (NCBI taxonomy): Bacteria > Pseudomonadati > Pseudomonadota > Betaproteobacteria > Burkholderiales > Burkholderiaceae > Cupriavidus > Cupriavidus sp. Agwp_2. The sequence goes on from NZ_CP088085.1 coordinate 586,530, forward strand.
TCGCCGCGGAGATCCATCAGCACGAGATTCACGAGAAGCAGCACCTGCTCCAGGAACTCCTGGGTGTCTGAGACCGCTGCGGAGGAGACAACATGACAACGATTCTGGGAGTTCCGCTACAGGGGCTGTTGGGGCAACTCGTGCTCGGGCTGGTAAACGGCTCGTTCTACGCGATTCTCAGCCTCGGGCTTGCCGTGATCTTCGGCATGCTCAACATCATAAATTTTGCCCACGGCGCGATGTTCATGGTGGGCGCATTTGTCGCCTGGGCGGGCCTGGAGTATCTCGGCATCAGCTACTGGTGGTCGCTGCTGGCGGCGCCGGTGCTGGTAGGGCTGGCGGGTATCGCCATCGAGCGCGGCCTGCTGCGGTGGCTGTACAAGCTCGACCACCTGTACGGGCTGCTGCTCACCTTCGGGCTGGCGCTCATTATCGAAGGCCTGTTCCGCTTCCAATTCGGCGTCTCGGGGCAGCCGTATTCGATTCCCGACGAGGTGGCCGGCGCCTTCAACCTCGGCTTCATGATCCTGCCGAAATACCGCGCGTGGGTCATCGGCGCCTCGCTCACAGTGTGCCTGCTGACCTGGTTCACGATCGAGAAGACCCGCCTCGGCGCCTACCTGCGCGCCGCCACCGAGAACCCAAGCATTACCCAAGCTTTCGGCATCAACGTGCCGGTGATGGTGATGCTGACCTATGCCTTCGGCGTGGGCCTGGCCGGGCTGGCCGGCGTGTTGGCAGCACCGACGGGGCAACTAAGTCCGCTGATGGGGTCGAACCTGATCATCGTCGTGTTCGCGGTGGTGGTGATCGGCGGCATGGGTTCCATCCTTGGCGCGATCGTCGCCGGGCTGGGGCTGGGCGTGGTGGAAGGACTGACCAAGGTGTTTTATCCAGAGGCGTCGGCCACGGTGGTTTTCGTGATCATGGTCATCGTGCTGATGGTTCGGCCGGCAGGCCTGTTTGGTAAGGAAAAGTGAGGTCGCGTATGAAAATGAGAAATCTTGGCTACGGTGTCCTGCTGCTGGGCGCGCTGGCGGCCCCGGCCGTGCTCTATCCGGTGATGCTGATGAAGGTGCTGTGCTTCGCCTTGTTCGCCTGCGCCTTCAACCTGTTGCTCGGCTATACCGGCCTGCTCTCATTCGGCCATGCGGCGTTCCTCGGCACGGCGGCCTATATATCGGGCTACGGCATGAAGACCTGGGGGCTCACCCCGGAACTCGGCCTTCTGCTCGGCACAGCCGTCTCGGCTGCCGCGGGCTTTGTCGTCGGGGCGCTCGCAATTCGCCGGCAGGGCATCTACTTCGCGATGATCACGCTTGCTTTGGCCCAGATGTTGTACTTCTTGTTCCTGCAGGCGCCGTTCACAGGCGGCGAGGATGGCATGCAGGCCATTCCGCGAGGCAGGCTGTTCGGCCTGCTCGACCTGGCGTCGGACCTGCGCATGTACTACTTCGTGCTGGCGATCTTCCTGTTCACCTTCTGGCTGATCCACCGCATCATCCATTCGCCTTTCGGCCAGATTCTGAAGGCGATCCGCGAGAACGAGGCGCGCACCACTTCGCTGGGCTACGACGTCGCGCGCTACAAGCTGCTGGCCTTCGTCCTCTCGGCGGGCCTGGCCGGCCTTGCCGGGGCCACCAAGACCCTTGTCTTTCAGTTTGCCACACTGACCGACGCGCACTGGCACACCTCCGGCGAAGTCGTGCTGATGACGCTGTTGGGCGGCCTTGGCACTGCCTTCGGCCCGGTGGTGGGCGCGAGCATCGTGGTCGCCATCCAGAACGCCTTGGCGGACAAGGTCGGTTCCATGATCACCGTGATCATGGGGAGCATCTTCGTCGTGTGCGTGCTTGCGTTCCGTCGTGGCATCGTCGGCGAATTGAATGCGTTGTGCCAGAGCATCGTGGGCAACCGCCGCGGCCGGCCCGCACCGCGCCACGCTGCCGTGCCGGCACCAAGTCATGACGAAACGCCCGCCGGAGCAGGCGTGCATGCCCGGCGCGTGGAAGGAAAGGCATGAAATCGAGCGCTGAACGGAACACCCCATATATATCCCCACAGTAGAGGAGACACAGGATGAACAATCACATCAAGCTGCTTTCGCTCGCCGCGCTGCTGGCGGCCTCGACGGCGCAGGCCGAGATCACGAACGGCGTGGTCCGGATCGGCGTGCTCAACGATCAGACCGGCGTTTATGCCGGGCTGGCCGGTCCCGGTTCGGTCTGGGCCGCGAAGAAGGCGGTCCAGGACTTTGCGCCCGAGAAGCATGGTCTGAAGGTGGAGATCGTGGCCGCCGACCACCAGAATAAGCCGGACGTCGGGGCGAGCATCGCCCGCCGCTGGTTCGACGTGGACAAATTGGACGCTATTGTCGACGTGCCGACCTCGTCGGTCATCCTGGCGGTCAACCAGGTGGTCAAGGAGAAGAACAAGGTGATGATTGTCACCGGCGGCGGCACCTCCGACCTCACCGGCAAGGCCTGCACGCCCAATGCGATCCACTGGGCCTACGACACGTGGGCACTGGCGAATGGGACGGGTAAGGCGGTTGTCAAGGCGGGTGGCAAGAGTTGGTTTTTCGTGACTGCTGACTACGCCTTCGGCCACTCGCTCGAACGCGACACCGAAGCCGTTGTCGTCAAGAACGGTGGCAAAGTCCTCGGCAAGGTCCGGCATCCTTTCCCGGGCAACGATTTCTCCTCCTACCTGTTGCAGGCTCAGGCCTCGAAGGCGCAGGTGGTGGGCCTGGCCAACGCCGGGGGCGACACCATCGGCGCGGTCAAGCAGGCCGCCGAATTCGGCGTGACCGCCGGCGGTCAGAAGCTGGCAGGCCTGCTCGTCTTCAGCAGCGACGTCCAGGCGCTCGGCCTCAAGGCTGCACAGGGCCTGTTGCTGAGCGAGACCTGGTATTGGGATATGACCGACGAGAACCGCAAGTTTGGCAAGGAATTCGCCGCTGCCAACAACGGCAAGTTCCCGACCATGGCGCAGGCGGGCACGTACTCGGCTGTGATTCACTACCTGAAGGCAGTGACGGCGATGAAGGCGGATGGCGACGGCGGCGCCGTGGTAGCGAAGATGAAGGCGATGCCCACCGACGACAAGCTGTTCGGCAAGGGCAGCATTCGCGAAGACGGCCGGAAGATCCACCCGCTCTATCTGTTCGAGGTGAAGAAGCCGTCGGAATCGAAGTATGCCGGCGACTTCTACAAGCTCATCGCCTCCATTCCCGCCAACGAGGCGTTCCGGCCGATGGAAGATGGTGGCTGCCCGCTGGTTGGGAAGAAGACGTCATGAAGATCACCTGTCGCGAGACGACGCCCGATGCGAGCGTCAGCTTCCTGGAGGCCATCGACCTCGGCATCGAAGGGCTGGGCGACACCCTCACCGAGCGCCATGGCCGAGACCGCCCTGTTATCAGATCTTCTTCTCACGCCTGTTGCGGGCCGCCCTGGCCGACGGCAACTCGCTGGCGTTCGACCGCCACGTACGGCTGCTGCCTATTGCCGGCATCCCGGCGCGACTGAACATCCGCGCGCCATTCTCCGGCCCTCGCCAACATTACAGCGGGCGAGGCCCGGGGGAACCTTCACAGTATGCTTTTCGCCGTCTCGATGAAAGCCGTCATCAACGGCGTTGGAGTGCGCTGGCTATAGCCGAGCATGATCTCGACGGTTGGTTGCCGGCCTTTGATCGGCTTGTAGACGACGTGGTCGAACTTCATCTGCCGGACCGATGCCGGCACGAAGCCAATGCCCGCACCGGAGCTGACCAACCCGACCAGCGTGTAGACCTGCCCCACTTCAGACACGACCTTCGGCACAAAACCCGCCGACGCGCACATGCGCATGTTCATGGCGTGGAAGTCCGGCGCCGCCTCGGGCATGTACATGATGAAGGGCTCCTGCGCGCAATCCTTCAGCGAGATCGACTCCGCGTTCGCGAATGGGTGCCTTGCCGGCACGGCCAGCACGAACGGCTCTTCGAGGATGGTTTCCCACGTCACGTCCTCAAGGTCGGGCACGGGCCGCATGAAGGAGATATCCGCGTCACCCCGCCGCAGCGCTTCTGCCTGCTCTACGACCGGAAACCAGCGCAGCAGGATTTCCACGGAGGGAAAACGCTCCCGATAGGCGCGCAGGATGGGCGGCAGCAGCGTATAGGACGTGTGCTCGAAGAAGCCGATCGTCAGCCGGCCAGTCTCACCGCGATGCGCGCGCTGCGTCTGGATGACCGCACTCTCGGTAGCGCGCAGGATCTGCCTCGCCTGCTCCAGGAAAATCCGCCCCGCCTCGGTCAGCTCCACGTGCCGACGCGAGCGGTTCAGCAGTGTCACATCCATCTCCTCCTCGAGTTGGCGGATCTGCAGGCTCAGCGGCGGCTGGGCGATGTGCAGGCGCTCTGCCGCCCGCGTGAAGTTGAGTTCCTCGGCGACGGCGATGAAGTACCGAAGGTGGCGAAGGTCCATCGCTATATCCTGTAAGTATAAAAGAGCAATCAATTATATATTGGACACTAGTTTGCGCAATCCTTACGATTCCATGCATACCCCGCTCCGCGCACCCTTCCGGTCTGCAAGGCGGGCACCGGAGACCGGACAAGCCAATGTACCCATGGAGACAAACATATGGATTCCAGACTGATCGATGATGCGCTAGATCGCATCCTGCAACGCATTGATGCAACGATCGCGCAGGACGAGGCGGGCTTTCCGCACTATGGCAATCCGGCAGACGGCACCTGGACACGCTCCCCGGCCGGCGACTGGACCGGGGGCTTCTGGGTCGGGATGCTGTGGCTGGCTGCCGTGCGCACTGGCGAGCAGAAGTACCGCGACAGCGCCCGCATGTGGTCCGCGCGGCTGTCACCGCGGGTTGCGTCGAAGTCGGTGTTCAAAGGATTCCTCTTCTGGTACGGCGCGCAACTCGGCGGCTCGCTGCTGGCCGATCCGCAGGCCGCGGGTCTCGCCCTCGACGGCACGCGTGGCCTGGCGGAGATGTACAGCGAAGCGGCCCGCCTGATCCCGCTTGGCACCGAGGCCGAGGAGGCCTCCAGCGTGGGGACGAGCGAGGCCAACATCGATGCGACTCCGGGCACCGTGGCGCTGCTGTTGCGGCACGACGCCGCCCTCGGCACGGGCGAGATCGGCCGCCAGCACTTGCGCCAGCACATTGCTCTGTGCGTGCGGGAGGATGGCTCGGTTTGCCAGTCCGCCACATTCAACGCCGCCGATGGCTCGCTCGTGAAGCGCTACACGCACAAGGGCATCCATGACAGCAGCACCTGGGCCCGTGCCCAGGCGTGGGGCATGCTCGGACTCGCGCAGGCGCTGTCGTGCGGCGAGCAGGCGTTCGAATCCGACGCGATCCGCGTGGCAGATTGGTGGGTCGCGCACCTGCCCGCCGACCGCGTGGCCTTCTGGGATTTCGACGATCCCGCCATCCCGCACACTAACCGCGACACCTCGGCCACCGCCATCGCCGCCGCCAGCCTGCTCAAACTTGCCGCGCTTGTCCCGGAGCGCGCGGCGGTCTACCGCCAGGCCGCCGTCGACAGCATCGAGCAACTCGTGACCCGCTTCCTGATCCCGGTCGGCCCAGGCGATGAACGGCAGCCTGGCATCCTCACCGGCGGCTGCTTCAACAAGCGCAATAACGTCGCCACAGACAACGAACTGGTTTGGGGCGACTACTTTCTCCTCGAATCCCTGCTCATCCTCGCGAGCAGGATCGACGCCACCCAGGTCTGAACTCCAACCCACTTCCGGAGAACCCACATGTCCGACGTCAAGATCCCGCACGAAGGCAACGTATCCACCCTTATTGGCACGCACACCAGCTACACCCGCACCCTCGGCGAGTACGACATCTATGCCTTCGCCGGCATCAGCGGTGACAACCACCCCAACCACATGGACGACGAGTACTGCAAGCGCATGGGCTTCGGCGGCCGCATCGCGCAGGGCGCCATGATGGTCGGTTTCATCGCCGGCGCCGTGACCAAGTATCTCGACATGATCCAGCGCCCGGCGGTCTCCTACGGCTACGACAACGTCCGCTTCACCAAGCCCGTGCGCATCGGTGACACCCTCACAGTGAACTACCGTATCGCCCGCGCCGACGACGAGAAGAAGCGTCTGTGGGCCGAGGCGACGCTACTCAACCAGCGGGGCGAGACGGTCTGCGTCGGCACCCACATCATCCATTTCCAGGCCTGAGCCCGGGCTCGAGCGGCGAGAAGGTGAGAGATCGCATGAGCAAGATCTGTACTGCGGCGCAGGCCGTTTTGGATATCCGGCCCGGTCAGAGCGTGGGTAGCGTCGGCGTGATCGGCTGGCTGACGCCCGACGCGTTGTTCCAGGCGCTGGCGCAACGCTTCCACGAGACGGGATCGCCCCGTGACCTGACGTTCTTCTTTCCGGTCAGTGTCGGCGACGGCATGGGCATCCGCGGCATGGATCATGTGGCCGTCGAAGGGCTGATGAAGCGGATCGTGTCGGGCAACTTTACCAATGCGGTGAATCCGGCCACCGGCAAGCGCCCGGAGTTCATGCGCCTGATCCGCGAGAACCGGGTGGAAGCCTACTGCTGGCCGATCGGCGCCACCATGCACTGGCTGCGCGAAGTCGCCCGGCGCAGCCCAGGCTACCTGACCCGCATCGGCCTCGGCTCCTACATCGACCCGCGCCAGCAGGGCGGCAAGTATACGGCGCGCGCCACCGACGACCTGGTGCGGATGCAGGAGCTGGACGGCAAGGAATACCTGTTCTATCCGAGCTGGCCGCTCGACGTGGGGTTCCTGCGTGCCACCAGTGCCGACGAGGACGGCAACCTGAGCTTCGAGGACGAGCCGATCACGTCGTGCGCGCTGGCCATGGCGCTGGCGGTGAAGGCGTCAGGCGGCACCGTGATCGCACAGGTGCGCAAGCTGGTGCCGCGCCACGCCCGGCCGGTGCACTCGGTGCGGATTCCCGGCGTGCTGGTGGATCGCGTCGTAGTAGAGCCCGACGCCATGATGACCACCGACATCCGGTACGACGATGCCTATCTCGGCGGCCAGCTTTTCGACGGCCGCGCCTCGGACCGCCTGCCGCCCGGCGCCGACAAGGTGATCGCCCGGCGGGCTGCCCGGGAGGTCAGGCCCGGCGAGGTCAGCATCTTCGGCTTCGGTGCTTCGTCCGACGTGCCCACGGTGATGATGGAAGACGGCCTGTTCGCCGACGGCGGCCTGCGTCGCTACAGCTTTACCACCGAGCACGGCCCCTTCGGCGGCGTCGTGATGAGCGGCTGGCAATTCTCCGCCAACAAGTATCCGGAGGCCTTGATCGACGGCCCGTCGCAGTTCGACTTCATCGACGGCGGCAACTGCCCGATGGCGGCGCTGGCTTTTGCACAGTTCGACCGGGCCGGGAACATCAACGTCAGCCGCTTTGGCGCGGCCAATCCGGGGCCGGGCGGCTTCATCGACATCGCCTACAACGCGCGCAAGCTGCTGTTCACCGGCACCTTCACCACGGGCGGCCTCGCCGCCGACGCTACCGACGGCTTCCTCTCGGTCGGGCGTGAGGGGAGCGTGCACAAGTTCGTCGAGCGCGTGGACGAGATCACGTATCCGCTCGGGCGCAACGTGGCCGAGCGCGGCCAGGAGGCCAAGGTCATCACCGAGCGCGCAGTCTTCTCGGTGGCGCCAGACGGACTGGTGCTGGAGGAGGTTGCGCCCGGCATCGACGTTAGGTCGCAGGTGCTGGACCTGATGGCCTTCCCGCCGGTGCGCGTGGCGGAGCCGCTTCCGTGCATGGACCCGACGCTGTTCCGCGCCTGACGCATCGACATATCTATGAGGAAAACATGGCTGTCATCAACTACCTGACTACCGTCCACATCGACTTCGGCGCCATCCGGATGCTGGGGGCCGAGCTGCAGCGCCTGGGCATCCAGCGACCGCTGATCGTTACCGACCGCGGCATCCGCGCCGCCGGTATCGCCGACAAGGTGCTCGACGCCTTGGGCCCGGATTGCACTCCCACCGTCTTCGAGGACACCCCACCCAACCCGACGGAAGCCGCCGTGTCCGCGGCGACCGGCCTTTATCTCGGCAACGGCTGCGACGGCATCGTGGCCGTGGGCGGCGGGTCGCCCATCGACCTGGGCAAGGCCACTGCGCTGCTGGCGACTCACCCGGCACCGCTGCAGACCTACGCGGCCGTGGAGGGTGGCGCGAGCCGGATCACCAGCCGAGTCGCCCCGCTTGTGGCCATCCCGACAACTGCGGGTACCGGCAGCGAAGTGGGTCGGGGCGCGGTCATTGTCATGGAGTCCGGCCGCAAGCTCGGCCTGCTTAGTCCGTTCCTGCTGCCGAAGCTCGCCATCTGCGACCCCGAACTGACGCTGGGCCTGCCGCCGGCCCTGACCGCCGCGACCGGCATGGACGCTATCGCCCACTGCATCGAGACCTTCCTCGCGCCTGCCATCAACCCGCCCGCCGAAGCGATCGCCCTGGACGGCCTGCGCCGCGGCATAGCCAATATCAGCAAGGCTACCGCCGACGGCTGCGACCGCGACGCGCGCTGGAACATGATGATGGCCGCCATGGAAGGCGCGCTGGCCTTCCAGAAGGGGCTGGGCGCGGTGCATGCTCTGTCGCACCCGCTGGGCGCGGTGCCAGGCGTCTCGTTGCACCACGGCACGCTGAACGCCGTGCTGCTGCCGGCCGTGCTGCGCTTTAACAAGCCGGCGACCCAAGCCAAGCAGGCCGCACTGGTGCAGGCCATGGGCCTGCCCGCCGGCGGGGACCCGGCTCAGGCCATCAGCGCACTCAACGCCCGTCTCGGCTTGCCGGCTGGTCTCGGCGCCATGGGCGTGCCGCGTGACGTGTTGAAGGACATCGCGGTCGCCGCCACGAAGGACCACTGCCACGCCACCAATCCCCGCACTGCCACGGTCGACGACTACTTGGCGATGCTGCAGGAATCGTATTGAGGAGAAAGACGATGTCATACATCGCAGAACATCACGAGATGATCCGCGAGGCGGTGCGCCGCTTCGCCGAGGAAGAGATCGCACCGGTCGCCCACCGGTTGTGGGAAGAGGAGAGTTTTCCCTACGAGATCTGGCGCCGGGCCGGCGAACTGGGCTATATCGGGCTGCCGTACCCCGAAGCCTGGGGAGGCAGCGGCGGCGACTGGCTTGGCTTCGCCATTGCGCTGGAAGAGATCGCCCGCGTCGATTGCGCCGTGGCGGTGGCCATCATGGCCAACTCGACGGCGGCCAGCCTGCTCAACAACTACGGCACCGACGGCCAGAAGGCGCGGTTCCTGCGGCCGATCCTGACGGGCACGCAGGTCGGCTGCATCGGCCTGACGGAGCCGAACGCCGGCTCCGACGCCGCCAATATCCAGACCCGCGCCGTGCTGAAGGATGGCTGCTGGGTCATCAATGGCGCCAAGACCTTCATCAGCAACTCGGGTTCCGAGATCACCGGTCCGATCGTCATTGCGGCGGTAACGGGAATCCGCCCCAACGGCCGCAAGGAGATTTCGAACTTCATCGTGCCGAACGGTACGCCCGGCTTCAGCCATGGCAAGAAGCTGCACAAGATCGGCTGGCGCGGATCGACCACATTCGAGCTGTTCTTCGAGGACTGCGCCATTCCTGCCAACCACCTGCTCGGCGAGGTCGGGGCCGGTCTCCGGCAGACCTTGTCACAGGTGAGCACCGGCCGCATCCTCATCGGAACGCTGGGCCTGGGCATCCTGCAGGGCTCGCTGGAACGCTCTGTCCGCTACATGAGCGAGCGCACAGCGTTCGGCAAGACCCTCGACCAGTTCCAGTCGCTGCAGTTCAAGCTGGCCGACATGGCGACCCACGCGCACGCTGCCCGCCTGATGCTCTACGACTCTGCGGTGGCCAAGGACGAGGGGCGGCCCTACGATCGGCAGGCCTCGATGGCAAAGCTCTTCGCAACCGAGAAGGCCATGGAGGCGGCCCACCAGGCCGTGCAGATCCACGGCGGCAACGGGATCATGACGGAGTACGCGGTATCCCGCGCGTTCGGGGATGCCAAGGTGCTCGAGATCGTTGAGGGGACCTCCGAGATCCAGCGGATGATCATCTCCCGCGACGTAACGCGCTGACGCACAGCTCCAGCCAGTGAGGCAATCCATGGAACACGTCGTACACAGCGGGGATGGGCTGGAGCGCAGCCCGGTCAACTTCGTGCCCCTGACACCGATCTCCTTCCTGCGCAGGACGGCCGAGGTCTACCCTGAGCGTACAGCCATCGTCTACGGCGAGCGCCGCACGAGCTGGCGGGCAATGCTGGACCGCAGCCGCCGCCTCGCGTCGGCGCTGGTGGCCGCCGGCGTCAGGACTGGCGATACGGTGGCAGTGATGGCCGCCAACACGCCGGAGATGCTGGAGATGCATTTCGGCGTGCCCATGAGCGGCGCCATGCTGAACACGCTTAACGTGCGCCTGGACGCGGCCGCCATCGCCTTCATGCTCATGCACGCGGATGCGAAGGTGCTGGTCACCGACACGGAGTACGCGGACGTAGTTGAAGCCGCACTGGCGCTGCTCGACTACAAGCCGCTGATGATCGATATCGTCGATCCTGCCGTCGAAGGGGGCCGCAGGCTGGCGGAGATCGAATACGAGGGCTTCCTGGCCGGGGGCGATCCGCATTGGGAGGGCGGCGAGCCCGCCGACGAATGGCAGGCCATCGCCCTCAACTACACCTCCGGCACCACGGGCAACCCAAAGGGCGTGATCTACCACCATCGCGGCGCCTATCTGGCTGCGCTGTCGAACATGCTCGACTGGGGCATGCCCCGGCACGCCGTCTTCCTGTGGACGCTACCGCTGTTCCACTGCAATGGCTGGTGCTTCGCCTGGACGCTGGCGGCCAACGCCGGTACCAGCGTCTGCCTGCGGCGGGTGGATGCTGCCGCCGTGCTCGATGCGATTCGCGAGCACCAGGTCACACATTACTGCGGGGCGCCGATCGTGCATGCGATGCTTGCCCACGCACCCGAAGCGTGGAAGGCGGGCATCGACCATCCGGTCCACGGACTCATCGGCGGCGCCCCCCCGCCGATCCCGGTGATCGAAGGCCTGATGCGCATGGGGATCAGGATCACCCAGATCTACGGGCTGACCGAGGTCTACGGCCCCGCGGCGGTTTGCGTGGAGCAGCCCGAATGGGAGGAACTCGGCATCGGTGCGCTGGCGGAACGAAAAGGACGGCAAGGCGTCCGCTACACCGCACAGGAAGGCATGGCCGTGCTGCATCCCGAAACCCTTGTGCCGGTGCCGTGGGACGGGAAGACCATCGGCGAAGTCATGTTCCGCGGCAACATGACGATGAAGGGCTACCTGAAGAACCCCGAGGCCACGGCGGAAGCTTTTGCCGGCGGCTGGTTCCACTCGGGTGACCTCGCAGTCGTCTGCCCGGATGGCTATGTACAGATCCGGGACCGTTCCAAGGACGTCATCATTTCGGGCGGAGAGAATATCAACTCACTGGAGGTTGAAGAGGTGCTCTACCGGCACCCTGCGGTGCGCGTGGCAGCCGTCGTCGCCCAGCCGGACGAGCGTTGGGGGGAGACGCCATGCGCCTTTGTCGAAGTCGTCGATGGCGCTAGGGTCGGCGAGCGCGAACTGATCGAACATTGCCGCGCCCATTTGGCGCACTTCAAGGCGCCGAAGAAAGTAGTCATCGGCCACCTTCCCAGGACGTCGACCGGCAAGATCCAGAAGTTCCTCCTCAGGCAACGAGCAAGCTCCGGCGCTCCCTGGCCCGGCCACGTACAGGCGTGAGTTCCCCCGTGAATGTGTTTCGGTGGCCGGCCGAGCCTGCTCTCCACATTCGGGATATCCGAGAGCGCCCGGTCGTGGCGGAGCAGAAGACTCGTGTCCGGCATCGCATTGGGAGCGAAGACCGGTTGATCGACCGCCTTGGCGACATCTTGCGCGAGATGCATGACTGGCGCGGTGCTACAGCACGGCAGGCACGGCACCTGTCCAGGCGTCACGGTATCGGCTACCAGGCCGCGCTGCTCTTCCTCTATCGCGCGGAGATGCGTTCAGCGTGCCCGAGGCGCATGGTGATCTGTCTAGCTGCGGCGGTGGAACTTGGCATTGACTTGAGCGGCTTCCCACCTGGATGCAGGATCGAAGAGGCGGAGTTGTCTTCGGAACTTCGGGTCATGTATTGGGCGGCCTTACGGAGGGGCGCAGGGCGGAAATGGAGGCAGTGGCCGGGTGATGGCGCCGGACAAGTATGAGTACAGGGTAATTTCGGATAGTGGTCGGCTGAATCCGCGGTGGTAGGCGGCCGTAGTCATGGCAACCTGTGAAGTTGCTCCGATCCTTTTCTGCCGTTGACGCGCTGATTGCCGAACGACTGAAATGGCGACCGTCTACCGAAGCAGCATTAGGGCGGATGACCGTTGGACTCGGATAGCCGTCATCGTGTTGAGGAAGATTCGAATGGCGCAGAAGGGTCGGGAAGAGCCGACCGGATACGGGTGGCAGATCTTTGCCGGCGTCCACGCCGCTCTGGCTTCCAGTGATGCAGACTAGCTTTGGCGATTCCGCAGACCGTTCATGAGACATACCTGGCGATCTAGTATCAAAGCAGAAAATCGGCGCTTGAGCCTGCCGAAGAACCAGCCTTTCCCGAGAGCAACCTTGCTGCCAGAAAGCGAGGCGGATCGAGCCGGTTCCTAGACGTTGCGGGCGAGTCTAACCTTGCAACGGGGATAGTTTTGGCAACCCCAGAATGGGCCGGCGGGCCCTTTCCTCTCCACCATCTTGATGCCGCAGGCAGCGCACGTCGGCGTCAGGTAGTCGCCCCGAAACGCCTGCTTCAGTAACGTCGATTGCTTATACTGATCGAGTGCGCGAATCCGTTCGACGATTCTGGCACCATCAAGTAATTGAATGCCGGCCCGCTCTGCAGACTCCTGCACCGGCCGCCCGACATAGCCAGACAACGACCAAAAACACCCCGACGCACCTTGTGTTCGTACATGACACCGGCAAGCGCGCGGACCTGTTCCACCTTCACCGGGTTACTCCATGCCTTGCATTGGACCACGGCCACAGGAACCTCCAAACCAGCCTTGTACAAGGTTGCGTCGATGCCGCCATCGGGTCCATGGGGCACAGTCTTGACCGTGAACCCCATCGCCTCGTAGTACCCAACACAAAGCAGCTCAAATCGCTTCCACTCTAATTGCTTGAGGGCATCCAGCGTCCAGCTATTTATTTCTGGCTTCTCCGGTACGCGTACTGTCCGCGCTGGCGGGCCAACGGCCTCCTTTGACTTGGCGGATTCACTGGAGGACCGGGGTGACTTGGGCGGCGAGGAGGGTCGGCTCGTGCGGAAGCGCCGAGCCTTGATCGGGACTTCTTGCTTGCTGGTCCCTGCCCTACCTCGCGCACGGATGTATGACAGAACACCCAGGAAGCTGAACATGGCGGCGGGAACCCAGGCCAACGACTGGCTTAACACGGAAATGCCCGTCAACAATGGGCTCGACGCGAATATCGCTGGCACGACCGCGCGAAACACAATGTAGGCACCCACGGCCAGCGCAGCGGATACCCACCACGGCGCATCCATCAACACCTCGCTAAGGGAGTGCTCCTTTCTCCTGCGACCCATTTCTCTACCTCTTGTTGTTCTTCATCTCATGCGGAGGCATCCCGCCTTCGGCGAATCTACCTGATCTGATATACACGGCGGGTTGCAACAGGCCAACACCCACCGACTACGGGTGGCCGAGCAGCCGGCCCTCTACCCTGGTGACTTCACGGATTTCCCCATCGTTTCGCTTGACGGCATCCCTTAAAGTGGACCCTTCGCGCAACACCAGACGAAAACCATGAGAAAAGCAGGTCGGGTCAAGACTTGCATCCAGAAAAGGGCTTTGGCTTCATCGACGTCCACGCGGACACGAAAGATGTCTTCTTTCACATCACCGCGCTGCAAACGCGCGCCGTGACGCCGACGCCTGGCGACCGCGTGAGCTTTGAGCTCGGCAAAGGCCGGGACGGCCGGATACAAGCCCTGAACGTCGCCATCGTCGGTGCACCGAAGGCGCGGTCCGACGCAAGCCCCTCGCCGGTATTCGGGGGTCTCGCGGCCTTGGGGCTCATCGCCGGCGGTGCCCTGCTCGGTTATTTCCCGCACCAGGCCGGCATAGTCAGCCTCCTGGCCAGCCTCATCACGTTCTTCGCGTATGACGCCGACAAAAAGCGCGCCAGCCGCAACGCCTGGCGAACGCCTGAGACCACCCTGCACCTATTGGCGCTCTGCGGCGGTTGGCCGGGCGCGCTCGCCGCCCAGCACCAGATTCGGCACAAGAACCGGAAACTGGCGTTTCAGGTAACGTTTTGGGGCACGGTCGCCGTTAACGTTGGCGCCATGGTGTTTTGGCGATCCGTCATGGCAGCCTGAGGAAGGGAAAGCTGACCACGGCGGCCACACAGAAGTGACCTAGATCGGGCGTTATGTTCAAAAATTGCATATGAAGAATCTGGCTTGGGGACTTTGCGTCATGCCACGTCGCTCTTAATGAGAGCGCGTCCCTCATGCGATCAATCAGGCCGCGATTCGTCTGCTTGAGCTTCGGTCGCATCGTCTCCCAGCACAGCTTCGATCTCTGCGATCGTGGGGAGTGCAGGTGTCAGGGGCGGGGGAACTTCTCGCATGAGCTGGTATTCCGCCACCCCCATCGGCTTTGCCATGCCTCGCAGCGCGTATTCCGCAACTAGACGGTTGTTTTCCTTACACAGCAGCAGGCCGATCGACGGACCGTCGCCCTCTGCCTTCACTTGGGAATCGATTGCCGACAAATAGAAGTTCAGCTGCCCTGCATATTCAGGACGAAACGGCGTCGTTTTCAGTTCGACCACGACGTAACAGCGCAGCTTCAAATGATAGAACAGCAGGTCGATGAAGAATTCGTCGCCGCCTACCTCCAGCCGGTATTGCCGGCCGACGAACGCAAAGCCGGCGCCAAGTTCAAGGAGGAACCGAGTGATATGCTGAGTGAGGGCCCGTTCGATCTCGCGTTCCTGCGCATCAGCGGATAGGCCCAGAAAGTCGAAGATGTAGGGGTCCTTCAGGGCATCGCGCGCCAGGTCGGAATGTACCGGCGGCAGGCGCTCAGCGAAATTGCTTACGGCCTGACCTTGGCGCTCATGCAATCGGGTCTCTATCTGCATCACCAACACGTTGCGGGACCAACCGTGAGCGAGGGCTTGAGCCGCATACCATTCGCGAAGCGGCGTATTCTTCACCTTGTCTAGCAAGGTGCAAAGGTGAAACCACGGCAATTGTGCAGCAGGCTGCTGCACAAATTCGACGTCCGGCCATGTTTCAGCGAGGGCTCGCATGTATTTGAGGTTGCGCGGCGAGAATCCCTTCATATCGGGAAAGCTGGCTCGGAGATCGCGAGCGAGCCGGTCAATCACCTGAGCCCCCCAACCCTGATGCTGTTGGCGCTCTCGAATGTCGCGCCCGATCTGCCAGTAGAGATGAATCAATTCCCGGTTCGCCGAGTGCAGTGCGCGCTGGCGCGCCAGTTCCACGCGGCGCTTCAGTTCAGCGAGCCAGAGAGCGTAATCGGAGGGATGCGAAACGGGATTGGCCATCTGACGGACTGACTAACGAGGTCGGCCGACCATTATCGCCGTGGCCGTCGCCATAAGCAATGTGTCACATGGCGCACACAGGATCTTCTGCGCGCGATCGGCCCCGTCCCCGTTGGACGCTGATCAATTCACCTGGCGTAGCTGATAAATACCTCAATATTGAATCAAAAAGCACTTTTTCGCCAAGAGATGGCGCATCCCTTCCCCCAACCTTCCAAGGACTAGGACGGTGCAGCGCAGCGTTACATTCATCCCCGAAGCTGCCCAGGTTCTCTCGGCTTCTGATGGTTCGTGATAAGCACAACGTTATCGTGCCCTATCGCCCCCGGCAATCGGCCCTCACGCTCCTCCTGGCTCCCCGCGCTGCGGCTAACAGTGATTCGCCTGGGATGACGGAAGCGCAACGGCAGTAGCCGGCCATGAAGCGTCATTCACTCGTACCATCGGTCGGACGTTCAGACGTCGGCTCCGGCCGCAGCTTTGGTCATAGGCCGGACCCGATCAAATGGCCGCTTAACCGTTGGATATGAGGGAAGGCGGTCACTCACTCGTGCAGTCTCCAATTGTGCGCAGAAAGTAAGCCTTCTGCGCGGAAGCCGCAAACTCCGGGGCGTTGCATGACGTGGCCCACACGATCACTTGCGCAATACAATGCTCCTGTACAAGCGGCGGTGGGCCTGAGTGAGTCTCCAGATGACCGACAAGAGAGCGAAATCCAATCTTCGCAATACCTGGGAGTCGGCAGCACCCGGCTGGGCGAAGTGGGAGCATGTGTTCGCCACCAATCTTGCGGGCGCCACGGACACGCTCATCGATATGGCCGGTATCCGGCCGGGCATGCGCGTTCTCGATCTGGCTTGCGGTGCCGGCAGCCAAAGCATCCAGGCAGCGATACGAGTGGGTGCGAGCGGCGAGGTGGTCGCCAGTGATATATCGGGCACCATGCTGGAGCATGTTCGCCAAAATGCCGCTCGCGCCGGTCTTCAGAATATCCAAACGCTGGAATGCGCAGCAGATGAATTGGACGGGACATTGGCCCCGTTCGACGCGGCGATGTGCCGATTGGGATTGATGCTTTTTCCGTCACCTGAAGAAGCAATGAAAGCTGTCCGAAGCGCACTCAAGCCTGGCGCGCGTTTCGCGGCGCTGGTTTTCACGACGCCGGCCAACAATCCCTTTATGGCTCAGCCGATGGCGATCCTTCTACGCCACGCGGGGAAGTCTCCTCCTGCGCCCGGACAACCTGGAATCTTCGCACTGGGAGGCGATGGCGTGATGGAACGCCTGATGAACGACAGCGGTCTGGGGTAGTCGTCCTTTTTGTGCAGAATCTTACGGTTTCCCCGCAAAGCCTTTCTGGCGCTCCGGGACAAAGCAGACAACTGCCTGCTGCCCTCAAGTGACTTCCAGAGTACTATGTCCGCCCGCGATTTCGGATCGTGTCACCTGGATGGGGGCGGAAGATGCCGGGCTTTGGATTTCGCTATGTGGGAAAAGACAGCTTGCCTTCTCGATTGTCGGAATTCGATGTCGAATACTATTTCGCGCTGACTGGCAGCGACATTGCCGCAATCAACCAGAAATTTCGGCGTGCTGGCCGTGCCGGAGCCGCCGTTCAGCTGGCATTTCTGCGGGCAAGTGGACGTACCCTTGACCAACTGAACACACTCCCCCGTCAGCTCTTGCGCTACGTGGGCGAAAAGCTGGGGTTACCAACGCCTACGATCGCCTCGCTGCGCACCATCTATCAGCGATATCCGACGCTGTATGAACACCAGGTCTGGGCCTGCCAATACCTCGGCTTGACACGAATCGATGACGATCACTGGAGAGACCTCGGAGCTTGGATGCGGCAAGATGCCGCCGAGTCGCTATCCCTTGAGGAGTTGATCCAGCACGCCCACTGCTGGCTGTATGAGCGACGGATTCTGATTCCTTCCACACGAGCGCTGCTGAGCCTGGCTCGTTCAGTTTGGGCGGGCATCGAGCGAGATTTGCTGGTGACGATTGAGGCCGTCGTCCCCCTGGCGCAGAGAGCAGCGGCGGAAGCTGCCGTGTTCGCCCAACATGCGACATCGGGAACGACCGTGCTGGAATGGCTCAAGACCCCGCCAGCACGGCACAGCCCCTCAACCATAAACGAGACGCTGGCTAAGATCCGCTTCCTGAAGGGCCTCGGCGCGCATACTTGGGTGTTTGATGTCATTCCGATCGAGAAGCAGCGCGCCTATGGCCAGCGTATCCAGGCTCGCCGTCCTGCCAAAGTCCGCGAACTGAAGACCTCCACGCGTACGATTGAGCTGGTGTTTTTCCTGCGTGTGACCTTGCTGGAGCTGACGGACGCGATGCTCTACCAAACCGGGCGGCGCGTCTCCGATCTAGTTCGGCAGGCCTACAGCAGGACCACGACGAAGCAAGCGCGCTCGGCGATCGAATACCGGCAGCAATTGATCAAGATCAAGGCTCTGATTGACGATACCCGCCGCTCGGCCGAAGAACGGTTGGCGGACATCGGCAAGCTGCTCGAGGGCCTATCTGCCAAGCCCCCGGCAAGCCACGCCGCCAGCGTGCGCGAAACACTCACGGAAGACCACCACCGTATCCGAAACCTCCTGACTCCCTTGCGGGAGTTGGAATTTGCCAGCAACGGCGTCGATCCGGCCCTGCGGCAGCTTGAGTTCATCGGAAATCTGTACGACCAAGGCGCGACGGAGTTGCCGCCCGATTGCAATGTGGCGGTGGGCGCGAGCTGGCGTGACTTGGTTGACGGCGAAGACCGTCAGCGCGCGTTGCGTGCGATGGAAGCCTGCGCGATCACGGGGCTGCGTAAGGGGCTGCGCCGAGGTACCGTGTGGATCAGCCATAGCCTGTCGTTTCGGGAACGCGATCAACTGCTGATCCCGCCGGCGCAGTGGGATTCTGAGCGGGACCGGTATCTGTCCACACTTGGCTTACCGAACCAGGCGGACACCTACCTCAGTCCCCTCATGGATCATTTGAAGGCAGGCCTCGCGGCACTGGACGAGGCCCGTGCGGCAGGCCACGTTACCATTGACACGAACGGCGTGCTGCATCTATCACCACTCGAAGCGGCGGAAAGCGATGGCGTACCCACGCGCACCCGTGATCTGCTATTCAAGGACATCGGCAACGCGCAGTTTGCCGACATGATCCTCGAGATGGATGCCCGTGCCAATTTCAGCGAAGTACTGCTGGCGCGCAAGGCCGGAGACGCGCACGAACTGATCGCGCTCTACGCCGCGCTGCTCGCACTTGGCACCGAACTCGACGCCAAGGGTGTCGCCGCCATGATTCCGCAGCTCGATCCGGCGCACGTCTCCACCGCAATGCGCGCGCTTGAGATGCCCGGGCGGCTGCGCCGCGCGAACGAACGGGTAGTGGAATTCCAGCGCACGCACCAGATCACCGAGTTATGGGGGACCGGTCAACAGGCGTCCAGCGATTCGATGAGCCTGGACACCTCGCGACACTTGTTCTATGCCCGCGCCGATCCTCGACGTCGCACTCATGCCGTCGGGATGTATACGCACGTGCTGGACCAGCACGGAATCGTCTATAACCACCCCATCGTGCTCAACGAACGCCAGGCCGGCGTGGCCATTGAAGGGGTCATGCGCCACAAAGAGACCCGCAGCGACGGCGGGCTGCTCCGGCTCGCAGTCGATACCCACGGATATACGAACGTTGGGATGGCCGTGTCCAAATTGCTCGGCTTTGACCTATGCCCATGGCTGCGAAATCTGTCGGAGCGCAAGCTGTATTTGCCGCGGGGCCTGCAGGTAACGGATGGACTGTTGGCCGCCGTTTCGCATGAGATCTCGCTCAAGGCAATTCGCGACGGCTGGGATGGCTTGCTGCGCCTGATCGCCTCCATTCACTCGGGCCGGGTGAGTGCAATCGTCGCGCTGCAGCGGTTCGGCAGCGCCGCCCAAGGCGACCCTATCCATCGGGCAGCTGATCATCTGGGCAAGATGCTGCGCACACTCTTCTTGTGCGATTTTTTCAGCAACACCGAGTTTCGTCGGGAGCTGCGCACGCTACTCAACCGAGGGGAGTCGGTGCACCAGCTTCAGCGTGCCATTTACTCGAGCAAGGTACACCATAATCGCGGGCGCCGTCAGGAGGAAATGATCGCGATATCCGGATCGCTGACGCTGCTGACGAACCTGGTGATTGCCTGGAACACCCAGCGTATGCAAACGACGGCCGATGCTTGGCGCCGCAAAGGGCAACGGATTGAAGATGACTGGCTGCGCCGCATGGGGCCCGCGCATTTCGCGCATGTGAATTTCCGGGGCATCATGAGCTTTCCGATCGACCTGTATCAAGACAGCGTGCTCGAGGTGGCACCGAAGCGCCGTGCGGTGTAGCAAGAATCGAGATCTTCCCCGATATGCGGGTGCCGGGCTGAACCAAGCCCGCGTCGATCAAGCCCGCGCGGATGCCGAGCGCGATGCCCTACGCTCCGCGATACAGCAGCAAGTGGACGAGCTAGCCGAGGTCACCGGACGGTTCGACGCCCAGCAGCAATCGCTGGCGGACTAGCGGACACAGCTCGGCGTGGCTGGTCCGGCAGCTTGAATGCGTAAGGTTTTGCACGAAAAGGACGGCACTTGCGAAAACGGCGGATTCTCAACCCATTGATTCAAAACGAAAATTTGAAGAAAACCGTAAGATTTTGCACGAAAAGGACGACTACCCCATTGATCACCGCCACTTCTCACACGAAAGGTACGATCACCCCAAGGTGGTGGCTGAAGTTGCCGCCAAACGGCACCGCGAACCTACCGACATCTGGAAAAACCTGCGGCGCCTGGCACAAACCCTCAATGCTACGCGCCGGGGCCTATGGGGTGATCGGTCATGACTGCTTCGGCCTGCGCTGCAGCTTGACTGGGACCGGGTCCTGAGGACGGAGCCGCGCCGTCAGCATGTCCCGCAGGCGCGGCAAGCCGATGATCCAGCCATTGCGCACGACATCCACGGACGGAACCAGGTGATCCGGGTGCTCCGCGAGTAGCGCTCGCTCGCGGCCATGAGGCGGCGAGATTCGACCGGCAGATTCGGACTCAGAACCATCGCGGCGAGCCGGAAGACGTTTGCCTCCCGCTGATTGCCGGCCTCGGCCAGTCGCCCACGGGCCGCGGCCGTGCACCTTTGCAGTAGCTCACATTCCTCAGCTCTCGAGATCACCGGCGGGTCTCCTTGGACAAATACCCTAGGGGGGCATAACCAGGTGCGGCAGGGGGCAGCATGTCGCGCAGGCGTGGCAACCCTCGCCGGCGGCGTCGCGCATTCGCCTTCGGGCGCGAAGCGCCTAGGCCTTCCTCTCGGTGCGACGGCGCGTTGGCAACGGGGGTAGGTTGGGGTCACGCATCATGTAGCGTGCGCAGGCCTCGATGTCGTGCTCAGAAACTCCGGCTTCCGCAAAGGTGTTCCTCCATCCAGAAACGATGTCCAGAATCTGCTCGACTTCAGCATGTGCCTCCGCGGGCGTTAGCATGAAGCGGGTGGCCTGGGACAGGGCGTTTTCCAGCGTAGGGTCCGTGCCGTGATCGCCGACAATCAGTTGCTGGTAGGGAATGCCTTGCAATTGCGGCTGGACGTCATAGACCGGCGATAGCCGCCAATTTTCGCCACCTTGATGCAGGAAGGCGTGATTCTTGGCATGGTCGTCCGTGTTTTCGATGAGGATGTTCAGGACCATGCGTCGGAACATTTGGAGACAGTTGTCGAGAGGCGAGGGTGAGTAGCGGCGAGCCACCTCCGCGATGTCCGCATAGGACATTTGTTCCTCAGGGATGCCATCGGCAAGCAGTAGCGTGCGAGCGCTCGCGAAGTGGATGCGGTCGCCGCCAGGTTCCCGGTCAAACCGCTTGACCAGTAGCGTGTTTTTCCTGCCCAACTGGACGAGCCTGGACTCGGGCGCCTCGATGCCGCACCCTTGCGCCAGCACGAGTGAGGCATGCTCGATCGCGCAGAAATCCACCTCGTCGCCCTCTGCTGGGAACTTGGCGATCCAGGAGCTTCCTTCATCATCGACAATCGCCTTGGGACGGGCGCCGCCGGCGGTGCCGCCCGGTCGCAGCAACTGGCGAAGACGATCGTCGATTGGCAGCTGCAGTTCGACGGCGCGCGCGGCCTCGAGCAATCCTGGCAGGTCCCCGCGATGGAACACGGGAGGATGATTGACCTCATACCGATCCGCCACCCCAGCGAAGCCGAGCGCGCCGATCCGGTCCTCGCCCGCCAAGGCCAGGTAGTCAATAGCCGCGCGCCTGCGTGGATTGAAGGCCCGATCGATAACGCGCCGGCCCCAGCGGTCCGGTCCAGCGTCTTCGAAGACAGGGTGTAGCTCTAGGCCGGACGGCGCTGAATACTTGCCATCACGGAGCGGCAAGTCTGGGGAGAGAGCGATGGAGTCCTTACGCTGCAGATAATCAGGCACGTAAGAGAACAGGCACTGCCGACCACCGATTAGATCCAGGCGGCCGCAGAGCACAGGTTCATGGCTGTGAGGACGGTAAAACCAAACGTACAGGTGATCGTTCATGGTTTCTTCCACTGGGACTGCGACTTGGCGGCAGGCCGTTGAATGCGGGAGATCTCCAGATCCAGCGCGACCTCATCCGCGGCAGGATTCGCAATCTCTGGAAGCCATTTGAGGCGCCCAACAAGCCAGAGCGCCATTGCATAGACGGCTACTGACACCGTCGGATCGCCTTGCTCCATCTTCCGGAGCGTCGGAACTGAAACCTGCATCCGCTCGGCGAAGGCCGCCATTGTCTCTTTGCGCCGCTTTCGGGCAACTTGCAGATTGAGACCGAGCTGGATCAGCGACCGGCTGACCGGACCAGGTAGGGTTGAAACTGCGCTGACTTTCCTAGGCATGATACAAATAATAATAGCCCAAACAGAAAAAAACAGAACGTATTATTTGCTTTTTCGCAGGATGCAAACTGCATTTAGAGGCGCATACGCCACTTTCGCATAATAAGCATTATGTTAAGTGTAAGTCACATTCAGGCATTGTACGTCGACTACCCGTTGGCGACCCGGACAACGACTCGCTGAACGTGGAGTGGCGCATGCGGGTACCACGGTCCTGCGCTTACCCCCTTGGTTGTATCTCAATTGAGATGCATAATGTAGGTCAAAGCATAGGAGATTTCCATGGCGCATACTTCAATGCTGCACATCCGCGTGGACGACGACCTTAAAGCCCGGGCCACGCAAAACCTCGCCAGCGTCGGGCTAACCGTGTCCGACGCAGTTCGCATCCTGTTGACACGGATCGCCAAGGAGGGCGGGCTGCCGCCCGGTCTGACGACGGATCCCGAGACCTATGATGCTTGGTTCCGCGCCAAGGTCCAGCAAGCGCTGACCGACCCGGCCCCGCCGCTCCCACATGACCAGGTCATGGACGACGTTCAGGCGCTGATCGACCGGAAACGCCGTGCGCGCGGTTGAATGGACGCGGTGGGCCAGGGCCGATCTTCTCGCCATCGTTGACTACATCTCGGATGAGAATCCGGATGCGGCCCAGAGCCTGAAGGACGACCTCGAAGCGAAAGCGGCACGGCTGCCGGAACACCCCGAGCTCTACCGATCCGGCCGCGTCGCGGGCACGCGCGAGATGGTCGTGGCGGCCAACTACCTGGTCGTGTACGCCGTGGATGCCACCACCATCCGGATCCTGCGGGTACTCCATGCCGCGCAGCAATGGCCGTCGCCCGGTTGAGTCCGGCGAGGACTGACCAAAAAATGGGTGCGCCGCCCTGCCGCGACGCGCCTTCGGCGATCACACCAGCCTTGCGTGACAGACCGCCTGAGACCTCCAAGCACTAGCGCTGCCTGGCGTCGTCGTCCTGGACGCGCAAACACGACGCGCCGGCTTCGACGCTGGTCGTCGCGGCAGCTCGTCGGCTGCCTTTTTGAGATTGTTGCCGCGCGTTATATGTGACTGCCGAACTCAGGGGATAAGCCCGAGGCCGTCGCCGAGCTTGGCCGCCAAAGTCGACAAGTTCTGGCAGAACTTCCGCTTTTCCTCTGGCCCCCCTGGCTGGGCGGCAATCCATCCCTTGAACGCGCAGAACGACTCTGGGGAAATCGCGGTGAGACGCTCCATGACGCTCGTTTTGGTGGAAATGATCGTGCTTACCCGATCGCCACGCAGTAGCTTGGCTATCCCATAGGACATGGCCGCCCCGCTGTCATCCGCAATCGTGGTCGACAGCGTCGCTTCCGACGTGCTCGCTTTCACTGCACCGATGATGTCGACCACGAATCCGACTTCGTTTCGCCCTCGCACGCAGGCACCCATCCTGGGGGCGAGTATGAAGGTCGGATCCACGGCCTGGAGGGCGCGCAGGATGCCCTCCTCTCCGATGGGCTTCGCCGTGACGAACTGCACGCGCTTGTTGTAGAGCCCGAGTCTGACGGCATCCTCGATGCTGCAGCCCGCGGCTGACGCATAGGCAAGGATCGCATAGTTCCCGATGACCGAGATCGTCTCCGCGAAGCCCGCGCCGCGAAACGCCTCCAACAACTGAACCAGCATCTGTGGGGCATTCCCCGGCGCGGATACGGAAGCCAACCGCTTGGCCGCGACGCTGCCTGGGCGGGTTTCCCCCGACGCCGCAGCGCGGCAGGCGGCCTCCCATTCTGCAAAGCGCTTACGTGCAACGCCATACTGCTCCAACTCCAGGCTTTCCAGATGGCGAACTTCGAAGCCGCCGCATTGGAACTTGCTAGGCCCATATGCGGAGGTCGCTGGCTCTGGGGCCTTCTTCGCACTCGCAAAGTCGTGAGCCGCTTCGCGGGTCCGTTCAGGTGAGCGATCGGGCTCCGCAGGACGCTCTTGTGTTGCCGCCTGCTTTGCAGGCGCGGCCGGCCGCGGCTTGATTGCTGGTTCGCGTCCGGCAAACCGGCGTAGGTGGTCGAGTTGCTCTTCCGCGAACGGCCCCTTCGGCAAGGTCAAGATCACTTTCGCGATGGCGTCTCCCACCTGGCCAGTCTTGGCGTCACGTAGGCCTTTGCCGGCAAAACGCAAAGACTTGCCGCTGCCCGTATTCGGCGGGACCTCTACCTCGAAGGTTCGCCCCACGATCTCGATGGTGGTCTTGCCTCCGAGCCACGCCGTGATGCAATCGATCTTGACCTCGCAGTGGACGTCGAGACCCTTCAGGTACGTAGACCCGGACTTCGCCACCCGGATTTCGCAGAGTAGGTCCCCGGCCGCGCCACCGAACTCCCCTGGCATGCCGCCACCGACTGCACGAAGCACGCGACCGGCCGGGGTATTCGCCGGCACTTGGATATTGAAGCGCTTGGTCTGTTTGAATGCACCCTTCCCTTTGCACGCTCTGCAGCGCCAATCGACCCCCGACCCCTTGCATTTGCTACAAGTACGCCGCCGCCAACCATCCGCTGAAGGATGCCACCCGTCGCCGTCGCATTTCTCACACGCTTCGGGAGCGTACGCTTCACCGGAGCCCCGGCAAGACGGGCACGTGTCTTCAACTTTGACCTCGACGGTTGCCTTGCCACCACGGAGCGCCGTGTCAGCGTCGATTGTCGCCTTGCAGCGGATGTCCTCGCCTCTTACAGGCGCCGGCTTGGATTGGCGGCGCCGATGGCGGCTCTGGTGAAATTGCTGGCGAAAGAAGTCTTCGAAGTTAGAGTCGTCTTCGTCCGCCCCGGACCACCAGGGGTTCCCGCTGCGAGTCGAGCCATTGCTCTGGTTAGGGTCGTACTGCGCGCGCTTCTGGGCGTCGCCAAGGATGCGGTTAGCCTCCTCAATTTCCTTGAATTTCTCCTCGGCTTGCTTCTTTTCCCGTTCAGACTTGCCATGCTGTCGGTCGGGATGAAATTTCATCGCGAGCCGTCTGTAGGCGGCTCGGATCTCCGCCTCGGTTGCACCAGGCGAAACGCCGAGAGTGTTGTAATAGTTAATCATCTCGGCTATTCAGATTCACCTCACCCATGGTCTGAGGGCCGGGACTGCGCATCGGCAATCAGACGGCGGAAATAGCAAAAAGATACTACTACCGATCCATCAGGGCGGACGCACAAGTAGTTATGTAGCGATTGCGCCACATAACGGATCGAGGTTCAACTACGCGGATGTGCATGATTAGTTCGCCTCTTGCGACCCGCTTTCAACGCCCTACCCTCGCGTTCAACAACCGCTGCGCTTGCGAATTCCCCGGCGAGGCAGTGCATCCGACTCAAGGCGCAGCGCCGAGCACTCAAACAGCCTCGAAGCGCGGCGGCCCTGCAAGGTCGAGGCGGCTCCATCCCTCGTTCAATTGTCTGCTCGCTGCATGACAATTTTTTCGCTGGCAAAAGAACTGCCGGGAAAAATGGCTCCTAATCCTGTGTTGCGCGATGTTTATATCGCCGTATCCTGCTCCGGTAGGTCCTGCTACCACCCGCGCCCGTCCCCTGATGAGCGCGGGTTCTTTTTTCGCGAACAGCTGGACTGCGCGGCGCAGGCTGGGTTGCCGTCAATGGCAACCTGGCGGATACTCAACGCTGGTGGCGCCGCAAGGTGTTACCCGATTTCTTCTTGGACGTTCTGCGGCTCTCCTCCATCGGAGCGAGGGCTGTTTTTTTGGTCGCGCTCACTATTTGGCAAGCGGCGCGTCCAACTTGCCGACGGCAGCCGCCGCTGCGCGGTCGAGCACCGGACCTGGCGGTGTCATGTCGACCTGCGGGCGGTCTGACCTGGTTGCACAATCCGAAAGATCACCAGTCGTTTGCCCTGCCCGCTGGCGCTTAATAGAATTGCCAGTGAATTGCTACCCCCGGTCCTCCTTCGTCTTGATCCGGACAAGTTAGGACGCTGGCAAGAACTCTCCCTCGATCGTGGCTACCGCGCACGCACCGAGACCGAAGATGCGGCACGGTCCTGTGTTCGGATAAGCCGTGGACTCGTGGTGATGGCCGTGGAAAGCGCGTTGCACGCCCATCGCTTCGATGAGCGTGTCAATCGCCTCGAACCCGTGTAGGTGGCAAGCCGGAGCCTCGTGGCTGACCAGGACATCCGCATGCTGACTTAGTAGCGCGTTGTACGTCTGCGGGAAGATCGTGCTGCGATGGCGCCGCGGCAGACCACCCCGCCAGTAATTCCCCTTCCCACATTTGGCCAGATAGTCAGTGGCGCTCTCTACGCGCGATGGTTCGGGCGGCATCCAGACCTGGCCGCGAAAAATCCCTCCCAACCCGGCAATCCGAAGGCCTGCAATCGTGACCACCCGCCCATCCAGGTTCCGGTCGGCCAGGCCCGAGCCGAACAGGTTGTCGTAGTCGGCATCGCTGTCGGTGTCGTGATTGCCAGGAATCCACCAAACTTGCGTCAGGGGAAGGATGCTGGCGAGCTCTTCATCCAGTGGGCGCCTGGCCTGGATGTCGCCCGCGAGCACCACTGCCTCGGGGCGGTGACGGTGGACGCTTTCAATCAGCGGGGCGAACTCGCCATGGGGGTCGCCGCAAATGAATACGTGGCCTTCAGACATCGGTCTCGGATAGGTGACTTGGTTCGATGGAATCGACGGCGGTGAACCTGAACGGCCGGCGGGTGTAGGCCCGCCATGCGTCTCGGCCACGGTCTGGGTAAACGCGCCCCGTATGACCTCGTGCACCTGTGCATGGCCTATCGGGCGCGCTCCGTTTGCAAAGTGGCAGTCCGCTGTCACCCGATTATCTCTGAATGATCACCAATCTACCTGATCACCAGTCTGTCGAATGCGTAACCGCGACTGCGCCCGCGCAAGGCTACTTCATCCACCAGTACGGGTTCTTAAGTCAAAGCGGTACGCGGGACGACAGGACCTAACGAAGTAGACCGTTCCCCGCTTACAATGTTGCTATGCAATATGAATTGGGCCGTAGAAGCGCGCGAATCGCCACAGGTCCTACGAGCAGGGGAGGCGGCAATGGCGACAGCTCTGGCTGCGACCAAAGGCGAAGCACTAAAGCTCCTGGAAACAGAGGGCGTCACGGTCGTGGATTTGGACTACGAATCAGGATGGCAGGATGCGATTGAGCTGGCCAGGCTGGGCGAAAAGCTTGGCATACGTGTCCAGTATCGCGGCCATGTGAGTATTGCCGTCATCTCGCCCGCTGCACTCGTTGCCGGACTGAATCGTCCAAAGTTGACGTTCCGTCAGCGCAATCTTTACTGCCAATTTGAGCTCGGCATGCTACCAGTGGCTGACTTGGAGCGCCTGGAGGGAAAAGCGGAGAAGCTCGGAGACTACATCCTCGCTGGACATCTCACGAGGGATGTCGATGCTGTATGGACGGAATAACGCATTGCCATGCAGCCATCCTGAAGTCCAAAACAGAATCAGCGCCGCGCGTCGCGCCTTGATTTGCTTGGCCGCGCTCGGGTAGCGCTTATCTCGCAGAGATCTGGTTGGCCGGTTGCGGATTGCCCGTCGTCGTGGCAGCCGCTACCATCCCTGAAGACTTGTTGTGCCCGGCGATGTCGGGCCGGTACTGCAGGGGCGCAATCTGACTACCAACGGGAACGCCGTGACGAATCAGCTCGATCTTTTTGAAGATAGCCGCGATGTCATGCTTCGCAACGACGTGCTCACGGCGCTTGAACAACGCAATGCCGCCGCCGGGCGTGAAGCACTGCAGCGCCTGGTCGTGGAATATCCAGACGACGCGCTTGTGCCGACCCTGGAGACACTTGTCTGTGTGCTGGAGGCTCCTGTCCACGAACACTTCGCGACTCACACGGCACGGCGCGACACCTGCGAAGCGTGGTGTTTGCCGAGCATGCTGGCAGCGCGCCGAGCGTTCGGCGACGCACCGGGCATGGCTTGGTGCCTACCGCTGTGGCGTGCCGTCGCCCGGGCCGCCTCTCAATTGCCGTTTCAACGGGAGATGCCAGAATGGCATTCGGCACCCCTATGGATGCGCGCTGCGGAATGGACTGCGGCATGCGACAGCATCAAGCGAATCGGGTCATGGCGACGAATTCCAACTCCCCTCGCCTGGATGGCCGAGACGGTCTACCGGCTCCAGGGGCTAGACCCGGCATGGCCACTCTTGGCCGAGCTTGCCTGGCTATCCCCGAAGAAGCTCGGCGCGCTCATACAAACGCTCGGGGATTCGTCATTGCTGGCGCTGCGCCGGCGGTTCGATGCGAATTTCGACGGGGACGGCACGACCGAGGATCTTTGCTGGTTTCCCGCCTGGTCCTTGGCGGAAAAACCCGGACTTGCTGCCCTCTTACGCGCGTCCGAACCCTCGACGGGCACATTACCCGAAAAGGGATTGCGGATCATGCTGGATCTGTTGACCCTTGAGCGCCAGGGTCGCCAGCATGACTTGCTGGAACGGCGAAAGGACTTACGCGGCCTGCACGCGGGCCTCTTCGAGGCCTACATCCGTACGCGGTAACGTCTCGGGCTTTTCGCGTTTGCACGCACTCGCAGGGCACAAAAAATGCTCTCCACCTCGCGGAAGAGAGCGCGCGCGGCGTTGACATCCGTGTCCTGGGGGCGGCGGTGATCGGCAATTTCAAGCGCCTGCGCAGCCCACACGTGTTGTCACATGATTACGCTGATGTTGCTCCCGCCACCAGTAATCATGTTGGCGCGCCAACCGACCGGTCGGTCATTCTTGCTCAACGAGACAGTGCTTGGGTCGCTTGCCAAGCCTCGCAACGCAAAAAGGAATAGAGAATCTCTGAACTGATGCATGGCCTGCTCCACGCGTCGCGCAGCGGCACGAAGGCCCACATCAGGAGACGCCCCTCTTCACTGTTCGCAGAAATGGGTACGCACAGTCGCAGACCGATGTCATGGGCATGGGTCTAGCGCTCGGCATGCGGAGTTGACCTCATGGCGCGGCACGTTGCTGCTTGCCACGGCGCGCTCTATGCGGCCTGGCCGGGGCGATCAAAACGGGGCGCCGGTTAGCGCCCATCCTGCCTCAATCGACCGGTTGCCGAAGGCCAACTCAGTTGAGGCGAAAGATCACGCCGAAGCTTCGGGTGTCACGACGGTCTGTGCCACCTTTTTCGCCGGGGCTCGCTTCTTCGTTGCGGACTTCACCGCAGCCTTCTTCGGCACAACAGTCGCGGCGGCTTTGCTACCAGCAGCCTTTTTCGAGGCGACCTTCGTGGCGGCAGCTTTGCCGGGAGCCTTCTTGACGCCTACAGCCTTCGCTTTCTTCGCCGCGAGCTTGTCCTTTGCGGCTTGTTTCTCAAAACGCGCTGCGGACTTTGCGGCTTCAGTGGCTTTCACGACCTCACGCTTTGCAGCTTCAATGGCCTTCTTCGTGTCGGCGCGCAGTTTCAGCAAGCGCTTTTTCGCTGCCTGGGCTTCACGTGCGAGCACGCTCGCCTTCTTCGTCGGTGCCGTCAACTTCTTTGCGACAGGCTTCCTTTTGGTAACCGCGCTCGACGGCGTCGTTGCTTTGGTTGCTGCGACCATGTTGATTATCCGTTATCAGTTATTCGTTGGAGCGCGGAGTATAACCTTGTCGCGATCTACAGTGATCCGTGGGCTCAGCATGGGGTTGCCAAACGGGTGAAATATCAACCAACGATCCGATGTGTTTCAGCTTCGCTCCGCTGCATTGCAGCACACTTAGCGCTTGATTCCGGGGACAAGAGCGTTTAGTGTCAATGCTCGGTGTGCGCATACTCAGCGCGTCCTCGCACCGAGTTCACTCAGTGTTGTTCCTGTGATCCTCCGTGGAACTCCGTCCACGGACCAGCAGTCGTAGTTCCTTTTCCGTTCCCCCGACAAAGGAGCCTGACATGCTCAGTCCGCATGAAATTGCCGCGCTGCTACTGCTTGGCGATGCGCAAGACATCGACGATCTCGAACCGGAACAGTTAGACGGCTTGCTGGTCCACAAACTGGTGACGATGGAGCATGGCCACGGCAGCCCAAATGCCCACCCTCGCTTGACGAGTCAAGGGTATTCCATGCTTGAAGCCGTGCGCCGTATTGCGTAACGCCGCCCGATATTGAGCGCCCTTCACGTTTTGCTCTGTTTGTCGCGAAGAGTCCTTGGCGACGAATGCCGCTGATCCGATTGCATCGGGCAAAGTCAAAGCCATACCGCTACAGTGACGAGTCGGTGGAAAAGACTGCCTTCTTGGCCATGTCGGTTATCGCCGACTGCGCGTTGAGATTGAGCCAAAGACTTACTACCCAACGCCTCAGTATCCCCGCAGTACTGGCACACATGTACATGGGTTCGACGGCCGGCGGCTTGATGCGAATCATTGCATCCAGTCCCTGACCGTTTTGGATCAGGCGGGGAAAGTGTCTAGCGTTCGTCTTTCCGGATGATTTCCACCTGCTCGTCGATGATGACCAGGAGATCGGCTACTGAACCGGTGAAACGCTGCCGTACTTTCTCTCGTGCCTTGCGCTCGCTGGCCGAACGCACGAGCTCATAGGTACCACCCTCCTCCGAAAGACGGATGACTCTCAGTTCTTTGCTGGGCGGAACCTGCAGCCAATACGAGTACCCATTCCTTATCCCTTTGTCCGTGCGTTCGCGAGAAATCAGGTATGGCCGGGCAAGCATGATCTCGGCGTGAATCGCTTCAAAGGACATGGTGCTGCTCTCAAAAAAACGAAACCCCTGCTTTGCGGGCAGGGGCAAATTTTATTCTGGGGTGCAGTAGCGGAGGTTTTTAGGCTTCTTCTGCAATCAGGAATCTCTTCGGGTTCTTACCGAGCCAGGCCGGTTGGCGACCACGGCCGGACCAAGTGTTCCCGGTCTTGGGGTCGCGGTACTTAGGGGGCAGTTCCGACTTCGGCTTGCTTGTACGGCTGCCTGCTGGACGGCCGCGACGGCGTTTGGCAATGTCTTCGACCGTCAAGCCATACTCCGCCATCAGGTTCTGAATCTTCTCGATGACGCCCGCTACTTCATTAGCGCGTACCTCTTCCAGTTGGGCTTCGAGGGCCTGCTTCTGGGACATGAGTTCCTTATAGGATGCCATTCGATTTTCCTTTCCAGTCGAGGGATGAGAGAAGATAGTTTAAGGCTAACCAAGCTTTAGCGCAAAACACTTTCACTCTGTGATTATGTGTGTGGAAAAACACTGGGGTAATGCCATCTGAATTCAATGAAAATAGGGCCAGGAGTCAATGTGGGACAACGACCGACAGAACATGCTAGGTTACTGCGCCGGCGTGTTCGGGTCATCAAGAGATCCACTATGGCGGAAGCCAAACGCAGCCTTGGCTAGCTCGCTGGCCGGATCAGCTCTCCACGTGGTGCTCGACACGGACGCTAAGACCGTCGTGCCGCGTCCGCCGACGTCCCCGCATGCCTCTCCCCACGCTCGCCGGACAGGTCCGCAAGCGCAGCCTCGGGGTCGCCGGCCGGACTTGTTTCGCCATCTCCGCACTTCGATCATCCTGGAACAAGGCGAGGACAGCTCGGCTGAGCCCATGACTCGCTTAGCTTTCTGGAGATCACAGAACTGAGCCGGAACCTGGCCACCAGCCAGGCGCTGGAGAGACGATTGGACCTCCCATCATGCGGCAAGGCAAGCCAGCTTTGTAGGAATGACCTGATGGTGTAACAGATTGGGCCGCAAGACGTAATTTTGGCCCCCAAAAGACCTTGTGACTTCAGCAGAGGGAGCTTGCAGGCTGGCATCGACGACCCATTATCGACGCAAGTCGCCTTTTGCGGCCCAACTCATTGCACCTTAGCCGTCGCCACCGCGGCTCACTATCATCGGCTGCAGTTCTGGCTTCCGGCTACGCTTCGCCATCGCGCTTTGTCGCTGTGCCGCGGCAACTCTGGCGCTCGCCCTGGCCTCGCACGCTGCAACTCACCGTCGCCGTCGAATCGTGGCGGGAGCGCAAGGCAGACACCGGCCAGTCCGGTCGTCGGAATGCTTCCCTTTCACCCCGCATTACCGAGGTCGCATGTAGGTACTTGGTGGGCCTGGCAGGATTTGAACCTGCGACCAAAGAAGTAGGATCGGTAGCCAGTCCCTTTCAAAGAGCGGTGGGAAGGCAAAACCGCTCTTTGCAGGAAACCAACTACCTTCCTCCGAACGCAACGTGCAAGTTTCCAAGCATTACGCTCTCCAGCAAGGTGCGCTTGCGCGCCCTACGTATCTCAAGCTACCTCGCCGCTGTGATGGGATCATACAGATCTGATAACTTAAGGCCATCATAGACTCCCTTATGAACCTTTATGTGACAGGGAGTGCATGCTGGAATCTGTTTTCTGTTCAGAGTTGCCATGAGCCGGCTGAAGCCCCAAACTTTCTCACCCATTTTCCGAACATGGCGAATGTGGTGCATTACCACATTCTCGTCGGAACCACAAATAACGCAGTTCACCCCAAGCTTGCTACGGGTTCTCAGTCTTTGATTTCGTTGAAACACGTGATCCGGCGTGGGCAGCTCGCCCACCTTGAATCTGGTGGGGTTGCGAGTCCAATCGAAGACGGTAGGGAAGGCTAAGAATGCCGTCTTCCCATAGTGAGTTTTCTCGATCGCCAACTGATCCCCATGCTTGAGGAAGATTCGTCTAATCGAAGTCCTATGCTTCCCAGCCAGGGTCTTCGCTGCCGAGTATTTCAGGATGTACTGAATCCTGCGCAGATCAGAGTAGTTGTCCACGAAACTGTAGTAATTAACCAGTCCTCTCAGCACCGCTCCTGCCATTGCGACGATTTGGTCGTCGTCGAGGGAAATCCATGCGCTTTTGGCGATTGGGCTACCGTTCTTGTCGCAGAATCCTCTGGAGTTTAGTCTCGCCACCAGCGTGTCGCATGGGGCAAACATCTGGGGTAACCATCCGGTGACTCTCTTTTGGTAGTAGCGGCCGTTCTTGTCGGTTATGCGAACTACTTTCTGAGAATCAGCTCCCACTTTAAATCGGGTTCCCAAGAAAAATGCTTCTTCATCCTTGGCATGCCTGATGTGGGTTTTCTCCATACTAAGAGTTAGCTCGAGCTCTTTCGTCATGAAGGATTTAACCTCATCACGAATTTGCACGGCGAGATGTTTAGGACCATTGATTCCCACACACCAATCGTCGGCGTACCGCACATACTTTACTCGAATAAACGAGCCGTCATCCCGTGTTTGGCTTGACCGCTTCTGAGCAATGAGTAGCGCCTTCAATTCACTGAGCAATTTCTTCCGCTCTTCGGCATTATATGTCGGAGCATTTAGTTTCGAACGCACCTTCACAATTTGCTTCCGACGGTAGTTGTACTCGGTCGTGGTCCGCTTCTTATCTCCCTTTTCGTGTATTGCAGTCAAACCTGCGACAAACTCATCGAGTTCATGCAAGAAGATATTGCACAGGATAGGGGAGACTATGGACCCCTGAGGTGTACCGACGTAGCTTTCCACGGGTCTTTTGAACTCGTAGTAGCCGGCCGTCAGTGCTTTTCTGATCAAATTAAGAAATCTCTCGTCCTTGATGCGACGACGGAGGATGCTGATCAGAATGTCATGGTCAATACAATCGAAAGCGGCTTTGACGTCGCCTTCTATGATCCACGTTACTCCGCTCCAAGTGTTGCGGATAGACTTTAGCGCTGTGTGGCAGCCGCGATTGGGCCTGAAGCCATGACTGTCGTCACTGAAACTGCTTCCATGAGGGCTGTCGTAAATTGCTTCGAGGATCATTCTCATGACCTCTTGTACGATTTTGTCTCGTGGTGGAGCGATTCCTAGGGGACGAGTTTTTCCGTTGGCCTTCGGGATGTGGACACGTCGTGCGCGGGAAAATTGGAACGATTCGTCCCTCATTTGTGCGACGATCTTCTCAATGGTCCTCAAGGAGAACTCATCTAGCGTGGTTCCGTCGGCCCCTGGTGTCATGTTTCCGGGAACGCTTTTCAGCTTTTCGTACGCCACGACAAAAAGGTCGCGTTTGTACATTAGCCTATAGAGGTCACCGTTGACCCAACCAGGTTTAGCGTTTAATCTACGTAGTGTCTCTAGTCGTTCTAGGTCAGAACTACTCATCCGAGTAAACCTTTTACTTCTAAAGCACGTCCTTGCATCTTCGCTTCCCCTTGTCCCGCGTTACCGAGGCTGTATAGGGCATATTTTTGGTGGGCCTTGCAGGGCTCGAACCTGCGACCAAAGAATTATGAGTTCTCTGCTCTTACCGACTGAGCTAAAGGCCCAACATTTCTGCCACAACGGGTACTACCGAATAGTCCGTTGCCGGAATGGTTCACCATGTTGCCACAGCTTCGTCATTCCTGCGTAGGTTGCATGTCTCAACCCACGCTTCTAGGGATTGCTCCCCTTAGGCAATCCCATGGTTAACACACTCTCGCGCTCCAGTTTTAGGTGTCCAACTCATCCTTTTCGTCCCTACTTGGGCGTCGGTCGGCCGAAGAAGCTTGAGGAGTATTCATAATCGCTACCCCTCATTCGCCGAAGTGGACGTAAAACATGCGTGTCCACCAGTTGAGCATGGTACTCCGATCGGATTTGGCTTCTGGCAATACAGCCTTCACCATGACTGGCCTAACTGACAGACCTATCGAGCTTGCATATTAGCTCTCACCTGCCTTTTCGCGGCATGCTGCTGTCCCCTCGAGGTTTCCCCCTTAGGTATCCCGCGGTGTTTCCACCGCGGTAAGCCGCTGTTTTACCCACGATGCTTCAGTGGGGTAGACTACTACCACAACGAGAGTGCGCCCTATCCATGGCGCACTTATGAGTTCTCTGCTACTGACCCCTGAGCTACAGGCCCACTGTTTCACTACACAGGTACCACAACTGGTCCCGATAAGTCTGAAAGGGAAGGAGCTTACGTCTCGATTCCCCGCGACGCGCGAATGATAGCAGGCTTGGGTCATCGGACGACGAACTTAATACTCTGCCTCACGTAGCTCAGTGGTTACTGCGGAGGGCTAGTTTGCCGGCTGACTTCCGATCATGGATCCGGCGCCAGCAGATTCTGGCTTTGGGCGATAGCCGATCCGCCATGTCGATGTGTCGATGCTGCAGAGGTAGATATCCATCGACACAGCCCCCCAACTGTGGGGAGTACCCAGCTCGATTCCTCAAGGAAAATTCGCTGGGGAGGAAACCATGTTGAGAATTCTGCTACTGGGGCTTTTCACAACGAGTGCAGTGGGGCAGACCGTATACCAATGTCGCGGGATGGACGGTAGAGTGACGCTCCAGGATCAGCCGTGTCCCGACGGCACAAAGACGGAATCGTCTCGGAAGACCATCGGTCAACTGAACGCGGAATATCGGGCTCAGCCAATTGTCATTGGAGATCCAAAGTCGGCCGAGCGACTTGCTAGTGGGATCGTTTGCCCTTCGTTGCGGCAGCAGTATCACAACAATTTGGCATGGTCGGAGCGTGCCATGCTGCGAAAGGACGTTGCTGAAGTACAGCGAGCATCAGAAGCCGTACGTGCCATCGGCGTCCAAATATCGAAATATCGCTGTGAATAGCCAGGCCTTCGGGTTGCCAATGCACGGTAAGTAGCGACGTGTAGATTCGCCACCCCCTTTTCTGGCCGCCGTGGCAACCGATCTCGGTTGCTGATTTGAATACTTACAATCGGGAGAGAACAGCATGATTCAATTTTCAGCAGTCGGCAGTAGCAAGACCATGGCGCAGCTCGTTGACAAGCGCGTCGTGGTAGTCGGCGACATTGTGACAATGAACAAGAATCGCGACGTCTTGGTCGGTGGCCGATTGTGTTTGGAGGGCCGTCATATCGTCGAGGTGGTTCGTGCTGACGAGACGTTGCCAACCGCTTTCGCAAATGCGCCGGTCGTCGAAACAGGTGGCACCATCTATCCGGGGCTGTTCGATCTCCACAATCATCTGCCATACAACATGATTCCTTTGTGGGAGGTCGACCGTAGGTTTGATAACCGTCGCGAGTGGCAGACCGTCAAAGAGTATTACCCAGCGGTGACGGCGCCGTTCACGTTGCTCAACCAGAACAAAGACAAATCCTACCCTCGGGCGATAGTCCGACATGCCGAATGTCGAGGGTTGTTTGGAGGTGTAACCACTGGACACGGTATGCCATTGAAGAGTGGTGCCATGTACTCAGGCCTGATGCGTAACATCGAACAGCCGCTAGCTCCCGAGCTTCCCACTGTCAAGTCGAATACACCTGACTTCAATCCGGAAAAGCTTGCCGAAATGCTTGAATGGACAAAGCAAGGGCAGCCATACATCTACCACCTCAGTGAAGGCGTCGGTGCCTATGGTGAACGTGTATTTCGGGAACTTCAGCAGGTTCCGGACGGGTTGAATCCCCACTTGATCTGCATTCACTGTGTTGGCATCCCTACGGATGGGTGGGAGGCGCTTAGGGTTGTGCCGGGCATCGTGTGGTCGCCGACTAGTAACCTGCTGCTATATGGAGAGACTTGCAAGATCGAAGAGGCGAAAAGCCGCGGGATCCCTATTGCTATTGGGGCGGACTGGGCCCCAAGCGGTTGCAAGAACTTGCTCGGTGAACTCAAGGTCGCACGGGAGGTCAGCCGGTACAAGGGCGGCGTCTTAACCGACGCTGAACTGGTGGCTGCAGTAACTATTGTCCCCGCGGCGATGGTGGGCTGGGACAAGTTCCTCGGCAGTCTTGAACCTGGCAAGTGGGCCACCTTCTCGTGCTGGCAGGTACTGGAGGCGACCACTACGCGCGATTGGTTGAGGCCAAGGAGACATCAGTCCGCGCGGTAGTCATCGACGGGCGAGTTCGGCTCGGCGAGGACAACGGTCTCGTGATTGCGGACCCGCTCTCAAGCGAGCCGGTTTCCATCGGAGGTAAAGCCTATGTGCTGGATCTGGTCGAGGAGGGAGACGATGGACTCGGAGGCATGACCTTGGCAGAGGCTTTGGAAAAGCTTCGATACGGCCTTGAGCACCTGCCAGCCTTCGAGGACGGTCAGAAGACTCTTTTGCTAGCAAACGGCGTCACTGATGACAACGAACTAAGCCTGGAAGACGAAATGGCCCAGGAAAGCATGTCGTCAATCCTGTTGCGGGGCGATACCCTACCAGCTCAGTCCATGCGGCTTGCTCCGATGGCGGCAGTTGACGATCCAGACTTCCTGAGCGCAATGCGAGCCAGTGTGAACATGCCTGACTACGCAAAGAAGGCGTTCATGGCCTGAACCTTAGACAAGCCCCATTCCACGCTTCCCAGCGCCTACCCTCGAGGGTAGCCTGAAGTCGGGCGGATGCGGACAGGACTCTGGCCAAGCCTAAAGTACTTAACGCATCCCTGCCCGATCCGGTAATTCGGCCGCCCGTGGTTGCAGGCGGACGGTACCGATCGCCATCGATTTCCGCAACCACGCCAACTAGATCTTCCCGAGGGTTGAAACTCTTTTGGATCTTACTGGCGTCTCGACCATCCTGGACGTGTTGGGTTTCGCTTGTGTTCACTACGACCAGTCTGACCTTACTCCCCTCCCTGTAGGGGTCATCGTACCTTTTGTGCAAAAAGTGGCGGTAATCAGCCGGAGAGCCGCCTGCAGCATGGCTTTGCTCCTTCCCGCCTTTCGCACGAGCAGCGATATTGCAACCCCTTGATTCGTAATGACTTTGGGGGCCAGACCGCCAGATTTCAGATGAAAGGTACGATCCCCCTTGTAGCGCTCGGACTGCATCAGCGCTCAACGTCAGCCCGAGACTGGCCGCCTACCACCCGAAGCACGTTACCCTCTGGCGTAACCTGCCGCGGAATGTCGTTGTATGTCAGCCTGCCCGGCCTTGCCTTTGTAGCCGGCCGTAACGGTGATATTTTCGCCACTCGACGCGTCCGGCTGCTTGTTGCAGGAGGACCCACACGACTATTCTTCGGTTTGCGTGCCGATGGCTTCAGGTGTTTCGTGGCGGAACTGCGCGCCTCCGGCGGGTTCCATACTTCTATGTAGCGCTCGCCGGCAAACGCCGATGTTGCAAGTACCATCGTTACCAGGCCGTACAGCAGATTCTTGGCCAATATCGTCTCCGCGTTGTGTTTTGGCGACCGCAGCAAGTCAGCTTCCGGTCGCGGCGTATTCTCGCACGCCGGGCCGCGAGCCAACTCGGGTGTTTGCCGAACGCGCAGCCTGTTCGTGCGCGACCGGAGAGAGTTAGATTGACCCGAGGCTGAGCCCCGGCGAGCGCGGTTGGTAGCTGGCGCTACGTGGTTCGCCATCGCCGTTGCGAGCGAGGAAGCCGCCGAGCCTGGCAACCAGACGAACCACTTCATAGAGGCTTGGCGGCGTCTCGGGCGGCGCACCACACAAGTGAGCTCAGTTTCGGGAACTCCCATGAAAGCAGGGTCCGCCCCAGCGACGCGCAGCAGCAGTCCGCCCTCTTTGGCACCACGCCGGCCGGATCGCGTATCCCAATGAATCCCGTCTCGGTCAGCTCGCGTAGCATACTGTGCTGCCATAGCATAGAAGTGAACCGACCAAACCCGGCACCGTGCGCCTTGTGCACTAGCGCTGTGATGATCAAATCCGCCAAGCTACCCTACGCACTCGACCCCAGTGGGAAAATCGTGTCCGTACAGGACGTGCCCAATGGACTCGCGTGCAATTGCACCTGCCCGGGCTGTGGCGCTCGGCTTATCGCCAAGCAAGGCTCCGAGCAGGTATGGCACTTCTCCCACTATCGCGCTGAGAACTGCCAGGCGGGTTACGAGTCGGCCTTGCACCTGGCAGTCAAGGCTCTCCTCGAGGCTGACCCGCAGATCGCGCTTCCCACCTGCTTTGTCGTACGGCACGAGACCGAGGGATCTCGGACGCGAGGAAGTAAGGATTCGACCTGGTCAGGCGTTTTTGAATATGTGACTGGCGAGAGTGAACAGGTATGGGCGCGCGATCTCGCGTCCGTCCATCATCGAGGGATCGCCGAGCTGCCGGGCAAGATGGTTCGGTTCGACCGGGTGGAGGTGGAGCGCGCCCACGGCAGCATCCGGCCGGACCTGGTTGGGATTGTCGGTGAACGCCGAATTAACCTTGAAGTCGCCGTTACTCACTTCATTGACAATGAGAAGCTAGCCAAAATCCGGGACCTGGCAGTACCCACTCTCGAGATCGTATTACCACCGTCAATTGATCCTGACTGGGAAGCGCTTCGGAAGATATTGCACTCCCCCGACGGCAAGTTCTGGCGATTCAATCCACTGGCGGAACAAAGGGCGGAGGCCGACTACCAAGCGCGCCAGGCAGCGAGAGTTGAGCGTCGCCAAAGGGATGCGGAGCGTCGCCGAAGGGATGAGGAGCGCCGGCAGCGCGAAGCTGAAAGGATGCGTGCGCAGCAGCAAGAGGAGATGCGCGCTAGGCAACAAGCCGCTGAAGTCAGGAAGCAGAAGGCCGTGCTCCGGGAGGAAGCTCTCCAGGAGGCAATCTACGGCCTGCTCGCTGAGGTGGTTTTGCGCCGCGAGCGCGACAGCTTCTACGTACGCTGGAACCAGTCGACCGTAAATCTTTCGTCTGACCCGCCGACCAGTAGTGGCACTCTGGGGGTATGGAAAATTGGCCAGGCCTTCTCGGGACGACAATACAAGGGGGGCTTTTGGGAGTTTCCGCCCGGCGAGTCCGTATTCTTCCAAATTGTAGGAGCGGTGAAGGCGGAAGGCGCGCTCGTAGAGAGGTTCAGTCTGCCGGAAGGCATGGATGCTCGTGCCTCGGCGCAAGCGATCGGATTCCTTTTGGCACCCTCCCATACGGGGTCAAATATCGGTCCGCATCCTGCACGGCGCTCCGCTGTAGCTCCGTACTGCGTAATCTATCGCTACGGCGATCAATTCGCAACGATTGCGCTGGACAACATGTCCCTAACCCTGCGCGTGGTACCCCCCCATCCCAACGACGAACTTCAAAATCGTATCACTGAGGTATTTAAACGGTTTCGCGGCCAGTACAACGACCGCAATCGCCAACTCGAGTTCCCTCCTGTCGAGGCGAGCTTCTTTGCGGTAGCGTCCGCCCTGCGCCCAGCAACGGCCAATCATATCTGCCGACTCTTCCATCCGGGGAACGTGAAGACAGGCGACGTCCTGCGGCGGCTCGGGTTTGATGTGCCCTGAAAAAGGGCGCATCGACAAATCAGTCCTCTCGGGCCAACGCGCGCCATCTGGGGTCATCGTACTTTGCGTGCGTAATCTGGCGGTGGCCGCTCCAGATTCGGCTTGCAGTAAGGCTTTTCTAACATGAAGGATACTTTGAGTCAGCAGCTTTCCAACCACTTGATTCAGAACAGATTTTGCAGCTTGACCACCAAATTTCGCACGCAAAGTACGAATACCCCGATCACCAAGCCTGCTCGCGTGGGGACTACGCGATAAGGTCCCGTTATCGTGCCTTATTGCCGCGTCCCAGAAATGTCAGCGCCTCACTGACTGGCGCGCCGCGGCTACTCTTGGACTCGTCACAGACGGCGGAAGCGAAAGCCGGCCATGAAGAGACCTTCATTGGATGGCGCTCGGACATATTAAAATGGCTGCTCCACTTCGCATGCGATAACTCGATGCCGAGAATCGACGTCGCAGCAACAGTCTATATACAACATTGGGGCGGCCTAGGTCGTGCGTCACCTAAGGGCCGGATTGACGGCGACGGTATCGAGCCGCCGGACGGCAGATGGAGCATCGCGGAAAAGCAATGGCGAAACCAAAAAGAAACAAAAACGTGAAGGCCTGCCCGAACGCCGACCGATGGTTGCGAAAGCACCAGGATGCGGCCCGCAACCTCAGGCGAATCATCAAATTCATGGATGGCCGCTATGAAGGCAGCTACCAAGGCTATATCAACCGGGACACAAACTTCGTGGAGTACCGGTTTGATCCGATCGAGGAGGAACATCACTTCCAGCATGTCCTGCTCTTCGCCCGACAAAAACACGTCGTTGTTCGCTTCACTGGGTTCGCGAAGCGCACGAGAAAAGGCCCTGGAATCAGCAAAACGCTAAAAGACGCACATGGAAACGCCTATTCCGCGCTGGATTTCTTAGTGGCGGCAGACACTACTCTTGATGAATTGGAAACATTTTTGCGCACTACGGCAACCTTTTCGCGAGACATGACTGCAGCCGCGTCACGCGGCCCCGCCGGGCGCAGGCCGCACAAAGCACCCATGAGCTTAGGCAATCGTACAACCCAAGAGGCAATCGACCGCGCCCAAGAGGCGGCTGCCCATGAGCTTGCCGAGCCGATCACATTCGAGAGCGATGCTCGCGAGCGCGAACTGCGCGCGGTATTTCTGCGTCGCGGGCAAGGGGCTTTCAGAAAGGCCTTGCTCAAGGCCTATGAAAAGCGGTGTGCCGTCACGGGCTGCGCCATGGAAGATGTACTTGAGGCGGCCCACATTATCCCGTATAAGGGCGACGACACGAACCGGTGCGACAACGGACTATTGTTGCGCGCAGATATTCACACTCTCTTCGATCTGGGTCTCTTGTGGGTCAACCGAGACATGAAGGTCGAAGTCGCGAATGCATTGCGGCGGACCGAGTATGGAAAGCTGCGTGGGAAGGGGCTGCGTTTGCCGACAGATACCGCATCGCGACCGCATCCCGAGCATCTGGAGTGTCACGCGCAGATTGCCAGCGAACTGCGAGCGGTAAGGCAGCTGACGCTGCGATCGCAAACGTAGACACCCCATCAAGGGCATCACAGACTTTCACCTGTTGGGCTCGACGCATCCGATCACGCCGAGGGCCAGCACTTCAATGCAGGTGGTTGTGAGATGGTGAGAAGGAATGGCCCGTTGGTACGACCACTGAAGGCCTGCCCGCGACATAGGGATATTGGTTTTAGCATTCGATTCTCTGACCGATGGGGCCGTTCGACCTCACGCAGCTTCGATTAACCGAGAAGGACCGGTATTTGTCGTTGGCGCCAGGAAGCCCGTTCGCGGATAGGCGGACGGCCGAGACCGGCCAAGAGCCGCCTCTTGATTTTTTTTCCCGGCTGACCGTTTCAGGCTGCAGCCGCTCCGTTTTGGTGGCTCAAAGACCGCTGCGGCAAGCACCGGTCTTTCGCATGTTCTTGGACCAAACGGCAGCCGCACCTCCAAAACCTGCCATTGAGCAGCGCCCTCACAGGCAAAGAGAATGGCCAGCGGTTCCAAGCGAGTTAGCGGCAGCTCCTGTAAGCGCCTCACAGTACCTAGCCGAAGCGGCAGTCGCTGACTAGCCCGACAAGCCTACACAAATCCCCGAGCGGTTCAGTCCAGCACCACGATCCTTCATTGCATTGCGCAATAGGTCCGAGGCTGTGAGCTCCAAAGCTGACGTCAGCGCCTGATTATAGCCAGGCCATCAGGCACG
This sequence comes from Cupriavidus sp. Agwp_2, assembly GCF_040784895.1. Lineage (NCBI taxonomy): Bacteria > Pseudomonadati > Pseudomonadota > Betaproteobacteria > Burkholderiales > Burkholderiaceae > Cupriavidus > Cupriavidus sp. Agwp_2. Next base: position 629,504 of record NZ_CP088085.1, read on the forward strand.
ACATCCCAACTTCAGCTCACCAATTCCCTCAAGAAGTTGGTGAGTGCTTGCTTGGGATCATCTTCCTCCGAGACGATCATCTCAATACCCCAATGGCGGAGCACCTCCTGCGCTACTGGATTCGGACGGCTCATAAAGAGGTATGATTTGGGCCTGGCGGATGACAGGACCGCGCGGCCCCACATTTCCGTCAGCCTGTAGAACAAGAGCCGAATGTTGATGTCGCTTAGGCTGTATCCGATGAACAGCACCGAATTGCCCAGTACGTCGTTTCTAAGCTTGATGCCCAGCGGGGTATCGAAATTCAATCTCTGAAAATAGCTGGTCTCGTCGAGAACGAGCGATTCATCGTCGGCGAAGTCGCCGTGAAGCTTGACGATCTGACGACGACCTTCGGTGACCGACACGAGGTCAGCTACACTTGCGATCTTGTCGTACGGAACGCCGAACTTGTCGTGAGCGATTTCCAGCCACCGGTCGTAATTTGTCGTGTAGATCCGCGAGAATTTTCCGAGAGTGATCAGGCGGTGGACCTCGGACGTGGTAACGTCCGTGCTGGGCTTGTGCCATTCGCGGTCCATCCAACTGCGCAACGGTCCAAGGTTGCCTTTCTTCTTCTTGTAGTACTCCGCCAGCGCCAGCGGCGATCCATAGGTTGAAAAGATTTTGGGATCAAAGCCCAGTTCCAAAGCCATCTGCGCCGTCAATTCACTCCAAGTCGGCAAGCCGAGGTTCGCAGACACTCCAGCTCCGGCGAAAAGCATCAGCTTGCCGGCCTGGTGTGCATTTAACAGTTCCATGTTCATCGATTGCCCCTGACGGATTGGAGGTACGCCGCAAACTGATCAAGGGCTTTGCGGCGCATCGAAATGTCGTCCTTCCTGGTTCCCATCTCTGCGAAGGTTTCGGTGTGGCCGTTGGGAACGAAGACGCAATCCCACTGAAAATCCACTGGACCGGCCGGTACGCGCGGCACTGTTCCCTCGATGGCCCCCTCGAACAACCGGATCTCTCGCCCGTCGCAGTAGCCGAGCACCGTCTTGGCAGTCACATTCGCATCTCCCAGCCCTGCCACCAAGTTCGCAAAGCGATCAGCCTCTAACCTGTCCCAGAAAATCTGGGTCAGACCGGCAGGAAGCCCGTTAAGTCCGTTCAGATAAAGGCCAGTGTGTTCAACAAAAAGGGGGCGGCCGATCACCTCGAAAGCCTTGATCAACTTGTCTTGCACTAGACGGGTGACGTCCTCGGTTTGCAGCTCCTCGATCTTCTTGGACACCGGCACGATGTCCACACCGATTGGCGCGAGTATTCGATTCACCTCCGCGATCTTGTGCGGGTTTCCGGAAAGAAATCGGAGTTTCAAGCTAAGTTCTCCATGAATGAGTAGCGCTTGGCCACCTGAAATTGATGGCGCATGTCGCCGACGGACAGGCCTTCGGCCATGGCGGCGGCGTGATCATCGACTAGGCCGCGCTGGTGGATCTCTGGGTTATCCGAGCAGATGACGAACGGAACGCCGTGGCGCCGAAACTCTTGGAGGGGATGTGCTTCTTCGGCAGGCACCGCACCAGTCAAGCGGTTGCTGATCGGGCACACCTCGACGCAAACGTCCTCCTTTGCCAGGAGATCCAGCAGCTCAGGATCCTTGCCGGCAGCCGTTCCATGGCCAATGCGGTCAGCTCCAAAGAGCTCGATGGCTGAGCGCACATTTTCCACTCGGCCGGTCTCTCCAGCATGGATTGTGATTCCAAGCCCGAATCGGTCTTTTGCCCCGCGGAACAGCGATGGCAGTTGTGCCGGATACGCCATCTCTTCATCACCCGCCAAATCGAGACCGACCACATCGTCCGGCTCGCCGAGATCTTGGTAGGCCTGCAGGAGGGTGGACAGCGCGGTGACGCCATAATCGCCGCGCGCCACCGTAAGAATCAACCCACGCCGGATGCTCTGACGCTGCGCTGCAACTCTGGTGGATTCGATGAGACGTTCCAGCGCTTGCGTCGGCGAGCATTTCTGCAGCGTGGCGAGGTACAACACGCTGCTTCGAAGTTCGACGAAACGCACGCCGTTGGCGGCGAGGTTGGCTAGGGCAGCGATGCAGAGACGGTCGAGGTTTTCTCGTTTCCTTGGAAAGAGGCGGAGAATCTGCCATGGGGTCAAGTACGCCGCTAGTGAATCGCAAGGAATGAGACGGAGCAAGTCCCGCGCGATCTCAAAACCCTGTGGAAGGACAGTCGTTTCGTCGGCAAGAATCTCTTTGATAGTCGACGCTGGGATCGCTCCGTTCAAGTGCACATGGAGTTCTGCGCGGCTACCAATGCTGGCTGAGACTGGGCCGTCTGGACCTTCCCCCTCGCTGCTGGCATCGAGCATCCCTGACAGATCAAGTTGCCGTTCTTCCAATCGCCTCCCCTGCATTTGTTCATCGACCGCATCGCGGCTAGACTCCATTCTAACGCTGCGTCAGAGGCGGCCGTGTCGGCAGGTTTGGGTCCCCTGGTGCAGTTAGCCGCCTTCTGGCAACAACTCAGCCAACGCCCGTCGTGCATAAATTGAGTGCCATGTTAGCCGCAGCCTGGTATGGAGCAGCGACGGGCACATGCTCGATGGGATCCGTTCCTGCCATCTTCGGGTCGAGGAACGAAGATGGCTCGGCACGATACGCTGCGTTTCGTTGGCCGAAGAATTTCCTCACCAACTCAGTTTTTGAGTCGTGGTGGCAGGGGGCATCCTGCAACGTGACATGTCCCACGGCACTCCGACGTTGATAGATAGTCTGGCCCGCGGCATTTGGCGGCCATGGCGAGCATCGCTATCGTCAGATATCTCAGCATGGCTAACTTGAGGCTACAGCGGGCCATACGGCCCGCAGCCTTGGTTTGCCTGACGTTGACGGACCAACTCCTTCGACTGTCTGGGGCGGGACAACACTGAAGTAGTCGCTGAGAATTGTTTTCAGATCCACGTCCTTGGACGTGTAGCGCTTGATCGGAATTCCGACCAATGCGAGGACGTCATTCTTTTGCTTAGTTTTCGAGCTACCGTGCGAGGCGCCGTCACATACTTCTGAGCGAACCGATTCCTGGCCGCTTGTGATTTTCCGCTGTGCTGTACAAACGCGGACATTGCGACTTGGCGAAAGACGTGCGTATCTTTCTGGGACAACTTGGCAGCACCCCTCTATCGCGGGGCTTGACATAGTTTCGCGAGCCGGCCAGTGCGCGCAACCTAGTCAACCAAGTCTACTCCTGTACGGCTACCATATCCGAGTTGCGGGCTCGCGGTGGCTGCCGCCGAGAAGATCGCGTCAAAGTAGGAGCTTGACGTGGGGCACAAAAGCGGTTTTGCCAAGTTAATCGCTCATCCACCCTTCCGCCGACCACTCAATCAATGTCCCAATAAAATCAATGGCTTGACGTCATGTCAGTCTCGTATGGTGAGGTCGCCTCTGCCTCCAGCAATCCGTCACAGGCGTGGGTGAGCCCGGCGGTTCTCCGTCCAGATCCGTCGTACTAACGAGGTCGAGCTAGGGCTTCGGCGGTTTGATTCCTGCACGGCTCGACAGGTTATAAGACCTGTCGCGGGCTCCCAGGAAGGGACAATTGTAGCAACACGAACAACATTTGATGGCCGGTACATTTGTCGTCCTGCATAATCTCGCACAAAACAATGTCGCGTCACCATACTCGCTCGCCATGACACTCCGCTTCATCCATCTGTCCGACATTCACTTTGGCCAGGAAAAAGACAGCTCCCTGTTCATCCAAGAGGACGTTCGAGAAGAGCTACTCAACGATTGCCGGCGGATGCTTGACGAGGAGACGGTTGCAGGCCCGCCAACGGCGATTCTCATCACTGGAGACCTAGTTCAGTCAGGCAAAGAAGAGGAGTTTAAGACGGCTGGAGCTTGGCTTGAGCGGCTCACCAACATCGTTGGCTGTGGTAGACAAGACGTTCGAGTAATCCCTGGCAATCACGATATCGATTTGCAGGCGCTGGACGCAACGGGATTGCTAACTCAGTCTCATCTTCGCACTCAGCCGGTCGATATGGTCGAAACCTATCTCCACAAAGCGGCCGTGCAATCGACGAACCCTCTCGTAGCAAAGTTTGCAGATTATCGCAGCTTCGCGGGCGCGTATGGCAGTGACTTCAAAGGTTTTCGCGAGCCGTATAACGTAGCAACATACAAACTGGATGGAGGTAAGGCAATTCGTGTTATCGGTTTGTGCTCGGTAATGATCTCTGATCGAAATGACAAGCCTGGCACGATGTTCCTCGGCCGAAGCCAGTACTCGATAAATCGCGACAGCAATTGCGAGGACATCGTGATGATCCATCACCCTTTGGAATGGTTGATGGACCGCCGAGAAGCGGAACCATACTTGCATGGTCGACCTCGGATGATTCTATCCGGTCACGAACATAAGCCTGATCTTACGCTTGTGCATCGTGAAACCGATTGGCAACAAGTCCTTGTTGCCGCCGGAGCAACGAATCCTCCGAGGCAAGACCTCTATCACCAGTACACCTATAATTGGATTGAGCTTAGTTGGAACAATAGCAATGGACGCGCGAAGCTAAACGTCACAGTGTATCCGCGCGTTTGGAGCCCCAAGCGAACCGGATTTGATGCTGACTATGTTAGGTTGTCGGGAAAGGCCTTCAAGACCCTGGTGGTGGATTGTGGCGTAGCCTCGGAACAACCTGCCCAACCGCTCGAACGATCTGAGGACGCAATCACGAGCTCTCCAGAGCGTGGGAAATGCGACGCCTCGGATCTACAGATGCAAGCGCAAGTTTTGGCGGTTAAGTCGATATCCGTTGATTCGGAGGCCAAGATGACTGATACCAATGGAGTCCCTCCAGAGGCTGGCAATATTGGGGCTTTCGAGACGCTGCGTTTTTTATTTTGGCGATATTTGGATCGATCCACCCGACATTCCGTGCTGGCGGAGCTCGAGCTTATGCCGAAGGGCAACACCAATTTGCCGTCGGCGTTTGAGCGAGAGGCTTTTGAAGAAGCGGCGCGCCGAAATCTCCTTGCGAAACTTTGGGACGCGACCATGGTCCATGTGCCGGATACCGAGCGTAGTGCTAACCCCTTCTAAAAAAAAGGAAATCACAAAGTGCTTAAATCGATCGGCGATTGGTATCGCATTCAGGACCCAGAGCCTAACGACGAGGTTCTGCGGATGCGCCGTGAAGCATCCGAAGCGCTTCTCTCACACTTCGTTCGTGCGCAGATATCGACTTTCCTCAGTCTTATCAGTTGCGCTCTCGAAGGTTTGCTTGGTAAGCAAGATGGCAGCGAAGTACCGATGTCGGTATTAGACGAGATGGCAAAGGCACAGCCTTCCTTAAATCGGGAATTGATCGCGGAAACGCTGGATCCGCGTCTGTGCGTTGCTGTAGCACTCTCCGAGTTCATCGGTCGTGAACCAGCTAATGCGAATGAAAAAAAGCGCGTCCTACTCGCGGTCTCTGCTATTGCGAGCGCTCTGCGCTTCAGAAGGATTGGAAGCGGCGCGACTTCGGCCAGGTTGGCTTCTCAACTTCTCGGCCGATCAGAAGAGGTAATCACCGCAGCCGACCTCAAGCGTCGACAACGAGCCGCTCAACCTCTGCGGCGGCTAGATAATCTTCAGGCTTCTACTGAAAGTCCTCAGATACTGCAAAGCGTCAAAACGGTAGTCAAAAGCTTGTATGACGAGATGCTCAGGGACAGAGAGGAATTGCAGGCGCTCTGGTGGCTCTTCGGGGGTAGCTCCTTTCTAACCGGGAAGCGCTTTTCCGATTTGTCTCCAGGGACTGCAGCGCTCATGGCGGGCGCAGAGCTGACCACGCTCGTGAACCCACCAGCTGCAATCGGACTGATTGCTATTGCACGGCGTGCGGTGAAGGAGAAAGGAGAGGAATCTATGCCTTTCGCCACACTTATGAGCGACGTTTCTGCCGACACCATGGCGTTGGCCGCGCCGGACTCTTCATTTGGCCTATCCATCAAAGGCAATCCGCTACTCTTTCCGGTTAGCAGGTTCGTGCTGTTCTCTGTGGATGCAGGACGGCCAGCAGATATGGCTTATGCCGCTGGACTCCGGGAAGTTCCAGTTACTGTAGCCCAGATTGCTGAACAGTTTGCAAGCGAGAAGGCTCTGCTTTCCCTGATCACAGAGGCATAACCATGTCCCAATCCTGTTCCCAGGATGGCTGCTTGCTGGAAAGTACCGGTATTTGCGCCGTAAGCGGTGCTCCTAAACCGTGCGACCATGCCGTACAGTTGCTCGAGAAGCAAATCACAGAACATCTATCTGCGCTTTCGCCAATCTCCGAGGTCAGACAAGACGATAAGCCGGCAGAAGAATTTACCCATGTGACCCTACACGCCGGCATGGAATTGGGCCTTTCGGACATCAATGATTTGATGCGGGAGAAACATTCCCATTTAATTGGAATCCTTGGCAATACCGACGCTGGTAAAACTCTATTTCTGACGGCTCTCTATCTATTGTTCACCTCGGGTGCGATTCGGCAACATGGCTATGCATTCGCCGGAAGTCGTACGCTACCTGGCTTTGAAGCCCGCGCTAGAGCAACAAGGAAATGGCAAGCCGGTAGCATGCCAGAGCGGATGTCCTACCACACCGTTCTGTCTGATCCGCGAAGTTCTGGCTTTCTTCATTTGGACATTTATCATCGTCCTTCTCGTCACCATAGCCGAATTTTGCTGTCCGACCTTCCCGGAGAATGGACGACATCTCTTGTCAACAGTGTGCGCCATGCGGACCGCGTAGGATTTCTTGCACGTGCTGATGGAATCATTGTCCTTATTGACGCGACTGAACTAAGCGAATCTTCCCTAAGACACATTGCAATTGATCGGACCCGTCAACTTATCGACCGCATAGCTTTCATCGGACCGGCTACTGGAGCGCGCTTGTTCATCGTCGCAAGCAAGGCCGATCGAATAAAGATGCAGAGGCCCGCTGCTGTGGATCACCTGGTCCAATACGCGATTGAGCGGCATGGATTCGATGCCCGAGGCGCCGTTGTCGCGTCCTTCTCTGGGGATGAGAAAATCGAGTCAGGTACCGGTGTATTCGAACTTGTTCGCGCGATATGTGAACCACGGTTCATCAAACGACGACCCGCTGTTACTGTTGAAGTTGGGCCTTCGCGTCTGTTTGGGTCCTTTTCACAACTGGAGGGAAGCATTTGTGAGTAACGGAAAGACAGTCCTTTTAATGGGCTATCCTGACGCCGGAAAGAGTAACTACATCTTTCGCCTGTGGTTGGCAATCCGTGATGGAAAAAAGCGAGACTTGCTGCCCGATGGTTCGCCTGACGAAGCGGAGTATCTCAACACCGGTGTCCAAACGCAGCTCGGTGGGGCTTTCGCTGGGCACACTCCAGCCGCTACCCAAGAATTTAGCCGTATTCCGGTTATATCGAAAGGGAACAAAGTGAAGTTGATACTCCCTGATAGACCGGGTGAAGACTGGTTGCGAGTCTATAGAGAACGGCGATGGCCAGAAGCGTGGGAGAAGCTCGTCGATGCTAATACTAGTTGCCTGATTTTTCTGCGCATCCATAGTAAGAACAATCGCTCCTTGATCGATTGGATGACGGTACAGCAGGCCTATGGAAATCGTGGAAATTTTGCGAGGCCCTCTACAGCATTTGAAGATGTCGAACCAACTCAGGTGGTGTTGGTGGAATGGATTCAAATGCTTTCAATGCTGTATAAGCGGCAAACTTCGGAGGGAGTACGCCCCCGAATTGGAATCGTGCTTTCGGCGTGGGATCTACTATCCCAAGATGATGCAGCACTTGGCCCCCGCGGTTATATGGAAAGTGAGTACGGCTTCCTTGCTGATTTTTTAGAGAGCAACTCCGACCGCTTTGAATTTGAAGTCTTCGGAGTGTCCCTATACGGAGGCGACTTTAAGCATCAGGCCGCGTTTAAGAAGGATTTTCTCGATGGGGACCCGTCGAAGCTCGGCTACGTCTTGCGCCAGAGTGGAGCAACTATCACAGAGTCGGATGATCTCACCGTGCCGATAATGTGGGCGCTGGAAGACAACAGTGTTTGAGACGAACAATTGATCAAACTTCATCAGACCCTGCACGGGTATCACCGAGGGCACGAGCAGATTGCAACGAGCGTCGCGCTACGCCCCGAAGATTCGGATGCTCTCACACAGCTGAGCGATTTGTCCGGCATGGCGCTCGCGGGTGCTGCGTTTGAGTCATATCTTACGGCCTATCCTCTGCCGAGCGGAGATTACTATGTACTTGCACGCACCTGGCCTGATCTTGAGGCTCCCAGGGAGGGTTGTGTTTTAACACACAGCATTCTAATCCCAATGATGGCATGGTTGTCCGGCTCGCCCGCTAGAGAGATCGCAGGGCTGCTGTCTAGACCTTCTCGTGGCTCCATTGGCAATCGGCTCGAGCCCATTGACCGTTGCTTACGCACCGCTCGTTCTTGGGATAGTGACATAAATGATGATGAGATGGCTGAATTTGCAATTCGCTACTTCTGTAACGGTATCACTCCGATCATATGGGTAAATTATCCTTTCTCAGCTAACGATTTTCTCATTTCACTCCTCGATTCCTTCTGGCCCTCGTTGCGGGCGCGATTTTCGTGCTGTACATACAGTTTGCAACTCCGTCGCATCGAACAAAGAGCGTTCGATCTATCTTTTGCCCCCGCGGCAGCGTTAAGTCGATACAGCAAATACCATCGTCGCCATATTCTTGGTTATGGTGACTCTTTCATGGGAAGCGAAAGCGATTCCGCCAAGCGCTACCTCGCCTTCAGTACTGCGAAGATGCTAGTATCTGGATTGAAGCGAAGGGAGCTTGTGGAAGCGATGCCGGCCGATCCAATGGCCCTGGTTCGGTTGTCCGTGTTAGACGATCTTTATGTTCGCGGTAGAGAAACGCCTGCAGCCGCTGTCGCGGCGCTTGACGTCATTGGTGCGCTAGCTGCCGATCAGGACGCTGCCCTAGCTGAAAAGCGCAGCGCTATTGCAACTGCGCTCGATAGCGCCCGTGCCACTGAGCCGTCGATGGCGATAAGTTTGCTAGCGGCGATTAGTCAACGCTGTATCCGCCCAGCTTATCGACGGTTTCGGGATGTACGGCGTCATATTGTTGAGATCCTCGCCGATCTAGGTGCAAGCCATCCACGCGAAATACTTTCTGTTTTGGCACAGATGAAAGGCCGCCGTACAGACTTGGTCGCAGCTGCGGCCCGCGCTCTGCTACACGCCCCACCCCATTCGTTGCAAGTGCTTGAGGAATACGCTCTTACACATCCACGGATTGTAAGGTGGATGGTAAGAATCGAACCGGTCTTGGCTGCTATCTATCTTCAATCGGCAGAGGAGGATGCGTCATGGCGACATCGGTCTACCGCCGTTTACGCATGGTTCTCTTCAACAAGTCAGCGGGCCCAACTACAGATTGGAAAGGCGCTCTATGGAGACATTCGGCTCGCCCTAGACGCACAGTTGATGAGCGCCGTGCTGTCAGTTGCCGAAGCAAGCGATGTGCCCTCAATCATGCATACCTTCCTTGGTATCAAGTCGCAACACGTCCTATCGGGACTAGAAGCACTTGCCGGGAGGTTCCCACATGAGGCTTGGCGCGCAATTTGCTCTCACGGAATCCGAGATTTAGACGTAGCCCGGATCGCGGCTCATAGCCTTCCTCTGTCGAATGATACCTTCGAAATTGCGCGAGATCTGTCAGCGCACACGGACTCTGTTTGGCTGTTTTCGGAAGTTATCCTTCGATATTCGGATAATCAAAATCTTGCTGAGTACGTCAACGCTAGCGGCACATGGTGGCTAGAACGCGCTGTTTCAAGCGATGGATTGCTTGTCGATCGGACCGTGGAGGCCATACGTGTCTGCCTCCGATTCTTCGACTTCAATTCTTTCGTTAAATTGACGGATCCGGCAAGTATTGACACTTGGAAGACGCAAAGTATTCACAAAGAATTGGCCGATGGAATTTTTTCAGCGTGTACTCAGGTTTTTTTACAAAATGAAGTTTCTGAGGTTACATTTTCTCGCTGGGTTAGCACTGCCATAGTTACGGAGCGATTGCGCTTCGCTAGCGGAGATAAGTTATTGGGTATGGTAGCCCTACGACAAGCTTCCAACCTTGAAGAATCCGACCGTCTTTGGACGTGGCTGCGGCTACTCAATTTTCACCTACCATCACGACCCGTCGCCGATCTGGCGAATCTTGTAAATAAGGTATTTCAGACCACAGTAGATTTTTGGACAGATGCCTCGACTCAAACATGGCTTCATATTCTGCAGCAGACCTCGAAGGACAATGCCGCCGTCGCGCCCAACCCATTAGAAGCGATGAGTTTGCGCCTTGCTATGCGCCACACATCATTGCCTTTGAGCGAGATAGTATTAGCGACATTCCCGAAATTTTATCGCACAACACTGGCAACGTCGATTCCTACTCTGTTCGATTTATTCAACTTTACCAGCGATTGGGATAAAGGGAAGCAACTCAGAAAGGAGTTAATCCGCTCGTATGAGCGATCAGACTGGCCTCCTGGAGATCTTTTCTTAGCTGCGGCAGGGGCGGGAATTCTGGATAAAATTGCGTCGCGTGCGCGACGGGAGAGTCCGAATTTATTTCGCGACGCGTTACGGGACCTCTTTGAACGGCGAGACGATCCTTCTGTTATTGATATCGCTCGAGAACTTGAACAATACGTGTCGGTCGGTAATTCATCAATCTGGGACTAACTAGAAATTCATCGATGCGGATCGCGTGTCGAAATGAAAGCCTGGCAGGTGGTGTGCTGCAGAGGCGTTCCAAGTTAACTTCTCATCACTAAAATAGGCTTGCAGAAAGCGTTTCCATACTCCCTCCAGACAAGCAACTTGATTCCCAGGGGTTTTCAGGACCGGATTTCAGGATTTCACATCAAAGTACGATAGCCAATTACGGCCAGCGGCTTGCATTTGGAGCAACGTCGAAAAGCCCACGCACTACTCAAGATGCCACCGATTGAGCGCTTTCAGTTTCCGCTTCCAATATGGAATCCGTTACTGCGGCAATAAATTTAACATTCAGCGTGACCCATTCGCTGGCCCGCAGAATCAGGCGATCACCCTCAATGGGATAAAACCGTTCCTTGGCTGGTGCTGAGCCATTGCCGCAGAGAGCGAAGAGTTCATGCGCTTTGTCCTCATCGTGCTCGTCCTCGAACTGCAGAATGCGATCGTCCTCGATCTTGCGACGCATCGCCGACGACAAGATGATGCGGTCAAGTTCCCCGTCCGTCTTGACCTCGTAGTCTTCCAGCAAGCCAGTGTAGAGATAGCTGGCATCCTTAAGCGACACGACCGCACTGACCAAAACACCGCCGGGCGTCTCATTGCCGACCACATCGATGCCGCTGAAGAGATAGTGCCACGGCGCTTGATGGCGGAAAAAGCTCGCGAACTTCTTGTTTGGATGGTCCAACTCAAACTGACTTACCGCGATCCGTCGAACGAATGCAAGGCCAAATGACAATAAGTGCGTCACGCAAAAATAGGTCAGAACTGGCCAAGGATGGTCGTTAAGCCAGCCATAGCGTTCGGGGGGAACGGTACTAGCCGCGGTCGTACCGGAGAGTAGGCGAACTGCATCGCCCAGGTACAGTTGGTAACCGAAACACGTGCTACCAATGCCGCCGACAATAGCGTTAATGAAGAAGGCTACAACAACCGACTTCAGCACAGTGGTGCCAAAGGGGGTCATGTCCGCTTCGCGGACCTCGCGTGCCTGGCTGAAGTGGTGATAGATGAACCCGGGTGCGACCAGCAAAAAAAGGACGATGGCAGGCAGTGCTACGTTCAAGATTTAGCTCTGTGCAGGAATAATTTTGAGCCTAACCTGCGTCGTACGGTCCTTGTCCTTTTCGTGGATCGTGATCACCTTTGATTCGTTGAGCTTTCCATTTGCGATGAACTCGCGCAACGCCTTGGCACCTGCCGGGTCATTGCGCAGTTTCTTGATCGTTTCGTTGAGAATGACTTTCATAGGCTTTCCCTGTTCGCTCCGTAAGTATAGGCCACGTTACCTTAGCTGGGGAGCCAAGGACGGAGTGGTGAAAACGCCACCCTACAGGGACGTCTTAGCCGCGAACTTGGGGCTGGGATAGGTTCGTTAAGGCCCGCCCCTAGAGGATTGATCGGGATTCGAAAAAAATCCGCCACATCCTCCTGCAAGCCCTTGATTGAAAAGACAATTCATCGCTTTCAGCAACCACCGACCTTCGTCTATCCGACCCGGTAAAACTCCACGCTCTGCCCCGCATTGACCGCCCGCCGCAGCCAGTCGGGCATGTCGTCGCCCTGCCCGTCCCAACTCTGCCCCGCGGCGTTGCGGTAGCAGACCACTGGCGCTGGTGGGGGTGGCGGCGGGGGCGGAGGGGGCGGCGGATCGAAGCACCCCGCCGCTTCCAGCTCCTCCATGGTCAGCCCGTAGTCGGCCATCTCATTCTGAATCCAGCGGATCGCCGCCGCCCGCTCATTGATTTCTGTCATTGGTGCTGTCGTTGCTGTCGTTGCTGTCGTCACTGCTGTCGCTGCCGTCATCCGGGTTCAAGGCTGCGGCTGGTGCGCCCTGCTTGTCGTCTTGCGGTTCGTCCAGCTGTTGGTCCTGTTTTTCGCCTGGCGCCGCCTGCTCGGTCGGCGCCAGGCTGCCGGCCTTGCGCCGCCGCCCACCACCATCTCGCTCAGGCGGCCCCATCCGCAATTCTGCCAGCAGCTGGCGCGCCAGCGCCGCTTCGGCTTCGGCCCGTTCGGCCCGGCGCTGCGCCGCACCCAACTCCGCCTGCACCGCATCCAGGTCGTGCGCCGCTTTGCGCTGCGCCTGCTCGGCGCTGGCGAGCCGATCGGCGAGCGCCGCGGCCTGCGCTTCGAGCCGGGCGCGGACCTCGGCCTGCGCCACGGCTGCGTCGCGGGCCTCGCTGCGCGCCGCCACCAGCTCGCCGCGCAACGCTTCGGCCGTGCGCTCGCTCTGCTGGCGCGCGGTACGTTCCGCATCCAGTTCGCGCAAGCTCCGCCGCTCGCTGGCCTCGGCCCGTTCCTGGGCGAGGGTCACCTGCTCGCGGGCGCGTTCCAGCTCGGTCGAGAATTGGGTGCGCAGTTCCGCCAGCTGCCGCCCGGCGGCGTCCAGTTCCGCCCGCCCCGCTTCCAGCCGGGCCTGGGTCGCGGCGTGGGCCTGCCGCTCAGCGGTCAACTCCGCCTGCACGGCGTCGTGCGCCGCGCGCCCCCCGGCCAGCTGCGTAGAGAGGGCGGCCACCTCCTCCCGGGCGGCCGCGGTCTCGGCCCGCGCAGCATCGCGCTCGGCCTCGGCGGCGCTGGCCGCGTGCCGTGCCTCGGCGCGCAGCGTGGCCAGCTCGCCGGTGGCGGCCTCGTTGGCCGCCTGCCAGATGGTCTGGACCGCCCCGGCCGCAATGTCCTTCAACGCCTCCGGCAGGTCGGGATGGTCGATGGTCACGCGCGTGCGCCCGCGCAGTTCCTGCCAGAACGCCTGCAGCACCTCGGCGGGCGTGCCCATGCTGCCCTTGCGCACCAGGCTGTAGAGCTTGTTGGCGGTGGGCGTGACGCCATAGCGGAAGAACAGCAGGCCGCAGACCTCGCGGTAGAGCGCGCGGGTCTCGGGGAAGCGCGTGCGCAGCTCAGCCAGGTCGGCCTGCAGGGCGGCGTCGGTCAGATCCAGGTCGGCAGCGGGCATGGGGACAATAAACAAAAAAGTAATGATAAATATTATAACGTAATACGTAGTAAATCCAATTTCAGGTGACATACTTTAGACATAACTGCGCTTATGTCTATCAATATGCTATATTGATACATACAGCATGTGTTTCAGCCGACACCCTTCATGGAACTGCTCCCGATCCAATCTTCGGACGGCCCGGCCGCCCCACTCCTCACCCCGCTGGAGCGCCTGCGCCTGACCCCGGGGCTGTCCGGAGTGGCCGGCAGCAACCGCGCCCCGGCCACCGCCACTCGCATCGCCGCCGCCGACGACCTCGCCGCCGTCACCGCCTGGCTCGCGCGCTATGCCGACAGCGCGGCGACGCTTGCCACCTACCGGCGTGAAGCCGAACGGCTGCTGCTGTGGGCCGTGCTGCAGTTGGGCAAGCCCCTGTCCTCTCTGACGCACGAGGATCTGCTCACGTACGAGCGCTTCCTCGCCGACCCGCATCCGGCCGCGCGCTGGGTCCTGGCCGGCAGCAGGAAGAAACTCGCGCGCGGCCACCCCGACTGGCGCCCGTTTGCCGGGCCGCTGTCGCCCGCCAGCGTGCGCCAGGCGCTGGTGATCCTGAACGCGCTGTTCGCCTGGCTGACCGAGGCCGGCTACCTGGCCGGCAACCCGCTGGCGCTGGCGCGCCGCCGGCGCGCGCCCGCGAAGGCGCGCATCACGCGGTATCTGAGCCACGAGCTGTGGGAGACGGTGAAGGACACGGTGGCGGCCATGCCGACTGACACCGCACGCGAGCGCCTGCACGCGGCGCGCTGCCGGTGGGTGCTGACCGTGCTCTACCTGGGCGGGCTGCGCGCATCCGAGCTGACGGGCACCCCCATGGGGGCGTTCTTCTGCCGCCGCGATGCGCAGGGGATCGAGCGCTGGTGGCTGGAGGTGACCGGCAAAGGCCACAAGAGCCGGCTGGTGCCGGCTACCGACGAGCTGATTGCCGAACTGGCGCGCTACCGCCGCGCCCACGAGTTGCCGCCTACCCCGCAGTTCGGGGAGACGCGCCCACTGGTGCTGCCGGTGATCGGAAGCGAGGGTCGCGAGAAACCTCTGTCGCGTGGCGCGCTGCACCTGATCCTGAAAGAAGTATTCGGCATGGCCGCGGCGCGCTTATGGGCGCGCGGGCCAGAGTGGGAGGCGCAAGCCGCGGTGCTGGCCAGTGCCTCGGCCCACTGGCTGCGCCATACCGCCGGCTCGCACATGACCGATCAGCAGGTGGACCTGCGCTACGTCAGGGATAACTTCGGGCATGCGTCGCTCTCGACGACGAGCGGCTACCTGCATAGCGAGGAGGATGCGCGCCACGAAGCCACGCAGGCGCGGCATCGGATCGTGTGGGGCAGCAAGAGGTAGCAGCCCGTGGAAATTATTTCATCATCGTGAAACTGTGGTGGGCACCAACAGGCGCGCCATGATGACCCCCTGTCGTCTCACCGGCATTGCAACCGGCCCGCCACACATGGGGATTCGCCATTTGTCGAACGACGCCCGCGCTCCCCGCCAGCCAAAACACACCATCATGGATCTCGAACTCGGCAATCAACGCGTGCTCATCACCGGCGGCAGCCGCGGCATCGGCCTCGCTTGCGCGGCCGGCTTTCTGCGTGAGGGCGCGCGCGTGGCCATCGTTTCGCGCAGCGCCGAAAACTTGGCGAAGGCCTGCGCCAAGCTGGCCGAAGGCCAGGGCGAATTTGCCAAGGACGTGGTCGCGGTATCCGCCGATCTGACCAATATCGCCGAGGCCGCACGCGCGGTGGAAGAAGCGGTGGCAGGACTTGGCGGCATCGACATTTTGGTGACCTCCGCCGGCGCGGCCAAGCGCCGGCCGCCAGACGAGCTGACCCCACAGCTGTGGCAGGAAGCCATGACCGCCAAGTACTTCAGCTACATCAATGTGATTGACCCGGTGGTCAAGCGCATGGCGCAGTGACAGATTTAATACGCTCTACGGATGCCCCTCGCTTACGTCAGCAGGCCCAGCAGCAATAGCAGCGCGATCGCGCCACCGACCCAGCGCACGGCGCTCGTCAAGCGTAACACTGCCTCGGCGAGCCCCGCCGGCACCGTCTCGCCGCGCCCACCCGCGCGCGCAGGCCCGCTGGCCGTGCGCGCATCGTCCGGGGATTCCTCATGCGCATTGTCAGGTGCCACCAGCGGGTCGGCGATTGCGGCCGCCGGCTCGGTCCGCGTGGGCACGAACTGCATGATGAACTGGGAGATGTCGCCGTGTGCGGACTCGGGGAATTGGAGCGTATTGTCGGCACGGTTGGGCCGCAGATACCAGTTGGTGCTCACCGCCGGCGGCGCCCACTCGTCATCGGTATAGATGTCGCGCAGTTGCAGGCCGAGCTGCAGCGACTGCAAGTGCCCGGCCCGCACCTCCACCGCCAGCTCGCGCAGGGCTTCTCGGGGTAATCTGGCTTCGATGTACCAATGCGCGCGTTCCCCCACCTCCCAGCTGCCGCGCAAGTAGCCCAGCACCACCCCCGTGTAGCGGGGCGCCTTGCCTTCGCGCTGCGCGGCCTGCTCGGCCATCGCGCGGTCTGCATCGCTAGGTGCGGTGAAGCGGATCCGCAAGTGGCTCGCTCGGGTGTCCGGATCGCCAATGACGGCGATCGACCGCGATCCCTCCAGCGCCGCCACGCCGGTCACGGCGGTGGCCATCGGCGACGGCTCACCCAGCTCCTGGTCGAGGAACGTGCTGGGGAGCCGATAGCTGCGGGTGACGGCGAGCGCATCGACGGTCAGCTCCATGGTGCGGATCGGATTGCGGTAGTAGCACAGCTCCTTGCCGCCGCCGGCCTCGACCACAAGCCGTTCGGCCGTTTCCAGCGTGACTTTCACCGCCATCTTGTCCTGTTCGCTCATGCCATGCTCCCAAGCGAGCCGCGCTCCGACGGAATTGGCACGGAGGGGCTCGACAGTGGCCAGGCGAGGCACGGTAAAGGGGCTCTGCATATTTTCAGTGTGGTGTCGCCCAAGGCAAATGATACCGGCAGCCGAGGCCGACGCAGTCAGCCGAGGTTCCATGAGCCGCGTCGATATTGGTAGGTGCCCTTGAGGATGCCGGCCAGCCACGCCGGCACCGCCGCGGTCTTAAAGTCGCCGAACTGGACCAGTTGCGCGCCCTCGGTGTCCAGGATCGCCACCGGCAGTTCCGGCAGCATGCCGGTGCCAATGCCGCCATGCGGAAACACGTTGCCGAAGTCGCGCTTCAAGAGCAGGCGGGAGGTGGCCTTGCTCAAGGTTAGGAAGGTCTCCTTGCGGACCAGCCAATAGCACTCGACGGCCGAGGCCGTGTACCGCTGCTGCCGGCGCGTGAAGTCGCGCAGGTGCTGGTAGGAGCGTTGCAGTTCGATCACGATGGTGCGGCCGGGGACCGAGAAGAGAACATCGGCCTCCCACTTGTCGCCGCTCGGTGAACTTCCTGGCTCCTCGTCGCGGCCCTCGATGCCCATGCCGTCCAATGCGGCCAGGACGGCCGCCTTGCCGGCCTTGTGCCATTTCGTCTCGGGCGCGGTGGCGCACTCGTCCGACAAGTGGGCGAAGAAGGGCAGGCCGTTGATGCTGGTCTTGAGCACCGCCGGCGCCTTGCAGCATGGCATCACGAAGTCGCCGAGCTGCGCCGCCCGCTTTAACGCCTCCCACTCGGTGCTGGGGATGATTGCTGCATCCAGCGGCCGACCGTCGCGGGTCCAAGCTGATTGCGTCATGGTAGTGTCCTTCAAAAAAAGCCGCCCGTGGAGGGAAGAGGCGTCCTCTGGCATCGTTGCTCGTGTTGTTTACCTAGCATTCCCTCTTTGGGGGATTCTGCCTCGCGTATCCACGACCGAGGCCAGCCAAGTTGCCTGCATGGCGGGCAACCGATCAAGGGCATGCCGCCAGGATCAGTTCGCAGCGCCATATTGGGTGGATAGGCGATCGGCAGTCAGATGCCACTTCTTTGCGAGGTTGGCCGCTTCAGGACTGTTCGTCAGAACGGCCGCGGCCTGTGGAAAGAGCCCGACATAGCTCTGTGCAAAGAAGCTCATGAAGACGAGGGCTGCGCTCACGAACCTGGCGGCCATCGCCTCCTGAATGTTCAGCGCTTTTGCATCACGGATCTGCAGAATGCTGAGCCAGCTCGAATGTGCGTAACCGCAGAGGAAACTGTAGACGTTGCGAATGTAGACTGGGTGAAAACCGGCCGCGACCCCCACTTCGACCCAGGACTGCCCGGCGCGCCATTCTCCCTTGAGGACCCGCTTGCGCACCGAGTCGGAATACTGCTGCCATACGCCATGGGCTTCGATCTCGATCTGGAGCTGATCGATCGTGGCCTTCTCGTCTGCCAGCTTCTGCTGGTGCTCCGACTCGCGGGCGGGGTACTCCTGCCGGTCGAGCAGGCCGGCGCGGCGCCAGATCAGGTGGCGGAACTGCCTGACATGCGCATCCTTGCTGCCATAGATATAGGCGAACGTGAGGTAGGTTTCCAGCGCGGCGCGCGCGAGAATCATCACGGAACTGTGGTCGATGTGGCGATCAAAGCCATACCCGGCAATGTCGATTTCGATGGGTTGGGCAATGAGGCGCAGCGAGGCGAGGTGGTTGCAGAACTTCCTGGCCAGCACCTGCGCATCGTTCATCCAAAACTGGCTCGTCGGAATCTGCTGCCCGGCCTGAGACTGAACGAGTTGCATCATGAGCGTGAGCAAGCGCTCAAAATCCACCGAAAGATTCTTGGTCAGCATCGTGGGGCCCTTTCTGAAATTGACATGCGCCTCCGCATGCGGAACACGCCCCACCTGCCATCGGCCAGCACAATATGACGCGCCGCGTAAGGTGCGGGCTGATATTTCAACCGATGCGCACCTCTGGCGAGCCAAGTCGGCCCCGCAAGAAGCGCTCCGTATCATAGCGACGTCTATGTTTGTCTTGCGGAGCTTGCGAGAGGCCTCACTGCTCAGCAGCTTGACCGTTCGCCCATTCGTTACCCGGCATGATTCGCTTCATGAACTCATCAAACAGCGGCACAGTGAACGCCGTGTCCCCATGTGTGGGACTCCATATCATGCCTTTTAGAATGAGGCTGCTGCGAGTGGGACCAAACGACTGCACGTTGCGACCCAGTTGCTGAGCGATATCGCCGGAGCGATGCGGGCCTGGCCCAAGTTCTGCCATGGCCCTCAAATACCGCTTCTCCGCTGGAGTCAATCGATCAAAACGAACTCGGAAAAAGCTCTCGTCTAGCGCAGCAATGGCTTCAGTCGAGGCCCCTGCCACGTCGTTGCCCGTGATAGGACTCTGGGGCGCTACGTCCCAAGCATGTTTGCCCCATTCCTGCAAAAAGTAAGGGTAACCCTTAGTCTCCGCCAGGATACGATCCACCGCCTCTGGCTCAAGCGCAACCCCTTCGTCTTCTGCAGGTTTCACGAGCGCCTGTGTGGCGTCAGGCCTAGCCAGAGGTCCGATTTCCGGGAAGTTAAACAGCCTCTCCGCATATGACTTCGCTTCACCCATCCGACCTCGCAATTGCGGCAATCCGGCGCCGACGACAGTGACGGGAAGCTGGCGTTGAGTACAGCGATGCAGCGCCGAAATCAGCGCCGCCATCTGCCCTTCCTCCACATACTGCAGTTCATCGATGAAGATGACGAGCACGGTTTGAGCCTGCCTAGCGGCCTCCCCCACCTGCTCCAAAAGGGCCGTCAGATCGCCCTCCAGGTCACCGTTGTCCGCTAGACCGGGCTCTGGGTCAAAGTCCAGCCCCACTTCAATGTCGTTGTATGTGACTTTCAGCTTGCTGGCGAAGCCGGCAAGTGCTCGCAGTCCCCGAACCGCGTATTCCTTGGCCGCCTCCACCCGGCTCAGTCGAAGCAGAGCGAGGCGCAACTGCGGAGCGAGCATCGCCGGAAGCGATCTATTTTCCGGCGCTTCTATACGAACAGTGTGAGCGCCGCTGGCTTCGGCGTCGTGTCTCATCTGATCGAGTAGAACCGTTTTCCCAACCCCCCGGAGACCAACCATCAATACGCTCTTAGCATGCCGGCCACGCCGGAGCCGTTCTATGCAGATACGGACAGCTTCTCGCACGTCGCCGCGGCCTGCCAATTCTGGAGGAGGACTTCCTGCGCCCGGGGCGTATGGATTGAGGATCGGATCCATGGTTGTAGGGAAGTTAGGTAATTTATGAGAAAACAATAAACTTCCTAACTTTTATACACCTCAGCCGTTGGCAGCGCAATGCCCGTCACATAAATTCCCCCAGAAGTCGCCCGCCTGCGCCCCCTTCGGCGCCTTTCGGCGCACATCAGCGTCACCCATATCGACGACCCGGCGGCTGTCCTCAAAGATTCACGGCCGGCTTGGTGCCGTTCTGAGAAGGAACTGGAGCGAAGCACCGTTGCGGCAATGAAACGGGAAGCGGCGGCCACAGCGCATGCGGGCCGGAACGGCAAACTGCGCAAGCGGCATGAGGCAACCATTTGTTACAATTTTGACACTATTGGCGCCGGTTGCGCCAGCGCCCGCCCTGAGCCGGGGACACCAAAAAGACGAGACCGTAAATGAACATCGCAGGGATCGAGACATCACTGGATGGGAGACCTGGTGGCGAAGCCTTTCGCTCGGGAGACCCCTTCGCCTTCGACCTGATGGTGGCCTATGACGCGCCCAAGGCGACCATCACCAAATTGAAGCTGTCGCGAAGCGATGAGGAGTTGAACCGCGGCGAAGTTCACTGGAAGCGCAAGCGATGATCGCGGAGGTGGGCACTGGGAAGAACGCGCCGCGCTTCGTGGCCGCCACCGACGGGTTCGAGTTCGTGGCTTACGACCCTCGCAGCCAATACCCAGCGTGCCTACCTCCAGTACGTTCAGGCGTTTGCCTAGCATTTCAAGCGGTCACCTGAGTTCCTAGGCCCGGACGAGGTGCACGCCTGGCAGTTGCACTTGGTGGAAGCTCAGCGGTCCAGGAGCACACTCGTGGTAGCGACCGCCGCGAGCGCTCGATACCCGCAAGAGGCAGGAAGAAGTCGAAAGCGTCGTTGAGCTTGTCGAACTCGATGTCAAGGGGAGTCTCGAGCTTGAGAGGTTGCGTACGCGCATGTCCTCGGTCATGCGCCGACGTAGTGCCGTCATGATGGTCTCCTCTCGAAGTGACGAAAGCAGCAGAAACTGCGCTTCCATCCCCTCCCACTCGAGGGGAAACCGATCACCAACGCGATATCGGAGCTGCCGGCACCAGCCGACCACCATTACCGCGTCAGCGGTTTAGAATGCGGGCGGCCATGTCAGCAGCTGTCGCCGGGGCGAAGAGACTCCAACGGCCGCAGCGTTTGCGCGGCGCGCCTGAGCAGCAGAATCCAGTCGTCCAATTCCATCCGCATCCAACGGCCCAGCACCCGCAGGGCGTTCACGGAATTGAAGGACTGCGAGCCGCCGCAGACTTGCATGACGGCCAAGGTCCTGCCTTGGGTCGGGCGAATCCCGCCGCTCTCCATCGGAAGCCAGTCGATCTGGTTGCGTTTTCCGCGCCAAACTGGACACCCATTCCACGGCAAACTGGACACTGATTCCACGGCAATCTGGACGGCGATTCCAGCGCAAACTGGACACTGATTCCGCCTCAAACTGGACAGTTTGAGGCGGCCAAGAAGGGCGTAGCAACGCGGGATAACCGTGGCACTCTGGCAGATTTTTCCGTGGTGTCAGTTGGCCAACAAGAGGTTATCCATGCGTAAAATCCAAGAAGTATTGCGGCTGTATTTCGGCCACAGCCGATCGAAGCGAGAAATCGCTCGCATCATTGGCGTATCGCCGACCACCGTGTCCGATTACTTGGCACGTGCCAAGTTGGCGGGCCTGAGTTATCCGCTGCCGTCGGAGTTGGACGAACCGTCCCTGGAACGGCTGCTGTTCCCGCCCAGCGAGCCGTCTTCGGTGCAGCGACCAGCGCCGGACTGGCTGCGCGTCCACAACGAACTGCGCGGCAAGGGCGTGACACTGGAATTGCTGTGGCAGGAGTACAAGGCCGGGCAGGAGGACGGCTTCCAGTACAGCGCCTTCTGCGACCACTACCGGCGCTGGCGCCAGCGGCTGTCGCTGTCGATGCGCCAGACCCACACGCCGGGAGAGAAGCTGTTCATCGACTACGCCGGCCAGACGGTGGCCGTGACGGACGGTGCTACTGGCGAGATCAAGCAGGCCCAGATCTTCGTTGCCGTTCTGGGCGCGTCTAATGCGAACAGCTTTTTTATGCGACGTTGACCGATGCGGTCCAGCGGTCGTGCAGACCAAGCGTGGTCGTCGGCCAAGTCAGACGGAACTGGACTTCACATAAAAAAGGAGATCTCCTGCACGTGGTATACCACTTCAGGAGCCGTCATGGGTACGCTTCCTTCGCTTCACGCTGTACCAGCCTCGTGGCTGCGCGACGGCGTTCTCGCTCCGTACATCGGTGGCTATTGGCAGCATCTCGTCAGGCGAGGCTACGCCGATCACACCGCAAGGATGTACTTGTACTGCATCGCTCACTTCGCCCGCTGGATACGACGCCGTCGGATTGCCGCGTGCGACCTCACAGACGATGCGGTTCGGCGGTTTATCGCTGAACACCTCCCGCACTGTACCTGTCCGCCGCCAGTGCGAAGGCACGCGCGCACGATCCGAGCGGCACTGCGGCATCTGCTCATCGCACTGGATGAGGCCGGGGTGCTGCGTAAAGACAAGATTGTTTCTGCGATTGACGATGAACTTCGCCGCTTCGATGAATACATGAACCGTGCTCGCGGACTGGCGCGAAGCACGCGAATGCAACGTCTCAACATCCTGCGAGCCTTCCTGCAACAGAGCCACGGTGCAGGCTCGCGCGTGCCGATCTGTCCTACCCAGGACGAACTGCGTCGGTTCATCGACAGACAGCTTCGGCGACTGTGTCCGGCCAGCGCAAAGGTTGTTGCGGGAACGCTGCGCGCGTATCTCCGCTATCGAGCAACACTGGGGGACTCGGTGGTGCACTTGCTGCCGGTCATCACATCACCGGCGAACCGGCGCTTGGCGGCATTGCCGCAGACGCTGTCGCAGCAGGAGGTTTTGCAGCTGCTTGACGCCTTCCCACAAGGGTTGCCATCCAGGCATCGCGCTTACGCCATGGTCCGCTGTCTCGTCGATCTGGGCCTGCGAGCCGGCGAAGTTGTCACCATCGATCTGGACGACATCGACTGGGAAGCGGGAACGCTTCGCATCGCCAAGAATAAGTCGCGTCGAGTAGACGTGCTGCCGTTGCCGCAGACCACGGGCCAGGCCATCGCAACCTATCTTCGCGCGGAGCGACCTCCGACGGCAAGCAGGCGAGTCTTTGTTCGCCATGTCGCGCCGGTCGATGCCCCGATCGGTCCCGAGGTGCTACGCAAGATCGTGCGCGAGGCCTATCGGCGCAGCGGACTACCCCATACGAGGGTACACATTTTGCGCCACACGCTGGCCAGTCGGATGCTGGCCAGCGGAAGCACCCTCAAGGAAGTCGCCGATGTGCTGCGTCATCGTGAGCTCGACACGTCAATGATCTACACGAAGGTCGACATGGTTCGCCTATCGGCCGTGGCGATGCCCTGGCCAGGAGGTGTGACATGAGCACCGGCAACAACGCGATCCAGGCAGCTGTCGAACGCTATCTGAAGCAGCGCCGACAGCTCGGCTTCGAATTGGGCATCACCGGCCAGCAACTGATGCGCTTTGCCAGGTACGCAGATGCCCGCGGGCATCAAGGGCCTCTGACACTCGACCTGCAACTCGGCTGGGCGCGCGAGCATGTCAAGCGCACCGGACCGGTGACCTGGGCTCGCAGGCTGGAAGTCGTTCGACCTTTCGCGGCATACTACCGCCAGTTCCAGCCGGACACCGAGATCCCTGACTTACACACCTTCGGGCCAGGCCATCGACGCTTAGCGCCGCACATTTACACCGGGCAGGAAGTGTGCGATTTGCTCGAGCAGGCGGGTCGCCTGCCCCCGTTGGACGGAGTACGACCCGCGACCTACCGGACGCTGTTCGGCCTTATCGCCTCCGTCGGGCTTCGGCTCTCAGAAGCCTTGAACCTTCGTGATGGGGACGTCGATTTGCGACGTGCTTGTCTGACCGTGCGTCACACCAAGTTTAAAAAACCGCGTTGCCTGCCGTTGCACAGCAGTGTCATACAAGCGCTCAACGAATACCGGCAACTTCGTGATCGGCGTGTCGAAACCCGTGCAGACATGCCGTTCTTCGTGTCGCAATCGGGCTGCGCCCTGCCGAAGAGGACGGTTCAAGGCGTCTTCGTCCAACTGCGTCGGCAATTGGCTTGGCAGGCACGCGGGGACTACCCGCATCCGCGCATTCAGGACCTGCGCCATAATTCCGTGCCGCGAATTATTCCGAGTACTTCTTACAGATAGCCGAGCCGTATGGCAAATCCCGTGGTTTTGGGGGGCAGCGACTCGGCATAATCCTGTGGTCTCCTATAGCTGGCGAGTTTGCCGGAGTTTGGAGGAGACAGGCCATGTCAGAGCGGCACTGTGTTGGCAAAGCGTGGGCGACGTGTTCATGCGCGGGCCCGTTGAGCGCCCATATTGAGGGATTCGCAACGTTCCTTGGAAGGCAGGGTTATGCCCTGTCAACAGTACAGACGAAGCTACAACTACTCGTTGCTCTCAGCGGTTGGCTTCAGCGTCGCAAGATGCAAGTCACCGACCTCGACGATGAACGGCTTGGGCTGTTTCTGGCATACCACCGCCGACGTGGCACCAGGCGCGGCGATGAGCGCACCGGTTGGCAACTGCTCCTATATCTGCGCGGGCTCGGTTGCATACCGATGCCTCCTGAGTCGATCGACGACACCGCATTGGGTCTGATCGAGCGCGACTTCGCGCGATTCCTCCGTTCGGAGCGCGGGCTCAAGCCCGCTACCGTGGAGAACTACCTGCGCACGGTGCGACGCTTTCTTGTCCACCGTTTTAGGCGCCAGGAGCCGTGTCTTGACGAACTACGTCTGCACGATATTCATCGGTTTATTCTTGAACGAGCTCGCCATGTTCGACGAAGCTATGCCAAGTTGATGGTCACGGCGTTGCGTAGCTTTTTGCGCTTTCTGCATCAGCGAGGCGCCATCGCTTTGGATCTCGCTGCTGCGGTGCCGACCGTCGCGAACTGGCGGTTGTCGCACCTACCCATCTCGCTCACGAGCGATCAGATCGAACGTCTGCTCACCTGCTGTGACCGCGGAACCCTGATAGGCCAGCGCGACTTCACGATCCTTCTGTTTCTGGCCCGGCTCGGTTTGCGCGCTGGCGAAGTGGTTGCGATGACCCTGGATGATTTCGACTGGCAGGCTGGCGAGTTCGTTGTACACGGCAAAGGCGACCGCCCAGAACGATTGCCGCTGCCGCGAGATGTCGGCTCGGCACTGGTTCATTATCTCCGTTACGTTCGCCCTCCTTGCCCGACGCGGCGCGTCTTCGTCCGCATGAAGGCACCGCGATGTGGATTCTCCGGATCCGCCGCCATTTGCGATGTAGTGCGCCGAGCGCTCGCGCGTGCCGGGTTCGATCCGGCATTCAAAGGAGCCCATCTGCTGCGTCATTCGCTCGCCACAAACATGTTGCGTAAGGGTGCTTCTCTGGACGAGATCGGTCAGTTACTACGCCATGTCCAACCCGACACCACGCAGATCTATGCAAAGGTGGATATCCGGGCACTGCGAGGTATCGCGCAACCTTGGCCGGGGGGTGTCTAATGAGCACGTTACGAACCTCCCTCAATGAGTATCTTGGCGTGCGCCGCGCCCTCGGAGTCAAGCTACGTCTGACAGGCCGAATGCTGCAACGGTTCGTCGATTTTGCAGAACACGCCGGCGCCACATACATCACGACAGAGCTGGCATTGCAGTGGGCCACTCAGCCAGAGAGCGCACAAGCGCAGTGGGCGAATCGCCTCGGCATGGTGCGCCGTTTCGCGCAGTACTGCAGCGCAACTGATCCGCGCACCGTTGTGCCACCGCCGGACCTGCTCCCTTATCGACAAGCCCGGTCGTCTCCGTACATATACCGCGATGAGGAAGTCATCCGCCTCATCCATGCGGCACAACAGCTGCCGTCCATCATCGGGCTGCGGCCACTCACGTATTCCACGCTATTTGGCTTGTACGCGGTTACTGGCATGCGCACCAACGAGCCATTACAGCTTGATCGTGATGCAGTGGATCTTGCGAGCGGAGTATTGACGATTCATGGCGCCAAGTTCGGCAAGTCGCGCTACTTACCGGTCCATCCTTCCACGCAACGTGCCCTGCAGCGCTACGCCACTCGGCGCGATCGTCTGTGTCCCAACCCACAAAGCCCAAGTTTCTTCCTGTCCGACCGTGGCATTCGTCTGACCGAGTGGAGCGTACGCTACACGTTTGTCAACCTGTCGCGCCAGATCGGCTTGCGCCAAGCGGGGGACTCACGAGGGCCCCGGCTGCTGGACTTCCGCCACCGGTTAGCCATCAACACGCTGATCGGATGGTATCGCCGCGGCATCGACGTCGAGAAGCACCTGCCCGAACTATCCACCTACCTCGGGCATACGCATATCTCGGATACCTACTGGTACCTGACCGCCACTCCTCAGCTATTGCGACAAGCGTTGCGAAGGGTGGAAGGAGCAAGGGGGGGACAGCGGCCATGAACGATACATTCGGCTTCCCAGCTCTTCTGGAAGCGTTTTTTACCGATCGGCTGATGCGCCAGCGGCAAGCCAGTCCACACACCATTCTGAGCTATCGCGACACCTTTCGCCTGCTGCTGCACTATGCACAGGAACGACTTCACAAGGCCCCTTCGGACTTGACGGTGCCGGAACTCGATGCGCCTTTAATCGGCTCGTTCCTCGACCATCTCGAACAGGAACGTGAGAACAGCGCCCGCAGCCGCAATGTACGCCTGGCAGCCATCCATTCCTTCTTCCGTTACGTCGCGCTGCATGAGCCACAATACAGCGCGGTGGCTCAGCGCGTGCTCGGTATGCCGAATAAACGCTACACTCGGCGTCCAATCGAGTTCCTCACACGAGTTGAAGTTGAGGCGCTGCTGGCGGCACCGGTTTTAGACAACTGGACTGGACGACGCGATCATGCAATGCTGCTGCTCGCGGTGCAAACGGGACTGCGTGCCGCCGAACTCATCGGCCTCCGCTGCCAGGACATCGTACTCGGCCCCGGCGCCCACGTCCGTTGTCTCGGAAAGGGGCGCAAGGTCCGCTGTACGCCGCTGCGCAAGGAGACTGTCACAGTGCTGCGTAGCTGGTTGAGAGAGCGTCACGGCGCCCCCGATGATCCCGTCTTCCCCAATGCCCGGGGCACAGAACTCAGCCATGACGGACTGCAATATGTGCTTGCGAAACACCTGGCAACCGCCCGGCGTCACTGCCCCTCACTGGCTCGCAAGCACATAACGCCCCACTGCCTGAGACACACACTGGCAATGGATCTGCTACAGCACGGCGTTGGCCGTTCCGTTCTCGCCCTGTGGCTTGGGCATGAATCAGTGGAGACGACCGCAATGTACGTGCACGCCGATTTGAAGTTGAAGGAACTAGCTCTGGCGAAGACCGTGAGCGCCGGTGTGCGCCCGGTGCGGTACCAGCCCGAGGATCGTGTCTTGGCGTTTCTGAAGAGCCTCTGATTATGCCGAGTCGCATGCACTCCCAACCACGGGATTTGCCATACGGCTCGGCTATCTGTAAGAAGTACTCGGAATAATTCGCGCCGCGAGCATCTGCCTCTAATTCCGACCTCGGAATTATCGTCACAGTTTCGCCGTGGCTCGATTGCTGCGATGGTATGAGACAGGAGCGACCGTCGATCATGCCGTGCTCTGGTTATGCACTTACCTTGGTCATGCCAGCATCTCGGACACTTACTGGTACCTCAGCGGGGCGCCGGAACTGATGTCGGTGGTGGGCGCGAGGTTCGAGAATTTTGCATTGGAGGAGATTCGTCATGCGTAGCTCAGTCTCGCCCACCTTCGGCGGCCTGGTGCAGGAGTTCTTCACTGACTACATGGTGCAGCAACGAGCGCTCAGCTCCAGTACCGTAGCGTCCTATCGCGATGCCTTCTTGCTTATGTTGCATTTCGCCGAGCAACACCTCGGCAAGTCGCCATCGGCCTTGCTGTTGGCCGACATTGACGCGAAGTTCCTGGCAAGTTTCCTCGAGCACCTGGAACGAGACCGCCACAACACGGTACGCAGTCGCAATATCCGGCTGGCGGCGATACGGTCGTTCCTGCGATTCGCCGCTCGTCGCGATCTCTCGAACCTGCGTGTCATTGAGCAGGCGCTGGCGGTTCCAATGAAACGCTTCGACAGACCAATGATAGGATTCCTGTCAAGGGAGCAAATGCTGGCAGTCATGGACATTTCGACGGCGAGCTGGCTCGGTCATCGAGATCGACTGATGGTGACCTTGCTTTATAACACCGGCGCTCGGGTATCGGAGATCGTTGGTGTTCGGGTCGGCGATGTCATCCTTGGCCCGATATCCTTCATTCATCTGCATGGCAAGGGACGCAAGCAGCGTTCGCTGCCGCTCTGGAAGAGCACAGCCCGAGATGTTCGCGACTGGCTTGGCCGTAATCCGCAGCTGACCGAACGATCGCCGCTGCTGCCCACACGTCAGGGCAATGCAATGAACCGAGCCACGGTCTGTCAGCGGCTGAAGCTGGCGACCAAGGCAGCGTCGGATCGGCATCCCGAACTCGCTAACGTCAAGGTATCCCCGCACCGCATCAGGCATTCGACCGCAATGGCGATGCTGCAGTCCGGTGTATGGCCCACTGAGATTGCGTTGTGGCTCGGTCACGAGAGCCCGACGACGCACATGTACGTCGAGGCGGACCTCGAGATGAAGGAACGCGCGCTCGCTCGGTTGAATCCGCCAGATGTGAAGCGAGCTCGGTACCAGCCACCCGAGACGCTTCTGCGATTCCTGAAGTCGCTGTGATTATGTGAACCAAATGGAGGACACGCCGCGCTTCCAACCGAGCGCGGCCACTCGCTCGTCTCAGCCGGATTTACATAAAAAAGCTGTTCGCATTAGACGCGTCATGTACATAAGACCATAGCGCGTCGAACTACACCTACATCGAGGCGACCTGGTCCCAACAACTGCCCGACTGGATCGCCAGCCATGTGCGTGCCCTGAACTTCTTCGGCGGTTGCACCGAGTTGTGGGTGCCGGACAATCTGCGCAGCGGCGTGACCAAGGCGTCGCGCTACGAGCCGGACCTTAACCCGACCTATCAGGACCTTGCCAACCACTACGGCGTGGCTGTGCTGCCGGCCCGCGTACGCCGCCCCAAGGACAAATCGAAAGTGGAGAATGCGGTGTTGGTGATGTCGCGCTGGGTGCTGGCGCGCCTGCGCCATCAGCGCTTCTTCGGCCTTGGCGAACTGAACCGCGAGATGCGTGCCCTGCTGACCGCCCTGAACCAACGCCCGTTCAAGAAGCTGCCCGGCAGCCGCGCCAGCGCCTTCGCCGAAATGGATCAACCAGCCTTGCGCCCCTTGCCAGCACAGCCCTATGAGTACGCCGAGTGGAAGCTTGCCCGAGTCGGCGTTGACTACCACGTCGAGGTCGACGGTCACTACTACTCGGTTCCTTACCAACACGCACGCGAGCAGGTCGATGTGCGCGTCACCGGAGCGACGGTCGAGATCTTCCGACACGGCCAGCGGCTGGCCAGTCATGCCCACTGCGCCTTCAAGGGCCGGCACACGACGGTTGACATGCATATGCCGCGGACCCACCGCGAGGTCGCAGGCTGGAGCGCGGAGAAACTGACCAGCCGGGCTACTGCCATCGGCCCCCGCTGCACCACGCTGGTCGAACGCTTGTTGCACCAGCGGCGCCATCCGCAGCAGGCGTTCCGCAGTTGCCTGGGTGTGCTTCGGCTGGGACAGGAGTTCGGCAACGCGCGCCTCGAAGCGGCCTGCCCGCATGCGCTCAAACTCAACGCCGTGAGTTGGAAGAGCCTGCAATCGATCCTCAAGAATGGCCTGGACTTGCAGACTCCGCCGGGCGCGCAGCGCACGCTCGACCTGCCGGAGCACGAGAACCTGCGTGGCGCCCACTACTACCAATCGAACTCCATCCTGCACTGAAGCGCCAACGAAAGGAAAATGATGCTGCACCATCCCACCTACGACAAGCTGAACAAGCTGCGCCTGTTCGGCATGGCGCGCGCCTTGCACGATCAGGGCAGCCTGGACCTTGATCACCTCGGCTTCGAAGAGCGCCTCGGCCTGCTGGTTGACCGCGAGGCGACCGAGCGTGATGGGCGGCAGTTGGCTTTGCGCCTACTGCGCGCCAAGCTCAAGCCGAATACGGTTGCCGAAGACACCGACTACCGCCACGCACGAGGACTGGACAAGCCATTGTTCCAGCGCCTGCTGGCCGGGCAGTGGCTGTCTGAGAAGCAGAACGTGCTGCTGACCGGCCCGACGGGCGTGGGCAAGACTTGGCTCGCTTGCGCGCTGGCCCACCAAGCGTGCCGTCAGGGCTACAGCGCCTACTACGTGCGCTTGCCGCGCCTGCTCGACGAACTGAGCATCGGCCGAGCCGACAGCCGTTACACCAAATTGCTCAAGCAGTTGGCCAGAATTGACGCCTTGGTGATCGACGACTGGGGTCTGGCTGTCCTCGACGATGTGCACCGCCGCGATCTACTGGAGGTGCTCGACGACCGCCACAGCGCCCGTTCGACCATCGTCACCAGCCAGTTGTTACGAGCTCGACCCCGTAAGAGCTGTAATGCGTTGAACAGCTTTATGCGGAGTCCGTCGACGCGAACCCCGCTGCTGTCAGCGTCCAGCGGCTTTCCGTCTATGCATAATCGTGATGTCTTTGTTAGCCGTGTCGGCAAAACAGGAGGACATCATGTTTGCAAAGTACTTCGAATCTCAACAGAGAATAGATGAGCTTTCCGAGAATCCTGGAAGCTACCTGCTTGAGGGGTTCGCGTCGGAGTTGTGGGAGGCCGGTTTTGCAGAAATCACTGCTCGCGGACATATTCGTGCAGCTGAACATCTGCTTCACTGGACTTACAAGAACAGAATCGCATGTACAGCTCTTTCTCCCGAGGCTATAGCACGCTTCGGTAACCACCTGAAGAGATGCACCTGTTCGAGATACGATCATGCAGACCACAAAGGGTTGATGCATGGCGTAACCCTCTTTATGGATTACCTTCGGAAAGCCAGAGTCATGGAGCAATTCGATTCGAGCGCCGAGCCATTGGATCCGGATCTGTTGATTGAATTCTGCCGATGGATGCGTGAAAGGCAAGGAACGAAGAACTCGACACTGGCTACCTACAGCATCTCCATCCGGAATCTGCTCAGAAACGCGGGCACTGCGGCGCGCGTCAAGGCAGTTGTCGCCTCATTCATGCAGCCAAACGCTGTTTTTCGGCGCCTGGCTTGATACCGCTGGGCACGGCAATCTCGCGCTCCGGGTTGAGCGTGACCGTGCCGATTGGCGACCAGTCTCGCGTGTGGCGTGACCAGCGACGTGGGTTGCGCTCGCGGGCCTCGGCATAAAGCGCATGACGAGCGGCGAGAATCCTATCGTCTTGCCCGGCGTGGCGCTGTGCCGGGCTCACGTAGCGGATGCCGCTGTGCCGGTGCTCGTGGTTGTACCAGTGGACGAAGTGCGCCGCCCAACTGCGTGCCGCTGCCAGATCGGCAAAGCCCGTGGACGGGAACTCCGGGCGGTACTTGGCCGTGCGAAACAGGCTTTCTACAAAAGCGTTATCGTCGCTCACGCGTGGACGCGAATACGAAGGCTTGACGCCCAGCCAGTGCAACATCGCCAGCACCGTCGTGGCCTTGAGCGTGGCGCCGTTATCCCCGTGCAGCACTGGCTTGGCCGCCAGGGCGTGAATACCCTCGGCCAGTGCCGTGCGCTTGACCAGGTGCGCCGCATGGTCGGCGTCGTCGCGATCGTGGACCTCAAAGCCCACGATCTTGCGGCTATACACGTCCAGGATCAGGTACAGATAAAACCAGCGACCGGCAACCTCGGCCGGCAGGTAGTTCATGTCCCAGCACCACAGTTGGCGCGGCCCCGTGGCCATGTGCGTGGTGGGTGGGCGGCTTTGGCGCGGTGCCTTGGCGCGTCCTCGATGCCGGGTCTGCCCATGGGCGCGCAGCACCCGACCAAAGCTCGATTCGCTGGCCAGGTAGACACCCTCATCGGCCAGCATGGGCACGATGCGCGCCGGCGGCATGTCGGCGAAGCGCGGCTCGTTGGCAACGGTCAGAATGCGTTCGCGCTCCTCGATGCTCAGCGCATGCGCAGGCGTGGGCCGCTCGGCCCCGGGGCGGCGGTCGACGACCACCAAGCCATCGTGGGCCTTCCAGCGTTGCAGCGTGCGCACGGTTATGCCAGCTACCTCGCAGGCCAGGCGCAGGCGAGCACCGCCTGCGTGAGCGGTTTCGATATGGCGGACCATCGTGTGGCGATCTTCCAGGCCGATCATGCGTCCTCGTCCTCGTCCTCGTCCTTGTCCTTCGGGAAGATCCCCTCGAGCTTTTTTGAGAGTATCAACAGGGCGGCTGCTTCGGCCAAGGCCTTCTCCTTGCGGCGCAGCTCGCGCTCGAGCTCCTTGATCCGGCGCCGATCGGCCTTTGTCTCACGATGGGTGGCGCGCGCATCCTCGGGCTCAGCCAGCGCCTGCGTGGCGGCAGTGCGCCACTGCTCCAACTCCTGCGGATACACACCGTTCTCACGGCACCAGGCGTTCTTGCTGGCCTCGTCCATCGCAGCCGTCGCCAGCACCGCCTCAAACCTGGCCGCCGCTGTCCATGCCCGCTCGCGAGCGGGCATGGACATAGCGTCCGCACGCCAGCGCTCCAGCGTGGCCACTGCCACACCCAATTCCCTTGAAACCACTTCCACCGCCGCACTCTCCGGCGGTAACAACCGTGCTACCGCCCGGTCCTTGAATTCTTGTCCGTAACGAGCCCACTTCTATCCCTTATCGCCCCCAGGGTTCAAATTCTATTGGGGCGACATCTATTCTGCCGCGGGGGGCTAGCATAATGCGAGTTCCACTAGGGGCGCATGTCCTGATAGAGCTTCAGCAAGTCCTATCATCAAAACGTCGACTGTCGCAGATAAACCACGATAAGTGCTGTGTAATTTCCTCGCAATCTTTCAGTCATCTACCGATTTCTATACTCGGGCGCACGAATTTAGTCACTGACTTAACGAGGAGAAGCAATGAAGATTTGTCGCATAGCAGCCGCAACGTTCGGCCTGTTCGCCAGCACGGCATTCGCTCAGTCCAGCGTTACGCTCTACGGTGTCGCAGATGCCGGCATTGAGTACCTCAGCAATGTCCCGTCTGCCTCGGGCGGATCGAGCCAGGTTCGAATGACGTCTGGCAACATGTCAACGTCCCGCTGGGGTATTCGTGGGGTTGAAGATCTTGGTGGCGGACTACAGGCGATCTTCGACCTCGAAAGCGGCATCTCCGTCGACACCGGTGCGCAGAATAACAGCACCAGGCTCTTTGATCGTGGCGCTTTCGTTGGTCTGCGCAGCAAGTACGGAACGCTCACCTTGGGCCGTCAAACGACGCCTTTGTATGATACTGCCATTCAATTAGACCCGATGGGCTTCGCCCCTCGCTACTCGCTCTTTAAGAGCGACGACGTCCTCGCAGGCCGCGCAGACAATGCCATCAAGTACCGTGGATCATTTAGCGGCCTGACGGCATCCGGCCTGTACAGCTTCAGTCGAACAGGCGGCGGCGAGGTTCCGGGTAACTACAAAGTTGACCGCAACCTTGGCGTCTCCCTGATGTATGAGGCGGGCGCATTCGCCGTGGGTGCTGTGTACGACCAGTTTGAAGGCACTACGGTTGCGACCGCCAACCAAAGAGACCGCCGTGCTCTGATTGGCGCAAGCTACGCCATTGGTCCAGCGAAGGCATATATCGGCTATCGTTGGTACAACGGTAACGTTGGAACGCTGCCAACCAACCGCTCGAATCTCTACTGGGCAGGCCTGCGCTACAGCCTGACGCCAGTTCTGACGCTTGTCGGTGCGGCGTACTATACGGATACACGCGACTCGAATGCAGATCCGATCATGTTCGTAGCGTCAGCAGACTATGCGCTTTCCAAGCGCACGGACGTCTACATGAACGTGGGATATGCACTGAATCGCGGCAACTCCCAGTTGGGCATGAGTGGCTTCAACTCGTCAACGGGCGCGCCCAACAATGTCGTTCCTGGTAAGGACCAGACCGGGGCGGTCATTGGCGTGCGTCACAAGTTCTGAGGTCTTGAAGGAATCGACACTCCCTTGTCAACGCAAGAGAGTTTTTGGCCTCCTCTTGGGGGTCATTTTTTTGCAGACCTTCCTGGAAAATGACGGGATCGTAATCAATGAGTCATTTGTTAGTGGGTAGGCACCCCTTACACTTGAATCATGGTGAGACAAGACTCGGCAACACGACTAGGAGAGAAAGGCCATGAAAGCAATCCACACTGCCATTTTTGCTGCGGCAGCTTCCATTCTGACAATCGGTTCCGTGCACGCGGCAAACGCTTCGCTGAATGTCGCTGCCACCTACGATAACGGTCAAATCCACCGGCCCCGCGATTCCTTCACGGACGGTGCCCGTTCTGCAACCAATGACGTGTATGCAGGCGGGGCTCGCATTGACAAGCGCGACGTATTCAGCGATGGCGCACGCATCGGGCCTCGTGATACCTTTACGGACGGTGCACGTATGCTGATGCCGGACACTAACTATCTGTAAGTGTCGAGTCCACTGTGCCGCGCTGTAGCGCCACGTTTGGACGCGACAGACTTGGTTGACTCGCCACCTCATGGTGCCCTTTCGCCGCTATGTAGCGAAGGCTTCGAGACCTGCCCTAAAGGCAGGTCTCTTTTTGTGTAATGCCAAATTCCGAGACGCTCGACCCTGGGTGAAGGGGCGGGCCTCTTATTGCCCTACCAGCGTGCGCGCGTCGGTTACATGTCCACGATACGCCTCGAAAATCCGGCGCAGCGCCTGCTGCATGCTGACCTCTGGCTTCCAGCCCAGCTCTTCGATGGTGTTGTCGATCTTCGGCACACGGTGCTGGACGTCCTGGTAGCCCTTGCCGTAGAAGTCGCCCGACGAGGTCTCGATGATCCGCGTCTTGCGCGCTTCCTCGGCGTACTCGAGATAGTCCGCGGACATCTTCAGCATCATCTCGGCCAGCTTGCGCACCGAATGGATATTGGCCGGGTTGCCAATATTGAAGATATTACCGCTGGCGACGCCGTTGGGGTTCTCGATGATGCGCATCAGCGCGCTGATGCCGTCCGAGATATGTAACCGTCAGCGGAACCCGTCCGGCGAGCAGCGGTAAGCGGTGGGAGCTACAGGTCGACGACCTTGCGCAGTAGCGCGAAGGAGACACGCCAGTGGCCTTCGTTCGGGTCGCACTCAATGGAGGCGGTCTTCTGGTTGACGCGCACAATGGTGCCGATGCGCTCGCGCAGGTGCTGGTCGGTGAAGCTGACGGTGTCGCCGACCAGGAAGTTCGCACGCTGCGCCCGGGGCGGGGGTGGCGGTGAAGCATGCGGCGGTTGCTGCGCGGCGGTAGTGGGCTCGGCGAGCACGGCGGCGTAGGGCAGGATCCAGTGGCGGCCGCTGGTGGTGTCCTGGACCACCGCCTGGGTCTGACGCAGCTCGAGGATGCGCCCCTGGCGCACCGGCTGGGTGAGATCGTCGGCGACGTAGCCCACAGTCATACCGATATGCAGGTGCCTGCGGACCTCGAGGATACGCTTGGGATCGTTGATCATTCGCCCGATGGTCAGATACAGGCGGTACAGGTCGGCACTTGGGGCCAGGCGCAGGGCGTCAAGGATGTCCATGACGCGCAGTGTAGCGGTTAGCGCGCCAGCGGCAGCAGTTCGTGGACCTGGCTGATCGGGTGGGCCGGCAGGCGCTCCAGCGTATCCTTGAGCCAGCCATAGGGCTCGATGCCGTTCAGGCGGCAGGTCCCGAGCAAGGAATACATCGTGGCCGCGGCGCGCCCGCCGCGCGGTGAGCCCGCGAACATCCAGCTCGCCCTGCCGAGGGCAATCGGGCGGTTCGCGCGCTCGAGGCGGTTGTTATCGGGCTCGAGGATGCCGCTCTCGGTGTAGCGCACCAGCGCCTGCCAGTGCCGCAGCGCGTAGCCGAAGGCTTGCGCCAGCGGCTGCCTGGCGAGCAGGCCGTGGGCATTACCCTGCAGCCACTGGTGGAACTGCGCCAGCAGCGGCACAGCCTCGGCCTGGCGCACCGCCAGCTTGTGCTCCGGTGACTTGTCCTTGATGCCGGCTTCGATGGCATACAGCTTGGCAATCCACGCCAATGCCTGCGCGGCCAGCCCTGGTGTCTTCTGGGCCTTGGCGATCTCGAAGAAGCGTCGGCGGCAATGCGCCCAGCATCCGACCTAGAAGATCCGGCCGGTACGGTAAAGCGCATCGTGGCCGCTGTAGGCATCCGCCTGCAGGTAGCCATGATAGTCGCGCAGGAAGTTCAGGGGATGGGCGCCGGCGCGGGATTCGGCGAACTCGAACAGCACCGCTGGCGGGTGGTCGACCCATAAGCCGTTCTCCTGCCGCTGCCCGGCCCCGAGGTAGCCCCATAGATAGGCCTGCCGCGTGGTGGCGCGCCCGCGCTCGAGTAGTGGCAGCGTGGTGTCGTCCAGATGCAGGCGCGGCGCCTGCAGGACGTGGTTGCGCAAGGGCGGCAGCAGCGTTGCCAGCAGCTCGGCAGAAGCCAGCTTCCATTCGCACATAGCGCGTCTCCTGCCGATTGATCGGCAGGTGGTCCACGAAGGTGTCGACCTGGATGCTGGCCAGCAGCCCGGCGCTGGCGTTGCTCTTGGGCAGCGGCGAGGGCTGCGCGGCGGCGGTCACGATGGTGGACTCGCCATCCTTGGTGGCCACATACTTGAAGCGGACGTGCTCGATCACGCTGAGCCGGGCCGGCTCGTAGTGCAGCGTCTCGCTGCGCTCCTCGCCGATGCGCTCCAGGGTGTCGAAGCTTGCCTTCTGCGCCTCGGACAGGTCGTATTCGATGCGCGTGCGCGGCAGGTCCTTGGGCAAGGCCGGGCGGCCCTTGCGGGTGTGGCCAGCCACCTTCACCTGCGCGTCGCCGGCGGTGTCGGCAGGTCCAGCGGTTGCGCAAAGAGTTTGACCTGCCCCGGCAGGCGCTCGGAACTTGCGCCGAACTGCGCGCGGTTAAGCTGTGCGATCTGGTGCTTCAGGATCTCGAGCTGCTCCCACAGGGTGCGGGCGAGCCGGTTCTGCTCCAGCGGAAGGGCGCGTACCGCGTCGAGATCGGCAGGCAGATCGGAGGGGGTCAGGACGGCAAGCACGCTGCCATGATGCCCGGGTATCGCAGCGTTTACAAGCTACATGACGCGCGTGGCCTGCACCGTGCGGTGGGGGCGAAGCGCCAGAATCTCGATGCCTTCGAGCCAGGCGTTCAGTTCGGCCAGCGAGAAGGCGCGCTGGGCGAACGCCGCCGGCGAGGGAAAGCGGCGGCGCTCGAGTCGCTTGTACCACAGCGCGAAGCCGGTACGGTCCCAGTAGAGGATCTTGACCTTCGAGCGGTCGCGGCCAACGAAGACGAACAAGTGGCCCGACAGCGGGTCCTGTGCCAGCAGCGGCTGCACCAGGTATGACAGACCGTCGATGGACTTGCGCATGTCGACCGTGTCGCGGCAAATGAAGGCCCGCACATCGCCGGTGATCAGCACCGTCCGCCTCCCAACTGCCCGAGCACGAAGCGTACGATGCGCTCGGCATGCGCGCCGGTCAACTCGATGCGGGCGCCGGCCAGCGCGACCACTACCTGGTCACGCCCCCCGTGTCGGACAGCGGCAGTGTGGCAGACGCCGCCGCACTCGTGCCCGCCGCGATGAACGCCGTCTCAGCGGTCACGGTCAGCGGCGCCACAGCCGGCCGTTCGCGCTCCACGCGCTTGCGCCACAGGCCAAAGGTGCTGACTGCCAGGCCCTGCTGTCGGCAGAACGCGCGGATGCTCAGCCCGCTGTCGTGCCACTGCGCAAGCATCTCCCGCCAGAAGGCTTCGTCATGCCGGTAATACCGTAATACCTCGCCCCTTCGCGTCCGCTACCGTCATCTCGTTGTTCGGCCACTGCTTCACTCCCATATGCCGTGAAGCCGCTACCTTCTCACCGTCACTACCGCCTCGCCAGACGGGTTCCGCTGACGGTTACGGCGGAACTGGCCTGTCGGCCGAGACCGGGCTGCCCGGCTGGAGGCGGAAGCGCCCGGGCGCTGGACGCTCTATGTCTGCGGCAAAGGCGCAAGACGCGGGCTATCCCGCTGCCGACTCGGTGCGTGGCGGTGCTGCGCGCCTACCGGCGCGCCCGCGGCCTGCCGGCCGAGCCGCCGCCGCACGAGGCGCTGCCGGTGATTCACGGGCACAAGGGCGAAGCGTTGCAGCAGGCAGGCGGGAGGTCAAGGCGATCTTTGCCGCCGTGGTCGATGGCCTGCAGGCACACTACCCGGCGCAGGTGCTGTTGCTGCGCGCTGTGGGTCCCCGCATTGGTTGCGCCCCGCCTATGCGCGCACGCTGGTGGTCGACACCACCTGCCGCTGCCCGCCACCCAGGCGCTGCTCGGGCATGCTCTCGGTGCAGACCACGGCGGCATATGCCAACACCGATCAGACGAAGTTGCGTGCCTTCGTCGATGCCACGTTTACTGACGATGTGCCGTAGCTATCTATCGGACCGATGTATCGCTGGTCTGTCTTGAGGGGCGGCCGGGATATTGGGCTTATGCTCTGCAGCATAAGGCTGGATCCCGGCCAACCCTCATTCCTGCTTCGAAATCGAGAAATAATGCTTTAGACAGCAGCGTCGCCGCGCTCGCCAGTCCGGATCCGCAGAATACTCTCCACGCCCAAAACGGCGATCAACCCATCATGGCGGTTACCCGTATAGGCCGCTGTGCGAATGGCGTTGATGATGTTGTCCGAGTCCTCATCGGCACAGAACATAATCACGACGACTTGATCATGAGCGTCTGGATTCCACTCCACGTCAGTGAAAGCATGGTGGGGACCGGTCCCCCGTGGATGCCCATGCGCACGAAACCACGTAAAACCGGGCAAATGGCTGGTTTCATGCAGGGCAGCCTCGACGCTCTCCAAGCGATGCGGAGGGATAACCGCGATGATTTGCTTCATGGCTGCGCCCCCTTTGCGGTGCGACTGCTTGATAATTATTGGTCACGAAATGCCGTTTGTCCACGCGCACCAATAGCACCGGCTGAGGTGATTCTGGAGGAGCGGCGATGCCGGCACTCCATCCGTATCAGATGGGACCCTGGCGCGCCGCGAGGCGGCGCCCTCTCTCGAGTTGCTGTGTCGCCGCCCTCCGCCATGCTTTCTCACACCTGTCGGTCGGGCTCATCTCGCCCTCTCCTCCTCCATCCGGAAGTTGCCGACCTTGACCACTACATTGGGCCTTGGTTGAATCTCATAATACCTCTTGGAGGGCGTAGGCCAAGTAAATAAGCACCCAGAAAGCTATCCACACTCCAACAATGAACCTTCGAAAAGCTGATGCGCAATCGGCCAGCGCCTTGTCACGAAATTCTTCAGCCATACGCCGACGCTTGTACTGTTCTTCTCGAGGCCGTTCTCCAGAAGCCGCCCAGCTATAAACATCACAGTAGGCATCTTGACTCTGATAGCGATTGAGGAAAGCTGAGGCAGCTGCGCGGACACCTAGGGAAAAGGCCGCCAGTACAGCAGCGATACCCGCAAGACCCAACATCGGAATGCCGGTTCTGGACATAACTACACCCAATAAAACCAGCGCCATCACTGCACCGCCACCGTTAATCAAGATTGCCGCGCATACAGTCGTTTGGCCCGCGTCCGTCGCACCCTTAAAGCTTTCAGCAGGATCTGTCGCTCGTGCGGACATCACAAGTCCCAGCCGATTTCCTTCACGAAGCTTTGTTCCTTCTGGACTCTGGATTGCGAGCAATCTTCGCTCCTCGTCCAGGAAGGCCTTAATAGCAGCGGGCGAGACGATTGTGTGCCCCTTCTTCTGAATCACTTCCAAAGCCGATTCCAAGTCTCGGATAATGTCTTCACACAACATATTCCCCCCAATTCTCCGCGCGGAAGGAACCACGAGTTCACCGGCCCCTTCTTTCGAGACGTGAACGCCGCGAATTCAATATTCAATAAACTGTCGAGAACAGGATCATACTAAGAATTCCTGTCGTATTAAACTTTCGTCTTCCTTGCAGTAGACAAATCCGAGTTTAATTGTCGCTTAGGATAAAACGATTCGCTAGATAAATTACAGTTTTGTAATCTGATCGCAATCTTATTGCAATGACATCCGCGAAAAATTAAGAGTGTGATCAAACCGGCACATGGCCTCCTGCCGCTTTCGGCTTTATTTTTAAGCTTGCTGCGACATAGCCTAACGAGTTAGCCGATTGGTTTGCGGAAGTCAGCGGCGTCCCGAGAGCAACTTCTTCCGCCGCTAGTCCACGCGGAACATTCGTGCTCCCGAAGCATTCGCAAACTCAGCCTGCCAAAACAGAGCCTAACCGGGACGTGGGCATCTGGTTCTGAACTCATTCGAGGCGCCGGTCAGGTACTGGTCCGCCGCTGGATAACCGCCAGCTGTCCGTGCGATTACATTCTGTATCGAGCCAGTCAAGGCCAATCGCTGAATAATAAAATGGTGAATGTGGCGGGATCCAATATGGACGCTCCGGCTTCTTGGGGTTAGTCTGAGTCCTATCTGCATTGTCATGCTTACGCAGCATGGCACGAGTCGTCGGCTAACTCAGGAGCGATCCATGAAAGTCGGAAGGCTGCTGGTCTTGCTCGGTGGCGCGGCAATGGGAATTGCGCCCGGTTCAATTCGCGCCATTCAGCTCGGCTGGGAGCCCATGCAAGACCTCAGCAGTAATTGGTGGCTGAAGTGCGACGGCGGTCCGGCTGTTACCCCGCCCGCGACGTGGCCAGCCTTGAGCCAGAAATCGGAAACTGGGTCGCTGTACTATACGGCGCAGCGGGACAAGGAAATTCTCCAGTATGTGCTTGCCGTGAATCCGCGGCACCGCTTATTCAAGCACGGCAACAGCGCCGGGGCCCCGTCGACTAGTGCCAATCCCAAGCCATCGCGCGATCCAAAGCGGCAGAACGAAGACTGCGCCCCGACCCGACCGGCGACACCGCAGGAGTCTTGACGGCCACTTTCGGCACGCGCGTCGGCACATGCCAACGCAGTATCTACCTGTGCAATCGGGCCCCGGCTGGCTCATTGCTGGGATCTTGTCCCGTACGCCACTTCGCCACTGAAGATTTTTTGGTGTTCGGCGACAACATCCGGGCCATCGCCAGCCAGATGACGACGCCCACGCCTGGCAGGCACCGCCGCAGAGGAAAGCGAGAACAGGACAGTCAGTCGCATGGCTAGGAATCTGGGCGTCTCGATCCCGAGGTTGTACCGCGGAGTGCCGGCTTCCGGCCACGCTGAACAAAAGTGGGGAATTGAGAACGCTGACAACCCTTCCCCCGCGACAAGCGTTCGGCGCCATGTCGCGTTGGACCGCGCCCCGTAGAGATGTCAGGCAAGCAAACGCGAGCGAAATACACGCAGGAATACAAGTTGGAGGCGGTTCGCCAGCTGGCACGCGGCACAGCGTAAAAAGGCCGCATAACTCGGGAGCTAAGAGCTACACCAAACAGGGGCAACATCAGGGCGTGGCGCCTTCCGAGGCGGTGGTACGTCCAGGAATTATTCCGCCGCGCGAAGAGGGGCGGCGTGGTTCCGTGGGGTTCGTCGCAACAGTGGGCTGTCGGCGCTACGTCTGCACCCTTCGCGACCGTGCTCGGCCTGATGCTCGTGAGTGTGGCCAATTCGCACTGACCGACGCTTCTACCCGTCGCAGGTTGGAAGCACTGGACGAGATCAGGGTGACCTTGAGTAGCACGGAATCCAGAGCATCGGGACGTCGACCCACGGATGCTGGCGCCGAAGTTCACGGTCGAGCAGCGCTGCACTGTGAAGGTCTTCTGGGGTGGAAGCAAAGTTGGTTTCATGACTTCGGTTCTCCGTCAGCCAGTTCTGCAGGCCCTGGTCAAGTCTTGCGCCGTGCGAGCGCGCGCACGGCGCCAGGGCGTCACGCGGCGCGTGCGACGTGGCCAATGCCTGCCGCTCCTGGTGCCGGCGAATCGGGAGCCGGTCTCACAGGTTTGCCTGCCAATGTGCCTGGCGTTGCCGCAGGTTGACATGTATTGACGGCATTCGGGGAGTTTGCAGTTGCGTCTGGTCTGGCATGTCGTCCGGACCGACCGCCTGATCCTGGCAAGCGGCATTGAGCGCCTTGTAATCCTCGACGATCTGCTGCCAGGTTTGGGCATGTTCGCGCCAGAGCGGGACGGCGATCGTCATGACCGGCACCCCGATAACCAGCATGCCGGCGACGAAGGCCGCCAACAGCGTGCCGAACAGTTGGGCCGACGTCAGCCGCAGCACCGCGACGGGCACGGCTTCCGCGCGGGGCGGGGTCTGCGTGTCAATCATTGTGGCTCCAAGAATCTGCATGTGGGCCAAGTAGGCGCCAAAACAATCTGCGCCACTGTGCCAATCTGCTGCAAGCGCTGCAGCAAAGCGAACGGGACAGCGTGTCTGTGGACCGCGCATGTCCATGACGTTCCGATCCCAACGGAAGGCGCCACCCGTGGCGACACAATCCATGCAGGGCCCGATCTTTGGATTTCGTTGAAGCTGAAGGTGGTTTCGGCGAACGTGACCAAGGAACAACGGTGGTACTGCGTTCAGGAGATTGTAGCGTAGGTGATCGAGGTGATCGCAATGATCGTCTGTTAGCGTCGGTCGATACGCGCTTGCACATGGACTTGTCCTTTGCGGGATATTGTGCGACTCGTTGGACCAGCAGAGCCAAAATGGTGTTAGCGAGCGTCGGAGCGTTGAATCACTGCGCCCAATGCTCGATTGGGAGTTGACGACTGACCACGATCGTCGAGCCATGCCGATAAGCTCATCAAAGACTTCGCGCACATGACCGCGTGCGCTCTCGGTTGGCTCCTGCAGGCCGCAATCGTTGACACGATGGGCGTCAGTTGGGCAGCGTACCTGATGCGGCTTGGCAGGACCTGCCCGGATCGGATGCTGCGTTGTTCTTCGCCCCGGATAAAATCCGTGGTGCTTATCTGCTGACGAAACGTCCCTGATCGGCCCCCCACGGCTCAACGAGGTGTTGCGACTGATTATGCGACTCGGCGGCTTTCTGGCCCGCACGGGCGACGGCGAGCCAGGTGCACAGGCAATCTGGACCGGGCTGCAGCAAGTAATAATCGCCACTCAGATCTTACAGGCGCTTCGGGATTGAAGGCTTCACGTTCTGTTCTGTATAAGGAGATGAGTTTAGGCTGGTCCGGTTCGATAGTGCATTAGTCAAATCGCTCGACCGTTACTTTTTGTAATGCGATGCAGGGCGCTGGCTTTCCCAGCGGGCATGAACGCAACGCGGACAGCGTCCGCGCGGAGGACAACTTCCAGAAGGACGAGGAAGCCGGCTGAAAGTAGAGGCGGGTTCGGTAACCTCGTGATTCATGTTTGCCAGTTGCAGAACTTACGGATTGTCACGACTTGTGGGTCAACTCGGACGCCGACCGTACCG
This sequence comes from Cupriavidus sp. Agwp_2, assembly GCF_040784895.1. NCBI lineage: Bacteria > Pseudomonadati > Pseudomonadota > Betaproteobacteria > Burkholderiales > Burkholderiaceae > Cupriavidus > Cupriavidus sp. Agwp_2. The sequence continues at coordinate 673,066 of NZ_CP088085.1, forward strand.
TTTTATCCAGACGATGGCTTGTGGAACGCAACTTCGGCTGGGCCAATCGCTTTCGCCGGCTCGCACGAGGCTATCAAGTTTGCCAGAAGCCCAGGCCGGCTCGGCCGCGACCCACACGCCATACCGATTGCCGAAAGCTTGCGACACTGCGGTTACAAATCCTTACGGAATTCGCGCAAAGACGATTGCCGCAAACCAGTACAGTTACGCTCGTCCAGAGTCGAGGAAAAAATGAAGCAGCTTGTATTGATTGCGGCATTCGGTGGAGCACTTCTCACAATTGCTCCCGCTGCCCAAGCGCGTGTAAATGTCGACATTGGCATCGGAATTCCCGGTGTCGTCTACGCGGAACCGGCGCCGGTCTATGTTGCGCCCCAGCCGGTGTATGTAGAGCCCCAACCGGTTTATGTAGCGCCCCGGCCCGTGTATGCTCCTCGCCCAGTTGTTGTCGCTCCTGCGCCCGTCTATGCGCCCTACTGGCGCGGACGCGATTATGACGATGACGACCAGGGCGAGCGGAGGTGGCGCGCGCGTGGCCACCACGGACACGGGCGACATGGGCACGACGACTGATAGGACCTGGCAATTCCAATAGGAGCCCCAAGCGTGCGCGGGCCGAGCCGGTGCTCGGTGGCGGCCGGTGACATGACGTCGGTCCTTACTGCAATCGCCAAGGCCAAAGCGAGGGTTGGCCAGCCAGCCCAGCAGCACGCTGATGATCAGGCCGGAGATCACCACCAGCGCCAGGTAGCGCTGGGAACCACTGATGGCCTTGGCATCGACGGCAAAGGCGATCACCCAGCGCCGGCCGCCGAAATCCCGCACCACGCGCTTGACCAGGTCATGCTGGCCCGCGCCCGGAACGGCCTGGCCGTCCGCCAGTGCCGTCGCGCCATGCGCGGCACTGGCGTGGACGGCGCTGCCGCCTACGGCCTGGCTGCGTCCCCGCGCGGCCAGGCCGGTCACACTGTCATAGAGCAGGTTAGCGGCGGAGGAGGGAACCGCCGCCTCCGTGAAGTCTCCGGCGTCATATAGGGGGTCCCTTTGATTCCCGTGCAATTTACCGGGTTAGCCAGCCCTAGCAGCCATGCGGGTTTCCGGGCGATGCCTGCCTGAAACCCCAATCAAATCAGTCATTTGCTGACTGGTCCTTTTCCTCTGCTTATGGAACGTTGACCATCCGCGGCGCGCGGTCAGGCGCGCCCGCGGGGCGTGCGATCGGCTGTTTCGGCAAGATAATAAGCTTTATCGGTCTTCGAATGTCGCTATCCATGGAGAAGAAGCCTTTCTAACGTTAGCAGCGTGCGTAAGATATGGTGCAATTTGCTCCCGGACACCGCCATGCCCCGCGCCGCCGCCACCCCCGAACAGATCCGCGCCACCGTGCTGGCGATGCTCACCGAAGCCGGCGACGCGGCCCCGCCCACCGCCGCGCGCTTCCGCCGCGTGGTCTCGGTGCGCAAGCTGCGCGCCCGCCTGGGCGGCGGCGACCCGGCCACGCTGTCGCGCACGCTCAATGCGATCGAGGCCGAGGTGGTGCGCGCGGGCCTGGCCGAGCTGGCGTTGCCCGAGCTCCCGGTGGAGATCGCCGAACAGATGCGCGCGCTGTGGCAAGCCGCGGTCGCGGTGCAGCTCGACGACGTGGTGCGCCTCAAGCGCGAAGCGCAGGCGGCAGTCGAGGCCGCACAGGCAGCGCGCGCCGAGGCCGAGCTGCGCATCGAGCTGCTGCGCCAGGAACTCACGGAAACCCGCCAGGCGCTCACCGCACGGGACACCGAACTAGCCGAAGCGCGCGCCGCGCTGGCCACGATGACCACCCGCGCCGACCAGCTCGCCAGCCGGGTCGGCCAACTGGACACGGAACTGGCAGCCGCGCAGGAACGCATTGCCGCCGGCGAGCGGTCCCGCGCCGAGGCAGTCGCCACCATCCAGGCGCGCTACGAGGCGCTGTCCAGGCAGCTGTTGCAGGAAACCGCGCACCAGCGCGACGCGGTGCAGGCCGAGCGCACGCACTGGCCTCGCAGCTCAAGTTCGCCGAGCGGCGCCTCGCCGCGCTGGAGCAGGAACGCGAGCGGATCGGCGCGGACCTGGCCAGTGAGCGGGCGGCGCGCCAGACCGCCGCGGGCGAGGCGAGCGCGCTCAAGGCCGTCACCGCCAGCCAGCGCGCCCAGCTTGATGAACTACTGCGCGCGACCTTGGCCGCCGCGCCATCACCGACCAAGGCGCGCGCGCCTACGTCGACGCGTAAGCCGGCCGGCAAGCGGACCACCCAGCCATGAACCCGGCCGACTGGATCGACACCGCGGCGGTGCCGCCGCGCGCGCTGCCGGCTGCCGTTGGCGTGTCGCTCGCCTACCTGGCCGAGGCGCTGGGGCACCCGGTCTACGCGCACTGGACGCTGGCACGCGTCAAGCGGCGCTACGGGTCGCTGGCCGAGGCCAAGGCCGCGCAGCCGGCCGTGCTCAAGCTGCTGCTGGCGCACGATGGGGTGATCGAGTACTGGGAGCGCGGGCGGTTGCGCACGGTGCCGGCAGACGAAGCGCCCAGTCCTGCGACGGTGCTGACGCGGCTGCTGCATACCCACCGGCGCCGCTTCCGGCAAGTGTCATCCACGTCGACGGTGACGGTGGACGGAGCCGAGCTGGTGACGGCGCCGACCGCGCCAAACCAATGGCTAGCCACCCAAAGCCCGGACGAGCTGGCGTGGCTCGCGCGCGCTGGCCGTTTCGCCCAGCCGCACGCCGCCGCCAACGCGCTCGGCGCCGCCGACGACGCGCAGGCGCTGGCGCTGTTCCTGCGCGACCGGGCCGGGCGCTCGCCGCACACGCAGCGCGCCTATGGCGCCGAACTGCGCCGCGTGATGCGCTGGTGCGGCGCGCGCGGCCTTGGCCCCGCTGTCGGACCTGACACGCCAACAGCTGCTCGCCTACCGGCATGCGCTGCAGCACGGCGGGCGCAGCGCGGCTGAGACCTCGCCGTCAGTTGGACACCTCAGCGAGGCCACCCGCACGCGCGCGCTGGCGGTGGTGGCGAGCTGCTACCGCTACTGGTACGACACCGGCTACCTGCACGCCAACCCGGCCGCAGGCCTGTCCGCCGGCGGCCGCGCGCGGGCCGGCTTCGCGCCGACGCGGCTGATCCCGCCGGCGCTGCTGGCCGCGTGCGACGCGTGGCTCGATGGGCCGGAGCCTGACGCCGCAAGCAGGCTGACGGCACAGCGGCGGCGCGCGATCTGGGCGCTGTACCGCTACGCCGGCGTGCGCCTGGCCGAACTGGCCTGGTCGGCCGCGACCGGCCTGCCGCGGCTGGAGGCGGAAGCGCCCGGGCGCTGGACCCTCTATGTCTGCGGTAAGGGGCGCAAGGTGCGCGCCATCCCGCTGCCGACCCCGTGCGTGGCGGTGCTGCGTGCCTACCGATGCGCCCGCGGCCTGCCGGCCGAGCCACCCGTGCACGAGGCGCTGCCGGTGATCCACGGCCACAAGGGCGAAGCGCTGCAGTCGGCGGGCCTGTACCGCGAGATCAAGGCGATCTTTGCCGCCGTAGCCGATGGCCTCCAGGCGCACGAGCCGGCGCAGGCGTTGCTGCTGCGCGCCGCCTCCCCGCACTGGCTGCGCCACGCCTACGCCCGCACGCTGGTGGTCGACCACCAGGTACCGCTGCCCGTCGCGCAGGCGCTGCTCGGCCACGCCTCGGTGCAGACCACAGCGGCGTACGCGAAAACCGATCTGGGCCAATTGCGCGACTTCGTCGAGCAGACGTTTGCCGAGCCCAAGCCGCCGCCCGAACCCGAAGCGTGACCCTCTGGCGGTGTGAGTCGGACATGGCTGAGGTAGAGGTCGTGGGGTTAAAGCATGGCCCCATGACAGCAGTTCTCAGAAACCGGCCAATAGGAAATATGCACGGTCGAGTTGCCGATCATCCCTTTGCCGATGAGCAATCGCTTCTAGTGCGAACAGGATGTGATCGGCCAACTCGAGATCACCTTCTCGGCATGCTCTTTCGAACACTGCAAAGACCTCTGCATACAACGTATGCCCCGAACCTTCCATATCATCGGCGGCGGTTGTCAACGTAGTTGTCGTGTCACCTCACGCAACCTGCTTTAATTCTGCCGGCGCAATCCGCTCCGGATTGAGCCAGACTTCGTCCGCCAGGCTCCAGTCCCGCGTCGGCCCTGACCATCGCGCAGGCGTTCTGGCCTTAGCCTCGGCATAGACCGCTTCACGGTGCGCCAGGACCGCCGGGGCGAGGCCACTGTGGCGCTGCGCCGGCGTGACGAATTTCAGTCCACTATGCTTGTGCTCATGGTTGTACCAACGCACGAATCGCTGCGTCCATGCGCGAGCCTCGTCGACGCTGCCAAACGCCTGGCCCGGGTAGTCCGGCCGATATTTGCAGGTCCGGAACAGCGACTCCGCGTAGGGATTGTCATTGCTCACACGCGGCCGGCTGAACGAAGCGACCACCCCCAGGTTTTCCAGGGTGGCCAGCATCGTCGCGCCCTTCATTGGACTGCCGTTATCCGAGTGCAGCACCAGGGGACGTCCAGCCAGACCTTCGGCCAAACTGGCTCGCCGCATGAGCAACGCCGCCAACTCTGCCGATTCCGCCCGATGCACTTCGTGACCGACGATCTTGCGGCTGAACACGTCCAGCATCATGTACCAGTAGTAGTACTGCCCCTTGATTTCCGCTGGCATCCAGGTGATGTCCCAGCTCCACACCTGATTGGGTCCGGTGGCGCAATGGCTGGTCACCACCCGGGCCGAGGGCTTGCGCGCTCGACCGCGGTGATGCTGCTGCGACGCACTACGCAAGACACGATAAAAGCTCGACTCCGAGGCCACGTATTGCCCGCGGTCCGCCAGCGTCGGTACGATCTGGCTGGGCGGCAAACTGGCAAACTCCACGCTGTTGGCTACCTCAAGAATTAACTGGCGTTCCGGCTCGCTGAGCTTGTTGGCTGGCGCCGGCCGCTCAGTGGTGGTGCGAGCATCTGCGACCACCTCATCGCCCTCCTGAACCCAGCGCTGGAAGGTGCGCAAGCTCAGACCCAACTCGTCGCAAGCCTGCGCCAGTCGGCAGCCAGAGCGTTCTGCCTCACGAATCAACGATATACACAACCGGCGATCTGGGACGCTGATCAGTCGTCCTCTTTTTGGTAAGTAGACCCAAGGGATTGCACCTTGAGACTCTCTCAGAACCGTACGTGAGACTCGCGCCTCATACGGCTCCCGTCATCCAACCTTGCACCCCATACTGCGCCAATGAGCGAATAACACGGGAGAGATCAATTTCATCTTACGGAGCCACGCCACGCTGCGCCGTTCATGCCGCCGCAGTGTCTTGTACTTCCGCCGGGCCCACTGCGCCAACTTCTCGTCAATGTACCGGTAAAGCGGAAGCATCCCCGTTTGATAGAACGCTCCGTAGTAGTTCCACCACCCTTGCAATATGGGATTGCATTGCTTCGCCAGTCCGGCAAGGACTGCCGGAGTCTGACGATGCATTCGCCACCCTCGTACTGTTTGCCGCATCCGCTTAAGAGCATCGTTACTGACGCTTGGCAGGAAGTTGGTAAACCTTCGGCCGTACTTATTCACTGCCCGTCTCGGCCTGAATGTAAAACCGAGAAACGTGAACTGCACGTTCGGATAAGCACCAGTACGGTTGCTGTCCTTGCAATACACAATCTTCGACTTCTCCGGATGCATCGTCAGTCCACAATCCTCCAACCGTGATGCAATGTCCCGCATCACTTCTTCGGCCTGCGCCTGGCTACGGCAGTGAACCACCGCATCATCGGCATAGCGCGCCCAGGGGCATTGTGAATGGGTCCGCCTCATCCAGCTATCGAACGCATAATGCATGAACAGATTCATCAAGATCGGACTGACCACCCCGCCCTGGGGTGTCCCCCGAGTCCGAGGCAGGGCCCCATCTTCGGTCTCGAACGGCGCAGTCAGCCACCGCTCGATGTACAACAGGATCCAGTCTTCCTTGATGTGGCGTCGCACTGCCTTGAGCAACAAAGCATGATCGATTTGATCGAACGCCGCCTTGATATCAAACTCAACAACCCAGTCATTCTGCCAGCAACGCTTGCGCGTCACGGCAATCGCCTGTTTCGCCGACTTGCCGGGCCGGTAGCCATAGGAATCTTCATGGAATACCGGATCGAGTATCGGCTCGATCATGAGCTTTACAACGGTCTGCGCGGTCCGATCCGACACAGTAGGCACGCCCAGCTTTCTCGTGCCGCCCTTGGCCTTCGGAATTTCAACCTGCTTCACCGGCGGCGGGAAGTACGATCCCGATGACATCCGGTTCCACAGCTTGTACAGATTTCCCGAGAGGTTCTGCTCGAACATGGCGATGGTTTCATCATCCACGCCGGCAGCGCCGCGGTTGGCCTTCACCAGCTGGTACGCCTCCCACACTGTGCGCTTCGCAATGCGATAAGGTTTTGTTGATGTCATGTCACTCATCCCCACAGTGTGGGTTGATGACCTTCGTCAACGGGATAACGCTGCCCCTTCGCTCCACCCTCATTACAAAGGTTTCAACACTACTACGGGCAGCTCCGCCCCTTGCTCCGGCCTCGGTATTCTTCCTCATGGTGTCTGCCACTTGTTCATTTCCCTTAACATCCGAAGCAAGGTTCTCACGTTCCGTACTGAAGCCTGTATTGAGATCATGCCGCCTATACACCGGCTGCCGTCGGGTCCGTAGACAGGTGTCGCCCCGACTGGTCCCGAAGCTGGGGAGCAGCCTCGGTTTTGACAGCGCCTTATCGATTTGACGATGCGTCATCGGACGGTTTGCTTGCGCTCATCTTCTCAACACGTACCTGACACCTTGACGATGCCTTTTCCACAGTCGCTCACCACCACACCTTTTGGGCGCAGCAGCACTGGGCGGTTTGAAACCTGCTCCTGCAAGCCGATTTCGGGAGGCCTACTCCCATCTTCAGTACAGCATCGCAGACTCACGCCTGCGTTCGTGACACACCTCCCCAAAGTCGAGTAGCCCGGCGGAACTTCCCCGCCAGGCCCTCACAGATCCGTACGTGAACCTCTCGGTTCATACGGCTCTTGTCATCCAGCCGAGGGCAATACACCCAGGGTCCAGTGATACAGCAGATCCGGCGCACGCTCGGCCATCCGCCTAAGCCAGGTCCGGGCCTTGGTACGACTCCGTTTAAACCGGCGGTATTTGCGGGCCGCCCATTTCACCAGAATGTCGTTGAGGTGGGTGATCACACGCTTGAACTCGCTCATGTAGAACGCCGCGTAATAGTTCCACCACCCTCGCAAGGCAGGATTGGCTCGCGCGGCGATGTCCTCAATCCCAGCCTCCGTCCAGCGACCGATATTCCACCCCCGCATTTTCTCGCGGATGCGTTTCGCCGCCTTGCCGCTGAGGGCAGGACTGAAGCTGTTAAAGTAAATGCCGCGCTTGCTTTTGGCCAGCCGACCACGGAAGGTGTATCCCAGAAAGTCGAAACTCGTGGAAGGATAGTCGTTCTTGCGATTCCCATCCCGGCAGTACACGATCCTCGTCTTCTCAGGATGCAATTCCAGACCACAGGCCTTCAGACGCGCACCGATTGCCTCCTGTAACCGTCTGGCTTCGGCTTCGCTTTTACAGTGGACCAATCCATCGTCCGCATACCGCACGAATGACGTGTCCGGAAAGTGCCTTGCCATCCAGGTATCAAAGGCATAATGCATATAGAGATTAAACAGTACCGGGCTGATGACACCACCCTGCGGCGTGCCCTGCGTCCGCGACACCATTTCCTGTCCCCTCATCATTGGCGCCTTCAACCAGCGTTCCACGTACAGCTCCACCCATGTGCAGCGGGCATGTTTCCGCACCGCTTTCATCATGAGCTCATGATCAACGTGGTCAAACGCGCCTTTGATGTCAAATTCCAGTACCCAGTCGTATTTCCAGCATCGCCCCCTGACAGCAGCAATCGCGTCCAGCGCCGACCTGGAAGGACGGTAAGCATAGGAATCTGGATGGAAACAGGGCTCTACCTGCGCTTCAAGATAATTGCGCACAACCGCCTGGGCAACGCGGTCCGCTACTGTGGGAATTCCCAACAGTCGCTTTCTGTTTCTGTCATTGCCCTTCGGAATTTCGACGGCGCGCACCGGCGGTGGAAAGTAGCTCCCTGAAGACATCCGGTTCCACAGCTTGTACAGATTGCATCCAAGCCGCTGTTCAAATGCCTCGATGGTTTGCCCGTCCACACCATGCGCCCCACGGTTCGCTTTCACCTGAAGCCATGCTGCCCACACAGACTGCTTCGTTATTGCAAACGGCCTGGCTTGACTCATCGACTCATCCCATTATCTGGTTGGCCCACAGGTCTTGCCGGATGACGCATTCCCTTCGCTCCGCCCCCATTACGAGGCTTCACAGCTACTACGAAATGCTCCGCCCCTGTACCCCGCATCGGTACTCTCGCCTTCTTTGAGTCCTTCAAATTAAGCTTCTCCCTTCGCATCGAGATGACAGGTTCCTATGTTCCGTTCAATCGCCTGGAGTAACGTCACGCCGTCTTTATGCCGGTCGCCACCAAGCCAGTCATCAGGCTCCCGCTTGGTTTGTCCCAAGGTAAGGCGAGGACCTTGGTTTTGACGACGAGTGGAAAAAGCTATCGACACCTCATCGACGGTTCGCTTGCGCTCGTCTCGTTATTCCATACCTGACGCATTCACTGCGCCTTTTCTTCAACGCTCACCACCACGTCTCTTAAACGCAGCAGCTTGAAGTGGTTTGATGCCTTCTCCTAAAAGACGACATCGAGGGGCCCACCCTCATCGATCCAACAGTTTTCATAGCACACTCGCCTGGGCTTTTTTTCTCAGGATGAGCAGTGCGGCCGCTTCCGCCAGCGCCTTCTCCTTTCGCTGCAATTCCTTCTCAAGCTGCTGGATGCGCTTCTTGTCACCCTTGGACTGAAGCCGTTGTTCTCGCGCCTGCTCACCGGCGTTGGCATTGGCCGATCGACAGGCCTCTCGCCAGGCAGCGATCTGCTCCGCGTAAAGACCCTTGCGGCGGCAATACTCGGCCAATTCCACTTCATTGAGCGGCGCGGTTTCCAGCACCACCGCAAACTTGTCTTCCGAGGACCAGGCCTCGGGGTTCTTTCCATCTCCCGGCACCGGGACTCCTTGCGCTTTCATCTGTCGACGCCAAGCATACAGCGTCTGCTCAGTGATTCCAGTCTCCCTTGCCAGCGCCGACACCAACGCGTTCTCGGGGGGCATCATGCGGCGCAACAGCGCTTCCTTTCTCTCTGCTGAATAGGCTCTCATTCACTCTGACTCTACCGCCCCCAGACTGGGTCAATCGAAATCAGGTAACACGACAAATGGAATGAACGCCCCCACCTACCAGATGTGGGACTCTGAAAAGAGAGGATCCTCACATTCCGACGAACATCAAAGTGCCAAAATGAGGAAGATCATTGAGTTCTTCACTGGCTAACCGGAGGGTTCGAAATGAAGTGTACGACGGTCGGGGTGGACATCGCCAAGAATGTCTTCCAGCTTCACTGGGTGGATACTGACACAGGTGAAATCGTAAACAAGCAACTGAAGCGCGCCGTGTTCCTCGAGCATTTTGCGAATCGCGAACCCTGTCTGATTGGTATGGAGGCCTGTGGCGGTGCCCAGCACTGGGCACGGCGATTGATCGAGATGGGCCATCAGGTCAAGCTGATGCCGGCGAAGTTCGTCAAGGCTTTCGTGATCGGCAACAAGAATGACCCGGCCGATGCGCGTGCGATCTGGATGGCCACACAGATGCCCAGCAAGGCCGTCGCAGTGAAGACCGAAGCGCAGCAGGCCGTACTAGCGCTGCATCGGTTGCGGCAACAGAAGATCAAGTTCCGAACGATGCAGATGAACAGTCTGCGGGGGTTACTAACCGAATACGGCGAGGTGATGGCCAAGAGCCGCGCCGCGCTGGACAAGGCGATCCCCGGGGTGCTGGCAAGGCTCGCGGAGCGTCTGCCAGCGATGCTGATCGAATCGTTACGCGAGCTATGGAATGACCTTGAGCGGCTCGACAAGCAAATTGCCGAGATTGAACGGCGTTTGCTAACGTGGATGAAAGAAGACAAGGCGTGCAAGGCAATTGCCGCGATCCCGGGCGTTGGCTTGCTGACAGCGACGGCCACTGTCGCGAGCATGGGTGACGCGAAGGCGTTCAAGTCCGGGCGCGAGTTTGCCGCCTGGCTCGGTCTCGTACCCAAGCAGATCGGCACCGGCGGGAAAATCCAGCTACTGGGAATTAGCCGGCGCGGCGACACGTATGTGCGCACGCTCCTGATCCACGGCGCGCGCAGCGTGCTCTTTCACGCGAAGCATGCCGGAACGTGGGCCGAGCAAATACAGAAACGACGACCGTCGAACGTGGTCACCGTAGCACTTGCTAACAAGATGGCTCGAACCATCTGGGCAGTCCTCGCGCATGACAGGCCATACAAGCAGGATCACGTGAGCACACGACCGGCTTGACTCGAAAATAGTGCTGAGGAGATCCGCGAAGATTACAGGATGACGTCGAAAGGTTGCGTTGGCAATCGAGTGTGATGACAAGACAGGTCGGACCGGGATTCGCTAAACCTGAAGAATAGTTAGAGCGTTCAGCTCGCGCGACAAATTAGGAGCGAATCAGCGGATTTCATCGGGGCCCGCAGCATATGCTGCAGAAAGGCCGCATATAAAGCTGCAACCTATCCTGTCGAATCAAAACACAAGAAAACCTAGCGCATCGGGGGCGTTCATATAAACTATTCTGACGCCGGGGGTCGGCCCTCCAACAGGAAATCCAATGGTCCATGCTGACAGGATTCAGGTGCTCCAGTCCCATTTGGTCACTATGGACGTTCCTATGTAGGGAAGGTCAAGCATCCCTCGGCTGCCTTACGCCGACCTATTGCTCGCCTGGCCGAGGAAATTAGACCACCGCAGTATTGGTCCGGACCTTCCTAAATCATCGAACTAATGTCGGATGCAAAGCTGGGATAGGCGAAGATGATGCCCTTGATCCTGTTCGCGGTGAGGCCTGCGGCCATCGCCATTGCGAAAAGGTTGATCTGTTCCTCTGCACCAGGGCCGATGAGATGCGCGCCGAGGATCTTTCCAGTCCCCTTTTCGACCAGAACCTTGTAGGCGGAGTGCCTGGCGCCGACGCGCAGCGACGAATACCAGCCCGTGGTTTTCTCGAAATGGGTGTCGAACTCCAATCCCTTGTCGCGCGCTGCGGCTTCGGAAAGCCCGACGGAGGCCACTTGCGGCAGTGTGAAGACGACGCTTGGGATCGGCGGATAATTCACCTCACGCTCGTCCTTGCCGGCAAGCAGGTTCTTGCCGGCAATGCGACCTTCGTTGGCTGAGACGGGAGTCAGATTAGGGCCGCTGTCCGCGCAATCGCCCGCGGCGAAGATAGCTGGGTTAGTGGTGCGCATGAAGGGGCTGACCTTGATGCCCTTGCGGCTATATTCGACGCCCGCGGCTTCGAGGTTGAGATGGTCAATATTGGGCACGCGGCCGGTTGCGTGAACCACCAGATCGCAGCCGACAGTCTGTACGCCTGTCGGCGTCTCGTAGGTGACCGTGAAACCTGTGCCATTCTTCTCGATCTTTAGAACTTTGGCCTCCGTCCGCAGGTCGACGCCGAGATCGGCCGTGGCTTCGGACAGGATTGCGACCAGGTCAGGATCGAAATTCCCCAGCGGCCGCTCCATCATTTCCAGAACCGTCACTTCGCGCGCGCCCGCACGCTTCGAGATATGGGCGAATTCCATCGCGATGAATCCGCCGCCAACGAACACCACCCTGTCCGGCCGTTCGGGCAAGTCAAGAAAATCGGTGCTGGTAGCCAGCAATTCCTCGCCGGAGATGTTCAGCGTCATTGGCCGGGCGCCGGTGGCGATATGAAAGTGCCGTGCCGACAAGTTCTCGCCATTCACCTCGATTTTGTCTCGCCCGGTGAAACGCGCCTCGCCGCGCAACACTGTAATCCCGGCTTTCTCCAGCCCGCCCTCGATGCGGCCGGGCATCGCGTCGGTGAATGTGCGCTTGAAGGCGATCATGTCCGGCCAGTTGACGGCGGTCTGTGCCCCGAGCCCCTTGCCGTCGAGGTTGTGGGCCCATTCGACCCCCTCGGTCACGGCGATCAGCATCTTTTTGGGGTCGCAGCCCCGCAACGCACAGGTGCCGCCGAAAGGCAGGCTATCGATGCTGGCAACCGTCCAGCCAGCGTTAGCGGCCATCCGAGCGACACCGTTTCCACCCGTCCCACCTCCGATCACAATCAGATCGAAACCTTTGTTGTCGCTCATGATTTTCCTCATTCCGGTCCGTTGCAGTTGTTTAGCTCTGTTCCCCCACTTTTGGGGATCCAACATCAAATTCATTGTGGGCCTCCTCCACGGCCCAGCGCTCTCGGACCAGGGCGCGGTAACCCCCTCTTATGACAACGTTTCCTTTTCCCAGCACCAAAACCACTGGAGCCGAAATATTCAATGTTCCATCTTAGCCTCGTATCCGGCGCAGCAGGACAGCTTCGCCACGTCCTTTCCGAAGCCTTGCGCAGCGAGTTTCAGCCCTTCGACCGTAGTGAAATAGGGAAAGATCGACTCGCCCAACTCCCTTGTCGTCATACCGTGCTTGATGGCCAGCACCACCGTCTGGATGCTGTCGGCACCCTCGGGCGCTAGGATCTGCCCGCCAAGCAGACGATCGGTCCCGGCATCGGCGGGCAGCTTGATGAGCCCGCGCGTGTCGCGCGCGGCCAGCGCCCGCGGCACCTGGTCGTGGGAGACGATCGAGGTGGTCTCGTACCGGCGGCTTGCGCCGCCTGCTTGGTCAGCCCGACGCCGGCTACTTGAGGATCGGTAGACGTTACCCAGGGCATGGCGGCATTGTCATAGGCGTGGCTGTCGCCGTTCAGCGCGTTTTGCGCCGCGAGCTTGGCGCCATAGGCCGTCATGTAGACGAACTGGTCGCGGCCGGTCACGTCACCCGTCGCATAGACACCGGGCCTCGAGGTGCGCATCCGCTCGTCGACGGCAATGCCGCCATTGTCGGACAGCCTGATCCCTGCCTCGACAAGTCCAAGACCGTTGGTGTTCGGAGATCGGCCGGTGGTCAGAAGAACCTGCTCGGCACCGATCACCTCAACCAGATCCACCGGTAGCCCCAATTCCCAGATGGCCTTGTATAAGCCCACCTCCATGGCGCCGCGGCTGCCGCCGCCGCAAAAGACCAAGGCCACCGGGGACCGCGTTCTCCTGGTGTCAGGATTGCTCATGGTGGTGCAGCAACCGCCGTTGGAACGCGAAAAAGCCATTCCCCACCGCCGCCGCTTCGGGGAGCGAGAGGCCTGTCGCCCCGGGCGGTTCGGCGCAGTGTCTGCAGACGAATCGAATGCCGGGACACAGGACGCGGCAACAGGCGCCTTCGGCGACTGCACCGGCATGCCAGACCACACGCACGCCTTGCGGATTGCCCCCGTCGACGCTGCCGTTGGCCGCGACCGCGCAAGCGAGATGGCAATGACAGACGGCGCACCGAGCCGCGACGCGCGACGTGTGTTGCACCAGGCGGGGGATCGCCAGGGCGTCGATCGCGCACATTGCAGCGACGCGATGCCCGGAAAAGTGGACATGGATGCCCGTCTCGCGGGCACTAAACGGATAGCAACCAATCCCGCACTCGTCAATGACCAGCGCATCCAGCGCGACCAGCTCCTGGATTGCCTGGTTGGAAGCGAAATCTCGCGGAGGGGGCATGCCCTGCAGGGTCCAGTGTGAAAGCGCTCTGACATAAGCGGCGCGCAGGGCGAGATCGGCCCCTTCCATGGCCTGTTGCAAAGGGAATGCCGCTCGTAGCGTCTGCATGGCGCGCAGCACGGCCGCCTTGCGTTCACGCCGGATATTGTCCGAAACCTTCATGTGTTACCTCGACAGACGGGCCGCAACGGAAGCCGATCCGACCGGATGTGGCCTCGCGTGGCGGCAGGCACGGGACCGCGAGCGCTGCCAACGCAACGGCTTCGGTCCCCGCGACCACACCCGGCGCCGATGGCCGGCTGCTGGTGAGTCTCAGGCTGCCCCGTGCCCGACCGGCAGCGTCAACCGGGGCGGCGCATCAGTGTCGCCGGTCGCCGAGCGCTCGTGCGCGTCGTTTGAAAGCCCTGATCGCCTGCGTCAGGAACAGGGCGAACAACCCTGTCGCCGCGACGACTGCCGTACCCTGGTGCTCACCGATGACGGCGCCGGCAGTCGTGCCGGCGAGCAATGCGGCGAGCAGCGGCAGATGGCAGGGGCAGGTGAGTACGGCGAGCCCACCCCAGACATAGGCGCCCCAACGCGAGCCCTTGCTCGATATTGCCTCATCGAAATCATCCATGGCTGCCTCCTTTACCGAGGTGATGCAGCGTTGTGGTCAACTCCGTCGCCATCATCGCCAACGGCTCTCGGGCTAGGACCGGACCGATCCACGTGGGGGCCCGTCCCATTAATGTCCGACTCAGGCCGCGAACCCGCGCGGCGCATTCCGCACCAAAGCGCGACCGCCCGACGACCCTACGCCGGGGCAACGTCGGCGGACCAGCAAGCCAGCTCGGCCAGTTCCGCCCTGACTGCGCACAATGCTGCCTGCCGGGTCGCGATCTGCTGACCTAACCGCTCGACACACCCGATCAAGGCGGCGCGATCGTTCCCATCAAGCGCGCGGCAGAGCCGGGTCAGTTCATCCAGGCCGATGCCGGCCTCGAAAGCGGTACGCACGAAGCGCAGCCGTACTAATGCCTGGGCATCGTAGAGCCAGTAGCCGCCCTCCGTGCGGCGCGCGGGGTGCAGCAGGCCACGCAGCGCATAGTCGCGCACCACGTTGACACTCACGCCTGCCTGCTCCGCCAGCTTGGAGACCGTGTACGGGTTCATGGCCGCTCCTTCCTGCTCGTCTCGTCTGCCTTGCCCTCGTCCGCCCGACGGTCCGGAAATGACTTGCGCCCTGACACCTACCCTGCACAGCACGACAGTTGCGTCACGTCCTTGGAGAAGGTCTGCGCGGCAAGTTTCAGGCCTTCCACCATCGTCAGGTACGGGAACAACTGGTCGGCCAGTTCCTGCACCGTCATTCCCGCACGGATCGCCAGCGCCGCCGTCTGGATCAGTTCGCCCGCTTCCGGCGCCACCGCCTGCACGCCGATCAGCCGCCCGCTGCCTTCTTCCATCACCAGCTTGATGAAGCCGCGCGTGTCGAAGTTGGCCAGCGCGCGCGGCACGTTATCCAGCGTCAACAACCGGCTATCGGTCTCGATGCCGTCGTGGTGCGCTTCCGCCTCGCTGTAGCCGACGGTGGCGACCTGCGGGTCGGTGAACACCACCGCCGGCACGGCGCTCAAATCGAGCGCGGCCTCGCCTCCGGTCATGTTGATCGCCGCGCGGGTGCCGGCCGCCGCCGCCACATAGACGAATTGCGGCTGGTCGGTGCAGTCGCCGGCGGCATAGATATGCGGCGCGGTGGTGCGCATGCCCTGGTCGATGACGATAGCGCCCTGGGCGTTGACCGTCACGCCCGCCTTCTCCAGCGCCAGCTCACGCGTGTTGGGCCTGCGGCCCGTGGCGACCAGCAGTTGGTCGGCGCGGATTTCGCCGTGCCCGGTGGTGAGCACGAATTCGCCGTCCGCGTAGGCCACCTGGCTGGCCTGCGTGTGTTCCAGTACCGTGATGTCCTCGGCGCGGAAGGCGGCCGTGACGGCCTCGCCGATGGCCGGGTCCTCGCGGAAGAACAGCGTGCTGCGCGCCAGGATCGTGACCTGGCTGCCGAGTCGGGCGAAGGCCTGCGCCAGTTCCAAGGCCACCACCGACGAGCCGATCACGGCCAGCCGCTTCGGCAGGGTGTCGCTGGCCAGCGCCTCATTCGAGGTCCAGTAGGGGGTGTCCCGCAGACCGGGGATCGGCGGCACCGCCGGACTGGCGCCAGTGGCGATCAGGCAGCGGTCAAATGCCACCTCGCGCTCGCCGCCCGCGGCCAGGCGCACGCTCAGGGTATGCCCGTTCTGGAAGTGGGCCTCGCCGCGCAGCACCGTGATGGCCGGGGTGCTGGCCAGGATGCCCTCGTACTTGGCGTGGCGCAGTTCCTCGACGCGCGCCTGCTGCTGGGCCAGCAGGCGCTCGCGCACGATCACCGGCGGCGTGGCCTGGATGCCGTCGTCGAACGGGCTTTCGCGGCGCAGGTGGGCCACGTGGGCCGCGCGGATCATGATCTTGGACGGCACGCAGCCGACGTTGACGCAGGTGCCACCGATGGTGCCGCGCTCGATCAGCGTCACCTGCGCGCCTTGCTCGACGGCCTTGAGCGCCGCCGCCATCGCGGCGCCGCCGCTGCCGATGACGGCGATGCGCGGCGCGCTGGCTTCGCCTCCGGACTCCTCAGCGCCGCCCAGCCAGCCCAGCGCCTTGTCGAGCAGGCTGCCCCGTTTTTCCGCCGGCGGGGCGTCGGCGAGCATGGCCCGGTAGCCGAGTCCGGCCACGGCAGCAGTCAGCGCATCCGGCAAGGTGCCGGGCTCGGCAGCGATCTGCGCCGTGCCCCTCGCGTAGGACACGAGCGCCGACCGCACGCCCGGTACCTTCTCCAGGGCATCCTTGACGTGGACGGCGCACGCGTCGCAGGTCATTCCAGTGATCTTCAAGTGGGTCATGCCACAATTCCTTTATTCGTTTCAGCAGCGGCCAACGCCGTCAGCCGCGTTTGGCCGGGAGTTCACAGGCGTCCGGTGCGCCGCAGCGTTTCGCCGGCGAGACAAAGTCCCAGATCGATACCCCGACCATGAAGGCCAGGCCGACATAGAGCAGCGCCTCGCTGCGCCGGCCAACCGTCAAATACACTGCGGCCAGCACCAGGAGCGGGCCGATCACGCCGAGCGCGGTCCGCTGCCACTGCCGATGGTTTAACCATCCGATCCCATTGGCGAGCAACGCGATGCCGGCGAACGCCGGCAGCAGGACGCTGATGAACAGCCCCTCGTACTGGCTCAGGAAGCCCAGGCCGATGGCCGCGCCCAGGCCGGCGATGGCGGGAAAGCAGCTCGCGCAACCCATCGCGGCGACAATGCTGCCGAGCGCCCCTGCCTTGTTGGTCACGCGCGTGATCCGTCCCATGGCCTCACTCCCGTGTTCGCCCCCGGGCTTAGCGCTTGACGCTGGACGGATAGCCCGCGTTCTCGGTCGCCTTGATCAGTTTCGGCACACTGGTCTTGGCATCATCGAAGGTGACGACGGCCTGGAGCTTTTCGAAGCTCACATCGGTCTTGCTCACGCCGTCGACCTTGGAAAGCGCTTTCTTGACCGTGATCGGGCAGCTCTCGCAGGTCATGCCCGGCACGGACAGCGTGACGGTTTGCATAGCGGCCCACGCGGGGGCAACGGCGGCGAGAGCGAGGGCGGCAAACAGCTTCTTCATGGCGACCTCCTGATCAGTAGAAAAATGGCATCACGTAGGGAAATCCAAGCGCAACCAGAACCAGCAGGGCGACGACCCAGAAAATGAGCTTGTAGGTGGCGCGTACCTGCGGGACGGCGCAGGCCTCGCCCGGCTTGCAGATCTGCGCCGGGCGGAAAATGCGCCGCCAGCCAAAGAACAGCGCCACCAGCGCCGTGCCGATAAACAGGGGCCGATATGGCTCCAGTGCGGTCAGGTTACCGATCCAGGCCCCGCTGAAACCGAGCGCCACCAGCACCAGCGGCCCCAGGCAGCAGGTGGAGGCGAGGATGGCGGCCAGCCCGCCGGCAAAGAGGGCGTGGCGCCCATGTTGCGGTTCCGACATGCGCTTGTCCTTTCGAATCAGGAATGATTAATCTAAGCTTACTTCCGTACCGTTGTACGGAGTCAAGCAGGATGGAGCATTTAGAAAGTTTGACCATTGGCGCCTTCGCCAAGGCGGCCGGGGTCAATGTGGAAACTATCCGGTTCTACCAGCGCAAGGGGTTGCTGCCGGAGCCGGACAAGCCTTATGGCAGCATCCGCCGCTATGGCGAAGCGGATGTGACGCGTGTGCGGTTCGTGAAAGCGGCCCAGCGGCTGGGTTTCAGCCTGGACGAGATCGCCGAACTGCTACGGCTGGAGGATGGCACCCATTGCGAGGAGGCCGGTAGCCTGGCCGAGCACAAGCTCAAGGACGTGCGCGAGAAACTGGCGGACTTGAGGCGCATGGAGGCCGCGCTGTCCGAGCTTGTCCGCTTCTGCCACGCGCGTAAGGGCAACGTGTCCTGTCCGCTCATTGCTTCGCTGCAGGGGAGGAAAGCGACTCGCGGTGCCTGCGCGGCATAGTCGCGCTCCGACGCTCCCTTCGCTTGCGATGTCGCCGTTTCGTGCGGCGCGCCCCACGCTAGCCTTGCCGGCGTGCAGGAGAAAAAAGGGGGCACACTCCGGAGTGTGCCGCCCGCGACTCCGGGAACGGGGAGTTAGACCCGGTAGCCGTACAGCGTGCCGTCGCCCGAACGCGCATTGTCGAGCGAACTGGCGGCGAGATCACGGTCAGGGGCCCCGTGTGCCGTCCGGTCCGTGTAGGGGTCAAATTTGCCGGTCCTGCTACCGTCGGTGAACGGATCGCGCGGGTCGGTGATTCTCGCGCCGTCGGCGTAGGGGTCGAACTTCCCAGCCTTGCCACCGTCGGTGAACGGATCTGGCTTGCCGACACGCAGCGCATCGGCGTACACCTCGAATTTGCCGACCTTGCTGCTGGCCGGGGCCGCGACCGCCGCGGCCGATGCGGCGACGATCACAATGGCGATCATGCTGCCGAGAATACGTTTGGCGTACATGTTAGGCTCCTTCAACTGAAATCATCGTCTTGTTGGATCGGCCAGATGCGGCGTTGTCATGTCAGTCAGCCACCGCTTGGAATTTCAGCCGCCGGTAAAAAGCTTGCTCCGCTCAATGTGAATCCATACGCCCTTTGCCTCCGGTAGGTCCGGGAAGATGACGTTCATCTCGATGGACCGTCCGCCAATCGCTTCCAGGAACGTCCAGCCCACCGTCCTGTTCCCCGCCTTGAAGGCGACGGTTTCGCCGGAAGCCACGGTCACGGATTTCATCCCCGGCGTCAGGACAATGGCTCGGCTCGCCAGCGCGTCAGGCGCCGGGCTGCCGAAGAGCGCGGCGGTCCTGTTCACGGGCATCATGGCCACAGGCATCTGCGCCAGCAGATGCTCGCGTCCGTTGTCGCCGCCATCGCCCAGGAATTTGTCGGCACCCCATGCCGGGACGACACCGAACAATGAGATCGTGAGCGCAGTGAGAATGGTTGGCGTGGCCTTCATGATTCACTCCACGGCGCACCGCCTGATATCGGGCGGTGCGTCTGCTTTTCGCATCTCTACAATTACAAGATACTTCCGTACTTAAATACGGAGTCAAGCAGAATCTGCCGACAGCAAGGCCCGAGCATGGATGCGGCGATGACCTCCCACCTGACACCTCACGCGGGATCAGCGCTAGCCGGCCTGCTGGCGCAAGGGCGGCCGATCCAGTAAGGTCGCGGTACTGGGCAGCAGGCGATGGGCGTAGCGCGCGATCGGAAACTCGAAGGTGCCGCGCAAATTGATGCCTTCCAGATGAGTCGGGGCAATCTGGCGCAGATCTTCGGCTCGCATGGCCTCACCGCCGATCGCCTCGACTGCATCGAGCGCGCGCTGCATATTCAGCGTGTTCCAGGCCATTACAGCATTGGACAGCAAGGTCAGCGCCGACGACACCGCAGCCAGCGACGCATCATGCCGGGTCAGTTCGAGCGGAATTTTGCCGTAGTGGATGGCCCGCTGCACCGTGTGGACCGCCTCGCCACGGTTCAAGGCATGCTGCATCTCATGGCGGAAGGCGCGATTGGTGAAGTAATCGATCAGGAAGATCGTGCGAAACAGTCGCCCGAGATGAACGCCCGCCTCATAAACGGGCTGGCCCTTCGCCGCCGCGCCAAAGCGCGTGAGCGCCTGGACGGCGGTGCATTGCCCGCTCTGCACCGATGCCGCAATGCGGACCAGTTCGTCCCAGGCGCGTTCGATCAGATCCAGCCGGACATCCGAGTCCGTCACCGCAGCCAATTCCGCTTGTACATCGTGGTCCCTGGGCACATGGAGACGGCGGTCGCGCAGATGCGCAAGCCGTGGACAAAGATCAAAGCCTAGCAGCCGGGACAGGCTCATGGCGAAGTCGGTAAAGCCATGGGTATCGACCGCCAGCTGCGCCACGTCTTCCGATCCACTCTGGCGGATGACGCCCTCGATAGCAGCGCCGGCCTGCCGCTCGTTGAGCAGTATCGGCTGGTCATAGAAGATGCCCCAGCGGTCGCGGACATGCGTGTACATGCCGATCGATGCCGTGCGTCGGCGCGGATCGGCCCGTGCCCGCCAGACTGTGCGGGTGGTCTCCAGCGACATCATGTCCGACGACGCCAGATCGGCGCGTCCCCAGTGCTGAGCGATGGGGTGCTGGTGCATGAAGACCAGGACAGCATCGGCGGCCTGGAACGCAGTTTGCGCTCGTCTGCGATGCGATGCATCATCTGCCGGATCGCGCTGGGCGACAACTCCGGCACCATGCGCGCGAGGTCTGCCGCCGACATCGACGTGCCGTGCGCCAGCACCGCGGCGTAGACCATCAACAGCTCGCTGCGCGAATGCGGTTCCCGGCCCAGCAGGAGCCAGCTGAAGTGCGTGCTGCTGTCAATCTCCAGCAGGATTTCCGGCAATTGCCCACCGGGGTGCCGCTCGAACAGCGCGCGTCGCAGCGCCTCCACGGAGGCTTCCGGTTTCATTGCCGTGAGCGGATCGATATGGATCGCGCAATCGATTTTCAGTTCGCCACGCTGGACAGCGTCGCGCAGCCTGGCGAGCCCCGCATCCAAATGTGCGACCACGGGCTCGAGGAATGTCTTGGCGTCCTGCGGCAGCTTGAGGTGGCCGTAGAAGTGATTACGTCGGGCTTGCCAAGTCTCGTTGGAAATCAGTAATGCCGCCTGGCTACAGTAGGCGAAGCTGTGGTCCAGGAAAACCGAGCCATTACGCAGCGCCACCCGTAGGGCAAACAGCGTCCCCCATTCGAAGGCGGCCAGCGCCCGCTGGCGATCCTGGCCCTCTAATGCTGGCTGCCAGGCGCGTCCCAATCGAGCCGTCACCCGATCCGGGAGCCAGCCGGCCCTGCGCGCATAGAGCTTGCGAAGCACCTCCATGGCCTCAATCACCGGGTGGGCCGACTGGGCGGCGAATGGCAGGCGAACCAGCCTGCCCAGCATGGCCCTGGCTTGCCGGTATCGGGACAGGAGTTGTGCGCGGATGAGGCTGGCTCGGCTTGGCAGATTCTGGCAGGTCGCCGCGTCGGCCAGCGCGCCCAATTGTTGGCAAAGGGCTTCTCGTGTCAGCGTCTCGTCGGCAACCAGGGCCTTGACCGCAGCAGCGAATTCCCGCAGCTTGACGCCAGGGTCCGGCCGCCCGGCGTCGATCAGGCGTCCCGCATCGTTGACGGACTTGCGAATCCAGTGCCGCAGCATGGACGACAGCTGATCCGTGGCCGAACACAAGGCATAGCGCAAGAAGCATGCGGCTTCCAGGCGGCGGGATTGTTGCGCGATCCGCTTGCTGACTGACGCCGGGCGATTCGCACAACGCCGCGCGTAGTGGCGAACCACTGCCTCAATGCAGACCGCCGGCCAGCCTTGGCGGACGCCCAACTGGTACAGCCGGTCGATCTTGTCAAACAGCTCGCCCATCTGATGCGTGGAATTGCGCAGCGGAACCGCCCACAGCCATTGCTGGAGGCTCGCGCGGTCGCCTTCCGGCCGCGGGAGCAACGTCCCCCACGCGTCCAGAGAGGCCTCACCATAGGCGTGCACCAGGGCTTCAGTCAGCGCCGCCTCACAGGCCTCCACAGCCTGACTGATCAGCCGCTTCAGCGCCCGGTCATGCGGGATCAGAATGCGATGCTCGTACAGCCAGCGTTTCAATTCATGCAGCAGGTCACTGCGGCTCGGTTGCGCACGCTGCAACGCTGGAAGGCCCACGATGGCTTGGTGGTCGTCGACCGCCGCCCCGGGGCCGAGCGGCCCACGCCTGCGCATGCGCTGAGCATCGAGGAGCGCGAACGCATTCTGACCGTTGCCAACGAGCCGCGCTTCGCCGACATGCCGCCGGCGCGCATCGTGCCCATGCTGGCCGATGAGGGTGTCTACCTGGCCAGCGAATCGAGCTTTGGTCGGGTGCTGCGCGCCCATGGGCAGACCCGGCATCGAGGACGCGCCAAGGCACCGCGCCAAAGCCGCCCACCCACCACGCACATGGCCACGGGGCCGCGCCAACTGTGGTGCTGGGACATGAACTACCTGCCGGCCGAGGTTGCCGGGCGCTGGTTTTATCTGTAGTACCCGCTTGGACGTCTACAGCCGCAAGATCGTGGGCTTCGAGGTCCACGATCGCGACGACGCCGACCACGCGGCGCATCTGGTCAAACGCACGGCGCTGGCCGAGGGTATTCACGCCATGGCGGCCAAGCCGGTGCTGCATGGTGACAACGGCGCCACGCTCACGGCCACTACGGTGCGTGTATGCAGGCGGGGCTCGCATTGACAAGTGCGACGTATTCAGCGATGGCGCACGCATCGGGCCGCGTGATACCTTTACGGACGGTGCGCGGATGCTGATGCCGGACACCAACTATCTGTAAGTGTGGAGTTCCTGTGCCGCGCCGTAGCGCCACGTTTGGACGCGACAGACTTGGTTGACTCGCCACCTCATGGTGCCCTTTCGCCGCTATGTAGCGAAGGCTTCGAGACCTGCCCTAAAGGCAGGTCTCTTTTTGTGTAATGCCAAATTCCGAGACGCTCGACCCTGGGTGAAGGGGCGGGCCTCTTATTGCCCTACCAGCGTGCGCGCGTCGGTTACATGTCCACGATACGCCTCGAAAATCCGGCGCAGCGCCTGCTGCATGCTGACCTCTGGCTTCCAGCCCAGCTCTTCGATGGTGTTGTCGATCTTCGGCACACGGTGCTGGACGTCCTGGTAGCCCTTGCCGTAGAAGTCGCCCGACGAGGTCTCGACGATCTGCGTCTTGCGCGCCTCGTCGGCGTATTCGGGATAGTCTCCCGCCATCTTCAGCATCATCTCGGCCAGTTCGCGCACCGAATGGATATTGGCCGGATTGCCGATATTGAAGATCTTGCCGCTGGCGATGCCACCGGGATTCTCGATGATGCGCATCAGCGCGCTGATGCCATCCGAGATATCGGCAAACGCACGCTTCTGCGCGCCGCCGTCGACCAGCTTGATCGGCTCGCCGCGCACGATATGGCCGAGGAACTGCGTCACCACGCGCGACGAGCCTTCCTTCGACTCGAAGATCGAGTCCAGGCCCGCGCCGATCCAGTTGAAGGGTCGGAACAGCGTGTAGTTCAGCCCTTGCTCCATGCCATAGGCGTGGATCACGCGGTCCATCAGCTGCTTGGAGCAGGCATAGATCCAGCGCGGCTTGTTGATCGGACCGTAGACCAGCGGCGAGGCTTCCGGATCGAATTCCTCGTCGCTGCACATGCCGTAGACCTCCGAGGTCGACGGGAACACCAGGTGCTTGCCGTACTTGACCGCGGCGCGCACGATCGGCAGGTTGGCCTCGAAATCCAGCTCGAACACGCGCAGCGGCTGGCGCACGTAGGTGGCCGGCGTGGCGATGGCGACCAGCGGCAGCACCACATCGCACTTGCGGATGTTGTACTCGATCCACTCCTTGTTGATGGTGATGTCACCTTCGAAGAAGTGCATGCGCGGATGGTCGACGAGGTCGCCCAGTCGGTCCGTGGACATGTCCATGCCGTAGACCTCCCAGGCCGTGGTTTCAAGGATACGGCGCGTCAGGTGATGGCCGATGAAACCGTTGACGCCAAGAATTAAGATCTTCTTCATATTGTTCTAATGCTTCCTAGAAATTCGGTAGAGCCCGGATGGTCACTGCAAACTCCCCCACTGTTGGTCGGCTAAATTCCCCCAGGCAGGACGGGCAGATTATGAATCGGCTTTCTCAGAAACGGCAAGCCTGGTGGCGGCTTCCTTGAGGCGATGGCTCTTGCCCTCGAGCTCGAGGAGTTTGGATCGATGCATCAGGCGGTCCAGGATGGTCGTGGCCATGGTGTTGTCGCCGAGGTATCGCCAGAGTCCACATTTACGTACCGCATGCCTGGCACCACAGCAACTGTGCGCGTCGCGTATGATTGCTGCGCGGGTGAACCGCACAGGGCAGCGTGGCGGCTTACTGGGGAGGGGCTACCCCAAGGGAGACAAAAAAGCATTCGGTCCTAGTCGGCACCATCATACTTATCAGATTCAGTTACGCCAATGCGCAGGGGAATGCCTACCCGCATGACGGGCATGGCCGCAGAGGGGGTCGTCCCGCCACGCTCAGCGCATACCGAGGCGCGTGCCGTGCCCGCCGTGGAACTGGAGCACAACTCGCACGCATCGTATGGCCATGGTGCCGCGCTGCGCGAGCCCCATCGTGAATCCCGCCATGGCATAAATCATGGGCGACGAGAGCATGAGCGGCGCCATCACGACGCATACGCTTACAGTCCGCGCGGTAACTGAGGACGGCGCCAACCGCTCCCCCCGGACCGGCGTGTCGAGCCAGTGGTCGGCGCGCGATGGTTCCCAATCAGGCACAGGGAGGCCTGCTTCCATCACGAGGACTGCGCCGTTGCTGGGAGGATGGCGGACATGGCAAGCATGACTGAATCCTGTCCGGACATGACACAAAAGGTGGAAGGCTTCGGCTACCCACGAGATTAGTGCCTTGAGCACTGCGAGCTTTGCTCCAAGTCGTCCGTTCCCATCCCAGTCTGCCTATCCCTGAGTTCCATTTGATAGCATCAGAACGCGACTCGAAACAATTGCGCAGTCAATGTGGCCGATCGCGAGAGGCAAAAGACTGCTGCATTGTGCGAGGCCTTACAAAACGGCCCACCAGACATGAGAAAGGCAAGCGCATATCCGTTGGCTCCCACGGTTGAATGTCACCGCTCGCGCCCGAAGACGCTGCTTGGGGGAATCTATGCGCAGAGCCAATCCGGCTCGGCTCGACACCCTCGATGCCCTGCCGCCCTTATCGTTAATGCATCACGCGATCCTCACTGCGCGCTGAACTTCGCTCATGAATATCCAGCCGGCTTCGGCTTGCCCTGTGGCTGCCGCCATGGCAATGGCGTCCGCAAGAACGTCGACCACGTCGTCGGCGCATACAAGTTCGAGCTTATATTCTGCGACGACGGCTTCAGCAAGCTCCATCGAATAGTGCTGCTGCGTGGGATCTCCACTCGCGAGCGGCCGTTGCACTTTAGATATCGTGATGTTGTGACAACCGTTACCGGAGTTACTCATGTCGCAATGCCCCGTGTCTCTCAGTGCCGCCAAGACGTTGGCGATGCGGTGTTGTCGAACGAATGCCTTGATCTCTTTCATTGGTGGTCTCCGGGCAGCGATGCGGGCGAGGCAGCGCAACTAATCGTCAGGTTGAACCACGCCTGCGTTCCGCGCGACTTGCCAGCCACTCATACATGAGCGGCAACAGCAAAAGCGTCAGCGCCGTTGATGTGACGAGTCCTCCGACAACGACGGTCGCCAATGGTCGCTGTACTTCCGCTCCCACCCCTTGCGATAGCAGCATTGGCAGTAGACCGAGAATTGCCACCGAGGCCGTCATCAACACCGGGCGCAGGCGCAGCGTGGCGCCCTGGCGCACCGCTTCGCGGATCGACAAGCCCTGGCGGCGCTGATCGTTGAGAAAAGATACCAACACAATGCCGTTCAGCATGGCAACGCCGAAAACTGCGATAAAGCCGATGGCGGATGGCACTGAGACATACTGCCCGGTCAGCGCCAACCCAAAGACGCCGCCGATCACAGCGAACGGCACGTTAGCAATAATGAGAGTCGCGTGGGTGAGCGAGTTGAATGCTGTGTACAGCAGCAGGAAGATGAGGCCAATGGTGAGCGGCACGATCAGGGTAAGCCGCGCCATTGCGCGCTGCTGATTCTCGAAAGCGCCGCCCCATTCGATCCAATAGCCTTCCGGCAGCTTGACCTGACGGCGGATTTTCGCGTCGGCCTCTTGCACGAAGCCGTCCACGTCGCGGCCTTTTACGTCCATCTGCAACACGGCATAGCGCTGAAGTTGCTCGCGGCGCACGAAGGTATAGCCCTCATCCATTGCCACCGTGGCTACACGTGACAGCGGCACCAGGGCCCCAGTCTGGGTGCGCAGAGGAATGTCGCTGATTGCTTGCCGGCTGTCCCGATAGGCACTGTCGAGCCGAACCTGAATGTCAAAGCGGCGAACACCGTCGATCAGGGTGCTGACGGCCTTCCCGCCTATCCCGGCCTGAACGACTTCAAGAATCTCATCCGCATTGATGCCAAAGCGCGCGGCCGCTTCGCGGTTGACCTTTATCACGAGTTGTGGTTTGCCCTTGTTAGCCTCTAAGGATAGATCGGCGACGCCGGACACTGAGCCCAGCACCGGCTTGAGCTGGCTGGCCAGCCGATCGAGCGTGGTGAGATCAGGACCGTAGAGTTTGAGAGCAAGCGTGGCGCGAACGCCGGAGATCAGTTCTTCGACCCGCATCTGGATCGGCTGGGTATTCGACAGTACGACCGTCGGCATCGCGTGTTCCAACGCTTCTTTCATTCGGTCGGAAAGCTCCGGCAGGGTGATCTGCTCGGGCCACTGTTCGCGTGGTTTTACATCTACCAGTACCTCCATGTAATTGGCGTCGTTGGTCTCCCCTTTTTCCGCCCGCCCGATGGTGGCAAGCACCGATTTGGTCTGAGGGAACCGCTGCTTGAGGACGGCGTCCATTGTGCGAGAGATCCGTATTGATTCCTCCAGCGACGTGGAGGGAATACCGGTTACGCGGAACATGATGGCGCCCTCCTGCAATGTGGGCATGAACTCCTTCCCGAGGAAGGGGAACACCGCCAAGGCCGCAGCCAGCAACGCCAGGGCCGAACCAAATACCAACTTCTTTTTCTCCAGCGCCCGGTCAAGAAGCGGTAGATAAGCGGCCTTGACCCATTGGACCAGGAAAGTGTCCTTCTCCACCTTGGGTTTCAGGATCAGGGCCGATAAAACAGGGATTAGGGTCAGCGTAAGCAGCAGCGATCCCGCCATGGCAAAGGTGATAGTAAGCGCCATCGGTTTGAAGAGCTTGCCTTCCAGCCCGGTGAGGGAAAACAGGGGCAGGAATACGACGATAATGATGAGGATGGCAAAGGCGATTGGATTGATCACTTCACGCGCCGCTTCCAGGATGACATGGGTGCGATTCACGGTAGGTCCCGTGTGGTGAGAAAGCAGCCGGAAACCGTTCTCCACCATCACCACGGCACCATCCACCATCATGCCGATGCCGATTGCCAGACCCGCCAGCGACATCAGGTTGGCAGAAAGGCCAAACTGCTGCATCAACAGAAACGCGATCAGCATGGCGAGTGGAAGCGCGAGAATCACCACCAATGCCGATCGCAATTCACCGAGAAACAAGACGAGCACGATGGCGACGAGAAGCGACCCCTCAATCAAAGCACGCTCAGCGGTCGTCATGGCCCTTTTTACAATGTCCGTACGATCGTAGACCGGGTTGAGCGTTACGCCGGCTGGCAGCGCCTGCTGTGCGAGTTTTAATTTCTGCTTGACGCCATCTACGACCTGCTTGGCATTTTCGTGAATGCGAGCCAGGGCAATTCCGAGCGTGACTTCACGACCGTCGCGAGTAACTGCACCAAAGCGGACGGCGGGACCTTCCTTCACCTCGGCCACTTCGTGTAAGTGAATTGGAATTCCTTCTCGCTCGGCGACAACAATATTGCCGATGTCCTCGGTATTCGAGACCAATCCCAATCCGCGCACTAAGTACTGTTCTCGTCCGAGATTCACATACTGACCACCGACTTGCCTGTTGTTCGCTGCCAGTGCCTCCATTACCGCCTTGTAACTCAGGCTGTACTTAATGAGCTTCAGTGGATTGATCAGGACCTGGAACTGCTTTTCCTGCCCGCCCCATGTGGTTATGTCATCCACGCCTGGGGCGGTTCGCAACATAAGGCGTACGCTCCAGTCATGCAACGTACGAAGATCCATGGCCGACAGCTTGTCGTCGGCCGACTCAACCGTATACCAGAACACCTGGCCAAGCCCCGAACTGTTCGGACCCAGGGTCGGTTCCCCGTAGCCTGCCGGGATGCGCTCTCGCGCCTCCTGCAGCTTTTCGCCAACGAGGCGGCGGGCAAAATAGATGTCCAGGTCATCCCTGAAATAGACGCCGACATAGGACAAGCCGAAGAGAGACACTGAGCGGATCTGCTCAACGCCTGGTAGGCCCGCCATGGTCGTCTCAATGGGCGCGGTGAGGAGCTTCTCCACATCCTCTGCGGCCAGTCCTGGCGACTCCGTATAAACGTTCACCTGGTTCGGCGTCACATCGGGAAAGGCATCCACAGGCACTGTAAGCCAGGCGCGTACCCCCAGGAAAACAACCACAGCGAATCCCACCATCACCAGCACCTTGTAGCGTAGCGACAGGTCAACGATGTAGTTCAACATGGCAGCATCCTAATGGCTCTCGCCCAGTTGTGCCTTCAGCAGGCGTGCCTTGAGCGCGTAGCTTCCCGCTGTCACCACCCTCTCGCCCACCGCAAGCCCTTTCGTGACTTCGACGCGGTCGCGCAGTCTTACGCCTAGCTCCACTGGGCGCGGCTCAAAGCCACCACCGGCCTCAACAAAGACCGTGGGTTGGCCCTGCATTAGGATCACGCCCTCTTCCGGTAGTAAGATCGCTTTGCGGTTGGAGCCGCTGCGTGTGTGTATGGCGGCTGTAGCGAACATCTCCGGCTTGAGACGTCCATCGAGGTTGCTCACTTCCACCCTAGCCTGCACGGTCCGTGTCTCCTTGTCGACGACCGCCGCGATGTAGGTAAGCTGGCCCTGAAAGGCTTCGTCCGGGTAGGCGGCAACAGTGATGACGGCCGGCGCCCCAACCTGGATCTTGCTGAGATCCTTTTCGAACAGGTTCGCCTCGATCCACAGGCGTGACAGATCGGCAACGACAAAAAGCTGCTTGTCCGGCTGCGCCAGCTCACCCAAGATGGCGTGCTTCTCAATAACCGTGCCGGTGAACGGGGATATCAGTGGAAATGTCGAAACCGCCTTTCCATTGATTGCAGGAACCTGGCTTACCCCGAGCATGCGCAGCCGGTCCGCTGCAGCGGCGAATGCCGCCTTCGATTTTTCGTACTCGGCATGCGCGCGAAGGTGATCCTTCTGGGCGATGATCTGCTCGCCGTGGAGCTTTTCCGCGCGCTCAAAGTCGGCTTTAGCCACCGCCTGGGCAGTCCTGGCCTGCAAATAGGCCGAGTGGGCTTCGCCGACTTCCAGGCTATCGAGTACCGCGAGCGTCTGGCCTGTCAGCACCGCATCGCCAAGATTTGCCTGGACCTTGACGATGCGCCCGGCCACCCGCGGCGCCACGTGGACGATTCGATCCTGATTTGGACGGATGGTGGCGGTCACGGTCAGTTGCTCGGCGACCTCCTCTTCGCGCAATCCTGCCACCTTGATACCGGCTGCACGAATTTCTTCAGCACTGAGCTTGAGCAGCGGCTCCACCGCCTTCTCGGTGGCTGGTGAGGGGCCAACTTTCTGCGTTTCCGTGGCACCTTGCTGGGTCGCAGATGCTTGCGGCGTCGGTGGTTCGCTGCGGCCGCATCCGGCCAGGACCAGTACCGACAACCCCGCCGCCAGAACGCGGCATCGCTGAAATAGGCAAACGTTTTTCATGCGTGAACCTTAGAGGTGCACTCCTCAATGGCGTCCAATCAACAGCCGAACGACGGATCTCATTTCATCCTCGCCCAACCTGCCGCTTGTTCTAGCTCGACGCGCGTCAGGGCCAGTTCGGTTAATGCATCCAGCACCTCTCGTCGAGTATCCAGGACTTGCCTCGTCGCAAGCAATAACTGTGTGAGACTGATCTCCCCAGTCCGGTAGGCGGTCGCAGAGAGGCGCTGGTTTTCCCGCAGGCGGCGCAGGACAAACTGCTCCAATTTGTTGACCCGCTGGCGCACGCTTTCCAGTTTTTGCCAGAGGACGATCACGCTCGCGCTGGTATCGCGGATGGCGGCCTGCCGCTCAAGCTGGACCTGGGTAAGCTCAGTGCCCGCTCTACCGATACCTGCTGCATTGCGGCGAAATAGCGGTAGCGGCAGCGAGACGCTGAGCCCCATGATTCGCTCCCGCCCCTGTACCGGCCCTTCCCGGCCAGCGAAGAGTCCCACGGTGACATCCGGATAGACGGCGGCGCGCTCCAGGCCAAGACGGCTGCGGGCAGCTTGCTCCCGATGGTCGAGGGCACGCAGCCGGGGCCGCGTGGAAGCCGTCGACAATAGCTGCTCGAGGCTATAGGGAAGATCTGGCGCCTCGGAAACGAGGTTTCCCTGGACTTCCGGCAGCGCCTTCGCTGGCAATTGGAGCGTCGCAGCGAGGTCAGCGCGGGCCCCGAGTAGTTGTTCACGCACCGCCTCGAGCTGGTTGTCCGCGCGCCCTAGTTCGACTTCAGCAAGGTTGTTGTCAAGCTTCGTATCCTCGCCCGCCTCGAAGCGCTTTCTCGCAACGCTGACATTGTCGCGAATCAAGGCGACGACCTCCGCCTCCATGGCGGCGCGGGCCTGGAGACTTAGCACCCGGACAAATCCTCGCTCGACGTCGGCCCGAACTTGCCGGCGGGTTTCTTCTAGGCTCTCCTGGAGCGCCGCCAGTTCCTGCTCCGCCGCTGTCCGGCGGTACCCTTGCTGGCCAGCGACCTCAAGTGTCTGACTGATCTGTGCCCGCCATTCGCGCTGCACACCATCGCTGGCGCCCGGCTGGGGCACCATGCGCCGCAACCCTTCGGCGTTCACGTGAGGGTTGTTCCACAGAAGGCTGCGGGTGTCGGTCAGTTGCCCCTCGGCCGCAGCAAGGTTTGCTTGCGCAGCGTTAAGCGCCGGATTGGCCTCTTCGGCGATCTGCCAGGCCTGGTCCAGGGTCAAAAGAGATTCGGCGGCATAGATGTCACCAACGAACGCCAATAGCATTAGCGCCCCAGCCAGGCGGCTCGGGCACGCGCGCAACCAACGAGGGTTCGATGCCATGTTCCGTCGAAGTCGCCTGTTAATCCGAAAAAACCGCAGGCACCGCCAGCTTGCGCCGCCTGAGAACCCCACGAGTGCCCGGCCGCTTTAGCTCCCTTGTCCTATACAGATCAACCGCGGATGCATCCGCCATCCTTACCGCATGCAGTGAACATTAGTCCGCAAAAGGAAGGGAGGCAACTTCCGATGGGAAGAAGAACACATTGTTGCGGCCAGCACAAAAGTTCCACCGATAATGCCCTCTGTGCTGTCGGGTCGTTATCACAGACCGGCGCCACGGAATCGCAG
The DNA here is from genome assembly GCF_040784895.1 of Cupriavidus sp. Agwp_2. NCBI lineage: Bacteria > Pseudomonadati > Pseudomonadota > Betaproteobacteria > Burkholderiales > Burkholderiaceae > Cupriavidus > Cupriavidus sp. Agwp_2. The sequence goes on from NZ_CP088085.1 coordinate 704,606, forward strand.
TTCGAAGCGAGTGACACGGCCCTCAATGTTCACAGCTTGTACCGCACCGCCGTGTAACTCCACAATGGAGCGCACAATAGCCAGCCCCAGCCCAGTCGATCGATAGCCATTCGAGCGCGCGCGGTCACCTCGATAGAATCGCTCAAAGATATGTTCGAGGTCCTCTTCCGGGATTGGCTCTCCGCGATTCGAGACCTGGACAATGACTTCTGCTCCAACCGTCGCACTTCGTATCGCAACCGTTGATCCGGCGTCGGCGTGTCGGATGGCGTTGTCCAGCACGTTATTGACGGCACGGCGAAACAGCATGGGATCGGCCAGCACATGCCCCTTCGCGGTCACGGAGATCGTGATGCCCCGCTCCTCGGCAAGGATAGAGAAATAGTCCGCGACCTTAGACAGCACCTCTTCCAGATCGATGACGGTCATTTCAAGTCGGACATTGGCCCCTTCAGCACGAGCCAGGAACAACATGGAATCGATCATGCGCGACAGTCGCTGGTACTCAAGCAAGCTCTCCTCTAGTACTGCAGCATACTCGGCGGCGTTACGCTCTTTCGACAGCACTACCTCCGCATGGCCGATCAGGTTATTCATCGGCGTGCGCATATCGTGGGCAAGATCGGCAGAGAACCGATAGAGCCGTTCGTAGCCGGACTCCAGACGCTGCAGCATCTCATTGAACGCGTTCGCAATTTGTCTGACCTCAGCCGGCCGCGTTGGCGCGTCAACTCGGTAGCTGAGCTGCTCCACGTTGATACGATGGACTTGCTGCACCAACTGCTGCGCCGGAAGCAGTTCCCTGCGGGTAATGATCGCGCCAAGCATTGCTGTCAGGATGACCGACACGGTCGTACCTATCAGGAGACGGTACTTGAAACTCCTGATGACTTGCGCCCGCTCGGTTCCACTTTGAGCTATCGTCACAATCGCACCGGTGCCATGGCTACCCAGCACCGTGGTCCGACGGCCTGTCAGAAGCGGTGTATCAATGCCTAACGCAACGCGGCTGGCGTCTAGGTCGAAGTTCTGCGGGAAGGCATCGCTGGTTCGGTACAACAGTTGCCCGGTCCCAGTTCGGATACGTATTGCCAGACCATCATATCCGCGGACCAGATCATCCAAGCGATGTGTCGAATCCGGGATGCCATTGGCCACGTCTACTTCGCGCATGAGGTGATCGACTTGTGCCAACTTGCCACGAATGATCTCCTCGTCGCGCGACTCAAGCTGGGCCTGGAGGGAGTAATAGGAATAGGCTCCCACGCTAGTCAACGCCACCGTTACCAAAATGGCAAAGAGCAGCGCCAGCCTGCCAGGGAGGGACCGTGGCATGGCTATTGCCCTCGCTGCGGGTCGAGCACATATCCCATGCCACGCACCGTGTAAATCAGCTTGGTTTCGAACGGATCATCGATCTTGGCTCGCAAGCGGCGAATCGCGACATCGACTACGTTGGTATCCGTATCAAAGTTCACATCCCATACATGAGAAGCGATCGACGGGCGCGACAATACTTCACCGCAACGTCTTGCAAGCAAATGGAGCAAGGCAAATTCCTGCGCGGTCAGTTCCACCCTCACACCGCCACGGAATACACGTCGGCCCAGCACATCAATATCCAGGTCGGCTATCGCCAGATGTTCAGCATCCCGCCCTATGCTTTGGCGCAGACAACGCCGGATCCTGGCCAGTAGTTCAGCGAATGCGAATGGCTTGACCAAATAATCATCGGCCCCCAGATCGAATCCCTTCACCCGGTCAGAGACTTCATCCCTGGCCGTCAAGAACAGCACCGGTGTATTGCCCCGCTTCCGAATGGATTTGAGTACGCTCCAGCCGTCAGTGCCGGGCAGCATCACATCCAACAGGATCACGTCGTATTGCATCTCTTCGGCAAAATGCAAGCCATCGGTGCCTGTCTTTGCCACGTCCACGACGAAGCCCGACTCAGTCAACCCCTTCTGCAGGTACTCGGCGGTTCGCGCCTCGTCCTCAATGACCAGAACCTTCACTGCTCACCTTCCTCATGGTCGTGCCTCGCCTGTTTTCGCTCTCCCGCAAGGCTAAACTGACTAGCGTATTGCTCGGCCGACGCAAAGTGCGCAGCCGGATCCGCCTGCCAACAAGGCGTCAGTTCTGCTTGTACGGTGATATGCGTAATACCAAACTGTTTCGCCAGCAGCTCGCGAATGCGAGGCAGTATCTCGCCCTCGGGGTCCACTCGCGCGTCGTTGACGATGTGTACCGTCAGACTGATCTTTCCACTGGTGAGCGCCCAAACATGCAGATCGTGAATGCTCGTTACGCCATCGACGGCGCGCAATGCAGCTTCCACGATGTCAATTTTTATGTCTTCAGGAACGCCTTCCAGCAGAATATTGAGGCTGGATTTCATCAAAACCCAGGTTCTGGGCAGGACCCATAGTCCAATCAGCACTGCCACCGCGGAGTCGACCCACGACCAGCCGGTCAGGCGGATAACAATGGCGCCGACAATGACTCCGAACGAGCCCAGAAGGTCGCTCCAAACCTCCAGATAGGCGCCCTTGACATTCAAGCTTTGGTCTTTCCCTCCAGAAAGAATTCGCATGCTAATGAGATTCACCACCAGGCCGACGGTGGCGATCACCAGCATCCCTGTAGACTCTATCTCGGGCGGTGACTTCAGTCGCAGGTACGCCTCGTACAGGATATATAGCGCCACCGCGAATAACAGTAACGCATTGAAGGCAGCCGCAAGAATCTCGAAGCGGTAGTAGCCAAACGTGCGAGCCTTATCTGCGGGGCGCTTCGCTATCTGGATGGCTGCAAGCGCGATTGCGAGCGCCGCCGTGTCGGTGAACATGTGCGCTGCGTCGGAAATGAGCGCCAGGCTCTTGGTCAGAATGCCACCGACCAACTCCACAAGAAGAAACGTCGAAGTCAACGCAAGCGCAAACTTCAATGCGCGCTCATTTCCGGTTGCATGGCTGTGATCGTGTCCTGTGCCCATTGCCGTCTCCTTGTGGGGGCGGATGCCAGCATCGGCTGGCATCCGCCTTGCCGCAGTTCAAGCGGGTTGAATCACCGGCACCTCAACCTCCTCCTCCTCTTCGTCCCGTCGATGTGCGAGCCTGTACAGCACCGGCAGGACCAGGAGAGTCAGAGCGGTCGAGGATAGAATGCCGCCGATGACCACCGTCGCGAGCGGTCTCTGCACCTCTGCGCCGGTGCCGGTGGCGATCGCCATCGGAACGAAGCCCAATGACGCGACGAGCGCTGTCATGAGGACCGGCCTGAGCCGCGTCAACGCGCCCAAGCGGATGGCGTCGTCTAGAGACCGGCCCTCCTCACGGAGCGTACGGATAAACGACAACATCACTAAACCGTTCAGGACAGCGACGCCAGACAACGCGATGAACCCCACGGCCGCCGAGATCGAGAGAGGAATGCCACGCAGCCAGAGCGCCAGAATCCCGCCGGTCAGGGCAAACGGGATGCCGGTGAAAACGATCAGCCCATCCTTTACGTTATTGAACATCGCAAATAGCAGTACAAACACCATCAGCAGCGCGACAGGCACCACAATCTGCAGACGTGCCGTAGCGGACTGCAACTGTTCGAATGTTCCTCCCCACGTAATCCAATACCCTGTCGGTATCTTCACCTGCCTTTGTATGGCGGCCTCCGCCTCGGGGACAAATGAACCGATATCCCGCCCGCGAACGTTGGCGCTTACCACGATCCGGCGCTTGCCATTTTCACGCGACACCTGGTTGGGCCCGGGCGCCAGCTCCAGCGTGGCCACTTCGCTCAGCGGGATATAGGTGGTTCGTGCGTCTCCGCCACCATTCTTTGCCAATGGAACCGGTAGCCGACGCATAGTCTCAAGATCCCCCCGAACCGCGTCTGGAAGCCGGACCAGAATGTCAAAGCGCCGGTCGCCTTGGAAAAAGGTGCCGGACGCCTTTCCCCCGATGGCAATGGCAACGGCATCCTGGACATCGCTCATATTGAGGCCATAGCGCGCCGCCTTTTGCCGATCAATGCTCACGGTCAGCATGGGTAGTCCGGTCGTTTGCTCCACCTTCACCTCGGTGGCACCTTGCAGACCCTGAAGAACAGCCGCAACCTTATTTGCCGTCTCATTCAATACCGTGTTGTCGTCACCGAAGATCTTGACAGCGACATCCGATCGAACCCCTGAAATCAACTCGTTAAAGCGAAGCTGGATCGGCTGCGAGAAGTCATAGTTACTACCCGGGACTTTGGCCGCCTCGGCCTGGATTGCCGCCCGCAGTTCGTCTCGCGACTTGGTCGGCTTAGGCCATTCTGCCTGTGGCTTCAGCATGATGTACCCATCTGAGATGTTCGGTGGCATCGGGTCGGAGGCGATCTCCGCCGTCCCGGTGCGCGCGAAGATGCGCTCGATCTCTGGAAACTTCGCCTTCAGCCGCGATTCGAGCTGTTGTTGCATCTCAACGGACTGCGAAAGGCTGGTCCCAGGAATCCGAAGGGCCTGGATAGCGAGATCGCCTTCATTGAGATTCGGAACAAACTCGCTGCCAAGCCGCGATGCCAGGGCAAGACAAACAACAATCGCAACGCAGGCAAAGGTCAGGACCACTGGTGTGTTAGCCAGCGATTTGTCCAGCAGAGGTTCATAGCGATGCCTGGCCCATTCCATCAAGCGATTCTCTTTCTCGGCAACCTTGTTACCGATAAAGAGCGCCACCGCCGCCGGGACGAACGTTACCGACAGCACCATGGCACCCAGCAAGGCAAGCACCACAGTGAAAGCCATCGGATGGAACATCTTCCCTTCCACGCCGGTCAGCGCAAAGATGGGTAGATAGACAATCATGATGATGAGCTGGCCAAACAGCAGTGGCCTGCGCGCCTCGCGGGCGGCGGCAAACACCTCATGAAACTTCTCGGTACGCGTGAGCGGGCGCCCGTGGTGTGCCTGCGCCTGAGCAAGCCGACGCACGCAGTTTTCAACGATCACGACGGCACCATCGATGATGATGCCGAAGTCAAGCGCGCCCAGGCTCATCAGGTTCGCGCTGATCTTGTAGTTCACCATTCCGGTGAAGGTGAATAACATGGACAGCGGAATCACCAGCGCGGTAATAATCGCCGCGCGGATATTGCCCAGGAACAGGAACAGGATCGCGATGACGAGAATGGCGCCTTCCAGGAGGTTCTTCTTTACCGTGGCAATAGCCTTGTCCACCAGCACGGTTCGGTCGTACACCGTCACGACCTTGACGCCTTCGGGCAACGTCCGGTTCACCTCCTCCATCTTCTTGTCGACGGCCTGCGAGACGGCGCGGCTGTTCTCTCCGATCAGCATAAAGACCGTGCCCAGCACGACCTCCTTGCCATTCTCCGTGGCTGCGCCGGTGCGAAGCTCCCGGCCAATCTCAACGTCGGCGATGTCGCGCACGCGAATCGGCTGGCCCTGTGCAGTGCCGACAATGACATCCCGGATATCGTCGACAGACTTGACTTGCCCGGGAGCCCGAACGAGGTATTGTTCGCCGCGTCGTTCGATGTAGCCTGCCCCCACGTTATCGTTGTTCTTGTCCAACGCGGAGACTACGTCGGTCAGGGTAAGGCCATATGACGCCAATCGCTCCAGGCTAGGAGCAACAAGGTATTCCTTGGCAAAACCACCAATCGAATTGATCTCGGTCACGCCGGGGACGGTCCGCAATTGCGGCTTGACTACCCAGTCCTGAATCTCGCGGAGGTCGGTCGGCGTATACAACGCACCATCGGGCTTCCTGGCGCCAGGCTCTGTTTCTACCGTCCAGAGATAGATTTCTCCCAGGCCCGTCGATATCGGCCCCATCGTCGGCGTAATGCCCTCTGGAAGCCTTTCTCTTGCCTCCTGGATGCGCTGGTTGACAAGCTGGCGGGCAAAGTAGATATCGGTGCCATCCTTGAAGATGACCGTCACCTGCGACAGGCCATACCTGGACAACGATCGTGTCTGTTCGAGGCCAGGCAGCCCCGCCATTACCGTCTCGATCGGATAGGTAATGCGCTGCTCTGTCTCAAGGGGTGAATAGCCAGGCGCCGTAGTATTGATCTGAACCTGGACGTTGGTGATGTCCGGCACAGCATCGATAGGCAGCCGCGTATAGTTGTAGGCGCCCAATGCCGCGATCCCGAGTACCGCGAGCAAGACCACCCAGCGCTGCTCGATGGCAAAGCGGATGATACGTTCGAACATGCTTGTCTCCCGTATCAGTGGGTATGCTGGGCGCTGGCCTTGCCGAGTTCCGCTTTCAGCACGAAACTGTTGGACGCAGCGTAGCGGGCACCTGCTTTCAGGCCTTCCCGTACTTCAACGACCTTGCCATTGGTTCGGCCCGTCTTCACAGGCTGGATAACGAAGCCGCCCGGTACGGCGAGGAAGACAACACTCTGGCCGTTGACTTCCTGCACAGCCTCGGACGCAACCGTGACCGGCACCTCGACCTCGGCACCAAGCACATTCACCGTCACAAAGAGACCCGGGCGCCAGGCCATATTCGGGTTCACCAGCGTCACCCGCGCCTTGGCCGTGCGCGTCTGCTCGCCCAACAGCGATCCGACATAGGACACCGTGCCTTCCGCCTTGCCCTCAAAGGAAGTCGAACTGATGGCAACCCTCTCCCCCACTCGCACGTTACCTAGGTCTTTAGCGGAAACCACAAACTCGGCCCACACGGAAGACAAGTCCGAGATGGTGAAAATGCTGGCGTCTTCCTTGACTGCCTCGCCCAATGTCAGGTGTTTCTCAACAATGATGCCGTCGAACGGGGCCCGAAGCTCGAACTGGTTCAATCCCTTCGCGGCGGCACTCGCTCCAATGGCTGTCAGCTTCTGCTGGGCGTTTTGCACGGCTATCTGCGCTTCCTGCAGAGCGGTGCGTGCCTGCAGATAGTCCTGTTCCGCGGAAATCTTCTCTTCCCAGAGCTTCTTCTCCCGCTCAAACGTGGTTCGCGCGAGATCCAGCCGCTTCTGTGCGGCGAGAAGCTCACTGCGCTGCTCGGACAAGCTGGTGCTCGCAATGATGGCAAGCAACTGGCCTCTTTTGACTTGCTGACCAATGTTCGCTTGGACGCTTTCGACGACCCCAGACAGACGTGGCACGACGTGCGCGGTGCGGTCTTCATTGAAGCGGATTTCGCCGGGAAACTGCAGCCCAGTCTGTACCTTGGCTGGGCCAGCGACCTGAATGCCAATCGAAGCCTGCTTGAGTTGCTCCGCGCTCAGCTCGAGCTTGCCTTCTTCCTTGGCGAGCGTAGCAATGATCGGCGTTTTTCCCGCGGGGACTGTGACTCGCACCGTGGCATCGAAAACATGTGGTTCAGCGATGCTGGCTTCGCTCTGCAGGTAATCGCCCACCTGTTTAAACTTCAACGGCTGAATTTCACCGGTTGCACGCTTAATCTCGCCGACAACTGATGCACCAGTGGCGACAGGCTTGCCGTCCGTCGTAATCCATAGCCTGAGGCGTGCTTCGCCGCCCTCTTCGGCCATTGCCAGTTCGACCGCATCCTTGTCGTGGACAAACAGGTTGCCCCCGTGCGGACCCTTCTTTGCCGCCTCGTGGTGCTCCTCATCGGCATGGCCCTTGTCGTCGGCATGTCCTTCCATCGCCGCGTGGCCATGGTGCTCCCCGTCGTCATGCCCCTTCGCCTCGGCGTGCTCGGCGTGGCCGTGTTCGCCTTCTTCGTTTCCCGATGTCCTGCCTGTGAGCAGCACCGTCCCGGTCCCCAGGATCCCTGCGATAACGATCGCCGCGATGGCGGCCCGCTGCTTCTTCGTGATAGCCATTGTTCAGTAATCCGTAGTTAGCGTCCAAGGATGCGGTCAATAGTGGTCGCCGACTGATAGGTTCTCGCCAGGACACCCAGATACCGGATGCGCGCCTGGAACAACGTACGCTGGGCGTCGAGCACATCCAGGAAATTGAACTTGCCAGCTTCAAAACCTTTCGTTGCGGCGTCGTATGCCTGCTCGGCCGCCGGCAAGACGGTGTTCTTCAGCGTCTGGGCTGATGCGCGGGAGACCGAGAGCTGGTTCGAAGCCAGTTGCACCTCGTTCGTGAGCCGAACCTGGGTTGCCAGGTATTCATCTTGCGCCTTGTCGGCGCGGCGAATGGCCTCATAAAGATTGCCCTGGTTCCGATCGAACAGCGGCAGCGGGATTGCAACGCCCAGCACCGCCATGTTGCGACCGGCTTCGTTGTCGCGCTTGGCCCCGACGCTGACTGTGATGTCCGGATACTGGCGGCTGCGCTCAACGCCAACTTGCGCATGGCGACGATCAAGCGCAAGGCGGCTCGCCAATATGAGGGGAGAGTTTTCAAGTTCCGCACGCAGCACATCTGGTGCCGGCCGGGCGGGCAATGTGTCGAAGTCCCCCTGCGCCTCCGAAAACTGCGGCGCGGCGTTGCCCCATAAGGCCGTAAGCGCCTGGCGTGCTGATTGCAACTCCGAAGTGGCCTCTGCAAGCTCCAGCTCGGCATTCGCTTGTTCGACCCGCGCCTTTGTTTCCTCTACTGGCGAAATCTTGCCAGCGGCAACACGCCGGGCTGCCGCTTGGGCTCCCTTAGCTGCGATATCCACGGAGCCGCTTGCCAGCTGGACCCTTTCTTGAGCCACCAAAACCCCAAAGAAGGATGCAATAACCGTAGCCCGAAGGTCCGCCCGAACGCTGCTCAACTCTGCCTGGGCGACATCCCTCCCACGCTCCGCCGCCGTGATCCGCGCGGACCGCTTGCCACCGAGCTCGACCGGAATATTGATCTGGCCGGTCGTATTGCGGGTGGCCTTCCGCGTGTCCTCGACAGTTGCAGCGATTTGTGGGTTGGGGATCGTTCGGGCCTGCATGATGGCCCCCTCATTCGCATCCACCTCCTTGGCCGCGGCGGACAGAGTGAAGTTGCTAGCGGCCGCGAGAGACAGTGCCGCGTCCAAGGTCAACGGACCAGCGGTTTCACGCGAAGCATAGGCCGACGTGAAAGCCGCTGGCTGGGATTGTGCGGCAACGGAAAATGGGCTGAGAAAAACGGCCGCCAGCCCGAGCGGCAGAAAAAGTCTTCGCATCGAATTGCACCAAGGGAGAACCAGGAGAATTCGGCGAGACGATTGCAGGTTGTTAAGCGTCGTCTCGCCGGCTATGCGAGACGGTGCCATTGAGGGCGATCAGGCGCCCTGGCGCAAAGGGAGTCGAAATCCGGTGCGGACGGGGCCGCTACCAGCTCGACTCGCTGGACGGTTTGCATGCGCGGTGCATCCGCCTTCGCTAACGGCGCAGATGCAAGAAGACAAATGCCGCAATCGGAATCGACAAGGCTCAGCTTTTCCTTGTCAGCCTTCGGCTCAGCCTTATGGTGATGCTCATGGTGACCAAAGTGCCAACTGGCCGGCGCCGGTTCTTCATGCTGGCAATATGTGGCCGCGCCTGCCCAGGCAAGCTGGAAAGGCAAGACAAGCGCAAGAAGAATGAGAAAAACCCGTCGCATCGGCGAAGTATAGCGTACCTGTCTCTAGCGGCCTCGAAGGATTAAAACCAGGTCATCCAGTTTGCTCAGCGTGACGCCACACGAAACGCGTGATCGACAGGCGCAAGTGTACCCGAGCGTCCAGACAGGAAAGTGTCGCTGCCATTACAATGCTGTCATCACAAGCCTACACATAGCGGATGAGGCACAAATGAGCTCAATTTCGCCGCTTCGGGCGCTGCATGCTCTTTGGTGACTTTTTCTTCGCTTTCGCCTTACCGTGCCGCCACCGGAGAAAGGCTGCAAATCCCCCATACAGCAAGATCAGGCCTATGGTCATTACAGCAATTGTTGAGGCGACATCCGATGAAACGTGGTTATGGTCCATAGGGTGGGGATCGAAGCAAGGGAAGGCGGAGCGGGAAAGAAATGTTTTTTATACACCGGTTCCTCCGGCTTCTCAAAGTCTGGCATGCCAAAAAGCATGGTGCCGGGTGGGTCGAGGGAGCATGTGTCAAGTTTTCAGATCAACACTTCGGCTCCTCGACGCGCTGACTGCCGCAGCAGCGTTTTTCAAAGGCCCTACGATCCCAGCATTGATTCCGATGCAGGACATTTGCCTCATACCCGCGAGCTGCTGACTGGCCAGTTCGGCGGGTGCAGTGTGAGCTGCCCCGGTTGGAGGACGGCCCCCCTCAGCGGATTTCCATCGCGGGGATTAAGGAAGGACGCTATGCCGCCGATTGTGCCGGCTGGCAACGGGAACGCGAGGTCGGGACCGGCACTGTCGCACAACCGGCGCATTGGTGGTCATGACGGGCGACCTCCAGCGCGCGCTTTGTCATTCGGATTTCGTAGTCCTCACCATTGACTGGCAAAAAAACGACGGTACGGTAGAGGCTCCTCGGAAGATGGGAGGCATAGACGCTGATGCGAACGTTGTATCCTGCTTCAATCCAGACTTCCCGGGCAAAGGATTTTGGCTCCATCGTTCTCTGGCCATCCATGTCAAGCGCGAATGCAGCAGGCTTGGCGGATTCGGTAGTCGGGCCCGGTGTTGCTGAAGCGCCGAGGGCAACGGGAATCAGTTTGAAACGTGATAGCGTTCTACAGCTGGGCTCACGACCGATATCGACGCCCGCGAACCTCGCGTCGGGTGCCAAGCCTTCTACCGCTATGCGCGCGCGGGCACGCGGGCTATCAGCAGGCTGCACGAAAGGTACGCAGGCCGCAGTGCTCAACGCAGACAATACCACTACCCCGACATGGCTCATTTGCGGCTCCGCGTCATTGAAGATTCTCGGATCGATACCAAACGCGTCCAGTTACTATATTTTTCGTTCATTGCCGCCCGATTGCAATGGCATGACATCGCTGTAAGGCGACTGGGCAGCGCAGGAGAGATCTCCCTGCTGATATGACGGCGTATGCGGTAGGCCGACGGCCAACGGGAAAAAATGAGTCGAGCCAGGAGGGGCGTGAACCGCTACGTCGCTGTCCCAGCGCCTGATGGAAATCCTGCGTCATTCTGTCGGTCACCCCAAGCGTGGTTGTTCCCTAGCCAAATGGGGCCTTTTATTCGAGGATGGGCGCCCGACCCGCGACACGACTTACGGGCCCGGCGCAATCGGCTTTACTTCGCTACAAAACGTGCCGTCACGGTCTTGCCGTCGGCAAATTTGATCGTCGCGACCAGCTTGGAGCCGGCCTTGATCTGCAGCTTGTCGGCCGCTACGAGCGCGTTTTCAGCCCCCGGGACCAACGCCGATTCCGTCTTCTCGGCGCCGGTCAGTACCATCAGCTTGCCGCTGGCACCGGCCGCTGGCCGCTTCTTGTCATGGTCATCAACGTAAATCGTGACGTTACCGTCCTTGTTGACCAACTCGAATTGCAGGTCGCTGGCGGTCTGCACGATGCCGCCATACTGCGCCGGCTTGGCGCCATGGGCAATCGCCACGCTGGACAGGCCAAGGCTTGCGGCAATCAACATAGCTGAAATCTGCTTTTTCATCGAATACTCCATTGATGCAGCGACTTGGGGGCGTCGCTGCCAAAGCCCATGAACTTACACGTCGCCCTGCTGGGGATCCGCTCCAGCGGGCGGCGTCCGAACAGCCAGAACGCGAGTGGCGTCAGCACGGAATCCAGGATGGTTGAACTGACCAGCCCCCAAAATCCCCAGCGCCACCGTATGCAGGATTTCCTTGCCGAGCGCTTCGGCCGATATTAGCCAGCGCGAACGTAGCAACCAGCGCGGTCATCAAGACCGGCGTCAGCCGCTCCAGCGACCCGCGCTCGTAAGTGTGCGTCTGCGCATTGGCGTAGCTGAATGCGATAAGTAGGATAATACCAACCAGGACCGCAAGATTTTTCATGTTTATCTCCTTGCGGGTCGGTTGAGGAAGGCAGCATACGACTTCGGCATTGAAGCGTGTGTTCGTGCTTCTATACAAATGTGAACCCTTGTAACGCTGCTATGCCACCGCAAGCCGGCGCCCGCTAATGGCTGTCGCCTCATTGATGCACTGCGCCCGTGTTGCGGTTTCGACATGCGCTTGACCTTTCGAATCGGAAAGGGATAACGTAAGCTTACTTCCGTACTTTTGTACGGAGTCAAGCGGGATGGATCGCAATTTGGAGAGTTTGACGATCGGCGCCTTCGCCAAGGCCGCCGAGGTCAATGTGGAAACCATTCGGTTCTACCAGCGCAAGGGGCTGCTGCCGGAGCCGGGCAAGCCTTACGGCAGCATCCGCCGCTATGGCGAAGCGGATGTGACGCCGTGCGGTTCGTGAAAGCGACCCAACGGCTAGGCTTTACCCTGGACGAGATCGCCGAACTGCTCCGGCTGGAGGATGGCACCCATTGCGAGGAGGCCGGTAGCCTGGCCGAGCATAAGCTCAACGACGTGCGCGCAAAGCTTGCCGACCTGAGACGCATGGAGGCCGTGCTGTCCGAGCTGGTGTGCGCCTGCCATGCCCGACAGGGCAACGTATCCTGCCCGCTGATCGCATCGCTGCAAGCGGGAAAAGTATGCCAAAGGGCGTAGTGGACGCGGCTACGCTGCCCCAGCTCCTTCCGGCTTCTGTTCTGCGGCTTCGTCGCAGCCGGCCTCACATGCGCCGTCTCGACGGGCAATCGACTTGGCCGATTCAGACTTCGTCGCGGGGGCGAAGCGGCTCCAGCGGGCGCAGCGCTTGCACGGCGCGCTTGAGGAGCAAGATCCAGTCGTCCAACTCCTCTATGATGGCCTCGGCCTGGTCCACGAGGGTCGGGCCAGTGGTTGGATACGACAACGCGGCGCCGTTGATCAGAGTATGTGCCATGCCGTGCAAGCGCAGCAGATCGTCGCGCAGCCCGGCTGGCTCACAGCAACGCGCGCGGATCGCATCGAGGTGGTCCACCACGCGCAGGATGGTGGTTGTGTCGAACGTGTCCCGAAGCGCTTGCAACGCCTCGGCGTCGACCCTGCCGTAAGGGGTATCGGTGTCAGGCATGGCGAGGCTTGCGGACGGAATGGGCGGGAGCGGCGAAGAGGCTGTCGCGAATCCAGGCTTCGGGCACCCGCTCCAGGTTGAGTTTATAGTCGCCGAAGCGCTTGATGTTGCTGGTGAGATAGGGACTCAGGAAGCCAATGTCGGCCACGTCGACCTTGATCCCTTCCTTCGCCATCGCGCGCAGGGCCTGCATCATGTCCGCCGTGTACTGCAGAATCACGGCCGAGGCGATCAGGTCGTTGTAGCGTAGGCGCTTCTGCTGTTCGTCGGGATCGATTTCAGCCAGCACGTCACCGCCGAATGAGAACCAAAGCCATTGTAGGACTCGATCTTGTTGGTGGTGGCGGTGATCTCTTGGCGTAGTTCGCGGCTGCCAATCCATTCGAGCAGGAACGCCGTGCGCACGACCTTGCCGAGTTCCTGCGCAGCCAGAAACAGGCGATTGCGGCGGCTTTCCGATCCGAACCGGCGCAGCAGGAGCGGCGAGGAGATAGTTCCGGCCTGGATCGATAGCGCTACCTGCATCAGGTCCTGCCAGTGGAAGGCGATCAGGTCCCAGTCCACGGTGTCCGAGAACAGCCGGTCGATGTGCTTGTATTTGGTGTCGACATCGGCACGGTAAAGCGTAAGCAATGGGATGGACGCCCCCACCCGACTACGGCATCAATGTGCCAGAGTGGAAGTGTCATCAACCACTCAAACCGGAAGGGGCGTCCACCATGCAGATTACGACAATTGGGATCGACCTGGCCAAGAACGTGTTTCAGGTCCACGGGGCGAACGAGCGAGGCAAGACGGTGCTGCGCAAGCAATTGCGGCGTGACCAAGTCGCAGCGTTCTTCGCCAACCTCCCGAGCTGCCTGATCGGGATGGAGGCCTGCGGCAGCGCACACCACTGGGCGCGCAAGCTGCAGGCGCTCGGGCATACGGTGCGTCTAATGGCGCCGCAGTTCGTGAAGCCTTATGTGAAAAGCAACAAGAATGACGCGGCCGATGCGCAAGCCATTTGCGAGGCTGTGACGCGGCCAACGATGCGGTTTGTGCCGATAAAGAACGTCGAACAGCAGACAGTGCTCTCACTGCACCGCGTGCGCCAGGGCTTCATAAAGGCTCGCACCGCTCAGGCCAACCAGATCCGTGGCCTACTGGCTGAGTATGGTCTTGTTGTGCCACAAGGCATTGCCTACATCGCCCTCCGGGTGCCGGATTTGATCGAAGACGCGACTAACGATTTGCCTGGCGCATTCCGGCAGCTTATCGACCGACTGCTCGAGCACCTCAAGTTGCTAGACAGACAGGTCGACGAGATCGAGGCCCAGATCAAAGCCTGGCATCGTGACGACGAAATCAGCCGCCGACTCGAACAGGTGCCGGGGATCGGTCCGATCACAGCGAGCGCGCTGGCTGCTTCGGTCGGCGATGCAAAGAACTTCGACAACGGGAGGCAGCTTGCGGCGTGGTTGGGGCTTGTGCCACGACAGCATTCCAGCGGCGGCAAGGCAAAGTTGCTTGGCATGAGTAAGAGAGGCGATGCGTACCTTCGAACGTTGCTCATTCACGGGGCGCGGTCGGTAATCTACCGAGCGACGCAGAGGAACGACCCTGACAGTTGGCTGGTCAAACTGACCACGCGTCGAAACGCAAAGATCGCGGCAGTCGCATTGGCCAACAAGACGGCCAGAATCGTCTGGGCTTTGCTTGTCCACGACCGCCAGTTCCGACCCGACTACACGCCTGCCGTCGCAGCCGCGTAGTCAAGTCGGCCAGTCCAAGCAAACTTCATTGAGAGAGGATCACACCGCAGGTTGCTCAGGCAATCACGAAGTGATGGCAAGACAGGTAAGACCGTGGTCGGCACAGCCCGCGCCGGGCGAGGCACTAAGAGTGCGTGTAAGCGATCGAGGCGCCGACCAGCAAATCCCATCAGGGACAGCGAGCATGCCCATGCTCGCATCAAGAGTCCGGATGTACGGGGGGCGTTCGCAAACAGGTAGGCGTGATGAGACTGGGCTGCGCCGAAGACCTGCACCACGCGCGCCAGCAGCCGCTCGCTTCCAGCACGCATGTCGATGGGCTCGACGGCCAACCACAGCGCGTCAATGCGGATCATCGCAGCCAGTCCCGAAGCAGTTGGGCACATTGCTGTGCCGCTGACAGAGGCCAATGCACAACCAGCGTGCCGCCTGGGCGCTGGATCTCCATGCGGATGATCTCGGGCGTTGCCGCCGCCGGCGTGTTACACGGTAGCATCTCACCTGTGACTGCGGGCAAGGCCTCCACCTGCAGCGGAACAAACGCATGGCCCTCGCTCAGCGCAGCCAGCATCTGCCTCTGCCGTTCCTCGCGCATCCATCGGTGCACCATGTTCGGGTTCAGCCCGTGGCTGAGCGCAACCCCCGCCACCGAAGCTCCTGCCTGGCGAACCTGCTCCAGGACCATCGCCTTGAATTCGGCGCTGTACTCCCGCCGGCGCGCCCGCTCAACTGTCGACACTTTATCCACGATCCTCCTTCGTGGGGACGATGCTTCATCGCTTCAATCGATTCAAGATGGAAGAACTGGTCGCTTACTGCTCACGCGACTGCCAACCAAGAAGACCGCCGACATCGCGGAACTCCTGCCCCATCGCTGGGCCGCTTCCGCCATCACTGCATAGCCCTGTCAAGACGGACACCCGCATCAAGCTATTGGTACATGACGGCTTTGGTGTATGGTGCGCAGCGCGCCGCCTCAACCAAGGACGCTTCGTCTGGCCTGCCGTACAGGTCGGCGCCATCGGCGCACAACTGACGCAGGCGCAGTTCGACGCCCTGGTACTCGGCCTGCCTTGGCAGCGCCTCGAGGACCTCCGCGCCATTATGCGGATATGACGATGATCACGGCGGGTTGACAGCATAAATCCGGATGGTGGTAATGCCCGGTGGCTGTCACGATGGTTCCATGCTGAACCTGCGCCAACTACAAGACCAAGGCATTCAGGACCTCGCGCCCGAGGACGTCCTGGCACTGGCGCAGCAGATGCTCGCACACATCCAGCAGCAGGAATGCGAGATCAAGCTCAAGGACGTCAAGATCGAGAAGATCACCTTCGAGCTGGCGCGACTCAAGGCTTGGAAGTTCGAGGCCAAGACCGAGGCTATGAGCGCCGAGCAGCGCCGCCTGTTCGAGGAGACTCTGACCGAGGATGAGGCCAGTCTGCAAGCGCAGTTGCAGCAGGCCAAGGGCGAGCCCTCTGTTAAAGACAACACCGAGTCCAAGCGCAAGCCCCGTCGTCAGCCACTGCCGGCCCATCTGCGCCGAGTCGAGCATCACCACGAACCCGAGGACACCCACTGCCCAACACCGGGCTGTGGACGGACCATGGTACGCGTGGGTGAGGACGTCAGCGAGAAGCTGGATATCGTGCCGGCGGAGTTCTTCGTGCACCGCCACATCTATGGCAAGTGGGCCTGTCGATGCTGCCAACGCCTGGTGCAAGAGCCTGTTGAACCCCAAATCATCGACGGTGGTCTCCCAGCAGCCGGCTTGGTCGCGCACACGCTGATCAGCCGCTTCGTCGACCACCTGCCGTACTACCGGCAGGAGACGATCAATGCCCGCTCGGGCGTACACACGCCGCGCTCCACACTGGCTGCCTGGTCCGGGCGTGCTGGTGCGGCACTGGAGCCGCTCTATGAAGCGCACAAGCGCTTCGTACTTGCAGCAAGGGTTCTGCACGCCGACGAGACGCCGGTGGCGATGCTCGACCTGGGAGCCGGCAAGACCAAGCGAGCCTACGTCTGGGCCTATTCGCGCGGCACGTTCGACCCACAACAGGGCGTGATCTACGACTTCTGTATTGGTCGAGGCGCGCAGTATCCGATTGCCTTCCTGGGAGGTACCAGCGAAGACGGCAACGAGCGATGTTGGCAAGGTACCTTGGTGCGGGATGAGTACGCTGCCTATGACAGCGTGTTGCAAGCCTACCCCGGTCGCATAGCCGCGGGATGTCTGGCTCATGCCCGGCGTCGGTACGACGAACTGCTACGAAACCAGGGCGGCAGCACGGTCGCGCCAGAGGCACTGCGTCGCATTGCGCAGATCTACCGTCTTGAGCGGGAGCTCACCACCCTGAGCAGCGAGCAACGTCTGGCCAGAAGGCACAGCGACGCCAAGCCTCTGTGGGAACAACTCCATGCCTGGCTGCAACTGGAGCGGTCACGCGTGCCCGATGGCGGCATCACAGCCAAGGCACTCGACTACAGTCTAAAGAACTGGCCGACGCTGACGCGCCACCTCCTCGATGGGGAGATAAGCGTGGACAACAACAGTCTGGAGAACCTGATCCGACCCTGGGCCCTGGGAAGGCGCTCGTGGTTGTTCGCAGGCAGCGAACTAGCCGGTCAGCGCGCCGCGGTCGTGATGAGCCTGGTGCGATCTCCCGAGAGCGACAGGACGGATTTGCCCTTCGATGTGGTTGTTATCGATGGGCACCGCCGGATCGTCGACGTAGCGCACAAGTGCGGCCCAGCGTTTGAGGCTGTAGTCGATGGCACGCGCGATGGCCGAACCGTCGGGCACTCGCCGTCTTTGCTCATCAAGCCAGAGATGCAGTGCGTCCAGGATTGGCCCGGCCCGGTGCTGCCACATTTCCAGGCGCAGTGCTGGCTCTGCATTCCGCACCTCTCGCTCGATCTCGTATAGCCCGGCAATGAAGCGCAGCGCCTGGCCAGCCAACTCGCTCTTGTGCTTGTCGTGCAGCTCAAAGTACTTGCGACGTGCGTGTGCCATGCATCCGATCTCGATGATGCCGCTGCCGAAGCTGGCCTTGTAGCCCGAGAAGTCATCGCACACCAGCTTGCCTTTCCAGTCCTGCAGGAACGCCCGGGCATGTTCCCCGCTGCGGCTCGGAGCAAACTGATAGACCACTGCACGCAACGACGAGAACTGGCTCGGCGCGTAGGCCCACAGATAGGCACGATGCGTCTTGCCATTGCCTGGCGAGAGCATCTGCACCGGTGTCTCGTCGGCGTGCAGCACGCTCTGGGTCAGTACCTCCTGCTGCAGCGCGTCCACCAGCGGTTGCAAGTGCACACCGCAGATGCCGACCCAGGCGCCCAGCGTCGATTGCGGGATCGCCAAGCCAGCGCGCGCGTAGATACGTTCTTGCCGATAGAGAGGAAGATGGTCACCGAACTTGGACACCAGCGTATGCGCCAGCAGGCCGGCGGTGGGGATGCCCTTGTCGATGACGTGAGGAGGAACCGGTGCCTGCGTGAGGGTCTCGCATTGCCCGCATACCCACTTAGAAGCCCAAACAAAATGAATCTACAGGGCTGTTAACTTCAAGTGATCTTTGTTAACCTTTGCGTTGTTTCGTCAGCGCAAAGGACATGGCCAAACTAATACTCGACGACGAACTGTGGGCACTCATCCAGCCACTACTGCCGCCACCGAAAGCTCGGCGCGCCCGCTATCCCGGGCGCAAGCCGCTGGACGATCGGGCCGTGCTCACCGGCATTCTTTTCGTCCTGCAGTCCGGCATTCCTTGGGAGATGCTGCCCAAGGAAATGGGCTGCGGCTCCGGGATGAGTTGCTGGCGACGACTGCACGCCTGGCAGAAGGCCGGTGTTTGGGATCGCCTGCACGAGGTGCTGTTGGCCAAGCTGCGTGCGGCCGACCGCATCGATTGGTCACGTGTCATCGTCGATTCCTCTTCCATTCGTGCTGTGGGGTCGGGTCAAAAACAGGACCCAACCCCACCGATCGCGCGCGACCCGGTTCAAAGCATCACCTCCTGACGGAGGCCCAAGGCATACCGCTGGCGCTGATACTGACCGGCGCCAATCGCAACGACGTCACCCAACTGCTGCCGCTGGTCGAGGCGATTCCGCCTATCCGCGGCAAACGCGGCCGTCCATTGTCCAAGCCCTGCATCGTCCAGGGTGATCGCGGGTACGATCACGACAAATATCGCAAGCCGCTTCGCCACCGAGATCTCCCGTCGCGGTGAACCGCATGGCAGTAGTCTTGGCAAAACCCGTTGGGTTGTAGAACGAACAATTGCTTGGCTGCACAACTTCAAGAGATTGCGCGTGCGCTTCGAGCGCCTCGCCACCATCCATGAAGCCTTCCTGAAAATCGCCTGTTGCATCATCTGCTGGCGTCACCTCAGGAGGTCATTTTGTTAGGCCCTCTAAGTGCAACACAGACCGATGGGGCTTTCTGGCCGATCGCTCGTTTGGGGAGCTAAGTGCAGTTGTGTGCACGGGGCGGGAGAGGTCAATCGCTTACACAGCATCAGTCTCGGCGGGCGGCCGCCAAGATACCCGCAACCCTCCCCCGCGGCAGTCCAGCGTCGGCGCGGTCGCGGCCAAAGGAACCCAACGCACGCATATTGCGAGCTCTCGCCGGATGGTGGTACGCGAGGGTGCTGATTCGATGAATTGGACGCTTGTTCTCTACGACTGGGACGGCTGGAATCGAGGTAAGCATACGGCGAACCCCTCTTGACCGGTATAAGGCGATCACAACTGATTTCGGTCGAGATCAGGCACTCAGGCTATTCGACGCTTGAGATTTTCGCGACGGCCATCGGCTGTGCTGACGGCCGCTCGAGCTCGAGCATCAGCAGGTCGGGTGGAGCAAAGGTACGTAGCGGGAGGTCGACGGTACCAATACCACGCGAGGTATAAACCAGACGGGATTCGAAACGACTCAGACCGCTCGGGTACAGCCTGCACATCGGGCCGTTGGGTAAGACAATCGGGCCAGAAGGCATTGCTATCTGCCCCCCATGGGTGTGGCCAGCGAGAAACAGGTCAAAGTGGATTCCCGTTAAGCTGCTCAATCCGTCTGGGCTGTGGCAAAGCACGAGTCGAAAAGCCTCTTTGCCAATTTTCGCCGCCGCGGCGCAAGGATCGCAATTGCCTGTCCATGGGTCGTCCAGGCCAAGAACAACCACGTCTGACCAAGGGGGCGGAAGCTCTACGACGTCATTCACCAGTACCGTCGCTCCAGCCTTCGATAGCGCAGCCGTTATCGCATGATCCCATGTCCATAAATCGTGGTTGCCCAGCACGGCCAGCTTGGCATCGCACGGTATCGACCCCACGAGACGGCTCAGCGTCGCGAGGCGATGCGGGTACGCCTCCAGAAAGACGTAATCCCCGCCCAGCAAGAGCACATCGGGTCGCTCGTGCCGGATGATGTCAAATGTCCGCTCCAACAAGGGTATAGGCGTGGTCGGACCTATATGAAGATCCGAGATGAAGGCAATGCGGCACGCCCTTCCATCTCCGGGAGGAAGGGTGAGAGTGAGGCGCGTAGTCGTGACCTCACGCTCGCTGGGTAAGAATCCCCAGAGGCGAGCAGGCCAGTCGCCAACGTATGCATGAGCTAGTGCTGATTCAAGAATCCCCCGCCACGCGGTAAATCCGCGGCCACGGCCGTAGCTTGCGCGTTTCATGACTGCCTCATTAATCATAAGTACGGGAACCCGTCTCGACGAAGTTACATGGCTGTGCCGACGGGAACCCAACGATATGGGTAAGCCCCCGGTGAAACTAGCTTGAACGTGACGGCGCCAGAGGCAGCGATCGCGCCAGTTGAACTCCTTCAAACAACCCCTAGTCTCCTGTCCACATAAAAAATAGCTGGGTGAATACGGCCATCGCCTGCGCCAAAACCAATATCATGCCCGTGACGAGTGGCACCACACGGCCTGAACTGTTGCCACAACTACGCTGAGTGCGGCGAGCAACATCTGGGGGCAAATGATGGTCAGGCCTCTGCGGTTGACCGCCAGGGCCCGTGGTTTCCTCCCTGTGCGAACCATTCGTTCTGCGATGGCAATACGCCACTTGCGCGCTGTGCAACATAGAGAACAATCGGCAGGGCCGCCGCTGCAGCAGACAGAAGGGCCAATCCTAGAACGACACGCTCGCCAAAATTTCTGCTCATCCCGATGCCATAGAATTAAGCGTTACGCTGGTTTGACGGTAAGCGTCTTATCGTAGCCGCCTGAAAAAATGGTAAGCCCCCGGCGAAGTCTTCTCGAATGAGGTGAGGCCGGAGGTAACGCTACCGTTGCACAATCTGGACGACGCGGAAGGAAGGCAGGTGTCAAGGTGTTTGCCGCGATTCGCGTTGCGCGGAGATCCATATTAGCTTGAACGCCGGCGGTGACTTTCCCAAGTGCGAGCGACTCCTAGTGTGCTTACTTGAACAAAGTGACGAAGTCCGCTATCAGCAATCCTGACCTCCCCAACCGACAGGCGTGCGCAGACGGCGACGGCAAGTTCTTCTGTTCGTATTTCGAGTGCATCTCGCCTAGAGGCAGCAATAAGCACGGTTGGGGATGTTATCTTCGATGCAAGCGCAGTGAGGAGATCACCACGTTTGCCTCTGAAGATGAACACATGGCCTGAGAAGGGGTCCTTCTGAAGTACCGTCTGCACCTTGGCCGCCAGGCCATCGAAGCCACAGCGCTTATCCGTAAATTTAGCGGCAACCCAGATGCGGGTGTTCGCCGGCGGCCCCATCATTGGCTCAGGCACTGCACCGCCGTATGCAGGACTTCCGCATCGACCCGGCAATGCTCACCTGTCCCTTAGCCACTTTGCAACCGTATGACCCCTGCGGGCGATACTTCCGGCTGATCGCACGGGTTCCCTTTGAGAGGCACCGCGACCGATTCTTCGACTGCCGGTGCCTCAACCACGACGGGCAACAGCAACGGGTCGTTCGCAACCTCAGGGGCACCGAAATGGCCCGCTCGATACATGCGACGCCAGCGGAAGACCATATTCACGTTCAGACCGTGTTCCAGCGCTAGCTTCGAAACGGAGACGCCTGGCACGTATGCAGCTTCTGCCAGCCTACGTTTGAGTTCAATCGGGTGATTTCGCCTCTCCAAAGTAGTCCCCACCAAATTCTGATGGGGACTACTCTGGATACATTCGCCGTACGCGTCTACACGGCCATCAGCGGACGGTTACGTATCTGGCGGTGGGGCCGGGGTGCTTGCCGTTTCCGACCCCGTCAAGGCCAGTACGCCCGAAGCGCTGGCGACGCTCAAGCAGACCGGAGGGCGCGTGGTGATGGCGACGGGTGATTGCGTTGTCACGGCCAGGGCGGTGGCCAGCGGCCTCGGCATCGACGAGTTCCACGGCGAGGTCAAGCCGGCCGACAAGCTGGCGCTCGTCGAGCAACTGCAAGGGGAAGGCCGCGTGGTCGCGATGGCCGGCGACGGCATCAACGACGCCACGGCGTCGGCGAAAGCCGACGCGGCTTGCCGCCAAGGAGAGACATGGCACACCGCTTCGGGGCGGCCTACGAGGCGTATCGAGCAAAGGTGCCCATGTTCCTGCCGGGCCCGGCCAATGAGCCCAGCTACTCGGCATAGGCGGCGACTGAGCCGTTGGCAGCCAGTCACGTTGCTGGCCACATGAAACCTTGATTGGAGTGAATTGCGATGAACAATCCAATGGCGGTTTCACAGAACGCACGCCAGCGCAGGCTACTGCTGCAGGCCACCGGCACCCTGGGTGGAGTCGGACTGGTAGGCACCATGGTGCCCTTCGTGGCGAGCATGGCGCCAAGCGAGGCCGCGCGATCGCGGGGCGCACCCGTCGAGGTGAACCTCGACACGGCGACACTAGGGTCCCTGGTCACCATTGCCTGGCGTGGCAAGCCAGTTTGGATCTTGCACCGGACCAGCGACATGTTGGATCGCCTGGGCAGGCACGATCGCCTGTTGGCCGATCCGTTGTCCAAGGAGGCGCAGCAGCCCGCCTACGCGCGCAATGCGACTCGCTCGCTGCGCCCGGACTTCTTTGTGGCGATCGGCCTCTGTACCCATCTGGGCTGCGTCCCGACCTATCGCCCGGACGCTGGCGCGGCGGATTTGGGCGATGACTGGCCTGGGGGCTTTTTTTGCCCCTGCCATGGTTCCAAGTTCGATCTGGCCGGACGCGTGTTCCGCGCCGTGCCCGCGCCGCTCAACCTGGAGATTCCGCCGTATGAATACCAGGGCGAAACACGACTGGTGGTCGGTCAGGATCGCAGTGGGTCCGCCTAAGAGCCCGCCAATCGGCTTATCGGAGTTGTCAAGGAGACTTCCATGAGCACCAGCGGGCGAACTGATCCAGACCGCGGCGCTGGCGATCCGGGCGCCGCTGTTCCCATGCCTGACGATGTTCGAGTGGCTGAAGCTCGCTGCGCAGACCTTTTCCCAGGATGTCAAGCAGAGCCAGTAGCCGCCCTCGGTGCGGCACGCGGGTGCAGCAGGCCGCGCAGCGCATAGTCGCGCACCACGTTAATAAATCCCAGACTGTCAGGAGCGCGAACAGAGGGTTGGCCGCTATTCGTGATCATGCGCTGCAGCGCAAGTCCGTATCTTGGCATGACCCGTGCGACACGTGTCGCCGTCAACCGCGCGTTAAGCGGTATGTAGTGGGCGGTAAAGTTCGTTTCTGCCTTGTCACGCGCCGCCCTGGAGTTGCCTGTGCGGTGTCGTGACCTGCTGTACGACCAGCAGTTGCCTATCTGGACATGCGTTCCTGGTAACGGGAGGGTATGAAGCTCTGGAGACAACGTGCCTATCGACCGACGGATCATTCCGGTGATGGGATGGTCGACACTGCTAGCCGCAAGGCGGTGTGGGTGCCAGGCAAGTTCCGCATGCGCAACAGATGTGAACTGTTGATAAACCCCGTAACCAAGAATGGGCCAAAGCGGCTGCTAGGCCCAGACCAAAAGGTATGTAGCCGGTTGTTCATCTGGGTCAAATGGACACGTCGTCATCGGCGCTACCGGGGGAGAGACAGGCGCTAACCGGACAGGCCCAAAACATCGGGTCGGCAGGAACGGGAACGTGGTAAGCCCGATTCCTCGCCACTGATTCAGCGTGTCGAGTCGGCGGCAGGCGACCCGCGAGGGAAGCTTTTGGGGAAGCGGGTAAGAGAACGCGGAGAAAGCGAATGGCATGCTGTAATGGCGTGCATAGGGGTTCAAACGTAAGCGCCCGGCGAACCCGTCTTGACAGAGTTATGCAGAGAGAACGGAAGCGGTCCAGCGATGTGGCAGGAGCTCCGCGATGTCGGCGGTCTTCTGGGTCGGCAGTCGTGTGAGCACGTCTTTCAGGTAGGCGTAGGGATCATGCCCATTGAGCTTCGCCGACTGGATCAGACTCATGACTGCGGCCGCGCGCTGGCCAGCGCGCAGCGAACCCGCGAACAGCCAGTTCGATCTTCCAAGAGCGATAGGCCGTATTTGCCCTTCGATATGGTTGTTATCGATGGGCACGGCTGGATCCTCAACGTAGCGCACGAGTGCCGCCCAGCGTTTGAGGCTGTAGTCGATAGCTCGCGCGATGGCCGATCCGTCCGGCACCCGCCGCCTTTGTTCATCAAGCCAGAGATGCAGCGCATCCAGGATTGGTCTGGCCCGCTGCTGTCGCGCTTCCAGGCGTAGTGCTGGCTCTGCGTCCCGCACTTCTCGCTCGATCTCGTAGAGCCCGGCAATGAAGCGTAGCGCCTGGCCAGCCAACTCGCTCTTGTGCTTGTCGTGCAGCTCAAAGTACTTACGACGCGCGTGGGCCATGCACCCAATCTCGACGATGCCGCCGCCGAAGCTGGCCTTGTAGCCAGAGAAGTCGTCGCATACCAGCTTGCCCTGCCAGTCCTGCAAGAATGCGCGGGCATGTTCGCCGCTGCGGCTAGGGGGAAACTGATAGATCACTGCACGCAACGATGAGAGCTGGCTCGGTGCGTAGGCCCACAGGTAGGCGCGATGCGTCTTGCCGTCGCCTGGCGAGAGCATCTGCACTGGTGTCTCGTCGGCGTGCAGTACGCTCTGGGTCAATACCTCCGCCTGCAGGGCATCCACCAGCGGTTGCAGTCGCACACCGCAGATACCGACCCACGCACCCAGCGTCGATTGCGGGATCGCCAGGCCGGCCCGCGCGTAGATGCGTTCTTGCCGATACAGAGGAAGATGGTCGCCGAACTTGGACACCAGCGTATGCGCCAGCAGCCCGGCGGTGGGGATGCCCTTGTCGATGACGTGGGGAGGAACCGGTGCCTGAGTGAGAGTCTCACATTGACCGCATACCCACTTGCCCCGGATATGACGTTCGACCGTGAATACGCCAGGGGTGTAGTCCAGCTTCTCACTGACGTCTTCGCCAATGCGCTTGAGCGCGCAGCCGCACGTGCAGGTCTCGGACTCTGGCTCGTGATGGATCTCGGTGCGAGGCAATTGGGGAGGAAGCGCCTGGCGTTTCGGCTTGTCCCTGGGCTCCGACTTGGACGGCGGCATCAGCGCTTCCAACTCGGCTTCGATTGCCTCAAGGTCTGCATCGAGGGCTTCCTCCAGCAAGCTTGCCTGGGCCGATGTCAGTTGCTCGCTGCGTTTGCCGAACTTCCAACGCTTGTGGATGGCTAGCTCGTGAGTGAGCTGATCGATCTTGGTTTGCCGGTAGCGCAGCTCTTGCGCGTGCCGCGCAATGACGGCGTCCTGCTCCTGGATCTGCGCCCGCAGCGTCGCAGCCAACTCGCGCAGTTGCTGTGGGCTCAGGTCGTCCAGGTTCTCGGCGGGATTCATGTTCCGAATCTTGCCAGTTCCCGGTCACTCCAACCATTGGCACAGCCCCCAATGGACGCTCGGCCCCTGTGCCAAGCCACGACTAAAGCACGGTGATCGCCTCATCGCGGCCCAAGCGTTGCCAAGGCAGGCCCAGCACCAGCGCATCCAGTTGCTCTCGACACAGCGGCGTCGCGATAGCTGTCATACCGTCGGTCCAGACGAAGCGACCCTTATTGAGCCGCCGCGCCGCCAACCAGATGCCAATGCCGTCGTACACCAGCACCTTGATACGCGTGGCACGCTTGTTCGTGAAGAGATAAGCATGATGCGGCCGGGCGGCTCCAAATGCCTTCACCACCCGAGCCAAGACCGTATCTGTTCCCGCTCGCATGTCCAGCGGCTCGGTGGCTAGCCAGATTGCCTCGACGCGGATCAACGCAACCACCCCTGAAGCCATTCGCCACACTCCGCTGCGGCCGATCCCGGCCAACGAATGTTGATCGTCGCTGCTCCGCGTCGCACTTCGATCTGTATATCCGGTATCGCCGGCGTCGGCGTGGGATCGCCGATCTGCAGCGGGATGAACTCGGTTTGGGGTACGGTCATCAATGCGCGGGCTTCGCCCGCGCTAACCAACGCTTGGTGTTCAGCGACCCAGCGCCGAAGCAGATTCGCATTCACGCGATGGTGTAGCGCTACTGCCGCAATCGAAACACCCCGATGCATGCAGTCCTGGACGGCTTTGGCCTTGAACTCGGCGCTGTGCCGACGTCGGCGTCGCGCCGGTGCGCTCTCTTCGATAGTGTTCACGTGTCCACCAAGAATTTAGATGGACACGATGCTCCTTGCTCGCTTGCCTCCCTTCAAGATGGGTTCACCGGGCGCTTACGTTCAAACTTTGCCCTGGCCCGAAAGGGCGCAGACTTCCGCGAGGTGTGGCTGTCGCAGGCCAGTATTTGAGGTTCGGCTGCCTTGTTGCAGCTCAGCGCCCTCGTCTCAGCAATGGGATGAATCAACGATATGACGTTTGCGAAGGGCTTGCGCAGTCCGGCAAGACCGGTATCGACAGTGATACTTTGGCCGTGCCTGAGCCGTATGCGGTGAAAGTCGCTCGTGCGGTTCTTTGGGGAGGGAGCAGCGGTGACGCTGCTCTCTTACCCGCTCTATCCGGCGGGGTGATGCCAAGTTGCGCGCCGACAAAGGCCCAGAGAAATTTGGGCACCTGCTTGTAGGCATCGAGCGTGCGGCCCGTCATGCGGACAAAGCCGATATGAACGGCGCAGGCAAGGCGGTACAGGTGGCTACGCCGCGCATCGATCAGGGCCCGCTCCTTGGCGGAGAAGGTGAAGAACGTGGCAAGCTCGAACTCGCTGAGTTCGCGCGGAATCTGCCGCACGCCGAGATACGCCAGTTGCCAATGATCCATCGCGCTTACTCCCAAGCTTGAGACGGCCGCCAAGACTAGCGGCAATGCGACGAGGACGCAACGCACGTATCAAGAAAGTGCGCTAAAAGTAAATCGCCGCGGCAGGAAAAGGGTAGGTAACTTCTCAATAAGCCGGGGCAAGGCCAGGTGGTGAGGCGTGGCCGGTGACTGGAATGTCGGGGTGGAAATATCGGCGCGACCTTGCCGTAAGCCGCAACGAGTTCCACTTGTAAACGCTGGGTGGAGATGTTAACTTTCGCCGTCGCCATCCACGCTGCCCGGTCATGACCACTTGTCAAAAATTCACGCTGCCGGACATCGCGCGAGACGGATTGACGCCAAAAGAACTTGAGGTGTTGGCATGGGTTGAGGGATTGGTCGACATGGCCAATGGCTTGCAGCAGGAGAAGGAGCAACTGGAACAGGAACTCGCCGAGCTGAGAAGAGCTGCAAAGCGCGCGTAGCCTGACTGCGGCCGTGAAGAAGAAGCTTGTTGCGCCGTACATTGCCGAGGCCGAACGCACGCCGGCGGTGCTGAAGGTGCTGGCCTGGGGTGAAGATCTAGTGGCGCTCATCCATCGTCTGGTGGAGAACGCGGGGCACATGAAAGACGAGGTCGCGGTGCTCAAGGGAGAGAAGAAGCGCCCGACGTTCAAGCCAAGCCGCATGCATGAGGAGGCCGGCAAAACCAGCGAGTCCAATCGGCAGCAGCAGGGCAAACCAGCCGGACGACGCGGTTCGCCCGCCAGGAGCAAGACGGGGCAGCTGAAGATCGATTGCGAGCAAGTCATGCAGCCGGCCGAGTCGATCCCATCTGGCTCGCGGTTCAAGGGCTACCGGGATTTCGTGGTGCAAGACCTCGTGATCGGGACCCACAATACGCGCTACCGGCTCGCACGCTGGCAGACTCCGGACGGTCACACGCTGACCGGGCAACTGCCCAAAGCCGTTGCCGGCAGCCACTTTGGCGCGACACTGGTCAGTTACGTGCTGTACCAATATCACCACTGCCACGTGACGCAGCCGCTGCTGTGCGAGCAGTTGCGGGAATGGGGTATCGAGATCTCGTCCGGGCAGATGAATGCGCTGCTTCAGGAGGGCAAGGAGCGATTCCACGAGGAAAAGGACGGTCTGCTGTCGACGGGGCTGGCGCTCTCGGCGTATGTGACGGTCGACGACACCGGCACGCGGCATCAGGGCCGCAACGGCTACGTCACCCACATCGGTAACGAGCACTTCGCCTGGTTCAAAAGCACAAGCACGAAGAGCCGCATCAATTTCCTCGAACTGCTCGCAGCGGGACATGGCTACCAGGTCAACGACGAGGCCCTCTCCTACATGAAAAAGCATGAGCTTCCACAGGCGTTCGTGGAAGGGATGCGTCAGCATGAGTGCGCGAGCTTTGCCAACCAGAGTGCGTGGCTGTCTCACCTGGACAGCCTGGGCATGGACGTTACCCGCCACCGGAACATCGCCACCGAAGGGGCGTTACTGGGCAGCCTGAGGCGACGTGGCGTAGCGCAGGATCTGGCCATCATCAGCGATGATGCGGGACAGTTCAATGTGTTGATTCACGGCTTATGCTGGGTCCACGCCGAGCGTCTCGTCCACAAGCTGCTGCCGCTCAATGGCCTACATCGAGAGGATATTGCCCGGGTGCGCAGCGACATCTGGTCGCTCTATGCGGATCTGAAGGAATACAAGCAGAATCCGACGATCCAGCGCAAAGCCGAACTGCAACAGCGCTTTGACGCAGTCTTCATCCAGAAGACCCGTTACGCGACGCTGGACCGTTTGCTCAGACGCCTTCACAAAAACAAGTCCGAACTGCTCCTGGTGCTCGAACGCCCCGAGGTCCCACTGCATACCAACGGCAGTGAACGGGACATTCGCGACCACGTGAAAAAGCAGAAGATCAGTGGCGGCACGCGCAGCGAACTCGGTCGTCAATGCCGTGACACCTTCTCGAGCTTGAAGAAGACCTGTCGAAAGCTGGGAATCTCATTCTGGGACTACCTGGCCGACCGCATCTCACACACCAATTACATTCCCCTCCTTCCCCACCTCCTCGAACAGCGTATCGCTCTCTCCACCTGAGCGGCGTGACGCCGTTTGCCCCGCATTATTGAGAAGTTACAAGGGTAGACAGTAAGGTGTTGATTTGTGGGAATATTTTCCGACCATCGCCCCGACCAAAATCAAAGAGACCCCAGATAGAGGGGTGACCGCTATACAGTCTTATGCTCTGCAGAGCATAAAGCAGAGGGTTTTTTGATGACCGGTCGCGGGCTGACCTCGCCGGGTCCTGCTCACACGCCTGCGGCCGCGACCGCTAATCAAAAAACCCTCTGCTATATCTGAAGCTTCAGATATTCGCGAATAGCGGCCGACCCTCTTGAAGCCATCCGCACGAACTTCCGAGAAATGCACGAACAAGTTCTCGCCGCCGTCTGGCATTGTTGGTCTCGTTCCAGCGGCTGGCGTCCGTCCTGCACAGCGAGATTCGCAGCCTCCGGGCCGGCGGCATTTGATGTTTCGACCTTGGCGCAAAACACTCGCAGCAACTATGAAGGAATGCTGATCGCGCTGCCGGCTCCACTGATCACGTGGGCCAAGTTGAGCCCGAGCCGCGCGGCTGGGCCGGCGCGTCGATCCCCAGCGGGTGAAAACGCATAAGCGCGGCCCAAAGAAGATAAAACAACTTAGGGCTATGTCGAAGCCCTTCCTAACCTCAGCCGGCATATGGCACGAGTGGGGCTCGGCTAAACGATCAGTTCTTCGGAAAGGGTCGGGCTCGAGGTTGGGGCGTCTCAGCCATTGTGGGCTGGCAACGTGAACGCGCTGTTGGGATAGGTGTGGTCGCCGCGCTGACGTCCTCGTGGTTGTGGCGGGTGAGTTTTAGCGTGCGTCTGGTCAAGCGGAGCTCGTAGTCCTCACCGTCGGATGGAACGAAAACGACGGTACG
The DNA here is from genome assembly GCF_040784895.1 of Cupriavidus sp. Agwp_2. Classification (NCBI taxonomy): domain Bacteria; kingdom Pseudomonadati; phylum Pseudomonadota; class Betaproteobacteria; order Burkholderiales; family Burkholderiaceae; genus Cupriavidus; species Cupriavidus sp. Agwp_2. The sequence goes on from NZ_CP088085.1 coordinate 734,546, forward strand.
GTAGAGTTGCCATGGCAGATGGGATGCGTAGACGCTGATTCTTACTTTCCGTCCCGCTTCAACCCACACCTCCCTAGCAAAGGCCTTCGGCACCATGCTTGTCGAGCCGTCGATGCCAAGTGCGAACGCAGAAGCTGATGCAGAAGATCCGGCAAGCCGATCGACGTTGGCCGAAGCCCCCTCAGAAACGGGAACCAGCTGGAAGCGTGATAGCGTTCTACAACTGGGCTCATAACCGATATCGACACCGGCATACGTTGCATCGGACGCCAACCCTTCAGCGGATATTCGAACCCGCGCACGCGGGCCCTCCTGCGGCTGCACAAATGGCACGCACGCAACAGACCCCAACGCCGCCAACGCGACTACCCAGACCAATTTCATTTCGGTCCCCGTGAATCGGCGCCACCTCTTGAAGACTAAAGCATATGCAGCTAGCATGCCGTCCGAGCTCTTGCTACGCTATTGCGTAAACATTACATCTTTGTAATGAGTGGCGCTGATGAATGCCGTTGATTCCACTGGGTCAGGAGGCCGAGGGAGATCGTCCCACTTCGCCCACCTCTGCGCCCATCAGTATCTGCTGCGGATTCGCCCGGGCGAGAAAGTACCCACCGATGGCGTCCTGACCGAAGGAGCAAGCGCCAACGATGAATCGAAGATCACCGGTGAGCCTTTGCCCGTTTCCAAGCGCGTCGGCGATCATATGATCGGCGCCACCATCAACACCTCGGTCAGCGTGGTGATGCGCTCGGAAAGGGTTGGCGCCCAGACGGTGCTGTCGCAGATCGTGCAGATGGTGGTCCAGGCGCAGCGTTCTCCAAGGCGCCGCGAATGGCAGACCGGGTGGCCGGCGTGTTCGTGGTGGTGGTCGCGGCCATCGCCTTGCTCACCTCTTCGCCTGGGCTGGGTCTTTGGCTTGGTCAATATGGTGGCGGTGCTGATCATTGCCTGTCCCTGCGCGCTGGGGCTTGCCACCCCAATGTCGATCATGGTGGCCAGCGGGAACGGCGATGTGGTCAATGTCCGTCCCAACGAACGCCGGCCGACGGATTCCTCGTGATGGGCACTTCGGCAATCAACCAGCCCCCAGTCACCGAGAAGGCATCCCGGTCGACAAGCGTCCCGTTTCGGACGTGGCGGCCGCGCGGGCCAAGCCTGGTGCGGTCGGCACCGAATCACGCGTCTTCGCCGGAACTATCAACGGCGCCGGCGCCCTCGAGGTAGAGGTGACACGCCTGTCCGGCGAGACCGCGCTAGCGAAGGTTGTCAAATGGTCAGCGAGGCACAGACTCAGCAATCACCTACGCAGCGCTTCACCGAGAGGTTTGAGCGCAAATTCGTGCCGATGGTGCTGAGCCTTGCCGTACTGCTGCTGTTCGCCGGGCTGGTGATTGACGAGCCATTCAGTGAAAGTTTCTACCGAGCCATGGCAGGTCGCAGCCAGCCCCTGCGCCTTGGCCATCGCCACTCCGAGCACCGTGCTTTCGGGCGTAGCGCGCGGCGCGCGGCGCTGTGCTGGTCAAAGGTGGGGCACCGCTGGAAATCTGGGCTCACTGAATGCGATCGCGTTTGACAAGACAGGAGCGCTGACGGAGGGCCGTCCGCACATCACCGACATAGTGCCGGCTGAAGGTGCACCGAGGACGAACTGCTCAGGGTAGCGGTTGCCGTAGAAATCGCTAAGCGATCATCCGCTTGCCGCGGCGATTGCGCGCGACGGGCGCGAGCGGCTGGGTGAGGGCAGCCTTCCCGAGGCTGTCGATCTCCGGTGCCTGACGGGACGCGGCGTCACCGCACGGCTGCTCGTCCGGCGCGGCCAAAAGGATCTCGGGGCCATCGGCCTCATGGATACACCACGCGCAGCCGCGCGCGGCGCGCTCAAACGGCCGCATGCCCTTGGCGTCACGCGTATGATCAAGCGACAACCAGAAGGTTGCTGACGCCATTGCCAAGGACGTTGGGCTCGACGAAGCCTGGGGCGACCTGATGCCTGAGGACAAGGTTGAGGCGATCAAGAAGCTTCGTCGCGAGGCGGTGGCCATGGTAGGCGACGGCGTGAAGGACGCTCCAGCCATGGCAAACGCCACGGTTGGCATAATGGGGGCGGCCGGATCCGACGTGGCACTGGAAACGGCGGATGTTGCACTCATGGCTGACGACCTGCGGCATCTGCCCTTCGCGCTCGCGCTGAGCCGGCACACCCGCGCGATTATTCTCCAGAATGTATTTATTAGTCTGGCGTCGTTGCCTTCCTCGTGCCTGCGACGATCCTTGGCCTGGGCATTGGACCCGCAGTAGCGATGCACGAGGGCTCGACGCTATTGGTGAGTTTTCTTCCACTACCCCACTAACGCCGAGCAACCGCTCCATAGCGTACGCTACTACCTGTTGCTCGGCGCGTGCCTGCTTGTGCTGGGCTTGCTGTACGTGCTGTGGATTAGGGGCGCTGAGTTGGCTTGGGCCGCCTTCGCCAGCGCGACGCTTTGATCTGCTGCCGTAGCCGCGCCTGCCGCCCTGCCCCTCACTGCGGACCGATAGGATGGGAGCGTGCCTCTCTACGGCTGGCGCGCTCCAGGTTTCAGAAGTGAAACAATCGCTGTGATCTGCACCTGCCTGATTGTCACGACAGCCAGCGCGGAAAGCCGGCAACGTCGCGCGGCGGGGCTTCAAGCGCGTTACATTAGCCGGATGTTGGCGGCCTGCTTGCCCTTGGGGCGAAGCTCACCTTCTGGTGCTCCTGCAGCGAATTCACGCCCTCTGCACGAATCTGCGAGAAGTGAGCGAACAAATCCCCGCCGCCATCATCCGGCCGGATGAAGCCAAGGCCCTTTTCCTTGTTGAACCACTTGACAGTCCCCGTCGGCATTGCACGAATCCTCAAGAAAGAAGGGCCCGCCATGTCCTGTGCTTCCATGACCTTGGCTTGCGACGTGACGCAGCGCCGGGCCGCATGGCGGCGACGGGCTCCCCCAAATGTTCAAGCAGAAATATAAACAACGCCTGGCGAATCCCCGCTCGGCGTTTTCTCGCGAGAGGGGCATGCTTGGCAGCGAGGTGCGTTGAGAAAGTCATTACACAAATTGTTACATGGCATATATTGAGAATGCCGATGCGGCGCCCGTACGATGGGCCTTTCCAAGGCATGGTATGGGCAATCGCTCTATGCTGTGACCTCGGTACTGAGACCTTGCCCCCGAGGTCGCAGTAGCCGCCGCGTGGGCTACGACGCCGGCGCAGCGGTTGTCGTTCCACATACCCAGCAAACATATAAAAAAACGGAGGAGACACCCATGCTGAGTCATCACGAAATCGCCACGCTCATCCTGGTCAAGGGTACTCAGGATCCGCTGGAGTTGGACCCCGCGGATCTCGACACGCTGCTGGAGCACGAGTTCGTGGCGCTAGAAGAACGTCCTTCCGGCCAGGCATGCCCCCGCCTCACACAGCTTGGGCACGCCATTCTGAAAGCTGTCGGGCTGCGCCACTAAGGCACTGCCCCGCCCGCATCGTACCGCCTCCCTGCTTTTGGTAGTTCCGTCGGCTGCACGCGTCGGCTCGCCAGGTATGCGCAGCAGTTGCACGCGCATCCCGGATGAGTTCGTCTCGCCCGTAGCCGGCCCACTTTGATCGAGTCCCAACGACCTTGTCGTCCCATCGGCAGCGCTGCCGCGACGACGCCAGGGGTCCATTTTCAGGAGCTTCATCATGCCTATGTCATCCCCCGAACAGTTTGCGGCGGTGCAGGCCGCCGGCCTCGACATCCTGGCCGGGCTCACCAGCAAAACCCTCGACGGTCTCCAGAAGGTCGCGGAACTGAACTTGCAGACGATGAAATCGACGCTGGCGGAAGCCCAGGACAATGCGCGAAAAACATTCGCCGCCAAGGATCCAGGGGAGTTGTTGGAGCTGCAGGCCAGCCTGCTGCCGCCGATGGCCGAGAAAGCGCAGGCGTACGGACGTCAATTGTTCGATATCGCCGAGGCGACACGGGCCGACTTTGCGAAGGTTGCCGAAGCCCAGTACGCAGAGAACAAGCGCATGATGCAGGAGTTCATCGACGGCGCCACGAAGAGCGCACCCGCTGGTTCGGAGGCCGCCACGGCCGCCTGGAAATCGGCGCTGGCCGCCACCACCGGCCTGTTCGAAACGATGCAGCAAACTGCCACGCGCGCGGTTGAGGTCGCCGAGAGCAATCTGAACATAGCCGCCAACGCGGCATCGAACGCGGCGCAGCAAGCAACTGCCCAGGCTTCGCGTGCCGCCAAGCGATAGTGTGCGATGTCAGCTGCAGCGTCGCCAGGGCGATGCTGTTGAATGAGTACCTTGTCTTTCGGACCGCTCGCCCCGGCCCCAGTCGACTGCGCTTGGCGCAAGTGGTGGGCGTGGTGTCATCGAGAAGGAGCGACCATGGGAAATCCTGAGGAGGCGAGATAATCATGACCAAGCAGATTGCAGTTGTCACGGGAGGCATGTGCGGCGCCAGCGACCGCAGCGCTTGCGAAACCTGCGGCAAAACCCCGGTCACCTGGCCAGCCGCGGAAATGTCAGAATGAAGCGGGTCTTGCCTGCTGACGACTCGGCGGAAATCTTTCCGCCGTGCGCGGCCATGATCGCCTGCGTAATAGACAGGCCCAGGCCCACGCTGTCGGACTCTGCACGGGTCCTGGACTTGTCCGCGCGGAAAAACCGGTCAAAAATGGACGGCAACAGTTCCGGGCTGATCTCCACGCCCTCGTTTTCCACGACGATGGTTGCAATGCCGGGCTGCTCCCGGGCCTCGACCAGAATCCCCTTGCCTTTGGGGGTGTACCGCAGCGCGTTCGAAAGCAGGTTGCTAAGTGCCCTGCGCAACATCAAGCGGTCGCCCACAATCCTTGCCTGGCCATGAAGTTGCAGATGTACACCTTTGTCTTCGGCAAGGGCGTCATAGAATTCGAACAGCGCTCGCACCTCGTCAGTGACATTAATGGTTTCCTGGCTGGGCAGCGTGATGCCGTGCTCCACTTTTGCGAGATAAAGCATGTCGGAGACCATGCGGCCAAGGCGCTGTAGCTCCTCGGCATTGGAGGCAAGCACGTCACGATATTTTGCTGCGTCGCGTGGCTGGGACAGGACGACATGCGTCTGGGTCATCAGGTTCGTGATCGGCGTGCGCAGCTCATGCGCGAGATCGGACGAAAACTCCGAGAGCCGTCGAAAATCGTCCTGCAGGCGCTCGAGCATGGCATTCAGAGTTACCGCGAGATCCGCCATTTCCACCGGCACGGACTCCACGGGCATGCGCGCATCCAGCCTGTGTGCATTGACGTCCCTCGCGCGTGAGGCCATCATCCGCAACGGCGCGAGGCCGCGCCGTGCGGCCCACCACCCGAACAGGCCGCTCGCGACTGCGGCCAGAGCGATATAGAACGCCAGGGACTGGCGGAAGGCGTGCATGAAATGGGCATGAATCTCCGTGTCCATGCCGACCACAAGGGTCAAGGGTCCCCCTTTCTCATCGGCAATGCTGGCCAGTGCGCGCATCCCCCGGTACTCCTGGCCGTTCTGCTCCCAGAAAAATGTGTTCTCGTCTGGCCGGAGCCGGGCGAGCGCCTTGAACGCCGTACCGAAATCAAAGCCACCGGTCGCATACACGGCGTGACCCTCAGCGGTCTGGATATACGCCACGAATCCCGGATGGTGCTCCCCCATTTCCCTTAAACGGGCCGGAAGGCCTTCGACAGGTTGTTCCCCGGCAATCTTCTGTATCAGGCGAACGTTGTCACCCAAGACCACATAGTCCTCATTGGCAAAATGGCGGTCCATCGCGAGCCAGATCAATACACCGAGACCCAGCAACACCACCGCGGATGACAGCGAGAACAGAATCGTCAACCGCATCGTCAGCGACAGACGCTGCCTCATTCCTGGCCCTCCGGTGTTTCCAGTACGTAACCCATGCCGCGGACGGTCTGGATGAGCTTCGGCTCGAAATCGTCATCGATCCTCGCCCGCAGGCGGCGAATGGCGACGTCAATGACATTGCTGTCGCTGTCGAAATTCATGTCCCAGACCTGGGAGGCAATCAAGGACCGGGGCAAGACCTCGCCACGGCGGCGCGCCAGCAGTTCCAGTAACGCGAATTCCTTGCCGGTCAGGGGCGGCCAGCGCGCGAAGCCCGGCGCCGTGCCAGGTCCAGAACCAAGTCACCCACCTGGATGCGGTCGATTGCGAGTTGCACGGTACCCCGACGCAACAATGTTCGCACCCGGGCCAGCAACTCTGAAAATGCAAACGGCTTGACCAGGTAGTCGTCGGCGCCAAGTTCAAGGCCCTTGACCCGGTCGGCAACACTGTCGCGGGCCGTCAGGAACAAGACCGGGCGGCCCGGATGGTCTGTAGAATGCGCCAGCCATCGACATCCCGGTAGCATCACGTCGAGAATGATGAGTTCGTAGGACTCATTCATTGCCAGGTGCTGGCCGTCGAGCCCATTGGCGGCCAGATCGACGACGAAGCTCGCCTCGGTCAACCCCTGGCGAAGGTACTCGCTTGTCTTCGATTCGTCCTCTACCATCAGCAGCTTCCCCGATATTTGCGCTGCGAGCAAGGTGTACAAGCTATGCTCTTCCTGGGGGTAGTCTAACCAGACGCTGCGTAAGTGACCTGCACCTTGCCAGAATGTAATGTTGGGGTAAGTGAGCGGTAGCCTGCTCCTCGTTACTCTATGCATGCCGCTCTTCGACGCGGCCACTCCAGCAAAACAAGGACTAATTTCATGCGACGCGATCGACCGTCTGGCATTGGTCTGCCCAACCTTCCACGCCGCCGTTTCGTGCAAGGCCTGGCGGCAGGCGGCGTAATGGCGGGATTGGCCGGACTGGGAGGCAGCGCGTGGGCGCAGTCAGATGCACCTCGACGTGCCGGATACGGCACCGCCCCTGTCCTGCGCGGTACCGAGTTTGACCTGGTGATCGCCGAATCGGCCGTCAATTTCACCGGCAAGCCGGGCGTTGCAACCACCATCAACGGCATGCTGCCCGGCCCCACGCTGCGCTGGCGCGAAGGCGACACTGTCACCATTCGGGTGACGAACCGCCTGCGCGAGCCCACTTCGATCCATTGGCACGGAATCATCCTGCCATTCCAGATGGATGGCGTGCCGGGCATTAGCTTTTCTGGCATCGCCCCCGGCGAGACCTTCACCTATCGCTTCGAGGTCACCCAGACCGGCAGCTATTGGTACCACTCGCACTCCGGCTTCCAGGCGATGACGGGCGTGTACGGCGGCATCACCATCGATCCAGCCTCGGGCAGGGATGCGATCCAGGCCGACCGGGACTACACGGTATTGCTCTCCGACTGGACCGATGAGGATCCCATGCGGGTCCTGTCAAAGCTGAAAGTCCAGAGCGATTACTACAACTACAACCAGCCGACGGTCATCGACTTCTTCCGCGACGTTTCCAACGAGGGGATGAAGAGCGCACTCGCCAAGCGCAGGATGTGGAACGAGATGCGCATGAATCCGACGGACCTCGCGGACCTCTCGGGCGCAACGCTGACCAATCTCACCAACGGCGTCACGCCGGCCGGCAACTGGACTGGCCTGTTCAAGCCCGGTGAGAAGGTCCGAATGCGTTTTATCAACGGGGCCGGGAACACGTTCTATGACGTGCGCATTCCCGGTCTGAAGCTCAAGGTGGTGCAAGTCGACGGACAGGATCTCGAGCCAACCACAGTAGACGAGTTCCGTTTCGGCCCTGGCGAAACCTGCGACGTGGTGGTGGAGCCTCACGACGACGCCTACACCATCTTCTCCCAGGCCATGGACAGGACGGGCTACGCCCGCGGCACGCTGGCCGTCCGCGAGGGCCTGAGCGCACCGGTGCCGGCGGTCGACAAGCCCGAGTGGCTGACCATGGCGGACATGATGGGCGGCATAGACCATGGCGGCATGAACATGCAAGGTATGAACCATGGAGGGATGGCCATGCAAGGCATGGACCGCGGCACGATGAGCCACGGCGGCATGGCTATGTCTGGCATGAACCATGGTGCGATGCCGATGGACCACAGCCAGCACACCATGGCCGGCATGGGCGCGGGCGATTCGTTCAAGGTTCCAAGCACCAAGGCTCGACATGCGAAGACCGAGTACGGCGCCAGCACGGATATGCGCGTGGACATGGCCCGGACCAACCTGGACGACCCCGGCATCGGCCTGCGCAACAACGCCCGCAAGGTACTTACGCTGGCCGACCAGCACACCATCGGCGGGCCGCTGGATGCACGCGGCCCCGGACGTGAGGTGGAGCTGCACCTGACCGGCAATATGGAGCGCTATACCTGGTCTTTCGATGGCGTGGAGTTCGGGAAATCGACGCCAGTCCATTTCAAGCATGGCGAACGGTTGCGCGTCATCCTGCACAACGACACGATGATGACACACCCCATGCATATGCACGGGATGTGGAGCGAGCTGGAGGCTCCGGACGGCACGTTCCAGGCGCGGCGGCACACGATTACGGTACAGCCCGCACAGCGCATCAGTTTCCTGGTCACGGCGGATGCCCTGGGCCGCTGGGCATGGCATTGCCACCTGCTGCTGCACATGGATGCGGGGATGTTCCGCGAAGTGGTGGTGGCCTGACATCTAACTGAATACGCATACGCCATGTACAAGCACACAAGAACAGTTTATATGAACGCCCCCGATGCGCTAGGTTTTCTTGTGTTTTGATTCGACAGGATAGGTTGCAGCTTTATATGCGGCCTTTCTGCAGCATATGCTGCGGGCCCCGATGAAATCCGCTGATTCGCTCCTAATTTGTCGCGCGAGCTGAACGCTCTAACTATTCTTCAGGTTTAGCGAATCCCGGTCCGACCTGTCTTGTCATCACACTCGATTGCCAACGCAACCTTTCGACGTCATCCTGTAATCTTCGCGGATCTCCTCAGCACTATTTTCGAGTCAAGCCGGTCGTGTGCTCACGTGATCCTGCTTGTATGGCCTGTCATGCGCGAGGACTGCCCAGATGGTTCGAGCCATCTTGTTAGCAAGTGCTACGGTGACCACGTTCGACGGTCGTCGTTTCTGTATTTGCTCGGCCCACGTTCCGGCATGCTTCGCGTGAAAGAGCACGCTGCGCGCGCCGTGGATCAGGAGCGTGCGCACATACGTGTCGCCGCGCCGGCTAATTCCCAGTAGCTGGATTTTCCCGCCGGTGCCGATCTGCTTGGGTACGAGACCGAGCCAGGCGGCAAACTCGCGCCCGGACTTGAACGCCTTCGCGTCACCCATGCTCGCGACAGTGGCCGTCGCTGTCAGCAAGCCAACGCCCGGGATCGCGGCAATTGCCTTGCACGCCTTGTCTTCTTTCATCCACGTTAGCAAACGCCGTTCAATCTCGGCAATTTGCTTGTCGAGCCGCTCAAGGTCATTCCATAGCTCGCGTAACGATTCGATCAGCATCGCTGGCAGACGCTCCGCGAGCCTTGCCAGCACCCCGGGGATCGCCTTGTCCAGCGCGGCGCGGCTCTTGGCCATCACCTCGCCGTATTCGGTTAGTAACCCCCGCAGACTGTTCATCTGCATCGTTCGGAACTTGATCTTCTGTTGCCGCAACCGATGCAGCGCTAGTACGGCCTGCTGCGCTTCGGTCTTCACTGCGACGGCCTTGCTGGGCATCTGTGTGGCCATCCAGATCGCACGCGCATCGGCCGGGTCATTCTTGTTGCCGATCACGAAAGCCTTGACGAACTTCGCCGGCATCAGCTTGACCTGATGGCCCATCTCGATCAATCGCCGTGCCCAGTGCTGGGCACCGCCACAGGCCTCCATACCAATCAGACAGGGTTCGCGATTCGCAAAATGCTCGAGGAACACGGCGCGCTTCAGTTGCTTGTTTACGATTTCACCTGTGTCAGTATCCACCCAGTGAAGCTGGAAGACATTCTTGGCGATGTCCACCCCGACCGTCGTACACTTCATTTCGAACCCTCCGGTTAGCCAGTGAAGAACTCAATGATCTTCCTCATTTTGGCACTTTGATGTTCGTCGGAATGTGAGGATCCTCTCTTTTCAGAGTCCCACATCTGGTAGGTGGGGGCGTTCATTCCATTTGTCGCCGCCGTGCTCGCTTCCGCAGGCATGAGCGTCGCATGGGCGCAGCACTCCCACACGACAGACCGCCAGGCCGAGTCCACGTCGTCTGGTGCAACGGAAGAAGCCAAGGCCACCTCGCAACCGAAATCCACGGGCAAAGCGGGCGGTATGGAAGGCATGGATCACGGCTCGATGCAGGGCATGGACCACGGCGACATGAACATGCAAGGCGGAAGCGCCCCGCCAGATGCCCGCGACCCACCCGGCGCTCAACCCGCGCAGCAGGACAGCTGCGTCACATCCTTGGCAATGGCCCGGCGCGGACGTGAGGGGCCTTTGGCGTACAAAGCCTCGCACCATACTGGTTCGACAAAGAAGCCACGGCTTACGTGGGCGCCTCCGGACGCGCTGCGGCCCGGTTGCGCGCGACCTACGACATCCGTTTCACGCAACGCCTGCTTCTGACGCCGGACTTCGAGGCGAATGCCTACAGCAAGACTGACGAGGCGCGCGGCATCGGTAGCGGCCTGTCGGACCTGAAGATCGGGTTGCGCCTGCGCTATGAAATCCGACGGCAGTTCGCCCTCTACATCGGCGTGGTTTAGGGCAAGAAGTTGGGCAATACCGCAGACCTGGCGCGAACTGCCGGTGAGCGGACCACCGACAAGCAAATCGTCGCCGGCGTGCGAATCTGGTTCTGAGCTTGCCGGGCAAACGCCCGGAGCAGTCCCTTAATGGTCTATTGTTCTAAACATTGGCGGTGGTGGCTCTTTTGGCGCAGCAAGAATCGGTTGCACGCCCCCAGTCGGCTGCCCATGCCGACACGCTACGCGCATGAGGATCGACCGCCATGAAAACGCTGAGCGCTTTACTCCTGCTGCCGACGCTTGTCAATATGGCGCCGGCCTATGCTCAGAGCCCTGAGACCGCGGAAAAGCCCTCCGCGCCGACAACGCCATCCTGGCCAGTCGCGAGCATCTGGATGCCAAGCGACGCGAAAGACTTGGGCGCCATCACTGGACAAAGCTGGCTCTCCGGTGTGAAGTTCCGGGGATGGATCGATGGCTACTACGTAGCAAACCACAATCGTCCCGATCGTGCCACGGTCAATGCAAACCAGAGCGCCTCGGTTGTAAAAGGACAGAACGTGAGCATCGAAGGCCGTACCTTCGACGTTCAGCGTTCCCGTGCCAAGTTATCTCTGGCGGAAATCGAGATCGAAAAAATCCCCGAGTTCGGCGGCTTCGGATTCAAGCTTGATCTTGCGGTCGGCGAATCCCAGAACATCATCAACGACACCATTCGCGGGGCAATTGGGCCGGATGCCTCGCAAAGCGTGATCAACGGCCCAAGCCGGAACATCCAGCATGCCTCGTTAAGCTACATAGTGCCGGTCGGGAAGGGCCTGCGCATCGACGTCGGCAAGCTGGTCACCCATATCGGCGCCGAAACCATCGAGACTGCCAAGAATTGGAACTATTCGCATACCTTCTTCTATACGTACGGTATTCCATTCCAGGACACCGGCGCGCGTTTCAACTATGCCTGGAGCGACACCTTGTACACGGAACTCTATGTTCTGCAAGGCTGGAATGTGGTGCGAGACAACAACTCCGGTAAGACCTGGGGCCCGAGCGTGGGCTGGACGCCGCTACCATGGCTATCAGTCGTTGCCAATTACCTGGAAGGCCCCGAGCAGAACAACAACAACTCGAACAAGCGAAGGCTGTTCGATGCGCAGGTCATCATCGGCCCGCTCTTTGACCGGTTGACGTTCATGCTGAACTACGACCGCGGTACGGAACAGCGGGTGCCGCCTGCAAACATTTCGGACGCACGCTGGCAGGGGATGACGCTCTACGCCAGGTACAAGATCAATGACATGTTTGAGCCAGCGCTTCGCATCGAAGAGTACCGAGATCCAGACGGGTTCACGACAGGCGTCTCGCAGAAGCTGCGAGGTTATACGCTGACGTGGAACACGAAACTTACCCTGCCCCGTTCCAACATCATGATGGTTCGGCCTGAGATTCGTTATGACCGGTCCAGCGAAAACTTTTACACGAAAGGGGGCAGTTTCCGTAGCCGGACGTCGCAACTTACATACGGCGTTGGGGTCACATTTATCTTTTAGGCTCAGCGGCCGGCGGGTGCGCCTCACCCACTTCGCGGCCCCAAAGGACGTGTCACGCTGACCGCCGCGACTCCGAACGCGTCGCTCGTCACCGCAAGCGCTACCACCAGCAGGAGACGCTTTTAGGGAGCGGCTTGCCCCTTTCGGCAGGTGTCTCCAGGTCGATCATGCGTGCTGAACTCTTGGCCGGGCCGTCTTCACCCCCTCAGCAGTTCTTAGCGACTGCCTCTTGATACTTGCGCATGCGCACCTTGTTTTCGTAGGGCGTGGTCTGGGCGCGTGGTCCATGGTCCAGCGGCAGTATCGGCTTCTTGACTGCGCAAACCTTGGCGTCCGTCTTTACCTCCCTGGGTTGCGTCGGTAAGGCCATCGTCGTTGGTTGCGGCTGAGATCGCGGCTCTTGGGCATTCCCGGGGGAAAGCTCAAGAGCGTTGAAGTCTTGGCTGGCAGCAGCGGAAAACGAAACCGTGACGAGCATAAGCGTCGCCATCGCCTTGACGGTCCTGGACATGATCGTCCCCATGATCCTACTTTGGGCAACGGCACCATGCTTCCAAGCCTTTGTGGCCAGCAAAGCTTGGCAACACGCGGAATTCAACACTGCCCCTCCACTTACCCTGATCCTGAGCGTGCCTTGGCCAAAACCGTCATCATGCGATACACGGCGCCCTGCATTTATCGCCTCAGAGAGGTCTTCCACAGGGAGTATCTCCCGCTGCCGCGCGCTCGCCATCGCCCTTCAAGCGCCTGCTCGAGAGAGCGACATCACGACACCGGTTTCCGCCACCACGCCCACCAAGGCGATGAAACCTACAGCCGCAGCCACGCTCCTGTGTATCCGAAGAGATATCTCGGCCAGATGCCGCAAACAAGTGAGAACCGGACGGAAAGCATGACGATCAAGGTTTCTGTGGGCTGCCTGGAATTCAAGTATAGGAGCGTGAACACAATCAGGCTCGTGGGAGCTACTACGATCGCGAGCCGCGCCTTGGAGCGCTCCATATAATCGTACTTCCGGTTTGCTCTTAGCCTTGGCGACATTGAGGAGTTGCCGATTGAGCGCGGCGTGGTCGTCGGTTAGAGACCTCCACTGGAGCGACAAGTTTGGGGCAACTTTCGCCCGCTGCGCCAAAGCCGCGCACTTCAAGCCCGGTTCCACCTGGCATCTGGACGAATGTTCGTCACGCTACGCGGCGAGCCGTAGCTGTGGCGAACGGTCGATCAGCACGGCGCCGAACTCGACATCCTGCTGCAGAAACAGTGCGATAAGGCAGCAGCGGAACGGTTCTTCAAGCGCGTGCTGGCCGCCTGTACCGAAGCGCCGAGCAGGATCGTCACGAACCAGTAGCGTAGCTACCCCGCCGCCAAAGGCGGAGATCCCGAGTTCAAGCAGGTCAAGCACCTTTTTCGTGAAGACCAGTGCGCGCGTGAACAACGCCAGCCACCAGCTGACACGCGAGCGAGAGCGCCGCAATGTGCGGATTCCGGGCACCCGAACGCACGCAGTCCTGTCGAGCTTTGGCCCGATCCGCCAGCATTTCGCGCTCAAGCGGCATCTTATGATGCCGCCTCGCGTAATCGGAAGCAACTCCCCGCGCGCTTTGCCGCTTGGCATCGCCTCACCGAGCTCGCCCAAGATTCGGTCCATCGCTTCCTACAGCGCTTCAGGTTCCTATTGCATCCGCTCACGCTAAGTTGACAGCGCCGCTGCGATCATCTCCGTCAAGAACGGGGTCGTTGGCCGCTCACATTGCGCCAACGCTGCGCGTGGATAACAGTAACCTTTCCGGGGGATTACATTTCGTATCATGCCTTCGAGCGCGGCGGCAAGCCTTCCAATATCGCTTATGCTGCATGTAGCGGACTGGGACGTCGCGCCGCCGCTATCCACACGCCATTCTTCGACAGCATGACGCACAGGCCGGTCAACTCGTCCAGGAACGAAGCATGACTGTGGGGAGGTTCCTCGTCCTGCTTAGCGGCGCGGTGTTGGGGATGATGCCGGGTCCAAGCCTGGCCATCCGTCTTGCCTTGGCGCCCATGAGCGCTATCGGGAATGACTTGCGCCTACGGTGCCAGAAGGTGCCAGGCTCTGCTCCGATCGAGGCGCACTCGTGCGGTATCCAGGGCCTCATAGTTTGCACGCCGCCTCATGCCGAGCAGGCGAACAGGGAGAAACTCCAGTATGCGCTTGCCGTGAACCCGAGACGCCGGCTGTTCAAGCATCGCGGCAGCGCTTCAGGAAACTCGCAGCCAACCCAATCATCACGAGATCAGCAGCGCTCGAAACGTGACTGCGGGCAGGCCCGCCCTGCTTCACCGCCCCAGCGCTGACATTTCTCCGTCTCTGTGATCTCGCACCTTGCCAGTCCGGGGGCGATCAGTTGTACGTTGTGTTATGGAACCAAGGAGGCCTTAAGATGAAAAGCAAACTTGCCGTTGCCACACTGATTGGCGCGCTATCGTTTACCGCTGCCGCGGTGGACCAGAGTAACGTCGTCAAAACCTATGAGCTCAAGGACGGCTCAAAGGTCCATGTCTTCAAAGATGGGAAGATGGGCATGGAGAACAAGTTCGGCAAGGCCGTGAACATGCGCGAAGGCAAGGTCATGGAAACCAAGGACGGCAGCAAGATCCTCATGAAGGGAAACGAGGTGTTCCGCCTTGACGATGCACTGATCAAGGGGCATCGCGAAGGCGGCTAGGAGGTAGACGCCGGCCCGAATGGCCACAGCGGAAGCGGTCGTGAGCGGGCGCCGACCGGTTCCGCTCCTCGGCTGGCGGTTCGTGACACCGTCGATATGACGCCCCTCATTGCCTTATTGCCCTCGCGTACACGGACACGCTCAACGGCTTGGCTGCCTGCAGCATCAAGGCATGGCGACCATGTCCGGCAATCCGAAACGAAACAGGTCGGGTGCCGGGCATCGGCTGACCTGCGTCATCCTGGGAAATCACAATGGTAACGACGGCCGGTTCTTCGCCGGCATTCTGCAAGACCAGCACACAGCCTTCCCCCGTGACAAGCTGTCGTCTCCACGTCGAACTGGCCTGACCCGTAGCATCGATGACCCACTGTGCCGGACGCGACTCCACCCCTAGCATGGGATTGGGCAAGAAGGCGGAAGGCCAGCGATCGAGATCGACGATTGGCACGTGTGCCGACACTGAAGCGCTGGCGACGGCAAGCAATGCCGCGAAACCTGCTCGGATGAGGTTAAATTTCGGTCGCCCCAGTTGGGGCGATGCGAGCGACGGTGTGCTAGACATATGGAGACGTTTTCCGACTATGCCGATACCAGACGAAATCGCCTAGCAGAGTTCGCGACGGCGTCCATGGTTTCCTGCGACAAAGCAGGGAATTTAAGACTCTGAGCCTGACCGTCCCATTACCAAAAGATTACAAGCCTTCTTGCCTCCGGCACCTCATCGGTATAACTCAGGAATCTTTCGTACCATGCGTGGACCACCCAAAGCTCGCTCTTGACGCCATACCTTGGTGAAGCCCATTTAGCGCCTGACGCGCTGATCCTCCGTGGAAGCGGAAGAGGATTGCGTCACAGCATGCCGCCCTCGGTAGTTCACGCAGGCTTTAAAGATATGCTGGCTCAGGTGGCAAAGGGAATATCTTCGGCGACAATTGTGCGGGGCGAAAAAGTAATGTCCTGGTCATCATATCGTTGGCATCGGCCAATTTAGGCAAAGACATCTCGATTGTCTTGAACGGGGCCAATCATGAGCATGAAGAAAACAATACTTACCGCACTCGTACTCTCATTCCTTGGCGCCTCCTCGGCGCGGGGGCCGACAAGTGGCTAGGTGATGGAGGCGATAACTGGCTCGAGCATATACGCGAGCAGGAACCAGCCGCCATGACGCCCGTAAACCAGACGCCCACACTTTTCGGGAGTCCAGCGCCCGTTGAGTCAGCCTCTCGGCGCGTGACGCTGACACCAGGGATAAGAACTTTGCGAGTCGCGTCTGGGGAAACCGTTGCCTTCCGCGCCGGCAATCGGACTGTCGGCTGGACGTTCCTGGAGGCTATCGGAGGAACGTCGGCGTTAACCGGAGCAAGTTCCTTACCGGCAGTTAGTCGAGTCAGCATCAGGTATGGCCATTTTCCGGTAGTGAACACCTCCTCCCGCTCCCGAGAGTTCCGCACACGGCTAGCGGCGGGAGGATTTTCCATGACAAATCGGTAATGGTCGCGTCATTCAATTTGCAGTCCACGCCTGGGGTTGCGTGAATGACTTAATCGCGTTCGCGGCCGTTGTCGACGCAATTCCAGCCGTCTCTGGTCTAGACGACCGACCACGATACTGGCACGACAAACTTCGTGCGGATTAACGGTACGACTTCGCGAGTGGCCGCCGATGCTGCCCGAGCGCATCTAAAAGTGCCTGCAGGCCTGTGCGGCGCTGGCCAGGATCGACGCGCCGGGACTCGGCGTACACGGCCTGCGCGCCACCGCCGACACTAATGCGCTCGAGCACGCCGCCGACATCGCCCGGGTGTAGGCTTGGCTGGACCATGCCAACATCGCCACCACCCGGCTCTACGACCGCCGGCACAGCCGGGCCGAGGACTCACCGACGTTCAAGGTCTCGTACTGATCTGCGCCGGCCTTGGCAGAGGTGACAGTGTAAAGAGCGCTGGGAATGCAGGTCTCAGGCGCACCCCTGAGTCAGTCGCAGAAGGCTGGATTCGCGACGAGCGCCCGCAGGGGGGTCACGCGTATCCGCCAGTGTGTGTACAACTCGATCCAGCCACGCGCCCATTGCGCGAATGGCCGGTCAACTCCAGCTGTGATCGCGTCTACACGGTCGGCGTCGGACACTTACGATCACACTGTCGAGCCAGTCGAAATTAGGTGGGTCCGCCTGGAGGTGGGCGCCCCGAACATCCTAGTTACAGCGGGGCGCCATCGGAAGAAGACACATACCTTCCGGCCTTCGCGCCATCGGTGTACGGGTCGAACTTGCCGACCTTCGCGCCATCGGTGTATGGGTCGAACTTGCCGGCCTTCGCGCCATCGGTGTACGGGTCGAACTTGCCGGCCTTTGCGCCATCGGTGTACGGGTCGAACTTGCCGGCCTTTGCAAACGCGGGGGCGGCGGAGAGGGCACCTGTAAGGGTGACAGTGGCGGCAATCAGAGCGAAACGTTGGATTGTCATGATATTTCTCCTTCAGTTCTCCACTCGGCCTCTATCCAGCCTCGTAAACAACTCTAGCAAGTCGGGACCCACACAAGCATGATGCTCGCATTACGAATCCGTCATGGAAGGTGTCTCGTGCCAGTCTTTCCCGCGAGGCGTGCACGAGACGCTGAAGCGCACCGCACTGAGCACAATTCCAATCGGTCTTCCCGCTGCACGCCGCCATCCAGGAATGTCCAGGTCACCGTCTGATTGCGAGACTGCGGCTACGATCTGGCCCCCCAATTCCGAGCAACACCTGCGCGCGCTGCAGCGACAGCCTATGTTTCGAGCACACGAAGCACACCTAGCCATGTGGGCAAACTCGCTTCGTGTCATGAATGTAATGCCCGGGTAACGATATCGTGGTCGTGGGGGTTCATTAAACGGCGGTTTCAAGTGCGAAGTGCAACACCCTGCAGGTTATTGAACAGGAAGCTGGTCTGAGGGATTACCCAGAACCTGAGCGAGGACTTGCAATGGGTTGTGCCAGTTAAGGGTTTTGCGAGGCCGGGTGTTGAGACTGTCAGCGATGGCATCAAGCTCCTCCTGAGAGTGGACGGACAGGTCGGTGCCCTTGGGCAAGTACTGGCGCAGCAGACCGTTGGTGTTCTCGCAGGAGCCGCGCTGCCAGGGGCTGTGCGGGTCGCAGAAGTACACGCGCACGCCGGTGGCAGCGCTGAGTTCGGCGTGCCGAGCCATCTCACGGCCCTGGTCGTAGGTCAGCGTCTGGCGCAGCGGCGCGACCAGGGATTGCAGCTTGGCGGTGAAGCCCGCCAAGGCCGAAGCAGCAGTAGCGTCGGGCATCTTGACCAGCAGTACGGCGCGGCTCATGCGCTCTACCAGCACGCCCACGGCAGATTGGTTGCCCGCGCCCTTGATGAGGTCACCCTCCCAGTGCCCTGGCATCAGCCGGTCGTTGACCTCGGGCGGGCGCACATGGATGCTGACCATGTCGGGAATCTGGCCGCGCCGGTCAGTGCCACGTGAGCGCGGCAGGCGCTTGGCGCGGCCTTGGCGCAGGCAGGCGATAAGCTGGCGGCGCAGTTCACCTCGCGGATAGGCGTAGATGGCGTTGTAGATGGTCTCGTGGGACACGTTGCGGTCGGGCTCGTCAGGAAAGGCGCGCTTGAGCGTAGCGGAGATTTCCTGGGGCGACCACTTCTGGTCAAGGAAGTGGCGCACCACGCCCCACAATACGCTATCAGGAGCAAGCTTAGCGGCTGGACGGCTGGCCTTGAGGCGTTGCGTACGGCAGGCTTGCGCGCTCATTGCGCCATAGCCGCCACGGGCGGTGGTATTGCGGCGAAGCTCACGCACCAGTGTCGAAGGCGCGCGGCCAAGCCTGCGAGCCATAGCTCGCAGGCTGACATCTTCTGCCTTCCAAATCTCGATGCGCATGCGTTCTTCGGGTTGTAGTTGTTGGTACTTCGTTCTTGTCATTCACCACACCTTACCGAATGGCAAGGTGTTGCACTTCAGATTTGAGGCCGCCAACTATATTTAGATAAAGAAATTCTCAAGTCTTGAATGGAGCCATATCTTGAATACCAAGAAGGTAATCACTACACTTGCACTCTTATTCCTTGGGGTTTCCTCGGCGTGGAGTGCCGATAAGTGGCGAGGTGACGGAGGCGATAACTGGCTCGAGCATGTGCGTGAGCAAAAATCAGCCTCGATGACGCCGGTGAACCAGACGCCCGCGCTGTTTGGCAGCCCAGCTCCTATCGGCACGGCGACCCGAACCATTACGCTGACGCCTGGGATGAAGTATGCGAGAGTCGAATCAGGCGAGACTGTTGCCTTCCGCGCTGGTAACAAGACGGTAGGGGGGACGTTCTTGGAGGCAATCGGCGGTAAGACGGTCGATATGAGCTTCATCTTCCCGGACCTGCCGGAAGCGAAGGGCATCCTCGTCATCGTTGAGCCGAGCACACTGTATCGAGGGGGCTAACTTCAATTTTCTCTGGCAGTACACAGAGGGGTATAAGGGGAACAATCATGAAGACCAAGCAAGCTTTCCTCATTGCGTTCGCGGTCTCGGTCCTCGGCATTGCCTCGGCATGTGCGCCTTTGCCACCGGCGAGTGCCGCACTCTTCGGCAGCGCCGCTCCCGTCGACGCGGCATCCCGAACCATTTCGCTGACGCCCGGCATGAAGCATCTGAGAGTCGACTCAGGTGAGACCATTGCTTTCCGCGCCGGTAGCAAGACGGTCGGCTGGACCTTCATGGAGGCAATTGGGGGAAGGTCATCGGTTGAGCTGAGCGTCATCTTCCCGGACCTCCCGGAAGCGAAGGGCATCAGGGTCATCATCGCGCCGAGCCCGCTCTATAGGGGCAGCTGATCTGCCTGCGCTGAAGGCAAGGGGACGACGTGAAAAAGTAATCCTCCCGTAAGAATATCGTTATCTTTGTCTCCTAGACTTTTTATAGGAGGCGCATTTGCGAATCCCTTGATGGAGCTAATCATGAATACCAACCAAGCTCTCCTCAACGTGCTAACGCTTTCATTGGTCGGCCTCGCCTCAGCATGTACGTCGATGACGCCGACGCAAACAGCCGCTCTCTTCGGAAGCCCTGCGCCCGTCCCGACCGCGAGCCGGTCAATTACACTGACCCCAGGCATGAAATATGTCAAAGTGGACTCAGGTGAAACCGTCGCATTCAAGACAGGCAGTCAGACGGTGGCCTGGACATTCCTAGAAGCAATCCATGGCACCTCAGTGCAGATGAGTGTAATCTTCCCAGATGTACCTGAAGCTCGTGGAATCCAGGTCCACATTGAACGGAGCAAGTTCCTTACGGGTGGCTAGTCGAGCAAGCAATGGCTCGCGTCCATCTCCCGATGGAGCGAGCGTTTCTCACTCCCGCAAAAAACTCCTAGGTTGGCGGGGGTTTTCTTTTTCTTTTAGATGGGGCGTTAGGAATCCGCATACAAGCCGCCTTTGCGCCACCTAGAGTAGTACATCCTGTGGCAGCGCGAGCGAGTGAGGCGCTATCGAGCTCTGCGACGACACCGGCATCCCACAAAGGGGGAATGAGACATGGCGGCGGCGCTCAAGTTTCGCGGGCAGGCTCAATGTAACTTTCCCGCAATGTCGCGGTAATCTTCGTCTCTCTAGACTCCTGTTGAATTCCAAAAACGTGTCGAATTGGAGACGCCATGAGAAGAACAGGAATGACCGCCGCAGGCATGCTGCTGGGATCGCTGTCGCTTGGCACTTATGCTCAGTCAAGTGTCACGCTGTATGGCGTGGCCGATGCCGGGATCGAATACTTGTCGAACGCGCCGTCATCAAGCGGCGGTAGCAAGCTGGTGCGCATGTCCGCCGGCAACCTGTCGACCTCGCGCTGGGGCCTGCGGGGAACCGAGGATCTGGGTGGCGGCCTGAAGGCCGTGTTCGAGCTCGAGAGCGGCTTCTCGCTCGATACCGCCCAGTTGAGCAACGCCGGCCGCTTGTTTGACCGCGGCGCCCAGGTGGGTCTGTCCAGCCCGTACGGTCAGCTGACCTTGGGGCGTCAGACAACGGTGCTCTACGATACGGCCATCCAGTTTGATCCAATGGGATTCGCGCCGCGATACTCGCTCTACAAGAGCGATGACACCATTGCCGGCCGCGCGGACAATTCCATCAAGTACAAGGGGACTTTTGGCGGTCTGACCGCCATGGCGCTCTACAGCTTCGGGCGCACCAATGGCGGCGAAGTCCCCGGCGAGCCAAAGGTGGACAGGGAGATGAGCGCGGGCCTGGTGTATGCGTTCGGGCCGTTTTCAGTGGGTGCCCTTTACGACGAATACCGGGGCCCAACGGTGGCCTCGCAAGGGCTGAAGGACCGGCGTGCGCTCGTGGGCGTGAGTTATGGGATCGGTCCCGCGAAGCTGTACGCCGGCTACCGCTGGCTCAACGGCAATATCTCGGCCTCCGCCACCGACACTCGCTCCAACCTGTATTGGGCAGGCCTACGCTATCAGCTGACCTCGG
This sequence comes from Cupriavidus sp. Agwp_2, assembly GCF_040784895.1. Taxonomy (NCBI): domain Bacteria; kingdom Pseudomonadati; phylum Pseudomonadota; class Betaproteobacteria; order Burkholderiales; family Burkholderiaceae; genus Cupriavidus; species Cupriavidus sp. Agwp_2. The sequence continues at coordinate 755,950 of NZ_CP088085.1, forward strand.
CCTTGTCCCTTACTGGCGTGGCGTACTATACGGATGTGCGTGGCTCCGGGGCGGATCCGCTGATGTTTGTGGCATCCACCGATTACGCCTTCTCCAAGCGCACCGACGTGTACTTCAACGTCGGCTACGTGCGCAACAAGGGGGGCTCGCAGCTCGGGCTGAACGGCTTCAACGCCAGCAGTGGCGCGCCCGTCAATGTGGCGCCGGGAGACAATCAGACCGGCGTGGTGCTGGGCGTGCGGCATAAGTTCTGAGCGCAAGCCATCGATGGCCAACCGGTTGAAAGGTCCTTTTACCGAAGGACCAGTAGCCACGGCGTTGCGCCGTGGCTATTTTTACATTTGGCCTCACCCGATGCTGGCGCCGCCGGGGCAAAAGGCGGCTAGCTGCGAGCCTCGCTGCGCTGGCGCGGAAACGTCAAGACGAAACGCGTCTTACCGCCGGACGATTCGGCCGAGATCTGGCCGCCGTGCGCGACCATGATGGCTTGCGTGATGGACAGGCCCAAGCCCACGCTATCGGAGTCCGCCCGGGTCCGTGACTTGTCCGCGCGGAAGAAGCGATCGAAGAGCGAGGGCAGCAACTCGGCGCTGATCTCCTCGCCTTCGTTCTCCACCACGATGGTGGTGTGGCCCGCCTGCTCGCGCGCCGCCACGACAATCTGCTTGCCCGGGGGCGTATAGCGCAGCGCGTTGGACAGCAGGTTGCTGAGCGCGCGACGCAGCATCAGGCGGTCGCCAGCAATTTTTGCCTGCCCCTGCAGTCGCAGGTTTACGCCCTTGTCCTCCGCCAGTGCGTCATAGAAGTCGAACAGCGCCTGCACTTCTTCGGCCACGTTGATCGCTTCCTCGTTGGGCAGCATGATGCCGTGCTCCATCTTTGCCAGGTACAGCATGTCGGAGACCATCCGCCCAAGCCGTTGCAACTCCTCCGCATTGGAGGCCAGGACCTCGCGGTATTTGGCTGCGTCACGGGGCTGTGCCAGCACGACATGGGTCTGGGTCATCAGGTTGGTAATCGGCGTGCGCAGTTCGTGGGCCAGGTCGGAAGAGAATTCCGACAATCGTCGAAAGTCATCCTGCAACCGTTCCAGCATCGCGTTCAACGTTGCGGCCAGATCCGCCATCTCGACCGGCACGGCTTCCACCGGCATGCGCGCGTCCAGCTTGTTTGCGGTGACGCCCTTGGCACGCGACGCCATCATGCGCAACGGTGCCAGCCCGCGTCGCGCGGCCCACCAGCCAAAGAGGCCGCTGGCCACGACCGCCAGGGTCATATAAAACGCCAGCGATTGGCGGAATGCATGCATGAAATGCGCATGGATTTCCGTGTCCATGCCGACGACGACGGTCAATGGCCCAATCCGCGGGTCGGCCGCGTTCACCCGCGCGCGCATGCCGCGATACTCCTGCTCGCCTTGCTGCCAGATGAAGGTATTGTCACGCGCTGATTGGCTGGGGATCGCCTCGAAGGCGACCCCGAAATCGAAACCTTGGGTGGCATACAGACTGCGCCCCTGGGCAGTCTGCACCTGCGCGACAAAGCCAGGATGGTGATCGGCCATTTCCTTAAGCCGCTCGGGCAATCGCTCGGCCGGCGTTTCCCGAGCAATCTTTTGAATCAGGCGGATATTGTCACCGAGCACCACATAGTCCTCGGTGGCGAAGTGGCGGTCCATCGCCAGCCAGATGAACACGCCCAGCCCAAGCAACACCACCGCAGACGAGAGCGAAAACAAAATGGTCAGGCGCATCGTCAACGACAGGCGATGCTTCATTCCTGCTCCTCCGGCACTTCGAGGACGTAGCCCATCCCGCGAACGGTCTGAATCAGCTTGGTCTCGAAATCGTCATCGATTTTGGCTCGCAAGCGGCGAATGGCCACATCAATCACATTACTGTCGCTGTCAAAGTTCATGTCCCAGACTTGGGAGGCAATCAATGAGCGTGGCAGGACCTCACCTCGCCTGCGGGCGAGTAGCTCGAGCAGTGCAAACTCCTTGCTGGTCAGCGCAATGCGGCGACCGGCACGAGACGCCCGACGCCTGCTCAGATCCAGCACCAGGTCGCCCACCTGAATGCGGTCCATCGCCAGCTGTACGGTACCGCGACGCAATAGCGTGCGGACCCGGGCCAGCAATTCCGAGAAAGCGAAGGGCTTCACCAGGTAGTCGTCAGCGCCCAGCTCCAACCCCCTGACCCGGTCGGCCACGCTGTCGCGGGCGGTCAGGAACAAGACCGGGACCGGGTTGTCCGCGGCACGAATGGCCTGCAGAATGCGCCAGCCATCGAGATCCGGTAGCATGACGTCGAGGATAATCAGGTCGTACGACTCGTTGAGCGCCAGGTGCTGTCCGTCAAGCCCGTTGGCAACCAAGTCGACCACGAACCCGGCCTCGGTCAGCCCCTGGCGCAGGTACTCGCCGGTCTTGGATTCATCTTCCACCACCAGCAGCTTCATCTTCGAGCCCTCCCCCTGTTCTTTCGGATTGTGTGCCAGCCCGTTGGGCCAGCTCTATACGGGGTAGTCTACCCAGACGCTCTGCGAGTAACCTCGACCTTACGTGAATGTAATGTTTGGGTAAGTTGACGGTAGCCTCGCTCTCGTTACTCTCTTGCTGCCGCCTTCGAACGCGGCCATTCGAGCAAAAAAGGACTATTTCATGCGACGTGATCGACCGTCTGGCCTTGTGCTGCCTAACCTGCCGCGCCGCCGTTTTGTACAGGGTCTGGCCGCCGGCGGCGTGATGGCGGGACTGTCTGGTCTTGGCGCTAGCGCCTGGGCGCAGGCGTCAGAGCGGCCGACAAATGCCTCATACGGCACAGCACCAGTGCTGCGCGGGACCGAATTCGACCTCGTGATTGGCGAGTCGGTGGTCAACTTCACCGGCACCCCGCGGGTGGCGACCACCATCAACGGCATGTTGCCGGGGCCCACGCTGCGCTGGCGGCAAGGCGAGACGGTGACGATTCGGGTTACGAACCGGTTGCGCGAACACACGTCGATTCATTGGCACGGGATCATCCTGCCGTTCGAGATGGACGGCGTGCCGGGCATCAGCTTTGCCGGCATCGCGCCGGGCGAAACCTTCACCTACCGCTTCAAGATCGACCAGATCGGCAGCTATTGGTATCACTCGCACTCGGGCTTCCAGGAGATGACCGGCGTGTATGGCGGCATTGTCATCGATCCCGCCACCGGCGTGGATGGCGTGCGGGCCGATCGCGATTACACGGTGCTGCTCTCGGACTGGACCGACGAAGATCCGATGCGCGTGCTGTCGAAACTGAAGATCCAGGGCGACTACTACAACTACAACCAGCCGACGGTTATCGATTTCTTCCGCGACGTCTCGAACGAGGGGATGAAGAGTGCGCTCGCCAAGCGCAAAATGTGGAACGAGATGCGTATGAACCCGACCGATCTGGCGGATCTCTCGGGTGCCACGCTGACCTACCTCACCAACGGCGTCACGCCGGCTGGCAACTGGACTGGCTTGTTCAAGCCCGGCGAGAAGGTCCGTCTGCGGTTCATTAACGGCGCGGGCAACACGTTCTACGATGTGCGCATTCCCGGCCTCAAGCTCAAGGTCACCCAGCTCGACGGGCAGAACATCGATCCGGTGACGGTGGACGAGTTCCGCTTCGGCCCGGGCGAGACCTGTGACGTGGTGGTCGAGCCTCGCGACGACGCCTATACGATCTTTTCGCAGTCGATGGACCGCACTGGCTATGCCCGCGGCACCCTGGCGACGCGCGAAGGACTAACCGCGCCGGTGCCGGCGGTCGACAAGCCGCAGTGGCTCACGATGGCAGACATGATGGGCAGCATGGGCGGGATGGATCACGGTGGCATGGGCGGGATGGATCACGGTGGCATGGCCATGCAGGGCATGAGCCACGCCGGCATGCAAGGCATGGATCATGGCTCCATGGGCGGCATGAGTCATGTGGCAATGACCATGGATCATGGCCAGCACGCCATGGGGGGCATGGATAGCATGGGCGCTGCCGCTTCGCTGAAGGTCCCCAGTACCAAGGCGCGCCACGCGAAGACCGAGTATGGCGCCACCACGGATATGCGTGTGGACATGGCGCGCACTAACCTGGATGACCCCGGCATCGGTTTGCGCAACACGGGGCGCCGCGTGCTCACGCTGGCCGACCAGCACACCATTGGCGGTCCCTTGGACAAGCGCGGACCGGGGCGCGAAGTGGAGCTGCACTTGACCGGAAACATGGAGCGGTACTCCTGGTCCATTGATGGGGTGGAGTTCGGGAAATCGACCCCGGTCCACTTCAAGTACGGCGAGCGACTGCGCGTCATTCTGCACAACGATACGATGATGACGCACCCGATGCACATGCACGGCATGTGGAGCGAACTCGAGGCGCCGGACGGCTCGTTCCAGGCGCGTCGGCATACCATTGCCGTACAGCCGGCGCAGCGCATCAGCTTCCTGGTCACTGCCGACGCATTGGGTCGGTGGGCGTGGCACTGCCACCTGATGTTGCACATGGATGCGGGGATGTTCCGCGAAGTGGTGGTGGCCTGACCTCTTAATTGAATACGCACATGCATAAACCAACAAGAACAGTACTGGCTGCGTTGCTTGCGTCCGCGGGCATGAGCGCCGCTTGGGCGCAACACGCCCACACACCCGATAGTCAGGCAGAATCCTCGTCCACGGCTGTTGAAAAGGCGAAACCTACGCCAAAAGCAAAGGCGCCGGATAAGCCCGGCGGCACGCAAGCTATGGACCATAGCCAAATGCAAGGCATGGACCACAGCCAGATGCAAGGCATGGAGTCGATGCAAGGCATGGACCATAGCCAAATGCAAGGCATGGAGTCGATGCAGGGCATGGACCATAGCCAGATGCAGGGCAAGGACTCGATGCAAGGCATGGACCACAGCAAGATGCAGGGGATGGACCATGGCGACATGCAGATGCAAGGCGGCAGCGCCCCCGCCGATGCGCGCGATCCGCACGGCTACTCGGGCGGCTTTCAACTCGGTGTCGGCCAGTACGCCGTCGGAACGGCCCGGTCGCTGCACATGGCCGACGAGCACCTGTTCGCCTCGGTGCTGGTTGACCGGCTGGAATGGGTCAAAGGCAACGAAAGCAATGCCGTCGCCTACGAGGCGCAAGCCTGGATCGGCAGCAGCTTTAACAAGCTCGTGATCAAGGCCGAGGGGGAATCCGAGAAGCGCAGGATCCCGGAGGCCCGCACCGAGCTGCTGTGGGGCCATGCGATCGCCACATATTGGGACACGCAGTTGGGTATCCGCAACGATGCCGGCTATGACCGGCCGACACGCAACTGGCTGGCCTTCGGCGTCCAGGGTCTGGCGCCGTACTGGTTCGAGGTTGACGCCACCGGCTATATCGGCACGGAAGGCCGCACTGCACTGCGTCTGTCCGCCGAGTACGAGCTGCTGATTACCCAACGCCTGATTCTGCAGCCAAGAGTCGAGGCCAATCTGTATGGCAAGAACGATCCGGAGATTGGTGTGGGTAGCGGGCTTTCCAACGGCGCTGTGGGACTGCGTCTGCGTTACGAGTTCAGCCGCCAGTTCGCCCCGTACATCGGCATCGAACGGTTCCAAACCTTTGGCAATACCGCCGACATGGTTCGCGCCTCAGGCGGCCGTAGTGGCGAAACTCGCTTCGTGGCGGGTGTTCGCATGTGGTTCTGACCACCTATTTCAACCCACGTTTATATTTGGAGTTCGCCATGCAAGCGCCCGGCTTCACCATTCGTGCCACCCTGGCTGTCGCTGCCGTGCTGGTTAGTACCGCAGCCTTCGCCCATCCGAAGCTGGTTTCGTCCACGCCCGCCGACAAGGCCGAAGTCTCGGCGCCGCAGAAGATCGAGCTGAAGTTTTCAGAAAACCTGGCGACCCAATTCTCTGGGGCCAGCCTCGTGATGACCGGCATGCCCGGGATGGCCAACCACGCGCCGATGAAGGTTGCCGCCAAGGTCTCCGGCAGCGACGATCCCAAGACGATGGTCATCACCCCGGCCCAGGCGCTGACGCCGGGCAGCTACCGCGTGGATTGGCGTGCCGTGTCGTCCGACACGCATCCGATTAACGGCAATCTCGCGTTCACCGTCAAGTGATCCGGAGATGGACTGGGCAACTGTTGCAGTGCGTTTCGCACTCTATTTCGACCTGACCGCGCTGTTCGGACTACCGCTGTTCGGCCTGTACGCACTACGCCGCGACGAAATGGCGTCGCGGACTGGTGCGCGCTTTGTGACGATTAGCATGGCCGTCGCCGCCTTGGGCGTCGTCCTGTCGCTGGCCAATATTGCCGTCATGGCAAAGGGTATGACTGGGGCATCGTCGTATGCGGAACTGCAAGGTCACGTCTTCGAAATGATTGTGACAGGCACCGCGTTTGGCGCGGCCTGGGTCGTGCGGCTGGTTGCCCTGCTCCTCTGCGTCGCGGTCGCCCTGTTTGTTCGCCGGCGGCCGGGACTTCAATTCGGTGTCCTGGCTGTAGCGGGCGGCGTCGCGTTGTCGACGCTCGCTTGGGGCGGCCATGGCGCCATGGATGATGGCGTTCGACGCTACATTCACCTGACCTCGGATATCGCCCATCTGATGGCCGCCGGTGCCTGGGTGGGGGCACTACTCGCGTTCGTTCTGTTGGCCCAGCCGTCTGCCACGCCTGGTAAGGTTGCCTTACTGAACCGCACCTCCAACGGCTTCGCTCAGGTGGGCACGATCTTCGTCGGAACCTTGGTCATTACGGGCGTCGTGAACTATTTGTTGATTGTCGGTCCGGTCTTGCCGAAGCTGTCGCTGAGCTCATACGGTGGGCTGTTGGCTTTCAAGCTGGCGCTATTCGGCACCATGCTCGCCCTCGCCGCAGCCAACCGCTTTTATCTTAGCCCACGCCTGGAGCATGCCGTACGGACGGGCGATCATGCCATCGCCGTTCGTACTTTGCGCCGCAGCCTGATGTTCGAGACCAGTGCGGCGACGCTCATCCTGGCTATTGTCGCCTCGCTCGGCATCCTGTCCCCTGCGGGCATGTAGCGACTGTTTCACGAGCCGCGCAGCTGCAGGGCTGCGCTCCGCCCTTCTTACAGCAACCGCCAAGGAGACGTTATGAAGACCATCAAGTCACTGCTGCTGGTTCTGAGCATATCGCCGATGCTGGCATGGGCAGCAGGCAGCATGGATAGCCATGCGAGCCATGACACCGCCACCAAGTCCGCTGCCGGTCAGCCTGGCAAGCCGGCCAAGGTCTCGCGCACGATTAACGTGACCATGAGCGACACGATGCGGTTCACCCCCGATGCGATCCGCGTCAAGCCGGGCGAAACGGTGCGCTTTGTCGTGCGTAACGTCGGCAAGGTCGAGCATGAAATGGTCATCGGTACTGCCAGCGAGCTGAAGGAGCACGCACAGATGATGGGCAGCATGCCCGCCGCCAAGCACGCCGGGCCGAATCAGATTTCGCTGGCTCCCGGCAAGCGAGGCACGCTCGTCTGGCAGTTCGATGGCCCCGGGGCCGTGGACTTCGTTTGCCTGGTACCAGGCCATTTCGAAGCCGGCATGGTCGGCAAGGTTGTTGTCAAGTAAGGCGTAACGGCAGCCTTGGTCGCTACCAGCACTCTAGCGCCGGTCGGGCCAGCGGGAAGAAGCCGATTTCACGTGGGAAAAGCGCGTGTCGACGGCTGCGAGGTGCGCCTCCTTCGTGGCCCTAGGCCGGGCCCCGTGGAGCGACAGCCGGATCCCGGCCTGAGCAACAAAGCCATCACGCGTCTAACCGCAGCGTAAGCGCTGGACCGAGGTAGAAATGCTTCGGCCATGCCCCTTTGCACTCACTCAGTAATGGCGGCGATGGCTCACCATTCGCTGAGGTCAAACTGGTCAAACTGCAATCAAAGCGGACGGGCAGCTTTATCTCTTGCCGGCAAGCAGTGCTGCTTGGCGCGGGCCAGGTTGCTCATGACCAGAATGTAATTTTTGGGTAACGATATCGTTGGGATGGGCTGATTAGACTGGATTCAGTACGCCAATCATGGCTACTAGACAAGAGGTTCGGTGAAGGTGGGGCATAGTGGCTTGCGCATGTACGCAGCAAGACCGGCCTCGGAACACTGTTATTCGCTGCTAAGACGATAGCCGAGATTGGCAGCCGTACCGATGTCGGCCCGGCCTTGCCGCGAATCGAAGGGTGTCCAATCATGACTACCAAGCAAGCTTTTCCGATCGCGCTTGCGCTCTTGGCCTTGGGCATTGCCTCGGCATGTGCGCCTTTGCCACCTGAGAAGGCTGCTGCTTTCTTCGGCAATGTCGCCGCCGTCGAGACGGCGACTCGGTCGATCACGCTGCGGCCAGGGATGCGGTACGTCAACGTAACGTCCGGGGAAACCGTTGCCTTCCGCGGCGGTAGCAAAACAGTTGGTTGGGCCTTTATGGGGACAAGCGCTGGACGATCGTCAGTTGAGCTAAGCGTCCTTCTCCCGGACCTGCCGGAAGCGAAAGGCATCACGGCCATCATCGCACCAAATCCCCTCTATAAGGGGGCCAGTTGATGGTGGGCGGGTGTCACTGAAGGGGCTTGGCCACACGGCGACTTGGCGGCCATTCCCGAAGTCGCGATCAGTCCAATGTAGCCGTCGAGGCCCCTAGCTGTGGCGCGCTCCACGGGAGCTTGCAGTCGGCTTTATCGGATGCAGGACGTCCCACCCGTTTCGCTACGGGTGGAGCGCAACGCTTGGCTCTTGAGGCCCTGGCCCCGCATGCTCAATTGCAAGCCCAAAAGAATGGTTCAATGAGATTTAGCCAGGGCATGCAAGATGTCGCTGCCTCGCGTCGTGATGCTGGGGCGATGTCCGCCACCCAAATTTTCCAGATGCACCAGTTGCCGCTCGACCAGTGCCTCGATAGCCGCGCGATCGAGGTCGGCGAGATTCGGCGCTGCGTCTTCGATCAGCATGAGTGTGGCCACTTCATGTGGTGTCAGCATCGTTGTCTCCGGAGACCCCTACGAACTGGATGGGCGGATCCTTCCGCTCTCGTGTGCTCTGCGCTTCGTCATTCATTCAATGACCAGAGCGCAGAGTCTTCAAGGTAAATCAAGAGCCGTCGATCTACCATAGGGCAATGTCCTACTTTCCTCACCGGCCATGAGACTTCCCTTCCACCAGCCAGGCCGCCCGGACCGGCCACTACACGGCGTTCGCTATTACCTGATTATCGGGGTGGCGCTCGTCTTGCTGGGCGCTCTGTATCTCTTCTGGGCTCCATAAGCGCTTGCTCCAGCGCAGAGTCTCGAGCCCCATGGCGGTAGCGCTGACGGTGCGCAGGCGCGAGCAGTGGTGGCGCGCGGTCGCTGCGTGGTACGTCAGCAAACGCTTGAGCACGGCTGCCTCTTGGTTTAGCCGCAGCGGTCCATGCTCGGCCCAGCAGCGACCGGCGGTGCCGTCGCCTACTTGGGGCTCGCATACTGATCAGTCGCTTCGCGCTGCGCTGCCGCCATTTTCTCCGGCCAGGTGCTCTTGATGTAGGCGAGCACCGCGAGGATGTCGTCATCGGACATCGACCGGCTAAATGCTGGCATGTCGCTCACATAGCCTTTGGGCGCGGTCACGCCCGCAACGAGTCCGTTCTTCGTGATAGCAAACAGCATCGCGTCGGCATGGTGCCAGGTATGGCCCGACGCATCGTGCGGTGGCGCTGGCATACGGCCGTTTGCCAGCCGTTCCCGCCAGTTGGGCTGGCCCTCCAGCTTGGCACCATGGCATGACGCACAGGCCTGGGCGTACAGTTGCTTGCCTCGGACAAGGCGTGCGGGGTCCGTCGCATCGATGCGCAGCTGGCGCGCCTCAGCAGGACTCTCCTGGGTAACCGGCGCCTCCAGATAACGTTTGGTCTTCAGCGCAATCGCCGTGGCAGCGGCTGCGCCCCCCACCAATAGGCACGCCACCATCCAGTGCGACTTGTTCGACTTTTCCATATCTCTTGTAGGGCAGCACCCAGCGCGGCACTAGTCTTTCGAAAACGGCTTGCCACTGAAATCCACGGTCACCAGGTTGCCGTCCATCTGCCCCATGCCAGGCGAATTCGCCGGCATGCCGGGCACTGCGACACCTTTCAAGGTCGGCTTGGCAGCGAGCTTGCGGATTGCTGCTGCGGGCACATGCCCCTCCACGACCTGACCGCTGCCATCGATCACCGCGGTATGGCAGGAGCCGAACTGGGCCGGTACCCCGAGCTTGGTCTTCATTGCCGTAACGTCGGACGAATTGATCACCTTGGTACGAATGCCGGCCTGGTTGACGTGTTTGACCCATTCTTCACAGCAGCCACAGTTGGGGTCCTTGTACACCGTTAGCGTCGGCGAGGCTGCATGCGCGCCGGCGGCGGCTGTGAGGAACGCGACAGTGGTCAAGAGATGTTTCATTAAGCCTCCTAAAAATCAAATATGTCGATTGACGAGTGAGTCCGGTATCGAGGTCGGCCTCATCGCTTGCTCATACCTCCGTCTGGCGCAGGCGCAGCGCATTCGAGATCACCGACGCCGAGCTCAGACTCATCGCCAGCGCGGCTATCATAGGCGACAGCAGCAAGCCGGTGAACGGGTACAGCACGCCTGCGGCCAACGGTACCCCCAGAGCGTTATAGATAAACGCGAAGCCAAGGTTCTGTTTCATATTGCGGATAGTCGCCTCAGACAAGACGCGAGCGCGCGCAATGCCTCGCAGGTCGCCTTTGACCAGCGTCACCTGGGCACTGTTCATCGCCACATCGGTGCCAGTGCCCATGGCAATGCCCACATCCGACTTGGCGAGCGCCGGGGCATCATTGATGCCGTCACCGGCCATGGCGACCACCGCACCGCCTTGCTGCAGCTGGCTAACCAGGTGGAGCTTGTCCGCGGGCTTCACTTCGCCGTGGAACTCCGCAATGTCCAGCCTTGCGGCGACCGCCTTTGCCGTGGCCACCCCGTCGCCGGTGGCCATGACCACGCGGATGCCTTCCGCCTTCAGGCTCGCCAGCGCTTCCGGCGTGGATCCTTTGACGGGATCCGACACCGCGAGCAGGCCAGCCAGACGGCCATCGACGCCAAGATACATGACGCTCGCGCCTTGCGCGCGCAGCGTATCGGCTTGGGCGCGCAGCGCCTCGGTGTCGACGCCGTCGGCCTCCATGAGGGCCGTATTGCCGATGGCGAGTGTCTTCCCAGCTACGGTACCCCGCACGCCGATACCGGTGCTCGATTCAAAGTCATGTGGCTCCTCCAGCGCCAGGCCACGGGCGCGGGCCGCCTCCACCAGCGCCGCCGCCAAGGGGTGTTCGCTGCCCTGGTCCAGGCTCGCCGCCAGCCGCAGGACCTCCTCGCCGGCATAGCCGTTGGCGCCGATCGCACGCTCGAAGGCCGGCCGCCCCTCGGTCAGCGTACCGGTTTTGTCGACGATCAGCGTGTCCACCTTGCGCAGGTTCTCGATGGCCGCGGCGTCGCGAAACAGTACCCCGTTGGTGGCGCCCTTGCCGCTGGCAACCATGATCGACATCGGCGTGGCCAACCCCAAGGCACAGGGGCAGGCGATGATCAATACCGCTACGGCATTGACCAGGCCGAAGACCCAGCTTGGCTGCGGACCGAACAGTCCCCAGGCAAAGAACGTCACCACGGCAATGCCGATGACACCGAGCACGAACACCCCGGCGACCTTGTCGGCCATGCGCTGCATCGGGGCCTTCGAACGCTGCGCCTGTGCCACCATCTGCACGATCTGCGACAGCACCGTTTGCGCGCCAACCTTCTCCGAGCGAATGATCAGACTGCCCGAGGTATTCATCGTGGCGCCAATGACATGGTCGCCCGCGCGCTTGGTGACCGGCATCGGTTCGCCAGTGATCATCGCTTCGTCCACCGAACTACTGCCTTCGGTCACGATGCCATCCACCGGCACCTTCTCTCCGGGCCGGACCCGCAACAGATCGCCAACATGCACATGGGTAAGCGGCACATCCTCCTCGGCCCCATCTGGCCCGATGCGGCGCGCCGTCTTGGGTGCAAGCCCGAGCAACGATTTGATGGCCGCGGAAGTTTGTGACCGCGCCTTGAGTTCGAGCACTTGGCCGAGCAGGGTCAGCGAGATGATGACGGCCGCGGCCTCAAAGTACACACCGATGCGGCCGTGGGCGGCAAAGGCCTGGGGAAAGGCGCCTGGCGCCACGGTCGCGGCCACACTATAGACATAGGCCGCACCCGTCCCCAGGCCGATCAGCGTCCACATGTTGGGGCTGCGATGCAGAAACGACTGGAAACAGCGCTGAAAGAAGGGCCAACCCGCCCACAGCACCACCGGCGTCGACAAAACCAGCTCGACCCAGCTTTGGGTCGACGCCTGCATCCAACCGAATCGATGCCCGAACATGGCAAGCACCACCGTCACCACCGTCAACGGCAACGTCCACCAAAAGCGACGCCGAAAATCCATCAGCTCCGGATGCTCGGTCTCATCGAGCTCCGGCAGCAGCGGCTCCAGCGCCATCCCGCACTTCGGACAGTTGCCGGGATGATCCTGCCGGATCTCAGGGTGCATCGGACAGGTATAGATCGTGCTTGGCCGCACCGATTCAGCCGCCGGGGCTGCTGCAGGCGTGGTGTACCTTGCCGGGTCCGCCTCGAACTTCCGCTGACACGATGCGCTGCAAAAATAATATGAGATGCCAGCGTGTTCGGTCTGGAATGCCGAGTCGGCCGTCACCGCCATTCCGCAGACGGGATCCTTCCTTGCGCCGGCGTCCGCAACCAGGCCGTCGTGCGGTGTCACTTGGCCATGATGGCGGTGGTGGCCAGCGTGCGCAGCATGGGTGTGGCTCTCTTCCTCGTCTTGGCGGCCCTCTTGTGGGTGGCGTTGGCTGCTGGTTTCATTCATGGAATGACTCCCGGTTAGTCGTTGCGCTGTCCATCCACAGCGTCGTTGGCCTTATCCGCCGCCGCGCTACGCCCGTGGCCGCCATGGAATAGATGCATCAACGGGCACAACAACACTAGCGCAAGCGGCAACCAGGAAGCAACCACGCTCCAATAGCGCATGGCGAGCGCAATAGCGGCAATGGCGACGGCCATCCAGAGCAGAAACCCGGGAAACCGCAAGAATCGACCCCCGTTCGCGCCGGCCGCCGGCGATCGTTGTTGGCACTCCTTCATGACAAACTCCTTACGCAATCATGACGAGAAGCTGACCGGCATTGGATTTGTCCGCTCAGCCTGGATGACATCAAGATAGACCTTCCGATCATGGGAAGGTCAAGCCTGTTCAATGCGAAGATTGCGCCATGTCAAAAAGCTCCAGGGTGATACACTGCACCGCAAAAAAGCACACCATGACAGATACCATCCGCATCCTCATCGAGCGCTGGAAGTCCGACCCCAGCGGCTGCTACCAAACTTGGTTTCTTTGGCCTGAGCGGCTTAAGAACTTCCGCTCGATCCGGCGCGGCATTGGCGCCGTCGTCGACGAGATCCAGGCCGGCACATTCGGCAACGCATATCGCGGCTCATCGCTCGAGACCGTGGTGTCCTCGATCGCTGAGCAACGGCAAATTTTCAAAGGCGCGGATCACGCCTTCCTGTGGAAGCCGAAACTGCGCATTCCCGACATCTATGAGCATGCCGAGAATCAACGTGCCTTTGCCAGACTGCTCCATACGTGTAACTGCTGTGACACCGAACGCGAAGTCCTCAACGCGATCCGCCAACTCAGCAGCCTCGGCATTAAGGGGCTCGGGCCGGCGGCGGCCAACCTGCTGTATTTCATTCATCCCACGCTGGTGATGCCGTTCAACACCGCGATTGTCAATGGCTACAACGCACTGACGGGATCGTCGGTCAAGCTTGGCAAATGGGATCACTATCTGGCAATGCGCGAAGGGGTACTGGCACTGAATCAGCGCTATCGGGACCTGCTGTCCAACGATCTTGGCGCCATCGCGGGCCTGCTCTTTGACCTCGGTATGCAACGCTATCCGCTGCCCCCGCGGCAGGCGCAGGCAGGCGATGTGGCCGCATGGCAGCAGGAACTGGCCAAGGTGCGCGAGCAGGCCGCCGCGCTTGCCAGGCAAATTCAACTGGGCCAAACCGAAGACGCCACCCATACCGAGGTGCAGGGATGGCTGCGCGATCTCGGCAAGTCGCTCGGCTTCGCAGTCTGGATTGCCACGAATGACAGAAGCCGCTTGTACAACGGGGAACCCCTGAGCAAGGGTTGTCTCGAAACCTTGCCGCCGGCGCTGCTTGTGGCGGGCGGCGATACCGTTCCTCTCATCGACACCGTCTGGCTGAACGCCACGACACTTGAGGTCGAGGCAGCTTTTGAAGTCGAACATACCACCTCGATCTATTCCGGGATCGTGCGCTTGCTGGACCTGGCGCTGGGTTCCGACCAGTCCGCCCACAAGCACCTCTTTCTGGTCGCGCCGGATGACCGGGAAGGCGATGTGCGTGCGCAGTTAAGCCGGCCGGCCTTCAGCCGCGTGTCGGCGCTCAATATCCGATACGTCCCCTACTCCAGCCTGCGTGAGCATCGCGAAAGCATTGCGCGCTTTGGCAGCGGACTGAAGCCGATCGAAGCCATCGCGAGACAGCTCTGAAGTTGGCACATTGAGGGAAGCGCCGGGAGATGCCACACGAAGCCGCTGCAGATGGCAACGGCGTGTGGGCCGGCGATGGACAAACATAATCGCGCCTGAGGCGCGATTATGAGCCGCTGGGCTTGGTCAGAGCCACACCCTGGGCATGCGCGTGAACACCCAAGGGTATCGGGCTAATCCCCGATACCCGCACCGCGGCAAGCTACCCGCCAGCCGGGCGACCCACCGTCCCGGTGAGGCGGCGCCGTACCGACGTCAGGCGCCGTCGGTGAAGGTGTCCCGCTCGCCTACGGCGTGGCTGCCATCCGTGAACGGATCACGGGTCCCCATCGCGTGCGCCCCATCGGTGAACGGATCGCGCGTGCCCATCGCATGCGCCCCATCGGTAAAGGAATCACGCGGCGAATTCACGCCGGCTTGCGCGATGCCCGCGACGCTGCCAAGGGTTGCCAGGGTCAGTGCCACAAGGGCAGTCTTCTTCAACGTACGCATGATGTTTCTCCTTGCTTCGTTAGTGGCTCGGTGAGCCTGCACTTCCAGTGTAGAACGGTGTACCCCACCAGGGCCTGACGACGAAATTACAAATCTGTCATGTCGGTACTCCTGACAGTCTGGGATCTTCAGCCGCCGGTATAGAGCTTGCTGCGCTCGATATAGACGCGCACGCCCTGGGCGTTAGGCAGCGCTGGGAACAGGACGCCAAGATCCACGGATGTGCCGTGAATGAATTCGGCGAATGTCCAGGTGGCTTCCTGCGCGCCACTGCGGAAGGTGACTGTGTCGCCCGAGGCCACATTGACAGACTTCAGGCCGGCGGCGAGCGTCACCGCGCGGGAGGCAGTGTTCGCCGGCGCCAGGCCACCGAAGAGCGCCGCCTGCGGCCCCAACGGTGTGGCAGCCCCCGCTTCGGCCATCGCGCTGGGAACCGCGCCGGGAACTGCGCGCGGCGCAGGCGTGCCGGCTTGTTCAGCGGCTTGCCGCTGCACGTGCTGCGCCCAGTTGTCCCCTGCATTGGTTCTGGTCTGGTCCGAGCTCCACGCTGGCGAACTCAACAGCACGGAAAGGGCCGACAACGCCAGTGCGGTAAAGGCGGTCTTCTTGGTGTTCATGATGCTCTCCATTGACGTTTCGAGGCAGAACCTCTTAACTGCCATGGTAGGTAGCCACCGCTCACCGAGACGTTACCCGGCCATTACATCCATGTAAGGTCCCTCGCCGCGGTCCCACGCCTGGCGTGAATTGGGTACGCCAACGTCAGCTTGGCGAGCTAACCGGGCTTCAAAGACGCGAGATTCCCAGCCCGCCGCGCCGCGAAGCGTTGCCGTTGCGGCGCTCGGCAAAGGCATACCGGAACTACGCCTCGCAATGCCGCGTCGGCTTCCGGCCGCAGACGTACTTATTTCAACGGCCGATGGCAGCCGGTGCGGTGCACGTGCTTGTCCTCACGTGACGTACCGGTTAGCGAGTGGCTGCCGTCCCTCATGATGTCCAACCCTTCTTCCTGGCCACCACCAGCAGCGAGCCGCCCGCTGCAAAGCGCAGGCCGGCTCGAATCAGGCTGTGCTCAATGGTGCAAACACCGCCTAGTACGCCGTTCAAGGCTGCTCCGATGCGAAAGCCGTCATCCATGGCGTGGCTAGGTGGCTTGGCGCGCTGCCGCAGCCGGGAGATGGCCATGGCAGGCAACAGCAGCGTCATGAACGAGGTGACGTCGACAATCTCGAACCCGGCTGACTCAACCTTGGTGACCAGAGCCCGGCGCGTATAGCGCCGCTTGTGCTTGGCCACTTCGTCCATGTGACTCCACAGCGAGGGATGTTGTGGCACCGTCAAGACGATGCCCCCATCTGCCCTGCACGCACGGTACATCTCTGCCAAGACCAGGGCGTCGTCCTCGACGTGTTCGATGACGTCAAACGCCCCCATGACGTCGAAGGCGTCGGTGAAGGGAATCGCGCGGAGCATCCATCTGCAAGAACTGGGCTTTGCATTTGCGCTGCCCCGTCATCAGTGCGCGCATCGATGCCTCGCCGCCCACCAGGCGCGTACGCGGAAAGCGCGCCTGGATCGCCCGCAGGTTCTCAGCGGTCCCGCACCCGACATCCATGAATGACCGCAGGTCAGGAAAGTAGCGCTGCAGCGCATCCAGGATCAGTTTGCGACGATAGACAAACCAGAAGTGCTTCGCTTCGAGGCTCGCGTACTCAACAAAGAGCGGTTCGTGAAAGCCATCATGGTCGACCATCATGGCTGGCGCCAGGCAGACCACGCCCGCGTGGACACGGGGTTGCCAACCGCAGGCGGTGCAGGCCCACACGTCTCTCTTGAGCGGGGCCTTACATTGATTACAGATGCGCATCGCTGTCTCCAATATTGTGCGAGCGCCACCGCAGGGCGAAATCGAACGCTGCACCATAATTGCCTGCGCTTGCCATCGCGAGCGCGCGAGTGCAGGCAGGGTTCGCCCCCGGTCAGGAACCGAAGGACGACATCTATGAACGTGGGTGGAGATGGCCGGCGAACGGAACGGCGTCGGCGGCCTCAGAGATGCCGGGAAGGCGGGCGCAGCAACGTCTCAGGCGTCGTGCTGGAAAATGCCCTGCTCGGAGAGGTAAGCGGCATGCCGGTTGTTGGCAACGCTTGTGCCGACCAAAAGGCAGCGAGGGCTAGCGGCGAAGCCGCCGTGCAGGAGGAACAGGCATGACAACCGCGCGCCTTGCCGCGTTCCTTGCTGGCCAGGCAGTGATGCGACGTGGTGTCGCAAAGTGCGTCAGTATCGTCGGCGCTCGCCTCCTCAGCGGCGTCGAGCACGGCGCCGGCGACCCGCCCCTGCTGCAGCTCGGCGCAGGAGAGCGTTGCCGCCGCGCCAGCGCTCTGGATTGGCAATGCAAGCACAACTAACCAAAGCGATAGGTGGCGCAACAGCCTTCTCATCCGGCGACAGCAGGCATCGATTGAATGCGCGGTTTATAGATGCGACCTGACGGCAAAATGACAGTGGCATGACAGACGCAGCGCCCATCGCTGCCGGTACCACGGCGGCTCTGCCGCGGATCAGCCGGGGCATGGTGGGCCGCCGTTTCCGAAGGGCACGACGGCGTCCCGGCGGGCATGCGAGGGAATCCCAGCAGCGGCCGAGTGCCTCGGATGAAAGGGTCGCACTGTGCTGCCTGATTGGGCACCATCGCGCGCCGGCCCCCATTGGGCTCGGCACGCCGATCCGCGGGAGAACGGCTGGCGCCGTCCTCAGTGACCGCGCGGACCGTAAGCGTATGGGTTGTGATGGCGCCGCTCATGCTCCCGTCGCCCATGATCCATGCCGTGGCGCGATTCACGATGGGGCTCGCGCACCGCGGCGCCATGGCCATACGACGCGTGGGAGTCGTGCACCGCCACGGCGGGCACGGCATGCACCTCGGTATGCGCAGCGCGTGGCGGGATGATCCCTCCTCGACCATGCCCATCATGCGGGTAGGCATGCGTCTGCGCATTGGCGTAACTGAATCCGATGAGTAGGACGGTGCCGACCAGGACCGGAAGCTTATTCATGTTTAACTCCTTGCGGGTAGAGGAAGGCAGCATACGACTTCGGCATGGAAGGGAGTGTTCGTGCTTCCATACAAATGTGAACGCTTGTAACGCTGCTATCCCCCCGGCAAGCAAAAGCCATCGAGAATTACCCACGCGTAATGGTCGCGTAATCAGAGCCGGCGCCGTGCCGCAATTCCGTGCAAGGGAAATTCTTGGCGCGATCGCAACGAGAACCTAAATTCACGGTAACGACATCGCCGTTGGCGCACCGCTTCGCTGGTTTGCCGGTCGTGCTGCCAGACGCCCGGTGCAGCGCGACGGCGTCCCGACGCCATGAGTGACGAAGGAGAATTTCATGCGTGCCTTATTGCTGATTACGATCATGCTGGGTGGGTGCGCGACGGTCGCCGAACGTACCGCGCAAGCCGGGCGTGACATGGAGGCATCGCTACAGATTCAGGGACCCGCTTGCGAAAAGCTCGGCTATCAAAAAGATTCGGATCCGTGGCGTGACTGTGTTTTACGCCTCAGCGCCAGAAGCGGGCCCTGTATGCATCGACGGCTTTGAATCCGATAGCACCGCGTACGGCGGCGCTCCACCGCTGGTTCGATTCCTCCGCCTGGCCCGATCCCCCGCAGTAACGGGTTGCGTACCGCAACTCGGGCTCAGTCGCCGCATACGCCCTCGCGCGAAAGCACTGCTTGACCTTACCCCCATGGGAAGGTCCATAGTGCAATTGAGGACGGCATGGCGGCGCCAGCGCCCCATTGCCACACAGTCCATTAAGCGGGGCAAGCCATGAACACTGCGACGCAATTGCTATTTGATGACGTGTTCGCGGTATTCCGGCGGGCATGCGACCAGCAGCAGTACGGTGTGGCCGAGCACCTGCTAGCCGCCCTGGAGCGATTGGCCGGCGGGGACAATCGCTTGCTCGACGAGGTCTACCTGTCGTTCGCGTCGCCCGGTTCTGCGAGCCGGGCGACGCCGGAACCGCCGGTGGCTCGAACATGATGAAGACCTATACTGAAGACAGATCCGCGACGGCGCTACCGCGCGTCGGCTCGGAGCGCCCAATGCGTAAGCATATGAAACAGTTTTGGCGTGTCGTCATGCTGCTGACCCTGGCGCTGGCTTTGCCCCTGCGGGCGCAAGCAGGGCCGTTGGACAGCTGCTGTGTCGCCGGCCTGGCTAGCATGCCTGCTCATATGCCTGTGCAAGGGGCGCAAGCCAGTGTCGAGACCGGCAGCCAGCATGACTGCGTCAGTCAATCCAGCTGTGCCGGCGAGCGGCATGCCAGCGGCCCGTCTCGTATTCCCTGCACGTCCTCCGCTTGTGCGGTCTTCGCTGGCACGCTGTTAGCAATCGGGTCCGCCACGGATGCATGGACCAGCGTTTTGGTCGCCCATCCGGAATTCGCGTATCTCTCCGTCGTTCCGGCTCGCCTCGAGCGCCCGCCCAAACGCGTCCGCCTGTAGTGCGATCCCGCCACACAGCGTTGCCGCAGCTGGCGCCGCCGCGCCACGCGTGCTCCTGTCTGAGCTAGCCGCCATTTGCAGTGTTGCCTGCCGCCCGCTCTTGGGGTTTAGGCGGCCACTGCCTACACCGAACGAGGAATATCATGAAATCCCTGCTTCACGCTCTTGTGGGCGCCGTCGCCCTGGCGCTCTCGCTATCGGCCGTCGCTGGACCGGACTGGTATGTGATCGAAAAGGCCCGTGCCGCCAAACGGGCTGAGGCGCAACAACAGAAGTCACAGCAGACGGAGGACCATGCCGCGATGATGCAAAAGTGTCGCGAAATGATGGGTCAACCCAAGTAACTGAGCTCGCTCTCCGGTGCGCTGCGGTCGCGTGGCTCGCCGGAGTCTCCTTGGATGGGCTACCCCGTCTGCATTTGATCTGTGGCAAACCGCACCATGTGCCGGAAGAGCCCAAACGCTGCTACCATTCGCCTCAAACCGAGTCTTCCACGTGCGTACCCGTTTTCGCCGGCTTTGGCTTGCCGCCTTCCTGTTGAGTACATTCCTGACAGTTCAGCTGGCAGCGGCCGCCTACGCCTGCGCGGGCAGCCGGTATTCGATGGAAGGGATGGCGGACATGGCCGGCATCACGGAGTCCTGTCCGGACATGACGCAGAAGGCCGAAGCGCCGGCTGCCCATGATGGCTTGTGCTTGGAGCACTGCCAGCTTGGCTCCAAGACGGCCGACCACCCCAGCCCGCAGATTCCTGCGTTCCAGCCCGTGCTCGTCAATCTGGTTGAGCCGGCGTTGGTACCGGTATTCGTCAGCCAGCGAGCGGCCTACGCCGACGCGGTTCCACGTGGGCCCCCTCGCCCCCTCCCCATCCTCCACTGCTGTTTCCGAACCTAGCCTCCGAAGCAACGCCTGCTATCGTGCCCTGAACCATGGTCTTCAGGGTGGTCGTTCCTTTGCGGAGGCTTTATGCATTTGCGTTTTCCCTTTGCGTATGGGTGCCAGCTGACGTTGGCCCTTACGCTGTTCGCCGCTGCCCATCCCGGATGGGCGCAACCCGCGGCCGCACTCTCCGTGCAGGAAGCTGTGGCGCTCGCGTCTTCCCGCTCGACGGATGCCGAAACATCGCGCTCAGCGGTCCAGTCCGCCATCGAGATGGCGGTCGCTGGCCGCCAGTTACCAGACCCGGTCCTGAAGGTGGGCGTCAATAACGTGCCGGCCAATGGCCCTGACCGGTTTTCCATCGGCACAGACTCGATGACGATGCGTTCCATCAGCCTGATGCAGGAATTCACCCGATTGGCCAAGCGCGAGGCCCGCGCTCAGCGTTTCGAGGCCGAGGCCTCGTCGGCAGAGGCCCAGCGTACGGCGGCGCTCGCGACGGTGCAGCGCGGCGCCGCGACGGCCTGGCTGGACCGCTGGTACGCCGAGCGTGCTTACAGCGTGCTCACCGAGCAGGCGCAGTCCATCAAGCTGATGGTGGAGGCGGCGCAGGCTGCCTATCGTGGCAACCGCGGCTCCCGTGCGGACGTCCTGGCCGCCGAACTGGAGCTCCAACAACTGCAAGATCGCGAAGACGAGGCCCGCGCCGCACTAGCGTCAGCCCGAGCGATGCTGCGCCGCTGGTTGGGCGAAGCCGCAGAGCGTCCCCTGGCCGAACGCCCTGGTCTCGAGGCGCCGGCCTGGCTCAACACCCTGGACGCCGACGGCGTGGCGCAACTGCCGGACGTGGCGGCGGCCGAGGCACAGGTTGGCGTCGCCGAGGCGGAAAGCCGGGTCGCTCGGGAGAACAAGATCCCGGACGTAAGCGTGGAGCTGATGTACAGCCAGCGCGGGCCCGCCTACTCCAATATGGTTTCCGTCAATGTCTCACTGCCGCTGCCCTGGGACCAGAAGCATCGCCAGGATCGGGAGCTCGCCGCAAAACTTGCGCAAACCGACGCCGCGCGCGCGCAAGCCGAAGTCGTACGCCGCGGCTTGATCGGGGAGTTGCGCGGCAAGCAGGCGGAGCTGGCGCTCAGCCGATCGCGGCTCGAGCGCTATCGGAACACCACCGTGCCACTGGCAAAGGCACAGACGGAAGCGGCCCTGACGGCCTATCGAGCGGGCGCCGGCACCCTGACCGCTGTGGCCGATGCCAGCCGCAAGGCGCTCAATATTTCGCTTGAGCGCCTGAAGCTTGAGGCTGCCACCGCCCGACTGTGGGCGGACCTGACCTTCCTGATGCCGTTACCCACCGCAGTCCAGCCCACGTCACTGCAAGGAGCTCAACCATGAACAAGACCACGATTGCACGGACGGTGGCAGGCCTGATGGTGGTGGCAAGCGTTGGGGCTGCCTATTACCTCGGTCAACAGCAAGGGCGCCAGCAGTCGCCCGCGCCGGCACCCTCGGGCAGCGGCACCAGCGGTGCCGCCCTCAAGGCTGGCGACATTGACCCGAAAACTGGCAAGCGCATCCTCTACTGGCACGACCCGATGGTGCCAGGGCAGCGCTTTGACAAGCCGGGCAAGTCGCCGTACATGGACATGCCGTTGTCGCCGGTGTATGAAGAAGCCAGCGGCGGCGCGGCCGTCACCATCGAAAGCCGCGTGACACAGAACCTTGGCATCCGCACGGCCGAGGTGAAGACCGGCCGGCTGGAGGCCGCCTTGCAAGTGCCGGGCAATGTCGCGATCAATGAACGCGGCATCGAAGTGCTGCAGGCCCGCACCAGCGGATTCGTGGAACACGCGTACGCCCGGACCACCTTTGATCCGGTCCGCAAAGGCCAAGCGCTGGCGCAAATCTATGCACCGGAATGGGTCGCCGCGCAGGAAGAATACCTGGCGGTCAGCCGGATGGAAGGCAGCCTACAGCGCGAGCTGCGCGACGCCGCCATTGCGCGCATGCGTCAGGCTGGCATGACCGAGAGCCATATCCGTCTGGTGCAGTCCACCGGCAAACTGCAGCCGCGGCTGACGGTCACCAGTTCGGTGGACGGCATCGTCACGGAAATCGGTGCGCGCGATGGCATGACGGTCTCGCCAGGGACGACCCTCTTTCGCATCGCGAGCCTTGCGACCGTATGGGTCATCGCCGAGGTGCCAGAGAGCCAGGCTGCCCCATTGCGGCCCGGACTGACGGTGTCGGCCACAGCGGCAGCCTTGCCCGGCGAGACGCTGTCGGGCAAGGTCGATGCCATCCTGCCGGATATCAGCGCGGGTACCCGCACGGTCAAGGTCCGCATCGAATTGCAGAACAAGGCCCGTCAGCTCTTGCCCGGCATGTTTGTCTCGGTGCGCTTTGACGCCGCTCCTGGACCGGATCGCCTGCTCGTGCCAACCGAGGCGCTGATCCGTACTGGCACGCGCACGGTCGCTATGGTGGCATCCGGCCAAGGCGGATTCAGCCCCGTGGAGGTCAAGACCGGCGCGGCTGCTGGCGGCCAAACCGAAGTCATTGAGGGTCTCAAAGCGGGCCAGAAGGTAGTCGTGTCCGGACAGTTCCTGATCGACTCGGAGGCGAGCCTGCGCGGCACTGCTCAGCGCATGACCGCGCCCACGGCCGCGTCGGCAGCCGGCGCGTCGGCCCCTGGTGCGGCAGCAGCGCCCGGGCCGGAACATCAAGGCGTCGGCCGGATCGAGGCCGTCACCGAGCAGAGCATGACGATCTCCCACGGCCCCATTCCGTCAGCGCAGTGGGGCGCCATGACGATGGAGTTTGGCGCGCCGCCAGCCGGCATGCCCAAGGGATTCAAGCCAGGGGATCAGGTCCGGTTCCGCTTCCGACTGGACAAGGACGGCGTGGCGACCCTGTCCGCGGTCGAGACGGCTGCCGCCGTTGCAGGAGCGAAGCCATGATTGCCCGACTCATCCTCGCCTCCATCCGCAATCGCTTCCTGGTGCTTCTCACCACCGTCATGGTGACCGCGTGGGGACTTTGGGCGGTACAGAGTACGCCGCTCGACGCCTTGCCAGACCTGTCCGACGTGCAAGTGATCATCCGCACGCCCTTCCCTGGGCAGGCGCCGCAGATCGTGGAAAACCAGGTGACCTATCCGCTCACCACAACCATGCTGTCGGTGCCCGGCGCCAAGACCGTGCGCGGCTACTCGTTCTTCGGTGACTCCTATGTCTATGTGCTGTTCGAAGACGGGACCGACCTGTACTGGGCGCGCTCACGCGTGCTCGAGTACCTGAACCAGGTGCAGTCGCGGCTGCCGGCGGCAGCCAAGCCCGCACTCGGGCCCGATGCGACCGGCGTCGGCTGGATCTATGAGTATGCCTTGGTCGATAAGACCGGCCAGCATGACCTCAGCCAGCTACGGGCGCTGCAGGACTGGTTCCTGCGCTTCGAGCTCAAGTCCCTGCCTAACGTCGCCGAAGTGGCCTCGCTCGGCGGCATGGTCAAGCAGTACCAGATCGTGCTGATGCCGGATCGGCTGCGCGCCTATAACTTGTCGCAAGCCAAGGTGCTGGCAGCGCTCAAGGGCGCCAACCAGGAAACCGGCGGCTCGGTGCTGGAGTTGGGCGAAGCGGAGTACATGGTCCGGGCGACCGGTTATCTGAAAACGCTGGACGACTTTCGCCAGATTCCGCTGGTGACGAGCGACGCTGGCATCCCGGTACGGCTGGGCGACGTTGCCACCGTGCAGCTCGGCCCCGAGATGCGGCGTGGCATTGCCGAACTGAATGGCCAGGGCGAAGTGGCCGGCGGCGTCATCGTGCTGCGCTCGGGCAAGAATGCCCTGGAGACCATTGAAGCGGTCAAGGCCAAGCTCGCCACCTTACAGAAGAGCCTGCCCAAGGGCGTCGAGATCGTTACGACGTACGACCGGTCGGCACTGATCAAGCGGGCGGTGGACAATCTCACCACCAAGCTGATCGAGGAATTTGCGGTCGTGGCGCTGGTCTGCCTGGTGTTTCTCTTTCACCTACGCTCGGCGCTGGTGGCCATCGTCTCGCTGCCGCTGGGCGTGCTGGCCGCCTTCCTGGTGATGCGATACCAGGGCGTGAATGCCAACATCATGTCGCTGGGTGGGATCGCCATCGCCATCGGCGCGATGGTCGATGCCGCGGTGGTCATGATCGAGAACGCGCACAAGCATCTCGAGCACTGGCATGCCGACAATCCGCAGCGCGAACTCAGCGCCCATGAACACTGGCGCGTCATCGGCAAATCTGCCGCCGAGGTTGGGCCTGCCCTGTTCTTCTCGTTGTTGATCATCACGCTGTCGTTTATTCCCGTGTTCACGCTGGAGGCGCAGGAGGGCCGGCTCTTCTCGCCGCTCGCCTTTACCAAGACCTATTCCATGGCGGCCGCGGCGGGATTGTCCGTCACCTTGGTTCCGGTGCTGATGGGTTACATGATCCGCGGCAAGATCCCGTCGGAGCAGGCCAATCCGCTCAACCGCTGGCTGATTCGCGGCTACCAGCCGCTGCTCGGTAAGGTCCTTGCATATCCGAAGACCACCCTGGCGATCGCCGCCGTGCTGCTCATCGCCACCGCGTGGCCGATTATGCGCATTGGCGGCGAATTTATGCCGCCCTTGGATGAAGGCGATCTGCTCTACATGCCCTCGGCGTTGCCAGGCCTCTCCGCAGGCAAGGCCTCCCAGCTACTGCAGCAGACCGATCGGCTCATCAAGACCGTGCCGGAGGTCGCGACGGTGTACGGCAAAGCGGGCCGCGCCGATACCGCCACCGATCCGGCGCCGCTCGAGATGTTCGAGACCACCATCCAGTTCAAGCCTAAGGACCAATGGCGTGCCGGCATGACCACCGACAAGCTTGTCGAGGAACTGGATCGGATCGTCAGGGTGCCAGGGCTGTCCAACATCTGGGTGCCACCGATCCGCAACCGCATCGACATGCTCGCCACCGGCATCAAAAGCCCGGTGGGGATCAAGGTCGCCGGTACGGACCTGAAGGAAATCGATCGCCTGGCCACGCGCATCGAGGAGGCCGTCAAGTCGGTTCCCGGGGTCACCTCCGCGCTGGCCGAACGGCTCACTGGCGGCCGGTACATCGACGTCGATATCGACCGGGCGGCTGCGGGCCGGTATGGCCTGAACATTGACGACGTTCAGGCGATCGTCTCGTCGGCCATCGGGGGCGAAAACGTCGGCGAAGTGGTCGACGGGCTCGCGCGCTTTCCCATCAATGTCCGGTATCCGCGCGACTATCGAGACTCCATCGAGCAATTGCGTAGCCTGCCCATTGTGACCGACAAGGGGCTGCAGATCACGCTAGCCGACGTTGCACGCATCCAGGTCGTGCAAGGGCCGCCCATGCTGCGCAGTGAAAACGCGCGACTCTCCGGGTGGATCTACGTCGACATTCGAGGCAGGGACCTGCGCTCTGCCGTGCAGGACATGCAGGCGGCGGTCGCCAAAGCCGTCCCGATGCCAGCCGGATACTCCTTGAGTTGGTCGGGGCAGTTCGAGTATCTCGAGCGCGCCACCGCGAAGCTGAAGGTAGTGGTCCCCTTCACCCTGCTGATCATCTTCGTCTTGCTCTACCTGGTATTCGGCCGTCTGGATGAGGCACTGCTCATCATGGGCACCCTGCCGCTGGCCTTGATCGGCGGCTTCTGGCTACTCTATCTGCTGGGGTACAACCTGTCGGTGGCGGGGATTGTCGGCTTCATCGCACTCGCCGGGGTCGCTGCGGAATTCGGCGTCATCATGCTGCTCTACCTGAAACACGCTTGGCAAGCACGGCTCGAGGATGGGCAAAGCAATCTCGCGGCCCTGCTCGATGCCATCCAGGAAGGCGCCGTGCTGCGTGTGCGCCCAAAGGCGATGACCGTCGCTGTGATTCTGGCCGGCCTGCTGCCGATCATGTGGTCGCACGGCACCGGCTCAGAAGTGATGCAGCGCATCGCTGCGCCAATGGTCGGCGGCATGGTGACGGCGCCGCTGCTGTCCATGTTTGTGGTCCCGGCGGTGTATTTGCTGCTACGCCGCCGTCAGATCAAGCAGACTTCCCTCTCCCCCAACCTCACACCTCAGGAGGAATCGCAATGAAACACCTCAAGACCCTCGCCGCCGCCCTGGCCATGATTGCCGCACCGGCTGTATTCGCCGCGGATTCGATGGACGGCATGGACATGAAGGCACCCGCTGCCTCACAACAAGCGCCTCGGCCGGTGTCCGCAGAAATCAAAAAAATCGATGCGCAGACCGGCAAGGTTACGCTCAAGCACGGCCCGATTGAGAACTTGGGTATGCCAGGCATGACCATGGCGTTTCCGGTCAAGGATCGCGCCTCGCTTAGCAAGTTCAAGGAAGGCGATGCCGTGTCGGTGACCTTCGACAAGGTGGATGGCGCGGCGACGGTCGTGGACATGCAGCGCAAATAATCCGCGCCATGCGCGTACGGCTTGCTGCCAACGGCCGTGCGCGCCTTGACCCGCCGGCAGGGCCTAGCAACGTCAAGCCGGTAGGCATTGGCGCCTTTGCGCAACGATCCTGGCTAGCCAAATCCGAATCGAAATCAGACCGTGCGCCACAACCCATTTGATCTGCCCCACGATGTCCTCGTCGTCGTCCTGAGCTCACTGGCAATCATCCTTGGTATGCTCGGACTGTTTGCTTGGTATCTGCGACGACAGCACGGCTCTCGCCGGCGAACCCGCAACCAGCATGGCACGGTCTCGCGCAAGCGCACCAGGAGGTCGACGAGACGGCGTAAATAGCGGTCGGAAAGGGGTCGTCCACGGGTTACCTGCTTGCCGCAACGGCGCGCACGGGTGGGGGCTTCCATCGAATCATCATGGTACGGGCGACGTCGGTGCCCAGGCCGCCGGTACTTTGCTTGCATCCGGGCTAGCAACAGCTCAGGCCACCCATCATGCGCTGATGCATCAAAAGCATGCCTACCACACCAAGGATGGCAAGCACGCCGATGGCAGCGCACACAATCAAGATGACTTTCCAAATTGACGATTTGTTCACGCTTTGTCTCTCATAATGCCTAGCTGATGCCGGCAAAGTGTTTCCCTTTCTCGTCATCCGGCACAACAGGATAGCTGGCTCACGTCTTTACTGAACGTCTGCGCCGCGAGCTTCAGGCCCTCGACCATTGTCAGGTACGGAAACAACTGGTCTGCCAGCTCCTGCACGGTCATCCGCGCCCGGATCGCCAATGCTGCCGTCTGGATCAGTTCGCCTGCTTCCGGCGCCACCGCCTGCACGCCGATCAAGCGGTCCGATCCTGCCTCGGCGACCAGCTTGATGAAGCCGCGCGTGTCGAAATTGGCGAGCGCGCGCGGCACGTTGTCGAGCGTCAGCAGCCGGCTATCGGTCTCCATGCCGTCGTGGTGGGCTTCCGCCTCGCTATAGCCCACGGTGGCGACCTGCGGGTCGGTGAACACTACCGCCGGCAATGCGCTCAAATCGAGCGCGGCATCGCCTCCGGTCATATTGATCGCCGCGCGGGTGCCGGCCGACGCCGCCACGTAGACGAACTGCGGCTGGTTGGTGCAGTCGCCGGCGGCGTAGATATGCGGCGCCGTGGTGCGCATGCCATTGTCGATGACGATGGCGCCCTGCGCGGTGACCCTCACACCCGCCGCCTCCAGTGCCAGCTCACGCGTGTTGGGCGCGCGGCCGGTGGCGACCAGCAACTGGTCGGCGCGGATCTCGCCGTGTCCGGTAGTGAGCACGAATTCGCTGTCGGCGTAGGCCACCTGGCTGGCCTGCGTGTGTTCCCGCACTGTGATGCCCTCGGCGCGGAAGGCGGCCGTGACGGCCTCACCGATCGCCGGGTCCTCGCGGAAGAACAGCGTGCTGCGCGCCAGGATCGTTACCTGGCTGCCGAGCCGAGCGAAGGCCTGCGCCAACTCCACAGCCACCACCGACGAGCCGATCACGGCCAGCCGCTTCGGCAGGGTGTCGCTGGCCAGCGCCTCGTTCGAGGTCCAGTACGGGGTGTCCTTCAGACCGGGGATCGGCGGCACCGCCGGACTGGCGCCAGTGGCGATCAGGCAGCGGTCAAACGCCACCTCGCGCTCCCCGCCTTCGACCACGCGCACGCTCAGGGTGTGCCCGTTCTGGAAGCGGGCCTCGCCGCGCAGCACCGTGATGGCAGCCGTGCCTGCCAGGATGCCCTCATACTTGGCGTGGCGCAGCTCATCGACACGCCCCCGCTGCTGGCCGAGCAGGCGCTCGCGCAGAATCGCCGGTGGCGTGGCCTGGATGCCCCCGTCGAACGGGCTTTCGCGACGCAGATGAGCGATGTGGGCCGCGCGGATCATGATCTTGGACGGCACGCAGCCGACATTGACGCAAGTGCCGCCGATGGTGCCGCGCTCGATCAGGGTCACCTGCGCGCCTTGCTCGACGCCCTTGAGCGCCGCCGCCATCGCGGCGCCGCCGCTGCCAATGACGGCAATGCGCAGGGCCCTGGCGTGGTCCCCGCCCTTGTCGCCGCCGCCCAGCCAGCCTAGGTGCAGGCTGCCGCGATTTTCCGCCGGCGGGGCCTCGGCGAGAATGGCTCGGTAGCCGAGTCCGGCTACGGCGGCAGTCAGGGCATCGGGCGACGTGCCAGGCTCGATGGCGATTTGTGCCATGCCTTCCGCGTAGGAAACAACCGCCGACCGCACGCCCGGCACCTTCTCCAAGACATCCTTGACGTGCGCGGCGCATGAGTCGCAGGTCATTCCAGTGATCTTCAAGTGGGTCATGCCACAGTTCCTTTGTTCATTTGGGCGGCGGCCAATGCTGTCAGCCGCGCTTGCCCGGTAGTTCACAGGCGTCCGGTGTCCCGCAGCGCTTCGCCGGCGAGACGAAGTCCCAGATCGATACCCCGAGCATGAAGGCCAGGCCGACATAGAGCAGCGCCTCGCTACGCCAGCCATAAGTCAAATACAACGCTGCCAGCACCAGGAATGGGCCGATCACGCCGAACGCGGTCCGTGGCCACTGCCGATGGCGGGCCCAAGCAGTCGCATTGGCGAGCAGCGCGATGCCAGCGAACGTCGGCAGCAGGATACGAATGAACAGTCCTTCGTACTGGCTCAGGAAGCCCAGGCCAATGGCCGCGCCCAAGCTGGCGATAGCGGGAAAACAACTCGCGCAACCCAT
This sequence comes from Cupriavidus sp. Agwp_2, assembly GCF_040784895.1. Lineage (NCBI taxonomy): Bacteria > Pseudomonadati > Pseudomonadota > Betaproteobacteria > Burkholderiales > Burkholderiaceae > Cupriavidus > Cupriavidus sp. Agwp_2. The sequence goes on from NZ_CP088085.1 coordinate 785,657, forward strand.
CGCTGAGACGACGCTGCCGAGGGCACCGGCCTTGTTGACCATGCGCATGATCAGTTCCATGGCGTCGCTCCCTCGCTCCCGTGGCTCACTGCTTGACGCTGGATAGATAGCCCGCGTTCTCGGTCGCCTTGGTCAGTTTCTGCACGCTGGTCTTGGCATCATCGAAGGTGACGACGGCCTCGCGCTTCTCGAAACTCACGCTGGTCTTACTCACGCCGTCGACCTTGGAGAGCGCTTTCTTGACCGTGACCCAGAACATGAGCGTGTAGGTGGCGCGTACCTGTGGGATGGCGCAGGCCTCCCCCGGCTTGCAGACTTGCGGCGGACGGACAATCCGCCGCCAGGCGACGAACAGCGCCAGCACTGCGGTGCCGAGGAGCAGCGGCCGATATGGCTCCAGCGCCGTTAAATTCCCGATCCAGGCCCCGCTGAAACCAAGCGCGATCAGGACCAGCGGCCCCAGGCAGCAGGTGGAGGCGAGGATGGCGGCGAGCCCACCGGCGAAGAGCGCACGGCGCCCGGCTTGCGGTTGCGACATGCGGTTGTCCTTTCGAGGTAGCAAGGGATAGCGTAACCTTACTTCCGTACTTATGTACGGAGTCAAGCGATATGCGGAGCGAATTGGAGAACCTGACCATCGGCGCCTTCGCCAAGGCGGCTGATGTCAACGTGGAGACCATCCGGTTTTACCAGCGCAAGGGGCTGCTGCCAGAGCCAGACAAGCCCGCCGGCGGGATTCGTCGCTATGGCGAAACGGATGTGGTCCGGGTGCGCTTCATGAAATCGGCCCAGCGGCTCGGATTCAGTCTGGAAGAAATCGGCGAACTGCTTCGCCTGGAGGACGGCACCCATTGCGCGGAAGCCAGTAGCCTGGCCGAGCGCAAGCTCAACGACGTGCGCGCAAAGCTTGCCGACCTGAGACGCATGGAGGCCGTGCTGTCCCAGCTAGTGTGCGCCTGCCATGCCCGCCAGGGCAACGTATCCTGCCCGCTGATCGCATCGCTGCAAGCGGGAAAAGTGCGCCAAAGGGCGTAGCGGACGCGACTACGCTGCCACGGCTCGTTCCGGCTTCTGTTCTGCTATCTCGCTCGACTTGCGGGCATGCGACGGCTCGCGAGCCGGTCTCCCCTGAACGAGAGCGGTTTTAGACATCAGCATCGCGGCAAGGTGAGAAGCCTTCGCTGGCCTGGCGACGTGTTGGGTCCGGTCGTTTAAACGGATAGACCAGTTGCTTGCCGTAGCGGTGCGGCACCGGATCGCCTTCGATGCCGATTGGGCCCAGTGGCGCCTGCGGTTGATAGAACGTGCCGAAGAGGTGGTCCCATACCAGCCAGAACTCCCCGAAATTGACCTGCGCGTCCGCGAAGCGCTCCCGATGGTGCCAGCGATGGAGTTCTGCAACGCCTAACAGATACCGCACCGGCCCCAGCCGATAGTCCAGGTTCGCATGCTGGAATGCCAGATGGATCGCCAGAATCGCGAACCAGCCCCCCACTACATCGGCCGGCGCGCCTAGGATGCCCAGGACCAGTAAGCCCGGACCAGCCATCAGGGCTGCATGCATCGGGTGGCGCCGTTCCCCGTTTAGCCAGTAGAGCCGCCGCGATGAATGATGAATGCTGTGCAGCCGCCACAGGAAGCCGTAGTGGTGGCTGAGCCGATGGACGGCATACAGTGACAGGTCCAGTGGCGCGCCTGCCAGGAATACCTGCAACAAGTATGGCCATTCTGCAGGCCACCATAGCCCGGGCCAACCCGTCCATTCCCGCAGCCCCACGAAGCCCAGCACAGCGCCATGCATCATGGCCAGATTCACAACGGCATGGGCGACATCCGCCGGAAAGTCGAGGTCCCGCTTCTGCCACCGTGCATCGAACGGGACAAAGCGCTCCAGCCAAGCAACAAGAAGAAGTCCGCCAGCCGCGCACAACGCCAGCCAAGCCAGCGGCGTGCCCTGTGAGGGGGTGGCCGAAACCCCTGTGATTACCAGGGCCATGATGGCCGGATAGGCGCCATACCGCACCACAGAACGCGCTGTCATTGCTACTCCGGAGTTCAATTTCCTCCAGTGTCCCGAAGCGATGGCCGATGGGCTTGAACAAACCTGCTGAATGCGTGTGAGGTCTTGACTCTATAGCGGGTACAGGGTGTGAAATCACTTAGACAGTTCTGGTGAAACAGGCGGAATAACGAAGGAATTCCAGTGAGCGACCACTGCGCCAACGAAGAACGACATGACCTTGACGCGAGTCAGGCGGCCGACCGCCGGATCCTGTGGCTGGTACTACTGATTAATGTCAGCCAATGTCTGGCAGGTCTGGGCGTGGGTCTTTGGGCGGCTTCCACGGCGGTGCTTGGCGCGGCCCTCGACAACCTTGCCGATGCGTTGGTGTATGGCGTCAGCCTGTACGCCGTTGGGCGCTCGCCAGCCATCAAGGTGCGCGCAGCGCGGCTTTCGGGGTGGCTTTTGATTGGCCTGGCCGTGATGCTATGCGTGGAGGTCCTGCGTCGGTTCTTTGGCGGCGAGGCGCCGTTGGGGCCAGCGATGATGGTCATGGCGGGGGCCAATGCGGCGATGAACATCATCTGCTTGCGCTTACTAAAGCGGCACCGCGGTGAAGACGTCAACTTCAAGGCTTCCGCCATATTCACCAACAACGACTCAATTGTGAACCTGGCAATCGTGTTGTCCGGAGCGCTCGTGATGTGGTGGGGCTCCAACCTTCCGGACCTGGTTCTCGGTCTTGTGGTATCTGCAATCGCCGCTAACGGAGGTCGAGAGATCCTGGCTGAGGCGGCAGAGGTTGAGGAAAAGGCCCGCTCGGAGGCAACTTGACTACTCCCCGCACCGCTAAGCAACGTGTGGCCCTTGACTCTGTATCTACTTCAGGGTGTGAAATTCCGCCATATACAGAAAGAGGCGAATGATGAAGCTCGACCAAGCCCATACCGAAAGTGCTGCAGAAGCAACTCAAAGCCCGGAGCGGGTGGGGCGCCTGGACGGCACGACAACCGTCTTCCGCATTCCCAACATGGATTGCCGCAGCGAAGAATCGGCCATCCGTGCAAGCCTTGCCAAACTGACAGCGGTCGAGTCCCTTTCGTTCGACCTTCCCCAGCGCCGCCTCACCGTCCGGCATGGGCTGCCGAACCCGGAGCCGTTGCTTGAGGCCCTTCATGAGATCGGCATGCACGCTTCGCTAGATGAAGAAGGCGAAGCGGCGGGCAATGCCACTTGCGGTTCCGCTTGCTCCGGATCCTGCGCCGGCAGCCAGAACGCTGCGTCAAAGGACGTATTCACCATTTCCAATATGGATTGCCGCTCCGAAGAGGCGGCGATCCGCGCGCGGCTTGAGCCGTTGGCCGGCGTCCAGTCACTCGAGTTCGACCTGCCCGCACGCCGGCTGTCGGTCATCCACAACCTGTCCTCTGCGGAAGCCCTGCTGGCGGCGTTGCAGTCGATCGGCATGCAGGCAAGACTCGGCGAGGACACAGATCCTCCGGCCTCGAACAGCGGAGTGATACCCGAGGCCGGCTGCGGCCCCTGCGGCACGCCTGCCATCTCGTTCGTCCCGGCAGCCAGGGGCAACACCACGCAGTTCCTGATCACCAACATGGACTGCCCCACCGAGGAGGCCCTGATTCGCAAGCGCCTGGGTAAGGTGGAGGGCATAGAACGCCTCGACTTTGACCTGATGAACCGCCGGCTGGAGGTGCAACACCGTCTGGCCGATCCCGCACCGGTCCTCGGCGCATTGCGCGAGATCGGCATGCATGCCACGGTCGAACGCGAGGCCGGGGCTAGTTCCAAGGGACAAGCCACCTACGTGATCGAGAAGATGGACTGCCCGACCGAAGAGGCGCTGCTGCGCAAGGCGTTGGAAGGCATGCCGGGTGTCAGCGGCCTGCAGTTCAACCTGATCAGCCGGACCCTGACCGTCAGCCATTCGCTCAAGGACGAGGCGCCGATCACAGCAGCCATTGAGCGACTTGGCATGCAGCCGGTGCTGCGCGACCACAGTCGGCCCGCCCCCGCTGTCACGAGGGACTTTGGCACCGGCATTTCGAAGGCGGAGTGGCTGCGCATGGGGGCTGCCGGCGTGCTGGCGGTCGGCGCGGAAGTCCTCACATTCGCCGGGATGGGTGAATCGGCATGGCCGGTGGTGGGCGCGTCGCTGGCGGCCATTGCGTTGGGCGGCATCGAGACCCTGAAGAAGGGCTGGATCGCGCTGCGCACGCTGTCACTGAACATGAACCTGCTGATGACGATTGCCGTTATCGGTGCCGCCTTGATCGGCCAGTGGCCGGAAGCCGCCGTGGTGATCTGGCTGTTCGCCATTGCGGAGATGATCGAAGCGCTGAGCCTAGACCGGGCGCGCAACGCGATTCGCAAGCTGATGGACCTGGCGCCGGAAACAGCACTCGTCCGCCAGGACGACGGTCGCTGGCAAGAGGTCAAGGCCGAGACAGTGCCGCTTGGTGCCGTCGTGCGTGTTCGTCCCGGCGAACGTATCGCCTTGGATGGGGTCGTGGTGTCGGGCGCATCAGCCATCAACCAGGCGCCCATTACCGGCGAAAGCATGCCCGTGGAAAAGAACCCCGGCGACACGGTGTTCGCGGGCACGATCAATGAGCGCGGCACACTGGAGTTCGAAGTGCACTCGCGCAAGGGAGAAACCACGCTCGACCGTATTGCCCGCTCGGTCCAGGAAGCCCAGGGCCAGCGCGCGCCGACGCAGCGCTTCGTCGATCGCTTTGCGAGCGTCTATACCCCCTCTGTCTTTGCCCTGGCGATCGCCATTGCCGTGATCCCGCCGCTGTTCTTTGGGGCGCCTTGGTTCGAATGGGTCTACAAGGCGCTGGTGATGCTGGTGATTGCTTGTCCCTGCGCCCTGGTGATCTCGACACCGGTGACGGTCGTCAGCGGCCTGGCTGCGGCCGCGCGGCGAGGCATCCTCGTCAAGGGTGGCCTGTACCTGGAACAAGGGCGTCTGCTGCGCGCGGTGGCACTGGACAAGACTGGCACCATTACGCACGGCCGCCCGGCGCTGACCGATACGGTACCGACGGGCGCGCTCTCGGAGGCGGAAGTGCTGCGCATTGCCGCCAGCCTGGACGCCTTGTCCGAGCATCCAGTGGCCACGGCTATCGTCAACGCCTACGGCGACAAGCCCCACGCTTCTGTACAGGGCTTCGAAGCTCTGGCTGGCCGTGGCGTCAAGGGCGACATCGACGGCCAGACCTACTACGTCGGCAACCACCGCCTGGCAAATGAGCTTGGCGTGGCCAACGAGCAGGTCCGCAAGCTGCTGGAGAACCTGGAAGCGCAGGCCAAGACAGCAGTGGTGCTTGCCACCGATAAGCAGGCACTGGGTGTCCTTGCAGTTGCCGACACGGTCCGCGACAGCAGCAAGCGTGCGGTAGCGGCGCTCAAGCAGTTGGGCGTAGAAGCAGTGATGCTTACCGGCGACAACCGCAAGACTGCGGAAGCGGTGGCCGCCCAGGTGGGCATCACCGACGCGCGCGGCGACCTGCTGCCGCACGACAAGTTGGCAGCGATCGCAGAACTTGGCGCGAAGGCGCCGGTAGGCATGGTCGGGGACGGCGTCAACGATGCGCCCGCGCTGGCCAAATCGAACATCGGATTTGCGATGGGCGCTGCTGGCACCGACACCGCGATCGAGACCGCCGACGTGGCGCTGATGCAGGACGACCTGCGCAAGCTGCCTGAGTTCATCAAGCTGTCGCGCCGGGTGGGCGGCGTGCTGAAGGCCAACATCGCCTTCGCTATAGGCACCAAGGCGGTATTCATGGTGCTGGCCTTCACCGGCCATGCCAGCCTGTGGCTCGCGATTCTTGCGGACATGGGCGCAAGCCTGGCCGTGGTGTTCAACGGGCTGCGCTTGCTGGGCACCACCTCTTCCGCTGACGGTGACCACCATGCGGGCTAATCGCAGCATTGGCCTGGGTTTCATATTGGCGGCCCTTATCGTGGCGATGGACATCGCGACGAAAGTTGCCATCGTGGCCTGGGTCGAGTACGGCGCAAGCCTCGATTGGCTGCCCGTCCTCAACGTCGTGCATGTGCTGAACCGGGGTGCCGCCTTCAGTTTTCTGCATGGCGCGGCAGGATGGCAACGGCTCTTCTTCATTGGAATCGCCCTGGCGGCCTCGGCGTTCCTTATTTACATGATTCGGCGTGCTGCTACCTCCCATACCGAGCGGATCAGTTATGGACTGATCCTGGGCGGCGCGTTGGCCAATATGATCGACCGAGTAGCCCGCGGAGCGGTGGTCGACTGGATCGATCTTCATTGGGGTTCATACCATTGGCCGGCCTTCAATGTGGCTGATATCGGCATCACCCTGGGTGCTGCCTTGATGGTGTTCCATGAGTTCTTCGGCAGAAAGCAGGCAGGCCCAGCCCGCGGATGAACACGAAGCATCCGACACACACCCGATGCTGACCATCGGCCGCGGCTGGGCAATCTACGTCGGATCGATAGAGGACGGTCGACTGCACCGACATCAGGCAGCTCAGTTGGCATGGAGCAGGCAGGGGCTGTTGTGTCTCGAAGGGGTCTGGGGCGTATTGAAGGCGCGAGGGCATTTTCTTCCCGCCGGGGTTCAACATCGTATCGTAGCGGCCGAAGCGGTTCGCATGGTGTTTCTCGACCCGACTATGCACAGCGTTTCCCCTTCTGGCCGTGGGCCCGCAGCCGCAATGGCCCCGATCGCCATGCAGGTAGATATGCTGGAAGATGAGCTGGACCGCTGGCTGCGAGGCGCGATGCCGCCAGAAGCAGCGAACGTCTCACACCCTGCCACGGAAGCCACACGGTGGGCATCGATCCTCCAATGGCTGGAATCGGCGTTGGAGGGACCCGTACACGTCGCACATGCCGCCGACGCCGTAGGCCTGTCGTCCTCCCGCTTCATGCATTGGTTCGCGGAGGCGAGCGGACTGTCGTTCCGCGCGTATGTGCGTTGGTTGCGCCTGCAGCGTGCGGTGCGCACCCTCTCCGATGGTTGCACGCTCACCGAGGCTGCTCATCTCGCCGGCTTTGCCGACAGTGCGCATCTGACGCGCACCTTCGTGTCCACATTCGGAGTTCGGCCAGCGGCCCTGCGCGGCGCTCGGATTGTTTGTACGTCACAGTCCAAACCACCACTCACACTGCATGGGCTTGAATTTGTCGACACCATCCTGCATGGAAGGCGTCAGATACAAAGCTTGCAAGAGGGAATATCATGAAAATCGGCCAACTCGCTCACGCCGCCGGCACGACTGTGGAGACCATCCGTTTCTACGAACAGGAGGGCTTGTTGCCGGCACCTGCCCGCTCCTCCGGGAATTTCCGAATCTATGCTTCCGAGCATGTGGAACGCCTGGCATTTGTCCGGCATTGCCGCTCGCTGGACATGACCTTGAATGAGATTCGGGTACTGCTTCGCTTCAAGGATGCGCCACACGAGGACTGCGGCGAAGTCAACGTCCTGCTGGATGGTCACATCGCACACGTGGAACACCGGGTTCAAGAGCTGAGGGCATTGGAACGTGACCTGAAGCAATTGCGCGGCCAATGCGGCCACTCTCGCGAGGCAAGGGACTGTGGCATTCTTGAAGGCCTCGCGAAAACCGCCCACAAGGCACCGCATTTGAAGGTTGACGAGACCGGTGACCATGGGATGCCTGGGCTCGCCAGTTGAGCCCAGTCATAGAATATTCTCAGCTCGAAGCGAGCTGATATCACTGGCCCACCGGCATCGCTTCGTTAGGGCCAAACATGAAATCAGAGGGTAGCAGGTACGCGTGGAAAAGGTCATCATTTTCTTAACGCCCCGCCAAAATGAGAGCTGTTATTACCATCCAAAAGTCCCCGCGCTCCCGGTTCGTGATCGCGGGCGTGATCGCCGGCGTGACGCGGGCGTGAGCGGCCGGGTGGTGGTCAGGACTGTTGGCGGAACAACTGCTGCAGTGCGTCGGAAGCCTGGTTCGCCATGTTGGCGACGAACTGGCTGTGAAACAGGAATTCGTGTGCACGCACCCTCAGCTTCAACATCTCCAGGTGCTGCAGCGGTTGGAACCGCGCCTCGACGAGCGGTGACCTTGTCGGCAGACCCTGGACCCGTGTGCTGGCACCGCCGGGGCCAACTCGCTGCAAGGCTTGCTCGAATCGGGTCCATGGGCAATGGGAATTCTAGGGACGCCAACACAGGAAAGAACCGCAACAAAGAGAGGTTGTCATATGTCGGAGAAAGACGCAGCCTCGCCGGCCGATGGCGCTGGCATTGACTTGGCCGACGAGCAGCGTCGAATCCTAAGGAATGCCGCGATGGCCGCCGGACTGTGCGGCGGAGTCATCGCCGGTGCCTGCTACCTCCTGCCTCGCTTCTTTGCGCCTCCCGAGTCATTGGCAGAACGCATCGCCTTCGCTTTGCAGGCCGACGTGTTCGTGCTCATCTGGTTGGTCATCGCTGCAAGGATGGTGTCGTCCGGCCGATTCCACTCGGCGGCGGACAACCGCGGCTCCGCCTTCTCTCCTCCCAGTCGCCGCATCGCGATCAAAGTCGCGTTCCTGCAGAACACCTTGGAGCAAGCGGTCATGGCGGTGGGGGTCCATATGGCACTTGCGTCGTTGCTGGGTGGCCCGGCGCTGTTCTCCATTCCGGCAGCTGTGGCGCTGTTCGGCGTAGGCCGGATGGCCTTCCTGAGGGGCTATCCCAAGGGTGCCGGGGCACGCAGCTTTGGCATGGCCACGACGGCGATCCCAACAGCTGCGGGATTTGTGTGGGCGATCGGTCTGGTGGTTCTCAACATCTTGGGTTGAGCGGCGACTCATCTCGGAGCCATGCGCACGTCGAGTCAGTTTGCAATGCTGAGCGCGCCGTCGCCCCCTCCTTCTCACCCCACTTGGCCCAGGCGAGGAAAGGCGCGCAGAAGCCAAAACGAGAAATCTGCCAAGTGGCCGGTCACCATCGCCACGCCCATCGCGACCATCACGCCGCCGGCCACCAGGTGCAAGGGACGGCTGATACGGCGCAAGATGGCTTGCCGCTGCAACAGCTTGCCGGTGAAGACGGCCGCAAGCAGGAACGGCACGCCCAGCCCAGCCGAGTACACCGCGAGCAGCCCCGGGCCGGCAACCCGCTCCGACACCGCCGCCACGGTGAGAATGGCACCGAGGACCGGTCCGATGCACGGTGTCCAACCGAAGCCGAACGCGAGCCCCAGCAGGAAGGCGGCGATCGGCCTCCCACCCGGTAGCTGGAGGTGAAAGCGGAGGTCGCGTTGCAGCCAGCCGAGCTGGCTTCCAAAACCAAGCATGAACAGGCCGAAGAAAGCGACCAGCGCACCACCCGCTGCGGTGGCCTGCTGCCGGTACTGCAGCAGCACCTGTCCGGCCAACGAAGCGGCTGTGCCCAGAGCGACGAAGACGCATGAGAAGCCCGCGACGAACAACAATGCAAGGCCGAGGTTGGCTGCTGACCCGGGCCTAGGCGCATCTGCCCCAGGCAGCGACTGCCCCGCGATGTAGGAGACGTAGCCGGGCACCAGCGGCAGCACGCACGGCGACAGGAAAGATGCCATCCCCGCCGCGAAGGCCGAGGCGATGCTCAAACTGTTGGTATCGAACACGATGAGGAGGAAGCGAAACGTCTATGCGACCCGCGTACTTGTGGAGCGCAAGCCCATTCTGGCACCGGGGACTTCACAGCTCGCCATAGGAGTGCAGCCCCGAGAGGAACATGTTGACGCCGAGGAACGCGAACGATGTGACCGCCAATCCGACCAAGGCCCACCATGCAGCCATGCCACCGGCCAGGCCCTTCACGAGACGCATGTGCAGCCAGGCTGCGTAGTTCAGCCACACGATCAGCGCCCAGGTTTCCTTGGGGTCCCAGCTCCAGTAGCCGCCCCAGGCTTCTGCAGCCCAAAACGCACCGAGGATGGTAGCAATCGTGAAGAAGGCAAAGCCGACCGCTATGGCCTTGTACATCAAGTCATCCAACACCTCGAAAGATGGCAAACGCTGCGCCACCATGCGCCTGGCGGCAATGATGGCCCCGGCCAGCAGCGCGCCAACGCCGAAATACAGGCCCCAATAGCTGCTGACGGCGGTCCTTCGGAAGACCAGGGGCTCCAGGCAAAGCACGGCACCCATCAGCCACAAGGGCAGGACCTTGTACCAGCGCGTCTCCTCGGCCTGCTGCTTGACGAGGTAGGCGAACGCCACCATGGCCGCGAGCGCGAACGTGCCGTAGCCGACGAAGTTCGCCGGCACGTGGATCTTCATCCACCAACTTTGCAAGGCGGGTACCGGCGGCTGGATCTCGTGCGCCTGGCGGGCGATGGTGAACCACAGCAGAAATCCCACGGCGGCACTGACGATCAACATCGAGAAGCCGCCCAGCATGCGGGTCTTGTACCGCTCTTCGTAGTAGAGATAGAACGTGGTGGTCAGCCAGCAAAACAGGACAAAAACCTCGTAAAGGTTGCTCACCGGGATGTGGCCGATGTCCGCGCCGATCTGATGGCTCTCGTACCAGCGGACCATGGTACCGACCAGCGCCATGAACACCGAGGCCCAGGCAAGCCCCGAGCCGATCTTCAAGGCCCCGTTCTCGGCCTGCTTGGAGGTGAAAAATCCGATCCAGTAGAACAAGGTGCTCATCATCACTAACACCGCCATCCAAAGGATCGCGCTCTGACTGGACAAGAAGTACCGAAGCAGGAACACCTGTTCGCCGCGGGCCAGGTCGGCTCCAAAGTCATCCGTCGCGCCGCTGTAGAGCCAGATGGCGCAGATACTGGCCAGCGTGACGCCGGCCGCCAGCGCGCGCAGCGGACGCCAGAACCAGACGAGCGCAATCGCCGCTGGGGTGAGCGTGATCAGGATGCCCTTTTCGTAGACATCCATGGCGTCGAAGTATGGCGAATGCAAAGAGCGTCGCCAGCAGTATCCCGCCTGCGGCGGCCCAGTCGAGCGCTGACCGTTCGGCGAAGTAGCCCTTGCGCCCAATGGAGATCGTCGTGGTGTTCATGGCTTTCCTTATTCTGCGGCTATTGTGCTGCGGACAAAGTCCAGCGCCTCCTGGCTGTCCCACTCTGCCGTGCCCGTCAGGCGCCCCAGTTCACGTCCCTGTCGATCGATCAACAAGGTCGTCGGCACGCCGACCGTCCCGAGGGTGAACCCGGCGGTGCCGGTCGGGTCCTGGAAGATGCGCAGATGGCGGATGCCGACCTGCGAATAGAAGGACTTCACCTCGGCAAGTCCCTTTGCGTCCTTGTCGATGGACAACGCCACCACCTCGAAGTCGGACCCACCGAGCTTCGCCTGCAAGCGGTCCAGAGATGGCATCTCCTGCCTGCAAGGCGGACACCAAGTCGCCCAGATGTTCAGCAGCACGACCTTGCCTCGCAGATCGTCTAGCTTCATCGAAGCGCCATCACCCGTATTGAACGAGACGCTGGCCGCCTGCTTCGCTTTGGAGTGCATGACGAACCTGAGGGGGCCTGTTTGGCTCGCGCCAGACAAACCTTCGAAATGGCGCAGGAAAAAGCCTGCTGCCACTGCGGCAACCAGGACGATGAGAACGGTCCACAGTCGGCGCCTTGTTCTCTCGACCATCTCGTTTACCTGACCTTCCACTGCAACAGCTGCCTCGGCTGCGCACCGATCGATGAAGCCGCGCACATTGATGCGCGGACGAAAGAGCCAATTACAAAGTCCGTAGCGTGCAGTGTCAAGAGGCCATCTGCCTGCCGACTGTTATTACTGTGCAGAATCTCAATCTCGACCTTGCTGGTGTTCACCGGATCACGATGGATGGGCCGGCGCGGTCGTGCAGGGCAGCATCGAGCGGCGGGTGCATAAAAAATGTCTGCGGGCTGACCGCAATCAGCTTTGCCAGCCCTCTCATGTCGATGCTTATTGATGTTTCCGAAATTCACGATAACGTTTCTTGCTTGTCGTTCCCGCGCAGGCGGGAACCCAGTGACTATAAAGACGCTGGATTCCCGCCTGCGCGGGAATGACGGTGGTTGTTTTTGCGCTGTCGCGAATTAGGGAAAGCTCAATAGCTTGCGCACGGCGGGGCGTCGACGGACCGGCGAACGCTCCATCAACTCATCAGAGGCAACGAGCCAACCGGTTACGGTGAATCAGGGCAGCCGGATCGGAAACTCCGTTTGCGTCGGCGGGTAACACACCCCCAGCCGTCCGTTGCAGCCTTGATAGAACACGACTACCGAAAGTGAAGCGGGCACACCGGCGGCGCGCTCCAGCGCAAGCGTCACCTGGACGGGCTGTGTGTACACCTCTGTCTCGCCGAAGAAAGGATCCTGCTTCTTTGTCCCTTGCGGCAATGCGACGGGCCCCAGTCGGGCACCCTTGGCGTTCTTGGCCGCGAAACGGACCGTCTTGCGGTACAGGTAGTGCTCGGGTGCCGGAGTCAGCGTAGCGATGACGGTCTTGCCGTCGACCACCTCGACCTTGATCTGGAAGGCTTTCTCAGGGGGCAAAGGCTCTGAAGGATCGGAGCGCCCCAGAACCTTGTCCAAAAGGCCGGCGCTGGCATTCACGGACACCAGGGCCAGACACAGTGCGACGGCGCCGCCGAGGCGGAAGACGTTCGCTCGATTCTTCAGCATGCTCGGGCCTCTCCCAGGTTGTCACACATGCAGGGCGCGGCCCGCGACTGCGAGGGCGGCCTCCTTGAGCGCCTACGGCAGCGTGGGATGCGCATGACAAGCCATGGCGATGTCTTCGGCCGACGCCCGAAACTCCATCGCCAACACCGCCTCGTGGTCGCCTCCTTCAGCATCTCTTCGGTTTGCCCCACGGAGCCCACCTCCGGCCACGTGTAGATCACCGCTGGGATGGCGTTGTAGTTCAGGTGCCGGTGTTGCCCGGCCAATTGCTCCAACAGCGCAATGCCTTCTTCGGACGCCTTGTGCGCCAGCATGGCGCCGCCGATGACGTAGACGCCCTCGACGCTCGTGCGGAAACCTTTGTCCACGAGGATCCGACCATTTGGATCGGCCCTGACGCCAAGTGCATCAAGCCCCAGACCCTCGGTGTGGGGCCGCCGCCCAACTGCGACCAGGACGCGATCCGCCGTCAACGCCTCACGGGGATCGTCAGCGGCGGGTTCGATTTCGAGGGCGACATGATCCTGCTCCAGCCGGGCAGCGAGAACCTTCTGACCGAGGCGGAATTTGAAGCCTTTGCGCTGAAAGGCCTTGTGCAACTGGGCCGCCAGCTCCCCGTCCATGTCGGGCGTGATGCGGTCGAGGTACTCGACGACCGTCACTTCCGCGCCGAGCCGCCGCCAGACGGAACCCAACACCAGGCCGATGTAGCCAGCACCAATCACGACCAAGTAATCCGGCACCCGGTCGAACGACAACGCTCCCGTGGACGAGATGATCCGCCGCTCGTCAACCTGGATTCCAGGCAACGAGGCGCTGTGCGGCCCTGTCGCGATGACGATGCAGCGGCCCTGCACCCGGCGGACCTCGGCCCTCCCGCTGAGCGCCACCTCGACCGTTTGGGGATCGATCAGCCGGCCTCGACAGACCAGGCGCGTCACGCCGTTCTTCTTGAAGAGGTAGTCAATTCCCTTGCCCAAATCATCGACGACAGATTCCTTGTGCCCCAGCAGCCGACGCAGGTCGACACTCAGTTCCTTGAACAGGATGCCGTGCTCGCCGAACTGGTGCTGGGCAGCGGCATAACGCTCGCTGGATTCCAGCAAGGCCTTAGAGGGAATGCAGCCGACGTTGCGGCACGTGCCGCCGAGCCTTGGCCGCTCCTCGACGTAAGCCACTTTCATTCCAAGTTGTGCGCCGCGCAGGGCAGCCTGGTAGCCCCCTGAGCCGCCACCGACGACTACCACATCGAACGCTTGTTGTTCCATGGTTCCGCGTTGAGAGTCCGTACTGCCTTCGCATTTTGGACCCTGTAGCGGGTGCAGTGTCAAGCAACTCCGCGGTCAGCACCTTGGTGCTCACGCAGGCGAAAGTCGGCGGGCCTCCCGGGCGTTGACGCTGAAGCCGGCGACAGACACCAGGAGCACGGCGACCAGGCAAGGAGGTTTCTACGGTCGGATAAATGCCCAGCCTCCCGGCAAATGCAGCCAAGCAATCGGCGTTGGAGCCAAACGTCCGCTCCACGTCGACCAAGAGCACTTATTCCGGGCCTCGAGCGCCGCTTCTAGGGGCTCATAGTAGCTGGCTTGGAGCACTGGCACATGCGACAAACGAACCGCACGTGCGCGCCGCCCTTTCCGACCTGAACGCGTTGGCACCGCCACGGAGGCTGCGCTGGCGAAGACGCTGCCCCCGCGGTGGCGCGATGCGAGCTGTCATCCTGACGGCACAGCTTCTCAGTGCTCACCCCGCCCATCTCAGGCTGCGGGTCGACGTTAGTCAATTAGTCCTCCCTGTCGATCTCATGCGCGACTTTACGACCATTCTTCTCATGAACGTCGACCTCAAGTCGGTCTCCGATTTTGATGTCCTCAAAGCGGGTCAGTCCATCGTCGTACTTCGTATCGGCGTCGACATAAATTGTCTGACCCTTGATGACGAAGCTCCTCGCCTTGTTATCGATCCTGTCGACGACACCCTCAACGTCATCGGAATGCGCCAGCGCCACCGAACTCACCAGCGCACTCACAGCAAAAAACAGGGTCCGCATCGTTGATCGTGCATTTTGTTTCATTGCGACCTCCTCATGTAACTCGATTGCTTGCATTGTCACCACCAATCCGGCACACCTTGATGAGTCGTCTGGTGACATGAACCGTCCCTTGCTTACTGCTCGCACGCAGCGTGCCAGCCACAGGAAAACTGGGAGATTGAGATCCGCCTTGAGCGCGAAGGCGACCCTTACGCCAATATCGAGCGGTGCGCCGAGGCCAAACAGCCCGTTGGGAAGCCCAAAATAGCCCGTCGCAACCCCCCCGGCACACCACGCAAACAGCGAATCGCGTACGGAGCGACGTTGTTGCAGACACCATGGAATGGTTGCACTCCTCACCTGTTACCCTGTTACTCCGACGCGACGATCCTCGGTACGTTAAGCAGGCCCTGCAATAACCGGCTCGAAACAGCCAAGCTGCCGAGCGCTATCATCCAGGCCACCAAGACGTCCGCCGGGAAGTGCATGCCTGCGGCCAAACGCGACCAGCCGACCAGCGCCACATAGGCAATTAGAGCCAGCCGCCAGCGCGCGCGGACCATCGGCCATAACGCACCAGCAACCAGAGCGGCGTACGTGGAATGTCCACTCGGCAGACTGTAGTGCGCTTCGATCGGACCGATTGAATGCCACAGGTGGCCGAACACGGCAGCCGGCCGCGGAAAATCGAATAGCAACTTTGATAGTCCAACTACAGCAAACGCAATCCCGAATGCGGCTACGAATCGAGCCAACTGAGCGCGGAGCGCTACTGATCGGTCTACCTCCGCGGTTGTTCTTGACCAGACCCAAAAGCCAGCCATGACCGCAGGCGCGGTCCAATAGTTGCCCAGCACGTAGCTAAACAGCTTGGCCAGAGGCAAGAGCATTGCCGGCGTGCCTTCATTGACCAGTAGGAAGAGCTCTCGATTCCAGCCGCCCCAGTCGTAGAGAACAGGCGTCCAACTCATCGAATCAGCACCCACTGTCCCTTGGATGCCACCATCCGGAGAGGGCTTGGGCTATGCTGTGTATGCGATTGCATCCCTCGCATCGTGCGCACAACTGCGCTCAGCGCAAGCCCACACGAGCAAGTTGCCGGAAAGCCCCATCGGTTTGTGTTGAACTTACTCAAGGCAGGTCACCAGTATTGATTAACGCTACTAGTTAACAGCCTCTAGCGGCTATAGAGTCAAGCGCGATTCCGCACTGCGCCCTTCGCGAAAGACGGGCCCATCGCGCAAACGATATGAATTACAATCATTCGCATTTGCCCGCAAAATTGCCGCCTGCCCGGCGTGTTCCTCATGCAAGCCCTGCGCATCTTCTCCCTCGTTCTAATCTCCTGGGTGCTTTCCGTTTCGACGTTGAGCGCTGAGCCCTTAACAACACAAGACAAAGCCAAGCAAGTCTGGCAATTGTTGGACTACCTTGCCGTTGACTATGGCGGTTCAGTCAAAGATAACCGCGTCACCAACGAGGCTGAATATGTTGAGATGCAAGAGTTCGCCCAGACGATCGAGCGACAGCTAGGCGAACTGCCGCCAGGACCGACCTCCGAACAACTAGGCAAGGAAGCTGGCGCATTGCGGTTGTCCATTGCAGCGAAGGCCTCGCCAGAAACTGTTGCCGAACTGGCTCGGAAGTTGGCCAGCGGAGTCCTCACAGCCTACCCGGTTCCTATGGCGCCAAGCAAGGCGCCTGATTTGCAGAAGGGCGCCAAGCTCTATCAAAGCCAGTGTGCGTCCTGCCACGGGGTATCCGGTAACGCAGACGGACCCCTCGCAGCAAAACTCAATCCGCCCCCGATTGCGCTGGCCGACCACGCGCGCGCGCAGGAACGCAGTATCTTTGCCCTGCAACAGATCATCACGCGCGGCGTGGAGGGAACATCCATGCCCGGCTTTGCCCATCTCTCCGAAGATGACCGATGGGCCCTTGCCTATTTTGCTTCGACGATGTCCTATTCAGATGCTGAGCGCCAGGCGGGCGCCAAGGTTTGGACAGCTGATTCCAACCTACGCGGAACGATCCCCACGCTCGACAAGCTTAGTCAAACCTCGGAGGCGGCTCTTGCAAAATCGGTTGGAGCACAGACCGCTCGTGATGCCTTGGCATACCTGCGTAGCTCACCCGATGTACTGGCCGCATCGACCACAGACAGCCTCTCAATCGCCAAGGACAAGCTGAAGGAGAGTATCGCTGCGATGGACAAGGGTGACACGCGAGCCGCATCACAACTGGCTTTGTCCGCGTATCTCGATGGTTTCGAACCCGTTGAGCCTGCGTTGGCTGCCAAGAACCAGAGTCTCTTCCTGGAGATCGAGAAGATAATGGGACTCTATCGCAATGCAGTGACGAATGGCCAGGCGGAGCGCGCGCATGGCATCGCAACGCAGTTGCAGTCAAAGCTCGACGAGGCACAGGAAGCCCTTGCCGGCGCCAATGACGCCGTCTCAACCTTCCTGGGTGCCTTTACCATCCTGCTTCGTGAAGGGCTTGAGGCGCTGTTGGTAGTCGTGGCGATGCTGGCGTTTCTGAAGAAGGCCAAGCGCACCGACGTCCTGCCTTACGTTCACGCGGGTTGGGTCACTGCGCTGGGAGCCGGTGGATTGACGTGGGCCGTAGCTACTTATGTTGTCGATCTGAGCGGAGCGAGCCGTGAAATGACCGAAGGCTTCTCCGCAGTCTTCGCGGCAATCGCCCTGCTCGGAGTCGGAATGTGGATGCACCAGAAAAGTCTGGCGGGACGCTGGCAATCGTATGTGAAGGAGAAGCTTTCTTCGGCATTGAACAGGAAATCGGCGTTTATGCTCTTCTTGCTGTCGTTCGTCACGGTCTACCGGGAAGTATTTGAAACTGTGCTCTTCTATGCTGCCCTGTGGTCCGATGGCAATGGTGCCTACATGCTCGCCGGACTCGGTTCGGGTATTGCCGTGCTGGCAGTGATTGCGACAGTTCTCCTGCGATCCACAGCGCGTTTGCCGATTCGCCAGTTTTTTTCGTTCAGCTCCGCCTTGGTGGGCGTGCTTGCCGTCGTCCTGATCGGCAAGGGCGTCGCAGCACTACAGAAAGTTGGCTTGTTGCAGGTGACGCCGCTCTCAATGCCGCGCATCGATGTTTTGGGGCTCTACCCCTCTGTGCAGACTATTGCCGCGCAAGGGGCTATTCTCCTCATCATCGTTGCCAGCGTGACCTATAATTTGCGATCGCAACATACGGCGAAGGTGTGAGCCCATGTCAGGCGCGAAAGCCTTTGTTCGCCGACGAGGAAGGCAGCCCTTCCTCGGCCTACGAATCCCGTACCTCCATCGGCGCAAAGTGCTGCTGCCAGAGCCAGACAAGCCCGCCGGCGGGATTCGTCGCTATGGCGAAACTGATGTGGTCCGGGTGCGCTTCATGAAATCGGCCCAGCGGCTCGGATTCAGTCTGGAAGAAATTGGAGAACTGCTTCGCCTGGAGGACGGCATCCATTGCGAGGAAGCCAGCAGCCTGGCCGAACGCAAGCTCAACGACGTGCGCGCAAAGCTTGCCGACCTGAGACGCATGGAGGCCGTGCTGTCCGAACTGGTGTGCGCCTGCCATGCCCGCCAGGGCAACGTATCCTGCCCGCTGATCGCATCGCTGCAAGCGGGAAAAGTGCGCCAAAGGGCGTAGTGGACGCGGCTACGCTGCCACGGCTCGTTCCGGCTTCTGTTCTGCCGCTTCGTCGCAGCCGGCCTCACATGCGCCGTCTCAATGTAAGCGCGAAATTCTCTGCACATAGCGTCTGAAACCCAGACGGCGCAGGATTGGGTCCACTACTTTTAGTGGACACAACTCATGGGCCAGAGCGATTTGGACTTCTTGCCGCTGCGGGTGATCAACGTCGGCGCCAACGGCAATCGCAGCTTTGACAAGGGCGATAAGCGGCGGTTGGTTGAAGCTTGCCTGCAGCCGGGGGTATCGGTAGCCAGCATGGCAATCAAGGCCGGGGTGAACGCGAACCAGTTGCGCCGCTGGATCGAGCAACACAAGGCGGAACAAAAGGTTGCTGCTGGCACGATGGACGTCATCGAAAGTGCGCCGGCGTTCATTCCGGTGGTCGAAGTTGACGGTGCCAGCTCGCAGGCCGAGCCCAAGCGGCCAACTATGCCTGGGCCAGTGCCTGTGCGTGCGTTGCAACCGCCGGCGCCATTGCCGTCGCGGCTGGTGGCGCAGTTGCCAAACGGCGTGAGCATTGAGCTCGAATGCTCGGGACAGGATGCGGCGCTGGTGAGGGCGATGATCGAAACACTGAGCCGCTGTCATGTTCCGGCTCGACGCTGACCTGCAAGTCTACCTGCACCGCAATGCGGTGGATTTCCGCCTTGGGATCAATGGGTTGGTTGTAAGCGCGAAATTAGCCGCACCTAGCGTTTGCGGCTGAGAGTGGGCAAGCTTGCGTCCGCAACCACTATTTGCGGACGCAAGCATGATCGAAGCCGAATGTGAAGTTCTGCCGCTGAGGGTGATCCGTGTTCGCTCCAACGGAAAACGCGACTTTGACGCCAGGGATAAGCGCCAACTGGTCGAGGCGTGTCTACGGCCAGGGGTATCGGTGTCAGGCATGGCGCTCAAGGTCGGCATCAATACGAACCAGTTGCGCAAGTGGATTCGGCTGCACCAAGTGGCAAATGAAGCCGCTGCGGCCGACAGTGCGGAAGCTGCGTTGCCCGCGTTTGCACCGGTCGTCGAGATTAGCGGCGTAACGCGCGTCCCGGAGTCGGCGGTGGCGCTGGAATGTCTGCGGAACCAAGCGCCTGCTGTCCCTCAGCCATCATCGCGTCCGCCACTGGCGCCGGCGCTGCTGACGGCGCGGTTGCCCAACGGCGTGACGGTCGAGCTCGAATGCGGCGGGCAGGATGTTGCGCTGGTAAAGGCGATGATCGAAGCGTTGGGAGCGCGTTGATGTTCCGGCTCGACACTGACCTGCAGGTCTACCTGCACCGCAATGCGGTGGATTTCCGCCTCGGGATCAATGGGTTGGTCGCCCTGGTCGAGCAGTCGATGCAGCTTGATCCGTTTGCCCGCGCCGTCTACGCCTTTCATAACCGTCGGCGCAACCGCATCAAGCTGTTGCTATGGGACCGCAACGGGTTCTGGTTGCTGCTCAAGCGCCTCGAGGAAGACCGCTTCGTGTGGCCACGGCGTCAGCAGACGGTGGTCGAGCTGACGACCGAGCAGTTGCACTGGCTGCTGGACGGTATCGACGTGGACGCCATGCAGCGGCACCCGTCGCGCAAATATCAGCACACGGCTTGATTGTCGTTCGGTGTGACGTATACCTAATTGCGCCGTGGCTGCACTATCGTGTTCAGCATGAACGAACACGACTTCTCCCGATTGCCGCCGGCCGCCCAGGCCTATATCCGCGAACTCGAAGCGCAGGCTGCCACCAACGCCCAGCACATCGCCGAGCTGACCGAGCGCATCAAGCTCCTTGAGGAACAATTCCGCCTCGCGCAGTCCAACCGCTTCGCACCAAGCAGCGAGAAGCTCAAGGACCGCGTGTTCGATGAGGCGGAGCAGATGGCTACCGCGGCGCTGGCCGACGACGATGAGGAAGGCGCGCTCGCGCCGCTGGACACGGGACTGCCAGAGCCTGATACGCCCGCAGGCCGCAAACGTGGCCGCAAGCCGCTGCCGGCGGAGTTGCCACGCCAGCGCATCGAGTACGACCTGACCGAAGACCAGAAGATCTGCACGTGCTGCCAAGGCGCGATGCACCGCTTGGGCGAGGAGGTCAGCGAGCAGTTGCACATCGAAACAAAAGTCTCTGTGCTGCAGCATGTTCGCTTCAAATACGCGTGCCGGCACTGCGAGCGCAAGGCCGAACGCACGCCGGTGGTGATCGCGCCAATGCCGACGCAACCACTGCCGGGCAGCAACGCAAGCCCGGCAATGCTGGCGACGGTGACCACCGGCAAGTACGCGGACGGCACGCCGCTCTATCGGATGGAAGACGCGCTCGGGCGCGCCGGCATTGCAGTTGGCCGTGGCACACTGGCCAACTGGATCATTCGGCCCGCGCAACTGCACTACAGCCGGCTGTACGAGGCGCTGCGTCGCACGCTGCTGTCGCAACCACTGATCCATGCCGACGAGACAACGGTGCAAGTCCTCAAGGAGGAAGGCAGGGCCGCGCAGAGCAAATCGTACATGTGGGTCTACCGCAGCGCGGAGGACTGCGAGCATCCGGTAGTACTGTTCGACTATCAGCCGGGGCGCGGGCAGGAGTATCCGCAGGCGTTTCTCGCCGGCTACGAGGGCATGCTAATGACCGACGGCTACAGCGCCTGGCGCACACTCGAAGGCGTCACGCACTTCGGTTGTGTTGCTCATGCCAGAAGGCTGTTCGTTGATGCGCAAAAGGGGCAGAAAAAGCCCGGCGCGCGAGTACTAAAGGCGCTCGAGTACTTCAAAGCTCTGTATCAGGTCGAGGCGCTCGCCAAGGCAGAGCTGCCCGAAGGCGAAACGCGCGTCAACTACAGGTACCGGCTGCGTCAACAGCACAGCGCGCCGCTGCTGAAAGCCTTCAAGACATGGCTGGATGAGCAGGCGCCGCAGGTACTGCCGGAAAGCCTGCTGGGCAAGGCCATCGCCTACGCGCGGAACCAGTGGGAATACTTGAGCCGCTATGTTGTCGATGGGCGTGCGCCCGTGGACAACAACGTCATCGAACGAGACGTTAGGCCGTTTGCAACCGCGAGAAGGTCCTGGCTGTTCAGCGACACGGTCGCCGGCGCGAAGGCCAGCGCGATGGTCTATAGCCTGATGCTCACGTGCCGGGCCTGCGGCGTTGAGCCGTACGCCTATCTGCTGCACGTACTAACCGAATTGCCGCAGCGCGCCCCGGACGCGGACGTCATCGACCTGCTGCCGTTCAGCTTCGTCGCAGCGTCTGCCGCCTGAACGACGACCGACCGCACCCGAGGCGCCGATCGGCCATATGGGAGCACTCGCCCGTTACCCGGTAACTGGCAAGCCTACCGGCTCGCCTTGAAATAGTGATCCCATTGCTCCGAATCCGGATCGAGCCGACGCACGATGGCGTCGTCGGCTCGCGCGATCAGCCGCTCCAGCATCTCTCGCTTCGTTACGGCGTAACGGCGTGCCAGCCGCGCGAGCGCGAGATCCGCTTCGCTACTTACCCACATGTCCAGCCGACGTTCTCCGTTGCCGTCCTTGCCCGCCGTCGCGCGCCTTGCCCGATAGGCCGCCTGCCGCTGAGCTGTCGTCTGCGCCATCCTGCACTCCCCTCGTCATGGTTACCCGGTAACGTTCCCGTCTTGCATACGTTACCGGGAAACGGTTCGACTCAACAAGGTGTGCTGAATTTAGCGCTTACGGTTGGTTGCCCTGGTCGAGCAGTCGATGCAGCTTGATCCGTTTGCCCGCGCCGTCTACGCCTTTCATAACCGTCGGCGCAACCGCATCAAGCTGTTGTTGTGGGACCGCAACGGGTTCTGGTTGCTGCTCGACCTTGTCAAGACAAAATGTGCTGCTCAACTTCGTCGATATGTCTGCAAATATGAGTACGCATCGCTAGCACCAAGCGTCTTTGCGGCATCAATTACTTTACATGAGCGGCGAAATTCTCCTTACATCCGACCGGGATCTCTGATTGCCTGCGCAGGCGCGCCACAAGGGTTCTGAGCGGCATAATTTGATTACACGTGATTGTCTGGAGTTGAATGTGCCCGCGCGCTTGGAGGAAGACCGCTTCGTGTGGCCACGGGGTGAAAGGCCCTCGGCCACAAACTCTCGAGAATGTCCTCAAGGATGGCCACCATCCTTGAGGATCTCGAGCTCCGCCATGACACCGGCGGCGCGGATCGCCGCGGTCAAGGATGGCGCTAACCCGAGGCTTCTGAACGAAGTCGTCTTTGCCTCCGGTTCGTCAGCCACGCTGCTGATCCGAAGATCCTGTCGTATTGCTCACCGCAGAATCGTCAGCTCTCTAATCGCGCGATGTGGGGCGACGCGTACTCCCACTCGGCGGGGGCCTCCGCAGAGTCCGCTGCATTGCCCCCGCCGACCACCCCACATACGGTGGTCGGAAGGACTTCGAAATGTCACTCGCGAACTTATCGCGCCTTTCCCTTCTCGTCGTGGCTATGCGCCTTTCCCTTCTCGTCGTGACTATCAAAGGCAGGCTTAGGACCTTCCTTAGGGTGCTTAGACGCCGCGTGCTCCGATTGAGCACGTTGGACAGTTTGCTCGCTTGGCGGATACTCACTGTTCTTTATCGTGAGCGTACCGTCATGCTTAGATTTCGATAGATCTTCCTTGACCTCGGCTCGAGTACGTCCTTGCGGTGCCTCCTTGGACGCTTGTGCAAATACCGGGCCAGACACCAAAGTCATCACCAGGACACTTAAAGCAATTTCTTTCATAGCCATCGACTCCAGATTGCGGTCCCTGTTACATTTTCAGAGACTCTTCTATTATTTTCGAAAACGTTCGTTACATGTAAATTGACGGCACGTGACAATTTTGTCATCGGACCGATATGGTCATTTTAATGGGCGTTAATGGGATGGACGCCCCCTCCCCGTGAAGGTACATGAGTGCCAAACTGGTGAGCATGGCAACCTCTCAAACAGGAGCATCCCTCATGAAGGTCACGACGATCGGCATCGACTTGGCGAAGAATGTGTTTCAGATCCACGGTGTGAATGAGCTGGGCAAAGCGACGTTGAGAAAGCAGCTCAAGCGTGCCCAGGTGGCCGAGTTCTTTGCGACTCTGCCGCCGGGTGTGATTGGGATGGAGGCGTGTGGCAGCGCGCACCACTGGGCTCGCAAGCTGCAGAGCTTCGGCCACACGGTGCGGCTGATGGCGCCGCAGTTCGTCAAGCCGTATGTCAAGACGAACAAGAACGATGCGGCCGATGCCGAGGCGATCTGCGAAGCGGTAGCACGGCCGAACATGAGGTTTGTGCCGATCAAGAACGTTGAGCAGCAGGCAGTGTTGGCGCTGCATCGTGCGCGTCAGGGCTTCGTGAAAGCGCGCACCTCGCAGGCCAACCAGATTCGTGGTTTGCTGGCCGAGTTTGGATTGGTAGTTCCCCAGGGTATCGGGAACATTGCCAGGCAGGTGCCGGAGCTGATCGAGGATGCGACCAATGAGTTGCCAGGCTCGTTCCGTCTGCTCATCCAGCGGCTGCTGGAGCATCTGAAGGAGCTGGACCGTCAGGTCGACGAAATTGGCGCGCAGGTCGAGGCATGGCATCGGGATACCGAATTGAGCCGCAAGCTGGCGCAAGTTCCAGGAATCGGCCCAATTACCGCCAGTGCACTGGTGGCGACCGTAGGCAACGCGCGGAACTTCACCAGCGGCCGTCAATTGGCGGCGTGGCTTGGCCTTGTGCCTCGACAAAACTCCAGCGGAGGCAAAAACGTCTTGCTCGGCATCAGTAAGCGAGGGGATACGTATTTGCGAACGCTGCTTATCCATGGCGCCCGCGCGGTGATCTACAGGGCCAAGCTCAAAGGTGCAACGAGCAGTTGGCTCCAAACATTGCTCTTGCGACGCAATGTCAATGTAGCTGCCGTGGCGCTGGCGAACAAGAATGCAAGAATCATCTGGGCGCTGCTGACACAGAACCGGGACTTCTGTCCTGACTATGCCCCTATCGCAGCGCGGCAGCCTGCGCAGGCCTGAACTCAACGATACAAACGCACGCAAGAGAAATCTCCAGACCACCGATTGCTCAGGCGATCAAACAGTGATGGCAAGACGGTCAGACCGTGGTTGGCAGAAGCCTGATATGCAACACGAGCACAAGGCTCGCAGCGTTGATAAGGCGCCGACCAGCGGATTCCATCAGGGACGGCAGGCATGAGCCTGACATCAAGTCCGGATACATGACTGCAATCTCGACCTCCTATCCATTGCTGAATGCATCGTTTGACAAACCGGGGGCGTCCATACATGTTGCATATATCCAGGGCGCGCGCGGCGTTCTGACGTTTACGCGCAACAGTCTGGGCGGCGCCCCTGTTACTAACGTTCTCGAAAGTATTGTCACACCGCGGCGTGACAATACTTTCGAGAACGTTAGTAATTGCTGTCTGGGCAGCCTCTATTGCTGCTCTGTAACTGTCAGCAGGATCGGTGGCCTCGGCCGTTAGGATGAGGTTCTTCCTGTTTTGTTCTCGAAGCTGCGCTTCTTGGGCCGTCACGCTCGTTATCAATCCCCTTTCTTCAGCTAAGAACGTCCTGATGCCAGTGGGAGAAATCGCTGTGCGCCCGCTATCGGACATTACCTGCAGCGATGCGTTTAAATCATCGACAAGGTCTTCATAATTCATTTTTCTTCTCCCTACCGAAGCGAGGCGCACTCAGCCCACAGGTCGTATGATTCAGACAAAATATGGTCCTTGCTACGCTCCGGAAACGGTGAGGGCGCGAAAAGCCTCAGGTGCTGCTCGCACCTGGACTGCCGAATCGCGAATGGCTGCTGACTGCGCTCAAGACCGAACTCCAAGGAACGCCGGTCCTGCTCGGGAAGCTCATGCATTCGCAACAGCGACGCCTTGACGTTCTCCATAATACGATTGGCATCGCCGAAGGCAAGTACAGTTAGGTTGCCCGGCGTCCTTGGGTAGGCCATGGTACCGAAGATTACGCGCCCGTAACCAACCAGCAATCTCATCGCAATTCCGCTCGGCGCATGCTGGATGAAGCTTGGTTAGAAGGCCACGCATTCAAGGAGTTAAAGATGAAGAACCTCGCCCGCTTGGTTACTGCCATTTCACTGTCACTGACAGCTTATGCCACTTTCGCTTTCCCCAATGCGCACGTGACCCCTTCGGCGGTCAGCTCAGCGGCCGGCCCCGCGCACGGGCCAATCACGGGACCGCGAGATTCCTTCTGCGATGGCGCTTGAGCATGCTTCCTTGCACTTAGAATCGAGCACCGGCAATAAGCAACCAACCCGTTGCCGGTGCTGTGCGGGTCCGTGCTCTAGTCTAGGCAGCTTTGCAGCTACGAAATCGGAGTTCGAACCGGGTAAGTCCACCCTCCAAGTTCTCCGCTCGTCGGCGCTGCCGTTGTAATACTTCATTACCCAGCAGACATATAAAAACGGAGGAGACACTCATGCTGAGTCATCACGAAATCGCTACGCTCATCCTCGTCGAGGGTGCTCAGGATCTTCGGGAATTAGACCCAGCGGATCTCGACACGCTACTGGTGCACGAACTCGTGGCGCTGGAAAAACGTCCTGCCGGCCAGGCATGCCCTCGCATCACCCATCGTGGGCACTCCATTCTGAAAGCTGTCGGGCTGCGCCACTAAGGCACCGCCCCTCCGCATCGTACTGCTTCCCTGTTTTTTGTAGTTCCGCCGACTGCGTGCCGTCGGCAGGCCGCGCGCGTCGGCTCGCCAGGCATGTGCGGCAGTTGCACGCGCATCCCGGGTGAGTTTGTCTCGCCCGCGGCCATGCGACGTTGATCGATTCCCAACGGCCTTGAAGTTTGTTGTCTGGCGGCGATGCCGCGAAGACGCCACGGGCCCATTTTCAGGAGCTTCGTCATGCCTATGTCACCCCCCGAACAGTTTGCGGCGGCGCGAGCCGCGAGCTTCGACATCCTCGCCGGCCTCACCAGTAAAGCTCTCGACGGTCTCCAGAAGGTTGCGGAACTGAACTTGCAGACGATGAAATCGACGTTGGCAGAAGCTCAGGACTGCACGCGGAAAGTATTTGCCGCCACAGATCCGGACGAGCGTTTGGCGCTGCAAGCCAGCCTGATGCAGCCGGCGGCCGAGAAGGCGCAGGCGTACGGCCGTCAATTGTTCGAGATCGCCGAGGCTACGCGGGCC
Source organism: Cupriavidus sp. Agwp_2 (assembly GCF_040784895.1). Taxonomy (NCBI): domain Bacteria; kingdom Pseudomonadati; phylum Pseudomonadota; class Betaproteobacteria; order Burkholderiales; family Burkholderiaceae; genus Cupriavidus; species Cupriavidus sp. Agwp_2. Next base: position 812,192 of record NZ_CP088085.1, read on the forward strand.
GACTTTGCGAAGGTTGCCGAAGCCCAGTACGCAGAGAACAAGCGGCTGATGCAGGCGCTCGTCGACGGCGCCACGAGGGACGCACCCGCCGGTTCGGAGGCCGCCATGGCCGCGTGGAAATCAGCGCTGGCCGCCACCACCGGCCTGTTCGAAGCGATGCAGCAAACCGCTACGCGCTCGGCTGAGGTCGCCGAAAGCAATCTGAATACTGCCGCCAACGCGGCATCGAAGGCGGCGCAGCAAGCAACTGCCCAGGCCGCGCGCGCCGCCAAGCGATAGTGTGCAATGTCAGCGGCAGCTTCGCCAAGGCGAAGCTATCGAACGAGTAGGTTGTCTTTCGGACCGCTCGCCCTGGCCCTGCCTACTGCGCTTGGCGCAAGTGGTGGGCGCGTGTCATCGAGCAGTAGCGGCCATGGGAAATCCTGAGGAGGAGAGTGAAATCATGACCACGCAGATCGCAGTCGTCACGGGCGGGATGGGCGGATTGGGCGAAGCCATCAGCATCAGGCTCCAGGATGCGCACTACACGGTGGCAGTCACCCATTCCCCGAACAATGCGGGTGTTGGCGACTGGCTGGGCCGCATGGCCGCCCAAGGCCGCGTGTTCCCGGCTTACGCCGTCGACGTTGCTGACTATGATTCGTGCCAGGAATGTATAGGGAAGATTCAGGCCGAGGTCGGTCCCATTGACATCCTGATCAACAATGCGGGCATTACGCGCGACGCGAGCTTCAAGAAGTTGGACCAGGTCAACTGGGATGCGGTCATCCGGACCAATCTTGACTCGGTGTTCAATATGACCAAGCCGGTGTGCGACGGCATGGCCGAGCGAGGGTGGGGACGGATCATCAACATCTCGTCCATCATTGGCCCCAAAGGTGGGTTCGGCCACACCAACTACGCCGCCGCGAAAGCCGGCATGCATGGCTTCACCAAGGCGCTGGCGCTCGAAGTGGCTAGGCGAGGCGTGACTGTCAACACCATCTCGCCCGGCTATATCGCGACGAAGATGGTCACGGCGGTGCCACAGGAGATTCTGGATAGCAAGATCATTCCGCAAATCCCGGTGGGCCGCCTCGGGCAACCGGATGAGGTGGCTGCACTCGTGCTGTACCTGTGCTCGCGCGAGGCGGGCTTCATGACCGGGGCGAATCTTGCCATCAACGGCGGTCAACACCTGCAGTGAGAGCGCTCGCCCCGCCAGCACGCGGCCGACCGGCGCCAACCCGGTCGGTCGCGGGGAAAAACGGGAGGGGCTACCAGCCCCTCCTGGATTGCGTGAAGGAAGCATGTTCCATGGGCGTTCGACTACCTGCATCAGGCAATATCGGCCCGGCTAGCAAAGGATCACGACATCGACGGCTCAACTACACGTCGCCCCCTCGCCTTCGTCGCAGGCAGATCAACTGCCCCTATAGAGCGGGCTTGGCGCGATGATGACCCTGATGCCCTTCGCTTCCGGGAGGTCCGGGACGATAAAGCTCATGTCAACCGACCGGCCGCCGATCGCCTCCAGGAACGTCCACGCTACCGTCTTGTTACCCGCGCGAAATGCAACGGTTTCTCCTGAGCCGACCCGGAGATACTTCATATCTGCTGTCAGCGTAATGGCTCGGGTAGCTGTGTCGAGGGAAGCTGGGCTTCCAAATAGTGCGGGCGTCTGGTTCGCCGGCATCATCGAGGCAGATTTCTGCTCACGAACATGTTCGAGCCAATTGTCGTCACCATCACCCAGCCACTTGTCAGCGCTCCATGCCAACGAGATGCCGGCCAGTAAGAGCGCGGTAGCGGCGATAATCTTCTTCGTGCCCATGATTGGCTGCAGGACGATGAAAAGATTCTTGCCTGAATCCACTCTAATGCGCCCACGCCGACAATATCGTTAGAGAGTGTTATGCACTTTTCGTCACGGCTCATGTCATAGGGAGATGACGAAACGCAGACCGTACCCGACGGACGTGTCGGACGAGGAATGGAGCTTTGTAGCGCCGTATTTGACGCTGATGGACGAGGTCGCTCCACAGCGCAAGCATGAGTTGCGCGAATTGTTCAATGCGCTGCGCTGGATAGCACGTGCGGGAGCTGCCTGGCGACTGCTACCGACTAATTTCCCGCCGTGGGAGGCGGTCTATCAGCAAACGCAGCGCTGGTTGCGCGCGGGGTGCTTTGAAGCAATGGTGAGCGACTTGCGTTCGATACTGCGTGTTGCACAGGGTCGTCGTGGCCAGCCCAGCGCCGTGATTCTTGACGGTCGGAATGCTGGCCGAGCGCGAACGGATCAATTTTGATCTCCAGGCAGTGCTTGACCTCCAGGCCGATGCCTGTGGCATCAAGGTCTCAAGCGTGGAGATCAAGCGCGTTGACCTCGATGAGTCCATGATGCGTGCAATTTCCCGACAAGCCGAAGGGGAGCGCGAGCGGCGCGCGAAGGTGATCCACGCGGAAGGCGAACTGCAAGCGTCGCTCAAGCTGTTGGCGGCGGCGCAGATGCTCGCAAAAGAGCCAGCCGCGATGCAACTGCGGCTCATGCAGACCCTGACCCTGACGCAGATCGCGGGCGACCGGGAGTCCACCACCGTCTTCCCGCTTCCGATCGACATCCGCAACACCCTGGCGTTGGGTACAACGTTGGGAGCAAGAACCCCATCGAGGGCCAGAACCAAGCTCACGGGTCGGGCCGGCTCGATGTCGCCGCCGAGCCAGTCGCCGGCGTCGGGAGCCCGCGCAGTAGCTCGATCGCGTAGTCGGCCGCCCTGCCCTTCGCTGGCTCGGTCGCCGCGATTCCAAACAGATCAGCCAACTCGCCGCGATACCTATGCCGGGCCAGGCTGCGCTGGCCAGTCACGTGCCCGCTTTCCTGGCAGTTTCCAGGTCGCCACTGCACGGTGCCATCGCTTGCGGCTTCAACAGCTATCCGCGTTGGAGTTTGGATTGGACGGATGTAAGTGCCGGTGATGAATATCCGGGTAATGAGGATGTTTGTGAACCAGCGGCTCATGCCGATGCCAGTGGCGATGCGGCTCGCTGCCATCCCAGGGGAAATCGTGGTCGTGCTGGTGATGGGCATCGTGCCGATGGACGTGTGCATGCTCCATGGCCTCGTGGGTGTGCTCGTGCTCGTGATGTTCCCGAAGGTGAAACCAGACGCCAAGTGCCATCAATGCCCCTGCAATCCAGAACAGGATGCCGGGCGCTTCCGGCCACAGGACAAATGAGAGGATCACGCCAAACAGCGGCGCCACGGAGAAATACGCACCGGTGCGCGCCGTGCCGAGCAGCCGCAGCCCGACCACGAACAGAGCAAGGCTGACGCCGTATCCGGCGAAGCCCACTATCATTGCTGCCCCGGCCGTCGCCAGCGTGGGCATTTGCGCGCCGGCAGCGAGTGCTAAGCCCGTATTGCAGAGGCCGGCCACCAGGCCTTTAAGGCAGGCGATCAGGATAGCGTCGTTGCTGGAAACCTTGCGCGTCAGGTTGTTGTCGATGGCCCAGCACAGGCACGCGCCAATGATCAGCAGCGCACCGACCGACAGCCGTGTGCTGTCCGGCTGCCAGGACAGCAAGAGTCCCCCTGCCACAATGGCGATCATCCCCAGCACAATCTGGCGATCGGCGTTCTCCTTGAAGACGACCCACGCAATCACTGCAGTAAACACGCCCTCGACATTGAGCAGCAGCGACGCCGAGGCTGCGCTGGTAGTTGCCAGGCCGGTCATCAACAGCGCCGGGCCGGCTACGCCACCGGCAAGGATGGCGGCAAGGAGCCACGGGACCTCCTGGCGGGGGATTGCCGGCGCGCCACCGACGCTGGTTTGCGCGCGGCCGCTGAAAGCCCGGCGGGCGGCCAGGACGAGACCAAGCCCGACCCCGCTGCCAAGATAAAGCAGGCCTGCGAGCAGCAGTGGCCATCGAGCCCGTGAGGGCTTTGGCAAGTGATGTACTCGCCCCAAAAAGCAGGGCGGCGACCAGGGCTGGAGAAGCCGTGCGGAGGGACATGGGGCAGCGAAGACGGGAAACCGATCCGATATTGTCACCGCAATCCCATGCCACCGCCGACCCTGATAATTCTGGCGAGGCGATTGGGGCGGGATTTCGTGGACGATCCGCGGTCTCGCTCTCATGTAGAATTGCCGACTATGTCGCGCGTCGTTGCCATCCTCCTGATGCTTTTGCTGCCGCTGCAGGCCTTTGCCGCAGTGGAGCGACAACTCGCGCATGCTTCCGGGGCCCTGCTGGACCATATGGTCGTCCACGCCGAGCACGTTCCCCATCATCATGACGACGATGGGGACATGCAGGCAGATGACTCAGCCTCTTCAGCCTTGCACCAACTGGACTTCGACTATGGCTCGAATTTCCAGGCGATCGTACTGATGCCGCTGCTGGCTCCTTTGCTGCCGCATGCCTACCCCGCACCCGGCTTCCATAGCAGTACCCTGCCGAATCCTGCCGGCAGTCCTCCCCTACGCCCACCTCACGCGCCCGCCTGACGGCGGGGCTTTGTCCTTTGATTTCTTGCCGCTGCGCGCCTGATCGTGCAGCGACCCCGCCGCATTGCTTGTTCGAGCCTATTGCGCTGGGGATTCCATGCAGAAGTCAGTCATATTCATTGTTGCGTCCATCGTGCTGTCGTCGGGGGCCTATGGCCAGGCGCCGGCGCCGGATATCCACGCCTTGTTCAATGCCGCGTGGGAGCGTTCGGTTGCGCTCCAGACCAGCGAAGGGCGGCGGCAGGAAGCTGCCGCCAGCCGGGTCCAGGCAGACTCACTCATTGCCGGGCCGCCATCCCTGGGCCTCTTCCATCGCGATGATCGCTGGACCGACCGGCGCGGTATGCGCGAGAGCGAAGTCACGATTGGGGTGCCGATCTGGATGCCGGGCCAGCGCTCGGCCCGGGGAGATCTTGCCGACGCCCAGGCGGCAGAGGCGGAAGCCAGCGCCGGATTGGCGAAGCTCAATGTTGCCGCCGAAGTTCGCGAACGCGTCTGGCAACTCGCCGCCGCAGAGGGGGAGCGCGATGTCCTGCGCCGGCGCGTGGACGTCTCCGCTTCGCTACGCGACGACGTACAACGGCGGGTCAAAGCGGGCGATCTCGCCAGGACCGACCTGCTGCTGGCACAGCAAGACCACCTGGCGACGCAGACCCTGCTCGCGGAGGGCGAGGCGCGTCTGGTTGACGCCCGAGCCCGGCTCCTGCAATCGACCGGGATATCCGCGCTGCCCCTGCGATACGACGAACCGGTAGCGCAGGCGAGTGCTCCTTCCGCACATCCAAGGCTGGAGGCCGCACAGCGCATCGTGATGCGCAATGAGCGCCAGCTTGGCTATCTGCAGAAGTCACGCCGCGACCCGCCTGAGGTCGGCGTGTCATACCGGGCTGACCGCGCCGGTGGAGGCCTGCCGAATGATCAGACTATCGGTGTCTTCGTCAGGATTCCGTTTGCCACCGACGCCCGCAATCTGCCGCGCGAAACCGCGGCCCAGACCGAGTTGATGACGGCGCGCGCCGAGCTTGAGCGAGCCGAACGCGTGATCCGGTCGGACATCGACGCAGTCAGGACGGCGCTAGCCCTCGCGGAACAGCAGCTCGCGCTGACAGAACAGCGCAGCGCCACGCTGTCCGAACGCGCGGCGTTGCTGCGCAAGACGTTCGATCTCGGCGAAATCGGCCTGCCCGAGGTGCTGCGCGCCCAGAACCAGGCGCTTGAAGCTGAAGCGGATCTGGTCCGCCAGCGCGCCAGGCGCGGCCTTGCCGCTGCCACCCTTAACCAGGCTCTCGGAGTCCTGCCATGATGCGCCAGCTACTTGCTACCTTCCTACTCTTCCTTGCCTGTGTGGCACATGCCGCGCCCGGCGCCCATGGACCCAGCGGCGAGCACCTGGATGCTCCCTCATCGTCCGGCAGCACGAGCAGTGCGCAACCCACCATCGAGGCGCACACCGAGGCATTCGAACTGGTGGGCACGCTTGCCGCGGAGGAGCTTTCGGTCCTGGTGGACCGCTACGAAACCAACGAGCCGGTCCTGAACGGCACGCTTGAAGTGGAACTCAGTGGCATCAAGGCTCAGGGCAAGCTGCATGCCGATTTCGGCGACTACTCGTTCACCGACGAGAAGCTGCTCAAGGCGCTGCAGCAGCCAGGCTCTCACCCATTGGTCTTTACCTTGATTGCCGGTAACGACACCGACCTGATCGAAGGCACCCTCAACGTCGCTGCGAACCAGCACGCACACGGGCAATGGGAGTTTTTCCGATCACCATGGCTGTGGGCTGGCTTGTTTGTCGCAGCCGCGCTCGCCGCGGCATTCTGGCGCCTGCGTCGCCGCAACGCACTGCAAAGGGCGAGGGGGTGAGCATGAGGAAGACGACAAAGATTGTGATGATCGCCGCGGCCCTGACGATGGCTGCAGTTACTGCAGCCATGGCGGCGCCCGGCGCCCATGGCCCGAACGGGGAACATCTGGACGGCCCGGCCGCTGCCACCGGTGGGGGCCTGGCGCGCCTGCCCGACGGGAGTGTGCAGATCCCCAAGTTGGCACAGCGCAGGATGGCCATACGTACGATCATGCCCCAGTTGGCCGAGCACCCCGTCACGGTGGAACTCAACGCCGTGGTTACCATCGATCCGAATGCAGGTGGGCGCCTGCAGGCCGGGCATCCTGGCTGGATCGAACCGCCGCCGGGCGGATTCCCCGCACTTGGCCAAAGCGTAAGCAAGGGGCAGGTGCTCGCCATGCTACGACACAAGAATGAGCCATTCGATATCGGCAACCAGCAGGCACAGCTTGCCAGCCTGAGCGCCAATCTGAAACTGGCGCAACAACGGCTCCAGCGCCTGGAGTCGTTGCAGGACAGCATTCCGCGCAAGGAGATCGAGGCCGCGCGCGCGGAAGTGCAAAGCCTGTCCGGCCAACGCCTGGCGGTCGGCAACAGCCTGCATCAGACCGTGATGCTGCGCGCGCCGGCTACCGGGGTCATTGCGACTGCGAACGTGCTGGCGGGTCAGGTCGTGGCGGCGACGGATGTGTTGTACGAGGTCGTGGACCCCAGCCGTATGCTGATCGAGGCGAACACTGCCGACGCCACGCTGGCCACGCGCATCCAGGACGGTACGCTCGGGCGGGTGGACGGTGGCAAGCTGGGTTTTGTTGGCGCCGGTCGGAGCCTGAAGAACGGTGCCGTGCCATTGGTGTTCCGGCTCACGGGCAATGCTTCGCCGCTGGCCGTCGGCCAGCCGGTGACGGTCGTGGCCCGGCTGTCAGATACCGTCAAAGGTATCGCGCTGCCGAGCGAGGCGCTGGTGCGTAACGCAAACAATGAACCTGTGGTGTGGATCAAATCCGGCACGCAGCGCTTCATCGCCCAGCCGGTCGAGGCGCGTGTGTTGGACGCGCGCACCGTGGTCGTGGTGAAAGGGCTATCGCCCGAGAATCGCGTGGTGGTGTCCGGCGCGGCACTTGTGAACCAGATCCGCTAGGGGCACGGGCATGTTTAACTGGATCGTTCGCGCCAGCCTGGGCAATCGCCTGCTGGTGCTCGCCGTCGCCGCCATCCTGATGGCCTACGGCGCGATGACCGCGTGGCGCACGCCTGTGGATGTCTTCCCCGACCTCAACAAGCCGCTTGTTACGGTCATCACTGAGGCTGGTGGAATGGCGCCGCAGGAGGTCGAGTTGCTGGTCTCGTTTCCCATTGAGACCGCCCTCAACGGCATGCCCGGCGTTACCCGTGTCAGGTCTGTCTCGGGCGTAGGCTTGTCTATCGTCTATGCCGAATTCGACTGGGGCAGCGACGTCTACCGCAACCGGCAACTGGTGTCGGAGCGGCTGGCCCTGGTCAGGGAGCAGTTGTCGGGGGGGCTGTTGCCGATCATGGGCCCGGTCTCTTCGATCATGGGCGAGATCATGCTGATCGCCTTGCCGATCGACCCCGCCAGGGCCAGCCCGATGCAGGCTCGCGAGTACGCGGACTTCGTCCTGCGCCCGCGCCTGCTCTCCGTTCCCGGCGTGTCGCAGGTGATTCCGATCGGCGGCGAAGTGCGCCAGCTACGGGTGGAGCCCGATACGGCGAAGATGGCGCAGTTCGGCGTGGCGCTCGCCCAGGTCGAGCGTGCCCTGCGTGAATTCGCCGCCAACACCAGCGGCGGCTTTATCGACCTGAACGGCCGCGAGTACCTGATCCGCAATCTTGGCCGCACCCATCGGCTGGAAGACTTGCAGGGCCTGGCCGTCGCATACAAGGACGGCACACCGGTGCTGCTGGAACAGGTCGCCGGGGTGCGCTACGCTGCTGCGTTCAAGCGCGGCGATGCCGGGTTCAACGGCAAGCCGGCGGTGATCGTCAGTGTCCAGAAGCAGCCTGCCGCGGATACGGTTCGCCTGACGAAGGACCTGGAGAGCGCCCTGGCCGGCCTGAAGCAAGGCTTGCCACAAGGGATCGCGGCCCCCGAGGTGCTGTTCCGCCAGGCGGACTTCATCGAGGCTTCGATCAGTAACGTGGCCGAAGCCTTGCGGGACGGCGCCATCATGGTGACTGTGATCCTGTTCATCTTCCTGCTGAGCGCACGCACGACGGCAATCTCGCTTGTCGCCATTCCGTTGTCGTTGGCGGTGACGGCGCTGGCGTTCCACCTGCTCGGCCAGTCCATCAATGTCATGACGCTGGGCGGCCTCGCCATCGGGATTGGTGAGCTGGTCGACGATGCGGTGGTCGATGTCGAGAATATCCTGCGCAGGCTCAGGCAGCGCAAGTCGATGGAGGACCCGCCGTCCGTGCTGGAGGTGATCTGGCGGGCTTCGGTCGAGGTGCGCTCGGGCATCGTCTATGCCACGCTGATCGTGGTGCTAGTGTTCGTGCCGCTGTTCGCGCTGCCGGGCATCGAGGGGCGGCTGTTCGCACCGCTGGGCATTGCCTATATCGTGTCGATCCTGGCCTCGATGCTGGTGTCGATGACGGTAACACCGGTGCTGTCGTATTACCTGCTCCCACAGATGAAGCGGCTGGATCATCCGGACAGCCCCCTGGTGGCGTGGCTCAAACGGGTCGATACACGGATCCTGCACTGGTCGTTTCCCCGCGCAAAGCCCATCCTGGGAACCGCCGCCGTCGTTGTGGCACTGGCCGCGGCGACCGTGCCGTTCTTTCCGCGCGCTTTCCTGCCGGCGTTCAACGAGGGATCGCTGGTGATGTCGCTGATGTTCAATCCCGGTACGTCGCTGGCAGAAGCCAATCGCATGGGTGCCCTGGCCGAGACGCTGATCCGCCAGGTGCCCGAGGTCACGCAGGTCGGGCGTCGCACGGGCCGGGCCGAGCTCGACGAGCATGCCGAGGGCGTCCACTCATCCGAGATCGACGTGGACCTCGAGCGCTCGGACCGCAGCCGCGAAGAAGTGATGGCGGCGATTCGCGCGCAACTGGCGGTGCTGCCGGCATCCGTGGCGATCGGCCAGCCGATCTCGCACCGGCTGGACCACCTGCTTTCCGGCGTACGCGCGCAGATCGCGCTGAAGATATACGGCGACGATCTCGATACCCTGCGCGGCCTGGCAGAGAATGTACGCGGAAGGCTGGCGAGCGTGCCTGGGCTGGTGGATATCACGGTCGAGCGCCAGGTGCTAATTCCGCAGGTCAACGTGCGTCTCGACTACCGCAAGGCGGCGCAGCACGGCATCCCTGCCGGGGAAGCGCTGAAGGCGTTGCAGACGCTGTCGGACGGCACCCGGATCACGCAGGTCATAGAGGGCGTGCGCCGCTACGATCTTGTCGTGCGACTCCCAGACGCAGGCCGCACGCCGCAGGACCTAGCCAGGGTCATGCTCGATTCGCCGCGCGGTCCGGTACCGCTGTCGGCAATTGCCAGCGTGGAGGATGGCGATGGGCCGAACCAGATCGGGCGTGAGAACAGCCGCCGTCGCATCGTCGTCTACGCGAACACGGATGGTGCCGACATGGCACGGGTTATCGGCGACGTTCGGGCGGCGGTCGCGCAAGCCGGATTGCCAGGCGGATATTTCGTGAATATTGAGGGGCAATTCCAGGCCCAGGAACAGGCCACACAACTTATCGTGCTGCTGTCGATGGTGTCGCTCGCCCTGATCTACCTGGTGCTCTATTCGCGCTACCGGTCCGCCATGCTGACGCTGATCATCATGGCGAATATCCCGTTTGCGTTGATCGGCAGCGTGATCGCGATGTGGCTGGGCGGGCTCACGCTTTCCGTCGCATCGATGGTCGGCTTCATCACGCTGACGGGTATCGCCACGCGCAACGGGATCCTGAAGGTGAGCCACTACATCAACCTGTGCCGGTTCGAGGGCGAGTCCTTTGGCGTGCCGATGATCGTGCGCGGTTCGCTGGAGCGCCTGACGCCGGTGTTGATGACGGCGCTGGTTGCCGCGTTCGCGCTGACGCCGCTGCTGGTCTCGGCAGACGCTCCAGGCAAGGAAATCCTGCATCCGGTGGCGGTTGTCATCTTTGGGGGGCTGGTTAGCTCGACCCTCCTTGATTCGCTGCTCACACCATTGGCGTTCTGGCTGTTCGGCCGCAAGCCGCTGGAGAACATCCTGGCACAGCAGAGTCGCGAAGCCTATTGATCAAGGGCTACTGCAGCGACGCCCGCAAGTCGCTGCATCTTTGGAGTACATGATGAAGAAGCAGATCGCAACGATGTTGATGGCAGCCAGCCTCGGGTTCTCCAGCCTGGCGATGGCGCACGGCGCTAAGCCGGCCCAGTATGGCGGCGTAGTCCAGACCGCCGGCGACCTTCAGTTCGAGCTCGTCAACAAGGATGGGGCCATCACCATCTACGTGGACGACCACGATGCGAAGAAGCCGGTGGCCGGCGCCAGTGGCAAGCTGACGGTGCTGACCGGCGCACAGAAAACTGAGACGACCCTCGCCGCAGGTACCGGCAATGCGCTGGTCGCGGCCGATAAGGTTCAGGTCGCGCCGGGGTCCAAGGCCGTGGCGGTGATCAAGTTTGCCGACGGCAAATCGGTGACGGCGCGCTTTTCGGTCAAGTGAGTCACATGTAGAGCTGACCCGCATCTCGCCGATGCGGGTCAGCTCCAGCTCGCTCGGATCCTTGCCTTAGAATGACCTAGAAACTGCGGCTGCCGGGTTGGCCGTGGAGATGGCTCCTTCTCAACTCCCTCAAGACCCACAATGGAATGGCTGACGGATCCCTCAATATGGATTGGCCTGGTGACGCTTGTCGTGCTCGAGATCGTGCTCGGCATCGACAACCTGATCTTCATCGCGATCCTTGCGGATAAGCTCCCGCCATCCCAGCGAGACAAAGCGCGCGTTGTCGGGTTGTCCCTCGCGTTGTTGATGCGGCTGGGTCTGCTCTCCGTGATGTCCTGGCTCATCACCCTGACGAGCCCCCTCTTCTCCATCGGCCCCATTTCGATTTCAGGACGAGATCTCATCCTGTTGCTAGGCGGATTGTTCTTGCTCTTCAAGGCGACCGTCGAACTCCATGAGCGGCTCGAGGGCATGCCGCACGCCGAGAGCGGCAAATCGGTCTATGCCGGCTTCTGGATGGTGGTGACGCAGATCGTCATTCTTGACGCCGTGTTCTCGCTCGACGCGGTGATCACGGCGGTCGGAATGGTCGATCATCTGGGTGTGATGATGGCCGCGGTGGTCATCGCGATCGCCGCCATGTTGGTTGCCTCCAAGCCACTAACACGGTTCGTGAACGCGCACCCCACCGTTGTCGTGTTATGCCTGAGCTTCCTGCTGATGATTGGCCTGAGCCTCATTGCAGACGGCCTGGGCTTCCATATTCCGAAGGGCTACCTCTACGCCGCGATTGGTTTTTCCGTTGTCATCGAATTCTTCAATCAGGTGGCGCGCCGCAACTTCCTCCGGCATGAGGCGCGGCTTCCGTTGCGCGAGCGAACCGCCGACGCCGTGCTGGGGCTGCTCGGTGCGCACCGGGGAAGCAAACGTGACGAGCGGGAAGAGACCAGTGAGGAAGCGGCAGTCTTGCCGGCCTTTGCGCCCGAGGAACGCAACATGGTAAGCGGCGTCCTGTCATTGGCGGAGCGATCGGTACGCTCGGTCATGACGCCGCGCGCCGACCTGTCCTGGCTGAATATCGAGGACGACGCAAACACCCTGCAAAAGCAGATCTTCGAAGCGCCACATAGCTATTTCCCGGTTTGCCGCGGTCAATTGGATGACGTTATCGGTGTGGCCCGCGGTAAGGATCTGATCGGGGATCTGGTGAAGAACGGCGCCATCGACGTAGAGCGCAGCCTCCGACGACCGATCATCGTGCATGAATCCATTGGCGTCCTCCGACTGATGGATACGCTTCGAGACTCGCGCGGCCAGCTCGTCCTGGTGACGGACGAGTATGGCGGGTTCCTTGGCGTTGTAACACCCATCGACATCCTGGAAGCCATCGCTGGAGAGTTTCCAGATGAGGACGAAACACTGGCAATCGTCCCGGCCGGAGAGGGTCGCTGGATCATGGACGGTTCGGCTGACCTTCACGCCGTTGCGCAAGCGCTCGGTATCGACGCCGCCTGGGTCGGCTCGGATGGCCGCTTCTCGACGCTCGGCGGTCTCCTGCTCAGGCACTTCGGTATGGTCCCTCCGCCTCAGGGAACCGTGGAGCTTGAAGGGTATCGCTTCACGGTCATGGAGGTTTCCGATCGCCGTATTGATCGCGTCGATGTGAAATTTGTTGGTAACCAAGGCGATCAATCACACCGCTCGGCGGACGAGCCAGACGTTGACAGAGCCGGATGAGGCAGGTCATGGATTGCCCATGCCATGAACCATCGGATATGTCCCCCGCGTCCCTCGGCCAGACATGGCAGACGTAGAGTCTCACTGACCGCATCTTGCCTCGATCCGCGCCGTCGCGCCGGCGTCTACGTCAACATTCTGGCGAATGATCATCCGCCTTTGGGCCCCCCGTCGTCTTCGTGATTCTCTTCCTCGTCACTGCTGTTCAGCGCGCAAACTGTTGCGAGGGTGAATCGGTGGGTACCTGTTGCTCGCCCGCCGGCATCGTGGCCGTCGCCTTCGTCGCAGCACTCGCGATCGCGCCCCGGCGGCAAGCTTGAGTTCAGAACCAATCCGAGTGTGAGATGAAGCGCCGCCCAAGCAAGACATGCACCTCGCCAGCCGATGTGCGATTCCATGAACGAAGACAGCGGCCAACCGATGGTGCTGGCGAAGCCGGCAATTAGCGTGATGCCGGTGATGGCGCCCCGCGAGCGGTTGCCATAGAGCGCGACGAGGCTCGCAAACGCGGCCTCGTACAAACCGGCGCCCATGCCAATGCCAATGCCAATGCCAATGCCAATGCCCATGCCAATGCCAATGCCAATGCCAAGGATCAGCCATGCAGCAAAGAGCCCGACAACGCCATGCGCGGAAGCCAGTGCAGCCAGCCCGAGCGCGAAAATCATGCTGGTGGCCACCAATACCGATCGGCCGCCCCGGCGATCAATCACTGTGCCGGCAGTCGGCCCGAGCAGCGCGGAAGCGATGAGCGCTGCGCTGAAAGCGGCGAAGACCGTGGGTGTCGAAACGCCAAGGTCTCGAGCCATCGGTGTTGCAAGCATTGCCGGCAGGTAGTACGTCGAGCCCCATGCCAGCGTCTGGGCAATGCCCACCGCTTCGACCGAAAGGCCCACATGAGTCCGAAGCTCCCGCGACGGGTGGACGACGTCGAGCCCGAGCGCCGCGTAGCCATGCTGCCGTTCCCAGAAGAAATCGGCGTAATCCGGCGGATCATCGTAATTCCCCACTGCGGCGATGTGCATGTTCAATGCGTCGACGCGATACGGCAGCGTCAGGACACGCCGCATCAAAATCGGGAGGCAGCACCTTCCAATCGACATCGAGGGCCAGCGGATCGAATGTAGGTGTTGATACAGTCGCCTCATACGTCTTCCGGCCATCGCCGGCTGGGCGGCCTTCGCTGGTGCCATCATCGAACGCGACAGCCATGCAGCCCCTCACGAAGCGATCGAGATGAGCGCGCTCACGAGAATGGCGAGGTAGTTGGCCTCGTTCTCCTTGTGTTTCTCCTCCCGCGTCCACTCACGTCTGGATGTGAGCCACCCACCCAGCCAGACGCCGCCGAGGCCTGATACCGCAGACACCACACTTGACCAAACGGACCAATCTGGGGTCATGCCAAGATGAGCCCTTATGCTCTGCAACGCATAAAGCAGAGGGTTTTTTGATTAGCGGTCGCGGCCGCAGGCGTGTGAGTGGGGCCCGGCGAGGTCAGCCCGCGACCGGTCATCAAGAAACCGTTTGTGCTGAACCGCTGCGCAGGCGGGTGCGTCTATGGGCGTTGAATCGTCGCTGCGGTGATCCGGCGCGCTCCACACGCGTAAGCCGGGCACCGGACTGCGATGGAGTGACGATGGCTATCGTGCGATAGGGGTGCAAGGGTCGACATGGCAGGATGAATTAGGCAGCTTCCGGATACCTTTGCACGCGGGAGAGATTTGGTGGCACAAGCTCGAGCGCGTTGCCAGCAGGAGTGAATGGAAACGTGGTCGGTGATCATGCCGATGCGGATCAGTGAACGGGATGAGTGCATGGTGGTGGACGCGGCAGTGCGCCGGGCAGGAAGGTTCAGACCATGTGGCCCCTGCCACAGGCCGGGCAATCGCGAAGCGACTTGCCGGTGAGTCGCTGGTAACGGTCGCGGTAGTCTTCGGTTACCACGGGTGCGTCGGCAGCGGGCATCGCCACGCCGAGCAGGCGGCGGCAGGTAGCCAGTTTGGCGGCCCGGCAACGATTGGCGAGCAGGCCGTAACTGCGGATGTGCTTGAAGCCGCTGGGCAGAATATGCAACAGGAAGCGGCGGATGAACTCGTCGGCCGCGAGGGTCATGGTCTTTGTTGTGGCGGCGCGATATCGGTGACCTGCAGATGGACGACTTCTGACACGCGCAGGCCAGCCGCATACGCGGTCATCAGGATGGTGCGCTGCTTGAGACTGGGGACCGACTCGAAGAAATGGGTAACTTCCTCCGCGCTCAGGATGACCGGCAGCTTCACGGGTCGCTTTGGCAGTGGAAAGTCCTCGTCGCTCCATTCCCGCCTGAGCGTAACGCGGTACAGGAAGCGCAGTGCGCCCACAGCCAGTTGCACGCTGCTCGGGGCAAGCTTGCGTTCGTTGGTCAGGTAGATTTGCCAGGCGCGGATCTCTTCGGGGCCGAGGAGTTCAGGCGAGCGGCGGAAGTGTCGGGCGAAACTGGAAACCTGCTGCAGATAGGATTTTTGCGTGTTGTCTGCGAGATTCCGGATCTGCATGTCGTGCAGCATGCGTTCGCGAAGCGGTGTCATGGCGGAACTCCTGGAAGCAGTGAATGGAATGCCCGTTGGGCCTATCCATGTTGCTCCCGGGTCTCCATACCCCTTCTTCTCGCCAGTCCCACCTTCAGGTCGCCTGCGACGTACCGCTAGGCAACAACGTTCGCCTACCTCCCACTACCGCGTCAGCGGTTTAGTACAATGTCGGCTATGTCGTTCAAGACATAGCCGACATACGACGGCCATGCATCTGCTGCAGGCGGGCGTCGATATCAGCCTCATCGCCCTCTGGCTTGGGCACGAGAGTATCGAAACAACCCACGTCTACATTGATGCCGATCTCGCCACCAAGGAGCGGGCTCTGGAGAAGCTAGCGCCAGCCGAGGCGGCTACCTTCCGGTTCAAGCCTTCCGACAGCGTGCTCGCCTTCCTGCAGCAGCTCTGATTATGTGCAGTCTCGTTGCCGGCGATCCGGCATTAGCAGTCGTCGGCCGATCAGCTGAGCATAACCAGCAACTGTGCCTAAACAGCCAATCGGCTATCATAAGCCTTGCGGTTATATAGACAACCAAAAACATTTCCGTTAGTTATAAGCGGCAGGCCGCTCAATCCGACAAATGCGGTTGAGGTCTGTCACGCCAATGAGTAGTCGCACCTTCCGCGTGAAATCCGGCGATGGTCACCCGCAGAGCCGTTGCAGCACGACTTCACGACAGCCCCGCTTCTTCTCCGCACCCTCAGATGACCGGGCTCGGTTCCCCGCGCGTATCGGCACATTGTGGTTCCCGGCGCGGTCATAGAGCACTCCCAGCGACGTACCATGGCACCCTGGTAACCCTTTGATACAGCATCGCGCCGAGGCCCGATGCTATGCTGCCGCCAGGCATCACGATACCTATATGCTCAGCATGCAGTCGAAACGCACACAGACGTACTGGCTGGCTCTGGCCGCCGCGCTTTGGGCCAGCCCTGCCTTTTCCGATGATTCTTACTATCGCGCCGGCGGTAAGGAATACAAGGAGAGATTCCACAGTCGCCGCTGCCAGGTCGAGCGCGAAGGCAAACACAACGGAGAATTCAAGGAAGAACACAAATGCAAGGGTGGGCCGCGTGGCTATGGACAGAAAGAGAAGTTTCGGGACGGTCCTTGCCTAATCGAGCGAGAATGGAAGAGCGATGGGGAGTACGTGAAAAAGGTCGAATGCAAGTAGCCTTGCCATAGGCCGAAGTGTTCACGCGAATCAGCGTGCATTCCAAGACACCAAGCGGGTGCTTGGGAATTTTGCCACCGTCCTCGGCTAGACTGGCTGGCCCTTCAGAGATTGCCGAGATCCTGTATGGCCACCGTCGAGCGTACCGCCTACCCGCCGACGTGGCGCTCACGCACGATGGTGCCTACAAGACGGTACAAGCCTGTGCGACGCTGGCCAGGATCGAGGTGCCGAGGCTAGGAGTACACGGCGTGCGAGCGACGGGTCGAAAGCGTTTTCATCGGGTAGCCGTCCTTCTAGTGATCTGCGTCATAAATAATGCAACTTAATGGCGATCAGTGAGTCTGCTTTATATGGAGGGCGAACTCATGAGAATCGCGGCACAGGTTGAGGTAAGTGAAGCACAGCGCAAACAACTAGAAACGTGGGCTACGAGCCGGACGATCGCGGTGAGGCTTGCGGAGCGCGCCAAGATGATCTTGCTCGCAGCGCAGGGCAAAATGGATAAAGAGATCGGCGCAGAGCTCGGTGTCTGGCGCGGCACAGTAGCACGCTGGCGAGCGCGATTTATAGCCAACGGACTCGCGGGGATCGAGCAAGATGAGGCGCGGCCGGGACGAAAGCCGAAGATTTCCGCGCGCAAGGTCAAGGCCATCGTGGCACTGACAACCCAACAGCGTCCGGATAACGCGACGCATTGGAGTACGCGAAGTATGGCAGCGAAGGCCGGCGTCAGTGCGGCGAGCGTGCGGCGCATCTGGCAGGCGCATGGACTCAAGCCGCATCGGGTGGTGAGCTTCAAGGTGTCGAACGATAAACACTTTACCGAGAAGCTGGAAGACATCGTCGGGCTGTATCTCAATCCACCCGAACACGCATTGGTCTTCTCTTGCGACGAGAAGTGCCAGATTCAGGCGCTTGACCGGACCCAGCCAGGCCTGCCGTTGAAGCCAGGTCGCTGTCAAACGATGACTCACGACTACAAGCGTCATGGCGTGACGACCTTGTTCGCGGCGATGAACACCCTCGACGGAAGTGTCATTGGTCAGTGCATGACAAAGCATCGACACCAAGAGTGGCTGCGCTTCTTGCGGCAGATTGATCGAAGTACGCCCAAGGACCGCGAGCTCCATTTGATCGCTGACAACTATGCAACCCACAAGCACCCCAATGTACAAGCGTGGCTCGCCAAACACCCACGATTTCACATGCATTTCACCCCCACCAGCGCCTCCTGGCTGAACATGGTCGAACGCTTCTTTCGTGACCTCTCAGAGAACCAATTGCGGCGCTCGGCTTTTCACTCAGTACCCGAATTGGTCAGCACCATCGAGCAATACATGGAGAGGCACAATCGTGATCCGAAACCGTTCATCTGGACCGCCAAAGCTTCTGACATCTTGGCGAAAGTCACGCGTGCCCGGGCAAAGCTGAATAAGATGCAATCCGTTTGACGCACACCACTAGATGGGGCGCGCAGGTAACAGGGGTAGTCCCAGCACTTTGCGCATGTGGTTTGTGGCCCCGGCCCCGCGTCGGACGGATAGAAGGTAGTCCGGGCCAATAGCCCGGACATTGAGCACCCCGATCTCGGTTTCGCCGCCGCGTCAGTACGCGAAGGAAAGCTAATGGCTTGCATGGAAAGCGTATCGACCCCGACATGCCTACGTGAAATCCAATACTAAGGGGGTGACATCCTTGCCCTCATTAGAAGGCTCAGATGCCGGCGGTTGACGAACGACATCATGTCCGGCGTGACCCGAACCCCATATGGCGGGCAGCCTGGGACTGGCTGCACAATTGGCCCCGGCCGGCGCCGGTCGTCCACTCCGCCAGCGAGCGGGGCTGCCCTGCGGCCGTGCTACCATTGCCCGCCTCGCGGGCCCGTGAGGCAGTTTTGGCGTCCCAGGCGCTGCTTCTGCCCGTCGGCGGCGGCCATCGGCCGGCCCTGGAGTGATTATTGGCCGAGGGCTCCGTCCTTGTGTCACCCCGTTGGGCGGCGCCATGCGTTGTGATGGCTTCCCGTCACCGCGCACCACGCAGGATCATCCGTTCGTCGCGCTTTTCCAGGAGTTCTATGCGTAGTTCATCGACCTCGCGGTATGCCGGGCTATCGGCCGGGACCACCACCACGGCCGCCATCCTGGTCAGCCTGCTGGTCCTGCTGGTCTGGTTCGGCACCCTCGACATGCGCCACCTGCTGCGCGCCGATGAAGGCCGCTATGCCGAGATTGCCCGCGAGATGTTCGTCACCGGCGACTGGGTGACGATCCGCTACCACGGGCTCAAGTACTTCGAGAAGCCGCCCTTCCACCTGTGGGTAACCACGCTGTCGTACACGCTGTTCGGCGTGGGCGACTGGCAGGCGCGGCTGTGCGTTGCGCTGTCGGGACTGCTGGGCCTGGGCGTGTCGATGCTGGCCACGGCGCGCTGGT
The DNA here is from genome assembly GCF_040784895.1 of Cupriavidus sp. Agwp_2. NCBI lineage: Bacteria > Pseudomonadati > Pseudomonadota > Betaproteobacteria > Burkholderiales > Burkholderiaceae > Cupriavidus > Cupriavidus sp. Agwp_2. The sequence goes on from NZ_CP088085.1 coordinate 831,134, forward strand.
TCGGCAACCGCGCCGCGCTGCTGGCCGGGCTGGTGCTGGTCTCGGCGCCGATGTGGAATGTCGCCGGGCATTTCAATTCGCTGGACATGACGCTGTCCGGCGTCATGGCCTGCGTACTAGCCTTCATGCTGCTGGCCCAACACCCCGATGCCAGCGCAGCGCAACGCCGTAACTGGATGCTGGCGTGCTGGGCGGCGATGGGCGTGGCGGTGCTGGTCAAGGGCCTGATCGGGCTGGCACTGCCGGGGCTGGTGCTGGTGGTCTACACACTGGTGACGCGCGACTTCGGGCTGTGGCGCCGCCTGCATCTGACGGCCGGCATCGTCGTCATGCTGGTGGTGACGGTGCCGTGGTTCTGGCTGGTGTCTGTGTTGCAGATCGTTAATTCCGCCAATGGCGGTCACAATTTCCGGCAATATCGAAATCTCAACGCTTTTACCTACCCCTTGCGCTGTCGCTTGCTGATCGCACGGAGGACCGCAGTGAGGTTGCGGCAGAAGCGTAGCGTGCATGGCGGGAGCGTATTCAGCCTATGGCCAGGGACTTGGCAGACAGCCGTGTGCGGATCCAGCCAATCCCGCTTCCAGCGAGGCGAGAAAACGTCGACGGGATTCAGAACCAGGCAGTCGAAGCAGTATGGGAGCTGATCTCGGTCTGACACCCAGGCCATAGGTGTTTGAAGTGCTTCGAGCCTTTGGATGCCAATGTGAGTCAGCAGCGCAAGGCGGCACAGCGCCTGCTCGTCCATCGGGGGGAATAGAAGCCAGCCACTATTGGTCAACGCTGGAAACGCCCCAAGGTCGCCAATCTGCCACAACTGGTCAACACTGATCTGATACCTTGCGGCCAGGCGACCGAGCCAACCGCCAAACGCTTCGTCATCGAATGGGCGCGGAGCAACAGGCCAAGGCCTGACACCCTCAGGAGAGCAAGGTTTGTGCTGCATTCTCTATGTGACCAAGGTCGATGGCCTCCTGCCCATCCCGGATCGCGAGTTCTGCGGAGACAGTCAGGAGGCGCGACACTTCCCCGGTTAGCCCTCCACTTGCAGTCAGAATGGCATGTACCATTTCTCGGCGTGCGAGATTCGACGGACGTCGGAGCGGTAAAATCATCTCGAAGGCAGCGAGAAGAGAACGAAATGCCTCCGTCTCCTGCCATCTCGGCACCTCGAGACGGGCGAATCGACTGACCATCTGGGGATCCGTTTGGAGCGCCATGACGGCGTCTTGAGTGCCAACGAGGACAACCGCGATCTTCAAGTCATTGGCGAGGAACTTCAGCAGATTCAGGGATGCACGCTGCTCCCGATAGTTGCCTGCCAACAAGTGATAAACCTCGTCAACGATCAGCATGCGCGCCGAAACTTTTCGAAGCAGTGCGCGACTCAGGTTCTCAAGCGCAGATAGCCTTGCCGCTGCGTTGAAGGGAGCGCCCAGTTCGAAAAGCAATGAGGAATAGAACCGGGGCTGCTCGGGTGTCGGTGGCATCTGCATGGCAACGATTCTTCGCAACTCGACGCCCTTCCCTTCGTCATACTCGGGTGGATGACGACGCTGGAATTTGGAGACAATCTGCGTCTTACCGATGTTGGAATCTCCGTGCAGCAGTAGACACGGCATACGCTCCCGCTGAGGTGTTTGCAGGAGACGCTCGAGAATCTCCAGCGCCTGGGTTGCGCGCGGATAATCTATCCAATGGCTACGTGCCAAGCCTTTAATTCTGACACCATCGTCGCACAGAGCCAGTTCTCTCGCGGCCGGGAGCAGATGTGTTAGCAGCGGGCGCATCGCAATTACAGCGGCTCGACATTGAACACTGGGGGCGGCTTGTTGTAATCCACTGCCGGCTCAGATCGCTTGTCCAACGCGTTTGCACGTACCAAGTTTGGCGCCTCGCCAAGGATCTGTGGTGCCAGTTCCTTCAGAGCTTCGCCTTGACGGTTTGCCCCCAACGTTTGCGATCTAGCGCGGGAAACAATCCGACGTTGCTCATCAATCGCGTCAAATACCTTTGCTTCTGTGACAAATTCCTTGCCTTGGGATCGTAAGCGCCGTAACGCACTGCGCTGCTCCCACAATGACACCCGGCCACGGCGCAAATCCGAAAATGTCGCTTCAACGTAGTGCTTCCCGTCGACACTGACAAAGATTCTGGAGAGATCCTCAGGGTGGTACCTTGCAATAACTTTCTGCTTTGTCGCCCTCCAGGCTGCGAATATTGGGTGCCAGTATCGAAGATAGAACAGCGTCAGCCCATATGACTGCACGGTCCGATAGGCCATCGGCAAGAACTGGATTAGGAAGCGTAAGGGTTCAGGCGCCGCATTGGGAAGTAAGCGTGGAGGCGCCGTCCTACCTGCCGTTGCCCACTGCGAAAAAGGAGTGGCTCCCTGCAACCCGCGGTGAGCGTTGTGGTGATAGCGCTCGGCAATCTCCAGAACTAGCCACCGCTCGAATTCCCGGATCGTTAAGGAGGCTTCCTTTTCCGGCGGTCGGGCCTTGCGCCCCTTGGGCGACGATCCGGTCGATCCTGGCAGGCTGTGGACACGTTCCATGATGGTCCTCATCAGGCGTTCGATATGTCCTCCAAAGTACGGCCTTCCCGCAGGTCGATACATCAGTTCAACACCATACTCCCGACACCCCGTTCGCAATGCCCTGCTTTTGAATTCGGCCGCATTATCGAGGTGAAGTAGCCGTGGAATGCCGTGCATAGGCCAATCGACGCTAATATCGAGACTGGCAAGCCAGCCATCCTTGGGCAAGACAACGCGGGTCAATAGCAACGCGACCGTTGCTGCGTTGGGGCGGTCCATCCCGACATATACGCCGACGACGCATCTTGTCGAAACGTCGAGGGCTATGCTTAGCCATGGCCGGCCAATTGGGCGTCGGCTCGCATCATCAACCAGGATCAGATCGGCCAGCGTGTGATCAATCTGCACAATATCCATCGGACAGCGCGCCACAAGGTGACCTGGGGGAATCTCAGAGCCCGGCTGCGTTGCGAGCCGAAGGGCCTCCTCTTTCCGATGGGCGGCCCATCGTCGCGAAATGGTAGATCTGCTTGGCGGACTAACACTCGCCCCTGCGCATCGCTTCCGGATTTCGAAGTCAAGCTCGAAGAGCGGATGAGCGAGATGAGGCTGTCGCGGCAGCCAATCGGTCAGCACCTCACTCACGATTTCCTCGACAGTCTCTGCTAGACGCGGCTTTCCCACTTTGGGACCTCGGTCATAAGGTATCAACGCGCTCGCCACAGGATCCGCGAGGAAGCGCCGGCGCAAGTGATAAACCGTAGCCCAATGGAGTCCAAGCAATTTGCCCGCGTTCTCAGCTTGCTTACGCGAGAGAGGAGCCCTCCCAAGCGGACGTAAGACTCTCGCAATCGCCAGTTCGCGCTTCGTTGCACGCTCGCACACCTAAAGTTGTGACTCCGGTCAATCGACACCGAGACTCGGGAAGTCCCATCAAATCAGGGCGTTGCTAAGGCTCTACCTCGCTAGGTGCGTTGCCTTTCCCACGGAAAGTTGTGTTCCGGGGAAGCGATTTCACCTAATGTTGTGTCTAGTTGGAGCGGGATGGAGGGCCGTAGAGTGCGCGCAAGATTACGTCTGCGAGCCCGAACCGTTGCTGCCGATGCGTCAGACGTCGAGATCAACTTGGCGACGTGGCCCGCGGTCGACGACCAAGCCTTGCCCGAGGCTCAGCGTGCCAACTTCCGCGCACGCGTTTGCGCGGTGCGGCTTTATTTGGATGGCGCTAGCGGCAGGGACATAAGGACCAATGCGGGAATCGGCCGCGCCCAGGTGTACCGCTTGATCACTGAGCGTTGCCTTGCACCGCATCCTGACGGACAAATCTACGGCTGGCGCGGATTGTTGCCGCACGCACGCGTCCGGCCTTACACGCGTACTGCTCCTATTGCAGTGAATCCCTGGGGCGGCGGTGCAGCCGGAGCGCTTCAAGCCGTGTTCCGAAGCGCTGCAGGTCAAGGCCTGGAAGCTGAGTTTCGCCAGCAGATCCTTGGTCATCGAAAGACGCTCGAGTCGACCCGACAACCTCGGGCAGTGCTCTACCGCTGGTTCCTTAACGCGTTGCGGGAACGAGGCTTCGAGCAGCGCGGTGAATGGCCGTTCAACGTTGCGAAGCAAGGTTACAAGGCCATATGCCGTTTCATCGCCGACGTCATCGCGGAGGCGCCGCTACGGACCCGTAGCGCATTACTTGGAGGCCCGGAGGCCCTGCGCAAGACACGCACAGGCGATGGGACACGCCGTCCAGCATTGCGGCTGTTCGAGCGGGTTGAATGCGATGCGCACAAGCTCGACGCGCGGATGGTGATTCTCGTCCCTTCACCCCACGGCGGTCACGAGCCGCGTGTCATTCACCGTCTCTGGGTCGTCGTGCTGATTGAAGTGGCTTCACGCGCGGTTCTCGGCTACAGCTTGTCGCTGCGCCGCGAGTGCGGTGCCGAGGATGTTTTGCGTGCCATACGTTGCGCATTGACACTGTGGACACCGCGAGACATTCTGTTCAGCAACAACGCCTATGCCAAGGGCGCCGGCCTGCCTTCATTTCGGGCTCCACGGTTCGTGGGAGCTTGCTGGGACGAATTCAGCGTCGATGGGGCGCTGGCGAACATTTGCAATCGGGTTGAAGCCGCCCTGCAAGACGTCGTAGGTGCGCGCATATTGAAGCCTCAGGATCCCGCCAGCTTTAGCCACCGGCGTAGCAAAGACGACCGCCCCTTCATCGAGGCATTCTTCCGCTGTCTGGCTGCGGGTGGCTTCCATCGCCTGGCGACCACCACCGGCAACTCACCAGATCAGAAGCGTGGCACCGACCCGGAGAAGACGGCGACGGACACTAACTTCCAATTGGAGTTTGCGCAGGAACTACTCGACGTCCTGATCGCGAACTACAACGCCACACCACATTCCGGCCTTGGGTATCGCAGTCCGCTTGACCAGCTTGAATTATTGGCCGATCAGGAAGATCGACCGTTACCCACGGCGGATCCGATTGCTGTAAGCAAAATGGTGGGTGTGCGCAAGCTCTGTACGCTACTGGGCGGCAGCCATACAGGTAGACGACCCCATTTCTGCTTCGCCAATGCCCGTTACGCCGCAGAGTGGCTTGGCCTGCGCGGGGATCTGCTCGGCAAGAAATTATGGCTGACGATAGAAAACGAGGACGATGCCCGGTTCGCCGCAGTGTCAACGCGAGAGGGACATTTTCTCGGCGTCGTTCGTGCCTCACCTCCGTGGCACCGCACCCCGCACTCCCTTTATGTCAGACAGGCTATTCGCTCCCTCGAACGCAGGCGATTGCTCTTCCTGTCCAGCGGCTGCGACGCGGTCGAGGCTTTGCTGCAATATGCAGAAGGCTCGCCCGGCAAGCGGCTCCCTCCTCACCCCGCTTATCTGGAGGCACGGCGGATCCTTCAGCAGTATGCCGAACTGGTTGCGGGAGAATCCATGGTCACCTTGGCACGCCAAGCGCTGCCGAGTGAAGTTGCCGCCGATCCCATGCCAGCCGGACCGGCGTCGCCTCCATCCCTGCCTCCGATGCGAAAGGCCCAGCTATGGTAGCGTCTACATACAATCCCCCGCCTCCCCTGGCACCGAGTCATGTGCCACGCGACCATCCTATTGTGACAAGTGATTACTCCCTTTATACCGTCGCGATTGAGGAGATGGTGAACACAGTAGCCGGTTGGATCGATGACCAGGTCGATGGCGCCACCATTTATGGCCCCTCGCGTTTTGGCAAGTCCAGCGGCGTCAATCACTGGCTACAGCGATTGCTCTCGGAGCGCTGCGGTGGCTATGTGCCGATGGTGGTTTGGAGCCACACCGACCCCGGCGGTTTGTATTCAGTCGGCAGCTTCTATGCGGAATTGCTACAAGCCAGTTCCCATTCGCTGGCGCGATTCGTGAGAAGTCCGCTTGCGCGCCACCATATGTTGCTGGAACGCTGGATCGAACTGGCCAGCCAAGGCGGTGGGCGCTTTCTGGTGCTAGTTATTGATGAAGCCCAGGGTATGTCGCAGCGAGAGTGGTTATGGCTCGTGGAGTTGCACAGTCAACTCGAGCGGCAACGAATTCGATTATGCGTAATCTCGGTGGCCTCGCTCCAGTTTTTTGACGAAGCAATCACCATGGCCTTGTCCGGCGGCGCGCATGCTGCGGCTCGCTTCATGCTGGCCACCAAGGCGTTCGATGGCATTCGTAGTGAGCAGGAACTCGCTTATGTCATGGCCGGCTATGACAGCGGCAGTGAATGGCCTCCGGGGTCAGGCCTGTCATTCACTGCGAGCCTGGTGCCCAATGCCTGGGCTCAGGGATTCCGACTCGCCGACTTCGCGGCTACGCTGATGCAGGCCATGACGGATTGCCTGCCCGCGCGGTACGCAGGCCCCATCAACTTTCCGATGAAGACGGTAACCCACGCGTGCCGCCACGTCTTGTTGCGACTGGCTTCTGGCGCGGACGTCGAGAAGGTGACTTCGCCGACCTCTTGGCGGCAGGTAGTAGAGGCATCAGGACATAGAAGGCTAATGGCAGTGGTGTCAGCCACCGCAGCGCGACAACGCAACGATCGCAGTCCGATACAGACATGACTGAGCCACCGCGTCTGACATGGCATCGCGGCAGCGTCCTTCCCTACGCGTCCTTGTATCACACGCTGCTCCGCGCATGTGAGCTCAATGGGCTCCGGCCGCGCCAGCTTGCTGCCATGACTCAAGCCCGTGATCGGCACGAGGCACCCCAGCCATTCGGGGGGATTGACCGGGAACGGCTCGCGACATTGCTGGGCGAGCCGGCGATGAAGTTTCGGTGGGCAACCGTTGACGATGCACCGGAGTGGTTGCGGCCTGCGCTTTTCGGCTACGACACCAGGATCTGTTCACTTTGCCTGGCAGAGGGTTATCACACCGATTTGTTTGCGCTCCGCTTCCTGCAGACCTGCCCTGTCCACGCCGTCCCGCTGCGGTCGCACTGTCGCTGCGGCCGCGCGTTCATGATGATCTTGTCGGATCCGGACGGCCCGCCCGGTAGCTGTCCGTGCGATAGGCTTCGGTTCTTTACCCCAGAGCTGTGTCGCCGCCCGCGAATGACTTCAGCCAGCATGCAAGCCATGGATCAATTGGTCGCGTGGCTCGACGGCATGACATGTCTCGCCCATTCGGAAGCCGTTGCATACCAGTGCTTTTGGACGCAACGACTCGAGCCGGAGGAAATTCTGGCCCTGAGTGAGGCGATGGGACGCCCTTGCCCACCGGGCATACAGCCACATCCAACGAGGGACGCACTGCGCGTCGTGCATGGGCCGAACACAATTTTGCACAATGACAGTTGCCATCAGCAGGCGTTTGCGAACTTGGATCTAACAGAGCAAGCGTCGTCCTACTGGTCCGACGCACCAGCTTTCTCGGTCTACCGCGCCATGGCGCGACACTTTCGACGTCATGTGGCCCGGCGGGCCACCAAGTGGTTGGAGGCTCCGACTGCCGCGATCGCCGCCGAGACGCTGGCGCACCATCCCCAGGCAGCGCTGGTGATCACAGAGGGCCTGTGGGCACGAAGCGTTGAACCTTATGTGTGCCTTCGCCGTTGGCCTTATCGTGCACCACCGGCTGGCGTGTCTGCGGAGTTGAGCGATCAGGTAATGCTACATGCCTCCATCAGCCCCCCGAGTCGGGAATTCTCCGCGACTCACACCTGGATCGCATACCATGCGGCGGCCACCGCGTTGCTCCAGGTGTGGGCATACGCGGACAAGGCTGTCCACGAGATTCTCCTTGGCCGCGGGAATGCGCTGAGGCATGTCGAAATTGACGGTTGCCCGCTTCGTCCGTGGTGGGGTGCGAAGCGACGTTGTGACATCACCCGCTTTGTCGAACCGGTTATTGATTGCGGCGAGGCGTGGGGGAACATGTCGAGGACCAGCAAAGCGGCGCGCCTTTTCGGCGTCGCTCGCCGTCGCCACCGTCGCAGGCGAGCTATCGTTGCGCAATGGCATAGCCAAGGCCCCGGATTGACGTTCTCACGAGAGAGGGGCTGGACAGTCGCAACCACCTTCACCCCCGCCAACGCCGATATTCGCAAGCGACGCCTACTCGGCCAGCAGGATGCCGGCGCGATGTTCTGGATTTACCGGGAAACGGGCGGGGCGTTGGTCGCGCGTCTATGCGACGGACGCGTACAGGGGATAGGCGAGTCGCCGCGGACAGCCATCAAGGCGCTGCGAATGGCCCTTCTTCGATTGAGGTTCCTTGCCCCGCCCCATTAGCAAGCCACAAATTTAGGTGAAAGTAGATACAACTTCAGGTATGCAAGCGCCGGAGGATTTTTCCTCGTCCTACATTAGGGTCATTTCGGCGCATTCTCAAGGATGTTGAGCATCCATGCGCTGACGTTGCTTTTCGGCAACTGCCGTGCAGCGTACTTTAGGACGAATTTCGCTTACGAATCAAAGAGCCTTGGCAACCTGCAGCGATGTCGTGAAGAGTAGTAATCGCGGTACCTATTCGTAGTAATGTTGCTCCGCGCGCTCAATCACGCAAAAAGTATCATCTTTACTTCTGCAGTTCGGAGAGATCGTGTCCCCTGCTCGACTACTCTCACTCTGCGGCAAGGCCACCTCGCATTCGGTTCTCGACTGTGATTGCAGCCCTATTTCGGCATGTTTCGCGCAAACGCTCCTTTTAATCAACCAGTGCGAAACCGCATTAGTCAGAGCGAAAAGTAGTAAAGATGACACGAAGTGACGGACCAGCGATAGCTCCAACATTACTACTCGCCGCCGGAGAGGATCAACATTACTACTCGAAAAATCGTCGCAATGTTAATACGGACGTCCACACAGTAATTCATAACTAATTGATTTCTATATGTTCGCTCTCAGCCCCTGACGTACTATCCTTATTACTCTTCACGTGATCGGCAGGCCTTTTCGATGCCGAGCGCCGTAGTTGACCAACGTAGGTGAGTTGTTCCTGAGGTAGTACCAGATTTTATCTAGGTGCTCCCACAACGTGCTGTATTTATACCTGTCCTAGTCTACAGCCTGCGCACATAAGTACCGTGGAGTTGGTTACTCCAACGACGGTAGGCGGGACAAGGTGCCCCGCGAACCGTACAGCAGGCTTAGACAGCGATGGTCTCCCCGCGCGCGTCGCTTATTTGTGCGAAAATCCGTGCCTTCGCGGGTGTAGCTCAATGGTAGAGCAGAAGCCTTCCAAGCTTACGACGAGGGTTCGATTCCCTTCACCCGCTCCAAACGGCCTGTAGCTCAGTTGTCCAGTAGCGGTCGGCTCATAACCGATTGGTCGCCGGTTCAAGTCCTGCCAGGCCCACCACTCTTCCTTTGCCGGCATGGCGAAATTGGTAGACCCCTCCTACGACAACGACGCCAACAACTCTCCTGCCTGACGCGCATCCACGGTGTCTGCCCCCTCCGTGAATGCTGCCCGGATCTCGAGGAGTAGTTGCCGCGCAGCGGCATCCTTGCCTTGGCGTAGCCATAGCCGCGCGAGGCTCAGCACGCATTGCAACTCGATTGACTTGGCGTCGTGGCTACGCGCGAGCGCAATGGCCTTCTGGAACCGCGCCTCGGCATCCTCATCCACGGCGGGCGAGGCCGAAGTGCCCGCATTCTGGCCAGGCAACTGCAGCATCAATTCGCCTTGTAGGCGAATCAACGTCGCTTCATCGAAGCGCTCTTCCGTCTTGCCCACTAGCGCCAGCGCGTCATCCAGGACGCGAAGCGCGGCTTCAGGCTGCCCTGCCCTGCCATAGACATCGCCGAGTAGTCCTAAGAGGGATGGTCGTCCCAATGCGGCACCGGTCGCTTCATGTGCGCCAAGACCTTGGTGGATAAGTGCGATGCCCTCCGCGTGGTTGCCTTGCCTGGCCACGGCCCAACCCCGCAGGATCGTTGCCCATGCCAAGTACATTGAGAACCCCTGCTCGCTCGATAGTTGGAGCGCGGCATTGGCGAACTCCAGCGTCTCTTCGGGCTCGCCGCGACGCTGATACAGTTCTGCCGCATAAATCAGGGCGAGTGCAAGGCCGAACGGGTCGGACGCATTCCTGGCCATTTCCAGCGCCTCTTCGCTTCGGGACAGAGACTGGTCCGGCAAGCCGAGATACCAGAGGCTCCAACTCAGGCTGCTACGCATATGGGGCGCGGGATTGCGCACATAGCGCAGTAAATGCCCGTAAGACTGTCGATCAGGGCGGTGCAATGACAGCGCCTGCTCCATGTGAGTGCGGGCCAGGCGGATCTTGCCCAGGCGGAATACTGTGGTGCCAAGCACCCGGTGCGCCTCCGCAAGCTGCTCCGGATCCTGTGCATCCTGCGCGAGACCAAGCAGCCGCTCGGCCAGCGTCTGCGCCGTCTCGAGTTCGGAGCGCAACAGATAGAACGACCACAAACCGAGTTGTGCAGAGAAGAGTTGCGAGGTTTCCCCGCCTTGCTCGCTGAGGACGAGGGCCCGGGTATAGTTCGCTTGTACTTCCGGTGAACCATAGCCTCGCACGGCCATCCAGGCCGGTCCAAGGGTCAGCCGCAACGTGAGTTCCTCGCGACTGCGTTCGGGGGTATCGGGCTGGTTTTTCAGGAGATTGAGGGCGGCGCTGAGATGTGTAATAGCCTCGGACTGGGCGGAGCGCTGCAGCGCCTGCTTTCCCGCCAGCTTCAGGTACTCGACCGCCTTCGGCACATTGCCGCTCTGGCTGTAGTGGTGCGCCAGCTCGCTGCAATATTCGCTCAGCCTGTCGGGGAAGAGCGCCTCAATGGCTTGGGCGGTACGCTCATGCAGAAAGCTTCGCTGTTCCGAGAGCAGGGAGTTGCTCGCTACCTCTTGGGTCAGGGCATGCTTGAACAAATACTCCACCTCAGGGAAGGTAGGGCGCTCATAGATAAAATCACCGATCTGCAGGTCGGCCAGCAGCGGGTGAAGCGATGCTTCGGACTGGCCCGTGACATGCCGAATCAGACTGGACGGGAACTCCGCGCCAATGACCGCCAGCGTCTGCAGCAGTTCCTTCTGAGGCAGTGGCAGCCGGTCGATACGCGCCGCCAACACGCCTTGCACGGTCGTCGGAATATGAAGTGCCAACGGCGCCTTCTCGACGCTGTAGTTTCCGGGCTGGCCGCGCAGCGCGTTTTCCTCGGCCAGGGTATGAACAACTTCCTCCATGAAGAACGGGTTGCCCTCGGTCTTTGTCAGGATCAGCTGCTTCAGTGACGCAAGGGACGGGTCTGCGCCCAGCAGCGCAGTCAGCAATCCCTGCGCCTCCGTCTGACCCAGTGGTTCCAGATGCAACTGGGTGTAGAAGGTGTGTTGAGCCCAGTCATGCCGGTATTCGGGGCGGTAGTTGACCAGCAGCAGGATCTTGGCGCGCGGCACCTCGGCGATGAGCACATTCAGGAAAGCTTCCGTTTCGCTATCCAGCCATTGGAGATCCTCGAACAGGACCATGAGCGGCTGGTTCTGGCTCTCGCGCACCAGCAAGCGCGCGATCGCCCCGAAGGTGCGCTGACGCCGGATGGCCGGATCCATCGTCGGCAATGCCGAGCCCGGCTCAACGATACCCAGCAGGTAGAGCAAGTAAGGCAGTTGATCCTCCAAGGCGCGGTCCAGAATCAGGAGTCGGCCAGTGGCCTTCTCGCGATAGCGGCGCTCGTCATCCTGCGCCGTGATCTGGAAATAGTTGCGAAGCAGGTCGATCAGCGGCAAGTAAGGAAACGCCTTGCCATGCGACACCGAAAAGGTCTCGAGCACCATGCAGTCTTGCTGCGCACGTGCCTTGAACTCATGGAACAGGCGCGACTTGCCTACGCCCGCCTCGCCCACCACGCCGACGATCTGCCCCTGCCCTGCGCGGGCCAGTTCGAGCGCCTCGCCCAGGCGCTTCAGTTCGGCCTCGCGACCGACAAACCTGGCCAGGCCACGTTGCGCCCCCACCTGCAGGCGCGTGCGCAAGGCGCCCAGCCCGAGCACCTCATACACCGCCAGAGGCTCGCGCAGCCCCTTGATCTGGGTGCGACCGAGCGCCTTGAACTCGAAATACCCCTCGGCCAGCTTGTGGGTCGATTCGCTGACGAGGATCGATGACGGGGTCGCGACCCCTTCCATCCGCGCCGCGATATGGATGGTGTGGCCCACCGGGTCGTAGTCCGTGCGCAAGTCATCCTTGCGGATCGAGCGCACCACCACTTCGCCGGTATGGACCCCAACCCGGATCTGTAGTGGGATACCCTGCTCCAGCCGCACCTTGTCGCTATGGCCACGCATGGCCTTCTGCATGCGCAGTGCCGCAAACAGCGCCCGCAACGCATGGTCCTCGTGGGCGATTGGAGCGCCGAACAAGGCAAGGATTCCGTCGCCGAGAGATTTGGCCACGTACCCTTCGTAGTGATGCACAGCTTCCATCATCAGCGCCACGACCGGATCGATCAGGCTGCGGGCTTCCTCGGGGTCCAGGTCCTGGATCAATGCCGTCGAGCCGGCCATGTCCGCGAACAGGGCAGTGATGGTCTTGCGCTCGCCGCCAGCAGCCCCGCCCTTTGCCTCCATGGCGGCCTGCTCGGCGCGGATCCGTTCGGCCAGATGGGGCGGTGTGTAGAGAATCGGTGCCGGCAGAGACGACACCGGGGGCGATTGGCGCGGGGAGGCTGCCGCCGTGTCCGCCAGCGGCGCGCCGCACGCGCCGCAGAATTTTTCAGTGGGACTGGATGCGTGGCCGCATTGCGAGCAAATTAGCACAAGCCTTTGCCCGCACTCCTGGCAGAACTTGGCTCCCGAAGGATTCTCGAACTGGCAATTCGTGCAGCGCATTTCGTCTCCCGACTGCCTGTGCCTGCCACGCAGCCATTACAGGCGCATTCGCGGAGGTTGGCAAGGCGGCTCAGCGTGAGCCGATGACTCCCCTGAGCCAAACAGGCCCTCGGTACGTCATCCGAATAGGCGTAGCGCCCGGCACAAAAATAATTTACATTGCGCTTTAGTCAGCATTTCCGTCCGGCTCCAGATAGAGTGTGTTGAATTTTGTTATAGGTCAAGCACTTAGCGCTGTCTCCATGGCCCAGGATCCCACTACGCACGCCGTCACAAAACTCACCCGCACCGAATTTGCCGTGGTCCGTGCCTACGCGCAAGGCATGCGGCCGGTGGATATCGCCAACCGCTACTTGGTGGACCCGGATGAGGACGAGCACCTGAGCGAGGCCCAGGCGGTCCAGCGCATCCTGGCCTTGCGCGACCGCCTCGTGCAGTTCGCCCTGCAGCATGGCCAGCCCGAGATCGCGGGCATGTTCGAAGCACTGCGCGCGCGTTCGGATGTCGGCATGACCCGGCGGGTAGACGCCGTGTCGGCGCTTGAGCAGCTTGGACAGAGCTACCCCCAGCCACAGCACGATGTGTCACTTTGGTTCAAGCCGAGTCTGGCACGTCGGCTGGTAGCGGCCAACATCCGGCGGATTGAGGACCTGACGTCCTTGGCGAATCGGCGCGGCAGCAGTTGGTGGCGCGCGGTGCCACGCATTGGCGCGCAGTCGGCCGAGGTCATCACGCACTGGCTGGTGCGTCAGCGCCCAGTCATGGGCGCCACGGCGGTCAATGCCTATGTGCTGCCGCCTGCCGCCCATGCCCACCGCGACGCGCTGGTGCCGTTGACCTTGGCCCCCGGGATGCCGTATCCGGTGCCACTCGAGCATATGCTGGTGCCAGTCTCAAATACCGCGGCAGGGCCGGCGCTCGCCGCCGATCTGGCGTTCGTACGCGCCTGGCTAGGGGACCGGGCGCCACATACCCGCAACAGCTATCGGCGCGAGGCCGAGCGGCTGCTGTTGTGGAATGCGGCGCGCAAGAAGGGGTTGAAGGCGTTGGAGACCTGCGATCTCGAGGCATATGAGGAATTTCTAGCGAATCCTCAGCCGGCGGCGTTCTGGTGCGGCCCCAGCGGCGCGCGCGACAGAATGCACTGGCGGCCTTTCGAAGGGCCGCTGGGGACCAGCTCGGTGGCGGCCGCCCTACGGGTGGTTCGAGCGCTGCTTCGCGCATTGGTCAAGGCCGGCCACCTGGCGAGCGCCCCGCTCATCCCCAGGCAAGCCCCCGCCGCTGCGCCCACTGCGCTGCGCGCACCGTCCAGCCAACCCGACGTGGAGGCCTTCCTTGCCTGGCTGGGAGAAGCACGGCACGGTCCGCGACATCGTGCTGCGCTGGTTGCAGCCCAACTAATGCGCAGCGCAGGCTTGCCACTGAGCGAGCTAGCGGTGCTGCGCTGCGCCAGCGTGCAGTCCAGCGCCGACGGCACGGTATTGCAACGCCAAGGTTCGCGCCAACAGTTGGTAAGCCTTAATACCGCCGTCCAACAGGCCTTAAAGGCGCATTGGACCGACCGGGGTTGGCCAAACATGACGCCGCCGGCACACGCAGCGCTATTAGCCCCGACATCACAGCCGGCCACGGCGCGCGGGCGTAACAAGCAGCTTGCGGGCGTGGCGGCGGGCTATTCCGCCAGCGGCCTGGATCAGCTGCTGCGTGCTTTGTGGCGGCGCTTCTGCGATCAGCGTGGGCTGCCATCGGACGGCTTTGCCCCCGGACAGCTTCGCACCCGTGCCAGCCAGGCCTGAGCTGCTAACGCCGGTACGCCAACGCCAACCGACCTTAGCGTTGCGCGAAGCGGCGGCGTTCCTCCCTCTCGCTCGGCCGGGACCTTGATGGAAGGCCCTTGAGTTCGACACCACGGTTTCCTTAAAGAAGCCGCCCAATCGCGCTGATAATCGCCCTCAGCGCCACCGGATTCTGCTTCATCCTCGGCTGTAGCGGAGACTCTCCGACCACTACCTAGTGAACGGACGGCTGCAATTCCAAGCCCCCTCCCGAAGTGTCTTTTCTTCGCTTTCGCGCATTCAGCTCCGCAGCCCTTCATCATCCGAATGCGGCTTCGCCGAGTATGGCGAGATGGCCAATGTCACCAATAGTCGCCGAACGTCAAGCCTGCGCCAAGGGCAAAGTCACCGAGATTGTACGACCGTCAGTTTTGCCTGCGACCATCGAAAAGGTGGCCTTGTAGCCTGCCCTCATTGCCCATTCTCGCTGTAGCTAGGTCACCAAATTGTATGCAGCTCGGTAGGCAGCCTCTCGTAAGGTCACCAATATTGTTCCGCTCCGTTGCTCCCCAACAGGCAAAGTCACCGGCAATTGTCCGTTAGCGGGAGAGTCCGGCGCTAAACACGCCGCGCACAGGTCTTCCGGGAAGACTTGCAACTAGGATTCGTACAATCTTTGTGACCTTTCTGTTGGCCCTTGCGCCATCGCGTCGCGGGATCGCACGAAGGTATGTGTCTAATCGGCGAGACGAAGCCGGGGGCATGCACGCTCTGTGTGACGTGAGGCAACTCATTTGGAGGTGTGGCTGCGGGTGGCATAGTCCGATTCCGCAGCTTGCGCCATGTCCGGCACTCGCGTTCGACTCGGTGGTTCGCTGTCAATCAGGCTACGCAGGCTATCACTGTCACGGTCCATTTTTATCGATAGCGACCGTCGTTCAGTCTCGAGGAGGCAGCCCGCGCGGATAGTGTTAGCGAGCGTACGCGCAAAGATTGCTAGGACTTCAAGAGCCTTCCGGCAACGCCGTTGCCCCGACTGGACCAAGTCAGAATTGTGCGTAGTTCGCGGCGGTTGCGTCCAGCTCGAAGGGCCGCAGTCTCTCCAGTCCTGGACGGGCGCTATTCCAATCAAGTGCTCCGTCTTAGATTGGCCGTCCACGTGTGATACAGGGGAAAGATCCATGGGCGACTGTCACGACCAGCAGCTGGAAGTAAAGGACTTTGAAATGGCAATGGACAAGGCGAACTCCCTGCTCTGGGTTCTGGAGGTTGAGGCGCCAAGCGCATCGAGCGATGGACTCAATCCATCATGGAGCAGGAGACATCTGGTAGCTGTTGGCGCTGGGCACGCGGAACCTGTGGCGTACCGCTTGCAGCCAATGAGGTAATTGACGGCAACCAGTCCCGTTGGGAAGGCCGCACCCACAACTTCGAATCCCGCTATGAGGGCCGGCGGTCGGCGTCCGCCTTTATCATGTCGCATTCCTTCTGGCGACGTGTCCCCGGACATCAGCGCGATCTTGCGCCGCAAAGCTATTGTTGCTGTCGTTTTGCAGTGCCTGCCCTACAAGGTCCCTGTGAGCGATCTCCATCGACGCCCATAATGCGCTCGCCTGAGGTATCGACGGGACGAGCTCAGTTGCGTTCCAAGTCAGAACCCGGCCCCCGAAGACGCGCCTTTGTCGGGTGATGCTGCTTGAGACCTT